>NZ_JBXAQK010000001.1:0-385272 GCF_058807155.1 Tardiphaga sp. GW821-FHT12E02
CTGTCGGTACAGACGGCGCGTTCAGGGTGACGAGCGGCCTGCCGAAGGATCTGGTCGTAGGGTCCGCCCGGACAAGGGAGCGAAAGGAGCCGGCGCGGCGGCCTGAAGGCAAAACGGTAAGCCCGATGGGGCCGCGGCGCGCAAAGCGGCGGCAGCGTTCGACCAGCAGCAGCGGAACGCGAACAGGCGCAGCGTCGAGCGGACATAGCTGAGGCGAAGCAGCGGGAACGACGATCGGCACGTATCGCCGAAGCGCAACAAGCATTCGAGGTCGCAGAACAGGATCACGACGCCCGAGAAGCCGCCTTACAGGCGGAACGCGAGAAGCTCGACGAGCGGGCGGATGCGGAACAGCTACGCTGGGAGAGACAACGTGACAAGTTGCGCACCACCCTGGATCGCGCGAAGAAGCATCGCTGACGAAGCCGGTTGCTGGCGAGCGAGCGGCTGCTGGGGCGGCGTGCGAGGGCGCAGAGCCGGATATTTGTCCGCCGATGGCGAAACGAACCGGCAGCGCTGATCTTCCTCTTCATGGCGGCCGCGTGCCGGCGTGGCTGGCGACCCGCATGTCGTCGCTCGGGGAGGTCGTGACACAAGCAATCGTGCACCATTACGGCCGGGACGAATTCCTTCGCCGCCTGTCGCATCCCTTCTGGTTTCAATCGTTTGGCGCGATGATGGGGATGGACTGGCATTCGTCTGGGATCACCACCAGCGTCATCGTCGCCCTCAAGCGAGGTCTGGGGCCGCTCCAGCACGAACTCGGCATCCCATGTCTGCGGCGGCCTTGGTCAGCATCGCGCAAGACGCCGGATGAGCTCCGCGCGCTCGGCGACCGCACAGGCCTCGATGCAGTCGCCCTCACGCGCGCCAGCCGTCTGGTCGCCAAGGGCGATACCGCCGCCGTACGGGACGGCTTCGACCTTTATCTGCACGGCTTCTTCGTCACAAATCCCAGCGCCACGCATCGCCAGCCGTCGGCGGCCAACGCCACCATTTGGGCTTGCCAAATCAGGGAAATGCTTGGCCAGCCGAGCACAAAAATCATGATCGGTCCGTCGGCCGGCCCACGCTCGACGTAGCTCGTCGTATGTCGAGGCGAGCTCGTGGCACGCCGCCTAAGTGACAGTTGGGCGTCGGGAATGCTTGGATTCATTGACTCAACAATCTTCATTCGCTCCGATCTCATTCGTGCGTCCACGAACCTGCGCGGTGCCCATCGAGGACCGCCGCATCCCTCCTATGAGAGACCTGTAACGTCCTTGTCCGCAAAGAGGGAACGCCGTTTGGCATTGCCCTCTGGCGTGCCGGGCATGATTTTCTACGTAGAGTGCAACCGAAGTTCCTCGAAACGGCTGGTCGGCGGTATGTTTTCTCCTCAATCTCCTCTCGGTCGCCTCCTGGCGGCACCCATGCAACCGGGCCGTCTGGAATGGATCGGCGTACGGCCGGGACGCCGCGTGGCGCTGGAAGCGTTGCACACCGCCACCATGACCGCCGGCGTTGGCATCGAGGGGGACAGGTATCGGACGACCCATAACGGTCCGCGACAGGTGACCCTAATCGCTGCAGAGGATCTCGCGGCCATTGCGGCCTTCATAGGCATGCCTTCGCTCGCTCCCGACCTGCTGCGCCGAAACCTGCTCACGTCCGGGCTCAATCTGCATGCGCTCAAGGACCGTCGCTTCCGCGTCGGCACAGTCGTGCTCGAAACCTCCGGCGAATGCGCTCCATGCAGCCGGATGGAGGAGACACTGGGAGCAGGAGGGTACAATGCCGTCCGGGGCCGCGGTGGCATCACCGCCCGAGTCATCGGAAGCGGGACGGCCAGCCTCGGGGACTCGATCGAACGCATCGAATGAGTGACAAAGGGAAGCGATGGTCGCGCCATGTCGCAACGGCCTGGCGCCATCGAGAGTTCGGCTCCAGCCTGGGACGTCGACGTGCCGCCGCTAGGCCGCTACGCTGGAGGCCGTCTCGATCCTCGCCTCCTCCCGCTTGGCATTCATCAGATTCAGCAGGTGGGCAGCGGCTCGTGCATCCGCCAAGGCGCGGTGGTGATCTTTCAATGCGATCCCGAAGGTGACGCACAGGTTACCCAAGCTATATGACTTGTGGCCCGGAAAGCGCCTGCGCATGCCCGCACAAGTGCACACCTTGGGAAACCTGAATCGCCGTTCGAGGCGTTCGAATTCGCGGCTGATGAAGCCGTAATCGAAATTGACATTGTGAGCCGCGAAGATTCCGTCGCCCATGAAGTCCATGAAGCTGTCGGCGACCTCCGCGAACAATGGGGCGCCACGTACCATCTCGTTTGTGATCCCGGTGAGCTGCACGATCTTGGCGGGTATCGATTTCTGCGGGTTCAGAAGCGAATGCCACTCGCCAATGACTTCGTGATTTCGGATCTTCACCGCCCCGATTTCGGTGATGCGGTCCGAAGATGCCCAACCACCGGTGGTCTCGATATCGACGACAACATAATCCTGCTCCGGATCGAACCGGTAGTCGACGCGGCCGATCTCGGCGGAGATGCCTGCGTCGCCGAGTTGCCGGAGACGCGTCAGTTGGTTGCGGCGGATCACATCGCCTTCCGCCTTAACTTCGATAAAAGAAACCCGACCGTCCTTCGCCAGCATGAGATCCGGAAAGCCGTCGCGCATCGAGCGGAAATCATCGCACATGGCCCGGACGATCGCGGAAAGGCCGTCGTTGTCCGCCCCCGCAAGCAGCAGACGCAACGCGTCCATATCGACGTGATCCCACGCGAATACACCGTTCGGCCGTCCCCATCTGGCAGCCACGGTCTTCAGAAGAGCGTTCAGCGCTTCCCCCGACCGCACGGCGGCGAGCTTCGCCTCGATCTGGTCCGCGAACCGCCGCGAAAAGCTTTTGTCTCTCAGACATTGCGGCACCCAATCGAATCCGCTGTGCAGTTGCCCGGATTCGAAAAGCTCGTCCCAGAACAGCAACCCAAAGAGCGACTGCCACAGCGTGTTTTCGGCGAAAAATACCTTGTAGCCCCGGCGTCGCATGACGCCCGCGACGCCGGCCTCCGGATTCCCTCGGTGGGTGTCATCGACCGTGATCGTGCTTCCCGCGCGCAGCAACTCGGTGCAAGCGCTTGTCCTGCGCCCACCAAATTTGCGCGCGTAAAAATCACTGGCGAAGGTAAATTCCTCGTCTGTCGCCGGATCGTCTATCATTCGGCGGAGCAGCTCCTCCGCTTCGGCCTTGTCGCCAGCACCGTATGCAAGGCGCACGAGCCGCTCGCGGCAATCAGCCGATACGCCGGCACTGTAGAGCTGGCGGGCAAGATCGCGCTCGCCCAATTTCTCGAAAAACTGGCCGACTTGGCAGGCAGCGCGTCCTCGCAGGTCCGCAGCATAATCGCTCGGACACGGGGGACCGCAGAGTATCTCGCCGATCGCCTGCCGATAGATCTCTACCGACTTCGTCGCGAGACCGTCGAGCAGCCGGGTATAGTGAAAACACGCCCTCGCCTCCGCGCCGTCCGTGAACCTAGCGCTGAACGACGATGTTTTGTTTATCCGCAGGATTCCGAGATCGCGCAGGGCGAAATTCTTGAGATCGTCTTCCGTCTTTCCGAAATACAGGTAGAGCAGAAATTCGACCGGTCGCGTATCGTCCAGCGCGACGAACCGCTCTCCTCCGCAATGACGCACTGCGGTCTCGAACGGCACACTCGTCATATAGAAGTCAACGAGCCTCGGCTTTGACCACGAGGTGCGCGGTTCTGGAAAGCCACCGTTCTTCGCCCCTTGCAGCAGTTCGGACTTCGGCAGGCAACGCAGGAAGCGATCGTAATCAGCATCGCGCAGTGGTCTGGCGTGGCCACTCGCATGCAGATCTGCCAGCGCCCGATCGACGTCGGCAATCTCTTCGTATCTGAAGTGACCACGATTGAAGATCGCACCACGCCGGTTGATCATCCGGATCAACAGACACTGGGCATCTCGCGTGAAGCCATTGAACCGCGAAACGAACGCGCGATGCTCGTCTGTGAGAATCGAGCCATATGTCGCCTCCACGAGAGACAGCATCTCGGTAAAGCGGTCGAGGTAATAGTAGACCGGTAGAACGGGCGGCTTCATGAGCGAGAAAACGCCGAGAGCGGACCGATGGCGGCGGCTGTCTGCTCGATTTCTTCAGGGGGCCAAGTCGGCATCGACTCGCTCCGAAAACTTCTCAAGTATACGGGTGCGGATTCCCTTGCGGGCATGACCTCGCGTTTTCCGCAGCTCGTTCCAGAGCCGGACGAGTTCCTGCTGTTCGTCTTTTTCCATCACCGTCCTCCGTCGCGCACAAAGAACATAAGAGGAACGATATTGCAAGATGGAGGTTGGGCTGTGGCACAACGGAGTTTTGAAAAATGGCTGACAACACGCAGAAGGATCCGAAAGACTGGGTCTCCGGATCCGATCCGATGACAGGGGCTCAGGGCTCCTATTTGAAAACCCTCAGCGAGCAGGCTCACAAGCCGGATCCGACGACTGAGGCGCTGACGAAAGCCGAGGCTTCCGAGCTGATAGACGAGCTCCGCGAAGACGCTGACCTGTCCAAAGGTTGAAAGATTGGCCGCCCGCTCTGCGCATCATGGCAACTGTCATGACCTTCCTTCTCAAAACCAAAAATCAGGCGTTAGCGAGGTCGTGAATGATGGGCCGCATGCCATTCGGCGTGATCTCGAGCGTCTCAAGCGTGATCGGCAGTTTGAAACGCCGCCGTCCCGCGCTGCCCGGGTTCAGATAGAGCACCCCGCCGATCGTTTCTAACTTCGGCACGTGAGAATGCCCGGAAATGACGACATCGATGCCGAGCGCGTTCGGATCTAGCTCAAGCGTCTTGTGATCGTGCAGGACGAAGATCGATCGATCGGCGATCCGCACGGTCCTGATCTCAGGGAACTCATCGGCCCACGCGCCTGTATCCACATTCCCGCGGATCGCGCTAACCGGCGCGATGCGGTCGAGAGCGGGGACGATATCCGGACTTCCGATATCGCCGGCGTGGATGATGTGATCGACGCCGGCCAAGCATCGTTCCGCCTCCGGTCTCAGCAAACCGTGTGTGTCCGAGATGATCCCGATCTTGAATGTCATCAATCGGACTATCGCGCGCGTCTGATCTCGTCGCGCCTCATAGGCATCGCGTCGACCTTGCCGAACAGATCATCCGCCCCCACCGGCTTATCGGACAATATCGCCGTGTTGCCATCCTTGCCGACGAGCAACACCTAAAATCTCTTACCATCGGCCCCGAGCAGCGATCGGATCTGACGAGATCGCTCGCTGCCGTCGGCCGCCTCGCTTAGGACGATGGCACGCTCGGTCATTCCTTTCACGGCAGAATGATAGATACGACGTTGCTCTGCAGCCGCGGGGTCTCCAAGCGGAGCGACAACGACTAATACACGGTTCTTCCACCGAAACTGATCAAGCGGCGCAGCCTGAACATCATTCATGCTTACGGTCATCCCCGCCAAAATCGTCATGCCGAGAATTCGTAACTTCATCTTGAGCTCCCGCCCCTTCAGGCCCGCGTCTCATGCCCGGTTTGGAACGATCGTCGATACAAGAAAGAGCCTGTCAACCGGCTTGGCCAGATTACGAAATTTAGCCGCACTAGTATTGCCCCAGCGCGGCTTTCAAGAATCTCGCGGTCTGGCTCCGCTCACTCTTCGCGACCAGGACCGGGGCTCCGGCGACCACCACTCGCCCCCCTTCATCTCCCGCGCCGGGACCCATGTCGATGACCCAATCGCTCTCGGCGATCACTGTCATATCGTGCTCGACCACGATCACGGTATTGCCGGCATCGACGAGACCCTGCAACTGCTTCATCAGCTTCTCAACGTCGGACGGATGCAAACCGGTGGTTGGCTCGTCCAACACGTACAGGGTCTTGCCCCGCTGGCTCCGCTGCAGCTCCGTTGCAAGCTTGATGCGCTGAGATTCGCCTCCACTCAATTCGGTCGCCGACTGCCCGAGGCGGATATAGCCCAGGCCGACCGCCCGGATGACGCTTAGCGAGCGCCGCAGTGACGCGTCTTCAACGAAAATCGCGAAGGCATCGTCCACGGTCATGGCCAGTACGTCGGCGATCGATTTCTCGTGGATCTTGATTTCAAGGGTTTTGGCGTTGTAGCGTGAGCCGTGGCAGGTGGGACACGGCGCGTACACGCTTGGGAGAAACAGCAATTCCACGCTGACAAAGCCCTCGCCCTGGCAGGTCTGACGGCGTGCAGACACCGGATCGAATGACGGCAGATTGCCGACGAGATTTGTCCGGACCGACATGCCATCGATCTCCCGGGAAGCTAGGTCCGACCTCCATTTGGCCGACCCTGAATTCCAGGGGCGCCAGCGCACTTGTGCGAACAGCGAAATAGGCCGGCATCCTGCCCTCGGCGTACATGATGCCTTCGCAGCTTAGCAACTTCGCTGCGGATCTATTCGCCTGCACCCAATGTTCCGCTCGGGAGTCCGCTTCGATCTTTCCGATAAACCCCGGCAGTTCGAATCCATTCGCATCGCGAGGAGCAGCCAATGTCGACGGCGAAAGATTCAGCGAGCTCAAAAGCAGCCGTCGGTGCTGGAGGCGCTCGCCACGAAGGAAGTGGTCCGCATTGGGGCTCCCGCTTCGAACAGCGGCCACCACAGCCGCCCGCGGAAGCGCCTGATTTCGTAATCTCGACGGTCTGCAGCTTGCGCCACCACGCGGAAGGCGATCGGTGCTTCCGCAGCGTCCACCTTCTCGATCGCGATGGCTCCTTTATCCCAGACGATGTGACCCTTTCGGTTTTGATGACCGCGCGGAACGACTTCGACGCTGCAGGGGATCGTGACGGGAACGATGAGAGGCTCACTTAGGGGCGACATTAGACCTCCGAGTTCGACCACCATACGGAACGCAGCAGGCGAGTGCGGGAGCCATCACGCCACCTTCTTCCGGCGCCGATCAAGACGCTCACCCGGCTCGACCTCGTAACGCGGCAGCTTGAGAATCTCCGGCAGCATCACGTCCGGCGGGACCTCCCCGTAGTTCTCGCCTTCGGTGCGGGGCGCATGGCCCTGGATGGCATCGCGCTTTTCCGCGTCCAAACCTGCCTTGCGGGCTACGGTCTTGAACCGATGACGCCAACCATGGTTGGGGGCGACGGTCGGATCAGTGATCTTAAGATCCTCCCGCACCCAGTTTGCCAGCTTATTGCCGACGGACGTGTAGGTCGGGTTTTTGCGGTCTTTCTTGCGCTGGCGCTCGATAGCGTAGAACAGCGGGGTCTCGCCCTTTTTCTGCTGTGCGAATTCCACGAAGCCCTGCTCGATCAGGTGCGGGTGGATGGGCACGCTTCGGGCGCGGAGAGTCTTCACGGTGCCCGCTTCCGGACGAATGTGGACGCACCAGATGCCGTCGTAAGTGTGGACGTCCATCGCCCGGAGTTGCGTCATCTCGTTGATGCGGGCGCCGGTATAGGCGCACAGCCAAGGCACCCAGCGCCGAGCCGCCCGGTTCTCCGCCGTCATCAGATCGCTCATCGGCGCCATTGCCGCGGACAGGATCTTGGCGGCCTCATCATCCCGGAAGCCGCGCATTTTGACGTCCTTCTTGCGAACGACCTCGACATGCACGTCGGCGGAGGGATCGGACGGGAGGCGTGTCATCCGCTTGGCCCACCCGAAGAAGCTCTGTGCCGCGGAGATGTGAGCGAACCTCACGGTCTTCGGCGTGATCTTCTTTTCTAGCAGACTGTCCCGCCATCCCAGGATGTGTTTCTGGGTAATCTTGGCCATGTCGCGCGTTCCTGCGAAAGCCATCAGGGCTTCCATGATGGGGAGCCAGCGCTTCACCGTGGACGCCGCCAGAGCGCGGCCGCTCGGGCCGATGTATTCCGGCCAGAGCTTGTCAAACTGATGTTTCGGGTCCGCAGGCGGATCGTAAGCTGGAAACTCCTCGGCGGCGGGGTTCTTCTTGTACTTGCCGTCGGCGTTTTGAAGGAGCTCCTCGAGCGCGATCGTCTTGGCATCGACATAGGCTTCCAGGAACAACTGAAGGCGTTCTCCGACCAGGATGACGCCTTTCGACGTCAGGAAGTCGCGCGCTTCCTCGCTGAAGCCGACGTAAAGATGACGGTCGTGCATGGGGATGCCGGGCGGCGGAAACCGGCGGCGTTTGGTGTCCCTCAGCTCGGCCTCGACCTCAGCGACCTTGCCCGGCTCGTCGCTGCGCGCCGCGATCGTTTCGCGGTAGAACTCGCCAGCGAGTCCGGCGATCTGCCGGGAGGACATCTGCGTCGGCTTCTCTCCGACGAGGCCGACCTTCCACTCGCGCTCGAGGCGCAGATTGTGTTCCGCGCAGAGGGCGACCGCCTCCTCCCAGATCGCGGTTTCGAGCGAGAACTTGATTTCGGCGGGCATGCCAAACTTGCGGTATCGCGCCGGAATACGCCGACGGAACCAGTAGGAGGTGCTGCGTGGGTTTATCCAGGGTGAGAGCATCTTCTTCGCAATTCGGCGCATGTTGTGGCCACCTTTGTGTACCACCGGACCGATTGCAAAAGCCTTGTTTCGAAAGAAACAATTTGAATTTCAGGGCTTTAGGGGAGCTACTGGCGGAGAGAGAGGGATTCGAACCCTCGAAACGGTTTCCCGTTTACACGCGTTCCAGGCGTGCGCCTTCAACCACTCGGCCACCTCCCCAGTGCGCCTCTCATGACGGCTGCACGACCGATTTGCAAGCGCGCGCCGGCGCGGATCGGCGCTTTTTCGCAATTATCTGGAAAATATGGGGATTTCGCTACCTGGCAGGCCGCATCTGCCGCGAAATCATCGCAGCAGAACAGCCAGATCTCAATGCAGACGAGACGTGGCCGCCGCCGAAGCGACCGAATGAACCGGCCAGACCACCGGGGCTGCGCCCGGCATATTGTCGTTCTGCGCGGTGTCGTTGAGTGCATGGGCATCCTGCAACGCACCAACGAAATCGCTGAACCATTCCTGGATCGTGCCGGCGCGCAGCTTGGCCATCATCGCTTCCCAGCGCATCCGGCGCTCGAGCAGCGGCATCGAAAAGGCGGTGGCGATGGTGCGGGCCATGCCGTCGATATCGTGCGGATTCACCAGCAGGGCGGTATCGAGCTCATTGGCAGCACCGGCGAATTTCGACAGCACCAGCACGCCGGGATCGACCGGGTTCTGAGCCGCGACATATTCCTTGGCGACCAGATTCATGCCGTCATGCAGCGGCGTCACCACGCCGACCTGGGCCGTGCGGTAGAGGCCGGCGAGCACGGTCTGGCTGAAGCCCTTGTTGAGATAGCGGATCGGCGTCCAGTCCACCTCGCCGTGGCGGCCATTCACATCGCTGACCAGCTTGGCGAGCTGATTCTGCAGGTCGCCATAAGCCTCGATATTGCCGCGCGACAAAGTCGCGATCTGCAGCAGCGAGACCGAGCGCTTGAGCTGCGGCTTCGCCGTCAGCATGCGATCGAATGCTTCGATGCGATTGACGAGACCCTTCGAGTAATCGACGCGATCGACGCCGATTGCGAGCTTCTCGCCATTCAGGCTGCGACGCAGCCGCGACACATCTGGATGCGACGACGATTTCGCTGCGAAGGCAGCGAACTTTGCGGGATCAATGCCGATCGGGAACACGGCGCAGCGCGACGCGCCATAACGTGACTGTACGGTGCCGGCGGACACCTCGAGACCGAGATCGCCTTCGACATAAGACAGGAAATTGTCGCGATCACCATCGGTCTGGAAGCCGATGAGATCGTAAGCCAACATCGCTTCAACCAGTTCGCGATGATGCGGTACCCCGCCAAAGATATCGCGGGTCGGCCATGGCGTATGCAGGAAGAAGCCAAGCGGCTGCGTCACACCAAGCGTGCGCAACTCGGCGCCAAGCGCGAGAAAATGATAATCCTGAATCCAGAACGCAGTGTCGGGCTTGCGGAATTTCAACAGCGCACGCGCGAAGAACGAGTTCACTTCGCGATAGGATTGATAATTGTCCTGCGTGGTGCGGATCAGATCGGTGCGGGAATGCAGCGCGGGCCACAGCGCCGAATTGGCGAAGCCTTCATAATAGCCTTCGTAATGGGCGGCCGGCAGATCGAGCATCGCCAACGCGCCCGCACCCAGGGCTTCAATTTCAGCGAACGGTTCTTTCTGCGCGCCTTCGCGCAAACGACCGGAGGAACCAACCCAAATCGCGCCGGACTTCTCAACCACGGGCAGCAATGCTGCAGCCAATCCTCCCGTCATCGGTTCATTGGCCGAAGCGCGGGAGACACGGTTTGAGACGACGACGAGATTCACAAGATTCCCTCCTGATGGCTGGTCGAGAATAAACGTCCGTTCATCAATATGGTTCCTGGTCATCATTCGACCCGAATGAAACCAAATTCGGGCACGTGGGAATGGAACCGGACATTTTTGTGGAGTTCCGTCGCTTCATAGTGACGCGACGAAGCCCTTACGCGAGTTTTGCATCATCGATCAGAAGTCGTCCGAGCCACGCACGCACGTCGCGCGGCTCAGCGAAATGCCCTGCAACCCCTTGCGCATGTCGGCCCACGGAGAATGCCAATCCATTCATGCCGGGCATGATGGCGAATACGCTCTCATCGGTCACATCATCACCGAGGAAAATCGGACGCCGTCCCTTGAACGGTTCATGCGTCATCAACTCGATCACGCCGGTCGCCTTGGTGAATCCCGACGGCTTGATCTCGCAGACAAACTTGCCAGGCAGCACTTCGATCGGCGCATTCGGCAGATCGGCGCGGATCGCCGACACCGCATCATAGATCGCCTTCTCCGCATGGGGCGCGAGGCGATAATGCAGCGCGAGTGAATAGCCTTTGTCCTCCAGCAGGATTCCGGGCGAGAGCTTTGCGATCGCAGCTAGCCGCCGCTTCAATTCCTTGTCCATCGGTGGTGCACCGGATGAGACGGATTCCACCTCACGCGCAAGCCGCATCTCGGCGCCATGGCCGCCGACCGCAGGGAACTGCTGCGGCGCGAAGATCAAATCGATATCGTTGACGGAGCGGCCGGACACCAGTGCCATGGCGCCATTGGTCCGCTGCAGCAGCTTGCCCATATTGGTGGCGAGATCCGGTGGCACCCAGACTTCGCGCGGCGTCGGTGCCATATCGAGCAATGTGCCGTCGATATCGAGCAGCAGCGCGCATTCGGAAAGACGCGGCAATTCGATATCGACATGGTCGAAAATTGCGGATGCAGCGGGCGGCGCTTCATCCAAAGCGATTTCGATGATTTTCTGCGGTGAAGTCATGATGTCACTCCGTCGCGGCCAATGGCCGTGCAACTGATTCAAGCGGCTTGCGTTCCGCCGCGATGGCATAGCGCCAGCCGACGATCGCAGCTGCGATCATCAGGACAGCACCAAGGAGATAGCCGGCGAACACGCTGTTGCGCGAACCGGTATCGATGAGGACGCCAAACAACGCCGGGCCGGCGATGCCACCGACACCGGTGCCGATGGCGTAAAACAATGCGATCGCCAGCGCACGAACCTCGATGGGAAAGGTCTCGCTCACCGTGAGATAAGCAGCACTGGCAGCGGGTGATGCGAAGAAGAAGATCACCATCCAGGCAATCGTCTGCGTCTGCGCGCTCAGCACGCCGATGGAAAAGAGATAGCCGGAGCCGGCGAGCAGGATGCCGGACATGCCATAAGTGAAGGCGATCATGGTGCGACGACCGATCGTATCGAACAGCCGCCCGAGCAGCAGCGGCCCGAGGAAATTGCCGGCCGCGAAGGGCAGCAGATACCAGCCGACATGGCTGGACGAGATGCCGTAGAAATCCGTCAGGATCAGCGCATAGGTGAAGAAGATCGCATTGTAGAAAAATGCCTGCGCCGCCATCAGCACCAGCCCGACAATCGAGCGCTGGCGATAGGACACCAGCAGCGTCTTCGCGACTTCCGCCAGCGGCGTGTGATCACGCTGGGTCAGCTTGATCTTCGGCAGGGAGGCGATCACATCAGGTGAGGGCTTTTGATGCGCTGACGCTTCAATGTCGCGCACGATCTCTTCTGCCCGCTCCGGCTGGCCATGGATCATCAGCCAGCGCGGACTTTCCGGAATCCACATGCGCATCAGCAACACCACGAGGCCGATAGCAGCGCCGGTGAAATAGGCGATGCGCCAGCCATAGGCTTGCGACACCACGGCGGGATCAAGCAGCACAATGGCACAGACGGCGCCCATCGCCGCGCCAAGCCAGAAGCTGCCATTGATGACGAGATCGGTCCAGCCGCGATAGCGCGCCGGCACCAGTTCCTGAATCGTTGAATTGATCGCCGTGTATTCACCACCAATGCCGGCACCAGTGAGAAACCGAAACAGCGCGTAGCTGGCGAGGCTCCAGGAGAACGCCGTCGCCGCAGCCGCTGAGAGATAAAGTGCCAGCGTGATGAAGAACAGTTTCTTGCGGCCGATGCGATCGGTGAGCCAGCCGAAACCGAGTGCGCCAGTCACGGCGCCAGCGAGATAGGCGCTGCTGGCGATGCCGATATCGAGATTAGAGAATTTGAGGACGGGGTCGTCCTTCAGGGCGCCGGACAACGCGCCGGCAAGCGTGACTTCAAGCCCGTCGAGAATCCAGGTGACGCCAAGCGCAATCACGACGCGGGTGTGAAAACCGCTCCAGTGCAGATTGTCGAGGCGCGATGGAATATCGGTCTCAATTACACGCGCACCCTGCGCCGGCAGCCCGTCCGGCGCTATCGCTGGCGCGTTATTCATATCGCCCTGCTCCGAAGCATCGACACTGGGGCCCCTCGGTTCAAAGGCAAGACGGCAACACCAAAACGAAGATCACCCGACGCCCACAGGCACGGGTCGATTTGGTCCTGACAGAGAATTCCCACGCCGGGCTAACCGGTTGCCGCTGCGAAGGTTCCCGAAGAGGGCCGCAGTAGCCCGCAGGACGGATTAAGCGCAGCGGAAACCCATCCTGCGATCTCGAAGGGCGCGGTGATGGGTTATCGCTCCGGCGCTGCGTGCCTCCACTCAACCATCCTACCGGCTCGAGACTGGCGCTTGACAATGCCTGCGTTCCCCTCCCTTATTGCGACTAGTTCGCATTAGCATTCGCAGTAAAGACGAGGGTCCAGCTTGGGTTTGGGGAACTGGGTATCGGCGGCGGCGCTTTCCGGAGCGGCCTGCATCCTTGGGGCGAGCGCCGGCGCGGTGCGCGCGCAGGAAGCGTTGTCGGAGATCACTGTCACCGCAGAGCGCGAAAAGAAGGAGGCTGACGCCTTCCAATCCACCACCCAGCTCTCCGGCGAGGCGCTGCAGCGCGCCACCTCGTCGTCCCTCGCCGATCTGCTGGCGACCCAGCCCGGCATTGCCGCCTCGACCTTCGCGCCGGGCGCGAGCCGGCCGAATATTCGCGGCCTCGACGATTATCGCGTGCGCATTCAGGAAAACGGCGTCGGCAGCCAGGACGTCTCGGATTTCAGCCAGGACCATCAGGTGCCGGTCGATCCTCTCACCGCCGACAAAGTCGAAGTGATCCGCGGCCCGGCCACGCTGCGCTATGGCAATCAGGCGATCGGCGGCGTGGTCAATGCCGTCAACAACCGCATTCCGGAGGCGATAGTGCCGAACGGCTTTGCGGCCAAGATCAAGGGTGGCGGCTCATCGGTGGACAGCAGCGTCGATGGCGCGGCAAGCATCGATGCGTCAGGCAATAATGTCGCCATTCATGTGGATGCGTTCGCCCGCCGCGCCGGCGACTACCGCATTCCCGGCGGCGGCGTGCAGGCCAATACGCGCCAGCAATCCGAAGGCCAGGCCATCGGCGGCTCGTATATCTTCGATGGCGGCTATATCGGCACCGCGCTCCAGCACATTACCAGCCTCTACCACATTCCTGGCATCGCCGAGTCCGCGAGCCGCACGCGCATCGATCTCGAACAGACCAAGTGGACGACCAAGGGTGAATGGCGCGCGCCGAACGACAAGATCGACGCGATCCGCTTCGCCGTCGGCGTCAGCGACTACAAGCACAAGGAGCTCGGCATCGGCGGCGACGGCGTCGATGGCCTGCAAAACACCATCACCAACAAGGAGATCGAGGGCCGCATCGAGCTCGATCATGCGGCAGTCGCAACGCCATTCGGCGCGCTGACCGGCAGCTGGGGCATCCAGGCCTCTAATCGTAAGCTCGGCACCGCCGGCGTGTTGGGCGGCCTGCTCGCACCGACCAATACGGACGCCGTGGGCGGCTTTGCCTTCGAGCAGTTGCAACTGAACGATACTCTGAAGCTGCAGGCGGCCGGCCGTATCGAAACCCTCACGGTTTCCGGTATGGCCGCAACCTTCCCTGCCAATTTCCTGCCGCCGCCCGATACGTTCACCGAAACATCCGCGACGCGTAACTTCACGCCGATGAGCTTTAGCTTCGGCCTGCTGCAATCGCTGCCGTGGGACATGGTGGTGTCGCTCAATGCCAGCCGCACCCAGCGCGCACCCGCAGCACCCGAACTGTTTTCGCGCGGCTCGGACGGCGCCTCGGGCACATTCGTGATCGGCAATCCCGATCTCAAGATCGAGACGGCCGAGTCTGTCGAACTCGGCCTCAAGCGCACGGCCGGCCAGTTCCGTTTCGAGGCCAGCATCTATTACACGCGCTATCTCGACTTCATCTTCAAGCAGCTCACCGGCAATTTCTGCACCGATGTGTTCGCCAGCTGCGGCGCGGCAGGCCCGCTGATGCAGGTCGCCTATGGCCAGCGCGATGCGAACTTCCGCGGCGCTGAATTGATGGCGCAGCTCGACGTTGCCCCCATCCATGACGGCATGTTCGGCCTCGACGGCCAGTTCGACGTGGTGCGCGCCACTTTCGCCGATGGCAGCAGCGTACCGCGCATCGCGCCGATGCGGGTCGGCGGCGGCGTCTGGTGGCGCAGTGCGGAATGGTATGCACGGCTCGGCCTGCTGCATGCCTTCACCCAGAACGACATCGCCGAGTATGAGACACCGACCAATGGCTACAATCTTTTGAAGGCCGAAGTGAGCTACACGCACACCTTCACGAAAATCGACGGCGGCATGCGCGACATCACTTTTGGTGTGGTCGGCGACAATCTGCTCGACGAGCGCATCCGCAACCACATATCGTTCAAGAAGGCCGAGGTGTTGCAGCCCGGCCTTGGCGTGCGACTGTTCACGACCTTGCGATTCTAACCGCCATGACCTTGGAATCGCTCCAGTTTAGATCACAACACGCCGCCACGGTGGCGACATCGCCGGTGTCGGGGGATATGGTCCGCCGCACTTTGCACTTGGCCACGATCCACGGAATGCAGCTTCGATGACCGGCTCCCGCTCCACGCTCCTTCTCGCCGCCGCAGCACTCGCCACGCTCACCGTTAAACCCGCCTTCGCCGCCGGCGCCGAGGGACTGCTGCCAGCCAATCTGTCGCCCTGGGGCATGTTCCAGAATGCCGACATCGTGGTGAAAACCGTGATGGTCGGCCTCGCTTGCGCCTCGCTGGCGACCTGGACGGTGTGGCTCGCCAAGACCATCGAATTGCGCCGCGAAACCGATCTCGCGCATAGCCGGCTCGAAATGCTGGAGAGCGACACCTCGCTGCGCCAGGTCGAACGCGACAGCGCCGACGCCCGCGATGCCGTTGCGCAACTGATCCACACCGCCGTGCGCGAGACCGAGCTTTCGCACGGCATTTTCGACGACGGATTCAAGGAGCGCATTGCGTTGCGGCTCGAGCGCGTCGAAGGCGCAATGGCGCGGCGCATTGCGCGCGGCACCGGCATCGTCGCCACTATCGGCTCGACCTCGCCCTTTATCGGCCTGTTCGGCACGGTCTGGGGCATCATGAATGCGTTCATCGGCATCGCCGAGACCAAGACCACCAATCTCGCGGTCGTTGCTCCCGGCATCGCCGAGGCGCTGCTGGCCACCGCACTGGGCCTCGTCGCCGCGATCCCGGCCGTCATGATCTACAACGCGCTGGTGCGCAGCATCACCGGCTATCGCGCGCTGTTGGGCGACGCCTCCGCACAGGTCATGCTGCTGATCAGCCGCGACCATAGCCGCCGCGGCATGCCGCTGGCGCGGGCAGCAGAGTAAGAGCGATGGGCTCCAGGTTAGGCAGCCGTATCGGCGCGGGCGACGATCTCGAAGTCAATCACGAGATCAATGTCACGCCATTCATCGACGTGATGCTGGTGCTGCTGATCATCTTCATGGTCGCAGCGCCGCTGGCCACCGTTGACATGGGTGTCGATCTGCCCGCATCGACCGCCGAACCGCAGCCGCGGCCGGACAAGCCGGTCTTCGTCACCGTGAAGCCGGACATGACGCTGGGTATCGGCGAGGACGTGGTGCCGCGCGAGGGACTGGGCGAGGCGCTTGGCACGGCGACCAGGAACAACAAGGACGAACGCATCTTCGTGCGCGCCGACAAGGCCGTCAGCTATGGCGACCTGATGGAAGTGATGAACATGCTGCGCAATGCCGGCTATCTGAAGATCGCTTTGGTCGGCCTCGACGGACGTGCCGCGCTGCAATGAACGCCTTCGCTCTCCATCACCCCGGCGACAAAGCCGCCTGGCGCTGGACAGGCTCGGCGCTGGCGATCATCGCCATTCACGCCGGCCTGATCGCGGCGGGCATCGCGTTCTATCAGAACCACGCACCGCCGGGCGTTGCCGAAACCACCGTGATGATCGATCTATCGCCCGTCTCGGCCGCGCCGGAAGCGCAGGTGCAGGACGTGGCACCCGGTCCGCAGATGCAGGAAGCCGAGGCGCCGTCCGCGCTGCCGGAGCCGCAGGCGCAGCAACAGGTCGAAGAACAGATTCCGCCGACACCTCTGATGGAGAAGGCCGAGGTTCAAGCCCCGCCGGAGCAGAAGGTCGAACCGACGCCGCCACCGCCGGAGCCCGCCAAGGTCGCGCCCGAACCACCGAAGCCGATCCCGGTGAAGCCGAAGCCCATCCAGGCCGAGGTGAAGAAGAAGCCGGTCGAGAGCAAACCGGCGCCGCGCACCACCGCGCCGCAGCGCGCCGAAAACACCGCGCCGACGACGTCGGCCGCCATGGCCGGCGCCTCGCGCGCCGCCATCGTGAGCTACAATCAGCTCGTTCAGTCCCATGTGCAGCGCTACAAGCAGTATCCGTCCGGCGCGCGCAACGGACAGAGCGGCAAGGTCCGCACCATGGTGGCGTTCACGCTGAGCCGTTCCGGCAGTGTTTTGTCGGTGCGTGCGATCGGCTCGTCGGGCAATCCGGCCTTCGATGCCGAGACCGTGGCAACGGTGCGCCGCGCACAGCCATTTCCGCCCTTCCCCGCCGAGATGGCGATGTCGAGCCAGTCGTTCACGCTGCCGCTGTCGTATGATTTGCGGTGAAGCTGTAGGGCGGATGAGCGCAGCGTCATCCGCCGTTCTTCGCCACACATACTCGGCCGGCGGATGACGCCTTCGGCTCATCCGCTCTACGATTACTGCGCCGGGTTGGCCCGCTCGAACTGCCGCAGCAATTTATTCCCGCGCTCCACCGCTGCATCGAGCGCCTGCTGTGCCGGCTTCCTGCCCGCGAACGCCGCTTCCAGCTCATCCTCGATGGCATCGCGGATCAGCGTGAAAGAGCCGAGTCGCAAGCCCGTCGAATTCTCCGTCGGCGATTTGAGCGTAATCTGCTCGATGGATTTTTCCGTGCCGGGATTGCGCTGATAGAAGCCCTGCGACTTTGTCAGCTCATAGGCCGCACGCGTGCTTGGCAGATAGCCCGTGTTCTGATGCCATGCCGCCTGAATGTCCGGTTGCGACAGGAAGGCGAAGAACTTTGCGACGCCCTTGTATTCGTCACGCGGGCGATCACGCAGCACCCACAACGTGGCGCCGCCGATCATCGAATTCTGCGGCGCACCGGCCACATCCGACCAGTAAGGCAGCATGCCATAGCCGACGTCGAACTTTGCATTCTTGAGAATGTCAGCGCGTGTGCCGGACGAGCCCAGAAATATTCCGCATTCACTCTTCTGGAAGCGTGGCTCCGCGGCCGTCGCGCGGCCGCCATAGTCGAACAGCTTTGTCTTCTGCCATTCCGCCAGCTGCGCGATATGGCGCACCATGGTCGGATTGTTGATGGTCAGCACCGCATCGAGGCCGCCGAGACCGTTGGACTTGGTCGCCATCGGAATATTGTGAAACGCCAAAAAATTCTCGACATTGATCCAGGACGGCCATGACGTGGTGAAGCCGCAAGGGGTGCCCGCCGAGCGCAGCCGCTTGGCCATGCTGGCCAGCTCCGGCCATGTCTTCGGCGGCTGCTCGGGATCAAGGCCGGCCGCGCGGAACAGATCCTTGTTGTAGTACAGGATCGGCGTCGAGGCATTGAACGGAAACGACAGCATGTTGCCCGCCGTATCCGTGTAATAGCCTGTGATCGCCGGCAGATAAGCCGATGGTGTGAAGTTCTCCGCCTGGTCGCGCATCAGCTCATAGACCGGATAGGTCGCGCCCTTGGCCGCCATCATGGTCGCCGTCGCGATCTCGTTGACCTGCACGATGGCCGGCTGACTTCGCGAGCGGAAGGCGAAGATCGCCGACGTCACCGTCTCCGTATAGTTGCCCTTGTAGACAGGAACGATGCGGAAACCGGTCTGGGTGGCGTTGAAGTCGGCCGCCAGCTTCTCGACCTGCCGGCCCAGCTCGCCGGACATGGCATGCCACCACTGCACCTCGATGGCCGCCCGCGCCGGCGCGATCGCCGGCAGCATGGCCGCGAGCAGCGCAAAACATCCCAGCGCGAGTTTTCGCATCATGAAAATGACATGTCCGACAAGGTTTTAACGGGCCGCTGCGTACGGCCAAGGGCGAATTAAGCATGAACCCGCCACCCTGTGTTAAATTCCGATGCCTTTCGGTTCAATCGCAAGTATAGCTGCAAGAGCTTAGACTTAGTTTGTCCGCCAGATGAACCTTTCCCGAAGCCAGATGACACACTCGTGGTGACAAGCCAAAGTGAAGTATCCGAAGGTCAGGAAGGGCTGGCGGCTCAGGGCCGGACCGGCATCGTCGGGCTTGTGCGCGCGATTCCGATCCGCTGGCGCATTCTCTCCATTGCAGCACTGAATTCGGCCGTTGTCCTCGTCCTGGCCGGCCTGATCTGGAGTGGCTCCCGCGTTCTGTCCTCAGCCTGGGAAGATGTGCGCCAGGTGCGCCAGTCCGACCAGGTGCTGGCGCTCTTGGAAAGCGAGACCGGCCGGCTGCAGAACCTGATCCATCGCTATATCAACCAGCCGAGCCCCGAACTCTTCGCCGAGATCCTGCTGCTGCGCGAAGCCGTGCTGGGCACGCTGAACACCCGCGCCTCCACCGACCCGATGATTTCGGGATCGGTCGAGGAACTGGAGCGCGTGACGGAACGCTTCCTCTCGGGCTTCGGCGAGCTGCGCGCGCTGCAGACCACCATCGCCAAGACTTATGAGGACCAGGTGCTCGGCCCGGCCAAGGACATGGCGGGTCTCTATTCCATCATCGAAGGGGCCACCGGGCAGCGCGATGCCCTGATCTGGCCGGCGCTCGGGAAGTCACGCGAAGCCTTTACGGCCATGCTGGTGGCGGCGAATTCCTACTATCTCTCGCTGGCCTCGGCCGCCGCCGAAGAGGCCCGCCGCAATGCCGAGACGATCGAACGCACCATTCCGGTGATGACCGATCTCTCCGACAATGACCTGCAGCGCATCGCCCTGCAGCGGCTACGGGGCCGCGCCATCGCCTTGCGCGAAGGCCTCGCCAAATTGTCGGAGCAATTGTCCAGCCGCACCGATCTGCTGCGCAACTCCATCGATGCCAGCCAGGCCGAAACCATCGCCGCCATCGATGGCCTGTCGGTGAAGATGCGCCAACGCGAACAGGCTGCGCAAACGACCTTCGCCCGTACGCTGGCCGCGATCTCCCGCAATGTGATGGTGATTGCAGGCGCTTTCCTCGGCATCATCCTCACTGCCGGCATCATTATTACGCTCAGCATCCGCCTGCCGCTACGCCAGATCATGACCTCGATGCGAGCCATCACCTCCGGTGATCTCGATCGCAAGGTGCAGGGCACGACCGCTACCGACGAAATCGCCGCAATGGCGCGCGCCGTCGAGGTGTTCCGCCAGAATGCCATCGCCAAGCGCGACGCCGAACTCGAACTGCGCGCCGCCAAGGAAAGGGCCGAGAGCGCGCTGGTCGAACTCAACACCGCCCAGCAGAACCTGATCGATGCCGAACGCCTCGCCGCCCTTGGCGGCCTCGTCGCCGGCGTCGCCCATGAGGTCAACAATCCGATCGGCATCAGCCTCACGGTGGCATCGAGCTTCGCCCGTCGCGCCGAGATGTTCGATGCCGAACTGCGCTCGAAGTCCCCGCTCAAGCGCTCGCAGCTGGAGGATTTCGTCAGGACATCGCAGGATGCTGCGCAGCAACTCGTCGCCAACCTGCATCGCGCGGGCGACCTCATCCAGTCGTTCAAGCAGGTCGCCGTGGACCGTTCCCATGCCGAGCGCCGTCAGTTCAACCTCTCCGAGGCCACCGACCAGATCATCGCCAGCCTGCGGCCGGTATTGAAGAAGGCGCCGATCAGTATCACGGTGGATGTACCGGACGGCCTGCTGGTGGACGGCTATCCCGGCTCCTATGGCCAGATCCTGACCAATCTGTTCCTCAACGCCGCCAATCACGCTTTCCCGGAAGGGCATCCCGGCGCGATTTCGATCACCGCCAAGGCGCGCGGCAGCGATGACATCGAGATCAGTTTCTCGGACAATGGCGTCGGCATGAGCCCTGACGTACAACGGCAGGCATTCGATCCATTTTTTACGACGCGCCGCAACGACGGCGGCACAGGCCTCGGTCTGCATATCGTTTACAATCTGGTCACCCAGCAACTGGGCGGCCGCATGATGCTGGAATCCCGTTTGGGGCAAGGCACGACATTTCGAATTATCATGCCGCGTAGCGCCACCGGTGCCGCCGGCTCATTTGACGGGACGACGCAGCAATGGCCGACCAGGACGATGTCCTCTACCTGATCGAAGACGACGGCGAGGTACTCGAAGAGTCCCATGCCCGCAAATGGAAGATCGCCGTCATCGACGACGATCAGGCGGTGCATGAAGGCACGCGCTTCGCGCTCAGCGACTATGCGCTGAACGGCCAGTCGCTGGAAATTCTTTCGGCTTACTCCGCGGCCGAGGGCCGCGAGCTGATGCGCCAGCATCCCGACATCGCCGCGGTGCTGCTCGATGTCATCATGGAAACCGACGATGCCGGTCTCGCCCTCGTCGAATTCATCCGCAACGAGCTGCATAACGAAACCGTCCGCATCATCCTGCGCACCGGCCAGCCCGGCCAGGCACCCGAGCGCCGCGTGATCGTCGATTACGACATCAATGACTACAAGGCGAAGACCGAACTCACCGCCGACAAGCTGTTCACCTCGCTGACCGCGGCGCTCCGTTCCTATCAGCAGCTCGAACGCATGGTGCAGACCCGGCGTGGCCTCGAAATCATCCTCGACGCCGCATCCACGCTGTACGATTTCCGCTCCATGCAGCGGCTGGCTGAAGGCGTGCTGACCCAGATCGCCTCGCTGCTCAATGTGGACTGTGCGGGCATCCTGGTGCTGCGCGATGGCGGCAGCGGCCAGGAAGACTTTGCCGTGCTCGCGGGCTCCGGCTGCTACAGCCGTTTCACCGGCTGCCCGAAACCGGATCTGCTCGACAAGGATCTGCGGCAGATGGTGGAAGACGCCTTCCGCCGCCGCAAACATGACTTCGACGATCACCGTACCGTACTTTACATCCGCACCGGTTCTGGCCGCGAAGTGGTGGTGCTTCTGCAGGCCGAGCGCGAACTTTCCGAGACCGACCGCTCGCTGGTGGAGCTGTTCGGCAGCCGCCTGTCCATCGCCTTCGACAATGTGATCCTGTATCAGCAGCTCCAGGTCGCCAATACGCAGCTCGAGGATCGCGTCACCCAGCGCACCCGCGCGCTGATGCAGGCCAATCGCCGGCTCTCAGCACAGTGGCTGCGGCTGCAGCGCGCCAATGGCTTCAAGAACGAAATTCTCGGCACCGTCGCCCATGACCTGAAGAACCCGCTCGGCGTCATTCTCGGCCGCACCGAGATGCTGACCGAGCTGATCGCTGCAGGCTCGGCGAAGGAAGGCGTCGTCGCCCAGATCGATCACATTCGCGATGCCACCAAGCGCCTGACTTCGATGGTCGATCACCTGATCTCCGACGCCATGGCCGATGCCTTCGATATCACCATCCGCCGCGAGCCCGTCGATCTCTCGGCATTGGTCACCGAAGTGACCGAGGCCAATCGTCCCTCGGCCGTCAACAAGCAGCAGCAGCTCACGGTGTCATCGCCCGGCCATTCCGATCTCACAATGTGCGATGCCGATCGCATGCGCGAGGCAATCGATAATCTCGTCAGCAACGCGATCAAATATTCGCCCATCGGCGGCAAGATCGATATTCTCGTCGATGGCGATGCCGATCATGTCCGCATCAGCGTCAGCGATGAGGGCGCAGGCCTGTCGCCGGAAGATCTCGACCGCCTGTTCGGCCGCTTCCAGCGTCTGTCCGCCAAACCCACCGGCGGCGAGAGTTCGACCGGCCTCGGCCTCTCCATCGTCAAGCGCATCGTCGACATGCATGGCGGCGAGGTCACCGCCGACAGCGCCGGCCCCGGCCAGGGCGCGACATTTTCCATCCTGCTGCCGGCCACCATCGAGGCCCAGTCATGAGCACGAGCCCGCATATCATCGTCGTCGATGACGAAGCACCCGCCCGCGAGATGGTCGGCGATTATCTGAAGATGCACGGCTTCACCGTGACGCTCTGCGACGGCGGCAAAAGCCTGCGCGGCGAGATCGACACCAAGGTGCCCGATCTCGTGGTGCTCGACCTCAACATGCCCGAGGAAGACGGCCTCTCGATCATCCGTGATCTCAAGAGCCGCATCAATGTGCCGGTGATCATGCTCACCGCCACGGCGAGCCCGATCGACCGCGTGGTCGGCCTCGAACTCGGCGCCGACGACTACATCGCAAAGCCCTGCGAGTTGCGCGAGCTGATGGCACGCATCCGCTCGGTGCTGCGCCGGAGCGGGCCGGCCAAGGCTGCTGCAGAGGCCGCACCGGCAAAGAACAGCAAGGATCATCTCGTCCGCTTCGGCACCAAATGGCTTGATCTCGAAGCCCAGGCGCTGCGCGACGAGGAAGGCAACGAACATCCGCTCACGGCGTCCGAATTCGGCCTGCTGAAGGTGTTCGCCGCCAATCCGAAACGCGTGCTGTCGCGCGAGCGGCTGCTGGAGCTCGCCAATGCCCGCGATGCAGAAGCGTTCGACCGTGCCGTGGACCTCCGCATCATGCGCATCCGCCGCAAGATCGAGCCCGACCCGACAAAACCCGCCGTGATCCGTACAATCCGCGGGGGCGGCTATTTGTTCTCGCCCGCCGGCGAGAAGGCTTAATCCGCCGTCCGGAATGCTATCTCATTAGAAACATTCGATTTTCATGCCCGAATGTTTCGTCGCCCCGGCCCCGACGAAACAATTCTTCCCTACCACGAAACCATTTTCCGCTTTTCAAGCCGCCGTCCTGAAACCGGCAAACCTTAACAACTGGATCCAACGAAACGCCCATCACCGGCGTTTCACCGGGAGCCAGTCATGCAGAACGTCATCGCACTCAACGCCGCAGGCCGTCAGGGCATCATCACCGCTCGGGCCACCACGGACGAGATGCTGCTGGAACGCATCGCCGAGGGCGATCGCTCCGCGATGCACACGCTCTATGCCCGTCACAATGTCCGGGTCTATCGCTTCGTATTGCGCATGCTGCGCGACGTCACCGCGACCGAAGATCTGGTCAGCCAGGTGTTCCTCGACGTGTGGCGCACCGCCAGCCAGTTCGAGGGCCGCTCGCAGGTCTCCACCTGGCTGCTGTCGATCGCGCGCTTCAAGGCGCTTACCGCGCTACGCCAGCGCCGCTATGAGGATATCGACCAGGACGAGGTGATGGACGTCGCCGACAGCGCCGACACGCCGGAAGCCTCCCTGGACCGCAGCCGCACCAGCGAAATCCTGCGCGCCTGCGTCGCCAAGCTCTCGCCGGCGCACCGCGAGATTGTCAATCTCGTCTACTATCACGAGAAGTCGGTGGAAGAAGTCGCCGGAATCGTCGGCATCCCCGCCTCCACCGTGAAGACGCGCATGTTCTATGCCCGCAAGCAGCTCGCCGATCTCCTGCGCAATGCCGGCATCGACAGTATTGCGGCGTAATCCAGCTTTTTCCTCCCAACCTCCAAGCCTCCACCCGGACAGGATGCCTCCTGCTCCGGGTTTTTGTTTGCCCGCGCTTTTAATCAAATCGTCACTCCCGCCAACGACCATGCCGGTAATTCACGGGTTCACGTGCTTGTGCTGCGATGCTATGCACTGCCGTACCGTCAAATCGGGAGAGACCGGATGATCGACCTCCGCCGCCTGCTCGGGCTTGCTGTCATTGCAGCAGCCGGACTGACATTGTCGATCACGCATGCCAGCGCGCAGATGCAGCGCCCCGATGTCGGCGACGAGCCCGGCCTGATCGCCGACGACTCCATCGAGTTGCCGCCGGAATTCCAGAAGCAGATGGTGCTCTACCGCACCACCGAGCCACCCGGCACCATCATCATCTCCACCAACGAACGCTATCTGTATCTCGTGCAGGGCAACGGCCGCGCCATGCGCTACGGCATCGGTGTCGGCCGCGACGGTTTCCAGTGGCAGGGCCTTGTGAAAATCTCGCGCAAGGCGGAGTGGCCGGACTGGACGCCGCCCGCGGAAATGATCCAGCGCCAGCCTTATCTGCCGCGCTTCATGGCCGGCGGCCCCGGCAATCCCATGGGTGCCCGCGCGCTCTATCTCGGCGCCACCGTCTATCGCATCCACGGCACCAACCGGCCCGACACCATCGGCACCGCTGTCTCCTCCGGCTGCTTCCGTCTCGTCAATGCCGATGTCAGCGATCTCTATGAGCGCGTGCCTGTCGGCACCAAGGTCGTGATCCGGCAGAAGCCGGAAATCTGAGCGCTGCCGCTCATCCTTTGCATCACATTCTGCCAGACAATCAGGGGGCTGACCGCTCATGGCGATGAAACGCACTTTCGTGACCGGCCTTGCCATCGGCCTCGCGGTCGCCACCGCCGTGGCTGCCGCCGCGATCACCTATGAACGCTACGACACCAAGACGCTGAAACGCACCGTCAAGCGCGACGCCGTGCTGTGCGGCGTCAATCAGAGCCTGCCGGGCTTCTCGGCGCCGGACGCCCAGGGCAACTGGACCGGCTTCGATGTCGACTTCTGTCGCGCGGTGGCCGCCGCCATCTTCGATGATCCGAAGAAAGTGAAATTCGTCGGCCTCGATGCCAATGAGCGCTTCAAGGAGCTGCAGAGCCGCAAGATCGACATTCTCGCGCGCAACACCACCTGGAGCATGTCGCGCGAAAGCAATCTGGCACTCTATTTCCCCGCCGTCTCCTATTACGACGGCCAGAGCTTCATGATCCCGAAGTCGCGCAATATCGACTCGGCGCTGGAGCTCGAT
Organism: Tardiphaga sp. GW821-FHT12E02; assembly: GCF_058807155.1. Lineage (NCBI taxonomy): Bacteria > Pseudomonadati > Pseudomonadota > Alphaproteobacteria > Hyphomicrobiales > Nitrobacteraceae > Tardiphaga > Tardiphaga sp. GW821-FHT12E02. Next base: position 25,688 of record NZ_JBXAQK010000001.1, read on the forward strand.
GGCAGCAAGGTCTGTGTCCAGGACAACACCACGACGGTGCTGAATGCGCAGGACTACTTCCGCGCCAACAACATCAAATACACCGAAGTGAAATTCCCGAAGCTGGAGGACGTGCTGAAGGCCTATAATTCCGGCCAGTGCGACACCTTCACCGCCGACGCCTCCCAGCTCTATGCCCTGCGCCTGACGCTGGCGAAGCCGGATGATCATGTGATCCTGCCCGATGTCATCTCGAAGGAGCCGCTGGCTCCCGTCGTCCGCCAGCGCGACGACGACTGGATGATGATCGTGAAATGGACGCTCTATGCGATGATCAATGCCGAGGAGCTCGGCATCACCTCAAAGAATATCGACGAAGCGCTGAAGTCGAAGAAGCCCGACGTGATGCGCCTGGTCGGCACCGATGGCGCCTATGGCGAGGATCTCGGCCTGTCGAAGGACTGGGCCGCCCGCATCATCCGCCATGTCGGCAATTACGGCGAGGTGTATGAGCGCAATGTCGGCGACGGCTCGAAGCTGAAGATCCCGCGGGGATTGAACCAGACCTGGAGCAATGGCGGCATCCAATACGCGCCGCCGATCAGGTGATTTAACTCCCCCCTCTCACTGTCATCGCCCGGCTTGACCGGGCGATCCAGTAGACACTCACATCAGCAATAGCACCGCGGCGTCGGTGTTTACTGGATCACCCGCTTTCGCGGGTGATGACAGACAAAGGATGTTGCCCCCTCAATACTTCTTCATCTTCGCCAATTGATCAGCGTGATAATTGCTGTCTCCCAGCAATTCCTGGCACACCCGCGCGCGCTTCATGAACAGGCCGACATCGAACTGGTCGGTCATGCCCATGCCGCCATGCATCTGCACGCCCTCCTGCACCGCCAGCGTCGCCGTCGTGCCGGCCTTGGCTTTCGCCACAGCAACGGCCGCCGCCGCATTCGGCGCATCGGCATCGAGCAATTGCAGCGCCTTCATCGCCGCCGCCCGCGTCACCTCGATCTCCGTATAGAGATGCGCCGCGCGATGCTGCAGCGCCTGGAATTCGCCAATCAGCTTGCCGAACTGCTTGCGCTCCTTGAGATAGGTCACCGTGCGGCCGAACACCTCGTCCGACAGACCAACCATTTCAGCTGCGACTGCACCACGACCGATATTCAGCACACGATCGAGCAGCGCACCGCCCTGATCGACCTCGCCCAGCACGCTATCCGCATCAACGGCCACATTGTCGAACACGATCCGCGCCGCATTATGCGCGTCCACCATAACCGTGCGTTCAATCGCGATACCCTTGGCCTTGGGGTCGATGGCGAACAGTGTCAGCCCCTCGCGCTCGCCGGCACTGCCGCCGCTGCGCGCCGCGACGATCAGGAGATCGGCGGTATGGCCGTCGATCACAAACGCCTTGTCGCCGTTGAGCTTGAAGCCATTGCCGGAACGCTCGGCCTTGAGCGCGATGTTCAGCGGACGATGCTTGTTGCCTTCATCCACAGCCAGCGCCGCGAGCAGCGCGCCCTCCGCGATCTTCGGCAGATACGCCGCCTGCTGCGCCTCGCTGCCGCCACGGAGCGCGGTGACCGCTAGCACCGACGTGGCGAAGAATGGCGACGGCATCAGCGTGCGCCCGATTTCTTCCATGATGACACCGGCCTCGACAGCGCCGAGCCCGCTGCCGCCATGGGCTTCCGGCACCAGCAGGCCGGCAAAGCCCATCTCGGCAAAGGTCTTCCAATGCGCGCGGGAGAAACCTGTTTCGTCCTTGCTGTCGCGCAGCTGCCGGAAATGAGCAATCGGCGCTTTATCGCCGATGAAACCGCGTGCGCTGTCGCGAAGCATGGTCTGTTCGTCGTTGAGGAGGAGAGGCATGGGATGATCCGACGTTGAAAGGGTTATCTCGGTCCCCTCATGGTGAGGAGGCGCACAGCGCCGTCTCGAACCATAAGGATGCGGAGCTCCGTCGCCATCCTTCGAGACGCGGCCTGCGGCCGCTCCTCAGGATGAGGGCGGAGTGGGAGGCAGCTCATGCCCCTGGCAAATCCAGAATGCGCTTGGCGACAATCCCCAGCATGACTTCACTGGTGCCGCCTTCGATGGAATTCGCCTTTGTCCGCAGCCAGGCGCGCGGCTTGGCACCCTCATGCGACCGCTCGCTCTCCCATTCCAGCGCGCCGCTGCCGCCGGCCGACATCAGGATTTCGTGGCGGCGCTTGTTGAGCTCGGTGCCGTAATATTTCATCGCCGACGAAAACGCGGGATGGCCCTGCCCCGCCTTGGCGAGATCCACCGCGCGCTCGGCCGCACAGGACAGCGCCGCTTCATCCACCTCGAATGTCGCGATCTGCCCGCGCAGCATCGCATCGTCGAGCCTGCCTTCACCATCGACACCGACCGTATCCGCGGCGACCTGGCCGAGCGGACGGCCGACGCCGCGCTCGCCCATGCCGGAGATCATCGCCCGCTCATGCTGCAGCAGATACTTTGCGACATCCCAGCCGCGATTGACGGTGCCGACCACATGCGACTTCGGCACACGCACATTGTCGAAGAAGGTCTCGCAGAACGGCGACCTGCCGGAGATCAGCAGGATCGGCTTGGTCGAGACGCCCGTGGACGCCATGTCGAACAGGATGAAGCTGATGCCGTCATGCTTCTTGGCAGCGCCATCGGTGCGCACCAGACAGAAGATCCAGTCGGCGTAATTCGCGTAAGACGTCCAGATCTTCGAGCCGTTGATCACATAGTGATCGCCGTCGCTCTCGGCGCGCGTCTGCAGCGAGGCGAGATCGGAGCCCGCATTGGGCTCGGAATAGCCCTGGCACCAGCGGATCAGGCCCGCCGCGATCTTCGGCAGATGCTCCTGCTTCAGCGCGTCATTGCCATATTTCAACAGCGCCGGCCCGAGCATCCAGATGCCAAAACTCGACAGCGGTGGCCGCGCGCCGATCCTTGCCATCTCCTCCCGCAACACTTTCGCCTCGGCGCCATCGAGGCCGCCGCCGCCATATTGCTTCGGCCAGTCCGGCACGGTCCAGCCCTTGTCGCGCATGCGCTCGAACCAGAGGCGCTGCGGCTCCGATGCAAATTTGGTGTTGCGGCCGCCCCAGAACACATCCTCGTCGGCCGTGACGGGCTTGCGCATCTCCGGCGGGCAGTTCGCTTCCAGCCAGGCGCGGGTGTCGCTGCGGAATTGATCGAGATCCGGCATCGGGTGTTTCCTGTTGTTTGTGCGCAAGCGTGGGGCGCCCGCATTGTTGTTGGCGCGAAGCTTACCCGCCAGACCGTGGAATTCAATGGCTTGTGGTGGCTTGCGAAGAACCGTTAGTTTCGTTGCCAACAAGACCAAGACGAGGAAACGCGATGCGCCTGAAACTTCTTTCGCCTGGCGAAATGTCCGCCGACCAGAAAGCGATCTATGACGAATCTATCGCCAGCAAGCGCGGCAAGCCGCCGGAGCCGATGATGGCGTGGCTCGCCAGCCCGGAAATGGCGCGCCACGCCACGCGCCTCGGCGCGTTTCTGCGCTACGATACGTCACTGTCGGATGCCCATGCCGAGCTTGCGATCCTGGTCACCGCTCGCCACTGGACGGCGCATTTCGAATGGTATGCCCACAAGCGGTTTGCGCTCAATGCCGGCCTCGATCCGGCCATCATCGAGGACATCAAGAACCGTCGTACGCCGACATTCGGCGAGACGAGGGAGCGCGTGATCTACGATGTCGCGAAATCGCTGCACGAGGCGCAGGGACTGTCGAAGCCGCTTTACGATGAAGCCAATGAGGTACTCGGCGCCAAGGCGCTGGCGGAGATCATCGGGTTGTGCGGCTATTACACGATGGTGTCGATGACGCTGAACACGTATGAGTTCGGCTTGCCGGATGGGCAGGTATCGGAGCTTGCCTCTTCGTAGGATGGGTTGAGCGAAGCGAAACCCATCACCGCATGCGCCAAGCCCTGATGGGTATCGCTGACGCTCAACCCATCCTACGTTCGCGCTATTTCCGGAAACGATGGGTTTCGCGAGGACGCTCTACCCATCCACTGATTCGGTGCCTAGCTCTTTGCGAGCATCACATCACTCAGGAGCCTCTCATGCCCGCCACCAACCCGCCGATCCCCGCCGGCACCAGGATCGGGCATGTGCATCTCAAGGTCGCCGATCTCGACCGCGCGCTCGGCTTCTATCGCGACGTGCTCGGCTTCCAGGTCAAGCAGCGCTATGGCGACCAAGCGGTGTTCATCGCCGCCGGCGACTATCACCATCACATCGGCCTCAACACCTGGGAAAGCAAAGGCGGGCACCCACCGGCGCCCGGCACCACCGGCCTGTTCCACACCGCCATCCTGTATCCGACCCGCGCGGCGCTCGCCGATGCCCTGCACCGCGTGCTCGAAGCCGGCATCCAGCTCGACGGCGCCAGCGATCACGGTGTCAGCCAGGCGCTGTATCTGCGCGATCCCGACCAGAACGGCGTGGAGCTGTATTGGGACCGCCCGGAAAACGAATGGCCGCGCGATGCCAATGGCGAGATCGCGATGTTCACGAAGCGGCTGGATGTGGAGGATTTGTTGAAGGCAAGGGAGGCATAACAACACTCCTCCTCATCCTGAGGAGCGCGCCCTCGCGCGCGTCTCGAAGGATGGCCGCAAACTCCGGAGCGCCACAATCTCATGGTTCGAGACGGCGCTTCGCGCCTCCTCACCATGAGGATCAGAGTTTCACGGCCCGCCCCCGCACCATGATCATCACGGCCGCCATCATCTGCAGCGCCATGCAGCTAAAGAACGGCACGCTATAGCTCCCCGAAAGATCGCGCAGCCAGCCGACGATGCCCGGTCCGAAAGCGTAGGTCACCTGCGTCACCGACGTAATCAAGCTCACCAGCACACCGAATGAGCGCGGATCGAATTCGCGCTGCACGATCAGCGCCGGCAGTGTGATCAGGTTTCCCACCGAGAAGCCGAACAGCGCGCAGGCGAAGAAGATCAGCGCGTCGTTGTGGAAATTGATGACGATCACCAGCGCCACGCCCTGACTGACAAACGAGAATGCCGCTGCCATCCGCTGATTGAGCCGGTCGATCACCGTCGAGAACAGCACACGGCCGACCACCGCCATCACGGTCATCAGCGATATCGCGGCTGCTGCGCGCTCACGGCCGATCACCGGATCGAGAAACGAGATCAGGTGAACGATGAAGCCGACTTGCGCGAACAGCCCGAGCGCGAACGCGATGGTGACCGTGAGGAAGGCGACATCGCGCATCGCCTGCGCGCGAATGCGCGTCGATGACGGCGCATCCGCTGCTGCGACATTGCCGATGGTCGCGCGATGCGGTGGGTGACCGACGAACAAGATGATGACCGGCACCAGCAGCAACAGCATTGCACCAACCGCCGCCATCGTTGCGCCGGCAAAGCCGAACGCATTGCTCGCGGCCACCAGCAGCGGCACCCCGACGATGCCGCCAAAGCTCGCGCCATTGAGCGCGAGGCTGATGGCCATGCCGCGCTTCTTGTCGAACCACATGCCGAGCGTGTTGGTGATGGCGCCGAGACTGGTGCCGGCCCAGCCGAAAGCGAGCAGCACATTCACCGCGTAGAGTTGCCATGGCGCCGTGATCTGGCCCAGCAGGAGGGTCGCGACGCTGAGCATGCCGACGCCGGCAAGCAGAGTGTTGCGCGGCCCGAGCGCGCGCATCGCCTCGCTGACAAAGGCGACCAGCAACGCGCCGACGAGATAGAAAAAGGTGGTGGCCGTGGCGATGGTCGAGGCCGGCCAGCCATGAACGCGCTGGAGTTCCGCAAGATAGACGCTCTGTCCATAGAAGCCGAGCGCCCATCCGAAAGTCGCAAGAACGAAGCAGACACCGACGATCCGCCAGCCTTCGTAACGAATCGAAGCCTCGTCATTCTTCCCCTGTGAAGTCGCGTCCATTCCGGATCTGCTTTCTTGATATTTCCCCGATGCATGCTGCTCTGCGACATCACGCCGCGCAGATTTAGCATCGTTCCAGGCGTTCACCACCCGTTTTCCCGCGAAAAAGCCTGCGTTTTTTAACTTCGCTTGCAAGCTATCCAAATGTTCACGTTCTTGGCAGATGAAGTCTGCGACGCCATATGCTAGGGAAGATTGCAGATGGAGGATTTGAAACCGTGAACGCTCTTGCCGAAGTGACCGAACAGACCGACCGCTCGCTCCTGATCGTTGAGGACGACAAGCCGTTTCTGGAACGCCTGTCACGCGCGATGGAGACCCGCGGTTTTACCGTCACCTCCTGCGATACCGTCTCCGACGGACTTGCTCACATCGGCAAGTCGGCGCCGGCTTTCGCCGTGGTCGATCTTCGCCTCGGTGATGGCAACGGCCTCGATGTCGTCTCCGCATTGAAGCAGCAGCGCCCGGACGCCCGCGCCATCGTGCTCACCGGCTATGGCAACATCGCCACCGCCGTCACCGCGGTGAAGATGGGCGCCGTCGACTATCTGTCGAAGCCGGCCGATGCCGACGACGTCGTCAATGCATTGCTCGCGATCGATAGCGACAAGTCGGAATTGCCGAACAATCCGATGTCGGCGGATCGCGTGCGCTGGGAGCACATCCAGCGCATCTATGAGATGTGCAACCGCAACGTCTCGGAAACCGCGCGCCGCCTCAACATGCATCGCCGCACCCTGCAGCGCATCCTCGCGAAACGCGCGCCGAGGTAAGAGAGCTACACACTCCCCCCTCATCCTGAGGAGCCGCGCACAGCGCGGCGTCTTGAAGGATGGACCAAGCAACTCATGGTTCGAGACGACGCTGTGCGCCTCCTCACCATGAGGGATTGAGATAGCTAAAACTCATTCGGCCAGGCTGCATGACCTTGAGGGTCGTGCAGCCTGTTCAATCTGTGGGCTGCCGTCATTGCAAATCGCAGCATCATCGACTTGCGCGTGGCCGCAGGAAGCTTGTGCTCCGGCGCCTCGCATTGCACATGCGCGCCATAGGCATCCGCCACGATGAGTCCGGTGTCGCCGGGAAAAATCTCGCAGGGCAGATCCTGCGTGAAGGCGAAGAACAGCCGGTCGCAATGGGTGCGGTAGTCCGGCCATTTCTGGTCCGCGCGCAGATCTTCCACCGATGACTTGATCTCGACGATCCAGATCTCGCCCTTCTCGTTCATCGCCACCAGATCCGCCCGCCGCCCCGACGGCAGCGACAGCTCCGCCACGCATGAGAATCCGAGCGAGCGCAGCAGGCGCACGGTTCCGCGCGCGATGGCCAATGCCGTCTCGGACTGGCGGCGGTCGAAAATCAGCGTCGGGCTTTGAACGGCGGTCGATTCCATGGCGACGAACTTAGCCGATTTCAGCAGGAGCGCCCAATACGCCCCGCAGACGCCGGCCGCTGGAATGCCGCTGTGCTGCCTCTGTGTTGCCGCACCAAACCAAACCGGCGCCTGAAACCGCAAAGCACGCTCACGCGCGCGTGATCAAGCGAAAGAACCGGAGACATTCCATGAGTTTAGCCCGTATCGGCCGCGTCGCTCTGATCGCCGCTGCCGCAAGTTTGCCGCAAGTCCTGTTCGCGTCGATTTCGCACGCAAAACCCACTGTCGAAGTCGCTTTTGTGCTCGATACGACCGGCTCCATGGCCGGCCTGATCGAAGGCGCCAAGCGAAAAATCTGGTCGATCGCGACCTCAATCCTCGACCAGAATCCGGACGCTGAGATCCGCATTGGCCTCGTCGCCTATCGCGATATCGGCGATGACTATGTGACAAAGAAATTCGACCTCACCACCGACATCCAGGACCTCTACGCCAACCTGCTGCAGGTGCGTGCGCAGGGCGGCGGCGATTGGCCCGAAAGCGTCAACGAAGCGCTCGATGTCGCCGTCAACAAGCTGCAATGGACCAAAGGCAGCGATGCCCGCCGCATCGTGTTCCTGGTCGGCGACGCCCCGCCGCATATGGATTATGCGCAGGACACCAAATACGAGACCACGATGAAGGTGGCGCAGCAGAAGGACATCATCGTCAATGCGGTGCTGACCGGCGGCGCCCGTGATACCGAACGCGTCTGGCGCGATGTGGCCCAGCGCGGCGATGGCCGCTTCATGGCCATCCCGCAGGATGGCGGACAGGTGGTGATCATCGAGACGCCCTACGATGAGGAGATCATCATCCTGCAGAACGAGATCAACAAGACGGTGATCCCCTATGGCCCGCGTGCGCTGCAGAAGCGCACCGAGGAGAAGACGCGACAGCTGACGGAGGTCGCGCGCGCGGCGCCGGCATCGGCGTCTGACATGGCGAGCTACATCAACAAGAAGGCGAAGGTGTCGTCGGAGGCCGTGACCGGCGGCGGTGATCTGGTGAGCGACGTGGCCTCGGGCGGCAAGAAGCTTGATGGTATCAAGGATGAGGAATTGCCGGATTCGCTGCGAAAACTGTCAATGCAGGATCGCACGGCCGAACTCGGCAAGCAGATGGCAGTGCGTAAGGAACTGAACACCAAGCTCGCGGCACTGGTCGCCAAGCGCGATGCCTATGTGGCCGCCCAACGCGACAAGACGGCGGCCCCAAAGGCTTCGTCGTTTGACCGCGAAGTGGAGGCGACGTTGAAAGTGCAGTTGAAGAAGTAGTTCGGACGGAGCGTAGCCCCCTCACCCGGATCGCACGTGCGATCCGACCTCTCCCCGGTGGGGAAGGTGAAGCGGCTACGATGCTCGCCAAACATCTAGAAACTTCGCAACGACGCTCGGACACCTCTCCCCACCGGGGAGAGGTCGAAACCGAAGGTTTCGGGTGAGGGGCTCTTCCCTCTCGGATAAAAATCGGCATTGTGGCGCGATGACACAGAACGCACCCAAGGCCCAGGCGGGCGGCACCATCATTCCCGTCACGCTGTTTCAGCAGAACTGCATGCTCCTGTGGGATGAAGCCACCCGGCAGGCCGTCGTGATCGATCCCGGCGGCGACGTGCCGCTGATCCTCGAAGCCATCGCGAAAGCCGATGTGAAAGTCGAGCAGATCTGGATCACCCACGGCCATATCGACCATGTCGGCGGCGCTGCCGAATTACGCGATGCGCTGAAGGTCGAGATCATCGGCCCGCACCAGGCCGACGATTACCTGCTCGACAATGTCGAATCCTCTGGCGCCAATTACGGCATCACCGGTGTTCGCAACTTCAAACCGGATCGCTGGCTCAACGAAGGCGACAAAGTCAGCATCGGCGGGCTCTCCTTCGACATCCTGCATTGCCCCGGCCATTCGCCAGGCAGCGTTGTTTACTACAGCAAGGAGATGAAATTCGCCCATGTGGGCGATGTGCTGTTTGCCGGCTCGGTCGGTCGCACGGATCTGCCTGGCGGCAGCCACGAGACGCTGATCAATTCGATCACGACCAAGCTGATCCCGCTCGGTGATGATGTCGGCTTCATCTGCGGCCACGGTCCGGGATCCAGCATCGGCCAGGAGCGGATGACTAATCCGTTCCTCACCGGGATGGCCTGACCGATCATGCCTGAGGAGCACATACCGAAGGCCGAGATCGCGAGGGACAAGGCGCTCTCAAAACATATCCTGCCGAGCTCCGGCACGATGATTGGTGTCTGCGCCACCGTGATCGGCCTGGTGAAAGTGATGGAGCCCGATATCGGCCCCAGCCGGGTCGATGAATATGCGGCGCTGGCATCGATATTCTTTCTCGCCGGCGCCGTGGCGTCCTATGCATCGATGCGCAATGCGGGCCGACCGCATACAGCGGCGCGCTATGAGGCAGTGGCCGACCAGTGCTTTCTCGGCGGCCTGGTCGCCGTGACGTTGATCATCCTGCTGTTTGCTTACGAAGTGATCTGAGGGCCGGCTAGCCGACGCGATCAAGATTGATCCAGTCGTCAATCTGCGAAGCGGCAATGGTCCGCTTGGGCTGAACGGGATTCAGCGTGCCGGCCGTGGCGGTCCAGCCCTTTGCCATGATCTCGCGCGCAAAGACCTTGGCATCGATTTCGGATTTGAATGTTTTGGTGGTGCGGGCCGGCCCCGTCGCGCGGGTATCGGACTTGATCGTCCGGTCCGGTCCAAATGCAACATACCAAGTATCTGGCTTCGTCATCATGGTTTTAGTAACGCCAAATGTGACGAAAAGTTGCACGAGCTGTGGCGCCCCGCAGATTTGTCGCAGTGATTAGTTGGCCTACAAAACAAGGCAGGCCGCCCGACCGGGACGACCTGCAGTTTGGGAGATGCGTTGCTCTCAATGAGTCAGGTGGACGACTCTTAGTCGATCACTTCGACGATACGGTGCGAGCGCGGCTCGACCAGCACCGTACGGCCATTCACCACCGTGTAGCGATATTCGCGGGCGGCCGAATATTCAGCCGGCACCTCGTAATAGGTCACACCGCTGGCGGGCAGCACCGCGCCGACGCGGACATCACTATCATAGGTGTAGGACGGGCGACGCTGATCGACCACATAGCTACGGAAACGCGGGCGGTCATCGACACCAAGGATGCCGGCAACGCCGCCGACAACACCGCCGACGGTGCCACCGACAATGGCGCCGATCGGGCCGGCCGCACGCTCACCATCGCGTGCGCCACGCTCGATGCCACCGGGAACGCCCTGGGCCTGAGCGACGGCAGGAAGTGCCATCGTGGCAACGATGGCGGCAGTTCCAAGAAGACGGCGGATCATGATGATCTCCATTTTGCGATTGCATATATTGCGGCACGACAAGCGCGTCGCCGGGCAATGGTTCCGGAGATAGAAACGCGGAAACACGCGCGTCGAACGGGAATTTTTCGCGTGCGCGGGGGAACCGATTGCCGATGCGGGGATCGGCTAAGTCACCATGGCGCGGATGCGCCGCGACAGCACATCCAGATCGAATGGCTTGGTGATCATTTCCATGCCAGGCAGTAGAAAGCCTTCCGCCATGGCGACGCTTTCGGCGTAGCCGGTGATGAACAGGATCTTGAGATCCGGCCTGGTCTCGCGGGCCTGATCGGCGAGCTGGCGGCCGTTCATGCCGGGCAGGCCGACATCGGTGACAAGCAGATCGATGGTCGGCTCGCGGCGCAATGCTGCCAGGCCCGATGGGCCATCTACCGCTTCCAGCACACGGTAGCCCTCGTCCTGCAGCATCTCGACCACGACCGAGCGCACAACCGGCTCGTCTTCGACCACCAGCACGGTCTCGCCGGCCGATTGATGCTCGTCGCGCTGGCTGCCGGTGATCGCTTCCGACGCAGCGCCTTCATAGCGCGGAAGATAGACATTGACCGTGGTGCCGAAGCCGACGCGGCTGTCGATACTGACATGCCCGTTCGACTGCCGCGCAAAACCATAGATCATGGACAGGCCAAGGCCGGTGCCCTGCCCGATCGGCTTGGTTGTGAAGAACGGGTCGAAGGCGCGTGCCAGCACGTCGGACGTCATGCCGGTGCCGGTATCGGTCACGGCGATGCAGATGTAGTCGCCGGGCGTCAGCGCCGGCGTGTCGGCAGTGATGGTGCCGACGTGAATATTGCGCGTGGCGATGACCAGCTTGCCGCCATCGGGCATCGCGTCGCGCGCATTGATGGCGAGATTCAGCAGCGCGCTTTCCAGCTGGTTGGGATCGCACAGCGTGAACCAGAGATCCGAGGCAGTGGCGATATCGAGATCGAGCTTTTCGCCGATGGTCCGGCGCAGCAGATCCTCCAGCGACACCACCAGCGCATTGGCGTCGACCGATTTCGGCACCAGCGGCTGCCGGCGCGCAAAAGCCAGCAGGCGATGCGTCAGTGCCGCCGCGCGATTGGCCGAGGTCATCGCGGCATCGATATAGCGCGGCAGGCTCTCAAGGCGGTTCTGCCCCAACCGCGTCTGCATCAGATCGAGCGAGCCGACGATGCCGGTGAGCAGATTGTTGAAGTCATGCGCAATGCCGCCGGTGAGCTGGCCGACGGCCTCCATCTTCTGCGACTGGCGCAGGGCCTCCTCGGTCGCCTTCAGCCGCTCTGCTGCGGCTTTCTCCTCGGTGATGTCGCGGGCCACGCAATAAATGAGATCGTCGTCGGGCACGGCGGTCCAGGACAGCCAGCGATAGGAACCATCCTTATGGCGCAGGCGGTTCTCGAAGCGCACCGTTTGCTGGCCGGAAGCGAGCCTCTCGACCTCAGCCATGGTCTTGGCCTGATCGTCGGGATGTTCGAGCCAGCGCGAGGTGCGATCGAGCAGATCGGCTTCGCTCCAGCCGAGTACCTGGGTCCAGGCCGGATTCACGGTGCGCCAGGCGCCGCCGTAATCGGCGACCATCAGGAGATCGCGCGACACGCTCCAGATGCGGTCGCGCTCGCGCGTCTTCTCGCGCACGCGCTCGGCCAGCGTGGCATTGAGCTCGGCGAGCTTGAGCGCAAGTTGCCGCGCCTCCTCTTCACTGCGCAGCAAGGCTTCACGGGCCTGAACTTCCTCGGTGACATCGGTATGCGCGCCCACAAGACGGATCGGCTTGCCATCCTCGTCGCGCTCGATGATTGCCTTGACGGAGATCCAGCGCAGCTCGCCGTCGCTCGGACGATGGATGCGATATTCCACCCCATAGTCACGGGCGCCGCTTTTCACGGCCTCGATGAATTTGCGCTCGGTCGCTTCGCGATCGTCGGGATGAACACGGGCCACCCATTCTTCATGGGTCTCATTGGTGGCGTCCGGCGGCAGGCCGTGGATGCGCAGATATTCCGGCGAGCGGCGGTTACGAAAACCGGTGCGCAGATCGACTTCGAGGCCGCCGATCTTGCCGATTTCCTGCACGCGCGCCAATTCGGCCTCGCGTTCGCGCAAAGCGAGATTGGCGTAATGATCAGCGGTGACGTCGCGGCAGATCACCATCACGCCACTGATACCGTCATCACCATCCAGCGGGCTGTAGCCATATGTCCAGTAGCCGTGGGTCAGCTTACCATTGCGCGTGACGGGGATCTGCTGATTTTCGTTCCAGGTGGGGCCACCGCCCGACATCACCTGATCCACCTGCGGGCCAACCATGGCCCAGACTTCGTGCCAGAATTCACGGCCATACGCGCCCAGGGCGCGCGGGTGCTGCGCATCATCGAGCGTTTGACGATAGGCATCGTTGTAGAACTGGATGAGATTGTCGCCCCACCAGATGAACATCGGATGATAGGTGTTGAGCAGGATACGGATCGCGGTGCGCAGCCCTTGCGGCCATGTGGATGGCACGCCGATCGACGTGGAACCCCAATCATAGGCCCGCATCAATGCGCCCATTTCGCCGCCGTCGGCGAGGAAATCGACCTGGTTCTCTTTGAGCTCTGCCGCCATATGCGGGAACAATCGATCCGTATGAATTGACGCGCGACGTTAGCCGCGGCGCATCACGCACGCAAATCGCAACGTCCGCGCGCGATCCGGCCAGCGACTATTTGATGAGGCCTGTCGCCTTCAGCGCGCGGGTGATGGTGCCGGAGACGTCGAGTGCCCGCCGGCCTGGGGGATCACGCCGCGCATTGCGGCGATCTTGGTCCGCGCGCGGCTGCTGCGGGCGCGACGGTCGGGTGCCCGACTCTTCCAGGGCCGCTGTGTAGATCGGCGCTTGCTTGGTCAGACCAAAAAACTTCGCAATGTGCCAGGAGGATGCGATACCGGCATCGAGCATGAATTTGGTGGCCGCGCCGTACGCGTCCTCCTGGCCCTCGATGGCGAGCGGCGTGCCATGGGCCATTCCAGTGATGGTGTAGGACTCCACCATCGTCTCGCCATCGCCATTCCACCACACGTCGCGCGGATAGCCATCGACATCGCCAGCCGACATCGGCGCATCCGGCAGGCCGTGCAGATCGAGCCACTGCTTGACGATCTCGCCGGCATTGGCAGGATTGACGGTACGATCGGCGGCACCATGCCAGACCGACACACGCGGCCATGGCCCTTGATGCGGCGACGCCTTGCGGACGAGATCGCCGAGTTCCTGCGCGCTGCGGGTGGGCGCACGATACATCCCGGCCAGCGCTTCCTGCATGGATTGTGCGACGCCATAAGGCAGGCCGGCAATAATGGCGCCGGCGGCAAAGACCTCCGGATAGGTGGCGAGCATCACCGAGGTCATGGCGCCGCCGGCCGACAGGCCGGTGATATAGATGCGGGCGGGATCGACGCCATGGGCGATGGCGGCATGTTCGACCATCTGGCGGATCGACAGCGCTTCGCCGCTACCGCGCGCGATATCTTCGGGCGTGAACCAGTTGAAACAGGTGTTGCTGTTATTGGCGCGCTTCTGCTCCGGCATCAGCAGCACGAAGCCATAGCGCTGCGCCAGCTTCGACCAGCCGCTGCCGATGTCATAGCCAGCGGCCGTTTGCGTGCAACCATGCAGCACCACAACGAGGGCCGGCTTTGGCGCCAGCCGCTCCGGTGCGTAAACGAACATCTTCAGATCGCCGGGATTGCTGCCGAACTCGGTGACTTCATCGAGCGGGCTATCACCGGCGGGAAGCTGCGTACGCCCCAGGCCGTTCATCGCACCCGGTATTTTCGGCAGGTTGCGGAAGAATTCGATGTTATCGGCGAGGGACACGGCAGCTCCTAGGGTCGGCGTGCTTATACAACAGCACCGACGACATATGGTTGCTGCACTGCAAAATAATAGCGATTCGCCCTCAAAAACCCATCAACCAAACGCGATCTGCAGAAATACTTTGCAAGAAAGGTATTATGAGAAGCCCTGCATGACAGGTCATGCAGGGCAGAGGCACCGACGAGGCCTAATTCTTCTTCATCATCATGTTGTTGTCCTTCTTCATGCCGTCCTTGTGCATGGAGTCTTTCTTCATGCCGTCTTTCTTCATGCTGTCCTTGGCCATGCCCTGCGACGCGCCGTCGCTCTTCTGCATGCCTCCGCCCATCTTGGAGTCCTGCGCCATGGCAGCGAACGGGGTTACTCCAATGGCAACGGCGCAGACGGCGGCGAGAACGGTTTTCTTCATGGTCGTTTCTCCCAGGTGAGCAACGTCGCTCGACGTCATGTCGAACGTCACGTTCCTCCCCTCTCCCTACGCGCAGACGCGGCGAACGTTACATCCCAGGCCAAAGGACTGTCGCAAATCCGTTGTAGAGATGTCGGCGCACACCGTCTGGCCTGATTGCTGCATGAGTTTGTAGCCGGCTCATTTCCCTCCGAGACATTGCCCCATGCATGACTACGATATGATCGTCATCGGCTCTGGCCCATCGGGCCGGCGTGCCGCCATCCAGTGTGCCAAGCTCGGAAAATCGGTGCTGGTGGTGGAGAAAGGACGGCGGGTCGGCGGGGTCTCGGTGCATACAGGCACGATCCCCTCCAAGACGCTGCGTGAAACCGTGCTGAACCTCTCCGGCTGGCGCGAGCGCGGCTTTTACGGGCTCGGCTATCGCGTCAAGCAGGATATCGGCGCACAGGATCTGATCGCGCGGCTGCACAAGACGCTCAATCACGAAGTCGAAGTGCTGGAGCATCAGTTCAGCCGCAACGGCGTGCGCACCGCGAACGGCGAAGCACGCTTCACCGGCCCGCACGACATCGAGATCGTCTCGGAACGCGGCGATATCAAACGGGTCACCGGCGCAAAAATCCTGATCGCCTGTGGCACCCGGCCTTTCCGTCCGGATTACGTGCCGTTCAATGGCAGTAGCGTGCTCGATAGCGATGAAGTGGTCGAACTGCCAAAGCTGCCCCGCAGCCTCGCCGTGGTCGGCGCCGGCGTGATCGGCGTCGAATATGCGACCATCTTCAGCGCGCTCGACGTGGCGGTGACGCTGATCGAGCCACGATCGAGCTTTCTGGATTTCATCGACAAGGAGCTGATCGGCGAGTTCATGCATGAACTGCGCGATCGTAATGTCGCATTGCGGTTGGGATCGAAGGTGTCGTCGATCAGACTGGCCGAGAGCGGGCATATCGTCACTGACCTCGCCGATGGTCGCCATGTCACGTCCGACATGCTGCTCTTCGCCGCCGGCCGCGTCGGCGCAACCGACGCGCTAAAGCTCGACTCCGCCGGCATCGAGGTCGATCATCGCGGCCGCATCAAGGTGGATCCGACGACCATGCAGACCAATATCCCGCATATCTATGCGGCCGGCGACGTGATCGGCTTTCCGTCGCTCGCCTCCACATCGATGGAACAGGGTCGCGTCGCTGCCTGCCACGCGCTTGGCATTGACGCGCATGCGCCCCCGGAATTCTTCCCATATGGCATCTATTCGGTGCCGGAGATCTCGACCACGGGCCTCACTGAAGAGGAAGTGCGCGAAAAGGGCATTCCTTACGAGGTCGGTATCGCGCGTTTCCGCGAGACCTCACGTGGCCATATCATGGGGCTGAACACCGGCATGATGAAAATGATATTCTCGACCCGTACCAAGCGTCTGCTGGGCGTGCATATTCTGGGCGAAGGCGCCACGGAGTTGATCCATATCGGCCAGGCCGTGCTCAATTTGAAGGGCACCATCGACTACTTCATCCAGAACACGTTCAACTATCCAACGCTGGCGGAAGCCTACAAGATCGCCGGGCTGGACGCGTGGAACAGGATGACGGCGAAATAGACCCGTCATCAGTTCAGCTTCACGACCTCCACGCGCCGGTTCTTGGCGCGCCCGTCATCGGCATCATTCGATGCTGCGGGCGCCAGCATGCCGACGCCGGCCGCGCGCAGGCGTTTGCCGTCGGCGCGGTAACTGGCGGTCAGCGCAGCAACCACTGCTTCCGCGCGACGGCGGGACAGATCGAGATTGTAGTCGTAAGCGCCCTGATTGTCGGTATGGCCCACGATCAGCACGGCGAGCTTCGGATCGGATGACAGCAAGCCTGCGATTTCCTGCAAAGTCGGCGCCGACTCCGGCTTGAGATCCGACTTCGCGGTATCGAAGAAGATTCCGTATAGCGCGACACGGCCGGTCGAGCCGATCGTCTTCGCCATCTCGTCGGCCTTCACCACCACCATCTTCTGCTCGCGCGGCTTCGGCTCCACGACATGCACCAGCGCGACCGTCCGCTCGTTGAACGCCTTGCAGTAGAGATCGTCTTTCACCTGGAACGTATGCACGGTGACGTAAGCCTCGCCGCCGGGCTGCGGAATTTTTGCCGCGAAGAAACGCTGATCATCGATACCTGATGCCAAAGCGCATTTGCCGTTGGAGAAATCGGCATCCTTGATCTGAGCTTCGGTGACGAAATGCATCATCAAGCTCATATCGCCGCCGCCACCCGAGCTCGCGCGGGTCGCTTCGCCGCCGCAATCCTCGCCCTTGCAGCTGAACAGGACTTCGCCGCCGGCCGATTTCACCACATCCTGATAGTTGCGCAGCACTTCCAGCGGCGAGCGGTTGGCGGGCAGCAGATAGGCGATGCGTGTTCTTGCGCCCTCGACCTCAAGCGCCTGCTTCGGTTTGTAAATCTGGTTGTTCATCCGATCGCGTTCGCTCTCGCCGGCCTTTTCCAGCTTCGACAGCGGGATCGTCAGATCGGTGAAGGCCAGCCGTTCATAACTGACGATGAATGAACCGTCATAGCGCTTGAGCAACACATTATCACGCGCGTTTGGAATATCCTTGGTGGGGATCGTGGCCTCAGCGAATGAGCCACCAGCGCCGACCAGGCAGAAAAGACCAAGCATCAGAAGGCGTCGCAGCATCGGTGACATATCTCCGTGGCACTGACGGACACGATCACCATTCAGAATGCGGACACAAGAAAACTCGTCAGTGGCTGAACGCCGCGCAGCCATGTCCGGATTTCGTTGAACCGAACATGGCTGCGCAGTGACTTATTCGATCGCCTTTGCGGGCGATCAGCCCCACGGGCCACGACGCGGCGCATTGCCGCCATTCCACGGGCCGGTCGCGGCGGGCGCTACCGGTCGCTGCTGCAGCGTGCCGCCGCGTGCGCCCATCTGGCTCGCCAGCTGCTGCAGCGCCGCGATTCGGTTTTGCGTGGCCGGATGCGTCGTGAACAGACTGTCCATGGCCCGGCCCGACAGCGGATTGATGATGAACATATGCGCGGTCGCCGGTGCGCGCTCGGCATCCTCATTCGGGATCTGATGCGACGCGTTTTCGATCTTGGCCAGCGCCGAGGCGAGCCACATGGGCTGGCCGCAGATGCGTGCGCCCATCTCGTCCGCCGCATATTCGCGGGTGCGGCTGATCGCCATCTGCACCAGCATGGCGGCGAGCGGCGCGAGGATCATCAGCGCGATCTGGCCGATCATGCCGGGACCATTGTTGTTGCGGTTGCCGCCAAAGAACATGCCGAACTGGGCGATCATCGAGATCGCACCGGCAATGGTGGCGGTGATGGTCATCAGCAGCGTGTCATGATGCTTGATATGCGCCAGCTCGTGCGCAACCACGCCGGCGAGCTCTTCGCGCGACAGCTGCTGCATCAAACCGGTGGTGACGGCGACCGCGCCATTTTCCGGATTGCGGCCGGTTGCAAACGCGTTCGGCTGCGGGTTGTCCATGATATAGACCTTGGGCATCGGCAGACCGGCATTGTGGGCGAGCTCACCGACCATGCGATACAGGTCCGGCGCGTTGCGCGCGTCCACCGGCTGCGCGCCGTGCATCGACAGCACCGCGCGATCCGAATTCCAGTAGGCGAACATGTTCATGCCGGCGGCAACCACCAGCGCGATCATCGCGCCTGACGCGCCGCCCATGAGATAGCCAACGCCCATGAACAAAGCGGTCATGCCGGCCAACAGAATAGCGGTCTTGAAATAGCTCATTGGTCCTCCTGCCCGCCTGCATCAGCAATGCGGTGCAGGCTTAAAATGGTGATGGCAGTGATTGTTCCGCAAGGCGGCACGATGCGGCAGCGCGTCGCGGCCATGCTGCCAAATGCATTGACGCCGCCAATGGCAGCCATAGGCTGCGGACAACGAAAAACATTACAAAGAGGAAACCTCCATGGCTCGCGTGAAGTTCGGCGCCTTTCTCGCTCCCCACCATCCGATCGGCGAACATCCGATGCTGCAATTCCGGCGGGATCTCGATCTGGTCGAGCAGCTGGATTCACTCGGCTATGACGAATTCTGGTGCGGCGAGCATCATTCCTCTGGCTGGGAGATGATCGCCTCGCCGGAGATGTTTCTGGCCGCCGCCGGCGAGCGTACCAAGCGGATCCGGCTCGGCACCGGCGTGATCTCGCTACCCTATCATCACCCCTACAATGTCGCCCAGCGCATGGTGCAGCTCGACCATATGACCGGCGGGCGGGCCATCTTTGGCTCCGGGCCGGGCGCGCTCGCCTCCGATGCGCATACGCTCGGCATCGATCCGATGACCCAGCGCGATCGCCAGGACGAAGCGATCGACATCATCCGCCGGCTGTTCAAAGGCGAGCGCGTCACGGCCAAGAGTGACTGGTTCACCATGAATGACGCTGCACTGCAGATCCTGCCGCTGCAGGAAGAGATGCCATTCGTGGTGGCGTCGCAGATCTCGCCGTCGGGCATGACGCTGGCCGGCAAATACGGGATCGGCATCATATCGCTCGGCTCAATGTCCACGCAGGGACTGATGGCGCTGCCGACCCAATGGGGCTTTGCCGAGGATGCCGCCAAAAAGCACGGCACCACGGTGGACCGGGCCAACTGGCGGGTGCTGTTGAGCTGGCACATTGCCGAGACACGCGAACAGGCGGCGCGCGAGGCCGGGCCGGGGCTGATGCGCTGGCATAACGAATATACGGTGAAGACGCTGCAGCGGCCGGGCGTGCAGCCGTTCAGCTCACCCGAAGATGCCGTCGAGAAGACGGCGGGTGGCGAGAATGCCGCCTCGACCATCGGCACGCCGGACGATCTGATCAAAACCATCAAAAACCTGATGCAGGTGTCGGGTGGCGTCGGCACCATTATCGGCTTCGTGCACGACTGGGCCAATCCGGAAAACACACGGCGCAGTTGGGACATGGTGGCGCGCTATGTTGTGCCGGAAATTAACGGCTATATCGCGAGCCTGCGCAAGTCGCAGACCTGGGTGATCGAGAACCGTGAAATCTTCGAGCGCGCAGGACAGGCCGTGATGGCAAAAATCATGCAGAACGACAAAGCCGCAGCGGCACTGCCGCTGACTGGACCAGGACGCGTGGCGATCCCGACGGTGAATGCACCGGATTTGCGGAAGGGATGAGGCGACGACCTCAACTGTCATCACCCGCGAAAGCGGGTGATCTGATAAACACTCCTGTCAGTCAAATGCGTAGGCTGCTGTGTCTACTGGATCGCCCGGTCCGGCCGGGCGACGACAGTGGAGGCTCTTGCGATATAAACGAGTCCTACTTCCCGTAATATTCCTGCGTGGTCTCCCACGCCGCTGCCTGCAGGACCCCAGCCGTCGCAGCATCGAGGCCGGCGCGATACGGACTGCCGACCGGCGAACGGCCCGTCAAAGCCGTGAACACCACGCAGGATGCGAGATAGGTCCCCGCCATGCTCGGATGACGCTTGTCGGGCTGATACAGATTGAGCTCAGGCTGTTTCGCCCGCACCTTGGCAAAAGCCAGCCCCGCCGGGATCACCAGCGCATCATTGGCATTGCCGGCCACCGTATAGGCCTCCGCCAGTTCCGCTGTCATTTCGGGCTTGTCGAGATAGGCCCATGACATGAAGAAGATCGGCCGGGCGCCATGCGCGCGCACGATATCCGCATCCTTCTTGGCATAGTCGGTGAAGACCGATTTCAGCTTGGGATGGATCGGACATTGGCTGCAATCCATCATGATGGCCGCATCGAACAACTTGTCGCGCTTGTTGAAGATGATGTTGTTGTTGTCATCGAATGAATAGGAGGCGATGGCGTTCGGCCGGAAATAACTTTCGACATCGTGCCATTCGAAGCCGGAACCACCGATTGTGACGGAGGTCGCCTGATAGCTGGCTCGGTTGGCAGGATCGGCTGCGCGGACCATCGCCAGCACATGGCTGTGCATGCTGTTGTTGAAATAGAAGAAGCTGTTGCCGATGAAGATTTCGGTCTTCGGGAAATCCGGGCCGAGCGTGGTAACCTTCGGTTTGGTCTGCGCCCATGCCGAATGGACGTCGAAAGTCACGGCGACAAGGGCCGCGAAGACAATGCGGATCAGAATGGACATGTCCCTCTCCTTCGCGCAATGCGCTCAATGATTGTCCGTTCCGAACATCTGCCGCATACCGACATAACCGGCTTGCTGCTGACTCCAGTTACGGCCGCCAATCACGCCACCATCGACCACGAGATCGGTGCCGTTGACGAAGCTCGACTCGTCACTCGCAAAGAAGACGGCGGCATGCGCGATGTCGTCCGGCAGGCCGGCGCGCGGGATCGGCTGCGCGGCCTTGAACACCTCGCGCATCTTCGCTGCGGTGTTGTCTGCGTCCTCCACCGAGAGGCCGAGCGCCTTGCCGAAAATGCCGGTGGCAATGGCACCCGGCGAAATGCTGTTGACGCGCACGCCGCTCTCGCCGAGCTCCATGGCCACACATTTGGTAAGATGGATCACGGCAGCCTTGGCAGCGCCATAGACCACCGACGACGAATAGCCGGCAAGATGACCGGCAATGCTGCCATTATTGATGATGCTGCCGGAGCCCTGCTTCTTCATATGTGGCGCGGCGTGTTTCATGCCGAGCATGACGCTGCGGACCAAGGTTGCCATCGCGGCATCGAAGCGATCGACCTCGAGGCCTTCGATGCCGCCGGTCTGGGCGGGACCACCGGCATTGTTGAACAGGCAATCGATACGGCCGAACTGATCGACCGCGAGCGCAATCAGCGCCTTCATCTGCGCTTCATCGGTCACGTCAGTCTGCAGGAAGCGGCAATTGGCACCGAGCTGCCTGGCGAGTGCATCGCCTTCGGCCGCGCGGCGCCCGGCGATCACAATCTTCGCGCCTTCGGCCACGAAGACCTCGGCCGTGCGCAAACCGATGCCACTGGTCGCACCAGTGATGACGGCGACCTTGTTGTCCAGACGTCCCATGAACGCTTCCCCATTCTTGATTTTATGGGGAGCATTTGACGCCGGAGCATGGCCGCGGCGCAAGGCGTATTTCAGTGATTTATTTCACCCGCAGCGAAAGCTTCATCAAGTCTGCCGGTTCGGGCATTCGCATCTGCACGCCGGCCATGATCGGCGCATCGCGGTAATGGCGCACGCCGTTCAGATCGAGCACGAATAGCGGCTGGTGATTGAGCAATTGCACATCTTCCACCATGGCCATGCGGCGATTGTCGAGCAGCCACCAGCGGCCATCGAGGCGGATCGAGGCGACGGCATGGTCTTCCTGGCGCAGCGTATCGCGCAGGATGACAAGACGAAGATCACTGTTGGCGACACCGGTGGCGCGCAAAGCGACGAATTTGGCAATCGCATAATCCTCGCAATCACCGGCACCAGTGGTCAGGAAAGCCAGCGGCGCACGCCAGACATCGGCCTCGCCATAGAGGGCGAGATCATCGCCGGGACGCGCTGCAAGATTGATAGCGCGGTTGATCTCGCCAGCACGGGCGCGACCATCCTTGGCTTTGCCGGCATCGACGATGGCGAGAAACTTTCTCGCAACGGGTGATGTGCATTTGCTGCGATCTTCCTCGCAAAGGGCGAGGACCAGCATCTCATCGTCGATCTGGCGTTCGACGCCGCGCCACTTTTCACTCAGCGCGCTGTCGTCCGGCAGCGTTGTGGCCTGGCGTGAGAACGGCTCAAAGGATCGTAGAATATCCGACGCCTGGAACGGCATCATCGGCGCAGCGACCGCGCTGCCAGCAACAAAGCACAATCCACAAGCGAAAATTGTTGCGCGTATCCTGCGCGACAGACCAAGTTCGAACATCTGAAACACCCCGTCCCGTCCGGGTCATCGGCGAGCCCCCGCTCGCACGTGTCCGGATCATTGATGCGGGCAGCATGGGCGCGGGTGTTTGCCGCCTCGTTAAATGCGGGCAATGGCCCGGCGGTTTCATCGAATGCGGCTAAGCCGACCTCTCGCATTTAGTGACAATTTGAACGATCGCGAGGCTGGGCGGGCATTCTGTCCGCCCGGTTCGGTTCCGGGGGTACCGCGGTTCCGAGGACGGAACCAAATCTTCAGGCTGAAATCAGGGTTAACGAGAATTTACCTTTGAGATCAAACGCCTAGAAGACGCGGATGAAGCGGCATTTCCAATCGCAACGTGCTGCGTACACGTCCACTTTCGCATTGCACCCCGTGGTGGTATGCATGGCTCAATCCTTAGTAAATTCTTAATGATGAGCGCAGGCTTTGAACTACGCCGGCAATTTTGATTTCGGGCTGCTCGGGAACTCGTCTTCCATCGATGAGGGCACTGGCGTTGTCACAACACGCGTTGCCACTGATGCCTCGGCCATCGTCGTTGACGATGCACAATTGCTGTTCGGCGGCGATTACGCGCGCCGGGGCTCCGATCTCGTCTTGTCCAAAGACGGTCATGACCATGTCATCGCCGATTATTTCAAAAGCGCCCAGCGCAAGGCGCTGAGTTCGTCCGACGGGGCGATGCTTTCACCCGATCTCGTCAAGGCGCTGGTTGGAGAAGTGCAAGTCGCCCAGGCCGGCGGTGCGGCAGCCGGTGCGGCGCAGGTGATCGGCTCCGTGAGCAAGCTCGCCGGCTCTGCCACCGCGATCCGCAACGGCGTCTCGGTGATGCTCAATGTCGGCGATAACGTGCAGAAGGGCGATGTCGTCCAGGCCGGCGCGGATTCGTCGCTCAATCTCACTTTCATCGACGGCACCGTGTTCGGCCTTTCGGCCAATGCCCGCATGGTGCTGAACGAGATGGTCTACGATCCGCAAGGGTCGGCAAACTCCTCGCTGCTGAGCCTCATTCAAGGCACCATCACCTTCGTTGCCGGCGAGACCGCGAAGAATGGCGACATGCGTGTCGATACGCCGGTAGCGACCATGGGCATCCGCGGCACCGCGGTTCTGGTCGAGATCGGCTTCGAGGTGCCCGGTCAGGGAAGCGCACCACCGGTGAAATTCCAGGTGCTGGTGGAGCCGAACGGCCGCACCGGCTCTTACGTGCTCTACAATAAGAACACCGGCGCCATCATGGGCACGGTGAACCAGGCCGGACAGGTGACATCCATCACCGGCGGTGGTGACCTGTCGGTTGGCACGGCCGAACCGCTGTCCTCCATCGCCCAGTCGATCATCCAGCAGACCCTGCAGCAGTATTTTCCGAGCTATGTGCCGAATGCCAACCCGCGCAGCGGCGGTGGCGGCGGTGATTCGACGCCGTCAGACCCCAATTCCGGCACCAACCCCGACCCGCTGAAATTCGCACCACCGCCAGAGCCCTTCCCCGGCCAGCCATTCCAAGTGCCGATCAACCTGCCCGGCAGCGACATCAATACGCCGCCCGTCAATGTCACCATCACGCGCTTCAACACTGCGCCCACGGTGACCGTGACGCCGGTGGTGGTCGTGCTGCCGCAGGACCAGACCAGTTTTGATATCGGCAAGCAGGTGGTTATCGCCGATCCGGACGTCGATGATGTCGCCACGCCTTACGTGCCGGGCAGTGCGCGGATCGTTTCCGCCACTGGACCGAATGGCACGCCTGCCTCGCTGAACCTGAAATCGCTGGTGATCGTCGATCCGCAGACCGGCCACGTCAGCTATGATCCTGTCGCCTTCAAGTTTCTCGCTGCCGGGCAGAAGGCCGTCTATGTCATCGAATTCGACAGCCAGTCCGGCCCGGATACGACGCATCAGACGCTGACATTCACGGTCGATGGGACCAACGATGTGCCGGTGGTGACAACGGCACTGACGGGTGCGGCGACACAGGGCCAGGCTGTTCAGAGCTTCGATTTGCTCGCGGGCGCATCCGATCCGGATCTGGGCGAGACAGCCAGCCTAACAGTGGGCAGTGTCAAATACGCGCTCCACGGCAATCTATTGCCGAACGGCGCGCCAAACGGCGTGACACTGACTGGCACCGTGCTGCATGTGGATCCCGGCGCCTTCGCGTATCTCGGCGCGGGACACACTGCGACGCTACTCGTGTCCTACATGATCATCGATGCTCAGGGCGCGAGCGTCGCGCAGACCCAGACAATTACGATCACCGGGACCAATGATGGCCCGGAGATCGATGCCGACAACACCACGGCGACAGCAACTGCAGCGCTCGGAAGCGAGGGCGTTTCCGCCCAAGGCAGTATCGCTTTTGCCGATGCCGATCTTGGCGATATTCACCAGGCCGATGCTATAGCTGCCACGGGCACCATCGGTTCGCTCACCCTGAGCATCACAGAATCCAACGGCAGCGCCGCAAATGGCAGTGTCACCTGGACCTATCATGGCGACCCGGCCACCATCGCCGCCGCCCTGATTGCGTCGGAAAACGGATCGATCGAGGAGACCTTCACAGTCACCATCGATGACGGACATGGCGGAAGTATCCAGCAGTCCGTCACAGTGACCATCGCTGCCAATGTCTGGACGGGTGGCGGCATTGGCCAGCTCCGTTTCTCATCGGAAGCGGCGCCGAGAAACAACTGGAGCAGCGGCGGAAACTGGAGTCTGGGCGAGCCGCCGGACGGCAAACAATTCGTCCTGTTCAGCAGCGACGTGACCATCAATCTGGATGTGACGGCGCATGTCGGATCGCTATTGATCGGTAACGGCGTCGATATTTTGCTGACCGCATCCGGCAATGGCCGCACGCTCAATGTGGCCGGCGATGTGGTCAATCACGGTGACGTCACGCTGGCTCCGGGCGTTACGCTGCACGTCAGCGGCGACATCCACAATTACGGCCAACTGACCATCGACCATCATACGTCTGGTTCGACGCTGCTGATCGATGGTCATGTCGAACTTGATGGCGGCGGCATCGTCAGTCTCGATGGCAGCGCCGACCGGATTACCGGTGTGACCCACAATTCGATACTTGAGAATATCGACAACAAGATCGATGGCTACGGCAAGATCGGCGATGGCCATCTTACGCTGATCAACGCTGCCGGCGGCATCATCGCAGCGACCGATCTATGGCATGGCATCACCATCAATACCGGCCTGGGTACATTTACCAATGACGGCTTGATCGTCTCGGCATCCCTGTTTGGCGGTTTGAGGATTGCCGGCGACCTCGTCAACAATGGAACGATCGAGGCGCGCAAGGGCGTTCTCGAAATTGACGGTGACGTCACCGGCGGCAGCGGGCTCCATCATGGTGGCCATGCCGTCATCGACGGTGGCGTTCTGAAATTCGGGGGCGCGTCTAACAGTGACGTGCTGTTCTCCGGAAATACCGCAGATCTCCTGATTCTCGAAGATCCCTGGCACTTCACCGGGACTGTGACCGGCTTTTCCTTCGGAGATACAATCGATCTGGAAGGCGTGTCGTGGTGGAACGTGCGCCTGATCGACAAGGGCGACTGGTTGCAGGTCAAGTTCGGCAATTATTCGTTCCGGATCGACGGTGACTACGATGCCAGCCACTTCCTGATCAGCACCGATTTTCACGGTGGCACGATCATCACCTGGATGGATCAGGCGCCACAGATCGAGACCGACGATCTCCGTATCACCCAGCATGGCCAGACGACGACGATCACCGGCCTGTCGATGTTCGATGACGATGCCGGACGCCGCGAAACTTTCTCATATGAGATCGTCGCAGATGGCCATTCAACGGAACATGGCAGTGGCCGGCTCGCTACAATCAACAGCGAGCTCTCGCATGGCTTCAGCTATACAGCCCAGAATGGTGAAACTGTTGGCAAGGTTGCCGTGACAGTCACCGACGGCCATGGCGCTTCCGATACAGTGAACTTTATCTTCGGCACAGCGAATGCGCTGGCGACGACCTCGCTGACGCTGAATGGCACTGCGGGCAAGGACGTCCTGATCGCGACCAGCCACGCTGACACGCTGACCGGCGGCGCCAGTGCCGACCAGTTCGTGTTCCAGTCGAAATCCGGCCAGCACGTGATCACCGATTTTGCCGTCGGACAGGACAAGATCGAATTCGATTTTGTTCACGGCAGCAATTACGCGTTCCGGCAATGGCTGACCGATCACGCCTCACAGCAGGGCGCCGACACATTGATCACATTCGGCAACCAGGATAGCGACGGCACGCTGCTGCTCAAACACATCAATGTCGCGGATCTGAAAGCGAGCGATTTCATTCATGGTGGCGGACATCTTCTGGTGTGATCTCGGTTCCTCGGAATGAACCTTTCGAGCCGTTACGGAGCCAATCCGAACTTCGATGTCACCATTAACCGTGCCTTATCCCCCACCTGCACAAGTCGCCCGATTGATGGCATAATGCCTCCCGTCCGGGGAACAGACAGATCGAATGCGAGCCGGCGCGCGACGCCTGACAGAGCCGCATTCTGATAATCCGCAAAGGCTTGACGATGCAGCGTGCTTTGTCGCGACCCTCCAGCCCACCGGCGCGGACCGAGCTTGGCGATGCCTTGCGCGCCTGCCGCGGCGCCTTTCTGGGCGTCGGGCTGATGAGCTGCATGATCAACATCCTGTATCTCACCGGCTCGTTCTTCATGCTCGAAGTCTATGACCGGGTGCTGCCGAGCCGCAGCGTGCCAACGCTGGTGGGGCTGATCGTGCTCGCCGGCGGGCTCTACATCGCACAAGGCGTGCTCGACCTGCTGCGGGGACGCATTCTGGTGCGGATCGGTTCCTCCCTCGACGAAGCCCTGAGCCCACGCGTGTTCCAGACCGTGGTGCGGTTGCCCCTGCTGGCCGGCAAGAGCAATGAAGGCCTGCAGCCGCTGCGCGATCTCGACAATGTCCGCTCTTTCCTCTCCGGACAGGGACCGAGCGCGCTGTTCGACCTGCCCTGGCTGCCGCTCTATCTCGCCATCTGCTTCGCATTCCATCCCATGATCGGCGTCACCGCGCTGGTCGGTGCATTGCTGCTGGTGGCACTGACCGTGCTCACCGAATTCATGACCCGCGCGCCAGCACAGGAAGCCGCCAGTCTTGCCGCCAGGCGCGGCAGCATCGCGGCATCCGGCCGGCGCAATGCCGAAGTCGTGGTCGCCATGGGTATGGCCGGCAGGCTGGCGCAACGCTGGAAGGATGCCAACGAGACCTATCTGGCCGGCAATCAGCGCACCAGCGATGTCGCCGGCGGGCTGGGTGCCATCGCCAAGGTGATGCGCATGATGCTGCAATCTGCCGTGCTCGGTGTCGGCGCCTATCTCGTGATCAATCAGGAAGCCACCGCCGGCATCATCATTGCCGGTTCGATCCTCAGCGCCCGCGCGCTGGCGCCGGTGGACCTCGCCATCGCCCACTGGAAGAGTTTTGTCACGGCGCGCCAGAGCTGGCATCGGCTGAACGGTCTACTCCACGTGCTGCCCGAGCAGTCGCCGCTCACGCAACTGCAGAATCCTCGTGACACGCTTAGCGTCGAGACCGTCAGCATTGCCCCGCCAGGCGAACAGCGTGTCACCGTGAGCGATGTCACGTTTGCACTGAAGGCCGGCAACGGGCTCGGCATCATCGGACCGTCCGGCTCCGGCAAATCGTCGCTGCTGCGGGCGCTGGTCGGCGTGTGGCGGCCGGTGCGTGGCCATGTCCGCCTCGATGCGGCGGCCATCGAACAATGGGCACCGGACGATCTCGGCCGCCATATCGGTTATCTGCCCCAGGATGTGGAACTGTTCTCCGGCTCCATCGCGGATAACATCAGCCGCTTCGATCCCGACGCCAGGGATGGCGACATTATCGATGCCGCAAAGCAGGCCGGCGTGCATGAGCTGATCGTGAGCATGCGGGAAGGCTACGACACTGAAGTCGGCGACCATGGCAGCGTACTTTCCGCCGGCCAGGCACAGCGCATCGCGCTGGCGCGGGCGCTGTACGGCAACCCGTTCCTGATCGTGCTCGACGAACCGAATTCCAATCTCGACACCGATGGCGACGAAGCGCTGACACGCGCAGTACGTGCCGCCCGCACGCGCGGCGCCATCGTCGTCGTGGTGGCCCATCGCCCGATCGGCATCGAGGGCGTCGATATGCTGCTGGTGATGAAGGACGGTCGCATGCAGGCTTTTGGGCCGAAGGAAACCGTGCTCGGCCAGGTGCTGCAGCGCCCGGCGCCGCAGCCGATCAAGATCGTCGCCGATGGCGGAGTGGCCAAGCCATGACGACAACCAACACGCCTTCACAGCGCTCCATCCGTTTTCACCTGATCATCGGGCTCGCCGTAGTCCTTATACTAGGCGGCGGCCTTGGTGGCTGGGCTGCAACCGCACAGCTCGCCGGCGCGCTGATCGCGCCGGGCTCGGTGGTGGTCGATACCAACGTCAAGAAAGTGCAGCACCCGACCGGGGGCGTGGTCGGCGAAGTTCGCGCGCGCGATGGCGACATCGTAAAGGCTGGCGACGTCGTGGTGCGGCTGGATGACACCGTGACCAAAGCGGGCCTCGCCATTGTCACCAAGAACCTCAACGGTCTGTGGGCGCGTGCCGCACGACTCGAGGCCGAACAACGCGGCGCCGATCGCATCACCTTCCCGCCGCAGCTACTGGATCAGATCGCGGACGAGGACGTGAAGAACGTCATCGCCAGCGAGACGAAACTGTTCAATGTCCGCTCGACCGGTCGGGTCGGCCAGAAGCAGCAGTTGCGCGAGCGCATCGCCCAGTTGAATGAGGAGATCTCCGGCCTGATCGCACAGGAAGCTGCCAAGACCCGCGAGATTGCGCTGGTGGAAAAAGAACTGGTCGGTGTCCGCGGTCTGTTCGACCAGCAATTGGTGCAGATTTCACGTCTGACCGTGCTGGAGCGCGACGCTGCCCGCTTGGCGGGCGAGCGCGCGCAATTCATCGCGGCGCGCGCACAAGCCAAGGGCAAGATCACTGAAATCGAACTGCAGATCTTCCAGATCGACAAGGATCTGGTCAGCGAGGTCTCGAAGGATCTGCGCGAGACCAATGACAAGATCGGCGAGTTCGTCGAACGCAAGGTGACCGCAGAGGACCAGTTGCGCCGCATCGACATCCGCGCGCCGCAGGACGGCGTGGTGCTGCAATCCAATGTCCATACGGTCGGCGGCGTCATCACCGCCGGTGACACCTTGATGCTGATCGTGCCGCAAACCGACAGTCTCTCGGTGGAAGCCCGTGTCAATCCGCAGGACATCGACAAGCTGATGATCGGTCAGAAGACCGTGCTGCGCCTCACCGCCTTCAACCAGCGCACCACACCTGAATTGAACGGCGAAGTCAGCCGTGTCTCCGCCGACACGACAACCGACCAGCGCACCGGGCAGGCCTATTACACGATCCGCATCTCACTGCCGCCGTCGGAGGTGACGCGGCTGGGCGATGTTCGCCTGATCCCCGGCATGCCGGTGGAAGCCTTCGTGCAGACGGGCGAGCGCACGATGCTCTCTTATCTCGCCAAGCCACTCAGCGACCAGTTCATGCGTGCGTTCCGCGAGAAGTGATGCACGCATTATGAAATTTGCTCGGCGACTGAGACGGCTGGCGCGGCGGTTCGGCAAAGCCCGCGCCTTTTGCGTCGTGCTGCTTTTCGCACTGGCTGCGCTGCGAATCGCCGACATCCCCGCGCTTGAAGAGCTACGCCTGCGCAGCTTCGACACCTATCAGGTAATCGAGCCACGGGTGAAAACCGTGAAACCTGTCGCGATCGTCGATATCGACGAAAAGAGCATCCAGAAATACGGTCAGTTCCCATGGCCGCGGACTCTCCTCGCGGACCTCGTGAACAAGCTGCGGATGGCAGGCGCAGTGGTGATCGCTTTCGACGTGGTATTCCCCGAGCCAGACCGGCTCAATCCCGATCTCGCAGCGAATACATTTGCCGGCCTCGACGACGACACGCGTGCGCGCCTGAAGGCGCTGCCGAGCAATGACCAGGTCTTCGCCGACGCCATCAAGCGATCGCGCGTCGTGCTTGGCGAATCTGGCCTTCCTTACGTGCTGCGCGAACTCGACAAGAAGCTCCCGGTGACAGGCCTGGCGACGCTTGGCGGCGAGCCACAACCTTTCATGCTGAATTTTCCCGGCCTGCTGCGCAATATCGAGCTGATCGAGAATGCTGCGTCCGGACGCGGTATCTTTTCGATCCGCAACGAGCGCGACGGCATCGTGCGTCGCGTGCCGATGTTGATGCAGACGCAGGGCATCATCATGCCCTCGCTCAGCTTCGAGATGCTGCGCGTGGCCTCCGGCAACGACACCATCCTGGTGAAATCCGACCGCGCCGGCATCAAGAGCATCGGCGTGCGCGGCCTCGAAATCCCCACCGACCGCAACGGCCAGCTCTGGGTTCATTTCGCCAAACATGATCCGAGCATCTATGTCTCGGCTGCCGATATCCTCGACGGCACCGCGCCGCTACAGGCTCTGGCCCGCAAGCTGGTGCTGATCGGCACATCGGCAGTGGGGCTGCTCGACGTCAAGACAACACCGTTGGACGCCTCGATGCCGGGCGTGGAAGTCCATGCGCAGGTTCTAGAAAGCGCGCTGACCAAGACCATCCTGTCGCAGCCGAATTATGCGATCGGCGCCGAACTACTCACCGCGATCATCCTCGGCATCATCGTGATCTGGCTGGCGCCGATGTTCGGCCCAATCACACTGGTGATCATGGGATCGATCTTCGCGGCGCTGGTGATCGGCACGTCGTGGTATTTCTTCCAGCAGCAACGCCTGTTGATCGACTTCACCTATCCATTGCTCTCGACGACGCTGATCTATCTGATCCTCATCTTCAGCAATTTCGTCCGCGAGCAGGCGCAGCGCCGCCGTATCCGCTCGGCCTTCAGCCAGTATCTGTCCCCTGCCCTCGTCGCGCAGCTCGCGCAGTCACCCGAGAAGCTGAAACTCGGCGGTGAAGAGCGCGAAATGACCATCATGTTCTCGGACGTGCGCGGCTTCACCACCATCTCGGAGTCCTACAAGCACGATCCGCATGGCCTGACCACGCTGATGAACCGCTTCCTGACACCGCTCACCAATGCGATCCTCGACCGCAAGGGGACCATCGACAAATATATGGGCGATGCCATCATGGCGTTCTGGAATGCGCCGCTCGACGATCACGAGCACCAGATCAATGCCTGTCATGCCGCGCTCGACATGCTGGAGAAGATCGAAGCGCTGAACAAATTACGCGAGGATGAGGCCGCCCATGGCGGGCACGTCTACATCCCGCTGAATGTTGGTATCGGCCTCAACACCGGCATTTGCGTGGTCGGCAATATGGGCTCCGACCTGCGCTTCGATTATTCGGTCCTCGGCGACAGCGTGAATCTCGCATCGCGCCTGGAGGGACAATCCAAGGAATACGGATTCCCGATCATTGTGGGGTCGAAGACTGCACTCGCGGCAAAGGACAAATTCGCGATTCTCGAACTCGATTTCATCATGGTGAAGGGAAAGACCGAGCCGGAAGTGATCTATGCCGTCGCTGGCCGTGAGGATATGGCACGATCGGAGCGCTTCCAGCAATTGCGCAACCTCACCATCGAGATGCTTGCCTGCTATCGAAATCGCGACTGGGACGGCGCGCTGTTTGCCATCGAGCGAGGGCGTGGCTCGGATGCCGGCCATCAGCTGGAAGCGCTATACGGATTATACGAGAAACGGCTTCACACCTATCGCGACAGCCCGCCGCCGGCGGACTGGAATGGCGCATTTGCGCTGCTGACCAAATAGATGATCAAATCTCCCGCAACGCCCGTGGCGTCGGCAGGCTCACTTCCGCGAGCTTGAGATTATCTTCGTTCTGATCGATCGCCACATATTGTCCGTCCCAATAGGTCAGGGCCGTGTGCGGGGCGGCCGTCACGACATCGCGAACCCGGCCGATAACGATGGCGTGGGAGTGACGCTCGATCACGTCCTCGACTTCGCAATCGAGGGCCGCGAGCGCGCCAGATAACAGCGGCACGCCGGTAGCACGCGTTATCCATTGCGCGCCCGTAAAACGATCTGCCCCCTTGAGGCCTCCCTTGCCGGAGAAACGCTCGGCGACATCGACTTGTTCGGCGGAGAGAATGTTGACGCCGAAAGCGCCGTAGCGCTGTAGCAGTGGCCACGAGGAAGACTGCCGATTGACGCTGACGATCAGCGTCGGCGGCTCGACCGAGAGCGACGATACGGATGTCACCGTCATGCCGGTGATGTCCTTGCCGCGTCCGACGGTGATCACGCTCACGCCGCCCGCAAGCGACCGCATCGCGCCCCGGAACGCATCGGACGGTGCATCGCTATCGAAGGTGATGTTGCGCACAATAGAGTTCATGGCGTCCTCGCGGGTAATGACTAGACGTCCGTGCCGAGCAGGTTGCGGAGGATTTCACCCTCGAGCGCGGCCTGATCTGCAGCACCATGCTGGCGCGGACGTGGAATATCGACAGTGATATCGTGAGCGATACGGCCTTCTTCGATCACCAGAACGCGGTCGGCCAGCGCAACGGCTTCCGACACGTCGTGAGTGACCAGGATCGAGGTAAACCCCTGATCGGCCCAGACGCGGTTGAGGAGGCCCTGCATCGAAATGCGGGTCAATGCATCGAGGGCGCCGAGCGGCTCGTCCAGCGCGAGCACACGCGGATGGCTGACCAGCGCGCGAGCCAGGGCAACGCGCTGTTTCTGGCCACCGGACAGAACCGAAGGCCACTGATCACGCTTGTCGGTGAGGCCGACTTCGCCGAGTGCCTGTTCGGCGCGCGCTTTCGCATCCGCCTTGCGGCGATCGCGACCGAGGCCGACTTCCACATTCGACAGCACGCTGGCCCAGGGCAGCAAGCGCGGCTCCTGGAACATGACCCGGATGTCTTCTGCACGCGTATCGTCGCTGAAGCTGATGGTGCCCGCAGTCGGCTTTTCGAGACCCGCGATCAGGCGCAACAGCGTGCTCTTGCCGCAACCGCTCTGGCCGACAATCGCGACGAACTGGCCGGCGGGAATGTGAAGATCGATGCCGCGCAGGACTTCATTGTCGCCGAACGCCTTGCTCAGACCGCGGATGGTCAGCGCCGCGCCGCGCTTCGACTGCGAACGGCGCGCCTTTTCAGCCAGCGCCTGCTCGACACCGACGGGCGCCTCGACGCGCTGGGCTTCGGCATGGCTGAGACGAAGGGATTGCTGAAGGGTCATGTCAAAACTCTCGCTTTCGAGTTCGCTCAGTGTTTCTGAAAAGCCGGATGCCAGGACAAAGTCAGGCGCTCGAGCAGGCGGGAGGCGCTATCGGCGACCTTGCCGAGCAGCGCATAGATCAGGATGCTGAGCACGACGACGTCGATCTGCATGAATTCACGTGCCTGCATGGCCATGTAGCCGAGGCCCGACGAGGCAGCGATGGTTTCCGCGACAATCAAGGTCAGCCACATGATGCCGAGCGCGAAGCGCACGCCGACAAAGATCGACGGCAGCGCGCCTGGGAAGATCACGCGACGGAACAGCTCGCTATTCGTCATGCCATAGATGCGGCCCATCTCGATGAGCTGCGGATCGACGGTTCGGATGCCATGCAGCGTGTTGATATAGATCGGGAAGAACACGCCAAGCGCGACCAGGAACAGTTTTGCCGACTCATCGATACCGAACCACAGGATAACCAGCGGGATCAGGGCCAGATGGGGGACGTTACGCACCATCTGTAGTGTGGTGTCGGTGAGCGTGCTCGACAGGCGCGACAGGCCATTGGCGAGACCGAAGGCGAAGCCGATACTGCCGCCAATCAGGAAGCCGACGGACGCCCGCCAGAACGACACCCAGATATTCTGGGCGAGCTCACCTGACATGAGCAGCTTCCAGCCTGCGACGGCCACATCGGTCGGCGCCGGCATGACGCGGGATGGCATCAAGCCGGTGACGCTGGCGGTCTGCCACGCCAGCAGGATCACGAGCGGAACAATCCACTGCGCCAGACCATCGATACGCGGCAGCCGCAGACTCCGTGCGCGAGGAAGGATTTCAACGATGCTCATGATGGGATTGCCTGTGGGATTTACGATGCGCTTTGCGCGCGATGCTCATTGGCGACGATTTCGCCGACCGGGCCGGTGCGGGAGCGCAGCGACGTCACGTTGTCGTGGTTCTGCAGCGACAACAGCGGGAAGACGAGTTCGGCGAAGCGATAGGCTTCTTCGAGATGCGGATAGCCGGACATGATGAACGTATCGACGCCGACGTCCTGATATTCCTTGACCCGTGCAGCCACTGTCTCCGCATCGCCGACCAGCGCCGTGCCAGCGCCACCGCGCACCAGACCGACACCGGCCCAGAGATTAGGGCTGATCTCGAGCTTGTCGCGGCGTCCGCCATGCAGCTGCATCATACGCTGCTGGCCGACCGAGTCCTGACGAGCCAGCGTCTTCTGCGCATTGGCGATCACGTCATCGGTGACATACTTGATCAGATCGTCTGCAGCTGCCCACGCAGCTTCGTTAGTCTCGCGCACGATGACATGCAGACGGATGCCGAAGGACAGTTGACGGCCACGCTTTTCGGCCGCCGCCTTCACCCGCGCGACCTTTTCGGCCACCTGCGCCGGAGGCTCACCCCAGGTCAGATATTTATCCACGCTATCGACGGCGACATCGATGCCGGCGTCCGACGATCCGCCGAAATAAAGCGGCGGGCGGGGCGACTGCACCGGCGGAAAGATCAGGCGACCATCCGCGATACGGATATGCTTGCCTTCGACATTGACCGTCTTGCCAGCAAGCAGATCGTTATAAACGCTCAGGAACTCGCGCGTGACCTCATAGCGTTCGTCATGCGACAGGAAAATGCCGTCGCCAGCATTCTCGACGGGATCGCCGCCGGTGACGACATTGATGAGCAGTCGGCCATTGGTGACACGATCCAGCGTCGCGGTCATGCGTGCAGCGACGGCCGGCGATTGCAGGCCGGGGCGCACCGCAACCAAATAGCGTAGATGCTCTGTCCAGGGCGCAACAGCGGAGGCAACGACCCAGGAATCCTCGCAGCTGCGCCCGGTCGGGAGCAACACGCCGTAGTAGCCGAGCTGATCGGCGGCCTGGGCGATCTGGCGGAGATAATTGAAATCGACCTCGCGCGCACCATGCGCGGAGGCCAGATAGCGGCCGTCGCCGTGGGTCGGCAAAAACCAGAGCACTTTGGCTGGCGACGGATTGCTCATAAAAACGTATCCCAAGCATGGCTATTGCGAATGCAAGGGATGATGGGGACACCTTCTCAACCTGTCGAGACGCCCGCAAAAATAGCGACATGCGCACTGTGACATCCGTCAAGCACGCAGTGTTCGTTTCGTTTTTGAAGCGGGTTGAAGGGCATTTTTCTCCGCGCACAACACCCAATCGGTCGATCACGAGATCGTGGACCGTTCAGGAAGCCCGTCATGCAATTTGGCGGGCGCCGCTCATAGACAAAAAATCTACAAGGCCCGAGAATACGACAAGAACGATCTTCCCTTCCCTCGATTTGAAGGGCGTCATTTCGCAGAGGCCATTGACGTTCTGTTAATGACGTCGGTGTCCTGATCCCACAATTGCGCCAACATTTACACAACTACCGTCTTTCCGAGATCGGTTTAACCAAACTTACAAGGCGTTTTGCGAGGTTCCACAACCATGCAGAATGCATCAGCCCCACAGTTGCCGCCTCCTCCGGAACAGACCGACCAATCTGCCTCGCCTGCGCGCGGCGCGGAGGGATCGCCCCATGACGTGTCCGCTATCGAACTTTCGATGCTGCGTGAGATCGTCCGCATGCTGCCCTCCGCGGTCACGGTGCAGGATGAACAGGGCGAGTTCGTGCTCGTCAACGATGCTGCCGCAGCGCAATTCAACACGGCGCCGGACAGCTTTCTGGCGCATAGCGAGAGTTCGGATTTCCTGAAACAGGCGCTGTCGCATCGCCGTGCCACAGCGCTCAACCTGATCGAATCGGGCCGCACCGCGGTGTTCGAGGAGCGCGTCAATTCGGAACTCGACAAGCGCGTTTTCCTCACCACGCACCGGCCGGTGACGATCGGCGAGCGCACATTGCTGCTCTCCACCGCCAGCGATGTGAGCCGGCAGAAGCAGATCGAGGAAGAGCTGTTTCGCCGCGCCTATTACGATGAACTGACCGACCTGCCGACCCGGCGCGTGATCGAGAAACATGTCGGCGATCTCATTGCGGAGGACACCGCTTGCCCGGAAGGCGGCTATGGCCATTTCGCGCTGGCCTTCCTCGACATCGACAATTTCAAGCATATCAACGACTATTACGGCCATAGCACCGGCGACGGATTGCTGGTGCAATTCGCCAAGCGCATCGGCCTCGAATTGCGCCCGACAGACATGCTGTCGCGCATCTCCGGCGATGAATTCCTGCTGCTGCTCAATCCGATCCAAAGCCAGCAGGAAGTTGCCGACTATCTGGAGCGACTGGTGCAACGCCTGCGCGCCCCCTTCTTCATTGAGGACTCCGAGGTCTTCGCAACGGCATCGATCGGCGTCAGCCTCTATCCCGAGCACGGCCGGACCTACGACATCCTGCATCAGAATGCGGATATCGCCATGTATCAGGTGAAGAACGACACCAAGGGCGCCGCGGTGTTCTTCAATGCCGGCATGGAAAGCGAAGCGCTCGCCCGCATGGCCACCGAGCAGGCGCTTCGGCTTGCCATTCTCGACAAGCGTTTCTGCTGCGCGTTCCAGCCCAAGGTCGATATCCGCACCAAGGAGATCCAGGGCATCGAAGCGCTGGTACGCCTGCGCGACGACAAGGGCGTGATCCAGGCGCCCGGCGCCTTCATCAATCTGGCCGTCGAACTCGGCCTGATCGACGAACTCACGCATCTCGTTCTCGCGGAGATCATGAAATCGATCGACCTGATCGACGAAGCCTTCGGCCCCGGCGCCACCATCAGCATCAATGTCGCCGCCAAACAGGCCGGCAATGCCGAATTCATGCGCTCTTTCGCGCGCGCGCTGGAGGATACGGGCTGCCCGACCCGTTTCATGGTCGAAGTCACCGAAGACGCGTTCGTCGCCAAGACGCATTTTCAGGACGATATCCTGCCGATGTTGCGCACGATCGGTGTTGGCGTGTCCATCGATGATTTCGGCGTCGGCTATTCGTCGCTGTCGGCGCTGGCCGATATTACGGCCGACGAGATCAAGATCGATCGCTCCTTCATCACGGACATCCACAAACGGCCGCGCAGCCAGGGCATCCTGCGCGCCATCGAGTCACTCAGCGAGGCGCTGGGCATGAAGGTGATCGCCGAGGGCGTCGAGACTTTCGAGGAGTTGGCCTATCTGCAGGCCGCGACCAAGATCCGCTATGCCCAGGGCTACTACTTCTCCAAGCCGATCTTCCTGGAGGAGCTGCAACCCCAGCCGCAATCCAATAGCGACGTTCGTATGGCATTGGACACGCGACCTTCCGACAGCGCGCGGCCGGCCTATTCGCGGGCCGGTGGACGGGGCTACTGAGCTCCTTTCACGCATTGTCATCCCGTTCGCGCATCCCATCTGTTAAGGGATAGGTCAACGCCGCCTATCGCATCACCCGAGAGCTCCCATGCCCATCCTGCCGCTGTTTCTGAATATTCTCTGGATCGTATTTGGCGGATTGTGGATGGCTGCAGGCTGGGTGCTGGCTGCGGTGATCATGGCCATTACCATTGTCGGCCTGCCCTGGGCGCGCGCCGCCTTCAACATCGCAGCCTATACACTGCTGCCATTCGGCCAGCGTGCCGTGCGCCGCGAGGTCGTGACCGGGCGCGAGGATATCGGCACCGGCCTGCTCGGCTTTCTCGGCAATCTGATCTGGCTGGTGCTGGCCGGCTGGTGGCTAGCCATCGCCCACCTCGTCACTGCGCTCGGCCTTGCCATTACGATTGTCGGCATTCCCTTTGCGTGGGCGCATCTCAAGCTTGCCGGCATCGCACTTTGGCCGATCGGGCGCGCCATCGTACCGGCTTAACGCGCAATCTGTTGAATTGTGACGAATTTTCCCGCCGAGAGTGCATGCTGCATACGCTCGGTTAACTATTCCGCTCAATGGTGATCCGAGGTGGGCCTCGGGCGCCGGAGTGGATATGCGTAAACTTCCTTTCTTGATTGTTGCTGGTTCTGTTTCGGCTGTTGTCGCCGCAGGTGCAGGCGCGTGGCACTTTTTCGGCCCTGCCGATGTCACATCATCAGCCAAGAGCGACAAGGGCGAGCTGACCACCGCCTCGGTCGATACGCGCTGGCCGAAACCCGCATCGAAAGCCCCCGCCGAACCCGCTCCCAAGGTGCAGGCCGTTGCCGCCACTCCGAGCGCAGCACCGCTGCCCGCCCAGCCCGCGGTCGAGAAGCGTCCAGCCTATACCAAGCCGGCCTGCAACAATCCGAACGCCCTCGGCGTCTCGCGCACCGTGCAGCTCGACACCACCGGCGGCCCTGGCCTCGGCATGTCGCAATATCGCGATTACGACTTCCTGCAGCCTGGCGAAGTCGTGCTGACCTTCGACGACGGCCCGTGGCCGAATACGACGCCGGCCGTGCTCAACGCGCTGGCTGCCCAGTGCGTGCAGGCGATCTTCTTCCCGATCGGCAAGCACTCGACCTGGCACCCCGCCGTGTTGAAGCAGGTGATCGCCGCTGGCCACAGCGTCGGGACCCATACCTGGTCGCACCAGAATCTTGCGAACAAGAGCCCCCAGGAAGCCATCGACGAAATCGAGCGCGGGATCAGCGCGATCACGCTGATGGCTGGCCAGCCCCTGTCTCCATTCTTCCGCTTCCCGCAGCTGCGACAGACCGCGGAGCTGAAGGCGCATCTCGCTAAACGCAACATCGCAGCCTTTTCGATCGATATAGACTCCGAGGACTTCCGCGTCCACAACGCGCAGAAGCTCGTCGTCTCGATGATGGACAAGCTGAAAAAGAAGGGCAAAGGCATCCTGTTGATGCACGACCTGCACAAGTGGTCGGCCGCAGCGGTGCCGGACCTGCTCGCCCAGCTCAAGGCCGGCGGCTACAAGGTGGTCTTCATCCGCCCGAAGGAGATGCTGACCACGCTGCCCGAATATGACGCCGCGATCCAGGCCGAGCTGCAGCCGGTGAAAACCAGCAATGCCCGGCCGATTTCGAGCGTCATCCAGACCGTGGATTGAACGGCCGCTGATCTTGGTCAGACAAAAATGGCGCCCTACGGCGCCATTTTTCGTATCTATCGCCTGCCAGCGACACGCAAAGCGAGAACATGCTGCAGCGCCCACCGGAAGGGGATTTGCAGCCAGAATTTGACCCCTGGAAGCCCGGCCGGCCGTTGCCGCTGCGCATCCGATCGGCTACATCATGGCCAATCGCACCCGTAGCTCAGCTGGATAGAGCGTTGCCCTCCGAAGGCAAAGGTCACACGTTCGAATCGTGTCGGGTGCGCCAGCGATAACCGATTCAATCGACTGGTGTTTTTGCTAGGCGTTCTCGCCTCTGATCTCTCATAGAACCCAATCCGTCACAGCCCTTTCACAGCTGGACGTAAAACCATGCCTATGATCCACAAAAGAGGTGACACTTGGCAAGCTCAGGCTCCCCGCATGGGTTATCCCGCAAAGAGAGAAGGAACGTTCTATTGAACGCTCAGCGCTACCGACTGACATCAAAGAGTTGAAGCCGCTGACCATCGCTGACCTGTTGCGTCGGTACGAGCAGGAGGTCATGCCAAGGAAGCGAGGGGCGGTCTTTGAGCGATCCCGCATCCGTCAACTCATGGCCCACCGGATGTCACAGACGAGTCTGAAGAACGTATCCGGCGCAACAATCTCACAGTATCGAGACGATCGGCTAAAGCTTGTGAAGCCGCCCTCGGTGCGAGACCTGGTTGTTCTTCGCTATGTCTTCAAGGTCGCTCGGCGGAAGTGGGGTCTGCCTATCCAAGAGAACCATTTAGACGGATCAGACCGCATCAGGATGGACGGCCACGCGAGCGCCGCCTCACTGGAAAGGATGAGAGCCAATTGTTCAGAGCCTTACGGAGGAGGTTCTCATCAATCCGCGGCATCGTCTCACCTTCCAGATGAATCACAGTAGCCTCATCATGGTTCTAAAGTGTGGCGCCGTTGCGCACGCATCGTGCGGGCCATCACGATTACGGGACAATGTAAACAAACCCGATACAACCCGCCGCAATGAGCATCGTTGCCACTTGGTGACACATGTGTGGTTAATGTCTCGTAGTCGGATTGGAGACATAAATCGCAGATGCCCGCTTCATCGGCCACTCCTTCCCAAGCCATAAGCGCCAGCCTGTTCAAGACCTGGGGGGCGACTGTTATCCAGAAGATGCAACTACCATCTACCTGAAAAGTTGCCCGGCGATGCACCCGTCCCGTGCTTCGGGAACACATCGTGCTGGCGCGACGATCTAATCGTGATGCAAGGATCTCAATCACGCTCACGAGCGCCACGCGCCCAGAGTATTGCGATCCTCGAACGCATCTCAAAGAACTGCTTCAGATCAGCGACAACTGCCGATCCGCCAGACTATCAATGGCTTGCCAGCCCCCGTGCAATGCTGGCCATCGAAACGATCGCCAGCGCCAAGCAATAGCCCGGCCGCGCGGCACCCGGGCGCCCGCGCTCCACCAGAGGCGCGTTCGCAACGCGCTCAACGTCACGACTGATCGATGGGCCCCTCGTCGGGCAACTCGTGGGCGCTTTTTTCCTTGTTGCGAAGTCGCTCTTCCTGCACGCGAATATTATGCATGAGCGCCGTCAACCGCCGCCCGGTGATCGGCTGACCATCCCCTTGCGTCACACCTTGCGCTGCGAGACCCGCGGCGATTTCGGTCCATGTCGCACCATCTTCGCGATGCATGCGTTCCAATTCATGGCGATTCCTCCGAATAATTTCGGTCGCACCTGATTTAACTTTTCCGATTGGCGAATCCTGCCGCTCGGCTTTCAGCGATTTCACGTAATCGCGCAAACGTTCCAGATCGATACTCATGAGCCCGGCAATAAGGTTCGTTTATTAAGACGTCGCTTCTCTGTTCGATGAATAGATCCTGCCAACTCGTTATCGTGATTTGGCAGATTAGATTCAACGTTTTGAACCACGACGCGATTCGGTAGGTTTTCAAACGATGCCATCCGCGCTGGATGGCCTTTTAAAGATCGCAATCGATTTTGTTTTCCGAAAATTAGATTTGATTGAAAAGAACTACGTTGATCGTATCAGTCCAACTATTCGCACAGTTCTGACATTTCACCTCCGACGTCACGCGACTGGTGAAGACCACACATATACCACACAAAATTCACGCGTGACCTCACTATCTTGACGCATCTCCGCGAACGCCAGTCAGCACTCTGCGTGATCTGCACCAATTTTGAGCTGCGTCACGTTGCTTGCAGGCAGACGCTTTTCGCTTTCGTGTGGCCACCCTCAACTGCTCCACACAAGCTACGCTTGATACGTCAATGCTACCGCATCGCGATCTGTCGGTCGCGGGCAATGCAAGAAGCCATATAATGATGTCTCGAACGACATCCGATCTCCGGTCAAAGACCGTGGACAAAAACGAAGCAGCGAGTTCGTCAGCGCGCACCACGCCGGCGACTAGACCGCATGTTGCGGCAGCCGCAGCAATCGACGAACTTCTCGCGAATGAAGCTCGCGCGAGTCTTCGACGGACACGCGAAGCACTGCGCGAAGAACCACCCAAAGCGAGGATACGCATCAACGTGCCACCGGCGCGCATTGTCGCAAAACCTTTACAATCACCTGCCTGGAAAGCACCGTTCTTCTCGCTGGCCATGGTTGTGGGCATTTCCACGCTGATATCCGCGGGCGGACTCGCCTATCTGTTCCTGCGCCCACAGATGGCTCGTAACGTCTCTGAAACCGAACTCCGCAGTCTGCGCGACTCCGTCACTCAATTGCGTCGGCAAGTCGCAGACCTATCCTCGAGCACGGCAGCAATCCGCACAGCGAACGCACCAAAGCCGACTGTCGAACGTGTTGCAGTCCGCGATGTCGAGCGGGAACCACCGGCGCAACGCACGAGGACCACACGCGCTCCTGACGACGCTCTCACAAACGCATCACCCAACCACACACCCGAATTTACGGGGTCGCTGCAAACCGCCATCGCACAGACGAGCACCGCACGCGGCACGATCGAAGGTTGGTACATTCGTCGCGTCTATGAAGGAGTGGCAGTGCTTGAAGGAAAATCCGGAGTTATCGAGGTGTCGCCAGGACAGGACGTTCCGACACTCGGTCGGATTCAGGAAATCAAGAATGACGATGGCCACTGGCAAGTCATAACGAGCAAGGGAATCGTCTTCGGCCGATGAGCCAGACGCCGTTATTTACAAGAAAAACGCAACGCACAGGCAGGACGCTAGCGATGCATGGAACGAAAAATAAGCATGATGCCGACGCTTACGGCATCTATTCAGCCGCGACCGTCCGCACGGTAAGCGCCCGCAGCATGGCCTCTGCGATACATGCAACAGCAGCCATGCATCATAACATCTGCGCATTGCGCGACATTTCGTGAGCAACGAATGATCGGCGCGACATCATGTCCGTTTCTCTCCACTGCAAATCACGCATGGACGAGCGCTCATCAGCATGATGCTTTTGAGTGTGACGCTGACGTCAACTATCCACCGTCGATTTCTGGGAATGCGTTGCTACGCTTCACGCCACTTCGTGCATCCGAAATGAATTATCCACTTATTCATTCAAGCAAAGGGCAAGATCGGCATTGACGACTCTTTGCAAATCTTCGCGGGTCAATTACTTGATGATGAGGTACCATCTTGACGTATTGAGTGAAGTGAGTCCTGCACGGTTCGGATCGGAAGATCGCTACACATGCCAAGCCGTTCGCTTGGCGACAACGATCGCTCGCCCGACCTTTGTATATGCTGACGAGGCCGGAGCATGAGACGT
The DNA here is from genome assembly GCF_058807155.1 of Tardiphaga sp. GW821-FHT12E02. Taxonomy (NCBI): domain Bacteria; kingdom Pseudomonadati; phylum Pseudomonadota; class Alphaproteobacteria; order Hyphomicrobiales; family Nitrobacteraceae; genus Tardiphaga; species Tardiphaga sp. GW821-FHT12E02. Next base: position 69,628 of record NZ_JBXAQK010000001.1, read on the forward strand.
TATCTCATGCCCTTCAAATGAGAGGGAGCTCTCAGACCGATCGAGCTAACAATCGAGAGCAGGCAGCCGACCGCATCATTTGCTCCTAACCCGGTAAAAGCGACCCGGACTTCGGAGCATTGTCGGCCCGCCTTTCGACAGAGTTTCCTCGATCTCCAAGTAGCTGTTGTGTTGCGTCTTCAAGACAAAAATGGGGCGAGTACGCCTAATTCGACCCCATGACGACATTCAGGCGAACACGCAGGGGATTAAAATGTTTGTTGTGATTGATGACCGAGAGGGCGTCACGCAAGGCTACGCGGCCGGGTTTGACCGCGAAGGCGTCGTTTCTATTGGCTTTACATCCACCGACTTCCGCGATTGGCTCGAAGGCGCTGTTGGCAATGATCTGACTGCCATCCGCGCTTTCCTGCTCGGCGACTGCCCGGATCGCACGAGCATCCCGTCGAGCATTCGCAATCGATCGCGCGCGCCGATCATTGCGCTGAACAGTCTGAAGCATCTCAAGCAGACCATCGAGCTATTCGAAGCCGGCGTGGACGACGTCGTCCATGCACCAGTTCACGTCAAGGAGATCATGGCGCGCACGGCGGTGATCCGCCGCCGCAGCATTGATCAGAATGAGCCGGCCCAGACCAGCATCATCCGCGTGTTCCTCGACGGACGCGATCCGGAAATCGCTGGACGGACGCTGGCTCTCCCGCGCCGCGAATTGCGCATTCTCGAACACCTGGTCGGCCATCAAGGCAAGTGGCTGACCAAGACCCAGCTCTTCAACGCGGTCTATGGTCTGTTCGATGCGAGCTTTGATGAGAACGTGATCGAGAGCCATGTGAGCAAACTGCGCAAGAAACTGCGCGATCACCTCGGTTTCGATCCGATCGAATCGAAGCGCTACATGGGCTATCGGCTCGACGACATGAAGTCTCGCTCCATCGGCGAGATGCCGGTCTCAAGAGCCAACTGAGGCTCAAGCCTCCCGCGCAAGAGGACGCCGACCACCGGCGTTGGCGTCCACCGCCGCCTCTCCAACTCCCGCTGATGGTTGGGAGACATTTGCGCGAAGAGAAGTACCACACAAATACCACGCTATATCACATCAGACCACTCGATCATCCATTGGATGCCATGCGGCACGCTGTCGATCGTCAGCGGCGCAGTTGGTCCTTCGATACATAATTGAAATCCTGCACCAGAACTTCCTGAAGCGCATCGACCTGCAGCCGTTTATTGACCTGCATGCGCACAGCCCGCGCGAATTGCGCCAGGTCGTAGCGAGCGAGATTCTTGAAATCGAGCTTCTGATCGCTGTAGAGCGTGCGGAAGGCTTCATCGACGACGAACGGCTCTGGTGGAACGGGCAGTTGGCGCAACACTTTCGCATCGGCCGTGAAAACGAGCTGGGCAATCACATATCCCTGCACATTGCCCTCGGCGATCATCGGCACATTGATCACCTTCACTTTTTCATAGACGAGCCCTTCAGGCTGTTCCTGCTTCGCCGGCAACGCTGCCGCACTTTCCTTCCAGTAGGAAATGCCAAGGCTCGTTCCGACGGTCACCAGACAGGCCCAGACACCCGTCACCAGCAGCTTCATCATGAGTGGATACCCGGCAAGGCGCGCGAATAGGTGCCGTCGGATTCGACGTCCTGTATCGACTTCGCGATGATGGCCGATACTTCGCGTACGGCATCGAGATGGATCTGCAACGCGGCTTGATTGCGGATCAGACTGGCTCGCAGATGCGTCAGTTGCGGCGTCACGCGCGGATCGACCTTGACGTCAGAGATCAGCCGGATTGCGCGCGTAAGTTCGAGCAGACCGCGATTCTTGCGCTGGCTGAACGTGTCGAAGTCGACAACGGCGCGCGATTCGAGTTTCGAGGTTTCCTCGTCGATCGTCGCCTTGAGGCGCTCGATCGCGATGAGTGCGTTGTTTTGCGTGCCGATCCAATCGGCCGGCGCGCCTGCTTCTTCGACCGGCGGCGCGTCTACTGCCGCTTGCATTTCGGAATCCGGAGGCGCGAGTGTCTGCCCTGTGAGAGCCAGTGCCGCATCCTGCTGATGAATCTGTTCCATGTCTTGACCTGCTGTCATGGCCATCATCGGCCGTTATGCTTCAGTGCCCGGTGTTGCGACCGCGCGTGATTTCGCCAGCTGCTGGGCAATGCCAATGCCCTTGCCTTTCGCCATCTCATTGCCGATCTGTTCGGCCATCATCGAACGCCAGATATTGCCGGCACTCCCTTTGCCGAACACTTGCTCCGCATCCTTGGGAAGCATCGATTCGACGAACATCTGCAGGACAAAAGCTTCAAACTTCCGATAGACGCCGTGACTGCCGTCATTCTGACGAATGACAGGCGTCGTCGGGACCGGTTCGCCCGCGGGAATCGCCGACGCTTGCGCATGGCCGGCCGTAAATTCACCCTTCAGTGTCGATGCGAATTCGGCTTGCTGTGCTGGCGTCATGCGTTCAAGCCGATGCATCGCACTGCGCTGGGCGACCGGATCGGCCGCATTGATGACATCCGTAATCAGATCGTTTGCGACTGCGGCGACCGTCATCTCGTGCTCCAATCAAATCTGGTTAGATCATGTAGTCCGCAACGAACGACGAACCGCCTTGTCGATCTCGTCGTCGAGCAGGCGCTTTTCGTCGTCCTTCGCCATATGGGTCGCAGCGTCGTGAACAAGGCGCTCCACATGCTTCATTTTGCGTCCCTCGGTCCGGGCATGCTCGGCCAGCCGATCCTTCATTTTCGCGACTGCACCTTGCTCGACGCTTGCGGCACGCAGGCTACGGCCCGCCGTATGAACCAGTAAATCCGGAAGTTTGCTCTCGTCGTTGAACGCTTCGAGGATGCGCCGCTGCTTGTCCTCGAGCTCGGTTTCGCGGGCCTGGCATTCCATCAGGTGCCACTCGGCAATGCGATGGAGCCGCGCCTGGACGGCGGCGATGCGGCGGATCTTGCGGTCTCGCTTCTGCATCATGTCTCAGCCCGCCAGCCAGGCTGCAAATGCGATACTGAATTGCAGGATCAATTCGCGGCATGTGAGATAAAGCAGCATCAGACCGCCCATCAGAACGAATGGCAGCGAGATGAAGTAAACGGGGATGCTCGGCGTCAGCTTGTTGGCGAGGCCGACCGCGAAATTGACGATCACGGCATACACGACGAACGGGCTCGCGACCCGCAGCGCGAGCGTGAACGCCTGGGACAGATGATCGACCAGCTGCGCAAGCCCGCCCTCCGCGCTGATCCCTGTGGCAGGCAACCAGATCTGGTACGACCCGATCAAGCCTCGCAACAGCTCCCAATGCTGCCCGGTGACGAAGAAGATCACCGTTGCCGTCAGCGTAATCAACGGCACGAGCGCGGGAACATGTTCGTTGTCATCAGAGACACTCGGCATGGTCAGGCCGATGCCTGATGCCATGAATGTCGCCATGGTTTCGAGTGCGGCAAAAAACATGCGCGCGGTGAGGCCGATCACCAGGCCGACAAAGAGCTCCGAGAAAATCAACCGGATCAGATCCGACGCCGCAGCACCTTCAACCGCAGGACGAACCGATGGTTCGAGCAGCGGGGTCAGCATCAGTGTCACGCTGACGGCAAGGAACAGGCGCACCTGGGTGGGGATATTGACGCGCGAATAGCCCGGCGCCACCATCATGCAGGTGCCGACACGGCAGAAGATCAGAAAGGTCGCCAGAATCGAGACGGAGATGCCGGGGATCAAGACACGGCCCCGAGCGATTTGACCTCTGCGCCGCGCGCGATCTCCACATGCGAGAGCACCGGCAGTGTCGGGAACATGCGTTCGGTGATCATCCGCACATAGGGGCGAACGTCAGGCGGCGCGACGAGAACAGCAGTATCGCCATTGCTCGCAGCCTTGCGCACCGCGACCGAGACGTCGTCCGCGAATTGCTCGACAAGTCGCGGATCCGCGTCGAACTCCACAATCTCCCCCTTGCCGTCGCGCTTGAGGCTCTGATGAAAGGCGAGATCCCAGCGATTGCCGAGACGCAACACCTTGAGTACGCCATTGTCGGCAAAGTCGCCGCAGATCTGCTGCGCGATCCGCATGCGAACATGTTCGGCGATCTGCTCCGAGCGCCGCACATGCGGAGCGATCTCGGCGATAGCCTCAAGGATCAGATGCAGGTTACGGATCGAGACACGCTCGGCGAGCAGGATCTTGAACACGGCCTGCAGGCCGGAATACGAGATCTGCGACGGCACCATGTCCTCGACCAGCCGCTTGTATTCGGGGTCAAGACGATCGATCAGCGCGCGTGTGTCCTTGTAGGTCAGCAGCTGAGCCAGGTTGCTGCGGACGACCTCGCTGAGATGTGTCAGCACGATCGAGATATTGTCGGCAATCTTGAAGCCATCCTGCTTGATCTCGTCCACGAAAGCCTGGGGCACCCACATCGCTTTCATGCCGAACGCCGGTTCGATCGTCTCGTCGCCCGGCACGTCAGGCCGGCGATCGCCGTCGAACAGAACCAGTGATTCGCCGATGCGCAGTTCGTGATGCGCCACGATCGTCCCGTAGATCTTGATCCGATACGACTTCGCCCCGATCGATAGATCGTCGGTAAGTTTGATTTCAGGGACAACGAAGCCGTATTGCGACGCGAAACGCCGGCGAACCTTGGCGACGCGATGCGCCAGTTCGCCATGCGCATTGAGCATCTGGATGGCCAGCTGGCTGCCGACGCAGAGTTCGACGTCGGACGTCTTGAGCAGTTCCTTGACCGAATCCTTGGCTTCGATCTGCGCCTTTTCCTGAATCTGGGCACGCTTCGCCTGCTCCAGCTTCTCACGCGCCGCCTGTTGGCGCGGCAGCGAGAAGCTCAGGAACCCCATGATGGTGCCAAGCAACGCAAATGGCAGGAATGGCAATCCCGGCAGAAGACCGAGCGCAAACATCATCAGCGCCGCAACCGATTGTGCACGCGGATAGCTGCCGAGCTGCTTCAACACGGTCTGCTCAGCCGATCCGCGCGTTCCGCCCTTCGAGACGAGCAAGCCGGCAGACAGCGAGACGATCAGCGCGGGAATCTGCGAGACAAGACCGTCGCCGACCGAAAGCTTGACGAACACGTCGGCGGCGCGCGACAGCGGCATGCCGTGATGCGTGACACCGATGATGATGCCGCCGAAAATGTTGATTGCCGTGATGATGAGACCCGCAATGGCATCGCCTCGGACGAATTTCGATGCACCGTCCATGGCGCCAAAGAACGAACTCTCTTCTTCCAGCTCACGCCGGCGCGCCTGCGCTTCCTTGTCGTCGATCAAGCCTGCGGAGAGGTCGGCATCGATCGCCATCTGCTTGCCGGGAATGGCGTCGAGCGTGAATCGCGCGCCGACTTCGGCGATACGGGTCGCGCCCTTGGTGATCACGACGAAATTGACCGTCACCAGGATCGCGAAGATGATCAGGCCGATGACGAAGTCGCCACCCATCACGAATTTGGCAAAGCCCGCCACCACATAGCCCGCCGCATGCTCGCCCTCGCCGCCATGCGAGAGAATGACGCGCGTGGTAGCGACATTCAGCGCGAGGCGCAGGATCGTGGCGATCAGAAGGACCGTGGGAAAGGCCGAGAAATCCAGCGGCCGTTGGATCCATAGCGACACCATCAGGATCAAGGCTGATAATGCGATGGAAAAAGAAAGCCCGACATCGATCAGGAAGGTCGGGACCGGCAGGACCAGCATCACCAGGATGGCGACAATGCCGAAAGCAAAGGCCACATCCGTACCGATTCGCCGTTCGCTCGGGAGGGCGGAGATCGTTACATCGGCCATGACGCTTCCTGCGCAAATATCATTGCTGCATTTTGCAGCGCCGACCTTGCGCGGGGATGGTGGGGAGCAACGTGGCTAGAAGCCCCGTTCGATCCGGCCGTAAAGCACCTCGGTGAACGCGTAGATATGCGCGCCCATGAAGGTACCGCTCACGGCGCAGACGATCAGCATCACCACGATCTTCGGGATGAAGGTGAGCGTCATCTCCTGCACCTGGGTCAGCGCCTGCAGCAGCGCAATGATGATGCCGACCAACATCGCCGCGCCCACAGCCGGCCCGGCAGCGACGATGATGGTCCAGATCGCCTGCTGGGCGATATCGAGGGCGTCGCGCTCGTTCATGGCTCAGCTGATCGTAATGCCGGCGCCGAGGGCAACCTTCACGCCATTTTCGAGTGTCGCAACCGCGCCACCCGAAATGATGGTCACTTCCTTGATCTTGCTGCTGGTGGTCTGACCGCTCTCATCGGTGAACGATGCCGTGCGACCGATCAGGCCCTCCGCCTGCTGGATGGCGCTGGATGACAGAAGGCTGTCGAGCTTGGCATTCGTCTGCACGGCCTGCTCGACCGTCGAAAGCTGCGCCAACTGGCTCATATATTCGGTCGAGTCGGTCGGGTTCGTCGGATCCTGATTGCGCATCTGGGCAATCAGGAGCTGCAGAAATCCGTTGTAATCGATCATCCCCGCCGATTTGGACGACGACGTTGCAGTCGTGTTCGTCGTGGAACTGTTTGTATTGACGCCGTTGACTTCCATATCCGCTTCTCCGTTCTCAGGCGACTGCCACTGGGAGCAACATCTCTGCGCTGGTCAAAATCGACTGCTCGATCTCGAACAATGACCGGATTTTACGCAATGCCTCGTAGTAGCGCTTGGCTTCGACCAGCGTTTCGACGCTATCCAGGCCGCTCAGCAGCTCGGCATTGTCGGCCGCCGCATAGAGCGCGCAGCGCTGATGCCCGAAAACGGATTTCGCCTGTTCGAGATCGCCCGGGCTCATCAGCATCAACTGCACGACGAAATAGAGCTGACGCATCGGTGTCGTTGCGTCCTCGACCTGCATGACCTGACTTTCGAGCAAGAATGTCACGTCGTTGATCAATTCCAGCGTAACCTTGCGATCGACACGCAGCACTGCGCCATTGACATAGATCTTCTCGCCAGAACGCAGCGAGATGCACATGGGCTTCTTCATCCGAGCGAATCCCGGATCGCGACATTCACAGCGACGAGATCGGCGACATCGCTCAGCTTCCCTTCGCGATTGCGCTCTGCCTCCTTGACGACCCAGAGACCGATCGAGATCAACTGGGCGCGCAACTGCTCGGGCAGGCCATTGCGGGGATTCGACAGATCCTGAACGAAGAACGACCACAGATCGCGGATATAGAGAAACGCATCGGTCTGTTCAGGCAGCGAGAGTTGGCCGGCTTGCATTTTCTCCAGCAAGACGATGCCGTGATTGAGCGCCCTCCGCTCGCGCGAGCGAGCCTCGAATCCGCTATCCTCGATTTCCGCGTCGTAACTTGCCAATGTCATATCGAACGACAACCCGCTGCTGGTGGAACCATAATACTAATCAAAGATAGTTCAGGATGCTGAGCCGCTGGATCTGCGCGGTCAGCGCATGAGACATTTCCAACTGGTTTCGAAGACTGGTGACCCGGACCGACGCCTCTTCCGGATCGACATTCTCCATCGCGTTGACCTGCTTGATCACAATATCGCTCTGCACCTTCAGCCGGCTCGTGGCGTTGGTGGTCTGCTCCTGCGAGGTACCGAGCCGCGCGCCGACGCTGGCGAGATCCGCGACAGCGCCGGCCACGAGCAGCAAGGCTCTGTCCGTGATCGTCTGGAACGTGGTCTGATTCATCTGCTCGACACCGAGGCCGGACAGCATCGTGTAGGCCATCGCCAGCTTGCGAAACGCGACATCATTGGCGCTGGCGGATGAGTCGATCGTCTGGGTCGTGGAAATACGGCTGCGCATGACCTGATCCGAGGCGACCGACCAGTTGGTCCCCCAGGCGGGATCGGCAAATTCGGCCGCGAATGCGTTGTCGAGAAACGTTTCCATATCCGCAGGCAGGATGCTTTCGGCCCCCGCCGCGCCCGGCGCAAATCCGAACTCTGCGGTGAACGCCGCATCGATCGCCGTCTTGGTCGCCGACCCATTCTCATACGGCGTCATTGGCTCTTGCGACGAATTGATGCCGCCGAACAGGAACTGGCCATCCATCGAGACATTCAAGGTCGCCAGCAACGACTCCAGGTTCGACGTGGCAGACTGAGCGATGATGCCGCCGCCATTCGCCGAATTTCGCGCGGCAAGCAGATCCTTCTGAAAATTCTGCGCGATCTCGATTGTCTGCGACAAGCGTTCCTGAGCGACTTCCAGCCGCGCACCAACCAGCACATTGGTATCGACAAGCTTGTCGATCTCCTGCAGTTCGGCGCGCAGCGTTACATTTCGTCCAGTCAGCGCGCCAAGTTCCTTGCCCACATCGTCGAGCCGGCCGGTGGTCGCTTCCTTGACACCCTTCGCGATGGCGACCTGGCTTTTGGACGCCGAAATGCGCAACGTTGTCGCGATGGAATTCGACGAGATGAATGTCGCAGCCATTTCGTTTACCTCACCGCCTGGAGAAGATTTTGCAGCATCTGGTCAATCGTCGCGATCAGCTTTGACGTTGCGGAATATGTGCGCTCGACCTGCAGCATGAATGACATCTCGTCGTCCATATTGACGCCGTTGACGTTCGACAGTGCATCGGCGCTGCGTTCCAGCAGCGTCTGATTGTAGCTCGCTTCGGCGGCCACGGTCTTGCGCTCGGCTTCAAGCCAGCTCACGGATGAGCCTGCGAAATCGATCAGGGTGCCGCTGGGCTTGCCAAGGGCATTCGGATCGAACGGGCGAACGGCGCCCATCTCATCCACGAGCCCCTGGATACGCGCGAAGAAACCTGCTTCACCGCCGGCATTGTAGACATAGTCGGCGCCATTGAGTCCGCCATCGCGGATCAGCGTCGGATCGCCTCCCAAAGCCTGATCGACGAGATCCGTGACCCGAATGGTGCCAGCAAGGCCGGGATTGATAGTTCCCGCCACCGGCATGGCCGGGCCGCCGCCATAGGTGAAGAGACCCGTGCGATCCGGCCCGCCGCCACCCGTCTGATCCCGCTCGGCGAATATCTCGATCACACCGCGCGCAATTTCGTCGAGCTGGTTCTGATAGGTGACCATCTTGTCGTCGCGCAGCGTGGCAAGGCCCGCCAGTTTGCCCGAGCTGATCGGCATCACCGAATTTGGCCCGGTGACCGCAACGCCGTCGATTACGACCGCGTTGCCCGTGATGGCGGCCGTGTAGGAATTCGTCGGCTCGAACGCGACCGTTCGCGCCGTTCGCTCGAACAGGGTCACGCCGGAATCGGTATAGATGACCATGTCGTTGTTGCTACGCGTGGCGAACGTAACACCGACTTCCTGCGACAGTTTCGAAAGAATGCTGTCACGGGTGTCGAGATAGTCGGTGACATCAGCACCGGCAGTCGTTCCCTTCACGATCGCTGTGTTGACCTGCTCGAATTGCGCCAGCAACTCGTTGATGGTCCTGACCGATGTGGCCATCTCCGCATCTGCATCGGCTCGCGCCTTCTGCACGGTTGTCGTTGAATCGTTGAGCGCAACGGCGACGTCCTTCGCCGCCTGAACGGCTGACTGCGCAAATGTCACATTGTCCGGCGCCGATGTGTATTGCTGCAGGGCGCTCTTCAATTTAGCGAGTTGCGCAGCAGCGGATTGATCGAGTTCAGGATCATCGATCGTGACCGCTGCGACTTTTTGCAGACCGTTGTAAAGCGCGTCCTGTTGGGCTGTGTTGGCGACAGCCTTGACCACATTGTTGAACAGCCCAGCGCTGGCAGCGCGCTGGATGCCGTTGACATAGACGCCACTTCCCGGCTGCGACACGATCATCGCATTCTTGCGCGAATAGCCGTCCTGCTGCGTTCCCGCGACGTTTCGCGAGATAACAGAGGACTGGACACCCGCGGCCATGAGCGAGGAGCGGGCCGAGCTGAGCGCGATCGTGAGTGACATCGTGGACCTCCGTCAGGATTGACGAGCGACGGTTAGCGCTTCAGGTTGACGAGAACGTCGAGCAGGTCGGCGCCGGTCTGGAACACCTTGGAATTCGCGGTGTAGCCGCGCTGCGATTCGATCATCGATGTCAGTTCGTTGGCGAGATCGACATTCGATGCTTCAAGCGCTTCAGGCTTGATGGTGCCGAGGCCGCTGCGGCCGGCAAAATCCACCTGGATGTTGCCGGAATTGATGCTGACCGAATAGACGTTGCCAGCTTCCGGCGAAAGATTGTCCGGGCTCGGCACAGTGGCGAGCGGAATTTTGTAGGTCGCAAGCCGCGTTCCGTCATCGAAGATCGAATACATCGTGCCATCGGATGCGACTTCCACGCGATCGAGACCACTTGGCGCATTGCCATTGGTGGTCGCCTTGAACTGGAATTCATCGGCCACCTGAGTGAGATTCGCCATATCGAACGTCACTGCAGAGCCGCCCGGAATGGTGAACGTCATCGAGTTGGCGCTGGCAGCATCGAGCCTGCCCTTACCCGTTGCGCTGACGTCGAAAGTGAAGGTTTCCGTCGATAGCGGCGCGCCGGCATAAGGGAAGCCACCACCAGCTGCAGCGTCAGCACTGTTGTAGATTTCCACGTCCCAGGTATTGGCGGCCGTCTTGAACATGTACATGTCCAGCTTCACGGCGTTGCCGATATTGTCGTAGGTAATGAGCGATGTTTTGGACGTGAAGTTTGGCGCGCCAGCGGTGATGGCCGCATTGGCGTCCAGATTGGCGCCGTCAAGCTTGGCCTGAGTGGTCGGATTACCGACCAGCGTTTGCTGCGCGATGTTGACGACCTCCAGATTACCGAGGCCGTTGGCCACGACATCCGGTACCGCTCCATTCTGGACATTATAGCCCATCAGATAGTAGCCGGACGTATTGTAGAGGTTTCCTTGCCCATCCGGAACAAACGAACCCGCGCGAGTCAGAAACGGCGTACCGCCTGCATCGCTGACGATGAAGAAACCATTGCCCTGGATCGCGAGATCAGTCGCCGACGTCGTGTAATTCATCGTTCCGGGATCGGAGATCGCGTAGCGAACCTGCGTCTCGACACTGCCCGAATTGTAGTTGCCGCTACCGCTGCGCAGGATGAGCGACGAGAATTCCGTCGAGGCGCGCTTGTAGCCGGTCGTATTCACATTCGCGATGTTATCAGCGACCGTCGCGAGTTTGTTCGATTGCGCGTTCATGCCGGAGCCACCCGTGCGCATAACACCATACAGACTCATCGATCATCCTCCGTTTGACGTGGGGGTATTAGAGTGGAGATTGCTTGTGCGGGGCTGGCGGTTATCCACAGCCTGCGGCGCCGCTATTCGGTCCGCACAAAAGCTGCGTGCATTGCTCGTCCATGATCCAAAGCCACTCGCAACGAGACTGCCGATTACGCTACAAATATAGCGTTTTTGACCGATGACGTTGTTCGGCCCCGCATTGTAGCGGGCGACAGCCATCGTCCAGTTGCCTTCGCGGTTGCGCAGTTCCTTGAGAAAGCGCGCGGCGTAGTCGACGTTGCGAGCTGGATCCAGCATCGCTTCGAGACTGGAAAATTTATCGCCGTGATAGTGATGGTTGATCTGCATGCAACCGAGATCCACCAGCTTGGCGCCCTTGCGCTTCTCGTTGATGAAGCGTGCGACGGCATCGCGCGTGTCGGTGGCGAGAACGGTTCGTCCATCGACATTAAGAGCATATGGATTGAGCCTCCCCTTCCGCCCGGTCTCGCTGAGACCGATCGCGTAGAGGACACCGAGCGGCACGCTGTGCCGGCTCGCGGCGCGCGCCATTTCGCGTTCGCATGGGCCTTCCGCTCGCGCGGCTTCCGAAATGCTAGAGGTAAACAGTGCTGCTGCGAATGTTGCGACCAGCTTGATCCTGGCTGCGTTCGGAAGCCGACGCGTGAGATTGGTCATGATCCTGCCTGTTCTGTCGCGCACCGCTTTGGCTGTCACCGGATGACCGCCCCGAGGATCCACCATCCGTCTGCGAGCCATTGGACGACTGCATCGAGCCACGCTGATCGGACGATGTCTGTTGTTGCTGCGACTGCGATTGGCCGTTGTTCATGCTGCCGTCGGGCGTGCGCGTATGATCGATGGCGGCGATATCGAAGCTGTATCCGGCAGATTGCATCGCATCGGTCAGGGCACCACGCTCCTGGCGCAGAAGCTGCGTGGTCTCGAGGCGATCGGCAGTCAGGTGAACCTCGACGGAATCGCCGGCGAGCCGCATCTTGATCGTCACCGACCCGAGATTTGGTGGGTCGAGCTCCAATGTCATCATGCGCACCGGGCGGCTTTCCGCCGCTTTCGCAGCGTCATGCGACGGTGTTTCGGCGGCCTGCGCACCTTCGGGCGCCGCCACGGCCGGAAGATCGCTCGCCATGCGATCAACGATCTTCTGCAGTGTCGTCACCTGCTGCACGGGCTCGAAATGCGTCTCCTGCTCGCGAACGACAGCTTTCGCGATCGGCGTCGGCTTCGTATCGGCAGCTTCAACAGTGACGGTGAACCGTTTCGATCCTGGCTGATCAATCTCTGGGCTATCGATATCCGTCGCACTGACGATGTCTTTTGGATCTGGCAACTGATCGCTGCTCGTGACATCGATCTGCGGCGCAAGAGTCTTCGCCGCTGACTTTTCACCCTGCGCGCCATTCTGCTGGGCCTGATCGAGTCTGGACATCACCGCGCCGATGGCCGCAGTCGGGTCGCGCCAATCCTGGGCCGTCGGTGATGCCTGCTTGCCCTCGTCAGCGGTCTTGGCGCCGTCTTCGTCCTTCTCCACGCTCTCGCTCGTCGCCGGCTTAGGTTTGGCGTTGCCGGTGAGTTCAGCCAGAATAGCCGCCGCTTCCAACACGGGCGTGGCGACTGTCGTTACATGGCTGGCATTTTTGTCGATTTTGGTGACCGCAACCGACGGCTCATTGGCGACCTGTCGCATCTGCTCGCGAAAATGCTCGGCTTTCTCTTTCCCGTCCTTGGCATGCAGCGCATTGGCCAAGCCGCCCTTCCCGCCCGTCTTTGCAGATGCGAGCTGGCGAAACGCTGCGGTCAGCATATCGGCCTGCTTCATCGTGTCGTCTCCTTCAGTTGTTCTTGCGACTGATCGAGCAGCTTCTGTGCCTGATCGACCACGGCGAGCGATTTGGTGAAATCGATCCGCGGCCGCATCACCGTCATTGGACCGGTGTCACTAACGGTTTTTGCAGCCTCCGGCAGCGCCTTGCGGACATTGAGACCAATCGCGAGCGCAGCCGCCTGGATCTCCACATCGCGCTCGGAGAGCTTGCTCTTGTCGATCTTTTCAAGCTCTGCAATTGCCCGGCTGTGATCGGGCGTCACGACGCGAGCAGCAGCATGATAGAGATGGGCACGAAGGCGCTCCGGGCTGCCTTCTTCCGACAACAGGGCAACATGCTTGGCTGCGAGCAAGGCCATCTCCGGCTTGCCCCGGATCAGCGCGGTGCGCGCGATCAGCAGATACAGCCCACGCTGGGCGGTTGGATCGAGATGATCAAGCACCGCAACCAGGCGCGGAAACCGATCTGGCCGCTGCGCGAAACTGAATCGGGCGACCGAGAGCGCAAAACGCTGGCGGAAATTTCCTGCATAAATCGAATAGCGGTAGCGGCGGAAATAGCGGACGGCGAGTGCCTCGAACTTATCGAAATCGTCGTCCTGGCCGACGATAAAGATCTCTCGCCGCAACGCCGCTTCTTCCACCAGCGTGCCGGGCATCATCAGCCGCACGTCGTCGAGCAATGCGATTGCGGCTTTCGGATCGTCCTGCGCGACCAATGCCGACTGCACCAGCGCAAGCTCCGCCCCGAGCGTGGCCGGCATGTTGCGCGGCTTGATCTGGCCAAGCTTGGCTTTCGCCTCATCAGTCCGGCCATCCACATAAGCAAGGGCGCCATCGACGATGGCTTCATCGATATTCAGCACATTGCGGGACCGAAGCGAGGCGATCACTTGCGGCGTCCCGCCGCTCAATAGATATGTCACCGCTGCGCGTGAATTGCGCGGCTCCTTCCAGAGCGCGGCATCGGCTTTCAGGAAGCTTTCGCCGATGCGCTTGAGAAGCGCAGGCTGCGCATTATGCGCCTCAAGATCGCCGCGCGCGATCTGGTCCTGCAACATCTGCAGTGACCTTACCATCTGATACGGCTCGCGGACCGCCTCAGCAGCCGGCTGCGCATGGGCGCTGCCAATGCACATCGTCAACGCCACCGCGATGGTCCGGCATGAGGTCATAGCGTCGGTGCACGGATCAGAATTTCGATCCGTCGATTCTGCGCTGCCAGGGGATCACTCTGGTTCTTGAGGCGACGATCGGCATAGCCCTCGATCCGCTCCACGCGCGCCGCATCGAGGCCACCACGGACCAGCATGTGATAGGCCATATGGGCACGCGCGGTGGACAGGCGCCAGTTGTCGTATTCAGCAGTCCGAAACACACGCGCATCGGTGTGCCCGCGTAGGACGACCTGGCCGCGATTCTGGGCGATCATCGGCGTGATCTTGTCCAGCGTGCGAACGAGGCCAGCCGTCGGCTCGGCCGAACCGTTGGCGAACATGCCGTAATTCGCATCATCGGTCAGGTTGATGAGCAGCCCTTCAGGCGTTTCGCGCACTTCAGCAACAGGATGAGCTGCGCCGAGCGTAGCGAGCACAGCGGAGATGGCCGATTGAAGTTTCGCTGCATCGGCCTGTGTGGTCTTGGCACTCTGCGCTTGAGGCTTGTCGGGCATCGCGGCGGGCTTGTCTGCCGTCGCGGCCTGCTTTTGCTCAATCGTCGCATTCGGCTTCGCTGCATCATCGGAGAACAGACCAACCGGCTTCGGTATAGCCGGCTTGTCTGTTTTCGGCGGCGTCTCGCTGGTGCCGGACATCTCCGGTACCGGCGTTCCCGTTGCATCCGGCTTGGGATCGGCCGGACGCTGCTCCTGCCCTTCGGTGATGGCGGCGATATCCTCGCCGTAAGGCAGGCTGCCCGCCTCCTTACGCCCCGAGGGCTTCTTTTCGAGCGCGGAAATCGATGCCATCGGCCAGTTGATCGGATCGAAGGGATCGCGATAGGCCTCTCCGCCCTTCAGGCCTTCCTTGCGCGCCGGATCGAGCGCGCCGCTGGCCTGTCCGGCACGCGGCGGACCTCCGGCGATCTCCGTCAATACGGCATAGGGATCGCGAAACAACACGGCATCGCCATAGCGGGGCTGCGGCTGCTGCGGCTGCGTGACCTCGGTCGTCGGCTCACCCGGCTCCGGCAATGGCGACTTGCTGCTGCCCTCCGTGGCCTTGCCGGGATCGACGCGACGCGCATCGTTGATGCCTTTGCGATCCGGCGTCGAGTCGGTCAGCTTGATCGGATTGAAGTAGGTCGCGACGCTCTCGCGTGCCTCCTGGCTGGTGACATTGATCAGCCACATCACCAGGAAGAACGCCATCATCGCCGTCATGAAGTCGGCATAGGCGATCTTCCAGACGCTGTTCTTCGTCTCGGCCGCATCGAGCGAGCTGCGGCGACGAATGATCAGGATTTCTGTTGGTTGCTGATCGGCCATTTTAACTCTGGAGTGCCAGCTTCAATCGATCGGCCCAGGCTTTCAGCTGGGTTTCGAGCACCACCTGATCGATGGTGATCGACGCCTCGACCTCAGGGCCCGGACGCAATTCGATGGCGATGGCGCGGACGCCAAGCTTGGTGCGGATCAGGTCGAGGAGTTCGGACGGACCGGTCAGACGCAGCACCGGGCGGCGCACGTCCGTCGTGATCGACGACAAATGCTCGACGAAGCTGCTCACCGCCTGTTTTTGCGCGGCATTGAGGATGATCGGTTCGAGAATCCGCGCCGCAACACCGGCAATCCTGCTCTGCAGCTCGTCACCGGCCTCTGTCACGTGAGCGACCAGCTTCGCCGCAGTCTCGTTGAGCAGCTGCAGACGCTCCTCGGCTGCCTGCTCTGCAAGCGCCAGTCGCTGCTGATCCAGTTGCTGCTCGAACTCGGCCTTCGCGCGCGCATAACCATCCGCCTCGCCGCGCTCGTAACCATCGTCTTCGGGGACGACTGCCTGGAGTGGCTGTTGCTGTGGCTGCGACGGACGCGGCTGTTTCTCCACCAGCGGCTGATACTGCGGGCGCCCGCCGGAATGGTGCAACTGATCGAACGGAACCACGCGGCTGCGCGGCTTTCCGGTCTCAGGCCGATCGAAGTCCGCGATCAGTCGGGCAACTTTCTCTGCGCTCATGCCGCCTCCTCCTGCCTAATCCATTGTTTGAGAATTGCTGCAGCCTGTTTCTCGTCGAGCTGGATAATCTGCTCCAGCCGTTTCTGCGGGGCGTTCTGAATACCGAGTGTCACATCCTGAACGAGATTGGGCGCAGGCTCGTTCGATAGCGCAGCGGCCATCGAGCCCGCCGCTCCGCCACCACTGAGCAACGCATTTGCCTCGGCCTGGAATTGCGCCGCCTCATCCGTCTTGGCGCTGGCCAGGATCGTGTTGATCGCCGGACGCAGACCGAACCAGATCAGCATGCCAGCCACCGCGAGAATCGTGATCGCGCTGACAAGGCTGCCCGCCTGGCGCATCATCACTTCCGTGAACGTGATGGACGGTACCGGCGCCATGTCACGCGCGCCTTCCATGAATTCGACGGCAGACACCTGGATCTGATCGCCGCGTGGCTTGTCGATGCCCGCAGCGGTCGCCGCGATCTGAGCGATCTCGGCAACCTTGGCCTCGATCGTCGCATCGCTCGCCTTGTCACCGAGGCTGGCGACCAGGCGCGGGCGATTGACCAGCACCGCCAGGAACATCTTGTTCACCACATAGCCATCGCTGACCGTGGTCACCGTCTTCGATGACACTTCGTAATTGGTGATATCTTCGCGACGCTGCTTCTCATCACTGGAGTTCTTGGCCCCATTCGCATTCACCTGCTGATCAGGCAGGTTCTGCTGGACCGTCGTCGGCTGCTGTCGATCGAGGCTCTGCGACGACTCCTTCTCACGCACTGCGCGGACCGACCGCTGCACACGCGAATCCGGATCGTAGAC
Source organism: Tardiphaga sp. GW821-FHT12E02 (assembly GCF_058807155.1). NCBI lineage: Bacteria > Pseudomonadati > Pseudomonadota > Alphaproteobacteria > Hyphomicrobiales > Nitrobacteraceae > Tardiphaga > Tardiphaga sp. GW821-FHT12E02. The sequence goes on from NZ_JBXAQK010000001.1 coordinate 86,666, forward strand.
CGTTTCGTTCGTCTGTCTCTTGTCGGTCGATAGCTGGGTCGCGATGCTGACCTCGAAATTATCGAGACCGAGATAGGGCGTGAGCGCCCGGCTGACATTCTCCTGGATCGAGCGACTGACGATGCGCTGAAGGTTTGCCATGGTGGTCGGTGTCGCACCGAGCCCACCACCATCATCGTCGGACAGCAGCGAGCCATTGCTATCGAGCACGGTGACCTTGTCCGCCGTCATGCCGGGGACAGCGGCCGCCACGAGGTGTCTGACCGACCGCGCCGTGCGGGCATCGGCAGGACCATCCGTTCTCAGCACGACCGAAGCCGACGGCGGCAATTGTTCGCGCCGAAACGATCCCCGCGCGGGGATCACGATATGAACGCGCGCGGCCTTGACGTCTTTGAGGACCTGGATCGTTCGCGCGATCTCGCCTTCCAGCGCGCGCACGCGCGTCACTTCCTGCATGAAGGAGGTCAGTCCGAGCGAACCGATCTTGTCGAACAGCTCATAGCCACCGCTGGTATTGTTCGGCAGTCCCTTGTCCGCCAGCAATGTGCGGGCCTGGGCTGTTTGTGCGGGCCGAACATAGATGGTGTCGCCAGCGGCGTTGATGTCGAACGCGATATTGCCATCGCGCAATGCGGAGCTGACGCGCGTGACGTCTTCCCGGCTGAGGCCGGCATAGAGCGTATTGTATTCGGGGCGACTGAGATAATAGGCGCCGCCGCCGACTCCGGCAAAAACGGCAACGCCGATCACCGCCAGCAGAATAAGACGTTTGGTGCCGAGCTCCAGGAGATTGTTCCAGAGCTTCTGCGCGTGCTGGCGATTGACCATCGAATCCTCTGCCGTACTTTCGACGCGATCATCGATTGCGAAGCTTGTCCGGGCATTACGAGATCCTTAACGTGAAATGGCCGCGCTATTGCTAGCGCGGCCACCTCTACCAAGTCGCGCGAGCGAGCGATTAGCCGCGGAACAGCGACAGGATCGACTGGCTGCCTGCGTTCGCGATCGACAGCGCCTGGATGCCGAGCTGCTGCTGCGTCTGCAGAGCCTGGAGGCGGGTCGATTCGGCGTTCATGTCGGCGTCGACCAGCTGGCCGATACCGCGATCGAGCGAGTCGGTCAGAACCTTCACGAAGTCCTGCTGCAGGCCGATACGGTTTTTGATGGCGCCGAGATTGGTGGCGGCATCGGTGATCGTGGCGAGTGCGTCGTCCACGCCGGAGATGTAGGTTTCCAGCGCGGCGAGGTCGGTCTGGCTGTCCGTGAACTTCGAGATGTCCAGGTCGGCGACGCTGAATTCAGCCCAGGCGCCGTTCTGATACACGTCGTAGGTCTTGTCCAGAACGCCCTTCTCGGTCTTGACGGCAACGTCGGCCGCAGCCATTCCGGCGATGTTGGTCGCTGCAACGCCACCATCCGTGGTGGTGATGTCAACGGCCGTTCCGCTCGCGTTCTTGATTTCGATGGTTTCGCCATCGGCATTGATACCGACGGTGAGACCTTCAACACCCAGACCCTTGATCGCCGAAACGATATCTTCGATCTTGGAATTCTGCGAAACGTTGATCGTGGTGGCGACGGCAGTGCCACCAGCCGGCGTGACGGTGAAGGTGATCGTGCCCGTGGTGGTCGCCGGGGGACCAGCGGCGCCAACGGTCGTCGGATCGAACGCGAGGGTGGCGTCGATGGCATTGCCGTGAGCCGTAATGAAGTCGGCATCCAGCGTCTTGTCGTAGAGCTTGATCGCGTCGAGATCGACCGTCAGGGTATCGACCTTCACCACGCCATCGGCGCGGGAGAACGACGACACGACCGACTTTTGGGCGTTGTAGGTGGCCTTCTGCGAGTCGACCGAGATCCAGTTTTCACCGTTGAACACGGCGCTGTCGGCGGTGTTCTTCAGCTGCTTCTGGAGTTCGGTGATTTCCGACTGGATCTTTTCACGGTCAACGCCCGGCGTACGGGCAGCAACCAGCTTTTCCTTGATCGACGAAACGACGTCCACCGTGCCTTCCAGGCCGGTATACATCGTGTCGATGGTCGCGGCACCCAGACCGAGAGCGTCCTGAACGGCGCCCAGAGCCTGCACGTCCGAACGCATCGTGGTGGCGATCGACCAGTAAGCGGCGTTGTCCGAAGCGGTCGCGACGCGATAGCCGGTCGAGATGCGGTTCATCGTGGTGGAGAGGTTGGAGTTGACCGTGCGCAGCGTCTGCAGCGCGGTCATCGCCTGTGAGTTGGTCATCAAGCTAGACATCGTATGTCCCTTTATTCGATTTGAATGTTTGCTGGGGACATACCGGACTTTCACCGGTACGACAGGGCGGCATCATGCCTTTGGAAATGTCGATGTCTGATCGACCCAACCCGTCGTGAATTGCACGCTATCCGCCAAACCTTACCCAAAGCTGAAGTTGGCGAACAGCGGTATAGTTAACAGCGTCCATCCTTATCGATTCATTTCGATGACAATCGGATGAACTACAAGAACGATTTGACGAGACCGACGGCGAGCAAATTCCAGCCATCGATCAGCACGAAGAACAACACCTTGAACGGCAACGCGAAAACCGTGGGCGGCATCATCATCATGCCCATCGACATCGTGAGCGTCGCCACGATCATGTCGATTACCAGGAACGGCATCACGATGAGAAAGCCGATCTCGAAGGCACGACGAAGTTCGGAAACCATGAAAGCCGGAATAATGATTCGCAGATCGATCCGTTGACCATCGAGCTTCACCTTCAAGCTCTCCGCTGCGAGATTCTCGAAAGTCTGCAGGTCCTTCTCGCGCACATGCTGCAACATGAACTCGCGAAACGGATCGGTGATACGCCCATAGGCTTCCTGTTCGCTGATCTCGTTCTTCATCAGCGGTTGGATACCGTTCTGCCAGGCACGATCAAATGTCGGCGCCATGACGTAGAAAGTGAGAAACAGCGCCAGGCTGATCATCACGATGTTCGACGGCGTCGTCTGCAGGCCCAGTCCCGTGCGCAGAAACGACAGAGCGACCACGAATCTGGTGAAGCTGGTCACCATGATCAGCAGCCCCGGCGCCAGCGAGAGCACCGTGAGCAACGCCACCATCTGGATGATGCGACCGCTGGCGCTTCCCTCGCCTTGCGGCAGCAGGGTCGACAGATCGGGAATCTGCGCCATGGCTGCCGTCGGCAGCATCACGGCGACCAGGATCAGAAACGCACGCGTCATTGCACCACCAGCGTTTCGATGATCAGCTCACGCACCTTGCCGCCCGACCGCGTCACCGCGCGTTCGTTCAGGTCCTCACGCAGATATTGAAGGCCCCGTGCCCCCTCGATCTGGTTCGGTGTGAGGGTGCGCAAATAAGCGACGATATCCTCGCCCACCTTTGCGGTCAGCGCATGTGATTCCTCGTCATTCAGCTTGTCGGTGACGATCGAGGCTTCCATCCTGATCCAGGAGTCCGGAGGCGCCGCCAGATTCGTCGTCACCGGCGCGATCTTGCGTAACCGGTCGCTGGGATTGAACGCTGAAATCACTGGTGCTTCGACCACTTCCTTCCGGCTATCGACAAGGCGGTCGACCGTCGCCAGCATATGAAAGCTGGCGAGCGTCCCCGCACCGGCAGACAGTCCGGTCACGACCACCAGCGCGACAATCCATTGCAGACTGCCGCGTCCCTGCCCGTCATTGTCCACATCAGCCATGGTCGATCCTCATCAGAACGGCGCGACCTGATCGTAGACCTGCTGGCCCCAGTTCGGCTGCTGCACTTCCATGATGCGACCGCGGCCACCATAGGAGATGCGCGCTTCGGCAATCTTCTCGTAAGGAATCGTATTGTTGCGGGCGACATCGATCGGCCGCACGATGCCGCCGACATTGACGATGCGCATCTCATAATTGACGCGCATTTCCTGCGACCCGCTGATCAGGAGATTTCCGTTCGGCAGGACGTCGACCACGACGGCTGCGATGGAGAACCGCACTTCTTCCGCACGATCGATCTTGCCCGATCCCTTGCTGGAGGATTGTGAACTCACATTGGCATCGAAACTTCCAGCCGAGATCCATTTTGCGACATCGGCGGCATAATCGGTGCCGAGCTTGACCTGTGAATCCCGCGACCTGTCCGTCTTGTTGTCCAGAATGGCCTTGTCGTTCATGACGACATTGACCGTAAGGATATCACCAATGCGGGTCGCACGCGGATCGCGATACAGATCCTTGCGCTCGTTCCAGATCGAATGTTGGCCCGTGCCGCGATCGGCCCGCTTCTCCATGGGAATTCCACGCGCATCCACCTGCAGGCCCTGGCCGACCGGAGACATGTTGGGCGCCTGGCCGATCTCGGCCAACCTGTTGGCACAGCCGGCGAGACCGGGTAGCGCAACAGCAACAAGCAGAACTCTCAGCAGCTTCATTTCCTGGGTTTCCCGTCGTCGGTGCGACGCATGCCGGCAAGCGTATCGGCGAGATGCGCGCCACGTGCCGGTTCCATCTCGTTCAGGATCGAACTTGCGACCCTGACCTTTAGTTTGGCGAGAACCGCGGCGGCCGTGTCGTCGGCCATGCTGGCGATCTGCTGGGCGGCAGCTTCCGGGTTCATTCGCGAATAGATTTCGACGACGTTTTCCTCGGCCTTCTTGAGGAAGTCCTCGCGCAGCTTCAACCACTCTTCATATTCGGCGCGCTTCGCTTCGAGCTCGGCGATCCGCTGCTTCAGCTTCACTTCCGTCGCTTCGAGCTCTTTCTGCTGCCAGGCGACGCGCGCGTCGAGCGCCTGATCCGTGATGTTGCTGCAGAAGCGCGCGACGTCGGATTCCTGTGTCGGCGCTGCCGCTTCTTTCTTGTCGACCGATCCCGTGAACAGCGGCGCTTCGGTCAGCGACTTCGCAGCCGGTTCAGGCTTGGTTGCCGTTTCCGGTTTAGCCGCGACCTCCGACTTGGGTGCCGGCTTCTGGCGCTGTGGCTGTGCCGTGCGTGTGAATTCCGCAAGATTGAGCGGCTTCGATCGCTGCACCGGCTCTGCCAGTGCGACATCCAAGGAGACTGCTGCAGCGATGGTGCAGATCGACCAGGTTACGGCGCGCGTCATTCGTGCTCTCGTGAATCGGTTAAGCAAGCGTTGCACCTTCAGCCTTGTGCGACGCTGACCCGGCCCGCTATTGAATGACGAGTTCGGCCTGCAGCGCGCCGGCAGCCTTGATCGCCTGCAGGATCGCAATGATGCCTTGCGGCTTCAGCCCGATCTGATTCAGGCCGCGCACGAGGCGCTGCAGGTCCGTGCCGCGCAGGATGGCGACCTTCGCGCCATTCTCGTTCGCCTCGATGAATGTTTGCGGCACCACCACCGTCTGGCCGTTGCGCGCAAACGGATTGGGCTGCGAGACGATCGGCGCCTCCGTGATGCGGACTGACAGATTGCCGTGCGTCACGGCCACGGTGGAGATCTGCACATTGCGGCCGATCACCACGGTTCCAGTACGTTCATCCACCACGACACGCGCCGGCGAATCCGGCTCGATCAGCAATTCCTCAATCTCTGCAATGAAACGCACGGGAGGTGCAGATCGCGGCCGCTGCAGCATGACCGTGCGATAGTCGCGCTCGAAAGCAATATTCATCTGGTAGCGGCCGCGGCCATGCGCGTTGATTGCATCGATAATTCGCGTGGCCGTCGCATAGTCCGGATTCTTCAGTTCGAGCGTCAGCGAATGCATGTCGCTGAAATTACCCTTCACTTCGCGTTCGATCAGCGCACCGTTCGGAATACGGCCAGCCGTCGCGACGCCTGCGCTGACGGTCTGGGCGGCGCCTTCCACATTGTAGCCGCCAACGGCGATCGCGCCTTGCGCCACCGCATAGGTCTCGCCATCGGCGCCGCGCAGCTGGGTCAGCACCAGCGTGCCGCCGAGCAGCGACGATGCGTCGCCCATGGATGAGATTGCCACATCGATGCGCGACCCACCTGCCGCGAAGGGCGGCAAATCGGCGGTCACCATGACGGCGGCGACGTTGCGCGTCCGCAGCTGGGTGCCTCGGATATTGATGCCCATATTGTCGAGCATCGATTGCAGCGACTGCTCGGTGAAGGGCGCGTTGCGCAGCGTGTCACCGGAGCCCTTGAGGCCGATCACCAGGCCGTAGCCCACGATCTGGTTCTCGCGCACGCCCTTGAGGCTCGCGATATCCTTGATACGTACGGCTGCTTCCGCCGCCGAGACCGACAGCGCGAGAAGCAGCCCGCAAAGAAGACGTAGCATCATCCGTTCTGAATCCGCACTGATCCGTCCTGCTGGACGATGCCCCGGATGGTCACGCCGGTATCGAGATTGCGCAGCTGCACCACCATGCCCGGACTGCCCGACTGCAGCGACGTCGCATAGGTGACGATGACCAGACCATCGTCTTCCACCAGCACCTTCACAACGGCGCCGCGGGTGACCGCCTTCTGGTCTTCGAGCCCGTTGATGGGAATGAGATGTCCGGCGAGCAACGTGCGCCGGGCGGTGCGCCCGGTCAGCGCGGCCCGATCGTTGATGAACGCGCTCGCGCCCTGGATATTGGGCGCAAAATTGCGGTCCATGATCATTTCGTCCTTGATCACGTCCCCTGGATAGATTGTCGTTGCCGGCACCGGATACTTGACCGACTCTTCCGCCGCCACGGCATCGCCCGCGAGCATGGCGCCCGCGAGCATTACGGAAACGATCTTCAGGACGCGCATCGGACGCAGCTCCGGCATCATGCGTTAGCGAAGGCCCTTCGAGACGGTGGAAGCCATCTCGTCGGCGGCCTGGATGACCTTGGAGTTCATCTCGTAGGAACGCTGCGCCGATATCAGCTCGGTGATTTCCTTCACCGGATCGACATTCGAGTTCTCGAGATAACGCTGATGTAGCTTGCCGTAGCCGATGTCCCCGGCGAAGCCGACGACCGGCACGCCCGACGACAGCGTTTCACGATAGAGGTTGCCGCCGAGCGGTTCGAGACCGGATTCATTGGCGAAGTTCGCCAGCTGCATCTGCCCGATCTGAACCGGCGCGACTTCACCATCAATCTTGGCGTAGATCTGCCCGGACTCGTTGATGATGACATCGACCGCATTCGCCGGAACGACGACCGCTGGATTCACCAGATAGCCGTCGGGCGACACCAGCTGCCGGTTTTCATTCAGATTGAACGCACCGGCACGCGTATAGAGCGTCTCGCCATTGGGACCTGCGATCTGGAACCAGCCGCGCCCGTTGATCGCGAGATCATAGGTGTTGCCGGTCTGCGCCATGGCACCCTGGATGTGCAGTTTTCGCACGGCGGCGGAGCGCACGCCGAGGCCGAGCTTGGCACCTTCCGGCACGGCACCTTCGCCAGCGCGATTCGGCACGCCCTGCGCGCGGTCGATCTGATAGAACAGATCGGTGAATTCCGCCCGCGATCGCTTGTAGGATGTGGTGTTGATGTTCGCGATATTGTTCGCGATCACTTCCACATTGAGTTGCTGCGCACCCATGCCGGTGGCAGCGATAGCAAGTGCTCTCATGATCGAACCTCAAATCGCCATTCGGCTGACTTCTTGATAGGCCTGAACGACCTTGTCGCGGACAGCCACCGCCATCTGCAACGACCGCTCGGCCGACATCACCGCTTCGACCACTTTCTGCGCCGAGAGCTTACCCTGGATGGACTGGATCGAGGCGGCTTCGCCGGCCTTCATCGAGCCGATGGAATCGGCTGCGACCTGTTCCAGAACATTGTTGAAGCCCATGCCTGCCGAAGCAGGCTGTGCCGTCGGCGCCGCATTGCTGGTCTTGAAGACCTCGCTCGTCTTTGCGAGTTCGCCAGCGCTGCTGACAACCGACGATACGGAATCAAGCATATTCAGCTCCTCAGGAGATCGATGGTCATCGACACCATCGAGCGGACTTGTTTGATGACCTGCAGATTGGCTTCATAGGACCGGTTGGTTTCCCGCATGTCGCCCATCTCGATGAGCGAATTCACGTTGGGAAACTTCACATAGCCCGACGCATCCGCCGCGGGATGTCCCGGTTCGTAATCGACACGGAACGGCGCCTGGTCGGTGCCGATGTCCTTGACCTTGACCATGCGCACGCCGGCCGCGCGATCCATTTCTGCCGTGAACGTCGTGGTCTTTCGGCGATACGGATCAGAGCCAGGCGTGCGGCCCGTCGCATTCGCATTGGCGATGTTTTCCGACACGACGCGCAGACGCGTGGACTGCGCTTCGAGGCCGGAACTCGCGATCTGGGTCGATGCCTGCAATGGATCGATCATGTCTCTCTCCGTCAGGACTTCATGCTGGTCATGAACATGCGATGGAAGGACTTCACGATCGCCGTATTCAAGGAGTAGTCGCGATTGATATCGCCCGCCTTGAGCATTTCCTGTTCGAGGCTGACCGAGTTGCCGGAATGCACCGTCTCCCAGGTCTTTTCCTTGCGCATGGCCTGCGCTTCGACGCGCGATCCGGTGGTGATATGCATCGGCGACGTCACCGTCACCGGCACCACTTTGGCATCGAGAATCTTGTTGAATGGCTCGATATCCCGGGCGCGATAGCCCGGCGTATTGGCATTGGCGACATTCGCCGAGACCGATGCCTGTCGCAGTGACAGCCATCGCTCATGCGACGAGGCGAGGTCCATTAGATAGACGGGTCCCACATTGTCCCCACGGTTCAAGATTCGTTAGTATTGGTTTACGGATGGAAACTTGTCTGGGGCTTGAGGTGCGCGACCGGGCACACGCTCATGCATTCTTCTTCTGCTGCTTGCGCGAGTGCAGGAAGTAGATGATCTCCGCAACGGGACGGAAGAACTCGGCCGGAATCATGCGATCGATCTGCGCGACGTCATACATCGAGCGCGCCAGTGCCTTGTCCTCGACGACAGGCACGTCATTCTTCTCGGCAATTTCCCTGATCTTCAACGCGATCAGATCCTGCCCCTTGGCTAGCACCGTGGGTGCCGCATCTTCGCCTTGCGTATATTTCAACGCGATTGCGAAGTGAGTTGGATTGGCGATCACCAAAGTTGCCTTGGGCACCGCGGCCAGCATCGTGTTGCGTGCACGGTCGCGCGCCAGCGAGCGCATGCGAGACTTGAGGATGGGATCACCTTCAGCCTGCTTGAACTCATCCTTCACTTCCTGCTTGGTCATGCGCATTTCGCGTCGCCAGTGGAAGCGCGCCCAGACCAGATCGAGCGACACCAGCACGATGGTGGCGATGCTGATCGCCGAGACGAGACGCATCGCCGTCGTCAGGACCAGCTCCGGAACGGCGGTCGGATCGCTGAACAATGCATTCACGGCCACGGCCTCCTCTGCCCGCAGGACGATCGAGACGACCAGGCTGATGGCAATGAATTTGAAGACCGATTTGGCAAACTCGACACGTCCCTGTGCGCCAAAAATCCGCTCGAAACCCTTCATGATCGAAATGCGCTCGAGTTTCGGTTCGATACGATCAAACACGAGTTGCGGTGCGTTTTGCAGGAACGACGACGCCAGACCAGCCAGCAAGAGAACAATGACGATGGGAATGATCAGCTCCGCCATGGCCATTCCGACTGTCGAGAAGAACGCAACTGCATCCGCACTGTTACGAAGGCGGATACCCGATGGATCATCGAGCAGTCTGGCGAGCGAATAAGTGAGCTTCCGCACATTGTCGGACATCAGGAAGCTCATGATGATCAATAGCGCAAGCATCGAGGCGAAGATCGGCGCTTCACGCGAAACAGGGATTTGCCCCTTCTCGACGGAGTCGCGAACCTTCTTCTCGGTCGCCTCTTCTGTTTTGCTATCCTTTTCGGGCGCCTCGGACACTGCAATCTATCTTCAGGTGAAAAATGGCTGGTCGTCCTGATCGGGATTGAGCTCGATCTCGCCCCGGCCGGCCATATCGAGCGCAAGATCCGTAATCGCGCGACGTGCATCGAGAATTTCGCGCTGGTTGGATGGAATTCCACTCGACAATTCGTGCTCGACCAGGCGGCGGGTACGTCCCGCCAGCGACGACAGGATGAGTTCGCGGAAACTGGCTTCCGATCCCTTCAGCGCCATCACCGTCCGATCGGTCGGCACCTGATCGAAAATCAGCATGCGCGCCTTTGCCGTCAGCTTCACGATATCGTCGAAGGTGAACAGCATGCCCTTCAGGATTTCCGCCGACTTCGGCCGCGATTCCGTCAGGCTCTTCAGCGACTCCTCCATCTGCGCGCGCTCCATCTTGTTGATGATGTCGGCCATGCGCGGATAGGTATCGGACGCCAGATTGCGGGCAAAATTGATCATGAAGTCTTCATGCATCGTCTTTTCGATGATGCTCATGGCATCCTCGACCACCGGCTTGAGACTGAGCATTCGCCGCATCAGGTCATGGCGGATATCAGGCGGGAGGTGGCTCATCACCCGCGCCGCGCAGGCCGGCTTGACGCGCGATAGAATGAGCGCCGCTGTCTGCGGATGCTCCTTCAGCAGGTAATTTGCAAGCAGACCTTCGGAGACGAGCGAGATGCGCTCCCACACCGATTTTGTCTTGTTACCCAGCACTTCGGATATGATGTCTGTGATCTGATCAGGCGGCAGAACGCCGTTCAGAAGCTTCTCGAGTTCACCGACCGTGCCGAAGATATTCGGCCCTTGCGAGAAGTTCTGCGCGAACTCCTCGATGATCGCTTCCAGCTCCGATGTCGAGATCGGCTTCAGTTCCGCGGCAGCCCGCGTTACGAGCTTGATTTCGTCGGGATCCAGTTCCTTGAGGATCCCCCCGGAGAGGTCACGGCCCATGGCCAGCAGAAGCACAGCAGCCTTCTCCGTGCCGCCGAGAGGCTTTACGGAGGTGCTACGCTTGACGGGTGCATTGAATGCCATGGGTGGGACCTATCAGGCGTCCGGATCTCCGGCCATGCCACCGACGATTTCCGTCAACGACACGCCGAATCGCGAATTTTCATCTTCCACCACGACCACGGCGCCACGCGCCACGATGCGGCCATTGACGACCACCTCGACGGGCTCGCCGACGCGATGATCGAGCGGAATCACAGCACCACGGCCAAGCTTCATCAGATCGGCCACCGGCATGGTGGCCGAGCCGAGCAGCACTTGCACAGTGACGGGAATGCGCAGGATCGGCTCGATATTCGTCAGTCGGCTGGTCTCTTCGGCCGCGCGGGCAGCGAGATCCGCCAGCTTGCCGAACGACGTATTCTCGACACCGAGCGCGTCGGACGTCGCCGCGGCCGCCGGATCTGCTTCGTATGATTGCTTCATGGTCCCCTGCCTTCTGAAAATGAATTCGGACTAGCTCAAGCCGGATTGGTGTTGCGCGCATCGATCTCGGCGATCGTCCGTCGCGCTTCGTCGATCTTGTCGCCGAGCGCATGGACCATCTGCCGTCCGTCTGAACTGAATTCGCGCACCATCAGGACCATGTCATCGACCGTCTCGTTGGTCTTCTCGAGTACAGCCGTGAACTCGCTGTGATGCGCGCGCAACCGCACCAGTTCACGATGCATCTTGGTGACGCGGACGCTTGTGAACAGCAGCGCGGCGAACAGAATGATGTCAACGACTGAGGATATCATCGATGAACTCCCGCTTCTGATCCCCGGACTCCTTGACCTGCAGCGAATAGACGCCGTTCATCTGGCCGAGCTGGCACCAGAACAGCCGCTGCTCGTTGCATTCGAGCCGCACCAGCGTATCCGGCGTGGCATTCAGCTGCAGCACCTGACCGACCTTGAAATTGGCGACCTCGCCGAGCGTAAACTGCCGCTCCTCCAGGATCGCCTTCAGCGTGACTTCGGTGCGCTTGATCTCGCTCTGCAGCTGGCGGCTCCACTTCGGATCTGTCGATGCCGATTCGCCGGAGACGATCTGCGACATTGCTGTGCGGATCGGATTGAGCGCCGCATGCGGAATGACGATGAACATCTCGCCGCCGCGATCGAGCCCCTGAAGCAGGATCTTGGAGCAGACCGCCATATTGTTGAGACGGCCGATCGCCAGATAATCCATGCGCGTTTCGACGCGCTCCAGATTGAAGGTGACTTCGGTCGCTCGCTCGAATGAGGATTGGAGCGCCTTGCCGAAGCGCTCGAACAGCGCTTGCGCCACGTGCAGCTCCACATTCGAGAACACACGCGGCATGTCGAGCGGCGGCTCGCCGCCATCGGCCCCGAACAGAAGTTCGATCATCGTATAGACGAAATCGCGATCGAAGCCGATCAGCACACGCGCATCCCATGCCTGCGCATAGAACACCGCGGCGATTGCCTCGCCCTCGTGGCGGTCCAGAATATCCGACAACCGCTCGCTGCCGACGCTCATCAGCGAGAAGTACGATTGCGACGGCGACATCGAGCGCAGGCTTTCCGCGCACAGATTTGTCATCGTATCGAAGATCACATGCAGCATCGGCATGCGTTCGACGGAAATACCCGCAGCGCCGAGAAGCTGGTCTGATCCCTGATCGCGGCCTGCCTTGACGTCCGACATCAACCGCGTGCTCCTGCTTTAGCCGGCGCCTCGGCCGCATCGGCCTTGGGCGGGCCGCCATTGATTGTCTCGCTTTCCACCACATCGATGGACGGACGATCGGCCGGACCGATCATCTTGCGACCATGCTCGATCGCGATCTGCGGCAATGCGCCGTTCATGAAGGCCAGCAACGACTGCTTGACGATCACATACAGCCGGGCGCGCTGCTCACGCACCATCTTCACTTTGAGCGCCAGCGGCGCGACGATACCGTAAGACAGGAAGATGCCGACGAAGGTGCCGACCAGCGCGGCGCCGATGAAGCCGCCGAGCAGCTTGGGCGACTGATCGAGCGCGCCCATCGCCTTGATGACGCCGAGCACGGCGGCGACGATGCCGAGCGCGGGCAGCCCCTCGGCGATCATCATCAACGCATTATACGGCTTCAGCTTGCTGCGAACGATGGTTTCGATTTCCTCGTCCATCAACGCCTCGATCTCATGGGTGCGCGCGCTGCCCATGACGATCAGGCGGAAATAGTCGCAGATGAATGCCGTCAACGGCTCGTTCGCCAGCACGGTCGGGAACGACGTGAAGATTTCCGAATTCGGGGGATCGTCGATATGCGCCTCGACCTCGTTGCGGCCCTTGTTGCGCACCTCGCGCATCAAGGTGTGCATCAGCCCGAGCAGATCGAGATAATGCCGCTGCTTGGGCACATCGACCGTAATCGCCTGGATGGTTGCCTTGCCTGTGTCGATCACGGTTTTCCAGGGATTGGCGACGACGAAGGTGCCGGCCGACATCCCCATGATGATGACGAATTCCCAGGGCTGCCAGATCACCGCGAGATGCCCGCCCATCGCAACATAGCCGCCGATCAGACTGGCGAGTGTGATGATGACACCAATGAGAACGTTCAAGCGCACCGCTCCAATTTGAGGATGCCCCCCGTGTAGGCAGTGATGCTTGCACGAGGCTGACATGCGCCGGTTCCGGCCAGCCCCGGACAAGCCTGCTCGCCGAGTTTCACATCCAGTCGCGCATGCGAAGCTGAAACCCGGAATCCAAGATGCAATCTGCGCTCTATGTCAGCCTTTCGGCCCAGGTCTCGCTCGAGAAGCGGCTCACCACCATCGCCAACAACATGGCGAATATGAAAACGGCGGCGTTTCGCGCCGATGCCGTGAAATTCGAGACCGCGATGTCACGCGCCGCCACCCAGCCGGTCGCGTTTTCCTCGCCCGGCGAGAACTTCATCTCGCGCAAGGAAGGCGCCGTGACGCAGACCGGCAATCCACTTGATGTCGCGATCGCCGGCAACAGCATGGCCGCTTATCCCGGCGGCCCCGATCCCGGCGCCACCACCTGGATGGCGTTTCAGGGTCCCACCGGCACGGTCTATACCCGCGACGGCCGCATGCAGATGGACATCAACGGGCAGCTGCGCAATCTCGCCGGCTTCCCTGTGCTCGACTCCGGCGGCACACCGATCATGATCGATCCCGATGGCGGCCCGGTGACCATCGCGCGCGACGGCACCATCGCCCAGGGCGTCAATCAGGTCGGCCAGCTCGGCCTGTTCGATATCGCCTCGGATGCGAAGCTGGAGCGGTTCGGCAATTCCGGCGTGATCCCGGACAAGCCGGCCACCGCTGCGCTCGATTTCGTCACCGTCGGCTTCCAGCAAGGTTTTGTCGAAGGATCGAATGTCGATCCGCTCTCCGAGCTCACGCAGATGATGATGGCGACAAAGACCTTCCAGAATGTGAGTTCGCTGATCCAGGATTCCGAGAGCTCGGTTCAGAACGCCATTCGCACCCTCGGCGATCCGGCCAAGGCCTGACGCTGACTGCAAGGCTGGGAGTTTCAGATGAACGCGCTCGAACGGCTCGAATCCACCATCTCGGTGCTGCGCAAGGATGTGCCTGTGGTCCGCGTCGGAGGTCTCGTCTCCGAGGTGACCTCGACGCATTTCCGCGTGGCCGGCCTCGCGCGCCACGTCAAGCTCGGCGAACTGATCGGACTTGAGATCGACAAGCGGGTTCATCTCAGCGAGGTCGTGCGCATCGATAGCGACGGTGTCACCGCCAAACCGTTCGAATCGAATATCGCGGCCGGCCTCGGCCTGCCGGCCTTCCGCATGCCGCCAAAAGCGCTCACACCGCATCCCGGCTGGAAAGGCCGCGTCATCAACGCGCTCGGCGAACCGCTCGACGGCCTCGGCCACATGCCGGTGGGCGACCGCGCGATGCATACGGATAGCGATCCGCCGCCGGCCTTGAAGCGCGCGCGTGTCACCGCCCCCTTGCGCACCGGCGTCAAGGTGATCGACCTCTTCACGCCGCTCTGCAAGGGCCAGCGCATCGGCATCTTTGCCGGCTCCGGCGTCGGCAAGACGACGCTGCTCTCGATGCTGGCCCGCAGCACCGGCTTCGACACCGTGGTCACCGCGCTGGTGGGCGAACGCGGCCGCGAAGTGCGCGAATTCCTCGAAGAGTCGCTGGTGCACCACAAGACGCGCGCCGTCACCGTGGTCTCCACGTCGGACGAAAGCCCGATGATGCGGCGCCTGGCGCCGAAGACGGCCATGACCATCGCCGAATATTTCCGCGATCGCGGCGAATCCGTCCTGCTGATCGTCGATTCCGTGACGCGCTTCGCCCATGCCTCGCGCGAAGTGGCGCTGGCCACCGGCGAGCCCGCCATCGCCCGCGGTTATGCGCCGAGCGTGTTCAGCGAATTGCCTCGCCTGCTCGAACGGTCCGGTCCCGGCCTTGAAGGCCGGGGCAACATCACCGGCGTGTTCGCCGTGCTGGTGGATGGCGATGATCACAACGAACCCGTGGCCGACACCGTGCGCGGCACGCTGGACGGCCATATCGTGCTCGATCGCGATGTCGCCGATCAGGGCCGATATCCCGCGGTGAATGTCCTCGCCTCGGTCTCGCGTCTCGGCCAGCATGTGTGGTCGCCGGAGGAAGCGACGCTGGTGCGCAAGCTACGCGCCATGATCGCACGCTTTGAAGATACGCGAGACCTGCGCCTGATGGGGGGCTATCAGCCCGGTCGCGATACCGAACTCGATCAGGCCGTCAATCTGGTGCCGAAGATCTACGATGTGCTTGGCCAGCTTCCTGCCGAGCCGCCTTGCGACGAGCCGTTCCAGGAACTGCTCTCCGTCATCAAGAGTGCGATTGGCTGATCGCGCAGCGTCTCCTTTCATCCAACTGTCGTCATTCGCGGCGCGCTCTCATGGCGCGCCGCGTTGCATGGCTCGCGCCATGTTGCGGCCTCAGATGGCCGCGATGACGAAAGGAATGCAGATAAAGGGAGCGTTCGAGGCATGCGATTCAGCCGGACCATCCGTTTCGCTTTTGTCGTCGCTGTCAGCCTCTCAGCTATCCCGCCGGGCAATGCCGGCCAGCAGGACATGCTGGCGCTCATGCAGCGCATCACGGCGCTTGCCAAGGAGGGCCGCTATGGCGATGCCATTCCGTTGGCCCGCAAGCTCACCGTCGAGGCCGAAAAGACCGCTGGCCGCCAATCGCCGCTGACGGCCACCACTTATGTCGTGCTCGCGCAGGCCCTGCAGGCGCAAGGCGAACTCACCGAGGCCGAAACCAATCTGCGCAAGGCGCTGGCCATCCGCGAAAAAGCGATGGGCCCGACCCATGCGGAGGTTGCTGCCGTGCTCGGCCCGCTTGGCCAGATCGCCTTTACACGCGACCGCCTGGCGGACGCCGAGCAATATGCGCAACGCGCTGTCGCCATCAATGAGCGCAGCTCCGGCGCCGACAGCACCGCCACCGCATTATCGCGGATGCAGCTCGGCAATATCCGCCATCGCCAGCTGCGCGAGGACGAGGCCTTCGAGATCTTCAGCCGGGCGCTGGCGAGCTTCAAATCTGCCGGTGCGCAAGCCGAAATCATGGTGCCGGTGGCGCTCAACAACATGGCCGAAGTCGCCAAGGCGCAGGGCAAATTGCAGGTCGCCGATGATCAATTCCGCGAAGCCCTGGCGCTGCAGCAGAAGCTGCACGGCCCGGACAATCTCCAGGTCGCCGCGACGCTCAATAATCTCGGCGAACTCCGCCGCATGCAGGAGCGGCTGCCGGAGGCCGAAGACCTCGCCCGCCGCGCACTCGCGATCCGCGAAAAATCCCTCGGCCCCGATCACGCCGATGTCGCCGCCAGCCTCAACAATCTCGCCATCATTTTCACCCGCCAGCGCCGCGCCACCGAGGCCGAAGGTCTGCTGACCCGCGCACTGGCGATCCAGCAGAAATCCTTCGGCCCGGATCACCCCAATGTGGCCATTGCGCTGAACAATCTCGCCGAAGCCAAGTCCAGTGCTGGCCAGAAGAAAGAAGCCGAAGAGCTGTTCCGCCGCTCTCTTGCCATCCGCGAGAAGAGCGCCGGCCGCGACCATGTCGAAACTGCGACAGCCATCGACAATCTCGTCAACCTGCTCACGAACGATAACCGTGCCAATGAGGCCGAACCTTTGGCCCGTCGTTCGCTTGCGATTCGCGAAGCGGCAATCGGCCCGCGCCATCCGCGCGTGGCGGGCAGCCTCAACAATCTCGCCGTGGTGCTCGATACGCTCGGCAATGCCCACGAGGCCGAACCGTTGCTGAAGCGCGCCTTGGAGATCCGCATCGCCGCCCTCGGCGACGGCCACCCCGATGTCGCCAACAGCTACAACAATCTCGGCGCACACTATCTCGATGTCAGGGACTGGCAGCAGGCCAACGACGCCTTCGCCCGCTCGGCAGCGATCCTGATCGCGCGCAACGCCACCGATGCCGGCGATGCGTCACCCGGCAGTGATCTCGGTTTCAAGGACGGCACCAACCCCTTTCCCGGTGCCATCGTCGCCGCCTATCAGCTCGCCGACACCGCGCCGGCTCAGCAGGTCGCCTTGCGGGCACAGGCCTTCGACAACGCACAACGCATCGGCGACGAACAGGCGGCCAAGGCGATTGCCGGCATGTCCGCCCGCGTCGCGGCCGGTGGTGGTGATCTCTCCGCCAAAGTGCGGCAGCGACAGGATCTCGCCGATCAGGCTGTTGCCAACGATCAGCTCTTGATATCAGCGCTCTCGCAGCCGGCGTCCGCTCGCAATCAGCAGACCGAACAAGCCATCCTCACCCGTGCCGCAGCAATCACGAGCCAGATCAAGGATCTCGACCGCACCATCGCCGCGCAATTCCCGGATTACGCGACATTCGTCACCCGCACGCCGATTGCGCTGGCGGATGTGCAGAAGCAACTCGGTCCGAAGGAAGCCCTGCTGCTCTTCACCACCACCGAGCGTTTCACCTTCGTCTGGACGGTGACCAAATCCGATATCCGCTGGCATGCCGCACCGCTCGGCGCAAAGCAGCTCACCGACACCGTGCGCATCCTGCGCTGTGGTCTCGATGACGAAGCCTGGCTCGGCAAGGCCAGCGACTGCACGGACAAATACGGCTTGAAGAAGCCACCGGGCGGCGGCCAGCTGCCGTTCGACAACGAGCGCGCCTATGGCCTCTATCACGCGCTGCTCGAGCCGGTCGCAAAGGAGATCGACGGCAAGGAACTGATCCTGGTGCCATCCGGCCCGCTGGCGACGCTGCCATTCCAGGTGTTGCTCACCGAGCGCCCGCCGAATGGGCCGCAAGCCTTTGCCGATATGCCGTGGCTCGCCAAGCGCTTTGCCAGCACCGTGCTGCCGTCGGTGTCGAGCCTGACATCGCTGCGCCAGGTGGCAAAATCGAGCCGCGCGCAAAAGCCCTATATCGGCATCGGCAATCCCCTCCTCGATGGCGGCGACGCCGAGCGTGCCAGGCTGGCGCGCCAGTTCCAGAGCTGTGCGGCGATCATGGAGGCGCGGCAGGACCAGCTTGCCCAGCGCAAGGTGCAGACCGCCTTCTCCCTCACCGGTGGCACTGCCGATCTCGACCAGCTCAAGCGCCTCGCGCCGCTGCCGGAGACAGCCATAGAGCTTTGCGCCGTGGCCGAGCGCTTCTCGCCGGTGCGCGGCGACGTCTATCTCGCCAGTGCGGCTACCGAGACGAATATCAAATCGCTGAATGCTGGCGGACAGCTCGCGCAATATCGCGTGTTGCATTTCGCCACCCATGGCGCGCTGGCCGGCCAGGTCCGCGGCACCGTCGAGCCCGGCCTGATCATGACGCCGCCGCAACAGACCTCGCGTGATGATGACGGCTATCTGTCATCCTCGGACATTTCCGCCCTGAAGCTCGATGCCGATTGGGTGGTGCTCTCGGCCTGCAACACCGCTGGCGGCGACAAGACCAATAGCGAGGCTTTTTCAGGCCTCACCCGCGCCTTCTTCTATGCGGGCTCGCGCGCGCTGCTGGTCACCCACTGGCCGGTCAATTCGCAGGCTGCGGTTATCATCACCACCGGCACCACCAATGCGCTGGCGACCCAGCGCGATCTCGGCCGTGCCGAGGCATTCCGCCGCTCGCTGGTCAATCTGATCGGCAAAGGCGGCGCCTATGCGCATCCCAGCGTCTGGGCGCCCTTCGTGCTGGTGGGGAATGGCGGGGCTTAGCGCCTTTTCAATTTAAGACGACGCACCTTCTCCACTAACTCTCCCTCATCCTGAGGAGCCGCGCGTTTGCGCGGCGTCTCGAAGGATGGGCGACACACGCCATGGTTCGAGACGCGCGCCAATGGGCGCGCTCCTCACCATGAGGACGGTGGTAGTCTCAATTCAAAACGCTCTAATAATCAGCCACCGGCCCGGCTCTGCTTCTGCATCTCGTCCCGGCGCATCGGCATCGCATCGATACGGCCGAAGATGTCCTGAGCGGCAAGCGGATCGTTGGCGGCGAAAGCAGTGTTGCCGTCCTTGCCGACAAGGAAGACACGGAATTCATTGCCATCGGTCGCGAGCCGCTTGCGCAACTGGCGGGCTTGATGCGCGTCGCCCACCGCTTCCATCAGCACGATATTGCGCTCGAACATGCCGCCCGATGCAGCTTCCAGGTTCCGGCGTTGAACACGCAGCTCGCCATCTTGCGACGATGGCGCGACCAGGACCAGTACACGGCTCTTCCAGCGCAGGCCGGCCAGCGGATCGGCTTTGGCCGGCGTGGCCATGGCCAGTGCGGCACAGGCGCTGACGGTCAGAGCAATAGCAGTACGACCGCCCAAGGCGGTGCGACGAAAAAAACGGTTCATGGCGATGTCCCCTGCCGTCATTGCGGCATCTCCTGCGCCCGCCTCCAAGCATGACGCATTTTCAACCGGCTTACACCGCCTTTGTTTCATTCCCGCGTCAGCACGAAACAAAAGGCCGCATCGACGAAGCCGTTTTCGGTTGCGACGCCAACGCCCGGAAACCCGACATGGTTATCAAGCCATCCAACGACGCAGCGAACATCGCGCAGACCTTAGATGGAGACAGCCATGCGGACCCTCAGCTTCATTCTCGCTTTCGGCTTCGCTTTCGCCGCTCCCGGCGTCAACGCAACGGCGGAAAGCAGCCTGCCCGGCGCCGGCACCTTCACCTATTCGGGCGCGCAACTGGAGACGATCACCACCGTTGCACATCTGACGCTGACACCCCGCGGCAGGCAGCTGCCAACGAATGCGCAGGGCAGTGCGAGCAATGTCGCCCGCGGTTGATCAACACTGACAGGCTGGATCGTCTAGCCGACGTCCCGATGACCACCGGCATCATCGCCAATGTCTTCATCCGACCATTTCCAGCGTCCGCCGCCGGCCCGCTTGGCCGCGTAAAGCGCCCGATCGACCTGTTCGAGCAGGTCCGACGTTGTCGCTTCCGGATGATCCATCGCAGCGGTGACGAGAATGCCGGCGCTGGCACCGACACGGATCGCGATGTCGCCGACCAGATAGGGCATCGACAGCTCCACCACCGCTTCCCGCGCCAAGGACAGCGCCACTTCGCGGCCGAGATCGCCGCCCTGCACCCGCTTCAGCAACATGAATTCGTCGCCGCCAAAGCGGCACGCCATGCCGTCATCGCCCATGCATGCGACCAGCCGCGCGGCGACCTGTCGCAGCAATTCGTCGCCGGCATGGTGGCCATGGCGGTCGTTCACCGGCTTGAAGCCATCGAGATCGATGGCCACGATCGCCACATGGCCGCTGCCATTTTGCAGAGCCGAGACAAAAGCCGAGCGGTTCGGCAGGCCGGTGAGAAAGTCCTGGTTGGCCTGCCGCGCCAGTGCCTGCTTGGCTTCGAGACGCTCGATGAAGGCGGTGCTGAGATGGCGCGACGCCTCGCGCAGCGTCAGCCAGAACAGGAACAGCATGGTGGCGCCGATGGAATAGGACGCCTCCGGCCGCATGAACGCGCCGGTCACGATGGGCCCGAACAGCAAGGCCGCCGTCAGCAGCACGATCCAGGGGCGGATCGCCGCCCGCGACACCATGCCCACGCAAAATGACATCGCCAAGCCGAAAGCGAGCCAGGCTCCCGGCGCGTCGCCGAGTTGCAGCGCCCGGAATGACAACATGCCGAGCGAGGCGCCAAACGCGGCTGCGCCGGCGCCATAGAGCCGCTCCCAGCGCACGACTCCGGCATCCGAGGCATTAGGCCCGCGCGACTTGTAGAGCTGCAGGCTGACGATCCGGCATGCTGCGGTGATGAAGACGAAAAACGAGATGATCGAATAGACGCGATCGCCGCTCATCCAGGCGAGCGCAACGCCGCCGATCACCGACGTCAGGCTGATCGCGGCAACCTGTGGCAATGCCGTATAGAGCAGCTCGACCAGCTCGCGCCGGATCTGCGGACTTGGATGGCGGAAGTTGGAACGGACAAGGCGCTGCATGGCGCCGGAACATGCCACCGGATCCCTAACAACGGGTGCTCAAGGGCGTGAAAGTGACGGGTTACGCACAACAAAAAGGCCAGCCTCGCGGCTGGCCTTGATGGATCGATCGACAGCCGATCCCACCCTGCGCCGTGCGAGCGCAGTGTGTCGGTTGCTCGACTTATGGCTTGTAGCCGCCACCCGGGAGCGGACCGTGATACGGCGTGTTACGGCAATGGCCCCACGGACCGCGCCAGTAGCCGGGAGGGCAGCCGTTGCCGGCAACCGGGGCTTCCTGATAGTAGCCGCCCGGAAGCGGACCGTAATACGGCGTGGTGCGGCAACCGCCCCACGGACCGCGCCAGGCATTGGGGCCGCAGCCGCCGGACACCTGGATCACCTGCGCGTCAACAGCGAGGCTCTGGCCGATCATCGGCGCAGCACTGGCCTGCGTCGAAACGATGAACATGGCGACAAGGCACGCCGCCATGACGTGAAGTAGCTTGGTCATTCTATTCCTCTTTGATTGGAGACAATTATCAGCCCCGACCAATGCACTTCCCGTTTGCGACGGTTGCTACTTGAAAGTGCGTTTGTCTGCGATCTTGCATAGAACCCCATTTTACCTTTGGCAATTGCGATCAGCGTGTTCCGCTGCGCAACTCCATCGGTTAGTTATCTGGCCGTTAAGAAGCAGCGTTCGCGCTGCTCACTGGCGCCGATGCTGCGTCACATGCTCGCATCGCAAGCTTGTTCGTAGCTGATTGCTGAAGAACTTCGTGACAACTGCACGAATCTGGAACCAATCGAATCTGCTGCTACAAAAACGAAACCCGCACTGCTGCTGAAAGATCATCGTGCTTCCCTGGAAACTGATCGACACCACCGACGTGCCCGATGGCAATGTGCCGCTGCGCCTGATGCAGCGTGGCAAGGAGTTCACCATCAAGCTCGGCCAGAACGAGCTGATGAGCAGCCGTCTCTACGGCTCCGAAGAGGCACTGGCGACACTGACCTGTTTTCGCCTCAAGGATACGAAAGCGCCGAAGCTGCTGATCGGCGGCTATGGCATGGGCTTCACGCTGCGTGCGGCACTCAAGGTGCTGGAGCCGAAGGCGAAGGTCACCGTCGTCGAATTGCTGCCCGCCATCGTCGCATGGGCGCGCGGGCCGATGGCCGAGCTCACCGGCGACAGCCTCACGGATCCGCGCGTCAGCATCGTCGAGGGCGATGTGGTCAAGGCGATCTCATCGGCACGGGATAGCTACGATGCGATCCTGCTCGACGTCGATAACGGGCCGGAAGGCCTGACGCGCAAATCCAATGACGCGCTCTATGATCTCTCCGGCCTGCATGCGAGCCTCAACGCGCTGCGCCCCGGCGGCGTCCTTGCGGTGTGGTCGTCATTCCCGCATCCGAAATTCACCACCCTGCTGCGCAAGGCCGGCTTCGCCACCGAAGAGATTCCGATCCGCGCCGCCGGCCCCCGCGGCGGCGCCCGGCACGTGATCTGGCTGGCGACCAAACCGAAGATGGCGCCTGCGAAAGCAGCCAAGCCGACACCTGCGAAACCTGCTGTTGCGAAAGCCAGGGTAGCGAGCAAACCACCGACAAAGCGCAAGCCAACTCCGGCCAAGAAGAAATCCTAAAAGCAAAGAAAGCCCGCGACCTCGGTCGCGGGCTTCTTGATTGAGACCTACAAACTCCGCCCTCATCCTGAGGAGCGCGCTCTTGCGCGCGTCTCGAAGGATGGCAGTACGCTCGGAGCCCAGCCATCTCATGGTTCGAGACGGCGCCAAGAGGCGCCTCCTCACCATGAGGGCCGGAGTTAATCGACCTTGAGATTGGCGGCCTTGACCACCTTCTCCCACTTCTCGGTTTCGGCCGCGATCATCTTGCCGAAGGCTTCCGGCGGCCCGATCAGCGGATCACCGCCGAGATCGATCAGCTTCGCCTTGATCGCCGGTTCAGCCAGCACTTCGTTCACCGCAGCATTCAGCTTGGCGATGATCTCCGGTGGTGTCTTCTTTGGCGCGCCCATGCCGAACAATGCGCTGGCTTCATAGCCCGGCACGGTTTCAGCGACGGTCGGGACGTCCGGCAGCAGCGCCGACTTCTCTGTGGTGGTAACGCCGAGCGCGCGCAGATTGCCCGAGCGGATATGCTGGATGATCGACGGCATATTGTCGAAGATCACCTGCACCTGACCGCCGGTCATGTCGGTGATGGCCAGCGCAGCGCCGCGATAGGGCACGTGCTGCATCTTGGCGCCGGTCATCATCATGAACATCTCGCCCGACAGATGCACCGAGGTGCCGTTGCCCGACGACGCCATGTTCACCTTGCCCGGATTGGCTTTCACATAGGCGATGAATTCGGCGACGTTCTTGGCCGTGATGTCCTTGTTGACGGTCATCACATTGGCGGTGCGGTGGAAGGCAGCGACCGGCGCGATATCACGCACGAAGTTGAAGCTCAGCTTCGAATACAGCGTGGCATTGATGTAGTTGGCCGGATTGACCAGCAGCACGGTGTAGCCATCGGGCTCCGCATTCACCACGGACTCGGTGCCGATATTGTTGCCGGCGCCCGGCTTGTTCTCGATGATGAGTTGCTGGCCCAGCTTTTCCGACAGCCGCTGGCCGATGAGGCGAGCCAGAATGTCGGTAGCGCCGCCGGGCGGATAGCCCACGACGAAGCGGATCGGCTTGTTCGGATAGGTCGACGCCTGCGCCAGAGCGGCGCTGGTGGGCACGAGAGCGGATGAGACGAATGCAGAAAAGCCAAGCGCGATCAGACCGATCGCGGCGCGACGAGAAGCCATGATTTTTATTCCCTCCAGCTGCCGCAACTTGGCGCGCGGTCAGCGTGTGTGTTGAATTGACAACACCCGTCTGTAACAAACAATTCGACTATCGACCAGTGCGGCATTACCTGCGGCGGCCGCGGATATTTGCCTGCGGCGCCGCGCGATGGCACAACATCACGACAAACAAGAAGAACAAGGAAGCCGCGACGCGCATGCCCCGGCGGTTTCCGCAGGAGGACACATGCCCAATCCCGCCCTCGCGCCCGGTTCGATCAGCCCATTCGACGGCATGGATGTGCCCTGGCTGCTGCGCATGCGCGCCGAGACGCGGCGCGATCATCCCTTCATCATCTGGTCACCCTTCGATGCGCCCGCGCGGCCCTGGACCTATGGCGAATTCCACGAGCGGGTCGGCGCTCTGGCCGCCGGCCTCGCGAAGCGCGGCATCAGGCAGGGCGACTACGTCCTGATCCATCTCGACAACTGCGTCGAGCAGCTCCTCTCATGGTTCGCCTGTGTCGAGCTCGGCGCCATCGCCGTCACCACCAACACCCGTTCCTCCGCCGCGGAAATCGAATATTTCGCCGATCATTGCGGCGCCGTCGCCGCCATCACCCAGCCATCCCTTGCCGAACTTGTCGCGGGAAATTGCAAGAACCTGCGCTGGATCGCCGTCACCTCGCACAATGCGGGCGCCCCCGCCGATTCCGGCATCAAGGCCGAGCGCTTTGAGGCGCTGTTCGCCGACAGCGCCGATCGCCCGCGCCGGCCGATCGACCCATGGGCGCATTGCAGCGTGCAATATACGTCCGGCACCACATCGCGCCCGAAAGCCGTGCTGTGGACGCACGCCAATGCGCTGTGGGGCGCCAAGATCAATGCATCGCATCAGGACCTGCATGCGTCCGACACGCATATGACCTATCTGCCGCTGTTCCACACCAATGCACTGGCCTATTCGATGCTGGCGACGCTCTGGGTCGGCGCCTCCATCATCCTGCAGCCGCGTTTTTCGGCCAGCCGGTTCTGGCCCACCGCGCTCGCGCATCGCGCCACCTGGCTCTCCACCATCCCGTTCTGCATGAAGGCGCTGCTGGAGCAGGAGGTGCCGAAGCAGCATCACTTCCGCATGTGGGGCGCGTCGTTCTGCGATCCGCCGGCCTTTGCCAAATTCGGCATCAAGATCATCGGCTGGTGGGGCATGACCGAAACCATCACCCACGGCATCATCGGCGAGGTCGACCAGCCCAACACGCCCATGGCCATCGGCCGCACCGCTGCCGAATACGGCATCCGCATCACCCGCGATGACGGCACGCCCGTCGAGGTCGGCGAGACCGGCAATCTCACCATCCTGGGCACGCCGGGCCTGACGCTGTTCAAGGAGTATCTGCACAACGAGGCTGCCACGAATGACAGCTTCGATTCCAATGGCTTCTTCATCACCGGCGATCGCGTCACGCTGCTGGAGCGCGGCTATATCAAATTCGGCGATCGCGCCAAGGACATGCTCAAGGTCGGCGGCGAGAATGTCGCCGCGTCGGAGATCGAGCAGGTGGTCATCACCGTGCCCGGCGTGCGCGAAGCCGCCGTGGTCGCCAAGAAACATCCGATGCTGGATGAGGTGCCGGTGGTGTTCATCATCCCGCACGCGGGCGTCACGAATTGCCCGCCGGCACTGCATGACAACGTCATGTCCGCCTGCAAGAACGGTCTCGCCGATTTCAAGGTGCCGCGCGAAATCCACTTCGTCGATGACATGCCGCGATCGACCCTGGAGAAGGTGGCAAAGGCGGAGTTGCGGAAATTGCTGACTTAGCCACCGCGCTCCGCTTGTCATCCCCGCGAAAGCGGGAATCCAGCAAACGCAGATTTCGGCGAGCAAACGCAGACAGCAGTCTCTACTGGATCGCCCGGTCAAGCCGGGCGATGACAGAAGGGCTAGATCCCCAGCGCCACCGGGCGAAACGCCTGCAGCAGCTGCTGGTCGATCTTGTCGCCCATCTGCTCCATCATCTCGAATGCCTTGGCGTGGGTGAACGGCATGCGATAGGCGCGCCTCTCGACCAGTGCGGCATGAATATCCACGATGGTCATCAGCCGCACGATGTCGCTGATCTGGTCGCCGGCAAGGCCATCGGGATAGCCGGAGCCATCGAGAAATTCGTGGTGATGCAGCACCACGTCGAGCATTTCGCGCGGGAACGAGCCCTGCGCCGCCAAGGCCTCGAAGCCGAGCCGCGGATGCTTGCGCACTTCCAGCGTCTCTTCTTCCGTCAGCTTGCCGGGCTTGTCGAGAATGGCGACCGGAATGAACGCCTTGCCCACGTCATGCACCAGCGCCGCACGGGTCAACCGGCGCTGGTCCTCGTCGCGCATGCCGAGATGCTGCGCGAAGGCGACGGCGAATCCGGTGACAAACAGGCAATGCCGATAGCTGTGATTGTGATGGCGTCCAACGGCGGCCAGCCATTCGCGCAGTGACGAGCGCTTGATCGCCTTGATGATCAGGCTTTCCGCCTGCATCACATCGCTGAACGACAGCGGCACGCCGGCCGGAATCTTCTCGAAGATCTTGACGATGACCGCATGCGCCGCCTCGACCCCACGATTGAGCGTCTTGCCGCGCGCGGCAAAGTCTTCGTCATGCGGCCCTGGAAATGCCGCGCGAATACGCTGCAGCACGCCGCGCGCATCGAACGGTCGCGCAATGGTGTCGGTGGCGCCGAGCGCCCAGGCCTGCATGGCGCCGTGATGCATGGAATCGGCCAGCACGAACAGCCGCGGCATTGATTCATAATTCTTGTGGCGCAGCCGGTTGCGCACGCGCTGCACGGCCTCGGCCGAACGCAGATTGATATCGACCACGATCCCCGACAGATCGCGCGACGGCGCCTCGGGAATGCGCGTCGTCGGCACGACGTCGACATCCCCGACCGTGGCCAGGATGTGCGCCAGTTCTCGCGACTGGTCATTGCTATCCGATGCCAGCAGCAGGCGGCGACGGGGCGATGAATGGGATGCGACGCTCATTTGTCCTCGTTCACTTGCAGCGTCCGGCTGCACAAGCGGGGACAGGGATACCTCGAAATCCGGTTCCCGAAGCTTAAAACCTAGCGTTAACAATCGGTATCAGGGCGGTTGCGAAGCCTGTTCGCGCCGTTATCGATAGCGATCCGTCAAAGCGATGGATAAAAATTGAGACGATCCGCCTTGCGCGACACACGGATTCGCAGAGACACTGGCATCATGACCCATCGCATCCACCTGGCCGCCATGTCTCTGGCAGCGTTGCCCGCCCTCTGGGTGATGGCGACAACCACACCTGTCACGGCGCAACCATTGGTGCCGGTGGATGCGCCTTTCGCGGCGACGCTGTCCAACACCACGCCCCTTGCCTTCGGCATGCCGGCAGATGCCGCCGCTCACGCGCTCGGCGTGCCGCTGACCTATCTGAAAGGCCGGCCGGGTGATGAGATATTCCTCGCTTATCGCGACATCGGCGGCAGCGGATTGTTCCCGCGCAAGGACCGGCTGTTTCTTCAGTTTCGCAAGGGCCGCCTGACCGGATGGAAAGGCGACTGGGGCCAGAACTGGATGTGGGAGTAACGTATAGCTGTGGTCGTAGGGCGGATGAGGCGAAGCCGTAATCCGCCGGCCGAAGTCATGGTTGAAACTCCGCGGCGGATGACGCTGCGCTCATCCGCCCTACGGCTGCGAACTTCTCACGCCCTCGCCACCCATCCGCGAAACGTCAATGCCGCGTAGAACAACGCCACATCGCTAAACCCTGCCTCGCGTAACAGCGTCTCATCTTCTTGCGGCGACAGCGCAGGCAAATGCTCCTCGAGCGCGGCTGGCATGGCTGCCGCCTGCTTCGCTTCGATACCATTCAACACAGCAAAAGCCGCAAAGCGTGACAGCCAGCGCCGCCCTTGCTCGCCTTTCGGATAGCTATGATGCGCCACCACAAAAGGCGCGCCCGGCTTCAGCCGTCGCCGAACCTCCCGCAATGTCCGCAACCGTTCGTCCCGCGGCAGGAAATGAAGCGTCAGCAGGCATGCCGCACCATCGAATGGCCCGAGCGGCGCTGCGTCGATTGTGCCTTCGACCAATTCAGCGTGCGACTGCAGCGGCCCCAATGTCGAACGGGCCAGATCCAACATTCCAGCCGATGGATCGACGCCGAGCAGTCGCCAGTCCTTTTGCGCCTCGGCAAACAGCTTCAGCTCCAGCCCGCCGCCAGCGCCGAGCACCAGAATATCACCTATGTCCGGCACACGCTCCGCCAGTAGCAACTGCGCCATGCGCTGCAGATCATTGAAGCCCGGCACCTGGCGCTTGGCGCGCTCGGTATAGCCCGCCACCGCCGCGGGATCGTTGAATGTCTGCGTCAGGCTCATGATTCAGCCGAACACAAGAGCCCGATGCGCGGAGGTTCCTGCGGTGACGCCATCGGCCGCTGCCCAGGTCACACTATGCGGCGCCCGCGCGATATCGCCGGCGGCGTAAACGCCAGGCACGGTCGTCATCTTGTCCGCGTCGGTTTTGATCATCGGCCCCATCGGACCATCCTCAATCATCACACCGAGTTGCTCCGCCAGCGGTGACGACAGGCAAGACTCCGGCGCTATATAGAGCGCATCCGCCGCGCTGCGCCGGCCGTCGTCCAGCGCGATCGCCGACAGCGCCGTGCGCTCGCCTTCTAGTCCGATGACTTTCGCCGCCTCCACCCGCACGCCACGGCGCGCCATGGTCTCCGCGCCTTCGGCATCCAGCTCATGCCCGTTGAGATAAAGCGTCACCGGTCCCCATTCCGCGACGATGGACGCCTGATGCACCGACATCGGCGTGCGATACAGCACCCCAAGCTGGCGATCGCTGAATTCGATGCCATGGCAATAGGGACAATGCAGCACCGTCTTGCCCCAGCGCTCCTGAATGCCGGGAATGGACGGCAGCGTGTCACGCAGGCCAAAGGCAAGGATCACTTTTCGCGTGGCCAGCGCTTCGCCATTGCCCAGCACCACCGAGAAGCCATCTGCGGCGACGCGCGCATTGGTGGCTTCGCCCTCGATCATTCGCACGCCGGGATAGGCTAGAACTTGTCGACGCGCCGTGGCGAGAATCTGCTGCGGATCGCTGCCGTCATGACCGAGAAAACCGTGCGAGGCATCCGCAAATCGGTTGCGCGGCTGCCGCGTGTCGATGACGACAACATTGCGACGCGCCCGCGCGAGATAGGTCGCGGCAGCGAGGCCCGCAAAGCCGCCGCCCACGATGATGGCATCAGTCGTCATGTGCTTTCTCCAGCTTGAACTTGTCGCGTTGCCCCTTGAACCGCGCATTGAAATCCGCGCTCAGCATGGCAAGCGTGACTTCACCAAAGCGGCGCAGCAGCAGTTCTTCGGCTTCATCGAAAGCCTTGCCGAGCGCGGCATTCACCGCCTGTTCCACCAGGCAGCCGGGCATGTCCGTGCGATTGCCCATGGCGAGAATGTCCGGCTCACCCAGTGCCTCATAAATGTCGCGCAACGTCACCTTGTTGAGGTCACAGACGACCCGCCAACCGCCGCCATGGCCCTTTTCGGAACTCACCAGCCCCTGCTCGCGCAGACCGGCCATGATCCGCCGGACCACAACAGGATTGGTGCACATGGCCCGCGCCAGGGCTTCGGACGTCTTGGGCGTATCGTCCTCGGCCATGTGCAACAGCACATGGAGGACGCCGGACAGGCGGCTATCTCGTCTCATGTAACTTCATATGATGCGTGATATGGAGGCTGTCAAGCCGTGCGCGTAGGATGGGTTGAGCGCAGCGAAAACCCATCAACCGAACGATGCTGCGAACTCCGCCGATGGGTTTTCGCTCTGGCGCGATGCGCCTGCGCTCAACCCATCCTACGGTTCCTGCATCCCACCCTCGCCAAATCTTGAGTGGACCCGCGCCGCCCCGCGCTTCAAACACACCGCACCCAACCAACAACGAAATGGATAAGCCCGTGGGACAAGACATTACGCTGACCGCATCGGACGGCTTCAAGCTCGGTGCCTATCGCACCCAGCCGGAAGGCAAGCCCAAAGGCGCCGTGGTCGTGATTCAGGAAATTTTTGGCGTGAACAGCCACATCCGCACGATCTGCGATCGCTTCGCCGTGCAGGGCTATGTCGCGATTGCGCCGTCGATCTTCGATCGCGTCGAGCCCAATTTTCAGTCAGGCTATTCAGCCGAGGAAGTCGCCATCGCGCGCAAATTTGTCGCCAATCCGGATTGGGCGGCCTTCCTGCGTGACACCCAGGCGGCGATCGATGCGGTGAAGGATGCCGGCCCGGTCGGCATTATCGGCTTCTGCCTGGGCGGCAGCATCGCCTATGCGGCCGCGACCAAGCTCGACGGCCTGAGCGCCGCCATCGGCTATTACGGCGGCGCCGTGGTACGCTTTGCCGATGACAAACCGAAGGTGCCGGTGCAGCTGCATTTCGGCGAGAACGATCACGGCATTCCGCTCAGCGATGTCGAGACCATCAAGGCCAAGCGGCCAGAGGTCGAGGTGTTCGTCTATGACGGCGCCGAACACGGTTTCAACTGCGACCAGCGGGCGAGCTACAACAAAGCAAGCGCGGATGTCGCGCGCGAGCGAAGCCTGGCGTTCCTGGCGAAGCATTTGAAGTAAGCGGCGCGCTGCACCGCTCCACAACACTCACTGTCATCGCCCGGCTAGACCGGGCGATCCAGTGCACTTGGCCGACACTTCTTCATCGCCAATTCTGCGTTTACTGGACCACCCGCTTTCGCGGATGGTGACAGTTCGTCAGCATTGCGAAAGCGGGCGTTTCACTCCCCCTTCACGCCAGCCGTCTTCGCCACAGTCGCCCAACGTTCGAAATCCCGCTTCAGCGTCTTTTCAAACGACTCCGCACTATCCCCGACCGGCACCAGATTCACCGCCTGCAACCCCGCGGTGCCTTCCGGTGAATTGATGATGCGGCCAAGCTCCGCCGACAGTTTGTCGACGATCGGCTTTGGCGTCCCCGCCGGCACGAACACACCGACCCAGCCTTCCGCCTCGAAGCCGGGATAGCCGAGTTCGGCCATGGTCTGCACATTCGGCAGCTTCGGCTTGCGCTTCTCGCCGCCGACAGCGAGCGGGCGGATCTTGCCCGCTTCGAGCTGCGGACCCGCGGTGGTGAAATCGAGGAATGCCGCGGTGACCTGATTGCCGAGCAGATCGTTGAGCAGCGGCGAGGCGCCGCGATACGGCACATGAGTCATGTCGATGCCGGTATTCTTCTTCAGCAGCTCGCCATAGAGATGCGAGGTGGTGGCATTGCCGAAGGTGCCATACGGATATTTGCCGGGGCTCGCTTTGGCGAGATCGATCAGCTCCTTCACCGTTTTCATCGGCTGCTGGTCGGGCACCACCAGTACGATGGGCGAGATCGCCACCTGCGTCACCGGCGCGAGATCCTTGAACGCATCATAAGGCAGTTTCGACATCAGGCTCGGCGCCTGGATGATCTGCGTGATGGCAATCAGCACGGTGTAACCATCCGGCGTCGCCTTGGCGACGAAGTCGTTGCCGATCACGCCGCCGGCGCCGGGCTTGTTCTCGACGGTGACGGTCTGCTTCCAGGATTCCTGCAGCTTCTGTGCAAGCAGACGTGCGGCCACATCGGTGGCGCCACCCGGCGCGTAGGGGACGACAAAATTGATGCGCTTGTCCGGATAGGATTTTACGGCGTCCTGCGCCTGGGCCGGCAAGGCGGACATCACCAAACTGGTTGCGCCCAGCATCGTCAAGGCAAGCGCGCGTCTGGTCATCGTCGAAGCGATCGTCATCGTTTCCCTCATCCTGAATGTTTTTGGCGCGGACAAGCGTCCGCACATGCGAGTGATCTCGCTCAGGTCTTCATACAGGAAGAAACTTGGTTCGGAACGGTACCTTGCGCGTAAACGCGAACCTGCGCGAAATCATCGCAGCATTTTTGTTGCTGTATGATGTCAGCCATTCCATCCCATAAAAAAATCGCCTGCAGGATGCCCCCTGCAGGCGATTTTGCATGATCATGAATCGGCGCGCGGATCGGCCGAGGCCACTATCCGCGCGACGCGATTGCGACGATCAAAACCAGCGTTCGCCGACCATCACCGTATCGCCGGGATCGACCGCCGTGCCGAGCGGCACTTCGGAGCGATACGATCCTTCCGGGCGATTGTGAGTCAGCATGACCGCATCGCGCTTGGCGCGCGGTGAGAAACCACCGGCGATGGCGACGGCGCTCTCGACGGTCATGTTCGGCACGTAGGGATATTGGCCGGGAGCAGCGACTTCGCCGAGAATGAAGAACGGACGATAGGTCTCGATCTCCACCGCCACCGACGGTTCGCGGATGAATCCATTGCGCAGGCGGCCGGTGATGGCGGCAGCCAGCGACGCCGGCGTCATGCCGCGCGCGGGCACGCGGCCGATCAGCGGCATGGTGATCGCGCCGCCGGCATCGATCGCATAGGAATTGGTGAGGCCTTCCTGCCCGTAAACCACGACGCGCAGCTTGTCGCCGGCATCGAGCTGGTACTGCGCATCATATTTCGAGGAAGGCACGGCATAGGCGACGGGCGGGCCCGAGCGGTTATAAGCGAGCGTGTCGAGAGACGCCGGCGCGGCCACCACGGCGACGGGGCCAGGTCGGCGCATGCAGCCGGTCATGGCGAGGGCCATGGCGGCAACGATCAATGGCAGGCGTAACGCGCGAAGTACGGGCACTGGACTCATCCCTCATAGAGACCATCCGGTTGTGCGCCCTTATGGTTAACATATGGTTGTCAGTACCGCTCAAAGCCACGCAAAAGCCCGTCTCCGAATGGTTCGGAAACGGGCTTTTTATCGGTGTTTATCTGCCCTTTAGGCGCTGACGCCGACGCCGATCGGGCACGACACGCCGGTGCCGCCGAGCCCGCAATAGCCACCCGGATTCTTGGCGAGATATTGCTGGTGATAGTCCTCGGCGAAATAGAATTTGTCGATCGGTGCAATCTCCGTGGTGATCGCACCATAGCCTTTGGCGTCGAGCGCCTTCTGGAAGGTGGCTTCGGATTCCTTCGCCGCCTTCAGCTGCGCATCGGAGAAGGTGTAGATCGCCGAGCGATATTGCGTGCCGATATCGTTGCCCTGCCGCATGCCCTGGGTCGGATCGTGATTTTCCCAGAACGTTTTCAGCAGCTGCTCGTAGGAAATCTTCGTCGGATCGAACACCACCAGCACCACTTCGGTATGGCCGGTCAGTCCCGAGCACGTCTCTTCATAGGTCGGATTCGGCGTGAAGCCGCCGGCATAGCCGACCGCGGTCGTATAGATGCCATTGCCGAGCTCCCAGAACTTGCGCTCCGCGCCCCAGAAGCAGCCAAGCGCAAACACGGCCTGCTCGAGACCGGCGGGGTAAGGCGGCAGCAGCTTGCTGCGGTTAACGTAATGGGTGGTCGCGGTCGGTATCGGCGTAGCGCGGCCGGGCAGAGCGTCGGCGGCGGGAACCATGGCGACGGGTTTGCGCGTGAACAGCATCGGTCGTCTCCTGCGTTTTTCTTCACCCTATATGGGTATCTTCGGGAGAAATGGCAGATCGTTACGCCGCTGAGATGCCGCATAGCTGCCGCAAGGAGGCCGCATCAATTTCGCGAATAACCGATCAAAGGTCGGCGCGGACGGCACAAAAGCATCAGCAAAATGCCGAGGATTCCCATCACAGCCCAGGACGGCTGATCGAGCAGCAATTTCAGGCCGCCGCGCAGCCACGGCGCATCGGCATCGATCATCGCAAGAAAGCTGCGCTGGCTGGCCTGATTGATATCGTTCCAGAATTCGCCGAGTTTGGTCAGCCGCAGCGCCTGATCGGCGATCGAACGAGCACCGTCATAGACCAGGAACACGAAACCCGCGGCCAGCAACAAAAGCCCAATCAGGCGGAAAAAACCGCGGATCATCCGAATCCCCTCATCGCTCGTCCTCTCGGCAATAATGGCTGGAAGCGAGAAATTCAACCGTTACAGCCACTTAACAAGGCGAGACAGCTCATTTGCCGCGCATTGGCGGTTTGAGAAATCGTTGACGCTGCAAAACACGGCCTCTATAAGAAGCGCCAAAGGCGGTGGGCGCGATCCCGCCGCCGCTGTTCTTTGAGCGGCGCGCCTCAAGAGCGAATAGCCGCTCCGGGGATAGCATTTCAGGAACACCCCGGAAACAGATCAGCGTTGGCCGCATCGGGCGGCAAACGTCAATCAGCCCGGCGCCCGGACGGGTCGCTGCTGAAGGATATTTGAGAATGGCCAATACGACCTCCGCCAAGAAGGCGACCCGCAAGATCGCGCGCCGCACCATCGTTAACAAGTCGCGCCGCACCCAGATGCGTTCGGCCCTCCGCACCGTTGAAGACGCTATCAAGACCGGCGACGTCAGCGCAGCGAAGGAAGCGATGAAGGCTGCCGAGCCCGCCTTGATGAAGGCCGCTCAGCAGAACATCGTTCACAAGAACCTGGCCAGCCGTAAGGTTTCGCGCCTGACGCACCAGATCGCGAAGCTCGCTCAGTAAGCGACATCAAGCATATGACTTCGAAAAGCCCGGCCTTCGCGCCGGGCTTTTTGTTTGCGTCACGTCGCGCGCGACATACTTTATGTACGGCGGGCATCACCCATCCGGATGATGAAGCAAGAAATTTGGATGACGCGAAAAGCCTATGAAATCAGGCACCGATGCGTTTCACGACATGTCGCGCGAAAGACACGGCGGGAACGGCAAGCATCGAACCGATGTCAATGCGCAGACTCTGCCTGCGCTGTCGTGATTCTCAAAAAGCAAGCGCGTTGCAATGCCGAAGCCGACGCCACGTGCAAGGTTACCCTGAGTCAGCGCACAGAAAAAATCGCGTCGCGATAATCACTTATCCACATAGCGACAGCGAGCAGTTCGAATCCGCGGATGCCGCCCGTGCTTTCGTAAATGAAATATGAATTTCTTTTTTCGGCTTACCGAATTTGCAACGCCACTGTCACAATGGGATTCAGTGCGCAGATTCAAAATCTTGTCGATATGTTTGAAAAACGAACCAACAAATTAGTCGCTGCAAGTGCGGCTTTCGCGAAGCTGCGAAAAAATGATTCCGTTGCGAGAAACGGGCCGTGCTGTATTTCTAAATCATTCGCAGCGCCCCGCCGT
This sequence comes from Tardiphaga sp. GW821-FHT12E02, assembly GCF_058807155.1. Lineage (NCBI taxonomy): Bacteria > Pseudomonadati > Pseudomonadota > Alphaproteobacteria > Hyphomicrobiales > Nitrobacteraceae > Tardiphaga > Tardiphaga sp. GW821-FHT12E02. The sequence continues at coordinate 121,985 of NZ_JBXAQK010000001.1, forward strand.
TCTTGAGATCAGAGCGATTTCGGAACGAGGGCGAGCCTGAAGATCAGCGACGGTTTCCAGGTTTGGCGATGCTTTCCAAGTCTCAAGCGAGTTGCAACTCATAGCAATATGAGAGCGGTCGTTCTGTGTCGAAATTTCTCGAGCATCCATGATGGATGCTTTGAAAGAGATACGAAGCAGAGATCGTGCACTGGCAAGACAAGGGGATCGTCCTGTGAAGAGGCGGGCTGAAAGACAATGCGACCCTGAACGCTTTGCCGCGTTGAGCGTTGCGCACTGACTTTGGACCATATTCGAAACTGACACCTTGCCGCGATGACCGCGGCGAGCGGGGGAGCTTCTATGCGCAAATCCATGATCACACGGCATTCTTCTTTGCGATCAGCGTCCGGCTCCAAGACTTTGGTAAAGTCCTCGGTTTCCATCTCCACCCGCCCCCCTTCGTGCGTTCCTGACAGAGCACTCAGTACGCACTGACCTCACCCGGCCCTTCTTCGACAGAGCTGATCCGCTCGCGGCGTGAACGCCGAACGGCGGAGCTTTGTCCGAAAGCAGCCACACGAGGTCACCGCGCGCTTGGCGCGCATGCTCATGGGCGCTTGCGCTCGACCAACACATTTGAATTGAGAAGCTGAAACGATGTCGAACATGGAACAGGATCACTGGACTCGCGTGAAGGGCCGTCTGCGATCGAGCGTTGGCGAGGATGTTTTCTCGAGCTGGTTCGCCCGTATGGATCTGGAAGCCGTGCAGGACGAGTCCGTGCACCTCTCCGTGCCAACCCGCTTCCTGAAGAGCTGGATCCAGGCCCATTATGCCGAGCGCGTGCTCGATGCATGGCGCGCCGAAATGCCGAAGGTGTCGCGCGTCGATCTCACCGTGCGTTCAGCTATGCGCAATGTCGCCCCGGCCAAGGAAGTCGCGGCGCAGGCCGAGCCGCGCCGTGCTGAATCCGTCGGCAATCGTCCTGCTGCAGACATCCGCAGCAACGCAACCGCGCCCGTGTCCGCCAGTCATGAAGCGCTCGGCGGCTCGCCCCTCGATCCGCGCCTGACCTTTGCGAGCTTCGTGCTCGGCCGCGCAAACACGCTGGCCCATGCTGCCGCGCGTCAGGTCGCCGAAGGGCGCCGCGGCGACCCGGTGATGTTCAACCCGCTCTATATTCATGCCGGTGTCGGCTTGGGCAAAACGCATCTGCTGCAGGCCGTGACCTGGGCCGGCAATTCGAATCCCGAGCGCAAGGTGCTGTACCTCACCGCCGAGAAATTCATGTACGGCTTCGTTGCCGCATTGAAGACGCAGACAGCACTCGCCTTCAAGGAAGCGCTGCGCGGCATCGACGTGCTCGTCATCGACGATCTCCAGTTCCTGCAGGGCAAGACCACCCAGGCCGAATTCTGCCATACGCTCAATGCGCTGATCGATGCTGGTCGTCAGGTGGTGATCGCCGCCGACCGTCCGCCGTCGGATCTCGAAAGCCTCGACGAACGCGTCCGGTCGCGCCTTGCCGGCGGCCTCGTCGTCGAAATGGGGACGCTTGGCGAAGAGCTGCGCCTCGGCATTCTGAAATCGCGCGTCGCCGCGGCTCGCGCGCATCACGCCTCGTTCGACGTGCCGGAGCCGGTGCTCGACTATCTCGCCCGCACCATCACCCATAACGGTCGCGATCTTGAAGGCGCGATCAATCGCCTGCTCGCCCATTCGAAGCTGAACGCCACCGCGGTGACGCTGGAAATGGCCGAACGCGAAGTGCGCGATCTCATTCGCCCGATGGAGCCGAAGCGCATCAAGATCGAGGACATCCAGCGTGTGGTGGCCCGGCAATACAACGTCAGCCGCTCGGATCTTTTATCCTCACGACGGACCGCCAATGTGGTGCGCCCGCGCCAGGTGGCGATGTATCTGGCCAAGACACTGACCTTGCGCTCGCTGCCGGAAATCGGTCGGCGTTTTGGCGGCCGTGACCACACCACGGTTCTCCATGCCGTGCGCAAGATCGAAGCGCTGGTCGGCAAGGACACGGCCCTGCAGGACGAGGTCGACAGCCTGAAGCGCCAGTTGGCGGAATAAGCCCAACCGCCCCATGCACTCTCCGCCCGGCCACGTGCCGGGCATCCTCGGCTTGAGCCCAGACCAAGACATGACTCAGGCTTCGGAATTTTGAGATGACGAGGAGCGTGCGGGAAATCACGACAGGCCTGTGACCATAAACGTGGGAGCTGCACAGCAATTCATCGCCAAATCTCTTGCACTTCCCGCGCTTTACCGTCACCTTGCGGTCCCCGCGGCGCTGTTCAGGCTGCCCGGAATTCCCATCGTTAATCGGGCGGATTTGTTATGAAGGTCACGGTCGAACGCGCGCAGCTCCTCAAGTCGCTCAGCCACGTGCATCGCGTGGTCGAGCGCCGGAACACGATTCCGATCCTCGGTAACGTGCTGATCCGCGCCGAAAATGCCCAGCTCTCGTTGAAAGCCACCGACCTCGATCTCGAAGTGACCGAGACGCTGGCAGCGGAAACCGGCACCCCCGGTTCCACCACCGTGCCAGCGCATATGTTCTACGACATCGTCCGCAAGCTGCCGGACGGTTCGCAGATCGTGCTGGAGAGCGATGGCGACCGCTCGGTCATGGCGATCCGCGCCGGGCGCTCGCGCTTCACGCTGCAGACGCTGCCGGAGAATGATTTCCCGGATCTCGCCGCGGGCGAAATGACGCATTCGTTCTCGCTTCCGGCCGCAGACATCAAGCGCCTGATTGATCGTACGCAATTCGCGATCTCGACCGAAGAGACCCGCTACTATCTCAACGGCATTTATCTGCATGCCGCTGGCACGGCTGCAGCCGCGACCCTGCGTGGCGTCGCCACCGACGGCCATCGCCTGGCGCAGATCGACCTCAAGCAGCCGAAAGGCGCCGAGGGCATGCCGGGCGTGATCGTACCGCGCAAGACCGTGGGCGAAGTCCAGCGCCTGATCGAGGATACCGAAGCCGAGATCACCGTCGAACTGTCGCAGGGCAAGATCCGCTTCACCCTCGGCAATGTGGTGCTGACCTCGAAACTGATCGATGGCACCTTCCCCGATTATGGCCGCGTGATCCCGCAGAACAACGACAAGGAACTGATCATCGACAAGAAGGATTTCGAGAATGCGGTGGACCGCGTCTCGACGATCTCCAGCGAACGCGGCCGTGCCGTGAAGCTAGCTTTGTCGGCCGGCAAGCTGGTGCTCTCGGTGACCAATCCGGACTCGGGGAGCGCGACGGAAGAGCTCGAGGTCGAATATGCCTCGGACGCGCTCGATATCGGCTTCAACTCGCGCTACCTGCTGGATATTGCCGCGCAGATTGAAGGCGAAGTGGCCGTGCTGCGGCTCGCGGATCCGGGCTCGCCGACGCTGGTACAGGACAAGGACAACAAGGGCGCGCTTTATGTGCTGATGCCGATGCGGGTGTAAGGCACTTCTGTTCGCGCTCTCGCTCATTCAATTGCGTCATGGCCGGGCCATAACACGAAGCGTTGCTTCGCTGGATGTCCCGGCCATCCACGTCTTTGGAGCCTCTTGGTAAAGGCGTGGATGGCCGACACAAGGCCGGGCATGACGAGAGAATTTTGCTGATGACCGCCTCCCGTATCCATCGCCTATCGCTGACCAACTTCCGCTCCTATCGCTCATCGTCGCTGGAGTCGTCCGCCGACATGGTCGCGCTCGTCGGGCCTAACGGCGCCGGCAAGACCAATTGCATCGAGGCAATCTCGTTTCTCTCCCCGGGCCGCGGCCTGCGCCGCGCTACGCTCGAAGATGTCGCCAATAATGAAGGCGACGGTTCCTGGGCGGTCTCTGCCACTGTCGAGGGCGAGGTCGGCCTGGCAACCCTCGGCACCGGCATCGACCCGCCCATCGAAGGCGCCTCCATCACGCGCCGCTGCCGCATTGATCGCGAACCGGTGGGCTCCGCCACGGCATTCGGCGATCACCTGCGCATGGTGTGGCTGACGCCAGCGATGGATCAGCTGTTCATGGGTGCGGCATCAGAGCGCCGGCGCTTCTTCGATCGCCTGGTGCTGGCCATCGACAAGGATCACAACAGCCGCGTCTCCGCGCTGGAGCGCAGCCTGCGCTCGCGCAACCGGTTGCTCGAACAACGCAGCAGCGACGGCCACTGGCTCGACGCTGTCGAACGCGAGACCGCGGAACTCGCAGTGGCGGTCGCGGCCATGCGCGGCGAGACAGTGACGCGACTGGCTGCGATGCTACACAAGCGCGGTGAGGCCTCGGCGTTTCCATCGGCGATCATTGCGCTCGACGGTTGGATGGAGCAGGCACTGACGAGTGAACCGGCGACGGCCGTGGAGGATCGCTATCGCGCGATCCTGCGCGACAGCCGCCCGCGCGATGCCGCTGCAGGTCGTACGCTGGACGGCCCGCATCTAACCGACCTGCAGGTCATCTACGCGCCGAAAAACATGCCTGCGCGCGATGCCTCGACCGGCGAGCAGAAAGCGCTGTTGATCGGCCTGATCCTGGCGCATGCGACTTTGGTGGCCGAAATGACCGGCATCACGCCCCTTCTGTTGCTCGACGAAATCGTCGCGCATCTCGACCCGGACCGCCGCCGGTCGCTGTTCGGCGAACTCGCGACGCTCGGCGCGCAGGTCTGGATGACCGGCGCCGACCCGGCTGCTTTCGTCGATCTCGGCGCCATGGGCGAACTGTTCGACGTCGTACAGGGCCGTATCACACGGCGGGCGTGATTGAACCAATCGGGCTGTTTCCAAGACTAGCACTCGACGCCGGTCGCGATGACGCGACCCGCCGGGCTGCATGATCCGGAGACAGTTATGGTTCGTTCAATGACCGGGGCATCTGTCCCGACCAGCCGATGGCTGCTGACCTTCACCGCACTCGCGGTCATTCTCGCCAGCGCGCCAACGGCACGCGCCGATATCGGCCTGGCGGATACCACCGCCTTGCCGCGGATCGAAGGCGCAGTGGAGAGCGACGCGCGCGGCAAGCCTGACACCTCGCGCACGAACTACAGTATAGCAGGATCGGCGGCGCAGGCGCGGGACAATGTGCGCAAACTGCTGATCGCCGATGGTTGGCAGCCTTATGTGCAGCCATATCAGCAGGGCGTATCCGGACAGTTTTTCAAGAAGGGCCGGCAAGCTCTGATCGTCTCGGTCACCATGACCGGCGGCAAGGCCGACCGCTCCACCGTCTCCTACTCGGCGTCGCGGATCGATACCAATGTGCCGATCCCCGCGGATGCAACCGACATCGTTTATGATTCCGCACGGCCTTATCTGAACTGCGTCACATCAGGCGCGGCGGACGCCACCGTCGGCTTTCTGCGCACGGGACTGGCCGAGGAAGGCTGGCAGCCGCTGCAGGCCAGCGAAGCAGGCCTGCGCTGGCCTGACGCCCGGCTCGACGAGCCTGTCGCTGGAGGCATGCGCGCCTTCTTCATCCATCCCGGCAAACGGTATCTCAAGCCGATCCAGCTGACGCTGACCTCGCAAGGCGACGGCAAGACGGTGATCGACATGCGTTCGGCGCCGTTTGCGCTGCCGCAGACATTGGAAGCGGACAGCGACATGGCAGGCCTGCCGCGGCCGGCCCAGACACGCGGTGCTTCCGGCACCGGCGCGTCAGACTCACCGCATCGGGAGATCAAGGCGGCTGTGCTCGCCGACCTGCCGGCGGTGACGGCGTTCTATCGCAGCGAGATGGAGAAGCGCGGCTGGCGCGAGGAGACGAAAGATACGGCTATCACCGCTGACGAGGTGAAGATGAAATTCACCTCGCCGGATGGCGAGGCGCGGATGCATATCGGCCGGCAGCACGATCTCGCCATCGTGCAGATGGTGGCGCAGGAATCTGCGGCTTCGCTGGCAGCGAAGGCCCGCGCGAAGAAGGAAGCCTCGAACCGCTTCATGCAGGACGCGCTGAGCGAGGCGCAATCGCTGATCGCGGCCGACGACAAGCGGCGCCGCAGCGAAATCGCGGTGGCGGCCACGACACCCGCCGAGAAGCTTGCCGCACAGCCCGCGCAGGGCATTCCAATCGCGATCCCCGATGGCGCGAGCGAGGTCAATCATGACGCATCGTCGGGCCAGCTCGATTTCAGCAGCAGCGCGAGCGTGAAATCGCTGGCGGCGTTCTATCGCGACGCGCTGAAGGCGCAGGGCTGGAAGGAACGGCCGTCGGTGATCAACAATCCGACCATGATGGTGCTTAATTTCAGCAAGTCAAAAGGCGACCTCGCTTTCACGATCATGCAAATGGGTCCGAAGGCGACGGTGCGTGTCAGCGGCGCTGGCCTGAAATTGACAAATGTTGCAGCGAAGCCTGCCGAGGCCACCACGGGCGTCGCCAAAGCCGAACCGGCACTGGACTCCGATGGTGATCCGACATTCCCGACACCCAAACAGCGCAGCATGCGCGTGCTCGGCACATCCGGCTGGCCGGGTGGCGCACCGTTCCGCCACGAGCTCAATGCCAGCATCCCAGCCGGGCTCGATGCGGTGCTCGGCTTTTATCGCACCGAACTCGGCAAGCTACAGTGGCAGGACATTGCGGGCGAAGCGGTGATCAAAGCCGATAGCATAAAGCTTAGTTTCAAAACTAAGGATGGCCCGGCAACGCTGCTATTGGGTCGCGACAAGAACGAGACCACGGTCCATCTCGTGCAACGGCATACGGATGTCGCCAGCAAAGCAGGCATCCTGCCAGCGCCGGGCAAAGTGCGCCTGTTGTTCGGCAATATGGGCGATGCGGAGGTGACAATTACCGTAGCCGGCAAGACGATCAAGGTAAAGGCTGGCGCCGGCACGCCGCAGGACCGCAACGGCCCGACGCTGGAACTGGCGCCGGGCGAACACAAATTGGCGATCCAGACAGCCGGACGACCAACGCATGAGGCAAAGCTCAACCTTGCCGCCAATGACAGCTGGGGCGTGATGGTGGCACCCGGCGGCCGGGACATCCTGCCGCTGCAGCTTTACTGAGCCGGAGACACGCAGCCGCGCTTTGGCTGCATGAATGATTGTGTGTTGCCCGATGTTCCGCTCCACGGCAAACATCAGACGATGCTGACATTCCTGCTGCTTCATTTGTCGCGGATCGCGCGCGCCGTCTGGGTCGAGATGCGCACGCTGCCAAAGCCTGGCCCACGCATGATCGACGAGATCGAATGCGCCTGCTCGGTGCTGCTTGCAATTCTGATCTCACATCAGATCGGCGCCGAGAATGTCGGCTGGGCTGCATTCTCCGGCTATATGGTGATGCGATCGCATGTGGCCGAGAGTTTTACCCGTGGCCTGTTGCGCGTGGTCGGCACATTGATCGGTGCCGGTGGCGCACTGCTGCTGGCGCCTTATCTGCTGCCGTCGCCATGGCTGCTTGCTTTCGGCTTGATGGTCTGGGGCGGCGTGACGCTGTATTTCGCCATTGTCGGCAAGCGGGCTTATGCCTGGCTATTCACCGGCCTCACCTTCCTGATGGTGCTGATCGAGGCAATGGAACACGCAAGTGAGCCGATCCAGCGCTTCGCCACGACGCGGGTGCTCGAAGTACTGGCCGGCACCATCGCCTGCGTCATTGTCAGCGCGATCTCGACCTGGACGATCCGGCGACGATTGCCTAGCCCGGACCGGAACCTGCGCGCCAAGCCGGTCGGCCTGCCGGCCAGACAATGGCAGGCGACGGTGGCGCGGCATGCGCTGACCGGCGCCATCGCGCTGGCGCTCATCCCCGCCGTGTGGCTGGCCTTCAAAATCCCGGAACTCAGCCAGTCCGCCATCACCATTTTCGCGGTCATGCTGGTACCTGCGGCAGCACTGGCGGATGGGATCCTCAGCCCGGTGTCGTCACGCGTGATGCAGCGGCTGGTCGGCTGCCTCGCCGGCGGCTTCCTCGGCGGCGCGATCCTGCTGCTGAGCCAGCATTCGCCGGTCGTGATGACCATCGGCCTCGTGCTTGGCGTCGTCATTGGCCGCCATATCGAGAACGGGCCGCCGTCCATGAGCTATGCCGGACTGCAATTCGTGCTCGCTTTCGTCGTGGTGCTGGTGCCCGACAACTATGACAGCGCCCAACTCACGCCGGGCTATGAGCGGCTGCTCGGCATCCTGTTTGGCATGGTGTTGCTGGAGCCAGTCGTGCTGATCGCGCATCTGATCGCGCGGCGTGGAGGCCGCAGCGAACCGCCAAAAGTGATCGAAAAATAGCGTTTTGAAGGGTTCGGAATCAGACTTCCAAAACGGCTGTTTGGCAGCTTGAAAATCAGCCTGAAAACTCCATCTATTCAACAACTTGCTGCGCATGACTTTGCGCTAGGTTCTGTGCGCAATTCGTGGCACAAATGACGGTGATCAGACGTCGCTCCCCGCGCTGATTCGGTACCATCTTCGAAGGCATTTCATGACTGAACCAGCCCGGCAGCCCATCGCCGAAACCGAGTACGTCATTCCGGCCGAATATGGCGCGGAATCGATCCGGGTCCTGAAGGGACTCGATGCGGTCCGCAAGCGGCCGGGCATGTATATCGGCGACACCGATGACGGGTCCGGCCTGCATCACATGGTCTATGAAGTCGTCGATAACGCCATCGACGAAGCGCTGGCAGGCCACGCGACGGCCGTGGAAGTCGTGCTCAATGCCGATGGCTCGGTGACCGTGCGTGACGACGGCCGCGGCATTCCCGTCGATATCCATAAGGGCGAAGGCATTTCGGCGGCCGAGGTCATCATGACCCAGCTCCATGCCGGCGGAAAATTCGACCAGAATTCCTACAAGGTGTCCGGCGGACTGCACGGCGTTGGCGTGTCCGTCGTCAACGCGCTGTCCAGCAAGCTGATCCTGCGCGTCTGGCGTAATGACAAAGAACACATCATCGAGTTCGCCCATGGCGACGCCGTGGCGCCGCTATCAGTGGTCGGCGACGCCAATGGCCGCCGCGGCACCGAGGTGACGTTCTATGCCTCGGCCGAGACCTTCACGATGGTGGAGTACGACTTCGCCACGCTCGAGCATCGCCTGCGCGAGCTCGCTTTCCTGAATTCCGGCGTCAACATCCTGCTCTCCGATCTCCGTCATCCCGAGGAGCGGCACGAGCGGATGATGTATGACGGCGGCGTCGAGGAATTCGTCAAATATCTCGACCGCAACAAGAAGGCGATGGTGCCGGTTCCAATCGTGATGCGTTCGGAACAGAACGGCATTAGCGTTGAAGTCGCTATGTGGTGGAACGACAGCTACCACGAGAATGTGCTGTGCTTCACCAACAACATCCCGCAGCGCGACGGTGGCACGCATCTGGCCGGTTTCCGCGGCGCGCTGACGCGCCAGGTCAACGGCTATGCCGAAAGTATCGCCAAGAAAGAAAAGATCGCGCTGACCGGCGACGACTGCCGCGAAGGCCTCACGGCCGTGCTGTCGGTGAAAGTGCCGGATCCGAAATTCTCGTCGCAGACCAAGGACAAGCTGGTGTCCTCGGAAGTGCGCCCCGTGGTCGAGAACGGCATCAACGAGGCGCTGGCCGCCTGGTTCGAGGAACATCCGGCCGAAGCCAAGACCATCGTCAACAAGGTGATCGAGGCCGGCGCTGCCCGCGAAGCTGCCCGAAAAGCGCGCGAACTGACGCGGCGCAAGGGAGCGCTGGATATCGCCTCCCTGCCCGGCAAGCTCGCCGACTGCCAGGAGCGCGATCCCGCCAAGTCCGAACTGTTCATCGTCGAGGGTGACTCGGCAGGCGGATCCGCGAAACAGGGCCGCAACCGCGAATTCCAGGCGGTACTGCCGCTGCGCGGCAAGATCCTGAACGTCGAGCGCGCGCGCTTCGACAAGATGTTGTCGTCGGAGCAGATCGGCACGCTGATCACGGCGCTCGGCACCGGCATCGGTCGCGACGATTTTGATCTGTCGAAGCTGCGTTATCACAAGATCATTCTGATGACGGACGCCGACGTCGACGGCGCGCATATCCGCACGCTGCTGTTGACCTTCTTCTTCCGCCAGATGCCGACACTGATCGAAGGCGGCTATCTCTATATCGCGCAGCCCCCGCTCTATAAGGTGACGCGCGGCAAGTCCGAGCAGTATCTCAAGGACGAGCGAGCGCTGGAAGACTACCTGATCGAGACCGGTCTCGACGACTGCCTGTTCCGTACGTCCGCTGGCGAAGAACGCACCGGCCGCGATCTGCTGTCACTGGTGGAAGATGCACGCATCATCCGCTCGACGCTGAACAACCTGCATTCGCGCTACAATCGCAACGTGGTCGAGCAAGCGGCGATCGCTGGCGTTCTCAATGTCGAAGTCACGCGTGATCTCGCCACCGCCAACGAGGCTGCGAGCTACATCGCGCGCCGCCTGGATTCACTGGCCGACGAAGTCGAGCGTGGCTGGACCGGCGCATTCCGCGAGGGCGAAGGCTTCTTCTTCGAGCGCACCATCCGCGGCGTGAAGGATGTGGCATTCATCGACGATGCGCTGCTTGGCTCTGCCGATGCCCGCAAGCTCGATGAATATGCCAGCCGGCTGCAGGATGCCTATCCGAAGTCCGGCGTTCTGCGCCGCAAGGATATCGAATTTGCCATTCACGGCCCGGTCACGCTGTTCGAGGCCGTCACCGATGCCGGCCGCAAGGGCGTGGCGCTGCAGCGTTATAAAGGCCTCGGCGAGATGAATCCCGGCCAGCTGTGGGAGACCACGCTCGATACCAACGAGCGCTCGCTGCTGCAGGTCAAGATCAAAGAGGTCGACGAGGCCGACGATATCTTCACCAAGCTGATGGGCGACGTGGTGGAACCGCGCCGCGAATTCATCCAGGACAATTCGCTCAGCGCCAACGTGGACGTCTGAGCATCCGCCAACGAACCTTCAAGAAAAGGCCGTCGTTCGATCAATCGAACGACGGCCTTTTTGTTTTCTGGAGCTGGCCAAAGGCCGCAATTCGGCTTCCAGAGTAGCGCGTATCAGTTTGAAATCTTGGCCTTGGCGCGCTTCACGATGCTTTCCATCCGCGCTGAATCCTTGGCAATGGTCGCCTGGAATTCCGCCGGCTTGTCGGCGATCACCGTCAATCCGAGGCCTTCCATGCGTGCCGTTACGACGGGATCACGCAGTGCTTCGACGATCGATGCATTGAGCTTCTCGATCACATCCTTCGGGGTCGCCGCCGGGGCAATGAAGCCATACCAGTTGCCAGCCAGCAGATCAGGCGAACCTGCCTGCGGCGATGTCGGCACATTCGGAAGCTGCTTGCTGACTTCAGGCGCGGTCACGACGATCGGACGCAACTGACCGCTCTGCACCTGCTGAACCGTGTTCGAGAGATTGTCGCACATCATCAAGACCTGGCCACCGATGACGTCCTGAAGTGCCGGCGCTGCGCCCTGATACGGGATGTGAACAGCATCGACGCCTTCGAGCACTTTCAGCGTCTCGCCGCACAGATGGCTGGTGCTGCCGATACCTGCCGAGGCAAATGTCAGCTTGCCAGGCTCGGCCTTGGCCAGCGCGATCAGTTCCTTCAGCGAGCTCGCCTTGACCGACGGATTAACGACCAGGATGTTCGGCGTCGAAGCGCCGTTGGTGATCGGCGTGAAGTCCTTCTCGGCATTGTAGGCCGGCTTTTCATAGATCCACGGATTGATCGCCATCATGCCGGTCGTCGCAAGCAGGATCGTATAGCCGTCCGCCGGCGAAGTCGCTACGCGTGCCGCGCCGATCGATCCGTTCGCACCACCGCGGTTTTCGATGATGACGTTGACGCCGAGTGATTTCTGCATCAGCGGCGCCACCAATCGCGGGATCGCATCAGCCGTGCTGCCGGCGGGATACGGGACCACGATCGTGATCATCTTTTCCGGAAAGCCGGCCATGGCCGTTCCGACGGAGAGAGGCGCCATTAGCGCCGCAAGAATGAATGTCTTCCACTTCATCGAAAAATTATTTCGCATTCTGAACACCCTGCATGACATTTCGAGAACCACGGCCTTGGCACCTCCACTCACGCAATTCTTGTTCAGCCGATGGTCGGTTGCCATCGGTCCTCGCCTCGGGACGTGACGGCAATTACGCCGGCCCACCCACATGCAATGCGCCCGCCCGTTCGAGCGAATCCAGCATCGCAATACGACGCAGCAGCGCGCGACCCTTCTCGGGATCGGCTGCGGCAGCGCGAATATCATCGCGGAAACGGGCCCGATCAGCCTCGTCCTTCGCTTCGAGATTTTTCTTGTTGCGGATGGTGTCGCCCTGGATCGCCTGCATGGTCACCGTGCGGCGCTGCAGATCGTAATCGGCGAGAATGTTCTCGTCGTCCTTGACGTTGATCACGGCACCGAGCTTCGATGTCAGATTTAGGGCATCGTGGATGCCGCCATTCATCCCCATGCCGCCAAGCGGATTGTTGATATGCGCGGAATCACCGGCGAGGAAGGAACGCCCCTTCCGGAAATTCGCAGCAACGCGCTGATGCACGCGATAGAGCGTGGTGTGCGTGATCGGCGCATCCACACCGACGGGCACGACGCGGCGGATCGACGAGGTGACGTAGGCTTCTGACAGCGCCTCTTCATCAGACATTTCGGCCGGCACCGGCATCATCACGCGCCACGCGCCGATGATCCGCAGCAGGAAATGCCAACGCTCGGGGTCGGCGACATAGCTAACGGACGACACGCCAGGACGCAGCGCGGCGAAATCCACCGGCGTCGTCATGACGAGGAAACGCTCCGGCCAGGTAAAGCCTTCGAATTCCATGCCCTGGCTACGACGAACGATGCTGTTGGCGCCATCAGCGCCGATCAGCCAATCGCATTCATAGGTCTTGTCCTCGCCGCCGACCGTCGCCGTCAGGGTGACCGTATCGCTGGTTTGCGTCACGGATTTCGCTTCGCAGCCGAACACGATGGAGAGCAGTGGATTGTCCTTCAGGCCATCGAGAATGATGCGCGTCAGCTTGAACTGCTCGGCCTGCAGGCGGAACGGATGCCGCACCAGGTCCGAGATCGCGCTGAAATCGAATGTTCCAAGAACGCCGTCGGCGGAGGAGGAATACTGGACGGTTGGCGCCTTAAGCCCCTGCGCGATCAATTCCTTGGCGAAACCAAGATCGTCAAGCATATCGAGGGTTGGCGGATGGAAGGTCGATGCGCGCGACTCTCCGCTCAGTTCCGTGTTCTTTTCCAGCACCAGAACCGAAATGCCCTGCCTCACCAGATCCGCGGCGGCGACCATGCCGACAGGGCCCGCACCAGCAATAATGACCGGATACTTTTTCGCGCTCATTCGTCCACAACCTCAATTGGCGATCGGACCACAGGCATCGCGGCGCGGTCAGATCGGTCAGCCAGATCGCGGAGAAAGGTCCGCGTCATTGCTGACTTTCATCATGAGACGGAAGCTATGTGCCTTGCACTTAGGCATGCAAACAATTTAATCTGCAGACATCTTGCGTTTTTGGAATGAACTATGCGTCGCAGAATCCCGAGCCTGGGCGCGCTGATGGCCTTCAGCGCGGCTGCCAAGCATCTCAGCGTAACCCGCGCGGCTAGTGAACTAGCGCTGACCGAGAGCGCGGTATCACGCCAGATCGCACAGCTGGAGACCCAGCTTGGTGTCAAGCTGTTCCACCGCATCAAGAAGCGCATCACGCTGACGCGCGCCGGCGAGGCTTACAGCACCCGTGTGGCGCGGACCATCGAGCAGATCGAACGCGATGCGCTGGAAATCATGGGCTATGAGGCTGACGGCACCGTGCTCGACGTGGCGGCCTTGCCGACCGTCGGCACCCAATGGCTCATTCCGCGCCTGCCGGATTTTTACGCGCGGCATCCAGGCGTCGCCGTGAATGTCAGCGCGCGCAACACGCGCTTCTTTTTCAGCGAGACCGCGCTGGATGGCGCCCTGTATTTCGGCCAGCCCGACTGGCCCGGCACCCAGGCCGATTACCTGTTCGATGAGGTGTTGCTGCCGGTCGGCTCCCCCGCGCTGATCGGCAGACGCGGCGAATTGCCGCCGCGCGAGGTCGCCGAATTGCGGCTGCTGCATCTGGTGACACGGCCGGACGCATGGCGGCGCTGGTTTGATGCGGCTCAGCTCGAGGGCACCAATGTGATCCGCGGGCCACGCTTCGATATTCAATCGACCTTGATCAGCGCAGCGAGTTCCGGGCTCGGCGTTGCGCTGCTGCCGGAATTCCTGATCTCCGACCAGCTGAGGTCCGGCAAACTGCGCGTGCTGTCGAGCCTGACGCTGAAAAGCGTCGGCTCCTATTATTTTGCCTCCCCGGAGGAGAAAGCCGGGAATCCATTGCTCTCGGCTTTCCGTGCCTGGTTGCTGTCGCAGGCCCAGGGATCAGCGCCTCAGGACGTTACTTCTTGACTAGCGGGCACCGCGACGCCGACAGCGGCTGGAAAGCCTGATCGGCAGGGATTATCGCAAGCAGCTTATAATAATCCCACGGCGCCTTCGACTCGGCCGGCTTCTTCACTTCGAACAAATACATGTCATGCACCATGCGGCCATCCTCGCGGATTTTTCCGTTCTTGTAGAACACGTCATCGACCGGCAATTCGCGCATCTTCTTCATGACCGCTTCGGTCTCGTCAGTGCCAGCCGCCTGAACAGCCTTCAGATAGTGCAGCACGGATGAATAGGTGCCGGTCTGCAGCATGTTCGGCATCGCATTGACTTTGTCATAGAAGCGCTTCGACCATTTCCGAGTCTCGTCGTTCATGTCCCAGTAGGACGCTTCGGTGATCGTCAGCCCTTGCGCTTCCTTCAGCCCGAGTCCGTGAACGTCGTTGATGAAGCCGGCCAGCGCCGAGAGCTTCTGCCCGCTCGAGGTCAGGCCGAATTCCGCTGCCTGCTTGATCGAATTGATGGTGTCGCCGCCGGCATTGGCGAGTGCCACCACCTTGGCCTTGGACGACTGCGCCTGCAGCAGGACCGAAGCGAAGTCCGCGGTACCGACTGGATGCTTGGTCGCGCCGACAACCTTTCCACCGGCCGCCTTAACGACATCGCCGGTGTCCTTCTCCAGACTTGCCCCAAACGCGTAATCGGCGACCACGAAATACCAGCTATCGAACCCCTGGCTGACCAGCGCCTTTCCGGTGCTGTTGGCGATCGCGAAGGAATCATAGGCCCAGTGAACGACAAAGGGACCGCACACCTCATTCGTGATTCGCGTCGAGCCGGGTGAACTCAGCGTGATGATCTTCTTTTTCTCTTTGGCGATCTCGAGGACGGCCAGCGCCGGCGACGAGGACGCCACGTCGAGAATGGCATCGACCTTATCATTATCGAACCATTTTCGCGCAGTTGTGGCGGCGATGTCAGGCTTGTTCTGATGGTCGGCAAACACGACCTCGATCGGCATGCCGAGCACCTTGCCGCCGAAATCCTCGACCGCCATCTGCGCGCCCGTCACGGCGCCCTTGCCAGTGATGTCGGCATAGACGCCCGACATGTCCTCGATCACGCCGACGCGGACGACACCGTCCGAGATCTGCACGGTCTGGGCATGTGCCGAGGCTGAGCAAAGGAATGCGCTCGCAAGTGCAGCTGTCAGGTAACGGGCACCGAAATCGATCTGTCTCATGCTTCCCCCTTCCGCGTATCGATTGGCTCGATACGTCTGTTGCGATGTGGTCGTGTAACTACTTCGCGGCTCTGTTCGCGAAGGCGGCGAGGCCGCGCTTGGCGTCCGCGCTGGTGAAGGTGCGCTGGCCGAGTGTGGCCTCCTTGTGGAAGGCATCCGCGAGCGGCAGATCCTGCAGCGTCAGCGCGGCCTCCTTGATGGTCTGAATTGCGACCGGGCTCAGCGCCGCGATCTTGGTGGCGAGCTCGAACGCCACAGGTTCAACCTGATCCACATCGACGACGCGATTGATGACACCTTTGGCTTGCAGGTCGTCGGCCGAAAAACGCTCGGCCGTCAGCATAATCTCCATGGCATGGGCGTATCCGATTTGCCGGACCAGACGCACCAGCGTGCCGCCAGCCGGCACAAAGCCGTGCTTCGGTTCAGGCAATTGAAAGACCGCATTGCGCGCAGCGACGCGGATATCGGTCGCCAGCATGATCTCGAAACCGCCGCCCATGCACATGCCTTTGATGGCGCTGACTACTGGCTTGTAGAAACCGGGAAACTTGATATGCGCGGGATCCCAGGCGGAAATATCCATCTTGTCGGAGGCAAGTGCCGGGATTGACTCCATCAGGTCCGCGCCGACACAGAAGGCACGGTCGCCAGCGCCGGTCAGCACAACGGCACGCACGGCGTCGTCGTCTTTGATCGCATGGAAGGCACGGCCGAGATCGTCATACATCGCCAGCGTCAGCGCATTCATCTTGTCCGGCCGGTTGATGCGGACCGTGGCGACATGACCGTCCGTGGTGAAATCGATCGACATCAGATCGCTCCCGATGCTTTGAGACGATCAAGCTCGTCCGACGTCACACCAAGCAGCGATGCCAACACCTCCGCATTGTGCTCACCGGGAGACGGCGCCTTTTCGAAAGTCGATTGATCGGTGTCGGAGAGCTTGATCGGCAGACCGAACATGCCGATCAGCTTGCCCGCCACCGGCACATTGACGATCATGTTGCGGGCCGCGATATGCGGATCTTCCACCACTTCCGGAATCGTCTTGATGGCGCTGAGCGGCACTTGGTCGCCGGCCATCTCTTCCAGTTCGGCCTTGGTATATTTGCTGAACCAGCGCTCCAGCAGCGGCTTGACCCTGGTCTCCGCCACGACAGGATCGAACCGTTTTTCCATCGTTTCGATGCCGGGAGCCCGCGCCATCTCGGGCTCGCCGAACAGCCCGCAGGTGATCGCCCAGAACTTGTCGGTGTAACCGCCGAAGAAGACGTAGCCGTCCTTGCAAGGAAACTGGCCATAGGGCCGCACGAACGGATGGTCGTTGCCGAGTGGCGTCGCGACGTCCTTCTCGACGGTGTAGCGCACCACGGCATTCTCGGTAAGCGTCAGCACCGAGTCCTGCTGCGAGACATCTACCACCTGGCCTTTGCCATTGCGCTCGGCTTCGCGCAGCGCCGCGAGGGTGCCGATCGCCGCATAGAGGGACGCTGCGAGATCGCCGATAATGGTACCGACGCGCACCGGCGGCAGATCGGGATAGCCGTTCATCGACCACAGACCGCCCACGGCCTGGCCCGTATTGTCATAGGCCGGACGCGACGAATTCGGACCGGTGCGGCCAAAGCCGCTAATCGCGGTATAGACGAGCTTCGGATTGATCTCGCGCAGCGTCTCATAGCTGAGACCGAGCTTGTCCATGGTGCCCGGGCGAAAGTTCTCGACCAGGATATCGGCCTTGGCGACCAGCTTCTTCAGCAGCGCCTTGCCGTCCTCGGATTTAAGATTGAGCGTGATGCCGCGCTTGTTGCGATTGAACTGGGTGAAGAAAGCGCTGAACTGATCGTCGCCAGTGCCAACGAAGGGCGGAAACGTACGCGCGTAATCGGGATCGCCGGGATGCTCCACCTTGATCACGGTGGCGCCGAGATCCGCGAACAGCATCGAGCAAAACGGACCGGCGACCACGCGGGTGATGTCGAGAACGGTCACGCCCTGCAGCGGACCGCTGCGCTCCCCGAGCCCTTTGGTATCGTTCTTTGCGTTCACATTGGCCTCCCGTTTCGTGTCCCTCGCCAGCTTTGGTGGCGAGGGGTCATTGTCGTATAAGTGCGCGCGCGAAAACAGGCGTGTTCGCGCAGCGCGTGGGGCTCAGGAGCGGAGCTTCTCAAGGACTTCCTTAGCGCGATCGACGCGAACATCGTGATTGGCCGCAAGCGCAGCAGCGACCTTCTCGATCTCGTCGCCGCTGGCGCCGGCAACGATGGCAATGTTGCGCGCGTGCAGTGCCATATGACCTTTCTGGATGCCCTCGGTCGCGAGCGCGCGCAGCGCCCCCATGTTCTGCGCCAGACCTACGGCAACGGCGACTTCCGCCAGTTCCTGCGCGCTCGTGACGCCGAGGATCTTCAATGCCGCCTGCGCAGCGGGATGGGTCTTGGTGGCGCCGCCGACGAGGCCTAGCGCCATTGGCATTTCGATGGTGCCGACCAGATTGCCCTTGGTGTCGATCTCCCAATTGGTCAGCGACGTATAGCGGCCCGAGCGGGAGGCCCAGACATGCGCGCCGGCTTCGATAGCGCGCCAGTCATTGCCGGTGGCGACCACGATGGGATCGATACCGTTCATGATGCCCTTGTTATGGGTGGCAGCACGATAGGGATCGACGATGGCAAAAGCACAAGCCTCGACAATGCCCTGCGCGATGCGCTCACCAGAATATTCCTCGGTCTTCAGCGCCTCCGGTGTTACCGACACCATGGCCCGGGCGAGCCGCAGATCGGCATAATTGGAGAGGATGCGCAGCCGCACGGTGCCGCCGGTGACCTTTTCGATCAGGGGCGCCACGGTTTCCGCCATGGTGTTGACGGTGTTAGCCCCCATCGCATCGCGGACGTCGACGATCAGATGCACGGCCATCATCGGTCCCACCGGCGTGGTCTCGAATATATGCACCTCGACATCGCGGCAGCCACCGCCGAGCGAGATCAGCACCTTGTCCTTGGCATTGGCCGCCGCAATGATCTCATCGCGGGCGCGCAATACGCGGGCGCGCGCGCCGTGAACATCGGTAACACCTAGCACCTGCACTTGCGCACGCATGATCGGCGCAGAACTCGACGTCTGGAAGCCACCGCATTTGCGGACGATGCGCGCCATATAGGACGCCGCGGCCACGACTGACGGCTCCTCGACCGCCATCGGAATCAGATAATCGCGGCCATTGACGGTGAAATTTGTGGCGATGCCGACCGGCAGCTCGAATGTGCCGATGACGTTCTCGATCATGCCATTGGCAAGCTCGATCGGCAGCGTGCCTGGACTGAAGGCCGAGCGCTCGTTGTCACCACGTGACGTGGCATCGATCACCTTGCCGAGCCGCTCAGCTGGAGAGAGGTTGCGCAGGTTTTCCAAACGCGAATTGATGTTTCCGGACTGTTCGCCCGACGTCGTAATGGCCATTGCGGCGCCTCCCACACAAAAAGTGTCTTCTGTTGGCGCGCAGTTAGGCATCGGGACGCAGCGTGCGGAAGGGACAGTTTTCAAATATTGTCCTGTACTGTACCCATGACCGGATGATCATTTTAGCAAATGCATTTCTCTCACAGGACCTTTGCAGTGCAACATTTTATCGATGATCTTCGGGAGACATGCGGCTGCGTGGTCACGCTCAAGCGTGCCGTAGAGGGTACGCTTTTGATCAACCGCCCAGCACTGTACCCAAGAGCATGACGCCGTGACGCCGCGTAAACCACCCGATCAGAACGCGACGCTGGCCGGCAATCTCGCCAGCCGCTTGCGCGCACAAATCCTCTCCGGCGCCTTGCCGGAAGGCCATCGCTTGCCCTCAATCCGAAAAGCCGCTGAAGGATTTCGCGTCTCGAAGAACACCGTTGTCGACGCCTATGACCGGCTGGTGCTCGGGAATCTCGTCGCCGCCAAGGCTGGCTCCGGTTTCGTCGTCATCTATCGCGGCGATGACAGCGGCCGACCGAAACATGTCAGCGAAGCCGTCGATATCGCGTCACTGCTCAACGCACAGCTATCGCAGAATTTCGAGATCCGCGTCGGCGACGGACGACCTCCTGCTTCATGGACCGAGCAATCCGAGATCAAGCGTCATCTCAGCGGGGGCGGACGCATCCTTCCGGTGGCCGCTGACGGTTATGGCTCGGCGCTGGGCTTCCAACCGCTTCGACAACAGATCGCGTTGCGACTGCAGCGGCAGCAGCTCGCGGTCAAGGAAGACGGACTTCTTCTGACCTTCGGTGCCAATCACGCGCTCGACCTGATCATTCGTGCGATGCTGTCGCCGGGCGATACGGTGCTGGTGGATGAGCCCGGCTATTATCCGCTATTCGCCAAACTGACCCTGGCGCAGGTGCGCATTGTCGGCGTTCGGAGACTGGCTGATGGTCCGGATGTGGATGACCTCGCGGCAAAGATCCAATCGGAGCGACCAAAGCTGTTCTTCACGCAGTCGCTCGGCCACAATCCGACCGGCGGCTCGATCACGCTCCCAGTCGCGCATGCGGTGCTGCAGACGGCCATGCGCGCCAATCTCGTGATTGTCGAGGACGATCCGTTTTCCGATCTGCCAACGGCCGCCAACAGCCGCCTCGCCACGCTCGATCAGCTCAACAATGTGATCTCGATCGGAACGTTTGCGAAAACCCTATCGGCAAGCCTGCGCTCGGGCTTCATCGCTGCCCGCCGTGATCGCATCGCGACCCTGGCTGAATTAAAAATGCTCACCTCGGTGAACAGCTCTGGCCATGTCGAGCGATTGCTGCACAGGCTGCTCGCGGATGGTCATTACGATCGCCATCTGAAGCGGCTGGGACAACGCAGTGACGCTGCGATGAGCCAGGTGCGCGCGCAATTGCTGCGCGCCGGTCACCGGCTCTATGCCGACGCACGGACCGGCTACTATCTCTATCTGATGTTACCCGATGGCATCGACGACATGGCGCTGGCACGCGACGGCGCCAAGGAGAGTATCTTCATCGCACCAGGCAGCCTGTTCTGCATCGACAAGAACAGCCCGCTGGCGAAAGCGATCCGGATCAACGTATCGCGAGCGGAAGACCCGAAATTCTACGACTTCCTGCTCCGTAAACTGCGATAGCAAACCCCTTAATGCGCTTCTTCCGCATAAGGCGCCAGCACATCGACGAGATCGCGCCCGCGGGCCGGGCTTGGCTCGACCAGCGCCCGCGTGGCCACTTCGCCAAGATGCGAATGCATCAGCGCCATCGCTTGATCGACATCGCCGCCCTGCAGCGCATCGATGATAGCGATATGCTCGTTGATGCCGCATTCAGATGAATGCGGCCGACTGAATAACGACAGCGTCAGGCAGCAGCGATAGGCGATCTCGCTGACATAGCGGACCAACACGGGGCTGTTTGTCATCGACGCCAGCAGAATGTGAAATTCCGTGGCAAGCCGGATCGACACGGCGTTTGGGCCGCCATGCGCTTCCTGCTCAGCCACCACATGTGCCTTGAGGCGCGCGATCTGGGCCGGCTTCAATTTGCCCACGAGCTTCCGCACGATCAGGCGCTCGAGCTCCATCCGGATGTCAAAGATGTCGCGCGCATCCTGCCAGCTCGGCGTGACGACCACAGCGATCCGGTTACGGCGCAGCTCGACAAGGCCTTCCGACGCCAGTTGCCCAAGCGCATGGCGCGCAATGGTGCGGCTGACGCCAAACCGCTCGCCGAGGGAATCCTCGGGCAGCTTGGTGCCGGGCTCAAGCGCCTGCTCGATGATCGCACGCCGGAGAGCGCGACAGATCATTCCGACTTTGTCTTTGGGATTCGACGTTTCTGGCATTCTGACAGACCTCTAGCACCCGGCGCATACAAGCGCCTGCGCGAAGTGCATGCACTTTACAGCGGGGGCTGCTCAATAAATTCGCACTAATTGGCAGATGGCGGCAATTTGAGGAGGATTCACGCCGGACTCAAGTGGCACCCCAATTGCATACACTTCCAGTCATGATCAGTATGCAAGAAGCCGGGGCCTCGGCCCAGACCACGCCACGCGCTCCGACCGCCATCGAACTGTCGCGCACATCCGTGACGTTCGGGCGAGGCGCAACCGCAACGCCGGCGTTGTCCGAGACCAATCTTAGCATTCCCGATGGCGAATTCCTCGCTTTGGTCGGCCCCTCCGGCTGCGGCAAATCGACGATTCTCAAGCTGGTCAGCAATCTCATTCGCCCGACCACCGGCGTCGTCATTGTCGGCGGCCGCGAGGTGGCGGCCAAGGCGCTGCGGATCGGCATGGCCTTCCAGAATCCGACCATGCTGCCTTGGCTGACCATCGAGCAGAACATCATGCTGCCGCTGAAAATCGTGCAGCCATTCCGCTCAGAGTATCGCCAGAAGCGCAAAACCGAGTTTCGCGACAAGGCGCATGCCCTGCTGGCGCAGGTCGGCCTCAAGGATTTTGCGAAGAAGTATCCGTGGCAACTCTCGGGCGGCATGCTGCAGCGAGCAAATCTTTGCCGCGCGCTGATCCATGAACCGCGCATGCTGCTGCTCGACGAGCCCTTTGGTGCCCTCGACCAGTTCACCAAGGAAGAGCTGTGGTCGATTCTGCAAGGTCTGTGGCTGCAGCACAAACCCACGGTGTTGCTGGTCACCCATGATCTACGTGAGGCCGGCTTCCTGGCCAGCCGCATCTGCGTGATGAGCGCTCGGCCGGGCCGCATCCTCGACGATAGCACGGTGGATTTCCCCCGCCCGCGCACGATTCCAATGACCTTCGAGCCGGACTTTGTCGCGCTGAACCAGCGGCTACGCGACCTTATCGTCAATGCCCGGAGCAATGCTCCCATTGCGCAGGAGGCATAAATGAACCTCGGCCTTCGTCAAAAGCTCTGGTCGTTCGGGCTGATCGTCGCCTTCTTTGTGGGATGGCAGCTCTTCTGCGTCGTCTCGGGCATGTCCGATCTCATCCTCCCGCGCCCGACTGACGTTCTCGCCACGCTGATCGCGCGCTTTCCGGTGCTGTGGCCGCATATCCTACAGACGCTGGCCACCACCATGACTGGCTTTGCGCTCGGCGTCGGTCTCGGCGTGGTGCTTGGCGCAATCATCGGGGTGTCACGGGTCGCCTATGACACGGCCTATCCGCTGCTGGTCGGCTTCTCGTCGATCCCGAAAGTGGCCGTGGTGCCGATCTTCGTCTTGTGGTTCGGCTCCGGCTCAGTGCCGGCCATCCTCACGGCGCTGTCGATCTGCTTCTTCCCGATCGTCGTGAATATCGCCACGGGCCTCGCCACCACCGAGCCGGAGTTGGAGGACGTGCTCAAGGCGCTCGGCGCCAGCAAGATAGACATTCTGTGGAATGTCGGCCTGCCGCGCACGATGCCGTTCTTCTTCGCATCGCTAAAAGTTGCGGTGAGCTACGCCTTTGTCGGCGCGGTGCTGGCGGAGACGGTCGCGTCCAATCGCGGCATCGGCAATGTGATGATGAGCGCTTCATCGAACTTCAATGTGCCGCTCGTCTTCGCCTGCCTTTTCATCCTCGCGGCTCTCGGCGTCGCCCTCTACGTCATCTTCTCCCTGATCGAAGCGCGCGTGACCGGCTGGGCCACACGCAAGAACGACCTCGTCGCCACTTAATCATCACGCAACCAGGAGACCGCCATGTTGAAGAGATTGACTGCCCTCGCCTTCTCGAGCCTGCTGCTCGCGGGTGCCGCCTCCGCACAGGAGACCACCATCAAGTTCACGCTCGGCTGGAAAACCCAGGGCAGTGACGCCGCGTTCTTCTACGCGAAAGACAAAGGCTATTTCAAAGAAGAGGGCTTGAACGTCGTCATCGACCAGGGCGAAGGCTCCGGCGCCACCGTGACCCGCATCATGTCCGGCGCCTGGGATGCCGGCTTCGGCGACGTCAATGCCATCATCCAGAACTCATCGACGCGTCCGCAGGATGCGCCGGTCATGGTCTATATGATGTGGAACCAGCCCCCCTTCTCGATCGTCACCAAGAACTCCAGCGGCATCAAGACGATCAAGGATTTCGAGGGCCGCACACTGGGTGGCGCGCAGGGCACGCCGACGACGCGCCTGCTGCCGGTGTTCATCCAGAAGAACGGCCTCGCCGCCGACAAGATCAAGGTGTCGAACATGGCGCCGAACCTGCAGGAACCGATGCTCATCAAGGGCGATATCGATGCGGCGCTCGTGTTCAACATCACCAGCTATTTCAATCTCGTACTGAACCGCCAGGATCCGGACAAGGACTTCAAGTGGTTTTCGTTCGGTGAATTCGGCCTTGATCTCTATTCGAACGGCGTGATGGTTTCCCAGAAACTGCTGAAGGAGAATCCGAAAGCCGTGGCCGGTCTCGTTCGCGCGATCAACAAGGCGAACATCGCGACTGCCAAGGATCAGAACGAGGCCATGAAGTCGGTGGTTGCCTTCGACAACCTGGTCGATGTTCCCGTCGAGAAGCGTCGTATGCAGTTCGCCTTCGACAAGCTGATGGTCTCGCCTGAAATGAAGGAAATCGGCGTCGGCGACATCAAGGATGACCGCATGGCTCGCGCCATCGGCATCGTGGTGGAAGGCTACGAGTTGAAGCGCACACCGACGCCGAAGGAGATCTTCTCGCGCGACTTCCTGCCGCCACGTGGCGAACGCGATCTCGTCTATACCGCGAACTAATCGCTGTCATGACCGAGGTGTTGTCTGCGACGCATGTCTTCACCGGCACCGAGCGAGACCTCGTGCCTCAGGCCAGCATCGCTTATGCGGGCGGCTTGATCACGGAGGTCTCGACCGGTGCCGTGACCTCGCCGCAGACAAACCACCTCATCATCCCCGCGCTGGTCAACGCCCATGACCATGCGCGACCTTCCATGACCTCCTTCGGCGCGTCTGGTATGCCGCTGGAGTCATGGATTTTACGATCGGCGTTCGGCGCACCGCCGGACGCCTATCTCGCCGCCGCCGTCTCGCTCGCCCGCTCGGCACGCGCTGGCTGCGGTGGCGCAATGATCCACTACACGCGCCCGAGCGGAAAACTCCCCATCGTCGATGAGGCGATTGCGATCGGAAAAGCCGCCCGCGATGTCGGCATCCGGCTCGCTTTCGCATTGGCGGTACGCGACCAGAATCCTTTGGTCTATGGCGACAGCGACGATGTGTTGGCTGCTCTAACGGGCGATGATCGCGAGACGATACAGGACCTGTTCATCCGCCCGAGCCCGAGGCCATCGGAATATCTCGACCGCATTGATGCGATTCATGCCGCCATCGCCGGGCCGATGATCGACGTGCAATACGGACCGGCGGGCGTTCAGTGGTGCTCGCCGGCGCTGCTCGAAGCCATCGCGGACCATTCAGCCGCCACGGGCCGGCGCGTACATATGCATCTGCTCGAAACCATCTATCAGCGCCAATGGGCCGACCGTGCCTTTCCCGGCGGGGTGGTGCGCTTTCTCAAGGATATCGGCCTGCTATCAGACCGTCTCACCGTCGCGCACTGTATCCATGCACGGCCGGACGAACTCGACATGATCGCCGAATCCGGCGCGACCATCGTCACGAATTTCAGCTCAAATCTGCACCTGCATTCCGGCTTTCCCCCGATCGCTGATGCCCATCGCCGCGGCTGCAAGGTCGCATTCGGTATCGATGGCGTCGCGCTGGACGAGGACGATGACGCCATTCGCGAGATGCGGCTCGTGCAGATGGCCCATGGAGGGCTGGGTTTCGAGCGGACGTGGAGCCGCAGCGAATTCTTGTCCCTTGTGGTCCGCAATGGCCGCAAATCCATAGGCGCTCCGGGGACAGGGGCTCTCGCGGCCGGTGAGGCTGCGGATTTCGTGATGCTCGATATCGGCCAACTCGATCGGGACGCAATCATGCCCGTCGATCCCATCGACATGCTGTTTGCGCGTGGCAATAGCAGTTGCGTACGCAACGTGGTGGTTGCCGGGCGAACGATTTACCGCGACGGCAAGCTGACCGGCGTTGATCTGGATGCGATGGAGACCGAGATCCGCGGACTGTATCGCGCAAGCGTACCGCAGTTCAAAGCGCTGGAGCGGGCATGGACGCCACTCGAAGGCACATTGACGCAATGGTTCAAGCATCAGGGCTGTTGTTAGTCGCCGGGACCGAACAGCGTCCTAATTCACCTGCCGCTTCTCGAGCTTCCGCGCCAGCGTGCGGCGGTGCATACCGAGGCGACGCGCAGTCTCGGAGATGTTGAAATCACTCTCGACCAGGGTCTGATGGATGCGCTCCCATTCCAGGGTCTTGATCGATGTCGGGCGTTCGGTGAGCGCCACCTTGGTATCACCAGCAGCCTTCTGGAAGGCCTCCTCGATATCGTCGGTGTTCGACGGCTTTGCCAGATAGTGGCATGCACCGAGCTTGACCGCTTCGACAGCGGTCGCAATGCTGGCATAGCCGGTGAGGACAACAATCAACATGTCCTCGCTCAACGCATGCAGCGCCTCGACGCAGGTCAGGCCGGATGCGCCGGCAAGCTTGAGATCGACCACTGCATAGCCCGGCAACTTGTCACCAAGAACGTCGGTCAGCGTTTCAAAGCCTTCCGCATGCAGCACATTGTAGCCACGGCGCTCGAAGGATCGCTTCAGCGTGCGCGCAAAACCTTCATCGTCTTCAACGATGATCAAGAGACGTTCATCGGACATGTCTGTGCGCTCCAATGGCGAGGGCCGATAGCGGAAGTGACAATGTGACGACCGCGCCGCCGACGGGGCGATTGTCCGCCACCACCGAGCCGCCAAGCTTGCGGACGGCATTGACCACCAAGAACAAGCCAAGCCCTCGCCCCGGTCGTCCTTTACTGGAATTATAAGGCTTGCCGAGATTCGCCAGCATGTCCTGGGCGAAACCGGGGCCCATATCGCTGACTTTCAGCACCAGCCTGTCCCCCTCACGCTCAAGAGCAACGCGGATCCACAACGGTGAAACCTCGTTGGCATTGTCGAGCACGTTAAAGATCATCTGCTTCAGCGCGGTATCCGAGACGATCGGCATGTCCTCGCCAAACCGGTTCTCGTAAACGAGCGTGCCGCTCGATCGTGCCATACGCCAGTCATCAACCAGTTCACCAAAGAAATCATTGACCGAGGTCACTGCCGGTGCCTCGCCACGCATGTCGCCAGCGGACATCAGGATGCCGGTGACGATCGACTTGCAGCGCTGGACGTCCGCCTGCATCTCGGCGATCTCTTCCATCAGTTCGGAATTGCTCGCCAGCGCCGGCATGCGGCGCCAGTCGCTGAGGATGACGGAAAGCGATGCCAACGGCGTGCCGAGTTCATGCGCGGCACCGGAAGCGAGCAGACCCATCCGCACGATGTGATCTTCCTCCGCGGCCTGTTGGCGCAGCGCAGCGAGCCCGTTGTCACGATCGCGCAGGTTGCGGGCGATGCGCGTCATGAAGACGACGATCAGCGCCGCATCCAGCACGAAGCAGATCAGTGTTCCGATGATGTGGAGTTGAAAGAGGTGATCCACCATCTCGGTCGGCAACGCGAGCGGGCGGTGCAACGGAATCAAGCCCGCAAAGCAGAGCGATGCGGCTACGACGATCACCCAGGTATAGCGCGCATTCAGCAGCATGGCGCCAAGCGTAACCTGCAGCAGATAGAGCGACACGAACGGGTTTGTGGCGCCGCCGCTGAGATAGAGCTGCGCCGTCAGCGCCGCGACGTCGAGCAGCAACAGCAGGAGCAACTCCCGATCACGCGCGTCGGTCTGCTTGCGCAGCCATTCCTGACTGATGACATTGACGAAGATCGAGCCGCACAGCACCGAGATCATCGGCATCAGAGGCAGCTCAACGCCCATCACGAAATGCACGAAGCCGATGGTCAGCACCTGGCCGACCACAGCGATCCAGCGCAGCTGGATCAGCAGGTTGATGTTCTTGACATTGGTCGTTTCGTCGAGCGGCAGCGCAACGGATGAAGCGGCAATCGTACGCGAGACGGCATCCGGGCCGACGCCGGCGCCATCTGATCCAACTGTGCTGCTCAACAAGCCCTGCATTTCGCACCGTCACGCGCAACACGCCCGACCGTGCTAGCCGGGGTGACATTCATCATGTCATACGCGAGATGGTGATTTTTTCCGAATCTTCCACTCGTGGCGGCCGACATAGACGACGGCGACCGCCAGCATCAGTGCAAGGCCGAACCAGGTCAGCATGTAGACCGCATGATTGTTCGGGAAAACAACCACCGTCAGGCCGCCATGGGGCTGGCCAGGCGCATCCTGGGATTTGTCGGCGTCGATGAAATAGGGCGCGACAGCATCGAGCTTCTGGCTCGCTGCAATCTCGGCGACATCCCGCGAGTACCAGCGCCCAGCACCGGGATCATTGGTGCGTAAAAAGCCGCCCTTGGGCTCCGAGATACGGAGCAGACCGGTCACCGTGACCGGCGATGCGGATGCGGTGAACGCACCTGCCTTGCGCTCATCGGAACTGACAAAACCACGATTGACGAGAACAGTGAAGCCGGCATCCGTACGCAATGGGGTCAGAACCCAGAAGCCGGCACCGAGATCGGAGACAGCCTGTACCAGCACATCCTTGCCCTGCAAGAATGTTCCTGAGGCCGTGACGCGACGATATTCGTCATTGCTGCGAGAAATGGCCAGCCACGCCGCGGGCCCGGGTGCAGCGGCGGGTGCGGCGTGGCTGCGCTGATCGACACGTGCGATCAGATCCAGTTTCCAGGCGCGGCGCTCGACCTGCCAGATGCCGAGCGCCATGAAGCCTGCAATACCGAGGACGGCGAGAACCGCCAGCACCGAGAGCGTGACCGGGCCACGCGGGGCGCGGTCAGCGTCGCTCATCAGGGCATGTTCCTCATGTCGTGAACCGGCATCATGTTGACGTTCAGGTGGTACATCACCCAAAGCGAGCCGGCGAGCGCGATGACCACAACGATGAGCGTGAAGATCAGCGCCATCAATGTCCAGCCGCCATCCGATGTGGTGTTCATGTGGAGGAAGTAGATCATGTGAACGAAAATCTGCACGACCGCGAAAGCAACGATGATCGCGACAGTCCAGTTCTTGTTCTGGATCACGTTGCCCATCACCAGCCAGAACGGGATGGCGGTGAGAATGACCGACAGAACGAAACCGGTCATGTAGGACTTCATGGAGCCGTGGTCGCGACCGTCATCATGACCGTGGCCATGCGCGTGATCATCGTGACCGTTATTGGCGTGTGCGTCGGCGCTCATCGCACGACTCCCATCAGATAGACGAAGGTGAAGACGCCGATCCAGACGACGTCGAGAAAGTGCCAGAACATGCTGAGGCACATCAGGCGGCGCTGGTTAGCCTCGATCAGGCCGAACCTCGACACCTGCACCATCAGAACCACCAGCCAGATGATGCCGAAAGTGACGTGCAGGCCGTGGGTGCCGACCAGCGTGAAGAAGGACGACAGGAAGGCACTGCGCCACCAACCGGCACCTTCATGGATCATGTGGTGGAATTCGTAGAGCTCGATGCAGAGGAAGGCGAGACCGAACAGGCCGGTAATCGCCAGCCACATCTGCGTCGAGCCGACCTTGCCCTTCTGCATCTCCAGCATGGCGAAGCCATAGGTGATGGACGAGAACAGCAGCATCGCGGTGTTGAGCGCGACCAGCTTGAGATCGAACAGGTCCTTCGGGCCGGGTCCCGCAGCGTAGCTGGTGCCGAGTACGCCGAAGGTCGCGAACAGCATCGCGAAGATCAGGCAGTCGCTCATCAGATAGAGCCAGAAGCCGAGCATCGTGCTCTGGCCGGGCGGATGATCGTGCTCGTCGGCGACGTAGAAGACCGGAGCTTCGCCGCTCATGGTTTGGGTCGGTGCGCTCATGATGCGGCCTGTGCTGCCAGGAGCTTGGTACGCTCGGCTTCCGTGTTGATCACGTGGTCCACAGGGATGTGGTAGTCACGCTTATAGTTGAACGTGTGGTAGATGGCGCCGGCAATGACCGCGATGAAGCATACAGCTGCAAGCAGCCACATGTGCCAGATCAGTGCGAAGCCGAGCGCAGTGGCAAAGCCCGAGAGGATGATGCCAGCGCCGGTGTTCTTCGGCATGTGGATCGGCTTGAAGCCCTGCAGCGGACGCGCATAACCGCGGCTCTTCATGTCGTACCAGGCGTCATTGTCATGCACGACCGGGGTGAAGGCGAAGTTGTAGTCCGGCGGCGGCGACGAGGTCGCCCACTCCAGGGTGCGACCGTTCCACGGATCGCCGGTGGTGTCGGCGAGTTCCTTGCGCTTCCAGATGCTGACGGCGATCTGAACAAGCAGGGCGCCGATGCCGGCCGCGATCATCGCAGCACCGATGCCGGCGATGATGAACCAGATCTGCAGCGACGGATCGTCGAACACGCGCATGCGACGGGTGACGCCCATAAAGCCGAGCACATAGAGCGGCGTGAAGGCGACCCAAAAGCCGACGACCCAGAACCAGAACGACACCTTGCCCCAGAACTCATCGAGCTTGAAGCCGAACGCCTTCGGGAACCAGAAGTTGATCGCCGCGAAGACGCCAAAGACCACGCCGCCGATGATGACGTTGTGGAAGTGGGCGATCAGGAACAGCGAGTTGTGCAGCACGAAGTCGGCCGGCGGAATCGCCAGCATGACGCCGGTCATGCCGCCGATGACGAAGGTCAGCATGAAGGCCACGGTCCACATCATCGGCAGATCGAACCGGATGCGGCCGCGATACATCGTGAACAGCCAGTTGAAGATCTTCGCGCCCGTCGGGATCGAGATGATCATGGTCGTAATGCCGAAGAACGAGTTCACGCTCGCGCCCGACCCCATGGTGAAGAAGTGATGCAGCCACACCAGATAGGACAGGATCGTGATGCAGACCGTGGCGTAAACCATCGAGGTGTAGCCGAACAGCTTCTTGCCCGAGAAGGTGGAGGTCACTTCCGAGAACACGCCGAAGATCGGCAGGATCAGGATGTAGACTTCCGGGTGGCCCCAGATCCAGATCAGGTTCACGTACATCATCGGGTTGCCACCGAGATCGTTCGTGAAGAAGTTGGTGCCGACGTAACGGTCGAGCGACAACAAAGCCAGACACGCGGTCAGAACCGGGAAGGACGCGACGATCAGGACGTTGGTGCAGAGCGAGGTCCAGGTGAAGACCGGCATCTTCATCATGGTCATGCCGGGGCAGCGCATCTTCACGATGGTCGCGATCAGGTTGATGCCGGATAATGTCGTACCGACACCGGCGACCTGCAGCGCCCATATGTAATAGTCGACGCCGACATCCGGGCTGTAGCCGATATTCGACAGCGGCGGATAGGCCAGCCAGCCGGTCTTGGCGAATTCGCCGACGAACAGCGAGATCATGACGAGGATCGCGCCACCGGTGGTCATCCAGAACGAGAAGTTGTTCAGGAACGGGAACGAGACGTCGCGGGCGCCGATTTGCAGCGGCACGATGTAGTTCATCAAGCCGGTGACGAAGGGCATCGCGACGAAGAAGATCATGATCACGCCATGGGCGGTGAAGACCTGATCATAGTGATGCGCGTTCAGGTAGCCTTCGGAGCCGTTGAAGGCGAGCGCCTGCTGCAGACGCATCATCACGGCGTCCGCGAAGCCGCGCAAGAACATCACGAGACCGAGGATCATATACATGATGCCGATCTTCTTGTGATCGACGCTGGTGAACCATTCCTTCCAGAGATAGCCCCAGACGCGGAAATAGGTCAGGCCGGCCACGAGCGCGATGCCACCGAGCGCAACGGCGCAGAAGGTGGCAACGACGATCGGCTCGTGCAGCGGCAGCGATTCAAAGGTGAGGCGACCGAAGATCAACTTCGCCAGCCCGGTGTTTTCAGCAATTCCGGTTGCAGCAGACATGAGAATTGATCCGGATCAGGTGTTGGACGCGCGTCGCTCAGCGGGCGACGGCGCAGGCGTGAATTGGAAGGGCTCAGTCGCATTGCGACGACGCGGCAGGCCGGCACCGCTCATTGGTGTCGAGTCGCTTGGGGTGAAGGTGCGATCGGCAGCTTCGCGGATCGCGTCGGCGACGGTGCAAACACTGGCAACGTAATTTTTGACCGCGGCCGAGCCGTCGAGCTGCGAGACATTGTACTTGAGCGGCAGGATATTGCGGGCGCTGGCGAGACCCATGCCCCCCTTCGAGTCGATTGCCATCATCTCGCTCATGCACATCTTGCCGGGCTGGGCACACTGATTGAGGATCAGCTTGTACAGATCGGTATCGACGCTGTTGTAGAGCTTCACCGGCACCTTCTCGCTCGGCTTTTCGAGCTCAAGATAAGCGTCGCGGCTCAGCTTGTCCTGGCTGCCCTTGGCCTTGGCGATCCAGGCATCGAAGCCTGCCTGATCGACGCCGTGGAAGGCGAAGCGCATGTTGGAGAAGCCGGCGCCCGAATAATTCGCCGAGAAGCCTTCATATTTGCCTGCCTTGTTGATGACGGCGTGCAACTTTGTCTCCATGCCCGGCATCGCATAGATCTGGCCGGCCAGCGCGGGGATGTAGAACGAATTCATCACCGAGGTGGCCGTGATCTTGAAGCGGATCTGGCGATCCACCGGAGCGGCGAGCTCATTCACCGCAGCCACGCCATATTCCGGATAGATAAAGAGCCACTTCCAATCGAGCGCGACGACCTCGACCAGCAATGGCTCATTCAGAGTCGCGGCATTGCCCGGCCCGATGCGGTCAAGGCGGCGATAGGGGTCGAGCAGATGGGTGCTGCTCCAGGTGATCGCGCCGAGGCAGATGATGATCAGCAGCGGGATCGCCCAGATAACGAGCTCGAGATGGGTGGAGTGATCCCAATCCGGCTCATACTTCGCTTCGGTATTCGCCTGACGGTACTTCCAGGAGAAGAAGACGATCAGGAACATCACCGGGATAATGATGAGCAGCATCAGAACGACGGACACGACCACGAGATCGCGCTGCTGCACTGCGATGTCACCCGCAGGATTCATCACGACGAAATTGCAGCCGCCAAGCAGGGCAACCAGCGGCAGCAAAAGGAGGATTCTCAGGCGGCTCAAGGTCTTACCCATTCGATAATGTCCGTTTGCGCGCACGGTTAGGCGCATTTGCTGCAGGGCAACATTGGACAATTTGTCCAATGGTTCGGAACTGCGCTTCACGACAAATCGTCAACTAGCCGGCATGCATTCTTGCGCCGAATTCAGTATATGCAACCTACGATACAAATGGATTGAAGATATGGCGCAAGCGCAATCGACGATGGAAGAGGATGCCCGTCGCCTGCACGCGGACAGCCATGGTCAGGTGAATCCGGGTGAGATCGCTATCGGCGTGATCATCGGGCGCACGTCGGAATTCTTCGACTTCTTCGTTTATGCGATCGCCTCGGTGCTGGTGTTCCCGAAACTGGTGTTTCCGAACCACGATCCGCTCACCGGCACACTCTATTCCTTCGCCATCTTCGCGCTGGCTTTCATCGCCCGCCCGATCGGTACCATCATCTTCACCGAGATCGATCGCCGCCAGGGCAAGGGCGCGAAGATGACCATCGCGCTGTTCCTGCTTGGCGTCTCCACCGTCGCCATCGCCTTCCTGCCCGGCTACGAGACAATCGGTATCGCGTCGGCCTGGCTGCTCGCCGCCGCACGCATCGGTCAGGGCTTGTCCTGGGGCGGTACCTGGGACGGCCTTGCGTCACTTCTCGCGCTGAACGCGCCGGAAGGCCGCAAGGGCTGGTACGCCATGATCCCGCAGCTTGGCGCGCCGATCGGCCTGATCGTCGCCTCCGCGCTGTTCGCTTTCTTTGTCGATACATTGTCGGCTGAAGACTTCCTCGACTGGGGCTGGCGCTATCCGTTCTTCGTTGCTTTCGCCATCAACGTCGTCGCGCTGTTCGCCCGTCTCCGCATGGTTGTGACGCCTGGTTACACCGAACTGTTCGAAAGCCGCGAGCTCGAGCCGTCGTCGGTGCCGGAAACCCTGGCGCAGCAGGGCCGCACCATCGTGGTCGGCGCTTTCGCCCCGCTCGCTTCGTTCGCGCTTTTTCACATGGTCACGGTGTTTCCGCTGTCCTGGGTGTTCCTGTTCACCCGTGAAACGCCCGGTCGCTTCCTCGTGATCGAATGCATCGGCGCCGTGGTCGGCATCATTGCGATGCTGTTCTCGGGCTACATCGCTGACAAAGTCGGCCGCCGCACGCTGCTCGCCGGCTCGGCGATTGCGATCGCGGTGTTCTCCGGCTTCGCCCCGCAGATGCTCGACGGCGGTCTCGTTGGCGAACTGGCCTTCATGATCCTCGGCTTTATCCTGCTCGGTCTGTCGCTCGGCCAGTCTTCGGGTTCGGTCGCCTCAAGCTTCCGCAAGCGTTATCGCTACACCGCTTCGGCGCTCACCACCGACCTTGCCTGGTTGTTCGGCGCCGGCTTCGCGCCGCTGGTCGCACTCGTGATGTCGAGCCATTTCGGCCTGCCATCGTCGGGCATCTATCTGCTCTCAGGCGCGGTCTGCACGCTGCTGGCGATCTCGATCAACCGCCAGTTCGCCAGCCGCGACGCTGAAGCGGTTCAGCCGTAAGCTTTATACGTAAGATAAAATGAAACGGGCCCGGCTAACAGCCGGGCCCGTTTTCGTTTGAGCCTGGATCGGATCAGGCGATGGCGCCGCCATCCACTGTGAGGCCGGTGCCGGTGATCTGACGTGCCGCCGGGCTTGCCAGGAACGCGACGGCGGCCCCGATGTCTTCGGGCTTGCCGTAGTGGCCAAGCGCAATCATCGCGCGCTGCGCTTCGGCGTTCTCGCCCTGCGCCGGATTCATGTCGGTATCGGTCGATCCCGGATGCACCAGATTGACGGTGATCCCGCGCGGACCGAGTTCGCGGGCCAGGCCTCGGGTGAAGGACAGCAGGGCGGATTTCGACATCGAATAGACCGTAACGCCCGCAAACGGCACGCGCTCCGCAAGGCCGGAGCCGATCGAGATGATGCGGCCGCCCTCGGTCAGCAGCGGGATGGCCGCCTGTGATGCAAGCACCACCGAGCGCACATTCACATTCAGCAGCGCGTCGATATCGGCAAGGCTCATCTCCGCCACGAGGCCACCGCGGGCGATACCGGCATTGTTGACCAGAATGTCGAGCCCACCGAGCTTGTCGGCAGCTTCCTGCACAGAGCGCTTCACGGCGGTCGCGTCGGCGCTATCGCCTGGATCGCGAACGCGCGCCGGCCGATTGCCTCGATTGATCTCACAATGTCCGCGGCGCGCTCCGCTGATTTCTCGTAAGTGATTGCGACATCTGCACCTTTTTCCGCCAACGCCCATGCGATGGCAGCCCCGATGCCGCGCGATGCGCCGGTGACAAGAGCGCGTTTTCCAGCAAGTTCACTCATGACTATTTCTTTCTGTATTGAACGATACAGAATTAGCTAAGCGCGTTGCGTCGAATGGTCAAGATAATTATATATCGAATGATGCAGAATTCGGAGAAAGCTCCCGTCGCCCCCAAGCCCGCTCGCGGCCGGCCCCGTGCGTTTGATCGGGACAAGGCTCTTTGCGCTGCAACCCGCCTGTTCTGGCAGAAAGGCTTTGCCGCCACGTCCATCTCCGACCTTACGGAGGCCATGGGGATCGGCTCTCCCAGCCTCTACGCAGCCTTCGGTTCGAAGGAAGCGCTTTATTGCGAAGCGCTCCGTTATTACGGAGAGAGCCACGAAGCCATGGTCTGGAGCGGCTTCAACGCAGCCCTGACATCCCGCGCAGCGGTGGAAGCCTTGCTGATGGACTCGGCGGCGGCACTGACGGGATCGGACGGGCGCACCGAGCCACTCGGCTGCATGGTGACGCTCTCCGCGGCCGGCAGCGAAGGCCATGTGGAACTCGGCGAGATCGTGAAGTCGGCGCGCGGCGCCGGGCTCGGTCGCCTGAGGGAGCGGCTCGCACGCGCGGTGCGTGAGGGCGAACTGAGCGATGCGACCGATATCGATGGACTCGCGCGCTTCGCCATGGCCGTGCAGAACGGCATGTCGGTGATGGCGCGCGACGGCGCGAGCCGCGAAGAGCTGGAGGCCGTCGCCCGCCACACAATGGCGGGATGGGACGACCGGACTGGCGCTCAGCGCGACAGCGGCGTGTCATCCTGATGCAGGATACGCTCGGCCGCGCCTTGCAGGTCGTAATACTGGCCTGATTTCAGCGACCACAGGAACGCCGCGAGGCCGCAGAGGCCGAGACCAATGGCGATCGGGATCAGGTAGAAATAGTCCGTCATTCGGCCGGCTCCATGCGCATGGCGATGGAATTCTTCGCTCCGGTTTCGCGCGCCGTATCGGATACGCGCCGTCCACGCAGGCGTAGTGCATTGGCGACAACGACGATCGATGAGCCGGACATCGCAATCGCTGCAACCAGCGGCGTGACATAACCAAGAATGGCAATTGGCACAGCGATAAAATTGTAACCGACGGCAAGCGCGAGATTCTGCCGCACCAGTTTCTGTGCTTCGCGCGACACGGCGATCGCGAGCGGCACCGCTTCGAGATTGTCACGCAAGAAGACAAGATCGGCCGCGTTGCGTCCGACATCTGCAGCAGAGGCTGGCGCCATCGAAGCATGCGCGGCCATTAGCGCCGGCGTGTCGTTGAGGCCATCGCCGACCATCAGCACTTTCTTGCCAGCCTTGGTGAGATCGGCGACGTGGTCGGCTTTCCCACCCGGCAAAACGCCCGCAAAAGCGGACACACCGAGCGCCCCCGCAAGCGCGCGCACGGGCGCCTGACGATCGCCGGAGACGACTTCGATGGCAAAACCATCCTGCTTCAGCTCCGCCACGCTGTCGGCAGCGCCGGCGCGCAGGCTGTCTTCGAAGCGGAAATCAGCAAGGCGCTTGCTGTCGCGCGAAAGCACGACCGACGACGTATCGATATCGGCGCCCGCCACGCAATCCAGCGCCCATTCAGGACGGCCAAGCCGCAGCACGCGGCCGCCCATGCGCGCTTCCATGCCGCAACCGGGTATTTCCGCAATTGAATCCAATGCAAGTGGCGGTGTTGCAGCCGGTGCCACCGAGGCCAATGCGCGCGAGAACGGATGCCGCGAATGGGCAGCGATGGTGCCGGCCAGAGTCAGCATCGCCGGATCCAGCTTGTCGGCATCGACCAGACGCGGATTACCCTGAGTGAGGGTGCCGGTCTTATCGAACACGATCGTATCGACCTCGGCGAGACGCTCCAGCGCGCCGCCATCCTTGATCATGATGCCGGCCTCGAACAATCGCCGCGCCGCGACCACCTGCACCATCGGCACCGCGAGACCGAGCGCGCAGGGGCAAGTGATGATCAGCACAGCCACTGCAATGGTGATGGCATGATGCCAGTTGCCCTCAATGAGCATCCAGCCGATCAGGGTGAGCAGTGCCGTGAGATGCACCACCGGTGCATAGAGCGACGAGGCACGATCGGCGATGCGGCGATAGGCAGAACGCCCCTGCTCTGCCGCTTCCATCATCCGCAGCATTTCAGCGAGGAAAGAATCATTCGCTGCGGCCGTCGCGGTGATTGTCAAAGGACCGGTGAGATTGAGCGTGCCAGCACGCAAATCGGCGCCGGGTTGCGCCGGTTGCGGCACGCTTTCGCCAGTCACCAGCGACACATCGAGCTCGGACAGCCCCTGCGTGACGACGGCATCCACCGGCACGCGCTCGCCGGCTGCAAGCAGGATCGTCATGCCCGGCTTGATTTCCGCGACGGGCAGATAGGTCTGCGAACCATCCGCCTGCTGCACCAGCGCGCCACGGGCTGCAAGACGAGCCAGACCTTTGACAGCCACGCGGGCGCGTTCGCGCATCATGTGATCCAGGGTGCGGCCGATCAGCAGGAAGAACAACAGACACACCGACGCATCGAAATAGGCATGCGGGCCATGGATTGCGGTCTCATAAAGGCTCATGCCGAAAGCCAGCGACACGCCGAGCGAGATCGGCACGTCCATATTGGTGCGGCCGTGGCGCAGCGCCTGCCAGGCCGAGCGGAAGAACACACGGCCGGCATAGAGCAGCGTCGGCAGCGCGATCAGTGCGGATAGACCGTGAAACAGATCGCGCGTCGCAGGCTCAGCCCCAGACCAGATCGAAACCGAGAACAGCATGATGTTGCTGGCCGCGAAGCCGGACACCGCAAGGGCGCGGATCAGCTCGGACAGCGTCGCATCGCCGGCATCGCCATCGACCTCGAACAGATGCGCCTCATAGCCGACATTGCGCAGCGTCTCGATAAAGGGCGGCGGCGTG
Source organism: Tardiphaga sp. GW821-FHT12E02 (assembly GCF_058807155.1). Taxonomy (NCBI): domain Bacteria; kingdom Pseudomonadati; phylum Pseudomonadota; class Alphaproteobacteria; order Hyphomicrobiales; family Nitrobacteraceae; genus Tardiphaga; species Tardiphaga sp. GW821-FHT12E02. Next base: position 159,914 of record NZ_JBXAQK010000001.1, read on the forward strand.
TCGAGATCGGCCCGCCATTTGATGGTGACTCGCTTGCTGGAAAGATTGACCCGCGCCGAACTGACACCCGTAAGCCTGCCCAGCGCCTTCTCGACAGTATGAATGCAAGCGCCGCAATGCACATCGGGCACGGAAAGGTCGGTCTGCCGAAGGTTGCCGGCGAGTGGACGGCTGGCGAGCAGAATCTCACGCGGATCCGTTGCCGCCAGCATCGCCAGTTCTGCGCCCGTGTCACAGCAACTCATGAGAGACCTCGCTAGTCCGCGCCGGACACCTCAGCACCCGGCTTCATCGCCACATAGGCGTGCCATGTCCCGTGACCGAGCACGGGAAACACAATGACCATAGCGATGAGACCGGTCATGACATTGATCAAGAACAAACCCAAAGCGATGGCCGCCCAGGTTAGCATCACCGGCAGATTGGCCCAGACCATCGCCATGCTGGTGCCCACCGTGAGCGCATCGCCCCGTTCATTGAGCAGCATGAGGATGGCGAACAAACTGATAGCAAAACAGAAAGCGGCGAAAATGCAGCCCACGGCGGTGCAAACAGTCAACATCGCCCAACCGATCGGTGTGGTGAACAGCAGGGCCGCCACACCATCGGGTCCGGGGAACGGATTAACGTCCGTCCTTCAGGTCGTAACGATAGGACTTCGAGACGATCTGCCAGCCATCGGTCAGCTTCATCGCCACGAGATAATCGGTGAAATAGCGTGGCGGCAGCTGGCAGCGAACCTTGATGAAGGCGGTCTTGTCGTCGGAACGATCGACGCTGACGATCACATCGTCTCGCGCCTTGCCTTCGGATTTCGCCGAGGTGCGCGTGCGCACCGCAGCCAGCCAATCCGGCACGGTCAGAACCTTCAACTCGCCATTCTCAACCCAGCGCAGATCTGCGCTGTCGGCAAAGATTGCGCCGAGCTTGTCGGCATCAGCCTCATAGAGGCCGTCGAAATAATGCTGGACTACCGCCTCGACGGTCGAACGATCATAGGCCACGGCAATTCCTCACGGAGAGTCAAACCGCACACACTATGACACAGAAATTGCGACCGGCATACTATACCGTTGAATTGCATCTCCTGCGTGACCGCTCAGACAATTTGTCCAAGCTTCACAACGGTCGAGCGGGTGCACACTCCTAAAAACCATCCGTTTCGAGGTGTCGATGCAGGTTTCCGAGGTCCACCCGACCATCGATCGCGATACCGTCCTGGCCGGTGCACAATTCGCCGATGCTTTCAGCATTACGGCGGATACCACGGCACTGACAGCGCGCGAGGCCGCCGAGCGCATGCTCAGCCACTCGCCGAGATGGGTGGAGGCCTTGATGAACCTGCGCGACATGATGGTGGCGCCATTCGGCTTAAAGACCACGCGCTCGGCCCGCCACGCCGACATGGACAAGGTCGGCTTATTTCCCGTGCTGAGCGAGACGCCGGAACGGCTGGTGGCCGGCTTCAACGACAAGCATCTCGATTTCCGCGTGGTCGTGGATATCGCGACCACCAGCGGCGGCCAGCGCATCACGGCAACAACCATTGTGCGCATGCATAACTGGCTAGGACGCACCTATCTCACGCTGATCACACCGTTTCATCGCATGGTCGTACGTTCCATGCTGAAGCAGGTACTAGAGGCACGCCCATCGGCGATCTGACGCAGGCGGCGCGGGAACGGCGCGGACGTGGCGCCGTTAATCTGCATGACTTTTTCAGAATTCGATTTGCAGCGTAATGAGACCGTCCATCTCGCTTTGGCTCGCGCGTTCGACGCGGCCTGGGAGCCTTTCATTGCGCACGAAGGTGAGCACGCTGATACCGACGACAATCGCCGCCGGCTGGCAGCGCGCATCGTTGCGCTGGCGCGTTCGGGACAGACTGACGAGGGCGAACTGAGCGAGGCCGGGCTGACCTACCTGCGCGTGTTGAGAGAAGCGTCGCATCTGTCAGAACGCATCCGCGAGATGCCGTCGCCCGGATTGGCGCCGGACGACCAGCAATTCGGCCATGACGCAATCGAGGCGATGTCATCGGCACTGGATCTCTGCATCGACGAATTGCCACTTGCGATTCCGGCCGACGCGGTTCAGGTGCTCTCCAGCAGCATTGTCGATGAGGCCGCGCGTGGCGAGCGCGATCCGGAGCGACTGCATTTCCACGCCATGGCGATGCTCATGTCGCGTCAATAACCGTCTTGCCACGCAGCGGCGGATCGACCTCGGCCCATTCCGACACGCAGCGTTCGAGGTCCCTCAAATTTTGTCGCATCTGCTCCAGCGAAAAGCCGATAGCGAAGAAGCGCTCGGCCATGTCGCCAGGCAGGCCGCGCGTCAGCCCTTCCTGGCGCAGCTTTGCGACTTCCTCACCATAAAGTTTCAAGGCCGTCTGCACCGGATAAATCGCCGGCGCGCCGGTGCCGCTGCGAAGCGCCACAGCGGTCGAATGCAGAAACGTGGCCATGGTATCGCTGACCCGCGCCAGCGGACCGACTAATCTGATCTGCAAGGAAGACGGCAGCGGCACCACAGTGGACCGTCCGATCATCACCAGATCGTGGCGCAACCGCAGCGTGGTGCGCAGCAATGGCCCGGTATCGGGGCCCCTTGAGAGATGCGCCGCGCGTTCGCGCTCCGCTTCGGCACCGATTGTCTGCAAGCTGGTAATCGCATGGCCGATGCCATCCTGCAGCCGATGCAATGTTTCGTTGTCGCGCCCCCGGGTCAGCGCGGCGAGAAGCTCGGTCAGCGCGGTTGCGATCAGATCGAGCGCATGCGCGGCATTGGCCCGAACCTGACTATGCGCCCGTGACGGCAGCACGAGGAAAGACACCAGCAGGCCAGTGATGGCGCCGACACTCACTTCGAGCACACGATCGATGGCTGATTCCAGCGGCGTGTTATGGTTCATCAACGGCAATAACAGCACGATGATCGCCGTCACAGGCGCGACATTGAGGCTCGGATTGATCGCCGCGACAAAGGCCAGCGGCAACACCGCCAGCACCAGAACGAGCAGCAGCATGCCCTCATTGGCATGCGGGATGAGGATTGCCACCGTACCGCCATAGACGGCGCCCCCGATCGTTCCAATCAGGTAATCGCGCGTCGCCTTCAGCGAGCGGCCGACACTCATCTGGGTGACGATGATCGAGGTCAGAACCGCCCAAAGCGGCAGCTTGAGGCCAACGGCCAGCGCGATCACCAGCGCACTCAGGGCCGCTGCGGTGACCCGGATGCCAAGGCCGAGCTCGATCGTATGGGCGCGGAAATAGGCGACCACGCGCTTCAGCGCCCCAAAGATTTTCCGAAATACGGACATGTAACGATCGACCCCCGAAACAGACATCACGGCCGACCCGCATGGCTGATCCCCGCGCCGCCATGCCGGCTTGAAACGCCGAAACAGCCCGCATAGAGCTAATTCGATAAGAGTGAGGAAACACAATGGCCAATGAGACCGCAACGCTTGCCGCCTATGTCGCCAATCTGAAATTCGACGACATTCCGCAGGAGGTGCTGGAACGCGCCAAGTGCCTCACCCTCGATTATCTCGGCAGCACCATTCGCGCCCGCAGCGAGGCGGAATCCACCCCTTCGCTGCTGAAAATGCTGGAGACCCTGTCACTGGATGGCAAGGGTGACAGCACCGTGTTCGGCGACAGCAAGACCTGGACCCCGGCCGTCGCGGCGCTGCTCAATGGCGCACTCGGTCATTCCCTCGATTTCGACGACACCCACGCCGACTCCTCGCTGCATCCGAGCGCCCCGGTGGTTCCTGCCGCCTTCGCCGTCGGCGAGATGGTCGGCGCTTCGGGCAAGGACGTGCTGACGGCCATCGTCGCGGGCTACGAAGTGTGCTGCCGGCTCGGCAATGCGCTCGACCCGACCTCGCATTATGCCAAAGGCTTCCACCCCACTGCGACGGCCGGCACCTATGGCGCCGCTGCTGCGGCCGGCAAGCTGTTCGGCCTTAACCAAGCACAGCTCATCTCGGCTTTCGGCGTCTCCGGCAGCCAGGCTGCAGGCTCGCTGCAGTTCCTGGTCAACGGCGCCTGGAACAAGCGCTATCAGGTTGGCGCCGCCGCCATGAATGGCGTCATTGCTGCCACCCTGGCGCGCAACGAATTCATCGGCGCCACCGAGTCGGTGGAAGGTAAGCACGGCCTGCTTGTCGGCTATAGCGATGATGCGCATCCCGAGAAGGCCACCGCAGATCTCGGCTCGGTCTATGAGACCATGAAGATCGGCGTGAAACCGTATCCGAGCTGCCGCTACACGCATGCGGCCATCGACACGCTGATCGCCATGCGCCGTGAGCACAATCTGACCCCGGAGCAGGTCAAGCGCGTCGAGATCGGTCTGCATCGCAATGGCATCACTCTGACCGGCGATGCATCCACCAAGCGTCACCCGACATCCATCGTCGGCGGCCAGTTCTCGATGTTCTTCACCGGTGCGCTGGCGCTGGATCAGGGTTCGTTCGGGTGGGACGACTACAAGCGCCTCGGCGACAAGGCGATCGACACGCTGGCCGACCGTTTCGACGTGGTTCAGGACGAACGCCTCGAAGGCAAGCGCCATCCGTTTGGCGCGCGCGTCAGCATTCACACCGAAGACGGCGTGCATGAGCGCATCGCGCCGGATCCGTCGGGTGAGCCAGACTCCTTCCCCGATGCATCGGCTATGCAGCAGAAATTCTTGCTGCTCGCCCGCCCCGTTCTCGACAAGCGCGCCGAGGAATTCGCCGATGCGATTTTGACGCTGGAGCGCTTTGACCGCGTAACAACAGCGACGGCGTTGGGGCGCTAACGGCCGCATCGATCACACTGCACTGCAACTACGAATAAAGCGCCCGAGGCGTTTACACTCTCTCACTCCCGTTGCTATCGTTGCGACAATAAGAAGCAATGGGAGGAGACCTTTATGAAGCGCATCACAGCGATCGCGACAGCTATCACGCTTGGCCTTATCGCAATTCCGTTCGTTCAGCCGGCGTCGAGCCAGTCCGATGGCGGATGGGTCACTCTGGTCGACAGCACCAAGATGGGCGACTGGGACAAGGTCGGCGACGCCAATTGGGAAATGAAGGATGGCGCGCTCGCCGCCGACAAGCTGTTGTCCGGCAAGGACCTCGCTTATCTCGTCAGCAAGAAGCCGTATAAGGATTTCCAGATCAAGGCAGAATTCTGGACCGACGCCGAAGCCAATAGCGGCATCTTCATTCGCTGCGACAATCCAAAAGTGATCGACGGCAAGACCTGTTACGAAGTCAACATATTCGACAAGCGCCCCGACCCATCCTACGGCACCGGCGCCATCGTGGACGTCGCCAAGGTCGATCCGATGCCGAAGGCCGCCGATAAGTGGAATACCTACGAGATCACCGCCAAAGGACCGAAACTGACCGTGATCCTGAACGGCCAGAAGACCGTCGATGTCGAGGACACCAAGCACGCCACTGGCCCGATCGCCCTGCAATACGGCTCCGGCGTGGTGAAATTCCGCAAGGTGCAGATCAAGGAGCTGTAGCTTCCGGTCCACTTGCGCTTCCGAGCCCCCTCACTCCGCCCTCATCCTGAGGTGCCCGCCGCTTGGCGGGCCTCGAAGAATGCGGAGCTGGGCACCGGTCCCTGTGCCCATCCTGCGAGGCGGTTGCGATTGCGACGGCACCTCAGGATGACGGCTGAGTGGATGGCTGGATAGTCGGACACAGCGTCGCAAAATCCGCGACTACTCCCGTCCCGCCATTTTCTGCTATGGTGCCAGCCATGAGCTGGCACCCTTCCAACGACCCCATCCTCGGCGATCCCCACACCTGCGACGCGCTGGAGCTCGCGATCATTCCACGCACGCGTGATCTCGGCGACGGCTTTGCCGTGCGCCGCGCGCTGCCTCATGGCAAGCGGCAGATGGTCGGGCCCTTTATCTTCTTCGATCATTTCGGCCCGATGCAATTCATCGCCGGTAAGGGCATGGATGTGCGGCCGCATCCGCATATCGGCCTGTCCACCGTCACCTATCTGTTCGACGGCGCCATCATGCATCGCGACAGCGAGGGCAATGTGCGCGAGATCCAGCCGGGCGCCATGAACCTGATGACCGCCGGCCGCGGGATCGCCCATTCTGAACGCACCCCGGACGTCGAGCGCGCCAACGGCCAGAAGATGCTGGGCCTGCAAAGCTGGATCGCGCTGCCAAAGGGATCCGAGGAGATCGATCCCTCGTTCCAGCATTATGGTGCCGACAGCCTGCCGACCATTCGGGACACCGGCTTCTCGGCCCGCGTGATTGCGGGCAAGGCGTTCGGCAAGGCTTCACCGGTCTCGATGGTGTCACCCTGGTTCTATGTCGAGGTGACCGCCACCGCAGGCACCACGGTCCCGCTCGATCCCGATCACGAGGAGCGGGCGATCTATGTGGTGGATGGCGAAATCGAGATCGCCGGCGACCGCCACGAGGGTCCCAAGCTGCTGATCTTCCGTCCCGGCGACGAAATCACCATCCGGGTTCAGCGCGACACCCGGATGATGTTCCTCGGCGGCGACGCCCTGGAGGGGCCACGGCATCTGTGGTGGAACTTCGTGTCTTCCAGCAAGGAGCGCATCGAGCAGGCGAAAGAGGACTGGAAGACCGGTCGCTTCGCCCATGTGCCCGATGAACACGAATTTATCCCGCTGCCAGAGTAGAACCCCGTCATTCCGAGCGCTGCGAAGCCGTCCAAAAAGCCAATAACCGGATTGCTTCGTCGCGACGTCCCCGCAATAACAGGGGACGCAAATGCCTTCTCGGAAAGACACTGACATGACCACCATGGCCTCGAGCGACCTGCCCCTCCCCAAGATCGGGCGCGGCAAGGTGCGTGACATTTACGCGGTCGGCGAGGACCGCGTGCTGCTGCTGACGACCGACCGCATCAGCGCATTCGATGTCGTCATGAACGAGACCATCCCGATGAAAGGCGCGGTGCTGACCCAGATCAGCGCCTGGTGGTTCAACCAGCTCGGCGGCGTGGTGCCGCATCACATGATCTCCGCCGATGCCGACGAGATCATCAAAGAAGTCCCCGCTCTCGAAGGCCACCACGCCGCGCTGGCCGGCCGCGCCATGCTGTGCAAGCGCACGACCGTCTTCCCGATCGAATGTGTCATCCGTGGTTACATTTCCGGCTCGGCCTGGAAGGAATATGCGGCATCAGGCACGCTGGCCGGCGAAAAACTGGAAGCCGGCTTGCTCGAGAGCCAGAAATTCCCGGAGCCTGTGTTCAGCCCGGCTACCAAGGCCGAAACCGGCCATGACGAGAACATCCCGGTGTCGCGCATGCGCGAGATCGTCGGCGAGGAGGATGCCTACACGCTCGAAAGCATGACCCGCGCCGTCTATACCCAGGGCGAGGAGATCGCCCGCGAAGCCGGCATCATCATTTGTGACACCAAGTTCGAATTCGGGCGCGACCAGGATGGCCGCATTATCCTGATCGACGAGGTGATGACTCCTGACAGTTCGCGCTTCTGGGCGGCTGATGTCTACAAGCCCGGCCAGGCGCAGCCGAGCTTCGACAAGCAGCCGCTGCGCGACTGGCTCGATATCGAGCGCAAGGCCGGCCGCTGGAATGGCGAGGCCCCGCCTCCGACACTGCCGCAGGCGGTGATCGACGCCACCAGCCAACGCTATCTCGATGCCTATCGCCGCCTGACCGGCACCGAGCTCAAGGTTAAATAACGCGCAGTTTTCTGAGCGCTTTCAGTAAAATTTCAGTGTTAGGAAACCGCGCGCTCGTCTACCAGAGATGGTAGCGCATGCGCGGTCGCGTGCGCCCTGGAAGGTCGGCACGTGGGCAATCACACAATTGGGGTGCAGCTCTCCCTTTGCGGGAGAGACTGCGCGTGAGCAGCATCGCACTTACCCCCGCTGTCCGCGGCTGGCGCAATGACCTTTTCAGCGGCGCTATTGCCAGCGTTCTCACCATCAGCTTCGGCCTGTCCTATTCGGTGCTGATCTTCTCCGGCCCGCTGGCCTCCTTCCTGCCTTATGGCATCGCCGCGACCTTCATTGCGGCCAGTGTCGCAGCAGCCGTGATCGCCCTCGGCAGCTCGTTTCCATTCGCCATCGGTGGCCCCGAAAGCTCCACCGCGGCTGTGACAGCGATCCTGTCGGCGACCCTCGTTGAGTACATTGTCGCGCAATCCGAACCGACGGCAATCCTCGGGCCGGTTCTGATCACATTGTCCGCCGCCACGATCCTGACCGGCCTGGTGTTGTGCGGCCTTGGCATCACCCATATGGGCCGTGCGATCCGTTACGTTCCCTATCCGGTCATCGGCGGCTTTCTCGGTGCGACCGCCTGCCTAATCGTCTCCGGCGGCGTCCAGGTCAGCACTGGGGTGAAGCTGCAATTCGCCAATCTCGGCAGGCTGGCCACTCCGGTCGCGCTCTATGAACTCTGCGCCGCTGGCGCGGTGGCGCTGACGATCTATGCGATCTGGCACAAATCGCGAAAGCCGATGGCACTGCCGGCCATCCTGCTTGCCGCTATCGCCGTCGCGCATCTGGTGTTCTGGCTGTCCGGGACCTCGATCCTGCAGGCGCAGGCCATGGGCTGGACCTTCGCGTCACCACCCAAGGCCAGCCTGACTCTGCCCTGGACCTTTCTTGCCGAACCTTATCCATGGGACGCCCTGCCCGGCCTGATCGGCAATTTTATCGCCGTGATCTTCGTCACTGCGGTGAGTACGCTGTTCAACACCACCGGGATCGAGGTCGCGGCCCACCGCGAAGCCGATATCGAGCGCGAGCTGAATGTCACCGGCGCGGCCAATATCCTGACGGGGTTGCTTGGGGGCTATGCAAGCTGCATTTCCATCAGCCGCTCCGTGCTCAACCTCAACAGTGGCGCCACCAGCCGCCTGTCCGGCATAACCGTGGCCGTCATTGCCGCATCCATGTTGGTGGTCGATCCCGCACTGCTGGCTTACATGCCGCGCTTCGTGCTCGGCGGGTTGTTGCTTTATCTCGGCATGGAGCAGCTGCATCGCTGGATCGTCGATAGCCGCAAGCGGCTGTCGCTGCTCGATTACCTATCGCTGCTGGCCATTATCCTCATCATTATCAAATGGGGATTTGTTGCCGGCGTGCTGATCGGCATCGTGATCGGCTGCGCCACCTTTGCACTCAGTGTCTCCCGCGTTTCATCGATCAAATACGGGTTTGACGGCTCGGAATACCGCTCGTCCCTCGACCGTTCTCTGGAAGATCAACGCACGCTGATTGCCCATGGCAAAGAGATCCAGGGCCTCAATCTGCAAAGCTATCTGTTCTTCGGATCGGCCAACCGGCTCTATCTGCATGTGAAGGCGTTGCTGCGCCGACATCCGGAATGTCGTTATCTGGTATTCGACTTCAAGCTCGTCACCGGCATCGATTCATCGGCTGCGCATTCCTTTGCCCAGATCAAGCGTGTCGCACGCGAACACGGCACCACGCTGGTGCTGGCCAATCTGCATCCCGCCGCCAACCGCAATCTGCGCGCCAGCCTGTTCATCGACAACGAAGTGCAGATCGCCGCTGACCTCGATCGCGCGCTGGAATGGTGCGAGAACGAGGTGATCACGCAGCATCGCGGCCTCGCCGAGGAAGAGGCCAATCTGCGCGACTGGTTCACCCGCATTCTGCGGACACCGGAGGATGCGGAGGAGTTGATGCGACGCTGTCAGCGTGTCGAGGTTGCTGCCGGCGGCACCGTCGTGCAGGCCGGCGACACCGCCGACTCCATGCACTTCATTCTCGATGGTCGCCTCGGCATCATGGTCCCGAATGGCGACGGTCATCTCACCCGGGTCCGCAGCCTTGGCCGCTATACGACGGTCGGCGAGATGGGGCTCGTCGCCTATGCGCCGCGCAGTGCGACCATTCAGGCAGAGGTGGCGAGTATTCTGTATGTGCTCCGTGCCGACGCCTTCGAGGACATCAAGCAGAACCACCCGGCGCTGAGCCAGAAGCTGCTGACCTATTTCGTATCGGTGATGGCCGAGCGGCTGGCTTTTGCAAGCCGGATGATTGCGGTACTGCGGCGCTAGACCCGGCGAAACCGCTTAATGTTGGTGCCCGTGACCGTCACCCGCCAGCTGGAACGACGACATCAACGACACCACGAGATTGAATCGTGTCGAATCAGGATCACCGCGAACGGCGAGCAGAATCTTTTTTCGGGCGATCGCGGGCAGGCGATCGTCCTTTGCCTCCACAAGCGGCAAGGTGATGCCGTGTCGCGGAGCCACCGCCAGACACTTCCCGCAGCGGACAGCCGTCAGCTTTGAAGAATAATCCGGCCCCGTGAACATCACGCGATAGTCACGCCCGCCATCCGACAGCGCCTTCAGGATGATGTGTTGATCCGGCGGCCAGGTAGCGAGCGGAAGCGGCGCGTCTGCGTCGAACACGAACGTCTGCGCCTTGACCCATACGAATTCAATGTCGAATTCTGCGACAAGATCGTCACCCAGGATCGATCGATGATCTTTCACATCCATCACCATGGCGACATCGACTTCGTCGTCATCGAATGACTTGACGATCTTTGAGCAAGTATCAGATGTGACCGATGCATCTCCCAGCACCGCATTGGCCGGATGATCGACGAGAAAATTCAGCAGCATGCTGCTGATACCGATCCTGACATCACCGCCATGGCCAGTTGTGTCCGAGGATCTCCGGCGCGCGTCTTTCTCGGCCAGAAGCTGACGCGCCTTGTGGAGCAGATGCCGACCAATGTCGGTCAATTCTACACCGGCGCGTGTGCTTGCGCGCATCGGCGCACCGGTCTTTACATCTTCTCGCGGACTGCGATCTCCGGGATTCTGCAAATCATGCTCCCATCACCGAAATACCAGCACCTTGTGCGAGCTTACGAGCTTATATGAATCCCCAGGCATGGCCAAGCGTGGCTTCTTGGCCGGCTCAATGTCTGCGGTGCAGCATGTTCGGACGCCAATGGTTCAACCAGCCAGCTTGATCACGGCATTGAGCAAAACGCTGGCGCCATCGCTGCACTGGGCAGGCGTACTATATTCCGTCTCGCTATGGCTGATGCCGGTTTCGCTGGGGATGAAGAAAAGGCCTGTCGGGCAAAAATCCATCATCGGTACAGCGTCATGGCTCGCGACAGTCAGTATGTCGCGCTGCGTGAAGCCAAGCGAGGTCGTCGCCTCGCGGATCAGCGCGCACATGTCATCGTGACAATTGATCGGACCGAACTCGAAATACTGATCCAAAGCGACCGACAAACCATAGTCCGTCGCAACCTTGGCGCAGGCATCGCGCAACTCGGCTTCCATCGCCAGCGCTTCGTCCGCATCAGGATGGCGAACGTCGCAACTCAATCGAACTTCATGCGGAATGACACCGCGCACATTGGGCTCAACCTCGATATAGGGCGCATTAGAACGGCCATCGCGCCCGCGTGAGCGGCCGATACGGTTGATCTCGAGGATCAGCGCAGCGGCTCCCACCATGGCATCGTGGCGCTGCTCCATCAGTGTCGGTCCGACATGCGCGGCCTGCCCTTTGATGGTGGCCACGAAGTAACGCGCCTTGAACGAGCCGGTCACCACCCCGATCTGTTCGCCCCCCTCTTTCAGCAATGGCCCCTGCTCGATATGGGTTTCCAGATAGGCGCTGAAACGTCGACCGCCGACCGGCACATCGCCGGCGGCCCCTATCGCCTGCAGCGCCTCGCCGACGCTAACTCCTGATGGGTCCTGACGCGAGAGCGCGAAGTCGAGCGCGATATCACCCGTGAAAACCGATGATCCCATCGTCATCGGCGAGAAACGAGCGCCTTCCTCATTGGTCCAGGCGATCAGTTCGATGGGCCGCTGCGTGGTGACGCCAAGATCCTGCAGGCGACGCATCACTTCGAGACCTGCGAGCACGCCATAGGCGCCGTCGAACTTACCGCCGGTCGGCACCGTGTCGAGATGGCTGCCGATCGCCACCGGCGCCGCATCACGATCCGTCCCCTCCCTGCGGGCGAAGATGTTGCCGATGCGATCCACCGTCACGACGCAGCCCGCCTCTTCGGCCCAGTGTTTGAACAGGATGCGGGCGCGACCTTCTTCCTCCGACAGAGCCAGCCGTCGGCAACCCCCACCGGCCGTGCCACCGATCGCGCCCATCTCCATCAGGGTCGACCAAAGCCGATCGCTGTTCGCCGTTGGCATGCTCATCACTCGCTCCTTGCTCGCTTGCCTATGTGGCATGCGTATCTACCAGTGGCATTGCTGATGCAGGAAATGCGCCGTCTTGATCGCGACCGCCATGCCACGAAACGGCACCGGCCTGTCGATTTTTCATGGCCGGACATGAGACCCTGCCAATACGGAAATCACACCAGAAACGCGAATGCCCGGCACAAGGCCGGGCATCAGGAATGACAGGTTCGATTGAAGGCGACGTCGCCTTAGATGCCCGACATCATGATGTATTTGATCTCGACATACTCTTCCATGCCGTGATGCGAGCCTTCACGACCAAGGCCGGATTCCTTCACGCCGCCGAACGGCGCGACTTCCGTGGTGATCAAGCCCGTATTGACGCCGACCATGCCGGACTCCAGCGCTTCAGCGACGCGCCAGACGCGACCGAGATCGCGTGAGTAGAAATACGACGCCAGACCGAACGGTGAGGCGTTGCACATGGCGATCACGTCGGCTTCATCCTTGAAGCGGAACACCGGCGCCAGCGGGCCAAAGGTCTCTTCCTGCGACACCAGCGCATCCGGCTTTACATTGGCGAGCACAGTCGGCTCGAAGAAGGTGCCGCCCAGCGCATGACGCTTGCCGCCGGTGACGACCTTGGCGCCGCCCTTCACAGCATCCGCGATGTGGCGTTCGACTTTTTCGATCGCCTTCTCATTGATCAGCGGACCTTGGGTGACGCCCTGTTCGGTGCCGTCGCCGACCTTCATCGCTGCGACCTTCTTGGACAGTTTCTCAACGAACTGGTCGTAGATGCCGTCCTGCGCGTAGAGGCGGTTGGCGCAAACGCAGGTCTGGCCCATGTTGCGATATTTCGAGACGATCGCGCCCTCCACGGCCGCATCGATATCGGCATCGTCGAACACCACGAATGGCGCATTGCCGCCGAGTTCGAGGCCGAGCTTCTTCACGCCGACCGAGGCCTGCTTGTAGAGGATCTTGCCGACATTGGTGGAACCGGTGAAGCCGACAAACCGCACGGCGGGATGCTCGCAGAGCACCAGACCGATCGACGACGCATCGCCGGTGAGAATGTTGAGCACGCCCTTCGGCACGCCGGCGCGCTCGGCGAGCTCGGCAAGCACCAGCGCGGACAGCGGCGTTTCATTGGCGGGCTTGAGCACCACGGTGCAGCCTGCGGCCAATGCCGGCGCCACCTTGCGGGTGATCATCGAATTCGGGAAATTCCACGGCGTGATGGCGCCGCAGACGCCGATCGGCTGCTTGATGGCGAGCAGGCGGGCATCGGCGCGCTGGGTCGGGATGGTCTCGCCGTAAACGCGGCGTGCTTCCTCGGCGAAGAACTCGATATAGGCGGCGCCGATATCCACCTCGCCCAGAGCTTCGGCCAGCGGCTTGCCCTGCTCTGTGGTCAGGATCAGCGCGAGATCCTCGCGATTGGCGATGATCAGCTCAAACCACTTGCGCAGGATGTTAGAGCGCTGCTTGGCAGTGAACTTGGCCCAGGCGGGGAAAGCCTTCTCGGCCGCTTCGACGGCCTGTGTCGTTTCCTTGGCGCCGAAATTCGGCACCTTGGCGATCTCGACAAGGTTAACCGGATTGGTGACCACGGTCTCGCCCGTGCCGACCCAGGCGCCGTCGATGTAGCACTTGTCGCGCAGCAGCGAGGGGTCTTTCAGGCGGGCGGCAAGCGAGGACGAGGTCGATGACATGGGCTATTCTCCTGCAGAAAATGTCGCGGACGTATAGCCGCGGAACAAGGCAGGAGTACAGGCCCGATTGCCCCCGCGCCGGGAATGGCAGCTATCGGGGCGGCAAATCGCCTGCAATCAGGCAGCACCGCGCATATAGGTCTCTCGTCGGTCGATCATCCGCTCAAAGGCAATCTTTGCGGTAGCGCGGCTGGAAGTCGGGAAAGTCCGATATTCGAGCTCTGGCAGCATCGCCGCATCCCGGCGCCCGAACCACGAAATGAAGGATTTCGGCGGTGCCGAAATTTTCGCCAGCGCCTGCGCCAGATTGTCAGTCGCCTCGAACGCAAACAATGCGCCCGTCTGGGCAACCCGGATTTCGAACAGCCCGGCCCCGATTGGCGCCTCTATGATTTCGCCACGCGATGCGCGGGGATAGCGCTTCCATTCGGTCCAGTTCGCAATCATTGGTCGTACTCCGCAGCCCCTGCGCTGCATCTGCCATACTCGTTAGTGTCGAAAGGCGCTTGCACGTTCAGCTCGATTTTGAACATAGCTGCGCCGGTTTTGTTCCGGCGGGGATCGCGTGATCGCCTCTTCAACCCAGATGGGTGCGCTCAGGCGCCGAAACCAGCGCATTTTAATCACTTCAAAGAGATCTCAAGCTTTCGCATGGCGTTCGAAAGCCGGTAGCATGATCAAAATCAAAACTTGAACGCCTCTTGGGGAGGATCTCCATGCCATCCAGCATCGATATCGACCGGATCATGCAGCAGGCCTGCGACAGCGGCGCCATACCCGGCGCGGTTGTGATGGCGGCGACGGGCGATGAGGTTATCTATCAGGGCGCCTTTGGCAGACGTGACATCGGCAAGGATGCCGCGATGACGACCGACAGCGTGTTCTGGATTGCCTCCATGACCAAGGCGATCACCGGCACGGCTGCGATGCAGCTGGTCGAGCGCGGCCAACTGTCGCTGGATGCGCCGATCGGCGAGGTGCTGCCTAACCTCTCGGCCATCCAGGTGCTGGAAGGCTTTGACGCCGACGGCGAGCCACGGCTGCGCCCGGCACGGCGCCCGATCACGCTCCGGCAGCTCCTGACCCACACCGCCGGCTTCTGCTACGACATGATGAATGCCGATATGGGACGGTGGCTGGAAAAGACCGGAACGCCCGTCTTCCGCACCGGCCTTAATGCCGCGATGCGGGTGCCGATCATGACAGATCCCGGCACCCGGTGGGAATATGGCACCAATATCGACTTCGTCGGCAAAGCCGTGGAAGCGGCGAGCGGGCAACCGCTCGATGTGTATTTTCGCGAGCACATCCTCGGTCCGCTCGGGATGTCCGACACGGCCTTCAAGATCGGCGATGCGCAACGCCAGCGATTGGTGAAAGTCCATCGGCGGAGCGCTGATGGCGGGCTTGCGCCAATGGATTTCGAAATCAGGCAAGACCCGGAATTCTTCGCCGGCGGCGGCGGGCTGTATGGTACCGCGCCCGACTATATCAAATTCACGCGGATGATGCTGAACAAGGGCACAGGCAACGGCCACCGCCTGCTGCAGCCCGAGACCGTGGCGCTGATGAGCGAGAACCACATTGGCGATCTCCATGTCACGCCGATGCTATCGGCGCTGCCGGCCGTCACCAATGATGCAGAGCTCTGCCCCGGCATCGATAAGAAGCACGGCCTGAGCTTTGTGATCAACATGGCTGCCACACCCGAAGGCCGCAGCGCCGGTAGCCTGGCCTGGGCCGGACTCGCCAACACCTATTACTGGATCGACCCGGTACGCGACGTCACCGGCGTGATCCTGATGCAGGTGCTGCCCTTTGCGGACCGCACCTGCCTTGAGGTGTTTTCGGACTTCGAGCGCGCCGTCTATGCGGGCCTGGATGCGAGGAAAGCAGCGTAACGTTACGCCGCGCTCTTGTCGGCCACCTGCAGCACGCCGCGGCGGATCTGATCTTCTTCGATCGATTCGAACAGCGCCTTGAAATTGCCTTCGCCGAAACCATCGTCACCCTTGCGCTGGATGAACTCGAAGAAGATCGGGCCGATGGCATTCGCCGAGAATATCTGCAGCAGCACCTTCGTCTCGCCACCCTCGACCACGCCTTCGCCGTCGATAAGGATGCCGTTGTGCTGCAGGCGCGGCACGTCCTCGCCATGCTTCGGAAGACGTGTATCGATCTTCTCGAAATAGGTCTGGGGCGGCGACGGCATGAAAGGCAGGCCATCGGCACGCAGGCTTTCGATGGTCGTGTAGATATCCTTCACACCGCAGGCGATATGCTGAATGCCTTCGCCGCGATAGGTGTTGAGATATTCCTCGATCTGCCCGCTATCGCCGGCATCCTCATTGATGGGAATGCGGATCTTGCCATCGGGGCTGGTCAGCGCCCGAGAGAACAGGCCGGAAGCGCGGCCTTCGATGTCGAAGAAGCGGATCTGGCGGAAATTGAACAGCTTCTCATAGAAGCCGGTCCAGACATCCATTCGGCCGCGATGAACGTTGTGGGTGAGGTGATCGAGATAGAACAGGCCGGCGCCGACAGGGCGCGGGTTGTTCGCGCCGAACCAGTCGAATTCACTGTCATAGGCCGAACCCTTCGCGCCGTAGCGATCGACGAAATAGAGCAGGCTGCCGCCGATGCCCTTGATGGCAGGCACGTTGAGCGTCTTCTCCGTCGCGCTCACATCGGCAGCTTCGGCACCGAGCGCAATGGCGCGATCATAGGCCTGCTGCGCATCCACGACCCGAAAGGCCATAGATGGCGCACAGGGGCCGTGGGCTGCAACAAATTTGAAGCCATGGGTACCGGGCTCTTCGTTAACGAGATAGTTGATGTCGCCCTGGCGATAGACTGTGATCTTCTTGGTCTTGTGCTTAGCGACCGGCGCGTAGCCCATCAGTTTGAACAGCGCATGCAGCTCTTCAGGATTCGGATGCGCATATTCGACGAATTCAAAGCCGTCGGTCCCCATCGGGTTATCGGCCGAAATTCTGGCGGCCGGCGCGTCGTGCGGAAACGGACCCATTCTGTTCTCCCTGCTATGCTGCGGACACATGTCGCTTGGATGGCAGTCTGGGGTGCGGGACACGCAAGGTGCGTGCAATCTGGGTTGCGAAATGTCATGGTCATGCACGATCCGTGCATGATGGGAGCATTTCGCGCATGATCGAGGTTGATTCGTTCGATCTGAAGATGCTCGCTGCGTTGCAAAGCGATGGCCGGCTCACCAATCAGCAGCTGGCCGACGCTGTTGGTCTGTCAGCCTCGCAATGCTCGCGGCGGCGCATGCGGCTCGAGGATGAGAAAGTGATATCCGGCTATCATGCTGATCTCACGCCGGAAGCCCTCGGCTTCGGCGTCATCGCTTTCATCCAGGTGACGCTCGCCACGCATTCTCCCGACAATGCGAAGAAGTTTCGCACGCTGGTGCAGCGCGTGGACGAGATCCAGGAGGCCTATTCGCTCACCGGTGATGCCGACTATGTGCTCAAGGCCATCCTGCGCGATCTCAAGGGACTGTCCGATCTCGTCAACGACGTCCTGATGCCGCATCAGAGCGTCGCACATGTGCGTTCGTCGATCGTACTTGATCGATTGAAGGAGACGAGCAAACTGCCACTGAAGGCGTTGCGATAGCAGATCTACGGCTTGCTCGGATCGAAACGCTTCTCCAAACCGTTCCAGCAATCCGCATAGTCGCTCTGCAGCGCCGGGGTCGTCGCCGCATATTCAGTGACCCGCTGCGGAAAGCGCGTCTCGAACATGAAGGCCATGGTGCCCGTGAGCTTCACCGGCTTCAGTTCGCCATTGCTGGCGTGATCGAAGGCCTCGCGATCCGGGCCATGTGGCAACATCATATTATGCAGGCTGATGCCACCGGGCACGAAGCCCTGCGGCTTCGCATCATAGACGCCGTAGATGAGCCCCATGAACTCCGACATGATATTCATGTGATACCACGGTGGACGGAAGGTGTTTTCACCCACCATCCAGCGCTCGGGAAAGATGACGAAGTCGATATTCGCGGTGCCAGCCGTCTCCGACGGAGATGTGAGCACGGTGAAGATCGACGGATCGGGATGATCGAAGCCGATGGCGCCGATCGGCGAAAAGCTGCGCAGATCGTATTTGTACGGCGCGTAATTGCCGTGCCAAGCCACGACATCGATGGGTGAGTGACCAAGCTTTGTCACATAGAGCTCGCCGCCCCATTTGACATAAAGCTCGGTCGGCGTGTCCTTGTCTTCATAGGATGCCACGGGGGTGAGAAAATCACGCGCATTGGCAAGGCAATTCGCCCCGATCGGGCCACGCTCCGGCAGCGTGAAGGCGCCGCCATAATTCTCGCAGAGATAGCCGCGTGCCGGCCCATCCGGCAGCTCGACGCGGAACTTGACGCCGCGCGGAATTACCACGATCTCGCCAGGCTCGGCGTGAATGCGGCCGAATTCGGTGACCAGCAGCAACTGGCCCTGCTGCAGCACGAACATCAGCTCGCCATCGGCATTGTAGAAATTCTGGTCCACCATGGACGCGGTGATCAGATAGACATGCGCGGCCATGCCGGCCTGCGCGCCCGCATCGCCCGCGGTGGTCATCGTATGGATGCCGTCCACGAAAGTGCGCTTCTCGCCCGGCATGGGCAGCGGATCCCAGCGCAATTGAGCGATAGGAAGATCGTTCTCATGGCACGGCGCGGTGCGCCAATGTTGGCGATCGACTTTGGTGAAGCGGCCTGAATGTTTTACCGACGGGCGGATGCGATAGAGCCAGGAACGTTCATTGGTGCCGCGCGGCGCTGTGAATGGTGAGCCAGAAAGTTGCTCAGCGTAGAGGCCGTATGCACAGCGTTGTGGCGAGTTGCGCCCGATCGGCAGCGCGCCGGGCAGCGCTTCGGTCTCGAAGGAATTGCCGAAGCCGGACATATAGCCCGGTGTCACCTGTCCGGTGGCACGCGTCAGGTTCTCAGGCGCGGTGTTGACATTCATGGCTCAATCTCCCTGCAAAGCGGCCCACATCTCGCGGTCGCGCTTGTCGGTCCAGATCACGGGATCGTCGATGCCGGATGCTTCATCATAGGCGCGCGAGACATTGAAGGGCAGGCAATGCTCGTAGATGGCGAAGCTTCCAAACTTCTTGTCCATCACATCGCGGGTCGCCGCCATACTCTCCTTCAGGCTGCGCCCTTTGGCGACGGATAGTTCGGCTGCGCCATAGAGCGAGGTGACGAAATCGCGCGTCATGGCGATGGCTTCGCGGGTGGTATCGAGGCCCTTCAGCGCATCACCTCGGCCCGGCGCAATGGCTTTCGGATTGAAGCTGCGGATTTCGTCCAGCGTGCCCGGCCATTCGCGCAGCCATGCATCGCCGCAGTAACAGGCCGAGTGATATTCAATGAGATCACCCGAGAACATCACTTCGGCATCGGGCACCCAGGCGACGATATCGCCTGACGTATGCCCGGCCCCCAGTTGCATCAGCCGCACCTCGCGCTTGCCGAGATAGATCGACATCTCGCCTTCGAAAGTGAGCGTCGGCCAGGTCAGACCGGGAATGCTCTCTGAGCCCTGGAAGAGACGCGGGAAACGGCCAAACTCGGAATCCCAGTCCTGCTGCCCGCGCTCTTCGACCAACCGATAGGTCTCCTGCGAGGCCACGACGCCCTGTGCTTGGAAGGCAGAGGCGCCGAGCACGCGCACCGCATGGTAATGCGACAACACCACATACTTGATCGGCTTGTCGGTCACCGTGCGGACGCGTTCGATTACCTTGTTCGCAAGTGTCGGCGTCGCCTGAGCATCGAATACGACGCAGCCGTCGTCGCCGACGATGACGGCGGAATTCGGATCCCCCTCGGCGGTGAAGGCGTAGAGATCCGGGCCGATTTCCGAGAAGGTGATTTTCTTCTCGGCCATATCCGTGGTGGATGCGAAACCTTTTGCCATCGTCGATATCCTTGTGGCTTATAGAAATCAGGTTGTGACGCCGGACTGCGTATCATCGGGCAATCGGCGTTTTGCGAAGGCGATCGCATCATCGAGTACACCGATGTCGCCGATATGATTGGCAAGGATCAACACCAGCGCCGCATCGAGCGTGGCGCTTTGCTCGTCGCTGAGACCGCGATGCGCTTCGACGATACGGCGATAGGCGGCGTCGGGATTGGCGAAATTGGACTGCGTGGCCAGCGCCATGGTCACGCTCGTCCACTCGCGCGCGCATGAGCTGCGGCGATGGCCTCGGGCGTCGGACGACGGAAGCGCGCGGCGACATAGCCATCGGGCCGCAGCAGATAGGCCGCATCAGTGCCGTATCGGGCCTTGAACAGTCCGGATTCATCGCGCAGCTGCGCATCGTCACCGATCACCAGACGTGCAACGCCATCGGGCAACGCGATCGGCATGGCATCCGAATGTAGTACGGCGAAGCCGCGCCCGGCCTGCGCGAAACATTCGGATAAGAAGACTTGCGCGCCGTCGTCGGTGACGAGCGGTGCATCCGGCATATGCGCGCCGGTGCACGGACCGATCTGCCAATCGTCATCATCGGCGGTTGAAAGCGGCGTTTGATAAACGGACGGTACCGACAAACGCCCGCCATTGATCATGCGCTTGGCGAAATCCGCTTCCTTGGCAAGCGACAAGACCGCCTTGCGCAAACGGCTTTCCTGCTTCGAATGCGGCGCGATAAAGTCCGTCGCGTGAGTGGATGCACGAATGTTCTCATCCGCCGCCGGGCCGCGCTCGTTATCATAGCTCGCCAGAAGGGATGCCGGCGCTTCGCCACGCAAGATTAGCGCCAGCTTCCAGGCGAGGTTCTCCGCATCTTCGAGGCCGGAATTGGCGCCGCGCGCGCCGAAGGGCGAGACTTGATGCGCGGCATCGCCGGCAAAGATCACGCGCTCGTGGAGAAAGCGACGCATGCGGCGACACTGGAATTTGTAGACCGAGACCCATTCGAAATCGAACGCATCATGGCCAAGCATGCGCGCAATGCGCGGACGTACCCGCTCGGGACGCCGCTCCTCGGCCGGATCGGCATCAGGTCCAAGCTGCAGATCGATCCGCCAGACATCATCGGGTTGGCGATGCAGCAGCGCCGACTGGCCGGAGTGAAAGGGCGGATCGAACCAGAACCAGCGTTCGGTCGGAAACTCCGCCGTCATCTTGACGTCGGCGATCAGGAACTGATCCTCGAAGACCTCGCCCTCGAAATCCGCGCCGACCATGCCGCGCAGGGCCGAGCGCGCTCCGTCGCACGCGGCGACATAGGCGGCGCGCAGTTTGTAGGGGCCGTCAGGCGTGTCGATGCTGAGCTCAACATGATCATTTCCCTGAACGAGCCCCACCACTTTGTTGCGCCAGCGCAGATCAATCCCGGGCAGTTCGAGCGCGCGATCGACGAGAAACGCTTCGGCATAATATTGCTGAAGATTGATAAAGGCCGGCATCTTGTGGCCGTCCTCGGGCTGGAGATCGAATTGATACAGCATCTCCGAACCGAGAAAGATCTTGCCCACCTTCCACACCACGCCTTTATCGATCATGCGATCGCCGACACCGAGGCGATCCCAATATTCGAGCGAACGCTTGGAAAAACAGATGGCGCGCGATCCATCACCAATCCGGTCGGCATCATCGAGCAACACCACCTTCTGGCCGCGGAGTGCGAGATCGATGGCAAGCGAGAGGCCGACAGGTCCCGCGCCGACCACGACCACGGGATGATGCGCAGCATCCAACGGCGCCCGCGCCTGATCGGGATGCCGGCGATAGCTGAACTGACGGGCCTGTTGCGCCATCGCTCGCGTTCCTGATCGTTTCCTGCCTGCGGGTCTGGGCAAACCGGTCTGGCCAACCAATCATGCGCCCGCTAGGATAGTCTCACCCGCAACCATCTAAGCGCCGACCTGCGGGTAACGTCAACCGAAGAATTGCAACCCATGGCCGACTTCGACCTGTTCCGCTTCGTTCCTTTCCGGCTCAACCGACTGGCGGCCGAGGTCAGCAATGCGCTGTCGGAAGAATATCAAGCGCGCTACGGGCTCGACATTCCGGAATGGCGGGTGATGGCGACGCTAGGTTTTCGCGACGAGGCCTGTAGCGCCCAATTCATCGCGCAGTGTACGCGAACGCATAAATCGACCATCAGCCGCGCGGTGACGACGCTACTGGCGCGTGAACTCATCGAGCGCGTCGAGAACAGCGATGACCGGAGAGCCTTTGAGCTGCGGCTCTCGCCCAAGGGGAAGGCGCTGTATGACGAGTTGATTCCGCGCCTGCTATCGAAGGAGCAAGACATTCTGTCATGCCTCACGGCACAGGAGCGCAGCAACTTTGCACGCGCACTGGACAAGATCGAGCAAAGCCTCGACCTCGTGCAAACGAGACATACGCAAAAGGCCGATGCTTACTGAGATCTAGCTCTCGGCAAAGGAGCGCGATGGAGACTGATGCAGGGCATAAGCATCGGCCGTGCCGTTCACGCGCGGATAAAGCTCCCGCACCAGCGGATCGTGGCCAGGAATAATGCGATCGGGATGGCCGGCGAGACGTTCGCAGGTCTGCCAGCCATCGACCATGTCTCCTATATTGTAGACGATCGGAAATGGACTACGGCGCTGCAGGTTGCCGTAATAATGCGAGGCATCGGAAGCCAACACGACCGGGCCGCGCTCGGTCTCCACACGCACGACCTGCAAACCATCGGAGTGGCCGCCCACGCGATGCAGCGTAATGCCTGGCGCGACCTCACCATCGCCATTATGAAAGGTGACGCGCTCGCTATAAACGTGGCGCACCATCAGCGTGACGTCTTCAGCCGAGAACGGATGCCGGAGCAGGCCGTTGCACATGCAGCGACCGGTCGCATAGGCCATCTCTCGATCCTGCAGATGGAAGCGCGCATTCGGAAACCGATCGAGATTGCCGGCATGGTCATAGTGCAGATGCGTGATCACGACGTCACGGATCGTGTCCGCGGCCACGCCGAACTGCGCCAGCGCATCGACCGGATTGATCTCAAGTACACGATTGCGCTGTTTCGACGCAGCCTCGTTGAAGCCGGTATCGACAAGGATATCGCGAGAGCCGCCACGAATGAGCCAGACGAAGTAGTCGAGATCGGCAGCCGTGGTCTCATGAGGATCGGGCGACAGATAGTTCATGGCCGGCGTCCGCGGCGTCATCGTGGCATAGCGAATGGCATAGATTTCATAGGCTGGCTTCATAGGGCGTCGTCCCGCGTTTCTGTTGTTGCCGCCACCAAGCCAGTTCCATGCGCAAAAATCAAACCGTTCCAACCTTCGGAACGACGACCTTCATGACGCCGTCATGGCGCGATGAATGGTGATGCACCGCAAAGGAAATCAGTGCGTTGACAGCCATAAGGGGGATGGTTTGATAATCGATATTGCGTGGACTAAGGTCGCCGCGGCGCGGGGTTCGTTGCCGCGTCTTATGGGGTTGGACCGGCTCATTATGAAGATTCGAATTGCCCTGCTTGCCTTGCTGACGCTTTCCGCCGCCCCTGTCTGGCAGGCTTCCGCCCAGGAGCGCGCCCCCCGCATCGCCCTGGTAATCGGCAATGCTAAATATCCCGACGCCGAAGCGCCGCTCAAGGAACCGATCAACGACGCGCGCGACATTGCGGCCGAGCTGAAGCGCGATGGTTTCGAGGTCGAAACCGGCGAAAATCTTGGCGGCGACGGCATGCGCCGCGCGCTGGAAAAGCTTTACGGCAAAGTGACGCCGGGCACGGTGGCGCTGGTGTTTTTCAGCGGTTACGGCATCCAGTCGTCGCGGCAGAGCTATATGATCCCCGTCGATGCCCAGATCTGGACCGAGGCGGACGTCCGCCGTGATGGTTTCAGCCTCGAGACCGTGCTCAACGAGCTCAATGGCCGCGGCGCCGGGGTGAAGATCGCGTTGCTGGATGCCTCGCGCCGCAACCCATTCGAGCGCCGGTTCCGCAGCTTCTCCGCCGGCCTCGCCCCGGTGATTGCGCCCAGCAACACCTTGGTGATGTATTCTGCAGCCCTCAGCTCCGTGGTCAGCGACGCCGGCACCGACCGCAGTCTGTTTGCCACCGAACTGCTCAAGGACATCAAGGTTCCCGATCTCACTGCCGAGCAGACCCTGAACCGCACCCGCGTGAGCGTTACCCGCGCCTCGCGCAGCGAGCAGGTGCCGTGGATTTCGTCGTCGCTGGCAGAGGATTTTGCCTTCATCGCAGGCGCCCGCCCGTCATCTCCGGCCGTCGCCGCAGCGCCTGCTGCCGCCCCCGCCGCGGCGCCGGCGGCAACACCGCGGCCCGAGCCAGTTGCACCAGCGCCAGCCAAGCAGGCTGCGGTCACGCCTGCTCCAGCCCCGCAGCCAGCCGCGCCTGCTCCTACGCCAGCACCTGCCCCCGCGGTCGCACCTGCCCCACCGCCGGCCGCCGACGCGCCGCGCGATGAGACCAAGATCCTGCTGGCACTGGCTGACGATCCCACGGTGAAATCACTCAACGTCAAGATTACCGAGAATGCCGAAGACGTCGGCGCGCTCTACCGGCGCGGCCAGGTCTATGCCAGCAAAGGCGCGTATTCCGCCGCGCTGAAGGATTTCGACACCACGATCAAGCTCAGCCCCAAGGATGTCGAAGCCTATAATAACCGCTGCTGGGTCCGCGCCGTGACCAGCGATCTCTCTGGCGCCCTCAAGGACTGCAACGAAGCCCTGCGGCTACGCCCGAATTTCGTCGATGCGCTGGATAGCCGCGGACTGGTCAATCTCAAAAACGGGCAAAGCCGGAACGCGATCATCGATTTCGATGCCGCCTTGAAGATCAATCCGCAGCTAACCTCCTCGCTCTATGGCCGCGGAATCGCCAAGCAGCGCCTCGGCCAGGCGGCAGAGGGTGACCTCGACATCAACAATGCCAAGGCGATGGACCCGGATATCGTGAAGGAATTTGCGACCTACGGCGTGCGCTGAGACATCGTCGCTGCCCCTTGGGGCGGTGACACACAATTTTGCCAAAATGGATTTGAACCCGTCCCGCGCAGACGGACACTATTGAACACAAGCCGGATGCCGATCCTTCCAGCCGGCTAGGAAACAAATTTGGATTGAGCACGCGCCTGTTGCGCGATCAGAAATAAAGGGGTGCTTCCATGTTGCGATCGTCCTCACGCTTCAGCGTCAACGCCATCCGCGCAGCCTTTATCGCAGGCGCAGCCATCACCTTTACCGCAAGCGCGGTGATCGCGGCCGAACAGGTCACGTCCGACCAGATCCTGCGTGCACTGGCACCGAATAAGCCATTGACCCGCGGCCTCTCGATGGCTCCTCCGGCAGAACCCGCCGTAAATGCCGCCGAAGGCAAGTTCGTGGACTCGCTTCGCAACCGCAGCACCCGGTCGCTGTCCATGGGGGAGCGCGAGCAGATTGCCACCATCGCGCAGACCAAGCCGGCGATCGATCTCGAAATCACCTTCGACTACAATTCCGCCAATATCAGCAAGCGCTCCGTGCAGTCGGTGCAGGCTCTCGGCAAGGCGCTGAGCAGCCCGGACCTGAAGGGCTCAACCTTCGTGGTCGCCGGCCATACGGACGCCGTCGGCGGCGACGAGTACAATCAGGATCTGTCGGAGCGCCGCGCGGACGCCATCAAGCGTTACCTCGCCGATAAATATGGCATCGCAGGCGCCGACCTCGTCACCGTCGGATATGGCAAGACCAAGCCCAAGAGTGGCCTCGCTCCCACCGATCCGAGCAATCGTCGCGTGCAGGTGGTGAATATGGCCAATAAGGCAACGGCCTCGTCACAGTAATGCGGTGAGGTTCACTCACCGCTGCGGATTGCCGCATGACAGCGTTCCGAGCCCCACGGAGCGCTGTTTGCTTTGGCGATCACACGCATCCCGTATAGGATCGAACCACCCTGCCGCCGCGCCGCGCATTGACCGGTGCCCCATGCCAAGTGGACTCATTCGCTAATGAAGGCCTCCGCCCGCTTCGCCCCGGCTCTCGCCCTCCTGTCGCTGGCGGTACCGGCTATCGCCGCCGATCCCGCGCCGAGCGGATCGCCGAATGGCGCGATCGTCACGGTCGCCAAGGCGACCAATGCCTGTTTTTCCGATCAGGTACGGGTGACCGGATTTGTCGTGCCCAAACGCGAAGCACAGGTGGGCGTTGATACGGAAGGCTCGCGGGTCTCTGAGGTTCTGGTGAAGGAAGGTGACATCGTCACCGAAAACCAGGAACTCGCCCGCCTGATCCCGCCGCCATCTGCAAGCAACGCGCGGCCCAATGCGGTGCCGCTCCGCGCGCCCGCTGCGGGGTTGGTCACGTCAGTGATGACCCAGGCAGGCGCACCTGCTTCGCCGCAGGCCGGGCCGATGTTCAAGATCGCCATCAACAACGAACTCGAGCTCGACGCCGAAGTGCCGAGCATCCACATTCTCAAGCTGAATCCCGGCGCCACCGCGCGGATCAGCCGCGACGGCCTTGCCGATGTGTTCGGCAAGGTGCGTGTGGTGTCGCCGCAGATCGATCGCACCACGCAGCTCGGTCACGTCCGGCTGTCACTGGCACCCAATCCATCGATCAAGGTCGGCATCTTCGCACGGGCCAATATCGATGCGCGGCGCAGCTGTGGCGTCGCCATTCCGCGTTCGGCCATCGAGCACTTCACCGTGCAACTGGTGAAGGGCAATGTGATCGAGACACGGCGCGTCAAGGTCGGCCTCGTCTCCGACAACTCCACCGAAATCCTCGAAGGCGTCGAGGTCGGCGACATCGTCGTCGCCGATGCCGGCACGTCGCTGCATGACGGCGACAAAGTTCAGACCATCTTCATCGACGATCTCGATCGCTCGCGGGTGCGCTAAATGGCAATGAATATCTCTGCATGGTCGATCCGCCATCCGCTCCCCTCCGTCGTCTTCTCCATCATCCTGTTGCTGCTCGGCTGGGTGAGTTTTACCAAGCTCGCAATCACGCGGCTGCCGAGCGCAGATATTCCCGTGATCTCGGTGGCCGTGGCGCAGTTCGGCGCCGCACCGGCAGAACTCGAAGCGCAGGTCACCAAGACCATCGAAGACGGCGTCTCCGGCGTCGAAGGCGTCAGGCACATCTCATCGTCGATCACCGACGGCCTGTCGGTCACCACCGTCCAGTTCGCGCTGGAAACCAATACCGACCGCGCCCTCAATGACATCAAGGACGCTGTCACTCGCGTCCGCGCCAATCTCCCGCAAAACGTCAACGAGCCCCTGATCCAGCGCGTGGATGTGATCGGCCTGCCGATCGTCACCTATGCTGCGATCTCGCCGGGCAAGACGCCCGAGCAATTGTCATGGTTCGTCGATGACGTCGTGAAGCGCGCACTGCAAGGGGTGCGCGGTGTGGCGCAGGTCGAGCGTATCGGTGGTGTCGAGCGCGAAATCCTCGTCTCACTGGATCCTGATCGGCTGCAGGCCGCAGGTCTCACTGCCGTAGATGTGTCTCGTCGTCTGCGCGGCACCAATGTCGATCTCGCAGGTGGCCGCGCCGAAATCGGCAAGAACGATCAGGCGATCCGGACATTGGCCGGCGCCAAGACGCTGAACGAACTCGCCGGCACCATGATCAGCCTGCCCTCCGGCGGCGAAGTGCGGCTGGAAGATCTCGGCACCGTCACCGATACCATCGCCGATCGCCGCACCTTCGCGCGTCTCAACGGCGAACCTGTCGTGGCTCTCGGCATCAAGCGCTCCAAGGGTGCCAGCGACGTGGTGGTCGCAGAGGCAGTGCAGAAGCGCATCAGCTCGCTGAAGGACTCCTATCCCGATGTCGACCTGAAGCTGATCGACACATCGGTCGAATTCACCAAGGGCAATTACGACGCAGCCATGAGTACCCTGTTCGAGGGGGCTGCACTGGCGGTCATTGTCGTCTTCCTGTTCCTGCGCGATCTCCGCGCCACTGTCATCGCCGCCGTGTCGTTGCCGCTCTCCATCTTCCCGGCCTTCTGGGTGATGGACATGCTCGGCTTCTCGCTCAACCTCGTCAGCTTCCTCGCCATCACGCTATCGACGGGCATTCTCGTCGACGACGCCATCGTCGAGATCGAGAACATCGTGCGGCACATGCGCATGGGTAAATCCCCCTATCGCGCAGCGCTCGAGGCCGCCGACGAGATCGGTCTCGCGGTGATCGCGATCAGCCTCACCATCATCGCGATCTTCGCGCCTGCCAGCTTTATGTCGGGCATCGCCGGTCAGTTCTTCAAGCAATTCGGCATCACCGTCTCGGTGCAGGTGTTCTTCTCGCTATTAGCTGCGCGCTTCGTCACGCCTGTGCTTGCGGCCTATTTCATGAAGGACCACAAGCACGACGATCCACCGCCCGGTCGCATTCTTCAGCTCTACCACAAGCTCGTGACCCTCTCGGTGAAGCGCTATTATTTCACGGTTCTGATCGGCATCGGCGTCTTCGCTCTCTCGATCCTCAGCATCCAGTTGCTGCCGCAGGGGTTCCTGCCCGCGCAGGACACCGCGCGCTCGCTGATGGCGATGGAATTGCCGCCAGGATCGCAGCTTGCTTTCACGGAAAAGACGACCGAGGAGATCGTGCAGCGGCTGCGCAAGCGGCCGGAGATCAAGAGCGTCTTCGTCGATGGTGGTCGCGTGCCGCCCGGCATTTCCGAGGTCCGCCGCGCGTCGCTGATCATCAACTATACGCCAAAGGGCGATCGTAAGATTTCGCAGCGCGAGCTCGAACTTGCCATTGGCGAAGAGCTTCAAGGCGTCCCCGATATTCGGTACTGGTTCCTGGACGAGAACGGCCTGCGCGCCATCTCGCTGGTCGTGACGGGGCCTGACATCAACATTGTCAGCAATGTAGCCAATGAGCTCGCGACACAGATGAAGCGCATTCCGCTGATTGCCAATGTGATCTCGGAAACCTCGCTCGATCGCCCGGAACTGCGCGTGCAGCCGCGTGCCGATCTCGCCGCACGCCTCGGCGTCTCGACCGAAGGCCTGTCGGAAACGATCCGTGTCGCGACCATCGGCGATGTCGGCCCCGCACTGGCGAAGTTCGATGCCGGCGATCGGCTGGTGCCGATCCGCGTCCAGCTCGAAGACAGCGCGCGGTCCGACATCCAGGTACTCGAGCAGCTCCGCGTGCCCATCGGCGGCGGACGTGGCGGCGTCCCCCTTTCGGTTGTTGCCGATATCAAACTCGATCAGGGACCGACCAGCATCAATCGATACGATCGCGAACGGCAGGCCACTGTCGCGGCGGATCTTGTCGGCACCGCTGCCCTCGGCGATGCCTTGAAGAAGATCTACGAATTGCCGGTCATGAAGACGCTGCCGAAGAACGTCAGCGTCAAGCAATCCGGCGATGCCGAAAGCCTGAACGAACTCGCTGACGGCTTTGCGACTGCCATCTCGGCCGGCCTGATGATGGTCTATGCGGTGCTGGTGCTGCTGTTCGGCACTTTCCTGCAGCCGATCACCATCCTGTTCTCGCTGCCGCTCTCCATCGGCGGCGCGATCCTGGCGCTGCTCATCACCGGCAAGCAACTGACCACGCCGGTGTGGATCGGCATCCTGATGCTGATGGGCATCGTCACCAAGAACGCCATCATGCTGGTGGAATTCGCGGTGGAGGCGATCCGTGAGGGCAAGCCGCGCGAGGTCGCCATTATCGAGGCCGGCATGAAACGCGCACGGCCGATCATCATGACCACCATTGCCATGGCGGCCGGCATGATGCCCTCTGCACTCGCATGGGGCGCTGGCGGCGAATTCCGTTCGCCGATGGCGCTGGCCATCATTGGCGGCCTCATCTTCTCGACCGGGTTGTCTCTTATTTTCGTGCCAGCGATGTTCATGATGATGGACGATGTCGGCAATCTGTCGTGGCGTTTCGGCCGCAAACTGCTGGTGTCCAGCGGTGAAGAAGATCGCAGCCATCCGCAAAACGAGCACAAGCAGGTCGAACGATGAGCGCGTCGCATCCTTTCTCCACGCAACGGGCGACCACCATGCTGAAGCACCTTCTGCTCGCAACCGCGCTCTGTTCTCTCGCGACACCAAGCCTTGCTGCCGACGAGGCCGACGCGGTCAAAGGCGCTGCCGTCACGGTACTAGCCGCATCCAAGCAGTGTTTCGCCGATACCGTGGATGTCGCAGGCTTGCTCCTGCCGCGCGAGGAGGTTTCGATCCGGCCCGATCGTCCCGGCCTGAAGGTCGCTGAAGTGATGGTCGATGCCGGCGAGAACGTCACTGCAGGCCAGATCCTCGCGAAGCTGACGTCGCCGGATGGTAGTTCGATCCAGCTTCAGGCGACCGTCGCAGGCCTCGTCAGCGCTTCGACCGCGGTGGTGGGCACGATCGCCTCTGCCCGCGGCGAGGCTTTGTTCAGCATCATCTCGCGCAGCGAATTCGATTTCATCGGCCAGGTGCCGACCCGCGATTTACCGAAATTGAAAGTCGATCAGCCGACCAAGATCAAGGTGATCGGCATCGGCGAACTCGACGCCAAGGTGCGCCGCGTCGCGTCATCGGTGGAGCCGAACAGCCAGCTCGGTCAGGTCGTAGTCGCACTCAATTCGCCGCGCCGGCTGATGACCAACTCCTATGCGCGCGCCAGTATCAAGACTGGAGAGAGCTGCGGTGTCGCCCTGCCGCTCACGGCCATTCTCTACAGCTCAGGCGGCACGGTCGTGCAGGTCGTCCGTCGCCACCGGATTGAAACGCGCCGCGTTGAGGTCGGGCTTCTGTCCGGCGGCCGCGTCGAAATTCGTGAAGGTCTGAATGAAGGCGACATCGTTGTCGCCCGCGCGGGTGCCCTGCTTCGCGAAGGCGATCCAGTGCGACCGGTGACGGTTGGCGCGGGAAAATAAAGCGGTTCGCGGTTGCGGAGCGAGGGCGTTTGCCCTCACTGCTCTCAGCTGCCGGCGCGCGCCGTCACAGCTGTGCCGAACTTCACTTCATCGACAAGCGACGATGACACGGCAGGCACCTGCGCGCCGTCGGAGGCACGGGTCACCGCGGTGCGGGTGTTGGTGAACACGGCTTCGGCGCTGACCGGCTTCGTCTTCAGGCTCTTCAGGAATTCGGTGGCGAGCAGGCTATTCTGGCCATCGGCATCGTCGGCGACCTTGCCAGGCGTTGCCGACGTGAGGATCAACGCCTTCTCCGGCACATCGATGGGCGCGAGGCCACGCGAATAGGCGCGGAAGCGGCGCTCATAAGGATTACGGCGGGATGCATCGAGCACCACCAGCTTGGCCTGAGCCCCCTGTTCTTTCATGACATCGAGCACGGCTTCGACGCTCATGCCCTGGCTGCGCACATCGCGCTCACGCCAGATCGCGGCATCGACGGGGATCATGTAGCTCTGGCGGCCAACCTGCACGCCATAGCCGCCGAAATAAAGCATCACTGTGCTGTCGGGCTTGATCTTGCCTTTCAGGCGCGCCACAGCGCGGGTCATGTCATCGCGTGTGGCGTCTTCGATCACATCGACGTCGAACCCATCCTGGCGCAGCGCATGGGTCACCGCGCGTGCATCATTGATCGGCTGCAGCAACGGCGAACCGGCGTCGGGATAGTGGCCGTTGCCAATCACCAGAGCGAAGCGCGAATTGCTTGGGATAGACTGTGTCGTTTCGAGACCGACGGCTGCGCGGGCCGAGTCCAGGACATGCTTGTTGAGCGCGGCATGGGCACCGAGCGCCAGCGACACCAGACCGGCAAAAGCAACGGTCATGGTGATCGAGCGTCGGGATACGCGAAACTGCCCTACGTTCATTACGTCGTTTCCTGCTCATCATTCACGCGCAACCATTGGTCGCGTGGACGTCTGACTAGGTTTGAAAGGATGCCGAACCAATGAGCATCAAATACGCTCAATTTGCGGCACCGCAGCGAACCCGGTGTTAACCCGTGGAGATCAACCGGGCAACGGGTAAAGGGCTCCGTTTAAGACAGGGTTACTGACGCAACGGAACCGTCCATGCGCCCCTGACAATTGAATTCCAGATCAATTCATGCTGGATTTCAATGGCTTGCAGGTGTCGGGAGAGTTTTTCGCGCATGCGCGGCGGCCGATTTCCTAAGACGTGCGCAGACGTCTCACCGAAAGATGCTCCATGACTGTGACCTCTCAGGCCCGCGCCGCCTTTGATGCGCTCACCGCCCGCAAGGACGGGCCGACGCTCTACGACCTCTGCGATCCCATCCTTCGGCGTCCTGGTACCGGCAATGGGCATATTACCAAATTCTACAATACCGCACTCGGGAACCCAGCCCTGCGGCCTTTGCTGCGGCGGGCCGGATTGTCCGAATTGCGCGATCCCGTCCGCTTCAGGGCCCTGCAGGACGCCCTGATTGCCGCGCGGGACGACGCAGAGCCGGACTGGGAGACGATTGGTCGGCCGGTAGCGGAGTTGCTGGACACTGTGGACCTTCAGCACCCGGCGCCGCCAAAGGTGCCTGTGGCCAATTCCGTCCCGTCGATCCGCGAGATCGACGAAGTGATCCAGAGCTGCGGGAAGCACCTGCTCGGTTCGTTCGACAGAAATGGCTTCATCCCGACCTATGCGGCCTTCAATCTGATCGGCGATCCCGACATGCACGGCCGCGAGTTCCTGATGGCGCTGACCGGGCTGAATGCCCGCGGCTACAAGAATTCGACGCTGCTCTTCACGCTGGCCCGCATTTTCATCGCCCGCTCGCCGGCGGGCCGGCTGATCAACCCGCCCTGGACCGGCATTGCCGAACCGATGTGGGAGCCGGTGCAGATCCGGCATCGCTCGGCTTATTACGATGCCTTTTTCATCGAGGCACTGCTCGCGTTCGGCGAAACCGGATTGCCGACCACGGAGGAAACCGCAACATCGCGCCGCGCCATCGATGCGATGATCGAATTCTGCCTCGTCACCTCGCGCGAGGAAGTGAAGGCGCATGACGGCAGCAGCGTCCATGTGATCACGGCGCTGGCGCCGCCGCCGCATCCGCGTTTCAGCCGCTTCTTCGCGCAGATCAAGCAGGATCTCGGCTTCGGCATCTATGTGCCGGACTGCGACACCACTGCCTGTTCCTTCTCAGCAGCAACGCAGGCCGGATCGAGCGATCCCATCCTCGATCAACCGCTGCTCGATTTCTATGCCGGCTATCAAGTCAATGAAGGCGCCAACGAACCTCTGGTCACGGTGCCGATCAATGACAACATCAGTTATGACGGCGCCATCGCCACCTGGATCGACAACCTCGCCGGCCAGCGTCCTTACGGCAACGATCTCGACCCCACATTGAACCTCGACGTGCTGGAAGTCTCGTTCCGCAACTGCATGCGCTGGCAAGTGCTGGAAACGCCGAAGCGCCTCGAGACGGTGCATCGGATCATCGGCTTTCAACGGCGCCTCGTCGAATCCGGCGCCTTCGCCGACCCGAAGTCGCATATCTATTATCTGCCAGAACTCTATTGCGCCTATTTCGGCCGCTGCTACGCAGCATTTCGCGCCTTGCCCACCGACGCACAGCGTAAGCTCGATCCCGACAACACGTTCGACTTCATCAAGCCGCACATTCTCGCTTATGTGGCCGATGAGCTAATCGCGCGCGAGATGAATGCCTTCGATGCTGCGCTTGCGCTGATCGCGCTCGGACATCTCGGCGGCGACATCGCGCTGTTCACGCCAGCGCTGCAATGCATCATGCGCAGCCACGGCGAAGGTGGTCGCAAAGGACCGTTCAAGGCTTATGAATGGAACAAGATGAAAACACCGACTCGCATTCTGGTCGGCGGGCCTGAGGTCACGTCGGCCTTCGCTCTTATGGGCCTGGCGCTGGCGCGGCATGCGATGCAGGCGCGTTGATCGCGCCGCTCGCGCGGAGTTGAGACAATCTATCCATCGCGCACTGGCATCTGCGACGAAATGACGGCACTGTTCTCCGATTGTCGTCACGATGTTGTAATCCAAGGCCTCATGCGCATGACCCGCCTGCTTTGTCTCGCCCTGCTCGTTCTCTGCCTGCCGACATTGGCTGATGCGGCCGACCACACCGGCGTGCCGAAAATCCGCGATGCCAATCAGGTGACCATCGGCAATACGCGCATCCGTCTTGCCGGCTCCGATGCGCCCGGCCTCGATCAGATGTGCCTCAACGCCAGCGGCGAGCGCTGGAACTGCGGCGTGGCCGCCAACGATGCCCTGGTCGCGCGCGCGGGCGACAAGAGCTGGACCTGCCAAAGCCAACGCACCGACCGCTTCGGCCGCATCGTCGCCAAATGCCAGGCCGACGGCGAGGATATTGCGCAATGGCTGGTGAAGAGCGGCTGGGCGCTCTCCTATGTGCGCTTCTCGCACATCTACGACCCCGAGGAGAAAGCAGCGCGCGAGGCGCAAGTGGGGTTGTGGACCGGGGCCTTCGTTGCCCCGTGGGAATGGCGCGTGCGCAACAAGAAGGCCGGCACCCTCGGTGCCATCAAGCCGAAGCCCGAGATGCTCCCGATCCTGTTTGCCTCGGCATCCGGCGCCACAGCACCCTCGCCGGCGTGCCGGATCAAGGGAAATGTCAATCGCGCCGGCGTTTGCATCTACCACACACCGGAAAGCCGCTGGTATGCCAAGATCAAGATGCGCGTCAGCAAGGGCACGCGCTGGTTTTGTTCTAAAGAAGAGGCCGAAGCCGCCGGTTGCCGCGAGACCCGCCGCTGATCTGGGCGGCTTGGCGATGACATCGCGGCGCTGACGTGGCAGGGTCCGCCCGCGATTCCCCATGGGCGAGATCTTGGACCAGCCGGACAGCCATCCCATAGCAGAGCAGCAGCGCCGCAGCCGCACCTATCGTGCGCTGCGACTGACCCTGCTTGCCACCATTATCTATGGTGGCATTGCCTACCTGCTGTTGCCGGAGCTCTGGACCCACTATGAGCACCAGAAGTCGCTGGCCGGCATGCCGATGACGACCATGACCCCGCAGGGCATTCCCGGCGATCCCATCAATGTCGGGCTGATCGGCGACAAGAGGGACATCATCTGCGCCATGCACGCGGCGGGTTGGTATCCAGCCGACCCCGTCACGTTGAAATCGTCGATCGAGATCGTCGGCAGCGTGCTGCTCGATCGCCCCTACCACAATGCACCGGTGTCGCCGCTCGTTTATCTCGGCCGTCGTGAAGATCTCGCTTTCGAGAAGCCATCAGGCACCAGCCCCGATCAGCGCCATCACGTTCGACTGTGGATGGTGCTCGAAAAGGGGCAGGAAGATCGCCCGGTCTGGCTTGGCGACGCCACTTTCGATCGCAGTGTCGGCGTCAGCCGATACACCGGCGCCATCACGCATCATATCGCCGCCGATATCGATGCCGAGCGCGCGCTACTCGCCGACGATCTGGAAAAAGCCGGCATGGTCGAAGCCAAATATCAAGTCACCGGCGTCGGCCCCACCATTGCCGGTCGCAATGGCGGCGGCGATCTCTACTACACCGACGGCGAGATCTGGATTCAACGCCTCGTCGTCGACTGCGCCAAACGCCTGGAGCCGCCGGAGACGATCCCGAGCCCGGCCGCCACGGAGATCAAAGACCAGATTTTCCGCGCCGTGGCGAATGTAATCAGCCCGACCTCGACGCACTGACGATGCTCCACTGCCGTCACCCGGCTTGACCGGGTGACCAGGTAAACACTGCAGCTTTGATGAGTACTGGATCGCCCGGTCAAGCCGGGTGACGACATCACAAGCAGCTCGCGACCGGCTTTGATTTCCCGCGCCATCATGCGACGATGGCAAATAAATCCAACAAGGACAGAAAATGGTCGTTCGCGCAGGTCGTGAATTTCTCGCCATCCCCGGCCCCACAACGATGCCGGATGACGTGCTCCGCGCGATGCATCGCGCACCGCTGGACATCTATTCCGACGCTATGGTGAAGCTGACTTACGGTCTGCTGGACGACCTCCGCACCGTGTTCGCCACCAAAGGCAAGACCTATATCTACATCGCCAATGGCCACGGCACCTGGGAAGCGACGCTCACCAATATTTTGTCGCGCGGCGACAAGATTCTGGTGCTGGAGAGCGGCCGCTTTGCCGTGGGCTGGGGCAATGCCGCGCGCCTGATGGGCGTCGAGGTGCAGAGCCTGAAGGGCGACTGGAATCGCGCCATCCGCCCCGCCGAAGTCGAAGCCGCGCTGCGGCAGGATACCGAGCACAAGATCAAGGCCGTGCTGGCCGTGCAGATCGATACCGCATCCGGTGCCTATAACGACATTGAAGCGATCAGCAAGGCGATCAAGGCCGCCGGCCATCCCGCGCTGTTCATGGTCGATGCTGTCGCCTCATTGGGCTGCATGCCGTTCGAGATGGATGCCTGGGGCATCGATGTGGCGATGTCCGCGTCGCAGAAGGGGCTGATGACGCCACCCGGCCTCGGCTTCGTTGCCGCGAACGATCGTGCGCGCGAGGTGCACAAGTCGGCCAATCTGCGCACGCCCTATTTCGACTGGACCGAGCGCGACGGCAACGAGCACTATCAAAAGCATTCCGGTACGGCGCCGGTGCATCTGATGTTCGCACAGCGCCAGGCGCTGGACATGATCTTCGACGAGAAGCTGGAGAATGTGTTTCTGCGTCACCGCCTGCTCGCGGAGGCCGTGCGACGCGCTGTGGCTGTATGGTCTGAAGGCGGTGTGCTCAGCTTCAATATCACCGAGGCGAGGGAGCGAGCCGACACGGTCACGACGATCAAGATGGCAAACCCGGCGCCGTTGCTCGCTTATTGCCGCGAGAAATGCGGTGTCATTCTGGGTGTCGGCATCGGCGATCTGCACGGCAAGGCGTTCCGCATTGCCCATATGGGCCATGTGAACGCCCCCATGATCCTGGGCACACTCAGCGTCGTTGAAATGGGCCTGCAGGCGCTCGGCATTCCGCATGGCAAGGGCGGCGTGACCGCTGCGATCAACTATCTCGGTGAGAGCGTGAAACCTTAGGCCTTCTCCGCCTCGCCGTGTTCGCGCTTGGTCTCCGGCATCACCAGCAGGATGAGCAGGAAGCCGAGCGCGGCAACGCAGGACAAGCCGACAAAGGCGATGGGTGCACCGAACTTGTCCGCGACGAAGCCAGCGGTGACGGTGCTAAGTGATGCACCAATGCCCGTCGCTGTACCGACGATGCCCTGCGCGAGACTGAACCGGCCGCGCCCGAAGGTGATATCCGAGACGATCAACGGGATCATCACGGCAAACACCGCGGCGGTGACGCCGTCGAAGATCTGCACGGCCACGAGCGCGAATGGATCGGTCACCACCGAGAAAAGCAAGCCGCGGATCGTGAGCGCTGTGAACGCGGCCAGCAACAGCGGCCGACGCCCCCATTGCTGAGCCTTGCGGCCGACCGTCGGCGACGTCGCAGCGACAAAAGCCTGCGGCACCACGATGCAGAAGGCAATAAGCGCCGGTGCCCAGTCGGCCGAGCGCGTGGTGACGACGCCGGCCATCAAGGGCAGCATCGCTGCATTGGCGAGCTGCAGCAACAGCACAGCGCAGGCGAAGATCAGCAGCGGCTTCTGACGTACGAGATCACGGAAGCGGAATGGCGGACTACTCTCGGCCTGCTCCGCAGCATGACCATGGGCCCGCGCGGGATCGATCTCCTGATGCCGAATCCGCGACAACGCATAAAGCACCGGGATCGCCAGCAGGAAGGTGACGATGAACACCGAGCGACTCGATAGCAGATAACCGCACGTGCCCATGACGGCCGCCGCTACGCCATTGCCGAGCGACGCGAAGCGCGCATTGCGGCCAAGCCGCTCGCCGATGTTCATCGGCCCGACCAGGCCAAGACTCATGGCCGCGATGGCGGGGCCAAGCACGCAGCTGGCCATCGCATGAACCGTGGCTGCCGTCACCACCACCGGGAAAATGGGCGCTGCCGCGTAAGCCAGCGCACAGCAGGCAATCGCCGCAACCGCCGCCCCGACGACCAGGCGTGTCGAACGAACCGCATCGACAATGGCCCCGCCAGGCATCTGCCCGAGCAAAGCGACCACCCCGCCGATCGAGAGCACGAATCCGATCTCGACCTGTGTCCATTTTTGCGTAGTCAGATAGACGGCAATGAAAGGACCAAAGCCTGTTTGCACATCGGCGAGGAAGAAGATGAACCAGTCGAGACCGCGCAGGCTCTGCTTCGACGGTTCTGGCGCTCCATGGTCGGGCTTTTTGTCTTCAGGCTCAGGCGCGATTCCGGGCGCGCACGCGACCTCAGGCACCGCCGTCTGGTCGTCGGAACCAGTGCGATCTGGAATACGCGTGGGCGCCTGAACGGCCAATTATCGCTCCTGCATGGTGATGGGTGGAAATTTCAGCGGCGTCAGCGAGCCGGACGCGCCGAGCACGACCATTGGCGCATCGTCCTTGTATTCCGGCGCTGCGCGGACCTGCTCGCGCGTCAGATCGAGCGTGATGCTGGCGGTCTTGTCGGCCACGTTCCAGAAATGCAGCGCGGCCCAATCGACCACGATCTTGCGCGAGCCGACGCCGAGAAAACCGCCGAAATCGATGATGGCGCCACGCACCTGCCCGGCGCGATCGACGATCACATCCGCAATGCGGCCCATATTCTCGCTGGCGGGGCTGCGCACATCGCGGCCAAGAATACCTTTGGCATCAAATGTATCGATGACCGTCACCGATGGCGGCTTGGCGGCAGGCGGCATGGCTGCAGGCGCGACATCGGGTTTTGGCGGAGTAGCGGGTTTCACCGGCTCGATGGTTGCCGGGGGTACAGCAGCTTGCGCGGGCGGTGGCTGACTATCAGGCGCGGGTGAAGCTGGCGGTGATGGCGCGGCCTCTGATTTGCTGGTTGGCGCTGGTTCAGGCTGCGTTGCTTGTGCGGGCACGGGCGGAGGCACAGGCGCATCAGCCGCGAATGCGGACGCGCTTGCAATTGATACGGCAAGCAGTCCGACCATAAAGCGGATTGCGGACATGGATTGTTCCTCACTCAAACTTGTTGCTGACGCGAAACGCATCAATGCGTCAGCACGATCGAAACCCTGATCTGGCCGCGGCTGCGAAGCACCTCCAGCGACACATCATCATTGTGCTTGCGCAGGCATAGATCGACGCTGGAGTCGCCGAGCCTGACATCACGCAGGATGACATGCTGCAGGAACGACGGCAGCCGCGGATCGCGGAAACGGATCTCATTGCGGGCAATATCGAATTCGATGCCGAGCGCCGCCTCAAGCAATGTGAACGGCGTGGCGCTGGCCCAGGCCTGTGGCGCACAGGCCACCGGATAAAGCGTGGGGCCCCGCCGCTTCTCGCGCTGGAAGCCACAAAACAGCTCCGGCAGGCGACGCAGGTCCATGTAGGTCGCTGTGTCGAACAATCCCTTGAACACGGCTTCGACCGAATGTTTGAGGCCATAGCGCGACAGGCCGAGCGCGATGAGCGCATTGTCATGCGGCCAGATCGAGCCGTCGTGATAGGACATGGGATTGTAGCGGGCTTCGCCGCGCGCGATGGTGCGGATTCCCCATCCGGTGAAGAAATGCGGCCGCATCATATCGGCCGCGACCATGCGCGCACGTTCCTCGCGCACAATGCCGGTAAACAGCAACTGGCCAGCATTGGACGAGCGGACGACACAAGGCAGCTTGGCACCATCCAAGGCCAACGCATAAGTGCCGATCTCCTCGCACCAGAATGATTCCTCGAACCGATCAGCGAGCTGCTGGGCCTCTGCCTCGAGCTGTTCGGCGCGCCCGGCCATCTCCAGCCGCAGCGCCATCCGGGCGGCGAGGTGCTTGGCGGCATAGACATAGCCCTGCACTTCCGCGAGCGCGATATTGCCTTCCGCTAATTTGCCATCGGCATGGAAGATCGCGTCATACGAATCTTTCCAACCCTGGTTCTGCAGGCCTTGCTCGGTGGCGCGCTGATATTCGACGAAGCCATCGCCATCCGGATCGCCGGGGCCGTCGATCCATTTCAACGCAGCCTCGATGGCCGGCCACAGTTCGCGCAGAGTTTCATCATCGCCGGTCCGCTCGACATAAAGGCCCGCCAGCAAGACGAAGAGCGGGGTCGAATCCACGCTTCCATAATATTGCGCAAACGGCACCTCGCGCAGTGCCGCCATTTCGCCACCGCGCATTTCATGAAGGATCTTGCCGGGCTCGGCATCGTTGAGCGGATCGACTTCCTTGGCCTGGAAGGCCGCCAGTCGGGACAATACGCCCTTCGCCACGCGCGGATCGATCCACAGCATCTGCAAAGCCGTGATCAGACCATCGCGTCCGAATGTGGTCGAATACCAGGGAATGCCTGCATAAGGATAACGCCCCTGCGGCGTGTTGGTCATGAGGATGTTGAGATCACCCATGGCCTGACACAACACTTCATTGAAGATGTCGTTCGAGGTCTCGATGGTGGTCGCGCCCTTGCTGAAATTGCGCATCTCGCGGCGGTGCGCCAGCAATCCGCGCAGAAACGGCACAGGCTTGTGATCGACGCCGACATTGCAGCTCGCTGCAACGAAAAGCGATGTCACCTCCTGCGGCCCCAGATCGAAATGATAGGTCGCCTTGTTGGCGGACAACTGCGTCGGGCGCGGGTCGAAATACATCATGGTGCGCAGCGGCTTGTCATCGAGCCCGGTATATTCCAGCGCCACATGGCTGGGATCAACGAGACGGCTGGTCGCGACACCGCGATGCTTGCGCTTCTCGCCGCGTACCTCGAACAGATCGGCAAAATCGTTATCGAACGACAAAGTCAGATCGAAGCTCGCCCGCTCATTGCCGTGATTTTGCAAGCCGATGCGCTGATAGGCGGCCCCACGCCACAAAAAGACAGTGCGCACGACATGCAGCATGTCCTTCTGCAGGACGATCCGCCCGTTGCGATAAATGTCAGGATTGGTCAGATCGATGGTCAGTGACGAGTTGTCGTCGCGCAGATTGGAGCCGAGAAGAAGCGGCTGAACGTCATCCAGCGCCAGTTCGAGGCGCGCGAGATAGCGCGTATCCTTGTTGAACAATCCATCCGGCCCCCCGGCGGATGCACCGATGTCGCCATGGCTGTCGAGCACCGCGAATGTATCATCATGCTTGAGCGCGCGGCGCGGCCGCGAGGCCGGACCTGTCATCGGAATATAGAACGGCGACTCGCTGACTTTCTGATCGGCGAGGGCGTCGCGTTTTGCAGCAATAGCTTCGACGGGCATGGGTGACCTCTGCCAGTTGAATGGAGATGGCGATACGCATGCGGGAACGCATCGTGCAGATTAGCTGAGTCGTCAGGCCGCGTGAGCGGCCAACCGACTCATCTCCTGCGTCACGAGTTCGCGATAGGGGCCCTGCCCCTGCATCAGGAGATCGGGCTTGCCATCCTCGATGATCTTGCCGCTTCGCAGCACGACGACGCGATCGAAATTCCGCAGTGTCGCAAGACGATGGGCGATGGCAATGACCGTGCGTCCTCGCATCAGGCGCGCGAGCGCCTCGCGGATGGCTTCTTCGGACTCGCTGTCCAGGGCAGCGGTGGCTTCGTCGAGCAGCAGGATCGGTGCGTCCTTCAGGAACGCACGGGCAATCGCAATGCGCTGACGCTGCCCGCCCGACAGTTTGACGCCGCGATCGCCGACCATGGTATCCAGACCTTCCGGCAACTGCTCGATGAAATCGCAGCGCGCATCGACTGCGGCTCGCAGCACATCCTCATCGCTGGCATTCGGGCGCCCGTAACGGATGTTCTCCATGATGGAGCGATGGAACAGCGAGATATCCTGCGGCACCACCGAGATGGCGTGACGCAGGCTTTGCTGCGTGACGCGCGAAATATCCTGACCGTCGATACTGATGCTGCCTTCCTGCGTGTCGTAGAAGCGCTGCAGCAACACAAACAGGCTCGACTTGCCGCCGCCGGATTGCCCGACCAGACCGACGCGCTGACCGGCATTGAGGCGCAGCGTGAACTTATCGAACACCTTCTGCCCGCCCGGATATTGGAACGAGATATTATCGAAGGCGATGGCCGCGCCAGATTTCACCAGCGGCTCGGCTTCGGGGTGATCGCGCAGCTCATGCGGCACCAGCAGTGTCGCCAGCGCCTCCGACAGACGCGCGATATGCTGCGTAACATCCACCAGCGCCACCGCGAGATCGCGTGTCGCATGAAGGATGGAGAGGCCCAGCGTACAGATCAGCACCACGTCGCCTGTGGACGCACCGCCACGCTGCCACAGCATGATGGCCCAGCCGAGCAACCCGATGGTGAGCACCACCGTAATCGCTGCGTGAGTTAGTCGAAGACGTTCGAGATAGCGCAGGCTGCGTCCGCGTGCATGCAATTCGCGATCGACAGTATCGTCGAAGCGATCATGCTCGAAGCTCAGGCCGCAAAATGCGCGGACTAGCGGCAAGTTATTGATGACATCGACCATCTCGCCATCGACAGCAGCAGCCTTGTCGGCGAAGTCATTGTGCAGGCCCTTGCCCGCCGCGGCCATCTTGAACATCAGCGCCACGACAGCACCGGCGACGACGGTGAGGCC
Organism: Tardiphaga sp. GW821-FHT12E02; assembly: GCF_058807155.1. Taxonomy (NCBI): domain Bacteria; kingdom Pseudomonadati; phylum Pseudomonadota; class Alphaproteobacteria; order Hyphomicrobiales; family Nitrobacteraceae; genus Tardiphaga; species Tardiphaga sp. GW821-FHT12E02. The sequence continues at coordinate 202,401 of NZ_JBXAQK010000001.1, forward strand.
TGCGGCCATCGGCAGGCTGACGGTGCCGATCAGGAGGATGGCCGCGAAAGTCGCGACGATCGGCGGCAACACATTCCAGATGAACATGTTTTCGACAGTGAAGACGGCATTCGACGTCGCCGTGATCCGGCTGGTCAGCATGCCGGGCAGGCGATCCGTGAAATAGCTCGGTGCGTGTCCGGTCAGATGGCGAAAGATATCGCGACGCAGATCGCCGGTCACGCTGACAAAGGTGTAGCTCGCAATCCAGCTGGCGACACGCCACAGGAACATGTCCGCCGTAATCAGCGCGATCAATCCACCGAAGGCCCACCAGATCACGTTGGTCGCATGACTTGGACCTGCAGACAGCCCGTCGACCAGATGCTTGATGCCGTATTGCGTGCCGACAGAGCAAGCAACTGCGCCAAGCACGGCAAGCAGAATGACGGAATGCGAGACAGAGCGCCGCTTGATGTATCGCATCACAAACGCAAACGGGTGCTGTGCGTATCCGGAAAGACTGTCCATTGAGAACTAAACCCCTTGAGGAGGAACTGGAAGCTTTACGGACAGCGTCCCCGCCCGTGGACGAAACTTATGTGGCCGCGAATTACTCACGCTCTCGCCTTTTCTGCGCAACATTCGATCAGCGTCAGTAGTTCCCTGAACCTGAAAGAGCGTGATGGCGGCAGCAAGACGACAGTGTGGAGGAAAGTCGCAGATGGGTAAGGAACTTCGCAGATGCGAGAACGTTCCCCTGCCTGGCAATGCCGGTGCCTCAATGCTCACATGTCGTGAGCTCCTCACTTCCAACATGGGAGATATGTAAATGCGCATCGCGCAAGTGGCTCCACTGACTGAAGCTGTTCCACCCAAGCTCTATGGCGGCACTGAACGTGTCGTCCACTGGTTGACTGAAGAGCTTGTCGCGCAAGGGCACGACGTGACGCTTTTCGCCAGTGGCGATTCACAGACCACAGCCAAGCTCGACGCCGGCTGGCCGAAGGCGCTCCGCCTCGACGGCTCGGTGCGCGATCCGAATGCACTTCACATGGAAATGCTGGAGCGGGTGCGTCAGAAATGTGATGATGACGAATTCGACATTCTGCACTTCCATCTCGATTACTACCCGTTCTCGCTATTCTCCCGCCAGCCGACACCGTTCGTGACCACGTTGCACGGCCGCCTCGATCTGCCGGAGCATCAGCCGACCTTCACGACATTCTCGAAAGCGCCGGTGATCTCGATCTCGGACGCCCAGCGTCGTCCGGTGCCGCAGGCGAATTTCATCAAGACGATCTATCACGGCCTGCCGGAGAAACTGCTGACGCCGCAGGACGTCAAGCCGAGCTATCTTGCGGTGCTCGGCCGCATCGCTCCGGAAAAGGGCGTCGATCGCGCCATCAAGATCGCCATCCGCGCCGGCATTCCGCTGAAGATCGCTGCCAAGGTCGATCGCGCCGACGAGGAATATTACGAAGCCGTGGTGAAGCCGCTGATGGATCACCCGCTGGTCGAGTTCATCGGCGAAATCAGCGATCGCGAAAAGCCGGACTTCCTGTCGGGCGCCTATGGCCTGCTGCTGCCGATCGACTGGCCCGAGCCGTTCGGCTTGGTCATGATCGAATCGATGGCCTGCGGTACGCCGGTGATTGCCTATAATCGCGGTTCGGTGCCGGAGATCATCGACCAGGGCCTCACCGGCTTTATTGTCGAGGATGAACTCAGCGCCGTGAATGCCGTGGGCCGCCTCGCCGGCATGGACCGCGTCGCGATCCGCAAGCATTTCGAAAAACGCTTTTCGGCCCGTCGCATGGCGGAAGACTATGTCGAGGCCTATCGCAGCCAGATGGATCAGAAGACGCAGCTCCGGCTCGTCAGCAGCGCCGAATAAAGCTGCGACATTGATGATTGGATCGAGGGCGGCCGCAAGGTCGCCCTTTTTTCTGCACCAAAATTTTATCGCGGATACCGAAGCTGTACAGCCTGTCCGGCTTTTGCGACAACATGCCTGCGGCGCTCGGTCGCGCCTCGGCATTCATATTCAAAACGACAAGCGCCCGATCGTGGCGCGGCAACGGGAGAGAAACCACATGAGACTTCAGGGCCTGTCCACCATCGTCACCGGCGGCGCATCCGGATTCGGCGCCGAAATTGCGCGATCCTATGCGCGTGAAGGCGCCAAGGTCGTGATCTTCGATCTCAACGCCGACGGCGCGAAGAAAGTGGCTGATGAAATCGGTGCGAGCGCCATCGCCCATGGCGGCAGCGTCGCCAACAAGGCCGATGTGGATGCCGCCGTGAAGCTCGCGGTCGATAAATTCGGCAAGCTCGACGTGGTCGTCAACAATGCCGGCTGGACCTTCCGCAACAAGCCGATGCTGGAAGTAACCGAGGAAGAATTCGACCGTGTCTTCGACGTCAATGTGAAGGCGATCTTCCTGATGACCAATGCCTGCGTGCCCGTGATGAGGAAGCAGAAGAGCGGCCGTATCATCAATATCGGCTCCACAGCCGGTGTGCGTCCCCGTCCCGGCCTTACCTGGTACAACGCCTCCAAGGGCGCGGTGAACCTGATGTCGAAATCCATGGCCGTGGAGCTCGCCCCCGACGGCATCCGCGTCAATTGCATCGCGCCGGTGATGGGCGAAACCGGCCTGCTGGAAGCCTTCATGGGCGTGCCCGATACGCCGGAAAACCGCGCCAAATTCATCGGCACCATTCCGCTCGGCCGCATGTCGCGCCCATCGGATATCGCCAATGCCTGCGTTTATATGGCCGGTGAGGAATCCGAATTCCTGACCGGCGTGATTCTGCCGGTGGATGGCGGGCGAACCATCTAGGGAATTTCGTAAACCATCGAATCCAGTCAGATTTGATTCACCAATTCCCTTAAGCAGTTCAGCCCAGGTTCATGCGATGATCCCTGCATGATCGAGGGACAAACCTCGGCAGGGAAGGCGTCAGGGTCAGGTCGGTCAACGGCCTGACCCGTCTCTTTGGGGATCATCACCATGGCAGCGAAGAAGAAAACGGCTCCGCGCAAGAAAGCGGATACCCATGAGGCCGCTCATCCGGCTTTCGCCGTTCTGCGCACGGCCACCCGAAGCGTCATCAATATGGCCATCGTCTGCGCCGCCTGCGGCATCACGCTGCTGACCTTGATGACGGCGCTGAAATTCCAGCTCGCTTAATTGCTCTTCATCTCACTGAGAAGCGTCGGGATCAATTCCGACACCGTGGGATGCACCGGCACCGCCCATTGCAGCTCGGTGTAATCCGCGCCGGCATTCATGATGTCCAGAATGCCGTGGATCGCCTCGTCGCCTGACGTACCAAGGATCGCTGCACCCAGAATCTTCTTCGTCTCCGCATCGACGACCACCTGCATCTTGCCGAACGTCTCCCCCTTTTCCACCGCGCGCCCGACATGTGTCATCGGTCGCTCGCCGATGAGCAGCTTTTTGCCCGTCGCCTTTGCCTGTGTCACCGTCATGCCGACACGACCGAGCGGCGGGTCGATGAACAGCGCATAGCCGGGAATGCGATCGCTGACCTTGCGGCTCGCACCATCGAGCTGATTGGCAGCGATGATCTCGAAATCATTATAGGCCGTATGCGTGAAGGCGCCGCGGCCGTTGCAATCGCCCATCGCATAGATGCCCGGGACATTAGTGGCGAGGCTGTCATCGACCTTGATATAGCCGCGCTCATCCGTGGCCACGCCGGCCTTGTCGAGACCGAGATCATCAGTATTCGGCCGGCGTCCCACCGCAAGCAGCACATCGCTGCCGATCACCTCGGGCGCACCTTCAGTGCAATCGACCCCGACAGCAACGCCATCCGCATGCGGCTTGAAGGTGATGCATTCAGCGCCGGTGCGGATGTGAATTCCTTCGGCTTCCAGTATCTCTCGGATCAGTGCGGAGATATCTGCATCCTCGCGCGATACCAGCCGCGGCCCCTTCTCCACCACCGTCACCTCGGCACCAAAGCGGCGAAACATCTGCGCGAATTCGAGACCGATATAGCTGCCGCCGACCACGACCAGATGTTTCGGCACGCGGTCGAGTTTCAACATGCCGCTATTGGTGAGATAGGGCACATCATTCACGCCCGGAAAATCCGGGATCACGGGGCGACCGCCGACATTGATGAAGATCTTTGGCGCAGTCAGAACATCGTCACCCACACGCAAGCTGTTCGCGGTTTCGAAGCGCGCATGGCCATCAAACACCGTACAATTCTTCATATGGCGCAGCCAGCCTTCGACGCCGTTCCGCGAATCCTTGATGACCTTGTCCGCACGCGCGCGAACCTTCGCCATGTCGATCCGCACCGGCGCGTCGATGATCACGCCATAATCGCCACCACGCCTTGCCAGATGCGCAGCATAGGCGCTCGCCACCATGGTCTTGGTGGGCTTGCAGCCGGTATTGACGCAAGTGCCGCCGAACAGATGGCGCTCGATGATCGCGACATTCTGCCCGGCCGCGGTGAGACGGCCCGCCAGCGACGGGCCGGCCTGACCGGCACCGATGATGATGGCGTCGAAAGCCTGGGTCATTTCAGCGCCAATACGATCAATATTGCACCCATAATAGCGACAGCATCCTCGATGAAGGCGGCGGGCGCATCCTTGCCGAAGCTTGATGCGAGTATGCCGCGGATATGTGCGCCGCCGAGTGTGCCGATAACTGCACCGATGGCACCGACCGCACCGCCGAACAGCCAGTTGGCCGTCCCCGCAATCGCAATCCCGGCAATCGCGCCGACAACAATGCGGGTGGCGAACTGCACCGGCACTTTACGACTTGGTGTCGATGGCAGTTGATCGGTAATCAGTTCAACGGCAGCAAGGATGGTGACGATGGCGACGGCCCAGCTCGAGCCGAGAAATGCGAGCCAGGTGCCAGTGACCTTTGCGACCCCGAGATAGGCAGCCCAGCTGGCTGCCGCCGCTCCTGTCATCGCCCGCAAGCCGGTGACCACGCCCAACAACAATCCAAGCAGATAGATCATCGCAATCCCCCAGCGGGCACGGAGCGCCCCCGTCGAGTTCCGATACTAGCCGTACAGTTTCAAATTGCGAGTCGAAAGGTATCGCAATAGTCTCAGTCAGAGCGTTGTCACTGCGAAGCCAATGCGCGGAAAGTGAACGGCGACTGTCCCGACTGCGGGATCATTCCTCTGCAATGTGACGCGGTCCGGGCCTGCGGCAAGGCAGGTGCCCGTCACCGTGTCGAAGCCCCAATCCGTCGGCGTCACCGCAAGCGGCGTGCCGAGCGGCCATTCCGACGCGGTAGCGCTGACGATGTCTGGTTCGGCAGCGCGAGCCACATCGAGCGCCGCGTCCGGCGTCATCGCGTCGCTATGGCCATGGCCGAGCGCGCCCATGCGATCCATCCATGCCAGCACGCGCGGATGATCGGACACGCCCTCGCCTTCTCCAAGATTCCCGCGCGCGTACCATAGTGGATGATAGACGGCGAGATCAGCGAGCGAAGGCGCATCACCCAAGATGAAGGGACCGCTCTCAGTCAGGCCTTGATCAATCCATGTCAGATGCTGCCGAAACTGATCGCGCAACGATGGCACGCGCGGGCGCATCTTCTCGCTGTCCCATCCATCGAATTTGCCGGCCGTGAATATTGCACGATCGGCATGCAGCTCCGGCGGAAAGCGATCGCCATTGAGGCCGAAAACGAGACCCAGCGATGTGGCAAACAAAGCCTGATCAGCCCAGCCCGCGACCATGTCGGCCATGCCACGCGTGCCCGGCGGATATAAAGTTCGCTCAGGATATCGTCGCTCCAGCTCGGCGAGAATAAGCCGGGTGTCGCAATAGATATCAGCGCCGATTTGCAAAACGGGGATACGGCGATAGCCGCCAGTGAGCGGAACGAGCTGCGGCTTCGGCGCCATGCGCGGCTGCTCGACCGAGCGCCAGCGCAGACCCTTCAACCCGAATGCGACCCGGATTTTCTCGGCGAATGGCGAACGCGGATAGTGGTGAAAGATGAGTTCCGATGCCGCCACCTGCCCGACGATCCGTCAGTCAGTGCTTGGTCGCCGATGGCGCATCCTGAATCGCCTCGAACTCGGCGAGCGGATAGACGAGGCCGTCGGGGCTGACGATCTCGATATCCCAGCTGCCGTCGTCCAGCAGCTCCTTGGCCTTCTTGACCGCACCCGCGGCATTGTCGCGGCGCAGTGAAACGGTACCGGACGTATCAGTCCCTTTGACGAAGAAAGGCAAGTTATCCTCCTCCTGCAAATCTACTGTTCGCGACGTCATTGCCGCGTCACACCACATCTGATCACAAGCGAATGCGTCGCGCCAGCACCTTGAAAGCGGCGAAATCGCCGCGTCATCACGGTTTCGCGCGCTGCATCGACGGGCGCGTCAAAGCAAAGAAAATCAAGGCGCCTGTGGTCAAACATACCGCCATGACGATCAGCACAGCAGGCAGCCCCCAATAGGCCGCAACCGGGCTGGTAACCGACTGCACCACCGCCGTGCCCAGGAAGAAAGCCAGATTGGCTGCTGACAGCGCCTTGCCGATATTTTCGGGGGCAACAGCCTCACGGACCATCCCATAGATCAGCGGCTGCATGGAGACGAGGAAGCCGAACGTCACCAGCAACACGGTATCGACGGCTACTGGCATCAGTGGAATACCGAACAGACGCGCCAGTGGATAGCCGGGCGCACCGAGCGCCATGGTCAGCAGCAAGACGGCAGCGATCAGATGTACGCTGAGCAACAACACACGCCGATGGCCGAACTTGCGATCGATGATGCCGGACACCGCCGGCGCGATCACCAGCGCGAGCGTGAACAGCAGCAACACATTGCCAGCCTCGATACGCGACAGGCCCTTGATCGTCATCAGCCAGGGCCCCGCCCAGATCCCGCGTAGCACCAGCTGCATTGCCAGTGAGACGAAAGCGAGGATGATGATGCCGCGTACTGCGCGCGACAGTCCGAGGCGCAGCACCGACACCATTTCCGCGCCGAGCGCGCGCTGCTGTCCTTCCGGTCGGGCGGCCGGCACGATGACTGCGATCAGGCAGGCCACCACGACAGCAGCTGCAACTGCGGTCCAGTAACCGGCACGCCACCCCCAATGCTCGACGACATAGGCCAGCGGGCTTGCCGACAGCAGCAGGCCGGAATTGCCGAACGACAGAATGACACCGGACCACAAACCGAACTGCGCCGGCGTCAGCCGCTTGGCCGCGAGGGTGATGGGGCACATCAACATGCCCGACGTCGCCATGCCGATCGTGGCCTGTGAGACGAAGAAGGACACAGGTCCAGTCGAAAAGGCCGCGATCGCCGCGCCGATAATGGTGCCGACAAACAACACCAGAGACACTGAGCGAATGCTGTAGCGATCCAACGCAACACCGATCGGGATCTGCAGCATGGCGAAGAAGAAGTGATAGGCCGAGGTCAATGCAGCCAGACTCTGCGGCGTGACGCCAAGATCCGGCGCCATGACGTCGATCGCCAGGGCCGGCGTCGTCCGCAGCATGTTGGACAGCACATGGCCGCAGGTGAGAATGAGAAGTGCCGCCAGCAGCGCTGTGCTCACAGGCGCTTCGATGGCTTCGGGCTTGGCAGGAGACAGAGTTTCAGCAGCAGACATGATGCTGCTCGCCTACGCAAAAATGTCGCAGGCGGCAACCGCCACTAAAGCAGTGGCGGTCATGCATTGCTCATGCTGCGCTGCAGCTAGGCGGCAGCGCTGATTTTCACCGGCACCGATTTGTAAGCCGGCGTTCCCGAGCGCGCATCGTGCTCTTCGAGCGCGACCAGAACATTGGCCTCGGGATAATAGGCCGCGATCGAGCCTTTCGGGATGTCATATTCCACGGCCGTAAAGCCGCGCATGGCGCGTTCGACTCCGCTCTTGCCATCCAGCACGACATCGATCACATCGCCATGGGCGAGACCGCGGCTGGCAAGATCTTCCGCATTGACGAACACGATATCGCGCCGGCCGGTGATGCCCCGATAGCGGTCGTTCATGCCGTAGATCGTGGTGTTGTATTGGTCATGGCTGCGCAGTGTCGTCAGCGTCAGCGCATGTTGATCCGAGCCGTCTTCATAAACGCCGGGGAGCACGAGAAATTGCGCTTTGCCGCTTTCGGTCAACCACTCGCGCTCCGACGCTGCATTGCGCAGGCGGAAGCCACCGGGCTTCTTGATGCGCTCGTTATAATCCTTGAATGCAGGAAACACACCCTCGATGGCATCGCGGATCTTGTTGTAGTCGGCCACGTAATCGAGCCAATCCACCTTGGTATCAGGCAACGTGGCGATCGCCATATCGGCGACGATGCGGGCTTCCGAGCGCAGATGCTCCGACGCCGGCTTCAATCCCCCGCGCGACCCATGCACCATCGACATGGAGTCCTCGACGGTGACGAGCTGCTTGCCACCTGCCTGTATGTCGATCTCCGTGCGGCCGAGGCACGGCAGGATGATCGATTCCTTCGCGATCAGAAGATGCGAGCGATTGAGCTTGGTGGCGATATGCACGACCAGATCGAGACTGCGCATCGCCGGATAGGTGACCTCCGGATCTGGCATCGCCACCGCCAGGTTGCCGCCAAGCGCGACCAGCGCCTTGGAGCGGCCATCGCGAATGGCCTTCACCGACGCCACCGCATCATGTCCATGGGCGCGCGGCGGATCGAAGCCGAACACGCGCTTGATGCCGTCGAGCAGTGCATCATTCGGCAACTCGGTGATCCCGACCGTGCGATCACCCTGCACATTCGAGTGCCCGCGCAATGGCGAGATGCCGGCGCCCGGACGACCGAAATTGCCGCGCAGCAGCAGCAGATTGGCGATGTATTGCACATTGGCGACGCCGTGGCGGTGCTGGGTGATGCCCATGCCGTAATTGATGATGACGCTCTTGGCATTGGCGTAGATGCGGCCGAGATGCTCGATGTCCGCGCGCTTCAGACCCGATGAAGCCTCGATCGACTCCCATGACGTCGCGTCGAGATCGGCCAGCAGACCGTCGATACCCTGGGTATGTTCGGCGATGAAGGCGCGGTCGAGCACATCCGGTCCGCCGGCAGCGCGACTCTCCGCATCGAGCGCCACCACGGCCTTCATCATGCCCTTCAGCACCGCGAGATCACCGCCAACCTTGATCTGGTAGTAGACCGATGACAGCTGCGTCGCATTGCCCGTCAGCATTTCCGACGGATGCTGCGGCGAGATGAAACGCTCGAGCCCACGCTCGCGCAGCGGATTGATCGACACGATCGCCGCCCCGCGCTTGGAGCAGGCACGCAGCGTGTTGAGCATGCGCGGATGATTGGTGCCGGGATTATGCCCGATGCAGAACACGGCGTCGGCGTGATCGAAATCTTCCAGCGTCACCGTGCCCTTGCCGATGCCGATCGACTTCGGCAGGCCGACACTGGTGGCCTCGTGACACATGTTCGAGCAATCAGGGAAATTGTTGGTGCCGTATTCGCGCACGAAAAGCTGATACAGGAACGCCGCCTCATTCGAGCAGCGGCCCGACGTGTAGAACTCCGCCATGTTCGGATCTGGCAAAGCACGCAGGCCGGCGCCGATGCGCGCCATCGCATCGTCCCACGAGACTTCAACGAACTTGTCGCTTGCGGCGTCATAGGCGACCGGATGGGTCAGGCGACCATGATTTTCCAGATCGTGATCGTGCCATTTCCAAAGCTCGCTCACCGTATGCTCGGCGAAGAACTCCGGCGTCGTCCGCTTGGCCGTCGCTTCCCACGACACCGCCTTGGCGCCGTTCTCGCAGAATTCAAAAGATGACGTATGCTTCGGATCGGGCCAGGCGCAGCCGGGGCAATCGAAGCCCGCCGGCTGGTTCATGGTGAGCAGGCCGCGGGTTTCATCGACCACCGCGAGCTGGCTGCGCACCACATCCGCCACGGCCTTCAACGCGCCCCAGCCGCCAGCTGCGCTATTATATTCGCCGACGCCCTCGACCTTCTTCTTCACCAGCTCCGTCATCGCAACCGTCCTCGTCAATTCCGGGCCCATATGGCCAAAACATTCCGTCTCGTAGCATCATCGCTGCACTGCAGCGAATGGTGTTTTTACAACTTTGATTGACCAGTGGTGCCTGCGTATTGGACGATACGCATGCGTCGCATCGTTTTCGCTGCTATCACCCGATTTGATTTTTGAATGGAGTACAGATGACGTCGTCTTCGTTGTTCAAGCCGCTAAAGGTTGGCCCGTTCCAGCTCAGCCACCGCGTCGCCATGGCTCCCCTGACGCGCATGCGCGCTGAGAAGGCGGCGCTCGCCCCCCGTCCACTCAATGTCGAATATTATGCGCAGCGCGCCAGCCAAGGCGGCCTCATCATCGCTGAAGCCTCGCAGGTGATGCCGGAAGGACAGGGCAGCCCGAACACACCCGGCATCTATTCGAAGCAGCAGATCGCCGGCTGGAAAGAGGTCGTCGATGCCGTACATGCCAAAGGCGGCATCATCTTCCTGCAGCTCTGGCATGTCGGCCGCGCCTCGCATTCCTCGTTGCAGCCCGATGGCAAGCTGCCAGTTTCCGCCTCGGCCATCGCCATCAACGCCACCACGCGCACGCCTTCCGGCGAAACCGTGCCGTATGAGACGCCACGCGCGCTGGAGACCGATGAGATCCCCGGCATCATCGCCGCCTATGCGCAAGCGACACGCAATGCCCGCGAAGCCGGCTTCGACGGCGTCGAGGTGCACGGCGCCAATGGCTATCTGCTCGAACAGTTTTTGCAGACACGCAGCAATCAACGCACCGACCAATATGGCGGCTCCATCGAGAACCGGGCTCGCCTGCTGCTTGAGGTGACCAAGGCCGTCGTCGATGCATGGACTGCGGATCGCGTCGCTGTGCGCATCTCGCCCTATGGCGTCTCCAATGATTCCGGCGAAGCCGATCCGATGCCGCTCTACACCTATGTGGCCAATGAGCTCGACAAGCTCGGCCTCGCTTATCTCCACCTCGTCGAACCCCGCACCAGCGGCGTCGGCCGCGCGGAAGTGTTTCACGACAATGTGCCGAAGGCCTATGAGCTGTTCCGCCCACTCTGGAAGGGCGTATTGGTCACTGCCGGCGGTTTCGACGGTGCCTCGGCGGAGGAAGCCGTTGCCTCAGGCAATGTGGACGTCATCGCCTTTGGGCGGCCCTTCATCGCCAATCCCGATCTCCCGGAGCGTGTCAGGCTGAACGTGCCTTTCACCCCCTATAACCGCGCCACCTTCTATGGCGGCGAGGAGAAGGGATATACCGATTATCCGGTCCATTCGGCTGCGAGCTGACGATCGTTCAATGGAAACCGGCTCCGGACCCACTAAGTGTTATGGACAGCCCGTTGCGGGCCACGGAGATCACCATGAGCGTTCCCCTATCCGCCGCCGAACTTGACGATCGCATCGCCATTGTCCGTGACAATATCCGCCAGTTGATCGAACAAGCTGCTGGGGCTGCAGGCGACGGCAACGAGGAACGCGCCGCCGACCGTCTGGCCAGCCAGAACGAGGAATTGGACCGGCTGGTCGCCCAGCGCGACGCGCTGGACAAATAGCTGCGAAAACGTGGCGTTCAGGGCGGCCTGCCTGACGGACAGGCCGCCCTGCATAAAACCACGGCTTTTCCTCCAGTAAACTTTTGGCTAGCGTGGCGCCATGAACGTGCAAGCCAAGATCGCAATCAAGAACTCCACCTGCCCGCATGACTGCCCATCGGCCTGCGCGCTCGATATCGAGGTGATCGACGGCAAGTCGATCGGCCGGGTCCGTGGCTCCAAGCAGCAGACCTATACCGCCGGTGTCGTCTGCGCCAAGGTCGCCCGCTATGCCGAGCGCGTCCACCATCCCGACCGGCTCATGTATCCGATGCGCCGCACCGGCCCGAAAGGCTCCGGCCATTTCGCGCGCATCACTTGGGATGAAGCACTCGACGAAATCGCGGCGAAGTTCGACGCGGCCGAACGCGATTTTGGCGCGGAATCTGTCTGGCCCTATTATTATGCAGGCACCATGGGCCTGGTGATGCGCGACGGCATCAACCGCCTCGCCAATGTGAAGCGCTATTCGCGCTTCTACAGCACCATCTGCGCCAGCATTGCCTGGGCCGGATTCGCCGCCGGCACCGGCAAGGTGGCGGGCGTGGATCCGCGCGAGATGGTGAAGTCCGACCTGATCGTGATCTGGGGCACCAATCCGGTCTCGACCCAGGTCAATGTGATGACCCACGTTTCCCGCGCGCGCAAGGAGCGCGGCGCCAAGCTCGCTGTCGTCGATATCTACGACAACGACACCATGAAGCAGGCCGACATCAAGATCCTGCTCAAGCCGGGCACCGATGGCGCCTTCGCCGCCGGCGTGATGCATGTGCTGTTCCGCGACGGCCTCGCCGATCGCGACTATCTGGCGAAATATACCGACGCCTCTCCGGAGCTTGAAGCACATCTGGCGACCCGTACGCCGGAATGGGCATCGCAGATCTGCGGTGTTCCTGCGGAAGAGATCGAGGCCTTTGCGCATCTCGTCGGCGAGACCAAGCGCAGCTTCTTCCGTCTCGGCTACGGCTTCACCCGCCAGCGCAACGGCGCCGTGCAGATGCATGCGGCCCTGTGCGTGCCGACGGTCACAGGCGCCTGGCAGCATGAAGGCGGAGGCGCCTTCTACAACAACATGGCGATCTGGAAATTCGACAAGACGCTGATCGAGGGTCTCGATGCCATCGATCCCACGACACGGCGGCTGGATCAGTCGAAGATCGGTCGCATCCTCACCGGAGACACCGAAGCACTGCAGAGCGGCCCGCCGGTGAAGGCAATGCTGATCCAGAATACCAATCCGATGACGGTGGCACCGGAACAGGCACTGGTGCGTCAGGGCTTTGCGCGCGACGACCTGTTCGTTGTCGTGCATGAGCAGTTCATGACCGAAACCGCCATGATGGCCGACATCGTACTGCCCGCCACCATGTTCATGGAACATGACGATCTTTATTACGGCGGCGGCCAGCAGCACATCTCGGTCGGCACCAAGCTGATCGACGCGCCGGAAGAATGCCGCTCCAATCACGACGTGCTGCAGGGCATCGCCGAACGGCTCGATGCCAGGCATCGTGCCTTCGACATGACGCCGCGCGAGATCATTGATGAGACGCTGAAGGCAAGCGGCCGCGGTGGCGTCGATGAACTCGAAGCCGATATCTGGCGCGACATCCAACCCGACTTTCGCGCTTCGCATTATCTCGATGGGTTCGCCCATGCCGACGGCAAATTCCATTTCAAGGCGGATTGGTCGAAAGTGCCGGTGCCCAATGCCGGCCTGATGGGCGCGTGGGACGAGATGCCGTCCTTTCCCGACCACTGGGCGGTGATCGAACAGGCCGATGACGCGCACCCGTTCCGTCTCGCCACCAGCCCGTCGCGCAGCTTTCTCAATACGAGCTTCAACGAGACGCCATCATCGCAGGCCCGCGAAGGCGCGCCGACGGTGATGATCCATCCGGCGGATGCGGCAGGGCTCGGCATCGCCGATGGCGATGCAGTGGTGCTCGGCAATATGCGCGGCGAGACGACGCTGACCGCGCGCATTTTCGACGGGCTTCGCCGCGGCGTGCTGATCGCGGAATCGATCTTTCCGAACAAATCCCATATCGGCGGCCGCGGCATCAATATGCTGACAGGTGGCGAGGCCGTCGCGCCCTATGGCGGCGCTGCGTTTCATGACAACAAGGTGTGGGTGAAGAAGGCGTAAGCTAAAAGCCTCCCGGACTGTCGTCGCCCGGCTTGACCGGGCGATCGCGTGAACACCGACCTCGGTGATGAAACACACCCACCGATGTCTACTGGATCACCCGCTTTCGCGGGTGATGACAAGCGAGGGATAACCGGCGCCTACCGCGCATCCTCCAAAATCATATCCGACGCCTTTTCCGCGATCATGATCACCGGCGCATTGGTGTTCCCCGACATCAGGTCCGGCATGATCGACGCATCGATCACCCGCAGGCCTTCGATGCCGCGCACACGCAGGCGCTGATCCACCACCGCACGCGCATCATTGCCCATGCGGCAGGTGGATGTGGGATGATAGACCGTGCTGCCGCGCTGGCGACAGTAAGCGAGCCATTGCTCATCAGTCACGGTGCCGGGGCCCGGCTCCACCTCTCGCGTGACGAATGGCTTCATCGCCGGCGCATTGAGAATGTTGCGCAGGATCTTCAATCCTTCCACATTCGCGGTGCGATCGGTTTCCGTCGCCAGATAATTGATGCGGATCGCCGGCGGCACGGATGGATCGGCGCTCTTGATCCGCAGCGAGCCGCGGCTCTCGGGCCGCAACTGGCACACCGATGCCGAATAGCCGGAGAACGGATGCAGCTTCTCGCCCATTTTATCGGTGGAGAACGGCAGGAAGTGAATCTGGATATCCGGCGACGCCATCCGCGGATCGGTCTTGAAGAATGCGCCGGTGGTGCCCGCCGCGTAAGTCAGCGGCCCCTTGCGGAAGGCTGCATATTGCAGGCCCATCATCACCTTGCGTACGGGATGATTGACGAAATCGTTGAGCGTGATCTTTTGCGGACACTCCATCACCATGCGCACCTGCATGTGGTCCTGCAAATCCGCGCCAACGCCGGGCGCATCGAGCAGCACGTCGATGCCATGCTCCTTCAGCAGATCGGCCGGGCCAATGCCCGAGAGCTGCAGCAGCTGCGGTGAGTTATAGGCGCCGCTCGCCACCAGCACTTCCTTGCGCGCGAAGGCCGTCTTGATCTTGCCGTGCTGCTTGAACTGCACGCCCACCGCACGCTTGCCTTCGAACACGAGGCGCTGCGCCGGCGCTTCGGTCTCGACGCGCAGATTGCCATGACCGTTCTTCAGCGCCGGACGCAGATAGACCCGCGCCGTCGAGGCACGGCGGCCGCCTTTCGTGGTGGTCTGAAACCAGCCGGCGCCTTCCTGGCTCGCGCCGTTGAAATCATTGTTGACGGGAAGACCGGTCTGCGCCGCCGCCGCAATGAAGGCCTCCGACAACGGATCGGGGCAACGCGAATCCGACACCGGCAGCGGACCTCCGGTGCCGTGATAATCGTCCGGCCCGCGCGTCTGATCCTCGGCTTTCTTGAAATAGGGCAACACGTCGTCATAACCCCAGCCGGCATTGCCGAGCTGGCGCCAGCGATCGTAATCCTCATGCTGGCCGCGCACATAGAGCAGGCCATTGATGGAGCTGGAGCCGCCGAGCACCTTGCCACGCGGCTGAAACACCTTGCGGTCGTTGAGGCCGGGCTCGGGCTCGGTCTCATACATCCAGTTGACGGATTTTTCCTTGAACAGCTTTCCGTAGCCGAGCGGGACGTGGATCCAGATATTGCGATCCTGCGGGCCGGCTTCGAGCAGCAGCACCGAGTATTTTCCGGACGCCGACAACCGATTGGCGAGTACGCAACCGGCCGAGCCGGCACCGACGATGACGTAGTCAGCCTCGATGGCATTCGCCGGCGCGCGCGCCGACGCAGATGATCCGCTCATGTTTCCCCCGAATGGTTTTCGGCAACTGAAAACGGAAACGGGAGGGATGTAAATGGGACGAAATGAGCGCATGGCGGGCATGCGCTTTTTCCCTCTCCCCGCATCTTGCGCGGGGAGAGGGTGGCCGCGCGAAGCGCGGTCGGGTGAGGGGCATGGCACAACGCCAATGTCACAGAAGCTCGATCGAAGCGAAGGGAAGATGCGATTCGTTAAAGATCGCCAAGCGGAATACGCGTGCCATGCCCCTCACCCGGCGCGAAGACGCGCCGACCTCTCCCCGTTAAGAACGGGGAGAGGTTAGAAACTCAAGTATATCGCGCCATCGCCAACGCGGTCACATCCAGCTCCGGCGCCTTGCCGGAGATCTGGTCGGACAGCACCCGCGCGGTGCCACAGGCCATGGTCCAGCCGAGCGTGCCGTGGCCGGTGTTGAGATGAAGGTTGCCGAACTTGGTCGGGCCGACGATCGGCGGACCATCCGGCGTCATCGGCCGCAAGCCGCTCCAGAAGGTCGATTGCGCGAGATCGCCCGCTTTCGGGAACAGGTCCGTCAGTGACTTGTCGAGCGGCAGACGGCGCGGCGCCGTCGGCTGCGGCGTGTAATTGCCGACCTCCGCCGTGCCACCGACACGGATGCGATCGCCGAGGCGGGTGATCGCCACCTTGTAGGTTTCGTCCATCACCGTGGACTCAGGCGCCACGCTCGCATCGGTGATCGGCACTGTGAGCGAATAGCCCTTCACCGGATAGACCGGCGCATCGATGCCGAGCGGACGCAGCAGCAGCGGCGAGAAACTGCCGAGCGCCATCACATATTGATCGGCGGTGAAGACCCCCTTGTTCGTTGTCACCTGCGCGACGCGGCCACCCGTGACATCCACCGACTTGATGCTCGTCTCATAGATGAACTTCACGCCGAGACCGGCGGCGACCTTCTCAAGCGCCTGGGTGAACAGATGGCAGTCGCCGGTCTCGTCATCGGGCAGGCGAAGCCCGCCGATGAACAGATCCTGCACGCCGGCCAGGCCCGGCTCGTATTGCACGCAGCCGGCTTTATCGAGCACCTGGTAAGGCACGCCGTACTGCTTGAGAATCTCGATATCGCTGCCGGCGCCGTCGAGCTGCGACTGCTTGCGGAACAGCTGTAGCGTGCCCTGGCTGCGCTCGTCATAGGCGACGCCGGTCTCGGCGCGCAGTGTGCGCAGCTGGTCGCGGCTATATTCGGCAATGCCGACCATGCGCGACTTGTTGAGCGCATAACGTTCGCTCGTGCAGTTGCGCAGCATCTGCAGCATCCAGCGCCACTGATACGGATCGGCCTGCGGGCGCACCACCAGCGGACCATATTTGTCCATGATCCAGCCCAGCGCCTTTTTCGGCACGCCCGGCCCGGCCCAGGGCGAGGCATAGCCCGGCGAAACTTCGCCGGCATTGCCAAAGCTCGTCTCCAGCGCCGGGCCGGGCTGACGGTCGATCACCGTCACCTCATGGCCGGCCTTGGCGAGATAGTAGGACGTGGTGACGCCGATGACGCCGGCGCCGAGAACAAGAACCTTCATAGTGCAATCTTCCCAGCACGACCGCGCCAGCGCGTGTCGATTTCCTCAGCATAGATTCGTTCGTAGCGGCGACCGAGCGATGTCAGCATCTCGTAACCGATGGTCCCGGCAGCAGATGCGAGATCATCGATGGTCTGATGCCCGCCGATGATCTCCACTTGCGAACCGCGTGCCAAGGCCCCCTCGGGCAGCTCGCTACAATCCACGATGAGCGAGTCCATGGAGACACGTCCGGCAACCGGCAGTCGCTTGCCGCGAAAATAGACTGCGCCACTTGCGCCAAATGCGCGCTGCAGGCCGTCGGCATAGCCGATCGAGAGAGTCGCAAGCCGCGTCGGCCGCGCCGTCTGCAAGGTCCAGCCATAACCGACATGCGCACCGGCCTCGACATCGCGCACCTGCACGACCTGCGCAGTGAGCCGGATCACCGGCAGCATCGGATTGACCTGCCCGGGCAATGGATTGATGCCATAAAGGGCACCACCGGGCCGCACCAGATCGTGGTGATAGCTGCCGCCGATGAAAATGCCGGAGGAATTTGCGAGCGATTTGCGGACACCGGGGAAGCGAGCCGCCAGCGCTGCGAATGCCGCGTGCTGATACGCATTGGCCGGATGCAAGGCTTCATCGGCGCAAGCCAGATGGCTCATCACCAGCGTGACATCGATGCCGGGGAGCGGAGCTTCGACAAATTGCGCGACTTCACGCGGCGACATGCCAAGCCGCGACATGCCGCTATCGACCTGCACCACCGCAGCCAGCTTTCGCCCGCGCTCCCGCGCCTGCTGTGACCACGCCTGCGCCTGATCGAGCGAATTCAGCACCGGCACGAGGCCCGCTGCCGCGCAGTCACCCTCGCCGCCAAGCGGCAGGCCGTTGAGCACATGGATGGTCACATCGCGCGGCAGATGACGGCGCAGATCGAGCCCTTCATCGAGATGCGCGACGAAGAACGACCGGCAACCGGCCTGATAGAGTGCCGGAGCCACGCGATCAGCGCCGAGCCCGTAGGCATCCGCCTTGACCACACCTGCACACGTGACGTTGGGGCCCACTTTGCTGGCGAGCAGCCGGTAATTCCGGCCGATCCCGGCCAGATCGATGGTCAGCACCGCGCCTGCGTGCTGCGCACTGTCGTTCACATCCACCCGCGCCAGCATGATCGCCACCTCCATTCGAGGACCAACGAGTCACTATCTCACCCCATTCACGACGCTTTACGGCGATTTAGGCCAATGCTAACATCTCAGGCGCCGGATTCCGGCGAATATGGTCGATATATTAGCGAATTTCTGCGATCCGAGGGAACCATGCCTGCCGACCTCGATTCCATCGACCGAAAGATCCTGCGCGAGATCGTGCAGGATGCCCGCATCAGCCAGATGGCGCTAGCTGAGAAGGTCGGCCTGTCACCCACTGCCTGCACGCGGCGGCTGGGCGCTCTGGAGAAGAAGGGGATCGTCCGCGGTTATGCCGCCGAGATCGAAGCAGCCGAGCTCGGCTACATGATGACCGTGCATGTCCACATCACGCTGGACAAGCAGAGCGAGGATGCCCTCTCCGCCTTCGAGCGCGCCATCGCGCAATGCCCGGACGTGGTGTCCTGCTATCTGATGTCCGGCAATGACGACTACCTCGTCCATGTCCAGGCGCGTGACATGCAGGACTATGAGCGCATCCACAAACAGCATCTGTCGCGCATGCCGGGTGTGTCGCGTCTGCATTCGAGTTTTGCGATGCGGACGGTGGTGAAGCGCGGCGTGTCGCTGTCGGCGCTGAAGGGGTGATGCGCACCACACACCGCCCCTCATCCTGAGGAGCGCGCAAAGCGCGCGTCTCGAAGGATGGCTGCGGAGCTCAGAGCCAGGCCAGCTCATGGTTCGAGACGGCGCTGCGCGCCTCCTCACCATGAGGGGCTGAGCTAGCTATGCAGCCCCGGCGCTTCCTGGCCGGTGCGCTCGACATATTCGTTATAGCCGCCGCCATATTGATGGATGCCGTCCGGCGTCAGCTCCAGCACGCGGTTCGACAGCGCCGCCAGGAAGTGGCGGTCATGCGATACGAACAGCATGGTGCCCTCGAAATCCGCCAGCGCCTTGATCAGCATTTCCTTGGTGGCCATGTCGAGATGGTTGGTCGGCTCGTCCAGCACCAGAAAATTCGGCGGATCGAACAGCATTTTTGCCATCACCAGACGCGCCTTCTCGCCGCCTGACAGCACGCGACAGCGCTTCTCGACATCGTCGCCGGAGAAGCCGAAGCAGCCGGCCAGCGCGCGCAGTGTGCCCTGCCCTGCCTGCGGAAAGGTGTCTTCGAGATTCTGGAAGATGGTGCGCTCGCCATCGAGCAGATCCATCGCATGCTGGGCGAAATAACCCATCTTCACGCTGCCACCGATGGTCACGCTGCCGGTGTCCGGCTCGGATGCGCCAGCCACCAGCTTCAGCAGCGTCGACTTGCCGGCGCCGTTGATGCCCATGATGGCCCAGCGCTCCTTGCGGCGAACCATGAAGTCGAACCCTTCATAGATCACCTTGCTGCCATAGGCCTTGTGGATGCCCTTCAGGCTGGCGACGTCTTCACCCGAACGCGGTGCCGGAAGAAAATCGAACGACACGACTTCACGGCGCTTCGGTGGCTCCACCCGCTCGATCTTGTCGAGCTTCTTGACGCGGCTCTGCACCTGCGCCGCATGGGAGGCACGCGCCTTGAAGCGCTCGATGAACTTGATTTCCTTGGCGAGCATCGCCTGCTGGCGCTCGAACTGCGCCTGCTGCTGCTTCTCGTTCATGGCGCGCTGCGCCTCGTAGAACTCGTAATCGCCGGAATAGGAGTTCAGCGAGCCGCCATCGATCTCCATGATCTTGGTGACGATGCGGTTCATGAATTCGCGGTCATGCGAGGTCATGAGCAGCGCGCCCTCATAGCCCTTCAAGAATCCCTCGAGCCAGATCAGGCTTTCCAGATCGAGATGGTTCGACGGTTCGTCGAGCAGCATCACGTCCGGCCGCATCAACAGAATGCGGGCCAGCGCCACGCGCATCTTCCAGCCGCCCGAGAGCTTGCCGACATCGCCGTCCATCATCTCCTGCGAGAACGACAGACCGGCCAGAACCTCGCGCGCGCGGCCCTCGAGCGCGTAGCCATCGAGCTCCTCGAACCGCGCCTGCACCTCGCCATAGCGGGCGATGATCTCGTCCATCCTGTCGGCCTGATCCGGATCGGCCATGGCCGCTTCCAGCTCTTTCAGCTCGGTGCCCACCACGCTGACGGGGCCCGCGCCCTCCATCACCTCGGCGGTTGCGCTGCGACCCGACATTTCGCCCACATCCTGGCTGAAATAACCGATCGTGACGCCGCGCTCGACCACCACCTGGCCTTCATCCGGCAGCTCGCGGCCGGTGACGAGGCGGAACAAGGTGGTCTTGCCGGACCCGTTGGGGCCGACAAGGCCGATCTTCTCGCCCTTCAGCAGCGCGCCGGCGGCTTCGATGAAGACGATCTGATGACCGTTCTGCTTGCTGATATTGTCGAGGCGGATCATGGGCGGCGGGACTCGCGGGCAATAAGGAAGGCCTCGCAATAAGGCATCGCACCGGCCCGCGAAAGGATATTTTGCGCTGCAAACGCCGGTTCAGCCGGTAAGCTGTGCCGCAGAATCGGAAATCAGGGGCCACCAATGATGCAGACCATCCAGCCGACACCCGCCACCGTCCATTGGGGCTATTTCGACGCCGCGCAGAAGCCGATCGCCACGATCGAGCCGGGCGAAACCGTCATCATGACCAGCGTCAGTGGCACCCGCGACCACCTGCCGACAGATTCCGGCATGACACCGCGCCCGGAACTACTCGCCATCATCGACGCCGTCACACCCGATCTCGGGCCGCATATTCTCACCGGCCCCGTGGCCGTCCGCGGCGCCGAGCCGGGCGATGCGCTACGCGTCCAGATCCAGGACGTCCAGCTCGCCGACGACTGGGGCTACATGCTGTTCCGCCCCGGCATGGGCACATTGCCCGACGATTTCGACTATTTCCGCCGCATCCATATCGGGCTCGATCGTGCCAACAACATCGTCAAGACGCCGTGGGGCATCACGTTGCAGGCACAGCCGTTCTTCGGCGTGATGGGCACCGCACCCAAACCCGAAGTCGGGCGCGCCTCATCGACCATGCCGTCGCATTTCGGCGGCAATATCGACAATAAGGAGCTCGGCGCCGGCAGCGTGCTATATCTGCCGGTCTGGGCCGCAGGCGGCCTGTTCTCCTGCGGCGACGGCCATGCCGTGCAGGGCGACGGCGAAGTCTGCGTCACCGCCGTCGAAACAGGCCTCACCGGCACGTTCAAGATCGATCTCGTGAAGAATGCCCAGCTCGAAGCGCCCCATGCCGAGACGAAGGACCATCTCATCACCATGGCCTTCGATCCCGACCTGGATGAGGCTGCACGGATTGCGCTGCGCCGGATGATCGCGATGGTCGCTGCGCGCACCACGCTGTCGCCCGAGGACGCCTACATGCTCTGCAGCCTTGCGGCAGATGTGCGCGTCACCCAGCTCGTCAATCTCGAAAAGGGCATCCATGTGATGATGCCGCATGACGTGATCGCGCAGGCGAAGCGCTAGCGGTTGCGCCGCTGCCCTGCGAGCCAGGCGTTGTTCTCGGCCAGCGTCTTCAGGGCCAGCGCCACCTGGCGCAGCTCATTGCGTTCGGGGCCCGGCGGCAAGGCGCGTGCCTTCCGCAAGGCGATGCGGGCGAGATCTCGGAATTCCTCTGCGATGCGTTCGGTCATGCCGAAACAACGCCGCAAACGGGAACTTCGACAGCTGCGCGGAACAGCTATTCATGGGGAACCCGCAAGGAACTTGAGGGAACTCGGCCGCGCCACACATGTGGCAATTCGGTTGGCGTGTGCACATGAGGATAGTGCTCGGCCTGCATAGTTCGAGACGCCCGCTTCGCGGGGTCCTCACCATGAGGGACGTCTGTAGCGACAAACTCCACCCTCATCCTGAGGAGCCGCGCAGCGGCGTCTCGAAGGATGGCCGCGAGCTGAACCGATTACTTGCGGATCGGGATGCCCTTGGTGGTGAATTTGCCCATCCGGGCACCGCCCGGACGCACCGGTCGCTGTGTGCCGGCTGCCTTGCCCGTACCCGGCGGCTGATGTGCCGGCACAAGCTGCTCCGGACGCGGGCCGATCAGATCGGCGCGGCCCATCGCCCGCAGCGCATCGCGCAGCACCGGCCAGTTATCGGGATCGTGATAGCGCAGGAACGCCTTGTGCAGCCGGCGCTGGCGCAGGCCCTTGATCGCATCGACCTTCTCGCTGGCGCCGCGGCGGATGCCGCGCAGCGGATTGAGGCCGGTGTGATACATCGCCGTCGCAGTCGCCATCGGCGACGGCAGGAAGGTCTGCACCTGATCGGCGCGGTAGCGGTTCTTCTTCAGCCACAGCGCGAGGTTCATCATGTCCTCGTCGGTCGTGCCGGGATGCGCCGCGATGAAATACGGGATCAGGAAGTACTTCTTGCCGGCCTTCTGCACAGCGGCATCGAACATTTTCTTGAAGCGGTTATAGGTGCTGATGCCCGGCTTCATCATCTTGTCGAGCGGCCCGCGCTCGGTGTGCTCCGGCGCGATCTTGAGATAACCGCCGACGTGATGGGTGACGAGCTCCTCGATATATTTCGGGCTCTCCACCGCCAGATCGTAACGCACGCCGGACGCGACCATCACCTTCTTGATGCCCTTGGTCTCGCGCACCTTGCGATACAGACGGATCAGGTCGTCATGCGACGTGTTCAGGTTCGGGCAGATCTCGGGGAAGACGCAGGACGGCAAGCGGCAGGCCTTCTCGACCTTCGGATCCTTGCACGCCATCCGATACATGTTGGCCGTCGGCCCGCCGATATCGGAGATGACCCCCGTAAAACCCGGCGTCTTGTCGCGGATCTTCTCGATCTCCTGCAGGATCGAGCCTTCGGAGCGGTTCTGGATGATGCGGCCTTCATGCTCGGTGATCGAGCAGAAGGTGCAGCCGCCGAAGCAGCCGCGCATGATCGTCACCGAGAACTTGATCATGTCCCAGGCGGGAATCTTGGCATCGCCATAGGACGGATGCGGCGCGCGCGCATAAGGCAGGTCGTAGACCGAGTCCATCTCGTCCGAGGTCAGCGGGATCGGCGGCGGATTGAGCCAGAGATCGCGATCGCCATGACGCTGCACCAGCGCGCGCGCATTGCCCGGATTGGCTTCCCGATGCAGCACACGCGAGGCGCGGGCATAGGCTTCCTTGTCCTGCTCGACCTGTTCGCAGGACGGCAATCGCACAACCGTATCGCCGCTGCGGCGCGTGGCGCCTTCATCGGCGGAGTCGATATCGTCCGCTGGCAGTTCGGTGTAATTCTCCGGCACGCGGCGGAACAGCGCGACGCCGCGGATGTCATCGAGATCGCGCGGCGATTCACCATCGGCCAGCCGATGGGCGACTTCAACCACGGCGCGCTCGGCATTGCCGTACAGCAGCAGATCAGCCTTCGCGTCGGCGAGAATCGAGCGACGCACTTTCTCCGACCAGTAATCGTAATGCGCGATGCGGCGGAGCGAGGCCTCGATGCCGCCGAGAATGATCGGCACGTCCTTGAACGCCTCACGGCAGCGCTGTGCATAGACCACCGTGCAGCGGTCCGGTCGCTTGCCGCCTTCGCCATTCGGTGTGTAGGCGTCATCGCTCCGGATGCGGCGATCCGCGGTGTAGCGGTTCACCATGGAATCCATGTTGCCGCCGGTGACACCGAAGAACACCAGCGGCCGGCCCAGCGCCTTGAACGGCTCGGCCGAATGCCAGTCCGGCTGCGAGATGATGCCGACACGAAACCCCTGAGCTTCCAGCAGGCGGCCGATGATCGCCATGCCGAAGGAGGGATGATCCACATAGGCGTCGCCGGTGACGAGCACGATGTCGCAGGCATCCCAGCCAAGCTCGTCCATCTCGGCACGGCTCATGGGCAGGAACGGCGCCGGCTTGCGCAGCAGCGTCTGGCCCGACCAGGCCATCAGGGGTTTTTCGGCGACAGCGAGGTTGTTCATGCGCCGTGGAATAAGGCTCCACAGCCCGGATTACAACGGCGACGCCGTATTTCAGGCGAAAAGGAACCGACACCGGACCTGCGGCATGCTGAAAGCTCCACGCCTGCGGTAATATTGCACGCCTCGCTTCAGGGAACATCTCGCGCCCTTCACCGTTCTCGTGGGCTAAGCGCGTATAAGATTGCAGTGTGATGGCCTGGTCCGACCGTTTTACCGACCCTATCGAGATCCCGAATGGTGACAGGCTTGCGACGCTCCGCGATGCGGGCGCCTATATCGCCCGGCTTCCCAATTCCGAATACAAGACGGACGCGTGGCGCACCGCGACGCATCTGCTGATTGAAGCAGCCGAAGGCGCGGTGTCGATTGAACTTGCCCGCTTCGCTATCCTGCAGGCCTTCGCCGTCGAGCAGCAGAAAGAAGCACTCGCGGGCTGATCAGCGAGCAACGGCCGCCGCAAACGCCCGATCGACGATCGCGAGCTTCACGGCCTGGGCCGTCGCATATTCCCGCCAGAAACCGTGCGAGATCCAGAGTGTCGAGCGGTCCGGTCGCCCCTCCCAGCCGAGACTGCCCAGCGCCTCAGCCTCGCGCAGCTTGCGCACCAGATGCGAGCGCGACAGTACCAACCCGCCGATCAAGGAATCCACCGACGAGACTCCGCTCGGAATGCAATCGGCGGCCGGGTCGATCTGCGGGATGCTGGTCATGATGCGATCCATCACGATGCCGCCCCCGTTTAGCCAGGTGAACAGCGCGAACGTATGCACGGGCTCACGGATCGGCGGTGTCGTCAGCAAGGCATCGGCGATCAGCGGCTGAGTGCGTGGCAGGATATCGGCGCCCGCATGCAGCATCTGCATCCGCGTGCCGCCGTCGAGACCGTCGAGCGTGGCCAGATGCAGCATCAGCCAGCCGCCGATCTGCTGCAGGCTCTCATCGCTCGGGACGATGGGCCGCGTGCGCTTGTCGTGCGCATCCTCCACCGGCCGCGCCAACCCGTATTGCACCATTTCCTTGATGAACGCGTCGGCCGTATTGCGGCTTGCAACCTTGTGGTGCTCCACCAGCTTGAGGAAGTCGCTGGGCACAATGCGGCTGTCCTGGCTTCGGAAATAAAGCCCGAATGCTGCATGCGCCATCAGCCAGCGCTGCTGTGTCGCGAAGACCGATGTCGGCCGCGGATCGGACTCGAATGCGCCGATCAACGCACCCGATTGCCGACGGATGAGCTCAGGAAGCCGCGCATGATCGACAATCTCATCGAAGCTCAGGACGACATGGGCCATTTGTGAGTACGCGATCCCCAATCAGGACTGCGCAGATAGCACCACTTCCGCCTGTCGTCTCGCACAAGCGGACGGACCGTGGTCGCGCCGTGTCCGGTTTAGGAAAGCCGAGCATTTTCCGCAACTTGCAAGCAAACCAGCGAAGCGAGCGCTGGTCACGACCATGACTTACCGCAAATAGCTCGCGAGCGTCAGGCTCTGCACCTTGGCAATCGCTGCATAGGATGCGGTGAGCTGCGCCTGGTAGGTCGATAGCTTGGCGGTGACGGCGGCGACATCGACACTGGTCAGATCGCTGCCGAGCGTCTGCGCATAGGACTGATACTCGGCCTGATAGGCGCTCGCCTTTTCGATCGATGCCGAGGCGTTGGAGATCCGGGTCTGCACAACGCCCAGCTTGTCGATGGAATCCACCGCGAGGTCGAGCGCCTCGTTGAGCGTCTCTGTCGAGAGCGGCGAGTTGCTGGCCACCAGATTGATGGCGCGCATGATCTGCTCGAAGGCTGCATTGTCGGCGGTCACGCCATACGACACAGTCTGGTTGTCCGACACGCGGACCGACGCGATCTGATCGTTGCCCTGATAATAACTGGTATCGGTGCTCGACGGCGACGTCGCCGCGGCAAAGGTCGTGCTCGAAATATCGACCGGCGCAGTTTTGGTGTCGGAACCGCCAAACAGGTAGCTGCCATTGTACTGGGTGTTGAGCAGCGAGGCCATCTGGTCGAGCATGTTGCGGGCAGACTCGGTGACGCTGGCCGCGTCCGTGCTGGATGCGCTCGATGCACTCGTGAGCAGCGTCCGGAACTGGGTCACGAGGTCGGAGACCGAATTGACCGCGGAATACATCACCTGGATCTTGCTGTTGGTCAGCGTCGCCGCGTCGATATAGGACTGCGACCGCGTCACCGAGACCTGCAGATTCAGGACCTGCTGCGCCGACGAGCCCAATCCACCGAAATCGGACGAGATCAGGCCCGACGCCTCCTGGATCTGCTGGTTCGCCATGGTGCTCTGCGTGCGCAGCGCCGAGGCGATCATCTGGTCGTTCATCGCAAACGTGGCAACACGCATCTGCATCACACGGACCTCATCAATTTGCGCTCTGGACTGCGCTGATCAGCGACGAGAACATCTCGTTGATCGCCTGGATCAGCTGCGAGGCGGCCGTGTATTGATTTTGCAGCGAACTGATCTTCGCGGTTTCTTCGTCGAGGTTGACGCCGGATTGCGATGCCATGGCGCTGACATAGGACGCATGCGCCGTCGATTTCGACGTATAGGCGCTGGCCGCGAGCGTCGCCTTGGACGCAACATTGCCGATGATGTCGGCTGCATAGTCGGCAAATGATCCCGTCGAAGAACCGAGCCCTCCCGTTGCGGAAAAGGTCCGTGACTCCGTCAGCGCCGCGTAGAGCGCGTTCACCACCGTCGTCCCGCCGGAGGTCAGCACCTTGCTGCCGGTGGCCGGACTCGCCGAACTGTCGAGAGTGGCAACCGGGAACAGGCCGGAATTGGCGAGAATGTCGCTGCGCACCGCGAAATTCGAGGCACCGCTGCCGGTGACGAGATCGTTCAGTCCGAAATAGTCGGACAGGCCGAGATTGCTGCTGCCGACCGCGCTGCTCATGCTGCCGATGGCCACGCCATTGCTGCTGGTCGTGCTCGTGATCACCAGCTTGCCGCTGGCGTTGATCGATGCGCTGAGGCCTGAAATGCCGTTGATGGCGTCGACGAGATCGCCGACCGTGGCAAGGCTCGACAGATCGAGATCCGCATAGGATACGAGATTGCCGGACTGATCGGCGGTCGCAATCCGCACCGTTCCGGTCGCATCCAGCGCCGCAGTGGCCGACACGGTCGTGGTGCCGGTGAGCGTCGTGGGTGGCGGCACCGACGTGCCCTGATTGCTCGCGGCGTTCAGCACGTCCGCCAGCGTATTGGCAAGCTGGTCGAGCTGCGATTGCGCCGCCGGCAACACGGTGTCCCGCATGCTGATCAGCGCCCCCAGATCACCCGACGTAATCTGCGCGGTGATATCGACACCATTGACGCTGACGCCGCTCAGACCCGACGTCGCACCAGCAACGTAGCTCGATGACGCCGTCACCGACGACGCGGCCGTAAAGCTGAGCAGATGCGCGGCGCTGTCCACCAGCGTCTGACCGGATGGCGTATAGACCTGCATGTCGCCCGTCGAGGAGATGAAGTAGCTGACATTCATCTTGTCGGCGACGGTCTGCAGCGCGACATTGCGCTGGTCTTCGAGGTCGCCGGTCGGCTGCCCAGCCGCCGCGGCCTGCTTGATCTGGACGTTCAGGCTCGCAATTGTCTTCAGGCTCGCATTGATCTCGTCCACATCGGACGCGATCGCGGCATCAGCAGAGCTTCGCAATTGCTGGATGCCCGACGAGGTCTCGCGCAATTGCGACGCCAGGTCGTCGAGCGAACTCACCACATTCGCCTGGAGCGATGCACTGCTGGTCGTGCCGGCCAGCGAAGAGATGGCTGTCTCCAGCGAGGCCAGCGTATTGGCGATCGATGTGCCGGTCTCTTCCGCCCCGGTCGTGCTGCCATAGAGCGCCTGCAGACGATCGAGATAGGTGGTATTGGCCTCGGCCGCGCCGAGCTCCGACGTCGCAGATATCAGCGACTTGAACAGCAGCTTGTCCACATTGCTGGTGATGCCGGTGATGGAAACGCCGGTACCTGCACCGCCGCTTGTGGTCGCCACCTGGGTTGCCGTCTTGACCGTATAGCCCGTGGTATCGGCGTTCGAAATATTCGACGACGACACGCTGATCTGAACCTGACTCGCCATCAGGCTGCTGACGGCGATATGGCGTGCAATCTCCAGCGACACGGCGGCGACCTCGTTCAGCTGCGATCAGATGCGCAGGTTGCGCGCATAGGACGTGGCTGGCGCGCTGAGCCGGCCATTGGCACCATAGGGCGAGTTGTCCGCGACCTGTTCGCGGATCGCCGCCATCACGGCATCGATGCGACGCTGGCTCGCCTCGATCGCAGCGCGCAACCGGGTCATGTTTTCATCCATCGCAACGCGTAGTGCCTCAAGCCTGCCGAGGATCCGGGTCTGCAATTTGCGGTCTGGCGTGTCGAGCAGCACATTCTTGCGATCCGCTTGCCTCACCCAGATCTCGAATGCTTCGGACAGTTCGAGCTTCTGCGACGTGTGGCGCGACTGCGAGGCCGGGATCCCCATCGCCAAAGCGATGTTCTCCTCGGTCACCACATCGATCAGTCGCTCGATCAGCTCGGCCAGATCCTCGATCTTACCGCCACCGTGGCCCATTTCGGGCTGCAGGGATGGACTCGGGGTCATCATGTGGTCACTCCGTGATCGATAATCGTTGTTCGCGCGCGGTGTCATGCGCCACTCCGTGCTGTGCGTGAATAAGCATTGACCGCCCGACTGCGCGCGCCAGCGATGTTGAGATTGCGGGCGATTTCGTCGCGACGCTGCTGCACCTTGGCCAGGGTGGCGCGCAGATCGCCTTGGAGGCCCAGGATCCAGCGCCGGTCACGACGCTTGCTCATGCGTGCCGTGATCAACAGGCGCTCAAGGTGATCGAGCAACGCATCGTCCTCACTGTGCTGCAACATCGCCGTCACCGCATGCTCGAAATCAGCGTATCGAACATCTTGTTCACGGCAGTGATGACCTGCGAAGCCGCGGAATAGGCCTGCTGCGCGGAGATCATGCTGCTGAACTGCTCGTTCGTATCTGTCGTGCTGGATTCCAGCTGGCTGCCATAGACCGTGCCGGCGCCATTCACGCCAGACTCCTGCAGCGCAGCCGTGCCGGACGCGGCGGTCACCGAATACAGGCCATTGCTGTGCGCCTCGAGCTCGTCAGGCGCCGCGAAGGTCGCAACGGGGATCTTGTAGATCGCGATCGTCTGGCCATTGGAATAGGTGGCGTTGACGATGCCATTGTCGCCAACCGAGATGTTGCTCAGCTTTCCGAACGACAACCCGTCGGACTCGATCCGCGTGATATTGACCGCGGGCGTCGACAATCCTGAGGCATATTGCGTCAATCCATCGGTCCCACCGACCGTGCCGAGATCGAGCGTGATCGAGCTATCAGCTGCGCCGGTAGTCCAGCCGCTGATGGCGAGCGTTGCCGGGCTCGGATTGGTGCTGGCAAGCGAGCCGTCGCTATTGAACGACACGGTCACCGTGCTGGTCGGCGTCGCCGCCGTGGTGACCGATGAGTCCGAGGAGAGTGTCGGCTGACCGAAACTCCCGCTCCAGGTATTGTCGGCTGTCTTGGTCCATGTGACCTGGAGGGAGCTCGACGTGCCCAGCGAGTCGTAGACGGACATCGCGGTCGTGAAGGTATCGCCGGTCACGGCGTCCGCAGGCAGGTTGGCCGAGAACGACGTCGTGGTCGTCGCGCTGCCGCTGGTCTGCGCGACGCTGGTATTGATCGCTTCGAGATTGCCGCTGCTCGCGCTGCCGATCACATTGCCCGAGGCATCGGTGCGCCAGCCGAGAAGATAGGAGCCATTATTGACGAGATAGCCATCGGAATCCGTCGTGAACGCACCGTTGCGCGTGTAATAGGTCGTTCCCCCCGT
Organism: Tardiphaga sp. GW821-FHT12E02; assembly: GCF_058807155.1. NCBI lineage: Bacteria > Pseudomonadati > Pseudomonadota > Alphaproteobacteria > Hyphomicrobiales > Nitrobacteraceae > Tardiphaga > Tardiphaga sp. GW821-FHT12E02. The sequence goes on from NZ_JBXAQK010000001.1 coordinate 232,498, forward strand.
CAGCGACGACGTGACCGGAAAGAAGCCATTGCCCTGGATGGCGATGTTGGTCGATGTCGAGGTCGTCGACAGCAGGCCCTGCGTGGTGATGTTCGATTTCGACAGGGTGGTGACGCCACCCGACGAGTAGGACGAAGCGCCCGACGAGCTCGTCACCAAAGATTCAAACGAAGCCGACGTGGTCTTGTAACCAACCGTCGAGGAATTGGCGATGTTGTCGGAAATCATCGCAAGCGCTGAGCTTTGCGCGTTCAGCGCGGAAATAGCAGAAGACAATGCACCGGAAAGGCTCATGACGAAAACTCCAACTAATGTCAGGCTGAAACGCCGATGACGTTGTTCGTGCTGATTGAGGTGTTGCCGATATTGAGCATCGGCGTTCCGCTCGAATTATCGATCGAGGTCACCTTGCCGGTGACGGTCGTGTAGCCGTAGACGGACTGGCTGGTGCTATCGGTCGCGCTGACATTGAGTGTGTACTGACCGCCGTCGCTGAGCTGCGTGCCGTCGGTCGTCGTGCCATCCCAGGTAAAACTGTTGGTCCCGGACGTTGTCGTGCCGCTGCCGCTCCAGACCGTATTGCCGGACGAGTCCTTCACCGACAGCGTGACGTCACTCGCCGCGGAATCCAGCGAGTAGCCGAATGCGATCTGGCCGGACTGCAGCGTGCCGGTGTCGGCCTTGGCGGTCACCGTCTGGCCGATATAGTTCGACGAGTTCAGCGTGAGCAGGCTGTTGAGCGACGACACCAGCGTGCTCATATTGCTGTTGAGCGTCTGCTGCTGCTCGAAGTTCGCATAGGAGGTGAGCTGGTTGACGAAATCGGTGGAGTTCGTCGGATCGAGCGGGTTCTGATTCTGCAGTTCAGTCACGAGCAGGCTGAGAAACTGGGTCGAGGTCAGGCCCGAGGACGACGATGCCGAGCTCGTCGTCGTCGCGGTCGTCGTGGTGGCTGCAGTGGTGGCAGCGACAGTCATGGCGTGCTCCGGCGATTTCCGCGCGCAGAGCATCGCGGAATGGCTGTGGTGAGGTGCTCTTGAAGTCCGTTCCCAGATGAAACGGGCCGTCACAGCCATTCAGGCAAAGAATTTTTGCGCATGCGGATCTGCGCCGCGCGGACGCAGTCGAACGCAGATCACGTCATGATTTCAGTTGCTTACGGGAGAGAGCGCGAGTGGAGCCGCCGCCGGCCTGCGCGGCAAAAATTGCCGTTTGGCGACGCGCATGTGCATCGCTTCGTCGTCAGGATTTATCGGTCGGTTTTTTCGCCTGGCCTTTGCCAGCGGGATCGCTCGATGCGACCTTGCGCATGATCCGATCGACAAGCCCGTCAGGGGCACGGACGGGTTCGGGACGAAGGGCTTTGCGCAGCAGCCCGGCTTCGGTCAGGAGCGCGCGCGCCTGATCCGACTCGCGCAGCAGCGCCAGCGCCTCGACTCTACGATGTTCCGGCCAGCTCGACACGTCTTCGCCGTGTCGCCCCAACAGGTCCTCAAACTCCGGAATGTCCATTCTGGAAACTCGCCCGGCGCGCAACAATGCACTCGATGCCGTCCCTTCAGGATCGGCGTGGCAGCCTCGTAAGACACACCGCGGCAGGTGGCAATGCCGCCAGCTGCCATCAACTTAAAAATACATCCAATATTGGTAAAATTTCTACTTGCGCCTCGGTTTGCCTCAAGCCGGCCGCGCGGTGCTTTGCACCACTGCCAGCCAGGCATCGCGTAGCTCCGTCAGGCTGCCCACAATCCGGCGATAGCATTCCGGTGCATCGGGCCGACCAAACGAGCGCAGGCAGGCCATGATAAGGGCGTGATAGGTCGCGTGCAGATTTTCAGCGACCTCGCCACCCCGCTCGAAATTGAGATGATGGCTCAATCCGCGCAGGATCGCTGTGGCCTTGATCATCAGATCATGGCTTTCCTCGAATTTGCTCTGTTCCGCGGCCGCCACGGATTTCTGCAGGAAGGTGACTGCGCCGTCGATCAGCATCACCACGGCGCGCATCGGCGGCACCGCCACTGCCGTTTGCCGATAAGCCTGAGCTGCCTGAAAGTTCATTTGATGCTGCATGGTTTAATCACTCGACGCGTTGAGAAGGGCGGACAGGTAATCCAGAGTTGAGTTTGCCGTTGAGATCGCCGATTGGTATTTCGCATATTGCGTCACCAGCATCGCGCGATAGATCGCAGCGCGCTCATTGATGTCGTCGATCTGCTGCTGCATGCGATCGTCCTGCGATTGCAGGTTGGTGATCAGATCCTGCAGCGATCCAGAACTTTTGTTGGACGCCGCAGTTGCGATCGCATTGATCTGCGCGGCGATTCCGGTGGTCGATGTCACCGTGACCGACTTGGACGACGAGCCGCTATAGGTAAAGGCCATGCCCGAATAGATCGTGCCGGCGGCACCGATGATCGTCCGCCCCGACACCGTGAACATCAAACTGTCGCCATTCACCGAAGCCGACAACGCGCCGGACTCGTCGACGCTGATATCCATGACGAAAGACGCCGGCGGCGACGAACTCGTATTGACCACGGCAAGCGAGCTCGACGATGTCGAGGTCTTGGTCGCGAGCAGCGAGATGACCCCGTCGAGATTGTCGGCCAGCGTCGTTGCCAGCGTGCTGGTGTCCAGCACGAGATCGTTGGTACTGGAAAATGACAGGCCCAGATCGCTCATCGACATGCCGCCGATGATCGAATTCAGCACCTGCTCCATCTGCGTCATCACGTTGCGCATCGTTCCATCGCCGAACAGGACCGAGCTGGTATCTGCCGTTCCACTCGATGTCAGCGTCTGCTGGCTGGTGACGTAATCCCGCACAGCGTTATACGACGTCACGAATTGCTGCAGCACTGACTGGATCGAGCTGGTGTCGACCTCGATGCTGATATCGACCGTCGATCCGGTCGGCGTACTCTGAAGCAGGCTGAATGAGACCCCGCTCAGCACGTCGGTAATATTGTTGGTATCGCGGGTCAGGGAAATGCCATCCACGGAGAAGATGGCGGGCTGCGGCGCCTGGAGAACGTCGGTAAAGGCGCCCGTACTGTCGGTGACGCCGAGTGACGTCAACACGTCATCTCCCGAAACGACGCTGGTGGCGATACTGGCATTGTCCTTGGTTGCCGTCAGGATCATCTCGTACTGATTGCTCGAGATCTGGATGATCGAGGCCTGAACATTGGTCGTCGAGCTCTGTGCATTGATCGTATCGACCAGATCCTCCAGCGTCATGCCGCTGGTGATCGAGATATCCGCGCTGGTGCCACCTTCGAGACCGAGCGTAAACGTGCCGGTCACGCCAAGGTCGGCGGCTTTGCTCGCCACCGAGGTGCCGATCACCTTGTGAGCAGTCGCGATCTGCGTCACCGTCAGCGTATGATCGCCTGTCGCGGCGCCATTGCTGATCGCCATCGACACAGCGGAGCTGGCGCTGACGTCTCCGGTTGACGAGATGGTGGCAGCGCGTGCGCCATAGGCGCTGGATGACAGCGAGTTGACGATCGACTTGGCGAGCGACGTCGTGTCGGTCGCCACCGTCGCCAGCAGAGTCTGCAATTGTTGATAGGCAGCGATCTTCGCCTCGTTGGCGGTGATGCTGGTCTCGATTGTGGTTGCGGCCTGGGTCTTGGTGGCAACCATGGTTTCGATCAATGCGTCCCAATCCACGCTCGTCGTGGTCTTGGTACCCGATGTGGTCGTCGCCAGCGCTGCCGTGGCCGCCGCTGAAGTCGAACTCGTCACCGTCGCCATGCTGCCTCATCCAGCCAGAGAATGCGGGCCGGCGCTCACGCCGACCCGCGCGTCTGCGAATTAGCCGAGCAGCTTCAGCAGATATTGCGGCATCTGGTTTGCCGACGATTCTGCCGCAACCGCCGCCTGCACCTTGACCTGTGCCGACGATAGCTTCGCCTGTTCAGCGGCAATATCGACGTCGGTGATCGCCGAATTGGCGGCCTGGAGATTCTGCGACTGGGTCGAGATCGAACTTGCGCTGAAATTGAAGCGCGATTCCTGCGCACCGATGGTGGCGCGCGCTGCCGACACCGTGTCGATCGCGGTATCCAACGCATCGATGGCTGAGGTCGCGCCGGTCTGCGTGCTGATGTCCAGGGTCGAGACACCCAACGTTGACGACTGAAGGTCGCTGAGCGTGACCGTGATCGTATCTGCCGAGGTGGAGCCGACCAGAACCGCTGCGCCGGAGGCGAAGGCGCTGGTGCCATCGAGCAGGCTCTGGCCGCTATAGCGCGTCCCGGTCGCGATGCTGTCGATCTGGTCCGACAGCGCCGTGAATTCCGAGTTCAAATAGGCGCGGCTGCTGTCGGTGACCGTGCCCGACGACGACTGCGATGCCAGCGACTTCATGCGCGAAAGGATATCGCTGATGTTCGATGCACCACCGTCGGCGGTCTGCAGGATCGACGTTGCCTGCGAGGCGTTCGTCGCGGCCTGCTGCAGCGTGGTGATGTCCGACGAGATGCGCGTCGAGATCGCGAGACCGGCGGCGTCGTCGGATGCCTGCGTGATTTTGGAGCCGCTGGACAGCTTCGATAGCGAGCTCGACATCTGCGCCGAGTTGATATTCAGGTAGCGGACCGCGGAATTGGCGGCAGTGTTCGTGGAAATAACGGGCATTGAATTGCTCCTTGCATGAGGGACCGCTCAAGCGGTCCAACCGGGGGACGACCGGACGCAGGCCAGCCCCCGTCCACCCGCTAAACGGAATGAGACGTCGAATTCAGGCGCAGAATTTTCGGGGACCGGATTTTTATGGTTAGCAATCGCTTAACGCAGTGATGATGTCCGGCTTGTGCTGGCGCAGGATCTCACGCAATTGCTGGCGCCCGCGCTTGAGCAGTGACTCCACTGCCGAGACCGTGGTGTTCATCACTTCGGCGATGTCGCCGTTACTCATGTCCTCATGATAGGACAGGATGACCGCGACGCGCTGCTGCTCCGGCAGACGCTGGATCGCGGTCTCGAGCAGTGACGTCACCTCGTTGCGCTGCATGGCGCTGAACGCGTCCGGCTTGGCATCCGCCGGCTCCGGCACCGCATCGATATTGTCGGTACGCGGCCGACGATGCAGATCGATGCAGCGATTGGTGACGACGCGGTAGAGCCAGGTGGAAAACTTCGCGCGGCCCTGCTCCCACTGGCCGCGATGCGTCCAGATCTTGAGCATGGTGTCTTGCACGACATCCTCCGCATCGGCGCGGCTGCCGAGCAGGCGAAGCGCGACGCCGAAGGCGCGATCGATATGACGCTCCACGAGGCGACGGAATGCGACTTCATCATCGGCCGCCATGCGATCGAGCAAGGCTTCGTCGCTGTCATCCTCGTAATTGAGCGCATCCGACAGAGGGGCGATCGACATCGATGCGACCTCTAACGCTTCGGTCCGCGCGTCCAGCGCCAATGGCGCGACGTCGACGGTGTCTGCAAGCTGGATCGCGAACGCCATGCCCTTCTCCCACACATCCTATGCCGGCAGACCACGGGTCTCGCCGATCGATGTAGCTTGAACGGACGGCAGCGAAAGTTCGGGCGGCGATTTTCTTCTTTTTTTGCAAATAGTTAGCCGGAATTTTCTGCCTAGACCTAGGCAAAAAATGCCCCGCGTGCCGCTGGTTCTGCAATATCTCGCAAGAGATGGATGACGGATTGAAAACATAGATGATGAATTCTCTGGGCACGCGCAAATTGCGACGCAATGACGAAAAACGTGGAGCAACGCTACGCAGGCACGACGCGTGTAAAGCGTGATGAATGCACGACGTCAAAGCAACGCCGTGCGAGGAAACGGAGTGAGTGCACGTCGCGTTCTTCTGTACGAATCGATGCCTTGAAAAACTAACGAATTTCACCGCGCTGAAAAAGCGAAAGCGCCGCGTCAACGGCGCACATCACCTCTGCAACGCGTCTTTTTTGTTTCTCTGCGTAAACGGCTTGTCATGCGCGTTGATGCAGCAACAAACAGACATCAAATCCATCTCACAGAAATATTCAGACTTATTCTGAGTACTCCACTGCGAACTGCGCAGCGCGCTTGGCCCACTGCATGCACGATCCGCGACACCGCACCGCCTGAATGCACGATCCCGCTCGTATCACTATCGAGTTTTGATGCGGGAGCGGGCGATGGATGCAACACTGGATGAGTTTCTGCAGCAGAATGGTCCGTCGCTGCGTGTGGGCGAACGGCAGCGCCATTTTCTTCGCAAGCTCGTCGATCGCTGCAACGCTGTGATCTGCTGGGACGGCGTCAGTACCGTTCCCGACATTGCCGTGGCCGTGATGATCGTCAATGCTGCGCCCGCTGCACGCATCGAGATGTTGATCGGCGCACTCCACGAAAATTCCATTGTCATCGTCTTTGGCAGCGGCAATGCGGCTTTCGATACGCTCAAGTCTCGTCTGCATGCACACGGCTCGCTCGGCGCCGACGGCGTCGACGCACCGCATCAGATCTGGTGGGGAAGTCCGAAGCCGCCGACCGTACCGACAGGACTCTACCGAAAGCAGGACACGCTCTTTATCTCGGCCTATGACGATGACGTGAGCGCCGATCATGCGGCACTGTTAGGTCACGATCTTCAGCGGCTCGGACTCGATCACGCCGTGGTGCCGACGCCGCGATCAGGGCGGCGCCTCACCGCCGCATCGAAGGTGGATATCATCCTTCAGCACTGGTCAACATCATGCCGGCCGGTGTTCTGGATCGGCCCACATGCACGCGTCCTTGCACATCCATTGTTGCCGCAAGCGACAGACTGCGACTTCGCAGTCCGTTGCGGACGCGACGGCGCAATGACAACGGAGAGCGTGTTCTTTCATCAGACCGAGGAAGCAAGCGATCTGCTCGACATCTGGCATCGCCTGGTCAATGCCTATCCGGATCTGCCGGATCACATCCTGCTCGACCAGGCATGGACAATGACCTGCGCACAGCGACAGGTGACGACGACATGGCTGCCGGAGTCATATGGCCAGCCGAACGCGAGCGGACAGCGCGATCGCGCTGTGATCCTTGCCGGCACGCTGTCTGATCACAGGGAAGACGAGCTTTCCCTCCACGCAGCAACGCTCCACACCGGTCGGCGCTTCCATCGACCGCAAGCCCCCGAAGCCCATCTCATCATCAGGAACCCTGCCGGACGCAGCGGCCTCGTCACCGTCGTTGTCCGCGACACGCTTCAGGCCAGCGCGACCGATGTCCGTGGATCGATCGAGGCTGCCGCTACGGCTTTCGCTGCCGACAGTGGCGGCTTCTCGCAGATGGAAATCGTGTTGTGCGGCTGGAGTGAGGACATCGAGGCCGTTCTGCAGATCGAGGACCATTCATCGGTTCTGATGACCGATCCGGCCAGGCGCCTGCAGCCTGAGGCATTTCGCATGTTGGCGGAGAGTATTCGAGGCAGCAAACGAATATCCGCGAAAGGAACGCCGTCGATCGCAGCCGATATGGACACGACGCGCTCATCCTTCACGATCCATCGACCGCAGGACCGGCGCGGCATTCATAGCCATCAAAGTCGGACCGTGTTCCGGTATCGGGAGACAGTGGGTCCGTCGTCCGTTCTTAATTGAGAAGTGACCGCAGAGTCTGGCGCACCAGTCTGAAAACAAGCCGCCTTAGGTAGCGTCGGCTTGGTGCGGAAGCGGGCGAGCGTGAGCCAGCCGCTGACGCGGCAAACTGGGCTGTCCGGCCCGATTGGTGTTTTCGCAACGAAGCAGGACCTCGTCTTCGCTGCGATGGCCGTCGCAGCCTTGGAGGCCGCCGCGTCACCCGGCAGCGAATGGCCCGAGTGAGCGCTGAGTTACAGCCTCAGCGCGGACACATCCCACCGATCAAGTCAGGCGATGCGACTGGGCCCTCGGGCGCCATTCGAGCCGGGTTACGCTCATGCCGGATGGGAACGATTGGGGTTCACGAGCGACAAGCCTCAGCTTCATCCCCGGATAAGGCATTGAGAATGTGAGGGCTTCTCAGATCACAGCACAACTGGCGGAGAGGGGGTCCTTCCGATTAATCTCCAATCAAATCCAAGACCATCCAATCTACCCATAGATCTCAATAGCTTAGGTCTCTACCTCACTCGACCTCGTCCGACCAGATCCTGTTCCATCCCGATATTTTTGTGGTATGGATTGTGGGATGAAGAAGTATGGCGGACACCCCCATAAGGCTCTTTCAACCGTCAAGGTGAACAGCCTCAAGGACCCCGGAAGGTATGCCGATGGAAATGGATTATACCTCATAGTCGATCCTTCAGGGGCAAAACGATGGGTTCTCCGGACCATTGTTCACGGTCGTCGGCGTGACATCGGCCTTGGCGGTCTCCGGCTAGTTTCCCTGGCTGAAGCTCGCGACAAAGCGGCTGAGTACCGGAAGGTTGCCCGAGAGGGCGGCAATCCGCTGGAGCTCCGGCGGAAGACGGAAGCGATCATCCCGACCTTTGCCGACGCTGCCAAGCTGACCCTCGAACAGCACAAAGGGGCTTGGAAGAACGCCAAGCACGCCGATCAGTGGATCAACACCCTCACGACCTATATTTTCCCGATATTTGGCGAAACGCGGGTCGATCGGGTCGAAACAGCCGACGTTCTGAAGGCGCTGACGCCCATATGGCTGACCAAATCTGAGACGGCCCGTCGTGTTCGCCAGCGCATCGCCACAGTAATGGATTGGGCGAAGGCCGCTGGATATCGGACCGGAGATAACCCCGTCGATGGCGTCGCGAAGGGTCTGCCGCGCCAGAATGACAAGAAAGCCCACTTCGACGCAATCCCGTACGCGCAAGTGCCGAGTTTCGTGAGATCGCTGCAGGATGTCGCAACGAGTGAGTTTGCACGCCTCGCATTCGAGTTCTTGATCCTGACAGCTGCACGGACCAATGAGGTGATTGGTGCCCAATGGTCCGAATTCGACACCGATAATGCGGTCTGGACGATTCCGGCTGAGCGAATGAAGGCCGATCGGGAGCACCGAGTGCCGCTTTCTGATCGCGCCGTGACAATCGTCAAGGCGGCTGAGGCCATTAGAACGAGCGATGAGCTGGTCTTCCCCGGGCGTTCTGCCGACAAGCCGATGTCGAACATGGTCTTCCTGATGCTCTTGCGGCGGATGAAGGCGGACTTCACGGCTCACGGATTTCGATCAGCGTTTCGCGATTGGGCTTCAGAGACAACCAACTTCCCACGCGAAGTCTGCGAGATGGCTTTGGCTCATGCGATAAAGGATAAAACAGAAGCAGCTTATCGCAGAGGCGATCTGTTCGATAAACGACGCGAACTTATGAAAGCTTGGTGTGAGTTCGTCAGTAAGGAGATGCAAAGTGCCTCAAGACAGCTTTAGAAATCGAATTGAGAGAGAAGCGGAAAACTTTGATACGATCTACGAGGCGTTTGTCGCAGAGCACAAGGCTCGCCTGGAGCGGGGAACGGCGGAAAGTCCATGGCCCAGCGTTTTTGAAATGCCCTTAAGGCCCCGGGAAATGTTGCCAGATCTCGTGGCAGATCCTAGCCTTGACGCCAACGACGAGCTGTTAAGAGCATCATATGACGCCGTCGTCCGCACCGTGCGGGCGCTTAAATTGCACGAAAGACATACGGGAGCGATAACTTCAAGTGATCCGCGTCTTTTCGATCTCGAATTTCTCGGTCTCGATATCGAGGACCTTAGACCGCATTACACTTTAACAAAGAAGGAGCAAACTAGACGGGGGTTAGTTCCTATTACTCGGTCGCCCCCCGACTACAGCGACCCTTTCTTTTGGAGAACGCTCCTCGAAATTTTTTGCAGAGTTTTTATTTCATCTGCTCACGGTGCTCGACCTTGGTCGCAAAAGTTAAAAGCTCAACTAGCATTGGATATGATCGAAATTCAGCATCGTAAATTGGATGGAAAATGGAACGCCAATAAAGTTCGGAAGATCCTGAACAATGAGCCATATAGGTCCAAGTATCTTTCTGGAAATAACTCTCCCGAGCGCGGAGTAATCGGAGAAGATCGCATCAGAGAATTGACCAACCTCATCGGCCCGATGGATGATAAAGCACCCGTCAGACTTTATAAGCTCTTTCAGGATGAATGCAGGGCTATACTGCATGAGGAAACGCGACCAGAAAATGTGGAGAGGATACAAGAGCTCCTTGAGATGGGTAGACTAGCTCGCCGGCCGGATTAAATCGTCCGTTTCATCCGCCAGATATCCGTCTAGAGCCGACTCGATTAGTTCAACTGATCGAGGCAGAAATGAACCAATTTCCAAAGCTTTTACGACTAACGTCTATTGTCAGCCCGAAAGGCCCGATACCGGTTTCACGCTCTACGTGGTGGGCCGGCGTCAAGTCGGGCCGCTTTCCTAAACCAGTATCCCTCGGCCCCAAGGTCACGTGCTGGCGGGAGAGCGATATCGCGGCCCTCATCGAGGACGGCATCACCCAAAAGCCAAAGGTCGGGTGAGATGGCGCTCCCAATCGATATTGTCGATCGCCATCTTTCCCCGGCCATTTCTTGTCTGAGCTCGACCTATGAGATCGTTGCCAACGACCCGGTAGAAGCTGCTGAGCAGATTGCGGCTCATCACGGTAAATCCACGGCTGCTTACATAGATTTTGCTTATGCGTTCGCGGTCTGCTGGAAGCGGTTCTCGGATAAAGAGCAGCAGATCATCCTTCTTAAGCGTCTGGCAGAGCTCGGGGTCATCTCGCGGCGGGATGCGATGGTGCTCGCCCGCCCGAACGGAATGGTCTCAATGATCAAAAAGATCGGAGAGAACGCTCACTGGCTCCGTCGTTCCGAGATTTTGCCATTGTTGGTGCCAGAGCCGTCGAAGCTTTATCAGATTGTCCTCCTTCGAGAGGTCCTCAACGACGACTTCGATCTGATGATCAGCAAGCTGCGGACCTTGGAGCCGGGTTACACTCGCGACGAGATCATTGATCTTAGGCCTCTCGCGAGCGCATTTTGTCCGACGGAGCACAGTAGTCGCAGGGTCGATGCTCCCGGCAGCGATGTGCTAGGCAAGTCCTATGATAATCAAGGGTCTGCCCCGATTACAACGCCCGGCCGAGCTATGTCCGCCGCCGCGAACGGTGGCACTGTCACCAGTTCCGGGGAAGCAGATAGCCGAACTTTCGATCTCGTTGCAGTTAAATGCGATAGTCGCGATCTTCGCCGGTTGAGAACCGATTTTGCCGACGCGAACGAACTCGACCGCCTCCTACCGCGTCCCCCGCTGGCTGCTCTGTCCGCGGTCGTCGTTTTCGCCAGGGTCACCGACATCTCCGTTATCGAGAATCGGCTACTTCCTCACCTTGGATACAGCCGCATCGATCACGTTTTCGCTGTTGGCAGTCCCACTTTGCCCGACCTAGCTCACCAACAGATTGCGCTGGTTTCTATTCGCGGCTTATCCTGCACTTTGCCTCGCGATGCTCTGTCCAGCAAATATTCGCCGTTGGAGCTGGCGACCCGCCTCTTCCCGAAGACGAAAAGCAAAGCACATATGTTTTGCGAACCGGCTTCGGATTGGACATCGTTCGGTTGGGTGGCGGAGGAAGCGTGATGCAATTCATGCAGAAACTCGCCTCTATCGTCGAACGCTTGAGCTCGGCCAGAAACATCGCGCTGCTGTTGTCTGGCGGCATTGACAGCTATTCGGTCGGCGTGGCCGCCGAGATGACGGGAAAGAAGGTCGTCGCTTACACCTACGAACTTGAGGGTTTGCCGTCGATCGATCGTCCTAAGGCAGAACGCCTTGCTCGCTTGCGGGGATGGACGCTGAAGGTCGTCATCGTTCCGACGGGCGACCTTAGCAACGATTTTCTCCGTTTGGTAGCTGATCACGGTTGTCGGAAAAAGGTTCATGCGGAAGTCACCTTCCCGATAATGTACGTGCTTCCTGCCATTGACCAGGACGTCATCTTCACCGGCTGGAATGCCGACGATCACTACGCAAACACTGCTGCCAATCAACGGGAGATTGCTGCGGCCAAGCGCCAAGGCGCATCCAAAGATGAACTGGCAGCTCTCTTCGATGAAATCCGTCAGCGGCAATACCAAAAATTCGACGCGGTAGACTCCGACGACGCTTTCTGGATCGCGTCGCGCATCGCCTCAGCTCACAAAAAACAACTCCTGGATCCGTACGCCCATGTCGAAATCCGTTCGTACTTTGCGCTTTGATCCCGCCAAACTGGCTGATTCGAGCAAGCCGCTGGTCCGCGCCGCGCTCCGCAGTGCCGGATACCCGGTCGGCGACGACGATATTGCTGTCGGCGTTAAACTCCAAAAGGGCGGCAAAGTGTCTGACCTATTTGAGGACACTCTCCTCGACGACGATCGAATCAATCGCTTCGATCCGCCATACAATGCCATTTCGCCGCTTTGCCAGCGGTGGGGCAAAGAACGCGACCTTGCGTGCGAAGAGGTAACATTGTTTCCCCCGCAGCGACGGGCTGTCGTGAAGACCATCGAAAGGCGCGCCCACGGCTTCAAAACAATGGAAGGCATCCACCGTTCGGCGCAGCGGAAGCTCTTCACGGTTATATCGACGTTTGCCGGCGGCGGCGGCTCGTCCACCGGCTACCGAGCCGCAGGGGGAGAAGTATTGCTCGCCAACGAGTTCATCCCGGAGGCAGCCCGCACCTATAAGCGGAACTTTCCCGACACTGTCGTCGATACGCGCGACATTCGTTATCTTGTGAACAATAACGACGCGATCACTACCCTGCTTGTTGGCCTGGGTTTGCAGGTTGGTGAGTGCGACATCCTTGATGGATCACCTCCATGCTCGGAGTTCAGCAGCGCCGGAAAGGGCCCTACCGATCCTACGGTCATGAAAGCTTATTCCGACGCTAAACAGCGCGACATTTCCGGCCTGCCACTCGATTTTGTCAGATTGGCACTGATCGTTCAGCCTCGTACCATCGTCATGGAGAACGTTCCTGAACTGGCCACGCGTGGAAAAGACATCCTCGAAGGCATCGCTCGTGCTTTGGGCGAGCAGTATTTTGTCGCCTGGCGCGTTTTGAATGCGAAGGATTACGGCGTCCCTCAGGCTCGTCGACGGCTGTTCGTCATAGCTGTCCGCAAGGATGTAGGTGCTAAAGTCGGCATTCTCCGCGACCGCGACGTCGAGCGGATCTTCCCCAACCCGACGTATATGCACGAGACGATCCGCTCTGCCCTCGAAGACCTTGTCCAATCGAACGATGAGCTGCGCCCGTGGTTCACCTCTGTTCGTGCGAGCAGTCTGGAGGCAGTCATCCAACGACTGCCGCGCAACCCAACGAAACACACTCGCCCCAGCAACGTCGATCCCACCGAGACCAAGAACTTCACACTTACCCGATGCTCCTGGGACCTGCCCGCGCCAACGCTGACGGTCACGGGACAGCAGCCGAGCGGGCTGGCCGGCTGCGTTCACCCTGAACAGGACCGGAAGTTCTCGATCCCAGAGATGAAGCGGCTATTTGGGCTGCCCGATGACTTCTACTTGTCGGGCTCGGTTGCTCAAGGTGCTGAACGTATCTGCCGCATGGTCCCGCCCCCATTGACCCACGCGATCGCGGAAAGCATCTATGAGAAGTTCCTTATTCCGTATCGCGAGGCTAGAGGATGACTGGCAATCGCGATTTCTCGTTCCAAGAGCATGGCGCCGATTTTGACAAACACATCGCATCATCAATCCCTGGATACTACGCACTGCGCTCGTTGGTAGCCGATATCGCTCCACGTTTCGCTACGTCAGGGTCAACAGTTTACGATATTGGCTGCTCCACCGGCACTCAACTGCGGTCGGTTTACGACAGAGTCTACCACCGCCGACGCGACGTTCGCTTTGTTGGCATTGATGTCGAGGCCGAGTTTCGTAGCCAATGGGCAACCCTTGCCGCGCCTAACCTGATGTTTTCCACCATCGACGCTCGCCGACACAAGCTGAGGCAGGCATCGCTAGTCTTAAGTATCTTCACCGCACAGTTCCTGCCCGGTAGAGATAAAATTCCGCTTTTGCGGCAGATTCACGCGGCTCTCATTGAGGGAGGGTGTCTACTCATCGCAGAGAAGGTGCTTGCCCAATCCGGTCGCATGCAAGATGCTCTCAGCTTCCCGTACTATGACTTCAAACAGTCCAACGGCTTTTCCGCTGATGAGATTTTGGTCAAAGAGCGACAGCTCAGAGGCCAGATGACGCTCTGGACCGAACTTGAGGCGGAAGCTGCCCTTCGGCAATCCGGCTTCAAGGATATCCAACGCATTTGGGGCCATTTCCCTTTTTTCTGTTGGCTAGCGTTGAAGTGATCCGGCCTTTTACCGGAGTAAAAAGCCCGATTAGTCCGTGAGACGCGCTGCTAGAGAACTAAGGCTGGCATCAAGCCAGGCTAGGATAGAGGCAGACCCGATGAACACGATCGATGTGACTAAATTCAGCAACGCTCAGCTCGATACCTACATTGGGAACTGCCAAAGGTACGGTAAGCAGGAACTGGCTCGCGCAGCCGCCATCGAGCGCATCCAGCGGGGGCGGTACAAGGAGCACCTGCTCGCTTTGATCGAGTGGGCTCCGAGCCGCGTCGAGGAATTGCTCGCGCCGTTTGCCGAACTCGCGGCCAAGGTTAAGAACAGCAAACGGAAGGCGTACGTCGAGGCTGGTGGCCGACGGCGCAAGAGCCGTCAGGATCCGGACGCTCTTTGGATTGACCAGTACTGCGGCGTCAAGGCTGGTGGTGTAAACGCCACAATCGCGTGTCAGATCAAAGAGCCTGGCGACACGCCCCTACTGACGCTCATTGAGAGGACGTGTGAAGGCCCCCGAGAGTTGACCTACGAACCTCACGATGTGGGGGTCGCCGTGGATGATTGGCTCAGCGTCATCAAAAGAGCTACCGGGGATCGCCTCGATCGCTGATCTCACATTGGTCTCTTGAATATAAATACTCGATGATCAGCAAACATATTCTGCAACGCAAAGAAGCCTCAAGCGAGCGACTTGAGGCTCTCCGCTCCCTCATGAAGCCAGACCTTGGCAGCCACAAGAAGACACGGCTCGTCCAAGCCGGCTGTCATGGGTCCGGCTCAATTCTCCACGACAAGGTCTCCAAGGAGCATGCAGAGCTCCTGACCAATGACTTCCGCGAAATCTTTGGTCGGAGCGAGGACCAGTCGAACCTCCGGTTCGTAACAATCCTGCACTCCGTCGTTCCAGTCGATACCGGCAGAGCAGTCGCATCTGCCACGGAGATGGAGCGAGAGATCGAGCGAGTACTGGCTCCAACTGGTGCTCGCTTCCTCGGCGCCGTTGAGGTCGAGGTCGTCAGCCTGGATCTGATGAGACGGATAAGGGCATCAAAGGGAGATCAAGCCAGGAAGTTGACTGTGCTTGAAGGATTGATTGATCCCGCTGATGGATATCTTGATACTGGTATTCTTGTTCATATCCATGGAATTCTGGATCTCTGTAACTCGATACTACAGGAAGATGAGATCCGAGATCGACTGCAGGCCTCTCCGTTCTGGTCGAAAGCTCCCTATCAGGTCGAGCTCAAAGCGTTCTTCCGTACGAACGAAATCACGAAGAACCTGGCAAATATCGCTGCCTATATCACCAAGGGTGGCAACGAGACGCTCCGTTACAATCCCGGCTTCGGACGAGATCTAGCTGATCAGCTGGAAGCGAGTGTGTGGCGGGCAGGCCTTGGTCGGAGAGAATATGGGGCCGAAACCATCACGGACGAGCGAGCTCTCTCGTTCCGCGAGATTTCTACCCTTGATGAGATCTGGCGAGCCCTCATGAATCGATCGGCAGATGATCGGGGGTATCTGGTTTCAATCGGAATCAGCACCGTAGTATCGAGTTACGACACTACGATCAGACCAGAAAGCTACAAGCAGAAATCAAACAAGAACAATCAAGCTCCAGATGGATCAAATTCATTCAAAGTACAGCTCATTGATGTATCTTACGGATCGCCAGATCCCCTAGATGCTAGGTTTCTGCCAGATACTGAACCGATATCTCGCTGGATATCCAACCAGATCCATCCAAATCCCGTTGGATTCAACAGCTCGTAGTCAGAGCATGTCGTAGGCTTTCACTGGATAATTCAAGGTTCGAGATCACAATGATTGATCTAACTCGCTTTAAGAACATCGATCTAGTTAATCGATGGAAGACGGTTTCCAGCTCAATAAGACTTGATGACATCGAAAAGCGAGATAAATTCTATCATGGTTCCTATCGATACATCTTATCACATGTAGCGACATGCCAGTTTGACAAGACTGAAGGTGACTGCGAGCGCTTCTGGCAAGGGCTCATACTTGTCTACTCTTGGATGGCATGTGGGTTGCTTCACGACTTTGATAGGCCTTACGAGCGTTACCTGGAGGCCTGCGACACCTTCAAAGCAATAAAAGACGGCAATAACATTCCGACCTCTGAGCTCAAACCGCTTATGCCCATATGCCAAAATAGCGTGGTAGGTCTTTCAAAGCTGCTGCACTTTGTGGCACCGGCCGAATTTGCGATTTGGGATCGACGGGTCGCCAGCGCCGTACTTATCAAGGAACACGACGTCGAGAAGCTCACAACCTACTGCGTCTATCTGAATTGGATCAGGTCCACGCCGATCGATGAGAATACGCACAGTGAGGTTTGCAGCCTGCTGAAACTGGATCAATCCACGCCATCGCTGCGACCAAAGGAATTCATCTTATTCACGAGTGGACGAATGTCGGGCACCGCTCACCCCCAGACCTTAGCCGATTGAGCATCGTAGTAGATCACGTCAAGCGCCGTACGACGTCCCTTTCCTGGCCCACGAATCTCAACGAACTTCTCCGCCTTTGCAATGATCTTCTGATTTCCCGGTGTATCAGGCTTCCCGAACAGGCTAACCAGCAGCCACCCACAATTCCCTTTTGGAATGCAGCGAAGGATGTGATCGTCGTTGTCATCCAGCGAGTGCCCATAGACGACGATCGCATTACCTGATGACGCACAACACGACTCGAAGCTGCGGTGCGACTTGTGCAGATATGCTGCGTGCAAGATACGGTCCCACTTACTCACGCTTGTACCTTCTGAGACGAAGAGCGGATACTTCTCTTCATCGAGCGCGGCTCGAATCTGATCAATAATGGGCTTGTCTGTTTTCGACCAAGTGTACTTTGTAACCTCCGATCCTGCGTCGAATAGATGAAGAGCTCCGTGGAGATAGCTCACTGTCGCCGAGTTACCCTGCTGCCACGATACCCAGGGAGCATCGAAATTGTCTTCTGGATGGCGAAATCCGTCATCCGGCATCAGATCGAGCTCATCTACTTCGGTCTGCATCAACGCCCAATAGAGTAGAACGTCATAGTTGAGTGTGAACTTATGTCCAAAATTCGAGAGGAACTTGCGACACGCAGCATATTGATCTGCGGTGATCTCGAACGGCCGATCCGGATGGCGCTTAGCGATTACGGCAACCAGTACATCCTTGATCGCTGTAGCATCCGCCAGCAATTCAGTTACTAGTTTCTTGTCTTGAGGTCGATACAGCGCCGCAACGGCAGCTGCATTCAACAGGTGTCTAATGACGGCTTCGAAATCCTTCGTCTTTAAGGCTGCAAAGACGCTTTTGGCGTGAGGCACTTTGCTGAAGTCAGCGTTCTCAAAGAGAGAGCCATAGGTGAAAATGTCAGGCTTCAACGCAATGCTGAAGCCGTTCCCTAGCAGAAGATGCTTGTGTTTGGCTGCGCGGACAGCCTTCAATGCCTCGTCAAAACTCAGAACGGCAACCATTTCTTCCCCCGGATCGATTTTTGGCCGGGAGGCTACTTCTCTTCTGCAATTTTGGGTAGTGCTTTAACGCGCCACTCCTTGGTTTGATTCGAGCCCTACCAGACATGATCTCCAAAGAACAACGTATCGAGGCGATGAAGGGCGTACTTGCCTCACTGTTCGCTTCCCAGCGGACACTCAAGTCCCTCGCCCCCCAGTTCAAGTGGGCCGGTCTCGGCAACCTCCTCGGCGACTACGGCGAGTTCATTGCTATTGAGGCCTATGGACTTGAACCTGCTCCACGCGGAGCGAATGGATACGACGCAAAGACACCGGACGGAAAGACCGTGCAGGTCAAGGCGAACTTCGCGGCGTCTCAGATTGGGTTTCGCGGCGAGGCAGATCTGCTGCTTTGCCTCAAGATCGACTTGAATGGCGACTGGTCGGAGATCTACTACGGCGATTTCAAGCTCGTGAAGCAGGCATCCCGTCATTCAGCGCGTGACAACAAGAGCATGATTGCCATCACCGCGCTGACCAGGATCAAGGACGCCAACTACAGAATCCCCGAAGGACTACCTATCACAGTGCCAGACGCCTCAGCTGACGATGAGCCGATCTAGTTGACTACAGTCAATCTGCGAAAACGCAGAGCGAAATCATGGAAAGGAGGGCAACGGCACCGTACTGCCCTTGACTGTCAGCTGCTCAATTATGTGCGGCTTTAAGCCACCATTCACCGACCAGCGCGGCTCGGAGGGATCGCCCTCCTTGTATTTCTTATTGTCTTCCCATTGATCCCTCTTCGGGACGTCTTTCAATCCAATTGCATGTATCTTGACCTCGTCACCACAAATACGCAAACGGACGAAGTTGTTGTAGCGGCCTATTCGCAAAGCACTGAACGCGTCGTTCCGGTTCATTTGCAGCCATCGACAGGTATAGAGCATATTCAATCCGAAGATCGTGCTGCCGCCCACAAGCCCGGCCACGCCTGAGGTCACAGCAAGCCCTCCTAGCCAGAGCCAGAAGTCCGGGTAATCCGCCGAAGCGGTGATGCCGTGAGAAATCGCCCATTGTGCAGCTTTGGCAGCCAGCCAGAATTGCGCGAACGCGTGAATTAGGCTTGTCACCCAGACAATTAGGGCCTTCTTGAGCTGAAGCTTGAGTTTTGACGGTCCTAACGGCCCCAACGACTTGGTGTTGTAGTTCCCCTTTCGCCAGACTCGGAAAATGTCACTAAGTGACACGCTCTCCTGCTTAGTTGTGTATCCGATGATTGCCCACGTCATCAGTAAAAACACAACCCAATAGGTGTCCATCTCGTTGCGCGCGCCGATAAGGATTCCGACGACCATGTAAACGACTGCCATTAGGATCGAAAAATCCCAGTTCGTCGCCGCAAAAAACCGATTCCTCCAAACGAGATCTCGGCTTGTCTCCATAGATGGATAGACTGCCGCCTCGCCATCCTGCTTGTTGTTCAATGTGGCGAGGGCGATGTCCTTTCGCCCCTTGCACCATCCCAGGCTGGCCGTATCGTCAAGTTGATGGGTCGGGTGCAAAAAAGCGCCTCCCCCGCCTGACGTAATTAGCTGAGTGCCGTCGGCAGCCTGGTAGCGGCTGTAGTGATGGGTGTCACCAGAGAGGAGGATGGGCACGGTGAAGCGCTTGTTGACCTTGCGCGCGATGCCCATCGCATATTCAACTATCTCCCAAGAATTCTTGTTCGTGTCTGTATAGAGCCAACCCGGCTCTGCCGTGCAGAGGATAATGCGCGAGTCGTCGCCCATCGCATCAGATATGATCTTGAAGTAGTCGGCCTGCGGTTGGTCCATGTTATCGGCGAGCTGGATGTCCATCGCCCAGAGCCACCAAGTGTCAGTTAGCTGAATAGCAAAGTAACTGCGCCGCTGCCGGGTACGCCAGCTGCCAAAGTGCATGGGCTTTTCGCGGCAAAAGAAGGCGAGAAACATCACTAGGCCGTCGTACCAGTCGTGATTGCCAGGAATTGCAAACAGCGGTGTACCTTCGTCCTTCAGCTTGTCATGGTCAGGGAACGCCCACGAATAAGGCTGCCACAACTGATTCCTATAGGTCTTCTCCTCGGCGACTGGATAAACCTCATCGCCGCCCATCACGAGAATCTGCCCCCGAGGCAACGGCTCTTTCAGGTCTTTGACCGCGAGTTGATCTCTTGCCAACAAGCTCGCAACTGCGAAGGTGCTATCAAATCCGTCGCCTAAGTCGGCGACAAAGTCGATCCACACCGCGCCGTCGTTGTCGGGTTCGAGCTCTTTGCGGATCGCCGTCGCCCGGTTGACTAATTCCTGTGCGGGAACAGAATCGAGAGCTGCCACAATCAGCCGCCGGTCGGCGAACTGGCCGAACATGCTCGATGTGACGACGTTGTTGAGCAGCTTGCGCAACAAGATGGGATTAAACCAACGCACCATCCTCGGGTACGTCGTGAAATCTTTGAGAAAAGGCTCGGCCATGGTGGACAATCCTTTGATGAATCGAGCGTAACCCACAACCTAGCACGCTGGCGCATTTGCCTAACACGAAGCAAGTTTTCGGCGATTCACCTTGACGAGACAACCAGAGGCTCGGTCGCCGTCACGACGGCGTCGAAGTCTTTCTTGAGCAAAACAAGTTGCTGCAGCGTAGCGTTGACCGACTGCAGACTAAAGTCGCCGCTCTTTAGCTTTTCATTCTCAGTTACTACTGCCTCAAAAACTTCCATCTTGAGAGGCACAGCCTGAAGCGTCCTACGCTTTGCAAGATACGCTGAATAGGCCGCATTTAACTCAAGGCCACCATTTTTATCGAAAATATAGCTGTACTTCTCGTAGCCCGGCACTTGGCCGTTTGGCTGGTCGCGTATGTAAACAAGCTTCTCGAGAGCGCACTCATTCCACTTGCGGAAAAACCCGGTCTCCGTCGCCGCGAAAGCAGGATAGTTTATTCTCAGTATTGCAACAGCTCTTTTGAGATCCTGGTGCATTTGCTCAGCGACATATTTCATCTGCCCGACATTGGCGGAAGTTACACCCTCTCGGATGAGCACTTGAAACGCTGCGATCGCAGTTGTTATTGCTGGTGCGGCGGGAGTGGGGTTGAACGAGTTTACTGCCGTCGCGATGCCGGACGCTGCGTCGACTGTTTCGATGTCACTCTTGTTTTGCGCGACTATTGCAGTTAGCGCTTTCAGGTATCCATCGACGAAGTTTCTGGCTCTATCGAACTTCTTGCTGATTTTAACGTCGGCGACGATTTTGGCTGGATCGCGATCTAAAAGTTTTGCGAGAAGGCGCGGGTCTCCGCAGCTGTATTTTCCTTTCGAGAGGAAACGCAAGCTTTCATCCTCTTCTTGCAATTCCGCGATAAGTGTACGTTCCCTGGCCTCCTGAGACGCGAATCCTGAAGTGAGCGTTTGCCCAGAGACGGGCACCATTTTTGCTAGATCAAACTGAGTTCCGCAGGCCCCGACGGGCAGAGACAGCAGTCCGACTACAAAGATATTCTTCATCACAGCCCCCAGCCGTTTTCCAACACAACTCTCGTCCTGGTTGTTTACGGTGTCCAATGGTTGCAAACGCAATCCACAGGAAAGCTCGAATTGTACGCGCCGCTCTTTTTCGGGCCGCTTAGCATCGACGAAGCAATGTCCGAGAAACTTAGGCTCTCCGCCCCTGCCTTCATCACGTTGGCGGAAGCGACTCTGCTTGCGCAGTGCACCCCGCGGTGGGTCCAAAACGTATTCGTCGATGGTTATGACGCTCGAACCGCGGACCATTTCATCGATTACCGAGTTCTAGATTTCCATCTCGCTTACAGGCTTCGTTTTGCGACCCTTGCCGGCTGTAGTCGTTCGTATGTCATACGGACCACGATAAATCCGGTGCCTCAGGCCGCCAATTGCTTCCTGCGCTTTTGGCAGTTTCTCAACCGAAGCGGGGACGTTCTAACGCGCGCCTTAACTGAGATTTCGACGTATATTGTTGTGAGCTCTGAGCTTCTCCGCGCGGACCTTTATTGAGCTGATATCGCCACATTCCAGGCCGGACCTGCCCATGCCAATTGCCAACGGGCTCTATTCGATACGCATCTCGATGGATGGGGAGGATCGACGCCGTGCCTCTGGCATCATCACCCTGCAGGATGCAGCGCTCATCGGAGGCGACAGCTTCTTTTATTACATGGGGACTTTCGATGCCAAGGGCGGGAGATGACGTGGCGAACTAACGACGCGTCAACACACCGACGCGCCCGGCAAGAACCTCTTATTTGGTAGGCGGGAAGTCAGTTGCGGATTCTCCGGGTCTTACACGGGCAAGACTGCAAGAGTTGAGGGCACAGCCCTCGTCGGCAAAGTCAGCGTGGCTTTCAGAGCTGAGTTACAGTTTCTTCTGTTGATACAGGTCTAGTGGGCAATCACGACATTGACCCGACTAGAGTTGCTGAACGACCTTTCTCTGCGCATCGGCGTCGATATCGATATATCGCTGCGTTGTTCTCAGGTTCGTATGACCGGCTAGCAGCTGAATATCTCGAAGCGATCCGCCTACAGTCGATATTTTCCGTGCCGTGTTCGTGATGAATGTTCTACGACCACTGTGGCTTGAACATCCCATGAAGCCGAGCAGTTCATACCAACGTGAGAACATGTTCACGATCGTCTGCGGACTGACCTTCGTCGATCGCTCAGACGAAATCACGTACTTGCCAGCCTTGGACCCCAAGTGATCTTTTAAAGCCTGAAGGGCCGACCCGAGCTCACCGTTCAAGGGGATGATCCGGCCTGACCTGCCTTTACTCGCTTTGTCCTGAAGGTGGATGGCCTGACCGACCTGCCCGTCCGCATCGGTGATCATCTCCCAGGTCAGGAGGGCTATTTCTTTGGCCCTCAGCCCAGCCTTTAGGGAAAGGAGGAAGATGACCCGATTTCTGGTTGGATATCGGGACTTCGAGAGAAAGCCGAGAATGGCCTCAGTCTGGCCTTTGGTCAGGGTCTTAGCTTGCTTCCCGAGAGACATTTGGACGCTCCATCGATAGGAGCACCATATTCAGACATGCGTAATCGGACAGGGCCCAGCACTGCGACGTTCACTTGGCGGCCATCAGCAGACTTGCGGTCGGACAAGCAAGTCTCGTGGGCCGAAGGTCCGTGACGCTACGCGCCGTCGCTACATTCGGAAAGCGTTCGAAATAGAGAACAGAAATCTTGGATTTCGGTTGATGTTGTCGAACGGACGATAGCTTAGAGGAACACCGACACCGAAGTCGGCTTGTAAGTTTTCCGCAAGGAACAACCGAATGCCGCCGCCGGCTGAAGCAAGAGAAAGGCCATCTGTGTACTGGTATCCGACATTCCAAGCGACACCAGTCTCAGCAAAACCGTAGATTTGATATCCACGCAAATATCCGAAGTTCAGTGTTCCATCAAAACGCAATTCGACAGATCCGGCCATTGCATTATCGCCGCTAATCTCAGCATTGCCGTAGCCCCGGCCAAAAGAGCCGCCGCCCAAATAAAACTGCTGCGAGGTAAGCAGTTGTGTCGAGGCAAACTGACCAGCGCCTGCAATCTTCACAGACCAATCATTAGCGAGAGACTGGTACCGTGCATACTGTAGGTTCACCGTCGCGGCTTGAGCGGATCCACCATATCGCGACAATCCTTCGTCATTGACTTTCGATGCGCCCAACACGTCCAGCCCCTTACGCAAGGTAAGCGTAAGGTAGTTGACGCCGCCATACTCATCTTTCAGACGGTAATCTCCGGTAAGATATAACGTCCGCAAATGATCTCTGTACAAAGACCCGAACGCATCGCTTTCGGAAACATCCGTGAACTGCGATCCTAATGTCATAGTTAAGGTCTGGCGTTGCGTCTGAATCGGAACGGCGCTCGCGTGTATCTCGGCTGATTGTGTTCGTGTGAGGTTGCCGTATTCTCGACGCCAGTCCCCCGGTCGAACTTCGCTGTAGAATGCCGACCCGCCAAGTCTCACACCATTCACGCCTACTGGTGCATCATAACCGATGCGACCAAACCCAAGTTGGTTAGGGTCGTTTGCAATAGTCGATCCATTGATCGTTAGAGCGTCACCCGCAACGAGATACGAATTAAATGCTCCCGTTGCATAAGACTGCCACGGTCCCACAGAGCTCGATCCGAGATTGTCGGTGCCGAGCGATGCATAAACTTGCCATGACTTGACGAATACCGAAAGCCGAAACGCTCCGGTTGTTTCGCCGATCTCTTTTAATGACGTATCGGTGACCCGGATCCCAGGAAGAGAATTTAAAAGAAGAAGCTGACGTTCCAACGTTTGGTGGCGAGATGGCATCTCTGCCAAGATCGGCGACAACAGGGTCTTTACACCGAACCGCCCCTCAGGTTCTCCGTCAACGACGAGTTCAGTGATAGTTCCCTCAACGACTTTGATAATTACAACGCCGCTTGCGACGTCTTGGGTCGGCACAATTGCCCTGGTCAGGTGATACCCATTGGCGCGGTAGAGTTCGCTGATCTTTGCAGCGAGCTCACCAAGCTCGCCTTCGGTGATGCTGCCGCCAACAAACTTGCGGTACAGAGGCTCGATGGCTGGAGTTGATATCGTGCGGTTTCCAACGAGCGATATGCCGCGCACCTTGAATCTTCTGCCGCCTCCGACGACGCCCCTTCGGTTCGAAACAGCGGGAACGGAAGTTTCGTCGCCGCCCTGCTCGGCCCCCCGCCTGGCAGCTTCGAAGCGTTTCTCCGGCTGTAGTGGATCGAAGCCAGGACTGGCTGCTTGGGAGAGCGCCGCGGTCAATCCTCCGATAAGCGATATGGCGACCAGGCCTGTGGCAAATGCTGATTTGATCAGGCGATTATCGGCAAAGCAAAACGGTGCCATAGAATCCAATTCTTGACGCGCAACGACAAAAACTTGCTGCTGATCAAGTGGGTAGGTTCGTATGGTCAATGAAGCCTTAACGCGCGAGTCGTAGGTGTCCTTGCACGTAAATTTATTTTTGAATGTTTCCAGATAGCGTTACGGTTCCTTGTTCTGGAGCATTTTTGTGTCGCATATCAGACATTTATCCGTAGCTTTTATCGTGGTCGCCTTTCAGGCAAACCCCGCCTACGCAAGCGACGAACGTGGCTGGCAAATCGCCAAATCCTCGGGACAAGTCTGGACCGTCAGCGCCCAGGCACAGCCGGTATCGCTCACGAGCCAGGAAATTCGAACAGGCGACACGATCCGCACCGGTCAGAATGGTCGCGTTATGCTCAGACGTGGCGAGGAAACCATTCTCATATCGCCGAACTCTGAAGTGAAACTTCCGACGGCCGCATCGGACGGACTCTCAACCACAATTGTTCAGAAGGCAGGCTCCATCCTTTTGGATGTCGAGAAGAAAAACGTGAAGCATTTTGAGGTGGAAACGCCTTATCTCGCTGCTGTGGTGAAGGGAACACAGTTTAGGGTTAGCGTTACCTCCAGAGGGACCAACGTCAACGTTGTTCGCGGTCAGGTCGAGGTCGCTGATTTTAAATCTGGTCAGATCGCCCAAGTCCTGCCCGGCCAGACAGTGTTGTCTCGCTCGGCTGGAAACGTTGGGCTCCTCATATCAGGTCCCGGCATTCACAGCCCCATCCAACAAGGCGCACCTAGAACGCCGACATTTGACCGGCTTCCGGTGCCGCGGTCAGGCTTACCAGCACCCCGCTCAGCAGCGAACGCAATTCAAGTCCGCACGCTCGCAGCCGTAGGCACTCCTATTCCGTCCGCTGCTCCCGCGGGTCGCCGTTCGGAAGGCGAAAACGGCAATCGCGGACCTGGATCTCACAGCAAGAACAGCCCCACGCAAATCGCCGCACCGATCGGCGACGTACGTCTTAACTTTGACCGCGTGACTAACGGCCTCGCGCGGGGCACATCAGATGCTCAGCCCGGTCGTGGCGAACCAAGACGCGCGAGTTATTGGAGCTCCGGACAAAACGTGAGCCCATCCGCGGCAATATCGAACGGATCAAACTCGGACACGACCGCCGCGGCGATACCTAGCAACGTAGCCGGCGCCGCTGCCAGCCCTGTCATTACGCCCTCCTCCACGCCGAGCGCTTCCGCCAACCCCAACTCGATCACAAACAATGGGAAGTCCGGTGCCAACGGAAATGGCTACGGACGATCAAGCGACACCGCCTCGGGTAATGGGAATTCAGGAGCGGGTAATAACGGCAACGGTTACGGCCGTGCGAACGGCAACAATGGGAATGGCAACAGCGGAAATAATGGCAACGGTAACAACGGCAACGGCAACGGCAACGGCAACGGCAACGGCAACGGCAACGGCAACAACGGGAATAATGGCAACGGCAATGGCAACAACGGTAACGGCAATGGAAATGGGAACGGAAAAAAATAACGCTTAGATCGGATGACAACGATGAAGCCTTATCGCGCTCACCTTTTAGCGATGTTAGTCGTAGCTCTAGCGGCCGCGACCGGAGTTTCCGCATCGCTGTTTAACTTCGCAGCCGATTGGCGCTTCTCGCTCACTCCCCGTCCGCCGACGGGTAATATTGCCCTCATAGCTATTGACCCTCACTCGATCGAAGCTATGGGGGCGTGGCCCTGGTCCCGATCGATTCATGCCGATCTCATCAGAAAGCTCGACTCAGTTGGGGTCAGCGATATCATTTTCGACGTAGATTTCAGCTCGCCATCAACGGCAGCCGCCGATGGCGACTTGGCTGAAGCGATTAAAGCATCAACGAGCTCGGTCGTCCTTCCCGCATTTCAACAATCAAAAAAAAGTGGTTCGCCTTCTGTCCACGATAATCTGCCAATTCCACTTTTGACCGCCGATGCATGGGTTGCCTCCGCAGGAGTCAAAGTTGAGAAAGACGGCCGTGTCCGGAAATATGATTATTCGGATCGAGTGGGAAATGAACTAATTCCCTCTATCGCTACGGCAATGTCCGGAAGCGGCACACTTTCGAAGCCGCCTTTCTACATCGACCACGGTATTCGATTCCGCGAAATACCGATGGTCTCTTACTCGGACGTACTTGATGCCAACTCAGCGTCGCGCTTAAGCCTTCGAGGAAAGAAAGTCCTGATCGGCGGTACCGCGATAGAACTTGGAGATCGGTTTAGCGTTCCCAACGCGTCCGTTCTGCCCGGACCCTTGCTGCAGATACTTGCCGCTGAATCGCTCGCCCAAAACCGGGCATTGACAGCAACGTCTTGGGTTTTGAGTCTGACGGGCGTCATCCTATCTCTCATTGCGATGGTTTATGGTTGGCCTCGAATTCCCGCGAAGAGGCTCGTTATACTCATTGCTTTTGCCTCCATCGCCATTGAAGCCAGCGCGCTGTGTATCCAATTTTATTTTCCCGTTATCGTGGATACGTCGCTGCTGCAGATTACTTTCGCTGCATATTTTCTAGCGATCGCCCTCCAGGAACTAGACATCCGCGGCTTGATGACACGCGTGGCGGAGCGACGATTTCGTCGAATTGCAATGTCTATGGGCGACGCACTCATCTGCATGGACGGGAGTTTGCGTATTACGGTCTGGAATCCTGCCGCCGAGTCGATCTTTGGTTACCAGCCGGTCGAGATAATCGGCCGTTCATTCACTGAATTAATGGCGGATGCAACAAATTCCAGCGCAGTCGTGGGCATCACTGCCGACCTTATTGCAAGTCATAACGGACGTCTCATCGAGTTTGACGGCCTCCGGAAAGATGGACAAAAGTTCGACGCAGAGGCTTGCTTTTCGTCATGGGAGGATACGGACGGCCTAAGCTTTGGCTTAAGTCTAAGAGATGTTTCGACGCGAAAGAGAGAAGCCGAAAAGATCAAGTATTTGGCCGAATTTGACTCATTTACCGGCCTGCCCAATCGCTACAGCATTGAAAAACACCTTAAAGCACTACTGACGTCAAGCGATCGTCAACACTGCCTTTTCATAGTGCGTGTAAATCGGATATCCGACACCAGTGTTCTTCTTGGGCGCTCATTCAGTGGGGAGTTGATCAGGGCAGTTGGCGAGTCACTTGATCGTCACTTACCAGAAGGCCACCATTTTCTAGCGCGCATTGGCGATGAAACGTTTGCGGTATTGGCGAACGATTGCAGCGCAGACGCCGCAGCGAGATTTTCGGACACGATCAAAGCTCTCTTTGATATGCCGTTGCAGGTTGGCGAGCGGCTACACCACGCCCACGTTCGAATCGGTGCGGTACAACTACCTGATCATGGATCGACCACCGAAGCCGCCTTCGGCAATGCATACATAGCTTTGGATAAGGATAAGGCTGATGGAGCTGCCAACTTCTACCAGATGCGAGATCGCGACACGATCGAGAAGCGTCTCGCTACCGAGGAAGATCTTGTCCGAGCTTTGAATAACGATGAGTTTGAACTCTTCTATCAACCTCAGGTTTGCCTCGAAAGCAAACGAGTTGTCGGCGCAGAAGCTTTAATTCGCTGGCGCCATCCGTCTCGGGGATTAGTGCCGCCGATTGAATTTATTCCAATCGCGAACGCGACTACAGTTTCGAATGGATTGTCGCGCTGGGTAGTAGACACCGCATGGCGACAAGCCAGTCGCTGGGCTGCAGCGGGCCATGAGCTTCGGATCGGCATCAACCTTTCGCCATGCCAGTTTGCAGATAGCTCGCTGAGCGCGCAGATTGAGACGCTGCTACGTGACGCCCCCATTCGGCCGGACCTCATCGAGCTTGAAGTCACAGAAGACATTCTTCTTGACGACGAAGCCCAGGCCAAGATAGCGATCGAGAGCTTGAAGCAAACTGGTGTGAGACTTGTCTTCGACGATTTCGGTACTGGATTTGGCAGCCTCAGCTATCTAAAGTCTTTCCCACTTCACGGGCTGAAGATTGATCGGTCTTTTGTAAAGGACGCTCTCTCATGTGAAAGCGATCGGACAATTGTAAGATCGGTTATTGGTCTCGCGGAGGGGCTTGATCTCTCGGTGATTGCCGAAGGGATCGAGGATGCAGCGACTGCTGATCTTCTCCTAGCAATGGGATGCCGAGAAGGACAAGGGTACTACTTCGGGAAGCCATGCCCTGCGAGTGACTTCGAACTACAGTTCATGTCGATGGCCGGGCACATTGCCGCGTGAGCACGCCGCCCAAGTATTTTGCCATTCTGGGACCCATAGCTTTTAGACTCGGGGCGAAGATTTTCTCAGGTGTGCTGCCGGAGCTGGCGCTCTCCGCATCGACGTGTGCGCCACGCTACGGGTGGGGTAAGGTGCGGAATCAACTGCTCACAGTCTTGTTAATACTTAACGAGCGACTGTGGCGCCAAGACTCGTCACACTAAAATGCGGAAGCGGTCCCCGCGCTCCGATTCTAGTATCGGCGTCGAACGCAACCTTAGTCGCCAACGCTCGCGCGAAGCCTGCCGTCCTTTTGCTCGAGCCGCGATCGCTGTAGTTCGAAAGAGATCGTGAGAGGCTCAGCGGGAGCAATTGACGCGCGCGCCCGTCCGCTCGTGTTAGTGAATCTCCGATCCTTGGCGGTTGCAGTGGTAGCCGCGCACGGTGCGTGAGATCGCTGTCCGGAGTTGATCCGCAGTGAGGCGAAATTTCTTGTATGCCGCAAGAAATTGAGATCGAAGAAACGACGGCTCTTGCCGTTGGGGAAAGTATACTGCAGCGAACTTGGCTCGAAACGCTGGGTGGCTGCCATTAAGTTTCACGTTATTGCGCAAAAAAATGCCGGGCTTGCTCATCCGGACGGCATTCTCTGCGTCGCTCAAGCGCAGTCTGGCATAGCCAATGGAGGAGCTTTGAACGCTTCTGGTTATTTTTCAGTTAATCTGCGTGCTGGTTCCAGTCATAGCAAGAGCCTCTGGCTCCGTTCATGAAAGCGCCTTGAATTCGAAGGCGCTTGAGCAGGCATTGGAGCAAGTGAGCGGAACACTCGCCATTGGCGACACGCGAGAGCTGGACAAAGCCGAATGGCGGAAGCCCCGCCACCTGAGGCTGACGCCTACGTCTCGTTTTATCAGGGATAAGCTTTTTTCATGAGCGCCAGCCGATGCGACCCCGCGTCGCGCTATCGGTCTTGGAAGTGGCGCAGCATCGTGCGTATGATGCGGTGGTTTGGATATATCTTCACAGGAATTTTGGAATGGCTATCGGCACTGTTAAATGGTTCAACGGCACCAAGGGTTACGGCTTTATTGCACCGGAAGGCGGCGGACCTGACGTGTTCGTCCACATCAGCGCGGTCGAACGCTCCGGCCTCACTTCGCTCAATGAAAACCAGAAGATCAGCTACGAAGTTGTTGCCGACCGGCGCTCCGGCAAGGCTTCGGCTGAAAACCTCCGCGTGATGTAGGCTAGCGATCAGCTAAGGTTGCTACCAAAGCCCGCCATGCTCGCGGGTTTTTCTTTGAAGTACGTCGAGCAGTCGGCAATAATTAGCGCCTACATATCTTTGCTACTGCCGTAACCCAACGCCCTTTCCAATTCTGCCGCTTGCTGCATGTACTGTCTAGCAGCCGCTGTCATGGCGTCACGAATGTCGTTCGACGTAGCGGAGGCAGCAAGCTTGCGAGCTTGGTCAGCTCTGCGTCTTAGATCATTGATTGCAGCTTTCACGGTGCGTCCCCAACGATTCGTTGAGCTTACACTTCCTTTGCTCGGACCTTAGCTTGAAGAAGCGGCACCTTCTGCCACTTAAAACTGCGCCTCCATCATTCATGGCGGTAGCTCTCATCATTCAACTCTTGCGCTGAAACTAATGCTGTAGCGTTGAGATGTCTGCTTTGCGCCATGAGCCGACATTCGGCTAATGACAGCCGGTCCAACATGGGTGTCGGGTCAGGTTCCGGCGATGCGGTCGGCAGGCCAGTGAGTTGGGGTCAGTAGGAGGCCGACGGATAATGGCGGACGGCGATCATCGCTGCTAGAAGCCACGGATGAACGAGTTCGAAGACTTTGAAGAGCGTGTCATCTACAAGCAGCGTTTTCAGGGAACGCTTCTGGATTTTCGGGCGAGGACTTGCTTTCAGAGGTACGACTGCTGCGAGTTCGTGAAGGCCACGATCCTCATCGACGAAACAACGCAAGCCCTCGCTTTCACCAGCTGCATCTTCGAGGACTGCAACATGGACCGGCTGACGTCCGACGAAGGCAGAACGTTGATCGCTCGCGACAACATCTTCAAGGCGCCCATCGAGCAGCGCAGATCCGAGTTCGAAAAGCGGCTGGCAGACGCCTTGGCCAAAAGATCGGATAGCGAGCGGCGGCCGTAGCCTTCTTCCGCCGGATCTTCTCTTGACGAAGATCGGCAACGCCTACGTCGCGTGCTCGATGAGGGATATCACGTCGGTCGATCCTGCCGCAGGGCCTTCAGCAGCCCGTCTATCGAATACGGCTTCTTGAGGAGTTCGAAGCCGAAGGAGCCTTCCTCGGCAAGGACGTGGCTGTATCCGCTTGTCAGAACGACTTCGAGATTGGGCCATTCGGCCGCGATCTGGCGTGCCAGTTCGATTCCGCTGATGCCGGGCATGACCACGTCCGAGAAGACAAGATCGTAGTCGGCGCCGTCTTGCCGCAGCATGTCGAGCGCGCTTTGTCCGTCCCCGACCCACATGACGGCCTGGCCAAGCTCCTTCAGGAGATCGGCAGCGAATGCACCTACCGCCTCGTTGTCCTCGACGAGAAGGATCCTGCGGGTCGGAAGTCCTGGGGCGATGCCCTCCTTCACCGGCAAGCGGGATGGAGTGGCTTGAGCAGTGCTCCTCGGCAGATAGAGCGTGAAGGTCGTGCCCGACCCGAGGACGCTCTCGGCATTGATCTCTCCGCCGGACTGTTTCGCGAAGCCGTAAACCTGGCTCAGGCCGAGGCCCGTGCCCTTGTCGACCGGCTTGGTCGTGAAGAACGGCTCGAAGATCTTGACGAGCGTCTCGGGAGCCATGCCACTTCCTTGGTCAGCGATGCCGACGGCTACAAACTTGCCTGCCGCGGCGGCATGGCCTCGCACGGCGGGAACAACGTCGACCGTCTTGACGGAGATGGTTACGCGTCCTCCGTCCGGCATAGCGTCTCGGGCGTTAACGACCATGTTGACGACTGCAGTTTCGAACTGGCTTGCATCGGCTTCGATCATCATGCCGGCGTCCGGCAGCATCATTTCGACTTCCACCGTTCCGCCGACCGTTGTGCGAACGATCTGGTCCAGATCTCTTATCCGCGCCGCGACGTCGAAGAGCTCGGGCTTGAGGGGCTGCCGGCGCGCAAATGCAAGGAGCTGTCCCGTCAGCACCGTCGCGCGGCTGGCGGTGTCGGAAATGGCCTGGACGTACCGCGCGCGTTTCTCTTCCGTGATGCCGGGCCGCTGCAGGAAATCCGCGGATATCCGGATGACAGTCAGCAGATTGTTGAAGTCGTGGGCGACGCCGCCGGTCAGGCGTCCGATCGCCTCCAGTTTCTGCGCTTGCGCCAGCGCCTCGCGCGATCGCTCCAGCTCGACCTGCGCGATGCGGCGTTCCGTGATGTCCCGCGTGACCTTCGCGAAACCGACCAGCTTTCCGGTGGCGTCATGGATTGGGTCGATCAAGACATTGGCCCAGAACCGTTCGCCCGACTTTCGGACCCGCTGCGCCTCGCCCTCGAATTTCCCGTGCGTCAGTGCAGTTGCCAGCGCCCGGGCAGGCGCTCCGTCCGCCTGATCCTCGTCGGTGTAGAAGACCGAAAAGTGGCGTCCGACAATCTCCGCTTCGGTGTACCCCTTGATCGCCTCGGCGCCAGCGTTCCAATTGGTCACGATACCTTCTGGATCGAGAAGGTAGATGGCGTAGTCCTTGACGCCCTGAACGAGGAGACGGAAGCGCTGCTCACTCGCCCGCAGCTCCTCATCGATGGCCCTCTTGTCGGAAATGTCCCGCGTGATCTTGGCAAAGCCGATGATGCCGCCGGCCGCGTCGTAGACCGGATCGATGACGACATGGGTCCAGAAGCGCGTGCCATCTTTCCGGAGCCGCCACCCCTCCGACTCAAAACGTCCTTCGGTCGAGGCGGTCGCAAGCGCCCTGCCTGGCAGCCCTATGGCTCGGTCCTCGTCGGTGTAGAAGACCGAGAAGTGCCGACCGACGATCTCTTCCTCCGTATATCCCTTGAATCGCCGCGCGCCCGTATTCCAGGTCGCAACATGGCCATCCGCATCAAGAAGGTAGATCGCATAGTCCTTCACCGCATCGATCAGGAGCTGAAAACGGTCCTGCTGCGCGATGTCGGTCAGGAGTGTCGCCGGGGGAATTTGCATACCCATCCATTCAATTAGGCAGATCAGACGGCGACAGAGTGAGCCGGATGGTGGGCCGACCATAGGCCTTAGATGCGCCAATTCAAAGCCTCGTACTTGTGTCAGGCGACCAAGGCCCGGGCGCGGATGTCGAAGAGCTTGGAGGCCAGGGGCGACAACGCTCATGCTTTTGCTCGCTCGCTCTCTTACGTCCTCGATAGCGACAAAAAGGCGGCTGCCGAACAGCTTGTCGAGCGCCTGCGGCAGAAACAGGCAATATGCTCGCGGCACGGACGCCGTCAGGAAATGAAGAGCTGCCCAGCCACACCGCAAAGCGCAACGACCAGCCAGGGCGGTGCTTTCCAGACGTACAGCATCACGAAGGCGGCGAGGCCGAGGACGTAATCGAACCGGTCTGTGATGCCCG
This sequence comes from Tardiphaga sp. GW821-FHT12E02, assembly GCF_058807155.1. Taxonomy (NCBI): domain Bacteria; kingdom Pseudomonadati; phylum Pseudomonadota; class Alphaproteobacteria; order Hyphomicrobiales; family Nitrobacteraceae; genus Tardiphaga; species Tardiphaga sp. GW821-FHT12E02. The sequence goes on from NZ_JBXAQK010000001.1 coordinate 266,006, forward strand.
CCGTCCAGACCGGGTCGTAGAACGCGGCGAGCAGCAGCCCGACGACCGCGGCGTTCACACCCGCGAGCCCCGCCTGCGCCACGGAAATCTTCCTCAGCACCTCCCAGAACGGCAGGAAGCCGACGACCAGCAGGAAGGAAGGCAGAAATATGCCGAGAAGACACACCAGCGCGACCGACCATCCTCCGATGACGGCGCCGAGATAGGCTGAGAAGGTGAACAACGGGCCGGGAACGGCCTGGGTTGCGCCGTATCCCGCGAGGAAGGCGTCGTAGTTCACCCAGGCCGGCACCATTTCGGCCTTAAGCAGAGGAAGCACCACGTGTCCTCCTCCGAACACGAAGGAACTCACGCGGTAGAAGATGTCGAAGAGTTGCAGTGTTCCGCTGCCTGTCAGGGAAGCGAGCAGCGGCAGCCCCAGAAGCAGTCCTATGAACAGGGCGAGCGAAGCCATGCCCGCTCGCCGGCTGACCGGAAGCGGTAGAACCGTCGCGTCGACCGGCGGCACAGCCTTGATGGCCGCCAATCCCAAAATTCCACCGAGCACGATGCCGCCGATCTGCCCCCAGGCGGACGGCAGCAGGAAGGCAACAATCATGGCGGCGACGGCGATCGACGCGCGGAGGCGATCGGGCGTCAACGTCCGCGCCATGCCGAGGATGGCCAACGCAACGACCGCGACCGCGGCGACCTTCAGTCCGTGCAGCCAGCCGCCACCAAAATTGCCGCCCGCGGCATTCAGCCCATATGCGAAGCCGACGAGCACGATGGCTGAGGGCAGCGTGAAGGCCGTCCAGGCGGCAAGAGCGCCGAGATAGCCGGCCCTGGACAGGCCAATTGCGATACCCACTTGGCTCGAGGCCGGGCCGGGCAGGAACTGGCACAGAGCCACCAGATCGGCGTAATTGTTTTCGCTCAGCCATTGCCGACGTTCGACGAACTCGGACCGGAAATAGCCGAGATGCGCGACGGGACCGCCGAACGACGTCAATCCGAGTTTCAGGAAGATCAGAAAGACTTCCGCGGCACCTCCCACAACGCCGTTCATCGATTAACCGATCGGAAGGCGTCTGGCCCAAACTTGCCGCGAGAGAAAATCATCCAGAACCTTTGAACCTCTGCGACAGCCTGCCGCACCCATGTGTGCAAGCAATGCGGAGGATGTCATGCCTATAGCCTTGAAGCGTCCAGCCATCGTTGCAGAAGAGGCCCCGAAAAGCTCAAGCCCGTTGGTCCATGTCGCCATGTTCGCTGCGGCTGGCCTGTTCGTCTGTCTCTTGCTTATGACTTACGGACTGGACTTGAGCCCCGGCTTGTTCTGATCACATACGAAAAACTCGCCGGTGTCGCTCCCGGCGAGTCTGTCGTGTCTACCTGCCGGCGGTACGCATTACTGATCCGCCTATGATTAAAATGCCCTGCAATCCTTAAGGAAGGATTCCGAGCTGCGCCGCGTAATCTCGTCAGCGAAGGGATAGGCATTCACCCCGAAAGCCTCTGGCACGTATTGCCGCACCGCAACTTGTAGCGCGGGCAATGTTCTCATGGGGTTTCACTATGTCTTTTCGTTTTATATCGTTTGTTGCAGTCGCTGCTTTGATCGCCACCAGCCAGGTCGCAATGGCTCAGGGCGTCCCGGGTGGCATGGAGCGTGGCGCCCGTGATGGCGAACGCGCTGCTGGTCCGGTAGGCGCTGCGGTCGGCGCGGCAGTGGGTGGTGTTGTCGGTGGCGTGGCTGGCGTGCTTGGTGTGGACGACCGTCCCCGCTTCCGCACCTACGTCCAAGGCCGCAACGTTCGCTCGTACACCTACGCCGAGCCGGTAGCCGTTGGTACCGTACTGCCAGCTGATGGCGTGACCTATTACGACGTGCCAGATGACTATGCGTCGGTGCGAGAATATCGCTACACAGTCGTGAATGACCGCACGGTGCTGGTCGATCCGCGCACTCGTCGCGTAGTGCAGATCGTCGAGTAACACCGCTCGCGTAACGTTGACGGACGGCTCGCCTTTAACGGCGGGCCGTTTGCGTTAGGCGACACTTTGGGAGATATCTGTAATTGCCTGAGTCACTGCCGTTAAAAGTAGAATGTCGGCTTTGCGCCATGAGCCGCCATTGGTACTGCCGAATGGATTGGCCTGACTGAAAAGGACGAGGTGGACAGCGTGTCGCAGAAGACGCTGCTCTGTCTTAGGGGACAACGCGGTCGAGGAAACCGCATGGTCGGCTCGGTCTGGTGTTCGAACCATTCCACTCTACAAGCAGCGAAATTTCAGCGCTCTCGCTTGCAACTCGCTGATTGCCTACGAGCCCTCGGCCTCCATCCCCTGCCTCGTAAACGGAGACTGCAAACCGTCTAACATTCTTTTGAAGAAGGTCGGGAACTCCATCCAGTGTGGAACGCAGATCGCTGAGCATACTCGGTCATTATTGCGGCGCGGGCCGGAATATCCACTCGCGCCAGACGGTTAACAACGCTGCCATAATCACGGGTCCAACAAACAACCCAAACAGTCCAAAGGCAGCGATTCCCCCAAATATTCCGACAAAAGCAAAAAGGAACGGAAGCCGCGCTGAACTCCCGACCAAGGAAGGCCATACGAAGTGATCTCCTGCGAGCATAACGATCGCACCCCATAAAAACACCCCGGCGGCCGCAAAACCACTACCGCCGCCAGAAACCAGAACCAATGCTGCTGTGGTGAAAGCAAACCAGGCCCCGAACGGCAGCATCGCGAAAGCGGTAGTTAATATTGTAAACATAACGGGATTGGGTACCCGGGCGACCAAGAAGCCGACACCGATAAGCATTCCCTCGCCAATGGCGACGAGGACTGTTCCATTCACCGTCCCGCGCGTCGCTTCAACTATTTTTTCGACAAGTCCTTCTCCTGCATCACCGATCAAGCGGTCGCACGTCTCGAGAAAGCGACCCGCGACTGCGCGGCCATTCCTGAGGAGGAAAAACAAGGTCAGCAGCGAGAACAACATCAGAAGCAGGCGATGGAGCAATTGTGCGCCAAAAGTCTTAAATAGCTCCGACGCGTTATCTGCATTCACGGTCTGCAGCCATGCTGCCGCAGCTTTCGGATCGGAAAGATTGGCGCGCCACCAACTCTGGAGCGCTTCCGCAGCAACAGGCAGACGAGCGACCCAATCCGGAACCTCGACACCGCTTTCACGAGCTTGCTTCAGCCAATTCACGAGAACATCGCTTTGTTGCGCGATCTGGTAGATGGCAAGCGACATCGGAGTAAACAGCACCAAAGCCACGATCGCGGTGAAGAGGAACGCCGCGAGGCTAGAAGGACCTGACGAAACGTGATCTGCAAACTTTAGGTATAGTGGCCAGAGGGTAACTGCGAGAATAGTCGCCCATATCAATGCCGGTAGAAAGGCCGAAGCGGTCCATGCTCCTAGCGCGAATAGCGTGAGGGCGAGAACGACCCGCGAATTCATCCGCGCAGCAGCTCCCAAAGGAAGAGGTTTTTGCTTAGCGTTGGCTGATGCCAGATCAATTGGCGTTGTTCGCCGCTTTCGCGAAGCGTCTATTCCGGCCTTACTCACCATCGCTGGATCTCTCCATTTCACCCAATACGAACGGTCGGTCAGGCAAATTATCCAATTGCTGAAGCGCCGACCGACTGTTGAGCACTGCGAAAGTCTCGCGGGATGTTAGGAAGCTTACTGCTTCGTCAAAATGCTCGGCGTCCGCTATCTTGGCACGAGCGATAGCCAAATCAGAATCTATTTGGCCACGGCTGCGCGGCGCTTCGTGCAACGATTGCTGATGTGCTCCACGCAGGTCAGTATCAGTGCGCAGCGCGTGCAATGGACTAGCGCCGTACTCTGGCGCCGCCAGCGCCAATGCATTTGCGCGGGCAAGCACCGCGGGAGGCACGTTCTGTTCCGGCGTGGAGAACAAGCTTGCCCCCTGGCCCGCAGGCAGCAGGCGTGAAGAAATCAGGGCAACGGGCACTGACATGAGCAGTCCCAGGATCACCGGTGTCATCCAAAGGAACAGCGGCAACGATACGAGATAAGCACTGATCGCCATCAGGACGCCGACGAAGGTCGGCCCACTATATTTGCGGACCATTTCGCGAAGCGGCACGCCCCCGTCGTCGCGGCGCTGTACCTGCCAGCCCGCATCGCGGCCTAGCAGAATTTCGCCTACCGCAGACGACTGGAAGATCATCATCACTGGAGCGACGAGGCCGGACAGCACGGTCTCGACGATGATGCCGGCGAACACCCGCAGGCCGCCGCCGAAATCTTTTCGGTTCTCGCTCTGGGTAAGCAGCAGCACATAGGCGAGCAGCTTGGGTACGATCAGCAAGCCCATGGTGCCGCCGAACACCCAAGCGGCGCGTACTGGATCCTGTGCCGGCCATTGCGGAAACAGCGTAAAGCCTTTCGCAAAATATTCCGGTCGCACGAACTGCGCCTGCAGCGAGATGAGAATGCCCATCACCAGGAACATCAGCCAGAGTGGTGCGGTGAGGTAAGAGCCAATCCCGGTCAACAGATGCAGGCGCGACACCCAATGTAGCCGCCGGGCCGGCAGGACCGCCAAATGCTGCAGGTTGCCCTGGCACCAGCGGCGGTCGCGCGCGGCGAAATCGAGCAGCGACGGCGGGCATTCCTCGAAACTGCCGCCGAGTTTCGGCGCCATGTGAATGGCCCATCCGGCACGCCGCATGAAGGCAGCCTCAATGAAATCGTGACTGAGGATATGGCCGCCGAACGGCTTGCGCCCGGACAGTTCCGGCAGGCCGGCGTCGCCCGCAAAGGCGCGAATCCGGATGATGGCGTTATGACCCCAGTAATTGCTTTCGGAGCCGTGCCACCAGGCAATGCCGGATGCGATCACCGGTCCATACAGCCGGCCGGCGAACTGCTGCATGCGCGCAAACAGCGAGCGTGCGTTGACCACGATCGGCAGTGTCTGGATCAGCCCGACACCGGGATGCTGCTCCATGCCGGCCACTAGCCGCACGATGGTGTCGCCGGTCATCAGGCTGTCGGCATCGAGAATGATCATATGCTCGTAGCCGGCGCCGAACCTCCTGACCCACTCCTCGATATTGCCGGATTTTCGCGCCACGTTGCGCGGCCGATGGCGATAAAAAATGTTGGGAGCGTCGGCCGCGTCGCGTCGCAACTGCAGAAGAGCCTCTTCCTCAGCGATCCAGACCGCGGCGTCGGTGGTGTCGCTCAGAACGTACCAGTCGAAATGCGCACCATGTCCGGTTTCCGCAACAGACTCCCAGATCGCGCGCAGCCGCGCCATGATCCGATAGGGATTCTCGTTATAGGTCGGCAGAAGCATGGCGTTTCGGCTCGAGATCGCCGGCAACGGCGCCAGCGGCTCAATGGCCAGCGGATCGCGTCCGCACACCAACAGCATGGCGAAGCCCGCCGTTGCCGACATGAAGGAGAAGGCGACCCAGGCGAACAACAGCGCAAACAGCCCGAGCACCATCCCTTCCAGGATGGTAACGCCCCCGACCTGCAGCACTTCGAACATCTCGTAGCCGCCAGCTGCCGTGAGCGCGGCGGTCCCAAACAAAATATAGGCCCGTCGCAGCTTAGTCGGCATGGGTCTGAATTGCGCACGCCGCCGCGACGCGTCCTGACCGTCCAGACCGTGCGAAATCATCGCCAGTGGCATCTCCGGGGGGAGAAAGGGCGCGTCGACAGCAGCCGGCAGGTTGCCCGCGGCCGCCGTCAGTGATGACACTGACGCTTGCGCATTCAAGGTGTCCATCGATAGACCCACACTTCCGAGACCGGCTGATCATCCTGCATGAGGATCGCGCGCAACTCGACCGGGGTCTTGGACTTGGCGGCCATTTCGAAACTCAGCCGCCAGCCACCGGTCTGCGGGTTGCGCTGGGTAACGATGTTGCGGATCTCGGCTTTCTCCGCCGTAACGACGCCCTTCATCTTGGCAGGATCAACGGATGTCAACTTGTCGCCGATCAGATCCAGCACGAACAGCCTATTATCATCGCCGCGGGCACCGACGCCGCTGCGAGAAAAGATCGCCAGCGCCGACGGTTTGGGCTGGTCCGGTCCCCAGTGCAGCCGATAGGTGAACGCCTGCTCGCCCTTGGCCGGCAACGCGTTCTTTGGACGCCAGAAGCTGCCGATGTTGTCGTGGATTTCCTCGTTGGTTGGAATCTCCAGAAGCTGCACTGATCCCTCGCCCCAGTCGCCGATCGGCTCCACCCACAGACTGGGCCGCCGTTCAAAGCTGGATTCGAGGTCCTGATAGTCAGAGAAATCCTTCTGGCGCTGCATGAGCCCGAATCCCCGCGGGCTGCGGTCGCCGAACGAACTGATTTGCAGATCACGCGGGTTGTGAAGCGGCCGCCATAGCTGTTCGCCGCGCCCGTTAAAAATGGCGAGGCCGTCCGAGTCATGCACAGCAGGACGGAAGTCGTCGACTTGCTTGCGATCGTTGGGACCGAAGAAGAACATGCTGGTGATCGCGGCGAGCCCGGCGGTCTTGATCTCGACCCGCGGGAAAATCACCATCTCGACGTCGAACACAGTGGTTTCGCCCGGCCGGATCGTGAACCGGTAGGCCGCTGCCGCGCTCTCGCTGTCGAGCAGCGCATGAACGACGACGGAACTTGCATTGGCTGCCGGCTTCTCAATCCAGAATGCCCTGAACGCGGGGAATTCCTCACCGGCGGCCTCGCCGGTATTGATCGACAGGCCTCGCGCCGAGAGACCATAGACCTGGCCTTTGGCGACTGCGCGAAAATAGCTTGCGCCGAGAAACACACAGACTTCATCGTAATAGTCGGGCCTGTTGATAGGCGCATGAAGGCGGAAGCCGCCAAACCCAAGGTCTGTGCCGGCCGGTGGCGGTGTCGCGGTCCCGAATGAAAAGTTCTCCGGCTTGTACGGCACCCGCGTCGCCTGACCATTGGCAACCTCGTAGATGTCGACCCGGTTGGTGTAGGTGCAACCGACATCGGACGTGAAATGGTCCGCCGGGGCTGAGCGATCGAGTTCAAGCGATACTCCGACGGCCGATACGCTGGCGCGGAGGCGGAGGCAAAGGCCGCGAAGGCTGGCTTCTGGTCTGGAAAATTCGACGAGCCAGTCGAGTGGCGGAAGTCCAAGCGCGTCAGTGAGGTGTTGGATGCGCCGTCGGCAACACAGTCATTCAGCCCGCCGGTGGGATTGATGGCCGCCGCTGGATCGGCCGTAGCGAAGGTTCCGCCGACTACATCCGCCACAAGCTGCAAATCAGCCCGGACCTGCCGCGACGCCGTGATCCTCTGGTGCGGCGGCTACAGCCGCGCTGACGCTGATGCTGACGGAATCCCATGCGAAAACGCTTGCCGGACGCTGGCGCAGGTCGAGCCCATCAAGAAGGAGATTGGTTGCGAAAAATGAGCGTGTATCGAGGAGAGTCACTCGGGGGCGAAAACAAAGATGTTCGAGCGCGGACCATTTAGAAATTGCTTCGCCTGCGGCAAACCTGCGTTTGGCATATTGTCAGCCGGCGGGACCATGCTCCGGCGACGCTGTAAGGATTGCCGCTATGTTTGCGATGAAACTCTCCCACCCGTGGATAAAAAGGTTGTCTATCTAGATCAACTCGCAATCAGTGAAATTTATAAGCTGAAATCCGGAAAGCGGAATGCTGCTGCTGGCGGTCAAGCTCTGTGGGAAGAGATTGCCGACCAGGTCAACCGGACATTCTTGCTACAGCAGGTCATTTTTCCCGGCTCGAACATTCACAGAGACGAAACAATTGTCTCGCCGTTCCGAAGTGAGCTCGCGCTTGCACATGATATGCTTAGCGGAGACATCTCGCTTGCCAACATTGAGGACGTCGAACTGAGCCAGACGTTTGCGCATGCTAGCGCATACGCCGCTGGCTCTGCCGAGCCCGCCATATTGTTCGATGTCGATGAAATTCTAGAAGGTGCGGAGCGTAACGAGTGGATCCGCGACCTGCATATATCCGCAAATATGGATTACGGAATTTTTGCGGAGGGTATTCGGAAACATAGAGAAGAGGCGGACGCGAGTTGCACCCCGCTGTGGGAGCGATGGATCGCTCAAAAACCTAGCTTTACCGATGTCTTGATGCATGAACTCAACGATTTTAGCAAAGCGAAGCGGGGCGCGCTGCGACATGCAGCGAAGCGGGCACAAGAAGCTCTTGAGATAGACCACGACACTCAGGAATTCTTAGACCGACTGTCTCATCCGACAATGCGTGAATTCAATCAGTTGAAGGAGTTTTTTAGACAGAAAGACCAGACAGACCGTGAGGCAGTTGGCGCGGTCTACAATTTTTGGGATTGGCCTATGAATAGAGAGATGCCCGTTCACAGGATTTCTGCCTACCTTTTCGCAGGAATAGCTCGTCGGCTGGCTAGTGGTCAAAAGCGGCATCCATCCCGTGGGATGATGAACGATATCCGTGCGATCTCAACGTACGGCCCATATGTTGATGCGATGTTTCTCGACAACGAATGCGCGTCGCTCCTGTCGGAAGAGCCGCTCCGAACTGAACTAAGGCTTAAAGCAAAAATCTTCTCGGCGAAGTCCGGTGAAGCATTTTTGCAATACTTGCGTGACCTCGAGGTCGCGGCGCCGGCAGAAGTCAAAAGATATGCCGAAGAGATCTACGGCCTCTAGCATTGCGGATGATGTGTGCAATCACCTTGCGTCGCGGCTCGGCGTCCGGTCCCCAACGCGGCCAGCCGGCGCGACGCTCGCGTTTCCGTTATCCGACGACGGTGGCGCCGCATTCGGATTGACCATCACTCCGGTATTTGTGCTGCTCAGCGACTTGGTCGCCGCGGCGCCGCCGGGCGACTGCCCATAGGATGGAGAGCTCGACGAACCGCTGATGGTCGAAGGCGAAGGGACAGCTTTGTTATCGTTCGTGCCGTTCTCCCGTGTAACGGAGTTTAGGTTTCCGTTGTTTGGCTGATTAGCATTGCCGCCGAGGCCAGAGCCTCCACCGGGTGAGCTACTGCCCGCTGCCCCGCCGCCAGCAGCTCCACCTCCGGCCGATCCACCCGCACCGGCACCTCCGCCGCCACCTCCCCCACCACCACCGCCGCCGCTGCCGCCTCCGCCGCCTTGGGCGAACACAGTCCCTGATGCTGCGATGAGGACTGCGGCGAATATAGCAATAGACTGACGTGTCATGTGGAGCTCCTCGGTTCGGAGGCTTAAACCTACTTTCCGTGAACAGTTCCGGCCGCTGTGGAACGTTCGCCGCTATTGAGGCGCTGTCGAGGAGAATGGAATGTCCGAGGAACACCCAGAGCCGACAGCTGAGCCGGTCGAAGATCTGCACACGGTCGTTGTCGAGGGCGTCAAGGACGCAGCGCAGGGAGCTGGCGCAGCGATCACGGAAGCGCGCAAGCCGGGACGTCCCCTTGACCTGCTCGCGAGGATCGGACGCCAGGCGCCTCTCGGTTCGATCCTCGTAGCCTTCTTGCTAGGCGTCGCTGTAGGGCGCCGGCGATGAGCAAATCTCCGATTGTTCTCGTCGACGATCTCAGGCGGGAAACTAACCGGCCACATGCCAGGCGATACCGAATATCCGCCCCCGGAAGAAGACCTCGGCGGCGGCGACATTTGTTCGCCTGAGCAAGATCCGTCGACCGAAGACGACAAGCCTCTCGATTAGGATCTGTCCGTGTCCAACGACGCAAAGAAATTGTCAGCTGCAGAACTTCAAATCGAATGCCTTCGGGAGCTCAGCGGCGACCCGCTCACAAGAGACATCCAGACCGTCCGCATCGTCCGCCTGTGTCCCCGCGATGCTGACGGCCAAAACTGGACATTCGGTTCGCTAGAGCCGGCGCCAACCCGCGAGGGTTTTGGCGCAGCTCAGACTATTCTCGGTCCGTTGCACGCCAAGTACTCGCTTGAAGACTGATGCTTCGTCATCATGATGGCGTGCCGTGGTCATGCAATCTCAGCGGACCAAAGCTTGGTCTTCGAATCACCTTCGTGCAGCCAGAGCTCAGCGGCCTCACAGTTCTCCGGCGTGTTGCGCTCCATCCATTCGAAAGCGGCAGCCACCGCCTCCGCCTGCGTGTCAGCATCAAAGGGATCGCTCAACTTGAACGGACCGATCTCTTGTCCAAGCTCCGGCTTCAGTCGCAGCCACGCCTCGTAGTAGACCATGAATATTTCCGTTTTTCACTGAGGCTCAGACGGCTTTTCCCGCTCGTGACTTTCGGCTTCCGCAGCTGCACATGCATCCAAGCCATGGCATTTGCTCCGATAGTACCAGGTGCCTACGGCTGCCACCAAGCAGACGAGAACGAAAGCAAAAAGCAGCAACCATCGCCGATTAGACATTTCAGCGGCTGACCTTCTTCTCACCAGCCTTGGCTTCGCGTGCAAGCCGCTCCGCCTTCAAGCGTTCGCGATTGTCGTCGAAAGCTTTCTTTTCCAAGGCCTGCCCGTCTAACGGCGGGGGATCCATCTTCACAGGTTTGAAAACAGCTTCGGCGCGAGCGGCGTTTGTCATTCCGTCGGAAGACTTTTTGTTCACGGCTTCTTCTTTCGATCTCTCCGCACATCGCGGAATTCTGACGGCCCTTTGAGCAGACGCCGCTTACGCGTCTCCTGTTCCTCCGCCGACGCCGATTGATCGCTCATCTTGTCGATCTGCTTGCCGGCGAGCTCGGATGACTTCGACGAAGTCGCCGACTTCTTCGCGCGGCCGGCGGTCGCGCCAGCCAGGCCGAGCTCGACTAGGCGGCGGATGGCCTCGGGGCGCGATAGCTCCGGATCTCGCTGTTTTGCAATCCATGCGTCGATTGCCGCTAAAGGTTCGTCGAGCATTCGCACGCCGATGACAGTGCCGGTACCCGTGGTAACAGGACGGCCGCGCTTATTCGCGTTAACGCCAATTGACTTCTTCATGATTTAGCGTTAACCGAAAATCGGACCAAAGGGAAGTTGGCGCTTCCCTCGGGCCCTAACTCGCAACAAGAGGTCTAGTCATGTCGCAAGCTGTCCGTGCGAATAGCACGGCTGCGCCCGCTTTTGGATCTCCCCCCCGGTCTTCGCGAGATCGGTGAAGGAGCGACATGCCTGCTCGACGAGAGCGGTACAGCTTCTGTACTATTGTATTTGAGATCCCGAGCTTTGGCCTGCGCAAGCTTGGAGCGGGAGATGGCGTAGTCCGCCAGTGCGTTGCGCATGAACTGTGCGAGAAGTTGAGGTTGAACGCGTCCGTTGCCGTCGACAGAGAGGCAGTGGCAATGAACCTTGACCACGAAGCCGTCGATCAAGACGTCACGCTCCACAATCGATAAATGCACGTCTAGAGCTTCAGGGTCACCCGTGAGAGCTGCGACGAGATCGGCAGGCGTGATCGTCGACAGTCTTTCCCCCAAGGTTCTCCGTGTTGAGCGATGGCAATCTGAGTCGCGTCGATAGGCGCATCCAGCCTTTCGAGCGCCGCTTAATCTAGCGACTTTGAATTGTTATCGCCGAAGCAAGAAAGCTGACGCGTTATCTGTAGACAGGAATTTTGCTATCATAGTGGCCCGGCCAGTCCGCGACGTTGCCCCCACGATCCCAGCTCGCTTGTAAATTGACGTGAGGTATCTCGCCATCGACGCGGTCGTCAGCGCGCCTTTTCGTTGCGATTGAAACAGAGGCTGCTGTAGATCTGCGGGACTGAACGTTGCGTGGTGCTCGAAGCAATCTGCCAAAGCACTGCGCAGAGCTTTATCATGGAGCGCTAACCGGATCGGGCGGGAGGCGCTTTTGGGGTTAAGCACAAGCGCCGGGAGGACGCGCCCTTCGGAGGAGAAGACGTCTGCGAATCGAAGCACGGCCAGCTCGCCGGCACGCAGGCCTAGCGTGACTGACATGAGCATCGCCAGCTTCCCGCGCTTATCATGGTCGCTGTGAACCGAGCGAGAGACTTTTCGTCTCCTGAGCTCAGGGTGGTGACTAGACCACCGGTCCCTTTCGGACGACCTCTGCCTCTTCTTTTCATGATCGGCAGGGTATTTCGGCGGGAAAGGACGAACAGGGCCTAAGACCCGGTGACTTGATTTATTTTCGTCCGAATAAATCCAATTCCATCCGAGGATTTTTGGTGGATGGAATGTGGGATAACCCAATTACCCCAACAACTTAATCTAACAAATACAGATGGTTATGGGGTTAAACTGGCGGAGAGGGGGGGATTCTCAGCCAGCGGCCGCGTAGGCCCTCGAAAACCCGTAAAACAAGGCATTCCCGAAAGACCGGCATATTTTTTGTGGCCACCACTGTGTACCACATTTTCGCCCGCGGCAAGCGGCGCCGGCGCTGGCGGGAACCCCGCCCTTGATGCTCGTCAGATGGTCCGTAGTCGCGCGTCTGTTCGCCTAGCTTGACACGGCGTCGGCCAATCGGCCGGCCTCTGCCGCGTAGACGTCTTTGAAATCGACGTGGTCGGCGAGAAGATCCGGTCGATAGGGCTGCTCCTTGTCGTAGACGAGGACACGGGCTTCGTCGAAGCGACGCTTGACCGATGGATGATAGGTGGCCTTGGGAACGACCTTTCTGGACTTCTCCTTCCAGTTCAGCCTCCAAAACAGCAGCCGGACGCCCACCCGGCACTCGTCATGCTGTTGCCCGGTATGTCGACCATAGGTCGCGAGCAGGCTCTCGTTCACCAGCAGGCCCGCCTTCTTCGCCTGGCAGGCCATCCACTTCAGGGCGATGTCCGACAGCCTCGATTCGTTTTCGGGGTAGCTGCCCCCGACATCGGAATGGTTGCCGGCGAACCATAGCTGCCTGAGATCGGCGCCCTCCTCGATCTCCCGGTTCGGCGGCTCGGCGTCGTTCGCCCACGGAACGCGGTCGAAGTCCGCCCGCCGCTCGTCGAGGGCCAGCGCGTGACGTGCGTAGCGGACGAGCGGGTTCAGATGGCGGTCGAAGAACTTCATCTGCAGGTTGGTCAGGTGCACCGTCTGCCACCAACCGAAGCCAGGCACGCCGAACGAGACCTTGAGACGCAGCAGATAATACGACGTCAGTCCGGCGACGCCGACGGCGGCCATGGCCTCGATCCACGTCATCCAGAAGACGTAACCGTATCGCGCCAGAATCCACGCCAGGACCGCCGAGGAGCCGGCCACGAGGGTGGCGGCGATGGCCCAGAGCCAAGGGACGAGCGATGAGCTCACCCCGATCGCGGCGACCGTATCCCATACGCCGATGAAGTGCGGCACCGCGTTCGAGCTTCCTGCCTCCTCCGACGCGTAGCGCCGCCTGAACTGAGCGCCGAGAGCGGTCCGCTGCAGCTTGAGTGACCGGGTGCGATCCGTGGCGTGATCGTCGTCCCGGTCCGCAGCACCGCTTCCGTGCCGATAGACGCGCTTCACGGCCTCCACGGCGATCGCCTTGAGCGTCTCCGGATCCCGCTGGAGCGGGGAGCCGTCCGGCATTCGGGTCGGAATCCCGCAGAGTCCGAGCACACCGGCAAGGCACCGCACCGTGTAGGCGCCGCGGCTGAAGCCGAAGAGGAAGATGCGGTCTCCGGGACGCCAGAGCCTCATCAGAGCCACATAGCAATCGACCAGGTTGCCGGTGATTCCGAGGCCCGTAGCACTGCCGAGGCCGTTGTAGATGCGGCGCAGGAACGGCACCTTGATGTCGTCACCGGCGAGCCGCGAGCCGAGGCCCGGATCGTAGTAAGCCAATTGACGGTCGGGGTCGATGATGGAGTCAGGACCGCAACGCGTTGCCCTGAAGAGCTTGTAGACGTTGCTCCGGAATTCATCGACTTCGACGCCGCCGGCCTGGCCCGTTCCGTCCGAGAAGACGACGATGTTGCGTCCGGAGAATGTTGGCATCCGGTACGGCGTGTCGTCGTCGTCCCACCTGTCCGCTACGACCTCGACCACATCCGGAGCGGGCGTACCTTTAGGAGAAGTCATGAGCGTCACTCCGTCCTGTACGCGCGAGCGAGAAGGGTCAGAAAATCCTCGACCATGCGCTCTGCATCGAAGCGCAGCGCCGCGCGGGGGCGGACCGGCGGCGACAACAGGATCGGCCCGTGATCGTCGGTCTGCATGCGCATCGTCATGCGGTTCGGGCTGGCGTCGTGCTGCCGCCGCGTCCGCCAAGCATGGACGGAAGCGCCCTCGATCGCGACGGCCGGCGCGGAATGGGTCAGCCGCTGGGTGGGATCGATTTCGCCGAGAAGCCATTCTGCGAAGCCGAAGCCACGCAGAAGTATCCCACGGACCTCCTCTTCGATGATGGCCGACACCCCGAAGTGGGCGTCGTTCGCCTTCGGGATCGGCATCCTCATGCGTAGCGTGCCCTGAGGATCGACCAGGAGCTCCGCGCCCCGATCCTGGAAGATGATGAGCGAGCCGCCATCGAGTCGGGTGTCAGATCCCGCCCTGCTGTCGAAAATCCTGTTGGCGCCGAACATCGCCTCCCTGAGAAGCTTGTCCCCGAGGGCGGCATCCTCGATCTCGCTCGGCCGCAGGATCGCATGGGAAGGTCCGCTCGCAATGCCCATGACGATGATCGGCCCGCCCGACGCCATGCGGCCCCGCTGCTCCACCGGCATCAGCGCCCGAACCGCGGCGGACAATCCCCGGTGATCGACCGGGGAAGTCGCGATGGAAAGCTCCCATTCGTGCAGCGCGCGAACGATCTTGCGCCGGAGATCGTCCGGATCGTCGAAAGCGCCACGGAAGTATCCGCCGCTCCAGCTCTGGACATCCTTCACGAACGACGCCTGATCGGCGCCCTGCGCCACGCCGTTCTGCACGAACGCTATGACCGGCCGCGCCTCACGCGCTTCGCGGAACTCCTCCTCCGTCGCCGAGAAGCCGGACTGCTGCCGAACGCCGTATTCGCCGCCGAGGAGCAATAGCGTCAACGCCGCCTCGCGGACGCCCGACAGACACGCGACCTGCGGCGAGCGGGGACCTGGCACGAAATCCTCGGCCATCACTGGCGCGTGGCCGAGCTCTTCGATGGCAGCCTTCGCCGCAGCCCTGAAGGGCTCCATCCCGGTTATCAGCGAGCTTACGAAAATCTTCATGATGGTCCTGCTCCGCGCCGGACGACCGTCCCGGCCGCCCGCCTGTTCGGGGCCTTGCGCGCCGTCGGTTTTTTCGAATCCTTGTTCAGATGTGGCGACTGAATGCTGAGAAGCAATTGACGGGCGTAGGACCGAGCGGCCTCGAACACGCCTTCCTCGGTCACGAACAGAGCGAGGTACGCAGCATGGATCGCGGCGATCACCACCACCGCCAGTACCTTCGCGTCGAAACCGTCCGAAAGGTCCACCGGCCAACGGCGCCAGAAGATCGCGATGCAGACAAGGACGATGAGGGCGTTGAGAACGAAGCCCGGCCGCTTCAGACCGAGCAGGTTTCTTCGGAAGCCGTAGTCGACGTTCTCGTTGAAGAGTATGTCGAACTTCTTCCTGTTGCGGGTGTTCTCGCGCAGCCACGCGGTACCCCGCGCGTAGTAGGCGTCCGCGGCGCCGGGATCCGCCGATTCCTCCGCCGCCGACGGGGCGGCTTCGCCCAGCTTCCGAGCGATGAATGCATGGAAGCCGGACTTGGTCGCCGCGTCGTACGTCGGGTCGCGATGCCGCAGCGTCACCGTCGTCGGCAGACCACCCATCTTTTCGATGATCGCCGGCTCGATCGCCCGGCCGCGGCGGCGCGCAACGTCGGCGAACATGGCGAACAGACGGCGAGCCCGGTGCCCGCGATGAGATTGGTAAGCGCGACACCGCCCCAGGCGATGAAGATCGCGACGAACGCGAAAGCCGGCGCGCCTCCTATCACGGCCGGAATGAGCCGCGCACGTACCGTATAGGCATCGATCGGATTCCTCATCCGGTTGCTCCGTCTTCCTGAACCAGCGGGGCGACGGCGTCGGACAGCGCCTCCGCGGTGAAATGCACGTATCCCGCCGGCGTATGGATCAGCATCAGCAAGGGAAAAAACTGGCTGACGCAAAGGAGCGCGGCCGTCCTCACGTCGCGCGCCGACGGGCCGCTGGAAACGAGATGATTGTGCCAGGTGCCGAGCGCGTAGAGGGCTCCGCCCGACCCTTCGATGAGATCGCGCAGGACGGGGCGCAGGCCCTCCGTGCCGAGGACGAATTCGTCGCGCGAGAAGCGGCTATGCGGCGGAGAACACGAACGATACCGGCTCGACGGCACGGACACCGGATGGACTGGAGCCAGCCGCCCGCCAGGCGTTCGCAAATTCGGTGCGGATCTCTACCACCGCGACTGAAAATGCGGGAATAGTTACCCGCAGGAAGCGCATGTCGATCTGCAAATGATCTCATAGTCCGGACGATTGATTGGGGATCGTGATCATCCGCATCCAGCGGCCGAGCACGCGAAGCTGGTTCACAGCGTTGAACGACTGCGATCCGCCGCTGACCTGCATCACGGCGAGCGTCTTGCCCTGCGTCGGACGGACGGCGCCGATGGAGAGCGGGATCCAGTCGATCTGCGCCTTCATGATGCCAGTCATGGCACCATGGCGCTCGCGGCTGCACCAAACTTGTCCTTCGGACCAGGCTGACAGGTCGCGGAGTTCCGCGACCTTCGGATGCGTCGCCGGCGCGTCGTCCGGAAGCGGCAGGCCGGAAGGGTCGAAGACGCGGGTCTCGGCACCGAACGCCTGCAGAAGGCGTGCCGTCTCCTCGACGGCGAAGCGGCTGAAGGACCGCTCCCGCAGCGAGCCGTACAGCAGGAGAATCCGCGGACTGTGCCCGATGGCGGGCGTCCGCTGCAGAACCGTCGCGTCGGGGGCCCGGAACGCGGCGGGATCGATGTTCGGCAGATCAGGCGGCATCGACGATCTCTCCGTCTTCCTTCACGAACCGCCCGATGTGCGGATTCGGCAGAAGCGCCAACACTTCCTCCGACGGTCGGCAGAGTCTGACGCCTTTCTCCGTGGCCACGATCGGCCGGTTGATCAGGATCGGATGGGTCAGCATGGCGTCGATCAGGTCGTCGTCGGTCTTCGCCGGATCTGCCAGGCCGAGGTCGGCGAAGGGCGTGCCCTTCTCGCGCAGCAAGTCCCGGACGGATATACCCATGTCGGCGATCAGTTCGAGAAGCTTTTCACGGGAAGGCGGGGTCTTCAGATACTCGATCACGTCGGGCTCGACGCCGCTCTGGCGGATCATCGCCAGCGTGTTGCGGGAGGTCCCGCAGTCGGGATTGTGGAAGATGGTGACGGTCATGGCCGGACCTCCGCAGGTTTCGTTTCGGTTTGGCCGGCGCCGGCTTCGTACCAGCCGCGCGACCTCTGGACGATCTTCACGACCGACAGCATGACGGGGACTTCGACCAGAACCCCTACGACGGTTGCCAGCGCCGCGCCGGAATCGAGGCCAAACAGGCTTATGGCGGCGGCAACCGCCAGTTCGAAGAAATTGCTGGCACCTATCAGGGCCGCCGGGGCGGCCACGCACCAGGCCACCCCGAACCGGCGGCTGAGCCAGTACGCAAGGCCTGCGTTGAAGTAGACCTGCACCAGGATCGGCACCGCCAGCAACGCGATTACAGTGGGCTGCTTGATGATCTGTTCGCCCTGGAAGCCGAACAGCAGCACCAGTGTAGCCAGCAGGGCGACCAGCGACAGCGGCTGCAGCCGCGCCATGGTGCGGTCGAACCCCGGCTGGCCGGCGCGCAGCAGCAGCCGTCGCCAGACCTGGGCGAGCAACACCGGCGCCACGATGTAGAGCGCCACGGACAGGAGCAAAGTTGCCCATGGCACCGTGATGGATGCGACGCCGAGCAGCAGGCCGACGAGCGGAGCGAACAGAAACACCATAAGCACGTCGTTGAGGGCGACCTGGCCGAGCGTGTAGTGCGGCTCTCCGCCGACGAGGTTCGACCACACGAACACCATCGCCGTGCAGGGAGCCGCCGCGAGCAGGATCAGGCCGGCGATGTAAGAGGGAATCTGCTCGGCCGGTAGCACAGGCGCGAACAGGTGCCCGATGAAGAATGTCCCCAGCAGCGCCATGGAGAACGGCTTCACGGCCCAGTTGATGAACAGGGTCACGCCGACGCCGCGCATGTGCTCGGTGACCTTGCCCAGCGCGCCGAAATCGATCTTCAGCAGCATCGGGATGATCATCAGCCAGATCAGCACCGCAACGGGCAGGTTGACCTTCGCCACCTCCGCGCCGGCGACGGTGGCGAATGCGCCTGGCATCGCGTGCCCGAGGGCCACGCCAGCGACGATGCACAGCGCCACCCACAGGGTGAGGTACCGCTCGAAAATGCTCATGTCAGGCCACGTCCGGACGGGACGACGTGGTGCCTTCCGTGCGGCCGATCTCGCGCAACTTGGTGCCGAGCGACAGCCTGTCGATGCCGTCGATAGGGAGTGCCGTGAAGGCCGCTATCCGGTTTTTCAGATACCGGAAGGCCGTCAGGAACGCCGTATGCTTCAGAAGGTCCGCTCCTTCGACGTCAGAGGGGTCCTCGATGCCCCAGTGCGCCGTCATCGGCTGCCCGGGCCAGACCGGGCAAGATTCGCCGGCGGCGTTGTCGCAGACGGTGAACACGAAATCCATCACGGGCGCGTCCGGAGCCGCGAACTCGGTCCAACTCTTAGAGCGCATTCCATCGGTCGGATAGTCCAGGCTTTCCAGCACACTGAACGCGAACGGATTAACCTCGCCCTTGGGAGTGCTTCCAGCGGAGAACGCCCGGAAACGCCCGGCGCCGTCCTTCCGCATGATGGACTCGGCCAAGATCGAACGCGCCGAGTTGCCGGTGCAGAGAAACAATACGTTGTAGGTCCTGTCAGACACGGGATTTCTCCTTGTTGCGTTTCGTCTTCGCTGCGGGTCTCGGCGGGCAGCATGGCTGTAGGCTCTCGATGAGAGGGCCGCACAGTTCCGGGCTGCCGCCGCAGCAGTCCTGGATCAGGAAGAGGGTGAGAGCCTGGAACGCGGCAATGTCAGCCCGGTAGATGATCGTGCGGCTGTGACGCTCGCCGGAGACGAGGCCCGCCCGCGACAGGATAGCGAGATGCGCCGACATGGTGTTCTGCGGGACGCCCACGGTGCGAGCCAGTTCGCCAGCGGCCACGCCGTTAGGCTCTTGTCGGACGAGCAGACGGAAGGTGTCGAGGCGGGTGCCTTGCGCGAGCGCAGACAGCGCGGTAATGGCTTCTTCTTTTTTCATATATCCAGATTTATGGAAATGTTTTTTCTCTGTCAACTGGACCGGAGTCTCGATGCACGACCGACAACTGCCAGTCATCCTGGCGCTGGGCACCACGCAGACCCTGGCATGGGCGTCGAGCTACTATCTGCCGGCAATCCTTGCCGACCCGATCGCCCGCGATCTCGGCATCTCAAACAACTGGTTCTTCGCCGCCTTTTCCGGAGCGCTGTTAATCTCCGGACTGCTGGGGCCTCGGGTCGGCCGCCGGATCGATGTCGTCGGCGGCCGGCAGGTCCTGTCGTTCTCGAACGCAACGCTGGCGGCAGGTCTCGTCCTTCTAGGAAGTGCCCATTCCATCGCCGTCCTCGTCTCCGCTTGGGTCGTGCTAGGCGTCGGTATGGGTCTCGGCCTCTACGACGCCGCGTTCGGCGCCTTAGGACGCATCTACGGCGACAAGGCCCGCCGTGCGATCACGGGCATCACGCTACTGGCGGGCTTCGCCAGCACGGTCGGATGGCCACTATCGGCGTGGGGTCTGGAGACAATCGGCTGGCGTCAGACCTGCTTTGCATGGGCGGCGGCGCATGTCCTGATCGGGCTGCCTCTGAACACGGTCTTCCTCCCGAGGGTCGGGCGACAGGCGGCTGCAGCGGCCGCGTCGGTCAAACCGGATATACCGATCGACCGCACGATGGTGCTGCTGGCCATCGCGTTCGCCTGCGCCTGGGCCGTAACGGGGGCGATGGCCGCCCATCTGCCACGAATATTGGAATCGATGGGTGCGACGAGCATCCAGGCGGTGGCCGCCGGCGCCTTCATCGGGCCCGTGCAGGTGATGGCGCGGATCGCGGAGGCCAGTCTGCTGAGCCGCTTTCACCCTATCGTCTCGACCCGCATCGCGTGCGTCACTCATCCGATAGGGGCCGCCGTGATGGCATTGGTTGGCGGACCGGCGGCGATCGCTTTTGCCATCTTCCACGGCACCGGCAACGGCATCCTGACCATCGCGCGAGGTACGTTGCCGCTCGCGATCTTCGGTCCCAAAGACTACGGCTACCGGCTCGGTATCCTCGGCGCGCCAGCGCGTGTCGCCCAGGCCGCGGCACCGCTGGCGTTCAGCCTCCTGATCGATCGCATGGGAGGCGGCGTGCTGCTGGTGTCGTCGGGCTTAAGTCTCGCGGCCTTGCTGGCGTTGGCACTCGTTCGTGCCACCTCTAGAAACAAGGTTGGATTATCCACCGACCGAATTTTGAAGTCGAATTAGCAGCTCTAACCACTCTTCGGTCGCGGGGGGTCTTTCGTTTCAGCGCGTCCGACACTTAAAGTCGTCCGTTTCAACCACCCCTTATCCGTGGGGTTATTTTCATTCGAGCCAATAGCCGTAATTGTCAGGCCCTTTCTCAACGACACATTCGAACCGGCACCAGGGCGCACTGCGGAGGACTTCTTGGAAAAGGACGCAGAGAAGAAGCTTGCCAGATCGATAGCCAACCGCCCTGAAACCAACTAGACGGCGCGTCGCAAACCGCGCGGCCGCTGATTGGTGGAGTACTCGCGTTGTAGTCGCATCTGCCGCACCGAAACGTCACTCTAAGATAGGAGCGACTCGGAACACCGACTACCATTTCGTCGTGCATCCCGCATGCATAGCAGTCCGCGGTCCGCCGCGCGTATTCGGCGTTCGTGGCAAACAGAGTCAGTCGTCTTCCTGCGTCGCAGACGCGATCGCCCGGCTAGGAAATGGGACGATCTGTAAGTCGCTGTGCCCAACCATGGCTTTTGCGTCCGGCGACGAATTCAAGCACCCGCAGAGGATCTCGGCCTCAGTCTGCATCAGCGGATGCCGGCCGTGGCGGGACGTTGCGAGTTCGCGGCCGGTCGTGTCGTCCACGACCGTCCAGCCCCGCACTCCCCGGACAACCCGGAAACGCTTCGCGTCCCGACGGGGAGCATCTCCTGCGCGAGCTGTCACGACAAGCTTCCTGGGAACGACCGATGTTGCGGAACCATCATCGACCCTTCGGCCCGCCGCTGTACGTCCAGGCTCCCGCGCGTATTTGCGGCGCGACGCTCCCCGGCTGACCGGCGGAGGCGAACGACTCGAGCGGGGTTGCGGCCCGGTACGCTTCGGAGGCTCGGGTCTGCTGGTGGATTTCGTTAGGCCAGTAGCTCTTGTCTGTGATCGTCGAACCCGCATTCGCCGCGGCGGAAAATACAACGGCCGACGTCAGGATCGCGGAAAGAAAAATGGTATTGCGCAACATGGTCCAACTCCATCTGGTACGAAAGCGGCATCATTGCGCTTTCAGAGATAAGTTCGGACCCGAGCGACTGCCGGTTACAGGCTCACACCGACGTGATGACGATCGTTCACCACCTCAGCAGACGCGGGCCCAGAGCGGCTCCGGCGAGCGTGCACAACAGGATCGTTCCGCCGTACCAGACCGTCACGAAGGGTAGCGAGTCGTCCATGCAGTGCAGCGCGTAGGCCATCGCGCTCACGCCGCCGGCGAATAGTCCTGCCGCGGCCCCGGCGAGCCTGAGATCCGTCGGCGCCCCCTTCCGCACGGCCCAGATCGTGGCGGCGAAAGGAACGATCGCGATGAGCGGTATCGACAGCAGACATTCCAACCACTGATCTCCGACGATCATCGCCTCCCAATGGGCGGGCGGCGCGAAGGAAAGGTTGACCAGGCCGAGGGCCGCGATGACGGCGAACGGCAGGACGATGAGGATCGGCCTCGTCCTGCGCTCGCCACCCGGACGCGCGAGCTTCGCCAGGGAGAGGAATGCGAGCACGACGACCGCCATCGCGAACAAGAGCTTCAGGACGAGAAAACCGGCGGCGCGCGAATCGGCGAGATCCGGACGGAAGCCGAGAACGAAGGCCACGCCGATCAGCGCGGCCCCGATCACGACCGCTGCGCCGATCGTCCATGACTGCGGCGTCCGATCGACGCCGACGTCGCCCGTGCTCAGCAAGTCGAGAAGTTCGTCCGTCTTCATGCGCGCGATTCCTTCGCAATCGAAGCAGCCAATCTCTTCAGGCCGCGGTGGATGTTGATCTTCACCGAAGACTCGGAAACGCCGCATCGCGCGGCGGCCTCCGCGACGCTCCTGCCGTCGAGCTTCACCGCGACGATGGAACATCGCATTTTCTCCGGCAGCATTTTCATCAGACGCGCCAAGTCGAGGCTGCTCTCGGCGCCCGACCGGTCGTCTCCCGCCGTCACATCCTCCGCCGCGTCGATGGGCAGGTCGGTCGTAGACCTCCGCGTCCGGCGCAGGAAGTCGATCACCTTGAACCGCGCGATCGCATGCACCCATGGTGTCAACGGTTCGGTCGGATCGTAGGTGTGCCGCTTGAGGTGGATCGCCAGCACCGCCTCCTGGACGAGATCCTCCGCGTCGCCGACCGACCGTCCGGCCCGGGCGAGCTTGCTTCTGTAATACGCGCGCAGATGCCCGCTCAGGCGGCCAAGCAGCGCGCGATGCGCGACCGCGTTGCCGTCCAGGCTCGCAAGCATGAGCTTTCTAAGCTCGGACTCAGGGGAGATCATGACGGGTCCATTCCCATGAGTTCGCGAAGCCGAGAACTTCGGTTACAGGCGACCGCGAAAAAAGCCGAAATCCGACGAAGATGTACGGTAAGCCCGCAGGGCCTCATTCGGCCGCCTGTGATCGGTCAGACCGATCCATCAGCCCGGCGGCACCGTCGGGCTTTGCTTCAGGCACCTCGGCCCCCGGGTCTCGGGGCAGACCGAAGCCCTTGATGAGGGCGTAGACGGCCGGAATCACGATGAGCGTCAGGATGGTCGACGAGATCATGCCGCCGATCATCGGCACCGCGATGCGCTGCATGACTTCCGATCCGGTCCCTGTACTCCACAGGATCGGGATCAGGCCGGCCATGATGGCCACGACGGTCATCATCTTCGGGCGGACCCGCTCGACCGCCCCCAGCATGATCGCCGCGTTCAGGTCGGAACGCGTGAACGGCTTGCCTTCGGCGGCCCGCGCCGCCTGGATCTCCTTCATCGCGTGATCGAGATAGATCAGCATGATGACGCCGGTCTCGGCCGCGACGCCGGCCAGCGCGATGAAGCCGACGGCGACCGCGACGGAGAAGTTGAAGCCGAGCCACCACATCAGCCACAGCCCGCCGACGAGCGCGAACGGGAGCGACAGCATCACGATCAGCGTCTCGGTCAGGCGCCGGAAATTCAGGTAGAGCAGCAGGAAGATGATCAGCAGCGTGACGGGCACGACGATCTTGAGCCGTGCCGTCGCCCGCTCCAGATATTCGAACTGCCCACTCCAGACCACGTAGTTTCCCGGCGGAAACTGGACGCTGGCGGCAACGGCCGCCTTGGCGTCGGCGACGTAGCCGCCGAGATCGCGGTCCCGGATGTCGACGAAGATGTAGACCGCGAGCTGGCCGTTTTCGGTCCGGATCGACGTCGGCCCCCGCGTCAGCTTGATCGCGGCGACCTCGCCGAGGGGAACGGTGCCCCCGCCGGGCAACCCAACCAAGACGTCCCGGGCGATCGACTGGGGATCGCTGCGCAGATCGCGCGGATACCGCAGATTGACGCCGTAGCGCTCGCGGCCTTCCACGGTGGTGGTAATGGTTTCGCCGCCCAGGGCGGACGACACCGTGTCCTGCACGTCGCTGATCATGAGGCCGTATCGCGCGAGCACCTCGCGGTCTGGAACGACGTCCAGGTAGTAGCCGCCGATGACGCGCTCCGCATAGGCGCTCGACGTGCCTGGCACGGCCTTCACGACGGTTTCGATCTGGCGGGCGAGTTTCTCCATTTCGACCAGATCGGTCCCCAGCACCTTGATGCCGATCGGCGTACGGATGCCGGTCGCCAGCATGTCGGTGCGCGCCTTGATCGGCATGGTCCAGGCATTGGAGACGCCGGGGAACTGCAGCGCCTTGTCCAGATCGGCGATCACGCCGTCGACGGTCATTCCCGGACGCCACTGCTCCTTGGGCTTGAGGTTGACGATCGTCTCGAACATCTCGGTCGGCGCCGGATCGGTGGCGGTCTCGGCGCGCCCGGCCTTGCCGTAGACCGACGCCACTTCCGGAAACGTCTTGATGATCCTGTTCTGGGTCTGCAGGATCTCCGCCGCCTTTGTCACCGACAGGCCCGGCAACGTCGTCGGCATGTACATCAACGTGCCTTCGTTCAGGCTAGGCATGAACTCGGTCCCGAGTTGCCGCGCCGGCCACAGGCTGACCGCCAGCGCGGCGAGCGCGAGCAGGATCGTCAGAGTCTTGGCCTTCAGCACGCCGCGGATCAGGGGCCGGTAGACCCAGATCAGGAAGCGGTTGATGGGATTCCTGTGCTCCGGAACGATCCTGCCGCGCACGAACAGCACCATCAACGCCGGGACCAGGGTGATGGACAGGAGGGCAGCAGCCGCCATCGAGAACGTCTTGGTGAACGCCAGCGGGCTGAACAGCCGGCCCTCCTGGGATTCCATGGTGAAGATCGGCAGGAACGAGACCGTGATGATCAGGAGGCTGAAGAACAATGCCGGTCCGACCTCGCTCGCGGCCTCGATCAGGACCTCCAGCCGCGGCTTGTCGGGCGGGGCGCGTTCGAGATGCTTGTGCGCGTTCTCGATCATCACGATGGCGCCGTCGATCATCGCACCGATCGCGATCGCGATGCCGCCCAGGCTCATGATGTTGGAACCGATGCCGAGCAGCTTCATGGCGCCGAACGCCATGAGGATCCCGACCGGCAGCATGACGATGGCGACGAGCGCGCTGCGCACGTGCAGAAGGAATACGATGCAGACCAGGGCGACGACGATGCTTTCTTCGGTCAGCGTCCGCTTCAACGTCTCGATGGCGCTGTGGATGAGGTCGGAGCGGTCGTAGACCGGTATGATCTCGACGCCCTTGGGCAGTGCCGACGCCATCTCGGCCAGCCGCGTCTTCACGTTGTCGATGACGTCGAGCGCGTTCTGTCCGAAACGCTGCAGGGCGATGCCGCTGGCGACCTCGCCGTCGCCGTTGAGTTCGGTGATGCCGCGCCGCTCGTCCGGACCGAGCTCGATGCGCGCGACGTCCTTCAGCAGCACGGGCGTGCCCTTGTCGACCTTGAGCACGATGTTGGACAGATCGGCGAGACTCTTGACGTACCCCCGACCGCGGACGACGAATTCGAATTCCGAGAGCTCCACGGTGCGGCCGCCGACGTCCATGTTGCTGCCGCGGACCGCGTCCCGCACCTTCGCCAGCGGGATGTCGAGCGATCTCAGGCGGTTCGGATCCACCACGATGTTGTACTGCTTGACGAAGCCGCCGACGCTTGCGACTTCGGCGACGCCCTCGGCCTTCGAGATGCCGTAGCGGATGGTCCAGTCCTGGATGGACCGAAGGTCCGCAAGCGACCTGTCCTTGGACTGCAGCGCATACTGATAGACCCAGCCGACCCCGGTGGCGTCCGGGCCCAATGTCGGCGTGACGCCGGCGGGAAGCTTGCGCGCAGCGGCGTTCAGGTATTCGAGCACGCGGGAGCGCGCCCAATAGATATCGGTGCCGTCCTCGAAGATGATGTAGACGAAGGAAACGCCGAAGAACGAGAAGCCGCGGACGACCTTCGATTTCGGGACCGTCAGCATGGCGGTCGTCAACGGATAGGTCACCTGATCCTCGATGACCTGCGGCGCCTGGCCCTTATACTCGGTATAGACGATCACCTGGGTGTCGGAGAGGTCCGGAATCGCGTCCAGCGCCGAATGCTGCACGGCGTACAGGCCGCCCGCGACGACGAAGACCGTTCCGATCAGGATCAGCATCAGGTTGCGGGCCGACCAGTCGATGAGGCGCGCGATCATTGCGCTTTCTCCCCGGTGTCGAGGCCCTTGAGCGCGGCCTTCAGGTTGCTTTCGGCGTCGATCAGGAAGTTCGCGGAGACGACCACCTTGTCGTGTTCTTCGAGGCCCTCCCTGATCTCCACCCGGCCGTCACCACGGCGTCCGGGCTTCACGGCCCGCGGTTCGAACCGGCCGTCGCCCTTGTCGAGGAGCACCAGTTGGCGCTCGCCGCTGTCGATGACGGCGCTGCTCGACACGGTCACGACGGGCGCTTCCGTCCCCGTGGCGATCTCCACGTCCGCGTACATGTCGGGCCGCAGCACATCGTCCGGATTGGGCAGTTCGATCCTGACCCTCGCGGTGCGGGTCTCGGGTCTCAGGTTCGGATAGATCACCGTCACCTTTCCGGCGAACGGGCGGTCCGGATACGCCCGGGGCCGCACGATGGCCTTCTGACCGACCTCCAGAAGCGCCAGATCCCGCTCAGCTACGTCGACCATCACCCAAACCACGCCGCGGTCGATGATCCGAAACAGGATGTCGCCCGGTGCGGCCCGCATGCCGTTGACGGCGGTCCGCTCGACGATCTCGCCGTCCTGGGGCGCGGGCCAGTTCAGGTAGACGGGAATCTCCCGCGTGCGTTCGATGTCCGCGATGAAGGCGTCGGGTGCACCGAGGTTCTCGAGGCGGCGGCGCGCGCCCTTCAGCGCCTGGCCGCCGATCCCGGCGTCGCTCCGTGCGTTCAGCGCCGACAGATATTCGGCGGCGGCGCTCGACAGGTTCGGCCCGTAGAGGCGCATCAAGGGCTGGCCCTTGCGCACGTGCGAGCCGGTGGTGACGTCCGCGACGGTGTCGATGAAACCTTCGAAGCGGAGCGATACGACCGACACCCGTCGCTCGTCCTGCTGCAGCGTTCCGGGCGCCCTGACCATCGTATTGAGGGTGCGGAATTCGGCCGTTTCGGTCCGCACGCCCGCTTTCTGGAGCTTGCCCGCGCTGACCTTGACCAAGGAGTCGTCGTCCTGCTCGCCTTCGTAGACCGGCAGATAGTCCATACCCATCGAATCCTTCTTCGGCGTCGGCGAGGTATCCGGAAGACCCATCGGATTGCGGTAGAACTTGATGCGTCCGGGCTCGGCACCCTTCGCGGCCACGGGCTGCGGCGCTTCCTCGAAGCTCACGTCCTCGCTGCTCAGGACCGCCAGATATTCCTTGCCCGAAGAAGTCTTCGCCGGTACCGGCGAATACTTGGGCGCACCGTCGGGATCGCGGTAGTAGACGACCGGTCCGGTCGGCGCCGGACGGGCGGGTCCCGGGCCGGCGACCGCAGGCAGGACGGCCGACAGCCAAGCCGGCAGCGGATGGTTCGACCGGCCGAGCGCCAGGCCGGCGCCGCCCGCGATCGCCGCCGCCGCGGCGATCAGAAACAAGGTCGACGAACGCTTCATAGCGAACCTCCCGCGAGCCGCTCGAGTTCGGCGTATTTCGATTGCAGTTCGACCTTGAGCTTGAGCAGGTCGAGTTGGACGGCGCGATACCTCCGCTCGGACTCGAAGACCGACGAGAGATCGGACGAGCCGGCCTGGAAGCTGTTCCTGGCGTTGTCGACCGAGGAACGCGCGGGCGGCAGTTGGCGGGACGCGTAGATCTGGACGACCTTGCGCAGCGCGTCGACGCCGAACCAGGCATCCGCGATCTGCCCGTCGATCCGGAGCCGCAGCGCCTCGCTGCGGGCCTGGGCGGCGCCGAGACGCGCGCCAGCCGCGCGCTGTTCGGCATCCTTGACGTAGTAGTGCAGCGGCAACTTGACCCCGAGCGTGAACTCGCCGGTGTCCTCCACGCCAGGCCGCTGAACGTACTTCGCCCCGACGTTGACGTCGGGGTAGTAGTTCAGATCGGTCAGCGACTTCGTCTGGGCCGCCGAACTGCTCTGGGCGCCGGCGAGCCCCAGCATCGGGTTAGCCGACCGCCCGAGCGCCTGGGCCTGCGGGAGACCGACCGCCTTGAGGATCCGGAATCCGGTCGGCGCCGCCAAGGGCGCCATCGACGGGCGGCCGATCAGGGCGTTGAGGCGCGCCGCGGCCGACTTCAGTTCGCCCTGCCGGCGGACGAGATCACCCTCGGCGGTGGCCGCCTCGATGTCGGCCTTGATGACGTCCTGCTGGTCGACCGACGTCGTGCCATACCGGGAACGCAATAGGCTAAGGATCTCGTCGTAGCGGCGCTTGATGTCGGTGGCGATGCCGATCGCTTCATAGGCGGCGTTGTATTCGCCGTGAGCGGCCACGACCTGCGCGACCAGTTCGACGACGGTCGCGCGCCCCTGGAATTTCGCGGCGTCGGCATCCGAACGCGCGATGTCGCGCTCCAGGCCGTATTTGCCCCAGAGCTTGATCTCCTGGTCGAAGCCGATGCGGCGCTGTCCGACGCCCTGACGATTGACGTCCCACGCTTCGAGGATGAGCGTCGGATCGGCCATGACGCCCATCGTTCCGATCCTGTGCACGGCCGCGTCGAAATCGAGCGACGCGGCGGCGACCGTCGGATTGAGGCGCCGGGCAAAAGCGACGACGCCTTCCACCGTGGCACCGAGCTCGTTCCGCTCGGCAGCGGCGGCGGGATACGACCACAGCAATGCCGTGGTCGCTCCCACAATCGCGAAACGCGCGATGGAGGCCGCCGGTGTCACGGCGTCGCCTTCAGGACGAGCTTGTTCTCGACCGTTCCCGTCTCGCCCTGGACCTTGGCGCCAAGCGACAACTGCCAGCCGCCTTCCATCGTCACGGCGGCCTTGAACTTGTAGACTCCCGGCTCGGTGCTAGGCATCGCATCGATGGTGGTCTTCATCGACTCCATGCCGTCCGGAGCCATGTCCAGCCGCTTGGCGAAGATTACGGCGTCAGGGACCGGTTTGCCGTCCGGCTTGTGGACGAGGCGGACGGCGATGACCGCTTCGCCCTTCTTGACGGTCTTGTCGACCAACTGGAATTCGTAGTCCTTGACGTCGGCGCGGGCGGTGGTGGCGCCGGCGGCCAAGGCAACGCCGATCGCCGCGGCCCGGAGGGCACGCGTGGAATTGTAGCTCTTCATTCTGAGATCCTCGATGTCCTGATTTACCGCGAACAGCGGCATGCATGTTCATCCGCACGGCCTTGGGCCGATGCGGCAGCAGACGCGTTTTGGCGCCGATCAGGTTGAGGTTCGGGGAGGATGGTCCGGAGGGTCGCCGACGAGGCCGTCGGCCGCAAGGTCGTCGAACGCGAACGAGAGCCGCCGGACCTGGAAGGATATCCGGATGCCGTTCGACGCCGACGGATCCGCCTGGGCGACCGTCAGCATGCACAAGGCAAGCAACGGACAATCCTTGCAGCCGTCGCTCTTCTGCTCGTCGGGACAGCACGGCATGTCAGCCGACATGGCAGACATGTCGCCCGTCGCGGCGGAGGTCACCCGTTCGGCGGCCGCCGGCGTCACCAGCGGCGCGAACGCGAGCCCGGCGATCACGAAGACCGCGAGCAGACGACCGATGGTGCGGCGAATATCCATGACAGGACCATCACACGGGCGGTGGATGCAGGGAAGGGCCGTCGGTTCACGTCTTCGCCAGCGGGTCTACAAAACGGCCACCTGGTTAACCGCCTCCGTTCAGGACGCGATTTCGGTGCCCAGAAAGCGCATGAAGGGCTTCTGGCCGTCGGCTCCGAACATCAGGACATCGTACGCCCTGTGCGTTCCGCCTTCCATGCCGGGCGATCCGGCGGGCATGCCCGGGACAGTCTGTTCGAGTGCGTCGGGAAACGATCTCCGTACTGGACTGACCGGCCTGACGAGTTCGGCTTCTGCCATATAATCCGGCGAGAACCGTGCGCTGCTCCGGGAATGTCGATGCTTGTGTCCGCGGCTTAAGCCGGCGGCGGGGGGCGCCATTAAGATCGAGGTTCGGGGAGGATCGTATGGACCGTCCGGGAATGGTCTCCGATAGATCCGACCGCTACCGTTCGAGATGCCCGCGCGACGATGTCAGACATGCGGTCCACGATTAGAGTGCCCCGCGGCTGGTCTGCCATCCTCAACTCACCGGATATCCTTTCCGACGCGAGCAGCAACGTCGCCACGGTCGGCGGGACGGCCCTGCGCGATGCGACCCCTTCGGGCATCAGCCATCTGCGCACTGTCGCACCGTCCACGGCCAATCCGTCCGCCAACCACGACTGCCAGGAAGTCCGCCCATTGTAAGAGGCGCCGGCATACAAGGCTCGGCCAATCCGTGCGAGATCTTCCGGCGCGATCTCCCTCGTCACCATTTGAACGGATCCGCCCATGGATTCGCGACGTTGTTCGTGTCCGGCCATTCGGCGACGCGGATGTTGCCCAAACCGTCAATCTCGACGAGCTTGTTCACGGTGTCCGACATCCCGGCGATATGATCCATCACCGCTCGGAAAAGACGAAGTTCGGTCCGTCTGTCGATCTTCTCGAGGATGACGATGAGGCCGGAGTGGAGCTCGACGTCCGCCCTCTCATAGTATTTGTTGACGAAGTCGCGGCGATTATTGGTTACGAACATCCAATCTTCGGTGCGGATACGCTCTACGATATCGGGATCCTGCCAAGAAGCCGTCCCTCGGGGCGGCGTGCCGAGCCAAGGCACGTAGGTCGCCGCCAACCTGAACTCTTGTCTTGCGATGAGGACAAGCTCCGGCGTGAGGCACTCGTCGATGAGGACCTTCGAGGTTGCGTCCATCAACTGCGCCAGGCGATCCCATTTTCGTCCGCCCATCGGACGGCGGCATCGACGGCGCCTTCGGGAAGGGTTGGATACGCCGCGTGGATCTCGGCAGCACTATCGCCTGCCTTCAGGTTCGCAATGATGGAAGCCACTGCGATCCGCGTTCCGCTGATGCAGGGGTCCCCACTCATCACTTCGGGTATTGAAACGACGGCGGCGTAAACTGGCATGCAAATCCCTCCAAATATCTTCTAGTGCCAATGGCACTTTATGTCAAGCCTGGTTGCGTGGCGCGCCTATCGACGGGGTACACTACTGCAGGCCCCGTTGGTCGGGACATAAACGGTCCGGATGCGTCAGTGCGGAACGGTCGCGTCAGCCGACGCTGTTTGCCCCGACAAAGCGCATGAACGGCTTCTGGCCGTCGGCTCCGAAGGTCAGGACATCGTACGGTCGGGGCGTTCCGCCTTCCATGCCGGGCGATCCGGCGGGCATGCCCGGGACCGCAAGTCCCAGGACGGCCGGGCGCTGCGCCAAGAGCCGTCCGATCGCCTGCGCGGGCACATGGCCCTCGATCACGTATCCGGAGACTTCCGCCGTGTGGCAGGATGCCAGGGCGGCGGGCACGCGGAGCCGCGTCCGGACCGCCTTGAGGTCGCCGGTCTCCTCGACCGTCACGGCAAACCCGGCGCTCCGCAGGTGCTCCACCCATCCGCCGCAGCAGCCGCAGTCCGGATCCTTGTGGACCAGCACCGCAGTCGCGTCCGCGCGGGACGACGCCGGAAACACTGCGACGCCGGCCGCAAGCAGCGCCAGTGCGCGGCGGCGCGTCGGAAATTCGAATTCATGCATGGAAAACTCCCTTCGTTATGAACTGCTTCGTTCTCGCGCTGGTCATGAGCCTCCGACGAAGACCGCCCTCGCGCATCATGGCAGACTTTTGGAGATCGAGCGGATCGCCTTCAGACCCTCGCCGAAGCGGATGATGGAATCCCGATGGCGGTCGAGCTCGCCGTAGGAGAGATAGCGGACGTCGAGATCGACGACGGCGGCGAAGGCGGGCCTCGCCATCTGCGCGCGAACCTCGGCCTCACGGGCATCCGGGGCGACGAGGAAGATGCCCTTCAGCAGATTGCCGCAGGGGCCGAGCGCCAGATCGAGCATCCGCACGATGCCCGAATAGATGGAGGTCGTATGCTCGACCTCGAACGCGGCGTGGATGGCGCCGTCCCGCCTGTCGAGCCAGAGCACGTCGATGAGCCTGACGGCGTCGATTCCCGCCGAGCCGTCGAAGGGCCGGAGATCGCCGGCACACCCGTCGGAGAGCCGACCGCCCCCGTAGGCGCGGTTGCGGTCGTTGGCGGCGATCCAGACGTCGTATCCGAGCCCGAGACCGATATCGCGCAGCAGGCCCTGCATCTCGGTGTGGGTCCGATCGCTTTCCGCTTCGCGGGCCGGCGCATGTTCGGCGGCCTTCTCGCGCACGGCGGCCAGATCGCGCTCCCAGACCGCGACGGCCTCGGCCTCGTCGAGCGGCGGGGCGGGATAGCGGCCGGTGCCGACGTCGAACAGAAATCCGGCGACGGCGCCGAGATCGTTGGACAGCAGATCCCTGTGCCTCTCGTTGAGCCGCAGCACCCCGGCGCGCATCGCCAGATAGTCCGGCCAGCTTCCGAGCTTCGTCCGCGAACCGGTGACCGCGTTGTATCCCTTGACGATGGCGGTATTGAACGGCACGGCGATCGTGGGATGCAGGAAGTACAGCAGGTTCGCCGCCGCGGGGCCCAGCCCCTTGATGCGACGGGCGTCGAGCGCCGTCACGGCCTGCAGCACCTGCTCCTCCGTCGAACAGCAGCAACACGTGTCGAGAAAGCGGCCGAAAGCACGCTGGTTGTCGGCATTTTCGTAGATGTCGGGGATCCGAAGCTTCGGCTTCCAAAGGAACGCGTGATCCGCGCCCTTGAACATCTGACGCTGCTCGGCCACGGACTTCACGGCGACCTCGAGCGAGGATCCCTTGTACACGTTGCCGAAAGATCGGTCCTCGATCTGCCGCACGACCTGTTCGATGCCGCGGCGGATGGAGCGGAAGTTCTTCAGGCGCTCTTCCCACAGGAACCACGTCCGATAGGTCGCGCCGGGATCGGCCCGCCACGCCTCGATCGAACTCCTCAAACGGTCCTCGCTTCCCCGCGATGTCATCCGTCGTACGTCCTCTGCCTTCACATCCCTCGTCTCGCTCGCCAGCGCGATCAATGCTGGTGGCCGCGCTCGGGCTTCGCGCCGTTCTCGTCCTGCGCCGGCTTGCCGCCCGTCGCGGCTTTTTCGCCATCCATCTTCATCCCGCCCATCTCCTCGTCCGGCGGGGCGTCGGCGACCATCTGCTTGTAGTGCTCCTCCGACAGTCCCGGAAGCTTGCTCACGAAGGCGACGATGCTCCAGATGGCGGCGTCGTCGTGGCCGAGGCCCCACGCCGGCATGCCGCTCATCTTCAGGCCGTGCTTCACGACCCAGAAGGCCCTTGCGGGCTCCACGCGCTTCTCCGACAGGTTGGGCGGCTGCGGATAGAGGCCCGGCCGGATCTCCGAACCCTTCATGCCCGGCGCGAGATGACAGTTCACGCACATCGCGGCGTATTGGCCGGCGCCCTTCAGGACGACCTGTTCGTCGCCGAGGTCGGGAACGCTGATGTCGCGGGTCCTCACCGCGATCGAGTGGTCGCGGAAGGTCTCGATGGCGGCCCGCGTGACGTCCCAATGAGGCGTGTCCGCGCCGACATCGTAGACCCCGGAGGCGACGTAGAAGGCAGATGCCCCCAACGCGACCATGATGGCTGCGAAGCCGGCGATCCATCGTAGTTTCATCTCGTCGCTCCCTCGGCGTGAAGTCCTGCGGATCCGGCCGACGGCCCCGATGGCGTCCGCGCGTCGAGCGTGCGAGACCATGTCCGGTAGAAGGCCACCCCGGTCATCGCCGCGATCCCGGCGACGCTCACGGCCACCTGCGTGAGAAAGGCGTTCGACCACATCTCGAGGATGAAATGCCCGACGAATGACAGGAAGATGCCGACGCAGAACACTTCCAGCGACCGCTGTCCGCAGACGACGAGCGGTCGGAGCGCTGCGGACCGCAGCACCCGCCAGTCCTTGGGGACTAGCCGCACCAGGACGACCATGAGGGCGAGCAGGTGCAGGATGCGGTAGGGCGCCAGGTTCGTCTTGTCGTTGGGGTCGAAGAGGCCGATCAGCGCGGAAGGAAAGAGCCCGTCGACCTCGAAGCGGATGGCGAGCGTCACGGCCATCGCGAAAAGCAGATAGGCGCCGCTGATGACGACAATCGGACCGGACATGACGAGGGCACGCACGCGCCGGCCGCCTCCCATCGCCACCCAGGCTCCGATGACGAAGAGAAGCTGCCAGGCGAAGGGGTTGAAATACCAGTCGCCCGACGGCCAGGCCGGCAGGTTCCATCCCAGCCAACGGGCCGTCAGGTAGAGGATCGCGGATGCCGCCAGCGCCGGGTCGGGGAAGCGTCTCATGACCGCCAGCAGCGGCGGGAAGCACGCCATCAGCACGATGTAGAGCGGCAGCACGTCGAGGTTCAGCGGCTTGAACTTCAGCGCCAGCCCCTGAGTCAGGGTCGCCACCGGCTGTTCGATGAGCCATTTGACGTTGAACTCGTCGAGGAGGTGGGAGTGTCCGCGCTGCGCGATGAAGCCGATCGCCGCGGCGTAGAACACGAATAGGAGGATGTGGGCGACGTAGAGCTGCCACACCCGCCGCAGCAGGAGGGCGGCGCCGGCGACGATGCCCTGCACCTCCATCCGGCGGGCGTAGACGAACGCCGCCGTGTAGCCGGAGATGAAGACGAAGATGTCCGCGGCGTCGCTGAAGCCGTAGTTGCGCGTCGTCAGCCACGCGATGGCGTTGTTCGGGATGTGGTCGAGGAATATCGCCCAGTTCGCGAGTCCGCGGAACAGGTCGAGGCGGAGGTCGCGCTCCTTCGGAGCCTTGTCGTCATTCGTGGTCATGCATCGCCTTCGTCGCGTCCGACCGTCCGGCGCGGCTCCGAGAAGCCGCGCCGGACGGAGATCGAACCGGTTTCCTTGGTGTCAGGCCGCCATCGCGCGGCAGCTTTCGGCGCAGGCCCGGCAGGCCCTGACGCACTCCTCCATACCGCCTATGCGTTCGCAGTCGGCGGCGCATTCGGAGCAGATCTCGGCGCATTCGCGGCAGACATGCCGGTGATGGGCGGAGTTCATGAGCATGAAATGAGCCGCAGTCCTGCAGATCTCCGAGCAGGCGATCATCAGCCTGAAGTGGGACGGCTCGAGATGATCGCCGCCGCTTTCGAGGCAGTGGGTCATCGCCATGCCGAAGCACGTCCTGTAGCCGTCGAGACATTCGTCGATGCATTTGCGCATGTGGGCACTGGT
Source organism: Tardiphaga sp. GW821-FHT12E02 (assembly GCF_058807155.1). NCBI lineage: Bacteria > Pseudomonadati > Pseudomonadota > Alphaproteobacteria > Hyphomicrobiales > Nitrobacteraceae > Tardiphaga > Tardiphaga sp. GW821-FHT12E02. The sequence continues at coordinate 301,203 of NZ_JBXAQK010000001.1, forward strand.
GGTCATCGTGGCCTCCCTTGTTTGACGGCCGCCGCAAGCGGCGGCCGTCGTCGCCGGTCACTGTCCGATCGCCGGCCTGATCGTTCCGATGATGCTCACGCAGACCAGGACAAGAAGTCCCAGTGCCTGCTCGCTCAGCACGTGCGTCCGCAGTTGTCTTCGCCACGCCTCGGAGGCGCCTGCGCCCGACCGCCCGGCCGCCTCCAGCGCCGGCACCAGCCAGAAGCGGTTGGCGGCGGCGAGGGCGAGCATGCCGGCGAAGAGGACGAGCTTGACGATCAGGATCCAGCCGTAGGCGTTGGAGACGAGGCTGGAGACGGATCCGACGAGGAACCAACTGTTGACGAGTCCGGTGCCGACCAGCGTCGCGACGGCGACGTAGCCCATTCCGGAGAAGCGCATCAGCACGCCGTCGACGTCGACCGCTCCGGCTTCCGCCGGTTTCCCGCCGTAGCCGAGCAGGATGAAGCCGAGCGGGACCAGCCCTCCGAGCCAGGCACCGGCCGCCAGAAGATGCGCCGCATCGGCGGCGACGTGCACCGCCCCCTGCCAGCCTTCCTCCATCTGGGAATGACCCGCGCCGGCGAGCGACGCGAGCAGTCCGGCGGCCAGGAACGAGGTCAGCAGGTCGCGGCCCAACGACGTCCGCGACGGCGGCAGGACGGTGACCGCGACGAGCGCGGCGGCGACGAGCGTGCGGGCGGTCCAGACGGCGCCGAAGCCGGTGTCCCGGACGACCGATGCGACGACCTCCGGATCGACCACGTCGACAAGCGCCCCGCTCATGTTGGCCACCGCGAACGCGAACCATGCCAGGCCGGCGATCAGAGCGAGGACGGCGGACCACAGCAGGACCTTGCCCCGCCGGCGGAGCAGCCGCTCCGGCTCCGCGCCGGCGTAGGCGTAGAGGGGAAAGAACGCGGCGCCGGCGAGCGTGGTCGACGCCGCGTAGTGCAGGAACCGAGACAGGACGAGGCCGACCTCAATCATCAGCGCGCCACGCCGAACGAGTAGGTGCCCTTGACCTTGTGGGTGTCGTCGGACACGGCGTGCCATTCGACCTTGTAGTCGCCCGGTGCCATCTGGTCCTTCACGGGGACGATCATCATCTTCTTGTTCGTCGGATCGACGCTCGCCTTGCCGACCGCGACGGTCTTTCCGGCCTGGTCCTTGACCTCGATGCCGGAGAACTGCGGGATCACGCTCTCGTTGAAGAGGATGCGGATCTGCTTGGGCGCCGGCGACGACTTGCCGGCGGCGGGCTCGGCCGACTGGAATTCGGGGTGCGCGAGCGCGGCGGCGGAGCCGAGCGCCGCGGCGATGAACGTGATGGCCGACGTGGTCTTCTTGAACATGGTTCTTCCTTCTGTGATGCGGAGTTCGATCGGTGGTTTCAGTGGACGTCCAGAACGAGCATGAGCCCTCCGCCGCCCTTCTCTTCGACGTTGTTGTTGGCCGTGTGATGGGGGATGTGGCAGTGGACCAGCCACTTGCCCGGCTTCCGCGCGGTCCACACGACGTCGTAGCGCTGTCCCGGCCCGACATTGACGGTGTCGGCCTGATATCTGGCGCCTTCGTTCAGCGTCACGCCGTCGACGGCGACGACCTGGAACGGGCCGCCGTGGATGTGCATGGGATGCACGAAGTTGTTGTTCGTGCCGATGAAGCGGACCTTGATGGTCTGGCCGACCTTCATCGGTACCGTGTCGGTCGAGGGATACGCCTTGCCGTTGATGGTGAAGTAGTTCGGCAGCGCGCCCTCCATCAGCATGGCCGGGAAGGTCCGCCATTCGCGCTTCAGCCATTCCTGTAGCTGGATGGTGTAGTCGACATCGGCCTTCACCTCCGCGGCCGGGTCCTTCGGGGCGATCAGCAGCGCGCCGTACAGTCCCAGCGCCTGCTGGCGGTCCGGATGGTCGTGGCTGTGATAGAAGTAGGTGCCGCTCTGGGCGACGTCGAATTCGTAGGTGTAGGAGCCGCCGGGAGGGACGGGATCCTGCGTCACCTTCGCCGGTCCGTCCATCTCGTTCGGAACGATCAGGCCGTGCCAATGCACCGTGGTGCTCTCCGGCAGCGCGTTGTGGAAGTTGATGCGGACGTGCTCGCCCTCCGTGAGCTCCAGCCTCGGTCCGGGCACCTGGTGGTTGTACGCGTATGCCTCGACGGCGACGTCCGGCAGGATGTTCCAGCGGATGATCGACGCTTCCACGTCGAAGACCTTGACGCCGTTCTCCATACGGGGCTTCAGCACCTGGTCGCCCTTGGCGTCTGGCGGAGCGGCGTAGGTCACCTGCCGCGGCTTGACCGCGGCCATGTCCTTCATCGCCTCGCCCGGCAGGTCGAACGTGTTGACCATGCCGGGCGGCATGATGGCGCCGTCGACGTCGCGGGCGCTGAGCCCGAGGTTGACCGAGAATCCCGGAACGACCATGCCCGAGACAAGCAGGAAGCCGGTGACGCCGGCGAGCGCGGCGAGCTGCGGGACCGTCGCGTCGCCGCCCGCCCGGCCGCCGGTCCCATGCCCCCTTGTGGCGTGGCCGCCGTGCGCCATCTTGGCGTGATCCATCCCTTGCGTGGCCGGCTTTGCGACGTGCTCCGAACGGTCTGCTGCCGCGCCACCGCCGCGCTCGGTCATGAGGCCGTGCTTGATCCCCTTCTTCACCATCCAGACGTTGAACGGATACGCGGCCGCGAAGCCGACCATCACGCCGACCGACATCACGCCCCAGAACGCGAGTTCGAGCGGATCCATCGCGCGCATATCGCGTCCCATCATCAGCAGGCTCATGGTCGGCGCCATGCCGGCCATCATGGCGTTCATGCTGATGAACTCCGGCATGAAGCTCTTGCGGACGTTCTCCCAGTAGGTCCCGCCCATCATCTTCTTCATGAACAGGGACTGGAAGACGAACAGTCCGAACGAGAAGCCGGCGACGTATTCGACGATCAGGTCGATCCACATCGGCAGCCCCAGCGACGCCGTCACGACCGCCGCAAGGATGATTCCGGTCGCGTCGCCGGCGACGCAGTGAATGGTGCTGCCGACGCCCTGCTTCCAGAGCGGCGACGTGAATTCTTCGTGTTCGCCCGGCCGCGGCTCCTTGTCGGCAAGCACGTAGAGCAGCAGTCCGAACGGACCCATGTACAGCGTGACGAGGATGAAGCCCCACTTCATCACCGTCGGCTCGGGATTGCCGGCGAACTGGTCGTAGGCGACGTACGCGGTCGAGCCGGCCGCGAGGACGAACCATGCGATCAGGTAGTAGTCGTAGGGAAGTGCGATCATGGCGTCCTCGCGGGTTGCGTGGTTCGGTCGGGATCAGTGCTGCTGATCCACTCCTCGAGCATCTTCTGCTCTTCGGTCTGCTCCTTGATGCCCTTCTCGGCCATCTGACGGATCATCGGATCCTTGGTCTCCTTCAGGACGGTCTTCGACATGTCGATCGCGCCCTGATGATGCGCGACCATCATCTTCGCCCAGGCCTTGGTGGGATCGGGATCCATTCCCTTCATCATCGCGGCGTTCATCTTGTCCATCGACGCCTTGTATTCCTTGTCCGCTGACTCCGCCCGCGCGAGACCGGGGACCGCGAGCGCGCAGAGGACTGCGATTGCCGAGGCGCGGACACGAAGTGTAGTTGCGTTGGTTCTTGTCATCATGCTCTCCTTGTTTGAAGACGACGCTTGCTGAACGGGGCCCGAAAACCCTTGTTCCGGCGAGGTTCGAACTAACAACCGGGCGGCTAGGCGCGCGCCGCGGACGCACCCGGCCGTCGCGCGGCATGCGCTGCCGCGTCGTCGTGTCGGCTCGAACTACTCATCGTCGTCTTCAGGTTCTCCCGTGGCAGCAGGTCGATGCGGGTGCGGCGCGAGCTTGCTCGAGATCTATGTCGGAGCAGGCCCGTGCATGCGAGCCGAGTGGGCGTACGGTCGCGATCATGGCGCCCCCCCGGGTCGTTCCTCGGATGACCTCTTCCCAAAGGGGACTCGCCGTCGCGAACACGTTGTAGCCGACCCAAGGATGCCGCTTGAGGCGGTCGAGGACGGCGAGTTCGTCCACGCGGACGAAATTTCCTGCGGTTGGATCGAACGCGTAGACCCTCAAGGCCGTGCGGCCCATCAGGTGTCTGGTAAGGGCGTGGAACGGGTCGTTGCCGTGCTCCTCGCAAATGAACAGACAATCCCGCGCGGCAAGGGCTCGCGCGCCTTCGATCGCGTCGATCTCGACGCCTTCGACATCGAGCTTGACGATGACGGGCCTGCGGGCGTCGATCTGCCCGGCCATGACGAGACCGTCCAGCGAGACCCGACGCACCGCATCCGCGCAGCCTTCCCCGACCTGCTCGGTCGCGAGCGTTTCATGTCGGTCTCCGGTGATCCGGACATGCCCCGGTGACCGGCCGATCGCTGCATGCAGACACCGGAGCCGTCCGCCGTTGAGGGCGTTGTTCGATTCGAGGCGCCGGGCGTTGGCCGGAGCCGCCTCGATCGCGAGGACGTCCTTCGATCCGAACGGGGCGCTCGAAGCGACGACCGACCAGTAGCCGAAGTTCGCGCCGCCATCGACGAAAGTGTAGTCGACCGCGGCGGCCCCGCGCAGCAGCAGCTCGATCTCGTCTTCGTAGTCGTATCCCGGATTGAGCAGGCGGCTCCAGTAGCCGTCGCTGAACGGGATTGAGAAGACCGCGTCGTCGTTCAGCCGGATCGCGATGTCTCGCGGCTGCATGCCGCCGGCGACGACCGCGCAACCCAGTCTGTAGCCGCGATGACCGAACGGCATGGTCAGCACGGACCCGAGACGCAGGACGGCGAACGCCATCCGCTCGGCCGCGCCCGCGCCTTCCAGTCTGTCGGTGCGCCGATCGAAGACGAAGAGACCCTCGCCGGGTGCGCGCGACGTTTCGCTGATGTCTGCCGTGGTCGCCATGATGTGTCTCCGCGGACCGCCGATGCCGTGACCGTGCCGCCGCCCGCGCTTGCGGGCGGCGGCACCTGTCAGTTCACTTGCTCTTCTGGATCTTGGTGATGGCGATGCCGTCGTTGCCGCGCTCGGCGACGAACTGCACCTTGTCGCCCGCCTTGACCTGCTTGAGCATCGCGGGATCCTGGACCTTGAAGACCATCGTCATGCCGTCCTCGTCCATGCCGAGGTTCTTGATCGGACCGTGCTTGAGCGTGATCTTCTTGGCCGCCTCGTCGACCTTCTTGACCTCGCCGTTCACCATCGCGTCCTGCGCGTACACGGCGGCGGGTGCCAGGAGCGAGAGTGCGACGATCGCCGCCGCGAGTTTGCTGTTCTTCATCATCTTGTCTTCCTTTCGATTGCTACTTGACGACGACGTTGCCGGCCATTCCCGCTTCGCGGTGGCCGGGTATCAGGCACGCGTACTCGAACTCTCCCGCCTTGCTGAACTTCCGGACAAGATCGCCCGTCTTTTTCGGAGCCAGCCGTACGGCGTTCGGGTCGTCGTGCTCCATGTCGGGATTCCTCGACATCGACGCGGCGTGCCTGAGATTCTCCTCGGTCGTCCCGAGGATGAATTCGTGTTCGAGTTCGCCGCCGTTGCGGAGCACGAACCTGATCTCCTCGTCCTTGCGGACCTCGACCTTCGCCGGCGCGAACAGCATCTTCCCGTTCGCCTCGGTCATGGTGACCTGCACCACGCGCGCAGGCTTCTTCGCGTCGCCCGGCTCGCCAGTCGACCAGCCCTCATCGCGCTGCGCGTGACCGGCATGCTCGCCGGCCGCGATCGCGGCGCCGCCGGATGCCAACACCGCGGCGACCACCGCCGCCCGCATCATCGCTGTCCTCGTCATCGGTCTCTCCTGGATCGGGCCGGGCATCACATGCCCTTCATGCCCTTGTGCTTCATCGCCTTCATGTCGGTCCTGCCGGCTGGTTTTTCGCTCTGCTGTCGCGCGGGAGCGGTTTGAGGCGCATCGACCTGATAGGCCACGGTGCCCTTGGGAAACTGATAGGGCCCCGGGTCCCGGTAGTCGTCGCGCGCCAGTCCTTCCCGGATCTTCATGATGGTGAACATGCCGCCCATCTCGATGGGACCGAACTGTCCCGAGCCCGTCATCATCGGCAGCGTGTTGTCCGGCAGCGGCATCTCCATCTCGCCCATCGCCATGCCAGTCGAGCCCATCGCCATGCCGTCGGGCGCGACCTTGCCGATCGCCTTCGCGATGTCCTTCTTGGAGACGCCGATGAGGTTCACCATGTTGTGGCCCATCGCGTTCATCGTGTGATGGGACTTGTGGCAGTGGAACGCCCAGTCGCCGGGATTGTCGGCGACGAAGTCGAAAGCGCGGATGGCGCCGACCGGCACGTCCGTCGTGGTCTCCGGCCATGCCGCGCTCTCGGGCACCCATCCGCCGTCCGTGCAACTGACCGCGAACTTGTGTCCATGAAGATGGATGGGATGGTTGGTCATCGTGAGGTTGCCGATGCGGACGCGGACGCGGTCGCCTAGCCGGATCGGCATGACGTCGATGCCGGGAAACACCCGGCTGTTCCAGGCCCACATGTTGAAGTCGGTCATCTCGCTGACCTTCGGCAGGAAGGTGCCGGGATCGATGAGGTAGCTGCTCATGATGAACACGAAGTCGCGGTCGACGGGCCTGAAGCTCCGGTCGCGCGGATGCACGACGATCATTCCCATCATGCCCATCGCCATCTGGACCATCTCGTCCGAATGCGGGTGGTACATGAACGTGCCGCTGTGCATCATCTCGAATTCGTAGACGAACGTCTTTCCGACGGGGATGTGGGGCTGCGACAGTCCGCCCACGCCGTCCATGCCGCACGGCAGGATGACGCCGTGCCAATGGACCGTCGTCGCCTCTGGGAGCTTGTTGGTGACGAAGATGCGGACCTTGTCGCCTTCGACGCATTCGATTGTTGGGCCCGGAGACTGCCCGTTGTAGCCCCACAGATGGGCCTTCATTCCCTCGGCGAATTCGCGGACGACGGGCTCGGCGACCAGGTGGAATTCCTTCCAGTCGCCGTTCATGCGCCACGGGAGCGTCCAGCCGTTCAGCGTGACCACCGGGTTGTAGTCCGGGCCGGACGAGGGATGCAGCGGCGGCTGCATCGTCGCCTTCTCCATCGTGGGCGCTTCGGGAATGCTCGCCGCCTGCGCTCGGCCGGAGATAGCGGCCGCGCCCGCGAGCGCTGTCGCGGTGCCGAGAAAGTTTCGTCGGGAAAGGATGGGATCGCTCATCAGTGGCCTCCGCCGGCCGACGCCTGCGCGGTCGTCGTGCCCGTCGATTGGGATTGGGTTTCGCCTCGTCCGCCGCCGTTGACGGCGGTCAGCAGCGTGGAGTCCGCGAGCCAGAAGTCGCGCTTGGCCGCCACCGCCGCGCGCTGCGCGGCGATCCGTGCCGTCGCTTCGACGACCAACGCGAAGACATCGATCTGCATGCTCGAATAGCGCAGTTGCATCTCTTCGGAGATCACCTGCCGCAGCGGCAGCACTTCGCGCTGATACTGTGAGGCGACGTCGTAGGTCGCCCGGTAGGTCCGGAAGGCGTCGCGCGCCTCCGAGCGGACGTTGACCGCCTTCTCCGTCAGCAGGTTGAAAGCCTGATTGTAAATCTCGGCCGACTGCCTGACCCGCACCTCGCCGCCGTCGAAGATCGGAATCTGGAAGTCGATAGATACGCTGCGGCTGCGGCCCGGTCCCCCGAGCTCCTTGCTCTGCGATCCGGACATGTCCAGCAGGGTGACGAAGCGCGTCGCCTGCGTGAGTTCGAGCGATTTGGCGAGCCCGAGAAGATCGATGCGCGCCATCTGCAGGTCGAGCCTGCGCTCCACCGCCTGGACCTCGATGAGAGGAAGGCTGGAAGGCCTGCGCGGGAGCGGAGGCAGCCTGCCGGGAATCCTGATGCCGGTGTCGGTGCCCCACAATCCCAAGAGTCTGATGAGCCGCTCGCGAGAACTCGAAGCGTCCTGTCTGGCCGACGCCAGATCGGCCGTCGTCTCCGCGTAGAACGCCTGCTGTCGCGCCTGATCGAGCTTGTTGAGCGAGCCGGTCTGGCCCAGCTTCTGCGCCAGTTGAGCGGACGACTCGGCGATCGTCTTCGCCTCGACAAGAACGGCGACGAGCTCGTTAGCGGCCGACGCGCGGTAATAGGCGTCCCGGACGTCCGCCGCGAGCCGGAGCGTCTGCTCGGCGGCAGCGAGCTGCGCGCGCTTGAACCGCTCGCGCGCGATCTCGGACCGGAAAGGCAACGTCGCGAGCGCGAGGATGTCTCCGGCGACCTGGCGCGAAACCTCGACCGACCCACCGCTGACGCTCCGCGACACCGAGAACGAAGGATTCGGAGGCAGACTGTCGGCGACCATGTCGGCTTCGGCGAGCGCGAGTTCGTTGTAGACCGCTTGCAGGCCCCGATTGTTGAGCAACGCGATCTGCACCGCCGAGTCCGCGGTCAACGTGCGCGCCTTCAGCGATCTCATCGTCTCGTCGGCGACGCGCGCATCGTCGGCTGAGCGGATGGCAATGACGTCCTTGCGGATCGCGTCGCCGGTGACGGCGGCGACGACGCCCATGCCCTTGTCGGGCGAGAAGCTCGCGCAGCCGGAAAGAAACAGACCGGCGGCCAGGAGCGCGATGGTCGACGCGCGTCCGCGGTACCGGAGAATGCTGCGTGCAATGTGTTTGATCGGCATGGATGCGCTCCTATTCGCCGGATTTCGGCGAGGGAGCGACGCTATCGTTGCGCAGCCGCCATTCGGACGGCGACACCGGCCTGATGGACGTGTACGGCCCGACCACCGACCGATAGCCGACTTTCGGCACCGGCACGGTCGGGTCGGCTGGATCCGCGAGCAATAGCGGACCCGTTGCCGGTAGACACCCGCCCAGGGTCAACGCCGCTGCGGAGAGCCCGGCCAGGGTTGTCATCCGCTTATGAAATAGTCTCTCGGCCACCGAACGAACGGCGGCGAACTTCGCCCCAAACTGCGCAAACATGTTCTCTTCCTGAAATGACGGCGGACCACGGGCCTGGGTCGCCCGCGAGGGGCGAGGCACCGCGTCGAAACGGTCGGATCAGGAAGCGATGGGGGGACGGTAGTGCACGACCGAGGCGTTGTCCGTCGGTGCGGCGTAGGACGTCGCGACGCGGATCAGAGTCGGCGCGGAGGGGGCCAGAACCTCGACGATGGAAGCCGGCAGGATCGTCAGGCACATCAGGGCGCAGCACTGCCCCGACAGGTGAGGGCTCTTCTTCGTGGGAGCCTGCTCGTCCGATGAAATCGGAGAGACGGAGGCCTGCTCGTCATGACCGGAAGCGTGATCGTGAACGAGATGGGCTGGCATCGGCTCCGCTACGGCATGCATATGCATGGCCCCCGCGGCGACACCTTCGATCGTCATGCAATCCACGACGGCATGTTGGCCGGGCAGGGCGTAGGACAGCGTCGGCGCCAGAATGCAGAGCATGTAGACCAGGGCGGCGAGCCACCCGGCCTTCCTGCGCTGCTTCGTGGTGAGCTTGACGAACATTCCGGATTCGCTGCTTCGGGCCGCGCGAGTCGATCGAGCGACCATATCCGCGAAAAATGAGAACGCCAAGCCGGAAACTGACGGTTGCATCAGCGTTCCGCCCTGCCGATGACGGCCATCAGTTCGGTGATCTTCTGACGTTGATCCGCCTTATCGCCGCTCGCGATCGCATGCTCGACGCAATGGGAGACGTGGTCTTTCAGGACCTCCTCTTCGACCCGGCGAAGCGCGGCGCGCACGGCGGAGATCTGGGTCACGACGTCGATACAGTAACGGTCCTCGTCGACCATCTTCGAAAGGCCGCGTACCTGCCCCTCGATCCGGCCGAGCCGTTTCCTGACTGATGTCTTCACGTCGTCGCGCATGCCGCCTTATACCCCTACTGGGTACGGGTTGCAAGTGCTCAGTTGGGCGGCGGAACGGCGAGCGATGTTCGGCCTCCCGGTTCCTCCCGCTACGGGAAGCTTCCATGGTTCGAGGCGGTGCTGCGCCTCGCGGTCGGGGTCGATCTGCTCATTTCGGGACCCGCTCGCGATCGCCTTGATATTATCGTCCGACCGGCCTATATACCCCTACAGGGTATGGGTTTCGATCCCGCTGGAGGATGGCATGTCGGACGCGAAGAAGCAGGATTCGGGCGGTTGCGGTTGCGGCTCCAACAAGAAGGAGACAGAACCGGCGGCATCGGGCGCGTCCGGCTGCTGCGGCGGCGCTCCCGACACCGCACAGGCGCATGCAGGCGGCCACGCGGGTCACGCCGGTTCCGGCGAGGCCATCGATCCGGTCTGCGGCATGTCCGTCGACCCGGCCACGGCCAGCCACTTTGACCACGACGGGGAGCGGTACCACTTCTGCTCGGAGGGCTGCCGCGCCAGGTTCGCCGCCGCGCCCGGATCCTTTCTGGCGGAGGAGACGGCGCCGGGCGGTTGCTGCGGCGCGGCTGGCCACGGCCATCATTCCCATGAAGGACATGCCCACGCCGCCGCCGGCGCGATCGATCCCGTGTGCGGAATGACCGTCGATCCGGACAAGACCCCGCACAGGTTCGCAGTCGCCGGCGAGACCCATCATTTCTGCTCGGCCGGCTGCCGAGGCAAGTTCGCCGCGGACCCTCGGCGATACCTGGAGAAGTCGTCGTCCGGCACGCCCGACACTCCGGCGCCTGAGGGCACCGTCTACACCTGCCCGATGCACCCGGAGGTCCGCCAGATCGGTCCGGGAAGCTGCCCGATCTGCGGCATGGCCCTCGAGCCGGATCTGGTTTCTCTCGACGATGCGCCGAATCCCGAACTCGCGGACATGAAGCGCCGGTTCTGGATCGGCCTCGCCCTGGCCGCACCGGCGGTCGTCCTCGAGATGGGCGGCCATCTGGTCGGCGGCCATGGCCTGGTCGACCCGGGCCTGTCCAACTGGATCCAGCTCGCGTTCGCGACGCCCGTCGTCCTGTGGGCCGGATGGCCGTTCTTCGTGCGCGGCTGGCAGTCGCTCCTCACCCGCAATCTGAACATGTTCACGCTGGTCGCCATGGGCACGGGCGTCGCCTACGCCTACAGCGTGGTGGCGACTACGGCGCCGGGCGTCTTTCCGCCCGCATTCCGGGGGCATGGCGGCGCCGTGGCGGTCTATTTCGAGGCCGCTGCCGTGATCACCGTCCTCGTCCTGCTCGGCCAGGTCCTCGAACTGCGCGCACGGGAAGCCACGTCGGGCGCAATCAAGGCCCTGCTCGACCTCGCTCCGAAGACGGCGCGGCTGGTCGACGACGCGGGTGAGGACCATGAGGTCGCGCTGGACAGCCTGCACGTCGGCGACAGGCTTCGCGTCCGCCCGGGCGAGAAGGTGCCGGTCGACGGAATTATGATCGAGGGGCGCTCGTCCGTCGACGAGTCACTGGTCACCGGCGAATCGCTGCCGGTCACGAAGGAGCCCGGCGCGAAGGTCGTCGCCGGCTCGCTGAACAAGTCGGGCGGTTTCGTCATGCGCGCCGAAAAGGTCGGCCGCGATACGCTGCTGTCGCAGATCGTGCAGATGGTCGCCCAGGCCCAGCGGTCGCGCGCGCCCATACAGCGGCTCGCCGACCAGGTGGCCGGATGGTTCGTGCCGGCGGTCATCGTGGTCTCCGTCGCGGCTTTCGCGGCGTGGGCGTGGTTCGGCCCGGAGCCGCGGCTCGCGTTCGGCCTGGTCGCCGCGGTCAGCGTCCTGATCATCGCCTGCCCGTGCGCGCTCGGCCTCGCGACGCCGATGTCGATCATGGTCGGCGTCGGGCGCGGCGCGGCGGCGGGCGTCCTGATCAAGAACGCGGAAGCTCTGGAACGCCTGGAGAAAGTCGACACGCTCGTCGTCGACAAGACAGGCACGCTCACCGAAGGCAAGCCGAAGGTCGTGTCGATCGTGCCGGCGCAGGGCTTCGAGGAGGTCGGGATACTGCGGCTCGCCGCGAGCGTGGAGCGCTCGAGCGAGCATCCGCTGGCCGACGCCATCGTCCGCGCGGCGAAGGAGCGGAGCGTCGATCTCGCGCCCGTCACGGACTTCGATTCCCCGACCGGCAAGGGCGTTGTGGGCAGCATCGACGGCAAGATCGTGATGCTCGGCAACGCGAAGTTCGTCGCCGCTGCCGGCGTGGACACCTCGGCCCTGGAAAGCGCCGCCGAAGCGCTGCGCGGCGAGGGCGCGACGGTCGTGAACATGTCGGTCGAGGGCAGGCTCGCCGGCATTTTCGCCATCGCCGATCCCGTGAAGGCCACCACACCCGACGCGCTGAAAGCACTGGCGGCCGAGGGGATCAGGGTCATCATGCTGACGGGCGACAACCGGACCACCGCCGACGCCGTCGCGCGGCGTCTCGGCATCTCCGAAGTCGAGGCGGAAGTCCTGCCAGAACAGAAGAGCGCCGTCGTCGCGAAGCTGCAGAAGGCCGGCCGCATCGTCGCGATGGCGGGAGACGGCGTCAACGACGCGCCCGCTCTCGCCGCCGCGGACGTGGGAATCGCGATGGGCACCGGCACCGACGTTGCCATGGAAAGCGCCGGCGTGACGTTGCTGAAGGGCGACCTCGGGGGCATCGCGCGCGCCCGTAGCCTTTCGCGGGCTACGATGAGGAATATCCGCCAGAACCTATTCTTCGCGTTCATCTACAACGCAGCGGGTATCCCGATCGCGGCTGGAGTTCTTTACCCCACTTTCGGAATGCTGCTATCGCCCATCATCGCCGCGGCAGCGATGGCGCTATCTTCGGTGACGGTGGTTGGGAACGCTCTCAGACTGCGATCGTCGAAACTCTAAGGATCTGCGCCGACCTTCGGGAAATCAACGAGGCTCAACCCTGTCGGCAACCGACAGGGTCTCGATTACGCGGCATTCGCAGACCTGCCATGACTGCACCCATTCATCATCCGCAACAATTCGACACGCCGGGCCGAGAGCTGAGCGATACGCCGCTCCACATCGGACGGATAGGCGCGTGATGACATCGACCCATCACAAGATTGATCGGGCCGCTTGCTGGGGTCATGAGCTTGCGAATGTCGGCGATCTTGAAGCCGAGATCGAGTGCGTGGTGAATGAAGTTCAGCGGTGCGGTGTCCTCGCCTTGATAGCGCCTCTGCTTGCTGCCGATGTATTCTGCCTCGGGGCTATCGACTCTTCGCAAGCAACGGCTTCAGAACCGCGCCGACACTCCGATGAAAGGGCTGTAGCGCGGAGACGCGAGCGTCACGCCGAAATTTACCCCGCAGTCCAACTGGACGTCCTTGGTGACCCGGTAGGCCATGCCGCCGCCGACCAGGCCGACGTCACCCATGCCATCGCGCAGCCCTGTCCTTGCCGCGACCTCACCGTACGTCGAGAACTTCTCCGTCCACGCATAGCCGAGCGTCGCTGATGCGGTCGTCTCCACGTGACGGCCGACGGCATCGAGGTTCTTCACGGAATGGAGGCCGACGTTCATGCCGAAGGAGAAGTTGTCGCCTAGCTCGGTGGCGAAGAACGTCTGCAATCCGCCGTCGAGGGCTTCCGGACTGACGCCGTTGTGCGTTTCCGTCGGAAGCGACACGTACGGCAGCACCGCGAACGCCGTCGAGCTGGATTTGCCGAAGGTGTCATTTCCCCAGAGATTCCATTTCGCACGCAGAACGACAGCGCCTGATCCCGAGGCGACTGCACCGACGCCGGGACCCACGGTCCGTTGCCGCGCATAGGGTGCCACGATGATCGTCGCCTCGAGGTCGTGCGTGAGGCCGATCCGGATATTGCTCCCCACCAGCTCATAGCCACCCGTCACCGCCCCATCTGCATCCGGACGCGAGCGCGCGTACCCGAATGCCGTTGTCTCGACCTGGACCCGCCCGGCGTCGACCGTGAAAGGCACCTCGGTGATGTCCGGACGGTCTGTCGTCATCTCGCGCAGCAGCCGGTCCGGCGTCGGGTTGGCCAGCGAGTATGTCGTCTTGTCGTCGGCAGCGGACGCATTCACGCCGCTCGCCGACAACATCGCGCAGATTACAGGCACCCAAATACGCCAAGATGCTGCGAGGCTCGCCTCCGACGGCAGCATCCAGACCAGGTCGATAAATTTCGGGCCGCCGCGGCGCCCCAATTCGCTAATGCAACTCATTCGCAAGAAAAGCCACGAGAAGGTTCCCGTGTCAAGTTTTTTGCAAGTCGTTCGCAAAACGAAACAGGCGCCCATAGGCGCCTGAATCCTTCCTCCCCGATCAACGGGCTATCTAGTGGTGGCCACCACCATGACCGAAGCCACCATGACCGAAGCCACCATGTCCAAAGCCGCCGTGTCCGAACCCACCATGGTGACCGAACCCGCCGTGACCGAAGCCGTGATGGCCGAACCCACGACCGTATCCGAAGCCTCCGAATCCGAACGACCTTCCGTAGCCGCCATAGCCGTAGCCGCCGTAGTAGCCGCTTCCGTAGTAGGCCGGCTGCCAGCCGCCGTAGTCGTAGCCCGAGTACGCGGGCTGCAGATAATGCGATCGGTACTGACGGGCGTAGCCCGACCCGTACATGCGATGATGCCCGCGATGTGCGTGATGGCGATGCGAACGATGATGACGTCGGCTTGCTCCGACATCGGTCGCCTTGCTCTTCGCGGACGTCGAGATCTTCTGCGACTGTTGCGCCGCTGCGACGGCACCGGTGCTGATGAATGCGCCCGAGAGGGCGATCGTGGCGGTGACGGCAGCAGCGCTAATCCAAGTCTTCATTTCAAATCCTTTGTTTTCCCAGCGATGACCAATGCCAATGACACACGCTGTTTCCAGCGAAATATCCAAAGCACCATCACGATCGCGCGACACCCTCGAGTGTTGCAAAAACACAGCGGAAAACACCGATGATTTTATCATGCATCTTCATCGAGCTAACTTCTCGGCTACTACACTTCGCCCGTCCTGACATTCGCATCGACGAGCCTCGAAGCGCTGGCGTCACGCGTACAAGGTTGCTATCTGCGTCGCATGCGACGATTAGCAGCGACCAGCACGAACGGCATCGATGGATCGGGACGAAGCGAGTCCGATGACGGCGACGAACCTTCGACGCGTTCCAAGACCGAGATCGTCGGCCCCCTTCTCTATCTCCAAGGGCTGCGCGACGGACGCGTCCATCTCGTAGCCCTGATGGTGATGCCGCTCGCGGCCGCCCTCCCGGTCCTGCGCATCGACGACCGCTTCGTCACTGGGGCATCCATTCTCGAATGCGATGGCCGGCGCATCCTGCGCTACGCTTTCGATGTCGCGCCATCCTCCGACGGATCCTACGAGATCGACGGCCGAAGTTTCGCGCTGGACACCGCGTTCGACCGCGACCTCCGGATCGCCTTCGTGTCCTGCAATGGTCAAGAAGCCGGCGACCGGGGCCGGGACCGAAGCGAACGCAACGCCATGTGGCGACGGTTGGCCAACGAGCACGCCGTAAGCCCGTTCAAGCTGCTCCTTCATGGCGGCGATCAGATCTACGCCGACGAAGTCCTCGACGCCCATCCGCTGATCCGTCGATGGGCCGATGGTGAGACCGTACGCCCAACGCGGCCTCAGATCGACGAACTTACCGGTGTGCTGCGTCGAGCGTTCTTCGCCCGGTACGTTGGCGTCCTAGGCGAAGCGGATAGCGCCACGCTGATGTCGAGCGTCCCATCCCTCGCCGTGTGGGACGACCACGACATCTGCGACGGATGGGGATCGATGGACGCGGCGAAGCTCGACGCCCCGATCGGACAACTGCTGTTCGAGATCGCGCGCGAATTCTATCTCGTCTTCCAGTTCGGAAGCGAGCCGGACGATCTCCCCGAAAGCGTCATCGATCAGACCGGCACCAGCCTGACCTGGCACGTGAAGTTGCCCGGTCTCCATGTGATCGCTCCGGACCTGCGTTCGGAACGGCGCTGGGATCGAGTAATGGGCGAAGAGGGCTGGCGCGCCTTCGACGTGGCTATGGCCAAAGTAGACACCGGACGGGTGCTGCTTCTCTCCAGTGTACCTGGTCTCGGTCCTCGCCTATCGTGGGTCGAAGCGGCGCTGAACCTGCTGCCGAACATGCACAAGTACGAAGACGATCTGCGGGACCAATGGCAGAGCCGCGCACATCGCACCGAATGGCGACGCTTCCTGGAACGGCTGGCGGAGATCCACCGCAATCCGGCGACGCCCGTCACGCTGCTGTCAGGCGAAATCCATCTGGCGACCCGCGCGACGTTCGACACGGCGCCTGCGCCGATGCACCAACTGGTCGCTTCGGGCATCTCGCACCCAGCCCCGACCGTCGCCTACGTACTGGCGCTCGATGTCCTGGCGCGCTTCGGAGAGACGCCGGTGCCGGGCAAGCCCATCCGCCTGCATCCGCTGCCGGGAAAGAAGTCGATCTACATCTCGCAGCGTAACTATCTGGTGCTGGAACGCCGGTCTGGCGAATGGTCGGCAAGCTGGGAGCTGGAGAAAGACGGAAGGACGGCGCCTCTGAAGCTTTAAGCGCCGCGTTCACAGTACTTCGAAACAGACCCGAGTTCTCGCCACTACCGGCGTACAATCAGGAAAGGTTCCGACGATTTCGGCTCACGAACCCGTGCGCGAGATTGTGCACATGTGTGGCAAACCGGTGACGCCAATGAGGCTGGAAGCTTTCTAGGGTCCCTCCGTGATTCCAACGGAGACCATCATGAAAAAGTATCTTCTCGCCTCGGCCGCCATCGCGGTTCTCGGCACCACGGCAGCTTCGGCAGCCGACCTCGCCGCCCGCCCCTACACCAAGGCTCCGATGGCGGCGCCGGCAGTGGTCTACAACTGGACCGGCTTCTACATCGGCGGTCACGTCGGCGGCGCCTTCCGCGGCAACTCCAACAACATCCTCGGCGGCAGCAGCGACGGCAGCTTCATGGGCGGCGGTCAGATCGGCTGGGACACGCAGTTCTCGCCGAACTGGGTCTTCGGCCTCGAAGCCAACTATAGCTTCCTCGACGCCCGCGGCGTGATCGCCAACCGCGGTCTCGGTTCGGTCACCGGTCGTCTCGGCTACACCTGGGGTCCGACCATGCTCTACGTGAAGGGCGGCTACGCATGGGCCGACTCGCGCTTCATCAACGGCTTCACCGGCGACTCCGGTCGTAACGGCTACACCGTCGGCGGCGGTCTCGAATACCTGTTCACCCAGAACTGGTCGGGCAAGATCGAGTACCAGTATTACGACTTCGGCACGACCAACTTCGCGACGCCGGTCACGCTTATTCCGGGCAACTTCCGCAACGACGAGCACACCATCAAGGTCGGCCTGAACTACCGCTTCAACTGGGGCAGCACCCTCGGCGGCTTCTAAGCCTTCGCCTCCGACAACGAGCCCGGCCTAGTGCCGGGCTTTTTCCTTTGCGGACGACACGTGGCGATCGACGAAGATCGTCTGCCCGCCATCTACGTGCAGGCCACGCCGAGATCGCGCGCTTCGCGCCGGATGACTTCCTGGATCTCGCGTAACGGTGACTGAAACGCTCCTTCGATCGCGTTCGCGTATGCGAACGTGTCTACGATCGCGTTGCTCGGGGCGCTGGCCAGGTGGCGTCGCACCTCGTCGATGAGATCTCTGTTTTCAATCATCGCAATCGCAGCTCCCGTCGCTCGGCATCGACCCTAGAACGGGCTACAACACCGAACCAGTGAGCAAAAAGTCTCGCACGAACGGCCCAGCGCTCATTCTCGCAACAACGGAACGTTGCGGCCATCCTCCCGTTCGACTCCAGCAAACGACAGCCATGGAGACCGACATGAATTTGAAGAAGACAGCTCTCGTCGCGGCCGCAGTCATCGCTCTGTCCGGATCCGCCTTCGCCCAAGGCGGCGGAGGCGGCGGTGGTGGTGGTGCCGGAGGCGGTGCGGGTGGAGGTGCCGGCGGAGGCGCAGCAGCATCCGGAACGTCGGGCGGTGGTTCCGGCGGCATGGGTGGTACGGGCGGCACAAACTCCGGCAGCAGCGGCGCCAACACCACGACGTCCGCGCCCTCCTCCACAACCGGCTCGTCGAGCACGGGCGGTCCAGCCGGCTCACCGGCGACGAACTCGCTCGGCAACGCGAACACCGGCGTCATGCCTTCGACCGGCGGCAACACCGGCAATCGCTGATCTAATTCGCCTCGCGCCTGAGGGCTCCGTCGTTCGGCGGAGCCCTTTTGCTTGAGCCCGCAACTAAGTCTGTCGCGCTCGGGACCTATGGCCGCGGGAACGAGTCCAGACGGTGTCGATTGCCGAATTGCGAACCAACCACGGAGCACTCGCAATGAAGAAGATCGCAATCACGGCCGCAGTCGTCTCGTTCATGTCGACGGCAGCCTTCGCTCAGACGACCGGTGAGAACATGCGCCAGCCCAACGCTCCCGCAGGCGCGACCAACCATCCGATGCAGGATCCCAATCGCACCGCCATCGAGAACGGCAAGACGAGTGGCTCGAACATGCGCTCGCCGGACAACTCCACGAACGTCAATCGCGGCGCCGCGACGAAGGACGGTGACGGCCAGACCAAAGGCGGCATGAAGACCCACTGATCCCGCCTGCAGATCGATCAGCGCAGCGAGGGCCGGCAGCGATGCCGGCCCTCGCTGCATGTGGAAGCGGGTATGCGGAAGACTCCTACGATTCAGAAACCGGAGTTCATCGACGACCTCCCCTCCCGAAGCAAAAAAGGCCCCCGAAGGGGCCTTTCGCATCTCGACGGCAATCAGTAGCTACGATGCATGCGCGGCGCACCATGTCGCGCCGGCACGCCGTGACGTCCCATGCCGGGCGCCACCATCATGCGCGGCCCGCCATGTCCCCGCCGCACCATCGCGGGCCGATTGCCGCGGTGGCCGCCGCGCCAGGCGCCACCACCATGGCCTCCGCCTTGAACCACGACACCGCCGTGCTGCGCCTGAGCCTGCGACGTGAACGTCGGGACCGCGAGACCGAACGTGGCGACGGCGGCGATCGCCAGAATTAGTTTACGCATCTTCTTCTCCTCGATTGAAACGAACTGGACGAATGCGGAGATCGACCGTGCGTTCCCCTACTATCAAACGAATCCTTGCGATGCCTCATTCGCGCATCAACTCACGTCGATCAACTATCAAAACCAACGCGTTGTTCGCTGTTCATCCCGAGATCGTCGATAAAAACCCATGATAAAATCATGGGTTTTTATCGACGAATTACATCGACGGATTTCCTCATTGTGAAAGCGCGACACGCGCACAGCTTCGATCGTTCGACGATGCGGGTTTAGTTGAACTGTCGCAAACCGTCCCTACGGTGCCCGCGAGCTCAAAAGACGGCTCGCCCGGAGATTCGGATCCGCAACTACACAAATCGGACGCCTGGTCTTCGCCAACACATCACCGCAAACCTGCACATGCCCGCGAAGCGATTCACGGCGCGCGCGAGGCTTTGCCTATACAGGGGCACTACTCCATGAATTTCGTCACCAAGGGTTTCCTCGCGACGGTCGCCGTCGTCGGCGCACTCGGCACCGGCCAGGCGCATGCACAGTCCGCAGGCGACGGTGAGATCGCCGCGCTGAAGGCGCAGCTTCGCGCGCTCGAGAAGAAACTCGACAACGTCCAGAAGCAGGCGAACCACACGCAGAAGAAGGCCGACACCGTCCAGGCCAACTTCGCCAACGCCAACGCGGCCATGCACAAGAAGGCCGTGCCCTTCCTCGACGCCACGCTGAAGATGCCGGGCAATCGTCCGACCTTCTGCACCTCGGACGGCCTGAACTGCGTCGCCGTGACTAGCCGCCTCCATCTCGATGCCGGTGCTTATTCGTACAGCCCGAACTCGGCGGCCACCACGCCGCAGACGCTGAACGACGGCATCAACGCCCGTCGCGCCCGTCTCGGCGTGATTGGCGTTTTCAACAAGGATTGGGAATACGGCCTGATCTTCGACGCCGGCGGCACCACCGACGGCGCCGCAGTGCTCAACAACGCGTACGTATCCTACAAGGGCGTCAAGGGCCTCGTCATCCAGGGTGGCTACATCGACGTTCCCTACACGCTCGACCAGTCGACCAGTTCGAACAACGGCCTCTTCATGGAGCGTGCAGCACCGCAGGTGCTGGCCACCAGCCTCGCCGCCGGCGACTTCCGCTCGGCATTCGGTGGCTACACCTTCGGCGAACGACACTGGATCGGCGCCTACGTGACCGGCCCGGTCACCGGCACGATCAACGTCAACCACGCCCAGCCGCAACCGCTCGGCGCCACCTTCCGCGCGGTCGGCCTGCCGATGCGAAACGAAGTCGGCACCATTCTGGTCGGTTTCGACGCTCTCTACCTGGCGCAGACCGGCGGCCCGACCAACAACACGCTCGGCATGAGCGACCGCATCGAAGTCCGCATCGACCCCGCGTCAAACGGCCTGCTCAACACCGGCACGATGCAGAACATCAACAGCGCGCGCGTCCTCAGCGGTGAAGCCGCCGCCCAGTTCGGCAGCTTCATGGCTCAAGGCGAATACTTCGATTTCGCAGTACAGCGCACGAACGGACTCGGAGACCTCGGCTTCAACGGCTACTACGGCCAGGCGAGCTACGTTCTCACCGGCGAGCAGCACAAATACAGCGAAACGTCGGGCTCGTTCGGCGGCATCAATCCCAAGCATCCGGTCAACTTCGCGATCGGCGACTACGGCGCATGGGAGCTCGCGGTCCGCTACAGCTATGCGAACCTCAACGATCTCAACATCCGCGGCGGCGAAATGAAAAGCACCACCGTTGGCCTGAACTGGTACGTGAACCAGAACATGCGATTCATGTTCAATTGGATCAACGGCACCGTCGATAAGACGAGTTCCGCGGGCCTAGACACCGGCGCCGGATACAACGTCTTCGCAATGCGTACGCAGGTCGCCTTCTGAAACATCGAAGGGCGCCGCGACATCGGCGCCCTTCTCACTTTCTCCGGATACACTGGATGAGCCATAGCATTCCCGCCAAGAAAGGTCGGCAAGAACGTCCGGTCATGCCGTCGGCTCCGAACGACCACGGCGCAGGCCTCGGCCAGACGATCGTTCGCAAGTCGTACCGATACAGGATCTACCCTGACCCGGCGCAGAAGGAATTCTTCGATCGCACGATCGGATGCTGTCGGCTGCTATACAACCTCTGCCTCGACCAGAAGAAGCTCGAGCTCGAACGTAGCAGCCCAAGGAAGCTGTTCGCATTCGATCAGATCAACGAGCTGCCACAGTTGAAGCGGGACTTCCCGTTCTTCAAGGACGCCCCCGCCAACGCCCTGCAGCAGGTTGTCCTCGATCTCCATCGGGGTTTCTCGAACTTTTTCGCGGGACGTGCCCGCTTTCCCAAATTTCGTCTGAAAGGCCGACACAACTCGTTCCGGCATCCGGATCCCAAGCACGTCAAGATCGAGAAAGACCGCATCTTCATGCCGAAGTCCGGATGGACCCGGCTGGTGATGCACCGGCCGATAGTCGGAGCGATCAGAAACCTAACCGTCAGTACGGTCGCCGGCGACTGGTTCGTGTCGATCCAGGTCGAACAGGATATCGGCGTCGTCACAAGCGACAACGGCAACGCCATCGGCATCGACCTTGCAGGTCCGCGGCCCGTCTTGTCCGATGGCCGGTCGCTCCATCTACCGGAAGTTTCGCAGGAAGAGCGACGCCGGATCTCGACGATGCAGCGCACGTTGGCGCACCGGACCCCGGGATCTCGCAACCGCCAGAAAGCCATCATTCGACTCGCCCGGATGCAGGCCAAACTCGCCAGGCGCCGAAAGGACGCGCTTCACAAGGCTACCACGACGATCGTCAAAAACCACGCCGTCGTCGTGATAGCTGATCTGAAGATTATACGGACGGACGAAGCCCGGTCTACGGAGGTTGCCCCCTTACGCGCCGTGCGGCCGCATATCGGCGAACACCGGAAGATCCTGGACATCTCACCTCGAATGATGCGCGACATGCTTGAGTACAAGGCGCCATTGTACGGATGCCGGATGGTGGTCGTAGATCCCCCTGCTTCCGGCGAGCCTGAAGGTGGCGACGAAACTGCGAGTGCCAAGAGAATCTTGGAAGATGGGATCGTCTCAACCGGAGGGCTTCCGGGGATGGCCTGTGAATCGAGCCGCTCCGCCGGCCGGAAGCAGGAAAAGACGTCTGCGAGGACGGCGGCCGGGTCACAAGACCCGGGTAGCCACGTTTAACTGGATCATGAGGGATGCGCGGCCCTTCCGGAAACGCTGCCTTCACCGTATCCCGGACATGCCTGCATTTCTGCATGGGACAGAGGGAGGTCCAATCGGGCAACTGAACTCCTTCGAGCCGGTCCCCGACCATACATTGGGCCGGAGCCTGCATATGAGCGTTGTCGATGCGTCCGGATGGGAGGTCGTCGACGAAGCCAGCCATGATCCTTCATCAGGACCTTGCGTGTAGAGCCAGCAAGCGCCTCACGTCTCTTTTCCGTCCTTCAAGCAACCATGCGCCGTCATCGGAGTTTCAGGAGTCCCAACAAAACAGGGAGTCCAAGATGGTCGATACCACGAAAATCACAGAGCACATGGACGTGATCTCGTCCGATAAGAAGGTGGTCGGCAAAGTCGATCATCTGGACGGGCCCGACAAGATCAAGCTGACCAAGGCCAGCTCGCCGGATGGCCAACATCACCATTTCATTCCAACGGAATGGATCGACCACGTCGATCAGCATGTCCACCTGAACAAGTCCGGTGACGACGTCACCGCACACTGGCAGCATGGCAAGTCGTAAGCCACTGTCATGGAGGCGCGGCCCTATCATACCGCGCCTCTTCGTCGCTCTGACTCGCTGGAGCCGCTCGCACTATCTGCAGTGGCAGCGATACGAGGCCCGGACAGCCGATTTAAGCAAACCGACGAAATATTCAGGTCATCTACCTCCCGAAGATTCCCTTCCTCAGCTCTTCAGGACCGAGATAATCGATCAGTTCGGGAGTTTCAGCGGCAATCTCCCTAAAGCGAAGCAGCGCCGCTTTAGCGAGCCTCTCAGAACGGCCCCTGATGCCGCAGGTCGCCTCATCCAAATCCGGGAAATAATCCAACGTGAGCGGCATTACGGCTATCCGCTTCGCATCAATATGGAAGGCGGAGGATTGCCCAAGCTCCCTCGCTTGCGCTGCATTGATTTCGATCTCGCCTTTCGCCTTAGGCCGGTCCCCTCGATCTCGCGTTGTCGTAAACACGGCAATCAAGGCATGGCCCTGCGTCGGGTGTCGAAATCGCCTCAAGCATAAGGCGATGTGGCGCTCGTCGGATGGAACGTTCGGACGCTCAGTTTTGGGAAACTTGGTCCAGACGAAGTGGCCGTGGTCGATGACCGGATCGCCTTTCAAGGTCATTTCAATGCAGCAGCGAAGATGGCATCGAAAGTCGCTTTAGTAGCCTCGTACTCCTCGTCCGACTCGCCCTCGATCCTCTCCAGTTCGTATTCAAGGATGTCGGCAGGGACGAACACTTCCAAGTCACCGATTCTAACCGGCATCTTGAACTTCTCGCGGACGATCGCAGCAACCAACCGCTCAGGATCGGTATCGAGCTCACTTGCTCGACTGTCGATGCGCCGAGCGAGTTCGTCAGGAAATTCGATATGGAGTACACTCATAGTCATCCCCTTCATCATTACACAATACTATCAGTGCATAAATACATCACGCCTCTAATCGTTACAATTCTACGTACTGGGACGCGTTTCATCTCACCCTTCGTCAGCCGCGCTCTTCGACTCATTCGTCTTGGTCCGGAAGTGACCGAGGACGAACACCCGCAGCGCCGACGAATAGTTGAAGTGTTGCTGCCCGCTCAGAACCCGGGTGGCCAGTTCGGCGGCTGAGCACTGCTCCTTCGCCGCGATCTCCCGAAACGCTTCCCAAAACTCGTCCTCCAGGGTGACGTTAGTCTTCCGGCCGTGCAGCGCGATCGAGCGCTGCTTCATCTGGCCCGAGCTTCTCTTCCTGCTGCCGAATTGCGGCGCCTTCACCAGAGCCCTGTTCACTGCTTAACGACCGCGATCGCGCCGCTGACAAGCTCTTCGTTCTCGGCAAGTTGTATCCATGACAACGCGCTCTGGAGCGCGCGCATCGCGTCTTCCTCGTTGCCCTCCGACTGAAAAGCCTCCGCTATCCGTGCAAATTCCGCCCCTCGCCTACGGTACCGAACCGATAGTGGCGTCATGAACGTCCGCTGATCCATTTCACCCTCCATTCGACGGAGCAGCCTGTGAACCCTGCTCCGCCGCCGCAGTCAGCGCGCGGTTATCCTGAGTAGCCGCAGCGCGTTCATCGTGACGAGCACTGTCGCGCCTGTGTCGGCCAGGATCGCGGGCCAAAGACCGGTGATCCCGGCCACCGTCGTGACCAGGAAGAACGCCTTCAACCCGAGGGCCACGGCGATGTTCTGCTTGATGTTCGTCATCGTCCGTCTGGACAGCTCCACCATGGCTGCGACGTCGGAGACTCGGCCATGCAACACGGCTGCGTCGGCCGTCTCCAGCGCAACATCGGTGCCGCCGCCCATCGCGATGCCGACGTCCGCGGCAGCGAGAGCCGGCGCGTCGTTGATACCGTCGCCGATCTTGGCAACCTTCTTCCCGCCGCTCCGGAGTTCAGAAACGATGCGCTGCTTGTCCTGCGGCAGCAATCCGGCGCGAACGCGGATTCCGATCGCAACGCCGACGGCAGTCGCGGTCCGCTCGTTGTCGCCGGTCAGCATCATCGTCTCGATGCCGAGGTCGCGCAGGCGCCTCAGCCCCTCGGCCGCGTCCGGACGCGGCTCGTCCCGCATGGCGATCGCGCCGGCTGGGGAACCATCGACGAGGAGGACCGAAGCGGTCTTGCCGACCTCGTTGAAGGCGACGATCAGCTCCTTCTGCTGATCGGTGAGCGCAGCATGCTCTTCGACGGCCCGCGGCGAGCCGAGGAAGACGAGACGCCCCTCCACCGTCCCCCGGACGCCCTTGCCTCCGACGGCGCTCGCGTCGGTTGCCGTCGGCACCTCGATGCCCCGATCGGCAGCAGCGGCCACGATTGCAGTAGCCAGCGGGTGGCTGGAACCGGACTCGAGCGCCGCCGCGAGCCGCAGCACCTCGGCTTCAGGAACGCCGAAGGACGCAACGTCGGTGACCTGCGGTTTGCCGGCCGTCAGCGTGCCGGTTTTGTCGAGACAAGCGACCTGTATCCGGCCGATTTCCTCAAGGACAGCACCGCCCTTCAGCAGCAGACCGCGGCGGGCGCCTGCGGAAAGGCTCGCCGCGATCGCCGCGGGCGTCGAGATCACCAGTGCGCACGGGCAGCCGATCAGAAGGATGGCGAGACCCTTGTAGATCCACTGCTGCCAGTCGCCACCGAACGACAGCGGCGGAACGACGGCGATCAGCGCCGCGATCACGACCACACCAGGCGTGTAGTATTTCGAGAAACGGTCGATGAAGCGCTCGGTCGGCGCCTTCGACTCCTGCGCCTCCTCCACCAGGCGGACGACGCGCGCGATGGTGTTGTCTGCGGCGGCCGCCGTGACCCTGACCCGCAGCACGCCGTCGCCGTTGATCGTGCCTGCATAGACGGTCCCGTCGATGCCCTTGCGGACCGGCGTGCTCTCGCCCGTGACCGGCGCCTCGTCGATCGCGCTCTCGCCGGCGATGATGACTCCGTCCGCCGGGATGCGGTCGCCGGGACGCACCTGGATGACAGTCTGGACCTCCAGGCTCGCTGCCGGGACTTCCTCCACCCTGCCGTCCCGCTCGAGCCTGGCGGTCTCCGGAACGAGTTTGGTGAGATCCTGGATGCTGGCCCGCGCGCGGCTCGCGGCGACGCCCTCCAGCAGTTCCCCGATCAGGAACAGGAAGACGACCATGGCCGCCTCTTCCGTCGCCCCGATGAAGACGGCGCCGATGGCGGCGATCGTCATGAGCATCTCGATGCTGAAAGGCGTTCCGGAGATGGCTGCGTTGAAGGCGCGTCCCCCGATCGGCACCAGACCGATGAGCATCGCCGCCAGGAACGCCGGGGTCTCGACCGCCGGAACGAACTTGCCTAGCACGAAAGCCGCAGCGAGCGCCGTTCCGACGGCGATGGTCATCGTCGCTTTTGCGGTCCGCCACCAGGGCGTCCGCGGGTTCGACGCGTCACCGGCGGCGGCATGATCGTGGTGATCATGAGAATGGCCGTGGTGATGGTTAGAAGGCTTGGAACGCACCTGGCTGCCTTCCCCTCCGACGTCGAGCACCTTGTAGCCCAGCCCTTCGACCCGTTTCCGGAACGACTGGACGTCGGAGGCCGTATGCTGGACCGTCACGGTGCCAGCCGGGACCGACACCCTGACCTCGGACACGCCCTCGACCCGTAGCAGGGCGTTCTCGATCTTCGTGGCGCAGGAGGCGCAGTCCATGCCCTCCACCCGCATCCTGGTCTTTTCGGCTGTCGCAGCGCTCATGGCCGACCTCTCATGTATCGTGCCGCGCCGGATAGCGCTGCAGCGTCTGGTTTAGCTGGTCGCGGAGAAGCTCCGCCTCGATCCGGAACATGCCCGTCGGCGGAGGCGTCACGCATGTCACCACCCTGCCCGTCGTCCCATCGCGCACGCACCATCCGTCGCCGTCCCGGCCGATCTCGAATCTCGCATCGTCGTCGCCGGCGGGCCGTTCCATCAGTCCTCTCCCGCTCCCGCCAGTTTCCGGAGCTCTTCGGCGGGCTCGCCCTTGAAGACCGTCTTGGCCAGGACGTCGTAGGCATGCGTGGCGGCCATCATCCGGCTCATCTCGTCGGCCGGCCTGACGTTCGCCATTTCGAGGACGCCCGTCGCCAGGCGCCCCTTCCCGGACGGAATGTCGATCGGCGGCGTCACCGACGAGAAGAGTCCGCCGCCCTCCGGCGTCAGTTGCTGACGGTCGGCGAACCGGACCATCCGCAGGCCGGCGACGCGTCCCTGCGACGTCGAAATGGAACCGTCCCCCGAGATCGCGACGGGCCCGTCGCGCTGCTGCACGATCAATGGGCCGTTGCTGGTCATGACGGGCGCCCCGTCCAGCGTCGTCAGCTTGCCCTTCCCGTCCAGCGTGAAGGCTCCGGAACG
Source organism: Tardiphaga sp. GW821-FHT12E02 (assembly GCF_058807155.1). NCBI lineage: Bacteria > Pseudomonadati > Pseudomonadota > Alphaproteobacteria > Hyphomicrobiales > Nitrobacteraceae > Tardiphaga > Tardiphaga sp. GW821-FHT12E02. The sequence continues at coordinate 328,310 of NZ_JBXAQK010000001.1, forward strand.
GGTGTACCGGGGCCCGGCCGCCGTATCGACGACGAAAAAGGAAGCGTCGTCGATTAGCGCCACGTCCAGGAAATTCCCGGTCGCCTTCACTCCGCCGACGGCGAAGTCGGTGAACTGCGAGGTCGAAACCATCGAGCGCTTGGCTAGATCCGGAACCTCCGCCTCCTTGGCGTCGGTCAGGTACTCCCTGAACTGCACACGTCCCGCCTTGAACGCCGGCGTCGTCTGGTTCGCGACGTTGTTGGCGATCGAATCCAGATGCTTCCTCATCGCGATAAGGCCCGACAGGCCGATCATCTGCTTGTCGCTCATGACGACCTCCGATCTTTGAACCGCGGTCAGAAGCCGAGCTGCGCTTCCGCGCTTCTCATCGCCTCGTCCTCGACCTGGATGGTGACGTGTTCGATGCCGAATTCCTTCCGAACGCGCGTCTGCGCCTCCCGCAAAACCTCGCGCCACCGGGTCGCGTCCTCGACGACGAGGTGACCGCTCATCGCGTCGGTGCCCGAGGTGATCGTCCAGACATGCAGATCGTGGACCGCGGTCACGCCGGTGATCGAGCCCAGGCTCGCGGTCATTTTCTCCACGTCGACGTTGGCCGGCGTCGACTCCATCAGGATGTTGACCGCCTGCTTGAGCAGGATCCAGGTACGCGGCACGATGAACAGACCGATACCGGCACCGATCAGCGGGTCCGCCAACTGCCAACCCGTGAACATGATGACGAGGGACGCCACGATCACGCCGACGGAGCCCAGCATATCGCCAAGGACCTCGAAATACGCCCCTTTGACGTTCAAGCTTTCCTTCGAACCGCCGATTAGGAGCCACATGCTGACGAGGTTCACGGCGAGGCCGATGAGCGCGACGATCAGCATCGGTCCGCTCAGCACCTCCGGCGGCGCCAGGAAACGCTGGTAGGCCTCATAGATGATGTAGACCGTCAGCAGCAGCAGGATGACAGCGTTGGTCAGCGCCGAAAGCACCTCCATGCGGAGGAAACCGTAGGTTCTCTGCGGCGTCGCAGGCCGCGCGGCGAACCTGATCGCCAGGAGCGCCAGGCCGAGCCCTACGACGTCGGTCGCCATGTGCGCCGCGTCCGCGAGCAGCGCGAGGCTGCCGGTTATCAAGCCGCCGATGATCTCGGCGACCATGTAGGTGGCCGTCATCGCCAGCGCGATCGCGAGCCTCTTCGAATGTTTCGCCGCCGCCGTTCCGTGTGAACCGCCACCGTGCATATCAGATTTCCTTTGCTTCCGGCGCACTCAGCGAGGCACGCAGTTTCTCTTCCAGCTCGTCCAACAGGAACAGGCTGACGTCATCGACCGATCCGTGTCCCTTCGCGAAGGGTTGCTCGAGCAACCTGATGAGGTACAGGACGTAGACGAACATGTAGGCCATGAATCCGAACAGGATCGCGGACGCGGGATCTCCTTCGGTCTTCAAGAGCATCAGGAGGATGATGATCGACGAGACCAGCGTCTGGACAAGCACCCGCACCGAGGGCACGAACTCGACTCGCTGGATCGTGTAGATACGGAGCAGCGAGCTACGGAGCCGGTCCTGCGAATTGCGAAGCCTGACGACGAAATTCGACGCCATTCCGAGGCCTTCGAGCCGTCCGAGGATGGGTGTCAGCTTCGCGAGTTCTTCCAGCGCCGGCGTGATGTCCTTGTGGTCTTTCGCATGGCCGAGGCCGATCCGTAGTTTCCGCAGCAGCGCGATCATGATGTTCCGATGTCTCGCGAGATCAAACGTCGTCTTATCCTCGGCGAACATCTCCAGGTCGCCGTCAATCGCCTCGATATCGGTGCGGATAGCCGCCGGGATGCGTTCCGCTTCCTTGTAGTCCGCCAAGATGCTGGACAGCATGAAGCCGATGATGAAGATCGCACCAGCGATGCCGCTGGTGACGAGCCGATTGAGATCGAGCAGTTCGAGGCCAGAATAGTGGATCGCGAGCTTGATGGCGCTCAGGATCAGCACCACGGACGCCACGATGAAGAACAGCCTGAACTTCTTTCGGTAGCTAATATTGGCGCCGCCGAAATGCAGATGGCCTATGAGCGAGTGTTCCATCATCGTCTTCTGCGCTCGATCACCGGCGAAAATCCGCTGCGTGTCCATGAATACATTTCGGTCGTCCCGCCTTTGCGAACTGCGAGGCAGATGCGTCCGCCGTCGTTGGTGAGAGTCGTCTCGTCCGCGTATGTCCGAAAGACGGGCGACCACCCGTTTCCGCTGCGTACAAAAACCTCATGCAGGCAACCACCCGAGCGGCAGACCGCCGAGCGATTCGTGCAGGTGAGCTTGTCGTAGTGAAACGACACGAACTCCCGGCCGTCCCCTTCGATCGACACCGTGAAGAGATGCTGCGCGGATGGTTGGTTGCCGCATGCGACGGCTCGGCTCTGGACGAGCCTGCGAAGCTCCGTCGGAAGATTGTCGATGTGATACGGAGCGCGGGGCGGCTCGTCGGCGAAGCCGGCGCGCGCCGTGGCGCCTTCCGAAGGAATCAGCAGGGTCAACACAACGAGTGCCATCGCGCGCATCGTTCTCACCCCGCCTTCGCCGGCTTGGCCTTGCCGGCCTTCGCCCATTTCCGGAAATATGCGACGCCGATCATCGTGCCGATTCCGGCGAGGCTGACGAGTAGCTGGAACCAGAACGCCTCGGACACGAGATCGATGGCGAAGTACGCGACGAAGGCCAGGAACACGCCGGCGCAGAAGACTTCGAGCGACTGCTGGCCGCACACGATGATCGGCCGCCATACCGGCCACTTCAGCGCGGGCGCCTCCCTCGAGATCAGGCGAGAAACGACGATGGCCAGTGCCAGGAAATGGATGATGCGGTAAGGCGCTAGATTGGTCTTGTCATTCGGAATGAAGAACGAGCGCACGGCGTCGGGCAGCATCTCCTCGTTGCCGGTGTGTGCCGCCACCGTGACGACGGCAGAGAACACCAGGATGGCGATGCAGATCGGCATGACGAACCCGGAGCGCAACGCCTTATGCAGCGTCGCGCGGTCGATGACCGCCGTCCACGCGCCAATCACGAACAGGAGCTGCCACGCGAGCGGGTTGAAGTACCAGGTACCTGACGGATACCCCGCCAGATTCCATCCCATCTGCCGAGCGGCAAGGTACAGAGCAAAGGACGTCGCGAGCGCGACGTTCGGCGCCTTGGTGAGGAGCCAGAGCACCGGCGGGAACGGTGCCATCAGCACGATGTAGAGCGGCAGCACGTCGAGATTCAGCGGGCGATATTCGAGTAGCAGACCGTGCTTGATGAATTCGACGGGGTCCGCGATGAGGAGGCGGATGTTGAACTCGTCGAGCAGGTGCGCATGCCCGTAGCGCTGCGCCACGTAACCGATGGCCACGACGTAGAAGACGAACAAGAGTATGTAGGCGACGTAGATCTGCCAGACGCGACCGAGGACGCCGACCGCGGCCTTGAAAAAGCCCACCGTCCGCATCGTACGCGCGTAGACGAACGCGACCGTAAAACCGGAAACGAACACGAACAATTCCGCTGCGTCACTGAAACCGTAATTACGCGCGGTGATCCATGCGACCAGGTTGTTGGGCACGTGATCGAGGAAGATCGCCCAATTCGCGAGTCCTCGGAAGAGATCGAGTCTCAAATCCCTCCCTGGACCCTTGTCGTTCGTTGCTTCTGTCATCTTTTCCACTCAGAAGCGCCGCACTCGGCGGCGCTTCGATCAGCGAGACGGACGTGTCCGGTCAGTTCTTGAACTTGGCCTGGCCGGACTTGCCGGCAGCGGTCTTCAGGGTGACTGCGACGGACGCACCCTTGGCGATCTCGCCCTTGGCTTCCGCCTTGAGCGCGTTGCCTGCGGCTACCAGCGGAATCGTCTCGCGATCGCTTCCGGAGGTCAGCATGACCGATCCGGAGAAGCCGCTCGTAGAGACGGGCTTTTTCGCCTCGTCGAACACGTTGAACGTCAGCGTCTTTCCGGAAGCGACCATCTCGACTTCCACACCTGCGACGTCCTCCATCTGGCCGCCGTTCGGCCCCTTCTCATGGACGTGCTGCGCGAGCGCCGGAGTGGCGAGCAGCAGCGCGGACGCGACGAGCAGGATCTTCTTCATCAGTGGTCTCCTTTGGTGGCGTGGACAGGCATCGCCTCCACATGGGCAGGCGAGGATTCCCGGCGGAACAGGATGTAGAGCGCCGGAAGGACGAGAAGCGTGAGAATGGTCGACGAGATGATGCCGCCGATGACGACCGTCGCCAGCGGACGCTGCACCTCGGCGCCGGCGCCGGTCGCGATGGCCATCGGCACGAAGCCGAGAGAGGCCACCAGCGCCGTCATCAGGACGGGTCGCAGACGGGTAAGCGCGCCCTCGCGCACGGCATCGGCGATGTTCTTTCCTTCGAGCCGGAGCCGTTCGATGAAGGTGATGATCACCAGACCGTTCAGCACGGCGACACCGGAAAGCGCGATGAACCCGATGCCGGCGCTGATCGAAAGCGGGATGTCCCGCACGAACAGCGCGAAGATTCCGCCGGTCAGCGCCAGCGGCACGCCGCTGAACACCAGCAGCGCATCCGCTGCGGACCCGAGGCTGATGAACAGCAGGAGGAAGATCAGCAGCAGCGCGATCGGAACGACGATCGTCAGACGCTGGGTGGCCGAGACGAGCTGCTCGAACTGACCGCCCCACCCGATCCAGTAGCCCGCAGGCAGCTTGACCTTCTGGGCGACCTGCTGCTGCGCATCGCCGACGAACGAGCCGAGGTCACGGCCGCGTACGTTTGCCGACACCACGATGCGGCGCTTGCCGTCCTCACGGCTGATCTGGTTCGGTCCAGGCGAGACCGAGATCTCGGCAAGTTCAGCCAACGGCGCGTAGCGCATCTGAGACAGAGGCGACGTGCCGAACACGGCCGGCGTGGCCTTGTTCTGGTTAGGCTGGCCTTCGACGGGAGGCAGCGGGATCGGCAGCGCCTTGATCGCCTCGACGTCCGTCCGGAGCTCGTCCGGAAGACGCACGACGAGGTCGAAGCGGCGGTCGCCCTCGAACACCAGGCCTGCGGTCTTGCCGCCCACGGCGATCTCGACCAGATTCTGGACGTCCGACACGCTGATGCCGAAGCGCGCCAGCGCCTTTCGGTCGAGCTTGACGGTCAGCACGGGCAAGCCCGATACCTGTTCGGTCTTCACGTCCGCGGCGCCCTGGATACCCTGCAGGGCGGTCTGCACCTGTCCGGCGATCTGGGCCAGCACTTCGAGGTCGTCTCCGAAGATCTTGACGCCGACGTCGCTGCGCACGCCCGAGATGAGCTCGTTGAAGCGGAGCTGGATGGGCTGCGACAATTCGTAGAGGCTGCCCGCGACCTCCTCCGAGGCCTTCTCGATCGCCTTCATGACTTCCAGCTTCGGCTTCTTGGGATCCGGCCACTGGTCGCGCGGCTTCAGCATGACGTAGCCGTCCGAGATGGAGGGCGGCATCGGATCCGTCGCCACTTCGGCGGTGCCGGTGCGCGCGAAGGCTTCCTTAACCTCCGGGATCTTGTGCAGACGCTCTTCTAGCGCCTTCTGCATCTCGACGGATTGGGTAAGACTCGTCCCGGGGATGCGCATCGCCTGGATAGCCACGTCGCCCTCGTCGAGACTCGGGATGAACTCGCCGCCCATCTTGGATGCGGTCCATCCGCTGACGACCACCAGCGCGACCGCCGCGACGGCGATCATGCTGCGGAAACGGATCGCCAGATCCAGCATCGGCACGTAGGAACGATGTGCCAGCCGCATGAACCAGTTCTCCTTCTCGGAGACCCGTCCGGTCACGAACAACGCGACGGCCGCGGGAACGAAGGTCATGGACAGGATGCTGGCACCGAGAAGCGCGATCAGCACCGTCAGCGCCATCGGCGTGAACATCTTGCCTTCGACGCCCGTCAGGGTGAGGACCGGTAGGTAGACGACGGCGATGATCAGGGTACCGAAGAGGCTCGGTTTGATGACCTCCCGAGATCCTTCGATGATGGTTGCGAAGCGTTCGTCGCGGGTCAGCAGTCGTCCCTGCTTCGCCTGCTCATGGGCGAGCAGCCGCAGACAGTTCTCGACGATGATGACCGCGCCGTCGATGATGATGCCGAAGTCGATGGCGCCCAGACTCATCAGATTGGCGCTGACCTTGTTTTCGTACATGCCCGTGATCGTGAAGAGCATGGAAAGCGGGATGACGAGCGCCGTCGCGAACGCCGCCTTGAAGTTTCCGAGAATGAGGAAAAGGATCACGATGACGAGTACGGCGCCTTCGACGAGGTTCTTCTCGACAGTCGCGATGGTCGCGTCGATCAGGTGCGTACGGTCGTATATCGCGCGCAGCGAGATGCCCTCCGGAAGCGATTTCTGGATCTGCTCCAGCTTCTGGGCGACACGCTGCGCCACGGTCCGTCCGTTCTCGCCGATAAGCAACATCGCGGTACCGAGCACGACCTCCTTGCCGTCCACGGTGGCGGCACCCGTTCGCAGATCGGTCCCTTCCTTGACCTCCGCGACATCCAGAATCCGCACAGGGACGCCGTTCCGCGAGCCGATCACGATCTGGCTGATCTCTTCGGAGTTCGCGACCTGTCCGGGCGTGCGCACCAGATACTGCTCGCCGTTCTTCTCGATGTAGCCGGCACCGACGTTGGCGTTGTTGTTCGCCAGCGAGGTCATGACGTCGCGGAAGCTGAGGCGGTAAGCCATGAGCTTGGCCGGATCCGGAAGCACGTGGAACTGCTTCTCGAAGCCGCCGATGGTGTTCACCTCGTTCACGCCCTGCACGTTGCGAAGCTGCGGCTTGATGATCCAATCCTGCACGGTCCGCAGGTCGCTCGGCGTGTAGGCCTTGCCCTCCGCGTTCTTCGCGCCCTCCTTCGCCTCGACCGTGTACATGTAGATCTCGCCGAGCCCCGTCGAGACCGGCCCCATGGCCGTCTCGATGCCGGTCGGCAGCGAGTCCTTCACGCGCTGGACGCGCTCGTTGACGAGCTGACGGGCGAAATAGATGTCGGTCCCGTCCTTGAACACGACGGTGACCTGGCTCAGTCCGTAGCGCGACAGCGAGCGCGTATTGACGAGGTTGGGGAGACCGGCCATCCCCGTCTCGATCGGGAAGGTGATGCGCTGCTCTACCTCCAGAGGCGAGAATCCAGGTGCGTTTGTGTTGATCTGGACCTGGACGTTGGTGATGTCCGGCACGGCATCGATCGGCAGACGCGTGAAATTCCAGACGCCGAAGGCGCCCATCATCAGCACGCCGATCATGATCAGCCAGCGCTGATGGACGGAGAACGAGAGAAGCTTGTCGATCATGTTCGAATTCCCGACATGACGATCCCCTTCAGGGACCCGTGAAGGCTCAGGCTGACGCGGGCTTGCGGCGTCCGGACGGACTCAGTGCTCATGGGACGCCGATCCCTTTCCGAGCTCCGCCTTCACGATGAAGCTGTTCTTCGCCGCGTATTTGTCGCCTTCGAGCAACCCGAACAGGATCTCGATGTTCTCGGGATCGTGCGCTCCGATCTCGACGTCGCGGGCCTCGAACTTGTCGCCGTCGCGGACGAACACGACCTTGCGGTTCTCCACTGTCTGGATCGCGGACGCCCTGACCGCGATCGGCACCTTCTTCGCCGCGAGGATGAGCTTCGCGGACACGAAGAGGCCTGTGCGCAGACGCATGTCGGGGTTCGGAACGACGGCGCGCGCGAGCGCGCTCTGGGTGTCGCTGCTACCGACCGGCGATATGTAGGACAAAGCCGCCTCGACGGGGGCGCCGCCGTCGCCGACGTCGATCAGGATCTTGTCTCCGATCCTGACGCGCGGCAGGTTGCGCCGATAGACCGAAAGGTCGACCCAGACCGTCGAGATGTCGGCGACGGTGAAGGCCGGCTTCTGTTCGGACGCGTACTCGCCGAGAGAGATCTGCCGGTCGATGACGGTGCCCGAGATGGGCGCCCGCATCTCGTACACGGTCAGGCTCTGGTTGCTCTCGATCTTGGCCAGCAACTCGCCCTTCTCGACGTTGTCGCCGATGCGCTTTTTGATCTCGCGCACGACGCCTGGAAACCGCGGCGTCACCTGCACCAGCGTTTCCTGGTTCGGTTGCAGGATGCCGTTCAACGGAAGCGAGTCGCGCAGCGTTGCGGGGCCGGCAGCGAGGATCTCGATGTTGGACGACGCGACGCGTGCGTCGTTCATCTCGACCGCCCCTTCCTCGCCGTGGCCCTTCTCCTCCTCGCCGGCGCCGCCCTTCTTCTCGTCCTTGGATTTCTCACCCTTGGCGTTCTTCGGCGCTGCCGCGGTCCGCGTGTCGTTCTTGCTCGGTGCGTACGCATAGACGCCGGCGCCGAGTGCGAAGATCGCGACCGCCCCTACCAGAAACATGACGGGCTTCTTCATCGTGCGCTCCCCCGAGCCAATGCAAACGGATTGCCGACGAGCCCCTCGATGGTGGCGACGGCGACGTGGAAATTCTGTTGGGCTTCCTGTTCGCGCAGGCGTGCCTGCGCGACGCTGGCTTGTGCGTCCAACACTTCGAGCAGCGTGTAGCGTCCCTGCCCGTAGCCTTCGAAAATGGCGTCCGCCGCCTCCTTCGACTTCGGAATGGCGCTCTCGCGCAGGATGGCGAGCTCGCGAAGCGAGCCGGTCAACGAGTCGTAGGCGCGGCCCGCGATCACGATCAGCGTATTGCGGTTGCCCTGCCGCTCGGCGGCGGTCTTGGCGAGGCTTTCCTGCGCGGACAGGATGTTGCCCTGGTTCTGATCGAAGACCGGGATCGGCACGGACACGGAGAGACGGACCGCGCTGTCGCCGGTGTCGTTGTAGCGGCGCCAACCGGCAGCGACGGTGACGTCCGGATACGGCCGAAGGCGCGCCAGCAGAAGCTCGGCGTTCCGCTGCGCGTAGATCGCCTTCCAGCGTACCAGTTGCGGATTGGCCTCGATGGACGCCACCACGGATTGGAAGCTCGGCGGCCTGCCGACCGCGTCCAGGCGTCCGGAGACCGAACTGAACTTCGGCGCCGTATCGCCCATCAGGATCGCAAGTTCGCGGCGCGCCGTTGCGAGCGTCGATTTCGTGCGCTCGAGATCGGCCTTGACGAGTGCCGACGCCACCTCTGCCCGGCCGGTTTCCGCGATCGAGGACGCTCCGGCCTCGACACGCCGCTGCAGCAGCGGAGTGAGCTTGTTGATCGCCTCGACCTGCTCTTCGAGAATGTTGATCCGGCGCTGGAGGCCGAGGACGCTCACGAAGGCGACGGCCGTTTCCGACAAAACTTCCAGTCGCACAGCCTGGCGGCCGATGCCGGCGGCGTCGAGACCAGCTTGCCCCGCGGAAATGCGTGCGTCGCGCTTTCCCCAGAGCTCGAACATCTGGCTGACCTGGAGCGTCGAGTTCGCCGAGCGCGTGCCACGATATGCGCCCGATCCGAACGAGTCGTCCTGTTCGTAGGAGACGTCCGGATTGATCAGCGCGCCGGCCTGGATTCGCTGCCCTGTCGCGATCCCGACGTCACGTTCGGCTGCGGTCAGACGCGGGCTGGCGGCGAGCGCGCGCTGCAGCGCGGCCCCCATGGTGAGGGTTTGCGAATGGGCCACCCCCGTCGGCAACGCGACGAGCAGCACAGCCGCGCACGCGAGACGCGTGGCGTATTTCGGGAACATGATGAAAAGCCTGACGAACGACGGATTCTGGGCGCAATGCGCCCGGCGACTACGTTCAGGTCAGGGATTTGGGGGGCGGAGGGTCGATACCACGCGGCAAACTGCGTCGTTCGACGTCGTGAACGACGGTCTGGCGACTGACAAGTTCCGCTGTCGTCGCAACGACGAACGGCGCAGGCGTCGAAACCGAGAAGCATCCATGGCAGTGATGGTCCGCCACGATGCCCTTGTCGGAATGACCCGGCTCCTGGTCGACGAGCGACACGACGGTCGCACCGTTGGCGCTGGTCACGTCCAGTTCGAACAACCCGTGCATCGCACCGGCGAAGAGATATGACGCCAGCACGACCATGACCAAAGCCTTGCGCGAGAAGCGCAGCGGGCCGTGGCGGAAGATGCGGGCGAAAAGCGTCACTATCGTTGTCTCTTTCGAACTATCCGAGTGAGGTAGCACGGATCGAGGAATCGTGTCGATGACGGATACTGTAACAATTTCAATTATACAACAGTATGTACGGTTAACACGTGGGTATCTATCTGCCCCGTGTTACTCGACTATGACCTCTCCGCGAATTTCCGTCTCCGCATGACCCGGAACGAGGCAGGCAAATTCGAATGTGCCGGTATTCATGAACTGCCACTGTAGATCCACAGTGGATTTTGGCCTCATCACCCGCCCGTTGATCTCATGATGCTCGAAGTCCGGTGAAACCTTCATCGACTCGGCATGTCCGAGATTTTCAGTCGTCGTTCCCAGCACGAACTCGTGCTTCACGTCGGTATCGTTCCGGACGGAGAACTTCACGACCTGCCCCCGCTTGAACTTCAGTTGGCCCGGCGTGATCTCAAGCTTCCCGCCTTTGTCCGAGTAGACGACCGCGACCGGCATCGCGGACTTCCATTTCCCCTTCACGGGTTGGCCGGCGGCGTAGGTGTAGTGGGCGTCGACGGCAGGCCCTCGCGGGGCGGCTGCGGCGAACGTCGTTCCAGCGATCATTGCGGCGGCAGCGATACAAATTCGTAGCAAGATTTTAACTCCTCGGCAGTCATCGACCGGACGAACGCACGTCATGCGGCCCTGCCCGACCTGTAATTCAATGCGGGCCGTTCGATGGCCGACCACGAAAATATCGCAAGCGGCAGCACGCAGACGAACGAAAGAAGTGCGAAGACCGGCAGCGAAATGCCGGGCGCTAACGTCAGCAACGCCTGCTGCACGGGCCATCCGTAGATATAGGTGCCGTACGATATATCGTTGCGCTGCGTCCATCGCGTGACGGCACCGAAATCCATCGCGCCGGCGACAACGGCGACATGCGCCGTGAAAATGATGCAGGTGACCGCCGAAAGCGACGTTCCCGCGAACGCGATCGCCGCGGAGAAGGATGTCGGCAGCAGCCACGGCGTCACCGGCAGGACATCGCGCCCGCGATGTGCCATGACGCCGAGCAGGAAGCAGAGCCCGTAGCGGCTCAGATGAAAGGGCCAGAGCTTGTCGACGGCACCGACAAGCGCCAGTGATCCTGGCTGCAGGGCGACCATCATAATCGCCGTCACTACAAGTGAGATCATCAGAAAAGCAGTCGATTTTCGCAGACCCATCGCCTGGGCAGCGCCGAGACCCGCGTAGGCCGCGATCTCGTACTTCAACGTCCAAAGTGGCTCGTTGACTGCAGATGCGTATGGCAGATCGCCGAACAGACCGGGCGGCGACGGTGCTTGCTGGAAGCGGGCAAGCACCGTCGCCGGATAGGTCCACGTCGTGATGTCGGCGAAATAGACAGTCAGTGCCGCCGTCGTCAGCAGCGGTCCCGCGATAAGCGCGAAAGCCAGCCCGTAGACGAACAGCGCCGGCACGATGCGTAGCAACCGTGCGACCGCGAACCGCCGCAGTCCCGGATGGCGGTCGAGCGACCGGGACAGCAGAAGTCCCGAGAGAACGAAGAATACGTTCACCGCGTGCTGCCCGAGCGTGAACGGCGTCGACGAGGACAGTGGCTCCGGCGTGCCCGGACCGTACCTCAGGATGAAAAGATGCGAGACGATCACCGACGCAGCCGCGGCGAGCCGGACGAGATTGAACGAGTTCCGGTCCGATTGCAGCCTTTCGGATAGAACCGCGCCGAACATCGGATTCAGATCTCCAGACCGACAATATTTGGATGCGCCCTCCAAGCGGGGATATTCGCCGGAGAGCGCCTCCGTCCGGCGCGCAGGCGCACGACGGACACTCCGACCGACGTCACCACAACGACGGAGGGAATTCGAAAAGAAGAGGACGCCTCCGGCCGGGCATGGCCGAAGGCGCCTTGGAGGTTCACGAAGCCCTGAAGAGGAGCCCAGCGAACATCTCCCCCGCGAGGAAGGGAATTCGTAGCGGGAGAGAATCTCTTGTCATCAGAACGAACGGAGGATCTGAACAGCACCGTTGTAGAGGTTCTGATCCTGCGTCTGCAGCACCGTGCCAGCGGGCTTGCCAAGCATGCCGCCGGCATTCGTCGTGTAGGTGCCGTTCAGGTTCTGATCGAGTCGGCTGTAGGTGAACTGGGCCGACAGAGTGAGGTTTCTCACCGGGGTCCAGGCAGTGCGCGTACCGATCTGCGCCAACGCGAGATCGAAGTTGCCCGTACCCGCGAACACACCTGCACGGGCGGCTGGCGTCGACGACGAGTTGAAGCCTGGACCGCCGGCGCCGCCGCCCTGGAAGGCTGCCAGCATCTGAGCATTGCCGTCGCCGTACGAGATCTGGCTGTAGTTGCCGAACACCGACGTGCGCCATGCCGGGGTCCAATAGTGCTCATAGAACGCACTGACCTGCCAGGCTTCGCTCTGGATGATCTGACCGCCGGGCGCGAAAACGCCGTCAAGCACGTAGCCGAAGCCGGCGGTGTTGCCGCTGACCTTATTGTACCGGCCGCCGCCAACCACGTCGGTCGTGCCGCCGAAGATGTATTTGGCAGCACCCTTTCCGTACGAAGCTTCGAGCTTCAGGCTATCGCCAGCGCCCGTCGGAATGTTCTTGAACTCGAGGGCGCCCGTGACCGCGAAACCAAAGCTGTTGTCCGCGTGCCCAGTGTTCTCCGTGCCCGCGTAGAAGCCCGGGGTGATCGTGTGCATCGCGGCACCGAGATGCAGCGTGCCCCAAGCCTGATCCAGACGAAGGTTGCCGACGACGTCAGGGATCTGGTTGCCGCCGTACGAATTGCCGAGGAAGGTGTTCGAGCTCGAACCGTAGAACGTACCGGTGAAGGTGCTCGCGCCCGGGCCGACGATGAACGCATTCGTGTTCCAGAGACCTGCGTTGCGGTAAGGCGACGCATTCTCCAGCGAGATCGTGGCCGACACGCCGTTACCGAACGAAGCGGTGTAGGCAAGCTGGGGGATGCCGGTGGCGTTGTTCGAACCGGCGTTGAAGCCCGACGAGATATACGGCCTGGCGAGTGCCCACTGCGGATCGAACTGCGAGACAGCCTTACCAAAGGTGAAGCCGGCGAACTGGATGAACGCGTAGTCGACTTCGGTGTAACCACCGGCGATCGATTCACGGTTCTGCAGGAAGTCGAACTGGATGTTGGCATAGGTACGGACAACACCGTAGTCCGTGGCCGTGCGCGTATCGGTCGTGAGGTTGATGCGCTCACGGGTCGTGTAGTTATCCTTGGTCCACAGGTTGTTGCCGCCGGCACCGCCCTGCCAGAACGGCGTGTCGTAGGTACCGCCGTTGAATGCGGTATCGAGGCGAATGGCACCGCCGATCTTGATGCAGGTGTCGGTGCCCGGGATGTAATAGAACCCAGCACCGTAGAGCGAGCAGACCTTCACATACTCGACCGCCTTCGCCTTCATCGGCAGATCAGCCGCCTGCGCGCCCGCGATGAGAGACAGACTCGCGGCCGTTCCCAAGATCGTATTCTTCATCAGATTCATGTGAATCCCCTATCCTTCAGCGAGACATTTAGGACCGTTCGGTCATCCGGCCGATCCGATATCAATCGATGCGCTTCTCAACTCGATCGAGCGCTCATCGCGCCCCTGCTACACTTCGCGCATTCGATCAGGAGACGTCCCCCAACTCCGCCGGACGATATGAATTCCGGCGCCGCATCAGAGCAACACATGATTGATAGTTCGAGGCCGTGCGGCGTCGGTTTGCAGGTGGCCGTGACAAAAGACCAGCGCAGAAAGCGTATGATTTCGACAGGCAATTTTATCATTAAACCCAGGACATGCCGGATCATCGGGACGGACGAAGCAGATGCAATAATCATCGGAAACACTTACTTTGATAGGGATTCCGTGTTTTCGATTTGGGCATTCCGTCACTCCTCGCCCGCGGCGACGAGCAGCATCGCTCTCCCGAGCCTGCGGCGCATGGAGATCAGCGTCTCGGACAGTTCCTGCAGCGGCTGCTCCTCCAACTCGCCACGCACATGCTGCTCGAGGGTGTACTTCGACGAATCAAGCTCGTTCAGGCGCGTGATCGCCAGATCGGTGAGCGAGAGCAAGACAAGTCGCTTGTCTCCTGCCGACTGAACTCGTCTCAATAGGCCGTATTGCTCCAGGATCTTCGACTGGGCGGACACGAAAGATCCATCGACATTGAGCAATGCCGCTACGTCCCTGACCGAAACGCCCTCGCCGTCGCTGAGGCCGTCGATCGCCGTGATCGTGATCCATTGCGACCCCGTTACGCCGATCCTCCTCCCCAAGAGGTCAGCGATGCGCATCATGTAGACGCCGATCGCGGACAGATCCCAGACGAGACGTCGCCCGACGTCGTCCTCGTTGCGCAGCGCATGCTGGAGAGTGTTGGGCATCCCCTCGAATGTCGGTCGGTTGCCCCTCATCGCTTGCCTCCCGCGCCGACGGGGGAATGCGATGCGGCGCCCACGCACGCGCCGCCTGCACGCCTCCGAGCGAGCTTCATTGAAAGGCGAAAGCTTCGGTCCGGACAGGGGATGCGCTCGGCCGTGGACGAACGACGTCCGGCACGCCTCTGGGGCGCCCCTATGATCATCATGGACATTGTTACTACCTGAATGACGAAAGAAGACGCGGCAGCGTCTGGCGAGTCGTTCAGACAGAAAGTTTTGGAGGTGGCGTATCCGGACACCCATGCCGCGAACGCGGAACGGCGACATCGGGAAGCTCGATCTTGGAAGGAGGCTGGATTCGCATCACGCGGCCATTCTCGGAAGCCAGGGCCGAAATGCACGACGCACCATGATCGCAGAGCGATAGGACGAACTTCACGTCCTTTCCGTCGGCAGAACTCGAATCCAGAACGACCGCAGCGCCTGACGTCGGGACGGAGTGAGCGCAAGCCGTATTGTGCGCGAAACCCGCGAAGAGATAAGCGAGCGCGACAAGCGGAAGCAACATACGGCGTAAACCGTATAATTTACTCATGTATCGCGCTTTTCGACGCTCACCGTGCATGCGACCCAGATAACAAATCGCTGGCCGAGCGCAAAGCCAAAAACGAATCCTTCGTCTATGGCGACCAAACACCGCATGTCGGAACGAAAATACCTTCGCAAACTTGGGATGGGTGATCACGACCTGTCCAGATGCCTCATGGACGCTCTCGTTCGCAGCGATTGCAACGTTCCGATGATACGGGAATGCGTGAGACCGTCAGAGCGGCGTATTCGACGTGCATACTTTCAATGTCCGAAATGCGTAGAGCGGCGGCGCGATAGCCGCTATTGCACAGGACCGATTACTTTACTTCGCGCTGATTGGGGGACACGCCGTGGTCGATTTCGTGGTAGCGGCGGTTGAACGCTTCGGTGTGTTTGGCATCTTCATGATGATGCTGCTCGAGAATCTGTTTCCGCCAATTCCGTCTGAAGTCGTTATGCCGCTCGCGGGTTTCGTCGCCTCGCGCGGTCAGCTCTCTCTGACGGCAGCAATCGTGGCCGGGGCGGCAGGATCATTGCTAGGCTCGTTCTTCTGGTACTTAGTCGGACGCGGGCTCGGCGACGAGCGACTGAAGCGCTTCGCCAGCAAGCACGGAAGATGGCTCACGCTAAGTCCGGCTGACGTCGATAGCGCAAGCCGGTGGTTCGCACGTCACGGCGCTGCGGCTCTCGTCCTCGGTCGCCTGGTGCCGGGAGTGCGGACCCTCATCTCGGTCCCCGCAGGAACCTTCCGGGTGTCGCCGCTCCGGTTTCTGCTGCTCTCCACGATCGGTTCGGCGGTCTGGACGGGTGCCCTCGCCTATGCCGGCTTCGTCTTCGGAGCCAACTACGGAAGGATCACCGGCATCGTAGAGCCGATCGGCACCGGCATCTTCATAATGGCGATCGCGATCTACCTATTTCGCGTCGCCACCTTCAAGGCGCAGGCCGACTGAGGTATCCCGCCGACCCCAGCCGATGTTGCAAATACACCATGACTAAATCGTATGATTTCATCCGAAAGCCCATGATCGCGATGTGCGTCGGCGACAGGTGTCCTGCCCCCCCCCCGCTTTTCGGCCAGCGAGCTGCACTCGAAACTCATTCGATCCAAAGCGCGACATGGATTCCCCCTCTGCAAAACTTGCGACACTTGCATTGAGAAGGAAGGTGTCCGCCCATCGCGGGTCGGACTCGACGCTCACGTCTTCCGATGTCGGGGCTGCGACCACCGACGCGAGGTACCTCGCGACACGCGGTTCTCGAGCGACGAGGACCGGTAGCGCCTCGTCCGACTCCGACGTGCCCCATCTCGGACTTCACCTAGCCTTTCTGTCGCTGGCTGTGGTGCGCGCAGCCTGAGCCTTGCAGTCCGCGCATTCGGAGCGCTGCACCTCGTAGCCGGTGCGCCACGGATGCGGCCCCGTCCGATAGACGAGCATCTCGCCTCCGCACTTCTTGCAGACGCCCGTCATCGCGTGCCCACCCGTCGCCAGTATCATGCTCGGTCCCGCCGCAGCGCGGCCGCGCACGGACGCCCTGCCCACATTGCCCCGGCCATCACCACGGCTCTCAAATCTCGATCTCCGCCCGCAAGACTTCGGCGAGCCGCGGCCGCTTGCGGCACAGATAGGTCGCGCGGCGCTGATTGTGACCGATGTTCCGCGCCATCCGTTCGCAGGTAAACCCGGCGCGATCGAGCACCAGGCGGATCTCGGCCTCTTCGTAGTTCGTCAGACCGAGCTCCTGCCTCAGTTTGCGATAGGGCGAGATGGCGGTCTTTGCCAGGCCAATCACCGCGGCTCCGAAGAATTGCTCCTTTCTTGCGAGGGTCAGGAGCGCGTAGGCATCGGACACGGCACCGCCTTCGGCGGAGACGATGTCGCCCAGCAACAGCTTGCCGGCCTCCTTCAGCAGGCGATCGAAGCTTGCCAAGGTCTTCCGCATGTCATCTGGAGTCAGGTACTGTGCGACGGAATGCATGACGACGACGTCGAACGAGCCATCCGGAAAGAGGTCGAGCTCGTTCGGGGCCACGACCATGATCTTCGGATGGTTCGGAAACCGGAGCTGAAGCTCCTCCCGCACCAAGGGTGCGGCATCGCAGAGGATGAGCTGGCCGGCTTTGTTCACCATTTCATCTACGGCGAAATTCCTGCCGCAGCCGAAATCGAGGACCGCACTGTCCTTCGGCAGGTACGCGATGATGTCGCCGGTGACGAGCTGATCGTGGACGATTTTGTGCCGTTTGTTCACGTAGATGTGGTGGTCGGTGTTCCAGAAGCCGACCCAGTCGAGCTTTTGCATGAGATTTCCTTTTGAGCGATCGCGTTGCCCGCCGCGGCGAGGTCGATATGATCCGAATGTCGAGATGGGCTCTGCTGTCGCCGCGGCGCGCATGTGCACGCGCTTTTCGGCGGCTCCCGAGAAGATCGGGACCGACAGCGTTCATGAATGGTGGGAACGCAGGGGCGACGGCCCCGGCACCACCCTCACGCGCGGAGAGGAGGTCTCGGAGGGCGCTCGAAGGAAACCATGTCGCCCTCTGACGCCGTCCTTCCGACCGACAACGTCGTAGAGAGCGACGGCACCGACGGCAGAACAAGGGGCGTCGGGGGCAGATCAGAAGCGACATGCGAATGATCGGCGGGATCGTGACGATCCGCCTGGCCGGCATCGTTCTGACCGTCGGTCATGACAACCTCGCGACCGCCGTCCGGACCGGGAGATAAATGGGACCGGGTCTCGCCCTGAACCGTCGTCATGCCATGGTGCGAGTGGCTCTCGCTCCCGATGGGAGGCCGCTGCAGACCAACGATCATCGCGAAGATGAGCGCGATGCGGAGAAATATCTGCAGAGATGGAAATGACATCGAGTGACGCATCGCCCCGTTGGCCGTCAGCGACAGATGCAGCAAAGGCGCGGCCAAATAGTGGCGCCATGTCGCATCGAAAGGCTTCCGGTCGCAAGGTGACGCCGCTGTCGCCGGGAGTGTCGACCGGCGCTGCCGTATCTCCTTTCGGAGGATCTGCGTCGCTTGGCGCGCAGCACTATTCGCGTTGCCGCCGCAGCCTCACGCCCGCGACGAATTCATCGTCGCCGAACAGAAAGTCGATGCCCTTTCCCTCTAGAAATTCTCGGATCGCCGTCTGGACGTCGCGGCGGCGCTGATCGGGCCGGCCCGGTGCGTCGGTCTCGATCTTGCTGATCGTACGGCGGGACACCTTCGGCGTCAGCGACTCGCCGAGCTCCGTCTGCGACAGGTCTAGCAAGCCCCGTGCGGCACGGATCATGGCCGCGGTTATGGGCGGTGGGGAGGATATCGGGGCATGAGGCATTCAAGCGTTCTAAGGGGGAAAATTAACGTTAGCAAGCCTTATCATTCCCATTATGAGAAGAATAATTGACTTCGGCGATGGCCGGTGGCATCTTGTTCCCGATGAAAGGGAAGCGAGATGACCTACAGCGAGTACATCCAGTCGAGCGCCTGGCGGACAAATGCGGCGCGGTTGCGCGAATTCGAGGCAGCCCGCTTCGAATGCCGTCTCTGCCCCGCGAAGGCCGCGGACGGCGCCGCCCTCGAATCCCATCACCGCACGTACGACCGCCTGGGGTGCGAGACCGACGGCGACCTCACCTCTCTGTGCTCGGAGTGCCATCGCGCGGTGACGTCGTTCCTTCGTGCCCGCCGCTACGCGCTGCTGCAGCCGCTGCGTGCCGACGTGAAGATCGTCCGCGTCGACGCGCCGCTGATCGACCCGACCCGCATGGAGATCGCGTGATGCATGCCGACAAGATCCGCCTGCGTCTGACCGGCACCCGCCCGCTCCTGATGCACTCCTCGCGATTGGCCGATCCGCTCGACCCGATCCGGGCGCGTCTGACGAAGATCACGTCCAAGCGCATCAAGACCGTCGCCGATCATCTGGAGATTTCGAAGATCGAATGGCACGGCGGTCTCTGGCTGTCCGAAGGTCGACCCTGCATTCCCGCCGAGGCACTGCTCAGCACGTTCAAGACGGCGGCCAGAGCTCGCAACAAGGGCCAGGAGGCATCCGCCGGCATCCAGATCGGTCGTCCCGCCATCTTGGAGTTCGACGGCCCGCGCGACCTCGACGAACTCGGCGCCGACGAACGCTTCGTGTTCAGGACGACCGTCAGGGTCGGACGCGCGCGGACCGTCCGGACGCGTGCCCGCTTCGACAACTGGGCTGTCGAATTCGACGTGATGTACCTGCCTACTCTGCTGAACCGCAGCGAGGTCGTCGACACTTTCATGACGGCGGGCTTCACGAAGGGCTTGGGCGATTGGAGGCCGACGTTCGGCACCTACCTCGCCGAGGAGCGCAAGGAATGAATTTCGCGGCTCGGCGGGGCGTGGCCCGGCGAGGCAGGGCACGGCCCGGCTTGGCGAGGCACGGGGAGCGCTTCTGAGGAGGCGCTCCCTTCCACCAACACTCTGAACCGAATCCGGTCCCGATGGACCACAACGCGCCCTTCGGCGCGAACGGAGAACTGTGTCATGCGTACAGACGACAAGAAGAAGCCGCGCCGCGATGACGGTCGCGCCCTCGAATTCGCGAAGCCGAAATCGATCGCCGCCTACTTGTTCGGCGAGACGTCGGCGGACTGGGAACACGCGCATCTGCTGTGGCGCTCCGTGCCGGCGCACCGCTTCCACCGGGACCACCGTGCCGCCGTCGCCGAGTGCATGCGCCGCACCTCGTCGACCATGGACGCCTGGCGGCTGGCGATCGCCGGCGACGCCGCCAGCGCCATCGGCCTGGCGCTGAGCATGGGCATCCCGCAGCAGATCACGATCCGCACCGACCTGACGATGACCGTCCTGCTGCACAACGCCCTCCGTGGCAGTGCCGGCGCCACGCTGGTGCTATCCAACCTGATCCGCCGTATGCCGCTCGACCGCGTGGACCGCCGCCGCTTCGCGACTTCGTGGCTCGCGCACAATTTCCGCGAGGCGTGGCCGGAGCTCGACGAGCGCATTCGCCTGATCAAGGTCGACACGACGCACCGTCACGCGGATGACGCGGAGGACAGGTCGTGAGGGTCCAGGTCATGTCCGATCTGCACGTCGAGTTCTACGGCACCGCGGCGATGCCCCGCACGGTCGATAGCGCCGACTTCGTGATCGTCGCCGGCGACACGTGCAAGGGCCTGGTCAAGGCCGTCGAGACGCTGCGCGACGCCTTCCCACGCGCCGAGGTGGTGACCGTCGCCGGCAACCACGAATACTACGGCTCCGAACTGTCCGCCGAACTCGAGGCAGGCCGCGTCCGCGCCGGTCAGTTGGGGGTGCACCTGTTGTCGGACGACGCCGTGACGATCGGCAGGACGCGCGTCGTGGGCGCCACGCTCTGGACCGACTACTGCCTGTTCGGCGCCGGACTGCGCGAGCCCGCGATGCACACCGCGCGGGACGGCATGAGGGATCACAAGTCGATCACCTGGCGCAAGGAGCCGTGGGCCCGGTTCAGACCCGAGGAGGCGGCTGCGCTGCATGCGAAGTCGCGGATCTTCTTGGAGACCGAGCTCGCGAAGAGCCACCCGGGCCCCGTCATCGTGGTGTCCCACCACGGCATGACGCTGGAGTCGGTTTCGCCGACGAACCAGCGCTCGCTGCTGAGCGCCGCCTATGCCTCGGAATTGCTGCCGCTTGTCGACCGTCACCGTCCCGCAGCCTGGGTTTCGGGGCACACCCATCACCCAATGCGGCTGCGGCGCAACGCGACCATGTTGCTCAGCAATCCGCGCGGATACCCGGGCGAGTGCAGTTCGTTCGACCCCGCCTTCGTCATGGAGATCGCAGATGACTAAGACGACGGACCGCCTCGCCATACTCCTCACGTTCCAGGTGCATCCGCCGTAGCGGGCCGGCGCCGACGACACCACCACGGCCACTGCCATCATGGAGAGACCGATGCCCCGACCCACGAAGCCCTCCGCCATAGCCCGGAATCCGCAGTTTCATCCGCCCTAGCGACCACGATCTTCGAGACAGGACGATACGCGTGACTAAGTACATCAATACGAAGAAGCGCCGCGGAAGCGGTGCACACGACGCCGATGCGACCCCTTCGGTATCGGCGGCAGGAGCCGTTCCGGCGTCCTACGACATGCCGGCTGCAATGGGGCCGCTCGAGGCCGAAACGCACCGCCTGGCCGTCGAGGCGGCGCGGACGTACCGTAAGGCCATGGCCGCGGCGCAGGCCCGCCGGATCGAGCAGCTCGATGCCACCGAGATCCCGACGGCGGTCAAAGGATTCGTCGGGCTGGCCGCGCTCCGGAAGCGACCGCGCGACGGTGACGACGACGATGACGTTCCGGTCGCCAACAAGAACGCTAAAGTGGAGGCGGTGACTGCCGTCGACATCGCGGCCCGCCTGATGCTCGCCCGGCAGATCGATCGCCACGAAGGACTCGCGAATGCGATCCGCTGCGCGACGCCCGTCGTCATCGTCGACGTGCCCGATCCGGCCATGCTGGAACGGCTCGCCCGGCTGTGGCAGGACGTCGTCCTTCCGGCCGCCGCGGTCTGCGCGAAGATCGGTGGAAGCGGCACGCTCCGCCACGGTCAGTACGATGCGGTCTCCGTCGTCACCAAGACCCCGACGAAGGTCAAGGACGTCGAAGAGACGCGGCGCGCGACGCTCGACGCGCTCGGCCTCGCCGTGCCGGTCATCGCCTTCTCGCCACGCGCTGAAAGTTATCTACCCGCCGAGCTGCTCCTCGCATGCACCGACCGGCTTGCGATTCCGCCGCTGGACGCACGCACCATCGTCAGGACGATCGAGATCGTGACGGGACGCACGTGCCGCGCAAGGCTCGACGACGTCACCGTGGCGCGGATGGGGCTCGACGAGATCGCCATCGCCGTGCGCTTCGACCGCGCGCCGGCCAACTGCATCGCCGGCCTGCGCCGCCTTGCGGACGCCAAGACCGTCAAGCGCGGCCCGCGCGACCTCACGCTGGACGAATTGCACGGAATGAACGACGCCGTGGCGTGGGCCCGTGCGGCGATCGTCGATCTGAATTTGTGGAGGCGTGGGGCCGTCGGGAGCTGGTCCGCAGTCTCGTCCAAAGTCCTGCTGAACGGCCCGCCCGGCACCGGAAAGACCACGTTCGCCGCGGTTTTCGCACGCGCCGCAGGGCTTCCGATCGTGACCGCCTCGCTCGCCGGCTGGCAGGCGCAAGGGCATCTGGGCGATCTTTTGAAGGCGATGCATGCCGATTTCCGGAAGGCGAGAGAGCTCGCAAACTCGTCTTCCGGCTGCGTGCTGTTCATCGACGAAATCGATGCCTTCGCCGACAGAAGCTCGATCCGACACGACCACGCGGACTACGTTATCCAGGTGGTCTCTGGCCTCCTCGAACTCACAGACGGTCTCGCCGGAAACGAGAATCTCTTTCTGGTCGCGGCCTGCAACGATGTCCGTCGCTGCGATCCCGCGCTGGTCCGCCCGGGACGGTTCAATCCGGTGATCGAGGTCAGTCTGCCGAACCTCGCGGATCTGGAGAAGATGTTCCGCGTGCGCCTCGGCGAGGATCTCGTCGGCGCCGACCTCCGCGAAGTCTGCGAACGGACGCTCGGCGGCTCGGGAGCCGAAGTGGAGCGCATCGTCAACGACGCCCGCCGTCTCGCCAGGCAGGATGGCGCCCGGTCGGTCGTCATGCAGGATCTTCTGAGGATCTTGAAAAGCGAGGACGCCCGGCCGCAGGCGCTCCGGCATCGCACGGCGATCCACGAAGCCGGACACATCGTCGTCGATGTTCTGTTCAACGGCGCCGCCGGGATCCACGCCACCATCTCGCCGTCGCGCGGGATCGGCGGGCGGGTCGTCCGCACGGAGATCAAGGAGTCGGCCGGCACCTACGAAGACTATTCGCGCCGCATCCAGATCCTGCTGGCCGGCAGGACGGCGGAGATCCTTCTCTGCGGAGATTGCGGCCACGGATCCGGTGGCGTCGCCGGCTCGGACTTGGAAACTGCCGCTGCGATGGCAGCAGCGATGGCCGGTTCGGTCGGGCTTTCCGGATCGCGGCCGCTGCTCTTTCTCGCGCCGCGGGAGCGCACCTGGGATCTGCTATCCTATCCCGAGGTCCGCCTCGCGGCGAACGACGAGCTCGTCAAGGCTTCGGATGCGTGCCTTGCGATCCTTCAGCGACATCGCTGCGCCCTCGAAGCTGTCGCGGAGGTGCTGCTGACGGAGGGGCGGATCGACGGCACCGCCGTCGCCCGCCTCATGGCGTCCGCCAACCCTCCGAAAGAGGACATCGACCGGCTCGGGAAGCGGATGCCGTGAAACATCGATCACATGCGCGTTTTGGCACCCGGACCACCCGCACGGGGCCTGGAAACGACAGGAGCGAAAACCATGGGCACTAAACCCAATCTGCGCCGCGTGGCGGAGCGGCCCGACCCGCAAGCCTGGGGAGAGGATGAAATTCTTACACTGCCTGAGGCCGCTTTGCTGTTTTGGCCTCGGGGGCCGCTTCGGGTCGCTTCACTCCGCACCGCCGCCCGGGACGGGAAGTTGGCGATCACCGTCATCGCCGGTAAAATGATGACAACGAAACGGGCCCTGAGAGGTTTGGCGGTCTGCACTCCAGCAGTTCGACGGTCGGCCCAATCCGGATCACTTTCGTCCTGCAACATCGTTGAACATCTCGTCAAGGCGACGGAAGAGCGGCATCGGTCGAACCCGGGCACCTAATCCGCCGCCCCTCCGCCTAGCCCACGACCGTGCCACGTGGTGTATGATGACGTTCCCGAATGTGGAGCGATCGCCATGGCGGCGCCGAGACCCCTGACATTTCTCAAGGCACTGATCGCGGAGGCCGAACTCCGTTTCGGCGGCCGCATCGAACCGTCGGCCCGCATTTTGGTCGGTCTGATCGACCAGGGGCCGCCCTTTGCCTGGATGACGTCGGGACCGACCAGCATCGTCTTCGTCGGTCAGGATCTCCTCGACGACGTAGATACTCTCACCTACCAGCTCGCGCACGAAGCGCTGCACTGCCTCGGAACCTGCCGCGCCACGTCCGCGCTGGAGGAGGGACTTGGCACCCTGTTCGGGCTCGACAACAGCATGCTGCCGAAGGTCCGATCCGAGACCGAACGCCATTGCCTCGACCCCGAACGCGCCGGATATCTGAAGGACGTCGAAGAGCTCCTCGCGATCGACCCCGACATCGTCCGGAATCTCCGGCGACCGCCACGCCCGTTCGAAGCGATCGAGGCCGCGGACCTGACCGCTTGCGGAGTGCCCGCGGATCTCGTCGGGAGACTCTGCCGCTCCACCGGAACATGATCACGCCCGAAGACCAGCGCCGGTCCCCGCGTCTCTCGGATGAAGGGCATTGGTTGCCCGGACGACGAACCCCGCGAGTACCGAGCACGACCGGCGACCCTAATCCCGGCAAGGGGCCCGGAGGCGAAAAAGGTCGGAACCGCCACCTCACGATAACAAGCGACCACGTACACCTAGATACCGGCAAAAATCGCCGGAGCCGCCACATTCATCGGATCGTAGCAGACCGGATCGGAAGCATCCGAAGTATTCGCGATAGCATCAATACTTGGCGTTGAAGCATTATTGGAGACTAATTCAACAATTCGCGTGGGCCCATAAAAAGCAGGGACTAAACCGGCAACCGGTTTTAAGCACCTGACGAATTTGGGCTTTCTTCGCACCGCGCCGCTCTGCCGCCGCAATCGCCAAATCCACGCTATCCCAATCAAATCGAGGCAAAACCGGTCGGACTACAATATCCTCGAAGCATTCGAGGGATGGCATTTACGTTTTCGACTTTCAGTTCTAATGTTCTGGGGTCGGAGAACTAATTATGGCAAAGTCCCCTCAGCTCGTCGGTGCGATCGCGAAAGTCGTCAGGAAGCCCGACGAGACGGTACGCGTCGCACTGCGCCGACTTCACGAAGCGGGTCTTATCGAAGTCACCGGGCGCGGTAGAGGCGGCAAGGACATGACCGCCCGCGACGCCGCCATGCTGCTGCTGGCGATGTCCACGGGGACCTTGCTAAAGGACACCCCCGCAACGATCCAAGAATACTGGAACCTGCCGCTGCGGCAGGTGGACAGCGCGGTACCGGAGGCACCCGGATCGACACCAGGCGGGCGCATCCCCGCCCTAGCCGCAAGGTACTTCGCCAAGCTTTTCACTAAGAAGCTCGCCCCCGTAGATACGCTGGGCACGGTGCTGACCACGATCATCGACCTGGCTGCCCAAGGAACGCTGTTTCCGATCGCCGAGCGATCGGACTTCGCCGTTCCACGCGATCCCGGCCGCTCGGGGCCCAGCCGGCCACCGCTCAGCCAGCTCCGGATCAGGATCTATGCTCCGCAGCGCGCCGCCTCGATAAACCTAGATATCAACATGCAATGGAGGTCCGAACACCATTTCGGTGTCTCAAGCGATGAAACGGGAGCACGCAATTACCGTCTTGCTGAAGCTGACTACCTTGAAATCAGGCAATTCTCCCATGCCGCGATTGCCATCATAGGCGAAAGTCTCCGTTAACCAACGATATTCAATGTCTTAAAGACACTTGAAAGC
The DNA here is from genome assembly GCF_058807155.1 of Tardiphaga sp. GW821-FHT12E02. Taxonomy (NCBI): domain Bacteria; kingdom Pseudomonadati; phylum Pseudomonadota; class Alphaproteobacteria; order Hyphomicrobiales; family Nitrobacteraceae; genus Tardiphaga; species Tardiphaga sp. GW821-FHT12E02. Next base: position 353,996 of record NZ_JBXAQK010000001.1, read on the forward strand.
GCCCCGGGACTTCTTATTCAATGACTCCTAGTCACTGAATAGGTGCTCCTATGAACATTCCTCTCGGACCGATCACAACCGACACGCTCGATATCGTTGAAATTGTCATCAACAGATCCGGACTGCGGACCCTCGACAAGGCGGGAAAGCGTGCGCTCGCGGCGGCGCGCTCCGAGATCGCCGCCAACGAGCTGGTTGCTTCGGATGGCCTCCCGCCGAACCAGACTCGGCTGGCAAAAGACTGGAAATGGTTTCTCGAAGACGCGGCGGACCGCCTGAGCTCGGACGTGCTGGAGGATTATCGCCGGCGACTTCACACGATCCCGGCCAAGGAAGTGCTGGTCGGGGCTGCCCTGCTCGACGACCTCGGCCCGCGCCCTCCGGTGATCGCCTCTCAGAAAGCCCGCAACAATTGGAAGGCCAAGGCGCGCATGTATCTGCGCATCGGCCTCTTCTTTGGCCGTTTGTCGTTCGGTCAAATCTCGAAACGCGCCACGGCCGGCTACTTCAAGGCCTGCATCGCGATCTCAACGGCGGCCGCCGAGAACGGTCGCCGCGGTCTGAGCTACATGACCATCAGAAAGGATCTTGAACATCTCCAGCGCGCGCTCCGCGACTACGACCTTCACAACCACCTCGGTTTTCATCCTCATGTCGACGTTCCATCCGACAAGGTACGCCGCACCGCCTACCTGACGCGCCCGGAAGCCGCGCGGCTGCTCTGGTCGACCAGAGGCCGGATCTGGAACCGAGAGACGGGAGCCTGGGTCAAGACCGTCGCGACCGAAGGACGCGTCTGGGACAAGGAAAAAGGCGACTGGGCTCCCGCCGACGGCCGCGTCGTCAACCTCATCGACAAGAAGACCAAAAATCTCTCGAACGGCATGGGCCGCGCATTCCGGGTGGAAATCTACACGGGCTGGCGTAGCGAGAACATGTTCCGCTCGACCTGGAAGCGCCACCCCAAGCACGGCAGCATCGACGTCGCAGAGGGGATGGTGCACCGGACGGGTCACGCCCAGCCGCAAAATCTCAAGAACATGCATCCAAGCTCCAAACTGCTGAAGCGGCTGCTGCAGCACGCGCGGCGTTGGAAGAAGATGGACGACAGGGACGGCCACAGGTTCATCATCCGGAAACGGGACAACGAGCCCTACAAGAGCATCCATGAGCAGTTCGTGAAGCTCGTCGAAGCGGCCGGCCTGGACCACGAAATCCTGATCCACACCTTCCGCCATACGCTGGCGACGTGGTCGGCGATCATCGGCGTGGATATCCATTCCACAGCCAAGCTCATGGGCATGACCGTCGAGACGCTCGAGTGGGTCTATCAGCATTTCGCACCAGCCTCGGAGGACAATGCGATCGAGGTGTGGGACGACCCCGACCGGCGGGCGCGCCTGCGCAACCTCACGAAGGAGAAGGATCCGGAGGACTACCCCCTCTACAACGACCACATCCCGATGAAGCCGCAGCCGCGCAAGGTGAAGATCCTTCAGCGCGTGCAGCGCGCACGCGACAATGACATCGGCATGCCGCGATGACCGGTACAGCTACCGTGCTTTCGATCGCCCATCAGCGCATCATGCTCGATCCGTCGACCTACGACACCTGCCATACCAGAGAGTATTGGGTGCAGTGCGGGCGCGCCGCCATGGCCGCAGTGCGCCTATGCTGCAATCTCACGCCCGTAGAGATCGTGTATCTTCGGCGGGACCGATGGCTGCCCGAAGGTGACCCGATCGTCAGGATGCTCGACACCTTCGACGCTCGAGACCGCGAGATCCCGGTCATCGACGCTGCGCGGGTCGTGGTCGCGCGCTACATCGATGCCACGCCGGAGGAATTCAAAGCGTCACGCTACCTCTTCGTGACCCCCAAAAGCCTCCGTCTCGATCGGACCACCGTAATCTCAAGCCTCAACCGGGCCGCGCAGCGGGCGGGCATCTGCGACAACTTCATGGAGGCTTCCGCCTCCACCTTCGCCACCGCTGTCTACGCGGATCCAGTCGATGACGGAGCGGCTCTAGTCCTCACCGGCCGCAGCCTCGTTGACGCCGGAATCCTCGTTCGTCCTCCGATCGAGCGACTGCGAAGCTGCCTCGAAGAACATCATCCCTTGCGCGACATGAGGCGAATCTCATTCTTCGAGACGGAGCCGCAACTGCCGAAGTTGGCGATCAAGATCCGTTCCTGCACCAGTCCCCGAGAACTCGACGAAACCACTCGCCAATCCCTTCGTCGTCAGCATTTTCGCGAAGCAGCCAAGCTTTTCGACGACGGCCTAGTTACTCAGGTAGCCGTCGGAAATTTCTTCGGTCTGGGCCGGGTCCCCATCCACATGTGGTTCAGGCGATACCGTGAAAAGGGTTCGCACAGCCTCAACGGCCAACGGAAAGGCCGCTTGTGCCGCATCACGCCCGAGTGGCAAAGCAAGACGATGCGGCTCTATGCGAAGTTGTCGCCGATCAAGAGCCGGGCGAGCTTCTATCGGAGCCTCAAGAGCGAGTATGCCGACTTCCCTTACCGCATCTCGTCGGTGACGAAGTTCCTGAACGAGGCGGGCGAAAGATGCTCCGGAAAGGAAAGGCTGACCGAGAAATGGCGCAATACGATCGAGACCGAGTTCGCCAAGTTCGATCCACCACCAATGAAGTCAGCGTTCCTCACCCATCTGCAGGACCATTTCGACTTCCCCTATAACAGGAAGGCGCTGGAATCGTACCTCGATGCCGCAGGCTTGGCTCCGATCCACCGCCACCGCTGCGCAGGCGCCCGCCCCAACTGAGCCTTCTTGCGCCGCCAGTCCGCGGCCCCAGCGCTGAGGGCCGGACGCCATAAAGACTTCAGAGCAGCAGATCCGCCTGGCGCTTGACTAATACGGACGAAGGTTGGAGGAGGTCACCGCCAAACAGTGGGCGAAGACACTTCACCCATCATCGATCAAGGAGTCCCTCAAAACGCGCGCGTCGGAGGGCTGTCTTGCCATTCGCTTCGGGTCATGCGCGTTCTCGCCTCGAAATCGCTTGTCATCGCACGCGTTCGATCGAAGCTCAGCTTGATGATCGGCAGTCCGCTTGCACGGCGAATTACCGGATTCGGCCGGATGGCGAAGCCGAGCTGACGTTCGCAACCCGTCCCCGACCTCATCGCAAACCGCGATCTTCGAGCCGACAAGCGCCGCGCACAGCCGGGAGTAGCGGACGGTTACGTCCATCGCTCAATTCTCCGCATCGCGGCCCTCTGGACAACCCTATGCGGGCGACACCAAGGCTTTCAGATTGGAGAGTAGGTGCGCCTCGACCTCCGGCTCGGACTCCTGCCAGACGGCGGACAGCAGCGCGATCGCTTCCGTCGCATCCCAAGGTCGGGCGGCTTTGCCTTCAAGTTGCGCAAAGGGACCATCCGTCTCGGTAAGCACCCTGTCCTGCGGCATCTCCGAGACAAGCGCGCGCCCCTTTTCTCCCGCCAGCATGGCCGGGCCGACGCTGAACCAGCATCCCATAGCGACTGCCCTCTGGAGTTCGCGCCGGGTCCCGGAAAACCAATGGAGCACCGGTGTGCCGGCGTCCGGATGCCGCTCTAGTGCGTCAAGAACGTGTCCGGCGGCCCGTCTGCTATGAATGGAAAGGATTCGCCCCCCCGCGTTGGAGCAGGCGCTTAGTATCCGGTCGAACACCACTTGCTGATCGGGCCAGTGGGGCTTGAGTTCGGGGCCGCCATCCAGCCCTATCTCGCCCACGTAGCGTGTCCTGGAAAGCAGCTCGTCGAAGAGCGTCAGTTCACCCTTCCTTTCGTGGGCAAGCTGAGGATGGAGGCCGAGAGCGGTTCTGATGCGTGGGGCATTAGAGGCGAGTGCAGATGTCCCTTCGAATGCGGTAGGCGTCGTCGTCACCGAGAGCACGAACATCTCCCGCGACCGCACCTCCCGCACCGTCTCAACGGGATCGGGATACAGATCGAGATGGCAATGGAAGTCGATCATTTGACGCCCAGCGCCGCATGCAACGCTTGCAGTTCGACCAATCCGCGGGAGATCATGGCTTCGAGTCCTGCCCTGTCGGCAATGAAAGGAGAGCTGAGAGACGGCCCCAGCCAATCACTCAGGCCGTCACCGGCGGAGCGCCGGATGGCCATGGCGACGGACCGCACATCGTCGAAGCCGGCGTGCTCGGCGTCGTCACGACCGAGGTCCGTATACACGTAGTCAGTCGCATCGGGTACGCCCCAAGCGCGGAATGCGGCGCGACGGACATGGCACGGTACGCAACGGCCGCAATGCCGGTAATTGAAGCGCTGGAACCTCCCGCAACTCGTTGACCGCGCTGCCTGGGCGCGCAGCAGCGTTTGATCCGCGCATGACCGCAGCATCTCGCCCTTCGTCGAAGCCGCATACGGATTTCGTATCTTCACCCGAAGGCCGGCCGCGTCCAGCATTCGCTGCACGCTGCCGAGATAGTGGGGATGGGCGGTACGCGTGCTGAGGCTGCCTATCCGAGCTCCGGTGAGCGGCGGGTTGATCGCGATGAAGCCGTTCTCGCATAGGAAAAGATCGACCGTCCCGCCATCATGATAGGCGCCGAGCGACGTCGCGGCCATCACCCCGAAAGCTATGAAGATCAGTGATCTGGCTCGCTGGGACGCTTCCTCGACGCCGGGAGCGTGGGCGTTGTGGTTCAGTTGCAGATGGCCGAGGCCGCCGGCGATATGGGCCGCGAAATCGACCTGCTTCGCGGCGTCGCCGCGAACGGTCTGGCTCACGGCAAGGGGACGTCGCCCTGCGGCGGCCAGATCAATCGCGCCGACCAGACTGTCGAGACCACCCGAAAGCAGCATGACGCAATCCGCATCCGGACGCACGAACGGCTTCGGAGGGGCCGGCTGCATGCCCCCTCCGTGAAAGCCGAAACGCCATATGTCGGTGGTGAGGAAACTGACCGCCTTCGCGAGATCGTCGGCCTGGGCTTTCCAGAACGCCGGATCAGAGACCGCGATCTCAAGATCGAATTCCCGGGTCCACCCGTCCGGACTGCGTTCGCGCAGCCCTGCGTAGTCCGCCGTCACAACCGAAAGCGCGATCGATAGTAGATCCCAAGCTCGGGGTGCCGCCTCTAGCCGGCGACGTAGGAATTCGTGTTTTGCGGCGTCGCCGGCGCTGCCACGGTCGTTGCTCCCGGCCTGGCCAAACAGCACGACCCGTAGATCGTCGCCCGTCGTCGGCAGATCGACGTCCTCGGGAGCACAGACCAGCCTCATTCCGCGTAGCCCTCGAACACGATGCAGGTCTCTCTGACGGCTTCGCCGACGACGCGGTTGATCCTGTCCACCGTCAACCGCTTGCCTGCGTCCCGCAGCTTCCGGAATTCGGCTCCGACGATCTCCTTCACGTAGTCCCTGGCGTCCTTCAGCCGAGCGAGCGCGACGGTGGCGGTCGGCGATTTTTCGCTGATCGCCAGGCCGACGTCCAGTTCGAACCGCCGAAATACGTCCATTGCGGCGTACCGCTCGATGACGAAGTCCCTCTGATCGGGATCGAGATTCAAGAGGTCGGCTTCGGGATAGTGCGTGAGCAGTTCGGAAAGGGCGTCGCGGATGGCCGCGCGAGCCGCCTCCGCATCCTGCGTGCCGTCGGTGGGACGAACCGCCTCGACTACGGCATCCATGACCTCCCTTGCGGAGCGGCCGGCCAACAAGGCTGGATCGAGCGGACTTCCCGCCGCGGCAGGCTGGCCGGCGGCGACGTTCGACAGCGCATTGCCTAGCGACTGCGCCGTTGTCGCAGTCCCCCCGAGCCTGGCCGCAGCGGTCGCTGCGCCGGAATAGCCGCTGCGGACATAATGTCCGAGCGCTCTTTTCAGATCGTCCCTATTGCCGCTTCGGGCGAAGTCCCCGAGACTGCGCCGCGTGCCCCTGAAACGAGCTGCGGGTGCCACCGGCGGAGCCGCTGCGAGCGGGATAGGTGGAAGCGCTGGGGCCGACGGCGACGGCTGCTCCTCGCCGGGCGCCGGTGGCGGCGATGGGTCGGGAGCCCCCGGCTCGGCCGCCGGCGGCTCGGGTGGTGGCGCTGGCGGCGTCCAGGGTGGGACCATCGGCACGCCTGGCCCCGGCCCTCCGCTAGATTGCGACGTTCCCATTCTCAAACGTTCTCTTGATTGCGTTCTTGACGGGTCTCGACACTTCCAGACCGTCCCACTTTTCTAACACGCCGCGAGCCCAGGGCTGATCGGCGATTTTCGGCACGATGTTGGGTTTGACCTGCACGGCCGGCCGCTCGGCCAGGAAGGCCGCGAGACGACTGCCTTGAGGCGGATCCACTTCCGACAAGGCGAGGCAGGCCTCCAGTATGGGCGGCACGCCCCATTCCTGTTCCTGCCGCGCTTTCTCCAGCAGACGATCCATGATCACGGCCGTCTCGAGCCGCTGCACCTTCTGCAGCCGCGGCTTGAGGCGCGCCGCCATGTCTGGATTCTGCAGCAAAGCGGTCAACAATTCGGCAGCCTCGGACGACAGCCGATCCTCCGAAGTGACCAGTGCGACATGCTCGCGGCTCACGTACAACGCGCCCCTCAGATCGACGTCCGCAAGGGTCGGCGGCAACGTCAGCCATTCCAGGACGAACGGCGCGTTCCATGGAGCCGGCAGATCGAGATCCTTGCCCGCGTTCGCCGCTTCCTCCCACTCGCCGAGGAACGCCGGTTTCCCGGACTCGCTGGCACCAACGGCAGAGATCAACGAAGCGTAGGCTTTCGTGTCTCCGAGCCGTTCGAACAGCATGAGCTTGGCAAGGACTGCTTCGTCGACGCCGACGCCTTGGGCTGTCGAGATCGACATCCGGATGGACAGCGCATTCAGGAATCGTTTGATCAGCCGTGGGTTGCCGGCGATGCCGGATGCCGTCGTCATCAACGGGGCAAGGCGGTCGGCGGTGTCGAACTTGCCGATCAGTTCGCGCGGCATCGCGTCGTGAAGGGTCTGGACGAACGCCCTGTCGACGCGCCTGCCTTCCCACGTCCGGCGAAGCTGGTTGCAGATGCCGAGGCGGATCTTCTCCTGGACGGCGCCGTCGAGGCCGCTATTCTCCACGAACAGCAGCATCATGTACGCGCGCACTTCCTGCGTCCCGAGCGGCGGGACACGGATAGGCACCTGGATCAGCTTGTCGAAGTAGTTGGTGACCAGCAGGTCATCGTGGATGCCGTCGAAATGCTTGCGGACGGCATGCTTGATCATGTCGTTGTCGGCGGCGATGACGAAGGCCGTGTTCTTCAGGAACAGGAAAAGACGGATGGCTTCGAGGGTCGAGATCGTGGTCTCAGGAAGACAGCGGTCGAGATCGTCGATCAGGACCACCAACGTGATGCCCAATTCCTCGAGGATGTCCTCGAAGGAATCCCGGAGTGCCTGGATCTGCTTCGGCGGCGAGGCGTCGGGCTTCGGATCCAGAAGCCCGCCCGCAGCCCCCGCGACCCTGCCCGCCGCAGCTTCCGTGTCCTTGGCCAGTTCGCCGCTGAGGCCATCGTTCAGGGCCCGACGACCGAGACCGATCACATCGCCGAGCAGGCCCGCCGGCGGCAGGCCGAGCGCGAGGGAAATCGCCGGCACGGCGACCAGTTTGGCGGCGCGCAGCCAGTTGACGCGCTTGAGCAAGGCCTTCGTCTTGTCGACGGCAGTCGCGCGAGCGGCCGCCTCCTCCTCGAGTTTCGAAGCGATGACGTCCATCAACGCCGCCCGCGCGTCGTCGTAGCCCTGATACAGCCAGGCATTGAACTCAACGAAAACGAACTCGCGTTCTCCAGCGGCAAGCGGCCGCCCGGCCACGGACGCCCGGATGAGCTTGATCATCGACGACTTCCCGATACCCCACGACCCCGACACTCCGATCGATACCGGCCGCCCCCGCGCCTGTACGACGATCTCCGCCACGGTGTCCGCAACGCCTGAAAAATTCAGGAAGTCGCGCTCCGTCTCGTTGTCATGCCACATGGATAGCTCGACTTCCCCAACCCGCCGCCACAACCGATAGTGAACAGTTCCCATGTTTGCAATGGTCGAGCGAGGGGGTCCCGGCCGTCGCGCCCGATCCAGGCGCGGCAAGATCGCGCATGGTCGCATTGAAGACGCGGCCGACTGCTGCGCGCTATGATTTTCGTCAGATGCGAGGCCGCGAAAAAGCGGAATTCTCGTCGTCCTCGCCAGGCTCCGGATCAACCGCAGCCTTGAACGCAGCGATGGCATGCCGAAGCTTGAGCACGACCCGTCGTGCGGCCTCGACCGAAGGCCCGGCCTTCGACGCGTCGAAGTCGTCGTAGATGACTTTTCGAGCCCTATGGCACATCCTCAGAAGTTCGAGGACGTCCTTTTTGAGATCGGGGTCGAGGATCGCGGGCCTCGCGTTGGCACCGGACATCTGTCTGGAGACCCGTTCGACGAGGTCCCTGTGCGAGTGCTGCCCCTCGACCGGGCTCTTTTCCTTCAATAAGGAAAGTATCTTCTTCAAGGCGGACTCGAGCAGCGAATGCCCAGTCTCCATCCCATGGAGAAACGCATTGGACCTCTCCCATGCCGCGTCGAGGTCCGGGGAGTCGAAGCCTCCGCGGTCGAATGCGCGGACGGCGTTTCCGATCTGCTGAATGGCGTGGTCGATATCGGCATCGACATCCGTCCACCGCGGGTCGCTCATGACAGCGTCACCGCCTCATTCGAGATCCGGGCGAGAAACCGCTCGCTTGCCAGCGATCTCAAGTAATAGTCGACGGGCAGGTCGTGAGCCCGCGACAGGTCTTCGACGAGTTCGACGGCTTCGCCTTCGCGATCTGAGGGGAAATCGATGACGACGTCCAGATCGCTTTCGGACGACATGGCATCCACCGCGGCCGATCCGAACACAAGGAACCGGCCGCCGCTCGAAATCGCAAATGCCTTCAGTTGCGCGATGATCGCATCCGCAGCCGATCGTCGCCGCGCTGCTTCGCGGGCATCCCTCTCTGCTATGGTGACGACCTTATCCATGCGTTTCCGCCCGCAATATCGGGGCTTTGAGTGCATAAGACAACATCACGCGATCGCGCGCGGACTACCTGGGCGACGGTTGGCGTCTGGGGCGATCGGAACGCGAGGCTACGTGGCCGCGATCAGCGGGCGGTCCCGGATGTTGCGCCAACACTTCGCAGCCAGAACCCGCTGCGATCGGGCATACGCTTTTCCCATGGCGCGCGCAGCTTCGCGGTCGAAGACGCCACCGAGCCGATGCCGCTCACGCTGCCCTAAGTCGCGCCGGGGGAAGCGGACAAGAGATGTTCCGTGCGACCGTTTCAGGCGGGGATGCGCATGTACTTCGAGATCTTGTTCTCGGCATTATCGCGGATTGCGCGAACCCGTTCGGGTGTCATTCCACTCCATCCCTTCAGATGATATCTGGTCACCGCCGCGCGCCAAGAGGCAAACAGCGAGGGGTCCGTCGCAACGAGATCCCTGGGCGCGTCCTCCGTCGCGAGGCGCGCCACCTCTTCGAGAAGCTCCCAGTCGCGGTCCACCGCGACCTCCGCCATCCCGCCTTTCAGGAGGACGTCGAGAGCTTCCACATGCAAGGAACGGGCGCTGCGCGTCATGTCGGACTCCAAGTCGAATCAATCAGTCCTACCAGAACGATGTTTTCGCTCGCCGCTTCGCGTTGACTCGGATCCGGCAGATGCCCGATCGCTTCCCTGATGTCTTCGGTCTTCAATGCGCGTTCCTGCATCCACCAGACCGCATCTTCGACATCGCGAGGAGAACCTCTTACCAGCTTGGCCGCCACCAGCAGGTTGGGAGCGGGCATCACGACGCGGAGATTCCCGAATTCCCCCACGACCTCGACGTCGAATTCCTTCGGCAGGTTCACGACGCCCCTTCGGATCACCTGCACGTATATGGCGTCCGGGTCGACCTCCCCACGGGGGTCGAACAACATCCCGGCGTCCTCGCATGCTTTCCGGAAGGCGGTATCGTCGTATTTCGATTGGTCCCGCCAGACATCCATGTCCGGGGTCTGGCGCTCCGGCTGGCCCGAGGCGATACCGGGCGAGCTCCCGATGAGACAGATCGTCGTCGGTGTCGTCAACGACTTCCCGAGCACATCGAAGATCTCCAGCAGCTTTCTTCTGTCGAATGCCATCACTCTTTCCGATCGGACGCAGCTCCACGCCCTTGATATATAAGACGATATGGCAATCCGCCAAGAGAACGTCCTGGCTTCGGGTCTTCGCATCCGCAAACGGGCCATTCGGATATCCGCCCCAACTGGGACCAATCCTGACGGCGCGACCAAGGCACGCGTTCACACCGGCTTCTTCCGCCTGCGGATACGGCGCTTGTTCGCTTCGCCACGTCCGTCGCGGCGTTCGCCGGGCGCGACGTCGTATCTCGGATGCTTCAGGATCTCCGGAAGCATGACGTCGGGCGGGACTTCGCCGTACTCCTCGCCTTCCGTGCGGGGCGCGTGGCCCTGGATGGCGTCCAGGATCAGCCAGTCCATCTTCGCCTTACGGCCCGCCGTCTTGAAGCGGTGACGCCAGCCGTGATTCGGCGCGACCCGCGGATCCTTGATACCGAGGTTGCGGACCCACTCGGCCAGCTTGTTGCCGACCGACGTGTAGGTCGGGTTCTTCCGATCCGGATTGCGTTGGCGCGCGACCGAATAGAAGAGCGGCGTCTTGCCCTTCTTCTTCCGCGCGAAGGCGAGGAAGCCCTGATCGACCAGATGCGGATGGATCGGAACGACACGCTCGCGCAGCGTCTTGACCGTCCCGGCCTCGGGGGTGATGCGGATGCAGTCGATGCCGTCGACGTGCAGGACGTCGCTGGCCCGGAGCTGTGTGATCTCGTTGACGCGCGCACCCGTATAGGCGCAGATCCAGGGTACCCACCGGCGGGCCGCGGCATTTTCCTGCGTCATCAGCTTGCTCATCGGGGCCAGGGCGGCGGAAAGGATGACGGCCGCCTCCTTGTCCGTGAAGCCGCGCATGTTCGTTTCGTGCTTTTCGCTGACCGCGACCACGACTTCCGCCGCCGGATTGGTCTTCAACTTCTTCATGAGCTTGGCCCATCCGAAGAAGGCCTTTGCGGCCGCGATGTAGCCGTCCCTGACGGTGATCGGCGACAATTTGGTCGCCAGCAACGCGTCCCGCCAATCCAGCAGGTGCTGCTCGGTCACATGATTCATGTCCGTCGAACCGGCCCTTAGCATCAGAGCTGAGAAGTACGGACGCCACTTCTTCTTGGTCGATGCGGCGACCTTCTTGGCGTCGCAGAATTCCTGCCAGAGCGGTTCGAACGGTCGCTTGGGCTCTGTCAATTGCAACTCGGGATACTTGACCTGATCGGGGTCCGGCGTGTAGTCGCCCTCCGCGTGACGGAGCAGCACCCTGCTCGCATGCTCCTTGGCCTTGACGTACGCCTTGACGAAGGAATCGAACCTATCCCCGACGAGCTTCAGGCGCCGACGGGCCAGGAACTCGCGCGCCTCGTCGCCGAACGCGAAGCGCAGGTGCACGGCGGCCGGTTGGACGCTGATCAGCCGAGTCTTCTTCTTTTCCAGCGCCCGCAGCGTGTCTTCCCAAAGGACGGGACGGCCGGGTTCGTCGCGATGGTTGGCGACCATCTCGGCGTAGAACTCGCCGGCGAGCGCGTTGATCTGAAGGTGCGACAACTCCGACACCGGCTCACCCTCCAGGTTGGCGCGCCAAGTCCGCTCGAGTTTGAGGTTCTCCTCCTGGCACCTCAGCACCGCCTCGTCCCAGTCGGCGGTTCCGAGCGAGAATTTGATCTCCGACGGCATGCCGAACTTGCGGTATTTGGCCGGCACGCGCCGACGAAACCAGTAGTTCTTCGTGTGGTCTTTTTTGATGGGCTGAAGCATGTTGAGGCTCACGGTGTGACCACTCCTGTGTACCACCGGCCTTTTAGGAAATGCCTTATTCTATAGATAAAATTGGATTTTCAGGGGGCTGAACGGCTGTTTGGCGGAGAGGGGGGGATTCGAACCCCCGATGGGCTTGCACCCATGCCGCATTTCGAGTGCGGTACAATCAACCACTCTGCCACCTCTCCTTGGTGCCGAATTCCGGAGGTCGCCCGCCGGGTGGTTGGCGGTGTTCTAGGCGAGGATGCCGAAACAGACAAGCGCCGGATGAGGAAATTCCGCCTCCAGCCCACCCCCATGTGGCGAAATCAGCTCCGCGCAGGCCCGAGCCATCCAGCCCGGCAGCCGGCAGAGCGGGGATCACAGCGCAAAATCTGGTGTGCCGACCCAAAGCACGCCGCGTGCATCTGCCGATTCGCGCAAGAATCGCTGATGCCGGTCGCTTGCCGCCGACATCGCCCCACACACCGTCAGTCCCCTCGGTAAGTCCCCTCGCCCCCAAGCGAAGCAACGCTTCGGGCGGGGGGAGAGGGTTAGGGAGAGGGGGCGCCCACGTGACATCGGAGCGTGGGGCTGCCCCTCTCCCGCCGCGAGCACGCGGCGACCTCTCAGTCCTTGCCCTTTTTCGCCTTCTTGTCGTCCTTCTCGTCCTTGTCCTTCTTTCCCGTCTCTTTCTTGCGATTGGTGAAACGGGCATTGCCGAGGCCGGTGCCGATGGTCAGCACGCCCCAGCGCGCAAATTCCTGCATGAAGGGCACCTCGCTCAGCCCCTGCGCCACACCGTCATTGTGCATCAGGACAGCCGTGTCGTGATCGCCGATGGTGGGGATGCCTTCGGCGATCAGCGCCGGCAGGTTGAACTTGCTGCTTTCCCAATTGCCCGGCAGGTTCTGCGCACCCTTTTCGATGGTGCCGTCTTCGTTGATCACGCCGGGACACGAAATGCCGATGAAGGGGGCAAGCTTGAAGCCGTCCTTCTCGGCCGCCTTGATCAGATCCTTGAGCATCTTGATCAGCCGCTCCACCGCGCCTTCGCGGGTCGGCTCGTCCTCGGCGTGTTTCCACAGATCGGATTTCCAGACCTGAGCCTTGGAGAGATCCTTCGACTTCTTCCAGCCGGTCTCCACCACGCCGCAGCGGATATTGGAGCCGCCGATATCCACCGCAAGGATGCTGTCATAGCCCTCGAAAATCCAGGACGGCGCCAGATGCAGGCAGCCGATCAGGCCGGCTTCATCGGGGTGATACTGGATCGGGATCAGATCGACCTTGAGCCCTTCGGACTTCAGGATGATGTCGGTGCGCGCGATGGCGAGTTCGCCGACGCGGCTCTGGCGAAAGCCGCCGCCGACCACGATACATTCGGTGTCTTCCCACACCTTGTTCTTGAAGAAGCGCTGGATCACATAGGCGAATTCCTTCGCGAATTCCTCGATGGCGCCATGCACGAGAGCCGCCGCCTTGATGTCCTCGCCGACCAGGATCTCGTCGAGCTCGCTCTTGCCGATCTCCTTGACCGACTTCTTGCCGAGCGGATCCTCGCCGTTCTTCTTCAACGGCTTGCGCAGATCCTCGACGATCTTCTGAAACGCGCCCTTGCTGGCGCGATCGCCCAGAAAGCCGTCGCCGTCCTTGATCTCGATATTGAAAGTATCCACCTCGACCGAGGGCAGACGTTTTGCGCCGTGCACGCCGATGCCGATCGGCGTCGTTACTACTTCTTCAGCCATGTTGCCCCTGAAACGCGTGAACCGATCGACAACGCCGATGGAACCGAATGGTTGCATCGAGGGAACAGCGGCCCGCGAGTCAGGATTTGGCCTTGCCTGCGGCCTTGAGTTCGGCACGCATGCGCTGCAACTGCTGATCGGTGCGATGCCGCTCGATCGCCAGAGCGACGGTCAGCGTGATGGCGGCGATGGCTTCGAGATCGTGCGGCCGGGGCGAACGCGGCGCATCGTAATAGACCGCGAATGTGCCGCGGGTGACCTCGTCCATCCCCTTGATCGGCGTCGACCAGCAGGCGCACAGCCCGTGCGCCGCCGCGAGATCACGATAGTCCTTCCACAATGGATCGGTGGCGATATCCGCCACATAGACAGGCGTGCCACGATAAGCGGCGGTACCGCAGGAGCCGATGCCCTCCGCGACTCGTTCGCCGTCGATCGCCTTGTTATAGGCGCATGGCAGGCTGGGCGCCGCCAGATGCCGGAGATATCGGCCGTCCTCGCTGACTTCGAGAACGGAGGCCATCATGTGATGCCCCGACGACGCCTCGACGCTCAACAGCAGCTCCTGCATCACATCGGCGAGCGGACGGCCAGCCGCAAGCTGCATCAGGACATGGCGCTCACGCGCGATATGCTCGCGCAGCGACGGCCCGCCGCTGCGTCTCAGGATTTCGGTGCCGGGTAGATCGAGCTTCACAGTCATGTCGATGCCATCCAACCATCGCCAGCCGACCGGCGATCGACATCTTTGCTGCGTGCGCGATGTCGTCAAAACACAACGTGAGTTGAAAGTTCTTGTTCAGATTGAAGTGCGTGATGAATGTGCGCTAGACGACTCTTATTGACAAGCTCACAACCGGCACAAGTTTGGTAAGCGAACACCAAGTCTGCTGGTTATCGATCACACCCTCGCGATGTGGCCACAGCAATTGTGGCACATTGCGCCGTCGGCGACATCGCTCGCCACCGATCGCAACTATCAGATCTGCTGCAATAAGCTCCGAAAACGCGCCGAAGCTTGGCGATCAGAGCGTCGGCAGTGTCGATGCTCCGACTGCAGCCACCACCGCGCCCGACCGCACCAAGGCCAGTGCCTTCTCGATGTCCGCATGAAAATAGCGGTCATCGTCGAGATGCGCGATACCGTCGCGGATGCGTTTTCGCACGGCTTCGAGGGCGTGGCTGGAGGTCAGCGGCGCGTGGAAATCGCAGCCTTGCGCCGCAGCAAGCAGTTCGATGGCAATGACTGCCATCGCATTTTCCACCATCGGAGACAGACGTCTTGCGCCATGCGCGGCCATGGAGACGTGGTCTTCCTGGTTGGCCGATGTCGGAATCGAATCGACGCTGGCGGGATAAGCGCGCTGCTTGTTCTCGGACACCAATGCTGCCGCCGTGACCTGCGCGATCATGAAGCCGGAGTTAAGTCCCGGCCGCGGTGTGAGAAACGCCGGCACGCCGGACAGCACGGGATCGACCAGCATCGCGATGCGCCGCTCGGCGATGGAGCCGATTTCGCACACCGCGAGCGCGATCATGTCGGCCGCGAAGGCCACCGGTGCCGCATGAAAATTGCCGCCGGACATGGCGAGGTCCTCGTCGGCGAAGATCAGCGGATTGTCGGAGACGCCGTTGGCTTCGGTGAGCAGCGTGGCCGCTGCTTGCCTGAGTATATCGAGGGCAGCGCCCATCACCTGCGGCTGGCAGCGCAGGCAGTAGGGATCCTGCACCCGCACATCACCGAGGCGATGCGACTCGCGGATAGCACTTCCGACCATCAGGCCTTGTAGCGCCGACGCCACCGCAATCTGCCCATCATGCTTGCGCAGCTGATGGATGCGCGCATCGAACGGCGTATCGGAGCCGCGCGCGGCATCCGTGGACAGCGCGCCGCTGACAACTGCAGTCCTAAACAGCAATTCCGCCTCGAACAGACCGGCCAGCGCGCAAGCCGTCGAAAATTGCGTTCCATTGAGCAGCGCAAGGCCTTCCTTGGGGCCGAGTTCGATCGGCTTGAGGCCAACAGTCGCGAGCGCTTCCACGGCTGGCAAACGCTTGTTGCCGGCAAAGGCTTCGCCGACGCCGATCATCACCGATGTCATATGCGCAAGCGGCGCGAGATCGCCGGACGCACCGACCGAGCCCTGCGCCGGCACGACGGGGATGATGTCGTTTGCCAGCATCGCCTCAAGTAATTGAATCGTCCCCAGCCGCACGCCGGAAAACCCTTGCGCCAGCGACGCAATCTTCAACGCCATCATCAGGCGCGCGATGACCGGCGACATCGGCTCACCCACACCCGCACAATGCGACAGCACGATATTCTTCTGCAGAGCGACCAGATCCTCGGCGGCGATGCCGACGCTGGCGAGCTTTCCGAAGCCGGTATTGATGCCATAGACCGGCTCGCCCTTGGCCACGATCCGCGCCACCGCATCGGCGCTGGCCTGGATGCGCGGGTGATGCCTGGCATCCAGCTTCGGCACGGCGCCGCGATAGATCGCGCGCCAGTCGGCCAGGGACATCGCACCGGGTTCGAAATGGGTGGTCATGGCGGGCTCCTCATTTGTCTAGGCATATTAGACGCAACGCAGGCTGCCGTCACCCACCCCCGCTTGTCGTCACCCGGCTTGACCGGGTGACCCAGTACACACCGCACTGGCTGAGTTTACTGGATCGCCCGGTCGAGCCGGGCGATGACAGTGGGGTTACTTCGCACTGCTCTGCAGACTTTCCAGCAACAATTGTGCCGGCAGGCTAAGCCCCTTGTTGCGCACGGCGATGACGAATTGCCGCTGCGCCCAATCATTATTGAGTGGAACCACCTTGAGCCCCAGCGTCTGCTGGATCGCGGATGCCTCTTCCTGCGGCACGATGGCGACCGCAAGCTGCGCCGCGACGACGCGATAGGCGGCATCCACGGTGGAGACCTGAATGCGATACCGCATCTGCTTGCCGGCCGCGGCCGCCGCACTCCGCTGCGTCGCCTGCATGATGCTGCGGGCGACGATATCGACATGCTCGTAGTCGATGGTCTCTTCAAAAGAGACGGTGTCGCGCGATGCCAGCGGATGATCGGGATGCACGACGACAGCGAGACGATCGCGGTGATAGGGATGCACCGTCAACCCGCGCAAATCGACGGCATCCCAGCACACGCCGATATCGGCGCGGCCTTCTTCCACACCGCGCACCACTTCCCAGATCTCGCGCTCTTCCAGGCTGACGCGCACATCGCGATATTTTTTCGCGAAGGCACTCACATCCTCCGGCAACACCTGCGCCACCGCGGACTTCGAGGCGAACACCCGCACATGCCCCTGCACGCCATCGGCAAACGCGCCGAGTTCGGCCTGCATGCGGTCGAGCAGTTGCAAGCTCTCCCGCGCATAGCGCCACAGCACCTCGCCCGCCGCCGTCACCGTGACGCCGCGACGACCGCGTTCGAGCAATTGCACCCCGGCCTCGTCTTCCATCTGGCTGATGCGTTTCGAGACGGCGGAGGGAACGATGGCCTCGCGCTTGGCAGCCGCCGCAATGTTGCGCTCCTCGCAGACGGCGATGAACAAGCGAAGGGAAACGGGATCGAAGCTGCGCATAAAGACCTCTCAGCCGTCATTGCGAGGAGCCTCTTGGCGACGAAGCAATCCAGTCTTCGCTTTTGGCTTTCTGGATTGCTTCGCTGCGCTCGCAATGACGGCGAACAGCCATCTTATATGGGAACGCCTGCGATGAAAAATCACCATTTCAGAGATGGCTGCGTTTTAGCTAATGCCTAAAGCCATCCGCAAGTCTGCCGCCGTGTTGCCGCAAGAGAGCACGCGAAAACGAGGGAAAACCATGCGCATTGTCGAAGTCCGGGAGCGCACCGCTCCAATCGCCTCCCCCATCGCTAACGCCTTCATCGACTTCAGCAAAATGACGCTGAGCCTGGTCGCCGTGGTCACCGACGTGATCCGCGACGGCAAGCCCGTGATCGGCTACGGCTTCAATTCCAACGGCCGCTACGGCCAGGGCGGCCTGATCCGCGAACGTTTCGCGCCCCGTATCCTCGAAGCGAAGCCGGACGATCTCATTGATTCAACTGGCGAAAACATCGATCCCCACAAAGTGTGGGCGACCATGTTCACCAATGAGAAGCCCGGCGGCCACGGCGAACGTTCTGTCGCCATCGGCACCATCGACATGGCGGTCTGGGACGCCGTCGCCAAGATCGCGGGCAAGCCGCTTTTCCGTTTGCTGTCAGAGCGTTACGGCACCGTGGCGAACCCCAGAGTGTTCGTCTATGCGGCCGGTGGCTACTATTATCCGGGCAAAGGCCTTGATGGTTTAGCTAATGAAATGAAGGGTTATTTGGACCGCGGCTACAATGTCGTGAAAATGAAGATCGGCGGCGCGCCCCTGGCCGACGACCTCAAGCGCATCGAACATGTGCTGAAACTGCTGCCCTCGGGCTGCCAGCTCGCCGTCGACGCCAATGGTCGGTTCGATCTCACGACCGCCGTCGATTATGCCAAGGCGTTGAGGGAATACGATCTTTTCTGGTACGAGGAAGCCGGCGACCCGCTCGACTACGAGCTGCAGGAGAAGCTCGCCGAGCATTATCCGAAGCCCATGGCCACCGGCGAAAACCTGTTCTCCATGCAGGACGCCCGCAACCTGATCCGCTATGGCGGCATGCGCAAGGACCGCGACTGGCTGCAATTCGATTGCGCACTTAGCTATGGTCTTGTCGAATATCTTAGAACGTTGGAAATGCTGAAGAATTACGGCTGGTCCTGGACCCGCTGCATCCCCCATGGCGGCCACCAGATGTCGCTGAACATCGCAGCCGGCCTCGGATTGGGCGGCAATGAATCATATCCCGACCTGTTCCAGCCCTATGGCGGCTTCCCGGATGGCGTGAAAGTCGAGAACGGCCACATCGTGATGCCGGAACTGCCGGGCATCGGTTTCGAGGGCAAATCGGACCTGATCAAGGAAATGCGCAGCCTCGCTTCCTAAACCACGACTGCGAGCCAGACGCAGGCCAAATGCCTGTTTTTGGCTCGCTTTTCCTTGACTCCCCGTCTTCCCCCTCTATAAAGCACCCTTCGGCGCAAGCTTTGTCTCGCGCCGATTGTTTTTGCGTGGGGCCGCAACGTCGGCCAGAAAATGCAAAAGCTTCAAACCCTTATCGACTGAACAAGAAGCCGTCCCGGAGCGATCGGTTGTCGCTTGATCCGAGGACGGGATCGAACACGAAGGATTAGAACGATGTTCGCAGTCATCAAAACCGGCGGCCGGCAATACCGCGTCGTTCCGGATGATGTACTTGAGATTGGCAAGATCGCTGGCGATGCCGGCACGATCGTGCAGCTTGGTGAAGTGTTGATGCTCGGCGGTGATACGCCTGTGCTCGGCCTCCCGACCGTTTCCGGCGCAAGCGTTGCGGTTGAAATTCTCGACCACAAGCGCGGCCCGAAGGTCATCGCGTTCAAGAAGCGCCGCCGCAAGCACTCGAAGCGCAAGCGTGGCTACCGTGACGAGCTGACCCTGGTGCGCATCAGCGAGATCCTCGCCGATGGCAAGGCGCCGACGCTGGGCCCGCGCCCGAAGCGTGAAAAGGCAGCCCCGAAGGCCGCTCCGGCCGAAGCGGCCGAGTAAATAGAATCGCTGCAGCAGCGGAATTATCCGCTGCGCAAATTTGAATTTCCGTGAGACAATTCCCGCAAGGAATTGATCTTTGAATAGATCGAGATCGGAGACGAGCTATGGCTCATAAAAAAGCAGGCGGTTCATCGCGCAACGGCCGCGATTCAGCTGGCAAGCGTCTTGGCGTCAAGGCGTTCGGCGGCGAGCGCGTGATTCCCGGCAACATCATTGCGCGTCAGCGCGGCACCACCTGGCACCCCGGCCTTAATGTCGGCATGGGCACGGATCATACCCTGTTCGCCAAGGTCGAAGGCCGCGTGGAGTTTAAAGCCAAAGCCAACGGTCGCACCTTCGTGTCGGTACTCCCGATCACTCAGGCCGCGGCCGAATAAACGGTGGACACTCAAATGGAGTCCGCCGGGTCCTGTTGAACCGGCGGAGTGCCAGAATTGGGCTCCAGAGGGGAGGCGGGAAACCGGCCTCCCCTTTTCGTTTGGTGCGTCGCTTCGGGGCGCATTGCAGGAGCCCGAGATGTTGCAGGATATCCCGACACCCCAGCTGAGCGAGAGCAGAGCCGCTGTTCTGCAGACGCAACGCCTGACCTTGCGCAAGCCCGTGATGGCCGATGCCATCGCAGTGACCGAACTCGCCAACGACCGCCGCATCGCCGAGAATACCCGCCGGCTGCCGCATCCCTATTCGCAGGATGATGCCGAACAGTTTGTCGGCTCGCTGCAGGATGAAGCGGCCACCGACGCGGTGTTCCTGATCGAGCTCGATTATCGCCCGATCGGCATGGTCGGTGTCGACTGGCGCGAGCCGGATGCACCGGAACTCGGCTACTGGCTGGGCGTCGCACATTGGGGTCGCGGTTACGCGACCGAAGCGGTGCGTGCGGCGATCGACTACACATTCGAGGAGTTTGCCATCGATCAGCTGATCGCCGGCGCGCGCGTCGCCAACCCGGCCTCGCGTAACATCCTTGAGAAGTGCGGCTTCCAGTGGACCGGCGTGCAACTGCATCGCTTCGAGGCGATCGGATCGTCAACGCCGGTGGATTGCTTCAAGCTGACACGTGGCGTGTGGAGCTCGCTGAAGAACTGGGCGAGTTCGACGCGGAGATGACGGATCGTAGGATGGGTTGAGCGCAGCGAAAACCCATCACAACAGGCGCCGGAGCACGCGGTGATGGGTTATCGCTCCGGCGCTACCGCGCCTGCGCTCAACCCATCCTACGGCCCCGGCGTTTTAAACCACCGGCGGCACTTCGTCGGCGATCTTCCCCAAACTCTGCTCACGCAGGAAGATATAGAGCCCCGCGGCAATGATGATCGTGGCGCCAATCAGCGTCGCCGGCGCCGGCAGTTCATCGAAAATCAGATAGCCGAAGATCACCGCCCAGATGATCATCGTATATTGATACGGCACCACCACACTCGCCGGCGCCAGTTTCAATGAGCGGTTCACGCACATCAGCGCCGCGATCGACACCACGCCTGCCAGGAAAAACAGGCCGAGATCGCCGAAGCCCGGCGTCACCCAGCCGAATGTCGTCAACACCGCACCGAAAGTGAACGTCCCGATGAACTGCGTCGTTGCCAGCACCACATCCGGCGCCGAGCGCAGCGACCGCGTGATCAGCATCAGCGCCGCGAAGGACAAGCTGCCACCGAGCGCGATCAGCGCCGGCCAGGTCACCATCTGCGCCGACGGTTTTAGCGCGATGATCACGCCCACAAAGCCGACAAACACCGCGCTCCAGCGCCGCCAGCCGACGGATTCGCGCAAAAAGATCGCAGACCCCGCGGTGACGAAGATCGGACAGGCCAGATAATAGGTAATGACGTCAGCCAGCGGCAGATAGCCCGCCGCCCAGAAGAAAGCCGCGACCTCCAGCGTGGACAGCACCACGCGCAGCACCTGCAGGCCCGGCCGGTCCAGAGTGAGAAAATCGCCGCGATGCCGCCAGATCATCGGCGCCAGCAGCGTCAGCGCCGCGATGGCGCGGAGGAACATCAATTGCCCGACCGAATAGGTCGAAACCAGATATTTGCCGATGGCGTCGCCGCAGGAGAACATGGCGATGCCCGCCAGCATCAGGCCGATACCGGCTATCCGGGCGGCGCGATTGTCGGCGGCGGTCGAAATGGTCGCAAACATGCCCATATGCGCCTTTAAGAGCCCTCTCAGTCCCTCATCCTGAGGAGCCGTGCGAAGCGCGGCGTCTCGAAGGATGGCCGCAAACTCGGAGCCAAACAGCTCATGGTTCGAGACGGCGCGGAAGACGCGCCTCCTCACCATGAGGTTCGGAGTTTCGCGGGCGGCAGAGACAATAGTTAACGTTTCCCATTGTCCTTTAGGACGCGATTGAAACCGCAGCAAGGCAGCCATTCGTCGCCTTGCGGGCGCGATGAGTTGTTGCCGCAAACACCCCCCTGCGATACGGATACGCCATGAAATTCCTCGATGAAGCCAAGGTTTACATACGTTCCGGCGACGGCGGCAACGGCTGCGTGGCGTTCCGCCGCGAGAAGTATATTGAGTTCGGTGGCCCGTCCGGCGGCAATGGCGGCCGCGGCGGCGATGTCATCATCGAAGTCGTCGATGGCCTCAACACGCTGATCGATTATCGCTACCAGCAGCACTTCAAGGCGCCGCGCGGCGTCAATGGCATGGGCAAGGATCGCCACGGTGCCAATGGCAAGCCGATCACCCTGAAAGTGCCGGTCGGCACCCAGATCATCGACGAAGACAAAGAAACGCTGATCCACGACTTCACCAAGCTCGGCGAGACCTATGTGCTGGCCGAAGGCGGCAATGGCGGTTTCGGCAATGCGCATTTCAAGTCGTCCACCAATCGCGCCCCGCGCAACGCCAATCCCGGCCAGCCCGGCCAGGAGCGCTGGATCTGGCTGCGGCTGAAGCTGATTGCCGATGCCGGCCTGGTCGGCCTGCCCAATGCCGGCAAGTCGACGTTCCTCTCAAAAGTCTCGGCGGCACGGCCGAAGATCGCCGACTATCCCTTCACCACGCTGCATCCGCAGCTTGGTGTCGTCGGCGTCGATGCGCGCGAATTCGTGCTGGCCGATATTCCCGGCCTGATCGAGGGCGCCCATGAAGGCGCCGGCCTCGGCGATCGCTTTCTCGGCCATGTCGAGCGCTGCCGGGTGCTGCTGCATCTGATCGACGCCACCTGCGAACATGCGGGCAAAGCTTACAAGACCGTGCGCGGCGAGCTGGACGCCTATGAAGGCGACCTCGCCAACAAGGTCGAGATCGTGGCGCTCAACAAGATCGATGCGGTCGAACCGGACGAGCTGAAGAAGCAGAAGGAGCGCCTGAAGCGCGCGTCCAAGCAGACGCCTCTGCTGATCTCGGGTGCAACAGGCGATGGCGTGCCGGAAGCCCTGCGCGCGCTGGTCGAGGTGATTGGCGAAGCACCGGTGTCCGACAAGGCGAAGTCGGCCGCACAGTCCGCACCATGGGCGCCTGCAAGCAACTAACGTTTCGATGATGCACGACACCCGCAACGCGCGTGGACCTAACCTCTCCCCGTAAGAACGGGGCGAGGGAATACGAAGCGCCTCCGAGACACCACAGACACCATCGCCCAAGAAGCATCGCCATGTCGTCGCCTGATCTCAAAAACTTCCGCCGCATCGTCGTCAAGGTCGGCTCCTCGCTGCTGATCGACCATGCAGCGGGTGAAGTGCGGGCAGAGTGGCTGGCAGCACTGGCTGCCGATATCGCCAAGCTGCACGCCGATGGCCGCGACGTGCTCGTCGTGTCGTCGGGCTCGATCGCACTTGGCCGTCATCGCCTGAAGCTGCCGCGCGGTCCGCTGAAACTGGAAGAGAGCCAGGCTGCGGCAGCCGTCGGGCAGATCGCGCTTGCCCGCATCTGGTCCGAAGTACTCGGCCATCACGGCATCGGCGCCGGACAGATTCTCGTCACGCTGCAGGACACCGAGGAACGCCGTCGCTATCTCAATGCGCGCTCCACCATCGGCAAACTGCTGGAATGGCGTGCGGTGCCCGTGATCAACGAGAACGACACCGTCGCCACCAACGAGATCCGCTACGGCGATAATGACCGCCTTGCCGCCCGCGTTGCGACCATGACGTCAGCCGATCTGCTCGTGCTGCTGTCCGATATCGATGGGCTCTACACCGCACCACCCGGCGCCAATCCAGATGCGAAGCTGATCCCGGTGGTCGAGCACATCACTGCCGATATCGAGAGCATGGCGGGTGCCGCCGAATCCGAACTGTCGCGCGGCGGCATGTACACCAAGATCGAGGCCGGCAAGATCGCGACCACCGCCGGCACGCATATGATCATCGCCTCCGGCAAGATCGATCATCCGCTGCAGGCGATCGCCGATGGCGGCCGCTGCACGTGGTTTTTGACGCCCGCCAATCCCGTCACGGCGCGCAAGCGCTGGATTGCGGGATCGCTGGAGCCGAAGGGCACGCTGACCATCGACGCCGGCGCGGCCGCTGCATTGCGTGCGGGCAAGAGCCTGTTGCCGGCCGGCGTGATCCGCGTCGATGGACAGTTTTCACGCGGCGATGCGGTGATCGTGCGCGATCCCGATGCGCATGAAATCGGTCGCGGTCTCGTGGCCTATGACGCCGAGCATGCCGAGAAGATCAAGGGCCGCTCATCGCCGGATGCGATGAACATTCTCGGCATCACCGGCCGCATCGAGATGATCCATCGCGACGATCTCGTCATCGGCGGTAGCCGGAACTAACTCAGCCCCTCATGGTGAGGAGCGCGCCCTTGCGCGCGTCCCGAACCATGAGCTGGCTTGGCTCTCGCGCCCGTCGCCATCCTTCGAGACGCCGCTTCGCGGCTCCTCAGGATGAGGGATGGAGTGACGGAACTAGCTTTCGTTCCATTACTTCCCAACGCCGACGCATCGCGCAGCGCGAGTTCCCGCCATCATTGCGCCATGCCCACGGTCTTGTCTGCGCCCGCATTGATAATGACCATTTAACGAGGGAGATATTGCAATGAAACGCCTTTTGATCGTTCCGTTCCTGCTGCTCACCACGCCGGTTCTCGCGCAGCAGGGCAACACGGCAGCCAACCAGAATGCCTGTTCGCGCGACGCATCGCGTTTCTGCCGCGCCAAGATGAATGATGGCGACATGGTCGTGCTGAGCTGCCTGAAGGAAAATCGCAGCAAGCTTGGCAAGGCCTGCGCGAAAGTGCTGGCGGACAACGGACAGTGACGTTCTAACCTCTCCCCGCCTGCGGGGAGAGGTCGACTGTAGCGCGCGCAGCGCGTGGAAGTCGGGTGAGGGGGCTATCCACACGCTCCGAGTAAATGGAGAGCCCCCTCACCCGACCGCGCTTCGCGCGGCCACCCTCTCCCCGCAAGCGGGGCGAGGGAACTAACTGCTGCCCGCTGGCGTCGAGGCCGGCAGCACTTCCGTCGCGGCGCGATCCGGCGTCTCGTCCTTCCAGCGGACCGAGCCGAAAGGCCGCTCCAGCATGCGGCGGACGCGGACGGGATCGGGGCCGAGATGGAAGCCCGCCGCACGCAGATACAAAGCACGCTCCGACTGCGTCGTGCGATTGCGCTGGCGCAAGAAGTCCATCCATGTCGGGCAATGATAGCGCTCGGTCCACAATTCCGGATCGGCAATGTCGCGCGCGATCGACCAGCCATAGGCGCCATTGCGCTGCCTTGTGAGCTGCACCTCCTGCATGACGCCATGGAAGGCACGCGCCTGTTCCTGATCGACGCGGTATTCGATCTCCACCACCAGCGGCCCACTGCGCGCCGTGAGCTGCAACTGCACTTCGGGATCCTCAAGCCGCTCCGCATCCTCATCGCGGGCGCCGGTGGGCGGCATGCGCCACACCAGGCCGAACAGCGGCGAGGCGAACATCGCGATGCCCGAGACGATCAGCGCCCATTCGATCCCGACCACGTCGGTAAGGCGGCCCCAGCCCCAGCTGCCGATGGCGATGCCGCCGGCGATGGCCGCCTGGAACGCGGCGAGCGAACGCCCCGCGACCCAGCGCGGCGCCGACAGCTGCACGCCGATATTGAACAACGCGATCGCGGCCATCCAGACGGCGCCAGCGACGACCAATGATGCGGCGGTCAGCACCGGCTCGGTCGACATCGCCACGCCGATGATGGCCATGCCCATGATCAGCGTGCAGCCGCGGATCGCGGTTTCGCTGGCAAAATGCTTGCGGATATGGCCGATATTCAGCGCGCCGATAACGGCGCCCATGCCGAAGGCGCCAAGCATGATGCCGTATGTCTGCGCGCCGCCATGCAGCAGGTCGCGCGCCACCAGCGGCATCAGCGCCGAGATCGAGCCACCGCAGATGCCGGTGATCAGCGTGCGCATGAGCACGATCTTGATGGAGGGCGAATTGGCGATGTAGCGGATGCCGGAGACGATGGCCCGGTTCAACCGCTCGCGCGGCAGCCGCGAGACCTCGATCTGCCGCCGCCACAGCAGCAGCACGACGAACAGCGGCACATAGAGCAGCGCATTGGCGCCGAACGCCGCGACAGCCCCCGCGGCCGCCACGACGACGCCGCCGATGGCCGGGCCAAAACTGCGGGCGATGTTGTAGCTGATCCCGTTCAGGGCCACGGCGGCGGGCAGCACGTCTTCCGGAACCTGCTCGCCCACCGAGGACTGCCAGGCCGGGCCGAACAGCGCCATGCCGCTGCCGATGATGAAGCAGAAGGCGAGCAGGATGTTCGGCGTGATATGGCCGGTCCAGTCCATCGCCGTGAGCGTGCTGGCGCCGACGAGCGACAGCGCCAAGGATGCCAGCGACACCATGCGGCGGTCATACATGTCGGCCACGGCGCCGGCCGGCATCGCCAGGATCATGATCGGCAGCATCAAGGCCGTCTGCACCAGTGCCACCTTGTCGGCGGAGGCGGTCATCTGCGTCATCGCCCAGGCAGCGCCGACGCTCTGGATCATCAGGCCCAGATTTGACAGCAGGCTGGCCAGCCAGATGCGGCGGAACACCGGAAACCGCAGCGGCGCGGCAATTCCGTCAGAGGGCAAGGGAGCAGGTTTGGGGGATTCCGTCATCACCAATGGTGATGCCTGCGAAGGACATGCCCTGTCCAGTCGCTCCCGCATAAATCGATGCTGCACCTGCAAACAATGACGCCTTCAAGACGCCGGCTTTGTCCGATGATATGATCCGCTGTCGCTCTCATCGTTGCGAGGCCTGTCGTGAGCATTGCCGAGGTCTACGACTTTCCGATCCCGAAACGGCATGTGGTGCCGCCGGCCCCGCCGCGTGCGCCCGAGGACATGACGGCACGCGACCGCATGAAGGCGATGCGCCGCAGTGCCATCGAGACCTGGGGCCAGAAGGCCTATGAGGACGACATCATCAAGGGCCGCTTTTTCGGCCATGCCAGCTTCATCCTCAACGACCCCGATGCGATCCGCCACGTGCTGGTGGACAATTACGAGAACTACACCCGCACCCCCGCCGCCTTCCGGGTGTTGCGGCCACTGCTCGGTGACGGCCTGCTGACCGCCGAAGGGCGCGTCTGGAAACATCAGCGCCGCACGTTGGCGCCAGCCTTCACGCCGCGCGCGGTGGGCACGCTGGTGCCGCACATGCTCTCGGCCATCGACGACACGGTGGCCGACCTGCAGGGCAAGACCGATGGTCCCGTGGATCTGCGCGAGATCATGCAGCGCATGACGCTGGAGATCGCCGGCCGCACCATGTTTTCCTATGGCATGACGAAGCACGGCAAGGTGCTGCGTGACTTCGTCATGGAATACGGGCAGACCCTGGCCCGGCCGCATTTCTTCGACCTGCTGCTGCCGGCGGGCTGGCCTACGCCGCAGGATTTTCCCCGCTGGCGCTTCCGCCGCCGCTGGACGCGCTTCGTCGCCATGCTGGTGGCCGAGCGCCGCGCTGCCGGCAAGGCGGACGATGCCCCGCCGCGTGATCTGTTCGAACTGATGCTGGCGGCCCGCGACCCCGAAACCGGCGCCGAATTCACCGATGACCAGCTCGGCGATCAGGTCGCGACCATGATCCTCGCCGGCCATGAGACCACGGCAACGGCTCTGTTCTGGGCGCTGTATCTGCTGACGCTCGATCCCGCCACGCAGGAGCTTGTGGCCAGCGAGGCGCGGGCAGCCATGGCCACCGGCGCGCTGGCATTCGACCGCCTGAAATTGACCCGCGCGGTCATCGACGAGACCATGCGGCTCTATCCGCCGGCCTTCCTGATCGCACGCGCCGCCCGTGCCCCCGACACGATCAGCGGCATGGCGGTCGCGAAGAACGACATCGTCCTGATCGCGCCATGGCTGCTGCACCGGAACGAGACGCGCTGGTCCGAGCCCAACGCCTTCATGCCGCAGCGTTTCACGTCCGGCCATCCGCAGCCCGACCGTTTTGCCTATCTCCCCTTCGGCGTCGGCGCCCGCGTCTGCATCGGCGCCCATTTCGCCATCGTCGAGGCCACGCTGGCGCTGGCGAAGATCATCGGGAATTTCCGGGTGACGCTGCCGGACGCGGAGCCGGTGATGCCGATCGGCGTCGTGACGACACAGCCGGACCGGTCACCGGAGTTCAGGATCGCCGCAAGGTAACCCCCCTCATGGTGAGGACGCGCGAAGCGCCGTCTCGAACCATGAGCTGGCCTGGCTCGGAGCATGCCACCATCCTTCGAGACGCGCGCAAGAGCGCGCTCCTCAGGATGAGGGTGGAGTTTGATCCGCGATGAGGGACAGAGCTCGTGACGCGTCTTGGACTCCCGCCCCCCACCCCCTATCTATCGAGCTATGAGCGACATCCTCTCCCACTTCGCGCGCCTGAAGAAAGTCACCGATCCCGCGGTTGCCGACGCCATCGCGCTGCTGGCGCAGGAGGGCGCGGATCATGAGCTCAATCGCGTCAACCCGCTGGATTTCGCAGCGCGCACTGGCCTTAATGAAGAGAAAGCCATCGCCGGCTTCCTGCATGCGTCCAAGCTCGGCCTGTTCGATCTGACCTGGAATGTGATGTGCCCCGGCTGCGGCGGGGTGCTCGATGCCCATGGCACGCTGAAATCGCTGCGCAGCGACGACTATCAATGCGGCCTGTGCGGCCGCGGCTATGCCGTGTCGGTCGATGAGCAGGTCGAGGTCGCCTTCACCATCTCGCCGCGCATCCGACGGATCGCCGCCCATGACCCGAATTCACTGCCGATCTGGGAATATTTCCGTCAGGTGTTCTGGAGCTCGGGCATCGAATTCAACGCGGACGCACTGTCGACCTTGTCGGAGGACGTGGTGCTCGATGCCCGCGAACTGCCCGCGCATCAACGCGCCGAGCTGACGCTGCAGCTACCACCGCAATTCATCATCCTGTTCGAGCCGGTGACTCACACCGCGCATTTCATCGATGTGCAGGGCGAGCCGACTGATGAGATGCGACATCTCTCCCTCACCTATCGCAGCGAACATGCGCCAACGCTGACGACCACCATGCAGCCGGGCCCGCTGACGATCGCCTACGACAATCAGACCGGCACCCGCGTGCTGCCGTCGATCCTGGTCGCCGCCGATGCGCTTCATCACCTGATCGGCAAGCGCAAACCCTTCGTCACAGCCAAGCGCATCCTCAGCAACCAGACCTTTCGCGATCTCTACAAGGCCGACAATCTCAATATCGACCAGCGCCTGAAGATCACCTCGCTGACCTTCCTGTTCACCGACCTCAAGGGCTCCACCGCGCTTTATGAGCGCGTCGGAGATCTCGCCGCTTTCGATCTCGTCCGCGCGCATTTCCATGCGCTGCTCGACATCATCGCAGCCGAAGGCGGCGCCGTGGTGAAGACCATCGGCGACAGTGTAATGGCGACCTTCACCCGTCCCGAGCAGGCGCTGCTGGCCGCGATTGAAATGCGCAAGGCGATGGAGCGGCTCAATGACGAACGCGAGACCCGCGATCTCGTCGTCAAGATCGGCATCCATGAAGGGCCATGCCTCGCCGTGATGCTCAATGAGCGGCAGGACTATTTCGGCCAGACCGTGAATATCGCCGCGCGCGTCCAGGGCCTCGCCACGTCACAATCCATTCATGTGACGACACCGATCGTTTCCGCAAAAGCTGTCGAAGCGATTCTGCAACAGGCGGGTACCGCACCCATCGAGAAGACTGCCGCTTTACGCGGCATTGCTGATAAAGTTTTGGTCTACGAAATTCCGTAAACGAACCAAGGCTTACTTAACTGTAATTACGCGGTCAGGAACCGGCGTGTATTGTGTGCGTTCATGTTCCGCGCCACAACGCGATGGCTCATTCGCCGCATGGTGCGCGGCCCGCCGATCTGGTTCAAAAATCTCATGCTCGAAAAATTACGCCAATTCATTTCAGACGTTGTGGCCCCCGATGCCACGGCCGACCAGAAATTCGACGATACCGGTTTCCGCCTCGCGGCCACCGCACTGCTGATTCATGTGATTTCGATCGATGGTGCGCCATCCAAGATCGAACAGGAAAAACTCCACAGCCTGATCGAGACGCGCTTCGAGCTCGACCCCGGCACCGCCGATCGCCTGATCGAGGCGGCGACGCTGGTCGAAGGCGAGGCTGTCGATCTCTATCACTTCACCAGCGTCATCATGCGCGTGGTGGATGAGCCCGGCCGCATCCGTCTGGTCGAGATGATGTGGGAGCTGGTTTTTGCCGACGGCAAGGTCAGCGAATTCGAGGAAAACGTGGTCTGGCGTGCCGCCGATCTGCTCGGCGTGTCCGCACGTGACCGCGTCGAGCTCAAGCGCCGGGTAGCCGGCGATACGGCCGAGACGGCCTGATTCAATCCGTCACATATCGCCGATAGCACGATGCGTGATCGGCGATATCGCATGCGGCTCTTTGGCGAGACACGCGCTGAATTGGCTGCCCCGGTATCCGGGTGGCCATTGGCGCTTGCGCATCAATCATATCCCTATTACGCCTTAGTTAGAGCCATTCGTCTTCAAGCCATACTTGCAAGAGAATTCCCTGTGACTGAGCGCGTAACGTTGATCACCGGAGCTTCGGCGGGAATTGGCGCCGAGATGGTCCGCGTCTTCGCCGCCCACAGGCATCGGCTGGCACTGGTGGCACGGCGTGCCGATCGCCTCACCGCTTTGTCAGACGAGATCGTCGCCGCCGGCGGCTCCGCTCCGATCGTCATTCCCTGCGATCTCGAACAACCGGACGCCTGTGCGAAGATCGAAGAAGCGTTGCAGAGCAACGGCGTCGAGGTCGAGTATCTCATCAACAATGCCGGCTTCGGCATGTTCGGTTTCGCCGTCGACATGGACCGCGATGCGCAGCTGCGCATGATCGACCTGAATATCCGCACGCTCACCGATCTGTCGCTGCGCCTCGCACCGCAAGTGATCCGGCATAAAGGCGGCATCCTCAATATGAGTTCGATCGCCGGCCTCATCCCGGGCCCCGGCATGGCGGTCTATTACGCCAGCAAGGCCTATGTGCTGTCCTTCACCGAAGCACTGCGCCAGGAGCTCGGCCCCAAGGGCGTGCGCGTCACGGCCATCTGCCCCGGCCCGGTGCCCTCGGAATTCCAGGCGCGGGCGGGTTTCAAGCCGGGGCTGGATTCGATGATTCTCGGCGTGTCTCCGAAGGATGTCGCGACGCTGGCTTACAAGAGCCTGATGGCGAACAAGGGCACGGTGTTTCCGGGACTCGGTATCAAGATCGTGCCGATTTTGCTCAGGCTGTTCCCCCGGAGCTTTATTGCAGGGGCCGTGGCGAGGCTGCAGCTGACACGGGTGGGGCAGGTTTAGGGCCGCAGGATGGGTTAAGCCCAGCGAAAACCCATCAGCGGAGCCAACCACAACGACGGAACGATGGGTTATCGCTCCGGCGCTTTGCACCTACGCTCAACCCATCCTACGGCTTCGGAGCTTTCCAGAGTTTCATCTCCGTCCGTCTTCGCCCTAACGGGCTTCGCCGGACACCACGCTTCGCCAAAAGGCTTCGCATGGCTG
>NZ_JBXAQK010000001.1:385368-1017868 GCF_058807155.1 Tardiphaga sp. GW821-FHT12E02
ACGTCCGTCCGTCTTCGCCCTAACGGGCTTCGCCGGACACCACGCTTCGCCAAAAGGCTTCGCATGGCTGCGCCACGCGAGGTTTCGTGGAGAGTGTACAGCGAAATAAAGAGGGAGCTTCAACCTCCGTCCGTCTTCGCCCTAGCGGGCTTCGCCGGACACCACGCTTCGCCAAAAGGCTTCGCATGGCTGCGCCACGCGAAGCCTTTTGGCGAAGCGTGGTGGACCCAGGCGGGATCGAACCGCCGACCTCGTCATTGCGAACGACGCGCTCTCCCAGCTGAGCTATGGGCCCGTCAAGAACAGCACCGCGAAGCGGCGCAGGTCTGGAATGGGCGCCATTTACAATCCCCGTTAACGGCAAGTCAAGAACGACCCGCGCACGGCGCAAAGTCTCGATTTTCCGGGCTTTTTCGGCCCAGCCTTCCCTTGTTTGCGCAGGCGCGAACCGATATTTAGCCGAAGGTCCAATCCGCGACCCAACCATTGAGCCATTCCCGCCATGCGCGCCGTTCTCGATATCGTGCTGATCATCCTCGATCTCTACGTCTGGCTGCTGATTGCCTCGGCGATCCTGTCCTGGCTGATCGCCTTCAATGTGGTGAACACCCGCAACCAGTTCATCGCCGCCGTCGGCGAGTTCCTCTATCGCATCACCGAGCCGGTGCTGGCGCCGATCCGCCGGATGCTGCCGAGCCTCGGCGGCCTCGATCTGTCGCCGATCGTCGTGATCCTGATCATCATGTTCCTGCAGCGGGTGATCTCCTATTACATCTATCCGAACGTGATCTGAGCCCGTTGGCTGATCCCTGGCGATATGGCGCCGATGGCGTCAGCATCGCGGTTCGCGTCACGCCGCGCGGCGGCCGTGACGATATCGACGGGATCGAGGTGATGGCCAATGGCCGTGCGGTGCTGAAGCTCCGCGTCCGCGCCATTGCCGAAGGCGGCGAGGCCAATCGCGCCGTAACCGAGCTGCTTGCCAAAAAGCTCGGCGTGCCGAAGCGGGATGTCCGGCTGCTGTCGGGCGCCACCTCCCGCATCAAACAGATCGCCGTGACCGGCGATGCCAGGAAACTGGGGCTGCTTCTGCGCGACATCGCAGCCAGCCCGTCTGACGACAAGGACACAGCATGACCGCCAGCGTGATCGATGGAAAAGTGATCGCCGCCGAACTCCGCAGCCGCGTGGCCGCAGAAGTGGCGCGCGTGAAGGCCGATCACGGCCTCACGCCGGGCCTTGCCGTGGTGCTGGTCGGTAGCGATCCCGCCTCCGAGGTCTATGTGCGCAGCAAGCACAAACAGACCCAGGAAGCCGGCATGGCCTCCTTCGAACATGTGCTGCCGGCCGATGTCGCCCAGGCCGATCTGATCGCGCTGGTGCAGAAGCTGAACGCCGACGCTTCGGTGCATGGCATCCTGGTGCAGTTGCCGCTGCCGAAGGGCCTCGACACCCAGGCCGTCATCAACGCCATCGATCCCGCCAAGGATGTCGATGGCCTGCATCCCGTCAATGCCGGCCGCCTAGCCAGCGGGATGGATGCGCTGTCGCCCTGCACGCCGCTCGGCTGCATCATTCTGGCCAAGAGCGTGCATGAGAAACTCGACGGCATGAATGCCATCGTGATCGGCCGCTCCAATCTCGTCGGCCGCCCGCTGGTGCAATTGCTGCTGAACGAGAACGCTACCGTCACCATCGCGCATTCGCGCTCGCGCGATCTGCCGAAGCTGACCGCGCAGGCCGATCTCGTCTTCGCCGCCGTCGGCAAGTCCGAAATGGTGCGCGGCGACTGGATCAAGCCGGGCGCCACCGTGATCGATGTGGGCATCAACCGCCTGCCGGCGGCGGATGGCAAATCGAAGCTGGTGGGCGATGTCGCTTATCAGGAAGCATTGAAGACTGCGGGTGCGATCACGCCGGTGCCGGGCGGCGTCGGGCAGATGACGGTCGCCTGCCTGCTGGTGAACACGCTGCGCGCGGCCTGTGCGATCAATGGGCTGAAGCCGCCGGCGGTGTGACGCATTCACTGTCATCGCCCGCGAAAGCGGGCGATCCAGTAGACACCGCGATCAGCGTGTCGTCACAGCCGCCGCCGCATACTGGATTGCCCGCTTTCGCGGGCAATGACAGTGGAGAGGCATCGCTTACAGCTTCTCCATCAGTCGCCGATAAAACCGGATCATGTCCGCGTAATTCGCGATGCTGAGCCGTTCATTGGTGCCATGAAAGCGCTTCAGATCTTCGGCATTCGCGCGCACCGGCGAGAAGCGGAAGATGTTGTCGGTCACGCCGGCATAGTGCCGCGAATCCGTCGCCGCCACCATCAGACCCGGCGCCACCAGCGCATCCGGGAATATCTCGCGGATGGTCGTGTTCAGCGCGCGATATGAGTCGCTCGCGGTTCCCGTCACCGGTGGCGGATCGGTATTGCCGGGATATGCCTTGATCTCAATCTTCTCATTGCCGACCACCTTGCGCACATGCTCGGTCACGCTCGCCTGCGTATCCCCTGGCAGCAGACGGAAATTCACCACCGCTTCGGCATTGCCCGGCAACACATTGTCCTTGTCGCCGGCATTGAAGATCGTCAGCGCGGTGGTCGTGCGCACCGTCGCTTCGGTCGGGCCGCTCTTCTCGAATTCGCGCAGCAGCAACGGCTTGAACAGCCAGAGATTCGACAGCACCACGCGATTGAAGCCGCCCATCTCCGGCGCGATGGTGGCAAACATCTCCGCGACCGTGCTGCGGACCTGCATCGGCAAGCGCGCATTTTCCAGATGCGTCAGCGCGGCACTCATCATGCCGATGGCCGTCTCGCGCGGCGGCATCGAGGAATGGCCGGGGGTCGCACGCGCATTCAGCACCAGCGTCGCATAGCCCTTTTCGGCGACACCGATCAGCGCCATCGGCTGATCAAGACCCTTCAGGATTTTTTCGGTGATCAGCAGCCCCTCATCGAGAACGAAATCGAGCTTCACGCCGCGCGATTTCAGCAGCGCCGCCATCGCCTGCGCACCGCGGGTGCCGGAAACTTCCTCGTCATGGCCGAAAGCAAAATAGATCGTCCGCTTCGGGCGGAAGCCGGCCTTGGCCAGCGCCTCCGCTGCTTCGAGAATGGAATAGAGATTACCCTTGTCGTCCCAAGAGCCGCGCCCCCAGACGAAACCATCGGCAACGACGCCGTCAAAGGGCGGATACTGCCAGTCCTTCTCGGTGCCGGGCGCCACCGGCACCACATCCTGATGCGCGAGCAATGCGATCGGCCCGGCCGCGGGATCGCTGCCCTGCCAGGTGAACAGCAGGCTGTATTGGCCAACGAGTTCGAGTTTGGTCGCCGCGTGAAAAGCCGGGAAGCTGGCCGCGAGATGCGCATGCATCGCCCGCAGCGGGCCGGCGGACTGATCCGGAGTGAACGCGTTTGAGATAGTCTGGAAGCGGATCGCCTCGGCGAGCCTTAAAGCCGCGGCCTGTTCGTCCACCGCCACTTTCGGCGCCGGCGCCACGACAATCTGCCGCGAGCCCTGCCGGAACGTATTCACAAAAACCACCGCCGCGAGCACCACAATAATGGCGACCGCGGCGAGGATGATATTGCGAAGCCAGATCAGCATGCGGCGCATCGGAAACTCTCCCTGCACCGCGCGCCGATCAGCCCTTACTTCTTTTCGGCCTTTGCGCGCTCGATGCCTTCCTGGATCAGCTTATGCGCTTCCGCGGCATCAGCCCAGCGCACCACCTTGACCCATTTGCCGGGCTCGAGGTCCTTGTAGTGCTCGAAGAAGTGCTGGATCTGGTCCAGCGTGATCTGCGGCAGGTCGCTGTAGTTCTTCACCTTGTCGTAGCGCTGGGTGAGCTTCGAGGTCGGCACCGCGATGATCTTCTCATCGAGACCGCCTTCGTCTTCCATCAGCAGCACGCCGACCGGACGGCAGGCCATCACGGCGCCCGGCACGATGGCACGGGTGTTGGCGACCAGCACGTCGCACGGATCGCCGTCGCCGGAGAGCGTGTGCGGGATGAAGCCGTAATTGCCGGGGTAGCGCATCGGCGTGTAGAGGAAGCGATCGACGAACAGCGCGCCGGAGGCCTTGTCCATCTCGTATTTGATCGGCTCGCCGCCGACCGCCACCTCGATGACGACATTCACTTCATGCGGCGCCTTGGCACCGAGCGGGATCGCGTCAAGACGCATCGAAAGCTCCGGAATTCGCGTGACTGATGCGCGAGAGGTAGCGGAGCGGGGCGTTGGATTCAACGCCTAACCGCGCGAAATTGCGCGATTGGTGAATGGCTTAGCGGGAATACCTACGGGCAGTGCCCCAACTCCGCCCTCATCCTGAGGAGCGCGCTCTTGCGCGCGTCTCCCAGCGAATGGCGTAGCCATTCGCAAGGGATGGCCCAAGAACTCAGAGCCAGGCGATCTCACGGTTCGAGCCTGTGCTTCACGGCTCCTCACCTTGAGGGCTGGAAACGCCTCACGCGTTCCAGGCGAAAGCCACCTTGTCGAGCGACTTGGCGCCGAATCGCTCCGACGAGCGGGCCACCATGCGGCCCCCGAGCGCGCGGTAGAATTCCGTGGCGCCTTCATTGTCGGACAGCGCCCAGATCACGAGATTCTTCAGCCCGCTCTGCATCAGGTCGCGCTTGGCCGAGGCGAACAGGCGGCGGCCGAAACCGAGGCCCTGGAATTCCGGGCGCAGATAAAGCTCGTAGATTTCGCCTTCGAACTGCAGGCTGCGGGCACGGTTGCGGCCGTAATTGGCGTAACCGGCGACCTTGTCGCCGAAGCACAGCACGCTGACGCGGCTGCCCTTGCGGATCGCCGAATCCCACCACTGGGCGCCGCGGCGATTGATGAGCTTGTCGAGTTCCGGGCCGGGAATCAGGCCCTGATAGGCCGCGCGCCAGGCTTCGTCATGGGTGGACGCCACCTCAACCGCATCCGCGGTCCTGGCCGGCCGAACTTCGATCAGGGTTGTGCTCATGGATGTGATCAAAGCAGCGCATCGCGCCGGCTTCAAGAGCATCGTTAATTATCAGTTAACGTGTGGAATTTTTGCATCAGTTCCGTGAAAATCTGTCCCGGAAAAAGACAGATCGGTGCGGGATGGGCCAATGACCGGCCGGTTTTTCCACCGCCACACCTTCGAATGCGCGCCCAGCGATTCATCTACACGCATGTGTTGTCGTCCCCGCCTCGACCATCTGATTCGCGCGCACTACACTTGTCCGCCAGCGGCGCCGTGCTAGGCAGAGCCGGATACCCGTTTGGCCCCGTCGAGCATGCGATGACCGCCTATTTCATCCTCAAATTCCTGCATGTGCTCGGCGCCGTCGTCATCCTGGGCACCGGCGGTGGCATCGCTTTCATGATGCTGCAGGCCCATCGCTCCGGCGACGGCGCTTTCATCGCAGCAACTGCAAACACCTCCCTCGCCGCCACCGCGCTGCTCACCATCGGCGCCATGCTGCTGCAGCCCTTCACCGGCGGCCTCCTGATGGAGATGTCATCGACATCCGCCACCGAGCCCTGGATGATCGCCTCGCTGGTTCTCTATGCCGTGGCCAGCCTGATCTGGCTGCCGGTGCTGTTCATGCAGATCGAGATCCGCGCGCTTGCCCGCAGCGCTGTGGCCGATCGCGCACCACTGCCATCGCGCTATCACTCGCTGTTCCGCCGTTCGCTGGTGCTCGGCACGCTGGGCTTCGGCGCTATGCTGGCGATTCTCTGGCTGATGATCGCCAAGCCATGAAGGCACCTTGGCCCGATGACGACATCATCCTCTATGACGGCGTCTGCATCTTCTGCTCCCGATGGATCCGCTTCGTGGCAGCGCGTGATGTGGCAAAGCGCTTTCGCTTCACGCCGATCCAGTCTGAGTATGGCAGCCGTCTCGCACGACATTTCGGAATCGATCCGGATGATCCCGACACCAATGCGGTGATCCATGGCGGTGCGGCTTACTTCAAGTCAGACGCGGCACTGACGGTGCTATCGCAACTGCCGGGATGGAGCTGGGTGCGCGTGCTGTTCGCCGTGCCGGCGGCACTCCGCAATCCCGTCTACAACCTCATCGCCAGAAACCGCTATCGCATTTTCGGTCGCAGCGAGGCCTGTATGGTGCCGGATACGTCGCTGCGCGAACGCGTGATCGAATCGTAGGATGGGTTGAACGCAGCGATACCCATCACAACAAGCGCCGAGCCTGCGGTGATGGGTATCGCTGCGCTCAACCCATCCTACGGCTTCGCCATCACTTCCTTCGCCGCCCGCTCCCCGCTCGCGCGCGCGCCATGGGCCGTCGAGAAGAAATTCGGCGATGTCGCCTCACCCGCGAAGAACAGGCGATCATTCACCGGCTTGGCAAGCACCGCACGCGACTCCGCATGGCCGGGCTTCGCAGCTGAATAAGCGCCCTGCGCAAAGCGATCATGGCACCAACGGCTCTCCGCCAGCGGCGTCAGTTTGCTGCGGATATCCGATCCGAGCAATGCAACGATTTCATCGATACTTTGTGCCGCCAGCGCGCCCTCGCCCGCATCTTCCAGCTCACGCGCGAATGTGCCGCCGTAGAAGCCGGCAATGCAAGGCAGGCCGGACGGCCGCAGGTGAAAGCTGCCGATGCCAGTGCGAATAGCCGCGCCACGCAAACCGACATCAGCGGGCCATTTGCCTGCATCAGCAAGCGCCAGCATCACCTTGTTGTCTGCGCCAAGCGGCAGGCCGGCCGCGGCTTCGACTTTCTCCGGCAATGGCGGATGGAAGCGGATATTTTCATTGGCGAGGAGATTGGTCGGCACGCAGACGATCACCTTTGCCGCGCTCACCGTGCCGCGCGACGTTTCGATCTTCACACGCGATCCCGAATGATCGATCACCGTCACTTCCGTATTCAGCGCCACCGGACACGGGCCACCATAGGCGGCGATCAGCGCGCCATAGCCATCGGGCAGGCGCCAGTTCACCTCGGTGTCCTCATAGGAATCCATGTCGTGCAGCGACACGTCCTTGAGTTCAAATCCGTTGATATAGGTCGAGATCGCGTCGATCATCGGATTCCAGCGATTGCCCGGCTCGAGGCAGGTCGCGGCCGGCGCATCGTCGTCATTTTCCGCGGCCTCTTCCGCGCGATCGTAAAAGTCATCCATCGCGGCATAGAACTCGGCGCGCTCTTTCTTCGAGAACGCGCCGTCATAGGCCTGCTCGCGCCAGGGCGGACGGTTCCTGTCGACCTTGAAGCCGAGCTGTTTCGCGATGCCGACGAAATCGTTCCTGTCGGCCGAGTGCAGCCATTCACAGCCGAGATCGAACGGAATGCCGGGCGCCGCCATGATGGTGTGCGCACGGCCGCCGATGCGATCGCGGGCTTCGAGCACGATGACCGACAGGCCGGAATTCTCCAGCGTGCGCGCCGCGCCAAGGCCGGCGGCGCCGGCGCCGATGATGGCGACATCGACTTCGGAAGGGAGATTGCTGCTCATCGCGTCATTCACACCGGATTGTCGTGACACCGGGATAGAGGCTTGCTTGAATTATGCAAGTCACGCCCTCCGGAGCACACATCATGACCCAGCAACCCGACTATGAACTCTATGGCTATTGGCGGACCTCGGCGACCTATCGCGTCCGCGTCGCGCTCAACCTGAAAGGGCTGAAAGCGCAGGAGCATGTGGTCGACATCGACAAGGGCGAGAATCTCAGCGAAGCCTTCCTGAAGATCAATCCGCTCGGCGCCATCCCCGCTTTCATTGATAAGGGGCACGCGCCGCTGACGCAGTCGCTGGCGATCCTCGAATTCATCGACGAGACGCATCCAGCACCTCCGCTGCTGCCGGCCGATCCGCATGGCCGCGCGCGGGTACGGGCCATCGCCCATATGCTGGCCGCCGATACGCATCCGCTGATCACGCCGCGGGTACGAAAATATCTGACGACCACCGGGGGGTTTGACGACGCCAAACTACGCGGCTGGCTGGTGCACTGGTTCACGGTGGGCCTGCAGGCGGTGGAGCGACGGCTGGTGGAGGAGCCCGGCACCGGCGCATTCTGCCATGGCGATCAGGTGACGATGGCCGACATCTGCCTGGCCAGCATCACGGCGACCATGAAGGCGATCAAGATCCCGCTGCCGGATGTGCCGGTGATTGCCGCGATCGTCGCGCGCTGCGAGGCGATGGAGGCGTTTGCGAAGGCCGATCCGATGAAGCAGGTGGGCGCACCGAAGGCGTCGTGAAGCACACACTCTGTCATCGCCCGGCTTGACCGGGCGATCCAGTACACATTGACGCCAGTGATCGAACCGCATGGCTGGTGGTTACTCGATCACCCGCTTTCGCGGGTGATGACATGCAAAGCCTGGAATAGCCGAATGCGCAAACCAAAATGCCCGGCTTTCGCCGGGCATTCTACAACAGGAGAGCGAACGTCGAAGCCTCTTAAACGAAGGCTTCCTTGCTCTTCTCGGCGCGCTTGCGGTCGGTGGCGTCGAGGAACTTCTTGCGCAGGCGGATCGACTTCGGGGTGATCTCGACCAGCTCGTCGCTCTCGATATAGGCCAGCGCCTTTTCCAGCGTCATGCGGATCGGCGGGGTCAGGCGCACCGCTTCGTCCTTCGACGTGGTGCGAATGTTCGAGAGCTGCTTGCCCTTGAGAACGTTGAGTTCGAGATCGTTCTCGCGGGTGTGCTCGCCGATGATCATGCCCTTATAGACCTTCCAGCCCGGCTCGATCATCATCGGACCACGATCTTCCAGCTTGAACATGGCGTAAGCGACCGCTTCGCCCTGGTCATTCGAGATCAGCACGCCATTGCGGCGGCCGGCGATCTCGCCCTTATAGGGCAGGTAGTCGAGAAACAGGCGGTTCATGATCGCGGTACCCTTGGTATCGGTCATGAGTTCGCCCTGATAGCCGATCAGGCCGCGGGTCGGCGCGTAGAACACCAGACGCAGGCGGTTGCCGCCGGACGGACGCATCTCGATCATCTCGGCCTTGCGTTCGCTCATCTTCTGAACGACCACGCCCGAGAACTCCTCGTCGACGTCGATCACGACTTCCTCGATCGGCTCGAGGGTGTTGCCGTTCTCGTCCTTGGTCAGCACGACGCGCGGACGCGACACGCTGAGCTCGAAGCCTTCACGGCGCATGTTCTCGATCAGGATGGCGAGCTGCAATTCGCCGCGGCCGGACACGATCATCGAATCCTTGTCGTCGGATTCAACGACCTTGAGCGCGACATTGCCTTCGGCTTCGCGCAGCAGGCGGTCGCGGATCAGGCGGCTGGTGACCTTGTCGCCTTCGGTGCCGGCGAGCGGCGAGTTGTTGACGATGAAGGACATCGACACGGTCGGCGGATCGATCGCCTGCGCCTGGATCGGAATTTCAACCGAGGGATCGCAGAAGGTGTCGGCCACGGTGCCCTTGCTTAGGCCCGCGATGGCAACGATGTCGCCGGCTTCGGCGAGCTCGACCGGCTGGCGCTCGAGGCCGCGGAAGGCGAGGATCTTGGAGATACGGCCGGTTTCCACGGTCTTGCCGTCGCGCGACAGCACCTTGACGGTCTGGTTCGGCTTGACCGAACCCGACGCGATGCGGCCGGTGATGATGCGGCCGAGGAAGTTGTTGGCTTCGAGAATGGTGCCGAGCAGGCGGAACGGACCTTCTTCCACCACCGGCGGCGGCACATGCTTGAGCACCAGCTCGAACAGCGCCTTCATGCCGACATCGTGCGCGGCATCGGGGCTCGAGGCCATCCAGCCATTGCGGCCCGAACCGTAGAGGATCGGGAAGTCGAGCTGCTCGTCGGTCGCATCGAGCGCTGCGAACAGGTCGAACACTTCATTGACGACTTCGTCGATGCGCGCATCCTGACGGTCGACCTTGTTGATGGCGACGATCGGGCGGAGGCCGAGCTTCAGCGCCTTGCCGACCACGAACTTGGTCTGCGGCATCGGGCCTTCAGCGGCGTCGACGAGAACGATCACGCCATCGACCATCGACAGGATGCGCTCGACCTCGCCACCGAAGTCGGCGTGGCCCGGGGTGTCGACGATGTTGATCTGGGTGTCTTCCCACAGCACCGAAGTACACTTGGCGAGAATGGTGATGCCACGTTCTTTTTCGATGTCGTTGCTATCCATCGCGCGTTCCTGAACGCGCTGATTGTCGCGGAAGGTGCCCGACTGCTGCAGGAGCTTGTCGACGAGGGTGGTCTTGCCGTGGTCGACGTGTGCGATGATGGCGATGTTGCGCAGTTTCATGTGTCTTCTTCTGGTTCGACGAACGGATGCCCGAAGCGGGTTCTGCAAGACGTCAGCCCGGCGCACTCGTTGCGCGACCAACCCTATCCTGCCTGAAAACGCGCTGGGCAATCCCTGCAAAAGCAAACCCGGCCAATGGATAAAGGCCGGGTACTTGG
Organism: Tardiphaga sp. GW821-FHT12E02; assembly: GCF_058807155.1. NCBI lineage: Bacteria > Pseudomonadati > Pseudomonadota > Alphaproteobacteria > Hyphomicrobiales > Nitrobacteraceae > Tardiphaga > Tardiphaga sp. GW821-FHT12E02. The sequence goes on from NZ_JBXAQK010000001.1 coordinate 395,787, forward strand.
GCGCGTTGCGGCGCAATATAGTCGGGAATGACCGAAAAACAATGTGAATCTGCCCTCGAAATTAGCCCATTTTGGGGTCCAGAACTGTACTCCAAAGGGCCGTATCGGCCCGATCTCGCAGAGTGACGGTCATCTGGCCGCTCGCGCCCTCAATCCGGACATGGCCGAAGAACTGCATACCGGCTGACGGCGGCAGGTTCTGCTTCCCCTCGCCGGGGGCCTTCACGTATCGGACTTCGGGGCCAAAGGTGTTGTCCATGCCGCCCGGGCCGAAGGTGCCGGCATGGAACGGGCCCGAGACGAACTCCCAGAACGGCTCGAAATCCTGGAACTGGGCCTTGTCCGGATTGTAATAATGCGCCGCCGTGTAATGCACGTCGGCCGTGAACCAGACGGTGTTGCGGATCCCCGCCGTCTTGATGAAACGCAGCAGGTCGGCGATTTCCAGCTCGCGCCCCCGTGCCGGGCCGTCCCCCTGCGCAATTGCCTCAGAACCGGACTTCGCCGCGGCATTGTCAAAAACCACGATGCCGATCGGCATGTCGGAAGCGATCACCTTCCAGGTTGCCCGCGAGTCCATCAGCGCACGCTTCAGCCAGGCCAGCTGCTCTGGTCCGATGAAATGGGCATCGGGGCCATAGGTCTCCTGCAGGTTCGGCCCGTTGGGCCCGCGATAGCTGCGCTCGTCCAGCATGAAGACATCGAGATGCGGGCCGTAATTCAGCACCCGATAGACGCGCCCGGGTTCGGCGGGATTGACCCGCACCGGATACATTTCATGAAACGCCCGCGCACCGCGCGCGGCCAGCACCATCACATCGCGCTCTTTATACGCTGCGGGCAACTGCTTTGACGCCGACCAGTTATTGGTGACCTCGTGATCGTCCCACTGGCCGAAGATCGGCACCTGTGCATTGAAGGCGCGGACATGGTCGTCGAGCAGATTGTATTTATGCGCCGCGCGGAATTCATCGAGCGTTTCGGCGACCTTGGCTTTCTCCGGCACCAGCGTGGTGTTTTTCCAGAGCGAGCCATCCGGCAACTTCACTTCTGCAACCATCGGCCCGTCGGCATAAATCGTGTCGCCGCTGTGGAGCAAAAAATCCGGATTGTGTTTTCGCATGGTGGCGAAGGTGACCATGCCGCCATCCTCCGCATTGATGCCCCAGCCCTGCCCCGCGACATCGCCACCCCAGACGAACGACACATCGCGGCGGTCCGCAGGCGCCGTACGGAAGCGCCCGACCACGGGCTCACCGATCACGCTCGTATGCGCGAGATCACGAAACCGCACGCGATAAAAGATGTCCTGCCCTGCCGGCAGATTCTCCAGCAGCAGTTTTGCCGTGAAATCGCTTTCCGGCAGCACCGTTACCGGCGGCAAAGCGCGCGCATGTTTGAACGACTCGGTGGTCGCCACCTCCACCATCATCTGCGCCGGCCGATCCGCCCGCGACCAGATCGTGCCGCTGTCGAAACCGATATCGCCGGACTGCACACCATGGCTCACCACCGGTCGATCGGCCGCGCGGCTGAAACGTGGCATCGCCAAGAGTCCCGCGCTTGCGGCAGCCGTCGTGAGGAAGCGGCGACGGGACACGCGGATGGCCATTGTGCTCTCCTGGAGTCGGCGATGGTGACGCAGGACGATCTAGGGCTACTACGCAACGCCCCTGTGACAGGCTGCCGCAGCGAGCGCAACAGCCGCCCGGCAAAGCCGTTTTCGGCTCGACACAGCCACTTCTTGTTCATCAAGATAATACCGAAGGGTGCCCACCAATTTCAGTCGAGGCCAAACGCGACAAGCGGAATTTTCCGCAGCGACGCGGCATTGACTCCCGGTGTCATTTCACCGAATTGTCCCCGCGACGGTTCCTTCGGGACCAATAGGGAATGCGGTGAGGCCAGTGCAGCGTCTGTTGCGCAAGCCAATTCCGCGGCTGCCCCCGCAACTGTAAGCGGCGAGCCTTTGCCACATGCCACTGGGCCACAACCCCGGGAAGGCGGCAGAAGGCCCTGACCCGCGAGCCAGGAGACCTGCCGTCGGCCGTGGTCACACGCGAGCACATCGGGCGGGGTGTCCTGATGGAAGCCGAGTTGCCTTCGCTGCGAATGGCAACACGGTTTGGTTTGCGGTGACGTGCCACGTTATCGCGAGTCCTTCGGATGATCTCTCTCATATCCAGCGTCAGCGCGGCGCTCCATGCTTAAAGCTACAGCCGTCAAGAAGCAGTTCGGCGCCAAGCTCGCGCTCGACGACGTCTCGCTCCATGTGCAGCCCGGCGATATCTATTGCCTGCTCGGCGCCAATGGCGCCGGCAAGACCACGCTGATCAACCTGTTTCTCAATTTCATCCAGCCGACATCGGGGCAACTCCTGATCGACAAGCATGATGTCACCGCGCAGCCGCTGGAGACCAAGCGGCTACTCGCTTACATCCCCGAACAGGTGAATCTCTACGGCCAGCTCTCCGGCGTGGAAAATCTCGCTTTCTTCGCCACCCTCGCTATTGGCGAAGAATTGCCGCGCGAGCGCCTGCTCGAATTGCTGCAAGCCGCAGGCCTGCCATTGCAGGCGGCGGATGATCGCGTCGGCACCTATTCGAAAGGCATGCGCCAGAAAGTCGGCATCGCCATCGCGCTGGCGAAGAATGCCAAGGCACTGCTGCTCGATGAACCGACATCCGGGCTCGACCCGTCAGCCGCCAACGAGTTCTCCGAACTGCTGGTCAATGCCAGCCGCAACGGCGTTGCGATCCTCACGACCACCCATGACCTGTTCCATGCCAAGCAGACCGGCACCCGCATCGGCATCATGCGGCGCGGCAAGCTGGTGCAGGAGCTGAACAGCGCCGATGTCAGCCACGCCGATCTGCAGGCGCTCTATCTCGAACATATGAGAGCCTGACGTGATCCTCACCATCGCCCGCAAGGATCTGCGCGAGATCATCCGCGACGGCCGCATGCTCTGGGCTGCGGCGCTCATCATTATTCTCTCCATCGTCGCCATGGCGTCGGGATCGATCCGGCAAGCGCAGATCAATAACGAGCGCGCCGCCGGGCAATCGCTCGATTATCAAGCCTGGCTGCAGCAGGGCGAACGGCATCCGCATGATGCCGCCGAGCAGGGCATGCATGTGTTCAAGCCGGAACCGCCGCTGGCGGTGCTCGATCCAGGCATCGAGCCTTTTGTCGGCTCCACCGTCTGGCTGCAGGCGCATCGCCAGAGCGAACTGAAATTCCGGCCGGCGCAGGATGCCACCGGGCTGCAGCGCTTCGGCCAACTCTCGCCCGCATGGATCGTGCAGGTGCTGGTGCCGCTGCTGATCATCGTCATCGGCTTCAGCGCCATCAGCGGCGAGCGCGAGCGCGGCACGTTGCGGCAATTGCTGAGCATCGGTGTGCCCGCGCGAAGCCTGCTGCTCGGCAAGGCGCTGGCGCTCGCCGCCTGCGCTTTTGCGCTGGTGATCCCGGTCTGGCTCGCTTTCTCCATCGTCGCCATTGGCCGTCTGCCCTCGGCCGAGCGACTGGATATCGTCTATCGCATGATGTGGTTGATCGCCGGCTACGGCCTTTATCTCGGCTTCTTCGTCTTCCTCACCATCGCCGTATCCGCATTGGTGCGCTCGTCGCGCGCAGCCGTGGTGCTGCTGCTCGGCTTCTGGGTCGCCGCCACCCTGATCGCGCCGCGCACGGCGTCCGAAGTCGCCAATGTAGTCTATCCCACGCCGTCACGGCTGGATTTCAACAACCACCTCTCGCACGACATTTCCGAAGCCGCAGATCAGGCCTGGAAAACCACCTTCAATGTCGATGCCCAATGGGATCCGTCGCTGCCGCTCAGCAAATGGGGCGCGGCGCTGAAGGTCGATGATCATGCCGGCTATGGCGTGCTCGACCAGACATTCGGCAAATTATGGGACACATTCGAGCACCAGCAGCGTTTCCAGCAATGGGTTGGCCTGATCGCCCCCGTGATCACGCTGCGCGGCTTTTCCATGGGCCTTGCCGGCACGGATTTCGCGCAACATCGCGATTTCTCCACCGCCGCTGAACTGCAGCGCCGCAAGATCCAGGACATTGTCAGCGACGATCTCGTCGCCCATGCCGACACGCTCGACAATGCGCATTTCAGCTACAAGGCCGGCGCCAGGCTTTGGGCCACCGTGCCGGAGTTCAAATACCAGCTCCCCACCATCGGTTTCGCCGCAAGCCGGTATTGGCGCGACCTGCTGCTCCTCGCCACGATATTCGCTGCCGCCGCCTTGCTCGCGCATCTCGCAGTCTCCCGCAGCCTGAAGCGCGTGGCCTGACATGTCACAGCACACCACCGCCTCGACCTTCTGGCTCATCTTCCGCCACGAGCTCACCATCCTCACCCGCGACCGCACGCTGCCGATCGTCGCTATCTTGCTGGCGTTGATGGTACTGGGTGGGCTGTTCGTCGGCATCACCCAGGCGCAGCAGCGCAACGCGATGATCGCCGAGGTGACCGCGCACAGCGAAAAGCGGCAAGCCAATAACGAGAAGACACTGCAATCGGTTCTGGACGGCAAGCAAGCGCTGGTCCCGTTCGGCAATCCCGCCAACCCCGCGGCGCTGGCCGGCAACCTCGCCGGCCGCCACACCACGCTGCCGAATCTGCCGCTGGCAGCACTCGCGATCGGCCAGTCCGACATGGTGCCGAATTATTACCGCATCTCGTATCTCAGCAAGGTGCAGTTCATGTATGACACCGAGATCGAGAATCCGTGGAATCTGCTCAGCGGCCATTTCGATCTCTCCTTCGTCATCACCTTCGTGCTGCCGCTGCTGGTGATCGGCTTGTCCTTCAACATGCTGTCTGCCGAACGCGAACAAGGCACGCTGCGCATGCTGTTCGCGCAGCCGATGGCGCTGACGACGTTGGTCGCCGCCAAGGCCAGCGCGCGCTATCTCGCGCTGCTGGCGATCCTGCTGCCGCTGCCGCCGCTCGTCCTGCTGGCGCTGTTTCCCGAAACCCGCACGGCAGACTCACTGCTCTTCATGGCGCTGTGGGCGCTGGTCGTCGCCAGCTACACGCTGTTCTGGTTCGCGCTCGCCGCGCTGGTCAATGCGTTCGGTCGTACGTCCTCCTCCAATGCCTTGATCATGATCTCCGGCTGGACGTTTCTCGTCCTCATCCTGCCCATCGTGATGAATCTCGTCGTCGGTGCCATCAGCCCGGCCCCATCGCGCACCGAGCTTGCCAGCCGCACCCGCGTCGTCACTGCGGATGCACTGCGCGAATATGAGGACATGTACAGCACGGATTATCGCTATGCCTCCGATCCCGAGACATTGACGGTGAAGGACGGCCGCATCGAAGTCCCCGCCCGCATGCGCGCGTTCTTCCTCGCCAAGCAGCGCGTCGATGCGCAGGTCGAGCCGCTGCTGAACCAGTTCGATCATCAGTTGCTCGAACAGCAGAAGCTGGTCGATACGATCGGCTTTCTGTCGCCAGCCATCCTCGTCAACGAGGCGTTGAACCTCGTCGCCGGCAATGACTCGCGCCGCTTCCTTGCCTTCAAGGCGCAGACCGAAACCTTCCACAATGGCTGGCGCGCCTTCTTTGCGCCGAAGATCGCAACAGACCAAGCAACAACGCTCGCCGAGATGGCCGCATTGCCGGTGTGGCAATGGCGCGAGACCGCGGCGGATACAACTTCGTGGCGCATCGCATCGCGCGCCGCGCTACTGCTGCTTGTGAGCTTGATCATCGCAATCATCGCGATGCGTCGATTGCGCCGTGGCCAGATCGTCTGATGCCTCACGCATCGGTCGCAGTGATGCATGATCCACACACAGGCCGCCATAAAGGCGCCATCGAACCGCGCGCGCGTTGACACATTCGTAAACATCACCCTAACGTGATCCCGACGGTTCCTTCGGGACCAATAGGGAATGCGGTGAGGTTCGCGCGACATGGTCGCAAGGCGAGCCGACTCCGCGGCTGCCCCCGCAACTGTAAGCGGCGAGCCTTCGCCAAGAGCCACTGGACCTCGGTCCGGGAAGGCGGCGACAGGCATTGACCCGCGAGCCAGGAGACCTGCCGTCAGTCGTGGTCACACGCGAGCACATTGGGCGGGGTGTCCTGGTGGAAGTCGAATTGCGTTCGTGATGGATGCAAAGCGCCTTGGTTCGCGGTGACGTGCCACGTTATCGCGAGTTTTTTTGATGACCGCCGTCTCCTCCGTCGCAGTGATGCGCCGCCGTTTCCTTCTCTGCACCGTCGCATTGCCTTGCCTGCTGTGGTCCGCCGATGGCTATGCCCAGGACGCGAAACCGAGTCAGACCCTCGATCCCGTCTTCGTGCAGCCCACTGCCCAGCCGCAGCGCGCGCGCCGTGCGACCACCGGCAATGCAAGCCGCGCCGCGCGGTCGCGCCAGCAGCGTAATGTCGCCGCGACGACGGCCGCGCCTGTCGCAACGCCCATCGACCCGGTCTTCGCGGCACCGACGCTCAATCTCACCGGTACGGCGCCGACCGCCAGCCGCCTCGGCCTCACCCGCCTGCAGACGCCGGCCAGCGTCGATGTGATCTCCGCGCAGACCATGTCCGAGCGCGGCCAGCAGAACATCAATGATGCCGTGACGCAGAATGCCGTCGGCATCACCGCCAATCCGTCGCTCGGCAATGGCGGCCTCGCTTTCAGCGCACGCGGCTTCACCGGCTCCAGCTCCGTCATGACCATGTATGACGGCACCCAGCTCTATGTCGGCCAGGGCACGGCGACATTCCCTTATGACACCTGGTCGGCCGAGCGCATCGAGGTGCTGCGCGGCCCCGCCTCGGTGCTGTACGGCTCGGGCGCCATCGGCGGCGCCATCAATGTAGTGTCGAAACTGCCGACCTGGGTGCCGGTCAACCAGGCCGAGATGTCGCTCGACACCAACATGACCAAGCGCATCGCCGTCGATAGCGGCGGCGCCATCAATGACAAGGTCGCCTATCGCGTCACCGCCACCGGCAATCTCTCGGATGGCTGGATGGATCGCGGCAACAATTCCAATGTCTCCGTGCATGCCGCCATTCAGGTCAAGCAGACTGAAGACCTCACCTGGACCTTCCTCAGCGACTATGCCGACGTGCAGCCGCAGAATTATTGGGGCACGCCGCTGGTCAATGGCCGCATTCTCGAAGCGACGCGCTTCAACAACTACAATTTCAGCAACGGCATCGTTCACTACAAGGACAATCTCAACCAGATCCGCACCGAGTGGAACGTCACCGACGGCGTGACCGTGCGCAATGTGCTGTATTATATGGATGTCCATCGCCACTGGCGTAACGCGGAGAGCTACGTCTACAGCCCGGCGTCCGGCCTCGTGAACCGCAATGGCAACAACACCGAAATCTACCAGGCCCAGCAGCAGATCGGCGACCGCATGGACGCCACCTTCCGCGGCCATGTATTCGGCCTGGAAAACCAGCTCGTCACCGGCTTCGATGTCAACCACATCAAGTTCGGCCGCGATGCGAATTTCCTGTCATCGACGTCCACCGGCAGCTCGACAGTCACGCTTTTCAATCCGATCCCGGGTAACTATTTCAGCAATACGCCGACCGTCGTCGACTATCGCAGCATCACCAACCAGTATGCGTTCTTCGCGGAGAACAAGCTCAACATCACCGAGCAGCTGGCGCTGATCGGCGGCATCCGGCAGGACGAGACGAACGTCACCCGCACCGACTTCTTCAATCCGGCCAACAGCCTCGACAAGTCGTTCTCGAACACCACGTGGCGTGTCGGCGCCGTCTACACGCCGATCAAGGATCTCGCCTTCTACGGCCAGTATTCCACCGCCGTCGATCCCGTCACCAGCGGCCTTCTCGCGCTCAATGCAGCAAACGCGAACTTCACCCTGGCCACCGGCCGGCAGGTCGAATTCGGTGTCAAGCAATCGCTGTTTAACGGCCGCGCGGAATGGACGCTCGCCGGCTATGAGATCGTGAAGAACAATCTGCTGGCGCGCGATCCCAATAACCTCAACGTGGTCCTGCAGGTCGGCCAGCAGTCGTCCCGCGGCATCGAGGCGTCGGTCGGCATGTTGCTGGATTATGGCTGGCGCATCGATGCCAACACCACATTCCTGCAGGCAAAGTATGATGACTTCCTGCAGGCCAGCGGCGTCAATTTCGCCGGCAATGTGCCGGTCAACGTGCCGCTCAACGTCTCCAATATCTGGGCGACATGGGACTTCGCGCCGAACTGGTCGGCCAATGCCGGCATCCAGATCGTCGGCAAGACCTATGCGGATGCAGCCAACACGCTGGCTCGCTCGGCCTATAACGTCGTCAATGCCGGCGTGCAGTGGAAGCCCGATGCGAACACCACCGTGTCGCTGCGCGTCTACAATCTGTTCGACGAGATCTACGCCACCGGTGGCGGCACCAATCAGTGGATCCTCGGCATGCCACGCACGGCGCAGATGGCGGTGAATGTGAAGTTCTGAGGGAGCAACACACTCTAATTGTCATCCCCGCCTAGCGCACCGAAGGTGCGCGCGGAGCGGGGATCCAGTACACACTGTCTTCACAGCTTTATATCTAAAGCTCGTGTCTACTGGATCGCCCGGTCAAGCCGGGCGATGACAGTGCGAGTGCGGTAGACAACCCACCTCCCAATTGACTCCTTCCAAACTTTCACCCTAACGTGATCGCGACGGTGCCCTTCGGGGACCAAAAGGGAATGCGGTGAGACGCGCTCTGTGAGTCCAGCAAACTCGGCAAGCGCATCGATTCCGCGGCTGCCCCCGCAACTGTAAGCGGCGAGCCTTCGCCATCAGCCACTGGGCTCTCCGCCTGGGAAGGCGGCGACAGGCACCGACCCGCGAGCCAGGAGACCTGCCGTCAGTCGTGGTCACACGCGAGCACATTGGGCGGGGTGCCCCGGTGGAAGCCGAGTTGCGTTCGTGAGGAATGCAGAGCGGCTTGGTTTGCGGTGACGTGCCACGTTATCGCGAGTCTCGAACCATGATCGTCACTCATCTCTTGACGGCCGACCGGCGCCATCTCCTTCTTTCAACCGTCGCGCTGTCCTGCCTGCTCTGGCCTGCCGAAAGCTGGTCGCAAACGGCACAGCAGAGCCAGACACTTGACCCCGTCGTCGTGCAGCCGACCGCCCAGCCGCAACGCGCACGCCGCGCCACATCAGGCAACGCCACGCGCAATGCGCGCTCGCGCCAGCAGCGCAATGTCGCCGCAACGACGGCCGCGCCGGTTGCAACACAGACTGGCCCGGTCTTCGCTGCACCAACGCTCAATCTCACCGGCACCACCTCCACCGGCAGCCGCCTCGGCCTCACGCGCCTGCAGACGCCGGCCAGCGTCGAGGTGATCTCGGCCGAGACCATGGCCGAACGCGGCCAGCAGAATGTCGTCGATGCCGTCACGCAGAATGCCACCGGCATCACCGCCATCGGCGAGCCCGGCAATGGCGGCATCGCCTTCTCGACCCGCGGCTTTGCCGGCAGCGGCTCGGTGACATCGCTCTATGACGGCACTCGTCTTTATGTCGGTGCCGGCACCGTCAATTTTCCGTTCGACACCTGGACCGCCGAGAAAATCGAAGTGCTGCGTGGCCCGGCCTCGGTGATGTATGGCGAAGGCGCCATTGGCGGCGCCATCAATGTGGTGTCGAAACTGCCGCTCTGGGTGCCGCGCAACCAGGCCGAGATCTCGCTCGACAGCAACATGACCCGCCGTATCGCGCTGGATAGCGGCGGCCCCATCAGCAAGGATGTCGCTTATCGCATCGCCGTCACCGGCAACGCCTCCGATGGCTGGGTCGATCGCGACAACCAATCGAACATCGCGCTGCATGCCGCCGTCCAGATCAAGCAGAACGAGGACGTCACCTGGACGCTCTCGACCGACTATGGCGACCGGCATCCGTCGAAATATTTCGGCACGCCGCTGATCAACGGCCAGCTCGATCCCGCGACCCGCTTCAAGAACTACAATGTCAGCGACAGCACCATTCGTTATCAGGATAGCTGGAGCCAGGTGAAGACCGAATGGCAGGTGTCCGACGGCATCACGCTGCGCAACACGCTCTATTACATGTATGCGAAGCGGCACTGGAAGGAAGTCGAGATCTACGGCTTCAACAATGCCACCGGCCAGATCGATCGCAGCGACTACCTCGAAATCTATCACCAGCAGCAGCAGATCGGCGACCGTATGGACGCCACCTTCACCGGCCATCTGTTCGGCATGGTGAACACGTTTGTCGCAGGCTTCGACGTCAACCGCATCGACTTCAAGCATACCAACAATTCGCCTTATGGCGGCTTCTCGTCGGTCGATCCGTTCAATTTCAATCCGGGCGTCTTCGAGAGTCCCGATGCGACGCGACCGGGCTACAGCGCGACCGCCAATCAATACGCGTTCTTTGCCGAGAACCGGCTGGCGGTGACCGAGCAATTCTCGCTGATCGCCGGCGTCCGCCAGGACCAGCCGAGCGTGACGCGGACCGACTTCCGCAATCCCGCCAACAGCTATACGCGGGATTATTCGGCCACCTCATGGCGCGTCGGCGCCGTCTATACGCCGATCCAGAATCTTGCTTTCTACGGTCAGTATTCCACCGCCGCGGATACGATCGGCGGCCTGATCTCGGCCAGCAATGCCAATTCGAAATTCGACCTCGCCATCGGCAAACAGGCCGAGATCGGCGTCAAGCAATCTTTCTGGGGCGGCCGCGGCGAATGGACACTCGCCGGCTATGAGATCGTGAAAAACAATCTGCTCGCAGTTGTCCCCGGCAGCGGCGGGATCGTTCAGCAAGTCGGCCAGCAATCCTCGCGCGGCGTCGAAGCCTCGATCGGTCTCGTGCTCGATTACGGCTGGCGCATCGATGCCAATACCGCCTTCCTGCGCGCGAAGTATGACGATTTCCTGCAAGCCAGCGGCGTCAACTATGCCGGTAATGTCCCGTTCAACGTGCCGCAGAATGTCTCGAATATCTGGGCGACCTGGGGCTTTGCGCCGAACTGGTCGGCCAATGCCGGCGTGCAGATTGTCGGCAAGACCTATGCTGACAATGCCAATACGCTGGAAATGCCGAGCTACACGCTCGTCAATGCCGGCGTGCAATGGAAGCCCGACATCAACACCACGGTGTCGCTGCGCGTCTACAACCTGTTCGACAAGGTCTATGCGACGTCGAGCTATAGCGACAATCAGTGGATCCTGGGCATGCCGCGCACCGCGCAGCTGGCTGTGAATGTGAAGTTCTAGACCGAGGCCTGCGTGTTCCCTCCCCCGTTCTTTACGGGGGAGGGTCAGGGTGGTGGCGCCCCACGTGACGTCGGAGCGTAGTGCCTCCCCCACCCCGGCCCTCCCCCGCAGAGCGGGAGAGGGAGAAGGAAAAAAGCGAACCGATCTCAATGCCTCTCAGACTTAATCGAACGTTCCGGCACTGGCTGTATCTCACCCATCGCTGGATCGGCATCGTCACCTGCCTGTTCTTCGCCATGTGGTTCATCTCGGGCGTGGTGATGATGTATGTCGCCTTCCCCGGCCTCTCCGACAAAGAAAGGCTGGCGGCGCTGCCGGACATCGCGTGGGAGAAAGCAACGCTGTCTCCCGGCGATGCAATGAAGGCCGCGGGCAGCACGCGCTATCCACGCGAGCTGCGATTGATGATGCTGGCGGATGAGCCGGTCTATCGACTGGGCGACTGGAGCGGCAAACGTCAAACGATCTCGGCTGTCGATGGCCGCGCGATCACCGAGATTTCTGGACAACAAGCCCTTGCCATCGCCGCAAGGCATCCTGCAAGCAAATCACCTCGCTTCGAGGAGATGATCGACCGTGATCAATGGAGCGTCGTCGCACGCTACGATCCTTTGCGGCCGTTCTATCTCATCAATCTCGGCGATGACGCCGGCACAAAACTTTACATCTCCTCCCACTCCGGCGAGATCGCCCTCGACACCAATCGCACCGAGCGTGTGTGGAATTGGCTCGGCTCGATCCCGCATTGGATCTATCCGACCATCCTGCGCCAGGACCAACCGCTCTGGCGGCAAGTCATTCTGTGGTCCTCCGGCATCTGCCTCGTGGTCGGCATCACCGGGATCTGGGTCGGCATCCTGCGCATGCGCGTGAAGCGGCGTTATGCCAATGGAAATATAACGCCCTATCGCGGCTGGATGGCCTGGCATCACATCACCGGCCTGATCGCCGGCGCCTTCATCCTGACCTGGATGTTCTCAGGCTGGCTCTCGGTCAATCCCGGCAACTTCTTTGCCGACCGCAACACGGCGCGCGAGATGCTGCAGCGTTACGCTGGTCATGACGCGGCAACCTTCGCAGCGAAGTGGCCAATCGCGCACCATCGGGCAGTCGAGGCCCGTTTCACCTGGGTCGATGGCATGCCGCTGGTGATTACGAATTCTCGTAGCGGCGAACGAACGGTGCTGGATGCCGCCGCGGGGGCTTCCGCTGTGCTGCCACAAGACCGCCTCTGGACTGCCGCAACAAAACTGCTCCCGCGCTCGCAACTGACGGACAAAATCGAGCTGAAAGAACCGGATTTCTACTGGTACGCGCACCATCGCGACCGCGAATTCCCGGTTCTCCGCGCGGTGTTCAACGACGACGCGCAGACCTGGATTCACATCAGCCCGGTGACCGGCGATGTCCTCGGCCACGTGGATTCGAGCCGCCGCACCTATCGCTGGATGTTCAATGCCCTGCACAGTCTCGACTTCCAGCTGCTGCTGAAATATCGCCCGGCCTGGGACATCGTGGTGATCCTGCTGTCGATCCTGGGCTGCATCGTCTCGATCAGCGGCGTCGTGGTCGGCTGGCGTTATTTGAAGCGCTAAACCGCGAGCGGTCGCGGCATCTGGCGCGCTGGCTCCGGCGGAATCATGCCGATCAGCGCCTTTCGATCAGCGACGGCGTTGTGGAATTGCTCGAGCGCGATGTTGAAGGCTGTCAATGTGCCTTCCTGAATCGCGCCATGCTCATAACACGTGAGTGTGTCGCGCAGGATGCCATCGGCTTCGGTCTGCATGCTGTCGAGCTCTTCGAGCGAATCGCATTTGCGCGCGATCGCGATCATGTCGAGCAGGCGGTCGCGCTGCGAGACATTCACATTGCGCTCGTCACGGCGGAAATAGCTCGCGAACCACGCACCCGCCGAGCCCATGGCCGACAGGCCCATCAGGCTCCACCAGATGTAATCGCTGTAGCGATCGAGGAAGGTCTTCTCTTCGCCGTCCACATAGGCGGCAGCGCCGGGATGCGCGGGGATGACAGCATCCTTGTCCGTGTCAGGCGTTTCGATCTTCGCGGCGAGCGGGAAGTCGTTGATGATCTGCTGGCGGATCGCAAACAGCTGCCGCGTCAGCGCTGCGACGGTCACTTCGGACAGGCCCTGCCGCGCCACGATGTGATGTGAGAAGCTGATGGTCTTCACATCATCATCCGGGCGCGCCGGCGCGCCGCCGAAAGTACCCGCCGGAATTTCAGAGGCCTCATAGACCGGATAATTCTGCGCGATCGCATCTGCGGAATCGATGGCAAGAAAGGTCGGCGTGCCGCCATCACGCGTGGTCGCCTGCAGCGCCTCACCTGTGATCTTGCTGTTGACGGGGCCGGCCGCGATGAAGGCATCGACCTTCTGGTCTTTCACGGCTTCGGCGACATCGGTGGTAGAGAACTGCTGGATCGTCACCTTGGCGGGATCGACGCCATACTGACGCAGGATGACGTTGAGCAAATTGACGTTGGCTTGCGTCTTGCCGATCACGCCAATGCGCTTGCCGGCGAGATCGGGAATCTTGGTGATCTTAGCCGCCGCCTTCTTGCCGCGGACCGTGCCCTTGGCCGGCGCCGGCACCCACAGCACGGCGACATTCTTGCGAAGAGTCGCCACCGCTCGCGCGTTCTTGGGAACGGGGAGATCGCCGCGGATCACAGCGAGATCGGCTTTGCCATCGGCCAGCGCCTGGGCGCTCGCCGTGGCGCCATCGGTAATCTGCGGGCGCAATCGCACCGTGCGATGATCGCGTGAGAAAGCCTGCACCAGCGCCTGCACGACCTTGACGTCGTCGCTATTGGCAGGCCCGACCGCAATCTTCAGCGGCACCGGCTTCATTGCGAAGTAATAGGCGCCGGCGACGGCAGCGACGATCGCCAGCGTGCCGGCCAGCGTGATCAATGTCATCTTGCGCCGGACCGAACGCGGCGACGGAAGCCCGACCGGTCCAATGACCTCGGGTCCATCCGTCATCGATCTCGAAAACAGGCGCTTCAAGTCCATTGTCACCAAAGTGGGTTAGAGCCGCAGTCTATCAAAGTTCCGGACCCCGTGCCCGTTCCAAAGCCAGCATGGTTACCGGGACGCGTGGTTAGCGGTCCATGCGCGGAATTTGCTGCCTTATTGTGGCATGGATCGATGATGTGTCATTGCGCGTTGGGGTAAAGTTCAGGTGATACAGGAGGTTGCCATGGTGGATCGGCTATCGGCGGACGGGCGCAAGGCGGCGCTGAAGGAACTGACCGGCTGGAGCGAGGCCAAGGGCCGGGACGCCATTGAGCGGACTTTTACCTTCAAGGACTTCAACGAGGCTTTTGGCTTCATGGCGCGGGCGGCGCTGGTGGCCGAGAAGAGCGATCACCATCCCGAATGGCGCAATGTCTACAAAACCGTGGAGGTGGTGCTGTCCACCCACGACGCCGATGGGGTGACCCAGAAGGATGTCGACCTGGCCAAGGCGATGGATGCGATCGCAAAGCGGCTGAACGGGTAACGTTGCAGTGCTGTAGAACGTGACCAAATAAGTCGAGGCGCAAGCTCTGTCTTCTCCCCGCTTGCGGGGAGAAGGTGGCGGGGACGAAGTCCGCGACGGATGAGGGGGAGCCTCCGCAGACTCGGAGCATGTGAAGAGCCCCCGCACCCGGCACTGCGCGCCGACCTCTCCCCGCAAGCGGGGCGAGGTTAGATCGAGCGTCATTGAGAGGATCAAAGCATGGCCACCGAACATAGCGTGGGATTTGAGCCCGCCGACCGGCTGGCGCAGGACCGCGAAAGCGTTCGCAAGCAATTCTGGCGCAAGCTGAAGAAACTCGCCGTGAAGCTGCCCTTCATGGAAGACCTGCTCGCAGCCTATTATTGTGCCTTCGACCGGCAAACGCCGCGCCATGTGCAGGCGGCGCTGCTGGGCGCGCTCGCTTATTTCATCCTGCCGTTCGATTTCGTGCCGGATGTGCTGCCGATCCTCGGCTTCGGCGATGACGCCGCGATCCTCGCAACCGCGTTGCGAATGGTGGCGACGCATATCAATGACGATCATCGCGAGGCTGCGAAGCGTGCAATGGCGCGGGGACTGGACGAGGAAGAAGCTTAGCCTCTCGCATCAGTCGCGGCGGAATACGATCGACGCCGCCCAACCGGACAGCAGCGCCATGATCGCCGTCATCACGCCGTAGATCAGGCCATGATTGCGCGCGGCATTGGCGACAAATTGCTCGAAGCCGACCTTGACGATGTCGAAGGCAGTTTCGGCTTTGGTGATGAAAGCGCCATCGGCGAACAACTCGATTTCGACATCGTAAGTGCCGATGGGCACTTCGGCCGGCAACGGGATCGTGGTGCGAAACAGCGTCGGCGTGAGGAAGGTCACCGCCGAGGTCTCTTCGCGGTAGAGGCCATGTTCCTTGCGCAGCCGCACGAAGGCACTGCGAAACGGATCGGTGGACACCACATCCGCAAAGTCGGTGCCGACGCGCTGGGTGAGCAGCACATTGTTGATGCCAAGCTGCTGGCGGCGCTGCACATCCACCGGCGCGATGGCATCGATGGGGCGATTGGCGAACACCGCGAGATAGGCCGGCACCTGCAGGAATTCGCGCGATTCCGTATTGATCCAGATGCCGAAGCGGCGCTGCTTGCGCCAGGTGACAAGATCGGTGCGCGGGCCGGAGACCGTAACGACCAGATTGTAATTGCTGCGGGCCGGCGGCGTCTTGTCGTCCTTCTCGACGGAGCCGAACAGGACCAGTTCCTCACCGGCATAATTCGGCGTGACGGTGACGCGATGATTGGACACCGACACGATCAGCCGTTCCGCCCGCACAGGCGCGACCGCGCCGAGCAACAGGGCGAGGATCGCAATCAGCCAGGCCCACATCATGACCCGCCACCTCCGGAGAGATCGCGGACGATGAACAGGTCTTCCGGCTGGATCACCAGTTGCGCGGCAAAGCGGATGCCGACGGCTAGGATGAGCAGGCCGAGCAGCAGGCGCAGATGCTCGCCGCGGATCTTCTGCCCGGCGCGGGCGCCGAACTGCGCGCCGGTGACACCGCCGACCATCAGGATCAGCGCCAGCACGGCATCGACGAGGTGATTGGTCACCGCATGCAGCAGCGTGGCGATGATCATGGTGACCAGCGTCAGCACCATCGAGGTGCCGAGCACCGTCGCGGTGGGCACGCGCAGCCAGTAGATCAGGATCGGGATCAGGATGAAGCTGCCGCCGATGCCCATGACCGCGCCGATAAAGCCGATCAGCAGGCCGACAGCGACGACAGGAATCACCGACAGGTAAATCTTCGAGCGCTTGAAGCGCATTTTCAGCGGCAGGCCATGGACCCAGTTATGGCTGCCGGGCCGGCGAAAGGTGACCGGCGTGCCGCGACGCAGCCGGATCAGCGCGCGCAGGCCTTCCCAGAACATGGCGCTGCCGACACCCGTGAGCAGGATCACGTAGGACAGCGCGATGGTGAGATCGAGCTGGCCGAGATTGCGCAGCAACGTGAACACCCAGACGCCGAGCGCCGTGCCGGCGATGCCGCCGGTGAGCAACACCCCTGCCAGCGCAGGATCGATCGCGCGGCGCCGCCAGTAGGACAATGCGCCGGAGAAGGACGAGGCGGCGATATGGCTGGCCACCGAGGCCACCGAAACCGCCGGCGAAATGCCGATGAAAATCAGCAGCGGCGTCATCAGGAAGCCGCCGCCGACGCCGAACATGCCCGACACGAAGCCGACCGCGGCGCCCATCGCCAGGATGAGCAGCACGTTGACGGGAAGGTCGGCGATCGGGAGGTACAGCTGCACGCGCGTTCGCTTCGAGATTGGCGCCGCGTCGGGCCCTGGAGTTCTGGCCAAAGCCACGCGCGGCATTGTTCTTGAGGCGGCGCGGATGGGGCCGCAATTCCCTCTTAGACGATATCGCCCTGCGATGGGATCAAAGATTCCGGCGAATGGCCCCTTTTTCGCCGGATCGGACCAGCAACCGCTGCTGTGGTAAATGGCTTGCTTGCAAAGCTTGATCTCAACTGCGTTGCACGGGATCGGTGACCAGATTCATGCTCGATGCCTCGCCACCGGTGAGCCAGCGGATCTTCTCGGTGCCGGACATCGCCTCCACCACCGATGACGAGACGCCCATCTTGGTCATGTAGCTCAGCACAAAACCCATGGTGCGCTGCGCGGAAGCCTCGGCATCGTCCCTCACCCTTGGCGAGGAGAAGCGATGTACGCCGAGCCGCGAGCCATCGATGCCGATGCGCACCTTGCCACCGGCATAGGCCGTGACACAGGCGCTGGCGCAGAAGGATGGCTTGATGCGCCCATCGGCATCTGCCGTGCCGACGGCCGTCGAGAGACCGCGGGCGCGGATCACTTCGCCCATGATCATGGACTGGCTCAGATTGCCGCCGGGCGACGACATCAGCACGATATCGCCTGGCTGAAGCTTGGCCTGATCCAGCTGTTCACGAAACCAGGTGGCGCTGGCAGCGCCAATCTTGCCGGAGATCGCCAGCGCCTTGCGACCCGATTTTCCGAGATCGACATTGTCGATCACCTCGGCGCTCATGCTCGGCGAGACGTACAAATCCTTCCAGTAGGACCAGGCTTCGGGCGTGGAGAGATCCTTATAGGCGCGGATGCCCAGGCCGCCGAACAGCAGCACCGCAAAAGCAATGGTCATCAGGCTCGGACGCCACCGCTGTGCGGGTTCTGGCTCTGGTGGAGGCGGCTGCGAGTTTCGCTGCTGCTGCGGCGGCGCAACGCGGGGAATGCTCCAAGGGCCGGCAGATGGGGCGGATGGCCGCGACTGCGGATCGTCACCATGCAAAGACAAATCGAATTCCTCACGCTTCAGCAATCAAGTCTGATGAAGCTTTGTTGAGGAAATAAGACCGCGGGTTCGAACATTCGAGCGATTAAATACGATCTCGTAGGATGGGTTGAGTGCAGGCGCGTAGCGCCGGAGCGATACCCATCACCACGAGCACGGAGGGTTGTGATGGGTATCGCTCCGCTCAACCCATCCTACGGTCCGAACATTCTTCAACGTGCAGCGCGCTTGCTGTTCGCGGATTTGGCGGCTTGTGCCGGTGCATTGTCCCAGCCACCGGCAGGCGTTGCGACATTGAGCGCATCTTCCGGTTGGCCTTCCGGCACAAAAGTCTGGATCGCGAGCTTCGCTGCGGCCAGCGACTGCGGATCGAGACGCTTGGCCACATCGTCACGCTTCTTGCCGGCATCGACATCGCCCGCGGCAGCGGCGAGGCTGAACCACTTGAAGCTTTCGGCGAGGTTCTGATCGACGCCAATGCCACGCGCATAGAGGATGCCGAGATTGAACTGGCTGTCGGCCACGCCGCGATCGGCGGCCTTGCGGAACCAGAGCGAGGCGCTCTTGTAATTGGCGCCACGGGTGCCGCCATCGGCATCGAGCACAGCGAGATTGTGCATCGCCTTGGCATTGCCGCGCTCGGCCGCCTGCATGTAGTAGCGGCGCGCGACTTCCCAATCCTTCTTCAGGCCGAGGCCCTTTTCATACAGCGTGCCCAGGCGGAACATGCCGGGCACGACGCCGGCCTGCGCCGCGCGGTCATACCACTTGGCGGCTTCTTCATAGCTCTGCGGCACGCCGCGGCCTTCGGCGAAGCGCACACCGACTTCGAAGGCAGCCGTCGCGTCGCCCTTCAGCGCAGCACTACGCAGTGCTGCACCACCGATGCCATCAGGCAATTTCTCGCCGGCAGGAATCGTCACCGTTCCAAGTTTCTGACCGCTTGGTGGCAGCAGCGTCGGAGCCGCAGGCAAGCCTGTCTGCGGCGCGGCAATGCTGCCGGTCACATCGGACGAGATATAAGGAACGGGCGCAGCTTGCGGCACCGGTGCCTGCTGCGGCGCAGGCGCGGCTTCAGGCGTCGGCGCGATCAGCGACTGCTTGCCGATCGACGGCGCCGATGTCGGCGCACCGATGGACGAAGCCGGCGCTTGCGGCTGGATCTCGTTTGCCTTCGGCGCATCGAGATAGAGCGGCGGCGTATGGCTGTTCGCGGCCATCGGCGGCTGCGATCCGCCGTCGTCCAGCAGCGTCATCGCCATCTTGAACGAGCCGAGCACGATCACCACCACGCTCGCGCCGACCAGCAGCGAACGGATCTTCGAGCCAATGGTCGATGGGCCCTTTTCGCCCTCGGCTTGCGGAGCGGTCTTGGCCCCCTTGGGCTTCTCACCCGTCGAGGCGGCTGCCTGCGCAGCACGGCGCGCGGCGGCAATGAAGCTCGATGCGCTCGCGGGCTCCGGAGCGGCACCGGCGATCTCGCTGATCGCATCTTCCGACGCGGCGATACGTTCCGACGGCGAGGCACCGCGACCTTGCGGGCGCGTGCCGGGCTCAAGCGGATGATCGGGCGGCAATTGCGGATCGACCATCGGACGCGGCGACGACGGACGCTCGACGGTGACCGGTGGCGCGGCCGGCTTTGGCGCCGGCTTCGGATCGAGAATATCGCTGATCGCCTTGGGTACCTGGAACGCAGGTGCAGGCTCGCTCGAAATCGCGGTCGCGGCGAAATCGCGCGGCGCGGCGTCGAAATGCGCCTGCGGCGGACGCACTTCGATCTGCGACGGCGCAGCAACCTGCGGCTTCACCGGATTGGGCATTTGCGGACGCGGCGGCGCAGCCATGGCGGGCTGCATCGGCGACTGCTGCATCGGAGCGGGCTGCGGCGCAGGCGGCATTGGCGCTGCGGCCGGCACGGGTTGCTGCGGGGCCGGACGCGCGCTGACATTGCGCAGATCGCCCTCGATCTTAGCCAGACGATCGACCACATGGCCGAGGGTCGAATGCACGACCTCCATCGAATCCTGCAGATGGCGATCGGTTTCCGACTGGCTGAAGCGCATGTCGGACAGTTCGCGCTTGAACGAATCGACCAGGCCGGATTCGGCACGGCTGTCGCTCAGCGCAGCGGCAAACATCGTCTGCTGGCGTTCGAGATGGCGCAGAATGTCCTGCAGGCCGTCCTCGACGCGGCCGAGATTGTTGGCGGCGCGCGGATCGCTGATGCTCTCCATGCGCTCCAGCAGATAGGTGACGCGCTGCTCCAGATGCGTGAAGGCGGAGGACTGGTCGTTGCCGACCGGCAGGTGATCGAGGCGCTGCGCGAGTGCCGCGAGCGCGGTTTCCAGATTGTCGGAATTGGCGGCCTGCGGACGCTCGCGATTTTCGAGCGTCGTGGTCAGCGTCATGATGCGCGCTTCGAGCGCGGCAAACATGCTGGTGTCGCTGCTCTGGGCCAGCTGGTCGACCTTGGACGACAAACGCTGCAAGTCGTCGCTGAGACGTCCGACCGCTTCATTGGTGGCGACATTGGAGACGATGGCGCGCAAGGCAGCGAGCGCGCCTTCGAGCTGCTCCAGCGTGCCGGGATTGTCGCTCGAACGCACGATCTGGTCGATCTTGCTGCCGAGATTGTTAATGGCCTGGTCGAAGCCGGCGAGCTGTTCGGCTGGCGTCAACGTCTTCAGTGTCTTGTGGATGTCGCCGAGCGCATGTTCGAGATTGCCAAGCACATCGGCATCAATGCCGCTGGAGCGCGTTTCATCGATCCGCTGCGAGAGCGCGCGGATTTCGTTTTCAATCGATTCGATGGCGCGACGCGGCAGCGCTTCGGTCACCGCAGTGCGGATTTCGGCGAGCTCGCTGCGGAACGTCGCGATCGATTGCTCGATGCTGTCATTCGGCCGCTGCAGTGCATCGATCTTGCTGGTGATCTGTGACAGCTGGCGCTCCAGCCCCGACATGTCAGGCATCGCTGGCGGCGGCGTCACATGGGGAGCGATCGGCGGCGCATAGCGTGGTGCCATCCGCGGAGCGCCGTCGAGTTCATCCTGGCGCGCGGCAATTTCAGCAATAGCAAAATCGAGCGAGAACGGATCGGACTGCGGCGCCGAGCTATAGACCTGATTGGCTGCACGCTCGACCATGTCGGGATTCGGGCGCGGATCATAATGCGGCTGGTAGGCCGGCGCAGCGCGACGCGGCTGCTCGCTGATCTGCGACAGACGCGCATCGAGACGCGAGATGGCTTCGTTGAGCTGGCGCGCAACGCCGGGCTCATTGTTGCTGCGCGGAGCCGGGCGCGAAAATTCTTCGATCTGGCGTGCGATCGCGTCGAGGCGCTGATGAATATCCGCGACTTCGGCGACGTCGCGCTGCGGCATCGCTGCCGGACGCGGCGGCATGGCCGCACGCGGTGAATGACCGGGACGCGCCTGATAGCGCGGCGCCTGGGGAGCTTCCGTCGGCCGGGCATGATCGGCATAGCCATGCATCGCGGGAGCAACCGGAGATTCGCCGATGGTCGTGTTCAGCCAATCCGTCAGGGACATGCCCGCGCGGCGCGCAGCGGCTTCGGCCCGCTCACGAACCGATGGGTCCATCCCCTCAACACTCCACGATACGCGCGAATT
Organism: Tardiphaga sp. GW821-FHT12E02; assembly: GCF_058807155.1. Classification (NCBI taxonomy): domain Bacteria; kingdom Pseudomonadati; phylum Pseudomonadota; class Alphaproteobacteria; order Hyphomicrobiales; family Nitrobacteraceae; genus Tardiphaga; species Tardiphaga sp. GW821-FHT12E02. The sequence goes on from NZ_JBXAQK010000001.1 coordinate 417,551, forward strand.
CATGCTTTGGTCCGGTTACGAGCCTGACGCCAACCAGCGCCTGCAGCCTCCACGCGTCCCAAGATGAAGAAATTCGAAACGGGAACGCGGTGGTCTGCCTCAGTCCGGACTTTTCAGGGTTAGGGTAAATAACGGGTTAAGGATGCCCGTATCCGCGCCTTAAATGTTAATCGGACGATACACTTGCGCGGATTCATAGGTAGGATGAGGCGTTCGCGCCTCGGATGTTTCAGGGCGTGAACACCGCACTTAGCGCGTGAACAACGCGCTGAGGTCGTCGATGTCGCGCTCGGTCATCGAGTCATGGCGCGGATCCATCACCGCGGACTGGCCGATATAGGCCCAATACAGAAACTCCGCGCGCGACAAGGCGCGGCGGCTCTCGACCCCCGCTTCGGTCAGCACATTCGCCATGTAAGCAATGCGCCGGGCATCGACGGACGCCACCATTTTGGCGACAGCCTTGTCGGTCGAGGCCATCCCGCGGATCGAGCGATCGAGGCTGCGATCCTCGTTGAAGGCCAGTTTCATGAGATGCGTCAGGCGCGCTGCGCCGGTGGTCGAGGCATCGGTCTGCTCCAGCACCTGATCGGTCGTCCGCTCCTGCCAACGCTCCAGAAGCTGCAGGCGAAATTCTCCGATGTCCTTGAAATGCCAATAGAAACTTCCGCGCGAGACGTTCAGTCCGGCAGCGAGATCGCCGACCTTGAGCGCCGCCGCGCCCTGCCGCGCCAGAATGCGGAGGCCATGATCTAGCCACGCCGTGCGGGTCAGCCTGTCCTTGGTCACTTGCTCGTCCATGACCCAACCATACACAAGTGTATTGACGAAATCCATCCGCCCGCGCTAGTTTCCATGCAAGGGTGTATGGAAACGCGGAGATCGCCGATGGCAATGCAAGGCAATCAAATGCAGGGCCTCGACAAGTGGTACGGCTTTATGAAGTCCCACGACCATGCTGCGCTCCGTGAGCTGCTGCATCCCGATGCCGTGTTCGAGAGCCCGGTGGTGCATTCACCACAGCGGGGCCGTGACATCGTGTTCAAATATCTCGCCGCCGCCGATCAGGTGCTGGGCGGGCCCGGCTTCACCTATATCGGCGAATGGCGCAACGAGACCTCGGCCGTGCTCGAATTCGAGAACGAGATCGAGGACATCAAGATCAACGGCATCGACATGATCACTTTCGATGCCGATGGCCGCATCACCCATTTCAAGGTGATGGTGCGTCCGCTGAAGGCCATCAATCTGCTGCACCGTCTCATGGGTGAAATGCTGGCGCGGCAATAAGGCGCCTGACATTTCAAATCACATTCCATCAGCCTTGCTGTAAGCTCGCAGCAGGCTGTCGCAACTGAACAACGAAATCCAACCGGGGAGGATTCCATGCCCAGTTACAAAGCGCCGCTCGAAGACGTCGGCTTTCTGCTCAATGACGTGTTCCAGTTCGATCGCTACAATAATCTCCCGGGCTTTGCGGACGCATCGGCCGATGTGCGCGAGGCGATCCTTGGCGAAGCCGCCAAGCTTAGCGAGGAAGTGCTGCAGCCGCTGAACCGCGTCGGCGACCTCGAAGGTTGCAAGCGGAACGACGATGGCAGCGTCACGACTCCAAAGGGTTTCAAGGACGCGTTCAAGCAGGTGACTGAAGGCGGCTGGCTCGGCCTCTCCGCACCCGTTGAATATGGTGGCCAAGGCCTGCCGGTGACGCTGTCGCAGACCGTCGCCGAATTCCAGATCTCGGCGAACATGGCCTTCTCGATGTATGGCGGCCTCACCATGGGCGCGACCGCAGCATTGATCGTGCATGGCAAGGATGAGCAGAAATCAAAATATCTGCCCAAAATGGTGTCCGGCGAATGGACCGGGACCATGAACCTGACCGAACCGCATTGCGGCACCGATCTCGGCCTGCTCCGCACCAAGGCGGTGCCGCAGGGCGACGGCAGCTACAAGATTTCCGGCACCAAGATTTTCATCTCGGCCGGCGAACACGACATGGCCGACAACATCATCCATCTCGTGCTGGCGCGCATCGAAGGCGCACCGGCCGGCATCAAGGGCGTCTCGCTCTTTGTCGTGCCGAAGGTGCTGGTCAATGACGATGGCTCGCTCGGTGAACGCAACGGCGTCGTCTGCGGCTCCATCGAGCACAAGATGGGCATCCACGGCAATTCCACCTGTGTGATGAATTACGACAATGCCACCGGCTGGCTGATCGGCGAAGAGAACAAGGGCATGCAGGGCATGTTCGTGATGATGAACGAAGCCCGTCTCGGCGTTGCCGTACAGGGCCTCGCGCAGTCGGAAGTCGCGTATCAGAACGCCGTCGCCTACGCCAAGGACCGTCTGCAGGGCCGTTCGCTGACCGGGCCGAAGTCGCCGGACAAGGCGGCGGATTCAATCATGGTGCATCCGGACGTGCGCCGCACACTGCTCACCATCCGCGCCTTCAACGAAGCCGCCCGCGCCATGGTGGTGTGGACCGCGCTGAAGAGCGATGTCGCCCATCGCTCGGACGATCCGAAGGAGCGCCAGGCCGCTGACGACCATATGGGCCTGATGACCCCGGTGCTGAAGGGCGTGCTCACCGATGGCGGCTTTGCCAATGCGGTGTCGGCGCAGCAGATGTTCGGCGGCCACGGCTATATCGCCGAATGGGGCATGGAGCAGTTCGTCCGCGATGCCCGCATCGCCATGATCTATGAAGGCGCCAACGGCATCCAGGCCCTCGATCTGGTCGGCCGCAAGCTGCCGCGCGATGGCGGCCGTGCGGCGATGGCATTCTTCGGCGAGGTTGCGGCCTTTGCGAAGGAGCATGGCGGTGACGAAGCCATGAAGCCCTATATCGATCCGCTGTCGAATGCGCTCGGTCACCTGCAGCAGGCCACCATGTGGCTGATGAACAATGCCATGGCCAAGCCCGACAATGCCGGCGCCGGCGCCACCGATTACATGCAACTGTTCGGCCTCACCGCCTTTGCCTATATGTGGGCGAAGATGGCGAAGATCGCCCAGGACAAGATCGCCGCCGACGGCGCCACGCCGTTCCTGACCACCAAACTCGTCACCGGCCGCTTCTTCATGGAGCGGATGCTGCCGGAAACCACCGTGCATCTCGCCCGCATCCAGACGGGAGCCGCCACGACGATGGAGCTTCCGGCGGAAGCGTTCTGATCATAGCTGTCAAAACACACTCGACTGTCATCCCCGCGAAAGCGGGGATCCAGTAGACACCAACGTCACAGATCAAGCTCAAACGCCCGCGTTTACTGGATCGCCCGGTCAAGCCGGGCGACGACAATGGGACAACCGGATTAAATCCGAAGGGAGACACCATGCCCGAGGCCTATATCTACGATCACGTTCGCACGCCGCGCGGCCGCGGCAAGTCCGATGGTTCGCTGCATGAGGTGACGGCGCTCGCGCTCGCCACCGCGCCGCTGAAGGCGCTGAAGGAGCGCAACAACCTCAAGCCCGGCAGCATCGATGACGTCATTCTCGGCGTCGTCGATCCCGTTGGGGAGGCCGGCGGCGACATCGCGCGCATGGCGGCACTCTCGGCCGGCTATGGCAATGATGTCCCCGGCATCCAGATCAACCGTTTCTGCGCGTCCGGCCTCGACGCCGTGAACTTTGCTGCCGCCCAGGTGATGGCCGGCCAGCACGAACTCACCATCGGCGGCGGCGCGGAATCCATGAGCCGCGTCGGTATCGGCGCCTCCGGCGGCGCATGGCCGGTCGATCCGTCGATCGCCGTTCCCGCTTACTTCATGCCGCAGGGCGTCTCGGCCGATCTGATCGCGACCAAATACGGTTTCTCGCGCGATGACGTCGATGCTTACTCCGTGCAGAGCCAGCAGCGCGCCGCCAAGGCGTGGGAGGAAGGTCGCTTCAAGAACTCGATCGTCCCGGTCAAGGACATCAACGGCCTGACGATCCTCGCCAAGGACGAGCATATGCGCCCGTCCACCACGATGCAGTCGTTGGCCGCATTGCAGCCCTCTTTCGCCACCGTGGCGGCCATGGGCGGTTTCGATGGCGTCGCCATCCAGTCGCATCCGGAAATCGAGGCAGTGAACTACGTCCATCACGCCGGCAATTCGTCCGGCATCGTGGACGGCGCCGCCGCCGTGCTGCTTGGCAGCGCTGAGGCCGGCAAGAAGGCCGGCCTGAAGCCGCGTGCAAAGATCCGCGCCTTCGCCAATATCGGCTCCGAGCCGGCGATGATGCTCACCGGTCCGGTGGACGTCACCAAGAAGGTGCTGGAGCGGTCCGGCATGAAGCTCTCGGACATCGATCTGTTCGAACTCAACGAGGCTTTCGCCTCGGTGGTGCTGCGCTTCATCCAGGCTTTCGACATCGACAATGAGAAGATCAATGTCTGCGGCGGCGCCATTGCCATGGGTCATCCGCTCGGCGCCACCGGCGCCATGATTCTCGGCACCGTGCTCGACGAACTTGAGCGCACCGGCAAGTCGACGGCCCTCGTCACTCTCTGCATCGGCGGCGGCATGGGCACCGCCACCATCATCGAACGCGTGTGACTTTTCCCCTCCCCCGCAAAGCGGGGGAGGGTGGATCGAACACGCGAAGCGTGTTCGAGACGGGACAGGGCCTTAGTGACGGTCCCTCTCCCGCCTTTCGCTTCGCTCAGGCACCCTCTCCCGCAAGCGGGAGAGGGGACAATCACATCAACGCTCGCGCCTCATGGCTGCAGGCATTTTGGGAGCCACACATGACCTTCAAGAATTTCAAGGTTGAGACCGACGCCGACGGCATCGCCCTCGTCACCTGGGACATTCCCGGCCGTTCGATGAACGTGCTCGACACCACCACCATCGAGGAACTCGGCGCCATCGTCGACCAGACCACGGCGGATGCTGCCGTGAAGGGCGTCGTCGTCACCTCCGGCAAGGACGCTTTCTCGGCCGGCGCCGATCTCTCCATGCTGGAAGGCATGAACAAGGTGTTCGCCGAGACGAAGAAAGCCAAGGGCGAGGAAGCCGCCCAGCAGTTGCTGTTCGACGAGAGCCGCAAGCTGTCGCTGACGCTGCGCAAGATCGAGACCGCGGGCAAGCCGTGGGTCGCGGCCATCAACGGCCTCGCGCTCGGCGGCGCGTTCGAAGTGACGCTCGCCTGCCACTACCGTGTCGCGGCTGAAAACCCGAAGACGCGCCTCGGCCTGCCCGAGATCAAGGTCGGCCTGTTCCCGGGCGGTGGCGGCACCCAGCGTCTGGCGCGCATGCTGCAGCCGCAGGACACGATGCAGATGCTGCTCAAGGGCGATGCGATCAATCTCGCCAAGGCGAAGGCGATGAACATCGTCGGCGCCGTGGTGCCGGCAGCTGACCTCATCACAACCGCGAAGGAATGGATCAAGGCCGGCGGCAAGGCTGTCGCCCCATGGGACGAGAAGGGCTTCAAGCTGCCTGGCGGCCCCGTCTATTCCAAGCAGGGCATGATGATGTTCCCGGCCGGCAACGCCATCTATCGGCGCGAGACGTTTGACAACTATCCGGCCGCCCGCGCCATCATGCAGTGCGTCTATGAAGGCCTGCAATTGCCGATGGATGCGGCGCTGCGGGTGGAGTCGCGTTACTTCGCCCACGTCCTGCAGACCAAGGAAGCAGCGGCGATGATCCGCAGCCTGTTCCTGTCCATGCAGGAGCTCAACAAGGGCGCCCGCCGTCCGCAGAACGTGCCGCCGACCAAGGTCAAGAAGCTCGCCATCATCGGCGCCGGCTTCATGGGCGCGTCGGTCGGTTATGTCTCGGCCAAGGGCGGCATCGATGTCGTGTTGATCGATCGCGACCAGGCCGCCGCCGAAAAGGGCCGCGCGCATTGCCAGTCGGTCATCGACGGGCTGATTGCCAAGGGTCGCGCCAAGGAAGCCGATCGCGACGCGCTGATGTCGAAGATCACGGCCACCGCCGACTTCAACGTGATCAAGGAATGCGATCTCGTCATCGAGGCCGTGTTCGAGGATCGCGCGGTCAAGGCCGAGATCTACAAGAAGGTGCAGCCGCTGCTGAAGGAAGGCGCCATCATCGCCTCCAATACCTCGACGCTGCCGATCAACTCGCTGGCTGAGGAATTCGAGGACCAATCGAAATTCATCGGCATCCACTTCTTCTCGCCGGTCGAGAAGATGATGCTGGTGGAGACCATCGTCGGCAAGAACACCGGCGATGTCGCGCTCGCCACGGCGCTCGATTACATCCGCGTCATCGGCAAGACGCCCATCGTCGTCAATGATAGCCGCGGCTTCTTCGCTAATCGCTGCGTGCTGCGTTTCACCGCCGAAGGGCTCGAAATGCTGCTCGAAGGCGTGCCACCGGCGATGATCGAGAACACCGCAAAAATGGCCGGCATGCCGGTCGGCCCGCTGTCGCTGTCGGACGAGATCGCGCTCGACCTAGTGCTGAAGATCATGAAGGCCACCGAGGCCGATCTCGGCTCGCAAGCGGTCGACCAGGCGCAGAAGAAGCTGATCGTCGAGATGGTGGAGAAGCAGGAGCGCTTTGGCCGCAAGAACGGCAAGGGTTTTTACGAGTATCCGCCGAAGGGCAAGGGCTCGAAGGCCTTGTGGAAGGGCATTGCGCCCCTGCTGCCGAAGCCGGTCGATCCCGACACGCTCGACATCGAGGAGTTGAAGCAGCGTTTCCTGGTGGTGCAGGCGGTGGAAGCCGCGCGCACGGTCGAGGACAATGTGATCGTCGATCCGCGTGAAGCGGATGTCGGCTCCATCCTCGGCTTCGGCTTCGCGCCGTTCACCGGCGGCACGCTGAGCTATATCGACTTCATGGGCACGAAGAAGTTCGTCGAGCTCTGCCACAAGCTGGAAGCCAAATACGGCTCGCGGTTTACGCCGCCGAAACTGCTCGAGGAAATGGCTGCGAAGGGCGAGACGTTCTACGGACGTTTTGCGCCGAAGAAGGTGGCGGCTTAAGAACCGCGTTCAAACTGTCATCCCCCGCGAAAGCGGGGGATCCAGTAGACACCGGCACCGCGGTGCCATCATAGACGTCAGCGTATACTGGATCGCCCGGTCAAGCCGGGCGATGACAGTGAGAGTGTGTTGCGGCGACAGTCGGGTACCGTGTTTACTTCACCGCGCCAGACACCACGCCAGAATCCCCTTCTGCGCATGCAGACGGTTCTCGGCTTCGTCGAACACCACCGATTGCGGGCCATCGATGACCGCGTCCGTGACTTCCTCGCCGCGATGCGCGGGCAGGCAGTGCATGAACAGTGCGTCCTTGTTCGCCAGACCCATCAGCCGCTCATTGACCTGATACGGCTTCAGGAGATTGTGGCGCGTCTCGCCCTCCTTGTCGCCCATCGACACCCAGGTGTCGGTGACCACGCAATCGACGCCCTTGGTCATGGCATCGGGATCATGCGAGAAGGTGATGTCGGCACCCGACGCCTTCGCCCACTCCTTGAACGCCTTCTTCGGCGACAGCTGCGGCGGCGTGGCGATGTTCAGCTTGAACTTGAAGCGCTCGGCCGCATGGGCCCAGGACATCAGCACATTGTTGTCGTCGCCGACCCAGGCCACGGTGCGGCCCTTGATGTTGCCGCGATGCTCCTCATAGGTCATCACGTCGGCCATGACCTGGCACGGATGCGAGAAACGCGTCAGGCCGTTGATGACCGGCACGGTGGCGTTGTTGGCCAGCTCCATCAGCGAGTCATGATTGAGGATGCGGATCATGATGATGTCGACGAAACGCGACAGCACCCGCGCCGTATCGGCAATCGTCTCACCGCGGCCGAGCTGCATTTCGGCACCGGTCAGCATGACGACTTCGCCGCCGAGCTGACGCATGCCGACCTCGAACGACACGCGGGTGCGCGTCGAAGGCTTTTCAAAGATCATCGCCAGCGTTTTATTCTTCAGCGGATGATCGCGATCGGCGCTGCTGTCCTTCTGGCTCTTCAGCTTCGCCTTCATGGCGCCAGCCGCATCGAGAATGTTGCGCAGCTCACTGGCGGAGACCGCCGTGAGATCAAGGAAGTGCCGCGGAGTCGTGTTCATCACACGGCTCCCTTTGCCAGCACGGTGCAGGCCTGTTCCAGACGCTGCACGGCGTCCTCGATGTCGCTTTCGGTCACGATCAGCGGCGGCAGGAAGCGCACGACATTGTCGCCCGCACCCACCGTCAGCAGCTTGGCATCGCGCAGCGCGCCGACCAGATCGGCCGCCGGCACCACGGCCTTGAGGCCGATCAGCATGCCTTCGCCGCGCACTTCTGCAAGCACGGTCGGATAGCGATCGACCACGCTGGCGAGTTTCTGTTTCAGCAGCAGCGTCTTCTGCTTCACTTGTTCGAAGAAGCCGGGCTCCAGCATCACGTCGAGCACGGAATTGGCTGCCGCCACCGCCAGCGGATTGCCGCCAAAGGTGGAGCCATGCGAGCCCGGCGCCATGCCTTCGGCCGCCGCAGCGGTGACGAGGCACGCGCCGATTGGGAAGCCACCACCGAGTGCCTTGGCCAGCGACATCACGTCCGGAGTCACGCCGAGACGCTCATAGGCGAACAGCGTACCGGTGCGGCCCATGCCGGTCTGCACTTCGTCGAAGATCAGCAGGATGCCGTTCTTGTCGCACAGCTCGCGCAGCGCCTTGAAGAACGCGTTCGACGCAGCGCGCACGCCGCCTTCGCCCTGCAGCGGCTCGATAACGATGCCGGCGGTCTCCGGACCGATCGCGGCCTTCACCGCATCGAGATCGCCGAGCGGCACCTGATCGAAACCATCGAGCGGCTTTCCGTAACCTTCGAGATATTTCGCGGCGCCAGTGGCTGCCAGCGTGCCGAGGGTCCGGCCATGGAACGCGCCTTCAAAGGTGATGATGCGCGTGCGCTCGGGGTTGCCCTTGGCGAAGTGATAATGGCGCGTCACCTTCAGCGCGCATTCCATCGCCTCGGCGCCGGAATTGGCGAAGAACACGAAATCCGCGAACGAGTTTTCGCACAGCCGCGCAGCAAGGCGCTCGCCATCTGGGCTCTTGAACAGGTTCGACATGTGCCAGAGCTTGGTGGCCTGCTCCTGCAGCGCTTTGACCATATGCGGATGCGCATGGCCGAGCGCATTCACGGCCACGCCGCTGGTGAAATCGAGATAGCGCTCGCCGGTGGTCGAAATCAGCCAGGAACCCTCACCGCGCTCGAAGGCAACATCCGCGCGCGCGAAGACAGGCAGCAAATGGGCCTGAGAGATTTGCGAGGATGGTGCGTTGCTGGTCATAACGGTTCCGATCAATCAGTCTGCGGTCCCTACCGATGTCTGCATGGTCGATGACACCAGTACGACATGGGGTAGCGGACCCTCAAAACGAAACGTGCCGCCCTTCTCGGGCGGCACGCGACCATTATCTTATGGGGGCTGCACAGGGTGTCAACCGCGCATAGCGGCGTCCATGTCACACCTGATCGAACAAAAGGCCGATTTTTCTGTTTGGTTGACAGAAAGCATGTGGATGTGACTCGGCCGACTCTTGCGCGTGAGTCGCGGCATCATGTAGTTTTTGGCCTGTCGGATACGACATCTCGTGCGGCAGTAGACCCTTGTACACTATCGGTACGGCGTAAGGCCGGAAGCAGTCATGCATCCGGTGAGCGCTAAGGGATTCTGACAACGAGGTTTTTTGACGATTTCAAGTCGCAGCGCGGGCCAAGGCCGGCCGGCGCATACGAAGGGATTTAGCGATGACGGTAATCACTTGGACCGACGATCGCGTCGAACAGCTCAAGAAACTCTGGGAAGGCGGCCTTTCCGCCAGCCAGATCGCCGCGGAACTCGGTAACGTGACCCGCAATGCCGTTATCGGCAAGGTGCACCGCCTGGGCCTCTCCGGCCGCGCCAAGAGCCCCTCCTCTGCCGCGCCGCGCCCGCGCAAGCCGCGTCCGGCCCAGCAGATGGTGCGCATGCCGCGCCCGGTCGCCCGTGGCAACACGGCGCTGGCTCACGACTATCAGGTCGAGATGGAGCCGGATCCGATCTCGGTCGATAACGTGATCCCGATCAGCCAGCGCCTGCAGCTGGTCGAGCTCAACGACGCCACCTGCCATTGGCCGGTGGGTGATCCGGCCAGCACCGATTTCTATTTCTGCGGCGGCAAGGCCGTGGCCGGCGCACCTTACTGCGCGCACCACTCGCGGATCGCCTACCAGCCTGCGAGCGATCGTCGCCGGGCAGCGCCGAAGCCGATGCGGTAAGCGAACAGCACGAACGAAAATGCCCGGCGATGAGCCGGGCATTTTTTGTTGCTTTGCTATTGAGCTAGAGCCGCCCACCTCCGCCCCTCATGGTGAGGAGGCGCGAAGCGCCGTCTCGAACCATGAGATGTCGGAGCTCCGTCGCCATCCTTCGAGACGCCGCTGCGCGGCTCCTCAGGATGAGGGCAGAGCGTGAGGTAAAGAGCGTTACTCCGCCGCCTTGTCGAAGCGATCGTCCAGCGCATAGCCCGCGCCACGCACGGTCCGGATCGGGTCGGGTTCGCCGGCCGGATTCAGCAGCTTGCGCAGACGGCCGATGTGAACATCCACGGTGCGCTCGTCGATATAGATGTCACGGCCCCAGACGCTGTCGAGCAGCTGCTCGCGGCTGAACACGCGACCGGGATGCTCGAGAAAGAATTCGAGCAGCCGGTATTCGGTCGGACCGAGATCGATCGGACGGGCGGCGCGCACCACGCGGCGCTTGTCGCGATCGAGTTCGATGTCACCGAAAGCCAGCACCGTGGCCAGACGCTCCGGCGCCGCACGGCGCAGGAGGCCCTTCACGCGGGCCAGCAGTTCCGGCACCGAGAACGGCTTGACGATGTAATCGTCGGCGCCGGTGGCGAGGCCGCGAACGCGCTCACTCTCCTCACCGCGCGCGGTGAGCATGATGATCGGCAGCGCCTTGGTTTCCGGCCGCGCCCGCAGGCGACGGCACAGTTCGATGCCGGACAGGCCGGGCAACATCCAGTCGAGGACCACGAGGTCCGGCACGCGCTCTTTCAAGCGGGTGTCGGCATCGTCGCCGCGGGCAACCGTCTCGACGTCGTAACCTTCGGCGTCGAGATTGTAGCGCAGCAGCGTGGTCAGAGCTTCCTCGTCTTCCACTACCAGAATGCGCGCGTTCATATGGCTGGCTTCCTATCTGTCGTTCAGAGACGTCGCGATGAGCCTCAGCTCACCGGCGTAGCGAAGTTGGTCATGTCACCCTTCGGGCGCTTGTCGACCATCTGCTGACCTTCGATCATGTAGAACACCGTCTCGGCGATGTTGGTGGCATGATCGCCGATCCGTTCGATGTTCTTGGCGCAGAACATCAGATGGATACAGAACGAGATGTTGCGCGGATCTTCCATCATATAGGTCAAAAGTTCGCGGAACAGCGAGGTGCAGATCGCGTCGATTTCCTCGTCGCCCTTCCACACCGCCATGGCGGCCGGGAGGTCGTGCGCGGCATAGGCATCGAGCACGGCCTTGACCTGGGTGTTCACCAGATCGGTCATGTGTTCGAGGCCACGGATCAGCTTCAGCGGATGGAAGTCGCTGTCCAGCGCATTGACGCGCTTGCCGATATTCTTGGAGAGATCGCCGATACGCTCGAGATCGGTGGCGACGCGCAGCGCGCCGACGATCTCGCGCAGATCGACAGCCATCGGCTGGCGCTTGGCGATGGTGAGGACGGCGCGTTCCTCGATCAGCCGCTGAAGCTGGTCGATTTCGGCGTCAGTGGCCACCACGCGGGCGCCCAGGGCGACGTCGCGGCGGACCAGCGCATCCACGGACTCTGCGATCTGACGTTCGGCCAGGCCCCCCATCTCGGCGACGAGACGGGTGAGTTCCTGAAGATCGTCGTCGAAGGCCTTGGTCGTGTGTTCAAAAGCCATAGGTCAATCCTCTCGCGAATATGTCGCGTCAGCCGAAACGGCCGGTGATGTAATCCTGGGTGCGGCGGTCGCTCGGCGAGGTGAAGATCTTGTTGGTCTGGTCGAATTCAACAAGCTCACCGAGATACATGAAGGCGGTGGTGTCGGAGACACGGGCCGCCTGCTGCATGTTATGGGTCACGATGGCGATCGTGTACTGATCCTTCAATTCGTCGATCAGCTCTTCGACCTTGGCGGTCGAGATCGGATCGAGCGCCGAGCAGGGCTCGTCGAACAGGATCACTTCCGGACGCACAGCGATCGTGCGCGCGATGCACAGACGCTGCTGCTGGCCGCCCGACAGGCTGAGGCCCGAGGCGTTGAGCTTGTCCTTGACTTCGTTCCACAGCGCACCGCCACGCAGCGCCTTCTCGACGCGCACGTCCATCTCCGCCTTGGAGATCTTCTCATAGAGGCGGATGCCGAAAGCGATGTTTTCATAGATCGTCATCGGGAACGGAGTCGGCTTCTGGAACACCATGCCGATGCGCGCACGCAGCAGGTTGAGGTCGAGCTTCGGATCCAGAATGTTCTGGTTCTCGAGCATGACCTGCCCTTCCGCGCGCTGACCCGGATAGAGGTCATACATGCGGTTGAAGATGCGCAGCAGCGTGGACTTGCCGCAGCCCGACGGACCGATGAAGGCGGTGACGCGGTTGGCGGCGAGGTTCAGGTTGATCTTCTTCAGGGCGTGGTGTTCGCCGTAATAGAAGTTCAGGTCCCGCACGGTCACCTTGGGACGCGTATCGCCCTGCACCACCGACGGCGGCGGCATCGAGACGCTGGGATTGGCGGCGGACACGGAGAGATCACTCATTTTGCTTTCCTCTCGGCGCCGAGAATGCGCGCGCCAATGTTCAGGGCAAGGACGGTCAAGGTGATGATCAGCGCGCCGCTCCAGGCGAGCTGCTTCCAATATTCGTAGGGGCTCTGGACGAAGTTGTTGATGGTGACCGGAAGGTTGGCCATCGTCTTGCCGAGGTCCAGGCTGAAGAACTGGTTGCTCAATGCGGTGAACAGCAGTGGCGCGGTTTCACCGGCGACGCGGGCGGTCGCCAGCAGCACGCCGGTGATGAGACCGGCGCGAGCTGCACGATAGGCGATCCGCTTGATCACCAGCGAGCGCGGCAGGCCGAGCGCCGAAGCCGCTTCACGCAGCGGGTTCGGAACCAGGCCGAGCATGTCTTCCGTGGTGCGGACGACCACCGGGATGACGATCACGGCGAGCGCCAGCGAGCCGGCGAAAGCCGAGAAGCCCCCCATCGGCACCACCACCGCGCCATAGACGAACAGGCCGATGATGATGGACGGGGCCGATAGCAGCACGTCGTTGATGAAACGGATCACCGAGGTGAGCTTGTCGTGCTTGCCGTATTCCGCGAGGTACGTGCCGGCGAGCAGGCCGAGCGGCGCACCGATGCCGACGCCGATCACAGTCATGATGATCGAACCGACGATGGCATTGAGCAGGCCGCCTTCCTGCGAACCAGGGGGCGGCGTGTTCTGGGTGAAGATCTGCACGCTGAGGCCGGCGAGGCCGTTGTAGAACAGCGTGAACAGGATCAGCGCCAGCCAGGTGACGCCGAAGATCGCGGCACCCAGGCACAGAATGCGGACGATCGTGTCGTTGCGGCGACGGGAGAGGTAAATCGGATTGACGCTCATGACTTACTTTCCTGCCTTCTTTTCGAGACGGAGCAGCATCAGACGCGCGGCCGACAGCACGAAGAAGGTGAGCACGAACAACAGCAGGCCGAGCAGGATCAGGCCGGACTGATGCAGGCCGTCGCTCTCCGCGAATTCCGAGGCAATGGCCGCGGAGATCGTGGTGCCTGGACCGAAGATCGAACCGGTGATGCGGAACGAGTTGCCGATGATGAAGGTGACTGCCATCGTCTCGCCGAGCGCACGGCCGAGAGCCAGCATGACGCCACCGATCACACCGACGCGGGTGTAGGGGATGACGACATTCTTGACGACTTCCCAGGTGGTGCAGCCGACGCCGTAGGCCGCTTCCTTGAGCACCGGAGGCACCGTCTTGAACACGTCGACCGAGATCGCCGTGATGAAGGGGAGCACCATGATGGCGAGGATGAGCGAGGCGTTGAACAGCGACAGATAGGACGGCGGCCCGGCAAAGATGGTGCCGAGCACGGGCACGCCTTCAAAGGCCGAGATCAGGAACGGCTGGAAGTGATTGGCCAGGAACGGGCCGAGCACGAAGAAGCCCCACATGCCGTAGATGATCGAGGGAATACCGGCGAGCAGTTCGACCGCCATGCCGATCGGGCGACGCAGCCAGTTCGGGCACAGTTCGGTGAGGAAGATCGCGATGCCGATACCGACCGGAATGGCGATCGACATGGCGATCACCGAGGTGATCAGCGTGCCATAGATCGGACCGAGCGCACCGAGCACCGGCGGTTCAGCCGACGGCGCCCAACGCTGCGTGAACAGGAAGGAGAAGCCGAATTCCCTCAGCGCCGGCCATGCACCAGCGATGAGCGACAGGATGATGCCGCCGAGAATGAAGAGGACGGACAGCGCCGAGATGCGTGTCAGCCAGTAGAAAACCTGGTCACCGGTCTTGAATGCGTTGAGCGCTTTGGCGCGGTCATACGGTCCAGCGGCGTCCATCGAAGAGCTCTGTACGGCCATATCTGCCACGCCCAGTCCCCTGTGTTGTTGTTGGATACCCGAAACACGACACCCTGAATGGGCCTGTCAGGGCGCGAAGCTCGAAAAGGAAAAGTGAAATCAGTTCAGAAAGAAGCGGAGGAGAGATGCCCCTCTCCTCCGCGCAAGAGCGAAAGCTTAGCTCTTGATGTCCGAGGACCAGGTCTTCTCGATCAGCTTGACGACCGAGTCCGGCATCGGGATGTAGTCGAGTTCTTCGGCAGCCTTGCTGCCCTTTTCGAACGACCACTTGAAGAACTTGATCGCTTCAGCCGAGGCCGCCTTGTCGGTCGGGGCCTTGTGCATCAGGATGAAGGTCGCGGCAGTGATCGGCCACGAAGCGTCGCCCGGCTGGTCGGTCAGGATCACGTAGTAACCCGGAGCCTTGGCCCAATCGGCATTGGCAGCAGCGGCCTGGAAGGCAGCGACGGTCGGCTGCACAGGCTTGCCAGCCTTGTTGATCATGCCGGCATAGGTCAGCTTGTTCTGCTTGGCATAGGCGTATTCGACGTAACCGATCGAATTCTTGGTCTGGCCGACGTTGCCGGCGACGCCTTCGTTGCCCTTGGCGCCAACGCCAACCGGCCACTCGACAGCGGTGCCGGTACCAACCTTGGACTTCCAGTCAGCCGAAGCCTTGGAGAGATAGTCGGTGAAGTTGAAAGTGGTGCCCGAACCGTCCGAACGACGAACGACGGTGATGGCAGCCGACGGCAGCTTCAGCTTCGGATTGAGCTTGGCGATCGCGGCGTCGTCCCAGGTCTTGACGGTGCCGAGATAGATGGCGCCGAGAACTTCGCCCGAGAGGACCAGTTCGCCCGACTTGATGCCTTCGAGGTTCACGACCGGAACGATCGCGCCCATCACCTGCGGCCACTGAACCAGGCCATCCTTTTCGAGCTGCTCGGCCTTAAGCGGCGCGTCGGTGGCGCCGAAGGTCACGGTCTTGGCCTGGATCTGCTTGATGCCAGCGCCCGAGCCGATCGACTGGTAGTTCAGACCGTTGCCGGTTTCCTTCTTATAGGCGTCGGCCCACTTCGAGTAGACCGGGAAAGGGAAGGTCGCGCCGGCACCGGTGATGTCGGCAGCGAAGGCCGAGGTCGACGCGGCCACGAGGCCCGCAGCGACGATCGCTTTAAGGAATTTCATGGGTATCTCCAATTTGTCGTGAGCGATGCGCGTATGCGCCCGATTGCGCTCACCCCGCCCATGTAGGTGCGGTCAGTTGAGCTTTTATGATAGCTAGATGACAGTTGGATGACTAAGACAAGCTATTGATAACGTTACTATTTCTCGGATTTAAATACCGGGCTCCGCACAGAAAATGGGATTTTCGCGGGCTTCCATGACAAAGCTTGTGCAGCGCAAAAGACCGGGTTCCCGCGGTTAACAATATGTTTCCATGAGAGGAATCCGGCATTTTCACTCATAGCCGTCTGCACTCGCCCGTAACGGGAAAACGGCACGGTGACGCCATGTCGCAGGGGCGGCGGACATGAAATCCGGCGCAAAAAAGCCGGCGCAGACGGGCCTCTGCTGCCGGCTTGAATGTTCAGGCACGATGCGGGGACAACCCCGGTGGCCGCCTCAGGCGACCGGCGTTGCCACTTTCGCCTGCGGGAAAGCCGCCGTGAAGGTCGCACCGTTCTTCGGCACGCTTTCGATCAGCAACCGGCCACGGTGGCGGTTCAGGATATGTTTCACCAGTGACAGGCCGAGGCCGGTGCCGCCCTGGGCGCGGCTATCGCCGACATCGACGCGATAGAAGCGCTCCGTCAGCCGCGGCAAGTGTTCCGGCGCGATACCGGGGCCAAAGTCGCGCACCGACACACGGATTTCGGAGGCGCCATCGGTGGTCGATGCGGGAGCCAGAGTGACCTCGACCCGCCCCCCCGAGGCGCCGTATTTCAGCGCGTTCTCGATCAGGTTCTCGAATAGCCGCAGCAACTCCTCACGGTCACCGGCGACCGTCACCGGCCCCTCGGGGACGTGCATCTCGATCTTCACGCCGCGCTCGGTCGCCATCAGTTCGAGACTGTCGCCGACCTGGCGGATGATCGGCAGGATGTCCACCAGCGTATCCGGGCGGACATGAGCCGACAGTTCGACCCGCGACAGCGACAGCAGATCGTCGATCAGGCGCGCCATGCGCGTCGCCTGGGTGTGCATGATGCCGAGAAAGCGTTCGCGCGCCCGCACATCGTCCTTGGCCGGGCCCTGCAGCGTATCGATGAAGCCGGACAGCGCCGCCAGTGGCGTGCGCAATTCATGGCTGGCATTGGCGACGAAATCGGCGCGCATTTCCTCGACACGACGGATCGGCGTCTGGTCGTGGAAGGTCATCAGCATGCAGGTATCATTGCCGCCGAACGCAGTGGGCACCTGGATCGGCGTGATCATCAGGTCCATCCAGCGATCGACCGGCACATGATCCACATAGGACGTCCGGCGCGGCTCGGTATTGGCAATGGCCTCGCGCAAGGCGCTGATGATTTCCGGCGAGCGCAGCGCGAATTGCGCGAGCTCGCCCTTGCGCAGGGCCGGCGCCAGTTGGGCGGCGGCAGCGTTGAGATGGATCACGCGGCCAGCACGATCGAGCAGCACCGCAGGATCCGGAATGCCGCCAACCACCGCGCGCACCACCGGTTGTTCGATCGGATTGACCAGCGCCTCGTCGCGCTTGGCGTCACTGTCATGCAGCCGCCACGGCACCAGCGCGGCGCCTGCAATACACGCAAATACGATTCCGGCGCGGAGCGGAGTCAGCTCGCCAAAAAACACCAGCGCGGCAAGCGCCAGCGCCGCCACGAGCAGAATGATCGCAGCATGCCTCAGCCGATCGGGCCAGGGTGAGAACATCGATGGAGGGGAAGCTTCAATGGCCATCGGGGCAATGTCTCTTTCGGCAGCGCTTGTTTCAGCAATCTGGTCCTGCCGGGGGCGCCCGCTCATGTCAGGTGGCCGGACCGCCACGATCGTTCAAGGTCCGGCTTACCGCTGAAGGAGCCTCAGCCGCGACTGGCTGCAACTTTTTTGATCTCGCGCCGACAATAAGCTCGCGAAACGTCAGTAGCATGACTGAAATAAAGAACGGCCCAAGGTAATACAACACCCGGAACAACAACATGCCGGCCAGTAGCTGCTCCTGGTCCATCATCTCCAGACCAACCAGCATCGCCGCATCGAACACGCCAAGACCACCCGGCGAGTGGCTGGCGAAGCCGAGCAATGTCGCAGCGACGAACACCACAGCGACAGTCACGAAATCGACGCCGGGCGTGTTGGGCACCAGCATATACATGGCCAGCGCGCAGAAGCCGAGATCGACGATGCCGATGACGATCTGCAGCAGCGTCAGCGGCCCGCCCGGCAGCACAACAGACCACGGCCCACGACCCACGCTGCGCGGCTTCATCCATACCCAGATCACATAGCCGACGAGGCCTGCGAGCACGACGTAAGCGAGGACACGATTGACCGCCGGCGGCACCTGATTGATCGCGCTGGCGGCTTCCGGATGATAGGCGATGCCCATGCCGAGCACCGCGAGATTGCCGAGCCAGAAGGTGAGGCCAGCAAGAAACACGATCTTGGCGACATCGACCGCCGACAGATTCCATGCCGAATAGATGCGATAGCGCACCGCACCACCGGTGAAGACTGACGCACCGACATTGTGGCCGATGGAATAGCTGGTGAAGGCCGCCAGCGCGTTGACGCGATAGGGCACGTCCCTGCGGCCAATGGTGCGAACCGCAAACCAGTCATAGAAGGTCAGCGTGAAATAGGCCGCAGCGACCGACAGCGCCGACAGCACGATCAGCCGCGGCTCGGTCTCGGCGATGAACTTGAAAACCCGCGCGGTGTCGACGTTGCGGAGCTTGTGATAAAGCATCCAGCAGGCGATGGCGATCACGGCGATGCTGGCCAAGACACCGAGTTTGTGCAGGATTTGCTTCTCGCGCAGAAACGTGGCCGTCCTGCGTATTGCTTCCAGCATCTCAACCTCGAATGCGATCCCAGCTCTGGGATGTCAGACCAACCCTGTCAGACCCGCTGTGGCGGAACCGCTACCTCATCACTTTCGTCACGCTGTTTCCAGCAGAACCCTCGTAGCGCGTTTCCCTGTGAAACGGAATCGGGGTCGTCCTGACAATGGCGTTTTGCCGCAAAATATTGCGCGAGGCCTAACAAACCACCCGCATTTCTTGCGGCAACGCTGCGGCAAAATGCCGGCTTCAGTGCGACCGCCATCACTGCCGAAAACGGGCCTGCTGCCGGGTCACCACGATGTCGCGCAACCAGGAGCCGATCGCGCAACCGACCAGATAGAAGCCAAACAAGGCAAGGCCGAGATCCAGCCAGTAACCGAACCGGCCGGGGACGAGTTTAGCCACCGCAATGCCGATAATGATGACAGCGAGCACGGACAGCCGCTGGATCCAGACCCGTGGCACCGACGGACCGCGATAGACCACCGCGATCCAGCCCATACCAAAGCCGATCAGCAAGGCGCCGAGCAGCCAGCCCCACAGAAGTGTCGCAAGAGCGGTCATGGATTGGGCCTCACCACGAATTCGATCCGGCGGTTCTGGAGCTTGCCGTCTTCGGTATCATTGCTGGCAAGCGGCAGCGTGGCGCCGTAGCCGATGGCTTCGAAACGATCGCCGGGCAAACCGGCCTTGATGAGATAATCCTCGACCGCCGCCGCGCGCTTTTCCGACAGCGTCTGGTTGAAGGCGGGATCGCCGTCGCCATCGGTATGGCCGACGATGTCGAATTTGGTCATCGGGCAGCGCATGGCGATTTCGACCAGGCGATCGAGCAAGCCCGCAGAATCCGCATTGATGCTGGCGCTCGAAGTTTCGAAGCGGATGCGGCCCTTGGTCAGGTTCTGCTTGAACAGCTGCTGGCAGACGCTGGCATCCACCGGTGCCGACGCAGGCTTCACGGACACTTCGGGCTTTGCCGTCCAGCCCTGCGGCAATTCCTTGCCGAGAGAAGCGCGAATGTCGGTCGCGGCGGCATCGTAAAGCGCGTCACCCGACAGTTTCACTTCGCGGTCATTGACCACCAGCGTGCCGGTGGACAGCCGCGACAGCGCGCCGAGCGCTGCGGTCACCGCCGGCGCGAAATTGCCGGGGGCGCCGATGCTGGCCTTCAGATTATCGACGACCTTGTCATTGGTGAATTTCCGCTGCGCGGCGGCGACCAAAGCGGCATGGACGTTGTTGTCCGGCACATAGCCCGACAGCGTCAGCGTATTCGCCACCGGGTCCTTGTTGGCCTGGAACACGTAAGGCGGTGCCTTCACGTCATTGGCGGCCACCGTGAAGCCTTCGGGCAGGTTCTTCAGCGCCGCCGCAATCGCCTCGCGGCCACCGAGGTCGCGCGCCATGCCGGTGATGCTCACGGTGGCGTCCATGATCGTCGCCTTGCCTTCCTTCAGCTTGGCGACCTGATCGAGCAGCAGCACGGCGGCGCCATCGAAGCGTGGTGGTGCACCGCGCTTGAGGCCGGTGCGGTCGGAGACTTCGGTTCCCGCCAGCGCCGCCTTCGCGGCTTCGGCGATGCGCGCCTTGCTGGCCGGCAGCGGCGTGGTGCCCCACAGGGTCACGCGGACATTGTCGCGCTCGGCGACCCAGACGAAAGGCTTGGCTTCGGCCACCAGGCGCGTGGCATCATTGACCAGGCGCACGCCGGGCGCGGCCTCGACGGAACCAACCGCGCTGCGGCGGCCCTCTTCCGAAAAGGCCTCCGCGGCAAACCGCACATCGCGGCCGGCGACCGAGATCTGCGTTTTATCAAGAACCGTACTTTTCAGCGCATCAAGGCTGCGCGCAGTTAAGTCCGCTTCCAGAGGAGGCGTGCTAAACCAGGCGGCAACGACCCAGAGGATCGCGAGTGGAATGAGCCCGGGCCACCACTTGGCGCTCCACCTGTAAAAACCGTGCATTCGACGTCCTGCGGGAATGGAAACAGAGAGAAAACAAACCCTTGCGGGACTGTCAAACTGAAATCAAGGCCAGCCACTGGCGTGGCGTGGGGTATTGGAATAACGCTTTGTTCAACCGTTTCTGATCATGTCCGTGGATCGCGTCAAAGTGCTGGGTCACAAGATGAAGCAGATTCGTAACACGATCATTCGTGCCGGGCTGGATGCACTTTATTTCAGCGGCGCGCATCGTGTGTTGCGTCCTTTTTTTGGCGGCGTCGGCACCATCTTCATGCTGCACAATGTGCGGCCTGCCCATGCCGGCCCGTTCCAGCCCAACCGCCACCTTGAGATTACGCCTGATTTCCTGCGCGCGACGCTGGCCTATCTGCGCGCCACCGATGTCGATATCGTGACGTCCGACGAAATGCGTCGCCGCCTGACCGAACAGGATTTTTCGCGCCGTTTCGTCTGTTTCACCTGCGACGACGGCTACCGGGATAACCGCGACCATATGCTGCCGGCGATGCGGGATTTCGACGCGCCGTTCTCGGTTTTCGTGACCAGCGACTTTGCCTCCGGCACCGGCCGGCTGTGGTGGGTGGCGCTGGAGCGCGTGGTCGCCAAGGCGTCGCGCCTCGAAGCCCCGATCGACGGCAACATGGTTCGCATCGCGACCGCCTCACTGCCCGAGAAGGAAATGGGGTTCGACCGCCTGCATGGCTGGCTGCGCAGCCTGGGCGAAGCCGATCTGCGCCGCGAGATGACGGCATTGTGCCAGCAGGCCGGGATCGACGAGGACGCGATCAGCCGCGAACTCTGCATGTCATGGGATGAACTGAAGCCGTTCGCCGCTGATCCGCTGGTGACCATCGGCGCGCATACGCTGACGCATTGCAATCTCGCCCAGCAGCTAGAAGCCGTGGCAGCGCATGAACTGGCTGCCAGCCGCGCCAATATCGAGAATGCGCTGCAGAAGCCGGCGCGGCATCTCGCTTACCCCTATGGCGACCGTGCCGCTGCCGGCGCCCGCGAATTCGCACTGGCGCAAGCGGCAGGCTTCCAGACCGCCGTGACGACGCGCCCCGGCGTGATTGCCGCAGAGAATTCGGCCCAGCTCACCGCGCTGCCGCGGGTGTCGCTGAACGGCAATTATCAGGACACGCGCTATCTGCCGGTGCTGACCTCGGGTGCGGCGACCGCGATGTGGAATGGTTTTCAGCGCGTCGGCCAGGGATAAACGCCGAGGCCGTAGGATGGGTTGAGCGAAGCGATAACCCATCACAACAAGCACTGAGCACGTGGTGATGGGTTATCGCTCCGGCGCTTGCGCGCCTGCACTCAACCCATCCTACGAAACGCCTCACACACCCGTCATCACATGCTTCGTATCCAGCGGCGGGATATAGGTCCCCGACATCGGATCCACCCAGCACAGATGCTCGCGCACCTCGGACACGCCTGCGACGTTCTCTGTTGCCACCACGATGGCCTGCCGCACCTTTTCATCGGTGATGAAGCCGATGATATCGACCACGCCGTCCTTCACGCGGACGTCCAGCCCCGCAGGCACCCATTCGCGCGCGCGCAACACCGCCAGCACGCGGCGACGGACCAGGGCGTCGCTCGACGCGATCTCCGACGTATTGCGCGTGACATCGGCTATGGCCGCAACGAAATTGTGCCGGCTGACAATGCCGACCAGATGATCGCCCTGCACCACCGGCACGCGCTTGATGCGGTGCCGCTCCATGATCTCGACGATATCGGCAAGCTGGGCATCGGGGATCACCGAATAGACATTCGGCGTCATGATCTCATGCACTTTTCGCCCCGCTTCGCGCACGAAATCCACCGCCTGACGGCCGGGGCCGCGCAAAAATTCGAGCCAGCGCGGGCGCTTGATCTCGGTGCCGAGCTCCTGGCGGCGCAGGAAATCACGTTCGGTGACAATGCCGATCAGCTTGCCGGCATCATCGACGACGGGCAGCCCGCTGACATGATGATCGATCATCAGCTTCGCAGCATCATGGATCGATGCATCCGGCGCGATGGTGACGACCTTGCGGGTCATGATCTGATGGGCCTTCATGGCTGCCTCCTTCGGGCAAACGGACCGCCGGATCGATCCGGCAGGAGGAAGCCTACGCCGATGGGCAATGGCAGCTTTGATATAGAGCAATCAGCCCCACACTCAGCCCTCATCCTGAAGAGCGGCCGCAGGCCGCGTCTCGAAGGATGGCCACAAAACTCTGCACCAAGCCATCTGATGGTTCGAGACGCGCGCAAAAGCGCGCTCCTCACCATGAGGGGCGGTGCGTGGTTTGCGCTGCGCTCTATCCACGCTACGATCACCGCAACCACAACAAACGGGAGGCGTCATGTTCAAGGATCTGTTTTCGCTCAAAGGCCGCATCGCTTTGGTGACCGGCGGTTCGCGCGGCATCGGCAAGATGATCGCGGCCGGCTTTCTCAGCCAGGGTGCCGCCAAGGTCTATATCACCGCACGAAAGGCTGCAGCCTGCGAAGCGACGGCGAAAGAACTGAGCGACGCCTATGCCGGCGAATGCATCGCATTGCCAATTGATATCTCGACCATGACCGGCATCGACATGCTCGCCGGTGAAATCAAGAAGCGCGAGTCGAAGCTCGACATCCTGGTCAACAATGCCGGCGCCGCCTGGGGTGCGGAGTTCGACGAATTCCCCGAAAGCGGCTGGGACAAGGTGATGACGCTGAACGTCAAGGCGCCATTCTTCCTCACCAAGGCTCTGGCCGCACCGCTCCGCGCGGCAGCCTCGGCCAAGCAGCCGGCCAAGGTGATCAATATCGCGTCCATCGACGGCATCTTCGTCAATCCGCTCGAGACCTATTCCTATGCCGCGAGCAAATCCGGCCTGATCCATCTGACACGGCGCATGGCGGCGAAATTGATCAAGGATCATGTGGTGGTCACGGCTATCGCTCCGGGGCCGTTTCAGTCCGACATGAACAAGGCTGCGCGCGACAATGCGGACGATGTGGCGACCAAGGTGCCGGCCGGCCGCATCGGCACCGACGAGGACATGGCCGGTGCCGCGATCTATCTCGCCTCCCGTGCTGGCGACTATGTGGTCGGCACGACGCTCGCCGTGGATGGTGGCATCGTCTACGCCAACCCGGGGATCGCAGGCAGCGGCTGGGATTGAGCAGCGGCGACTGCGTTTTGGGCAAGGTGGCGCAGGCTAGTTTTTAAGCAAACCTGCAGCTGCGCCTAACCCTCTGAAATCCATAGCCCTGTATTTGCGGCCTAAAACAATCCCTGCATTGTACACAATGGCACACGCCTTGCTTGATCTCCCGCAGCACTACGCGCGCGGGGAGACCAGACCATGGCGGATGCAACGGGGACAGTAACGGTCGCGGCAGAGCCCGGCCCCATCGACGTGGACCTCGCGTCCACCGCCCTCCTCATCATCGACATGCAGCGCGACTTCATGGAGCCCGGCGGCTTCGGCGAGACGCTGGGCAATGACGTCTCCCAACTCGCCCGCGCGGTGGCGCCGATCGCTGCGCTGCTCGACGCAGCGCGCGGCATCGGGATGACGGTGATCCATACCCGCGAAGGGCACCTGCCCGATCTCTCCGACGCGCCGCCCGCCAAGATCGAACGCGGCGCGCCATCGCTCCGCATCGGCGATCCCGGCCCGATGGGACGCATCCTTATTCGCGGCGAGGCCGGCCACGACATCATTCCCGAACTCTATCCCGTGGAAGGCGAGATCGTCATCGACAAGCCCGGCAAGGGCGCGTTCTACGCCACCACGCTCGGCGCCGACCTGAAGGCACGCGAGATCGACACGCTGCTGGTCTGCGGCGTCACCACGGAAGTCTGCGTCAACACCACCGTGCGCGAGGCCAATGACCGCGGCTATCGCTGCATCGTCATCGCCGACGGCTGCGCCTCCTATTTCCCCGAATTCCACGAGATGGGCCTGAGAATGATCAAGGCCCAGGGCGGCATTTTTGGCTGGGTCGCCGAGAGCGCGGCGGTGCTCGATGCCATCGACAATTTTGAAAGTGCAGTGGGGACTTCAAACAAACGAGCGGCGGGAGCATCACGATGAATACGAGCGTGGGGACTGCAACGACACCAGGATTCAAGCCGGCGCTGTGGACGCCGGGCGACTGGAATGCGCTCTTCGGCTTCGGCACCAACATCCTGGTCAACATGCTGGTGCTGACCGGACTGCTGCGCTTCGTGCTGAAAATGCCGGACTCGCTGGTATTCGGCCGCATCCTGCCGGCACTCGGCCTGATGATGTGCCTCTCGACACTCTATTACGCCTGGCTCGCTTATCGCCTCGCGCAGAAGACCGGCCGCAGCGATGTCTGCGCGCTGCCGTCGGGCGTGAGCGTGCCGCACATGTTCATCGTCACCTTCGTGATCATGCTGCCGATCACCATCAAGACCGGTGATCCCTTGAAAGGCTGGTCGGCTGGTCTCGTCTGGGTGTTCTTCCAGAGTTTTATCCTGATGATCGGCGGCTTCATCGCGCCCTATATCCGCAAGATCACACCGCGCGCCGCCCTGCTCGGCACGCTGGCCGGCGTCTCCGTCACCTTCATCTCCATGCGACCGGCGCTGGAGATGTTCATGACACCGCAGATCGGCCTGATCTGCTTTGCCATCATCATGCTGAGCTGGTTCGGCGGCGTCACTTATTTCCGCAATCTCCCGGCCGGCCTGATCGCCATTGCCGTCGGCATGATCATCGCCTGGGGCTCGAACCTATTCGGTCTCGGCATTGGCGGGCTGAGCGTGAAAGGCGTCGGCGATGCCTTTGCCAATTTCGGCTTCTCCGTGCCGCTTCCGGCCCTCGGCGCTGTGTTCTCCGGCTTTGAATTCCTCGGCATCATTCTCGTCACCGCGATCCCGTTCGGCATCTATGATCTCGTCGAGGCGATGGACAATGTGGAATCCGCGGAAGCCGCCGGCGACGACTATCCGACCACGCGCGTGCTCACCGCCGATGGCGTGGTGTCGCTGATCGGCTGCCTGATGGGCAACCCGTTCATCAACGCCGTCTATATCGGCCATCCCGGCTGGAAGGCGATGGGCGGCCGCATCGGATATTCCGCCGCGACCGGCCTGATGGTGGTGGTGCTGTCGTGGTTCGGGCTCATCGCGGTCTTGCTGGCGCTGGTGCCGGTCGTCGCGATCTCGCCGATCCTGCTCTATATCGGCATGCTGATCGGCGCGCAGGCGTTCCAGACCACGCCGCTGAAACATGCGCCGGCCATCGTCCTCGCCTTCACGCCGCATCTTGCGGCGTGGGGCAAACTACAGATCGACACGATGCTGGGTGCAACGGTAACAGCAGCGCAGGCTGCCGGTCTCGCAGCAGACAAAGTCGGCGAGGTGAAAGCCGCGGCGATCGCATCATTGCCGCAACAGGGCGTGCTGTATCACGGACTGGAAGTGATGGGCGGCGGCTCGATCCTCGGCGGCCTCGTGCTGGGCGCCATCGGCGTGTTCATCATCGATCGCGAGTTCAGCAAGGCGGCGGCCTTTGCACTCGCTGGTGCCGTGATGACCTGGTTCGGCTTCATGCATGGCGAGGCCGTCGGCTTCGGTGTGACGCCGGGGGTGGCACTGGCTTACGTGGTGGTGGCTGGCGGACTGTATGCGGCGGGGAAATCGGCGGTCAGCGAAACCGCTGCGCCGATGGCCGTTCCCGCGGAGTAGTCGCTGGGCTACACACGCCACCCTCATCCTGAGGAGTGCGCCAATGGCCCACGTCTCGAAGGATGGCCGCACACGCGGAGCCAGGCCAACTCATGGTTCGAGACGCGCGCAAGAGCGCGCTCCTCACCATGAGGGGCGGAGTGTTACGCCGCCCGGATATTTTCCATGAAGCGATCGAGTTCGGCGCGCAGGCGGGTGCTTTCCGCCGATAGCGTCTGCGCCGAGTTCAGCACCTGACCGGAGGCCGCACCGGTCTCCGACGCGCCGCGATTCACTTCGGTGATATTGCCGGCAACCTGCTGGGTGCCATGGGCGACGCGCTGGACGTTTTGCGCGATTTCGCGCGTGGCGGCGCCCTGCTGTTCGACGGCGCTGGCGATCTCCGAGGCGATGCCCGAGATTTCCCCGATGGTGTTGCCGATCTGCTTGATCGCCGCCACCGATTCCTGCGTCGCACTCTGCATGCCGGCGATCTGCGTCGAGATTTCCTCGGTCGCCTTCGCCGTCTGGCTGGCCAGCGACTTCACTTCTGACGCGACCACCGCAAAGCCGCGACCGGCATCGCCCGCACGCGCCGCTTCGATGGTGGCGTTCAGCGCCAGCAGATTCGTCTGTTCGGCAATCGCGGTGATGAGATCGACGACATCGCCGATGCGCTGGGCGGCGCGCGAGAGCTCACCGATGCGGGCGTCGGTCTGGCGGGCCTGCTCCACCGCCGAGTCGGCGATGCGGCTGGAATTCTGCACCTGACGGCCGATCTCATTGACCGAGAGCGACAATTCTTCGGTCGCGGTCGCCACCGACTGCATGTTGGACGACGCTTCATCCGAGGTCGCCGCGGCCTGGCCGGACAGTTGCTCGGTGGTTTCGGCCGTCCGCGTCAGCGTATTGGCGGCGCTTTCGAGCTGGCCGGACGACACCGACACGCTCGACACGATCGAGCCGACAGCGGATTCGAACTGGTCGGCGAAGCGGATCAACTCGCCACGGCGCAGCTGGTCGGCAGCGCGGTTTGATTCTTCCTGGGCGGCCGCGTCGCGTTCGGCCTTGGCCACTGCCTGCACCTTGAACTCTTCCACGGCGCCCGCCATGTCGCCGAGTTCGTCGCGGCGGCCGAGGCCCGGCAGCACCACTTCGAAATCACCGGCAGCAAGCTTGCGCATCGCGGCGCACATTTCAGTCATCGGCTTGGCGATACCGCGGCCGAGCAGCATGGCAAGCACGGCGCCGATCACGAAGCCACCCACGCCGAGGATGATGACGAGCTGCTTGGTATCGGTGACCGTCTTGTCGGATTCGGTCTCCATGCGATGCTGTTCGGTCAGCATGTCGGCCTTCATCTCGGCCGAGAGTTTTGTGATGGCGGCAGCGGATTCCGACATCTCCTTGGCGAGGCCATCGACCTTCTTGGTGTTCTCGACGAACTTCACGAAAGCATCGGCATAGACCTTGGTCTCGTTGACGATCTCCTTCACCTTGGCGGTGATCTTGTCGTCATTGGCATAGACGGTCGCAAACTGGTTCTGCAGGAACTTGATGCGGGCCTGTGCGGCATTCGAGGTCTTGTCCTCGGCCTTGCCGATATAGGTGTTCACCAGCGAGGTCGCGGTGATGAATTGGGTGGTGATTTCCTTCACCTGATCCTGCACTGACGCCATGCCGGCCATGATCGCGGTGTCGCCGAGATCGTCGATCTTGTTGCGCAGCATCAGGCTGGTGCGCGAGAGCTGGTTCGCCGCGATCTGGTCGTTCTCGCTCTTCACCGTGAGAATATCGGCGAAGATCTTGGTGAAGGTGGTGAATTCGCGCGCCAGGCGGGTGATCTTGTCGAGGCGCGCCGAGTCTGTCGCAGCCTTCATCGACTGGTCGATGGCATCTTTCAGCGCCACTTCTGCCGCCTTCGCGGCCTTGGCGTCGGCCTCGTGGCTGGTCAGCACGTAATAGCGCGCCAGCGCCTGATAGGAGGTGAGTTCGCGGTCGATATTACGGGCAAGGCCGGATTCCGCGACGGTGGTGCGGTAGGAGACGACGCCACCCGCGATGCGCTCGAAGCCGACATAGGCCATGCCCATGCTGACGGCCGAGATCAGCAGCACCGCGGCAAAGCCGAGCGTCACCTTGGCGCGAAATCTGAGAGCAGGAAACTTCAGAGATCCAGACTTCTTCTGGACAAGCGTCGTCGATGCCACGTTCGGCCCCCCGTTTCTCACTCCCAACACCTCATCGCCAGGCGCAGCCCGCACCTGAAGTGAGTGCCCAAACCTACGGCAGAGAAACTAAGAGCGAGTAAACGGTTACCGGAACCCCGGAGGTTGTGCGGCAGGCGGACGGGGCGGAGCGCCGCACCTGTCACCGCCCGGCTTGACCGGGCGGCTCAGTAGACACCGACGCGAGAGGCCAAAACTCAAGCCACCGTTTACTGGATTGCCCGCTTTCGCGGGCAATGACAGCCTGGGGACTCAGGCCGCGATCGCCGGCGGGGTGAGCGCCTGCCAGTCATTGGCCAGCTGCAGCTTCGGCTCGGTGAGCTCCTGCAGCGTCTCCAGCGTCATCCCCTCCACCATCTCGCGCACGAACAGGCCCTGCTCGGTGACGTCGATCACGGCCAGATTGGTATAGATGCGCTTGACGCAACCCGGCGCCGTCAGCGGCAGGCGGCATTTGTTGAGGATGCGCGGCTGTCCACCCTTGTCGGTGTGATCCATGATGACCCGAATCTCCTTGGCGCCGACCGCCAGATCCATCGCACCGCCAACGCCCGGCGGAAAGCTCGGATCTTCCGTGGTCCAGTTGGCGAGATCGCCGTGCTCGGAGACTTCGAACGCACCGAGCAGGCTGACATCGAGATGCTTGCCGCGGATCATCAGAAACGCATCGGCGTGATGCATGAACACGCCGCCCTTGATCAGGGTCGTGTAGTTCTTGCCGGCATCGATCAGGTTCTCGTCTTCCGTGCCCGGCTCCGGCTTCGGGCCGAGACCCAGAATGCCGTTCTCGCTGTGGAAGATCACCTCGCGCCCGTCCGGCACATAGCTCGCGGCGCGGGTCGGCATGCCGATGCCGAGATTGACGTATGCGCCTTCCTGCAGGTCCTGGGCGGCGCGCCAGGCCATCTGGTCGCGATTGAGCGGCTTGTATGCTGTCGTCATGCCTTTGCTCCGACTACCACGATACGATCGATGAAGATGCTCGGTGTCACCACCGCTTCGGGATCCATGCTGCCGAGTTCGACCATCTCGTCCACCTGCACGATGCTGAGATCGGCGGCCATGGCCATGATCGGATTGAAGTTACGCGCCGACTGATTGTAGACGAGATTGCCCCAGCGATCCGCCTTCATGGCCCGCAGCAGCGCCACGTCGCCCTTCAGCGGCTTCTCGAACACGTGCAGCACGCCGTCGATCTCGCGGGTCTCCTTGCCATCGGCCAGTTTCGTATGCGCCGTCACCGGCGAGAAGAAGCCGCCGAGACCGGCGGCATGCGCATGCATGCGCTCGCTGATGATGCCCTGCGGCACCAGTTCGAGTTCCAGCGTCTTGTTGCGATAGGCGTTGAGGAACGCGCTGTAATCGCCCGAACGCGGATAGGAGCAGATCACCTTGGTGACGCGACCGGAATTGATCAGCCGGGCGAGACCGACATCGCCATTGCCGGCATTGTTGTGAACGATGGTGAGATTGGTCGCGCCTTGCTCGTGCAGCGCCTCCAGCAGATCGTCGGCAATGCCGACGGTGCCGAATCCGGCCACCAGGACCACCGCCCCGTCCTTCACGCCCGCCACGGCCTCAGCCAGGCTGGCCACTTGCTTGTCGATCACTCCCGAAAACTCCTTGGTGCGGAATTGTTATAGCCGCCAATGGTTTGCGGCGTGTCGCGCGCGGAATAGAGCATCGCGAGGGAGGAAGTTGAAGAGACAAATTTGCAGTCCCCTCTCCCGCAAGCGGGAGAGGGGAAAGAACCACCCCGCCAAATTCCCAGTTGCAATCACGCACACCCGCGCTTCTAATTAGACCAATTAAAAATCATCGGGAGGTCTGCACGTGTCCACAGTGAAACTGACGGTCAACGGCAAAGCCGTTTCCGTCCAGGTCGAAGACCGGACGTTGCTCGTCCATCTGCTTCGCGAAAACCTCAACCTCACCGGCACCCATGTCGGCTGCGATACGTCGCAATGCGGCGCCTGCATCGTCCATATCGATGGCAAGGCCGTGAAATCCTGCACCACGCTGGCCGGCCAGGCCGATGGCTGCAACGTCACCACCATCGAAGGCATCTCGAAAGGCGACCAGCTGCATCCGATGCAGGCCGCCTTTCGCGACAATCACGGTCTGCAGTGCGGCTATTGCACGCCCGGCATGATCATGTCGGCCATCGATATTGTGCATCGCCACAACGGCGACCTCGACGAGCACACGGTGCGCCACGAGCTCGAAGGCAATATCTGCCGCTGCACCGGCTATCACAACATCGTCAAATCGGTGCTCGACGCCGCCGGACGCATGAAGGTTGCGCAAGCGGCTGAATGATTCGTTGCCGCCGTCATTGCGAGGAGCCGCAGGCGACGAAGCAATCCAGAAGCCACAAGCGAAGACTGGATTGCTTCGTCGCTACGCTCCTCGCAATGACGGCGTGAAAACCTGAAAGCCAACCGCGCGTTCTGGTGAGAAGCGCGGACATAAAACAACTCCGGCAGGGAGGTCCCACAAGATGGGCGTTGAAGGCATCGGCGCACGCGTTGCGCGCAAGGAAGACAAGCGATTCATCACCGGCCGCGGCCGCTATGTCGATGACGTCAAGGTCATCGGCCTCACCCACGCCCATTTCATCCGCAGTCCCCACGCCCACGCCAAGGTGAAGAGCATCGACGCGTCCGCGGCGAAGGACATGCCGGGGGTCGTGGATGTGCTCACCGGCCAGCAGCTGGTGGACGACAAGATCGGCAATCTCATTTGCGGTTGGGCCATCACCTCGAAGGACGGCTCGCCCATGAAGATGGGCGCATGGCCAGCGATGGCGCCGGATACCGTGCGCTTCGTCGGGCAGGCAGTGGCGGTGGTCATCGCCGAGACCAAGAATCAGGCGAAGGACGCGGCCGAAGCCGTGGTTGTCGAATACGAAGAACTTCCCGCCGTCAGCAACATGAAGGCGGCCATCGCGCAGGGCGCGCCGCAGCTGCATCCGGAAGCGCCGGGCAATGTGGTCTATGACTGGTCGATCGGCGACGAGAAAGCGACCAATGATGCCTTCGCCGAGGCGGCGAATGTCGTCTCGCTTGAACTGACCAACAACCGGCTCGTGCCCAATGCGATGGAGCCGCGCGCGGCTGTTGCCGAATATGACCCCGCTGAAGAGCACTTCACGCTTTACACCACATCGCAGAATCCGCATGTGGCGCGGCTCGTACTCTCCGCTTTCTACAATGTCGCGCAGGAACACAAGCTGCGCGTCATCGCTCCCGATGTCGGCGGCGGCTTCGGCTCGAAGATCTTCATCTATCCCGAAGAGATGGTGGCGCTCTGGGCCTCGAAGAAAGTCGAGCGCCCGGTAAAGTGGACCGGCGATCGCTCGGAAGCCTTTCTCACCGACGCCCATGGCCGCGATCACATGTCCCACGCCGAAATGGCGTTCGATGCCAACAACAAGATCCTTGGCCTGCGGGTGAAGACCCATGCCAATTTCGGCGCCTATATGTCGCTGTTCTCGTCCTCGGTGCCGACCTATCTCTACGCCACGCTGCTGTCGGGTCAGTACAACATCCCCGCCATCTATGCGGAGGTGATGGGCGTCTATACCAACACCACGCCGGTGGATGCCTATCGCGGCGCCGGCCGGCCTGAGGCGAGCTATCTGCTCGAACGGCTGATGGAGACATCGGCGCGGCAGCTCAATGTCGATCCGGCCGAGCTGCGGCGCACCAATTTCATCACCCAGTTTCCGCACCAGACGCCCGTCATCATGGCCTACGACATCGGCGATTTTGGCGCGGCCTTGGACAAGGCGCTGGAAGCCATCGACTACAAGGGCTTCCCTGCCCGCAAGGCTAAGTCGAAGGCCAACGGCAAACTGCGCGGCCTTGGCTTCTCCTGCTACATCGAGGCCTGCGGCATCGCGCCGTCGAAAGCCGTCGGCTCCCTCGGCGCCGGCGTCGGCCTGTGGGAATCCGCGGAGGTGCGCGTCAATCCTGTCGGCACCATCGAGATCCTCACGGGATCGCACAGCCATGGCCAGGGCCACGAGACGACGTTCGCACAGCTGGTCGCCGACCGGCTGGGCATCTCCATCGATCAGGTCCAGATCGTTCATGGTGACACCGACAAGGTGCAGTTCGGCATGGGCACCTATGGCTCGCGCTCGGGCGCCGTCGGCATGAGCGCCATCTTCAAGGCGATGGAGAAGATGGAGGCCAAGGCGAAGAAGATCGCGGCGCATCAGCTCGAGGCCTCGGAAGGCGACATCGTCATCGAGAATGGCGAGTTCAAGGTGACTGGCACCGATAAGTCCATCGCGCTGCCGATGGTCGCGCTTGCTGCCTATACCGCGCATAACCTGCCGGACGGCATGGAGCCGGGCCTGAAGGAAACCGCGTTCTACGACCCCACCAACTTCACCTTCCCCGCGGGCACCTATATCTGCGAGGTCGAGATCGATCCCGGCACCGGCAAGACAGAGATCATCGACTTCGTTGCCGTCGATGACTTCGGCCGCCTCATAAATCCGATGATCGTCGAGGGCCAGGTGCATGGCGGGATCGCCCAGGGCATCGGCCAGGCCATGCTGGAAGCCGCCGTCTATGACGACAACGGCCAGCCGGTGACGGCGTCCTTCATGGACTACGCCATGCCGCGCGCCGACGACGTGCCATCGTTCAAGATCTCGCATTCGATCACGCTCTGCCCGGGCAACCCGCTCGGCATCAAGGGCTGCGGCGAGGCAGGCGCGATCGGCTCCTCGCCCGCGGTGATCAATGCGATCACCGACGCGCTCGGCCACAACAAGCTGGAAATGCCGGCCACGCCCGGCCGTGTCTGGGAAGCGCTGCAATTGCAGCAGGCAGCAGAGTAAGGAGGCGACCATGTACGAGACCACCTATCACCGCGCCGCCAGTGTCGATGAAGCAACCGCACTGCTCGCCAAGAATCCCGACGCCAAATTTCTCGCCGGCGGCCACACGCTGCTGCCGGTGATGAAGCAACGCCTCGCCGGTCCGAGTGACGTCATCGACATCGCAAGAATCAAGGACCTGATCGGCATCGAGGTGACCTCCGACGCGCTGATCATCAAGGCCGCGACGACCTATTACGACATCACGCAAAGCACCGCGGCGAAGAAAGCTATCCCGGCGATCGTCCATCTGACGGAAGTGCTCGGCGACCCCGCCGTGCGCTATCGCGGCACCATCGGCGGCTCGCTCGCCAATAACGATCCGGCGGCGGACTATCCGGCCGCTGTGCTTGCATTGAATGCAACTGTGAAAACCAACAAGCGCGAGATTGCCGCGGCTGATTTCTTCCATGGTCTGTTCACGACGGCGCTGGAAGATGACGAGATCATCACCGCGGTCTCGTTCCCGATACCCGCCAAAGCCGGCTACGCCAAGATGCGCCACCCGGCCTCGCGCTTCGCAATGACGGGCGTGTTCGTCGCGCAAATGCAAGACGGCGAAGTCCGCGTTGCCGCCACCGGCGCAGCGCAGGATGGCGTCATGCGCGTGTCGGCCATCGAGGCCGCCCTTAAACCAAACTGGTCCACAAGCGCCATCGACGGCGTATCGATTTCCGCTGACGGACTGATGGGCGACATCCACGGCTCCGCCGCCTATCGCGCCAATCTGATCAAGGTGATGGCGCAAAGGGCTGTAGAGGCTGCGGGATAGCGATACGCCTTTCTGTGTCGTTGCCCGGCTCGACCGGGCAACGCAGTAGACACCGCTGCGAGCGGTAGCACACAGCATTTGCTGCAGTGCATACTGGATCGTCCGGTCAAGCCGGGCGATGACAGCAGGATATTCCACGCATAGCCGTATGCATCGCTGCGGCCACAAGCGACTTGCTCTCGTCAATTGCGGCGTTCACAGTTTTCCGAAAGAACGATCTCGTTTCGAGGTCGCATCAACACGGGAAACGCACGTGACCAGCAAACTCTCCGGCCCACTGAAGGGCACACGCATTGTCGAATTCGCCGGCATCGGCCCGGGTCCCTTCGCCTGCATGCTGCTCGCCGATATGGGCGCTGAAGTCATCACGCTGGTCCGCCCGAAGCAGCACCCCAAGGGCGCCTCGGCGCGCGGCCGCAAGATTGTCGAGGTCGATCTCAAGGACAAGGCCAGCATCGCGCAGGTGCTGTCGCTGCTGGACAGCGCCGACGCGCTGGTGGAAGGCTATCGCCCCGGCGTAATGGAGCGCCTCGGCCTTGGCCCGGATGTCGTGCTCGGCCGTAACAAGAAACTCGTCTACGGCCGCATGACCGGCTGGGGACAGGACGGCCCGCTGGCGCAGGCCGCCGGCCATGACATCAACTACATTTCCATCACCGGTGCGCTCGCCGCCATCGGTGGCGCCGACAAGCCGGTGCCGCCGCTCAACCTGGTCGGCGATTTCGGCGGCGGCTCCATGTATCTCGTGATGGGCCTGCTCGCCGCGATGCTGGAAGCCAGTAAATCCGGTCAGGGCCAGGTGGTGGACGCCGCCATGTGCGACGGTGCGGCCTCGCTGATCACCATGTTCTTCGACATGACAGCCGCCGGCCGCTGGAAGGAAGAGCGCGAAAGCAACATGCTCGACGGCGGCGCGCATTTCTACGGCGTCTATGAATGCAGCTGCAGCAACTTCATCTCGATCGGCTCCATCGAACCGCAGTTCTATGCGCAATTGCGCGAGCTCGCCGGACTGGGCGATGCGCATTTCGATGCGCAAATGGACCAGAAGCAGTGGGCGGCGTTGAAGGACAAGTTGGTCGCGGTGTTCAAGACCAAGAGCCGCGACGAATGGTGCAAGATCATGGAAGGCACCGATGTCTGCTTCGCGCCTGTGCTGACCATGTCGGAAGCGACCAAGCATCCGCATATGGTCGCGCGCGAAGTCTTCATCCAGCAGGACGGCGCGACCCAGCCGGGCCCGGCACCGCGATTCTCGCGCACCCCATCAGCGGCGCGTATGCCGGTGAAGTCGGAGCTGGGTGAGGCTGTGAAGGGCTGGGCCAACTAGAAGCGAAGGCGCACCTCTGCTCCCTCCCCCAAGCGGCGAAGCCGCGCAGCGGGGAGGGTGGCGCGAGCCTGACGAAGCGAAGCTTCGTTATGGCGAGTGACGGGTGGGGTGCTTCCCCAAACTCCGACGTCACGTGGGGATAGACCCCACCCGACCGGCCCAAGAGGGCCGGCCACCCTCCCCGCTGCGCCGCTTCGCGGCTTGGGGGAGGGAAAGACAACTACACCGGCAGACCGTTCTTCTGTGCCAGCTCCTTCAGCGACACCTGCGGGCGTGCGCCGATATGCTGGATCACTTCCGCTGCCGCCAGCGCGCCAAGCTTGCCGGCATTCTCGTAACCGGCATTGCGGACGAGGCCGAACAGGAAGCCCGCCGCGAACAGGTCGCCGGCGCCGGTGGTGTCCACCAGCTTCTCGATCTTGTGTGCCGGCACCGCGACAACGCCATCGCTCGAGGCCACGACGCAGCCCTTCTCGCTGCGGGTGACGATGCCGAGCCGGGTGTCCTTGCGGAGTTCGCCCAGAGCCGCGTCAAAATTGTCGGTCTCGTAGAGCGAGCTCAACTCGGCTTCGTTGGCAAAAATGATATCAACGGTGCCATTGCGCATCAGGTCGAGGAATTCGCTGCGATAGCGGCCGACGCAGAACGCGTCCGACAGGGTCAGCGCCACCTTGCGGCCGGCATCATGGGCGATCTTCGAGGCCTTGACGAAGGCTTCCTTGGCGCTGGCCGGATCCCACAGATAGCCTTCGAGATAGACATATTGCGAAGCCGCGATCGCCGCCGGATCGATATCTTCCGGCGTCAGGTCCTGCGCCGCGCCGAGATAGGTGTTCATGGTGCGCTCGCCATCCGGCGTCACCAGAATGTACGAGCAGCCGGTGGCGGGGCCTGCCGCAGCAGGCTTTGTCTCATAGCTAACACCGGCCGAGCGGATATCTTGGCTATAAAGCTTGCCGATCGCATCATCCTTGACCTTGCCGACATAGGCGACATTGGCGCCGAGGCTGGCGAGGCCGACAATGGTGTTGGCGGCCGAGCCGCCGGACATTTCCGTGGCCTTGCCCATCGCGTCATAGATCGCCTTGGCGCGGGCTTCGTCGATCAGCGCCATGCCGCCTTTGTTCATCTGATGGGTGGCCAGGAAGGCGTCGTCGGTCTGCACCAGCACGTCGAAGATCGCGTTGCCGATCGCAAGCACGTCGTATTTCGCTGAAGTCATTAAGATTATCCCGTTGCGGCGATTGCGGGGGCGGGGCGAATGGTTTTCAACTCACCCCGCTGCGGCCTGATGGCTGCGACTATCACACCCCGCCCGGCGCCAGCAAGGATGCCTCCCCCGTGACGGTTCCATGATCCGCTCGATTTTGATGGTTTCCACGGGGACGCTGGCCTCGCGGCTGCTTGGCTTTGCGCGCGATACCATGGTCGCAGCGCTGCTGGGGGCAGGCGCGGTGGCGGATGCGTTTCTGGTGGCGTTTCAGCTCGTCAATGTGATCCGGCGCCTGCTCACCGAAGGCGCGCTGAATGCGGCACTGATCCCGGCCTGGTCGCGCATCAATGCGACGGAAGGACCGGAAGCGGCCGCTGCTTTCGCAGGGCGTGTGTTGTGCACGATCGGCGCTGCGGTTCTCGTCGCAGCGCTGGCGATCGGCCTCGCGATGCCCATGGTGATTGCGCTGGTGGCGCCCGGTTTCATTGGCCAGGCGACGCTGCAACTCGCCGTCGATCATGCACGGCTGATGCTGCCTTATCTTGCCTTCGCCGGGCCGGTGACGGTGATGATGGGGCTCTACAATGCGCAAGGACGCTTTGCGCTGACGGCGTTTTCGCCGCTGCTGTTCAATGGCGCATTGATCGCCGTGATGACGCTATTGCTGGTGTTTCCGCAGGCAGCAACCACTGCCGCTATGGTAATGGCGGCGACGGTCGGAATCGCCGGTTTTCTGCAGTTGTCGATGCTTCTGTTGCGGCAACACAGCGGCAGACTTGCGGCACCCTTGCGGCTGTCGCTCGACGGCCAGATGCGCGGATTTTTACGCAAAGCGCTGCCCGGAATGGTCGCCAGTTCCGGTCCGCAGCTCCTGATCGTCGGCGCCGCCATCATCGCATCATCGATGCCATCGGCGGTGTCATGGCTGTACTTCGCCAATCGCCTGATCGAACTGCCGCTCGGCATCGTCGGCACGGCCATGGGCACCGTGCTGATCCCCGAACTGACGCGTGCGGCGCGTGACGATGATCATGCGCTGATGACCCATGCGCAATCGCGCGGCATCGAGCTGGCGACCGGACTGACATTGCCAGCGACATTGGGGCTCATCGTGCTGAGCTACCCCATCGTGCGGCTGCTGTTCGAGCATGGTGCGTTCACCGCGAAAGATACCGTAGCCACCGCACAGGCAATGATCTGGCTCGCATTGGCTCTGCCTGCGCATGTGCTCATCAAGGCGCTGTCGCCGGCATTTTTCGCGCGCGAGAATACGCATGCGCCGCTGATGGCGACGGTGATCGGATTGGTGGTTGCGATCGTTGCGGCTTACGGGCTCGGCACATCCTTCGGCG
This sequence comes from Tardiphaga sp. GW821-FHT12E02, assembly GCF_058807155.1. Classification (NCBI taxonomy): domain Bacteria; kingdom Pseudomonadati; phylum Pseudomonadota; class Alphaproteobacteria; order Hyphomicrobiales; family Nitrobacteraceae; genus Tardiphaga; species Tardiphaga sp. GW821-FHT12E02. The sequence continues at coordinate 455,590 of NZ_JBXAQK010000001.1, forward strand.
CGAGCGGCATCGCGGCGGCGATTGCGCTGGCGGCGTGGAGCAGCGCGATCGTGCTGATGGTCCAGGGTGGGCGCTCATTCGGCTGGGCAATCGATGCGGATGCGAAGCGGCGACTGCCGATCATCGTGCTCGCCGCAGCGGTGATGGGCGGGCTGTTGTGGTTGCTGGCGCAAGTCACGCCGGGTGCCGATCACAAACTTGCTCAGGCTATGCTGCTGGCGCTGCAGATCGCTTGCGGGCTGGCGATCTACGCCGTGCCGCTCCTGCTCACTGGCGCCCTGCGCTGGCGGGATATCCGTGCTTCGCTCAAAAAGCCCGCCGCCTGACTTCACGACATTGGTCATGGACGCCGCCCGGCAGCTATGGCAAGGGACGCGCCGGCCCGCATTCCACCCGCGGGCTTCAGAGGAACTCGGCTATGTCATCTGCTCCAACGGCATCCAACCCGCCCGCATTCACCCAGCGCGTCTTTTCCGGCGTGCAGCCGACCGGCAACCTGCATCTCGGCAACTATCTCGGCGCCATCGTCAACTTCGTCAAATTGCAGGAGCAGTATAGCTGCCTGTATTGCGTGGTCGACATGCACGCGATCACCGTGGCGCCCAGCGTCTGGGGCGGCCCGGATGAACTGCGCCGCTGCACCCGTGAAGTCACTGCCGCCTTCATCGCCTCGGGCATCGACCCGAAGAAGCAGATCATCTTCAACCAGAGCCAGGTCGCCGGCCATGCCGAGCTCGCCTGGATCTTCAATTGCGTCGCCCGCCTCGGCTGGCTGAACCGCATGACCCAGTTCAAGGAGAAGGCCGGCAAGGATCGCGAGAACGCGTCCGTCGGCCTTTACGACTACCCTGTGCTGATGGCTGCCGACATCCTGCTGTATCGCGCCACGCATGTGCCGGTCGGCGAAGACCAGAAGCAGCATCTGGAGCTTGCACGCGACATCGCGCAAAAATTCAACAATGACTTCTCGGAGTCGATTGCGAAGCAGGGTCACAATGGTCCCTTCTTCCCGCAGCCCGAGCCTGTGATCACGGGCCCGGCCACGCGCGTGATGAGCCTGCGCGACGGCACCAAGAAGATGTCGAAGTCCGATCCGTCGGACTATTCGCGCATCAATCTCACCGACGATGCCGACGCCATCGCACAAAAGATCCGCAAGGCGAAGACCGATCCGGAGCCATTGCCGTCGGAAGAAAAAGGCCTCGAGCCAAGGCCGGAGGCCGACAATCTCGTTGGTATCTATGCGGCGCTGTCGGGCCGCGCCAAGGCCGATATTCTGAGCGAATTCGGCGGCGCGCAGTTTTCCGGCTTCAAGTCGAGCCTCGTCGATCTCGCTGTCGAGAAACTGTCGCCGGTCGCGAATGAAATGAAGCGTCTGTCGGCGGATCACGCTTACGTCGATGCGGTGCTGGCCGATGGCAGCGACCGCGCGCGCGCGATTGCCGATCAGACCATGACGTCCGTCAAGGACATCATGGGCTTTGTACGCAAACGGTAATTCAAAGCATTCTCCATGTCTTCGCCACAATCGGCGCGATGCAGGCTCACACCTGCGTCGCGCTTGTCGAACGCGCATGTGCCGTGGCAGCATGGAGATCAGCCAAGCATCGGGACATGCATGAGCACACAGCGACGTAGTTATGAAAGCGGCCACAAGCCGAAATGCCTCGTGGTCGTCGATGACAGCGAGGAATGGGATCGCGCGGTGTATTACGCCTCGCGCTGGGCCGTACGTGTCGGCGGCGGCGTGGTGATGCTGCGCGTCATCGATACCGAGGACCGCAACCAGCAATGGCTCGGCGTTGCCGATGTGATGCGCGCCGAAGCCGAGGAAGGCGCCAATGCCGCCCTTGATCGCGCCTCCGGCCGCGCCAATGGCCTGGCCGCGATCACGCCCGAGCGCGTGATCCGCGAAGGCGAGCCGACGGAACAGATCCTCGATGTGATCGACAAGGATGTCGATATTTCCATGCTGGTGCTGGCGGCCTCCGCCGGGGCCGAGGGGCCAGGGCCGATCGTGACCATGATGGCCAAACTGGTGGGCTCGTTCCCGGTGCCGGTGGTGATCGTGCCGGGCAGTTTGACGGATCTGGATATCGACGCACTGTCGTGATCTTCCCTCGCCCCGCATCTTGCGCGGGGAGAGGGTGGCCGCGCGATAGCGCGGTCGGGTGAGGGGCGGGGCACAAGGCCCGCCAAACCAAGACCCTCCCAAATCGCACGAATCCGATCCGAGAGACCGGCGTTCCCGGCTCCTAATGTGCCATGCCCCTCACCCGGCGCGAAGACGCACCGACCTCTCCCCGCAAAAGGGCGGGGAGAGGTAAGAACACCTTGATTCGTGCCTTTTTCATCGCCATCTGCTAGGGACACCCCACGCGCCGGCCTTGAACCGGCGACGCAGGAGCAAACGATGTTCATCCAAACCGAAGCGACCCCCAATCCCGCCACGCTGAAGTTCATCCCGGGCCGGGATGTGCTGACCAGCGGCACCATGGAATTCACCACGCCGGACGCCGCCGAGCGCTCGCCGCTGGCGCAAAAGCTGTTCGCCGTGAAGGGCGTGACCGGCGTGTTCTACGGCGCCGATTTCGTCACCGTCACCAAGGACGACAGCGACTGGCAGCACCTCAAGCCCGCCATCCTCGGCGCGATCATGGAACACTACATGTCCGGCGCGCCGCTGCTCGCCGACGGCAGTGCGCCCGCAGGCGACATCGATGATGAAGACGAGTTCTTCGACGAGAACGACGCCGAGACGGTGGACACGATCAAGGACCTGATCGAGACCCGCGTGCGCCCGGCCGTTGCCAATGATGGCGGCGACATCACCTTCCGCGGCTTCAAGGACGGCATCGTCTATCTCGCCATGAAGGGCTCCTGCTCGGGCTGCCCGTCATCGACGGCGACGCTGCAGCACGGCATCCAGAACCTGCTGAAGCATTTTGTGCCGGAAGTGCAGGAAGTGCGGCCGATGTGATCTTCCTTCTCCCCCGCATGCGGGGAGAAGGTGGCGCTGCGAAGCGGCGCCGGATGAGGGGGCTCTCCGCAGGCTCGGAGCACGTGGAGAGCCCCCTCACCCGCCCCGGCTTCGCCGGGTCGACCTCTCCCCGCAAGCGGGGCGAGGTAAGAAAGCTACCGCCCGATGCTTGCCGCTTCTTCCGCGGCGCGCTGCATGCTGGACGACATCTCGTTCGTCACCACGCTCTGCTCTTCCACTGCTGCGGCCGTCGCTGTCACATATTCGCTGACGTTCTGAATCTCGCTCTTGATCGCATTCAGCGCATCGACGACGTCGCCGGAGATGCCGTTGAGGCTGCCGATCTCGCTGGAGATGCGATCGGTGGCCTGCTTGGCCTGGGTCGCGAGATTCTTCACTTCGGAAGCCACCACCGCAAAGCCGCGACCGGCCTCGCCCGCGCGCGCCGATTCGATCGTCGCATTCAGCGCCAGCAGATTGATCTGGCCGGTGATGTTGCCGATCAGTTCGACAATGCCGCTCATGGCCTGCGCCGCCGCAGCCAATCGCTGTGCCTGGCCATCGGCAATCTCGACCTTGCCGACCGCCGTCATCGCGGTCTCGCGTGACTTCGTCATGGCTTCGGAGATCTCGCGCACCGATGCGTTGAGTTCTTCAGCGCCAGCGGCGACCGATTCCATCATGCCGCGGACGCGTTCACTCTTCATCCGCGCGATCACCTGCGCGGTGACGTCGGACGCGTATTTCACGACCTTGTAGGGCCGGCCGTTGAGATCGAAGATCGGATTGTAGGAGGCCTGAATCCAGACCTGCTTGCCGTGTTTGCCGATGCGCTGATACTCGGCGGTCTGATAATCGCCGCGGCGCAGGCTGGACCAGAAGGCCTGATAGGCATCGGTGCCGCGTTCATCGCCCGGTACGAACATGCTGTGGTGCTTGCCCTGGATCTCCGACAGCGCATAGCCCATGACCGACAGGAAGTTCTCGTTGGCATTGAGCACGATGCCATCGAGATTGAACTCGATCACGGCCTGCGACTTGCCGATCGCCTCGATCTGCCCGGAAAAATTCGCCGTGCGCAGCTTCTGCTCGGTCACGTCGGAGGCAAATTTGATGATCTTGATCGGCGCGCCGGTCTCGTCAAGAATCGGATTATAGGTCGCCAGTATCCAGACTTCCTTGCCGCCCTTGCCGAGCCGTTTGTATTCGGCTGCCTGATACTCGCCGCGATTGAGGCTGGCCCAGAACTCACGATAGGTCGCGCTATCCCGATCCGCCGGCATCACGAACATGCTGTGATGCTTGCCGCGGATCTCGCCCAGCGAATAGCCCATGGCATCGAGAAAGATCTGATTGGCCGACACGATGGTGCCGTCCAGGTTAAATTCGATCATCGCCTGCGAGCGTTCGATGGCTGCGATCTTGCCGCTGTCCTCAAGGCCGCGCATTTTCTGCGCGGTGATGTCGCTGCAGAATTTGACGATGCGTATCGGCTTGCCCGCCTCGTCCAGGATCGGATTGTAGGATCCCTGGATCCAGACCTCGCGGCCATCCTTGCCGAGACGCTTGAATTCGCCGGACTGATAGACGCCGCGATTGAGCCCCGTCCAGAAATCGAGATAGGCGGCGCTGCCGCGCGCATCCGGCAACACGAACATGCTGTGGTGCTTGCCCTGGATTTCGGCGAGCGTGTAGCCCATCGTCGCCAGGAAATTCTCGTTCGCAGTGATGATGGTGCCATCGAGATTGAATTCGATCAGCGCCTGCGACTTGTTGATCGCCGTCGCTTTTGCAAGCGCATCGCGTGCGGCCGTTGTCGTCAACCACTGCAACATCGAAATAACTTTCTGTATGGCTTCCCGGGAAATCGCGTCGTCAAATATAAACCAGACCGGCCGGCAAAGATGGATCGGACACCTTTGCGCCTGCTGGTATCCTTCTCTCATCGATGTCCGAAAAATTGATTAAGTGGGAACCTCGATTGCACGCGATACCCGTGGCTTGCGCATGCCCGGATCTGAAATTAGCGCGGCACGTCAGGCACTTCGCTATGACTTGGCGACAAAGATAAATATTATAGCTGAATGGCGCCGGCCTCCCCGGACTGCTCGCGCAAGTGAAAGCGGCATGGCCTTACCCGCATCCGAATACTATAGATACGCAACCGAACGCTCCGTTCCCGCTCCGACAGAACCGCCAACGACATGCTGCTTCTTGCCATCGACACCGCTCTCGACGCCTGCGCCGCCGGTATCCTCGATACGGCCACCGGGCAGCTGATCGCGCATGAATCGCAGCCGATGAAGCGCGGCCATGCGGAGGCGCTGATGCCGTTGCTGGCGCGGGTGATGCAGCAATCCGGCATCGCTTTTGCGGAGCTCGACCGGATCGCGGTGACGACCGGGCCGGGCAGTTTTACCGGCCTGCGTGTCGGCCTTTCCGCCGGCCGCGGTATCGGCCTTGCCGCCGGCAAGCCCGTGGTCGGCGTCACCACGCTGACGGCCTATGCGGCGCCGGTGGTGACACGGAACGGCGATGCGCCCGTGATCGCCGCCATCGATGCGCGGCATGACCATGTGTATGTCCAGGCGGTGAGCGGCAGCGGCACCGCGCTGCTGCGCCCCTGCGTGATCCCGATCGACGAGGCCGTCGAGGCCGCGCGCTTCGGCGCGCCGCATCTGGTGGGCAATGCCGCAAACCTGCTGGCGTCGCGCTGGCCGGCCGATGCGCCGCAACCGATCGTCGTCGATGAGCAGGCCGCGCCCGATATTTCCTGGGTGGGCTGGCTGGGTGCCGCCGTCGATCCGCAGACCGCGCTGGCGCGACCATTCTATCTGCGCGCGCCCGATGCCAAGCCGCAATCGAGCCTGATGGGCGGGCTCGGCCAAACACAGCCGGCCCCATGACCATCGGTTCCCTGCTTCGGCTATTTCGACGCAGCCCTCCTGCGATCGAGCCGGCCACGCCGAAAGATGCGGCGCAACTGGCGCGCTTGCATGGCGCATCGTTTCATCGCGGCTGGGGCGACGGTGAATTCGACCAGATGCTGCGTGAGCAGAACACGCTGATCCATCGCCTCCGGCAGGGCCGCAACATCATCGGCTTTGCCGCATCGCGGATCGCCGCGGATGAAGCCGAGATCCTCTCCATCGCAGTTGCGCCGGAGCAGCGTGGCCGTGGATTGTCGCGCACATTGTTCATGACCCATCTCGGCCATCTCGCCGGACGCGGCGTGCGTACCGTGTTTCTCGAAGTGGAGGAAAACAATATGCCGGCACGGAAGCTTTATGACCGCACCGGCTTTGCGGTGGTGGGCCAGCGCGCGCGCTATTACAAAGAAGCGGATGGCACGGAATTGAACGCCCTGATCATGCGCCGCGACTTGTCCTGACGGCGCGCCGATGGCAAAAGAAGCCATAGTGAGATCGGCACCATGACGGCATTAAAATCGAGTTCTTCCAAAGTGGACAGTATCGAATCGCGTTGCGCTGCAACGGGCATGCGCATGACCGAACAGCGCCGCGTGATCGCGCGCGTGCTGGCGGAGGCCGACGATCATCCGGATGTGGAAGAGCTCTATCGCCGCTGCGTCGCCATCGACGACAAGATCTCGATCTCGACGGTGTATCGTACCGTCAAGCTGTTCGAGGACGCAGGGATCATCGAGCGTCATGATTTCCGCGAAGGCCGTGCGCGCTACGAGACCATGCGCGATACGCATCATGATCATCTGATCAATCTGCGTGACGGCACCGTGATCGAATTCACGTCTGAAGCGATCGAGAAATTGCAGGCGGAAGTCGCCGCCAAGCTCGGCTACAAGCTCGTCGACCACCGGCTCGAACTGTATTGCGTGCCGCTGGACGAGGATAAGAAGGGGTGAGCCGTACCCCCTCCGTCATTGCGAGCGCAGCGAAGCAATCCAGAAAGCCAAGTGAAGGAACAGCTGGATTGCTTCGTCGCCAAGAGGCTCCTCGCAATGACGGCTGAAAGAATCATATGAGTTTCGATCTCGTCATTTTCGATTGCGACGGCGTGCTCGTCGATAGCGAGGCGCTGGCCTGCGTGGTGCACGCGGATGTGCTGACGGCCTATGGCTATCCGATCACCTCGGCACAGGTGCATGAGCGCTTTCTCGGCCGCTCGGCGCGCGAGGCGCGGGCGGAGGTCGAGGCTGAACTCGGCCGCGTGCTGCCGGATGACTATACGAATGCGCTGCGCTCGACGATCGACCGGGTGTTTGGCGAGCAACTGCAGCCGGTGCCGGGAATCGGCGATGTGCTGGCCGGCCTCGCGCAGCAGAAATGTGTCGCCTCCTCGGGGACGCCAACCCGCATCCGCTCGAGCCTCACCACCACGAAACTGATCCATCATTTCGGCGAGCATCTCTATTCGGCGTTGCAGGTGGAACGCGGCAAGCCGGCGCCCGACCTGTTTCTGTTCGCCGCCGCCCAGATGGGCGTCGAGCCCGCCCGCTGCGTGGTGATCGAGGACAGCATCCACGGGGTCACAGGGGCCGTGGCGGCGGGCATGACGGTGTTCGGCTTCCATGGCGGCGCCCATTGCAGCCCGGCCACCGCAGGCGCTCTGCAGGCCACCGGAGCACATCTGGTGTTCGACGACATGCGGCGCCTGCCGGCGCTGATCGACGCCGGCTTGCCCGGCGCGCGGGCCTTTGATCCGGCCTATCGCATATGAATCGCGAGAAATTCCCGCGGCCATCCTTCGAGACGCCGCTCCGCGGCTCCTCAGGATGAGGGCTGAGTATGGCGCTATAGAAGACCCTCATGGTGAGGAGCCCGCAAGGCGGGCGTCTCGAACCATGCAGGCCAAGCACCATCCCCAAGCCTTTGATCCAACCTAACCCGTTGTAACGCTTATATTTTGCCGCTGGCGCTGGATTTATCGGGTGCGAGCCTATAATTGAACGCTGCGCGCGTGACGCGCTTTCTCCAAGTTTTCGGGTTCCATGACCACCGCGCCGCGCAAGCTGCACATCAAATCCTTCGGCTGCCAGATGAACGTCTACGATGCCCAGCGCATGGTGGACACGCTGGCGCCTGAGGGATTCATCGAAACGGCCAATGCCGACGATGCGGATCTGGTGATCCTCAATACCTGCCACATCCGCGAGAAGGCCTCCGAGAAGGTCTATTCCGAGCTCGGCAAGCTGCGCCTCGCCAAGGCGGAGGCCGCCCAGCACGGCAAGCAGATGAATGTGGTGGTGGCCGGCTGCGTCGCCCAGGCCGAGGGCGACGAGATCATCCGCCGTGCGCCGGTGGTCGATGTCGTCGTGGGGCCGCAGAGCTATCACAACCTGCCGCAACTGCTCGCCAAGGCGCGCGGCGGTGAACGCGCGCTGGATACGGATTTCCCGGTCGAGGACAAGTTCGGCTTCCTGCCGGCGCCGAAGCCGGCTGCGATCCGCGCCCGCGGCGTCTCGGCGTTCGTGACGGTGCAGGAAGGTTGCGACAAGTTCTGCACCTTCTGCGTGGTGCCTTATACCCGTGGCGCCGAAGTCTCGCGCCCGGTCAGCCAGATCATCGCCGATACCGAGCGTCTGGCCGATAACGGCGTGCGCGAGATCACGCTGATCGGCCAGAACGTCAACGGCTATCACGGCGAAGGCCCGGATGGCCGGCCCTGGGCGCTGGGGACGCTGATCTTCCGGCTTGCCGAGATCCCCGGCATCGCCCGCATCCGCTATTCCACCAGCCATCCCCGCGATGTCGAGGACACGCTGATCGCGGCGCATCGCGACCTGCCGCAGCTGATGCCCTTCGTGCATCTGCCGGTGCAGTCCGGTTCGGACCGAATCCTCGCCGCTATGAACAGAAAACATACGGCAGCCGATTATCGGCGGGTCATCGACCGTTTTCGTGACGGACGGCAAGACATTGCTTTCACGTCGGATTTCATCGTCGGCTTCCCCGGCGAGACGGAACAGGATTTTTCCGACACACTCGCGCTCGTCACACAAATCGGTTACGCTGGTGCGTATTCGTTCAAGTATTCGCCTCGGCCGGGTACACCGGCTGCGGAGTTGCAGGAGACGGTGTCACAGGCTGACATGGACGAGCGATTGGCGCGGTTACAGTCACTGATCGACAGCCAGCAAGCGGCCTTCAACAAGGCTGCCGTCGGCCAGACCGTCGATGTGCTGTTCGAGCGCGCCGCGCGCAATCCCGGCCAGATCGTCGGCCGTACGGCCTATCTGCAGCCTGCTCACGTGATGGCCTCCGCCGACATCATCGGCAAAATTCTTCCGGTCCAGCTTGAAAGCCTCGAGCGCTACAGCCTCATCGGCACGCTCGCGTCAGCCTCGCATCCTAATCTTTTGTCGCCTGAGTTATCGCAGCCAGTCCTCACCGCCACGGGAGCCTGAATTCTTGGCAAAGAGTGCATCGGATTCGTCTTCGCTCGCTGCTCGCAAACCCGACTTCACCGCCTCGGCCGAGACGCAGGTCGTCATCGATTTCGATGACAACCGGGCCGCCTCCGCCCTGGTCGGCCCTTACGGCCAGAACCTCGCGCTGGTCGAGCGACGACTGAATGTCGTTGTCGATTCCCGCGGCAATCACATCACCCTCACCGGCACCCGAGATGCCTGCGATGCGGCCCGCCGCGTGCTCGAAATGCTCTATACGCAAGCCGCGCAGGGCATCGAGCTGGCGCAAGGCGATGTGGAAGGCGCGATCCGCGCCACGCTGGCACAGGGCTCGCTGTTTCCGTTCGATCCCAAGAATCCGTCGAAGCCGATCTCGAATTTCGAAGCCGTCAATCTGCGCAAGCGCCCGGTCCGCGCACGCACGGCGGCACAGGACTCCTATATCCGCGCACTGAAGAGCCACGAACTCGTATTCGGCGTCGGACCGGCCGGCACCGGCAAGACCTGGCTCGCGGTGGCGCATGCCTGCATGCTGTTCGAGCGCAAGGAAGTGGATCGCATCATCCTGTCGCGCCCCGCGGTGGAAGCCGGCGAACGCCTCGGCTTTTTGCCGGGCGACCTCAAGGAAAAGGTCGATCCGTATCTCCGCCCGATCTATGACGCGCTCTATGACCTGATGGATGCGCGTGTGGTCGAACGTGCGCTGGCCGCCAACGAGATCGAAATCGCGCCGCTCGCCTTCATGCGCGGCCGTACACTGACCAATGCCGCAATCATTCTCGACGAAGCGCAGAACACCACATCGATGCAGATGAAGATGTTTCTCACCCGCCTTGGCGAGAACAGCCGCATGATCATCACAGGCGACCCGTCGCAGGTCGACTTGCCGAACGGCCAGGTCTCCGGCCTTGCCGAAGCCGTGAAACTGCTCGACGGCGTACCCGGCATCGCGCAGGTGCATTTCAAGGGCGAAGACGTGGTTCGCCATGAACTGGTCGGCCGCATCGTCGCTGCCTATGAGAAAGCGGCGCCGAAGCCTGCCACGACCACAGCGGCGGCGAAGGATAGATCGTGAGCCAACAACGCCCAACCATCCGCTTGAGCTCTGACACCTCTCCCCTCCGGGGAGAGGTCGATCCGGCGAAGCCGGAGCGGGTGAGGGGGCGCCACATGCTCCGTCCGAGCGAAGCCCCCTCACCCGGATTGCTGCGCAATCCGACCTCTCCCCGGAGGGGAGAGGTGGTCGAGCGTCGCTGCCAAATATCGCTGTAGTACAAATAAACAGAAGGAACGGCGGATCTGCGATAAGGTCCGTCGAAGAGAAAACTATTCAATCATGACGACCCATATCCCACCCGCGACCGAGGTTCTCGCCGTCGCCGACTGCTGGTCCGCCGAGCCTGAGGCCGACGCGATCATCCATCGCGCCATCGAGGCCGCATCCGGCATGGTCGAGGACGACACCGCCGATGCCGAACTCGCCATCATGCTCACCGACGATGCCGGCATCCGCACGCTGAACAACAACTGGCGCGGCATGGACAAGGCGACCAATGTGCTGTCCTTCCCCGCACTGCAGCCGCCGGAAGGCGCGCAGGTGGCGGACGATATCCCGAAAATGCTTGGCGATATCGCCATCGCCTATGAGACGACCCGCCGCGAGGCGGATGACGAAGACAAGCCCTTCGCCAATCATCTCAGCCATCTCGCCATTCACGGCTTCTTGCATCTCGTCGGCTACGACCACGAGAATGACGCGGAAGCCGAAGAGATGGAGCAGAAAGAGCGCGAGATCCTGGCCACCCTCGGCATTCCCGATCCCTATGCCAATCAGGGCGAGGTGATCTGACATGCCGGAGGGCGATAGTAACAACACGACGAGCAACCTTCCCGCCATCGTGCATGACGGCGAGGTCATCCGCCCGTCTGCCGAGACCTGGCTGACGCGCGCGATCCGCTCGCTGTTCGGCTGGAAGACCGGATCGGTGCGTGCCGATCTGCAGGTGGTGCTCGATGCATCGGAGCCGGCAGAGACCGGCTTCTCCACCGTCGAGCGCACCATGTTGCGCAACATTCTCGGCCTCAACGAGCGCCGCATCGCCGACGTGATGGTGCATCGCTCCGACATCGTGGCGGTCAAGCAGGACATTTCGCTCGGCGAATTGATGAGCCTGTTCGAGAGCGCCGGCCATTCGCGCCTCGTGGTCTATAACGAGACGCTCGATGATCCCGTCGGCATCGTCCATATCCGCGACATGCTCGGCTACATGACCATCAAGGCCCGCAAGGAGCCGAAGCCCGCGGCTGCGACGACGGCGCCAACGACCACGACCAGGCGCAAGAAGGCGCTGCCGGCAGGCCTCGACCTGCGCAGCGTCGATCTCGCGCAGGCGCTGATCGAGACCGGCATCATCCGCAAGCTGCTCTATGTACCGCCATCCATGCGCGCCATCGACCTGCTGGCACAGATGCAGGCCGCTCGCCTGCATCTCGCGCTCGTGGTCGACGAATATGGCGGCACCGACGGCCTCGTCTCCATCGAGGACATCGTCGAGCAGATCGTCGGCGAGATCGATGACGAGCATGACAGCGAAGAACCGCCCTCCATCGTCAAGCAGGGCGACTATTTCATCGCCGATGCCCGCACCAGCCTCGACGAAGCACGCAAATTGATCGGCCAGGATTTCGAGACCGGCGAAGACGGCGAGGATGTCGAAACGCTGGGCGGCTACATCGTCACCCATGTGGGTCGCCTGCCCGTGCGCGGCGAAGTGATCGCCGGCCCCGGCGAATTCGAGATCGAAGTGCTCGATGCCGATCCGCGCCGCGTCAAACGGCTGCGCATCGGCCCACGCAAGGAGCGCCCTGCTCCGCGCGCGCCGCGCAAGCGTGGCACCGCCCCCGACACCGCCAATTCGCAATCCACTGACGCTGCGAATCCGCCCCCCTCCGGAGACAGTGCGGGAACGCCGTGATCCCCAAACAACTGCGCAATGTCGCACTCAGCATCATTCTTGCCTGGGGCTGGAAGCGTGCAGCCATCGCCGTCCTTGCCGGCGCCGTCTCGTCGCTGGCGATGGCGCCGTTCAATGCGTGGCCGATCCTCTTCGTCACATTCCCCGTCGTCGTCTGGCTGATCGACGGCGCGGCTGCCGGCAAGATGCGCGGCATTCCCGCGGCCGCCATGGCCGGCTGGTGGTTCGGCTTCGGTTACTTCGTGCCGGGCCTGTACTGGATCGGCTACGCGTTCCTCGTCGATGCCGACACATTCGCCTGGTTGCTACCCGCCGCGATCTGCGGCCTGCCCGCCTATCTCGCGCTCTACACCGCGCTCGGCTTTGCGATCGCGCGGCTGCTCTGGACCAAGGATGCCTCGCGCGTGCTGGCGCTTGCGGCCAGCCTCACCGTCGGCGAGTGGCTGCGCGGGCACATGCTCACCGGCTTTCCATGGAATTCGTTTGGCTATGCACTGACCGAGCCGCTGGCGCTGGCGCAGACCATGTCGCTGATCGGCCTGTGGGGCATGACGTTCATTGCCGTGGCGATCTTCGCATCGCCCGGCGTGTTGATCGACGGCCGCTCGCGCACGCGGCACCCGTGGCTCGCGCCTGTGCTGGCCTTGTCGCTGCTGATCGTGATGGGCATCTACGGCGCCATCCGTCTCGGCAGCACGCCGACAGAATTCGTCGCCAATGTGAAGCTGCGGATCATGCAGCCCAACATCTCGCAGGACAAACGCTTCAACTATTCCGCCAAGGCGGATGTGATGAGCAAATATCTGGCGCTGTCCGATCGCTCCACCGGTCCCGAGAACAGCGGCGTCGGCTCGGCCAATGTGCTGATCTGGCCGGAATCCGCTTTCCCGTTCTTCCTGTCGCGCGAAGCCGATGCGATGGCACAGATCGCGGACCTGCTGCCGAAGGGCACCGTGCTGATCACCGGCGCCGTGCGCCCGCCGGACCAACCGCCCGGCACGCGCGTCACCCGTGCCTATAATTCGATCTTCGTGATCGATCACGACGGCACCTTCCTCTCCGTCTATGACAAGCTGCATCTGGTGCCGTTCGGCGAATATCTGCCGTTCCAGAATGTGCTGGAAAAGATCGGCCTGCAGCAGCTCACAAAAGTGCATGGCGGCTTCATTCCGGGCCTCAGGCGCAAGGTGATGGATGTGCCCGGCGCACCGAAGATGCTGCCGCTGATCTGCTACGAGGCGGTCTTCCCCGACGACATCGTCATCCAGAATGATCGTCCCGGCTGGATCGTGAATCTGACCAATGACGGCTGGTTCGGCATTTCCACCGGGCCCTATCAGCATCTACAGCAGAGCCGGGCTCGCGCAATCGAAGAAGGGCTCCCGCTGGTTCGCGCAGCGAATACCGGGATTTCCGTTGTCGTCGATCCCGTCGGCCGCATCGTCGCGCAGCTCGGTCTTGGTATCGAGGGCGTGCTGGATTCCCGCCTGCCTGCGGCGATTCAGCCCACCTTTTACGCGAAGACCGGCGATCTTCCCGCAATGATTGGTATCGCCCTGGCGATCGTGTTCGTGGCGCGCCGCCGGACCAAGTCCCGCGTTTGATTAGTATCTTAATTATTTTAGATAGTTACGATCGTCCCTGCGCATTTGATATTTCGCAGGATGCCTAAGCCTAAAGGCTTTCTTAGCTAGCTTTATTCGCTTTAGTTCTCGATATTTGAGAAATAACTATCTTTGGGTGCAAATTTTCTACTTAGGAAGATTTACGCGGCCGTTATATAGTCTATTAGGATACCGTCGGCTCGCCACTGATGCCGATCTGCGACGGGCGTCTTCTCTGCTCCGTCTCCCCTATTTTGTGATCAGGAGTGTTTGAGATGTCGACGAAAGCGCCCAATCCTGTTGACAAATATGTCGGCAGCCGTGTGCGCATGCGCCGCATTATGCTGGGCATGAGTCAGGAAAAATTGGGCGAAGCGCTCGGTCTGACATTTCAGCAAGTACAGAAATACGAGAAGGGCACCAACCGCGTCGGCGCCAGCCGCCTGCAACAAATCTCGGAGATCCTGCAGGTGCCCGTGTCGTTCCTGTTCGAGGGCGGCCCCGGTGCTATCGAAACCGCCAACGGCTTTGGTGAGGCGGCTTCGCCGACTTATGTCTCGGACTTCCTCGCCACATCCGAAGGTCTCGCACTGACACGCGCATTCACGCGCATCAGCGATGCCAAGCTTCGCCGCAGCATCGTCGATCTCGTCGAACAGATCGCCGCGCGGGAAGTGACCGAACAGAAGTAGAGCCTTTTTGGATTGAGACCACCACCGTCCTCATGGTGAGGAGCGCGCCCTTTGGCGCGCGTCGCGAACCATGGCGTTTATCGCCCATCCCTTGCGAATGGCTACGCCATTCGCTGGGAGACGCCGCGCAAACGCGCGGCTCCTCAGGATGAGGGAGAGTGAGCGGAGAGGACGCGTCTTTTCGGCCGGTATTCGTCATCGCCCCGATAGCGCCGCGCGCATTTCGGCGCTATCACCCCGGCCATGACGACTGACGACACCACCGACGAATCCAAACGCTATACCGGCTCCTTCTTCGGACGCCGCAAGGGCCACAAATTGCGCGATCATCAGGCCGGCCTGATGGCCGAGCTGCTGCCTGCGCTGACCGTGGACATCACGCAGTCCGCACCCGACGATCTGCGCAAGCTGTTCGACGCTGGAATCGACGCCGTACGCCTCGAGATCGGCTTTGGCGGCGGCGAGCATCTCGTGGCCGAAGCGCTGGCGCATCCGCATATCGGCTTCATCGGTTGCGAGCCCTATATCAACGGCATGGCCAAGATCCTGGTGCAGATCGAGGCGCAGAACATCCGCAACATCCGCCTTGTCGCCGGTGATGCCGCGGAGCTTTTGAACTGGGCACCCGCGCAATCGCTGACGCGCATCGACCTGATCCATCCCGATCCGTGGCCGAAGAAGCGACACTGGAAGCGCCGCTTCGTGCAGGACAAGACCCTCACCGAAATGACGCGCGTGCTGGTGCCGCAGGGCGAGTTTCGGTTCGTCTGCGATATCGAGAGCTATGTGGCGTGGACGCTGTGGCACGTCACGCGATCGCCGGCTTTCGTGTGGCTCGCCGAGCGCGCCGATGACTGGCGCCTGCCGTGGCCGAACTACACGATGACGCGCTATGGCCGAAAGGCCACGCGCGAGGGGCGCAAGGCGGCGTATTTGATGTTTCGGTTGAAGTGAGAGCTACCACTCGCCTGTCATCGCCCGGCCGTGTGCGCAATTGCGCGCTAGGACCGGGCGATCCAGTAAACACCGGAGCTGATACTGCACTGACATCGATTACTGGATCACCCGCTTTCGCGGGTGATGACAGTTGAGAATACCGACGCGCCTCACAACATATTCGCCAGCACGCGATCCGGCGGCTTGTGCGCGTCCAGGAATGCGCGGATGTTGATGATCACCTTCTCGCCCATCTCGACGCGGCCTTCCACCGTCGCCGAGCCCATATGCGGCAGCAGCAGCACCTTGCCGGCCTTGGCGAGACGCACCAGTTTCGGATTCACCGCAGGCTCGTGCTCGAACACGTCGAGCGCGGCGCCGGCGATGTCGCCGGCTTCGATCAGCTTGGTCAGCGTCTCTTCGTCGATCACCTCGCCGCGCGCGGTGTTGACGATATAGGCATCCTTGCGGATCAGCTTGAGACGGCGCGCTGACAACAGGTGGAACGTGGCCGGCGTATGCGGGCAGTTCACCGAGATGATGTCCATGCGCGCCAGCATCTGGTCGAGCGAGTCCCAATAGGTGGCGCCGAGTTCGTCGGCGATGACCGGGGCGACCGGCTTGCGGTTGTGATAGTGGATCTGCAGCCCGAACGCCTTGGCGCGACGCGCCACCGCCTGGCCGATGCGGCCCATGCCGATGATGCCGAGGCGTTTGCCGCCAAGGCGCCGGCCGAGCATCCAGGTCGGCGACCAGCCCTGCCAGTCCTCGCGGCCCTCGGTGAGGATCGCGGCCCCCTCGATCAGGCGGCGCGGCACCGCGAGGATCAGCGACATGGTCATGTCGGCCGTATCTTCGGTGAGCACTTTCGGCGTGTTGGTGACGGTAATGCCCTTCGCCTGCGCAGCGGCGACGTCGATATTGTCGACGCCATTGCCGAAATTGGCGATCAGCTTCACCTTGCAGTCGGGCCGATCGAGCAAGTCCTTGGTGATTTCGTCGGTGACGGTGGGGACCAGCACATCGGCGGTGCGGATCGCCTCGGCGAGCTGTTCCTGGGTCAGCGGCACATCATCGACATTGAGGCGGGCGTCGAACAATTCGCGCATCCGCGTCTCGATGGAATCCGGCAGACGGCGGGTGACGACAACGAGGGGCTTTTTCTTGACCGTCATATCCTGCTCACTCGCGCCTTGTTCGTTCAGTCCGCATTAACCCGGTTGATCGAAACTCCGGCAGCCGCGCAAATGCACCGTTTCCTCGGGTTCCCCGACACTTAACCGAGTGTTTTGGGGCCTTGGTCCTCTCTATCAGAGAACCGGGCCGAAACAAGAACCTGCGGGCGAGCGTGCAATGCGACAAACATGGAATGGGGCGAGGTTGGGTTAATGGCGTCGGGGCGTTTTGCGTATGCGGGTTTGGCGGCAGCATTCATCGTCACCGCGATCGGTCCGGCCTTCGCCGCGAACACGCTCCCCATCGGTGCCAGCGGCCTGCCGGTGCCGCGTTATGTCAGCCTGAAATCCGACCATGTGAATGTCCGTGCCGGCCCCACCAAGGATAACGACGTGGCCTGGGTCTATACCAAGGCCGGGCTGCCCGTGGAGATCACTGCCGAATACGAGAACTGGCGCCGGGTCCGCGATTCCGAGGGATCGGAAGGCTGGGTGTATCACTCGCTGCTGTCCGGCCGCCGCACCGCGGTGGTGACCATGAAGCAGAAGGACGAGCTGGCTTCGATCTATGACGATCCCAATGCCAGCAGCGCCGTGGCCGCGCGGCTGCAGGCCGGTGTCGTGGCGCAGGTGAAGCGCTGCAAGGATGGCTGGTGTCGCGTGATCGGCAACGGTTTCGACGGCTGGATCCAGCAGGAACGCCTGTGGGGCGTCTATCTCGACGAGAAGGTCAACTGACCGGATGCGCAGCGGCCTGCTGGCCTTTGCCCTGGCGCTGCTGCCGCAACTGGCGCTCGCGCAATCGGCGGCGGACAAATGTCTCGCTGTCGGGCAGCGCCTGACAGAGGCGGCACCGCTTGCTCGCACTGCGAATGCGCTTCAGGCCAATGGCTCCTTGCGCATCGTCGCCATCGGCTCGTCATCGACGCGCGGACTGTGGCAGACCGATTCCGCACTGACTTATCCAGGCATGCTGAAATCCGAACTGGAGCGGCTGAGGCCGGGCCTGCAGGTCTCGATCACCAATAGCGGGCGCAATGCCGATACGATCCCCGGCAATGTCGCGCGGTTCGAGCGCGATGTGTTCGCGCACAGACCGGATCTCGTGATCTGGCAGATCGGCACCAATGACGTGACCTGGCTGCAGAGCAGCGGCAGCCTCACCGGGAAAATCGTCGAGGGCATCCGGCAGATCAAAGCCAAGGGCGCCGATGTGGTGCTGATGGACCAGCAATATGCGCCGGTGATCCTGGCCTCGAACTACAGCAAGATGCAGGCGAGCATTGCCGAGGCGGCGAAGCAGGAGAATGTGCCGCTGTTCTCGCGCTTCGACCTGATGCGCCGCGCTGTGGAAGGCGGACTGTCGATGTCCGCGCTGACGAGCATGGATGGATTGCACAGCTCGGCCGATGGCTATGCCTGCACCGGCCGCGGGCTGGCCCGCGCGATCGTGGCGGCGATGCCTGCAAACGAAAACGCGCCGGCGAAACGCCAGCGCGGAAAATAGCGACCTACTCCGCCCTCATGGTGAGGAGCGCGCGCTTGCGCGCGTCTCGAACCATGGAAGCGAACTCCGCGGCTCATCCTTCGAGACGCGGCCGAAGATGGCCGCTCCTCAGGATGAGGGGGAGAGTATGTAGCGAAGAATTTTTAGCTCAGCGCTTCTTGCGCAGGCGGACGACCATGTCGATGCGGCTGATCTCGAAGCCTTCCGGCACGTCCGGCATCTTGGTCAGAACGAGGCTCTGGTTCGGGATATCGACCAGCTCGTGATTGTTCTCGAAATAATAGTGGTGATGCGTGGTCACATTGGTATCGAAATACGTCTTCGTACCATCGACACTAACCTGACGGAGCAGACCGGAATCGGTCAGCTGGTTCAGCGTATTGTAGACGGTCGCCAGCGACACCGGCACCTTGGCCAGGGTGGCTTCCTCATAGAGCATTTCAGCGGTGAGATGGCGGGCGCCCTTGCCGAACAGCAGCCAACCCAGCGCCATGCGCTGACGGGTGGGACGCAGGCCGACCGACTGCAGCATCTCGTTGACGTCATGCCACGGGCAACCAGTCAGGGCCGGCTGGCGGCCATGATTGATTTCGGCAACCGCGGTTGCATCGTCCATCGTTGAAATGCTGTCGCTCATATCCACGTCGATAATCCCATCACTTCCACGCAATTCTACTCGGAAATTCTCCAATAATATAAAATCGATGGCCGCCAGATGCAAGAATTTCGCAACTAGGCGGCCGGACCTGTGGAACCGTGCACCGCAACACCGGGGGCAAACCCAAATATGCCGTTAAAAGCGGATGATACGCCGCTTTGCCGCCTTATGAGCGTATGATAGAGAGCCCCGAACCGGGACAGGTTCCCGCGTATTTGGAACAATTCTATACGGCTCATCTTGGTTAAAGTCAGCCGTTAGACAGCAATGGACCCAGAAAGCCCGGTATGCTTCAGGATAAAAAGAACAGCTACGCCTATGAAGATCTGCTGGCTTGTGGCCGCGGCGAGCTGTTTGGACCGGGCAATGCGCAGCTGCCGCTGCCGCCGATGCTGATGTTCGATCGCATTACTTCCATCACGGAAGATGGCGGCGAATACGGCAAGGGCTTCATCCAGGCCGAACTCGACGTCAATCCGGACCTCTGGTTCTTCGCCTGCCACTTCAAGAACGATCCCGTGATGCCGGGCTGCCTCGGCCTCGATGCCATGTGGCAGATGGTCGGCTTTTTTCTGGGCTGGTCGGGCGGTATTGGTCCCGGCCGCGCGCTCGGGCTCGGCGATCTGAAATTCTCCGGCCAGGTGCTGACGAATGTCAAAAAGGTCGTCTACACCATCGATGTGAAGCGCGTGATGCGTTCCAAACTGTGGCTCGGCATTGCCGATGGCTCGCTTTCTGCCGATGGCGAGATTATCTATCGGGCAAAGGATTTGAAGGTCGGCCTGTTCAAGCAGGACACCACCGCAGCGCAGTCGGGAACGTAATATACCCTCTGCGATTCACGGCGGTCTCCGAGGGGGCGACCGCCAAGTCCACAACACGTTAGTTCAAAGGGCGAGACGATCATGAGACGGGTTGTCGTCACCGGGATGGGCATTGTCTCATCCATCGGAAACAACACGCAGGAAGTGCTTGCGAGCCTCCACGAGGCCAAGTCCGGCATTACGCGCGCCGAAAAACATGCCGAGCTGGGTTTCCGCTCGCAGGTGCAGGGCGCGCCGACCATCAATCCGGCGGATGTGGTCGATCGCCGCGCGATGCGCTTCCTCGGCGAAGGCGCCGCATGGAATCACATCGCCATGGAGCAGGCGATCCAGGACTCCGGCCTGTCGCCCGAAGACATTTCCAACGAGCGCACCGGCATCATCATGGGCTCGGGCGGACCGTCGGCCCGCACCATCGTCGATAGCGCCGACATCACCCGCAGCAAGGGCCCGAAGCGCGTCGGCCCGTTCGCGGTGCCGAAGGCAATGTCCTCCACCGCCTCTGCGACGCTCGCCACCTGGTTCAAGATCAAGGGCGTGAACTATTCGATCTCCTCGGCCTGCGCGACCTCGAATCATTGCATCGGCAATGGCTATGAGATGATCCAGTGGGGCAAGCAGGACATCGTGTTCGCCGGCGGCTGCGAAGAACTCGACTGGTCGCTGTCGGTGCTGTTCGATGCCATGGGCGCGATGTCGTCCAAGTATAACGACAATCCCTCCACTGCCTCACGCCCCTATGACGTCAATCGCGACGGCTTCGTCATTGCCGGCGGCGCAGGCGTTCTCGTGCTCGAAGAGCTCGAACACGCCAAGGCGCGCGGCGCCAAGATCTATGGCGAAATCATCGGCTATGGCGCCACGTCGGACGGCTACGACATGGTCGCACCGTCGGGCGAAGGTGCGGAGCGCTGCATGAAGATGGCGCTGGCCACCACCGGCGGCATCAAGATCGACTACATCAATCCGCACGCGACCTCGACGCCGGCCGGCGACCCGCCGGAAATGCAGGCGATCCGCAACGTGTTCGGCGTGGGTGACAAGTGCCCGCCGATCTCGGCGACCAAGGCGCTCACCGGCCACTCGCTCGGCGCCACCGGCGTGCAGGAGGCGATCTATTCGCTGCTGATGATGCAGAACGGTTTCATCTGCGAGAGCGCGAATATCACCGAACTCGATCCGGTGTTCGCCGACATGCCGATCGTGCGCAAGCGCATCGACAATGTGAAGCTGAATGCCGTGCTGTCGAACTCGTTCGGGTTTGGCGGGACGAATGCGACGCTGGTGTTCAAGCGGATGGATGCGTAAGCGGCATCAATTGGCTCTGCTGTCATCCCCGCGAAAGCGGGGATCCAGTAGACACCGGCCTCGCGGATAAACACTAGCAGCAGCGTTTACTGGGTCACCCGGTCAAGCCGGGTGACGACAGGGAGTATCACTCCCCATTCCACCCACACACCCGCATCCGTTCGTGCAGATGCGGCGGCACCGGTGCTGTCACCCGCACCGGCTCCTTGTTCTTCGAGATCGGAATCACGATCTCCCGCGCATGCAGATGCAGAGTCGGCTCGCCGAATCTTGGACCGTTGCCATAGATATTGTCGCCGACAATCGGATAGCCCGAGGCCGACGTATGCACGCGGAGCTGATGCGTGCGCCCCGTTACCGGCTCCAGTGCCAGCCATGCCATCCCACCACCGCGGCCGAGCACCTTGAAATTCGAGACGGACGGCAACCCTTCCGGATCCGGCTTCATCCACCAGCCACGTTCGGCATTGAGACGCCCCAGCGCCATGTCGATGACGCCCGCGTCGGCCTCCGGCCCACCTTCGACCACCGCCCAGTAGGTCTTGGAAATCCGGCTGTGCTTGAACAGGAGCCCCAGCGACGCCGTGGCCTTGCGATGGCGGCCGAGCACCAGGCAGCCCGACGTGTCGCGATCCAGCCGATGCGCCAGAACCGGCGCGCGCGGCAGGCCGTATTGCAGGAACCGAAACGAATTCTCCAAATTCGGCCCACCTTTGGGGCCACGATGTACGGGCAGGCCGGCCGGCTTGTCGATCACCAGCATCAGACCGTCCCGGTGCAGCACCCGCGACAGGATGTCGGCTTCGGTCAGATCGCCGACCAGGGCCGGCTCGACGACTGCGACCGGCAGGGCATCGACGTCACTTTCTTCGCTGTTACTTTGATTCATGGCGCGAAACGGCTAACACACCCCCGACATGAGTGACACTCCCGAAACGCCAAAAGCGAGCTGGTGGCGACGGCTCTCCGACGGCCTGAAACGCACATCGAGCTCGATCGGCTCGGCGGTCGCCGATCTCGTGACCAAGCGCAAGCTCGACCGCGCGATGCTTGAGGATATCGAGGACGTGCTGTTGCGCGCCGATCTCGGCTCCGACGTGGCCGCACGGATCGCCAAGGCGGTCGGCCAGGGCCGCTTCGACAAGGCGATCTCTGCCGATGAGGTGAAGGCCGTGGTGGCCACCGAGGTCGAGAAGGTGCTGGCGCCGGTCGCCCAGCCGCTCGTCATCGACACCACGCACAAGCCCTTTGTGCTCCTCGTCGTCGGCGTCAACGGTTCCGGCAAGACCACCACCATCGGCAAGCTGGCATCAAAACTCACCGCCGAGGGTCGCAGCGTGATGCTGGCCGCCGGCGACACGTTTCGTGCCGCAGCCATCGAGCAGCTGAAGGTCTGGGGCGATCGTAACAAGGTGCCGGTGATTGCCGGCGCGCAGGGCTCCGACTCCGCCAGCCTCGCTTTCTCCGCCGTCACTGCTGCCCGCGACGACAATCGCGACGTGCTGCTGATCGATACTGCCGGCCGGCTGCAGAACAAGGCCGAATTGATGAACGAGCTCGAAAAGGTCGTGCGCGTCATCAAGAAAGTGGACGCCACGGCTCCCCACGCCGTGCTGCTGGTGCTGGATGCCACGGTGGGACAAAACGCGCTGTCGCAGGTCGAGGCGTTTCATCGTACGGCTGGCGTGACCGGCCTCGTGATGACCAAGCTCGACGGCACCGCGCGGGGCGGCATCCTTGTGGCGCTATCCGAGAAGTACAAATTGCCGGTGCATTTCATCGGCGTCGGCGAAGGCATCGACGATCTCGCGCCGTTTACGGCCAGCGATTTCGCCAAGGCCGTTGCGGGGATCGAGTCGTAGTCGCCATCCTTCGAGACGCGCGCCGATGGCGCGCTCCTCAGGATGAGGGCGGAGTGTGGTGCGGCTGCCAATAACGTAGGAGCCCTCACCCTGAGGAGGCGCGCAGCGCCGTCTCGAAGGGCGAGGGCGTGAGAGGATCGATGGACAAGCAACAACCCCACCCGCTGTTCAAGCTCGCCACCGAGCTTGGGCCGCTGATCATCTTCTTCGTGGCGAATTCCAAATTCGGCCTGTTCGCCGCCACCGGCGCCTTCATGGTCGCGATCGTGGTCGCCATGATCGCGTCCTATGTGGTCGTCAAGCATGTGCCGATCATGGCCATCGTCACCGCCTTCGTGGTGCTGGTGTTCGGCGGGCTGACGCTGTGGCTGCATGACGAGACCTTCATCAAGGTCAAGCCGACCATCATCTATGGCCTGTTCGCCGTGGTGCTCGGCGGCGGATTGTTGTTCGGCCGCTCCTTCATCGCCATCATGTTCGACCAGGTCTTCAACCTGACGCCGGACGGCTGGCGCGCGCTGACGCTGCGCTGGACGTTGTTCTTCGCGGCCATGGCCGTGCTCAATGAAGCGATCTGGCGGACGCAGACGACGGATTTCTGGGTGACGTTCAAGGCGTTCGGCGTGATCCCGCTGACCATGGCCTTTGCGGTGGCGCAGATGCCGCTGATCAAGCGCTACAGCATCGAGCCGGCAACGCTTGCGGAGAGCGAGCGTGATGCCGGGGATGTGGGGAAGTAGGTTCTTAACCTCGCCCCGCTTGCGGGGAGAGGTCGCCGCGCCTTCGCGGCGGGTGAGGGGCATGGCACAAGATATCAAACTGCCGTGCACTATCGGATTGCGACGTTCATCGATTCGTTAGCGCAATCGTTTGGCTGACCTTGTGCCATGCCCCTCATCCGACCGCGCTACGCGCGGCCACCTTCTCCCCGCGAAGAGCGGGGAGAAGGCACAACAATTACACCGCCAGCGTGCCAGCCTTCGCGGCAGCATAACGCTCGCCGATCTTGGTCCAGTTCACCGTATTCCACCACGCCTTCAGATAGTCCGCGCGGCGGTTCTGATAGGTGAGGTAATAAGCGTGCTCCCAAACGTCATTGCCCATCAGCGCACGCTTGCCGTCGATGATCGGGTTGTCCTGGTTCGGACGCGTCTCGATGGAGAGCTTGCCGGCCTTGTCCACAATCACGAACACCCAGCCCGAGCCGAATTGACGGCCGCCGGCGGCGTTGAAGTCGGTCTGGAATTTCTCCAGGCCACCAAGATCACGATCGATCGCGGCCAGCACTTCGCCGTCCGGCTTGCCGCCATTCGGGCCCATGATCTGCCAGAACATGGTGTGATTGGCGTGGCCGCCAAGATTGTTGCGCACGGCGGTGCGGATATTGTCCGGTACGCTGGAAAGATTGCCGAGCACCTCGACCAGCGGCTTCTCGCCGAGCATCGGCGTGTCCTTGGCAAAGGTGTTCAGATTGGCAACGAAGGCCGAGTGATGCTTGCCGTGATGGATTTCCATCGTCTTGGCATCGATATGCGGCTCCAGCGCATTCACCGGATAGGTGAGCGGCGGCAGCACGAAGGCGCCATTACCGGCGGTGGGCGTTGCAGCAGGTGCTGCAGCCTGGGCAAAAGCGAGCCGCGGTGCAGCAATCGCGGCAGCCATGCCGGTCGCAGCGAACATCATTTGGCGTCGGGACATCGAGGACATGGTGCGTCTCCTGGGATTTGCGGGCCGGCAATACGGCCTTGGCAATTACGTGCGGTTTGAGTGCCAGTTTCATATGCGGGCAATGTGACGCATCGGCGCAAGACAGATCACGTCACAGCGAGATTGAATCATTTGAAAAGAAACGGCCGGGATCGCTCCCGGCCGTCGGTATTTATTAGCTCCGCTTAGCGGCGCGGCGGCGCCGTGCCGGGAGGCGGCGGTGGCAGCGACGCCTGACCGCCATTCAGCAGTGGCGTGATGTTGCGGACCGTGACACGGCGGTTCTGACGCTCCGGGCCATCGGTCTGGATCTTCAGATACTGCTCGCCATAGCCCTGCGACGTCAGGTTCTCCGCCGGCACCTGGAATTGCTGGGTGAGCAATTCCGCCGCCGACTGCGCACGGCGATCCGACAGCGACAGATTGTCGACATCGGAGCCGACCGCATCGGTATGGCCCTCGATCAGGAACACAGCCCGCGGATTCCGCGAGATGGCGCGATTGAGACCATCGGCGATCACCTGCAGCTTCGAGGCCTGATCCGGCGGTATATCCCACGAACCGAGGTCGAAGTTGATGGAGTCGAGATCGATGGATGGCATGCGCTGGCGCACGGCCGGGCTGTAGCGGACTTCATCCAGCGTATAGCGACGCTCGATGCGATCCACTGGCGGCGCGATCAGCGTATCGTAGACGAGATCGGGCGAGGCCTGATCGTAATCGACGATGTAGCGGTTCTGCGGAATGCGGATCATCGGAGGCGGCAGATCCACATAGAAGCCACCGCGCGGACCACGCGGCCCGCCGCGGGGACCATCGAACGAATTGTCGATGATGATGATCTCGCGACCATCGCGATCCCGGCGGATACGTCGCATCAACTGGCCGTCGCTGCCGACCACCGTGATGATCTGCGATCCATCGGGCCGCACCACGATGGTGCGATCCTCGTTGCCGACGCGCTGGGTGCGAATGTCGCGCGCGCCGTAACGGAAGCGATCGACTTCGTTGTGGCGGATATAGGATTGCCCGCTCGGATCCTGCACGATGATGCGGCCGGGCTCGGTGATGATGGTGCGACCACCTTCGCGGCGCTCGCTGCGCTGGCCGCGGAAGTCATCCAGACGGCGCGGACCATCCGGCGCGGCACCCGGCGCGATCGGCGCCAGGGCTGCGGCCGGCGGCGGCGCAGGCGGGATCGGAGTCGTCACCTGAGGTGCCGGCGGCTGCACGACCTTGATATTGCCGCCACCGGGGGCGACCACGAGAGGCGCGGCACTCGGGGTCGGCGGTGGAGCAACCGGAGCTGCTGCCGTGGGCGGCGTCCCTGGCGCTGCGCCGGGAGCGACAGCCGCGGGCGGCGTGCCGGGAGCAGCAGGCGCACCTGGAGCGGCACCGGGCGCACCCGGCCTGCCCTCGCCGCGGCGACCGCCTTCGCGGCCTTCGGGCCCACCGGGACGGCCGGACGGCGCCGCACCGGCTGGCGGAGTCGCCGACGGAGCGGGCGCTGCGGCAGGCGGTGTGGCGGCCGCTGGCGGAGTTGCTGGAGCCGCCGCCGGAGGCGTGGCTGGCGTCGGCGCTGCTGCGGGAGCCTGGCGTGCGGCAGGCGGTGTCGCAGGCTGGGCCGGCGTTTGCGCAGCGGGCGGCGTGGCCGGAGGCGTCGGACGCGCACCGGGTTCGCGGCGTTCGCCATCCGGGCGTTCACGACGCTCGGTGCCGGCCGGTGCTTCGCGACGCTCGGGACGAGCAGCAGCAGGCGGAGTCGGTGCCGCCGGCGGCTCAGCGCGTGGCGCGGGCGCTGCGGCAGGAGGCGTGGGCGGAGTTGGACGTGGCGGCGGCGCAGCTTCAGGGGCCGGACGCGCCGCAGGGGGCGCAGGCGGTGCCGCGCGCGGCGCGGCTGGTGGCTCGGCACGTGGCGCGGGGGCTGCGGCCGGAGGTGCAGGGGGAGCCGGACGTGGGGCTGGTGGCTCGGCGCGCGGTGGCGCGGCGGCAGGAGGCGCCGCTGCAGGCGGAGCGGGCCGTGGCGCGGCAGCGGGCGGCGGCCCCTTCGGCGCAGCCTTGGGCTCGCCTTCTGCTGCTGGCGGGGCTGCCTGTGCGAGCAGGATCGGCGCATCGCCATTCGATGCGTGAGATGTCGCGACTGCGATCTGCGTCACACCGAACGCAGTCGTGGCCAGCAGGACGAGACGAAGTTTTGTCATGATGAGCTTGGGCCCCTCGGCTTAAGTAGACGTCAACAAAAGATTTGTCGGCCGAACAAATCGGCAGATCGATGAACGAATAAGCATGGGGCCGGAATGTGGCGGCCCGCAAAGCCACAGTCGTATTTATTTTGCACACACGAACGGCCTGAGCGCGCATTGTTCATGGCGCGTTCAGACCGTTTGTTTAGTAGCGACCGTATTACATCACTGCTGGTGGCTGACCCGGCGTTTCATCCGGATTCGGCACCGGAATATCCGCGGGCAGATCGCCCGGCAATTCCTCCGGCCGCGAGGGCTCGCCCGGATCGCGTATGGGCGGCGGCACTTCGGGCCGCGGATTTCCCGGCGGGCTTTCCTGTGGCGGCTCCGAAGGTTTGCCCGGCGTGATCGGCGGCTCCTCGACAGGCGTATTGCCGGGTGCAGCGCTCGTCATCAGATCGCAACCTTGCGATTGGTGCCGATATCCGGACGCGAGCCGGTCATCGCTGCCGCAGCCATCTTCACATAGCTGATCACGGTGCCCGGCGAATCCCAGAACTCGGCTTCGTCCGGCGTGAACTTCAGCACGCGAATGTTCGGATCATCCGCACTGTCCCACCACGCCTTCGCTGTGGTGGTGAACAGCTCCTTGATCTTGGCGCGATCGTTGGACACGACCGCCGTGCCGCTCACCGACACGTATTTCTGATCGCTCGCATCTGCGAAGGAGAGGTTCACATTCGGGTTCTGCTTGATCTCGTCATCCTTGTGACGGCGTGCGTCACTGAGGAAATAGACCGCGTCTGCCGCGCGATCGATATAGGCGGACATCGGCCGGGCGCGCAGCTTTTCGCCATCCTGCGTGACCAGCATGGCAAAGCCGATCTTCGTCATCAGCTCCCAGGCACGATCGGTATCGCGAGCATTGTCATTGGTCATTTCATTTCTCCCTTCGCAGGGTAACAAGCGCGACCGGGCGATGTTCCGGCACCGATCGGCACATGGACCGATTTGACAGCCGATCGGGAACCGCCCATCACAGCCGAATTCATCACGCCGTTTGGGGGATTCGATGCCGTTCGCTTACTGGAGCATTCTGATTGCTGCACTGCTTCCGCTGATCATCGCCGGCTATGCCAAATCAGGATCGCGCGACAACAATACGCCCCGCGACAGCGCTGGCGAGCTCACCGGCCCCAAGCGCCGTGCCTATGCCGCGCATCAGAATGCGTTCGAGAGTTTTCCGTTCTATGCCGTGGCGGTGCTGGGTGCGCTGTTCTTCGGTGCATCGGCCAAGACGGTGGGCGTGCTCGCTGCCGTCTATCTCGCCTTCCGCATCGCGCATGCGCTGTTCTATATCGCCGACAGATCGACGCCGCGTTCACTGGCCTATGCCGGCGGCTTCCTCACCAATGTGGCGATCTTCGCGCTCCCGATGCTGCAGATCAATTTCGTGTAGCACCAACCGGCTTGCGATGACGCAGGAAGCGGCCGAGCAGGCGACGCTTGCCCTTGCGCGGAATCAGATCGATATCGCTCACCAGCTTGGCGCCGCCCTTGCGGCGCTCCAGCACGATCTTGCGGCTATGAAACGCCTCGAGCTCAGCGCGATGCGCCACCGAGACGACGGTCGCCTTGGGCATCTCCTTGGTCAGTAGCCCCATCATGCTGTCCTGGCTCTTTTCGTCGAGCGCGGACGTCGCCTCATCCAGCACGATGATATCGGGGTTGTGAAGAAACAGCCGCGCGAACGCCAAACGCTGCTTCTCGCCGCCGGAGAGTGTCTGATCCCACGGCGCTTCCTCTTCGATCTTCTCCTTGAGATGCGCAAGGCCGACCTTGTCCAGGGCTTCGCCGATCTGCTCGACGCTGAAATCCTCTTCTGCAGCGGGATACGAGGCGGCGCGGCGCAGCGTGCCCGACGGCACATAGGGCTTTTGCGGCAGCATGAAGAGCCGGCGATCGGGATGAAAATTGACGCTGCCGCCGCCCCATGGCCACAGGCCGGCAATGGCGCGCACCAGCGTGCTCTTGCCGGTCCCGGACTCGCCTGCGACCAGAAGGCGCTCGCCCGGATCGATATTGACTTCGGTATCGCCGACAACAGCGGTGCCGTCGTCGAGCGTGACGGACAGATCGTGCAGGCTCAACATGCGGTCATCCGTGGTCTCGCCGCGCTTGATGCGGCCGATACCGTCGCCGAGTTCGGCGCGCTCCAGACCATCGAGCGACATCATCAGCGAGGCGATGCGGCGTGCGCAGGCATTCCAGTCGGCCAGGCGCGGATAGTTATCGACCAGCCAGCCGAACGCGCTCTGCACGATGGTGAAGGCGGACGCCGCCTGCATCACCTGGCCGAGCGACATGCTGCCATCGAGGAATTTTGGTGCACAGAGCAGAAGCGGCACCACGGGCGCGATCAGGCTCGACCCCTGAGACACCAGCGTGGTGCGCATATATTGCCCGGCAAGCCGCGTCCATTGCTTGAGGACGTTGCCGAAGGTCTTGTCGATACCGCCGCGCTCTTCCTCCTCGCCGCCGAGCAACGCGATGCTTTCGCCGTTTTCGCGCACGCGGGTGAGCGCGTAGCGATATTCGGCCTCGGCCTGGTTCTTGTCTTCGGAGATGCCGACAAAGCGGCGACCGATCGCCATGATCGAGCCGGAGGCAATGGCTGCGTAGAGCACCGCGGCGATGACGAGGAAGCCGGGAATGGTGACTACGCTGCCACCAACGGACAGCGTCAGCGCACCACCAATGGTCCACAGGACCACGATGAAGGTCGCAGCCGACAGCAGGGCAGACGTCACGCCCGCGATAAAATCCACCGGCGAGTCGGTGGCGATGCGCAGATCCTCGGCAATACGGTATTCGGGATTCTTGTGATCGCCGCCGACCAGATTGAGTTGATAGTAGCGGCCGTTCTTGAGCCAGCGCGAGATCACCGAACTGGTCAGCCACGCGCGCCAGCGGCGCTGGATGCTCATCCGCGCGAACACCTGCCCGACGCCGAGCAGCACGCTGCCGATGGCGAGCGGGAAGAACACGCCGGTGAGATGAAAGACGCTCGCCGCATCGCGCTTCTCGATGGCGTCGAAGATCGCACGATTCCAGACATTGATGCCGTATTGGAAGGCGACATTGGCGATAATCATCAGCAACAGGCCGATGGAAAACGCCCAGGCGAGCTTGTCGCCCGCCTTGCCCCAGAAGCCGCGCGCACTAAGCCAGAACCGCGTCAGCAGATAGTCTTTCCGCGCCTGCTCGACCTCCTCCGGTGACAAGTCCGGATCGGGTTCGACCACTTCGGGCGGGGGTGGATCGATATGGTCGCCGGCCTCATCCTTCAGCGGGACGATCGGGCCTTTTTGGGCATCGTTCTTCGGCTTGGTGGTGTTAACGCTTTGGTGACCCGCAGGCTTGCTCATGGCGCAATAACGCCAAGCCTATCATGGGGTTCCCTGAGGTTCCACCGTTCTCAGGCGGTCTCCCGCTGGGCCTTGCGCCAGTTGCCTGATTTGGCCAGGACGCGCGAGAGCTGCTCGATGGAATAGGGTTTTTGCAGCAGCTCAAAGCCGAATGTGCCGTTCTGCGCCAGGACATGGCTGTA
Source organism: Tardiphaga sp. GW821-FHT12E02 (assembly GCF_058807155.1). Classification (NCBI taxonomy): domain Bacteria; kingdom Pseudomonadati; phylum Pseudomonadota; class Alphaproteobacteria; order Hyphomicrobiales; family Nitrobacteraceae; genus Tardiphaga; species Tardiphaga sp. GW821-FHT12E02. Next base: position 485,999 of record NZ_JBXAQK010000001.1, read on the forward strand.
GCCGGATGTGAGCACCACGGGCAGATCCGGATAGAGTTTTCGAATCTCCTGCGCGAGTTCGATCCCGGTCATGCCGGGCATCACGACATCGGAGAACACCACGTCGTAGCGACCGGCGCTGCGCTGCAATTCGTCGAGCGCTTCCTCGGCGCTATGCTTGAGGACCGTGGCATAGCCGAGCTCGGACAGTGCGTCGGTCGTAAACGTCCCGACATCGCGATTATCTTCCACGATCAGCACCGAGAGGCCGTGGCCATCGATGGGCGGCGCCTCGCTTGATACGATTGTCGGCGCGACATTGCCGACGACGCGCGGCAGATAGAGCGTGAAGACGCTGCCCTTGCCGACTTCACTGACAACCGTGACCTCCCCGCCGGATTGCTTGGCGAAGCCGAATACCTGCGAAAGACCGAGACCTGTGCCCTGCCCGACTTCCTTTGTCGTGAAAAACGGCTCGAAAATGCGTTCGAACTGATCCGCGGGAATGCCGCTGCCGGAATCTGCGAGGGCCACGGCGACATAGCCATCCTTGCGCGGCATCGGCGCCGATGGCAGCCGCTCGCTGGCGGTGACGCTGATGATGAGGCGGCCCTCGCCCTTCATGGCATCGCGCGCATTGACGGCGATATTGATCAGGGCCGTCTCGAACTGGCTGAGATCGGCATCGACAAACAGTGGCTTGTCCGGCAGATGCGTGACGATCTCGATCGGCGAGCCCGTCAATGTGCCGATGATGTCGGTGACCCCGTTGACGCAATGGCCGACATCGAACACTTCGGGCTTCAGCGTCTGCCGGCGCGCAAAAGCGAGCAGCTGAGCCGTCAGTTTGGCCGCGCGGTTCACCGTCTCCGATATCGCCGCGATATAGCGGGCGCGACGCTCGGGCGCGAGATCCGGTCGCTGCAGGAGATCGACCGACGAGCGGATCACCGTCAGCAGATTGTTGAAATCATGCGCCACGCCGCCGGTGAGCTGGCCCAACGCTTCAAGGCGTTGGCCGTGTTTCAATGCTTCCTCGGCTTCGCGACGCTTTGTGGCCTCAAAGTTCAGCCGGCGGGTGCGGCGAAGCGCGAAGAGCAGCAAGCCGAACAACAGCAGTGTAGCCGGAACGCCGAAGATCAAATGATAGCTGATCGCTTTCAGCCAGCGATCGCGGATGGCCGAAGTTTCCAGGCCGGCGGCGACATAGACGGGATAGCCGGCCAGCCGCCGATAACCGATGCGGCGTTCGACATTGTCGCCGGGCGCGCTGATGGTCACGAGACTGCCGTCGGGATTGGTCGATAGCACGCGCCCGACCGGCCCTTTGGGATCGAGCCGCGCGGCCGCTGCGAGCGCCGGATAGCGCGCAAGGATCGATCCGTCGGTCAGCCCCAGCGCGAAGAAACTGCCCGGCGCGCGGCCGATGCGGGCATAGAATTTCTCGAAATATTCGGGGAACACCGATGCCTGCACGACACCGGTGAAGCTTCCGTCCACGCTGGTGCGACGGCGGCTGACGCCGAAGAACGGCGCGCCCTGATAGGGCGGCCGCGGCAGCAGATTTGCACCGATAAACGTGCCGACATCCTTGTCGATGTGGGACTTGTAGTAGTCACGATCGGAAAAATCGAGATGAGGCAGCGCGAGATTGAGGCTGTTGACCAGTGCGCGGCCCTTGTCGTCGAACACCCAGACCGATTTCAGCTGCGGCAGCGCATCGGTGAGCTGCCTGAGCCGCGCCGACATTGCGTCCGCCTTGAACCGCAGCTCGTCGTCGCTGCGATCGCGAACAATTTCGTTCATCTCCGACAGGCTGCGATCGATGGTCTCGAACACCTTCAAGGCGTGTTCATGCGCGACATCGACCGTGCGATCGATCTCGCGATCGGCAATGTCGTTGGTGGAAATCCAGGAATTGGTGGCGGCGAAGGCGAAAAGCGCAATGGGAAACGCCAGGGATGCGGCCATCATCCACTGCAGCATTTTCAGAGAATTGTGCTGTTCTGTCTTCACAGTCCCTGCCCGCGTCGCGCCAGTCTAGCGCATGACGCGGGATCGACCAACCCATGAGGGCTGATCGAATGCTGGGGTGTGACATGTTCGCTAGCCGGCGTTCATCTGCGAACGGAAAGCCCAGCGCGTCGAACGCTGCTCGATCCAGGCAAAAACCGCATACATCAGCACGCCTTCGAAGGCGAGCAGCAGCAATGCGGCATAAACGTTCGCCATGCGGAAACTGGCACCTTCCTGCGCGATCAGGAAGCCGAGACCCGCATTGGCACCGAGGGTTTCGGAGACAACGGTACCGACGAAGGCCAGCGTGATGGCGACTTTCAGTGAACCAAAGAAATATGGCAGCGCACGCGGAATGCCGACCTTCAGCATGATATCCAGTTTGCCGGCACCGAGCGCGCGCAGCACGTCTTCGAGTTCGGGCTCCGTTGTCGCAAGACCGGTGGCGATATTGACGACGATCGGAAAGAACGAAATCAAAAATGCAGTGACGATGGCGGGCACTTCACCGATACCGAACCACAGGATCAGCAGCGGCACGATGGCCACTTTCGGAATCGTGTTGAAGCCGATCATGACGGGATAGAGACCGCGGTAGATGGTCTGAGACCAGCCGACCACGAGGCCGAGCATGACGCCGAACACCACGGCCAGTGCGAAGCCGACCGAGGTGACCCACAGCGTCGCCCAGGAATGATAGAGGAACACCTTCCACAGCTTGAACATCGCGGCAAAGGCAGCCGATGGTGGCTGCAACACCGATGTGTTGATCTTGAACACCGCGCAGGCGCCTTCCCAGATCAGGAAGATCGCGAGCGTGAAGATCCAGGGCGAGAGCTTTTCGACAAGGCGCGAATTCATGATTTACGCGCCTCCGCGATCTTCTGGCGCAGCTCGTGCACGATGTCGCCGAAGCTCTTGTCATAGGTGACTTCGAGATCGCGCGGCCGTGCAAATTCGACCGGCTTGATTTGCACGATATGGCCGGGACGCGCGCTCATGACATAGATATTGTCGGCGAGGAAAGCGGCCTCGCGCAGATCATGGGTGACGAGGATCACGGTGAAGCCGAGGCGCTGCCAGAGATCGCGCAGCACGCACCACAGCTCCTCACGCGTAAAGGCATCGAGTGCCGCAAAGGGCTCATCGAGCATCAGCAATGCGGGTTCGTGGATCAGCGAACGACACAGCGACACGCGCTGCTGCATGCCCCCCGATAATTCCCAGGGATACCGATCGCCGAAGCCAGCGAGGCCGACGGTTGCGAGCAGCTGCTCGGCCTTGGCGCGAAACTCGGCTTTCTTCGATCGATATTGCGAGCGATAGGGTTCGACGATTTCCAGCGGAAGCATGACGTTGTCGATGACCTTGCGCCATGGCAGCAGATTCGCGTGCTGAAACGCCATGCCGGCCATCTTGACCGGTCCCTTCACTTCCTTGCCATCGATGGCAATCGTCCCGGCAGTCGGCTTGTGCAGGCCGGTGACGAGACGCATCAAGGTGGACTTGCCGCAACCGGACGGGCCGACCACGGCGGCGAATTCGCCGCGCGCGATCTTCAGCGTCGCATCCTGCAGCGCGACGATGTCCCCCGCCGCGCCGCGATATTTCAGCGTGACGCCATCGATATCGACGAATGCTTCCATGCGAACTGATCCGACCTTCTTATCGCGCAGGGCGGTCAGAGCTTGCGTTCGCCGGCCGGGGGCAGATAGTCCGACGTGAAAAGGTCACCGGCCTTCGGCTTCGGATTCTTGAACTCGTAGGTGACGGCGATCTGCTCGATGGCATCGCTCATGCGCTTGTCGTCGATGCCGCCGACGCCGTTGGCCTTCACCCAGTCGGTGATGAAGTTGTCCTTCAGCGACATCTTCAGGCGCGCCAGCTCGATCTTCTCGTCGCCGGTCTCGTTGCGCTTCATCACCGATTTGATCGCGGCATCAGGATCCTTCGCCGTGTCGATGATGCCCTTGATGGTGGCGCGCACGAAGCCGGCGACCACCTTCGGATTGGCCTTGGCGAATTCCGGATTGACCATGATGGCATTGCCATAGAGCACGATGCCATGATCGGCCATCAGCATCACCTTGATATCCTTCTCGGCGATGCCCTTGGCCAGCAGGTTGAAATAGGACGAGAACGAGAAGCCGGTGATGGCATCGACCTTGCCGTCGGCGAGCATCGGCTCGCGCACGGGGAAGCCGACATTCTCGATCTTCACCTTGGCGTCGTCGATCTTGTTCTCCTTCACGAAGGCCTTCCACTGCGCGAAGGCGCCATCCGGCGCGGGCGCGCCCAGAATCTTGCCTTCGAGGTCCTTCGGCGCATTGATGCCGGACTTGGCGATGGAGACGATGGCGAAAGGCGGCTTGTCATAGACCATCAGCACGGCCTTGACGTCCTTGTCCGGGTTCTGGTCGCGGAAGCGCGCCAGCGAATTGATGTCGAAGAAGCCGATCGGATAGGTGCCGGCGGCCACGCGGGCGATACCGGCGACCGAGCCCGGCCCGGTATCGATGGTGACGTCGAGCCCTTCGGCCTTGTAGTAGCCCTTGTCCAGCGCGACGAAATAGGGCGCCGACGGCCCTTCATATTTCCAGTCGAGCGCGAATTTGACGGCGGTCTGCGCCTGCGCCGACATGATGGACGTCAGCAGCGCGGCACCTGCAATTGCACCGAGACCCAATTTGCGAAGCATGGAAAAATCCCCTGATCGAATGTCCGATACAGGCTAGCACAGACCATGCCAGCATTGGCCTCGGCAATATCACGCTGTCCCCCAAAACGCACGGATGTGCGCGCGGGAGATGCCGGCCGGCCACAGGTCGCAGAACGGCTTATGCGGGCCGCGTCCGGAACTCGCGGCCTTCGTCCATCCAGCGGATCCGTTCGTCCCGCAGCGTGGTCCGGCGCACCTTGCCGGCATCGTCGCGGACGGCGTCCTGCGAGAACTCGTAGCTTTCGGGATGCTTGGGCCGGGCGAGGTTTTCGGCCAGGAAGCCCGGCATGGCGGCAGCCAGCCCCGCGCTTTCGGCGCCGGGTCGCAGCTGCAGGATGGCATGGATGGACGCACCGAGATCGGGATGCGGCAGGCCGATGACGGCACAGCTCTCGATATCGGCATGCGCCAGCAGCGCCGCCTCGACCTCGGCGGGGTAGACATTGGCGCCGCCACGCAAAATGAGATCGGTGCGGCGATCGGCCAGCCAGATATAGCCGTCGGCATCGATATGGCCGATATCGCCGAGGGATTCCCAGCCATCGGCAGAGCGCTTCGGCTCGGCGCCGAGATAGTGATAGGTCGTGCCGGCGCCCTCGACCGATTTCAGATAGATTTCTCCGATCTCGCCCGGCGGCAGATCGCGGCCGTCCTCGCCGACGATTTTTGCAGCGCCGATCTCGACCCGCCCGACCGAGCCCTTGCGCTTCAGCCATTCGGTGCCGGGAATGACGGTGGAGGCCTGCCGTTCGGTGCCGCCATAGAGCTCAAAGATGCGCTCGGGGCCGAGCCAATTGATCCAGTCCTCCTTCAGCCGCGGCGGCATCGGCGCCGCCATGTGGAAGACGGTGCGCAGGCTGGAGACATCGTATTTTGCGCGCACATCGTCGGGCAGCGCCCAGATGCGGCTCATCATGGTGGGGACGAAATTGACCCATTCGAGCTTCCAGCGATCGATCAGCCTGAGCGCCTCCTCCGCATCGAACTTCGTCATGCCGATCACCGTGCCGCCGGCGAACAGGCCGACATGCGCAACGGAGAATGGCGCATTGTGATAGAGCGGGCCGGGATTGAGCAGCTGCACGCGCTCATGCACGTTCAAGGGCTGCAGCTTTGGATCCGTGACCGCGGGCTGATGATCGACGATCACCTTGGGCCGGCCGGTCGATCCGCCCGAGGTCATGGCCTTCCAGTAACGCCCGATCGGGCCATCGATCGGCCCATCGGAAAATCCCTCCGGCACGAAATCCGCAGGCAACCGCTTCGGCGCTTTCCAGTCCTCCTCGCCGCCGATGACGAGGGATGGTCGCAGCAATTCAAGAATCGCCGAGGCCTCGCCGCGCGGCAGCCGATAGGACAGCGAACACGGCGTGGCGCCGCATTTCCAGATCGCGAAGGTGGTCTCGAAGAAGGCATTGGAATTCGGCAGGCCGACCGCGATGAAATCGCCGGGCTTGACGCCATGCTGCATGAAAGCGCGCGCCCGCCGATTGGCGTTGCGCTCGAGATCGCCCCAGCTGAGCGCGACATTGTCGTGCACGACCGCAGGCGCATCGAAGCCATTTCGCTCCGCATGCCAGCGGGGGATGTCAGCCATCGGGATCAGCATTGCGGTTCTCGCTTGTTGTTATTGGAGCGTTCTGACTTCACCTCTCCCCAGCGGGGAGAGGTGTTTCGAGCGCCATCGTTTCGTCAGTTCATTTTCGCTTCGATCACCGGCCCAAAGCTCTCCCATTGATCGCCCTTGAAGCGGATCATCTGCATCTGCTTGATGGGGAAATGATCGCCGGGTGCGGTGTTCATGGTGATGCCCGGCAGCAATGATGTCGGCGCGAGGCCCTTCAGGCTGGTGGCGATCCGCATGATGTTGTCGCGCGACAGATCATCGCCGGCCTGCTTCAGGATATATTCCAGCGTCTGCGCCGCACCGTAGGAATACAGGACGAGGCCGTTGCTGCGATCCACATCGGGCGCATATTTGTCGACGAAGGCATTGAACTCCTTCATGCCGGCATCGTCCTTCCAGGCGGGATCGATGGGGTCCTTGGTATAGTTCGCACCGATCAGCCCCTGCGAATGATCGAGACCCGCAGGTTTCAGCACGGCACCGGTGGACTGGCTCACCTGGTTGAGGATCTGGATCGGCTTCCAGCCGATTTCGCCGATCTTGCGAATGGCCATCGCGGCGAATTTCGGCGTCGAGAGATTCAGGAACATGTCCGCTCCCGATGCCTTCAGTTTCACGATCTGCGAATCCACCGTGGGATCGGAATTGTCGTAGGTCGCCTCGCTGACGATCATCGAGATCTTCTCGCCGAGCCCGTCGCGCACGCCCTTGTAGATATCCTTGCCGTAATCATCATTGGCCGACAGCACGGCGATCTTGGCATTCGGATGATTGTCGATGATCCATTTCGCATAGATGCGCCCTTCGGCCTGATAAGGCACGTTGAAGGGCATGGTCCATGGATTGGCCTTGGGATCGTCGCCGAACCGCGTGCCGCCGCTCGACAGCATGATCTGCGGCACCTTCTTGGTGTTCAGGTATTTCATGACGGCGGTGTTCGACGGCGTGCCCAATGTCTGGAACAGCAGCAGCACCTCGTCATTCTCGACCAGCTTGCGCGTCTGCTCGACAGCCTTCGGCGGCGAATAGGCGTCGTCATAGGAGAGCCAGTTGATCTTGCGTCCGTTGATGCCGCCCTTGTCGTTGAGCATCTTGAAGTAGGCGCCGTTGATGCGGCCAACCATGCCGTAGGCCGATGCCGGCCCGCTATAGGGCACGAAATTGCCGATCTTGATTTCCGTATCGGTGACGCCCGGACCGTATTTCTTCTGGGCCGAGGCCGGACCTGACGCGATGACAAAGCACGCGCCAAGCGCGGCAAGAATGCGCGCTCGCATGGATGTTTCTCCCTTGTTTTATCGTCATTGCATCACCGCATCGGTGACGGGCGTTCCGCTGTTTTTGTTTGCGGTGCGCGAATAGTTTCTGCTTCGATCCGGGAAAGCAAGGCTGTTTGCAGCAAGCCAGATTTCCGCTCGACGGAACGATTGATCACGTCGCTACTGAGCGATCGGACTACATATTCTTGCGCACGTCCGGCACATCACCGGCAAGTCCATAGCTCGCCGGATCGTCTCCCAACTCGGTGATGCCTTTCGCCAATCCCTGACGCAGCATCGACTGCAGGCTTTCGTCATATGTCGCGAGGCTCTTACTGATGGCGTCTTTCCATGCGTCACCGCGATCCCAGGCCTCCATGAAGGCCGCTGCCATATCCGCCTGCTGGTGATTCATGATGAGCGCCTGGAAGATCGAGCGCGCCTGAATCCGGTCCTTGGCGCTTTTCGCCATCACGTCGCGATCGTCCCGCCGACGCGAGGCGACGATGAGCTTGTGCACGGCGTATCGCTCCGGCGACGGAATGGTCACCGGGACGCCTGCGCCATGTAGAAGCACGGCGCGGATCGGATACCGGATCAGAAAATCGAGGAAGCGGAGAGGATAGGCCGCTGCGCCGCCCAGCGCCGGCATCTGCACCGGCTTGTCGGCGACATCGTCCGGTCCCCGATTGGGCGTCAGGAATTCGACCTTGAACTGCTCGCGCGACACGAATTGCGTCGATACCCGCCCATCCGCCGAGCTGGGCACCTCGCGAAACGTGGGATCGACCTTTTTGAGGATGTCCAGGATCGGCGGCAGGCTGTCGCCGATGGCGACCGAGATCTCCCGGAACTGAGCGAAATCGGCGTCGCCGGTTTGCATGGCGGCCGCATCGAGCCGCCGCGCCAGCACGGCCGAATAGCATTGATAGGCGACAGTGCCGACCAACACCCCGCGCAACCTGAAGAAACCGGCATGTGCCAGTTCCTCGACCACCCGGCCCGTGGTGATCGGCGGCTTTGGGAGATAAGCCTCCCGCGTCAGGGTGGATACGAGGCGGCGACGTCCCTTGATGTCCGCCTTGAGGTCCTTGAATTCCTCGACGCGCCTGGTGATGTCGGGATCCTCTTGCGGACCCACATAACGCCGGTCCTGTCCGCCGCCTTCAGGCTTGGGCGTGTCGAAGTACCAGTATTTGCGGCCCTTGACCTCAACGGCGACAAACCGGCCATCGGACGAAAATTCGGAGGTGAAGCTGTCGTCCAGGCTGCGCTGGACGAGCTCCGAGTACAGCGTCTGAAAGGTAATATCGACGCCCGCAGCCTTGGCCATGGAACTCCCGCTATACTATTTCCGCAATAACAGTATAACGCGGCTAGACTGCCGATTCAAGCTGTTATACTATTTCTGCGAAAACAGTATACCGAACGAACATGGCCGTTGGGCCAACGAAAAAGGCCCGCAAATGCGGGCCTTTCCACGACATGATCGTCGCCTGACAATCGGTGTTTCAGCTCGCTTGAACGTCAGACCTGACGTTCAACCATCTTCATCTTGAGCTCGGCAATGGCTTCCGACGGGTTGAGGCCCTTCGGGCACGCCTTGGCGCAGTTCATGATGGTGTGGCAGCGATACAGGCGGAACGGATCCTCGAGATTGTCGAGACGCTCGCCGGTGGCTTCGTCGCGGGAATCCTTGACCCAGCGGGTCGCCTGCAGAAGTGCGGCCGGGCCCAGGAAGCGATCGCTGTTCCACCAGTAGCTCGGGCACGAGGTCGAGCAGCAGGCGCAAAGGATGCACTCGTAGAGGCCGTTGAGCTTCTCGCGATCCTCGTGGCTCTGGCGCCATTCCTTCTGCGGGGTCGGCGTGGTGGTCTTCAGCCACGGCTCGATCGACGCATACTGGGCGTAGAAGTTGGTGAGATCCGGCACCAGGTCCTTCACCACCGGCTGATGCGGCAGCGGATTGACCTTGATGGCGCCGTCATCGACTTCGTCCATCGCGCGGGTGCAGGCCAGCGTGTTCTGGCCATCGATATTCATGGCGCAGGACCCGCACACGCCTTCACGGCAGGAGCGGCGGAAGGTCAGGGTCGGATCGATGTTGTTCTTGATCCAGATCAGACCATCCAGAATCATCGGACCGCAGTCATTGGTATCGACATGATAGGTGTCGACCGACGGGTTCTTGCCGTCATCGGGATTCCAGCGATAGACGCGGAACTCACGCGTCTGGGTCGCGCCGGCGGGCTTGGGCCATTCCTTGCCGCCGGTGATCTTGGAATTCTTCGGGAGTGCGAACTCAGCCATATTCTCGAGCCTTCGCTTTCTCAGTACACGCGCGCTTTGGGCGGGATGTACTGCACGTCATTCGTCATCGTGTAATCATGCACCGGGCGATAATCGATGGTGGTCTTGCCACCCTGCTCGACCCACGCCAGCGTGTGCTTCATCCAGTTCTTGTCGTCGCGATCCGCAAAATCCTCGCGGGCATGGGCGCCACGGCTTTCGGTGCGGTTGGCGGCGGAGTCCATGGTGACGATGGCCTGACCGATCAGGTTGTCATATTCTAGGGTCTCCATCAGGTCCGAATTCCAGACGAGCGAACGATCGGACACGCCGATATCGTCGATGCCGTCATAGACCTTGTGAATCAGCGTCTTGCCTTCGTTGAGCACGTCGCCGGTGCGGAACACGGCGCAATTGGTCTGCATGACTTGCTGCATGCTCTCGCGCATCTTCGCGGTCGGCGTGCCGCCCTTGGCGTTGCGGAAGTGATCGAGACGGCCGAGCGCCATTTCCGACGAATTCGGCGGCAGATCGGGCTGCTTCGCATTCGGCGTCAGCTTGTCGGCGAGACGCAGCGCGGCGGCGCGGCCGAACACCACGAGATCGATCAGCGAGTTGGAGCCGAGACGGTTGGCGCCATGCACTGACACGCAGGCGGCTTCGCCGACGGCCATCAGGCCCGGCACCACCGCATTGTCGTCGCCGTCCTTCTTGGTGACGACTTCGCCGTGATAGTTCGTGGGAATGCCGCCCATGTTGTAGTGCACGGTCGGGATCATCGGGATCGGTTCGCGGGTCACGTCGACACCGGCGAAGATGCGCGCCGATTCCGAAATGCCCGGCAGGCGTTCGTGCAGGATCGCCGGATCGAGGTGATCCAGATGCAGGAAGATGTGATCCTTCTTCTTGCCGACGCCGCGGCCTTCGCGGATTTCGATGGTCATCGCGCGCGAGACGACGTCGCGCGAGGCGAGGTCCTTCGCCGACGGAGCATAGCGCTCCATGAAGCGTTCGCCTTCGGAGTTGACGAGATAGCCGCCTTCACCGCGGGCACCTTCAGTCACCAGACAGCCCGAACCATAGATGCCGGTCGGGTGGAACTGGACGAACTCCATGTCCTGCAGCGGAAGACCCGCGCGCAGCGCCATGCCGCCACCGTCACCGGTGCAGGTATGGGCCGAGGTGCAGGAGGCGTAAGCGCGGCCATAGCCGCCGGTGGCGAGAATGACCGTCTGCGCCTTGAAGCGATGCAGCGTGCCGTCGTCCATCTTCAGCGCGATGACGCCGCGGCAGGTGCCCTGGTCATCCATGATCAGGTCGATGGCGAAGTATTCGATGAAGAACTCGGCGGCGTGACGCAGCGCCTGGCCATACATCGTGTGCAGCATGGCGTGACCGGTCCGGTCGGCGGCGGCGCAAGTGCGCTGCGCCTGGCCCTTGCCGAAATCCATGGTCATGCCGCCGAACGGGCGCTGATAGATCTTGCCGTCTTCGGTGCGCGAGAACGGCACGCCCCAGTGTTCGAGCTCGTAGACGGCGTCCGGCGCGTTGCGCACCATGTATTCGATGGAGTCCTGATCGCCCAGCCAGTCCGACCCCTTCACGGTGTCGTACATGTGCCAGCGCCAGTTATCCTCGTGCATGTTGCCGAGCGAGGCCGAGATGCCGCCCTGCGCCGCAACGGTGTGCGAGCGGGTCGGGAACACCTTGGTGATGCAGGCGGTGCGAAGACCCGCTTCGCCACAGCCGACGGTCGCGCGCAGGCCGGCGCCGCCGGCGCCCACGACGACGACGTCATAGGTGTGATCTTCGATGGGATAGGCGTAGCCGTTGGTGGCGGGACCGCCAACGCCGTTCGCGCCATTGCCGTTCGCGGCCATGCGCTACACTCCAGATGATAGTTTGAAAATGGCGTAAGCCGAGGCCAGCGACACGACAGCGGCGAAGAAGTTGTTGGCGATCGCGCAAACCAGCTTCAGCTTCTCGTCATGCACATAGTCTTCGATCACGATCTGCATGCCGATCTTCATATGCACCACGCTGGCGACGATGAAGAGCAGCAGGATGATGGCGACCAGCGGCGAACCGAGGATCTGCGCGGCCCCCGCCTGATTGCGGCCAAGCAGCGACATGACGATAAAAACGATCGGGACCAGGAGCAGCAGCATGGCCACGGCAGAGGTGCGCTGGCGCCAATGATCCGACGTGCCGGAATGGCCCGAACCGTGGTTGCGGACGCGGCCGAGCGGCGTGCGCATGGATTTCTGCGAATTGCCGCTCATCGTGCGCCTCCGCTCATATAGGCCACGACCCAAAGCAGGATGGTGATGACGATGCCGGCGATCAGCGCCGCGCGGGTCAGCCATTCACGCTCGGTCGGCTTGAAGCCATAGCCGAGGTCCCAGACCAGATAGCGGATGCCGCTCATGGCGTGATGGACCAGTGCCCATGTGTAGCCAAAGGCGATCAGGCGGCCGATGATGCTGCCGGCAAAGGCCTGCACATATGCGTAGGCTGCGGGGCCTGACGCGGCGGCGATCAGCCACCAGACAAGCAGCAGGGTGCCGAAATACAAGGCAATACCCGTCGCGCGATGGATGATGGACAGGGCCATCGTCAGCGTCACGCGATAGATTTGCAGATGTGGCGAAAGGGGGCGTTCGATCCTGGTGGCCATTCAACAACTTTGACAGGTTAATGGGCAAACTCTGCTCGATATGGGATCGCGTAGAGCAATTCTATTTACGAAGTCGATACGGCGAGTGCAATCGCGAAATGACATAATCGGAATGCGTGTTCAGAGTTTGAAATCAGCATCGCGCGCGGCGGGATTGACACTTGGCATGCCACGGGCGCACAGCCGATGAAGCGCGATTCAGGCAAGCTTTATGGCGCGATTGCAAATATAAATCGGGGCGGGAAATGGCAGGCCTGAGTATCACCGAAGTTGTCGAACTTGCGGTCCTTCTGGTGGCGGTGGGTGGACTGAGCGGTTTCCTTGCCGGGGTGTTCGGGATCGGCGGCGGAGCCATTCTTGTGCCCGTATTTTACGAGTGTTTTCGCATTGCCGGGGTGCCTCTGGAGGTGCGGATGCCGCTCTGCATCGGCACGTCACTGGCCATTATCATCCCGACCTCGCTGCGCTCGTTCCGCGCCCACCTTGCCCGCGGTGCAGTGGACATGGAGATCCTGCGCAAGTGGTGGCTGCCGATCCTGGTCGGCGTCGCCGTGGGCAGCGTAACCGCCCGCTTTGCCCCCGAAAGGCTGTTCAAGATCGTCTTCGTGGTGGTGGCCTGGTCCGCTGCTGCACGGCTGCTATTCGCTCGTGAGGGGTGGAAACTCGGCGACGACCTGCCCGATGGGCCGCTGATGAAGGTCTATGGCTTCTTTGTCGGCCTGCTCTCGACCCTGATGGGCATCGGCGGCGGATTGTTTTCAAACCTGCTGATGACTTTTTACGGCCGCCCGATCCATCAGGCGGTAGCGACCTCCTCCGCGCTGGCGGTGCTGATCTCGATCCCCGGGGCGCTCGGTTACATCTATGCCGGCTGGCCGGCGGCCGCGACCTATCCCGACGTCGCGCCGCTGCAACTGCCCTTCGCGCTCGGCTATGTCTCGCTGATTGGCGCCGTGCTGGTGATGCCGACCAGCCTGCTCACCGCGCCGCTCGGCGTGAAGGCGGCGCATGCGATGTCCAAGCGCACGCTGGAGATCGCGTTCGGGGCTTATCTGTTCATCGTGGGAAGCAGGTTCGTGGTGGCGCTGCTGTAATGCGGAGGGCGGATGAGCCGAAGGCGTCATCCGCCGGCCGAGCTCAAAGCTGAAACTCCGCGGCGGATGACGCTTCGCTTATCCGCCCTACAGCCCCGCGTAATACTATCCGTAATAGTATCCATACGCAGTCTTGTTATGGATGCCGCATGGCTCACGATCACAACCACGATCATGCGCATGATCACGACGACCATGCCGGACATTCACATGGCCCCGGTGGACACGTCCATGCGCCGGCAAGCTTCGGCAAGGCCTTTGCCATCGGCATCACGCTCAACACCGTCTTCGTCGTAGTCGAAGCCGTCTATGGCTATGCGTCGGGCTCGATGGCGCTGGTTGCAGACGCTGGGCACAATCTCTCCGACGTCCTCGGGCTGATCGCGGCATGGACCGCCGCTGTGTTGTCAAAGCGCGCCGCCACGCCGCGTTTCACTTACGGCCTCAAGGGCTCGTCGATTCTCGCCGCATTGTTCAACGCTGTGTTCCTGCTGGTCGCCGTTGGCGCGATCGCCTGGGAGGCCGTGCATCGGCTGTTCAATCCGGAACCCGTGACCGAAATCACCGTCATCGTGGTCGCCAGCATCGGCATCGCCATCAATGGCGTCACCGCCTGGCTGTTCGCCTCCGGCCGCGACAGCGATCTCAATATCCGTGGCGCCTATCTGCACATGGTTGCGGATGCTGCGGTATCTGTCGGCGTCGTCATCGCCGCCATCGTCATTATGTTCACCGGCTGGCTGTGGATCGATGCCGTCACCAGCCTTGTGATCTGCGTGCTGATCGTCTGGGGCACATGGAGCCTGCTCCGCGATTCCACCGCGATGTCGCTGGCCGCCGTGCCGCGTGGGATCGATCCGGTCGCGGTGCGCGCCTATCTGGAGAAGTGCCCAGGCGTGGCGCAGGTGCATGACCTGCATATCTGGCCGATGAGCACCACCGAGGTGGCGCTGACCTGTCATCTCGTCATTCCATCCGGCGCGCCGGGTGATGCGTATCTGATGGATGTCTGCGCGCGGCTGAAGCGCGATTTCGGGATCGAACACACGACGATCCAGATCGAGACAGATATGAATTCAGCATGCGCGCTGGCGACAGCGCATTGATCTGACATACACCACACCCCACCCTCATCCTGAGGAGCCGCGCAACGCGCGGCGTCTCGAAGGATGGCGGCAAGCTCCGAGCCCAGCCAGCTCATGGTTCGAGACGCGCGCCAACAGGCGCGCTCCTCACCATGAGGGGTGGAGTTACTTCTTGTAGATATCCTTGTACGTCTCGCGCAGCACGTTCTTCTGCACCTTGCCCATCGTATTGCGCGGCAGGTCGTCCACGAAGATCACGCGCTTCGGCATCTTGAATTTGGCGATCTGGCCATCAAGCGCCTTGATGACGCCCGCTTCATCCAGCGCCGTCTTCTTGTCGCTCACCACCACGGCCGTGACACCCTCGCCGAAATCCGCATGCGGCACGCCGATCACGGCGCTTTCCACCACGCCCGGCATGGCATCGATCTCGCTTTCGATTTCCTTGGGATACACATTGAAGCCGCCGGAGATCACCAGATCCTTGCCGCGGCCGAGAATGTGCACATAGCCCTTGGCGTCGATCTTGCCGAGATCGCCGGTGATGAAGAAACCATCGTCGCGGAATTCCGACTTGGTCTTTTCCGGCATACGCCAATAGCCCTTGAACACATTCGGGCCCTTCACCTCGATCATGCCGATGGTGTCTTTCTCGAATTCCTTCCCGGTTTCCGGATCGGTGACGCGCACGGACACGCCAGGCAGCGGGAAGCCGACCGCACCCGGCACGCGCTCGCCGTCATAGGGGTTCGAGGTGTTCATGTTGGTTTCGGTCATGCCGTAACGCTCGAGCACCGCGTGGCCGGTGCGCGCAAACCATTCGCGATGCGTATCGGCCAGCAGCGGCGCCGAGCCTGAAATGAGCAGCCGCATATGGCTGCAGGTATCCTTCGACAGGTTCGGCGACTGCAGCAGGCGCGTATAGAAGGTCGGCACGCCCATCAGCACCGTCGACCGCGCCATCAGCTGGATGATGCGCTCGGGATCGAGCTTCGGCAGGAAGATCATCGCCGCGCGCGAGAATAGCGTGACGTTGCTCGCAACGAACAGACCATGCGTGTGATAGATCGGCAGCGCATGGATCAGCACGTCGTCCTTGCTGAAACGCCAGTAATCGACGAGCGAGAGCGAATTGGATGCGAGATTATCGTGGCTCAGCATCGCGCCCTTGGAGCGGCCTGTCGTCCCCGACGTGTAAAGGATCGCGGCAAGATCATCATTGCCACGCGCGATCGTGGCGAAGTCCGGCTTTTCTTTCTCGGCCGCATCCGTCAGCGAGCCCTTGCCATCCGCGCCGAGCGTCTCGACCTTCGCGCCGACCTTGGCGGCGATGGCTTCGATGCCGTCCTTCTTCGACGGATCGCAAACGATCAGCGACGGCTCGGCATCGGTGATGAAGTAATCGAGCTCGTTCAGCGTATAGGCCGTGTTGAGCGGAAGATAGACCGCGCCGGCACGCACCGTTGCGAGATACAGGACAAGGCCCGGCACCGACTTCTCGGTCTGTGCTGCAACGCGGTCGCCCGGCTTCACGCCGCGCGATACCAGCACATTTGCCATCTGCCCCGCCAGGCCGATCAGATCGCCGTAGCTGATATGCGCGCCCTCCGGCGTCTCGATAGCGAGGCGCTTCGGATCTTCAAGGTTGTCGAACAGGCGGGAGAACAGATTCATGTCAGGATCACGCACGGTTATGAGGAGCCCAGACAATCGCACCTATGAGAGACCTGCGATTGCGTCAAATTGTCCGGCTTCTTACCAAGATCGGCCCCTCCTGCGCAACGCGCGCGCGAACGCGGCGCGTGCTGGAAAGTTTCAAAGGCCGTGAAAAATATAGGCTGAAACTGGCCTGTTTAGCTCCCGTAGCTCGGACATCGACGACGCATCGACCTCCACTTCGGGCCTCGTCGAAAGCCTCTTTCATCGTGCCGGTGCATGTGCATCCGGCCGCCCAAGAACAACCGGGAGACGATCCATGTCCAAGCGTATTGCACTTCTGTCGGCCGTCGCATTCAGCACCCTCGCCATCACCGGCGCCGTGCTTGCTCCGGCCCAGGCCAAAGACAAGATGATGAAGTCTGAAATGTCGGGCGAGAAGACCGTGATGGTCGGCGGCGCGCCGATGTATCCGTCGAAGAACATCGTCGAGAACGCCGTCAATTCGAAGGACCACACCACGCTGGTCGCCGCCGTGAAGGCTGCCGGCCTCGTCGACACGCTCGCCGGCCCGGGCCCGTTCACCGTATTCGCGCCGACCAATGCCGCTTTCGGCAAGCTGCCGAAGGGCACCGTCGAGACCCTGGTGAAGCCCGAGAACAAGGCGACGCTGACCAAGATCCTCACCTACCATGTGGTGCCGGGCAAGCTGAACGCCGCTGACCTTCAGGACGGCCAGAAGCTCACCACCGTGGAAGGCGAGCAGCTGACGGTGAAGAAGTCGGGCGGCAAGGCCATGATCGTCGATGCCAAGGGTGGTTCGTCCACCATCACGATCCCCGACGTGAACCAGTCGAACGGCGTCATTCACGTCATTGACACTGTCGTGATGCCGAAGGCGTAAACAGTCCAGGAACCACAATCACGCGCGCATCCTGCACCCCCAACCGGGCTGCGCGCGCTGACAGAGAGCGAGCCGGGGCAACCTGGCTCGCTTTTTTGTGATCACCGGGATAAATCCACTCACGCGGTGGTTTATGTGACAAACGTGACGATTGCCGATCCCCGCCGTAATGTCGGGACAGGCCCAGACCACGGATCACGCCATGTCCAGCATCGCTGCCGATCACGAACGCACCGAACCTGCCGGCACCACCACAGCCAAGGTGATCCAGCCGGCCTGGGTGCGTGTGCTGCACTGGATCAATGCGGTCGCCATGGTGATCATGATCATGTCGGGCTGGCAGATCTACAATGCCTCGCCGCTGTTCGGCTTCGTATTCCCGCCCAGCGTGACGCTTGGTGGATGGCTTGGCGGCGGCATCATGTGGCACCTCGCCGGCATGTGGCTGCTGGTGATCAACGGCCTGCTCTATGTGACGCTGGGCTTCATCACCGGGCGCTTCCGTAGAAAGCTGCTGCCGATCTCCGCATCGGGCGTGATCGATGACACCAAGGCCGCGCTTACCGGCAAGCTCTCGCACGCCGATCTCTCCACCTATAACCAGGTGCAGAAGCTGCTTTATGCCGGCATCCTGATTGTCGGCGTTCTCATCGTGCTGTCCGGCCTCGCGATCTGGAAGCCAGTCCAGTTTCAATATCTCACGGCGATCTTCGGCGGCTACGATGCCGCGCGCTATGTGCATTTCGTGATGATGGCGTCCATTGTCGGCTTCCTCGTCATCCATGTGGCGCTGGCGCTGCTGGTGCCGAAGAGCCTGCGCGCGATGATCATCGGACGCTGAGGAGCCAGTCATGCTGAAGAAAATGCGCTCGCTCATCATCCCCGGCGTCGACAAGCAGCTGCTGGTCAAGGACGCCGTGAAGCTGATGCCTGATCTGTCACGCCGCCGCTTCATCGCTTCCGGCGCGAGCTTCGGCGCGCTGACGCTGCTGACCGGCTGCAACGTCTCGGACAGTCTCTCCGCGGACAACCTGCTGACCCATATCTCCAAGTTCAACGACATGGTGCAGGCCAAGATCTTCAATCCGAATGTGCTGGCGCCGACCTATGCCGAGAAGGATGTGCGCCGCCCCTTCCCGTTCAACGGCTTTTACTCGGAAGACGAAGCCCCGCAGATCGACGGCAAGGAGTGGAAGCTCGAAGTGTCCGGCCTCGTCGACAACAAGAAATCATGGACACTGGACGAACTGACCAAGCTGCCTGAAGTCTCGCAAATCACACGCCACATCTGCGTCGAGGGCTGGAGCGCCATCGGCTCATGGCAGGGCACGCCGCTGCGCGATTTCCTGAAACTGATAGGCGCGGACACGAATGCGAAATGGGTGCATTTCCGCTGCGCCGAGGATTATTACACCTCGCTCGATATGCCGACTGCGTTACATGCGCAGACGCAAATGACATTCAAGTTTGATAATAAGACTCTGCCGCAGTCGCTCGGCTTTCCCATGAAAGTCCGGGTGCCCACCAAGCTCGGTTTCAAGAACCCGAAATATGTGACGTCGCTCGAAGTGACGAATGACTACAAGGGCGGCTATTGGGAAGACCAGGGATATAACGATTTCAGCGGGAGCTAGGCTTTGCAGCCGTAGGATGGGTTGAGCGTTAGCGATACCCATCACCACAGGCGCCCGGCCGTGATGGGTATCGCTGCGCTCAACCCATCCTACGCTTTGAGCTCTTTCTGAAACGCCGATAGTACAGCTAGGCTTTATCCCTCATGGTGAGGAGGCGCGAAGCGCCGTCTCGAACCATGAGCTAGCATGGCTCAGAGATTGCGGCCATCCTTCGAGACGCGCGCGGGAGCGCGCTCCTCAGGATGAGGATGGAGATGAATGGCTGAGCTCCTGCTGAAACGCCGACATCACCGCGCCCACTGCCAGCGTCGCCGCTGATACCACCAGCGCCGAGGTCAAACTTCCCGTCGCGTCCGAAATCGCGCCCACCACGATCGGGCCCATCGTCTGCCCGATACCAAACACGATGGTCACCACCGCGATCGCTTTCGGCCAGGTCTCCTTCGGATAGTTGAAGCGCACGAAGGCGGTCGTCGCAGCAACGACGGCGAAGAATGACACACCGAACACCGCGGCCGATACACCCAGCACCAGCGGCGAATGGCCGAGCAATGGCATCGCCGCGCCCACCGCATTGGTACCGAGAATGATCGCCATCGCCCGCCCGCTCTGGCCCCGCGCCAGCACGCCGCGCCACAGCCATGGCGAGGCAAATGAGCTCGCCCCGATCACGCACCAGAATGCGCTCTGCGCGACCGCGCTGCCGCCGCCGTCACGCACATAGGCGATCATGAAGGTCATGTAGGCGATATAGCCGGCGCCGAACATGAAATAGGCGATGAGGAAAATCCACATCGGCCGGATCGCGACGGCAGGCGCAGCCTGAGTCGAGGTGCCTTCGCTGGCATCCACCAGCTTCCGCAGCAGCGGCAGGCCCATCACCACCGAGACGAGGCCGATCACGAGCCAGACGATCCACCACGAGCCCGCGCCAAACCCCTGCAACGCAAAGGGGGCGATCAGGCCGGACACCAGAATGCCGATGCCAGGCCCGGCATAGAAGAGGCTGAGCAGATAGGACGACCGCTCCGGATGTTTCAGCCCGATGGTTGCCGCCAGCGCACCACCGGCCACGAAGGAAATTGCTGCGCCAAAGCCGGTAACGAAACGGGCGATACTCAGCAGCGTGAAATCCGCCGTGACGCCGCACAGCAGCAGCGACGCGATACAGGCGACGGTGCCGAGCTGGAGCACCGCAAACAGGCCGTAGCGCTTGCCGAGGCCGGCAGCGGCGAGTGCGCCGAGCAGATAGCCGGCGGCATTGACGGTATTCATGAAGCCCGCGGCCGAATAGGACCATTGCAGGCTGTCGCGCATATCCGGCAGCACCAGCGAATAGACGAAGCGGCCGATGCCAAGGCCGATGGCCGGTGCAAGCGACAAAGCAAGGATCAGCAACGCCGGATTGCGGCGCGAAAGCGAAGTGTCGGTCAAAGTCAGGCGTCTCCCGGACGCACTGTCGCAGCTTTCGCGGCGCTTGCAATCGACGCGTGCAGCAAGGCTGTCTTGCCAATATGGCAATGACGGCTTAGCACTCGCCCGAAATTCGATGGTCAGAGAAGGAAACGATCATGGCGGCGCATAAACTGCTGGTTCTCCCCGGCGACGGTATCGGCCCGGAAGTGATGGCGGAGGTGACGCGCCTGATCGACTGGCTGGATGCCCAGGGCATCGCCAAATTCGACACCGAGACCGGCCTCGTCGGCGGCGCATCCATCGATGCCGACGGCCTGCCGATCACCGATGCCACCATGGCCAAGGCCGATGCGGCGGACGCCATCATCTTCGGCGCCATCGGCGGTCCGAAGTGGGACGGCGTGGCCTACGAGAACCGCCCGGAAGCCGGCCTGCTGCGCCTGCGAAAGGATCTCGGCCTGTTCGCCAATCTGCGCCCGGCGGTCTGTTATCCCGCGCTCGCGGATTCCTCGAGCCTGAAGCGCGAGGTGGTCGAGGGCCTCGACATCATGATCGTGCGCGAGCTCACCGGCGGCGTCTATTTCGGCGAACCGAAGACCATCACCGATCTCGGCAACGGCCAGAAGCGCGCCATCGATACCCAGGTCTACGACACCTATGAGATCGAGCGCATCGCCCGCGTCGCCTTCGACCTGGCCCGCAAGCGCCAGAACAAGGTGACCTCGATGGAGAAGCGCAACGTCATGAAGTCCGGCGTGCTGTGGAACGAGGTCGTGACGCAGGTGCATGGCCGCGAATACAAGGACGTCACGCTGGATCACCAGCTCGCCGATTCCGGCGGCATGAATCTGGTGAAGTGGCCGAAGCAGTTCGACGTCATCGTCACCGACAACCTGTTCGGCGACATGCTGTCGGATATCGCAGCGATGCTGACCGGCTCGCTGGGCATGCTGCCGTCGGCCTCGCTCGGCGAAGTCGACAGCAAGACCGGCAAGCGCAAGGCGATGTATGAGCCGGTGCATGGTTCGGCACCGGACATTGCGGGCCAGGGCAAAGCCAATCCGCTGGCGATGATCGCCTCCTTCGGCATGGCGCTGCGCTATTCGCTGGATCTCGGCGATCTCGCCGACAAGGTCGATCAGGCGATTGCGGCCGTGCTGGCGAAGGGGCTGCGCACGGCCGATCTGAAGTCGGAAGGCGCGACGATCATCTCGACGGCGCAGATGGGTGAGGCTGTGCTCGCTGAGCTGCAGGCGCTGTGTAAGTAAGAAGACAAGCGAGCCTCATGGTGAGGAGCCCGCCTCTTGCGGGCGTCTCGAACCATGGGGCGGGTCGCTCGCTTGCGGCCATCCTTCGAGACGCGGTCGAAGACGACCGCTCCTCAGGATGAGGGCAGAGTTTACGAGTTGCTCCCCTAAACAAAAATGCCCAGCTCACGCCGGGCATTTTCGTACGGGTATCGTTCCGCTCTCAGTAGTACGGGATCGGAATGCGGTTCGGATAACCACCGAGATCGTAGTCGCTATACAGCGGCTGGCGATCGATCGGGCGGTTCAGGTTCTGCGTGCCGAAAGACGGACCGGGCGGATAGGCGTAATCGGTGAACTTGCGGTCGCCGGGCAGCACTTCGGTGCCGGCATCGAGCCAGGAACGCCGCGAGATATAAACGCGGGTACGCGGGCCCTGCTGGTAGGACACGTTCGGGCCGCGCGGGCCGTAATTGTAACGGCCGCTATCGACGGTGACCTGCTTGCGCTTCTTGGTCTGGGTCTGGGCATCGGCCGGGGTCGCAAAGCCGATGGTGATGACGGCAGCCGCCGCGAGCAGTGCACCGGTCAGTTTGGCGGCGGAGAATTTCAAGGTCATCTAGTCCTCTTGGCACTCTGATTCTTCGTCAAGAATCGCATTTCGCAAGTTCCCGGCAATTTAGCTGGCCGGATGGCAGCCCTACAAGGTCTAACCGGCCACACCTTGGGAGAATAATGCGCGGTGTGGCCGAATGTTGCATGCATTCCAAGGTCTTGGTCGCAGCATCGTCACAGGCTGCCCCGCAAAAGCGGGTTCTGGGCGCCGGTGACCCAATCCGAACCGGCCGCAGACAATGCCGGGCTGCTCGCACAGCCCGTCCGCTTCAGTTCGGCATGGGCGAACAATTCTGCAAGCTTCGGTTCGCCGCCGGCCGTCAAAAGCATGAGACGGTCGAGCATGCAGGCGACAGCCGCGCGGCGCGCCGGCAAGCCTTCGCCCTGGCAGGAAAAGCCGGAAATGCGGAGATTTGCCGCATCCCAATTGCGGGTGAAGCCGAGGCAGCGCTTGGCGTCCTGGCGGCGATCCGCAAAGCCGAACAGCGCCACCGGGCCGAATTTGCTGTCGATGATCCCCTCGCCCACCGTTTCGCGCGGGCCGCTCGGGTCCATCCTCAGAGCAACGTCAGCAACAGAGGTGTCTTCCAGAGCTTCGCCGCCGAGACGATAGAGTTCGAGCTCGGCAATCGGCCGTCCTTCAGCCGGCATCCAGCGCAAAATGTCCTTGCGGCCGCCGGCGGGATGCCGCTGGATTTCATAAGCTGCTGTAATTCCTGCCACATCCGCCTGCCGGACGGCGAAGGCGGGATACGAGCGATCGGCCACCGTCCAGCCGGGCTTTGCAACCGCAGCCGGTGTCCAGTCCAGCTCCAGATGCTGGAATGCGGCCACTGCAGCCATGGCAAGCAGCGCCAGACAGCCCATATAGGCAAGCATGCGTCCGGCCACGGCCGTGCATTCGTCGGCGAAGCTATACACCGCCGGGCGGAAGTCGAATTCGCGCTCGCGGTTGTGGGCTGTCGGATTTGAACGCATCAAGGCACTGAGGACGCTTACAACGTTGTGTTTGCGTGATTTCTCGCATAGAAGCGCTCGCGCTTCGGTTTCCGCGGATGGCGGATCGAAGGCATTTTTCTTCGGAGAGTGAACGATGGGTTACAAAGTCGCGCTGGTCGGAGCGACCGGCAATGTCGGGCGTGAAATGCTCAGCATCCTGGACGAACGTAAATTCCCCGCTGACGAGGTCGTGGCGCTTGCGTCGCGCCGCAGCATGGGCGTTGAGGTTTCCTTCGGCGACAAAACCCTGAAATGCAAAGACCTCGCGACCTACGACTTCAGCGATGTCGATATCTGCCTGATGTCGGCCGGCGGAGCCGTGTCCAAGGAATGGTCGCCGAAGATCGGCGCTGCCGGTGCCGTGGTCATCGACAATTCGTCGACCTGGCGCATGGATCCCGACGTGCCGCTGATCGTGCCGGAAGTGAACGCCGCGGCGATCGATGGCTTCTCGAAGAAGAACATCATCGCAAACCCGAACTGCTCGACTGCGCAGCTCGTGGTGGCGCTGAAGCCGCTGCATGACAAGGCGACCATCAAGCGCGTTGTGGTTTCGACCTATCAGTCTGTGTCGGGCGCCGGCAAGGATGCGATGGACGAATTGTTCTCGCAGACCAAGGCCGTCTACACCAATGCCGAACTGGTCAATACCAAATTCCCGAAGCGTATCGCCTTCAACGTGATCCCGCAGATCGACGTGTTCATGGAAGACGGCTACACCAAGGAAGAGTGGAAGATGATGATGGAGACCAAGAAGATTCTTGATCCCAAAATCAAGATGTCCGCGACCTGCGTGCGCGTGCCGGTGTTTGTCGGTCATTCCGAAGCGGTCAATATCGAATTCGAGAATCCGATTTCGGAAGACGAAGCCCGTGACATCCTGCGCAATGCGCCGGGTTGCCTCGTGATCGACAAACGCGAACCCGGTGGCTACGTCACGCCTTACGAGGCGGCCGGCGAAGACGCGACCTATATCAGCCGCATCCGCACCGATGCGACCGTCGATAACGGTCTCGTTCTGTGGTGCGTGTCGGACAACCTGCGCAAGGGCGCGGCACTCAATGCCGTGCAGATCGCGGAAAGCCTGATCAACCGCAAGCTGATCACCGCCAAGAAGAAGGCGGCCTAAGCAACTGATGTCGGAGCCGACTCAAGAAGAAGCTGAATCGGCTCCGCGTCGTTCGCATCCCCTTCTCAGGGGGATCGAGCTGATCATCGAGCATGTGCTGTTCAACAGCCGCTGGCTGATGGCGCCGTTCTATCTCGGCCTCGTCATCGCCCTCGTCGCGCTGCTCTACAAATTCGGCGTCACCCTCGTCGAATTCGTCCTGCATACCCCGACCGCCAAAGAGACCGACACGATCCTGGGCGTGCTGAGCTTGATCGATCTGTCGCTCACCGGCAATCTGATCCTGATCGTCGTATTTTCCGGCTACGAGAATTTCGTCTCGCGCATCGATCCGCGCAACCATCCGGACTGGCCGGAATGGATGACCAAGGTCGATTTCGCCGGACTGAAGCAGAAGCTGCTGGCTTCCATCGTCGCCATCTCGGCGATCCAGGTGCTCAAGGCCTTCATGAATCTGGATGGCGTGTTCGAGCCGCAGAAACTCGGCTGGCTCGCGGGGATTCATCTGCTGTTCGTGGTGTCAGCACTGCTGCTGGCGCTGTCGGATCGCTGGAATACGGATGATCACGACGGCAAGAAAGACAACAAGAAGTAGGCTTGTCATCGCCCGGCTTGACCGGGCGATCCAGTAAACTCAGTCCGTGCGGTGTCTACCGGGTCACCCGATCAAGTCGGGTGACGACAGCGGGGCTTCTCTGCCCACCATTCACCCCGCCGACTTCGCCTGCCCGACCGGCTTGAACACCTTCTCCACCTTGTCCAGCACCGACAGCGAACCGATGGCGACGCCGAAATAGGCGCCGTGCAGCAAGAGATCGCCGGCATCGACGCGCTTCTTTACGAAGGGGAAGCTCATCAGGTTTTCAAGGCTGCGGAACACGGCGGCCTTTTCGATCCGCGTGACGAAATCCTGCATGGTCTCGTGATCGCGGATTTCCACGGTCTCGCCGGGCTTGGTGAACATCGACATCCAGCGGCCGATGAAATCGCCCGGCGATAGCGGCGCGGCCTTGTCGACGAACGCACGGATACCACCGCATTGCGCGTGGCCGAGCACCACGATGTGCTTCACCTTCAGCACCTGCACCGCATATTCCAGCGCGGCGGAGACGCCGTGGGCATTGCCGTCGGGCTGATAGGGCGGCACCAGATTGGCGATGTTGCGCACCACGAACAATTCGCCGGGCGACGCATCGAAGATGACCTCCGGCGACACGCGCGAGTCGCAACAGCCGATCACCATCACTTCCGGGAACTGGCCCTTCTCGGACAATTCGCGAAAGCGCGACTGTTCGGTGGGCAGGCGCTCCGATGCAAAAGTCTGATAGCCGGCGATAAGTTGCTGCGGGAATGTTGCGGTCATGTTGTGCCTCGTGGGTTCACACGGATAACCATAGCACGCAGCTGCGAACAAGCCTTCCGGACGCCAATCTGAGATGCTATCGCGGTTGCCAAGCCCATAAGCAGACACCGTTTTCGAGGGAACAACGCCATGATCCGCCCGCGCCGCAGCCATTTGTTCATGCCCGGCTCCAATCCGCGTGCGCTGGAAAAGGCGCGGACCGTGGCGGCCGACGGCATCATTCTGGATCTCGAAGACGCCGTGGCGCCGGATTCCAAAGGCACCGCGCGCGACGCCATCGCCGAAACGCTGGGCAAAGGCGGTTTCGGCAAGCGCGAAATGCTGGTCCGCATCAATGCGCTGGATTCACCCTGGTGGATCGATGACGTCGCGATGGCTGCCAAGGCCAAGCCCGACGGCATTCTGGTGCCGAAGGTGTCCAGCATCGAGGATCTCAATGCGGTGGCGGATCGTCTCAGCGATCTCAATGCCGACATGTCGATCAAGGTCTGGGCGATGATCGAGACCTCGCGGGCGATCCTGCATGTGGAAGAACTCGCCGCCTGCTCCAGGGATGCGGAAGTGCGTCTCGCCGGCTTCGTGTGGGGGCCCAATGACATCGCGCGCGAGACGCGCATCCGGATGACGCCCGGCCGCGCATCGATGCTCGGCATGATCACCCAATGCGTGCTGGCCGCACGGCTTTACGGCCTCGATATCCTCGACGGGCCCTACAGCAATTTCAACGACAATGAAGGCTTCATCGCCGAGGCCGAACAGGGCCGCGACATCGGCTTCGACGGCAAGACGCTGATTCATCCCGCGCAGATCGACGCCAGCAACAAGGTGTTCACGCCGCCGGCGGACGAAGTCGCACAGGCGCGCCGCATCATCGCGGCCTTCGAACAGCCGGAAAATGCGAGCCGCGGCGCGATCCAGATGGACGGCAAAATGGTCGAGCGCCTGCATGCGGAGATGGCGAAGCGGACGATTGCGATCGCGGACGCGATCGCAGCGATGGGGTAAGGCTTTCTTCTCCCTCCCCCAAGCGGCGAAGCCGCGCAGCGGGGAGGGTGGATCAAAGCGAGCGTTCAGCGAGCTTTGAGACGGGTGGGGTGCTTCCCCAAACTCCGACGTCACGTGGGGAGAGTGCCCACCCCCGCCTATCGGCGGTCCCTCCCCATTCGCTTCGCTCCGTGGAGGGAGGCCATTGACGCCTCAGCTCACGCCCAGGCGCGCTCGCTCTTCAGCTTCTCTTCGTACCCATCGATGGAGGTCTTCTTCTCCATCGTCAGGCCGATATCGTCGAGGCCGTTGATCAGGCAGTGCTTGCGGAACGGGTCGATCTCGAACTTCACCGTGCCGCCATCGGGGCCACGGATCTCCTGGTTCGGCAGATCGATGGTGACAATGGCATTGGCGCCGCGCTCGGCATCGTCGAACAGCGCGTCGAGATCGGTCTGCGAGACGCGGATCGGCAGCACGCCGTTCTTGAAGCAGTTGTTGTAGAAAATATCGCCGAACGAGGTCGAGATCACGCAGCGGATGCCGAAATCCAGCAGCGCCCACGGCGCGTGCTCGCGCGACGAACCGCAACCGAAATTATCGCCACCCACCAAAATCTTCGCCTGGCGATAAGCGGGCTTGTTGAGCACGAAATCCGGATTCTCGCTGCCATCGTCATTGTAACGGGCATCCGCGAAAAGACCCTTGCCGAGGCCGGTGCGCTTGATGGTCTTCAGATACTGCTTCGGGATGATCATGTCGGTATCGACATTGATCACCTTCATCGGAGCTGCGACGCCTTCCAGCGTGGTGAACTTGTCCATGAGCGTGTCCTCGGAATTGAGCGCGTTTTTTAGCCCGATCGGGCGGGCGCTCCAAGCGGCATTTCTGCAGTGCTGGGATCGGGTTAGCCTAGGCCCCTCATCCTGAGGAGCCGCGCAGCGGCGTCTCCCAGCGAATGGCGTAGCCATTCGCAAGGGATGGCCGCGGGCTCGGAGCCTGGCCAGTTCATGGTTCGAGACGGCGCGGACGGCGCGCCTCCTCACCATGAGGGACGGTGTGTTGGGCGAAGACACGCCCTAGTCCGTCACCTGCGCCTCGATGGCCTCCATGTCGTCGTCCGAGAGGCCGAAGTGGTGGCCGATTTCGTGGACCAGGACGTGGCGGACGATGTGGCCGAGGGTTTCGTCATGCTCGGCCCAATAATCCAGGATCGGGCGGCGATACAGCCAGATCATGTTGGGCATCTGGCCGGAGATCTCCTGCGACTGGAACGGCAGGCCAACGCCCTGGAACAGGCCGAGCAGGTCGAATTCGGTCTCCGCCTGCAGCTCTTCCAGCACCTCATCGGTGGGGAAATCATCGACACGGATGATCACGCCCGCACAGAGCTTGCGGAAATCCTCCGGCAGGACGGCGAGCATGGCATGGGCCATCTCTTCCATTTCCGCGAGGTCGGGAGCTTTTGCCTGATGCCACATGGGTTCCTGTCTAGCCGATCTCGCTTTGTTGGCAAGGCATCCGCGGCGGTTGACGCGACCGCCTCAATCAGAGACTTTGCGGCGAGAAAACGACGGCAGTTTGGGGCGTAGCATGCGGATCATGACAGCAACTTTGGCAGTGGCGACACTGGCCCTCGGCAGCCTGTCGATGGACGGCGCCACAGCGCAGACCGCGCCGTCCGCCAAGCGCTCGACCGACATCTCGGCCCAAAGCAGCAACGCCCGCCCGCGCGTCCGCATCTATCGCGACGACGACACCCGCGGCGTCTATCCCCGCTACAATCCGGGCCCGAACGCCGTGCGCGATTGCACGGCCCAGCTCGTGCAGGAACATCGGCCGAGCGGTACCGTGATCGTGCCACGCACGAATTGCTACTGGCGCCGCGGCTGAGCGCAGACATCGCAGCTTCACGTCGCGCGCAGAACCACGCGCAACCATGCTTGTGCGCGCGCATTTCAATCCCTTCGTTCCCTATTCTGCGACCAAAAACCGTGCGGCATATCGCGCGGCTTATATTCATTTCGCGTTCACCTCCCGAGACTTAGCGTCATCACATGGGCAATGAACCCCATGCAGCGTGCACGTTCAGATGCCCGCGGAATCAGGAGAGAACACGTGAACTTGAAAAAGCTATTCGGCCTTGCCGCCATCGCAGGCCTGATGTTCGTGGCCGCGCCGGCGCAGCAGGCGAACGCGGTCTCGCTCAACAATCCGGGCGTTGCGGCCACGGTGCAGGGGGCCGGTGAAGGCCTGACCACCCAGGTGCAGTATCGTCACCATCATCGTCACGGCTATCGCCACCACCATGTGCGCCGTCACCATGGCTGGCATCGTCCGCACCATGTGCGCCGCCATCACGGCTGGCATCGTCCGCACTTCCATCATCATCGCCGCCACCACCACTGGCGCTAACGAGATCGCGCGATGTGGAGCCATTCCACATCGCGCATTTCACCGCGTCCCCTTGTCGCGGGAAATCGAAGCACTTTGAAACGTTATGCGATCAAGGCGACGACAAAAGAGACTTCAACGAGGACAATCATGAAGACATGGGTAGGCGCAGCTCTGATGGCTGCTACTGTGACACTCGGCGGTACATTCGCAGCAGCGCCTGCGCTGGCCGCAACGCCCGCGAAGGCTGCCGCACAGAACAAGGCGCCGCTGACGGACTTCAGCTCGCAGCATCGCCACTGGCACGGCCACCGCCATCATCACTTCGGCCACCGCCACTGGGGACACCATCGCCATTTCGGCCACCGGCATTATGGCTATCGCCCCTATTACGGACCGCGTTATGGCTACGGCTATCGGCCGGTCTATCGCTCTTATTACGGCCCGGCCTATTACGGCGGCGGCTATGGATATCGGCCTTATGGTTATCGCCCTTACGGCGCCTATGGCTATGGACCGGGCATCGGCTTCGGCGGCGGCCCGCTCAGCGTCGGCTTCTCGTTTGGCCGCTGGTAAGAACAGCATATCGCAAAGCGATCATCGCGGGCGCCTCACGGCGCCCGTTTCATTTTGACGCGTTCATTCATGGCGCGTTCAGATCACCGCTCCTAGTTTTCGTGCCAAGGGCACACCAGTCACGCACGGCCACCGCTCGCAGATCACGATCTGCGGCAACGCGTATCCGTGCGTCCGATGACACCTTCGGGAGGGTGATTTCGATGAAAACGGATCGCGTGTCTACAATCCGAAAAGTCGTGACGCGCTCGCTCGGCATCGTCGCGGCAGCGGGCGTGATGTTGTCGCTTGCGCCTGCCGCGCAAGCGCTATCGCTAAGCAATCCCGGCATGGCACCCGCCGCAAAACAGGCGCGCGACGCGCTCACCACCGAGGTCCAGCATCGCGGCCATGGCGGCGGCGGATTTCGCGGTGGCGGGGGTTTCCGCGGTGGTGGCGGAGGCTTTCATGGTGGAGGATTTCGCGGCGGCGGGCATGCATTCCACGGAGGCGGGTTTCGCGGCGGAGGCTTTCGCGCAGCCGCGCCGGCTTTCCGCGGCGGCGGCTTCCAGCATCGTCCCGCTTTCGCAGGCGGCGGGTTTCGACGCGGACCTGCATTTCACGGCGGCGGCATCCGCTATGGTGGACCGGCCTTCGCGCGCCGCGGCTTTTACGCCCCGGCCTATTATGGCCATCGCCGTCACGTCCATCGCCATCGTTACTTCGCGCCGCGCTACTATGGCTATGCCGGACCCCGCTACTATTCGTATGGTCCGCGCTATTACGGCCCTCGCCGTTTCTGCCGCGTGATCTGGACCTATTACGGCCCGCGAAAGATCTGCCGCTATCGCCCGTGGCATCATCGCCACTGGCATCATCGGCGGCACTTCAATGTGTATTGGTGAGCTGGACCCGTAGGGCGGATGAGCGAAGCGTCATCCGCCGGCCAGGCGCGCAGTTGAAACTCCGCGGCGGATGACGCCTTCGGCTCATCCGCCTTCCTCACTACAGGTCGAGCTGAAATGCCTCGAAGCGATGCAGCTCTTCCTCGATGCGCCGCTTCCATTCTTTTCGCGGCGCTTTCCTTTCCGCGCCCTCGCCCACCCAGCTCCACTGCTGCATCAGCAGTTTCTTATTCTGCCGATCGGTCTTGAGATCGATGGCCGCGACGATCTTGTCGTCCACCAGGACCGGCAACGCAAAATAACCGAGCTTGCGTTTGTCCTTCGGCACATAGGCCTCGAAGCGATGATCATGGCCGAATACGAGATGTGCGCGCTTGCGCTGAATGATCAGCGGGTCAAATGGCGATAACAGATGCACGAGACCATGCGGCGCGGTCTCGCTTGCTTCGATGCTATCAGGCGTCGCCCAATGCTCCTGCTTGCCGGCGCCTTCAAGTGCGACCGGCATCAACTCCCTGCGCTTGATGCGCGCCTCGATGATCTTTCGCACACCGGCCTTGCTCGGCGCATCGAGATGACAGATCGAATCGAGACTGACGATGCCTTGCGACCGCAGCGCCCGATCGAGCAGATAGGCGAAGCCCTCGTTACCCGTTGCAGCCTTTGGCAAATTCTTCAAATCAAAATGGCGCAGCAGGAGATCATACGTCTTCAGCATGCCCCTGCGTTCGGAGACCGTGAGATGGCCCTCAAAGAACGCCAGTTGCAGCGCGCGCTTCGACGGCTTGCGGCTGGCCCATTCATGATCCTTCTCGCGCAGAACATCGTCATCGATGTCGCGAATCGATAGCGGCCCTGATTTCGCCAGCCGCATCACCTTGCGCTTGTCTGCCGGCGTCACGGTTGCGCACCAGCCATGACCATTGGCGCGATAATATTTCATGTCCGGCACGAAGAAGCGCAGATCGGCGGCTGGCACGTAAGCCAGCGCGTGGGTCCAGTATTCGAACACGCTCTTGTCGATGGACTGCGCCTGCATCAGATCGCTGCGTTTGTAGTTCGGGATCCGCGCAAACAGGATGTGATGATGACTGCGCTCGATGACATTGATGGTGTCGATCTGCACATAGCCGAGATGCTGAACGGCCCGCGCGACCGCATCAGCGCCCTCACCGAACGGCGCGCGCTCATCCAGCCGCTGCGCCCGCAGCCAGACGCGGCGGGCGTGGGTCTGGTCCATGGCGATCGGCTGGGTGGGTGAGCGCGGCATTTGCAAAGCGTGTGGTGGCGATGAACGCTGCGCGTTCCTATATGGAACCAAGAGCAGCGTCTCGAGCAGGAAGGGTTCGACCTTGAACAAACCAGAGTCCGCCATCGAGACGCAACTCGAAAAGAGGGCGCGGGTCGCGCGCGAAGGCAAAGTGGCGATGGACGAGCATGCGGCACGCGTCGCCTTTGTCGCCAACAACACCGAAAAGCTGCGGGCCTTGCGGCTGGCCAAGGAGGCCGCCGATCGCGCCGAGGCGCTTGCCAATCCGCCACCGCCCAAGGTCAAACGCATACGCAAGGCGAAGACGGCGGCCTGATCGATGTCGCCGCGGACATTGCGGCGGCGACCTCAAGATTCATCCAGACATAAAAAAGCGCCCCGCCGTTTCCAGCGGGACGTTCCTCAGGCCTTCGTTTCAGTACATCCGTGAAACGCTTGCCGCGTCAGCTTATGCCAGCGAGAGATTCTCAGCGCTGACCTTGCCACGCATCTTGTCGGTCTTCAGCTCGAAATTGACCTGCTGGCCTTCATTCAGGCCGCTGAGGCCTGCACGCTCGACGGCGCTGATGTGAACGAACACATCCTTGCTGCCATCGCTCGGCTGAATGAAACCAAAGCCCTTGTCGCTGTTGAACCACTTCACGGTACCGGTCGCCATAACACTTCTCCAAGAAACAATCGGCCGATTTGTGTGCATCAACGCGATGCCGGCTACGACTGTGTGTTGTTCCACACGACCTCCGTGCGGAACTATCCAATCTCAGCGAAGTCTTGGGCGAAGGGCTGCTTGTGCAGCTATCGGCGAAGTCAGAGCCGTCAAATCGAATATGTGGGCACCATAGAGCAATCCACGGGAAATACAAGCGCCGCGCTAGCTGCCATGGAATGTTCGCACATGGGTTGTTTTCGTGGCAACACGCATCACTATCGTGTCAACGAAAACGGCCCGTCGAAGCGGGCCGTTTTGTTAGTTCATGCTGCGGTGGCTATTAATGCCACTCGCGGATATCGACGAAGTGGCCCGCGATCGCTGCTGCTGCGGCCATGGCCGGCGACACCAGATGGGTGCGGCCCTTGTGGCCCTGGCGACCTTCGAAATTGCGGTTCGAGGTGGCGGCGCAGCGCTCTTCAGGACGCAGCTTGTCCGGATTCATTGCCAGGCACATGGAGCAGCCGGGCTCACGCCATTCGAAGCCAGCCTTGATGAAGATCTTGTCGAGACCTTCGGCTTCCGCCTGCTCCTTCACCAGACCCGAGCCCGGCACGATCATGCCCGACACATTGCCATTGATGGTTTTGCCCTCGATCATCTTCGCGGCGGCGCGCATGTCCTCGATGCGGCCATTGGTGCAGGAGCCGATGAAGACGCGGTCGATCTTGATGTCGGTGATTTTCGTGCCGGCGGTCAGGCCCATATAGGCCAGCGCGCGCTCCTTGGAGAGACGCTTGGCTTCATCGGCAATGTCAGCCGGGTCCGGCACCTTGCCAGCGATCGAGATGACGTCCTCAGGCGAGGTGCCCCAGGTGACGATCGGCGGCAGTTTGGCGGCGTCGAGACGGATCTCGTGATCGAAATGCGCGCCTTCGTCGGTGCGCAGCGTATTCCAATAGGCCACGGCCTTGTCCCACAACTCGCCCTTCGGCGACATCGGGCGGCCCTTCAGGAATTCATACGCCACTTCGTCCGGCGCGATCAGGCCGGCGCGGGCGCCACCTTCGATGGACATGTTGCAGACCGTCATGCGGCCTTCCATCGACAGCGAACGGATCGCCTCGCCGGCATATTCCAGCACATAGCCGGTGCCGCCGGCGGTGCCGATCTCGCCGATGATCGCCAGGATGATGTCCTTGGCGGTGACACCGTCCGGCAGCTTGCCGTCGACGACGGCGCGCATGTTTTTTGCTTTCTTCTGGATCAGCGTCTGCGTCGCCAGAACGTGCTCGACCTCCGACGTACCGATACCATGCGCGAGCGCACCGAAGGCGCCATGCGTCGATGTGTGACTATCGCCGCAAACCACCGTGGTGCCGGGCAGCGTAAAGCCCTGCTCGGGGCCGATGACATGGACGATGCCCTGGCGCTTGTCGAACTCGTTGTAATATTCGATGCCGAATTCGCGGACGTTTTCCGCCAGGGTACGGATCTGCTCGGCGCTTTCCGGATCGGGATTGGGCTGGGTGCGATCGGTGGTCGGCACGTTGTGATCGACGACGGCAAGCGTCTTCGACGGCGCATGCACCTTGCGGCCGGCGGCGCGCAGGCCTTCGAAGGCCTGCGGCGATGTCACTTCATGCACCAGATGGCGATCGATATAGAGCAGGCAGGTGCCGTCATCGGCTTGCTCGACGACGTGGTCGTCCCAGATCTTGTCGTACAAAGTGGTCGGCTTGGATGTTGTCATTTTGATTGAGCCTGACTTGGAAATTTCGGACCAGTCGCGCGCTGCTGAATGATGTGCCGCTTGGGCGGCGCAAGGCGTGCAACTGAAAGCAAACGGCTTAACGCGTGAGATTGCTCACGCGCTTCTAAGCGCACCCACGATCGAGGTCGTGAAGCGACCAAAGAAACGACCGGGCAAGCGGCTGTGATCGTCGATGACGATGCGCAAGGCGTGCTGGTGCAGGTCTAGAAACATTCCAGTCATATAGCATCGAGAAAACGCAACGCCAATGCGACAGAGGTATGCCGCATCAGCACAACAAAAAAGCGCGGCTTGCGCCGCGCTTTTCCGAAATCCTGAAATCTTCGCGCGAAGCGACAGATTACTCGGCGGCGGCAGCTGCCGCGACCTTCTTGGCCGGGCGCTCGGTCTTCTTCTCGGTGATGCGGGCCGACTTGCCGCGCAGATCGCGCAGGTAATACAGCTTGGCGCGACGCACCTTGCCGCGGCGCACGACCTTGATCGAGTCGATCATCGGGGAGAGCAGCGGGAACACGCGCTCGACACCCTCGCCATACGAAATCTTGCGCACGGTGAAGCTCTCATTGATGCCACCGCCGTTACGGCCGATGCAGACGCCTTCATAGGCCTGCACGCGGGAACGCTCGCCTTCGACAACCTTCACGTTGACGATGACGGTGTCGCCCGGACCGAATTCCGGAATCGACTTGGTTGCGGAAAGGCGATCGAACTGCTCTTTTTCGAGCGTCTGAATGATGTTCATCGAAATCTCCATCGGCGGCGCGCCCAGACGTCGGCGCGGGCTGCGCTCGAAACTCTTACCCTGCCAGTGCACGGATGTGGCGCTGCTCTACAGCAAAGCAAAGCGGTTGTCACCCGTCCGTCGTGAATTTTGGCGATTTTCGCTTCCTGCCTGATTCTGGGGCCTTCGGACGCGCTGCCCACAGATCGGGCCGCCGTTTTTCGGTCAGTGCCTCGGATTCGGCGAGCCGCCAGGCGGCAACCTTGGCATGGTCGCCTGACAGCAGGATATCCGGAATGGGCTGACCCTCGAACACCTGCGGACGGGTATATTGAGGGTACTCCAGTAGGCCATGGGAGAAACTCTCGTCGGAACCGGACTCGAGCTTGCCCATCACCCCCGGCAGCAGCCGCACGCAAGCATCGATCAACGTCAAAGCCGCGATTTCACCGCCAGACAGCACGTAATCGCCGATCGAGACTTCCTCAAGCTCACGGGCGTCGATGACGCGTTGGTCGATCCCCTCGAACCGGCCACAAACGATCAGCGGCCCCGGCCCGGCAGCCAGCTCCGCCACCCGCGCCTGGGTCAATGGCCGACCGCGCGGGCTCATCATCAGCCTGGGGCGCTCTTGCGCGGCATCCACCGCATCGATGGCCGCAGCCAGCACATCCGCGCGCAGCACCATGCCCGGCCCGCCGCCAGCCGGCGTATCATCGACGCTGCGATGCCTGCCTGTTGCTGATGCGCGGATGTCCCGCGCCTCCAGCGACCACAGGCCAGAGGCGAGCGCGCGGCCGGCGAGGCTCAAGCCGAGCGGCCCCGGAAACATCTCGGGAAAGAGCGTCAGAACGGTCGCGCACCATGGTGTCGAAATAGCAGTCATGGCTCTCCATCGCGCGTTGTGCACGGGGCGTCAAACATCAAGCCGCCGACATCTGCTCGCTGGTGTCGCCGGCATCGAAGGCAGCGCGCGACGCCTTGATCTCGGCAAAGCTTCGTTCGGCCCAATCGATCAAGGTCGCCAGCGGCGCCATCGCAGAATGGCCAAGCGGCGACAGGCGATATTCGACCGCGGGCGGCTTGGTGGGAAACACGTGGCGGGTGATCAGCCCGTCGCGCTGCAGGTCTCGCAAGGACTGCGTCAGCATGCGCTTGGAAATATCCGGCACGGCGCGGTGCAGCTCGCTGAAGCGGCGCGGCTTGGCCGCCAGCGCCACCAGCAGGAGCGAGGTCCATTTATCGCCGATACGATCCAGCACATTACGAACCGGGCAGGCTTCGGCATCAAAACCTTGCGCCTGCCATTCCTCGAAGCGGGTCGCCAGAGAAGCATCATGGGGCATCGGCGGGTTCCTTTCGGCAGAAGCAGGGCACTTCAAAGTAACCTGGCGAGAAAAACCTGCCTCCTTACGGAAACGACAGGCAGTCTCTATTCAAGACCAGTCATCAATTAGAGACCTTACAGGATCCTGCCATGTCGAACCACCGTATTCTCGTCACCGCCGCCGGCGGCCAGCTCGGCCGCCTTACCATCGATGCGCTGCTGAAGCTGGTGCCGGCCAGCCAGATCGTCGCCGGCCTGCGCGATCCCGCCAAGGGCACCGACCTCGCCGCCAAGGGCGTGACCGTGGTCGCGGCCGATTACAGCAAGCCGGAGACGCTGGACACAGCCTTCAAGGGTATCGACCGGTTGTTGCTGATCTCCTCGAACGAGCTGGGCCAGCGCGCCACGCAGCACAACAATGCGATCACCGCGGCCAAGAAGGCCGGTATCAAGCTGATCGCCTATACCAGCGTGCTACATGCCGACAAGTCGCCGCTGGGGCTTGCCGAAGAACATCGCCAGACCGAGGCGGCGCTGCGCGCCTCCGGCGTTCCCTTCGTGCTGTTGCGCAATGGCTGGTACACCGAGAATTACGCGGCTTCGATCCCGGCGGCGCTGGCACATGACGCGCTGATCGGCAGCGCCGGCGAGGGACGCATTTCGTCCGCCGCACGTGCCGACTATGCCGACGCAGCGGCGATTGTACTCACTGCGACCGGGGATCAATCCGGCAAGGTCTATGAACTCGCGGGCGATGATTTCTATACGCTGGCAGGCTTCGCTGCGGAGATCACCAAACAGTCGGGCAAGACGGTGCCGTTCGTGAACATGCCGGAAGCCGATTTCAAGGGCGCGCTGCTCGGCGCGGGCCTGCCCGAAGGGCTCGCCGAATTGCTGGCGAATTCGGACGCGGCTGCGGCCAAGGACGCGCTGTTCGACGACAGCCGCACGCTGAGCAAGCTGCTCGGACGACCGACGGCGCCGTTTGCGGAGACGATCAAGGCTGCGCTGAAAGTGTAGGTTTGGGCGCTCGCCAGAAATACGGCCAGATCTTCTTGCCCTTTGGGGAGAAGGCTAGGCAGAGGGGCGCCACAAGCTCGATCGGAGTGTGTGGCTCCCCTCTCCCGCCGCAAAGATGCGGCGACCTCTCCTCGTTGGGGAGAGGTGAAGAAAGCTTCAGCTATCCGCCGCGTCCGGCCCGTCGCCGACGATCTCGCCGGGCATTTCGATCACGACCTTGCCGCCCGCGATATCCACGGTCGGCACGACGGCATCGGTGAACGGCAGCAGCAGCGTCGGCCCCGAGGGCGGCGCGATCTCGATGATGTCGCCGGCACCGAAATCATGCATGGCAACCACACGGCCGATCGCCTCGCCCGCGGCATTTACCGCAGCGAGTCCGATCAGGTCGGCGTGGTAATATTCACCATCTTCGGTGTCAGGCAGCGCATCGCGCGCAATATAGAGTTCGACGCCATTGAGGCGGGCGGCGGCATCGCGGTCGGCGACGCCTTTCAGCGTCGCCACCAGATGGCCCTTGGCCTCACGCACATTGTCGATCTCGATGGTCCGCTTGCCGTCCTTGGTGGCAAGCGGCCCGTAGTCGAGCACGGCATAGGGATCTTCGGTGAAGGTCCACAGCCGGACCTGACCGCGCACCCCATGCGGCGCGCCGATGCGCGCGACGCAGATTTGCGCGGTGGTCATGCTCGCTTACTTACTTGGCTTCCGCAGCCTTGCGCTCCTTGCGCGGCACGGCCTTCTCGGGATTGTTGCGGGCTTCGCGCTTCTGGACGCCGGCGGCATCGAGGAAACGGGCCACGCGGTCCGACGGCTGCGCGCCCTTGGCGAGCCAAGCCTTGACCTTCTCGAGGTCGAGCTTGAGGCGCAGCTCGTTGTCCTTGGCGAGCAGCGGGTTGAAGTAGCCGAGACGCTCGATGAAGCGGCCATCGCGCGGGAAGCGCGAATCGGCGACGACGACGTGATAGACGGGACGCTTCTTGGTGCCTGCGCGGGCGAGGCGGATAACGACGGACATGAGTAGCTCCTAGATATTCGTTCGAATGAGATTTGAGAGTTCGTTATTTCTTTTTCCCGAAACCGGGAAAGCCGCCGAGACCCGGCAGCGTTGGTTTGCCCAGACCTTGCAGGCCCGGGAAATTCTTTGGCAGTTCAGGCAATGCGCCCGGCCCCTGCGGCAGCTTCTCGGCCATCGCCTTGACCTGCTCGGGCGACGGCATGCCGCCACCACCACCGAAGCCCATGGCCTGGGCGAGGCCGGCCATCGGGCCGCGCTTGCCGGAGCCCATGGCCTTCATCATGTCGGCCATGTTCCGGTGCATCTTCAGCACCTTGTTGACTTCCTCGACCTTGAGGCCCGCGCCCGCAGCGATGCGCTTCTTGCGGCTGGCCTTGAGGATGTCGGGCGACTTGCGCTCCTGACGCGTCATCGAATCGATGACGGCGATCTGGCGCTTGACGATCTTGTCGTCGAGACCGGCGGCGGCGATCTGGTTCTTCATCTTGGCGATGCCGGGCATCATGCCCATGAGACCAGATAGACCGCCCATATTGGTCATCTGGATGAGCTGCTCGCGCATGTCGTTGAGGTCGAACTGACCTTTGCGCATGCGCTCGGCGGTGCGCGCTGCCTTCTCGGCATCGATGCTGGCGGCGGCCTTCTCGACCAGCGACACGACGTCGCCCATGCCGAGGATGCGGCCTGCGATGCGGCTCGGATGGAAATCTTCCAGCGCATCGGTCTTTTCACCGGTACCGATCAGCTTGATCGGCTTGCCGGTGACGGCGCGCATCGACAGCGCGGCGCCACCGCGGCCGTCGCCGTCCACGCGGGTCAGCACGATGCCGGTGAGGCCGACGCGCTCATTGAAGGAGCGCGCGAGATTGACGGCGTCCTGGCCGGTCAGCGAGTCCGCGACCAGCAGCACTTCATGCGGATTGGCGGTCGACTTGATGGTCGCCGCTTCCTGCATCATGTCTTCGTCGAGCGTGGTGCGGCCGGCGGTGTCGAGCAGCACGACGTCGTAACCGCCGAACTTCGCAGCTTCGATCGCCCGCTTGGCGATGTCCGCAGGCTTCTGGCCAGCGACGATCGGCAGCGTCGGCACATCGAGATCGCGGCCAAGCACCGCGAGCTGCTCCATGGCGGCCGGGCGATAGACGTCGAGCGAAGCCATCAGCACCTTGCGCTTGTCGCGCTGGGTGAGGCGGCGGGCGAGCTTTGCGGTGGTGGTGGTCTTACCGGAGCCCTGCAGACCGACCATCATGATGGCGACCGGCGGGACCGCGTTGAAATCGAGACCGCCCTCACCGTCGTCGCCGAGCGTCTTGACCAGCTCGTCATGAACGATCTTGACGACCATCTGGCCGGGCTTGACCGACTTGACGATGGTGGCGCCAACGGCCTGTTCGCGGACACGATCGGTGAAGGAGCGGACGACTTCGAGCGCGACGTCGGCCTCGAGCAGCGCCCGGCGCACTTCGCGCATGGCGGAATCGACATCGGCCTCCGACAGCGCACCGCGCCCGGTGAGCTTATCGAGAATTCCGCCAAGCCGTTCCGACAGATTGTCGAACATCGCGTACCGCTTCCCAATGCCATTTCTGATCAAATGGCGACGAACAAAACACTTTCGCGCCCGAGGGCGCATCGCGCTGTCGGGCGTTGACCTCCGGTCTCTGGGACCGGTCGGCGGGTCGAAAAGAAGACTTTCCGAGAATGTGGCGGGTTTAATGACGGGGAATGGCCGGGAAGTCAATCTCCGGGGAGGGAACCTGAGCGTGTGGAACGGCCGAAAAGGTGTTATAATGCGTGTATCACGGGGTTACGGCGCCATGAAATATGTCAGTCTTGCAGATGCCCGAGCCAATATGGCCGCCTTGCTTGACGAGGTCGAGCGGGGAGAGACGGTAGCTATCAACCGCGAGGGTCGATCTCTCGACACGAGCGATAACTGGGATGAGGCACGTCGAGAGCGAGCCCGAGAAGCGGTTGAGCAGCTTCGCGAAATGAGGAAGACCGCGCCGCGAGCGACAGTAGAAGAAATTCTCCAGTGGCGTGACGAAGGGCGGCGTTACTGACATGCCATTCGTCTTGGACGCCTCGGTCGCACTCGGCTGGTGTTTCCCGGACGAACGGCAGGATTTGATCCGCCGCGTCGAGGATATGCTGGAAAGCGATCAAGCCTATGTCCCTTTGATCTGGTGGTTCGAGATCCGGCAGGCCGCACTTATGGGTTTGCGACGCCAGCGCGTATCCCTCGAGAGGGTATTCGATTTCCTCGCCGTCGTGAAAAGAACCGAAGTCGTCGTTGCGCCGCTTCCCGTGTCGAGCGTTGTGTTCGAACTTGCCCGCCGACACCAGCTCTCCTTTTACGACGCCGCCTATCTCGAACTCGCCCATCGAGAGAGCCTCGCCCTCGCCACCCTCGATCACGCTTTGGTGCGTGCCGCCGCGGCCGAAGATGTGGCACTGATCGCTGCGTGATACACGGCCCGCCATGACTATCTCCCGCCGCAAGCTTCTCGCCTCCATCGGCGCCGTCACCGCCACGGCTGGTGTTTCGGCTTTCTGGATTTCCCGCATGCCCAATTACACCGGCCCGGCCTCCGATCACTTCGACGGCAAGGTCTTTTTCGATCCCGACGGCGTGCCACCGAAGTCGCTGGGCGAGGTGCTGCGCTGGCAGTTCGGCGGCGGCCGCAAGCGGGAGGTGTGGCCGGACTGGGTGGACAACGAATTTGCCGATACGCCACCGGCCAAAGTCGAGAGCGGCGTGCGGATCGCTTATGTCGGACATGCCTCCTGGCTGATCCAGACGGCGGGGATCAACATCCTGTTCGATCCGGTGTGGTCGGAGCGCGTGTCTCCTTTCTCCTTTGCGGGGCCACAGCGCCACAATGCGCCGGGCATCGCCTTCGATAAACTGCCGAAGATCGATGTCGTATTGGTCTCGCACGGGCATTACGACCATCTCGATCTTCCGACGCTGTCGAAGCTGCAGGCTGCGTTCGCACCGCGGGTGATCACGCCGCTCGGCAATGACGTCACGATGACAAGCGGCGACAGCGCCATCAAGGCCGAGGCCTATGACTGGGCCGATCGCGTCGAACTCGGCAACGGACTTGCCGTGACGCTGGTGCCGACGCGGCACTGGACCGCGCGCGGGCTATGGGATCGCAACCGGTGCCTATGGGCGAGCTTCGTGATCGAGACGCCGGCAGGCAAACTCTACATCGTCGGCGACAGCGGCTATGGCGATGGCGGACACTTCCGCCGCGTGCGCGAGGCGCATGGCGAGATCCGGCTCGCGATCCTGCCGATCGGCGCCTATGAGCCGCGCTGGTTCATGAAGGACCAGCACATGAATCCGGAAGATGCAGTGAAGGCGCTGAATGACTGCGGCGCGCAACAGGCGCTGGCGAGTCATCACTCGACGTTCCAGCTGACGGATGAGGCGATCGACGGGCCGGTGAAGGGGCTTGCAGAAGCGCTGGTGGCGGCGGAGATGCCGAAGGATAAGTTCGTGGCGCTGAAGCCAGGGCAGGTGTTCGAGATTTAACCCGTCATTGCGAGCGAAGCGACGCAATCCAGAACGCAACAAGGCTGGATTGCTTCGTCGCTACGCTTCTCGCAATGACGGAGTGTTGCTGCTGACGGAGCCTTACTGCTTCGGCTTGATGTCCCAGCTCACGCTGACATTCACCCGCAAGACTTCCTCGCCCTGTGCCACGGGTGCCGATGCGAAATCGGCAGCGGCCTTGCGCAGCATCATGGGCGCCGGCGGCGGGTTGGCGCCGTCTTCTGAAATGCTGATCGGCGCGCCCAGCGTGACACCCGCGGCTTTCGCATAGAGCTCGGCCTTGCGGCGTGCATCGGCGACCGCCTGGGTACGCGCTTCATCGAGCAGTTCGGACGCCTTGGTGACGATAAAATTGATGCCGCCGACTTCATTGGCGCCCGACGACACCAGCGTGTCGATGGTGCCAGCGACCTTGGTCACGTCACGCACGCGGATGGTCACGCGATTGCTGGCGCGATAGCCGGTGACGACGTTCGGTCCGGGATTGGGCCGCTGCTGCTGCGCATATTGCGGAAACAGCGACAGCCGCGACGTCTGCAGGTCCTTCTCCGCGATACCAGCGGCCTTCAGCGCGGCCAGCACCTTGGCCATGGCAGCGTTGTTCGCATCGGACGCTTCACGCGCCGTCTTGGCATCGCTGGTGACGCCGCCATCGACGAGCGCGAGATCCGGCGGCACCGAGATGGTGCCTTCACCGGACACGGTGATCATGGGTGGGGTCGGCGCCTGCGCGAATGCAGGTGTGGCGACGAGGGCGATGCCGAGAGCGGCAAGTGTCAGATAATTTTTCATGCTGGGTTTGTCGGAACCGTCCAAGGCTTCTTTATGGCCAGACTAGCGCCCGATCATTTCAGCGGTACGAACACGTTGATGACCAGCTTGTCTTCCGCGGTCTTCAGCGGATCGGTCATGTATTCCTCGATGAACGTGTCTTTCGCTTCCAGCTTCTTGTCGTCGAGGTGATTGGTGATCGCCTCATAGGTGTTGTCCATATTGTCGTAGGACCCGCGATGGACGAATTTCAGCGCCTTGCCTTCCGGCGACTTGCCCATGCTCATGCCCTTCGGCAGGTTCTTCAGCTCCTGATCGACCGGCATTTCGGCAAAGAAGGTGAAGCCGGTGTCGTCGGTGGAGGTGTAGACGATCAGCGGATTGCCCGATGACTTGACCTTCTGCTTGTCGAGGAAAGTCGTCAGCTGCTTGAACGCATCCATCAGCGTGTCGAAGGCGGAATCCCAGTTGGCCTTGCCGGTGAATGTCAGCACCTGCCGGGATGTCAGCGTATTCTCCTCGCCGAACGGATCGGCAGTCTGAACCGGAGCTGGCGTCGCCGCAGCAGCCGGGGGAGCCGGCGTGGCTGGCGTTGCGGGGGCAGCCGGCGTTGCCGGTGCCTCTGCGGCAGCGGGCGGCGTCGCGGGCGCGGCAGGAGCCGCTGGCGTTGCCGGTGCAGCGGGAGCGGCCGGGGTCGGCGCCGGGGCTGACGGCGTGGGTGTCGTCTCGGCGGGCTTCGTCTCCGCAGGCGGTGTGGCGGGAGGCGACTGCGCCCAGCTTGCTGCGTTCAGCGACAGCGCGGCAGCCGAGGTCAGCGCGGCGGCAGTGGCGAAGCGGGACAGGGAGCGGAACATGCGGGAAGTCTCCAATGGCAGCCGGCACGGCGAATAGATACCGATGGTACCATGCGTCGCCAATGGCCGCACTGGCCATTGCAGCCCGTCTCGCCATATAAAGCAGGCAACATCAGGACAAGACATGAGCGCGCTGGCCAACCACTCCTTCGCCAAGATGAACGGCATCGGCAACGAGATCGTCGTGATCGACATGCGGGACACCGCAGCCCCGATCACCCCGGCCGACGCGCGCGCCGTGGCCGGCCCAGCCGGCATCGCCTATGACCAGCTGATGGTGCTGACCAAGCCGCGCCTGCCCGGCACCGAGGCCTTCGTCTCCATCTACAACAATGACGGCTCGGAAGCCGGCGCCTGCGGCAACGGCATGCGCTGCGTGGCGCGACAGACTTTTGCGGATAGCGACAAGACCGGCCTCACCTTCGAAACCCGTGCCGGGCTGATCAATTGCTGGCGCGGGACGGATGGCGAGACCTTCACCGTCGACATGGGCATCCCGAAGTTCGGCTGGCAGGACATTCCGCTGGCCGAGGAATTTCGCGACACCCGCGGCATCGAGCTGCAGATCGGCCCGATCGACGCACCGATCCTGCACACGCCGTCGGTGGCCAGCATGGGCAATCCACATGC
The DNA here is from genome assembly GCF_058807155.1 of Tardiphaga sp. GW821-FHT12E02. NCBI lineage: Bacteria > Pseudomonadati > Pseudomonadota > Alphaproteobacteria > Hyphomicrobiales > Nitrobacteraceae > Tardiphaga > Tardiphaga sp. GW821-FHT12E02. Next base: position 530,144 of record NZ_JBXAQK010000001.1, read on the forward strand.
GATCTTCTGGGTCGATGACATCCAGGCCTACGACCTCGCACGCTTCGGGCCGTTGCTGGAGAATCACCCGATCTTCCCGGAGCGCGCCAATATCACTCTCGCCCATATCGTGGACCGCGAGCATATCGTGATGCGGACCTGGGAACGCGGCGCCGGCCTCACCAAGGCCTGCGGCACCGCCGCCTGCGCCACCGCCGTCTCCGCCGCCCGCTTGCGCCGCACCGAGCGCAAGGTGCATATGACCCTGCCCGGCGGCGAACTCGTGATCGACTGGCGCGAAGGCGACGATCACGTGCTCATGACCGGCGGCGCGACGTTCGAATATGACGGCACGTTCGATCCGGCGCTGTTCGCTTGAGAGCGCTCTTTTTAGGGTGCGCAAAGCGCAGCGTGCCCACCAATTCAGGTTCGGTGTAAGAGGTGGGCACGCTCCGCTTTGCCCACCCTGCAGGTCACGTCATCCGACATCAGTCCAGCTTCTCGCCCGACGCATATTCCTCGGCGCGCTTGAAGGCCGGACGCGCGGCGCAGCGATCGAGATAACGGTCGAAGGCCGGGCGTGACGGCACCATCTTGAACAGGCGGATCGCAAAGTTCAGGCCGGAACCGATGGCGATATCGGCCGCCGAAAACTGCTCGCCGAGAATCCACGGACCTTCTTCGAGGGCGGCTTCAAGCACGTCGAACACCCGCTGCGAATCGCCCCAGCCGGCAGCAACCGTGCTCATTTCCATCTTGGTCGCGATCTGCGCGATCGCCGGCTCGATGCAGCTCGGCGCGAAGAACAGCCAATAGAGGAATTTGGCGCGGTGCGAATCGCCGAGCGGCGGCGCCAGCTTTGCGTCGGGATAGCGCTCGGCAACGTAAGCACAGATCGCAGCCGCTTCCGCCATGGTGGCCTCGCCATCCTGCAGCGCGGGCACCTTGCCCATCGGATTCACTTCGAGGAATTCCAGCGTGCGCTGCGAGCCCTTCTGGATGTCGATCAGCACGCGGTCATAGGGAACACCGGTCTCTTCCATCAGCCACAGCGCAGTGAACGATCGCGAACGCGGCGACCAGTAGAGTTTCATCATCGGAGACCTCCCGTTTTTGAGACGATTGTTCTGGGGGGATTCGATGACGGGTGCAAGACGGGGCAGCGAACAGTGTCCCTCATGGTGAGGAGGCGCCGCTTCGGCGCCGTCTCGAACCATGAGATGGCCGGGCGCCGGAGCATGCCGCCATCCTTCGAGACGCGCGCGTTGCGCGCTCCTCAGGATGAGGTCGGAGCAGAAGAAAAGCCCCCGCGACATGATCGCGAGGGCTTCGTTGTTAGCTCAGTGCTGACCGCTTATTCAGCGGCCTGCAGCATCGGCTTTTCCGCGACGTCGTAACGGTCGGCGTTCATCACCTTGGTCCATGCCTTGACGAAGTCCTTTGCGAACTTCTGCTTGGCATCGGAGGTCGCATAGACTTCGGCGAGCGCGCGGAGTTGCGAATGCGCGCCGAAGATCAGATCGACGCGGGTCGCGGTCCACTTGGCGGCCCCGGTCTTGCGATCGCGGCCCTCATGCACGCCGTCGGCGTTCGGCGACGACCACACGGTGCCCATGTCGAGCAGGTTGACGAAGAAGTCGTTCGTCAGCGTGCCGACCTTGTCGGTGAAGACGCCATGCTTGCTGTCGCCGGCATTGGCACCGAGGACACGCAGGCCACCGACCAGAACCGTCAGTTCCGGCGCCGTCAGCTTCAACAACTGCGCACGATCGACCAGCGCTTCTTCCGGGATCATGAACTGATGCACGCCGCGGATATAGTTGCGGAAGCCATCGGCACGCGGCTGCAGCGGCCCGAACGATTCCACATCGGTCTGCTCTTGCGAGGCATCCGTGCGGCCGGGCGTGAATGGCACCGTCACGGTGACGCCGGCATCCTTGGCCGCCTTCTCGACGGCGGCGCTGCCACCGAGAACGATCAGATCGGCGATCGAAACCTTCTTGCCGAACTCCTTCTGGATCGTCTCCAGCTTGCCGAGCACGGTCTGGAGCTGGTCGGGCTGGTTAACCTCCCAGTCCTTCTGCGGGGCTAGACGGATACGCGCACCATTGGCGCCGCCGCGCTTGTCGGAACCACGGAAGGTGGACGCCGAACTCCAGGCGGTGGAAACGAGCTGCGACACCGTGAGGCCGGAGGCGAGGATCTTCGCCTTCAGGTCCGCGATGTCCTTGTCACCGATCACTTCGTGATCGAGCGCAGGCACGCGGTCCTGCCAGATCAGCTCTTCCTTCGGCACCAGCGGGCCGAGATAGCGCTGGATCGGGCCCATATCGCGGTGGGTGAGCTTGAACCAGGCACGCGCGAAAGCATCCGCGAACTCATCGGGATTCTCGTAGAAGCGGCGCGAGATCTTCTCATAGGCCGGGTCGGTCTTCAGCGCGATATCCGAGGTCAGCATCGACGGCACATGGCGCTTCGACTTGTCATGGGCATCCGGCACGCTGTTGGCACCGGCACCATTCTTCGGAATCCACTGATGCGCGCCGCCGGGGCTCTTGGTGAGCTCCCAGTCGTAGCCGAACAGATTCCAGAAGAAGTTGTTGCTCCACTTGGTCGGCGTCGAGGTCCAGATCACTTCGAGGCCGCTGCCGATGGCGTCGGCGCCGATGCCGGTGCCATGCTTGCTCTTCCAGCCGAGGCCCTGGTCCTCGATGGCCGAGCCTTCGGGATCGACGCCCACCAGCGACGGATCGCCGGCGCCGTGGGTCTTGCCGAAGGTGTGGCCGCCGGCAATCAGCGCCACGGTCTCTTCGTCATTCATCGCCATGCGGCTGAAGGTTTCGCGGATGTCCTTGGCCGAGGCCATCGGGTCGGGATTGCCGTTCGGGCCTTCCGGATTGACGTAGATGAGGCCCATCTGCACGGCGCCGAGCGGCTCGGCGAGTTCGCGCTCGCCGCTATAGCGTTCGTCGCCCAGCCAGGTGCCTTCCGGACCCCAATAGAGTTCTTCCGGCTCCCAGGTGTCGGCACGGCCGCCGGCGAAGCCGAAGGTCTTAAAGCCCATGGATTCCAGCGCGACGTTGCCGGTGAGGATGTAGAGATCGGCCCAGGAGAGCTTCTGGCCGTATTTCTGCTTGATCGGCCACAACAGGCGGCGGGCCTTGTCGAGATTGACGTTGTCGGGCCACGAATTCAGCGGCGCGAAACGCTGCTGTCCGCCGCCGGCGCCGCCGCGACCGTCGGTGGTGCGATAGGTGCCGGCCGAGTGCCAGGCCATGCGGATGAAGAGCGGGCCGTAATGGCCGAAATCGGCCGGCCACCACTCCTGCGAGTCCGTCATCAGGGCCGTCAGGTCCTTGATCACGGCATTGAGGTCGAGGCTCGCGAATTCCTTGGCGTAGTCGAAATCCTTGCCGAGCGGATCGGCCGAGGGATGGATGGCGTGCAGCACGCCGATATCCAGATGCTCCGGCCACCAGTCACCATTGCGACGACCCTTGGGATTCGGGCCTTTGCCCGCGGCGCCATGACCCATCGGGCACTTGCCGGCTTCATCAGTCTTCGCACTCATGTTTCTCTCCTTGGCTTCGGAGAGCGGATTTGGGCGACACCGACAGCCGGATCGCCCCGCAAAACCGCTCAATCTTCCAAAAGCTGTATCTTTTCAATGGCCTGACGAATTCCGCGACAGGCGAGCCCATCATGGCGGATGTTCGTGACGAGAGATTGGAAGACTTCTTAGATCAGGTCCAGTCGAATTGTCTTAGCCCATCGATCAGTTTATCTGATGAGCCATGATCACCCTGCGCCAGCTTCGCTATCTCTCCGCCCTCGCCAAACACGGCCATTTCGGCCGCGCCGCCGATGCCTGCGCCGTGACCCAGCCAGCGCTGTCGATGCAGATCCGCGACCTCGAACGGACCTTGGGTGTGCAGGTCGTGGAGCGACGGCCGGGCGAGGTGATCCTCACCGATGTCGGCCGCGAGGTGGCGCGGCGCGGCGAGGACGTGCTGGCGGCCTCGCGCGATCTCGTCGATTTCGCGCGCCATCGCGGCGGCGTGCTGACGGGGCGGCTGACACTCGGCGTCATCCCCTCGCTGGCGCCTTATCTGTTGCCGCGGATTTTGCCGACACTGCAAAAGCAGTTTCCGGAATTGCGGCTGGAGTTGCGCGAGACCCAAACGCGGCAACTGATCGACGATGTAAAGAGCGGCACGCTGGATGCCGCGATGCTGGCACTGCCACTTGCCGAGACCGAGATCGAAACGCTGAAGCTGTTCGACGATACGTTCCTGCTGGCGGTGCCGGCCGACGATGCGCGGCCTCTCGAGCAGCGCATCAAGGCGTCGGAAATCGATCAGAGCCGGCTGATCCTGCTGGAAGACGGCCACTGCCTGCGCGACCAGGCGCTCGCCTTTTGCGCCACTGCGCGGGGCGGCATGACCGCAGCGGGCACGGCCTTTGCGGCATCAAGTCTATCAACGGTGATCCAGATGGTAGCGAGTGGCTATGGCGTGACGCTGATCCCGCAGATCGCCGCCGATGTGGAGCAGCGCGACACGCGCGTCAAATTCCTGCGTCTCGAAAATCCGCAGCCCGGCCGCACGATCGGACTGGCGTTCCGCAAGACGTCGCCGCGCAAGGCTGATTTCGCGGCGCTCGGCGATGCCGTGAAGGATTGTATGGCAGGGTAAAACTCACTGCCGTCATTGCGAGCGCAGCGAAGCAATCCAGTTCTTGCTTGTCGCTTCTGGATTGCTTCGTCGCCTTGCTCCTCGCAATGACGACCAAGCGTGAAGCGCTCAGCTCTTCTGCTTCGCGATCACCTTGTCCTTGATGCCGTCATAGGTCTTTTCCGGCACGATCTTCTTCTGCACGAGTTCGTCCTTGCCCTTATACGGCCGGCCTTTGACGATGGCTGCCGAATAGGCCTTGCCGATGCCCGGCAGTGCTTCGAGGGCTTCGGGAGTTGCAGAATTGAGATCGACGAGATCGGTCTTCGTGGACGCGGCACCGGTCGTTGCAGCGGGAGCTGCTGCCTTCGGCGCGGCGACGGGCGCCATCTTGTTGGTGGCTGCGGGAGCTGTCTGCGGCGCCTGCGCCATGGATGGCGATGCGGCGAGCATGCCAAGCGAGAGAGCGGCGGCAGTCAGAGTAGCAAGCTTGAGGTAGCGCATCGGTTTGTCCCTCCAGGACAGTTAAGTAACAAACCGATTGAGCTGCTCATTCATGGCGGCGCCGTGGCGCCAAAATGAACCGCAGATAAAAGCCGAAAATTATTTTTGATAGTAAACTCCAGCCCTCATGGTGAGGAGGCGCGCAGCGCCGTCTCGAACCATGAGTTGGCCTGACTCCGAGTTCGCGGCCATCCTTCGAGACGCCGCTGCGCGGCTCCTCAGGATGAGGGACGGAGAAGCGAGCTGGGATGACTGTTCCGAGCAAGTCCAGCCAAAAATACCCCATCGCTTTATGAGTCAGACTCCCAGGATGAGGACTGGGAGCTAACGACCCGCCTTCAGCGCCTTCTCGATCTCCGGCATCAGGACCTTCGCGAGATTGTCCTGATTGATGCCACCGACAAGCTTGTAGGCGATCCTGCCGTCGCGGCCGACGACGAAGGTTTCGGGGACGCCATAGACGCCCCATTCGATCGAGCCCCGGCCATTGCCATCGACGCCGACGATGCCGAACGGATTGCCATAGCGGCCGAGGAAGCGCCGGGCATTGTCGGCGGCATCCTTGTAGTTGATGCCGACCATCTGCAGCCGCGCATCCTTGCCGAGTTCGGTGAGGATCGGCGCCTCGTCATGACACGGCACGCACCACGACGCCCAGACATTGACGACGCTGACCTTGCCGATGAAAGCCGCGGGATCGAGGCCCGGGGTCGGCACGCCCTTCTCGTTGAGTCCCTGCAGCGCCGGCAATGCGGTCTGCGGCGCCTGCCGTCCGATCAGTGCCGACGGAAGCTTTGCCGGATCGGCACCCAGGCGAAACCAGAACAGGGCTGCAAGTGCCGCGAAGATCACCAGCGGCAGGGCCAGCACCCAGCGGCGCTTCGGGGCTGCGGTTGCGACGTCGCTCATTTCAGATCCGTGGCGCTACGGCCCGAGCGGCGCCCCACGCCGGCTTCCTCCAGCGCATGCAGGCGCGCGCGCACGCGCCGGTGATCCATGGCGATCCAGATGATGAGGATCAACACCACGGCGGCGACCAGCACGTAGGAGGTGATGATGAAGGAGGCGTAGGGACCGAGCGAGATCATGGCAGGGCCACCGGCTTCGAAGCTTGCAACATCTGCAGCGACCGCAGGCGGCGGCGCAGGATCTCGTTACGCATGGCGGCGAGATGCAGCGTGATGAACAGCAGCGAGAAGGCCACGGCCATGATCAGCAGCGGATACAGGAACGATTTGTCGAGGGCGGAGCCGCCCATGCGAATGACTGACGCTGGTTGATGCAGCGTATTCCACCAGTCGACCGAGAATTTGATGATCGGAATGTTGATGGCACCCACCAGCGTGAGGATGGCCGCAGCACGCGCCGCGCGCGACGGATCCTCGACGGCGCGCCACAGCGCGATCAGGCCGAGATACATCAGGAACAGGATCAGCACCGAGGTGAGCCGGGCATCCCATTCCCAATAGGTGCCCCACATCGGCCGTCCCCACAGCGAGCCGGTGACCAGCGCGAGGAAGGTGAAGGCTGCACCGATCGGCGCGGCCGCCTTGGCCGCCACATCGGCGAGCGGATGGCGCCACACCAGCGTGCCCAGCGACGCCACGCTCATGACGCCCCAGACGAACATCGCCAGCCAGGCATTCGGCACATGGATGAACATGATCTTGACGGTGGCGCCCTGCTGGTAGTCGTCGGGCGCCAGTGCGGCCTGATACAGGCCGACGATCAGCAGCACGGCGGTGAGCATCGCCAGCCACGGCAGAACGCGGGTGGCGAGGGACAGGAACCGGGTCGGATTGGCGAGTTCGGTCAGCGTCATACTGTTTCCACTAGTCGCGGGCGCGCTCGCGATCAATGCAACTTATTCTCATTCATTTGTCGTTGCCACGGATTGACGCCGATCAATCCCACGGATTGAGCCAGGTCAATCCATGCCGTGACGCAAGCTTGCTGCCGCGGCGAATGGTCCGATCACCAGAGACGCCAGCGAAATCGCACAGAGAATTGAAAACGGCGTTCCGAACGACATCGTGCCCTGCTCGACAATGGCGGCATTCGAGGCGGCCACGCCAAAAATCAGCACCGGAATCGAGAGCGGCAGCACCAGCACCGCCAGCAGCAGCCCGCCGCGCTGCAGCGTGACCGCCAATGCTGCGCCGATCATGCCCGTGAAGGTCAGCGCGGGGGTGCCGACCAGCAGCGTCAGCGCCACGGCGGCAGTGGCCGAGGCGTCGAGATTCAGCAGCAGGCCGAGCACCGGTGTGGCCACGACCAGCGGAACGCCGGCTGCGAGCCAATGGGCGAGCGCCTTGGCAGCGCAAGTGAATTCCAGCGGCGTCCGGCTCATCAGGATGAGGTCGAGCGAGCCGTCGTCGTGATCGGCCATGAACAGGCGATCAAGGGTGAGAAGGCTCGCCAGCAGCGCGCCGAGCCAGAGAATCGCGGGCCCGAGCCGGGCCAGCAGGTTGAGGTCGGGGCCAATGGCAAAGGGCATCAGCACGACGACGGTGAGGAAAAACAGCACGCCGATCAACGCACCACCGCCGACACGGAGGGCAATTTGAATGTCACGACGGATCAAAGAACCGAGAGCACTCACGCCACGCCCCCGATCCGCAACTCCCGCGCCGCGATCCCGAGCGGCGTATGCGTCGCGGCCATGATCAGGCCGCCAACGGCCAGATGTGCCGTCATCAGCCCCGCAAACACCTTCTGGCTGCCGGCATCGAGCGCCGATGTCGGCTCATCCAGCAGCCAGATCGGGCGTTTCACCGTCAGCAGCCGGGCGATCGACAGCCGGCGGCGCTGGCCGGCGGAGAGGAAGCCGGCCGGCAGGTGTGCGGCATGGCCGAGGCCGACGGCCTCCAGGCTCGCCGCGGGCTCTGCCGCCACCCCGCCCAGAAAATCCGCCCAGAACCCCAGGTTTTCCACGACGGTCAGAGCCGGTTTCATGGCGTCGCGGTGGCCGAGATAATGCGCCTGCTCGGCCACGCTCAGCTCGGAATCGCCGCCCGCCAGCGTCATCTGGCCGCCGGACGGCGCAATCAGCCCGGCAATCAGCCGCAACAGCGACGTCTTGCCGGCGCCATTGGGGCCGACGACCGCCACCGCCTCGCCCGACCTCACCTCGAAATCGAGACCTGCAAATACTTCGCGGCCAGCGCGTATGCATCGCAATTCATGGCCAGCCAGCCGCATCATCACCTGTCCACTATCCTCTGGTGTAGCTGCATATCCCTCCGCGTTGTTGCATCATTTCGCAGAGCTGCAAACGATTGCCGCAGTGGCAGATGTTCTAGAAACATTCTATATAACCTGTGCATTGATGCAGCACACAATCGGCCCGCAAGCGAACTGGCCATGTCCGCCGATGGTGTTCGACGCCCCGCCCGGGACGTCTCTCGCTTGAAATTGGGACGCCTTCACATGACCTCACTCGACAGCTTCAAGTGCCGCAAGACCCTCAAGGTCGGCACCAAGTCTTACGTCTATTACAGCCTGCCTCTGGCCGAGAAGAACGGCCTCACCGGCATCTCGAAGCTGCCCTATTCGATGAAGGTCCTGCTGGAGAACCTGCTGCGCAACGAGGACGGCCGCAGCGTCAAGAAGGCGGACATCGTTGCCTTTTCGAAATGGGTGAAGAAGCGCAAGCTCGAGCATGAAATCTCGTTCCGCCCCGCCCGCGTGCTGATGCAGGATTTCACCGGCGTGCCGGCCGTGGTCGATCTCGCCGCCATGCGCAATGCGATGCAGGCGCTCAAGGGCGATCCCAAGAAGATCAATCCGCTGGTGCCCGTCGATCTCGTCATCGACCACTCGGTGATCGTTAACTTCTTCGGTGACAACAAGGCATTCGGCAAGAACGTCGCCGAAGAGTACAAGCAGAACAAGGAACGCTACGAGTTCCTGAAATGGGGCCAGAGCGCGTTCTCGAACTTCTCCGTGGTGCCGCCCGGCACCGGCATCTGCCATCAGGTCAATCTCGAATACCTCGCCCAGACCGTCTGGACCAAGAAGCAGAAGATGACGATCGGCCGCAAGACCGGCACGTTCGAGGTCGCCTATCCGGACACCCTAGTCGGCACCGATTCGCACACCACCATGGTCAATGGTCTCGCCGTGCTCGGCTGGGGCGTTGGTGGCATCGAGGCGGAAGCCGCGATGCTCGGCCAGCCGCAATCCATGCTGCTGCCCGACGTGGTCGGCTTCAAGCTGTCGGGTGCGCTGAAGGAGGGCGTGACCGCTACCGACCTCGTGCTCACGGTGACACAGATGCTGCGCAAGCAGGGCGTCGTCGGCAAGTTCGTGGAGTTTTACGGCCCCGGTCTCGACGCCATGTCGGTGGCCGACAAGGCGACCATCGGCAACATGGCGCCGGAATATGGCGCGACCTGCGGCTTCTTCCCGGTGGATGCCGCCACCCTCGATTATCTGAAGACGTCAGGCCGCAAGACGGCGCGCGTCGCACTGGTTGCCGCTTATTCCAAGGCACAGGGCCTGTATCGCACCGCCAAGTCGCCGGATCCGGTGTTCACCGAAACGCTGAAGCTCGATCTCGGCGATGTCGTGCCGTCCATGGCGGGTCCGAAGCGTCCGGAAGGTCGCGTCGCGCTGCCGGCGATCGCTGAAGGCTTCGCCACGGCACTTGCCGGCGACTACAAGAAGCCCAACGCCACCGAGCGTTTCCCGGTGGAGGGCAAGAATTTCGATCTCGGCCATGGCGATGTCGTCATCGCCGCCATCACCTCCTGCACCAACACCTCGAATCCGAGTGTGCTGGTGGCCGCCGGCCTGCTCGCACGCAAGGCCAATGCCCTGGGCTTGAAGGTCAAACCGTGGGTGAAGACCTCGCTGGCGCCAGGCTCGCAGGTCGTCGCTGAATATCTCGCCAATTCCGGCCTGCAGCTCGACCTAGACAAAGTCGGCTTCAACCTGGTCGGCTTCGGCTGCACCACCTGTATCGGCAATTCCGGTCCGCTGCCGGAAGAGATCTCGAAGTCGATCAACGACAACGGCATCGTCGGCGCTGCCGTGCTGTCGGGTAATCGTAATTTCGAAGGCCGCGTCTCGCCGGATGTGCAGGCCAACTATCTCGCCTCGCCGCCGCTGGTGGTCGCCCATGCGCTTGCCGGCACCGTGACCAAGAATCTCGCGGTCGAGCCGATCGGCGAAGGCAAGGACGGCAAGCCCGTCTATCTGAAAGACATCTGGCCGACCTCGACCGAGATCAACGCCATCATCAAGAAGTACGTCACCTCGACGATCTTCAAGAAGAAATATGCTGACGTGTTCAAGGGCGACGCCAACTGGCAGAAGATCAAGACGGTCGAGAGCGAGACCTACAAGTGGAACATGGGCTCGACCTATGTGCAGAACCCGCCCTACTTCGAAGGCATGAAGAAGGAGCCGGAGCCGACCACCGATATCATCAATGCGCGTATCCTGGCCCTGTTCGGCGACAAGATCACCACCGACCACATCTCGCCGGCTGGTTCGATCAAGCTCACCTCGCCTGCTGGCAAGTATCTGTCGGAGCACCAGGTGCGCCCGGCTGACTTCAATCAATACGGCACGCGCCGCGGCAATCACGAAGTCATGATGCGCGGCACCTTCGCCAATATCCGCATCAAGAACTTCATGCTGCAGGGCGCCGACGGCAATGTGCCGGAAGGCGGCAACACCAAGCACTGGCCCGACGGCGAGACGATGTCGATCTTTGACGCCGCGATGAAGTATCAGGCCGAGCAGGTGCCGCTGGTCGTGTTCGGCGGTGCGGAATACGGCAATGGTTCGTCACGCGACTGGGCCGCGAAGGGCACCCGGCTGCTCGGCGTTCGCGCCGTGATCACTGAGAGTTTCGAGCGTATTCACCGCTCCAATCTCGTCGGCATGGGCATCCTGCCGCTGACCTTCGAGAATGGGTCGTCCTGGAAGAAACTCGGCCTCACCGGCAGCGAGCAGGTCACGATCCGCGGCCTCACCGGCGAGATCAAGCCGCGCCAGCAGATGGTTGCGGAAATCACGATGGCCGATGGCAAGCTGCACAAGGAAACGCTGCTCTGCCGCATCGATACGCTGGACGAACTGGAATACTACCGTAACGGCGGCATCCTGCATTACGTGCTGCGTCAGCTTGCAGCCTGACCGCTTTGCACTGTGACGTCGTGCCTCACCTCGAAGTGAGTGGCTAGTGATTGGAAGGCGACCTATGAAGGGTCGCCTTCTGCGTTAGCAGGTACCTTTGTTTTTGATGACCCCATCGAGAGCGGCACCAGTCTGGTTTGCTCGGATGCGGTTGCACAACTCCGAGCGCAGCACGTCTTGATGACATCTCTCCGTGACATATCGCGATGGACCGGCGCTCTCAGCGCCTGTTTTTTCGTTGCGTTCGGTCACAGCGCCTTGGCCACGGGCGCGCAGGCGCAGCCGCGTGCCGTTGTCGAGTTGTTTACCTCACAGGGTTGCTCGTCCTGCCCGCCGGCGGACCAGATCATTGGCGATCTCGCCAAGGATCCGTCCGTCATCGCACTGAGCATGCCTGTCGATTATTGGGACTATCTCGGCTGGAAAGACACGCTGGCCGATTCGCGCTTCAGCGCGCGCCAGAAGGCCTATTCGCAGATGCGCGGCGATCGCGACATCTACACGCCGCAGGCCGTGGTCAACGGCGCCACGCAGGTGATCGGCAGCGACGCGACAAAAATCAAGACGGCCATCGGCGACACCCGGAAAGGTGCGTCGGTCATGTCCGTTCCGGTGTCGATTTCGGTATCGGGCAAGCAGGTGAATGTTGCGGTGGCAGCATCGACCGACACGTCTTCGACCGATCATGGCGAGGTCTGGATTTGCTCGGTATCGAAGTCCGTCCCGATCACGGTCGGTCGTGGTGAGAATCGTGGACGTGAACTCACTTACTACAATGTCGTGCGCAGCTGGCTAAAGGTCGGCGACTGGAACGGCAGCGCGGCCAACTGGACCGTACCGCTGGAGAATGTGTCGCGCGACGGCGTCGATGCGGCGGTCGTCTATGTGCAGGACGGCTCGCGCGATAAGCCTGGCGCAATGCGCGGCGCAGCGTTTACGTCGCTGCAGTAATCTCACCGTCATTGCGAGCGCAGCGAAGCAGTCCAGAAGACCGCAAGCAAGGTCTGGATTGCTTCGCTGCGCTCGCAATGACGGCTGAGAAAGCCCACCCACCCCACAAAAAGAAAAGGACCAACTCGCGTTGGCCCAGTGGGGATTAATATACTCACTGCGCAGGGTCCGATCCCAACGACCACGGGGGGCTGGGGGCTGAGGAATCCGAGACCGGAAGAACCGGACCCGACGCAGTATCTGTTTATCGCAAGCCACAAGGGCGTCGGCTGGGCCAAATTTTGGCGGCAATAAGATTCGCCTAACGTTCCCGTGACGGAAGATTTCTTACCGTCTGGCGGCTGAATCTGGTCTTGCAGCCCAGGGCCCATGGCGCGATCATGTAAGTGATATGACAGGAGGCGCCGATGCACGTGATTCCGGGAGACAATGACCCAAGTTCGAATCGCGGGACGACGGGTCCGGCGCCGGCCCCGATCGTCAGCTTCAACCGCATCGAACTGAGCCGCATCCTCAATCTCTACGGACGGATGGTGTCTGACGGCGAATGGCGCGATTACGCCATCGATTTTCTGCGCGACCGCGCAGTGTTCTCCGTGTTCCGGCGTGCGTCTGAAATGCCGATCTACCGCATCGAGAAGGATCCGCGACTGGCACGCAAACAGGGCATGTACAGCGTCATCTCGGCGACGGGCATGATCCTTCGCCGCGGCCACGAGCTGGACCGGGTGCTGCTGGTGATCGATCGCAAACTGGCGGTGGTGTGAGACAACGCTTGCCCGTGGCTTATCGATCTCGCGACGCTTGCGCGTCCGAGCTGTGAGCATTTCTCCCCGCGAGACATGAGGGGAGGTGGCACGCCGCAAGGCGCACTTGGGTGGGACTTGACGCCATCCGTTCAACGCTGGATCGCCAGCGAAGCCGAACAGCGCAACGCCTTACGGCGCGCCACCGCGACGTTCTTTCTGGCCGAAGGACCGTTCTTCCGGGTACTGGGCGCTCCCGATCGGGAGCCATCCGACGGATTTCTCCGCCTTCGCCCGCACCACGTCCAGCCGCGCTAGCGGCAGACCCCCATAGTGGGGTCGGACGGTTACCCCCGACCACCCGAGTGCAGGAGGTACGTCCTCCCCTGCCCGCAGGCGCCGCATCCACGTTCCGCTCAAAGACGCCTCATGAGAGCGCCCCTCACGAACGAGACGGAGGGGATATGGAGCAGAATGGGAATTTTGTCAAGAACAGAAGGAGAACTAAAATCTTGCGGGCGCAATGTTCTCCCTCCCCCAAGCCGCGAAGCGGCGCAGCGGGGAGGGTGGATCGAAGCGAGCGTTCAGCGAGCTTCGAGACGGGTGGGGTGCTTCCTCCGACGTCACGTGGGGAAAGTTCCCACCCCCGCCTGTCGGCGGACCCTCCCCATTCGCTTCGCTCCGGGGAGGGAAACCACAAGCCTCCGCGCATCACCTCACGGCAGCGTGGCGCCGCCCGCGCCCAGCACCCGCTGCATCGACACGGTGTCGAGCCAGCGGCCGAATTTGAAGCCGACATTCGGATGGGTGCCGATCATCTGGAAGCCGGCATTGCGATGGACGGCCACCGAGCCGGCATTGGCGCTGTCGCCGATCACCGCAACCATCTGCCGGAAGCCCTTTGATTCGCAGGCGTCGATCAGTGCCGCGAGCAGTTTGCCGCCGACACCGCGGCGCTGTGCTGCCGGGGCGAGATAGATCGAGTCCTCGACCGTAAAACGGTAGGCCACACGCGGCCGGTGCGGACCGGCATAGGCATAGCCGAGCACCTGATCGCCATCGACAGCCACGAAATAGGGAAAGCCGCCGCCGGTGAGCCCCTCGAAGCGCCGTGCCATCTCGGCAAGATCCGGTGGATCGATCTCGAAGGTCGCGGTGCCGTGCAGGACCGCTTCTTCATAGATGGCGGTGATGGCTGGCAGGTCAGCGGCCGTGGCGGCGCGGATGGTGATGTCGGACATGGGGGAACAGTATTTTTGCAGTCCGAGAAAGAAAAGCCCCGGCTTGTTTGTCCCTCAGCTGCATGCGCGCATGGCTATCCCATATGCCCCCTGGCCGATGAGGATGGTGTTCGGCCTGCATGGTTCGAGAGGCCGCTTTGCGGGCTCCTCACCATGAGGGTCTTCTACAGCGCCATACTCTGCCCTCATCCTGAGGAGCCGCGCAGCGGCGTCTCGAAGGATGGCCGCAGGCTCTGAACCCGGCCAACTCATGGTTCGAGACGGCGCTACGCGCCTCCTCACCATGAGGGACAGAGTGTACTGCGCTTCATGGACCGCATTTCCAGTCAGGCTCTGAGGAGCGGTCGCCTTCTACCGCGTCTCGAAGGATGGCTGCGTATGCATCAACATTCATATGCGATAGCCGTGGGCTTGCGGGAGAAGGACAAAGAAAAAGCCCCGGCTCTCGCCGGGGCTTCGATCTCGTCAGGCTTGCGCCGACCTTACTCTTTCTGTCCGAGCAGCTGCAGCAGCAGCGTGAACAGGTTGATGAAGTTCAGGTAGAGCGACAGGGCGCCGGTGATCGCGGCACGTTCCGCCACATCGCCACCCTGGGAGGCGTAGCCATAGATGTAGTCGTTCTTCAGGCGCTGGGTGTCGTAGGCGGTGAGGCCTGCGAAGATCAGCACGCCGACCACCGAGACGATGAACTGCAGCATCGACGAGGCGACGAAGATGTTCACGACGCTCGCGATGATGATGCCGAACAGGCCCATCATCAGGAACGAGCCCATGCCCGTCATGTCACGCTTGGTGGTGTAGCCGTAGAGGCTCAGCGCACCGAACGACGCCGCCGTGATGAAGAACACGCGCACGATCGAGGTGTGCGTGTACACCAGGAAGATCGACGACAGCGAGATGCCCATCAGGGCTGCGAAGGCCCAGAACAGCAGCTGCGCGGTGGCCGGCTTCAGGCGGTTGATGCCGAAGGAGATGGCGAACACCATGACCAGCGGGGCCGCGATGAACACCCACTTCAGCGGGCTGGCGAACATGTAATAGCCGAACGCCGACAGATGGGTCGAACCGACCCGCGCCACGGCATTCGAGGCGTCGGTGACGGCGCCCATATACACGCCCAGAGCGGCAAAGCCGGTGATGGCCAGGCCGATGGTCATGTAGTTGTAGATGCGCAGCATGTAGGAGCGCAGCCCGGCATCGACCGCGGCGGTGTCGCGCGCGCCGGCCCGGCCGAAGGGAGAAGCATAGTTACGGTCTAGATCCGACATGGTCGAAACCTCGATAAGTTGTCCAGGCGCCCGCAAAGGGTGTGCGTCGCTGGTCCGATTATATCCCAGATCCAGCGCCGTCCGGGATGAATATCTCGACACAAACGCTGAAGGCCTGACCCAAAGGGTATGTGGTAAACTAACACATTCGCTGCAAGCTTCCACGCGTGGCGGAATGTCGCTCCGCGCAGCTGCGCAGGAAACCGGTAAACGGTTTCACGCGCAGCGGCTTGCCGATTCCGCACCGGTTTTGCACGAATCACCCGCTAGAGTGACCGCATCGTACCGAAACGGGTCACAAATTCCGCAACACGGTGGCGGGCTTCTGGGTCAGGGCTACCAACGTACCCAATAGACCGAGCCCGACTGTGACAATAAGCGCTGCCAATACGACCCCTGCAGCGCTGCCGCTCTGCCAGACGAAACCCAGATTCATCAGCCGCGTGACGATCAGCGACGCCGCCACCGAGCCGGCAAGCACACCAAACACCGCCGTGGCGAACCCGATCATCAGATATTCGAGCGCATAGGCGCCGAGCAGCCGTGCGCGGGTGGCACCGAGGGTCTTCAGGATCACGGCGTCATAGACGCGGTGACGATGGCCGGCGGCGAGCGCGCCACCCAGAACGAGGATGGCCGATAGCAGCGTCACTGCACTGGCGCCGCGAATCGCCAGCGTCAGATTGGTCACCACCGTTCCGACCGTATCGAGCGCTTCGCGGACACGGACCGTCGTCACCATCGGAAACGCATCCGCCACCGCCTTGACCAGCGCGGCATCCTGCGCGGGCGCCGTCTGCGGCTCCGTCAGGGTCGCGATATGCGTATGTGGCGCGCCGCGAAAAGCGTTGGGCGAGAAGACGAGCACGAAATTGATGCCGAGGCTCTGCCAATCGACGCTGCGCAGGCTGCCGATCTTCGCCGTGATGTCACGGCCGAGCACATTGACCACGACATCGTCGCCGAGTTTGAGCCCGAGCCCATCGGCGAGCTTCTTTTCGAACGACACCAGCGGCGGGCCGCTGTAGCCCTTCGGCCACCACGCGCCTTCGACCACCTTGGAGCCGCGCGGCACCTCATCGGTGTAGCTGATGCCGCGGTCGCTCTGCAGAACCCACTCCGCATCGCTCGACGGCTTGAGATCCTCCGCCTTGACGCCGCGCGCGCCGACGATCCGGCCGCGGAGCATCGGCACTTCCTCCACCGTCGATTGCGGCTGTTTCTCCTTGAGGAACGCGCCGAAGCGATCGGCCTCGGTGGAGGGAATGTCGATGAAGTAGAACGACGGCGCCTTGTCCGGCAGCGAGGCCATGAACTGGCGGCGCAGATTGCCGTCGATCTGCGTGATCGTGACCAGCACGGTGAGGCCAAGACCAAGCGACATCACCACCGACGGCGTCAGTGCGCCCGGCCGGTGGATATTGGCGATGGCGAGCCGCAGCATGGTGAGGCCCGGCCGCGGCAGTTTTCGCGCGATGGACATCAGTACGCTGGCGATACCGCGCAGCAGGGCGAAGACCAGGACCGACGACAAGACGAAGATGGCGGCGACGCGCTTGTCATAGGCGAGGCCGATCACGACGGCGATCAGCACCGACACCACCAGCACCATCCAGACCAGATAGCGGGTCTGCGGACGACGGGTTTCCGTATGCGCGGCGTCGCGGAACAGCGCGGCCACCGGCACATCATGCACACGCGCCAGCGGCCACAGGCCGAAAGCCAGCGCGGTCAGCAGGCCGTAGAGCAGCGACAAGGCGAGAGCGCCGGGATGCAGCGCGGGCACCACCGGCAACGGCAGCAGATTGCCGAGCAGGCCGACAATGGCGAAAGGCAGCGCCGCGCCGAGCGCGAGACCGATCAGCGAGCCGACGCCGGCGAGCACCATCACCTGGGTCAGATACATCGCGAACACGTCGCGGCCGGTGGCGCCGAGCGCCTTCAGCGCGGCAATCACCTCGCGGCGGCGATCGATATGGCTCTTCACCGCATTGGCCACGCCGACACCGCCGACCAGCAATGCAGCAAGGCCGACAAGCGTCAGGAACTGGGTGAAGCGGGTAATGGAACGCTCGAGTTGCGGCGATGCATTGTCGCGCGAACGAATTTCCCAGCCGGCCTGCGGCAACTGGCTGCGGGCATCGTCGGTCAGCGCCTTGGCCGCGCGCTCACCGCCGTCCGCCAGACGAACACGATAGATCCAGCGCACGAGACTGCCGGGCTGCAGCAATGCGGTGGCACGCAGGGCATCTTCGCTGACGAGAAAACGTGGTGCGAAGCCGACGCCGCCGGCGAGCTTGTCCGGCTCAGAATCAACGACGCTGCGGATCTGGAACGTGGCGCTGCCGACGGTGACGCGATCGCCGAGCTTGAGGCCGAGGCGCGCCAGCAGCGTCGTGTCGGTTGCAGCGCCATAGGCGCCGTCGCGTTCAACGAGCAGATCGCTGACGGGCATGTCGGGCGTCAGCTTCAAGCTACCGAGCAAGGGATAGGCGGAATCCACCGCCTTCATCTCGACCAGCGCCAGATTACCATCCGGCGCACGCACCATGCCGCGCAAGGTGGCGGCCACCGAGACATCGCCGCGCTGGCGGAGGAAGGCGAGTTCGTCCGGTTTCGCCTCGCGCTGCATCAGGGAAAAGGCGACATCGCCGCCAAGCAGCGTCCGGCCTTCGCGGGCGAGGCCGTCGCTGAGGCTGGCCGCCACCGAACCGACGCCGGCAATCGCCAGCACGCCGAGCGCGATACAGGCGATGAAGACATAGAAGCCGCTGAGACCGCCGCGCATCTCGCGCAATGCATAACGCAAGGCCAGCGAGGGGCCGCGCGTCGGCGCGGCATTGTCCGTGATGACAGCCATCAGGCTGTCTCGATATGGCCGGAGCGCAGGCGTACGACACGGTCGCAGCGTTCCGCCAATGCATTGTCATGCGTGACCAGCACCAGCGTCATGCCGCGTTCGGCATGTTGTGCGAACAGCAGGTCGACGATCTGGCTGCCGGTGTTCTCATCGAGATTACCGGTCGGCTCATCGGCCACGAGGATTGCGGGATCGGGCGCCAGCGCCCGCGCCAAGGCGACGCGCTGCTGCTCACCACCGGACAGCTGGCGCGGGTAATGATGCAGGCGAGCGCCCAGCCCGACGGCTTCGAGCTCCTTCGCAGCTCGGCTATTCGGATCAGGATGGCCCGCGAGTTCCAGCGGCACAGCGACGTTTTCCAGCGCCGTCATGGTGGGGATCAGATGGAAGGACTGGAAAACGATGCCGACATGGCGGCCGCGAAAGCGCGCCAATCCGTCCTCGTCGAGATCATTGAAAGCGGTGCCATTGACCACCACCTGACCAGAGTCAGGCCGCTCCAGCCCCGCCATCACCATCAGCAGCGTGGATTTACCGGAGCCTGACGGGCCGATCAGCCCGATCGCCTCGCCCGATCCGACGCGCAGGCTGATATCCTTCAGGATATGCACCCGCGCGGCACCGGTGCCGAGCGACAGGTTGAGGTTCAAGATGGAAATGGTGTCCGGCGCAGTGCCGGCCGATGATGAGGTGTCGATGCGCGTGTCCATGTCGGTGTCATATGGCACTTCATTTGCGGCGGTCGAGGGGTGGCTGCGCACGTTTGCGTGCCTGTTGTTTGCCGGATGGCTCGTCATGTTGCCGCAGGCGCCGGTTTTCGCGCAGGCCGGGGCCAAGCCGGTGAAGCTGGTGGTGCTCGGGGATTCGCTGAGCGCGGGCTACAATCTGCCGGGCCCCGCGGCATTTCCGGTCCGGCTGCAAAAGGCGCTGACGGACAAAGGTATCGCCGTGGAAATCGCCAATGCCGGCGTATCCGGTGATACCACCTCGGGCGGGCTCGGCCGGCTCGACTGGTCGGTGCCCGATGGCACCCAGGGCGTGATCCTCGAGCTTGGCGCCAATGACGCACTTCGCGGCGTCGATCCGAAAATTCCGCGGGAAGCCCTCACCGAAATCATCAATCGCCTGCAGGCGCGCGGCATCAAGGTCCTGCTCTGCGGCATGCTGGCACCGCCGAATTACGGCCGCGACTATGCGGACAAGTTCAACGCGATCTATCCGGATCTCGCCAAACAGTTCGACGTGCCGCTGTATCCGTTTTTCCTCGATGGCGTGGCGGGCGAGAGCAAACTCAATCTGCCCGACGGCATGCATCCGACCGCGGAAGGCGTCGATGTCGTGGTGAACAAGATCTTACCGACGGTGGAGGCTTTCGTGGCAGCGCTTGCGCCGAAAAGCTGAGCAAGGTGCTTAGTTTGTAGGATGGGTTGAGCGCAGCGATACCCATCACGACAGGCGCTGGTGGTGATGGGTATCGCTGCGCTCAACCCATCCGACGACCCTTGCGTGACACTGCCGAGTTATCCGGAACCTGACACTGCGATGACACGCTCTGCTTCGCGAAGTCACATAACTCGGATAGATTTTAGACATCGGTGATTCGTAGCTTGCTCCGATTCACCGGCTCGTTTGTCGGGCATGATTTTCGCCGAGCGGTGCGTGCGTCAGCACACAATGCACCAGCACCTTTCGGCGAAAATCGCGCCCCGACAAAAAGGAGCTGACAATGCCGCGTTTATTCGCCGGACTGGAAATTCCAGTCGAGATCGGCCAGCGATTGGCCAATTTACGTGGCGGCCTGCCAGGCGCGCGCTGGATCGATCCCGAAAATTATCACGTCACCCTCCGCTTCATCGGCGACATCGACGGCATTTCCGCGAACGAGATCGCCTATCTGATGGCGCGCATCGAACGCCGGCCGTTCAAGGTCGAGATCCGCGGGCTCACGAGCTTTGGCGGTCATAAACCCCGCGCCATCGTCGCCCATGTGGAGCCGAGCAAGCCGCTGATGGAGCTGCAGGCTGAGCTCGAGCGGTTGATCCGCCGTTGCGGCATTGGACCCGATCCGCGCAAATTCACCCCGCATGTGACGCTGGCCCGGCTGCGCGACGCGTCGAGCTGGGACGTGGCCGATTATCTCTCGGTGCGCGGATATTTTCCGACGCAGACATTCACGGCGGAACAGTTCGTGCTGTTCTCGTCGCGCGCATCCACCGGCGGCGGGCCGTATCTGGTGGAGAATTCGTATGAGCTGAGCGAGAGGGTACGGGCGGCGTGAACCGCAATCCCGATTGTCGCCACCCGGCCTGATCGGGTGGCCCAGTATACACTGGCGGTCGTGACTGGCCGGACCGACCATGTCTACTGTATCGCCCGGTCAAGCCGGGCGACGACAGACTGAGATGGCACAACGCCGCTCGCCGCATATCCGCCTCCCCGAAATCCCATCTTGCAATTTCCCCCCGCATGGGGCCGTTAGGCGCCCATGTCTGCCGCCCCCACATCCTTCCGCGAACAATACAGAACCCTCGTCGCCGCCGGTACCATCGAGGCCGATCCGGCGCAGGCGCAGGCCGTCGAGGCCATCGCGGCGCTCGATGCAAAGCTCGCGACCTACGAACCACCGCGCAAAAAGGGCTTCTTCGGCCGCCTGTTCGGTGGCGACAAGGATGCCCAGCCGCCGAAGGGGCTCTATGTCCACGGCGAGGTCGGCCGCGGCAAGACCATGCTGATGGATCTGTTTTTCGAGAGCAGCTCGGTCGAGCACAAGCGCCGCGCGCATTTCCATGAATTCATGGCCGATACCCATGAGCGCATCTACGGCTTCCGCCAGAAGATCGCGAGTGGCGAGATCGCCGACAGCAGCGACGTCATTGCGCTGACGGCGAATTCGATTTTCGAGGAAGCCTGGCTGCTGTGCTTCGACGAATTTCACGTGACCGACATCGCCGATGCGATGATCCTCGGCCGGCTGTTCGCGCGGCTGTTCGAGCAGGGCACCGTGGTGTTCGCGACATCCAATGTCGAGCCGGTCAATCTCTATAAAGGCGGCCTCAACCGCGCGCTGTTCCTGCCCTTCATCAAGCAGATCGAAGATCATATGGAGGTGCGCAAGCTCGACTCGCGCACCGACTTCCGCATGGAGAAACTGGTCGGCGTGAAGAGCTGGCTGGTGCCGGATGACGCTGCGGCGAAGGCGGCACTCGATGCAGCCTGGACGAAGCTCACCGGCGGCGCTGCAGGCAAATCGCGCGAGCTCAACGTCAAGGGACGCAAGCTGCAGGTTCCGCTGGAAGCACAGGGCGTTGCGCGCTTCACGTTCAACGATCTCTGCGAGAAGCCGCTCGGCGCATCCGACTATCTCAAGCTCGCGCATGAATATCACACGCTGTTCATCGAACATGTGCCGGCCATGACCGAAGCCAACCGCAATGCGGCCAAGCGCTTCATCTCGCTGATCGACACGCTCTATGACAATGGCGTGAAGCTGATGGCAACCGCAGCGGCCGAGCCGCCGGATCTCTATTCAGCCGATCAGGGCACCGAGAAGTTCGAATTCGTCCGCACGGCGTCGCGCTTGTTCGAGATGGGGTCGGAGACATATCTGGCGCTACCTCACGGGCGGAGCGATTCCACGGCGAGTGGATCGAGCACGGGGCTGGTGGAGACGTAGATTCTCTCCACGAGCGAGAGCCGTAGGGCGGATCAGGCGAAGCCGTCATCCGCCGCGGCGTTTCAACCATGCAATGGGCCGGCGGATGACGCTTCGCTAATCCGCCCTACGGACTCATAGGCTCCAAAACTATGAGGCAGCGCGGCAGCGGCCTTGTATGCCACCGCCGATGGCGGTGTGTATGGGTCCCCGCCTTCGCGGGGACGACAAGCGAGTTTAGTTCTCCTCCAATCACCGCCCCCAAATCCGCAACGCTGACCTCCCGCCCGACAAATGGGCAGGGGCTGACTTGAACGCATGCGGCGAAAGCGATAACCAGCCTCTCGGCATTTCCTGCTCCCTCCTCCCACCCCTGCGGGTTCAAAGGATATTTTCTCATGGCGCGTAATAAGATCGCACTGATTGGCTCGGGTCAGATCGGCGGAACGCTGGCTCACCTCGTCGGCCTCAAGGAACTCGGCGACGTGGTGTTGTTCGACATCGCCGAAGGCACCCCGCAGGGCAAATCGCTGGATATCGCCCAGTCGTCGCCCGTCGATGGCTTCGACTCCAAGCTCTCGGGCGCCAATTCCTACGAAGCGATCGAAGGCTCGGACGTCATCATCGTCACCGCCGGCGTGCCGCGTAAGCCGGGCATGAGCCGCGACGATCTGCTCTCGATCAACCTCAAGGTGATGGAGCAGGTGGGTGCGGGCATCAAGAAGTACGCCCCCAACGCATTTGTGATCTGCATCACCAACCCGCTCGACGCGATGGTCTGGGCGCTGCAGAAGGCCTCGGGTCTTCCGGCGAACAAGGTGGTCGGCATGGCCGGCGTGCTCGACTCGGCCCGCTTCCGCTACTTCCTGGCTGATGAATTCAACGTCTCGGTGGAAGACGTCACCGCTTTCGTGCTCGGCGGCCACGGCGACACCATGGTGCCGCTGGTCAAGTACTCGACCGTTGCCGGCATCCCGCTGCCGGACCTCGTGAAGATGGGCTGGACCTCGCAGGCCCGCATCGACGAAATCGTCGATCGCACCCGCAACGGCGGCGCCGAGATCGTCAACCTGCTCAAGACCGGTTCGGCCTTCTACGCCCCGGCCGCTTCCGCGATCGCGATGGCCGAGAGCTATCTCAAGGACAAGAAGCGCGTGCTGCCCTGCGCCGTTCACCTCAACGGTGAATATGGCGTCAAGGACATGTATGTCGGCGTTCCCGTTGTCATCGGCGCGAAGGGTGTCGAGCGCATCGTCGAGATCGAGCTTGTCGGCAAGGACAAGGAAGGCTTCGACAAGTCGGTCGCTTCGGTGGTCGGCCTGATGGACGCCTGCAAGAAGATCGCGCCCGACCTGCTCGGCTAAAACAGACTGAACTGAACCGGCACCCCTGGGGTGCCGGTTTTGCATTTGACGTGGTTGGCCATCCCTGCGACGAACCCACCAAGCCAACTTCGTCCGTCACACGGAATTACCGCTCGCTTTGACATCCGGCACTCGTGGTATACGGTATGCCAATTCAAAGAAACGGCGTGAATTCCAATTTCACCATCGGGGGTTCGGGAGCATCTTATGAATATCCATGAATATCAGGCGAAAGCCGTCCTGAAGGAGTTCGGCGTGCCCGTCTCCAAGGGCGTGCCGGTCCTCAAGGCTGACGAAGCCGAAGCCGCAGCGAAGGAACTGGGCGGTCCGCTCTGGGTCGTGAAGAGCCAGATCCATGCCGGTGGTCGCGGCAAGGGCAAGTTCAAGGAAGCCTCGGCTGGCGACAAGGGCGGTGTCCGCCTCGCCAAGTCGATCGACGAGGTCAAGGAATTCTCCAAGCAGATGCTTGGCGCGACCCTCGTGACCGTGCAGACCGGCGACGCCGGCAAGCAGGTCAACCGCCTCTACATCGAAGACGGTTCGGACATCGAGAAGGAGTTCTATCTCTCGCTGCTCGTCGACCGTGAAACCTCGCGCGTCGCATTCGTCGTCTCGACCGAAGGCGGCATGAGCATCGAGGACGTCGCCCACGACACCCCTGAGAAGATCATCACCTTCTCGGTCGATCCGGCCACCGGCGTCATGCCGCATCACGGCCGCACCGTGGCACAGGCCCTCGGCCTCACCGGCGACCTGGCCAAGCAGGCCGGCAAGCTGGTCGAGCAGCTCTACACGGCGTTCATCGCCAAGGACATGGACATGCTGGAGATCAATCCGTTGATCATCTCCAAGCAGGGCCAGCTCAAGTGTCTCGACGCAAAAATGTCGTTCGACTCGAACTCGCTCTATCGTCATCCGGATATCGTCGCGCTCCGCGACACCACCGAAGAAGACGCGAAGGAAATCGAGGCATCGAAATATGACCTCGCCTACATCGCGCTCGACGGCACCATCGGCTGCATGGTCAACGGCGCCGGCCTCGCAATGGCCACGCTCGACATCATCAAGCTCTATGGCGAAAGCCCCGCCAACTTCCTCGACGTCGGTGGCGGCGCCTCGGAAGAGAAGGTGACGGCAGCGTTCAAGATTATCACCGCTGACCCGAACGTGAAGGGCATCCTGGTCAACATCTTCGGCGGCATCATGAAGTGCGACGTCATCGCCGCCGGCGTTGTCGGCGCGGTGAAGGCCGTCGGCCTCAAGGTGCCACTGGTTGTCCGCCTCGAAGGCACCAATGTCGAGGAAGGCAAGAAGATCATCCGCGAGTCCGGCCTCAATGTTCTGCCGGCCGACGATCTCGACGACGCCGCCCAGAAGATCGTCAACGCGGTGAAGGGAAAGTAAGCTCATGTCAGTCTTGATCGACAAGAACACCAAGGTCATCACCCAGGGCTTCACCGGCAAGAACGGTACCTTCCATTCCGAACAGGCGATCGCCTACGGGACCAAGGTCGTCGGCGGCACCTCGCCGGGCAAGGGCGGCTCGACCCATATCGGCCTGCCCGTGTTCGACACCGTGGCGGAAGCCCGCGACAAGACCGGCGCCGACGCCTCGGTCATCTATGTGCCGCCGCCGGGCGCCGCAGACGCGATCTGCGAAGCCATCGATGCGGAAATCCCGCTGATCGTCTGCATCACCGAGGGCATTCCGGTGCTCGACATGGTGCGCGTGAAACGTTCGCTGATCGGGTCCAAGTCGCGCCTGATCGGGCCGAACTGCCCGGGCGTCGTCACTGCCGGTGAATCGAAGATCGGCATCATGCCGGCCAACATCTTCAAGCCCGGCAAGGTCGGCATCCTGTCGCGCTCCGGCACGCTGACCTATGAAGCCGTATTCCAGACCACCCAGGCCGGCCTCGGCCAGACCTCGGCGGTCGGCATCGGCGGCGACCCGGTCAAGGGCACCGAGTTCATCGACATCCTCGAACTGTTCCTGGCCGACGACAAGACCGAGTCGATCATCATGATCGGTGAAATCGGTGGCTCGGCGGAAGAAGACGCGGCGCAGTTCATCAAGGACGAAGCCAAGCGCGGCCGCAAGAAGCCGATGGTCGGCTTCATCGGCGGCGTCACCGCGCCTCCCGGCCGCCGCATGGGCCATGCCGGCGCCATCGTGTCGGGCGGCAAGGGCGATGCCCAGTCGAAGATCGCAGCGATGGAAGCCGCCGGCATCCGCGTCTCGCCATCGCCGGCCCGCCTCGGCACCACGCTGGTGGACGTGCTCGCGGGCAAGTAAGCTGCAGAGTATCGAACTGAATGAGAAAGGCCCGCTCGCGAGAGCGGGCCTTTTGTTTTAGCGCAGGCTCGCGATGCCGAGCTGCGTGGAGCCGATCACATTGATCGCTAGAATGCCTCATGGCGCGCGACGATGCGATCTAATGTCTTGTCCATGGCCACGGTGGAGTTGCCGAGCCACGGGAAGTGCCCATAGCGGAACGAGAGCTGTTGCGACGCCTGCGTAGCGCTTCGCCCTGCGATCACCAGCTCGTACAGCGCTGCCGCCAGACCCGTGCGATCCGAGCCGGCTTCGCAATGAATGAGGATCGGCCGCACCGCATTCCGCAGATGATCCGTCAGCTGCGCGATCTGGCCATCAGTCAGTTCGCGCCCCGACGAGATCGGAAAGTCGATATGCGTGACACCCGTCGCGGCACTCGCCTTGACCTCATCGTCATACCAGGAGCGCCCCGCATTGTTACCGCGCAGATTGATGATGGTGCGGATGTCATGGGCACGGATGCGATCGATGAACTGATCGCCGCTCAGTTGCCCGGAGCGATAGATCACGCCGCTCTCGATGGGATGGAAATTGCCGGTCACTCGCAGATAGCCCGCCCAGCCACCGAGCAGAATGGCAACGATCGCAACCAATTGGCCAAATCGCTTCAGCCACGGCAAAGCCAGATGCAACGAATAGGAAAGCGGATTGGATCTGCGCACGACTCTACTCCTTCGCCGCGTGGGCGAGTTGAGTAGGAGTCATCAGCCTCTCATGGAGGCGGTTCGGCCAGGATGGCCCGGCAGAATCCATTGCCGATGCACCTGCTTAGCTGCTGATCAATCGCCGAGTCAATGCGGTGGAGGTGACACGTCGATTGACAACGCTGCCGCGAACTTCACACTGGCTCCACTGCTTGAAGCGAGCGACCTAGTCTCGCAATGCATAAGGGAGAACGCGTGATGAACGAGCTGGATTTCACCGGCAAAACCGTCCTCGTGATCGGAGGATCGAGCGGGATCGGCAACGGGATTGCGCATGGTTTTCGCGCCAAAGGCGCGGAGGTGCATGTCTACGGCACACGTGCGAACGCAGAGGACTACAAGGGCGAAGAAGGCTCCGACCTCGCCGGCCTGCATTATGCGAAGCTCGACGTGAGCAATTCTGCCGCTATCGAATCGATCAAACCCGCTTTCAGCAAGCTCGACGTCCTCGTGCTGGCGCAGGGCACCGTGCTCTACAAGCGCGCCGAATTCGAAATGGACGGGTTTCGCAAGGTCATGGAAGTGAACCTGATGAGCCTGATGGCCTGCAGCGCCAAATTCCATCCGATGCTGAAGGCAAGCGGCGGCAACGTCATCATCGTCTCATCGACCGCCGCCTTCCATGCGACCAAGGGCAACCCCTCCTACAACGCCTCCAAGACCGGTGCCGTCGGTCTCGTGCGCACGCTGGGTGTGGCCTGGGCTGAGGATGGCATCCGCGTCAACGGCATCGCACCGGGCCTCGTCGATACCAAGCTCACCAAGGTGACGACGAACAATCCGAAGCGGCTGGAAGGCGCGCTCGAACGAATCCCGATCAAGCGACTGGGTACGCCGGCGGACATGGCCGGTGCTGCCTTGTTTCTCGCCTCGCCGCTGTCGTCCTACATCGTCGGCCAGAGCATCATCGTCGATGGCGGGCTGATCCTGTAGCGGCAGCACACGAGGGATTCCGGGTTCGCGCAAGAGCGCGACCCGGAATGACGGTTTGGATCAGGCCGCCACGGCCTGCTTCTCTCCGACCATCGGCAAGCCTTCCTCGATCGGATATTTCACGTCGCGGCTCCATTCGTTCCACGAGCCGAAATACATCCGCACATCCGCGACGCCGGCATTCTTCAGCGCCAGGAACGTGTTCGACGCTCGCGCGCCCTTGAAGCAATAGAGATAGACAGTCGTTGCCGGCGTGATGCCCACCGTCGCGCATTCGGCGAGGATCTCGTTCTTCGACTTGAAGCGCGGCCCCTCGCCGGTCGGCTTCATCATGCGGTACCACTCGATCCAGACGGCGCCGGGAATGCGGCCCATGCGCGGGCAAAAGTCCTTGCCATAGGGCGAGGAGCTTTCACCGATCCATTCATCGACATCGCGCACGTCGAGAATGGCGATGGAGGGATTGCCGAGCGCGGCCTGCATGGTGGCGGCGTCGATCAGGATCGAGCCAGCTTCCGGCTTGATGGCGAACGACGCGGGCGTCGGCATCGGCACATCGGTGGTCGTGGGCAGGCCCTTCATGGTCCAGGCATCGTAGCCGCCATGCAGCACCTTGATCTTGGGATAGCCGAGGAATTCGAGCAGGAAATAGCCGCGGCAGGACTGGCCGAAGCCGGAATTCATCGACTGCTCATAGATCACAGCTGTCTCCGCGCCGGAGAGACCTGCGCCACCGAAGGCTTCGGCAAATTTCTTTTTCAGCTCGTCCATGCCTTCCGGCGTGGACGTCGCGAGGAACGTAAAGATCTCATGGAGATTGACGGCGCCGGGGATGTGACCGGCGGCATAGGCGTCGGGATTGCGCGTGTCGATGATGACACAAGGTTCTGACTTCATGAACGTCGCGAGGTCGTCTGCGGAAATGAGAACATCTGCCATTTCAAGCCTCCACTTTTTGAACGTCGTTGTTGAACCGTTGGTAGTCGGCCGTGCCATGCTGCGCCCTGACCCAGGTCAATGGGCACCGTCTCCTTGCTGTTCGCGCGCATTGTCTGCGAGCATCTTCCGGAGCTGTTTGGTGGCGGGGGTGACGATCGCCACGAAATAGGATTCGCGCAGGCGCCGCTGCGCGCGATGGGATTTGAGGTAGCCACGCGCGCCACAATGCAGCATCGCGGCATGGGCGGCGGCGACGGCAGCATCGCCCGCGCGCAAGCGCAGTTCGACGACGGCGCGCCAGTAGTCGTTGCTGGTCTCATAGGGCGTCGCGGCCAGCATCATGGTCTCGGCTTCCATCTTCGCAAGCAGGCCTGCAAAATCCTCTGGTTGCTGCGGCAGGAAGCAGTTCACATGGGCGAGCGAGGGTTTGACGCTGTCCATGATGGCGACGCAGTCTCTGACCAGGCCGAGCCCCATCCCCATCTGCATCAGAATGAAGCCGGCGCGAATCTTCTTCACGAAAGGCATCGCGGGTGCTGCGAGCACCTGATCATCGGGAATGAAAACATCGCGGAACTGCACGGCATAAGTGCCAGTGCCGTCCATGGCGAGGAACGGCTTGCAAGGCGTCAGCGAGAGATTCTCATCGGCGCAATCGGCGATGAACATCACCTTCTCGCCGGAGTCCTCGACTTCGAAGATCGTGCCGAACAGGTGATCAGGGCCGAGATTGGAGACCCAGGGCAGCGCGCCGCGGACGAGATAGCCGCCGTCAACGCGCTTGCCTTTGAGCTTGAGCTTCTCGATGCCGAAAAAGCTCTTCATGGGATTGGAGAGACCAGTGCCGCCGAGCGTTTTTCCGCTGGCTGTCGCGCTCAGATATTTCGCTTTCAGCGCGGCATTGTCGGAGTTGAGGATGTACCAGACCAGCGTGTTCTGGCACCACGCCATGAAAGCGGTCGAGCCGCAGGTCTCGCCGATGACGGAGATGCCGGCGATCGTGTCGCGCAGATCGGCGTGAGCGGACCAGGCGCCGGCATCGCCGAGATTGTGCAGCGCCTGATCGGGATAGATCGTGCCCTCGTCGATCTCCAGCGCGATCGGCGTCAGCTCGCGCCGCGCGATGGCGCCGATGCGATCGACAAGCGGCTCAGTGTCGTCAACGACAATTTCCTTTAACAACGCAGCCGATGCAGTCATCTCGATCTCCGCGCAACGGAAGCCATCGAACTCGTCATTGCGAGGAGCGTCAGCGACGAAGCAATCCAGCGCTTGCTTCCAAAAAGGCTGGATTGCTTCGCCGAAGCAAAATTGGCGAAGCCAATTTTGCAGGGCTCGCAATGACGGCTGAGAGATCAGGCCGTGACTTCGAGATTGACCGGGCGCGTAAACGTGTTGGCGACCGGCGACCACTTCTTCACGTGATCGATCAGCGCATCGATCTCGGCTTGCGGAATGCCTTCGCATTCCATGTCCACCTTGATACGCACATCGGTGAAGCCGACCGGCTTCTCACTGATATCGCCAGTGCCCCAGACGGCGGTGATGTTGAGGTCACCTTCGAGCTGCAGCTCGAGCTTGTTGACGGTCCAGCCGCGATGCACGGCATTGGCGTGCAGGCCGACCGCGATGCAGGAGCCGAGCGCGGCAAGTGAGGCTTCGGACGGATTGGGCGCTGTGTCGTCGCCGAGCAAAGCCGGCGGCTCATCGACGATGTAAGGCAGCAGGTTGCGAATGTAGTTGGCGTGACGGAATTTGCCTTCGGCGACCGTTTTGCACTTGAGCGTCTTGATGACGTTCGGATTGGCCTTGCCATTGGCGATCAGCTGTTCGAGCCCGCCTTTGTCGATCGGTGCCAGGCAGCCGGTCAAAGCGGTTTTGGCGGCAACAGCAGTCATGGACGTCTCCCTTCGAGAAAGATACAGAACGGTCTGTAGTCTTGCACGATGTGTGCCAGACCCCGCGCCGAAAGCCGCCTCAATGATTTCAAGGAGTTACTGATGCCACGCCCAATCGCCCGCGCTCAGAGAACGAGCATGTCTGCCGATTCGCCCGCCAACCGCTCGAATCTTGGTCAGATCTCCTGCCGCTCGCTTGCAGTCGGGCGGGCGCATGTCATATTGACGCGGCAATGACCGATCCAATGCCGCAGGACGCCGAGAAGACCACGCCGCGCGACCGGCTGATGGATGCTGCGACACGGCTGTTCTGCAAGAACGGCATCAATGCCACCGGCATCGATGCGATCGTGGCGGAAGCCGGGACGGCCAAGACCACGCTCTACAAGATCTTCAAATCAAAAGGCGATCTGGTCGAGGCCGTGCTCGAGACCGAGGGCAAGAGCTGGCGCGCCTGGTTTCTCGGCGCCATCGAGACGCCCGCCACCCCACGCGAAAAGCTCGATGCGATCTTCCCGGCGCTGAAAAAATGGTTCGGCGAGGACAGCTATACGGGCTGCGTTTTCATCAATGCGGTCGGCGAGCACCCCAAGGACGAGACCCGGCTGCGGGATCTCACGATCCAGCACAAGACGTTTGTTCTCAAGCACATAGGCGATCTCGCCGGCGCAGCCGGTGCGGCCCGTCCGGATGCCCTGGCGCATCAGATCGGACTCTTGATGGACGGCGCCATTGTCGCCGCCATGGTCACGCGCGACCCCGGCGTCGCCGACGCTGCAGGCCAGGCCGCCACAGCGCTGCTGGACGGCGCCTGCGGTCCCGCCAAGCCCAAGCGCAAGAGAACGGTCGTTCTCCAGGGCGGCGCTGCGGCATTGGCGAAAGAAGACCTTAGTGTCGTCGAATAGTTGGCGTTTAGTCAGCGAAATCAGAACGCACAAAGAGTTGACGAAATGTTCAGTTCTTCGTCTTTTTCAGGGCGCACTTTCGATCTAGATAGGTTAGAAGGTCGCCGCACAAGGTTCGGCCTGTAAAAGGGCCAAACCCTCGCCCGAAATTCCGCGCGACTAGAAAAATTCAGGACGCACAATGTCTCGCCAGGACGCGAACGCCGCTTTTGCCCTCTCTTCATTCCTCCAGGGCGCCAACGCCACTTATATCGACGATCTCTACGCACGATTTGAGAAAGACCCCTCCTCGGTGGATGCCGAGTGGCAGGAGTTCTTCAAGAGCCTGAAGGACAATTCCACCGACGTGCAGAAGAACGCCGCCGGTCCGTCCTGGGAAAAGTCAAACTGGCCGGTGTCTCCGGCTGACGATCTCACGCATGCACTGGATGGCAACTGGGCCAAGGTCGAGAAGGCCGTCGGCGCCAAGCTCGCCGCCAAGGCCGAGAAGGGCCAGCAAGTTCCGGTCGGCGACCTGATCCAGGCGACCCGCGATTCGGTTCGCGCGCTGATGCTGATCCGCGCTTATCGTATGCGCGGTCACTTCCACGCCAATCTCGATCCGCTCGGCATCGAAGGCGTCAAGGATCACGAAGAGCTCGATCCGAAATCCTACGGCTTCACCGATGCCGATCTCGACCGCAAGATCTTCATCGATAACGTCATCGGCCTCGAATACGGCACGCTGCGCGAGATCACCGCGATCCTTCAGCGCACCTACTGCCAGACGCTGGGCGTCGAATTCATGCACATCTCGAATCCGGCCCAGAAGGCCTGGATCCAGGAACGCATCGAAGGTCCGGACAAGGAAATCTCGTTCACGCCGGAAGGCCGCCGCGCCATCCTGATGAAGCTGATCGAAGCCGATGGCTTCGAGAAGTTCTGCGACGTCAAGTTCACCGGCACCAAGCGGTTCGGCCTCGACGGCGGCGAATCGCTGATCCCGGCGCTCGAACAGATCATCAAGCGTGGCGGCAGCCTCGGCGTGAAGGAAATCGTGCTCGGCATGCCGCATCGCGGCCGCCTCAACGTGCTGACCCAGGTGATGGGCAAGCCGCATCGCGCACTGTTCCACGAATTCAAGGGCGGCTCGGCCAATCCCGACGAAGTCGAAGGGTCGGGCGACGTCAAGTATCACCTCGGCGCCTCGTCGGATCGTGAGTTCGACCAGAACAAGATCCATCTGTCGCTGACCGCCAACCCGTCGCATCTCGAAATCGTCGATCCCGTCGTGCTCGGCAAGGTCCGCGCCAAGCAGGACCAGCATGGCGATCCCCCGGAAGAGCGCATCTCGGTGCTGCCGCTGCTGATGCATGGCGACGCGGCCTTCGCCGGTCAGGGTGTCGTCGCGGAATGTTTCGCGCTGTCCGACCTAAAGGGTTATCGCACCGGCGGTTCGATCCACTTCATCGTCAATAACCAGATCGGCTTCACCACCTATCCGCGTTACTCGCGCTCCTCGCCCTATCCGTCGGATGTGGCGAAGATGATCGACGCGCCGATCTTCCACGTGAACGGCGACGATCCGGAAGCCGTGGTGTTCGCGGCCAAGATCGCCATCGAGTATCGGCAGAAGTTCCACAAGCCTGTCGTCATCGACATGTTCTGCTATCGCCGCCATGGCCATAACGAAGGCGACGAGCCGGCATTCACCCAGCCGGTGATGTACAAGAAGATCGGCGGTCATCAGACCACCGTCGATATGTATGCCAAGCGCCTGATCGCCGAGAACGTCCTCACCCAGGCCGATTTCGACAAGGCCAAGGCCGACTGGCGCGCGAAGCTGGACACCGAGCTCGAAGCCGGCACCAGCTACAAGCCGAACAAGGCCGACTGGATGGACGGCAAGTGGGCCGGCCTCAAGATCGCGGGCGAGGACGAAGAGCCGCGCCGCGGCGTGACCGGCGTCGATGTCGCGACCCTGCGTGAGATCGGCGGCAAGATCACCAAGGTGCCGGACGGTTTCCGCATCCACCGCACCGTGCAGCGTTTTCTCGATGCCCGCGCCAAGGCGATCGACAACGGCGAAGGCATCGACTGGGCGACCAGCGAAGCGCTCGCCTTCTGCTCGCTGATGGACGAAGGCCACCATATCCGCCTGTCCGGCCAGGACTCCGAGCGCGGCACCTTCTCGCAGCGTCACTCGGTCTGGTTCGACCAGGAAGACGAAAGCCGCTACACGCCGTTCAATCATCTCGGCGAGAAGCAGGGTCGTTACGAAGTCATCAACTCGCTGCTGTCGGAAGAAGCCGTGCTCGGCTTCGAATACGGCTACACGCTGGCTGAACCGAACACGCTCACTTTGTGGGAAGCCCAGTTCGGCGACTTCGCCAATGGTGCGCAGGTGGTGTTCGACCAGTTCATCTCCTCGGGCGAACGCAAGTGGCTGCGTATGTCGGGCCTCGTCTGCCTGCTGCCGCATGGCTATGAAGGCCAGGGCCCCGAGCATTCCTCGGCGCGCCTCGAGCGCTTCCTGCAGATGTGCGCGGAAGACAACATGCAGGTGGTCAACCCGACCACGCCGGCAAACTACTTCCACATGCTGCGCCGTCAGCTGAAGCGCGAGATCCGCAAGCCGCTGATCGTGATGACGCCGAAGTCGCTGCTGCGCCACAAGCGCGCTGTATCGACGCTCGACCAGCTCGGTGCCGGTACCACCTTCCACCGCGTGCTGTTCGACGATGCCGAGAAGCTGCAGCCGGATGCCAAGATCCGTCGCGTCGTGTTGTGCTCGGGCAAGGTCTATTACGACCTGTTCGAGGAGCGCGAGAAGCGCGGCATCGATGACATCTATCTGCTGCGCATCGAGCAGCTCTATCCGGTGCCGCTGAAGACGCTGGTGCAGGAGCTGACCCGCTTCAAGGGTGCGGAATTCGTCTGGTGCCAGGAAGAACCGCGCAATATGGGCGGCTGGCACTTCATCGAGCCGTATCTCGAATGGGTGCTCAACCAGATCAACGCCACCCACAAGCGTCCGCGTTACGCGGGCCGTGCGGCGTCGGCTGCGACCGCGACCGGTTTGATGTCCAAGCATCTCGCCCAGCTGAAGGCGTTCCTCGACGAGGCGCTCGGCTAAGTCATTTCCATCATCGCAATGCCCCGCTCCGCGCGGGGCATTCGCGCACCCGTCTTATTTGAAATCTAGACTTCGACCTCTTTCCGGCCTGATCGATCCAAGAATCCTTCGGATGGGATCATCCGGCCGCACGCAACAGGAAGCTGACCATGACTGAAATTCGCGTTCCCACGCTCGGCGAGTCCGTGACCGAAGCCACCATCGGCCGCTGGTTCAAGAAGGCCGGTGATGCGGTCGCCGTCGATGAGCCGTTGGTTGAACTCGAGACCGATAAGGTCACCATCGAAGTCCCGGCTCCGTCGGCCGGCACGCTGAGCGAGATCGTTGCCAAGGATGGCGAAACCGTCGCCGTCGGCGCACTGCTCGGCCAGATCACCGATGGCGCCGGTGGCGCCAAGCCGGCCGCTGCCGCGCCGAAGGCTGAAGCTGCGCCGGCGCCTGCCGCTGCTGCTCCGGCTGCCGCTGCCGCCGCGCCGTCGAAGACCCTCGCTGCCGATACCCCGCAGGCTCCGTCGGTGCGCAAGCTCTCGGCCGAGAGCGGCGTCGATGCCGCAGGCGTTGCCGGCACCGGCAAGGATGGCCGCGTGACCAAGGGCGACATGCTCGCCGCCATCGAGAAGGCCGCCTCGTCGCCGACCCCGGTGAACGCACCGGCTGCCGGCGTGCAGATGCGCGCAGCCTCGCCTGCCGACGATGCTTCGCGCGAAGAGCGCGTGAAGATGACGCGCCTGCGTCAGACCATCGCCCGCCGCCTCAAGGACGTGCAGAACACCGCCGCCATGCTCACCACCTTCAACGAGGTCGACATGACCGCGGTGATGGCGCTGCGTTCGCAGTACAAGGATGTGTTCGAGAAGAAGCACGGCAACAAGCTCGGCTTCATGGGCTTCTTCACCAAGGCCTGCGTGCAGGCGCTGAAGGATATCCCGGCCGTCAATGCCGAGATCGACGGCAGCGACATCATCTACAAGAACTACTATCACGTCGGCGTCGCGGTCGGCACCGACAAGGGCCTCGTGGTCCCGGTCGTGCGCGAATGCGACACCAAGTCGATCTCGCAGATCGAGAAGGACATCGCCGACTTCGGTCGTCGTGCCCGTGACGGCCAGCTCAAGATCGACGAAATGCAGGGCGGCACCTTCACGATCACGAACGGCGGCATCTATGGTTCGCTGATGTCGACCCCGATCCTGAACGCCCCGCAGGCTGGCATTCTCGGCATGCACAAGATCCAGGAACGTCCGGTCGTGGTCGGCGGCAAGATCGAGATCCGCCCGATGATGTATCTGGCGCTCAGCTACGATCACCGTGTGATCGACGGCAAGGAAGCCGTGACCTTCCTCGTCCGCGTCAAGGAAAGCCTGGAAGATCCGGCACGTCTCGTTCTGGATCTCTGATGTGAAAGTCGCGGTGGTCGATGGCGTGACCATTATGCTCTATGAGAACGAGCATCCACCACCGCACTTCCATGCTAAGTTTGCCGAGTTTCAGGCGGTCATTGACATCAGAAAGCTTGCCGTCGTGCGCGGCAAGCTGCCGCCGAACAAAGTCCACGCAGTCCTGGAATGGGCAAAAGCGCGGCAGACAATTCTGAATGAATATTTTGAACTGGCTCGACAGAAGCGCAAAATTGGGCGGATCCCATGACCGAACTTCTTCCACGCATTGTTCAGGCAGAGCCAATTATCAATGGCGTGCTCAAGATTGTCTTTAATGATGGGTATGAGGGCGTGGTCGATCTTCGCCCGGTCATCGCTCAACGTGGTGTTTTTGAGTGGATCGCCGATCCCAAACATTTCGATGAACTCAAAGTGGACGAATACGGCCATTCGATCGGCTGGATCGATGGCGAAGGCTACGAGATCGACCTCAGCGCCGATGGCCTGCGCCGCGACTGCGAGCGGCAGGCCGAAATTCACAAGCTAATGGTGGGCTAGACGTCATGACTGACAGCGTCGTCATCATCACCGGCGGAAGCCGCGGTATCGGCCGTGCTGCTGCACTCAAGGCGGCGGCGCAAGGCTTCAAGGTTGTCGTCGCCTATGCGACCAACGAAGCCGCGGCAAATGACGTCGTCGCCCAGATCGAAGCCACCAACGGCAAGGCCATTGCTGTAAAATGCGATGTCGGCTCGGAAGCCGATATTCTCGCGCTGTTCAAGGCCGCTGATGCCTTCGGGCCGCTTGGTGCGCTGGTCAACAATGCCGGCATTGTCGGTCCCAGTATTCGCGTCGAGGACATGACCGCCGAGCGCATCACGCGCATGCTGGCCGTGAATGTCACCGGCAGCTTCCTCTGTGCCCGCGAGGCGGTGAAGCGCCTATCTACCAAACATGGTGGCGAGGGTGGCGTCATCGTCAACCTGTCATCGGTCGCTGCGAAACTTGGCTCGGCCAATACCTATGTCGATTACGCCGCGTCGAAGGCAGCCATCGACACGTTTACCATCGGCCTGAGCCAGGAAGTCGCGACGGAAGGCATTCGTGTCGTCGGTATCCGACCCGGCCTGATCGATACCGAAATTCATGCCAGCGGCGGTGAGCCCGATCGCGCGCATCGCCTGGCTGTCCATGTGCCGATGAAGCGCGTCGGCACCGCCGATGAGATCGCCAATGCGATCGTCTGGCTGCTGTCCGACGACGCGTCTTATGTCACGTCATCCATTCTCGATGTGTCGGGTGGGCGTTAGCTCTCCGACACCCCACATCACCTTTAATCCAAAGCACCACAGGACTTCATCATGGCTACTTACGATCTCGTCGTCATCGGCACCGGCCCCGGCGGCTATGTTTGCGCGATTCGCGCTGCACAGCTCGGCATGAAGGTTGCCGTCGTCGAGAAGAACAGCACGCTGGGTGGCACCTGTCTGAATGTCGGCTGCATGCCGTCGAAGGCGTTGCTCTATTCGTCGGAGCTGTTCGAGGAAGCCGGCCATTCCTTCGGCAAGATGGGCATCAAGGTGTCCAAGCCCGAGCTCGATCTGCCGGCGCTGATGAATTTCAAGCAGCAGGGCATCGACGGCAACGTCAAGGGCGTCGAATTCCTGATGAAGAAGAACAAGATCGATGTCGTCGCCGGCACCGGCAAGGTGCTCGGCACCGGCAAGGTCGAGGTAACCGGCGCTGACGGTAAGGCGCAGACGCTGGAGACCAAGAACATCGTCATCGCCTCGGGTTCGGCTGTCGCCAACCTCAAGGGCATCGAGATCGACGAGAAGCGCATCGTCTCCTCCACCGGCGCGCTGTCGCTCGAGAAGGTGCCGGAAAAGCTGATCGTGGTCGGCGCCGGCGTCATCGGCCTCGAGCTCGGCTCGGTGTGGCGCCGCCTCGGCGCACAGGTGACCGTGGTTGAATTCCTCGATCGCATCCTGCCCGGGATGGATGGCGAAGTCGCAAAACAGTTCCAGCGCATGCTGGAGAAGCAGGGCATCACCTTCAAGCTCGGCGCCAAGGTCACGGGTATCGATAGCGCGGGCAAGACGCTGAAGGCACAGGTCGAGCCGGCCGCCGGCGGCGCTGCCGAAGCGCTCGAAGCCGATATCGTCCTCGTGGCCATCGGTCGCACGCCCTACACCGCCGGCCTCGGCCTCAAGGAAGCCGGCGTCGAGCTGGATGAGCGTGGCCGCGTCAAGATCGACCATCACTTCGCGACCAATGTGAAGGGCGTCTATGCCATCGGCGACGTCGTCGCCGGTCCGATGCTCGCACACAAGGCGGAAGACGAAGGCGTGGCTTGTGCCGAGATCCTCGCCGGCCAGGCCGGTCATGTGAATTATGACGTGATCCCTGGTGTGGTCTACACCACGCCGGAAGTCGCCGCGGTCGGCAAGACCGAGGAAGAACTCAAGGCGGCCGGCGTCAACTACACCGTCGGCAAGTTCCCCTTCACCGCCAATGGCCGCTCCAAGGTCAACCAGACCACCGATGGCTTCGTGAAGATCCTCGCAGATGCGAAGACCGATCGCGTGCTCGGCGTGCACATCATCGGCCGCGAAGCCGGCGAAATGATCCACGAAGCGTGCGTGCTGATGGAATTCGGTGGTTCGGCCGAAGATCTGGCGCGCACCTGCCACGCGCATCCGACCCGTTCGGAAGCCGTCAAGGAAGCCGCGCTTGCGGTGGGCAAGCGCGCCATCCATATGTGAACTTCGGCCGGCCTGGAGCCTGGCGCGGTTTTCGAACCGGATCATGCGCCAGACTTACAAATGCCGGCACGGAGATTTTTGCTGATGATGCGACGCGCGTTACAGCCGCTCTGGTTCCTGCTCGCTTTGATCTTCCTGATCGAAGCGTGGCTCTGGGATCATCTCGAACCGGTCGTTGCGCGCATCGTCGCCCTCATTCCGCTGCGCGCCTTCAAGGCATGGTGCGCAGCGAAAGTGGCGGGGCTGTCGCCCTATCCCTCGCTGTTCGTCTTCATCGTCCCGGTCGTTCTGCTGCTGGTGCCGCTGAAATTCGCGGAAGTCTATCTGCTGACGCATCACCTCTGGATCAGCGCCATCATCCTGATCGTCGCGTCGAAATTCGTCGGCATGGGCGTGCTCGCTTTTTCCTTCGACGTGACGCGCGACAAGCTGCTTCAGATCGGCTGGTTTCGCGCGATCTACACATTTCTCATCGATATTCGCACCCGCGCGCATGATTTCGTTTCACCGGTGATGTCGCGCATCAAGGCGATGATCGCATCGCTGCGTGGGCCGTCGTCGTGCTGGATGCGTCTCGTTCAACGGCTTCGCCACCGGGCGCATTCGCCGCGCTGAAACACAAGGGGATCGGATTTGGCTGAACTCGCACGCATCCGTACGCCTCTCCTCGATATCGCCTATGAACATAGTGGCCCCACCGGCGGCATCCCGGTGATCCTGCTGCACGGTTTTCCCTATGACGTCCGCGGCTATGATGATGCAGTCGCGCTTATCAACGATGCCGGCTTCCGCACTATCGTCCCCTATCTGCGCGGCTATGGCCCGACGCGGTTTCTGTCGCAGGACACCGTCCGCTCGGGACAGCAGGGTGCGCTCGGGCATGATTTGCTCGATCTCATGGACGCGCTGCGGATCGAGAAGGCTGTCGTGGCCGGCTATGACTGGGGCGGCCGCGCGGCCTGCGTCGTCTCGGCGCTGTGGCCGGAGCGCGTGCATGGCCTCGTCAGCTGCACCGGCTACAACATCCAGGACCTGACCAAGGCCACGACACCTGTCACGCCCGAACAGGAAGCGCGGCAATGGTATCAATATTATTTCCATACCGAGCGCGGCCGGAATGGCCTCGTGCAGAATCGCGCCGGCATCAGCGAGCTGCTCTGGACGATGTGGTCGCCGTCATGGGATTTCGACGACGCGACCTTCGCGCGCTCGGCGCCCTCGTTCGACAATGAGGATTTCGTCGATGTGGTCGTGCATTCCTACATGCACCGCACCGCCAGCGTGGCTGGCGATCCCATCTATGATTTTGTCGAGGAGCGTTTGGCGGCGCAGCCGAAGATCGATGTGCCAACCATCGTGCTGCATGGCGCCGATGACGGCGTGGGACCGGTGAAGGGCTCGGAAAATCACGGCCGCCACTTCACGGGGTCCTATGAGCGGCGCGTGATCGCCGGCGCCGGGCACAATGTCCCGCAGGAAAAGCCGCAGGAATTTGCCGATGCGGTGCTGCAACTCTGCAAGGCCGCATCGGCGTAGTACCTCACATCAGATGCACCGCATGCGGTGCAAACAGCCCGATGGCGGTAAATGCAAGGCCGGCGAGGCCCAGCACGCCGGCGACCCAGGACAGCACGATCATGCCGGTGATGATGGTGGCTGACGCCAGCACGATGCCGATCTGGAAGGCAGCCGACGCGACTTCATAGTGATGATAGCGCGCCAGCGAGAGATCGCGCTTGTGCTCGGCTTCCTTGGCGCGCGCGGCGAGCTGTTCAGAACCTTCGCCGGTCTCCGGCTCGTTGCGATAGCGCTGCGCCGTCTTGTTCCAGTCGTCGATCTGCTTGGCGAGCGCCGCCTTGGCAGCGTCATCGCCAACGGTACCCATGCTGAGCTTGGCGTGTTCGGCGGTCGCCTGCACCACAGTGCGGCGGACGCTCTTGGCCTGGAAGAAGGCCCACAGATTCGAGGCTTCGACGTTCTTGCTGATCGATTCGGTCTGCGCGCCCTTGCCGAGCGTTTCCGAGAACGCCAGAAACAGCGCCAGCAGCGAAATCAGCAATGCGATCTTCTTGTTCGAGCCGGATGCATGCTCGGCATGCTCCGCGTGCTCCATACTTTCGTGCGCGCCCATTGTGTCCCCTCTGGCAAAAGCGGCCGAGCATTGGCCGAACAGTTTGTCGCATGCAAGGACAATGTAGTGATGACGGCGGCGGTAAATCGAGGGGGCTGGTCCACACTCTGCCCCTCATGGTGAGGAGGCGCAAAGCGCCGTCTCGAACCATGAGATGGCTTGGCTGCGAGCTCCCGGCCATCCTTCGAGACGCGGCCAAGCGGCCGCTCCTCAGGATGAGGAGCGGCGCATGAACGTGCAATTACGCCCGCGGATGGGCCGTCTTGTAGACCTCGAACAGGCGTTCGGTATCGATTCCTGTATAGATCTGTGTGGTCGAGAGCGAGGCGTGACCAAGCAACTCCTGGATCGCGCGCAGGTCGCCGCCGCGGGTCAGCAGATGCGTGGCGAAGGAGTGCCGCAGCGCATGGGGTGTCGCGCTGTCCGGCAGGCCAAGCGCGCCACGCATCCGCTCCATGGTCAGTTGAATGATTCGCGGCGACAGCGGACCGCCGCGGGCGCCGACAAACATCGGCCCTTCCGCCGGTAGCGGATACGGACACATGGTGGCGTAGTCCGCAATCAGCTCCAGCACATTGTGCAGCACCGGCACCATGCGGGTCTTGTTGCCTTTGCCATTGACGATCAACACGTCGCCCTTGCCCGGCGCCGGCACGTCCCGGCGCTTCAGGCCGAGGGCTTCGGAGATACGCAGGCCTGAGCCGTACAGCAGCGCCATCACGGCGGCATCACGGGCCCAGATCCATGGATCGCGGTTTTCCCCGGCCCGCTCGTCCGCGTCGGCGAGGCGTTTGGCAGAGGCCATCTGCAGTGGCTTGGGCAGGCTCTTGCCGATCTTCGGCGCGCGAATCAGAGACAGCGCCCCGACCGAGCCGAGTCCTTCGCGCTCGAGAAAACGGGCGAAAGACCGCAGCCCGGCCAAAGCGCGCATGAGCGAACGGCCGGCAATATCGTCACCGCGGCGCGCCGCCATGAAGGCGCGGACGTCATTGGCCGCAAGTTTGCCGAAACGCGACAGGCTCACCAGCCCGCCCCAGTGATCGGCGAGGAAAAACATGAACTGCCGCACATCCCGCGCATAGGCTTCCAGCGTCTTGGGCGACAGCCGACGCTCGGCGCGCAGATGCGACAGCCAGCGCGTCATCTGCAGCGAAAGGTCCGCATCGGCGCAAATCAGCTCGATGGCCGGCTGCTTGGTCTCGGCGGGGGCGGTTTTGGACTTGGCCATCGAAGGATCCGGCAAAATGAATGCGGCGCAATTATCGCCGCAGGCCGTTTCGCATTGGTAACCGCCAAAGCCTAGTCCGGGAACCGCTTCAGCGGCTCGGGCATCCCTGCCGGCAAGCCGGTCCGCGCGGCATTCATGGTCATGGCGAGGAAGGTGTAATAGCCATTGATTCCAAGCAGATCGATCACGCCCTGCTCGCCGAATTTGGCCACGGCCCTGTTCCAGGTGGGATCGCTAACGCGCTTGGTGCGCTGGATCTCGATCGACATGTCGTAGGCGGCTTCCTCATCCTCCGCCATGCCGACGGGTCGCCGTCCGTCGGCGATGGCATCGGCAATCTCCTTGCGCAGCCCGGCCTTGATGGCGATGTCATGATGCGCCACCCACTCATATTGCTGGGTCCACTCCCGCGCCGTGACCAGAATGATCATTTCGCTCAACCGCGGCTCCAGCGCGCTCTTGAAGCGCAGATGGTCGCCCATGGCCTTGGCGCGCAGCATCACTTCGGGGCTGCGAATCAACGGCACGAACGGCCCGCGGACCTCGTAGCCACGACCGCCCGCGAATTCCGCCGCAGCCTTCTTCTGTGCCTCGGTGTATTTCTCGGCCGAAATGGGCGGCATACGGTCCTGGGCAACGGCCTGCGTGGCCATCAGGCCCAACGCCAGCGCGGCGCCGATCAGTCTCTGGCTCATGTGTTTCTCCCTGCGCGATCTTGTTCTTGCTTGGCTATTCGCGGGCGCCACTGGTCCGGGGCGCCGCATCAGCCTAGATTAGGGCTCTGTTCAATTCGAGTCCGATTCCGCCCATGACCTCACCTGCCCGCACCCCATCCGCGACGGGGATCGTCGATGTGCTGGTGCCGGTGGCGCTGGATCACGCCTATTCCTACAAGGTGCCGCGCGGCGTCGATCTCCAGATTGGCGACGTCGTCACCGTACCGCTCGGCTCGCGCGAGGTGATCGGCGTGGTGTGGGGCGAGAATGCCAATCCCGATCCGCGCCTGCATAACCGGCTGAAGGACGTTAGCGACAAGCTCGACGTGCCCTCGCTGCGGCCGGAATTGCGCCAGCTCGTCGACTGGGTGGCGAATTACACGCTGTCGCCACGCGGCATGGTGATGCGCATGACGCTGCGCATGGGCGAGCATCTCGGCCCCGAACGCGTGCGACTCGGCGTGCGCCTTGTCGGCGAAGTACCGAAGCGGATGACGCCCGCGCGGGCACGGCTGGTCGGGCTGCTCTCCGACGGACTCTTGCGCGGCAAATCGGACGCCGCCAAGGAAGCCGGCGTCAGCGGCGGCGTGGTCGATGGGCTCGTCGATGAAGGCACGCTGGCTATTGAAGTGATGCCGCCCCCATTGCCGCCTCCGCCGCCCGATCCCGCGTTCGTCACGCCGGATTTTTCGCCGGATCAGGCTGTTGCGGCCGAGTCGATGCGCAAGCTCGCTTCGGGTGGCACCTTTCAGGCCGCATTGCTCGACGGCGTCACCGGCTCCGGCAAGACCGAGGTCTATTTCGAGGCCGTCGCCGAGATCATTCGTCGCGGCGAGCAGGTCTTGATCCTGGTGCCGGAAATCGCC
The DNA here is from genome assembly GCF_058807155.1 of Tardiphaga sp. GW821-FHT12E02. Lineage (NCBI taxonomy): Bacteria > Pseudomonadati > Pseudomonadota > Alphaproteobacteria > Hyphomicrobiales > Nitrobacteraceae > Tardiphaga > Tardiphaga sp. GW821-FHT12E02. Next base: position 573,446 of record NZ_JBXAQK010000001.1, read on the forward strand.
CTGACCGGGCAGTTTCTCGAACGCTTCGCCAAGCGCTTCGGCATCAAGCCGATGGAGTGGCATTCCGAACTGACACCACGCACCCGCGCGCGCAACTGGGCGGCGATTGCCAATGGCACCGCGCATGTGGTGGTCGGCGCGCGCTCCGCGCTGTTTCTGCCCTATGCCAAACTCGGCCTCATCATCGTCGATGAAGAACACGACCAGGCCTACAAACAGGACGAAGGTGCACATTATCACGCCCGCGACATGGCGGTGGTGCGCGCGTCCATCGCGAAAATTCCCGTCGTGCTCGCGTCCGGCACGCCGTCCGTCGAATCGGAAGTGAACGCGCGCAAGGGCCGCTATCAGCGCATCGCGCTGCCGTCGCGTTTCGGCGGCCAGACGATGCCGCATATCGAAGCGATCGACCTGCGCCGCGAGGGCCCGTCGCGCGGCCGTTTCATCGCGCCACGTCTTGCCGAGAATATCGTGCAGGCGATCCAGCGCGAGGAGCAGGCGCTGCTGTTCCTCAATCGCCGCGGCTATGCCCCGCTCACGCTCTGTCGTGGCTGCGGCCATCGCTTTGCCTGCACCATCTGCGATGCGTGGCTGGTGGATCACCGTTTCCGCAAGCGCCTCGTCTGCCATCACTGCGGCTATTCAGAGCCGCGCCCGCACAAATGCCCCCATTGCGGCGCCGAGGAATCGCTGGCCGCCATCGGCCCGGGCGTCGAGCGGCTGCAGGAAGAGGCGGCGGACCTGTTTCCGGGCGCGCGCACCATGGTGCTGTCGAGCGATCTCATCACCTCGGTGGAATCCATGCGCGCCGAGCTCAACGCCATCGCCGAAGGCCGCGTCGATGTCATCATCGGCACGCAGCTGGTCGCCAAGGGCCATAATTTCCCGCGGCTGAATCTGGTCGGCGTCATCGATGCGGATCTCGGCCTCGGCAATGGCGACCCGCGGGCAGCGGAGCGCACGTTCCAGATGCTCAACCAGGTGATCGGCCGCGCCGGCCGCGAGCAGGGCCGCGGCGTCGGCTATCTGCAGACGCATCAGCCCGAGCATCCGGTGATGAAGGCGCTGGTCGCCAATGACCGCGAGGCGTTCTACGACAACGAGATCGAATCCCGCGAACGCGCGGGCTATCCGCCCTTCGGGCGACTGGTGGCCCTGATCATTTCAGGCGGCGACCGACCGATGACGGAGGGCTTTGCGCGGAAAATCGCGGCGACCGCGCCGATCGACGAGCGCATTCTGGTGCTTGGTCCCGCCGAGGCACCGCTTGCGGTGATCAAGGGGCGCTACCGGTTCCGGCTGCTGGTGAAATCGGCGCGCAATGTCGATCTGTCCGCCTATCTGCGCGACTGGCTGGCCCATGCGCCAAAGGCGACGGGAAATCTGAAGCTGGAAGTGGACGTCGATCCGCAGAGCTTTTTGTAGGGTGCACCATGCTATGGTCTGCCGATTGATTCGGGAGACCTATGGCCGTGTCGGCGGACGATCTGAGCGCCCCGCTGGGACAGAAATCGGAGCGCAAGCCGCACCGGTTCCGGCTGCCTGTGACCGGCACCCAGGCCACGGCCGGCGTGCTCGGCACGCTGCTGCTCGGCTTCGCCGGCGTCGCCCTGTTCCATAAGGACCCGCTGGGCGGCGAGCCCGTCGCCCGCGTCGCCATCAAGCCGCCCGAGACCGCTGCCCAGAAGCCCGCCGCGACGCCGCCGGTCGAGGTCAAGCACGGCACGCCGGATGCCGCCAAGACGGCTGACGCGCCGGGCCAGAAGACCATCACCATCATCGACGGCTCCAGCGGCGCCCGCCAGAATGTCGTCGTCGCCACCGATGGTGCGGAAAGCGGTTCGCCCGATGCGCCCGCCATGATGGCCGGGATCGACCAGAAGCTGCTTGAGCAATCGCGCTACGGCATGGTGCCGATCGCTGCCGGTGGCCTGAAGCCAGTCACGGCCTATGCCGCGGGATCAGACGCCGAGCGCGCCAAGGCGATGAAGACGCCGAGCATCGCCATCGTGATCGGCGGCCTTGGTGTCGGGGCCGCCAAAACCATCGAATCCATCACCAAGCTGCCGCCGGCCGTCAGTCTGGCCTTCACGCCCTACGGCTCCGACCCCGGCAAGCTCGTCGAGCGCGCCCGTGCGGGACGCCACGAGGTGCTGCTGCAGCTGCCGATGGAGCCGTTCGACTACCCCGACAACGATCCCGGCCCGCAGACGCTGCTGTCCTCGGCGACGCCCGAGCAGAATATCGACCGCATGATGTGGCACCTGAGTCGCTTCCAGGGCTATGTCGGTGTCGGCAACTTCATGGGCGCGCGCTTCATTGCGACGGATACCGCGATGCAGGCCGTCGCCAGGGAAGCCAACAAGCGCGGCCTGGCCCTGTTCGACGACGGCTCGTCCTCGCGCAGCGTGGCGCCGGCTGCGGCCGAGGCGCTGGGCATGCCATTCGCGCGCGCCGACGTGACCATCGATGCCGCGCCGAGTTCGGCCGAGATCGACAAGGCGCTTTCAAGACTGGAAGGCCTCGCAAAAGAGCGCGGTTTCGCCGTCGGCGCGGCGTCCGCGCTGCCGATTTCTATCGAGAAAATCGCGGCTTGGGCGAAAACGCTGGAATCGCGCGGGGTCATGCTGGTGCCATTGACAACCGCGATCCTGAAATCAAAATCGAGCTAGTGTCGGGAGGCGAGAGCGGTTCGAACAAGCGGAGCGCATCGGCCTCAGGGGGACGCTAGAGGGCCAATCAGGCCAAGAAAGCATGGAATGACGCGTTACGAAGACCTGCCTTATCGAACCTGCGTTGGCATCATGCTGCTGAATCAGCAGGGACACGTCTTCATCGGCCGGCGCGCCGGCGGCATCGAGCATGTTGACGAGACCCATGTCTGGCAGATGCCGCAGGGCGGCGTCGATCCCGGCGAAGACACCTGGGAAGCCGCCAAGCGCGAGCTTTATGAGGAAACCAGCGTCAAATCCGTCGAAAAGCTCGGCGAGGTGCCGGACTGGCTGATCTACGACATCCCCCGCACGGTGGCCGGCCGCACATGGAAGGGCCGCTATCGCGGCCAGCGCCAGCGCTGGTTTGCGATCCGCTTCACCGGCGATGATGCGGAAATCAACGTCCAGCACCCGCCGGAAGGCAACAAGGCCGAATTCGTCAGCTGGCGCTGGGAGCCGATGAAGAATCTCCCCGAGCTGATCGTGCCGTTCAAGCGCCCGGTCTATGAGCGCGTGGTGAAGGAATTCGCCGGCCTCGCAGGCGAATAACCGTGACGACTGACGACAGGCCCTACCGCCCCAATGTGGGCATCGCGCTGTTCAATGCCGAAGGCAAGGTGCTGATCGGCCGTCGTTTCAAGGACGACGGGCCGGAGATCATCCTGCCCGGCCTCGAATGGCAGATGCCGCAGGGCGGCGTCGATCCCGAGGAGGATCCCCGTGTCGCGATGATGCGCGAGCTCTGGGAGGAGACCGGCGTCACGCATGCCGATTATCTCGGCGAGACCGGCTGGATGACCTATGACTTCATCCCGCACGACGACCCCACCCATCGCTTCGCCGCGTTTCGCGGTCAGCGCCAGAAATGGTTCGCGGTGAAGTTCACCGGCGATGATGCGGAGGTCGATCCGCTCACACCCCGCAATGGGCAGCCGGCAGAGTTCGACGCTTGGCGCTGGGAGCGGCTGGATCGGGTTGCCGATCTCGTGGTGCCGTTCCGGCGTGAGGTTTATCGGACGGTGGCCAAGGATTTTGCACGGTTTGCTGCAGCATAAGCTGCAGCAATGCTGCGGTAAGCGGCTGAAATAACTCATAATTGTCGTCACCCGGCTTGACCGGGTGACCAGTAGACACGGACCTTTGGGATCCGCCGAGATGTTCGTGCTGGATCGCCCGATTAAACCGGGCGACGACAAAACGAGATCTTCGCACCCGGTCCATCCGGTCGCAGGACATCTGGCCGCAGCCTCGTGTCCTTACATCGTCGCCATCGCCTCATAGGTCGAGACCTCCGAGACAATGAGGAATGACACGATGTTCGACCCCAAGAGCCTGCTGGACCAGTTCATCGGCGGGCTGAATCAGGGCAGTCCCAATCAGCGCGATCAGGGCCAGCAGCCCGGCGGGTCATTCGGTCAGCTTGGCGGCGCAAGTGGCAATGACTTGCTGCAGAAGGCCGGCGGTTTCCTCGGCGGCTTCGGTGGCGGCGCCATGACCGGCGGCATTGCCGGCCTGCTGCTCGGCTCGAAGAAAGGCCGCAAGATTGCCGGCAGTGCGCTGACCTATGGCGGCATGGCCGTGGCAGGAGCGCTCGCGTATCGGGCCTATCAGAATTATCAGGCCGGCAAGCAGGCGACACCGGCCGTTGCGACCGAGACACCGCTGCTGCCGCCGCCAAGCGACACCCCGTTCAATCCGACCCAGCCGACCGACCAGCAATCGCTGAGCAGCAATCTGCTGCGCGCCATGATCGCCGCGGCCAAGGCCGACGGCCATATCGACGCGACCGAACAGACCAACATCTTTGCGCAGATGGACCGGATGCCGCTCACCGCGGAGGACAAGGCGTTCGTCATGGACGAATTGCGCACGCCGCTGAATGTCGATGCTGTCGCCAGTGCGGCACGCACGCCGGAGGAAGCAGCCGAGATCTATACGGTCTCGCTGCTCGCCATCGATCTCGACCACCCCGCCGAGCGTAGCTATCTGGCCCAGTTGGCGACGAAGCTCAGGCTCGAGGACGGGCTGGTCGCGCATCTCCATGCGACGGTGGAAGGCGCAACGGTGCCGGTGCAGCAGCCGGCGTGATGCGGCGCATTTGGTCAGCACTGTCTGCGTCGACCGCAACTCTATCCCTCATGGTGAGGAGGCGCGTAGCGCCGTCTCGAACCATGAGGTGACCTGGCTCCGGAGTTTTACTGCCATCCTTCGAGACGCCGCTACGCGGCTCCTCAGGATGAGGGTGGAGATGAAACGAAAGAAGCCCCGAGATCGCTCTCGGGGCTTCTTTGTATCTCTCTTCGTCCAGCGCTTAATGCATCGCCGTCGAGGTGATGTTCTGCTGGATCACCTTGAACTGGTCGAGACGCTCGATGGCGCGGTCGAGGACGTTGCCTTCCTTGCCGGACAGCTTCTCTTCCATCTCGGCGATGTCCTTCGCAAAGGCTTCGCGATCGAGTTCGGCGAGCGAGGTCGCGACATCGGCGAGAACCGTCAGACCCTTTTCCGACACTTCAGCGAGACCGCCGAGCACGATGATCTTCTCGGTCTTGCCGGCCGTGGTGACATTCATGATGCCCGGACGCAGCGCGATCACCGCAGGCGCATGGCCGGCCATCACGCCGACATCGCCTTCGAGACCGGGAATATCGACCTGCTCAACTTCGCCCGAGAAGGCGAGCTTTTCCGGCGAGACGAGATCGAAGTGGAAGGTGGCCATGGTGCTGTCCGCGTCGTTGTCGGCTTACTTCTCCCTCTCCCGCTCTTGCGGGGGAGGGTCGGGGTGGGGGCGCCACGGGCGACGGCGCTTGTGGCAGCCCCCACCCTGGCCCTCCCCCGCAAGCGGGAGAGGGTAACAGAAGTAACTTAAGCGGCTTCGGCAGCCAGCTTCTTGCCCTTCTCGACGGCTTCTTCGATCGTGCCGACCATGTAGAAGGCCGCTTCCGGCAGGTGATCGTACTTGCCTTCCACCAGGCCCTTGAAGCCCTTGATGGTGTCGGCGAGGTCGACGAACTTGCCCGGCGAGCCGGTGAAGATTTCAGCGACGTGGAACGGCTGCGACATGAAGCGCTCGATCTTGCGGGCGCGGGCCACGGCCAGCTTGTCCTCTTCGGACAGTTCGTCCATGCCGAGAATGGCGATGATGTCCTGCAGCGCCTTGTAGCGCTGGAGCACCTGCTGCACCTGACGGGCGACGCCGTAATGCTCTTCGCCGACAACCAGCGGGGAGAGCATGCGCGAGGTCGAGTCGAGCGGGTCAACCGCCGGATAGATGCCCTTTTCAGCGATCGAGCGCGACAGCGTGGTGGTCGCGTCAAGATGGGCGAACGAAGCGGCCGGCGCCGGGTCGGTCAAGTCGTCGGCCGGCACGTAAATGGCCTGCACCGAGGTGATCGAACCCTTGGTGGTGGTGGTGATGCGCTCCTGCAGCGCGCCCATGTCGGTCGCGAGCGTCGGCTGATAACCCACCGCCGACGGAATACGGCCGAGCAGCGCCGACACTTCCGAACCCGCCTGGGTGAAGCGGAAGATGTTGTCGACGAAGAACAGCACGTCCTGGCCCTTGTCGCGGAAGTCTTCCGCGATGGTCAGACCGGTGAGCGCGACGCGGGCGCGGGCGCCCGGGGGTTCGTTCATCTGGCCGAACACGAGAGCGCACTTGGAGCCTTCGCCGCCGCCCTTCTTGTTCACGTTGGATTCGATGAACTCGTGATAGAGGTCGTTACCTTCGCGGGTACGCTCGCCGACGCCGGCGAACACCGAGTAACCGCCGTGCGCCTTGGCGACGTTGTTGATCAGTTCCTGAATGAGAACGGTCTTGCCCACGCCGGCGCCGCCGAACAGGCCGATCTTGCCGCCCTTGGCGTAAGGCGCCAGCAGGTCGACGACCTTGATGCCGGTGACGAGAATTTCAGCTTCCGTCGACTGCTCGGTGTATTCCGGCGCATTGGCGTGGATCGGACGACGGGTGTCGGACTTGACCGGACCGGCTTCGTCGATCGGCTCGCCGATGACGTTGATGATGCGGCCGAGCGTGCCTTCACCCACCGGCACCGTGATCGGCTGGTTGGTGTCGGTGACTTCCTGGCCGCGGACCAGACCTTCGGTGGTGTCCATCGCGATGGTGCGGACGGTGGATTCGCCGAGATGCTGGGCGACTTCGAGCACCAGACGGTTGTTGCCGTTCTTGGTCTCGAGCGAGTTCAGAATGGCGGGCAGATGGCCTTCGAACTGCACGTCGACGACGGCGCCGATGACCTGGGTGATGCGTCCGGTTTGATTGGCAGCAGCCATGGAAACTATCTCCTTGAAGTGCGGATCGGCCTGCGGCAGGCCGTAAAGTGGTTGAATTGGTTAGACGGCCTCGGCGCCCGAAATGATCTCGATGAGTTCTTTCGTGATCTGGGCCTGACGGGTCCGGTTATAAACGAGGGTCTGCTTGCGGATCATGTCGCCGGCATTGCGGGTCGCATTGTCCATGGCGCTCATCTGCGCGCCGTAGAACGAAGCGTTGTTTTCCAGCAGTGCGCGGAAGATCTGCACCGCGAGATTGCGCGGCAGCAGACCGTCGAGGATTTCGTCTTCCGCCGGCTCATAGTCGTAAACCGGGGTCGGACCCTTGGTCTCGGCCTGCTTTGCGACTTCCAGCGGGATGATCTGCTGGGCGGTCGGGATCTGCGAGATCACCGACTTGAAGCGCGAATAGAACAGCGTGGCGACATCGAACTCGCCGGCTTCGAAGCGGGCGATCACCTTCTTGGCGATGTCTTCCGCATTGACGAAGCCGAGCTGACGCACCGAGCGGAGCTCGATGTTCTCGATGATGTGCTTGTCGAACTGGCGGCGCAGCTGCTCATAGCCCTTGCGGCCGACACAGAAGATCTTGACCGTCTTGCCCTGGGCGAGCAGCGCCAGCGCGCGCTCGCGGGCGAGACGCACGATCGAGGAGTTGAACGCACCGGACAGGCCGCGCTCGCCGGTGCAGACCAGCAAGAGATGCGTCTGGTCCTTGCCGTTGCCGACCAGCAGCTGCGGGCCGCCGCCACCGGTGGAGGCGCCGGCGATCGATGCGATCACCTCATCCATCTTCTCGGCATAAGGGCGTGCAGCTTCGGCGGCGCTCTGCGCACGGCGCAGCTTCGACGCCGCGACCATCTGCATGGCCTTGGTGATCTTCTGCGTCGCCTTCGTCGAGGCGATGCGAACGCGCATGTCTTTAAGGGAAGCCATTCAGCCCTGATCCACTACGTCGGTTGCGTCCCCCTCTCCCGCACTTGCGGGGGAGGGTCGGGGTGGGGGTAGCCACAAACGCCGGAGCGTGTGGCTGCCCCCACCCGACCGGCTTTGCCGGTCGACCTCCCCCGCAAGCGGGAGAGGTTGGAAGTGAGTTACGCGAAGGTCTTCGCGAAACCTTCGACGGCTGCCTTCAGCTTGGCGGCAGTTTCGTCGTTGAGGTCGCGGGTATCGCGGATCGAGTCGAGGATGTCGGCATTCTTGCCGCGCAGCAGCGACAGCAGGCCGTCTTCGAAGGCGCGAACCTTGGAAACGGGCAGGTTGTCGAGATAGCCGTTGGTGCCAGCCCAGATCACGGCGACCTGCTCTTCCATCTTCAGCGGCGAGAACTGCGGCTGCTTCAGGAGTTCGGTCAGGCGCGAACCGCGGTTCAGCAGGCGCTGGGTCGAGGCATCGAGGTCCGAACCGAACTGCGCGAACGCCGCCATTTCGCGGTACTGCGCGAGCTCGCCCTTGATCTTGCCGGCGACCTTCTTCATCGCCTTGGTCTGCGCCGACGAACCGACGCGCGACACCGACAGACCGACGTTCACGGCAGGACGGATGCCCTGGAAGAACAGGTCGGTTTCGAGGAAGATCTGACCGTCGGTGATCGAAATCACGTTGGTCGGGATGTAGGCCGACACGTCGTTGGCCTGGGTTTCGATGACCGGCAGAGCGGTCAGCGAGCCATTGCCCTGCTCGTCATTCAGCTTCGCAGCGCGCTCGAGGAGACGCGAGTGAAGATAGAACACGTCGCCGGGATAAGCTTCGCGGCCCGGCGGGCGGCGCAGCAGCAGCGACATCTGGCGGTAGGCCACGGCCTGCTTCGACAAATCGTCATACACGATCACGGCATGCATGCCGTTGTCGCGGAAGAATTCGCCGATGGTGCAGCCGGTGAACGGCGCGATGTACTGCATCGGAGCCGGGTCCGACGCGGTGGCGGCGACGACGACCGAATACTCCAGCGCGCCCTGCTCTTCGAGCACCTTCACGAACTGGGCGACGGTCGAACGCTTCTGACCGACGGCCACGTAAACGCAATACAGCTTCTGGCTCTCGGGAGCGCCGGCGCCGTTCAGCGACTTCTGGTTCAGGATGGTGTCGAGCGCGATCGCGGTCTTGCCGGTCTGACGGTCACCGATGATCAGCTCGCGCTGGCCACGGCCGACCGGGATCAGGGCGTCGATCGACTTCAGGCCGGTCGCCATCGGCTCATGCACCGACTTGCGCGGAATGATGCCCGGCGCCTTGACGTCGACGCGCATGCGCTTGTCGGCCTGGATCGGACCCTTGCCGTCGATCGGATTGCCGAGACCATCGACCACGCGGCCGAGCAGGCCCTTGCCGACCGGCGCGTCCACGATGGCGCGGGTGCGCTTGACGGTCTGGCCTTCCTTGATCTCGCGGTCGGCACCGAAAATAACGACACCGACATTGTCGGTTTCGAGGTTCAGCGCCATGCCGCGCGTGCCGTTCTCGAATTCAACCATTTCACCGGCCTGAACATTGTCGAGACCGTAAACGCGGGCGATACCGTCACCGACGGACAGCACCTGACCGACTTCGGAAACTTCGGCTTCCTGGCCGAAATTCTTGATCTGATCCTTGAGGATTGCGGAAATTTCTGCGGCGCGGATGTCCATCAGCCTGCCTCTTTCATCGCGTGCTTGATCGAGTTGAGTTTGGTGCGAAGCGAGCTATCGACCATGCGGCTGCCGAGTTTAACGACAAGCCCGCCGATGATGGACGGATCGACCTTCACGTTGAGCGCGACATCCTTGCCGGTCACTGACTTCAGTGCGGCCTTCAAGGCGTCGAGATTCTTGTCCGAGAGCGTTTCGGCGACGGTGACGTCGGCCGTGGCTTCACCCTTGAACCTGGCGACCAGCGCATTGAAGGCGCGGATCACGTCCGAGACGACGAACAAACGACGGTTCGCAATCAGGACACTGATGAAATTGGCGGTAATGCCGGAAATACCGGCCTTGGCGAGCACCGCACCCAGCGCCTTGCGCTGATCGTCAGCGGTAAACACCGGGCTGCGCACGAGGCGGGCCAGATCGGCGCTCTCGTTCAACAGGGCTGAAAACTTGTCGAGATCGGCCTTCACCGCATCGACGGACTTTTCGTCACGCGCCAGCTCAAACAAGGCTGTTGCGTAACGACCGGACACTCCCGAAACCGACGGATCTTCTGCTGCCACGAATTGTGCTCTTCAGGCTGTCAAATTCGCAAGGCAAGAACCATCGCCGATTGGGTGGCGCTGAGAGGTCCAAGTCCTTGGAATTCAAGCGGGACTTCGATTTTTACGGCAGTGGCAGAGCGCCCCCGCCCGTTCAAATCGCGGCTTTGCTAGCATGGCGCGCACGGCCATGCAACGCGACGAAAGCGTTTCAGGATGCCTTGTCGCAGCACAGAGCGAAGAATCATTTCAGAGAACCGCGAGACGAAATTTCCGGCGCCCGCAGGGGCAAATCCGGACCGCCGCCCAATTGCGTATTCTCAATTCCGCATGGTGGCAGGTGAGTAGATTTTCGCCACCAAGGCAATTCACATCGCGGTGTGTGGCTACGGCCGCCCCTGTTTGCCGGCGTCCGGCACCGTCAATGAGCCACCCACAGCCGCCTTGCGACCGCGCGTTGACGATTACTTAACGAATGCTTTTGTCGGAAAGCTATGACTTCGATATACAGTATAGATAAGTAATCAATCGTAATCATCGTAGTTAAAAATTGGTTAAAGCGACGTGAAGGCTATACTTCGTTCCATCACAAGATATTTCAACATGAAACGGAACGAATTGACCGCCCATTTTACGCCTTAATACGTCGTCAAACGCACCCTCAGTGAAATCGGGACGGGGGTCCACTTGCCACAGTTGTGGCAATACTGTCTGAGGGACTACGATATATGCTGCGTTACGGAAAGTCGGCGCTGGGTTTTGTTGCCCAGCCGCGCATGGCGATCGCTCTGATTGCCGCCACTGTCGCTCTTGGGGGAACGGTTTCGGAAGCTTCGGCCAAGTCCAAGCACCGCCATCACCACAAGCATCACCATCATCACGTCGCCAAGAAAGCTGCGGCGGAGACCAATCCCTTTGAAGCCAATGCGTCGATCGGCCCGTTCGCGCCCATCGCTGCGCCGGACATCGCCGCTCCGGCCCGCACCGGCGGCCGCAGCTTCTCGGGCGTCGCGTCGTTCTACGGCAACGAAGCCGGCAACAAGACCGCTTCGGGCGCCCGCTTCAATCAGAATGCCATGACCGCCGCGCATCGTTCGCTGCCGTTCGGCACCAAGCTGCGCGTGACCCATGGCGGCCGCAGCGTCGTTGTCACCGTCAATGATCGCGGCCCGTTCATTCGTGGTCGTGTGCTCGACCTGTCCAAGGGCGCAGCCAGCGCCATCGGGCTCACCAGCCGCGGTGTCGGCAAGGTTGTTGCTGAAGTCATGTAAGAAGAACAGCGTATCGCGTCTCTGACCGTCGAGTTCAGTAGCGTTGCGTTGCAGTTGAGTAGAGTAAGCGTTGAGTAAAAGAGCCTGTCGTCATCACATGACGGCAGGCTTTTTTGTATCCTCTCCCTTCATCCTGAGGAGCGCGCCTTTGCGCGCGTCTCGAAGGATGGCCGCAAGCTCCGAGCCCGGCGACCTCATGGTTCGAGACGGCGCTTTGCGCCTCCTCATCATGAGGGGCCGGGGACGAGGCGAGGTGAATTACCGAACCCCATCCGCCCTCAGGACGACAACCACGCACTGACGTTTGAAACGAAGGACAGATGATGAGCGCAAATGCCATCCCCCGAACCGTTCTAATTCTCTCGTGCATCGTGGCCGGCGGATTGATTCCGCTCAGCGCCTCGGCACAGACCCCGCAACGTGTGACCGGCACCACGGTGACCATCACGCCACCCGCCGGCTTCACGCCGGCCAAGGATTTTGCTGGCTTTGCGGACGAGAAGACGAAATCCAGCATCCTGATCGCTGAATTGCCGCCGGAAGCCTGGCCACAGCTCTCCACACTGTTCGGCAGCATCGACACCGTGCGGGCCGGATTCAAACAGAAAGGCATCGAGGTCGCGACGCTCGACAAGGTGCCGACCGCATCGGGCGAAGCCTTCCTCGCCAGCGGCACGCAGACCGCAGCCGGCACCAGGCTCGGCAAATGGGTCGCGCTGGCACAAGGCAGCCGCACGGTGATGATCACTGTGCAGGCGATGCCCACTGCGAAGCTCGACGATGCCGCCATCAAGGCGATGCTGAAGACGGTGTCGCTCGGCGCACCGCCGTCAGAAGCCGACAAACTGGCGAGCCTCCCCTTCAAGGTGGCGCCGTCGGCCCCGTTCCGTGTCCTCGACACGATGGGCGGCACCGGCGTGGCGATGACCGTTGGCGAAAAGAGCGTCGATCCGAAAGGCGAACAGCCGCTACTGATCGTGTCCTCGCAGGTGAGCGGCGGTTCGGTGGCCGGGGTCGATCAAGCAGCTCTCGCGAAGACGCTGCTGAAGCAGACGCGCGAGATGGAAAAGGCCGAGATCGACACCGAGAAGAAAGTGTCGTTCGGCGGCAGTCGCGATGGCGTGCTGCTGGAAGGCAAGGCCGGCGAGAACAAGCGGTTCGTGCAGTATTTTGCGACCGGGCCGAACGGGAATTTCGTGCGGCTGGTGTCGTTCTTCGCGGCGGATCGCAGCGGGGAGATCCGGCCGGCGATCGACAACGTCGCGGGATCGGTGGCGTTCAAGTAAGCGCAGTCAAACTCCACCCCTCATCCTGAGGAGCGCGCAAAGCGCGCGTCTCGAAGGATGGCCTCAGGCTCCAAGCTCCACGAACTCATGGTTCGAGACGGCGCTACGCGCCTCCTCACCATGAGGGACGGAGTTTTGCAGAAGGCCTTACAAAAGCAAAAAGGGCGGCCCGAAAGGCCGCCCTTTTTCTTACTTCGTCGGCCACCGCCGAGATCAGCTTACTTCGCTGCCGGCTTGTCCGCAGCGGGCTTGTTCTCGTTGGCTGGCTTGTCACCGGCCGGCTTGCTGTCGCCCTGCGCAGCCTTCACTTCCGGCTGGGTCACGGCGGCGTTCGAGGTCACCTTGATGCCGTGCAGAAGATCCGCAGCAGCCTTCAGCGCCTTGTCGTTCTTGGCATCCGGCGGCACGTAGGACTGCGAACCGGTCTTCTCGTCGCCATCGTTCTTCAGGTGGCCACGCAGCGAGGCTTCGCCCTTGGTGTCGGTGCGCGACTTCAGCTCATCCGGCACGTCCTGCACGATCTCGATATCCGGCACGATGCCCTTGGCCTGGATCGACTTGCCCGACGGCGTGAAGTAACGCGCCGTGGTCAGGCGCAGCGCGCCATTGCCCGAACCGAGCGGGATGATGGTCTGCACCGAGCCCTTGCCGAACGACCGCGTGCCGAGAATGGTCGCACGCTTGTGGTCCTGCAGCGCGCCGGCGACGATTTCCGACGCCGAGGCCGAGCCGCCATTGATCAGCACCACCACCGGCTTGCCCTTGGTGAGGTCGCCCGTATGCGCCGTGCGGCGCTGGGTTTCCTCGGCATTGCGGCCACGGGTCGAGACGATTTCGCCGCGATCGAGGAACGCATCCGACACGGTGACCGCTTCTTCCAGCAGGCCGCCCGGATTGTTGCGGAGGTCGATGATGTAGCCCTTCACCTTGTCGGCGCCGATCGCTGCGGTCTGCGCCGCGATCTCGCGCTTCAGACCTTCGGTGGTCTGCTCGTTGAAGGTGGTGACGCGGATGTAAGCGATGTCATCGCTCTCCACGCGGGCGCGCACCGAGCGGACGCGGATCTGGTCACGCACCAGCGTGACGTCCAGCGGCGCATCGGCACCCTTGCGGATGATCTTGAGCTTGATCTTGGTGTTCACCGGGCCGCGCATCTTCTCGACGGCCTGGTTCAGGGTCAGGCCCTGCACGGCTTCGTCGTCGAGATTGGTGATGATGTCATTGGCCATGATGCCGGCCTTCGAGGCCGGGGTATCGTCGATCGGCGACACCACCTTGATCAGGCCGTCTTCCATGGTGACTTCGATGCCGAGGCCACCGAACTCGCCGCGGGTCTGCACCTGCATGTCGCGGAACGACTTGGCATCCATGTAGCTGGAATGCGGATCGAGGCCGGTGAGCATACCGGAGATCGCGGATTCGATCATCTTGCTGTCGTCGGGCTTCTCGACATAGTCGCTGCGGACGCGTTCGAACACATCGCCGAACAGGTTCAGCTGACGATAGGTATCGGACGTCGCGGCGCGGGCGCTCGTGCCCATGAACACGGCGCGAGGCTGCGTGACGAACAGGGTCAAAGCGGCACCGGTCGCAGCACTCAGCAGAATTATGGAAGTCTTGCGCATCATCCGCGAACCTTTTCGCCTTCGTTAGCGGCCCACCAGGGGCCAGGGTCAATTGGAGTGCCGTCCTTACGGAACTCGATATAAAGCACAGGCTGGCTCGCATTGGCCGCGAAAACGGACGCCACCCGCGAGGTCGATCCCATCACGGCGATGGGTTCCCCGGCGAGAACGAACTGGCCAATGTTCACCGATATACGCTCCATCCCGGCGATCAGGATATGATACCCGCCCCCGGCATTGAGGATCAAGAGTTGTCCATAGCTGCGGAAGGGCCCGGAATAGACCACCCACCCATCACACGGGGTTGTGACCTGCGCGCCTGCTCGCGCAGCCACCGAGATGCCTTTTTCCGCGCCACCAACGCCATCTGAGGCCCCGTAGTTCCGCAGCCTGATGCCATTCACCGGCATTGCCAGCATGCCCTTGGCCGAGGCGAAAGCAATGGCCGGTGCCATGCGACCGGCATTCTTGAGCGCTTCGACATTCGGTTTGCCATTGGCGAGATCGGCCGGGGCGCCCTGAAGGCTGGCAGTCTGGGCGGCCTTGGCCGCAGCCTTGGATTCCTGCTCCATCTTGGCGACGAGGCCCTGGAGGCTATCGACCTGGCGCGCCAGCGCCACAGCTCGCGCATTCTCCGCTTCCATGTCCTTCTCGACCGAGGACAGCTGACGCTGTCGTTCGCCGGTGAAGGAGGCCAGACGGGTCTGCTCTTCCTTGAGCTTGTCGCGATCGAGCGCGAGCTGGTCGCGTTCGGTCGAAATCGCCTTGCGCAAGGTCACCAGCTCGCCGAGGTCGGCGACCAGTTTTTCGGCGCGCGCGCGCATGTCCGGCACCACGGAGCCCAGCAGCATCGCCGTGCGCAGCGACTGCAAGGCATCCTCGGGACGCACCAGCAATGCCGGCGGCGCGCGACGGCCGGCGCGCTGCAGCGCTGCCAGAACTTCCGCAATTTCACCACGGCGCGAATCCAGCGAGGTACGAATCTCGCGCTCGCGTGCATCGAGCGGACGCAACCGCGTTTCCGCATCGTCGATCTTCGCTTCGACACCACGCACGCGCGAGGCGATGTCGATCAGTTGCTGGTTGAGCTTGCCACGGTCCTGACCGATGGCGGCAATGTCGGCTTTCAGCCTGGCCTGAAGTTCGGCCGCCTTTTGCTGCTGCTCACGCGCGGCCTGCAATTCCTGCTCGCGCTGGCGAATGAGGTCTGTCGCTGGGGCAGCAGCTTCCTGCTGTTGTGAAGCTGGCGGCACGGTTTGCGCCCGGACCGATTCAACACCGATACCCGCCAGACCTGCAGACAACAGCAGAGCCGGAAACGACGCCGCGCGTCGTCCGATGTCACGGTGAGGAGGCCGCAGCGACAGCATCAAGGTTTCGATAGCGCCTTTACACGCGATGATAGGGGTGGCCAGCGAGAATGGTGGCGGCCCGATAGATCTGTTCCAAAAGCATGACCCGAACCATCTGGTGCGGCCATGTTGCCGAGCCGAAGGCAATGCTGAGTTTTGATTTGCGCCGCAATTCGGGCGAAAGTCCGTCCGCGCCGCCGATGACAAAAACATAATGTGACACCGATTCGTCCCGTGCCTTGCCAAGATGGCGCGCGAAGCTGGCGCTATCAATGCTCGACCCGCGCTCGTCCATGGTGACGAGGATCGCCTTGTCGGGAATCAGGGCGGCGATCGCCGTGCCCTCCTCGGCCATCCGGGTCGCCGTATCGCGCGCCCGGCTTTCCGGAATTTCATGAACGCTCAGGCTGCGAAAGCCGAGCTTCCGGCCGATATCGTCGAACCGTTCGCGATAACGCTCGGCCAACTCACGCTCGGGGCCCCGCTTGAGTTTGCCGATGGAAATGACGAGGAGATGCATGGGCTATGACCTACTCCAGCCCTCATCCTGAGGAGCGCGCATTTGCGCGCGTCTCGAAGGATGGCTGCAAACCCGGAGCCAGGCCAGCTCATGGTTCGAGACGCGCGCAAGCGCGCTCCTCACCATGAGGAGCGGAGGCTACGAGCTATACAGCTTTCAAGCTTACCCGCGTTTCGTCGGACGGGTTTTGCGCCCACAACCGCTCGATATTGTAGAACTCGCGGACTTCCGGGCGGAAGACATGCAGGATCACTTCGCCGGTATCGATCAGCACCCAATCGCAATTGGCCATGCCTTCGACATGCAGCTTCTTCTTGCCGGCTTCTTTCAGGCCCTTCGCGACATTCTCGGCGATCGCGCCGACATGGCGGTTCGCCCGGCCGGTGGTGACGACCAGGTAATCGGAAAAGGCCGACTTGCCGCGCAGATCGATGGTGACGGTCTCTTCTGCCTTCATGTCGTCGAGGCGGCCCAGCACCAGCTTGAGCGTCTCGGTCGCGCTGTCATGCGCCTCGGCCGCAACGGCCTTCTTCGGCGCGGCCTTCTTGGCGATCACGGATTTGGTCGCCGTGGGCTTCGCCGCTTTCGGAGCGGCGACCTTGGACCCGGTGGCTTTGGACGTGACGGCCTTCGATACAGCAGCCTTTTTCGGCGCGGCAGCTTTCTTGGCCGGAGCCTTGTCAGCCGGGGCTTTGGCAGCCAGGACCTTCTTGGCGGAAGCGGAAGCAGACTTCACCGAAGCCTTCTTGTCGGATGAAGCGGCGGCTTTTGACGAAGCCTTCTTGGAAGCGCCCGTCTTGGACGATGAGGTGGCCAGGTGACCATTCCTTTCACTGTGAGCGGGTGCCGGATCCGGTGCCCGATTGATCAAATACGCATGTGGGTTTGCCGGACTCAATATTCCAGCACGCGACCATACTAGCACGTCTCGTGGTTGCAGGGGGACTCAGCTTTTCCAGCTTCCGTCCGGGTTCCGCAGGCGGGTCGATGACATGGTCAGCTTCAGACCAGTCAGAAACGTCCAAGCGGGCGGATTTCGGTCGGCCAATGACCGGGAATCGCGCTCCGGAAGGCGAAAACGGGCCAAAGCTTGCGGCGCCCGTGCCGCCAGGGCGCGGCAACCTTGCGACGCTGGATCTGACGAGGCGCGATTGATGATGGCGATCGGAATTTGGTCCGCAATCTGCTGCCAACGCCCCCAGCGGTGAAACTGGGCGAGATTGTCGGCTCCCATGATCCAGACAAATCGTGCGTGCGAGCATCGCCGGCGCAGAAACGTGACGGTATCGACGGTATAGCGCGTGCCAATGACGCTTTCGAGACAACTGACGATGATGCGCGGGTGATCGGCCACTGCCGCCGCCGCTTCGACCCGCTCGGTGAGGTCATGCAGATTGCTGCGATCCTTCAGCGGGTTACCTGGCGAGACCAGCCACCAGACGAAATCCAGCTGCAGCCGCTTCATGGCAAACAAGGTCGCGGCCCGATGGGCCGCATGGGGCGGATTGAACGATCCGCCGAGCAGCCCGATCCGCAAGCCGGAAGCGACCGGCGGAAAGCCGTGCATGAAGATGGGTGATCGCGGCGCCCGCAGGCGTTCACTCACGGCCGGGTCTGCCCGGTGCCGTGGACGCGGTATTTGAAGCTCGTCAGTTGCTCCGCACCGACCGGCCCACGCGCGTGGAATTTGCCGGTGGCGATGCCGATCTCGGCGCCAAAACCAAACTCGCCGCCATCGGCGAATTGCGTCGAGGCGTTATGCAGCACGATGGCGGAATCGACTTCGTTGAGGAAGCGCGTTGCCACCGCATCGTCTTCGGTTACGACCGCATCGGTGTGATGCGAGGAATGCGCGTGGATATGTTTCAGCGCATCATCGAGACCATCGACCACGCGCGCGGAGATGATCGCGTCTTCGTATTCGGTGTCCCAATCCTCGGCCGTCGCAGCCTTTACGCGCGCATCGGCCTGCTGAACCGCATCATCGCCGCGCACTTCGCAGCCGGCATCCAGCAGCATATCGACCAGCGGCTTCAGATGCGTGCCGGCCACGGCCTTGTCGACCAGCAGCGTTTCCGTCGCGCCGCAGACGCCCGGCCGGCGCATCTTGGCATTCAGCACAATCGACTTCGCCATATCCAGCTTGGCGGCACGATCCACATAGACGTGATTGACGCCTTCGAGATGCGCGAACACCGGCACCCGCGCTTCGGCCTCGACGCGCGCCACAAGGCTCTTGCCGCCGCGCGGCACGATCACATCGACACCGCCATTCAGGCCGGTCAGCATCAACCCCACCGCCGCGCGATCACGTGTCGGCACCAGCGAGATCGCCGCTTCGGGCAGGCCGGCCTCACGCAAACCCTGTACGAGGCATGCATGGATGGCGCGACAGGAGCGGAAACTGTCCGAGCCCCCGCGCAGAATCACCGCATTGCCCGACTTCAGGCACAACACGCCGGCATCCGCCGCCACATTCGGCCGGCTCTCGAAGATCACGCCGACGACACCAAGCGGCACCCGCACGCGCTCGATGGTCATCCCATTCGGCCGCTGCCAGCGTTCCGAGACATGTCCGACGGGATCCTCGATGTCATGAATGACGCGAATGCCATCCGCCATCGCCCGCACCCGCGCCTCGGTCAGCGTCAGCCGGTCGATGAAAGCCGCCGTCGCGCCATTGGCGCGGACTTCAGCCACATCCTCGGCATTGGCCGCGAGAATCGCCGCAGAGCCGGCGCGGATCGCCGCCTCCATGGCCGCCAGCGCCTGGTTCTTCTGCGCCGTTGGCGCCACCGCGAGCGCCCGAGCCGCCGCGCGGGCGCGGGCGGCGAGGTCGTTCATCAGAACCGGCAGATCGGCCGATCCGTCGATGGCTTTCAGCGAGGCGGTCATGGGAGGCTCGGGGGCTAAGATACGGAATTTGTACCCCAAAATAGGGGCTAAGGCCCGCAAGGTCAAAGCATCGACAAAACCCGCCGCCCGCTATGCGAAACGCGGCCGCCCCGGAACATCGTTCCGCCCTCACGGCAATCAGGCCTCGTCGATCAGGCTGACGGAGGCCGCCACGATGCGCCAGCCTTCGGCGAAGCGGATCCAGGTCTGCATCTGGCGCCCGACCTTACCGGGGGCGGTGTCGCGATAGAACAGCGTCGATGCCACGGCGGTGTCGCGCCCATAGGCGGTGATCACCGTGCGCCCGAGACGGCGCATCAGGCCCACCGGCGAACGCGCGCTGCGAAAGGCCTGGATTTCCGCATGGCCGTAGAGATTTTCGCCGGTCCCGTAGCGGATCGTTCGCGGATCGACGCGAAACAGTTCTCCGAGAACCGCGACATCGTTCGACGTCAGGGCCTTCTCATAGCGCTGGAATGCGGCGCTCACCTCGGCGACGACCTCGGGCAGATCGATATCCATCTCAGAATCCCTTTGCACGTGGCGCAGCGACCGCGCCCGCCTGCTGCAGGTGCCAGGCGACGCGAAGGCCGATATCCTCCCGCCAGGGCGCCGTGATGATCTGCACGCCGATCGGCATCGGCGCGAGCGGCACCGGAACGACGACCACGGGCAGGCCGATGAAGGAGATCGGCTGCGTTTGAAGGCCGATGCTGGTGCGCACCGGCCGCTCGACGCCGTCGAGCTCGCATGTCGCCTGACCGAGCGTCGGCGCGGTGAACGGCGTCGCCGGCGCCACAATAACATCGACGTTTCGGAAGACTTCCAAGACCCTGTCGCGGTACCAGCGTCGGAATTTTTGCGCGCGATCCAGCGATGCCGCCGGCACCATGGCGCCCGCGAACAACCGATCGCGCACCGCCGGATCGTAATCGGCAGCGCGGCAGCGCAGACGATCGAGATGCAGCGAAGCTCCCTCCACCGTCGAGATCAGGAAGGCTGCCGCTCTGGCGCGATCGGTCTCGGGCAGCTCCACAGTGGCGGTCGCACCGAGCGCCTTCGTCACGGCAGCAATGGCCTCTTTTGCCTCCGGTGTCAGGTTGGTCTGGAAATATCCGCCGGCCGTGGCGATCCGCAATCCGTCGATGCCTTTTCCGATCAGTGGCGACACATGTTCGACAGGGCGCGCGACACAGGCCGCGTCGTCGAGATCCGGACCTTGCATGGCGTCATAGGCACCGGCGAGATCCTCGACGCAGCGAGCGAAGGGGCCGAGGTGATCGAGGCTCGGCACAAAGGGAAATGTGCGTGCACGCGACAACCGCCCGTAAGTGGGCTTCAGGCCGAAGATGCCGCAAAAGGACGCCGGAACCCGGATCGATCCATTGGTGTCTGACCCGAGCGCAATCGGCACAAGCGCGCCGCCGACAGCACCACCGGAGCCACCCGATGATCCACCGGTCATGCGCGTGATGTCATGCGGATTGCGCGAGGCGCCGTCATGGATATTTTCACCGGTGAAGTCATAGGCGTATTCGCCCATGTTCAGCGCGCCGACGAGCACGCCCCCTGCCGCCTCCATCCGCTGCACCAGAGTGGCGTCGCGCCCGGCCGGCTGGTTATCGCGATTGATCCTGGAGCCCGCCCGCGTCACCAGCCCTTCGATATCGAACAGGTTCTTGACGGCAAAGGGGACACCGGCAAGCGGGCCGACCGTCTCGCCTGTCGTGATCGCACCGTCGAGCGCACGCGCTTTGGCACGTGCGCGATCCGCCGTGATGTCGGTAAACGCATTGAGCACCGGATTTTGGCGTTCGATGCGCGCCAGCGCGGCTTCAACGACATCGAGCGCCGTCGTTTGCCTCGCCGTGACGGCGCGCGCAATATCCGACGCGCTGCGCCACATCCCATCGGCCGTGAAGACACTTTCAAGCGACATAGATAGGCGCGGGTTCGGCGACATCGGGAAGCTTGAACTCATCGACGAGGCGGGCCATCGCCATCGTCACGTCGACATTGGCCCTGATCGCCGGCAACCAGTCAGGTTCGACCCGCAGATCGAGAGCCGAGGCCATGGCATGGATATAGGCGTCCCATTCATGAGGCATTTGTCGTCCGTCTGACCGTGGATGATGACCGATGAGCGTGGCGCGCCGGCTCATTCGATCTTCACGCCCGCTTCTTTGACCACGCGCCCCCACTTCTCGTGTTCGGTCTTGACGAATGCCCCCAACTGCTCCGGCGTCATGAGGCGGATGTCGCCGCCGAACACCGCGAACTGGTCCTGCACTTCTTTCGTCTGGAGGATCTGATTGATCTCGGTATTGAGCTTCATGACGATGTCGCGCGGGGTGCCTTTCGGCGCGAACAGCGCGAACCATCCGGTGACATCGAAGCCGGCGAGGCCGCTCTCCTGCAGCGTCGGCACATCGGGAAGCTGCGGGGCTCGCGTCGCCGACGTCACGGCGAGCGCGCGAAGATTGCCCGCCTTCACCTGCTCGATGCAGGACGGGAAATTATCGAAATCGATATCCACCTGCCCAGCGACCAGATCCGTGATGGCCTGCGCCGAGCCGCGATAGGGAACATGCGTCATGGGCGCGCCGGTGGCGAGCTTGAACATTTCGCCCGCGAGATGAATCGACGTGCCGACACCCGACGAGGCCATGGCGAACTGGCGCTTGGACGCCTTCGCTTCCACGATGAATTCCGCAACCGTCTTGGCCTTCACCGTCGTCGGGTTCACAGCCATGACGTTCGGTGTCCCCGCCAGATAGGCGATCGGCTCGAAATCCGTGAGCGGATTGTAGGGCATGCGCGGATAGATGTGCGGATTGATGGCCTGCGTCGCAATCACGCCGAGCCCGATCGTATAGCCATCCGGCGGCGCCTTCGCGATCACATCGACGCCGATATTGCCGCCAGCGCCGCCGCGATTGTCGATGACGAAGGACTGGCCGAGTCTTTCAGCGAGCTTGTCGGTGACGGCGCGCGTGAAGATGCTGCTCGATCCGCCCGGCGCATAAGGTACGATCACGCGGACGGGCTTGTTGGGATATGGCTGCTGCGCAATTGCAGCGGATGCCGAGCAGGCGAGTAGCAGGGCGGAGAGGGCACCAATATATTTCATGAAATGTCATTCTCGTGCTGTTATCGATAACTCCCGCGCGCGGGAGCGCGATGGATTACGACTGGGATCCGCGAATGAAATCGGCCTTGCCGACACCCTGGATCAGGATCATGCGGCAGCGCTTGCCGTCGGCAGACGACACCCGATGTTCGAGCCCAGGCGTCACGTCGAAGCGGTCGCCGACAGCGACCAAAGCGTCTTCGCTCCGACCTTTGATCTGAATGCGCCCGATGCCTTCGAGACAGAAGAATGTGTCGGTGATTTCCGTATGCCGATGCCAGGGCACGCATTGATCGCCCTCGAAGGTCTGCGCCGACACCCGCACGTCGACACCGATCGCGACATGTTCGAGACCGTAATTGCGTTCACTTGGCTTCACGAGATTGGTCGTATCCGACATGGTCATGATCCTCTGCTGACGTGAACGTCACTGATGGTGGGGTGAGCCCGGATCGGCCGCTGCGGCACGGGCGGGATCGAGAGCAAGGGCGCAGCCGATCAACGAATCCCGGCACACGAGCGCAGCGAGTTGCTGTTCGCTGAACCCCTCGCTGCCGTTGGGCCGGCGCGGGATGACGACGTAACGGAGGTCGGCATTGCTGTCGTGGACGCGGATTTCGGTGGTGTCGGGGAAATCGAGACCGAACTCGCGCAGCACCTTGCGCGGCTCGCGCACCGTGCGCGAGCGGTAGGCCTTGCTGACATAAAATGCGGGCGGCTCGCCGAGCAGCGAGCGCGGGTAGCAGGAGCACAGCGTGCAGACCACGACATTATGCAGCTCGGACGTATTCTCGAGGGCGACCAGCGCAGCTTCGGTCACAGGAATGCCAAGCTCGATCGCGGCCTGCTTGGCATCGGCCATCATCCGCGCGCGGTAGTCCGGATCGACCCATGCCTTGGCGACCATCCGCGCCGCCTGATGCGGCGTGCGCAATTCATTGCTCTCCAGCCGCACGCGAATCTCGTCGGCCGTGAGGATGCCTTGTTCGATCAGCATGCCCTTGAGCGCGAGAAACTTCGCTTCATGCTCGGTCAGTTCGAGATCGTCATCCTCGTTCGCGGCGTGAGCGTCATGCGGATGATCGTGGTCGTGGCCGTGATCATGCTCATGGTCGTGATCGTGGTCATGCGGATGATCAGGCATCGTTCATCTCCTGCTCGCACTCCGGCCGCAGCCAGTGGTCATAGACTTCGAGCTCCAGCGTGTCGGTTGCGTCGCCCGCATAATCCGGCCAGAGATCCTGCTGCCTGAGCCGAATGCGATAGAGGCGCACCGCCGTGCCGCGACCGCGGCCATAGGCCCGGTCTTCGGGATTTTCATAGGTGCCGCCATAGCGCTCGACGACGCCGACCTTTTCCCGCGCATAGAAAGGCACCCGCACATGGCCGGCCTTGGCGAGATCGACGATCCGCACGCGTGCGCCGGGCGCGTAAGGCGGCGGTGCTTCAAAAGACATGGTCGCGCGACCCGCTGGCGAGGATCCGCTGCGTACGGGCGCGATGCTCTTCCACGTCGATGGTCCCGCGCTCGATCAGCAGGCGTAGCCAGCCGTCGAGGCGGCGGCCGTAAAGATAGGATTTGGCGTAGTCGTCGGGCGCCATCTCCTCGACGGCGCGACGGAATTCATCGAGCGTGATGTCCAGCTTGGCGGACAGCAGATTGACCACAGCGATAAGCTGCTTTTCCCAGAACAGCTGGCGGCGCTCGTCGCGCGGGATATCGCCGGCCGGCTTTCCACCGAGATCGCTGATCAATCGTTCCGACATCGAAGCTCCAGCACGGTGGCAGGCCCAGGGGACGCTCAAGGGATGTCCGAGGGATGCGATGGCGGCGCCTCTTTGCGCCTGTCAGAAAGTTGACATGACCTTTGTCAGAGGTCCAATATATGGGAAGCGCATTCTTGATACCTTTTAGGCATGATGATCGAGCTGCGACATGTGAACTACTTCCTCGCTCTGGCGGAGGAGAAGCATTTCACCCGCGCCGCGGAGCGCAGCGGCATCCAGCAGCCGCCATTCAGCCGGCAGATTCGCGATCTCGAAGAGATGGTGGGAGCCCGGCTGTTCTTGCGGGCGCCGAGCGGAACATTCCTGACCGAGGCTGGCCTCGCCTTCCTGGCGGCCGTCCAGAACGTGCCGGGCCAGATCCAGCGCGCGGCGCGCGATGCACAGCGGGCGGCCCGTGGCGAGGTGGGCTCGTTGCGGGTGGGTTATACCGGCTCTGCGGCGTTTAATCCGGTGGTGGCCGCGACCATTCGCGCCTTCCGCCGCACCTATCCCGAGGTCGACCTTCGCCTTGAGGAAGCCAACACGCCGCGGCTGATCGAGGGCGTCAAGGACGGCTCATATGATGTCGTGTTCCTGCGTCCCGGCGCGTCCGGCAGCGCCGACCTGCAGGAGCGCCTGCTGGTCTCTGAAGCGATGGTCGCCGTTCTGCCGACCGATCATCCGCTGTCGGACTCCGAAACGATCAGGCTTGCTGCCCTGAAGGAGGAGCCCTTCATCCTGCTGCCGCCCGCAGCCGGCCCGATCCTGCATGACGAGATCTATGCGGCCTGCCGAAGCGCCGGATTTGAACCCAGCCTCGGCCAGATGGCCCCGCAGATCGGTTCGGTGATCAACCTTGTCGCCACCGGGCTAGGTGTTTCACTGGTGCCCGAATGCATGCGCTGCATGCAGGTGCCCGGCGTCGTGTTCCGCACATTGGCGGGAAAAAGCCCGATCGCCCGACTGGCCGTCTCGCTCCGGCGCGGCGAAAGCGCAGCGACCGTTCGCAATTTCATTCAGCAATGCAAACGCCAGATCGATCCGTGATCGTGTTGTGCAGCGCAATTTATGGGAAGGCGCGCTTTGCGCCCGACGTGGTGGTTATCAGCGGCGCATAAGCGCGGGATGGTGCCGCAAACAGGACTCGAACCTGTGACCCCGTCATTACGAATGACGTGCTCTACCAACTGAGCTATTGCGGCGAACCATGGTCGCGATTCGGCTGGGCAGCCGGGCGCGATGGGGCCTCTGATATCGTCCGCACCCCGGTTTTGCAAGGCGCGGAAAGGCCGATGGGCGCGAAAAGCGCAGCTTGAAGCAACCCTGGGGTCAGCCGCCCCAGCGGCGCATGAAACCGCGCCAGCCGCCTTGCTGCTGGCCGCTGTTCAATTCGGCGAATTCGTCGCGATAGGGGTCGTCTTCGTCCACGCCGGGATCATCCGGGGCGCGGGTGATGGGGATGACGGCTGGAATCGGCACCGCCGGGCGGACGCCCTTGGCGAGATCGGCGCGCTCGCGGAACAGCGGGACGGGGGCAGGCTCGGGCTTTGGCGGCGGTGCGACATCGGCAGGCAGCGTCTCGGGCACCGGTTCCGGATCGGGCTCGGTCGCTGCGGCGGGCGTCAGAATGGGTTCGGGCGGTTTTTCGCTGATCGGTGTGGCCGGGACGGGATCGGCCAATGGCTGAACCACCGGGCGCGGCATCGGCGGCGCCAGCACGGTTTCGCGCAGGATTTCAGCTTCGAGCGAGGCCAACGGATCGGCATCGCCCGATGGCAGCGCCGCCAGCGGCTCCTGCCACTGAAACGCATCGATGCGGCCGGTGACCGGGGACACCGGACGCCAGCGTTCCGAGACATAGCCGTCGGCGGTCCAGACCGGATCGTGGCGGGCACGGACCGCGCGCAGGGTCCAGGCGCGGGCGCGGCCGCTGTCACCGTGTTCGGTGCGCTCCAGTTCGGCCATCAGCATGGCGGTGCGCTGGGTCGGCTCGGCGATGAAAGGCGCGAGCGCGTCGCGGGCCCTGGTGTATTCGGCGGCGTCGATGGCGGCGCGGGCGATGGCCAGGGCGCCTTCCACATGGAAAGGCACTTTCGCCGCCAGCGTCTCGACGCGGACCAGGCGCTGACGCGCGGAATCGCCGAGTTTCACATGGGCATAGGCGTCGGCGAGATCGGGATGCGGCTGCGCCAGCCAGGCGGCCTCGATGATCTTCATGGCGCGGCGGATCTGATGCGCCTCGCTCTGGAAACGCGCGGCCAGCACGGCGGCGGGGATCAGCGTCGGCGCCAGGCGAATGGCTTCCATGGCGCTGTCGCGGGAGAGGTCGCGATCCTTGGTCTCGGCATCGAGCGCGCGGGCGGTGAGCAGCACGCCGCGCTGGCGGCGATAGGCGACACGATCGATCAGGCCGGATGACAGATTGGCATCGAGAATCTTGAGCGCGCCGGTCCAGTCCGATTGTGCGCAACGGAAGCCGAGCACGGCCTGCGCAGCCCAGGTCGAATTCGGCGCGAGCTTCAGGGCTTCTTCGGCCAATGCGACGGCATTGACGGGATCGTCGCTGCGCTGGGCCTCGATGAACAGGCCGCGCAGGCCGAGCAGGCGCGTGTCCTGCCGCTCGGCCATGGCCTGGAAGGCGCGGTGGGCACCGGCGCGATCGCCATCGAGCTGGGCGGATTGCGCATGCAGCAGCAGCGCGAGTGGATCATCCGAGGACAGACGCTTTGCCACGCCGGCATGGCGTTTGGCGACGGCGCTATCGCCCTGGCCGATGGCGAGCAGGCCTTGCGTGATGGCATGGCGGCCGCGGGCCTGGCGCTTGTTGCGGCGGTGGCGGCGATAGCGCGATGGCGCACGCCAGACGCTGAAAATCAGCCACAGCAGCAGCATGCCGGCCACGATGACGAGACCGAGCGCCAGCACGAACACCGGCAGCGACGTGGCCATGGTCCAGCCGCCCCAGGACAGCACGACATCGCCGGTCTGGTCGGCGACCCATGCGGCGCCCGCGGCCAGCAGCGCGATCAGGATGAGAAAGGCAACGATACGGATCATCGGGGACTCACGGCGCTGGTTTGGAGAGCGCCGCCATTGCGTCGGCTGCGAATTGACGGGAGGCCAGAAGCGCCGCATCGCGCGCGGCGAGCTTGTCGAGCCAGGGCTGCACGGTGGTGCGATCGGCGGGCGCAAGCGTCAGCAACTCACGCTTGGCCGTCGCGACATCATTGCCGCGGGCAGCGGTAGCTGCGCGCGCGACGGCGCTGCCGTTGCCGCTGCTGGCGGCGTCGGTACGTTCAATGCGGACGAGCTTTGCGGCGCCGGCCTGCAGGCGATCGAGAAAGCCGGTGCCGGGCGATGGCGCTGCGGATGGCGCTGGCGTGAGCTTCGGCAGCAGCACAAGCAGTTCACGGCTCAGCGCGACATCATTGGGAACGCCCGATGCGGCGAAGGCGTCGAGCGGCTTGAGCTGTGCGGGATCGATGGCAAGCGGCTTCACGGCGGCGAGGGCGGCGGCATAGGGCTCGCTCTGGCGCACCGATGTATCCAGCAATGCGGCGGCCACGGTCCGGCGCAATGCCGGGTCATCGACGGGTTTTGCGCTTTGCTGCGCGGCAGAGGATTTCAGATCGCCGGTGGCACGTTCGATCACGTTGAGACGCTCGGTGATCGGCGCGAGATCGACGACGGCGGCGGCCGCGCGCGGCGCGGATTTGAGCGTGTTGATCTCGGCGCTCGCGCGATCCGATTGGGTCTTGGCAGCAGTGAGATCGCTGCGGAGAGTTGCGATAGACTTCTCGATACCGTCGATGCGGGTGGCGAGACCGGTGTCCGGCTTCGGCACTGGGCGGGCTTCGAGCTGCGCAACGCGCGCCGCCAGCGCTTCGGTCGCGGCATTATCCGATGGTGTCATGCTGGTCAGCGCGACCCACGCGGCAGCGGCGACGACCGCACCGGCCACGGCGCCTGCGGCGATCGGCAGCAGCAGCGCGGATTTGTCACGCGGTGGCGCGGTGGCTTCCTCTTCGGCGGGCTCGGCTGCGAAGGGCGGCATATCGGACGGTGATGTATCGACAGCAGGCGCCTCGGGCTGCACTGCGTCGGTCGGAGGCACATCCGGCGCGGGCGCGGCAGGTTCTTCACCGGCTTTCGGCCGTTCCGTCACATTGGTGGCGGCGAGTTCGAGGGTCGGCGGCTGGCGCTTGGGCCGGCCGGCATTGGGAACCGATCCCGTCTCGTTGTCATCGGCCATGATGCAGTCCCTCGTGAGTCACACAGCCCCCTTAGCAGAGATTGGGTGGCCTCTCTGTTAACACCCGTTTTTAGCGTGCATTTGGCGGGATGGCACGGGCCAGCGCCGCGAATAAGGCATCTTCATCCGGCGTGGCCGCGGCCATGACTTTTGTCGCCCCCGCATCGTGGGCGATCTTCGCCACCGCATCGGACAGGCCAAGATGCGGGATCGCCAGCGCGGAAATCTCGACACCGGCGAGGCCCGCGGCCTGGAAGAAGGCGCGGGCGCTGCGACGGGAATAATGCAGGACGGCGGCGATCTGCCCGCTGGCGAAGGCGGATGTCACGTCGTCGGGCAGATCGGCCACCGGCGCCATGCGATAGGTGGTGTGGGTGACGATCTCAAAACCGCGTGTCCCGAGCTCGGCCGCGAGATCGCGGGAGAGATCGGCACCGGCGAGATAGAGCAGCGGTTTCACGGCCTGCGCCCGCGACGTCAGCAAAGCACGCAGATCGTTGGCATCGCCGCCCGCAGAGATGACGTCCCTGAAACCGGCATCCTGCGCGGCCTGCGCGGTCCGATCCCCGACCGTAAAGACGGGAAGGCGGAACAGGCGGTTCGCCGCCGGCTGATCTGCAAGGCCGCGCAGGGCATTGGCCGACGTGACGATCACGGCGCCGAAATCGGCCTCCGCATCCAGCGAAAACATCACTTTTTCGAAGCGCAGCATCGGCGCTGGAAGGGCAACATAGCCCTGCGCGCGCAAGGCGGCCACGGTGCGGGCATTATCGGGCTGCGGGCGGGTGACGAGAATGGCCATAAGAGCGCTCTTTACTGGAGCATGATCTATTCCGAAAACCGGCATCCACTTTTCGGGATCATGCTCCCGGCGAGGAGTGATTGCACCTTGCGACCCCAGAGTGCTAGGCGAAGGGCAGCAAGAGCCCATATTTCGCTGACAATGCAAGGACCAAGCGTGACCGACCAACCGATGCTGGTGCTGGGGATCGAGACGACCTGCGACGAGACCGCAGCCGCCGTGATCGAACGGCAGCCGGACGGCAGCGGCCGCATCCTGTCCAATATCGTGCATTCGCAGATCAGCGACCACGCGCCCTATGGCGGCGTGGTGCCGGAAATCGCCGCCCGCGCCCATGTGGACCTGCTCGACGGGCTGATCGAGCGCGCCATGACCGAGGCCGGTGTCGGCTATGCCGAACTCTCCGGTGTCGCGGCAGCAGCCGGGCCAGGGCTGATCGGCGGGGTGATCGTGGGCCTCACCACGGCAAAGGCCATCGCCATGGTCCATGACACGCCGCTGGTCGCGGTGAACCATCTCGAGGCCCATGCGCTGACGCCGCGGCTGACCGAGCCGCTGGCATTTCCATATTGTCTGTTCCTGGTCTCCGGCGGCCATACGCAGATCGTCGCCGTGCTCGGCGTCGGCGACTATGTGCGCCTCGGCACCACCGTCGATGACGCCATGGGCGAAGCCTTCGACAAGGTCGCGAAGATGCTGGGCCTGCCCTATCCCGGCGGGCCGCAGGTGGAGCGGGCGGCGGCGCAGGGCGATGCGACGCGATTCGAGTTTCCGCGGCCGATGATCGGGCGGCCGGAGCCGAATTTCTCGCTCTCCGGGCTCAAGACCGCCGTGCGCAATGAAGCGAGCCGCCTGTTGCCGCTGGAAGAGCAGGACATCGCCGATCTCTGCGCGAGTTTTCAGGCCGCCGTGCTGGCTTCAACAGCGGACCGGCTGAAGGTCGGTCTGCGCATTTTCACCGAACGTTTCGGGCCGCCGAAGGCATTGGTTGCTGCCGGCGGTGTTGCGTCCAATCAGGCCATCCGCGGCGCGCTTGAAGCTGTGGCCAAGAAAGCGGGCACCGTCCTGCTGCTGCCGCCACCGGCGCTTTGCACCGACAATGGCGCGATGATCGCATGGGCCGGCGCCGAACGTCTTGCGCTCGGCATTTCCGACGGCATGGACGCGCCACCGCGCGCACGCTGGCTGCTCGATGCCGATGCAAAGGCGCCGGCGGGGCACAAGAACAGCCGGGCGGGATATTGAGATGATGGCGACAAGCGCAGCGCTCTGCCTAACCTCTCCCCGCTTGCGTCGGGGCTATCGCATATGATCGTCGAAGCAGCCTGCGGCCATCCTTCGAGACGCGGCCTAAGAAGGCCGCTCCTCAGGATGAGGACGGAGTGTAGCACTGTAGAAAACCCTCATGGTGAGGAGCCCGCGAAGCGGGCGTCTCGAACCATGCAGGCCGAGCACTATCCTCGTCCGCGCTTTGCCATGTGCAATGGCCCCGCTGGAAGCGGGGACAAGGCAGGAGCGGTGCGATGAGCAATTACGCGTCCATCGCCGTCATCGGCGCTGGTGCCTACGGCACGGCGCTCGCCGATGTCGCCGCGCGCGCCGGCCGCGAGGTCGTGCTCTATGCGCGCTCGCCGGCTGCAGCCGAGATGATGCAGACCTCGCGCAGCAATCCGCGACTGCCGGGTGCAGGCATCGACGACGCTGTCTTCGTGACATCGGATCTCTCGCTCGCCGCGCGGGCTGATATTATTTTGCTGGCGGTCCCATCGCAGCAGCTCCGCGAGGCGCTGACGGCGATCGCGCCGCTCCTCGCAGCCGGCAAGCCCGTCGTCGCCTGTGCCAAGGGCATCGAGCAGGGCTCGCACAAATTCATGACCGAGGTGATCGCCGAGGTCGCGCCGGATGTGCTGCCCGCGATTTTGTCTGGGCCGAACTTTGCCCATGATGTCGCGGCCGGTCTGCCGACCGCAGTTACGCTGGCTTGCGCCGATGAGGATGCAGCGATCAACCTTGTGCAGGCGCTCGGCTCGGCAACCTTCCGCCCCTATCACTCCACCGATGTCCGTGGTGTCGAGATCGGTGGCGCGGCGAAGAATGTGCTGGCGATTGCCGCGGGCATCGTCGCCGGCAAAGAGCTTGGCGCGTCGGCGCTGGCGGCGCTGACGACGCGCGGCTTCAGCGAACTGGTGCGGCTCGGCGTCGCCTGCGGTGCGCGGGCGGAGACGATTGCGGGACTGTCCGGTCTCGGCGACCTCATTCTCAGCTGCTCCAGCGCGCAATCGCGAAACTTTGCGCTCGGTGTGGCGCTCGGCCGTGGCGAACCTCCGCCGGCGGGCAAGCTGGCAGAGGGCGCGTTTACGGCGCCGGTATTGATCGAACTGGCCGAGGAGAACGGCGTCGACATGCCGGTGGCAAAAGCGGTGGCGATGATTCTCGATGGCAGCGCCAGCGTCGATCAGGTGATCGAGGGCCTGCTGACACGGCCATTCAAGGCAGAAGGTTAGACGATGCAATACTGGCTGATCAAATCGGAGCCCGACGCCTGGTCGTGGGACGAGCAGAAAGCGGCCGGTGCCAAGGGCACCGAATGGACCGGCATCCGCAACCACACCGCCAAGCTGAACATGATGAAGATGAAGAAGGGCGACCGCGCCTTCTTCTATCATTCCAATATCGGCAAGGAGATCGTGGGGATCGCCGAGGTCGTCAAGGAACATCACCCCGACCCCACCGCCGAGCCGGGCACGCCCTGGGTCTGCGTCGATGTGAAAGCCGTACAGGACCTGCCGCGGCCGGTTACACTGGCGGAGATCAAGGCCGAGCCGAAGCTCGCCAATGTCGCGATCATCAAACAGTCCCGCCTGTCGGTACCGCCGATCACCGCCGAGGAATGGAAGCTGCTCTGCAAGATGGGCGGCTTGTGAGCACCGCGGGCGCGACGCCTGCGATTGCTGATCCCACTGGATTCATCCGCGCCAATACGCGCCTGCTGCCGGTGCCGCTGGTGCCGGAGATCAGCCTGCATGTGGCTGATGAAGCCGTGCCGCTCTGGAGCAAGACCGAAGAAGAACTGGGCGAGGCCGGTCTGCCGCCGCCGTTCTGGGCCTTTGCCTGGGCTGGCGGACAGGCGCTGGCGCGGTTCGTGCTCGATCATCCCGCGCATGTGGTGGGGCGCGCGGTGCTCGATCTCGCTTCGGGATCGGGACTGGTGGCGATTGCGGCGATGAAGGCTGGCGCGACAAGCGTGATCGGTTACGATATCGATGCATTTGCGCGCGTGGCGATTGGTATCAATGCGGCGGATAACAACGTCGTTGTCGATGTGCGCGGCGATGATCTGCTCGGTGATGCCGTTGCGTCTGACGCGCAGACGATCCTTGCCGGCGATATTTTCTACGAGCGCGATACCGCGGAGCGGGCTTTCGCGTTTCTTGCCGCACAAGCCGCGCGTGGCGCAATGGTGCTGATCGGTGATCCCGGACGGAGCTATCTGCCGAAGGACAAGCTGCGAAAACTGGCGGAATACAAGGTGCCGGTCACGCGCGATCTGGAGGATGCGGACATCAAGAATACGGCGGTGTGGACGCTGAAGTCGTAGGATGGGTTGAGCGTAGCGATACCCATCACCGCCGGGCGCATGAGATGATGGGTATCGCTGCGCTCAACCCATCCTACCCTGCCTCCGCCACCACCTGCGCCAGCAACTGCTCGCGATTCGACTGCGAGCGGTAGCCGCTCTGCTTCGCGGCGATCCGCGCCAGCGCGCCGTTCTCGAAGGCCGTGACGATAGTGCCGTGGACATAGCTCTTGCGGCAGATCGTGGCGGTGTTCGACAGCTCATCGGCGGCCGAACGCACGGCGTCGAGCACCTGCTTCTTGCGGCCACGTACACTCTCGGCCGGCTCGATATGCGCCAGCGTCTCGACCACCGTCGCCGAGGCCATCAGCGTGCGAAAATCCTTCAGCGAGATCTTGATGCCGGCGATGTCGCGCAGGAAGGCATTCACCGCCGCTGTGTTCACTTTATGGATGCGACCGACCTTGTCGGTGTACTGAAACAGGCGGCGGCCGGGCACCTCATGCAGGATGCCGATGGCGCGTACGAGCTTGGCCGCATCGCATTCCTTGCGCACGGCCTTGCCGCCCTTCGCCTTGAACGACAGAACGACGCATTTGCCATCGAGCTCCACGTTCGACTTCATCAGCGTGGTGGCGCCGCGGGTGCCAGATAGCTTCATGTAGCTTTCATTGCCGGCACGGATCGCCGTGCGGGTGACGAGTTCGATCACCGCCGCCAGCGCGAATTCGCGCGTCGGCTCATCGCCGGCGAGAAACTGCGAAACGCTCCGGCGAATTTTCGGCAACGCATTCACCAGCCGCGCCAGGCGATTGGCCTTGCGATGCTCGCGCACCTTCTCCCAATCGGCGTGATAGCGATATTGCAGCCGCCCTGCCGCATCGCGGCCAACGGCCTGCAGGTGCAGGTTGGGATCGACGGCATAGCGGACATCGACATAAGCAGGCGGCACCGCCATCGCATTCAACCGGCGGATGGTGCCGGCATGCCGGATGCGCGTGCCGTTCTCGCGGATGAAGGAATAGGCTTTGCCGCTCTTGCGACGACGGATGGTCAATTCTGTTTGATCGCCGAGTGTGAGGCCAAGTTCGCGCGCCAGGGCTTCGACGGTGCTTTTGCCACGCAGTTTCGGCTGCCGATCGGCGAGCTTGCCGGCCAGAAGCTTGGCCGCCGACAGCGCGGAACGCGCCGTGGTACCGCGGGCCGCCGTTAAATTCTGCTGCTCCATCATGGTCTTAGGCGCTTTCTCGTCCTCACCCTCGTCGCGATAATGCGAATCAGGTGATTTTCGTTCCTGCGTCTTGTTGCCGACCCAAAAGCGTGACCGCGAAAGGTCATGCTTCAGGGGTATCGCAACCGACGAAAGGGGGAGACGCCGCGACCTTGTCCGGCCTGCCCCCGCCGACGCATAATTGGAACATCAAACGAGAAACGGCTTGCGGCGCAGGGTTGTTTTTGTGGCGGCGAGATAAGTGGAGGGAACGATGTCCGACAAGATTTACGACGTACCGAGCGAATGGACCTCGCGCGCTTATGTCGACGACGCGAAATACAAGGACATGTATGCGCGCTCGACCAGCGACAGTGACGGCTTCTGGGCCGAACAGGCCAAGCGCCTCGACTGGACCCACGCGCCG
This sequence comes from Tardiphaga sp. GW821-FHT12E02, assembly GCF_058807155.1. Taxonomy (NCBI): domain Bacteria; kingdom Pseudomonadati; phylum Pseudomonadota; class Alphaproteobacteria; order Hyphomicrobiales; family Nitrobacteraceae; genus Tardiphaga; species Tardiphaga sp. GW821-FHT12E02. The sequence goes on from NZ_JBXAQK010000001.1 coordinate 607,733, forward strand.
ACCAAGATCGAAAACACCTCCTATGCGCCGGGCAATATCTCGATCAAATGGTTCGAGGATGGCGTGCTCAACGCTGCCTATAACTGCATCGACCGCCATCTGCCGAAGCGCGCCAACCAGACCGCGATCATCTGGGAAGGCGACGATCCCTCGCAATCCCGGCACATCACCTATCAGGAACTGCATGACGAAGTGGCCAGGATGGCCAACGTGTTGCGCAACCGCAATGTCGGCAAGGGCGACCGCGTCACCATCTATCTGCCGATGATCCCGGAAGCCGCCTATGCGATGCTTGCCTGCGCGCGCATCGGCGCAATCCATTCCGTCGTGTTCGCCGGCTTCTCGCCGGATTCACTGGCGCAACGCATCACCGACTGCCAGTCGAAGATCATCATCACCGCGGATGAAGGCCTGCGCGGCGGCAAGAAAGTGCCGCTGAAGAAGAATGTCGATGCAGCCGTGGCCAAGGCCGGCGGTGTCGACTGGGTGGTCGTGGTCAAGCACACCGGTGCGGCCGTCGATATCGATCCCGCGCGCGACTTCTGGTATCGCGAAGCTGCCGAGATGGTGACGACCGAATGCCCGTGCGAGGAGATGAACGCGGAAGATCCGCTGTTCATCCTCTACACGTCAGGCTCCACCGGCCAGCCCAAGGGCGTGCTGCACACCACCGGCGGCTATCTGCTGTTCGCGTCGATGACGCATCAATACGTGTTCGATTATCACGACGGCGACATTTACTGGTGCACCGCGGATGTCGGCTGGGTCACCGGCCACAGCTACATTCTGTACGGACCGCTGGCCAATGGCGCGACGACGCTGATGTTCGAAGGCGTGCCGAACTACCCGGACAATTCGCGCTTCTGGCAGGTGATCGACAAGCACAAGGTCAACATCTTCTACACCGCGCCGACCGCGATCCGCGCATTGATGCAGGCCGGCGACGAGCCGGTGAAGAAAACCTCGCGGGCGAGCCTGCGGCTGATGGGCTCGGTGGGCGAGCCGATCAATCCGGAAGCCTGGGAATGGTACTACCATGTCGTCGGCGACGGCCGTTGCCCGATCGTCGATACCTGGTGGCAGACCGAGACCGGCGGCATTTTGATCACGCCGCTGCCGGGTGCCACCAAGCTGAAGCCCGGCTCGGCAACGCGGCCGTTCTTCGGCGTGGTGCCGGAGATCGTCGACGCCGATGGCAAGGTGCTGGAGGGCGAGACCTCGGGCAATCTCTGCATCGCAAAGTCGTGGCCGGGGCAGATGCGCACGGTCTATGGCGATCACGCGCGCTTCGAGCAGACCTACTTCTCGACCTACAAGAACAAGTATTTCACCGGTGACGGCTGCCGCCGGGATGCCGACGGCTATTACTGGATCACCGGTCGCGTCGACGACGTGATCAATGTCTCCGGCCACCGCATGGGCACCGCGGAAGTGGAGTCATCGCTGGTCGCGCATGACAAGGTCTCGGAAGCCGCTGTCGTCGGCTATCCCCACGACATCAAGGGCCAGGGCATCTACGCCTATGTCACCCTGATGAACGGCGTGGAGCCGACCGAAGAACTGCGCAAGGAGCTGGTGGCCTGGGTCCGCAAGGATATCGGCCCGATCGCCTCGCCGGACCTGATCCAGTTTGCACCGGGCCTGCCGAAAACGCGCTCGGGCAAGATCATGCGGCGCATCCTGCGCAAGATCGCGGAGGACGAGCCGTCATCGCTGGGCGATACGTCGACGCTGGCGGATCCGGCGGTGGTGGATGATCTCGTCGAGAAGCGACAGAACAAGAAGAAGGGGGCGTAAGGCGCCCCAGCCAGCGGTTCTCTCCATTGTCGTCCCCGCGAAAGCGGGGACCCATAACCTCCGACGGCGTGTGACGACGTGGCAGAGCCAACGGCTGAAGTGCTTCAATGAACTTTACAGCGTGTATGGATCCCCGCTTTCGCGGGGATGACACGGAGAGTGTGGCATCTGGGAGAGACGACCATGGATCGCCGTTCCTTTGTTCTCGGCAGCGCGGCTGCCATCGTCAGTGCCACTGCGGCGCAGGCGCAACACGCCGGCCACCACCCCGCACTTCCCGCCGCCCCATCCTCCGCCGGGCCCTACGCCAAATTGCAGGGCGGCGTGCCGCATCACATGACGCCGGAGCAGGAAGCGCAGCGCGTCACCGACAGTCCGGCGCCGAAAGGCCTGCCCGGCAAATGGCAGCCGCGCGCGGCCCTGCCGCTGCCGCGCAGCGAGATGGCCTGGGCGACGGCCTGGGCCGATCGCATGCATATCGTCGGCGGCTATGGCGAAGGCCGTGTCGATCGGCCGTATCATCATGTCTATGACGCCGCGAAAGACCAGTGGTTCAACGCCGCGCCGCTGCCGCGTGGCGCCAATCATGTGTCGGTCGCAGCCGATGCGGGCCGCGTCTATGCGCTCGGCGGCTTCATGCAGCAGAATCGCGGCTCCGATCAGAACACTTACGCCTATGATGTCGCATCCGACCGCTGGGACACGATCGCGCCACTGCCGCGTCCGCGCGGCGCAGGCGCGGCTGTCGCGCTCAACGGCAAGATCCATCTCATCGGCGGCGCTTCTGAGCCCGCAGCCGAGCGCGCCAGCGTGAGCTGGCACGAGGTCTATGATCCCAGGTCCGACAAATGGGAGACACGAAAACCCTTGCCCGGCGCGCGCGATCATGTCGGCTGCGTCGCTTATGGCGGCGCCATCCACGTCATCGGCGGGCGCTTCAACACATTCGAATACAATACCGACCTGCACCACGTGTATCTGCCCGAGCGCGACACCTGGGAATTACGCAAGCCGCTGCCGGTCGCCCGATCCGGCCACGGCCTGGTGATCTATCGCGACCGGCTGTTCGCCATGGGCGGTGAATCCGGCGTGATCCGCGACGGCAAGATCACGCAGGAAAAGGTGTTCGGGCAGATGGAGAGCTACGATCCCAGGACCGACAGCTGGCAGAGCCATGCCCCGATGCTGACCCCGCGCCATGCGGTGGGCGCCACGGTGATCGGCGACTGGATCTATGTGGCCGGCGGCGGGGCGGTGACGGGCGGCGCCGTGCAGTCGGCGATCCATGAGGCGTTTACGCTGGGGTAGCCCGGCTCGGAACTGTCATCACCCGCGAAAGCGGGTGATCCAGTAAACAACGGCGGTGCGGCTCTCTCACGACCGTTCGTGTTTACTGGGTCGCCCGATCGAGCCGGGCGACGACAGGAGGCAAATCACGCCCCCCTCACGCAGTTGTCAGCCTCACGGCATCCGCTCCCGTCCAATTTAGAGCGAGTGTTGTTTCCCGGACATTTACTTTGTTTGCGAGTTCCCCTCATTAAACGGTGCTCCCGATGCGGTTCCCGTGTCGATGGAGACCGGCTGTTTACGCAGCCGGTTGAAGCTTCCCGATATTGCGATTGTGTGCTCGCCCGCAGCGGCGGAACGACCGCGTCCGGCCGATACCGGATGGTCGAATTTGGAGAGATCGATGTCTTCGAAGATTGCAGGTGCGCTAGCCGCGACACTGGTTGCTGCCACCCTGGCCGCGACGTCCGCGCAGGCCGCCCCCAGCCTCGTCAATTTCCGCGGTGACTATGCGCCCGGCACCATCGTGGTGAAGACCGGCGAGCGGAAGCTCTATCTGGTCACCGAGCCCGGCGTTGCCGTGCGCTACCCCGTCGGCGTCGGCAAGCCCGGCAAGCAGTGGGCCGGCGTCACCAAGATCGACGGCAAATACCGCCAGCCCGCCTGGTCGCCCCCGGCCGATGTGAAGCGCGACAATCCGCGCATCCCGGACGTGATCCCCGGCGGCTCGCCCGCCAATCCGATGGGGGTCGCTGCCATGACGCTGGCCGGCGGCGAATATGCCATCCACGGCACCAATGTGCCGAAGTCGATCGGCGGCTATGTCTCCTACGGCTGCGTGCGCATGTATAACGAGGACATCACCGACCTGTTCTCGCGCGTTTCGGTCGGCACCCAGGTGGTTGTCACCCAGCGCTGAGCGTTCGCTTGTAGGATGGGTTGAGCGTAGCGATACCCATCACAGCAAGCGCTTGTGGTGATGGGTATCGCTACGCTCAACCCATCCTACGCTTCAACCGCACCAGCCGCCGCGATGACCGCCGCCATAGCTGCGCGCAAAACCTCCGGCGAGCAATGCGGCCGAGACATCCGGCGTGCGGCGTGTGGCGACACTTGCCACGACGCGGCCGGGATATTTGTCGGGTCCGATATTGTAGATCGTCACGCCGCCATCCTTGAGCAGGCGCTTCAACGCCGCGGTGGCGTCTTCGGCGAGGCGTATCTCTGTCGTGCACTGGCCTTTCAATTCGGGCGCATCGATGCCGCGCAGGCGGATGCGCGCGGTGAGATCGTCGCCGGGAGCAAGATGCACGCGGGCACCAAATGTATCGCCATCGATGGTGTAGAGCACATCGACCGCATGGCGGTCATCGCGGCTGCCCGTCCGCTGCACGATCATGTTGGCATCGCGCTCGGCCTGGGTCTCGTCATGGAAGATCGTCGGCAGCCAGCGCTTCAGTGGCAGTGCAGAGCCCGCGGCCATGCCGAGCACAAAGATCCACGGCCACAGGCGCGTGAGACGCGCTCGCCATGGCGACGCATGATGGATGCGTGAGAGTGGCGGCATGGAGTGAGCTTACAGGCCATCGAGAAGATAGTAGTAGTGACACTCAATCACCTCTCCCCACCGGGGAGAGGTCGGATTGCGCAGCAAGCCGGGTGAGGGGGCGCAACACATGACGTCGCCCGCGGCTCCCCCTCACCCGCCACGCTTCGCGTGTCGACCTCTCCCCGGTGGGGAGAGGTGAAAGATCATCACCTCAAAAATCCGACGCGATGCCTTTGCGTTCCCAATCGCCGAAACGCGTCGGCTCGGGTCCGTCCGGGCCCTGCAATTCCTTGGCATGCGGCACTGGTGCCGAAGCGGCGGCGCGGCGCTCGGCGGCTTCGGCCAGTGCACGCTGCGCTTCGGGCGACAGCACCTTTTCCGGCGCCGGCTCGGGCACGATGGAGTGATCTTCGGGTTTGTCGTTCATCTCTATGGTCCCTGTGACCGCAAGGGTCCGCACACGTTACCGATTTCGCATCGAAGGGCTAGTATGCGATGATGCGCATATAAGGGCGATTCTTACATTTGGCATATTCGCGTGCGACAGAATCGGTCCCGCCCGCTGGCGTCGGCCGAAATTCTCGCCATTCCCGATCTTCCATTGTGATGTTGCTGCATGCCGCAAGTGAAATACGCACCGCCACCCGAGGTCCCCGGCCTCGCCGCGCGACGCATCGCAGCCGATATTCTCGATGGCGTGCTGCAGAAGCACCGCACGCTGGATGACCAGCTCGAAGGCCCTGCTGCGCATCCCGGCCTGAAAACGCTCTCCGACCGCGACCGCGCATTGATGCGTCGCCTTGTCGCGACGATCCTGCGCCGACTCGGTACGCTCGGCCAGATTCTCTCGCGCCTGCTCGATCGCGGTATTCCCACCGATGCACCGCGTGCGCAAAGCGCTCTGCTGATCGGTGCTGCGCAAATTCTCTGGATGGATGTACCCGACCATGCCGCCGTCGATCTCTCCGTGCGCATGGTGCAATCCGACCGACGCGCCGCGAAATATGCCGGGCTCGTCAATGCCGTGCTGCGCCGCTGCGCGCGCGAGGGGCATGACCTGATCGCCGAGGCTGCCGGCCAGAGCCTGGACATTCCGCCATGGCTGTTCGCCCGCTGGTCCGCCCACTACGGCGAAGCCACCGCGCGGGACATCGCCACTGCACTCAGCCATGAGCCGTCGCTTGATCTCACCGTAAAGTCCGAAGCCGAGGCCTGGGCGACGCGCCTGCATGGCGAAGTGCTGCCCACCGGCACGGTGCGGACATTGCTGCAGGGCTCGGTGACCATGCTGCCTGGTTTCAATGATGGCCAGTGGTGGGTGCAGGACGCCGCGGCGGCATTGCCCGCACGGCTGTTCGGCGATCTCAACGGCAAACGCATCGTCGATCTCTGCGCCGCTCCCGGCGGCAAGACCGCGCAGCTCGCACAGGGCGGTGCCGATGTGGTCGCAGTCGATCGCTCGCCGAACCGCGTGGCGCGGCTGCGCGAAAATCTTGGCCGGCTCTCGCTGCAGGCCGAGACCGTGGTCTCCGATGGCACCGAATATCCGGGCGAAGGCTTTGACGGCGTTCTGCTGGACGCGCCGTGTTCCTCCACCGGCACCATCCGTCGCCATCCCGATGTCGCCTGGCTGAAACAGGAAGCCGACATCGCCATGCTGACCGCCTTGCAGCGGCGTTTGCTGGCCAAGGCCGTGACCATGCTGAAGCCCGGCGGCATGCTGGTCTATTGCACCTGCTCGCTGGAACCCGACGAAGGCGAGCACGCCATCGCCGATCTGCTGGCAAATGATTCCAGCATGCGCCGCATGCCGGCAACGGCCGGCGAAGTTGCCGGTCTGGCCGAGATCATCACGCCCGATGGCGATCTGCGCACCTTGCCGAGCCATCTGCCCCACACCGATCCCCGGCTTGGCGGGCTCGACGGCTTCTATGCAGCGCGGCTGATTAAATCCTGATATTTACAGGATAATTCCCTGATTCGGCGAAGCGTCCACAGGGCGGCTGCTTGTGCTGTGTGCGGACAGCGTTTCCGGTTATTAAGGATTCGCATCGAACTCCTTCCCATTTCAAGGCGCACGTGGTCGCTCATCGCAGACGTATTTCGAGGCTGATCCTCGGCCGCTTCGCGCGGAGTGCGCTCGCGCGCATGTCCGGCGGCTCGGCGGCGGTCTCGCGTCTGTGGCCCGGCCGCACCGATCGCCTGCTGATTGCGCCGCACGACCTGCGCACCACCGACGCGACGCGTGCCGCCGAGATCTATGCGGGCCGCTTCGTGTTCGCCGGCAAGATCGTCACCTGCCACGGCCGCTCGATCTTCGATCTGGAACCGCCATCGGAAGACTGGGAAGTCTCGCTGCTCGGCTTCGGCTGGTTGCGCCATCTGCGCGCCGCCGACACCGCCATCACCCGCGCCAATGCGCGCTCGCTGATCGACGACTGGATGTCGAACACGGCGCGCAAGCGGCCGATCGGGCGCCGGCCCGAAGTGGTCGCGCGTCGCGTGATTTCGCTATTGTCGCAGGCGCCACTGGTGCTGGGCGATACCGACGGAAAATTCTATCGCCGCTATCTGCGCATGCTGGCGCGCGAGATCCGTACGCTGCGCTATGCGCTGCCGAGCGCGGCCGACGGCCTGCCGAAGATGCAGGTGCTGATCGCGCTGTGCTACGCCTCGCTCTGCCTGGCGAACCAGGCCAACAATATCCGTGCCGCTGCAAAACGGCTGTCGGATGAGCTCCAGAGGCAGATCCTGCCCGATGGCGGCCATGTCTCGCGCAATCCGAATGCGCTGATCGAACTGCTGATCGACCTGCTGCCCCTGCGCCAGACATTTGCCGCGCGAAACATCGCGCCGCCGCCGGCCTTGCTCAATGCCATCGACCGCATGATGCCGATGCTGCGCTTCTTCCGCCACGGCGACGGCAATTTCGCCTTGTTCAACGGCATGAGCTCGACGGCGTCGCATCTGGTGGCGACACTGCTCGCTTATGACGACACCCACGGCGTGCCCATGGCGCATATGCCGCATACCGGATTCCAGCGCGTCGAAGCCGGCAACATGGTCGTCATCATCGACACTGGCCCGCCGCCGCCGCCCGATGTCAGCCACGAGGCGCATGCGGGCACGCTCGCGTTCGAACTCTCATCCGGCGCCAGCCGCATCGTCACCAATTGCGGCATGCCGTCGACCGCACGCGACAACTGGCGTGTGTTTGCGCGCTCGACGCCGGCGCATTCGACCGTGACCTATCATAACGCCTCATCGAGCCAGTTCGTCGAAGCCGGCGCCATGAAGAAATTCTTGCGCGGCTCGCCGATCACCGGCGGTCCGAACACGGTCGAGAACTATCGCGAGGTGACGTCGGACGGCACCATGCTCACCACCGCCCATGACGGCTACAAATCGCGTTTCGGTATCGAGCATCGCCGCATCCTCAGTATCGCCGCGGATGGCAATCGGCTGGATGGCGAGGATATCGTCGCCCCCGCCCCGGGCGCACGGCTGAAGGGCAACAATACGGACTACGCGATCCGCTTCCACCTGCATCCGTCGGTGAAAGCGAGCCGGTTGAGCGATGCCCGCGGCGTCATGCTGGTGCTGCCGAACCGCGACGTCTGGACCTTCGAGGCGCTGGACGACAAGGTCGACCTCGAGGACAGCGTGTTCCTGGCCGGCAATGACGGCCCGCGCCGGACGGCGCAGATCGTGATCCACCAGGACGCCCGCCAGACCGGCAGCGTGCGCTGGAGCTTTGCGCGGTCGAATTCGTCGCCGTCGCAGACGAGCGCCCGGCGGAATGCGCGGCGCGAGCCGGAATTGCCGTTGTAAATCAATACTCCCTGCCCTTCATCCTGAGGAGCGGCCGCAGGCCGCGTCTCGAAGGATGGCCGCCAGGCTCCGGAGGCTAGCCATCTCATGGTTCGAGACGGCGCTACGCGCCTCCTCACCATGAGGGGCGGAGTTTGGGGCCGCCCGCAAATGTCTGGCATGCCAACCGCCCCGGTTTCACGCCCCGCCAAACCATGCTACGCGGCTGCCTTCTCCCACGGGATACACAGTCATGACCGACCATCCGCGCAAGGTCACTCGCGCTCTCTTGTCCGTTTCCGATAAGTCCGGACTGATCGAATTCGCCCGCGCGCTGTCCGCGCATGGCGTCGATCTCGTCTCCACCGGCGGTACCGCCAAGGCGATCGCTGCGGCGGGCCTCAAGGTGTCCGACGTGTCCGACCTCACCGGCTTCCCGGAAATGATGGATGGCCGTGTCAAGACGCTGCATCCGAAGGTGCATGGCGGCCTGCTCGCGATCCGCGACAATGCCGAGCACAAGAAGGCCATGGCCGATCACGGCATCGCGCAGATCGATCTGCTGGTCGTGAACCTCTATCCGTTCGAAGAGACGGTGGCGAAGAACGCGTCCTGGGACGACTGCATCGAGAATATCGATATCGGTGGCCCGGCGATGATCCGCGCCGCCTCGAAGAACCATGACGACGTGACCGTCGTGGTCGAGCCCTCGGACTATCAGGCGGTGCTCGACGAACTCGCGACCAACAAGGGCGCCACAACGCAGACGCTGCGCCGCCGCCTCGCCGCCAAGGCCTATGCGCGCACCGCCGCTTACGATGCCGCGATCTCCAACTGGTTCGCCGACCAGCTCAAGACCGATGCGCCGGACTTCCGCGCCGTCGGTGGCAAGCTGGTGGAAGCGCTGCGCTATGGCGAGAACCCGCACCAGACCGCAGCTTTCTATCGCACCCCCGAACTGCGCCCCGGCGTCGCCTCGGCGCGGCAGGTGCAGGGCAAGCAGCTGTCCTACAACAATATCAACGACACCGACGCGGCCTATGAGGCCATCGCCGAGTTCGATCCCAAGCGCACCGCAGCCTGCGTCATCGTCAAGCACGCCAATCCCTGCGGCGTGGCGGAAGGCAGCAATCTGGTCGAGGCCTATCGCAAGGCGCTGGCCTGTGACTCCACCTCGGCGTTCGGCGGCATCGTCGCGCTGAACCAGACGCTGGATGCCGAAACCGCGAAGGTGATCACCGAGATCTTCACCGAAGTCATCGTGGCTCCGGACGCGACGGATGAGGCGATTGCCATCGTCGCGGCGAAGAAGAACCTGCGCCTGCTGCTGGCGGGCGCACTGCCCGATCCGCGCGCGGCTGGCTTCACGGCGAAGACCGTCGCCGGTGGTCTGCTCGTTCAGAGCCGTGACAATGCTGTCGTCGATGACATGACGCTGAAGGTCGTGACCAAGCGTCAGCCGACCGACGCCGAACTGCGCGATCTGAAATTCGCCTTCCGTGTCGCCAAGCACATCAAGTCGAACACGATCGTCTACGCGAAGGATCTCGCCACCGTCGGTGTCGGCGCCGGCCAGATGAGCCGTATCGACAGTGCCCGCATCGCCGCCCGCAAGGCGCAGGATGCGGCGACGGAGCTGAAGCTGGCCGAGCCGATGACCAAGGGTTCGGTGGTCGCCTCCGACGCATTCTTCCCGTTTGCGGATGGTTTGCTGGTGGCGATTGAAGCCGGCGCGACGGCGGTGATCCAGCCGGGCGGCTCGGTGCGCGATGATGAAGTGATCAAGGCCGCCGACGATGCCGGGATCGCCATGGTGTTCACCGGCACCCGGCACTTCAAGCACTAGTCACAACCCTACTGTCATCGCCCGGCTCGACCGGGCGATCCAATAGACACTCACAAGAGAGATGAAACGCAGGCTTCTGCGTTTCATGGACCACCCGGTCAAGCCGGGTGGCGACAGTGAGAGTTAAGCCTGCCGCACCCGCGCCAGCAGTCCCAGCCCGGCCACGAAGAACATCACCAGCACCGCCATGCCCGCCTTCTGGCTCGCCGTGACGGCGGTGACGAGGCCGATCAGCAATGGCCCCATGAATGACGTCACCTTCCCGGTCAGTGCGAACAGGCCGAAGAACTGGCCGATGCGATCCTGCGGTGCGAGCCTGATCAGCAGCGTGCGCGACGCCGCCTGCAGCGGTCCACCGGCCATGCCGATCAGGCAGCCGAGCAGCAAATAGGCCTTTTCCGCAGGTGCCGCGAACAAACCGCCATTGGGCTGCGGCGGTGTCACTTTCATGAACAGGATGGTCTCCTTGTCGATCAGCAGGATCGACACGACAGCCAGCAGCAGCAACAGCAACGCGCCGGCGATCACGCGCTTCGGCCCGAACGCATCATCGAGCTTGCCACCCATGAAGGCCCCGAAGGTGCCGGCGATGGCGAGGATAATTCCGAACGTGCCGATCTGAATCGTATTCCAGCCGAACGTGCCAGCCGCATAGATGCCACCAAAGGCAAACAGCGAAACAAGGCCATCGGTGTAGATCATGTTGGCGATCAGAAACGCCATCATGGATTTGTGCTTCGGCAATTCGCGCAGCGTATGGCCGAGATCGGTGAGGCCGGCGCGGACCGCATTGCTGGCTTTCACTCTGGCCGGAAAATCCGGCGTGAACAGAAACATCGGCAACACGAATACGACGAACCACAGGCCCGATAGCGGACCCGAAATGCGATCGCCTTCGAAGCTCGCCGGATCGAGGCCAAGGATCGGCGTCAGGCCGAACAGCGTCTTGCCGCTCACGGGATTGGCCGCCATGAAGCCGAGCACAACGATGAGGCTGAGAATGCCGCCGACATAACCGAGCGCCCAGCCGGAGCCCGAGAGCCGGCCGATTTTGTCCGGCGGCACCAGAGTCGGCATCATCGCATTGTTGAACACCGTGGCGAATTCGACGCCGATGGTGGCAAAGCCATAAGCGATCAGCAGCGGCAGGATCAGCGCGGGATCACCGGGCTTGCCGATCCACATCAGGCAGGCACCGATCACGAAGATGGCACCGAAGCCCGCGATCCATGGCTTGCGCCGCCCGCTGGCATCCGCAATGGCGCCGAGCACGGGCGACATCAGCGCGATGATCAGGCCCGCGGCTGCGGTCGCAAATCCCCACATGGATTGCCCGGTGGCCGGATCAGCGGCGACGCGCGTCGCAAAATAGGGCGCAAACACGAAAGTCGTGATCAGGCTGAAATAGGGCTGTGCTGCCCAATCGAAGAACATCCAGCTGACCACGGCACGGCGTGGCGGATAAGTCGTCGGAACTGCCGCGACAGGAGAGTGTGCGGCGGCGACCGCCATGGATAGTTCTCCTCAAAGAACCGCGTGTTGTAGATGACGATTCTCAATCCATATAGCATGGGTGGCGGTTAAACGATCGTATCCGCCGCTCAGCCGGAGCCATCGATGACGTGTTTTACTTTCCTGCGTTGTGCATGCGCTGCAGCACTCGTAGCAATATTGGCGACGGCCGAGCCGACAAACGCGCAACAGTCGCGCGATAACTATACTCCCGCACCGTTGGGCACGCTGAAGCCGGTCACCGCGCAACACGGAATGGTCGTGGCGCAGGAGCGGCTGTCCGCGCAGGTTGGCGCCGATGTGATGGCGCGTGGCGGAAATGCCGTGGATGCGGCCGTGGCCACCGGCTTTGCCATGGCTGTTACTTATCCGCGCGCCGGAAATATCGGCGGCGGCGGCTTTATGGTGATCCACACCGCCAAAGGCGAGGACGTCACCATCGACTATCGCGAGACGGCGCCCGGCAAGGCGACGCGCGACATGTTTCTCGGCAGCGACGGCAAGCCGGATATCGCGAAGTCGCGCGATAGTGCACTCGGGATCGGCGTCCCCGGCACGGTGGCAGGACTCGCACTGGCACTGGAAAAATATGGCTCGGGCAAATTCACGCTGTCCGATTTGCTGCAGCCGGCCATTGTGCTTGCGCGCGACGGTTTTGTGCTCACCGATGACGGCGCCGACACATTGCCCGACTGGCATCGCCGCCTGGCACGCTGGCCAACGAGCAAACCGATCTTTTCGCGCGGCGATGGCACATCGCTGCGCGAGGGCGACAGGCTCGTGCAAAGCGACCTCGCGGACACGCTGACGGCCATCGCGCAACAGGGGCCGCGCGGCTTCTACGAGGGCCCCGTCGCCGAGAAGCTCGTCAGCGGCATCAATAATGCCGGCGGCATCTTCACGCTCGATGATCTCAAGACTTATCGACCTGTCATCCGCGAGCCGGTGCGTGGCACCTATCGCGGCTATGACATCGTCTCGATGCCGCTGCCGTCCTCAGGCGGCACGGTGTTGCTGGAGACGCTCAACATTCTCGAAGGCTTTCCGCTTGCCGAGATGCAGCAGGGCTCCGCGCCGTCGCTGCATCTGCTCATCGAGGCGATGAAGCGTGCTTATGCCGATCGCGCGCGCTATCTCGGCGATCCCGCTTTCGTCAATGCGCCGATCGCAACGCTGATCTCGAAGGACTATGCAGTGAAGCAGCGCGCCACGATCGATCCCAAGCGGGCGACGCCCTGGAGTGATGCGCCGAAGCCGCCGCGCGAAGGGCAGAACACCACGCACTATTCCGTTCTCGACAGCGCCGGCAATGCGGTGAGCAACACCTACACGCTCAACTTCAGTTACGGCATGGGTCTCGTACCTGAAGGCACCGGCGTGCTGCTCAACAACGAACTCGACGATTTCACCGCATCGCCCGGCGCATCCAATGCCTACGGCCTCGTCGGCTATGAGGCCAATCTGCCCGGACCTGGCAAGCGCCCGCTCTCCTCGATGACGCCGACCATCGTGCTGAAGGACGGAAAGCCGGTGCTTGTCACGGGATCGCCCGGCGGCAGCCGCATCATTTCGACGGTGCTGCAGGTGATCGTCAATGTGATCGACTACAGAATGGATGTGATGTCCGCCGTTGCTGCCCCGCGACTGCATCATCAATGGCTGCCCGATGACGTGCGGATCGAGAACGGCTTTTCCGAGGCGACATTGATTTCGCTAAAGGCTTTAGGCCATAGCATTGTCTTCCCCATGGGCCAGACTTCGGCAAATTCTATTCTTGCAACGCCGGATAGCTTGCTCGGTGCTCCCGATCCGCGTACGCGTGGCGCTACGGCATCGGGATACTAAACATTCCCGATGTTCTGGAATTGGTGGCAGGCGAAACGCCTGACCGATCGAAGACAGGGGGAAACAATGAGCAACACACCGAACGGATCGGGCGCCATCGAGCGCGCCGAAATCGAAGACACCAGCCTTCTCGCATTCTATCGCGACATGAACGTGCCCGAGCGGCGCACCTTCTGGGCCTGCGCTACCGGCTGGGCGCTCGACGGCATGGACTTCATGATCTATCCGCTGGTGATCGGCACGATCATCGTCTTGTGGAAGGTCGATCCCGGCACGGCCGGCCTCGCGGGCACGGTGACATTGCTCGCATCGGCGCTCGGCGGCTGGCTCGGCGGTTATCTCGCTGACCGCATCGGTCGCGTTCGAACGCTGCAAATCACCATTCTCTGGTTCTCGTTCTTCTCGCTGGTCTGCGCCTTCGTGCAGAATTTCGATCAGCTTCTCATCGCACGCGCTTTGCTCGGTATCGGCTTCGGCGGTGAATGGGCGGCGGGTGCGGTGCTGATGGGCGAAGCCATCCGTCCGCAATATCGCGGCCGTGCGGTCGGCTCGGTGCAATCGGGCTGGGCTGTCGGCTGGGGTCTGGCCGTGCTCTCGCAGGCGGCACTGTTCTCGTTGCTGCCGCCGGATATCGCATGGCGCTACATGTTCGCCATCGGCGCACTGCCGGCGCTGCTGGTGCTGTATCTCCGCCGCTATGTGGAAGAACCGGCCATCGCTGCGGAGACCCGTGCCAAACAGGCGGCCAGCGGTGATCGTCCGAAGCTGAGCGAAATTTTCGCCGGCCCGATGCTGAAGACCACGATCCTCGCTTCGCTCGCTGCCACCGGCTGCCAGGGCGGCTACTACGCCATCACTTTCTGGGTGCCGCGCTTCCTCACCACCGAGCGAAAACTCTCCATCGTATCATCCACCGGCTATCTGTCGGCGCTGATCATCGGCTCCTTCATCGGCTATCTCGTCGGCGCGTGGCTTGCCGATCGCATCGGCCGGCGAAACCTGTTCCTGATCTTCTCGATCGGCGCCATCGCGGTCATCATCGCTTACACGCAGCTGCCGCTCACCAACGAGATCCTCTGGGTTCTCGGCTTCCCGCTCGGCTTCTTCGCGTCCGGTTACTTCTCCGGCATGGGTGCGTTCCTCACCGAACTCTATCCGACCCGCCTGCGCGGCTCGGGCCAGGGCTTCTGCTACAATTTCGGCCGTGGCATCGGCGCGCTATTCCCGTTCCTGGTCGGTGCGCTCTCCAACACCACGAGCCTCGGCAATGCCATCGCGATCTTCGCCGTGGCCGCCTATGCCCTGTTCTTCCTTGCAGCTTTCGCGCTGCCCGAAACCCGCGGACGTATTCTCCATGCAGACGCCTGACACATCATCGGCCGAGCCCCGGGCATGCCCGGGGCCGGCGCCCATCCAGCGCTGCACCACGCGCTTCACCGTGCCGCCCGGCACGGTCGATACGCATGCACATGTGATCGGCCTGCCGCCCGACTATCCGTTCGTGGCCGAGCGCAGCTACACGCCGCCTGAGGCGACGGCTGCGTCCTATCTCTCGATGCTGGACGTGACGGGCGCGACTTATGGCGTGCTGACCCAGGTTAGCGTGCACGGCACCGACAATCGTCTGCTGGTGGATGCGCTGACCGCCAACCGCGCACGCCTGCGCGGCATCGCGGTGATCGATCTCGATTGCCCAGAGAAGGAAAAAGCCGCGTTGAAGAAAGCCGGCGTAGTCGGTCTCCGTCTCAACGTGCTCTATGGCGGCGGCAAGGGTTTCGGCCAGCTTGAGGACTATGCCGCTCTGTGCCGCGAGATGGGCTGGCACCTGCAGTTCCTGATGGACGCCAAGGATATTCCGGCCTTGGCATCGCGCTTTGCCAAATTGCCGGTGCCGTTCCTTGTCGATCACATGGGGCACTTCCCGACTTCGCGCGGCATCGGCGATACCGGCTTTGATGCGCTGGTCGGCATCGTTCGTGACGGTGCCTGGGTTCGGCTTTCCGGGCCGAACCGCACCAGCGTGGAGGGTGGTCCGCCCTATCGCGATACGGTGCCGTTTGCGCACAAGCTCGTCGCCGCCAATCCCGACCGCTGTGTCTGGGGCTCGGACTGGCCGCATGTGGCCAATTGGAACGCGATGCCGAGCGTCGGCGACCTGCAGGATCTGCTGGCCGACTGGGTGCCGGACGAAGCAACGCGGAACCGCATTCTCACCAGCAATCCGCAAAAACTATTCGGCTTCCCGCCGGTCTGACATCTGTGCGGCCCCACGCCTGCGTGGGGCCGCATCCAGCGGCAACCAAAAGGCGACACAGCGCCATTGTCCGCATGGCAGCGGCGCGCTCACGGGTAGCTTCGCGCATTGCCAAAATGTCGCGCCCTCGGCAACCTCCCTGACGACGCCGCGCTCACGAGCGCCGCGATCAGCCTCGCAACAGGGGCGACCAAGGGAGAAAACTGCGTGACTTTGAATTTCGTAAAAGCCGTTGCGGCCGGCGTGCTGCTGATGTGTTCGACCGCTGCCTTGCGCGCGGAAGATGGCGTGCTGCGCGTCGGTGTGATCACCGACATGAGCGGCCAATATGCCGACGGCAATGGCAAGGGTTCGGTGATCGCGGCACAGATGGCGGCCGAAGAAGTCGGCGGCAGCATCAATGGCCGCAAGATCGAGATCATTTCCGGCGATCACCAGAACAAGCCCGATGTCGCCACCGCCATCGTGCGCGACTGGATCGACAACAAGAAGATCGATGTGGTGTCCGAGGGCGTGAACTCCGCCGTGGCACTGGCGGTGCAGAACCTCACCCGCGAGCGCAAGAAAATCTTTCTGATCTCCGGCGCCGGCTCGTCCGACATCACCGGCAAGCAGTGTTCGCCGACCTCCGTGCAATGGACCTACGACACCTATGCGGCGGCGAACGGCACCGCAAAGGCGATCGTCAAACGCGGCGGCGATTCGTGGTTCTTCCTGACGGCCGACTATGCCTTCGGCCTGGCACTGGAGCGTGATGCCTCGAAGGCCGTCACCACCGCCGGTGGCAAGGTGATCGGCTCGGTGAAGCATCCGTTCAGCACGGCGGACTTCTCGTCGTTCCTGCTGCAGGCGCAGTCATCGGGCGCAAAAATTCTCGGCCTCGCCAATGCCGGCGCCGATTTTTCCACGGCGGTGAACCAGGCCGCCGAGTTCAACATCCAGAGCAGCATGCAGATCGTGGCGCTGCAGGTGACCCTCACCGACGTGCATGCGATGGGCCTCGCCAATGCCCATGATTTGATGTTCACCGATTCATTTTACTGGGATCGCACGCCAGAGACGCGCGCCTTCAGCCAGGAGTTCTACAAGCGCCACGGCGCGATGCCGACCGCCTATCAGGCCGGCGTGAACTCATCGCTGCGCCATTACTTCAAGGCGGTGGCCGCAACGAACAGCACCGACACCGAGAAGGTGATGGCCTGGATGCGAGCCAATCCGGTCAATGACTTCTTCGCGCAAGGCGGCAAGGTCCGCGACGACGGCCGCATGGTGCACGACATGTATCTGATGCGCATCAAGAAGCCGACGGAATCGAAGCAGCCGTGGGATCTGTATGAAACCGTGACGACGATTCCGGGCGATGAAGCGTTTCGCCCGATGGCGGAAGGTGGCTGTCCGTACCTGACACACTAAGCTTCATCATCAGAAGACCGGGAAGAGCCGATGGCTTTTCCCGGTGCGAAGTATCCGGCAACGCTGGATCGCACATCGCTGGCAATGGCGACCTGTCAGCGAGCCTGTGCCGCCCAAAGCGGGCGCCTCATCATCGCATGCTCAAAAATCGCGCCTGCGCTGCAAAACATATGGCTTTGACAGCAAGCCATTCCGCCGACCACACTTGGCATCGACGCAGGGATAGAGACGGCCGGGTATCCTGACCAACGGCCGCATGCGCAACACCATCCATTCGAGATCGTCATGTCCGCGCACCGCCGGGATGCGCGACGACGCATGTTCACGTCTGCACGCGCGCGCGCGTGTATCGCTCGCCATTGATACGCGGAAGGACAATACGCATGGCCCATTTCACACGCCGTCATTTCAATGCATTGCTCGCAGGCAGCGTCGGCTCCGCATTCGCGGCCCCCTATGTCGCGCGCGCCCAGGCGCTCGACAAGGTGAAATTCTGCTGGACCAACACCGTGACGGTGTCCGCCCAGCTGCAGCACACGCTGAAGAACACCGACATCGCCGCAAAACACGGCTTGCAGCTGGAGATGATCCAGTTCGCCGGCGGCCCGCCGATCAACGAGGCGCTGGTGTCGGGTGCAGCCGATATCGGCAGTGTCGCCGATTTCAGTGCGGTCATGCTGATGGCGGCGGGCGCGCCGATCAAGGTGGTGGCGCATCAGTCGAGTTTCCGCTCGGCGGTGCTGGCGACCACCAAGTCGGGTATCGATTCACTGGCGGGCCTCAAGGGCAAGCAGGTGTTCGGGCTGTTCGGCATCACGGCCTATCTGAATGCGCAGGAGGCCGTGCGCGGCGCCGGCCTCAAGGTCGGCAGCGACATGAACTTCGTCAATCTCGGCACGCCGGAGCTTGCCGACTCCGTGCGCGCGCAGAAGATCGACGCCTTCTTCATGTGGGATCCGTGGGTGACGCTGTTCGAACAGGCAGGTCTTGCCAAGGTGATCTCGCAGAACACCGCGCCGGCCATGGTGCTGCAGGCGCGCGACGAATTCGTCAGCAAGCGGCCCGACGTGCTGAAGCGTTTCCTGCGTGCGCATGCGGAAGCGCTGTTCTATGCCAGCCAGAATCACGACCGCACCAACAAGTGGTTCCAGTCGCTCGAGCCGGCCAAGAGCATCCCGACCGAAGTGATCGAGCGCGCCTCGACCTTCGATCCGAACTGGAGCGCGAAGACCTTTGCCGACATCACCACGGCGGTCTCGCCGGCCGGCCTCGCCAGCATGCAGCGCATGGGCGAATGGGGCCACGGCGAGAAGCTGCTGCCGCGCGTGCCGAAGGTGCAGGACTCAGTGAATCTGGAGATCGCGAAGGCCGTCGACGCGGAAGCGAAGACGAAGCCCTTCGACATCGCAGCGGTGAAGATCACCGGAGGCAACTGAGGGGCGCGGAGCGGCGCCGAGGGGGACCGGCACCGCTCCGCCCCGAACTATTTTCCGACCTCGTACGGCCCGCCGATCTCCAGCGCACGCTGATAGGCGGGCCGCGCATGAATCTTCGCCAGCCAGGCCATCGCTTTCGGATAGTTCTGGTCGAGCCCGCCCCGCGCACTGGCCGCCTCGAACGGAAAGCTCATCTGGATATCGGCCGCGGTGAAGTCATTGCCGGCCAGCCATTCGCTTTTGCCGAGTTCGCCTTCCCAGAACGCCATATGCTGCTTGAGCTGCGGCGTCACCATCGTCGCCAGCACTTTCGCCGAGATCGCATTGACGAAGGGGCGCATGAAAAATGGCGAACGTTTCGGCAGCAGGCCGAAGATCAGCTTGAGCAGCAGCGGCGGCATCGCCGAGCCTTCGGCATAATGCAGCCAGTATGTGTAGCGCAGCCGCTCGGGCGTATTGTCCGCCGGGATCAGCCGGCCATTGCCATAGGTCTTGATGATGTATTCGACGATGGCGCCAGACTCGGCGACCGTGTTGCCCTTGTCGGTGATGACCGGCGACTTGCCGAGCGGGTGAATGGCGCGCAGCTCCTTCGGCGCCAGCATGTTCGGCTGCCGCTGATAGCGCACGATTTCATAAGGTACGCCGAGCTCCTCGAGCAGCCAGAGCACGCGCTGGGAGCGGGAATTGTTGAGGTGATGGACCGTAAGCATGCGTTTTTCCTGGCCTCTGCCGAGCAAATTATTGCCCGGGTAATATTGACGTATTTATTATCCGGGTATAATTAGCATCCATCTTGATGACTGGACGAGCCAATTCCCATGATGACCGAAACGACGATGACAGCTCCCTATAGCGCGTTTGCCGGCCCGAAACTGCTGGCGTCCGGGCCATTGGCCGAGGTGGCGGTGGCTGTGAAGATTGCCACCGGAGTGATGGCCGATCCCGTCATCATTTTCGACAATGCCACCGGCAAATCCCTCGACGTGGATCTGCGCGGCAGCCATCGGGAGATCGTCGCCCGGCTGCAGCCGCCCACGGCGGCGGAGCCGGAGACACCCGCCGAGCCGCGCGGCCGTGGCCGGCCCAAGCTCGGCGTGGTCGCCCGCGAGATCACGCTGCTGCCGCGGCACTGGGACTGGCTCGCCGACCAACCGGGTGGCGCCTCGGTGGCCCTGCGAAAGCTGGTGGAGGAGGCCCGCCGCGCCAATGGCGACCGCGATCGCAGCCGGGCAGCCCGCGACGCGGCCTATCACTTCATGGCCGCGATGGCCGGCGATCTGCCGGATTTCGAGGATGCCTCGCGCGCGCTGTTCGCCGCCGACCGTCGCAAATTCGGCGAGCTGATCGCGCCCTGGCCGGTGGACATCCGCGATCACATCATCGCGCTTGCATTCAGCGATCGCGATTAGCACATGCCCTGGCGGTTGATCCCTCGCGGATCAGCCGCTAGGCTCTCTTTGAATGACACGCGTCATATAAGTTGGCGGCACCCGAAGCCGCCACGCACAGGGAGCAGACATGACCAACTCGCCCCAGTTCCTGTTCGATTTCGGCAGTCCCAATGCCTTTCTCAGCCATGAGGCGATCCCCGCCATCGAGGCGCGGACTGGCGCAAAGTTCGACTATGTCCCCGTGCTGCTGGGCGGCATCTTCAAGGCCACCAACAACCGCTCGCCCGCCGAGACCTATGCCGGCGTGAAGAACAAGCGCGAGTTTCACCAGATCGAGACCGATCGTTTCGTGAAGCGCTTCAAGGTGAAGCCCTATGCATGGAATCCGCATTTCCCCGTCAACACCCTGAACCTGATGCGCGCCGCCGTCGCAGCCCAGCTCGAAGGCGTGTTCGAAAAATACATCGAAGCGGCCTTCCATCACATGTGGGTGGAGCCGAAAAAGATGGACGATCTTGAAGTCGCCATCGCCGCGCTCAATGCATCGGGCCTTGATGCTGCAAAACTGCTGTCGCGCGGGCAGGAGCCCGAAGTGAAGGCGAAGCTGATCGCCAATACGCAGGATGCCGTCGAGCGCGGGGCATTTGGCTCGCCGACTTTCTTCGTCGGCAAGGAGATGTTCTTCGGCAAGGAGCAGTTGCGCGACGTCGAGGAGATGATCGCACCTTAGTCCATTGGCTTCGAGACCTCATGGTGAGGAGGCGTTTCTTGGCGCCGTCTCGAACCATGAGGAGTGTGTCGCCATCCTTCGAGACGCGGCGAAGACGCCGCTCCTCAGGATGAGGACTGTAAAAGGAGGAGACGACTCGTGACCAAACGCAACGCCACCGTGGCCGTGATCGGCGCCGGCGATTTCATCGGCGCCGAGATCGCCAAGAAATTTGCCGCCGAGGGCTTTACGGTTTTTGCCGGCCGCCGCAACGGCGACAAGCTGGCGCCGCTGGTCGCCGAGATCGAGGCCAGAGGCGGCAGCATCCATGCGCGTTCGCTGGATGCCCGCAAGGAGGAGGAGATCACCGCCTTCCTCAATGACGCCGATGCCCATGCGCCGCTCGAGGTCTGCATCTTCAATGTCGGCGCCAACGTCAATTTCCCGATCCTCGACACCACCGAACGGGTCTTTCGCAAAGTGTGGGAAATGGCGTGCTATTCCGGCTTCCTCGCCGGCCGCGAAGCGGCGCGGCTGATGCTGCCGCGCAAGCAGGGCAACATCTTCTTTACCGGCGCCACTGCCAGCCTCCGCGGCGGCTCCGGCTTCGCGGCTTTCGCTTCCGCCAAATTCGGCCTGCGCGCCGTCGCACAGGCGATGGCGCGCGAACTCGGCCCACAGAATATCCATGTGGCGCATCTGATCATCGACTCCGGCGTCGATACCGAATGGGTGCGGCAACGCCGGCTGGAATCACTGGGGCCAAGCGCGCTCGACAATCCGGACCTGCTGATGCCGCCGGCCTCGGTGGCGGAGTCTTACTGGCAACTCTACAGCCAGCCACGCAGCGCGTGGACGTTCGAGATGGAGATTCGACCATTCGGAGAGAAGTGGTAGAAGAAACTCAGCCCTCATGGTGAGGAGCGCGCCTTCGCGCGTCTCGAACCATGGAAGTCGATCTCCATCCTTCGAGACGCGGCCAAATGGCCGCTCCTCAGGATGAGGTTCTCACCATGGTCGAACGAACGACAAGAAACAGATATCTGTCATCAAGGACATCACTCCATGCGTATTCTCGTGGTCGGCGCCGGCGCCATCGGCGGTTATTTTGGTGGACGGCTGTTGCAGGCCGGAAACGACATCACTTTCCTGGTCCGCCCCAAGCGCGCCAGCGAACTCGCCAGCGCCGGCCTCGTGATCAAGAGTCCCCATGGCGATGTGACGCTGAAGAACCCGCCCACGGTGCAGGCCGATGCGCTCACCGAGACATTCGACGTGGTGCTGCTGAGCTGCAAGGCCTTCGACCTCGACGACGCCATCAAGTCCTTTGCACCGGCCGTCGGCCCGAAGACGACGATCATTCCGCTGCTCAACGGCATGAAGCATCTGGACGTCCTCGAAGGCATTTTTGGCGAGGATGCGGTGATGGGCGGTCAGTGCCAGATCGCCGCCACGCTGAACGAGCAGCGCGAGGTCGTGCAGATGACGCCGCTTCAGGTGCTAAGCTTTGGTGAGCGCAAGGGTGGCAGCTCTGAACGTGCCAAGGCCATCGATGCGATTATGAAGACCGGCAATTTCGGTGGCGCCGCCTCCGAAACGATCATCCACGACATGTGGGAGAAATGGGTGTTTCTCGCCAGCATCGCCGGATCGACCTCATCGATGCGCGGCGCCATCGGCGACATTCTTGCCGCACCCGGCGGCCGTGATTTCATTCTCGGCGTCCGCGACGAATGCGCCGCTGTAGCCGTTGCCAACGGCTTCACACCACGCGCGGCCTTCATCGAACGCACCGAAGCCATGCTCACGGCGGAGGGATCGAAGGCGACGGCCTCGATGTATCGCGACATCCTCGGCAAATCCGCGATCGAAGCCGACCAGATCGTCGGCGACATGATCGCCCGTGCGGACGCCGCGAAGGTCGCCGTGCCGCGGCTGCGGATGATTTATACGCATCTGAAGACGTATGAGAACCAGCGGAGTTAAACTCCGCCCTCATGGTGAGGAGGCGCGTAGCGCCGTCTCGAACCATGAGTTGGCCGGGTTCAGAGCCTGCGGCCATCCTTCGAGACGCCGCTCCGCGGCTCCTCAGGATGAGGAACGGAGAAGCGAGCTGGGATTGCTGTCCCGAGCAAGTCCAGCCAAGAATACCCCATCGCTTTATGAGTCAGTCTCTCAGGATGGGGGCGGGATAAGAGTAACCGCGCTACAAATGCGCGAGATAATGCGCGAGCGCCTCGATCTCTTCCTCGCTCAGCGAGTAGGCCACCTCCGCCATCGCCGCCATGCCACCTCCGGCACGCGCGCCGGATTTGTAGTCGCGCAGCGCCTTCAGCAGATAATCCTCGCGCTGCCCGGCAAGGCGCGACACTGCCTTGGTGCCGGCATAACTATCCAGATGACATGATGCGCAGCGCCGGCCGGCTGCCGCCTGCTTGCCCTTGGCCGACAGGTCGGGATTGTCGTCCGCCTTCTTCTCCGGCGGCTGAAGCGACGCGAAATAGGCACCGAGATTGCGGATGTCGTTATTGTCGAGCTGCTCGACAATCGGCTTCATCTCCTCGCTCTTGCGTGTGCCGGCACGAAAGAAGATCAGCTGCCACTGGATGAACTGATCGGGCTGCGCGGCGAGGGAGGGCGTGTTCTCCATCTGCGAGAGGCCGTTCTCGCCATGGCAGCCGATGCAGAGTTCAGCTTTTTCCTTGCCGGCAGGGATGTCGGCGGCAGCGGACGGCATAAAACTGAGTGCAAGTATGCAGAAAGAAGCGAGAATCGATCGGGATTGCATTTCCGCATTCCGGTTCGCTCGTGTTCAGGCTCGTCATTGCGAGGAGCGAAGCGACGAAGCAATCCAGTTCTTGGCTTTCTGGATTGCTTCGCTGCGCTCGCAATGACGTGGAGGGGCCGGAGCGCGGTCTCTCCTTACGCCATAGTCGTCACGTCACTTCGCGTAAGAGATCCGGTACACCGCACCGGCCCAGTCATCCGCGATCAGCAGCGAGCCATCTTTCGCCAGCACCACATCGGCGGGGCGGCCGAGATAGCCCTGGTCACCCTCGATCCAGCCTGTCGCAAAATCCTCCTGCTTGGCGTTCTTGCCATCGGGATCGGCGATCACGCGCTTGATGCGCGCGCCCTGATACTTGTGCCGGTTCCACGAGCCGTGTTCGGCGATGAAGATGTTGTTCTTGTATTCGGCGGGAAACATGTCGCCGGTGTAGAACTTCATGCCGAGCGGTGCCACGTGAGCGCCGAGATTGAGCACCGGTGGCGTGAACTCCGAACATTTATGCCCCATGGCGAATTTGGGATCCTCCATGTCGCCCTGATGGCAATGCGGATAACCAAAGTGTTCGCCAAGCTTCGTGATCATGTTGAGCTTGTCGCTCGGCATGTCATCGCTGATCCAGTCACGCGCATTCTCCGTGAACCAGTATTTGCCGGTGCGCGGATCGACGTCGCCGCCGACGCTATTGCGCACGCCGAGGGCCACGATCTCAGCATTCCCCGTCTTCGGATCGACGCGGCGGATCTGCGACAGCGAGGTCGGCGGAATGCCGATATTGAAGGGAGGGCCGAATGGCACATAGAACCAGCCATCCTTGTCCGGCGCGAGATACTTCCAGCCATGCGCCGCATAGGACGGCATGTCGTCATAAACGACCTTGCCGGTGCCGAGATTATCGAGATTGGCCTCCGCATTGTCGTAACGGATCAGCTTGTCGATATCGATCACATAGAGCGCGCCATTCTGGAAGGCGAGGCCGGTGGGCATCTTCATGCCCTTGAGGACGGTCTTGACCTCTTTCTTGCCGCCCTTGTCGGTGATCGCATAGACATTGCCGATGCCGAACGAGCCGACAAACAGCGTGCCGTTATCACCCCAGGCCATCTGCCGCGCAGCCAGCACGCCGGAGGCATAGACCTCGATCTTGAAGCCCGCCGGCAGTTTGATCTTTTTCATCATGTCGGCGAGTTCTTTGTCCGACGCGCCAGTCGGCGGGCCGGACGGCGGTGCGAGGCCTTTCTGCGCTTCGGTCTCGTCGCCGAGGAACCAGTCATCGGGCGGATTGGTCCAGAAATCTTTCGTGTCGGATTTGTAGCTCTTGAGCTTTTGCTGCGCGCTGACGTGGGTGATCCCGACAGTGGCGAGGATCACGGCGCATGCAAGAACGGATCGACCAAATATCGATTTCATCGCGTTCACTCCCTGTGCAGCGGGTCCCTGTGACGAGAACTGAGGCTGCTATGTTTTATTGATCGTTCGAGACGAACTTTATTGGTCTGCTGATTGAAGTAGACGAGGGGATGCTAGCACAAATGTCGCGGGTGAAAAGTGCAACTATGCAGCAACGCGCGCATGACGCGCGTGCGTTTTGTTAGTTGCGATGCGAATGCGAGATGCAATGCACAAGCGCTCATGGTGAGGAGGCGCGAAGCGCCGTCTCGAACCATGAGCTGGCTTCAATCCACACACTTGGCCATCCTTCGAGACGCCGCTACGCGGCTCCTCAGGATGAGGGTGGAGCTAAAGTGGAGAAGTTACAAACTGCCCTTGCTCAGATAGCGCCACGCAATCGCCAGCACCACGAGCCCGATGAAGATCAGCGCCACCGGCATTTTCTTCTTTTCGCGCGGCGGCGGCGTGTCCGGCTTGATGCGGCGGAAGGGGGTGACGTTGTCGCGGTTGTTCGAATTGTTGTCGGACATGAGTTTCGATTTCGGGGCCGGCTTGATCACCGGCGCAGAGCCGGTGCCGCCCATGCGGGCATAGTAATGGCGATAGACGGTCTGGATGGTCGCCTCGGCCGCCGCGGACTCGGCCTGTTTGCCACGCGCGGCCAAGGCAAGATAGCCGGCAAAGAATGTCTGGGCTTCCGCGGGCAGGGCACTGACGCTGTTCAGCTTCGACATCATCAGCCAGGTCGCAAAATCGGCCCGCGCCTCGTCATTGGCGCGCCTGGCTATTTCCAGATTGGAATCCGTAGTCGACGGCATCTTCGTCTCACACCCGTGCGACGGCGATTGTCTGCGCAACCTTGCCCGATTTCAAGCGAGATGGATCAACGCGCGACAATGCGGCCGCATGGCGGCGATGTCAGATAAATGGGTATGCGTTGAGAGCAGTTTTCCGGAGCGGAAGTTCTGGAGCGGGCGAAGGGGCTCGAACCCTCGACCCCGACCTTGGCAAGGTCGTGCTCTACCACTGAGCTACACCCGCATCCTAGAAGCGGCAACGATGGTGCGCCGCCGACGCGCGGACATATGCCAAATGCCGGCGGCGATTGCAACAGAAAGACGAAGGAATGTGCCAAGTTCCGTGAATCGGATTTTTGACCGGTTTTGGCGCGCCAAACCATCAAATAATGCCGGAAATACCTGGTTTGCGGCCGGCAACCGCATTCCGCGGCAATGCGGCAGCCGCCATCCGATTGCAAATTACTGCCACGGACGCCATTTAATGCGCATCAGGCGTGCTAGAAGCGCGCAGAATTTCCCGGACACAGGTGAGGTTGACGTGACCATCATGGAACAGGGCGGCGAACCGATGCCGCAGGCAGGGTCTGCCCTCATTAAAGACACCACCACCCGCACCTTCATGCAGGACGTGATCGAGGAATCGAAGCACCAGCCGGTGCTGATCGACTTCTGGGCGCCGTGGTGCGGCCCGTGCCGCCAGCTGACCCCGATCATCGAGAAGGCCGTGACCGCCGCCAAGGGCCGGGTCAAGCTGGTGAAAATGAATATCGACGAGAATCCGGAGATTCCGGGCCAGATGGGCATCCAGTCCATCCCCGCCGTCATCGCCTTCGTCGACGGCCGGCCGGCCGACGGTTTCATGGGCGCGGTGCCGGAGAGCCAGGTCACCGACTTCATCAACAAGCTCACCGCCGGCCGCCCCGGCGCAGAGCCGACCACCGCTGAATTGCTGGAAGAAGCCGAAGGCATTCTGGTCGAAGGCGATCCGGCCACGGCCGCCTCGATCTATGGCGAGATCATCGCTGCTGACGCCACCAATATCGCCGCCATCGCTGGCCTCGCCAGCTGCTATGTCGCCACCGGCGCCATCGAACAGGCCAAGCAGACGCTGGAACTGGTCCCCGCCGCCAAGCGCGAGGAGGCCGCCGTCACGGCGGTGCAGGCCAAGATCGATCTCATCGAGCAGGCCAATGCGCTCGGCCCGGTGACCGAACTGGAAGCCAAGGTCGCCGCTGATCCGCTCGATCATCAGGCGCGTTTCGATCTTGCGGTGGCGCTGAACGGCGCCAACCAGCGCGAGCAGGCGGTGACGCACCTGCTCGAGATCGTGAAGCGCGACCGCAAGTGGAACGATGACGGCGCCCGCAAGCAGCTGCTGCAGTTCTTCGAGGCCTGGGGCCCGGTGGATGAAGCGACCGTTGACGGACGCCGGCGTTTGTCGACTATCCTGTTCTCGTAACTGCCTCTGACGACGCATCGGAACCGGACATGCCCATCAATGCCGACTATCGCGGGCCTGCCGAATTGCCGGAAGTGATTCCGGTATTTCCGCTGCCGGGCGCCTTGCTGCTCCCGCGCGGGCAGATGCCGCTCAACATCTTCGAGCAACGCTATCTGGCGATGGTGGACGACGCGTTTCGCGACGGCCACCGCCTGATCGGCATGATCCAGCCCGATGCGGTGCATTCGGACGATGACGAACACCCGTCGCTCTTCAAGGTCGGCTGTGTCGGCCGCATTACCCAGCTCGCCGAATCCGGCGATGGCCGCTACATCCTCGAACTCACCGGCGTGTCGCGTTTCGAAGTGATCGAGGAACTGTCGGTGCTGACGCAGTATCGCCAATGCAAGGTCGATTACTTTCCGTTTGTCGATGATTTCACGGCGCGCAAGGGCGAGGACGACGTCGACCGCGATGCGCTGGTGGCAGTGCTCGGCGATTTCCTCAAGGCCAACAACCTCAAGGTCGATTGGGACGGCATCCACAAGGCGCCGAACGAGGCGCTGGTGAATGCGCTTGCGATGATGTCGCCTTACGGCCCGCCGGAGAAACAGGCGATGCTGGAAGCGCCGGATCTCAAGACCCGCGCCGAAATCCTGATCGCCATCACCGAGATGGACCTCGCCAAGAAACGCACCAGCGGCGACCCACCGCTGCAGTAATCCGGAGTTTTGAATGAACATGACGACCGATCCGCAGGACGGCACCGATCCCAAGCTCCTGGAAATCCTGGTGTGCCCGGTGACCAAGGGCCAGCTCGAATTCGACGCGGGTCGCCAGGAGCTGATCTCGCGTTCGGCCAAGCTCGCTTATCCGATCCGCGACGGCATCCCGATCATGCTGCCGGAAGAGGCGAGGAAGATCGATTGAGGTGCCGGCCCTCATCCTGAGGAGCGCGCAACGCGCGCGTCTCGAAGGATGGCCGCGAACGCGGAGCCAGGCCAGCTCATGGTTCGAGACGGCGCTACGCGCCTCCTCACCATGAGGGGCTGAGTTAAATTGCCTCGCCCTTCAACAACCGAGGCACTTCGCCCGACAATCCAGCCGCCTGCTTGATAAACGCGCCCTTTAGCGGCGGCAGGCGATCGACAATGCCGAGACCGATATCGCGAATGCTGCGCACAAAAGGCAGGTCGTTCGAGAACATGAAATTCAGCACATTCGTGGCGACACCCATGCTCATGGTGTCGAAGCGGCGCCAGCGCTGATAGCGCTCCAGCACATCGCTTTGTCCGAAATCCATGCCCAGCCGTGCCGCATCGACGATGCTCTCCGCCAGCGCGGCCACATCCTTCAGGCCCATATTGAGCCCCTGCCCCGCAATGGGATGGATCACATGGGCGGCATCACCGATCAGTGCGAGGCGCTCGCCGATGAAGGAGCGCGCGACGAAATAGCCGAGCGGAAAGGCACGCGGCTTGTCGAGCGCTTTCACCTCGCCGAGATGCAGGCCGAAGCGACGCTCCAGCTCGGCATGGAATTCATCTTCTGGCAGCGCCACGATGCGCTCGGCATCCCTGCGCTTCTCCGTCCAGACCAGCGACGAGCGATTGCCCTTCAGCGGGAGGATCGCGAAAGGCCCGGCAGGCAGAAAGTGCTCTTCCGCCCGGCCTTCATGATCGCGCTCATGGCCGACGGTGACGACAATACCGGACTGGTCATAATCCCAGCCATGGGTCGCAATCCCTGCGCGTTCGCGCAGCTTCGAGCGTGCGCCATCGGCCGCCACCAGCAGTGCCGCCTCGATCACGCTGCCATCGCCAAGGGTGACGCTGACGCCATCGGGCCGCGCATCGAAGGTCGTCACCGGCGTCGCACGGAGATCGATACCGGCAGCCTCGGTGCGCTGAACCAGCTCATCAATCAGGCGCCGGTTCTCGACCATATGGGCAAACGGCTCGCCCGGCTCGACTTCGCCGGCAAAGGTCAAAAAGGTCGGCCGCGTGGCATCATCGACCTTGGAATCCGTCACCACCATATCGAGGATCGGCTGCGCCTCTGCAGCCACCGCGTCCCAGACGCCAATGGCATCGAACATCCGTCGGCAGGCGGCGACGATGGCCGATGCGCGCGGATCGCGGCTCGGCCGCACGGCCAGCGCGGGATCGGCGACGATCACCGGCACATGCGGCCCCAGCCCTTGGCGCAGCGCCAAAGCCAGCGCCAGACCGGCGAATGCGCCGCCGCCGATGACAATGCCTTTTTGTGCCGCCATGATACCCGTTCCTGCTGTTGCCACGCGCTTATAGCTGGGCGAAACAGGAATGCGAAACAAGGGCGGGGAACCATGACCTGGATCATCCGTCCCTGGTTAATCGCCCGTCACGCCCCCGCTGCTGACCACAAGAAACGCCGAGAGACCCAAACATGTCCAAGAGCCTGATCGATCTGATCGACATCCTCGATCTCGAGACCATCGAGGTGAACATGTTCCGCGGCCGCAGCCCCAAGACGCGCTGGCAGCGCGTGTTCGGCGGCCAGGTCATCGGCCAGGCCCTGGTCGCCTCGGTGCGCACGGTGGAAGGCCGCATGCCGCATTCGTTGCATTGCTATTTCATCCTGCCCGGCGATCCGCAGATCCCGATCATCTATGAGGTCGAGCGCCTGCGCGACGGCAAGAGCTATTCCACCCGCCGCGTCACCGCGATCCAGCATGGCCAGGCGATCTTCTCGATGATGGTCTCGTTCCACGCCGAGGAAGAGGACTCGTTCAATCACTTCGATCCGATGCCCGATGTGCCGCCGCCGGACAAGCTCTCGGCCGAAGAGGTGGCAAAGGACTCGATCATCGAAAAGATGCCGGATTACATCCGCCGCTATTACGAGAGCGACCGTCCCATCGAGCTGCGGCCGGTGGAATTCAAGCGCTATGCCGGCGAGAAAATCCCGGACGGCCGCATCAATTTCTGGATTCGCACCGCCGCCAAGCTGCCGGACGACCCAGCGCTGCATATGTGCGCGCTCGCTTATGCGTCGGATTTCTCGCTGCTCGATTCCATCATGTCGCGCTATGGCCGCACGCTGTTCGACGGCCAGGCGATGGCGGCGAGCCTCGATCACGCGATGTGGTTTCATCGCCCGTTCCGGGCCGACGAATGGCTGCTCTACAGCCAGGACTCGCCGAGCGCCCAGAACGGCCGCGGCCTCGCCCGCGGCATGATCTTCAAGCCCGACGGCACGCTGGTCGCCTCGGTCGCGCAAGAAGGTTCGGTGCGCGAGCGCCGCGAGAAGCCGAAGAGCTGAGACTTGTAGGATGGGTTGACCGCAGCGATACCCATCACCGCGGGCTCCGGCGCTTGTTGGGACGGGTGTCGCTGCGCTCAACCCATCCTACGGCCCTGTATGTGAGGGACACACGCATGCCTTACGTGATCGAAACCTTCGACAAGCCCGGCAGCCAGGCCATTCGCGCCGAGCATCGCCCCGCGCATCTGGCGTTTCTGGCCAGGCACGCCAAGAAGCTGCTCGCCTGCGGCGCCAAGCTCCATGACGACGGCAGCGATCTTGGCGGCGGCATCTATGTGCTCGACACCGAGGATCGCGCCGAAGCTGAAGCCTTCATCGCCGCCGATCCCTTCACCACCGCCGGATTGTTCGAGCGCGTCAGCATCGTGCGGCAGCGCCGGGCCTATATCGGCGGGGTGTGTTTGTTGTGACGCAGCCAAGCGCTCCTCTTCTCCCTCTCCCGCTTGCGGGGGAGGGCCGGGGTGGGGGCAGCCACACGCTCAGGAGTTTGGGAGACACCCCCACCCTAACCCTCCCCCGCAAGAGCGGGAGAGGGAACTGCCTGCGCGCCCCTCTGGCCATCCATCCCCTGATTGCGTAAGCAGGGCTGGGATTGCCTTAAAGGATGCCTGTCATGAAGCTCGTGGTCGCGATCATCAAGCCGTTCAAGCTCGACGAAGTGCGTCAGGCACTGACCGCCATCGGCGTGCATGGCATGACCGTCACCGAGGTGAAGGGTTATGGCCGGCAGAAGGGCCATACGGAGATGTATCGCGGTGCCGAATATATCGTGAATTTCCTGCCCAAGCTGCGCCTCGAGATCGCGGTGGATTCCAGCCTCGCCGACAAGACCGTCGAAGTGATCTCCTCCAGCGCCCGCACCGGCCAGATCGGTGACGGCAAGATCTTCGTCACCCCCATCGACCGTGCGCTCCGCATCCGCACCGGCGAGACCGACAGCGACGCGCTCTGAGCCACTTTGCGCAGGACTTTCCTGCCTGCAGTTGAAAATCAGCGATTTTTCGCGCCATAGCTGAATGGCCTGCAGATTAGACAATTTCTTGCCATCTGCCCTAAATCTACGTGGCGGAATACCTCTCGCATGCCTCGCCGCTAAGCAGGATTTTGTCGATACCCTGTCATGCTTTTGTTTTAGGCAGAACTGACTAGACTTTAAGCGCGACCGAATGGCGCAGTTTGAGTCGGTCTGCCTAAAGCGTGAAAAGCGCGGGATTCATAAACCGTTAGCGGTCTCGGCCCGGTTGGCACGGCATTTGATTCTACAGGGATCAGGCTGCGACCGCGTTGTGAATTTCTCCGCGTGGGAACCTCAGTCAAGATCGCCCGACAGATCGTCGGGCCTAGCGGGGATAGGACCCATGAAAATTGTTATGGCGATCATCAAGCCGTTCAAGCTTGAAGAAGTCCGTGATGCCCTGACCGCCATTGGCGTTCACGGTTTGACGGTGACGGAAGTCAAAGGCTACGGCCGCCAGAAGGGCCATACGGAAATCTATCGCGGCGCGGAATATGCGGTGAGCTTCCTGCCGAAGATCAAGATCGAAGTCGCGGTCGCCTCCGACCAGGTGGACAAGACCATCGACGCGATCTCTGCAGCCGCCAAGACCGGCCAGATCGGTGACGGCAAGATCTTCGTGATCAGCCTCGAACACGCCGTTCGTATCCGCACCGGCGAGGCCGACGCCGCAGCGCTGTAAGCGCCAGCATCTCGGCCAATCGATTCAGACCAGCATCCTCTTTCAACGCTCACCTCGTTTTCTTTACTCAGGAGTCAAACACATGACGTTCAAGCGTCCATCTGGCGCGGGATTGGCGGCACTTGCCGTCGGCCTGTTTGCCGCAACCGCGGCTTACGCCGATCCGACCATCAACAAGGGCGACAACGCCTGGGTGATGACCTCGACGGTCCTCGTGCTGCTGATGACCATTCCCGGCCTGGCCCTGTTCTATGGCGGTCTCGTCCGCTCCAAGAACATGCTCTCGGTGCTGATGCAGATCCTCTACACCGTCTGTATCGTCATGATCATCTGGGCTGTTTACGGCTACAGCATCACCTTCACCGGTGGCTCCGCTTACATCGGCGGCTTCTCGAAGGCCTTCATGGCCGGCATCACGCCGGAATCGATGGCGGGTACCTTCTCGGCCGACGTCGCCGTGCAGGAAATGGTCTATTTCTGCTTCCAGATGACCTTCGCAGCGATCACTCCGTCGCTGATCGTCGGCGCTTTCGCAGAACGCACCAAATTCGCAGCCGTCGCCCTGTTCGTGCCGCTCTGGGTCACGCTGATCTATTTCCCGATGGCCCACATGGTTTGGTACTGGGCCGGTCCGGACGCGATCGTTGCCGCTGCCAAGGAACTCGCTGCCGCCGCTCCGGATGCGAAGGCTGCCGCGCAGGCCAAGCTTGATGGCGTCATGGCCGATGGCGGCCAGATCTTCCTCTGGGGCGCGCTCGACTTCGCCGGCGGCACCGTGGTGCACATCAATGCCGGTATCGCGGGCCTCGTGGGCTGCCTGCTCATCGGCAAGCGCACCGGCTACGGCAAGGAGCTGATGGCTCCGCACTCGCTGACCATGACCATGATCGGCGCCTCGCTGCTCTGGGTCGGCTGGTTCGGCTTCAACGTCGGCTCGAACCTCGAAGCTTCGGGCGGCGCTGGCCTCGCGATGGTCAACACCTTCCTCGCCACCGCTGCGGCGGCCATGGCCTGGATGTTCGCGGAATGGCTGACCAAGGGTCATCCCTCGCTGCTGGGTGCAGCTTCGGGCGCGGTCGCCGGCCTCGTTGCCGTCACCCCGGCCGCTGGCTTCTCCGGCCCGATGGGCGCCCTGGTGCTCGGCCTCGTTGCCGGCGTCATCTGCCTGTTCTTCTGCACCACCATCAAGAACTCGCTCGGCTATGACGACTCGCTCGATGTGTTCGGCGTCCACTGCGTCGGCGGCATCATCGGCGCGATCGGCACCGGCATCCTGGTCAATCCGGCCCTCGGCGGCACCGGCGTGATGGACTATGTGGCCGGCAAGATCGGCGACTACGACATGGTCACCCAGGTCCTCGCCCAGTGTAAGGCCGTGCTGCTGACGCTGGTGTTCTCCGGCATCGGTTCGGCGATCCTGTTCAAGGTTGTCGATGTGATCGTCGGTCTGCGCGTCACGGTCGAAGTCGAGCGCGAAGGCCT
This sequence comes from Tardiphaga sp. GW821-FHT12E02, assembly GCF_058807155.1. Taxonomy (NCBI): domain Bacteria; kingdom Pseudomonadati; phylum Pseudomonadota; class Alphaproteobacteria; order Hyphomicrobiales; family Nitrobacteraceae; genus Tardiphaga; species Tardiphaga sp. GW821-FHT12E02. The sequence continues at coordinate 641,491 of NZ_JBXAQK010000001.1, forward strand.
CGACGTCACCGAGCACACCGAACGCGCCTACAACATGTAAGCGCCTCACTCCGGCGCTCAGGCGCCGGAGTTTTGGTTTCAGGGATCGATTGGGGCAATACCCGGCAATGTCCCGATCGTCGAAGGGCTCCAGCGCAAGCTGGGGCCCTTCACTTTTTGGGACCGCGACGGAGACTCCCGGAATTTCTGCCGTTGTGCTATATTTCGCGAATGAACAGCGTCGACGTCCTCGAAATATTGCGACGGTCGGAGCATGCGCTACGTGAGCGTGGCGTTCGTCATGCTGCCCTGTTCGGCTCGGTCGCGCGCGGTGATCATCGTCCGGACAGCGACATCGACATCATGATCGAGATTGATCCCGCGGCACGTTTGACGGTCTACGACTATGCCGGCCTCAAGGAATATATTGCAGGACTGTTTGATGGTCCGGTCGATGTGGTGAGCCGCAAGAATCTTAAAGCTCACATTGCACCTGCCGCTACCGCTGATGCGATCGATGCCTTCTAAGGCCGCAGAAGCGGCACTTCTCGACATCCAGCATCACATTGATTTGGCGACGGCCTTTATCGCCGACACACCACCGGATCACCTCGGTCGTGACTTGCGCACGCTTTACGCGGTTATTCGTTGTCTTGAAATTATTTCAGAGGCATCGCGTCGCTTGCCGAACGATCTCAAAGGGCGGCATCCGCATATCATCTGGAGACAAGTTGCCGACGCAGGAAATGTCTATCGACATGACTACGAGGACGTTGCTGCTCCAATCATCTGGAATACCGTCACGCTCGCTTTGCCGATTTTGAAAGCCGCGATCGACTCTGAAATTTCCAGACTTTCTTGATAGCTGCCGCGTTGCTTAACCCCCACCCGTCCATGGTTAATCGGGCCTTAACCTCGCCGTATCTATGGTGGTCTGATCCCATTTCTGCCGATCTCATGGGGCGGTCGGCGGCGTTGAAAGTACGGGCGTTTTTCCGATGGTTTCCACCAATTCCTCGCAGCTGCATGGTGCTTCCCGGACCTCCGCGGGGCCCGATGGCGAGCGCTCGCCATTTGCGCGGCTGACGGAATTGCTGGCGCCCTATCAACCCGGATTGCCGCTGATCACGCTGTCATTGGGCGAGCCGCAGCATCCGGTGCCGGATTTTGTCGGGCCGATTTTGACCAAGCATATCAATGATTTCGGGCGCTATCCGATCGCCAAGGGGACCGAGCTGTTCCGCAAGGCGGCCGCTCGCTGGATCACTAAGCGATTTAGCTTGATGCGCGAGGTGGATCCGGACACCGAAGTTCTGGTGCTGAATGGCAGCCGCGAGGGCTTGTTTTTTGCCGGCATCGCGGCGGCCCGTTATGTCGGGCCGCGCGAGGGTAAACCCGCCATTTTGCTGCCGAATCCGTTCTATCCCGCCTATGGTGCCGGCGCGCGGGCGGCGGGGTGCGAGGCGATTTTCCTCCCCACCACGGTCGAAAATGGCTTTCTCCCAAACCTTGATGCCATCGATGAATCCACCTTGCGACGGACTGTGGCGATCTACATTGCGTCGCCTGCGAACCCGCAAGGCGCCGTCGCGACGCCCGAATATTTCAAGCAACTTCATGCGCTTAGCCTGAAGTACGGCTTCATCGTTCTGAGCGACGAATGCTATTCGGAGATCTACACCCGCGAGGCGCCGGGCAGCATGCTGGCGCAGGCCGGGCCGGATTTTCAGAACGTCGTCGCCTTCCAGTCACTGTCGAAGCGCTCCAACCTGCCCGGCATGCGCGTTGGCTTCGTTGCGGGCGACAAGAAATTCCTCAGCGCTTTCCACGAGTTGCGGAACGTGGCCGCACCGCAAGTGCCGGTGCCCCTGCAGCAGGTGGCGGTTGCCGCTTACAGCGACGAGAGCCACGTGGAGGAAAACCGCAGGCTTTACGGGCTGAAATTCGATCTCGCAGACCAGATTCTGGGCTCGCGCTACGGCTACAAGAGACCCGCCGGCGGCTTCTGTTTGTGGCTGGATGTCACGAAATCCGGTGGCGACGAAGAGGCGACAATACGGCTTTACAGAGACGGCGGAGTCCGCGTCGTCCCCGGCAGTTACCTCGCCCGGACCCAGCCCGACGGCAGCAATCCCGGCGCCGGCTACATCCGGATCGCCATGGTTCAGGACAGTGATACCACCGCCGAGGCGCTGCATCGCCTCGTCAAGATTCTCGGCTGATCGAAGGCCAGCATGAGCACCACGATCGAACGCGTCATTCCTCTGGTCGGCCACCTCCCGGCCTCGCTGCGCGAGGCCCTTGGCCGGCGGCTGCGCGAACTCATGGGCTTTGCCCTGATCGGCATCGCAGGCGTTGCCGCAGCAGCGATGATGACCTGGTCGGTGCAGGACCCGAGCCTGTCGCATGCGACCTCGCGGGCGATCCGCAACATCGTCGGCTATCCCGGCGCGATCGGCGCGGATCTGTTGATGCAGATCCTCGGGCTTGGCGCCATCATGATGATCCTCACCGTCGCCGTGTGGGGCTGGCGGATGATGACGCATCGTCACTTCGATCGCGAAGCACTGCGCCTCACCTGCTGGCTGCTCTGCACCGTGTTCGCTTCGGGCTTTGCGAGCTGCTGGCAGCATGGCGGCTCGTGGCCACTGCCGACCGGTGTCGGCGGTGTGGTCGGCGATGCGCTGTTTCGTGCGCCGGCCGTCGTGTTCGGTCCCGTCGGCTTCATCTATCGCTTCGTGCTCGGCTCCATCTTCTGCGCGCTGATGGCGGTGACGTTTATCTTCGCCTGCGGCTATGGCGCCAAGGCGAAGGAGGACTTCCCGGAGATCGAGGACATCGATGACGAGCCGTTCGAGGACGTCGATGACGAGAAGGAGCGTCGCTCTTTCGCTGTCTCGCTCGGCTGGTTCTTCCATGCGCTGATGAGCACCAAGGCACGCATCGGCCGCGTGCTGTCCTTCCTCTATTCCAAATTCGTCACCTCCGGCAGCGAGCCGCGTGCGGCTGCGTTCGAGCGCCAGGAGCCGAATCTCGGCGGCCGACGCGCGAGCCCGCCGATTGCGCCGCATGATGAGCATGAGGACGACGAGCACGAGGACGAAGAAGAGGAATACGAGGAAGAGGAAGAAGAGATCGAGGAAGAGCCTGCTCCCAAGGCGCGCAAGAAATCTTCCGCCAAGGAGCCGGTCCGCAAGAACAACAGTGGCAAGTTCGAACTGCCCTCCGTCGGCATGCTCACGGCGCCGAAGGCCGCCGATCGCAAGCCGCTCAGCAAGGCTGAACTCGAGGCCAATTCGCGCGCGCTGGAAGGCGTGCTGCAGGATTTTGGCGTGCGCGGTGAAATCGTCAAAGCCAATCCCGGCCCCGTCGTCACGCTGTACGAACTCGAACCCGCACCGGGCATCAAGTCGTCGCGCGTGATCGGCCTCGCCGACGATATCGCGCGCTCGATGAGCGCTCTCTCCGCGCGCGTTGCCGTCGTCCCCGGCCGCAATGCCATCGGCATCGAGCTGCCGAACCAGCATCGCGAAAATGTTTACCTGCGCGAACTGCTCACCGTGCAGGACACCAACGAGGGCATCCGGCTCCCGCTCTGCCTTGGCAAGAATATCGGCGGCGACTCGATCATCATCGATCTCGCCCGCACGCCGCATATGCTGATCGCCGGTACCACCGGTTCGGGTAAATCGGTCGCGATCAACACCATGATCCTCAGCCTCGTCTACAGGCTGCGGCCCGATCAGTGCCGCCTGATCATGGTCGATCCGAAAATGCTCGAACTGTCCGTCTATGACGGCATCCCGCATCTGCTGACGCCGGTCGTGACCGATCCGAAGAAGGCCGTGGTCGCGCTGAAATGGGCGGTGCGCGAGATGGAAGAGCGCTACAAGCGCATGGCCAAGCTCGGCGTCCGCAATATCGATGGCTACAATGCGCGCCTCGTCGAGGCCGGCAAGAAGGGCGAGGAGCTCACCCGCACGGTTCACACCGGCTTCGAAAAGGAAACCGGCAAGGCGATCTACGAGGAAGAGAAGCTCGATCTCTCGCCGCTGCCCTATATCGTCATCATCGTCGACGAAATGGCCGACCTGATGATGGTCGCCGGCAAGGACATCGAAGGCCTGGTGCAGCGCCTCGCGCAGATGGCGCGCGCCGCCGGCCTTCACGTCGTGCTCGCCACGCAGCGACCCTCGGTGGACGTCATCACCGGCACCATCAAGGCGAACTTCCCGACGCGTATCTCCTTCCAGGTGACGTCGAAGATCGACAGCCGCACCATCCTCGGCGAAATGGGCGCCGAGCAGCTGCTCGGCCGCGGCGACATGCTTTACATGGCCGGTGGCGGCCGTATCTCGCGTGTGCACGGACCTTTCGTGTCGGACGAGGAAGTCGAGAAGGTCGTGCGCCACCTCAAGACGCAGGGCGAGCCGGAATATCTCGAGGCGGTCACCGCCGAGGAGCCGGAAGAAGGCGAAGACGGCGCGGTGTTCGACCAGACCGGCATGGGCGCCGATGGCGGTGGTGGCGATCTGTATCAGCAGGCTGTCGCGATCGTGAAACGCGATCGCAAGGCCTCGACCAGCTACATCCAGCGCCGTTTGCAGATCGGCTACAACCGCGCGGCGTCATTAATCGAGCGGATGGAAAACGAAGGCGTGGTGGGCCAGCCCAACCATGCCGGCAAGCGCGAAATTCTGATTGCGGAAGAAGAGAGCGGTTATTGAGCGCGTGACGGTATCGAGGAACAAACAGGCGGCCGGGTCGCGAAATCGCCACAGCGCAGGGCTACGGCCAGCGCATGCGGCAGACGTCGCACCGGACGCGCAGGGGATCCTCAACCCAAGCGCAAACCCGATATCAACCCAGACGCAAAGCGCGCTAGAATGCGCTGCCGATGGCATCGCCGAGCAGGACGACGTTTTGATGAAACGCGACACCGACTACGCCGCACATCCGGCCCTCCTGCGCGCCAGCGCCGCCGGCCTTGCTGCGACTTTTGCTGTCGGCATCATGATGTCCGCCGCACAGGCACAGACGACGCCGTTGCCGCGCCCGGCGCCGAAGGCACGCAATGTCGCGTTTCAGGTGGCCGCGTCCGAACCGCAGCCGATCCGGCCGCCAGCCACCATCACGCCGGTGCAGCAGGCCCAGGCGCCGCGGCAGACCAAGCCGCCGGAGCCGGTGATCCCTGATCCCCGCCGCAATGTGCCGGCCAGCATTTTCATGACGTTCGATGCCAACCAGAAGGCATCGGCCGCCAAGGTCAGCGCCTATCTGTCCAATCTCAGCAATCTGAGCGGCAACTTCGTTCAGGTCGGCCCGGACGGCAGCAAGACCACCGGCGACTTCTACATCCAGAAGCCCGGCAAGGTGCGCTTCGAATATGACGCGCCGACGCCGATTGCGATGGTCTCCGACGGCCAGTCGCTGGCGGTGCGCGACACCAAGCTGGCGACGCAGGATATCTACCCGCTGTCGCAGACGCCGCTGCGCTACCTGCTGTCGGATCGCATCGATCTGATGAAGGACACCAATGTCGTCGCGGTGACGTCGGACGAGCTCTACACCTCGGTGATCATCGAGGAACGCAATGCCGTGGTCGGCACCTCGCGCCTGATGCTGATGATCGGCACCAAGGACGGCCAGCTCAAGCAGTGGACCATCACCGACCCGCAGGGCTACGACACCACGGTGGCGATCTACAATCTGGACACGGTGAAGAAGCCGGATCCGGGCTTGTTCAAGATCGACTTCGCGCGGTATCCGGGCGGCGGGGCGAATTAGGCGCGTTCTTCTTAACCTCTCCCCGCCCTTCTGCGGGGAGAGGTCGACCCGGCGCAGCGCAGCGTAGCCGGATCGGGTGAGGGGCATGGCACGCGAACCGCCCCTAAGCTCACTCCCATCGAATCTCTCCGACGGCGGCGCAGGGCATGTCTTCGCTTCGATAGGTGCGCGTTTGGCATTGACCGTGTGCCATGCCCCTCACCCGCCGCGAAGACGCGGCGACCTCTCCCCGCTCAAGGGCGGGGAGAGGTTAAGACCTGCGCTTCGCTTCGACTTTCTGCGTCACTCCCGCCCCTCATGGTGACGAGCGCACCGCTTGGTGCGCGTCTCGAACCATGTGTGGCTTGTCTCCGGCGCCTGCTGCCATCCTTCGAGACGCCGCTACGCGGCTCCTCAGGATGAGGGGTGAGCGTGGGGCTGAGGCCCTGTCGGCTGAGTTGCCGATCGCGCAATGTTACCGAATTGCTGCACGCCTGCACAATTTCCGATTGTTCGCTGGAATCCTCTCACTTCCCGTCTCCCCCCGATAAACTGATCGCCAGCAGGACTGGGGAACGCGCACTTTTCCGATCGTGACGCGCGGCTCTCGCAAATCAGATCCGGGGTCGGGCGTGACGCGTTTATTATCGATCAGAACCATGGGCCGCGCGCTTGCGAGCGCCGCCTTTTTGTGGAGCGCGAGCGCCTCCATCGCTCATGCGCAGCAGACACTGCTGCAGGCGATCGCTACTCCGCAGGTCACCCAATTCGATTACGACGCCCTGTTCAAGCAGATGTATCAGAGCCCGGCGGATCTCGACGTCAGCTTCAAATTTGCCGAACAGGCCGTCGCCCGCAGCGACTATGAGGCGGCGATCGGCGCGCTCGAGCGCATGCTGTTCTTCAATCCCAACCTGCCGCGCGTCAAACTCGAACTCGGCGTGCTGTATCTGAAGCTCGGCTCCTATGAGCTGGCGCGCAGCTATTTCCTCGATGCGATCAAGGGCCCGGTGCCCGATGACATCCGCAGCCAGGTGAATGCCTATCTGGCACAGATCGACCGCCGCATGTCGGCCTGGGACTATAGCGCCTTCGTCCAGACCGGCCTGCGCTATCAGACCAATGCCAATGTCGGCCCCAACGACCTGCTGGTGCGCGCGCTCGGCCAGGACGCGATCCTCGACGGCGCCTTCGGCAAGCGGCCGGACTGGAATGCCTTCCAGACCGCAGCCGCCAGCGTCGGCTACAGACTGAATACCCGCGGCGACGTGATGGAAGCCAGCATTCTGGCGCTCGGCACCCAGCAATTCCGGCTCAGCCAGTTCAATCTCGGCCTGATCGAAGTGGTGGCCGGCCCGCGCATTGCCGTCGGGCAGAACGCCTCGTTCAAGGTCTATGGCATCGGCGACATGGTGTGGCTGGGCGATGCCAATTACTTCAACGCCGCCGGCGGCGGCGTCTCGGCGCGCCACGCCATCGGCGACCTCGGCTTCATCGAAGGCTTTGTCGAAGGGCGGCACCGCGCCTTCTTCAACTCGCTGAATTTCCCCACCGCCGCGGAGCAGACCGGCGACTTCCTGTCATCCGGCGTGATCACCGACCTGCGCCTGACCACGACCATGCGCGGCGTGATGCGCATTGGCTATGACGAGAACCAGGCGATCTTCGCCTATAACAGCTACAAGCGCTATTCGATCGACTTCGCTTTTCCCTATGATTTCGTGCTGCCGATTTTGGGCAAGCCGCATCAGTTCACCATCGCGCCGACGCTCGGCTTCAGCTGGGCCAATTACGCCGCGCCGAATGCGATCATCGATCCCGTCACGCTGCGCAATGACAGCGAGCAGCGCTATGGCGCGATCTTCGATGCGCAGATCTACGACAATGTCGGCGTGCGCACGCAGATCCAGTATTCGAAGATCGAGTCCAGCCTGCCGAACTATCGCACCAGCAATTTTGCCGTCGGCTTCGGCCCGACGGTTCGTTTCTGAGGTGGCCCGATGATGCGTCTTGCAACTCTCGCACTCGTGACGACGGCCTCTCTCATAACGGCCGCGCATGCGCAGCAGGTCGGCACCGCCTCCGCCGTCAATCCTGCGGCCACCATCAATACGCGCACCATCACCATCGGCTCGTCCATCAGCCATATGGAGCGCATCCGCACCACCGAGAGCGGCTCGGTGCAGGTGCTGTTCGTGGACAAGACCTCGATGACCGTGGGACCGAACAGCGATCTCACCATCGACGAATATGTGTTCGATCCGAAATCCGGCGAAGGCAAGCTCGCGGCGACGCTTGGCCGCGGCGCGCTGCGCTTTGTCGGCGGGCTGATCAGCCATGCCGGCAATGCCGAGATCAAGACGTCATCGGCCACCATCGGCATTCGCGGTGGCGTGGTGCTGCTGAACGGGCCCAATGTGTATATGGGCTATGGCTCATCGACGGTGACATCGCGCGGCGGCACGGTGTCGCTCGGCGCCGGCGAATTCACGCGCACGCCCGGCGGCGGAGCGCCGCCACTGCCGCCCGGACCGCCGCCGCCGAACTACGTCGCCTCGCAGCTGCAGTTCTTCCAGAGCGCCGGCGGCCAGAGCGGCGGCGTGGCGGCGGGCCATGCCTCGCCGCGCAATGTGGCTGCGGCGGAGCGGAGGGCGACAGGATCGAATGGCGGCGTGGCTGGTCAGGCGACCACGACGCCGGCGCCGACCATCACGCGCATCGGCCATGTGGCGCAGACGCTCGATCAGACGATCCAGACCTCGGCGCAATCGCGGACGGTGGAGGCGTCGGGGACAGAGGGGCGGCCGACGACGGCACTGGTGGGCCTCGCCGGCGGCGTGGTGCGTGACCAGTATGTCTCCGGCTCCAATAACGGGCAGTCCTACAATTCGTCGATCATCGGTGGCGCGGTGGTGATGCTCGACGCCATTGCCAATCGCATCCAGGCCAATTTCGGTGCCACCTATGGCACCGGCAATAGCGATCAGATCGTTCAATACGGATCGCTGAATCCATCGGACCCGACGCCGAGCAGCTATACGGACTACAACACTTTCAGCGCGCAACTGAAGAAGGACGGGCTGCCGAGCGGCTTCAGCGGCGAGATCACCAACCTCTCGCCAGCCAGCACCCGGCAACTGGGCGCCAGTCTCGGCCAGCCGAACCTGACCGTCTGCCAGTGCGAATATACGCGCTGGGGGTTCTGGAGCGTGAAGACGCCGGATCCCAATCTCGGCATCTTCGGCACCTGGGTGGCGGGGCAGCCTGCGCTGGCCACCGACATGCCGACCACCGGGACGGCCAGCTATGTCGGCCACGTCATCGCCAATGTCGGCACCACGAGCGGCGATGTTAGGCAGGCGGTGGGCAATTTCTCCAACACCGTCGACTTTGGCGCGCGCACTGGAAATGTCGCGGTCAACGGGCTGGACAGCACGAATTATCACGGCACCGTTGCGCTGCAGAATGGCACGGTGGCCTTCATCGGCAGTGCCGCGGGCGACGTCGGCAACCGGAATATGTCCATCGTGGGCGGCTTCGTGCGCGGGGCCACCAGCCCGGTCGGCGAAATGGGTGGCACGGTGATGATTACCGGCACCAATTATGTCGGCGGCGGCAGCTTTGCCGCGGCGATCAGGCGGTAGGGGCGGTGTATTCCGGCTTTCTTCCCTTCTCCCCTTGTGGGAGAAGGTGGCGCCGACGCAGTCGGTGCCGGATGAGGGGTGACTGGGCTCGAAGCTTGTGGCTACCCCTCACCCGTCTGCGCGCCTGCGGCGCGCATCCACCCTCTCCCACAAGGGGAGAGGGGAAGCGGAGCCCAATCCATACCCATGCGCCTGACCCTCACCACCTGGAATATCAATTCCGTCCGCCTGCGTATCGAGCTCGTCGCCGACTTCCTGCAAGCGGTGCAGCCCGACGTGCTGTGCCTGCAGGAGACGAAGTGCCCCGACGATGCGTTTCCGCTGAAGCGGCTGAAGCAGCTCGGCTACAACTACATCGCGCTGAACGGGCAGAAGGGCTATCACGGCGTCGCCATCGTCTCGAAGCTGCCATTCGAGACCACCGACATCCGCGTGTTCTGCGACAAGCTGGATTCGCGCCATATCTCGGTGGCCTTTGGCGCGCAGGCGGGATTGTCCGCGCCGCTGATCGTGCATGACTTCTACGTGCCGGCGGGCGGCGATATTCCCGATCCCGAAGCCAATCCGAAATTTGCGCACAAGCTCTCCTTTCTCGACGAGATGAAAAGCTGTGACGGTCTGCATCCGCGCGGCGATGCGCGGCACATTCTTGTCGGCGACCTCAATGTGGCGCCGCATGAGAACGATGTGTGGTCGCACAAGCAGATGCTGAAGATCGTCTCGCATACGCCGATTGAATGCGAGAAGCTGCTGGCGGTGCAGAGCGAGGGCAACTGGATCGACGTCGCGCGCGAACGCATTCCGTTGTCGGAGAAGATCTATACCTGGTGGAGCTATCGCGCCGCGGATTGGGCGGCGTCGAATCGCGGCCGGCGGCTGGATCACATCTGGGTATCGAGCGCGCTGAAGGATGCGGTGCAGGACTATCAGGTGCTGCGCGACGCGCGCGGCTGGGAACGGCCGTCGGATCATGTGCCGGTGACGGTGGTGCTGGATGTGTAGTTCTTCCTTCTCCCCGCTCTGCGCGGGGAGAAGGTGGCCGCGCGTAGCGTGGCCGGATGAGGGGCATGGCACGGGGCCAGCCACGTCAAAGATCGATCGAAGCGACGAACTATACGATCCGTGAGTGCAGAGCAGATGGTGAGCGCGTGCCATGCCCCTCACCCGCCGCGAAGACGCGGCGACCTCTCCCCGTAAAGAACGGGGAGAGGTTAAGAGGAGCTAGCCCAGCTTCGCCCGGACCTGCGCGAAATCGCTCGCGAGTTCGTTCATCCGCGCCGCCATGTCGTTGCGCAGGCGCAGCGCGGCATCGGGATCGCTGTCGAGCACGCGCTGGAACAGGCTGCGCGTGATGCGGATCACGCTGGAATATTCCGCGGCCACCGCCGTGGAGCGGCGCGGCATCGCGACCAGCAGAGATAGTTCGCCGATCAGCGTGCCGCGCTCGGCCATCACTTCGTGATCGTCACCGACGGTGACGCGGAACGCGCCGTTCTGCACCACATAGCCGCAATCGGCCTGCTCATCCTCGCGAAACAGATAGGAGCCGCGGGAGAATTCCTGCTGCTCGGAGCCGATGGCGATGACGCGCAAGGCATCGCGCCCGAGCAAGCGAAATGTCGGGACGCGCTCGAGCAATGAGACGTCATCTTCAATCGACATGGAGAAAATCGAACCGCAAAACCGCGTGGACCGGACGCGCAACACACAACAGGGAGCTACAGGCGAATCGGTCCACTATTCGTATCACGGCACCAACTTGTAGCCACCGGCTTCCGTCACCAGGATTTCGGGATTGGCCGCGTCCTTCTCGATCTTCTGGCGCAGCCGGTAGATATGCGTTTCCAGCGTGTGGGTGGTGACACCGGAATTGTAGCCCCAGACTTCCTGCAGCAGCGTCTCGCGCGACACCGCGAGCTGGCCGGCGCGATAGAGGAAGCGCAGGATCGCGGTTTCCTTCTCGGTCAGCCGCACCTTCTTGGCATTGGCGCCGGTGAGCATCTTCGAGCCCGGACGGAAGCTGTAGGGACCGACCGTGAAGACCGCATCCTCGCTGGCTTCGTGCTGGCGCAGCTGGGCGCGGATGCGCGCCAGCAGCACGGCGAAGCGGAACGGCTTCGCGACGTAGTCGTTCGCGCCAGACTCCAGACCGAGAATGGTATCGCTATCGGTATCGTGACCTGTGAGCATGATGATCGGCGCCTTGAAGCCGCCCTTGCGCAGGCTGCGCACGACTTCGCGGCCATCGGTGTCGGGCAGGCCGACATCCATCAGCACCAGGTCGGGAGAATTGGCTTTGGCAGCCGTGGCGCCCTTGGCGCCGGTGTCGACGGCCGAGGCCTCGAATTCCTCGTGCAGCGACAACTGCTCGACCAGCGCCTCGCGCAAATCAGTGTCGTCATCCACGATCAAGATCTTGCGGGCATTGGGCATTGCGACAATCCTTTGGACGGCTGTTGCGGCTTCGACGTGTGGAAACGCGATGATGGGGTGGAGATCATCACGGTTTCGCGATCCGCATAGTCTAGCGCAAAAAACCAAGCATTCTCAGTGAATGTGGTTTTGCAGCGCGAAATAGAACATTTGCGGTAAACAGCCAAGGCGAAGCGGCGGGATTTGATGGGAAACGTCGTTAATTCAGGTACTTATCGAACAAGCTTGCGTGATCGGCCGGTGAAGCGGGTGCTTGTGCGGGCGGCTGCGGGGAATCCGCAGCGCGGCTGGCTGAGCTTCGATCACACAACCATACCCGTCGCGCTGGGCCGCGGCGGAATCAAGGCGAACAAGCGCGAAGGCGACGGCGCAACGCCGCAGGGGGTGTTTCACCCGATCCGGCTGTGGTGGCGCGGCGACCGGCACACGCGGCCGCGGACGCATCTGCCGATCAGGCTGATCACGCCGCAGGACGGCTGGTGCGAGGATCCGAAGGATCGGCATTACAATCAGCCGGTGCGGCTGGATCGCGGCGTGGATGGCGACCGGCTGGCGCGCGCGGATCACCTTTATGATTTCATCATCGAGATCGACCAGAACACGAAGCCGCGGATCGCGGGGCGTGGGAGTGCCGTGTTTCTGCACCTGGCGCGGGAGAACTGGGGACCGACGGCGGGATGCGTCGCCATGCGGAAAGGCGCGATGCTGCGATTGCTGGCGCGGATCGGGACGGAGACGAAGATCGTGGTGGGGTGACCGCAATTTGAACTCCGCCCTCATCCTGAGGAGCGGCCGCAGGCCGCGTCTCGAAGGATGGCCGCGAGCTCCGAGCCTCGCCAGCTCATGGTTCGAGACGCGCGCAAGAGCGCGCTCCTCACCATGAGGGGAGGGAGTTCATGGGGAAGAGTGACTGTAGGGTGGGCAAAGGCACCCTTGCGCCGTGCCCACCTTCACCAGCCGCGCACGCGAAGGTGGGCACGCTGCGCTTTGCCCACCCTGCAGATCAGCGATGCCCGAAGATTGCCGAGCCCACGCGCACATAGGTCGCGCCGAACTGGATCGCCGTCTCGAAATCCGCGCTCATCCCCATCGACAATTCCGTCAGCCCGTTTCGCGCAGCGATCTTTGCCGTGAGCGCGAAATGCGGGGCCGGGGCTTCATCCGCCGGCGGGATGCACATCAGGCCGGCGATCTTGAGTCCCCAGTGATCGCGGCAGCGCACAAGGAAATCATCGGCGTCGCTCGGCGCGATGCCGGCTTTTTGCGGCTCCTCACCGGTGTTGATCTGGACAAACAGCAGCGGGCTCCTGCCTTGCGCAGCAATCTCTTTCGCCAGCGCATCGCAGAGCGAAGGGCGATCGACGGAGTGAATCGCGTCGAACAGAGCCACCGCGTCCTTGGCCTTGTTGGATTGCAGCGGCCCGATCAGATGCAGCGCAATCGCGGGTTGAGCCGTGATCAGTGCCGGCCATTTACCTTTCGCTTCCTGGACGCGATTCTCGCCAAACACGCGCTGCCCGGCATCGATCACCGGCTGGATCGCATCGGCCTCGAACGTCTTCGACACCGCGATCAAATTGACAGAAGTCCGCTCACGACGGGCTTCTTTGCACGCGCGACGAATCTCGGCCTCGACGGCCGCGAGTCCGTGAGCGGGTGAAGAAGCTGTTAACGCCGTGGAACCGTGCACTGAATTATTTTCAACCAAGACGCGAACTTTCGTGGGGACTGAGACAGTTTGAGCGTTCCGCGAAAGGCTTTGTGAACGCTTTGAGGTACCTATGTCCTGCGGGGCTCAGGGATCCGAAGATGTCACGCATCGGTATCAACCGCAATAAAGCCAGGCTCATGGGAGCCCTCGGTATCCGCGCCCGTTTGGTGCTGTTCGCCTTGATTCTGGTCGGCCCGCTGATGGCCGAACGCATCCGTTCGCTGCACACGGTGCGCGCCCAGCAGATCGCTGCTGCATCGCAAGATTTCTCCGGCATCGCGCAACACAGCGCCGACGCGCAGCGCGAAGTGTTCGCCTCCATCGAGGCCGTGCTGAAATCCTCCGCCTACATCTATTCGACGGCGGCGCAGGTGAACCGCAGCTGCGCGATCATGCGTGCGAGCCTGCGCAACAACATGCCGTGGCTGCGCAGCCTCACCGTTGCCGGCGTCGATGGCATCGCGCGCTGCTCGACCTGGCCGGAGGTCGTCGACAACCAGTTCAATTTCGGCGACCGGCCCTATTTCAAAGCGGCTGTCGCCACCGGCGAATTCACCGTCAGCGACTATGTGTTCAGCCGGCTCACCAATCTGCCGACAGTGATGGCCGCCTATCTCGCGCCCGGCGAAACCCGCGCCGACGATGCGGTGATTCTCGCGGCCATCAATCTCGACTGGATCTCGAAACTGATGAGCAATCTCGGCGAACGGCCGGGTGTCACCGCCCTGCTGGTCGATCACGCCGGCACCGTGCTGGCCGCGCCGCCGAACAAGGCCGATGCCATCGGTCGGCCGATGGACGACCTGGCGCTGCTGCCGCTGATCGCGGCGCATCTGCGCAATTCGCAGCGCCAGAGCGGCTCGCTCTCGTTCAAGACCGATAGCGATACCCAGCGCGCCGTCTCCTTCGCGACGATTCCCGGCACCAGCGCGCAGCTGATCGTCAGCATCGATGAGGCCCGCGTCTCGGCGATTGCCGACCACGACATCCGCAATGCCTATCTCCAGCTCGCCATTGTCTGCCTGTTCGCGCTGCTCGGCGCACTGGTGGTGGCCGAGCGCCTGATCATCAAGCCGATCCAGGCCATCTCCACCATGGCGAAACGGTTCGGCCGCGGCGATTGGTCTGCACGCATGCCGCGCAATTCGCTGCCGGCGGAATTCGTGCCGCTGGCGCGCGCCTTCTACGGCATGGCATCGCAATTGCGCGGCCGCGAACGCGAGCTGCGCGCCAGCAATGAACAGCTCACGGTGCTGGCTTCGGTGGACGCGCTATGCGGCCTCGCCAATCGCAGGGGTTTCCAGAGCCGGCTCGATTTCGAGTGGCTGCGCGCCCAGCAATCCGGCGACGACCTGGCGCTGCTGATGATCGATGTCGATCACTTCAAGCTGTTCAATGACAGCTATGGCCATCCCGAAGGCGACGCCTGCCTCGCCCGCGTCGGTGCGGAGCTCTCGGCGCTGGCGGATCGCGTCTCCGGCTTTGCCGGCCGTTATGGCGGCGAGGAATTCTGCCTGCTGCTGCCGGCCACGGACACCGCCCGCGGCGTCCAGATCGGCGAGATGGTCCGTCTGGCCATCTGGAACCTGGTGGTGCCGCATGCCACCAGCACCCATCAGCGCGTGACCGTCAGCGTGGGCGTCGCGGCGGCGGCACCGGCGCATCTGGACACGGCCCGCGACCTGCTGGAGGCAGCAGACGCCGCGCTCTATGCCGCCAAACGGCGGGGTCGTAATGCGGTGGTCGAACACGGGTTTGTGCGGAGCTACGACACGGCGGTGTCGCTCAGCGCGTAATCTGTAGAATGGGCTCCGACGCTTTCCCTCTCCCGCTTGCGGGGGAGGGTTAGGGTGGGGGTGCCTCCACAAACTCCGGCGCGTGGGGCTGCCCCCACCCCGGCCCTCCCCCGCAAAAGCGGGAGAGGGAGAAGAACGCCCAGCGTGGGCGTCCGTCGAGCCGTCTCCCCACGCTTAACCCATTGACCCACCGCGGTCTTTTGTGGCCTAGTCCCGGCCCTTAGAGCCCCCGGAACAGACTGCCGAATCGATGACGAACGAACGCTACAACGCCCGCGAAACCGAACCGCGCTGGCAGCGCGTGTGGGACGACAAGGCGATCTTCGCCACCAAGAATGACGACCCGCGGCCGAAATATTACGTGCTCGAGATGTTCCCCTATCCGTCGGGGCGCATCCATATGGGCCATGTGCGCAACTACACCATGGGCGACGTGCTGGCGCGGCTGAAGCGCGCCAAGGGTTTCAACGTCCTGCATCCCATGGGCTGGGATGCATTCGGCCTGCCGGCGGAAAACGCCGCCATCGAACGCAAGGTGGCGCCGAAGGCCTGGACCTATGAGAATATCGCGTCGATGAAGAAGCAGCTGCAGACCATGGGTCTGTCGCTGGACTGGGCGCGCGAATTCGCGACCTGCGACCCCAGCTACTACAAGCATCAGCAGAAGATGTTCACCGACTTCCTGGCCGCCGGCCTGGTGGAGCGCAAGAAGTCGAAGGTGAACTGGGATCCGGTGGATCACACTGTGCTTGCGAACGAGCAGGTGATCGACGGCCGCGGCTGGCGCTCGGGCGCCGTCGTCGAGCAGCGCGAGCTGACCCAGTGGTTCTTCAAGATCACAAAATATTCGCAGGACCTGCTCGACGCGCTGGAGAAGCTGGATCGCTGGCCGGACAAGGTCCGCCTGATGCAGCACAACTGGATCGGCCGCTCGGAAGGTCTGCGTTTCGCATTCGGGCTGAAGGGCGCGCCGGCAGGCTTCGACACGCTGCCGGTGTTCACGACGCGGCCGGACACCATGTATGGCCCGACCTTTGCGGCCATCTCGCCGGATCATCCGCTGGCGAAGAAGCTGGCTGAATCCGATCCGAAGGTCGCGGCCTTCATCGACGAGTGCCACAAGCTCGGCACCTCGCAGGCCGAGATCGACACCGCCGAGAAGCTCGGCTTCGACACCGGCATCAAGGCGACGCATCCGGCTGACTCCACGTGGGAGCTGCCGCTCTACATCGCCAATTTCGTGCTGATGGATTACGGCACCGGCGCCATCATCGGCTGCCCCGCCCATGACCAGCGCGACCTCGATTTCGCGCGCAAATATGATTTGCCGGTGCTCGACGTGTTCGTGCCCGTCGGCAGCGACGAGCGCGTTGGCAACACGGCTTTCACGCCGGCCAAGAGCGAGACGGTGCAATATATCCGCTGGGTCGGCGAGCCCGGCGTGATGACCTGCGAAGAGGCGATGAAGACATCGCTGGCGATCTTCGAGAAGGACGGCTGGGGCAAGCGCGAAGTCAATTTCCGCCTGCGCGACTGGGGCATCTCGCGCCAGCGCTATTGGGGCTGCCCGATTCCGATCATCCATTGCGAAAAGTGCGATGTGGTGCCGGTGCCGGCGAAGGACCTGCCCGTGGTGCTGCCGGAGGACGTGACCTTCGACAAGCCAGGCAATGCGCTCGACCATCATCCGACCTGGAAGCACGTGACCTGCCCGCAATGCGGCGGCCCGGCCCGGCGCGAGACCGACACCATGGATACGTTCGTGGACTCGTCCTGGTACTTTGCGCGCTTCACCGATCCATGGAACACCGAGGCCCCGACCACGCGCGCGGTGGCCGATCGCATGATGCCGGTCGACCAGTATATCGGCGGCGTCGAGCATGCGATTTTGCATCTGCTCTACAGCCGCTTCTTCACCCGCGCCATGAAGGCGACCGGCCATGTGAGCCTGGACGAGCCGTTCGCCGGCATGTTCACCCAGGGCATGGTGGTGCACGAGACCTACAAGAAACAGGACGGCACATTCGCGTCGCCCGCCGAGATCAATATCACCGGCGATGGCACGACCCGTTCGGCGACGCTGCTGACCGACAATTCACCGGTCGAGATCGGCTCCATCGAGAAGATGTCGAAGTCGAAGCGCAACACCGTGGATCCCGACGACATCATCGGCACCTATGGCGCCGATACCGCGCGCTGGTTCATGCTGTCGGACTCGCCGCCGGATCGCGACGTGATCTGGAGCGAGGAAGGCGTCAAGGGCGCGTCGCGCTTCGTGCAGCGCCTGTGGCGGATGGTGAATGACGCCGCGGCTCACGGCAAAAATGCGCCGTCGGCCAAGCCCGCCGCGTTCAGCCCGGAGGCGCTGGCCGTCCGCAAGGCCGCCCATGGCGCGCTCGACAAGGTCTCGACCGGCGTCGAGAAGCTGCAGTTCAATGTCTGCCTGGCCTATATCCGCGAATTCGCCAATGCCTTTGGCGAGGCGCTGGCCAAGCCCGGCACCCCGGCACCGGACATGTGCTGGGCGCTGAACGAGGCCGCCACCATCCTGGTGCAGCTGTTCGCCCCGATGATGCCGCATCTGGCGGAAGAATGCTGGACCGTGCTGGGCCAGACCGGTCTGGTGTCCGAGGCCGCCTGGCCGCAGGTC
Organism: Tardiphaga sp. GW821-FHT12E02; assembly: GCF_058807155.1. Classification (NCBI taxonomy): domain Bacteria; kingdom Pseudomonadati; phylum Pseudomonadota; class Alphaproteobacteria; order Hyphomicrobiales; family Nitrobacteraceae; genus Tardiphaga; species Tardiphaga sp. GW821-FHT12E02. Next base: position 659,470 of record NZ_JBXAQK010000001.1, read on the forward strand.
GAGGCCGACCTGCTGGTCGAGGACCAGATCACCCTGCCCGTGCAGGTCAATGGCAAGAAGCGCGGAGAAGTCACAGTTCCGCGCGAAGCGGCCAATTCGGAAATTGAGGCTGCCGCTCTGGCCCTCGATGCTGTAAAACAGGCGCTGGACGGCAAGCCGCCCAAGAAGATTATCGTGGTGCCGCAGAGGATCGTGAATGTTGTCGGCTAAGTTCCGAATCGCCACCCGGCTGACGACCCGATTGGCAGTCATCGTCGCCCTCGGCGCCCTCACGGCGGGCTGCTTCCAGCCGATGTATGCTGCCAAGACGGCTGACGGCTCCCCGGCGCTGCGCGAAAAGCTCGCTACCGTGGACGTGCCGCCGCTGGAATATCCGAACGCGTCGCCGCAGGCGCGCATCGGCGTCGAGATCCGCAACGCGCTGATGTTCAAGATGTATGGCGCCGCCACCGGCGTGCCGCCGCTCTATACGCTGAAGATCCGTTTCAATCCGAGCCGGACCTCGCTGATGGTCGATCCGAACACCGCGCTGCCGACCTCGGAGAATTACGGCATCGACGCTACTTACGGCCTGATCGAGATCGCCACCGGCAAGCAGGTGCTGACCGGCTCGACCTTTGCCCGCGTCACTTACGACATCCCCGGCCAGCAGCAGCGCTTCGCCCGCGCCCGCGCTGGCCGCGATGCCGAGAACCGCGCCGCCGGCGAGATCGCGGAGAACATCAATACGCGTCTGGCGTCGTTCTTCTACAAAGGCAGCTAGGCGTCCCCGCGCTCCGCCCTCATCCTGAGGAGCCGCAAAGCGGCGTCTCGAAGGATGGCGGCAGGCGCCGGTGCCTACCAACTCATGGTTCGGGACGGCGCTGCGCGCCTCCTCACCATGAGGGGCTGAGCAAGTGAAAGCAGGACATCACCTTGGTCGCCCTTCGCGGAAAAGACATCGACATCTACCTGAGCCGGCCGGACGCGACCCGGCCGATCATTTTGCTCTACGGCCCCGATGCCGGCCTCGTGCGCGAACGCGCCGAGGCGCTGGTGAAATCGGCAGTCGATGATCCCAACGATCCGTTCTCGCTGGTGCGCATGGATGGCGACGACCTCGCCGCCGAACCCTCGCGGCTGGTCGAGGAGGCGATGACCATCCCGATGTTCGGCGGGCGCCGCGCCATTCGTGTCCGGGCCGGATCGAAGAACTTTTCGAGCGGGGTCGATACGCTGAGCGAGATGGCGATCCGCGATTGCCGCATCGTGATCGAAGCCGGCGAGCTGCGGCCGGAATCGCCGCTGCGCAAAGTGTGCGAGAAGGCGAAGACCGCGGTCGCCATCGCCTGCTATCCGGACACCGAGCGCGATCTCACCAAGCTGATCAATGACGAGCTGCAACTCGCCAACCTGCGCATGGCATCTGATGCGCGCGCGACCTTGATGTCGCTGCTCGGCGGCGATCGCCAGGCCTCGCGCAACGAGCTTCGCAAGCTGATGCTGTATGCGCACGGCACCGGCGAAGTGACGCTGGACGATGTGATGGCCTGCGTGGCCGATGCATCGGAGCTGAAGATCGATCCGATCGTGGATGGCGCCTTCGCCGGCAATCCGACATTGGTGGAAACCGAATTCAACAAGGCGATGATCGCCGGGACCTATCCCGGCATGATCATGATGGCGGCGCAGCGCCAGGCCGCAGCACTCCATAAAGCAAGCCTGCTGGTGGAAGCCGGCACGCCGGCCTCGGCCGCAGCCGAGAGCGGGTTTCCGCGGCTACACTTTTCCCGCAAGGGCGCGGTGGAAGCAGCCCTGCGCAATTTCACCACGCGGCGACTGGCGGCGATCATCGATCAGCTCGCGGTGGCTGCGCTTGACGTCCGCAAGCAAAACACCCTCGGCGCGGTGATTGCGCAGAGGGCGTTGATGTCGATTGCTGTGAATGCAAGGCGGCGGGGGTAGAGCTTCTCACTCCCTGTCGTCGCCCGGCTTGACCGGGCGATCCAGTACACGCTGTCGGTTCGAATCGACACGCTGCCAGAGTTTACTGGATCGCCCGCTTTCGCGGGCGATGACAATTGAGGGCGCGGCGACAGTCGCGGTGACTTACTTATCCAACCGCTTCAGGATCTCGTCGAGCTGATCGAGGTCGCGATACTTGATCATGACCGTGCCGCCTGGATCTCGGTGATCGACGCTCACCTTCAGCCCGAGCACGTCGCTCACCCGCTTCTCCAGCGCGATCGTATCCGCGTCCTTCGCAACCTTCGGCGCCGATCCCGTCCGCGGCTTTTGCGGCGCGCGTTCCGGCACGCCTTCGTCATGCGCGAGCGCTTCGGTCTGGCGGACGTTCAGGCCTTCGGCGATGACGCGCTTGGCAGCGGCCGACGGATCGGGCAGCGAGATCAGCGCACGCGCATGGCCGTTCGAGAGTTGGTTCGATGCGATCAGCGCCTGCACGTCGTCCGGCAGTTTGGTGAGACGCATCATGTTGGCGACATGGCTGCGGCTCTTGCCGACGATCTTGGCGATCTCGTCCTGGCTGTGTTTGTAGGTCTCGGCGAGGGCGTGATAGCCCTGCGCCTCTTCCATCGCATTGAGGTCTTCGCGCTGGACGTTTTCGATGATCGCGATTTCCATCGCCACGCTATCGGTGACATCCACCGGCACGATCGGCACTTCATGCAGACCGGCCAGCTGCGACGCGCGCCAGCGGCGCTCGCCGGCGATGATCTCGAAGCGATCATGCGCGCCCTTCACCGGACGCACCACGATCGGCTGGATCACGCCATGCTGCTTGATCGAGGACGCGAGCTCATTCAGCTCCGCATCCGCAAAGGTGCGGCGCGGATTGCGCGGGTTCGGCTTGATGAATTCGATCGGCACCTTGCGCTGGTTGCGCGCGGGCCGTTCGGTCTGCGCGGCTTCGCCGCCGACATCACCGATCAGACTTGCCAGACCTCGGCCCAACCGCGAACGCGCTTCATCGGCCATTGCCAATCCCCTTGAACTCATGGGTCACTCCAAAACTAACTAAACTCAGAATCGTAGGATGGGTTGAGCGTAGCGATACCCATCACCGCGAGCGCCGAGTGTGTGGTGATGGGTATCGCTCCGGCGCGATGCGCCTGCGCTCAACCCATCCTACGCCCACGGCACCCGTCGCGTTACGCCGCGTTGACCGGCGCTGCGCGGATGTCGCGCTCGCGCTGGATCACTTCGGTGGCGAGGCGCAAGTAAGCCTCGGAGCCCGCGCATTTCAGATCGTAAACCAGCACCGGCTTGCCGTAGCTTGGCGCTTCCGAGATGCGGACGTTGCGCGGGATCATGGTGTCATAGACCTTGCTGCCCATGAATTCGCGGACGTCGGCGACGACCTGGTTCGACAGGTTGTTGCGCGCATCGAACATGGTCATGACGATGCCGTGGATGGTGAGATTCGGGTTCAGCGTCGAGCGCACCTGCTCCACCGTCTGCAGCAATTGCGACAGACCTTCGAGGGCGAAGAACTCGCACTGCAGCGGCACGAGGATTGCGTCCGATGCGGCCATCGCATTGACGGTGAGAAGATTGAGCGACGGCGGGCAGTCGATCAGCACGTAAGTGTAGTCCGAGCCCGGCGAGACATTGTTGTTCAATTCGCCGATGGCGTCGCGCAGACGGAAGGCGCGGTCGCGGGCCGAACCGATTTCGAGCTCGAGGCCGGAGAGATCCATGGTGGAGGCGGCGATATGCAGACGCGGCACGGCAGTGACCACGACGGCATCGCGCAGCGGCGCGTCGCCGGTCAGCACATCATAGGTCGAGCAGGCGCGATCGCGGCGATCGATGCCGAGGCCGGTGGAGGCGTTGCCCTGCGGATCGAGATCGACGATCAGCACGCGCTCGCCGATCGCGGCGAGTGCGGTGCCGAGATTGATCGCCGTGGTGGTCTTGCCGACGCCGCCCTTCTGATTGGCCAGCGCCAGGATGCGCGGATGGCCAGGGGTCGTCTTGGTGCTATCCTCTTGATATTCCTGATCAATTACGGTCATTTGCGTGGGCCATCATGGTATCTGCGGACGGGTCGCGCCGCGCGATTGTGTCCAGTTCGACGATCCAGCCTTGTCCGCCAGTGAGGCTCGCATGCAGGCGTGGGCTTATATTCCAATATTTAGTAGCTTCGGTCAATTCCGCATCTACATCTTGACCCTTGAGAAACAGCGCCTTTGTGCTGCCAGTCATCAGGGGAGCCGCGAAACCGAGAATGATATCTAGCGACGCCACGGCACGTGCGGTGATGCAATCGACGCGCTTCGGAAAACTATCCACATTATCCCCGATGTCAGCGAGGTGCACCGAACCAGGGGCTTGCGTGACACGCAGTGCTTCGCGCAGGAACGCCGCCTTCTTGGCGTTGCGCTCGACGAGATGAACGTGGCCGCCGAGATCGCCCATGGCACAGGCCAGCACCACGCCGGGAAAACCGCCGCCGCTGCCGAAGTCGAGCCAGATGCGCGCATCGGGTGCGAGCTTCAGAAGCTGCAGTGAATCCGAGATATGGCGCGTCCAGAGATTTGGAAGCGTGGCCGGCGAAATGAGATTGGTCTTGGCCTGCCACTGCAGCAGCAAGGCCACATAGCGATCGAGCCGCGCTTCTGTTTCATGTGAAACAGGCGTGAGTTTGAGCGCGGCGGCCTTGTCGCGGTCGAGCGACGGAGCAGGTGCGGATGGCTGGGAACGTTGCGCCATGGAATGCGATTTCGATGTCTATTGCGGAGGATGGTTTCTCATACTCCGAGTCCATGACGGCGGCTATCGAAATGGCGGCTGATCGCAGTTGTACGGCGGATGAGCGAAGCGTCATCCGCCGGCCGCTTCCAAAATTGAGACTCCGCGGCGGATGACGCCTTCGGCTCATGCGCCCTACGATGGAGTGCGCGGCCATCCTTCGAGGCTCGCTACGCTCGCACCTCAGGATGACGGCGGAGTTGGTGGCTTGACCCCCCAATATCTGCGGTAGCCAGCCCTACTCCGTCCCTCATCCTGAGGAGCCGCGTAGCGGCGTCTCGAAGGATGGCCGCAGGCTCTGAGCCCGGCCAACTCATGGTTCGAGACGGCGCTACGCGCCTCCTCACCATGAGGGACAGAATGTACTGCGCTTCATGGACCGCATTTCCAGTCAGGCTCTTAGGATGAGGGTGTGAGCTGGGAGCGCGGCTGCCGGATCGGCCCCTGCTCCGCCCTCATGGTGAGGAGGCGCGATAGCGCCGTCTCGAACCATGGAGCCGGTATTCGCCGTCACGCGTTTCACGTGAAACAAGCCTCCCATCCGGCCCTGATGGAATTGTCCGAGATCAAGGCGGGTCCAGATCACAGGCGCACACTCCAGCCAGGCTTGGAGGTGACGATCATGGACATCATCGTAAGGTTCTTCCTGTTACTGGCTGCCCCAATCACCGCGCTGTTCGTCTCGCGTGAGGCGCTCAACTTCGGGGTCATTCAGGTGCTGGTCGCCATCGCGCTCTTTATTGGCCTTGTCGCCGCATTGGCGTTCTGGCCGCGGAAGTCGGTGCCGTAGGATGGGTTGAGCGGAGCGATACCCATCACAGCAAATGCCGGGGCACGTGGTGATGGGTATCGCTGCGGTGCGTTGCACCTCCGCTCAACCCATCCTACCCGTTAGAGCCTGTTTCACGTGAAACAGATCAAGCCGCGGTGACAGAGGCCGTCTTCCGTGCTTCGCGGCGCAGATACGCTGTCAGGATCGCCAAAGCGGCCGGCGTCACACCGTCGAGTCGCCCCGCCTGCCCCACCGTGCGCGGTGACGCCGCCTTCAGCTTGGCACGGGCTTCGTTCGAGAGACCTGGAACCACGTCGTAATCGATATCGGCCAGCGACAGACCTTCATCGCGACGGAACGACTCCACATCCGCCGTCTGGCGCTTGAGATAGACATCATATTTGGCGTCAATCTCGATATTGGTGCCGATGGCTGGGTCAATGGCCGAGAGTTCAGGCCAGATCCGGGTGACGGTGGCCCATTCGGTCTCCGGATAGGACAGGAGATCGAAAGCCGAGCGGCGCTGGCCATCATGATTGAGGGCCAGACCATGTTTCGATGCCCCATTCGGGGTGATCGACAGCGCCTTGGTCAGCGCCTTGCCGGCGATCAGGGCGTCCATCTTCGCCGTATGCCGGGCGATACGGGCGCTACCGACACAGCCAAGGGCGATACCCTTGTCGGTCAGGCGCTGATCGGCGTTGTCAGCGCGCAAAGTCAGGCGATATTCGGCCCGCGACGTGAACATCCGATAGGGTTCGGAGATGCCACGGGTGACGAGATCGTCGATCATCACGCCGAGATAGCCGTCGGCACGATCGAATACGGCAGGGGCAGAGCCGGAAGCGGCGAGCGCCGCATTCAGACCGGCCACCAGACCCTGGGCAGCCGCCTCCTCATAGCCGGTCGTGCCATTGATCTGCCCGGCCATGAACAGGCCCGGCATCCGCTTGGCCTGCAGGGTCGGATCGAGTTCGCGGGGATCCACATGGTCGTATTCGATGGCATAGCCGGGCTTGATCATCCGGACCCGCTCAAGACCGGGGATCGAGGCCAGGATTGCAGCCTGGACCTCCTCCGGGAGCGAGGTGGAGATGCCATTGGGATAGACGGTGTCGTCATCGAGGCCTTCGGGCTCCAGAAAGATCTGGTGGCCGTCGCGATCGCCGAAGCGGACGATCTTGTCCTCGATGGACGGGCAATAGCGCGGGCCGGAGCTCTTGATCTGGCCGGAATACATCGGCGAGCGATGCACATTGGCGCGGATCACCTCATGGGTGGCCGGCGTGGTGCGGGTGATGCCGCACTGGATCTGTGGCGTGGTGATGCGATCGGTCATCACCGAAAACGGCTCTGGCGGATCGTCGGCCGACTGCATCTCGACGGCGGACCAGTCGATGGTCTTGCCATCGAGGCGCGGCGGGGTGCCGGTCTTGAGACGGCCAAGGGTGAAACCGATGCGCTCGAAAGCCTTGGACAGGCCAAGCGCCGGCGCCTCGTCGATCCGGCCGGCGGGCCAGTTCTTTTCGCCAAGATGGATCAGGCCGCGGAGGAAGGTGCCGGTGGTGATGACCACGGCCCCGGCTTCGATGTCGCGGCCATTGGCCAGGCGGATGCCGGTCACTCGGCCATTGGCCGTCAGGAGATCATCGGCCTCGCCTTCAATCACGCTGAGATTTTCGGTAGCAGTGATCGCGGCCTGCATGGCGGCGGCGTAGAGCTTGCGATCGGCCTGAGTCCGCGGACCTCGGACGGCCGGCCCCTTCTTGCGATTGAGCATGCGGAACTGGATTCCGCCGGCATCGGCGACGCGGCCCATCAATCCGTCCAGCGCATCGACCTCACGGACGAGATGACCCTTGCCGAGACCGCCGATCGCGGGGTTGCAGGACATCGCGCCGATGGTCGCGAATTTATGCGTGACCAGCGCCGTGCGCGCGCCCATGCGCGCAGACGCAGCCGCGGCTTCACAGCCGGCGTGGCCCCCACCGATAACAATGACGTCGAACTTGTCCTGCATGGGCGCAGCTTCTAGCGCGCCTGTGGACAAGATTGAAGGGAATTTTAGGGAGGGTGTTTCACGTGAAACGGCCACAAGCGCAGGTACGTAGGATGGGTTGAGCGCAGCGAAAACCCATCACCACGAGCGCCCGGCCTGCAAGCGTGTTTCACGTGAAACACACCTATGGTTCCTCCGGTGCGGTTAACTCCGCCGATGGGTTACGCTCCGGCGCTTCCGCCTTCGCTCTTCGAGCTACGGCGGACAAGTCGCGCCTGCGCTAACCCATCCTACAGTCGTGTTTCACATGAAACGCCGTAACAGACGCAGGTGCCTTAGGATGGGTTGAGCGAAGCGAAACCCATCACCACGAGCGCCCGGCCTCCGCGTGATTCACGTGAAACAAACTGATGGTTCCTCCGGTGCGGTTGACTCCGCTGATGGGTTACGCTCCGGCGCTGCGCGCCTGCGCTAACCCATCCTACATTCGTGTTTCACGTGAAACGAGGCGAAAAGCGCAGGTGCCGTAGGATGGGTTGAGCGCAGCGAAAACCCATCACCACGAGCGCCCGGCCTCAACGTGTTTCACGTGAAACAACGCGATGGTTCCATTCGGTGCGGTTAACTCCGCCGATGGGTTACGCTCCGGCGCTTCCGCCTTCGCTCTTCGAGCTACGGCGGACAAGTCGCGCCTGCGCTAACCCATCCTACGAAGGGGTGCTTTTATAATATAGGAATATTTACTTTCCTATGCAAAAATCCCTAAAGATACTGTCGAGCACATCTTCCACATCCACCCGCCCGAGCAAGCGCCCCAGTTGGTGTGCGGCAGCGCGAAGATCTTCGGCGACCAGTTCGTCGCCTCGCTGCGCCGATGTTGCAGCATGCTGCAGCAGATCTGCGGTCCGACGGAGCAGATCGCGCTGGCGATCGCGGGTGATGAAGCCGGCTTCGCCCTGCCCGAAATAATTCGATGCGAATTCGACCAGCGCCGACATCAGCTCGCTCATCCCATCGCCGCGCTCGGCGGAAATCGTCAGCCTGGCATCGTCTGATCCTGCAGCGCTCACATCGGTCTTAGTGCTGATGATCCAGACCGGCGCGTCACTTGCCGTCAACCAGCCTTCCGGTCGCGCGGCATCGGTTGAATCCACCAGCCATAAAACAAGGTCTGCTTCGCTGGCGCGCACACGTGCGCGGCGGACGCCCTCTTCCTCCACCGGATCGACTGTCTCGCGAATGCCGGCGGTGTCGATGACCGTCACCGGATAGCCATCGAGATCGAGCTGCACCTCGATGACATCGCGCGTGGTGCCGGCATGCGGAGAGACGATCGCGACATCGCGACGCGCGAGCTGGTTCATCAGCGTGGACTTGCCGACATTGGGCTGGCCGGCGATGGCGACGACAAGGCCATCGCGCAGACGTTCGCTGCGCCCTTGCGCGGACAGCACCTGCGCGATCTCGCGGCGAAGCGCTTCGGCTTTCTCCAGCGCCGGCGCCATCAGTTCGGCGGAGACATCGCCCTCGTCGGAAAAGTCGATGCCGACTTCGACCAGCGCCAATGCCTCGATGATCTGCTGACGCCAGTTGCGCGCCCTGTCGCCGAGCAGGCCCTTCAACTGGCGCAGCGCCTGTTTGCGCTGACGATCGGTGTCGGCGTGAATGAGATCGTCGAGCCCTTCGGCTTCGGTGAGGTCGAGCTTTCCGTTTTCGAATGCGCGGCGGGTGAATTCGCCGGGCTCGGCAGGGCGCAGACCCTCGATGGAGGCAAGCGCCGCGAACAATGCGGCAAGGACGGCGCGGCCGCCATGGATGTGGAATTCGGCGGTATCCTCCCCGGTCGCGCTGGCCGGTGCGGGAAACCACAGCACCACGGCATCGTCGATCGGGCCGAGTTGCTCATCGGCCAGCAGAACGTGGGTGGCCATGCGGGGTGCCGGGAGTTTTTTTGCCAGCCGCTGTAGCGCTGTGCCGGCATGTGGACCGGAGACACGCACGATGGCGATCGCGGTCGGCGGCCGGCCGGAGGAGAGTGCGTAGATGGTCTGGTCGCGTGGGTGCATCGCCTATTTGACGATGGTGGGGACGCTGCGCAACGGGATTCTCGCACACTCCGCCCTCATCCTGAGGAGCGCGCACATGCGCGCGTCTCGAAGGATGGCTGCAAACTCGGAGCCAGGCCAGCTCATGGTTCGAGACGGCGCTTTGCGCCTCCTCACCATGAGGGTGGGGTATGGGAGCGCAAAACAAAAAAAGCACCGCCGTTTCCAGCGGTGCCTTTGATTGTCAGATCTCTTCGCCCTTACGTATTCATCGAATCGAAGAATTCCGAATTGCTCTTGGTGTTGCGGAGCTTGTCGAGCAGGAAGTCGATGGCGTCCATGGTGCCCATCGGATTGAGGATGCGGCGGAGCACATACATCTTCTTGAGCAGCTGCGGATCGGTGATGAGTTCTTCCTTGCGCGTACCCGAGCGCGAGATGTCGATCGCCGGGAAGGTGCGCTTGTCCGAGACCTTGCGGTCGAGGATGAGCTCGGAGTTGCCGGTGCCCTTGAACTCTTCGAAGATCACTTCGTCCATGCGGCTGCCGGTATCGACCAGCGCGGTGGCGATGATGGTGAGCGAGCCACCCTCTTCGACGTTACGCGCGGCACCGAAGAAGCGCTTCGGACGCTGCAGGGCGTTGGCGTCGACACCGCCGGTCAGCACCTTGCCGGACGACGGCACCACGGTGTTGTAGGCGCGGCCGAGGCGGGTGATCGAATCCAGCAGGATCACGACGTCGCGGCCGTGCTCGACCAGGCGCTTGGCCTTCTCGATCACCATTTCGGCGACCTGGACGTGGCGGGTGGCCGGTTCGTCGAAGGTCGAGGAGACGACCTCGCCCTTCACCGAACGCTGCATGTCGGTGACTTCTTCCGGACGTTCGTCGATCAGCAGAACGATCAGGTAGCATTCCGGATGATTGGCGGTGATCGAGTGTGCGATGTTCTGCATCAGCACGGTCTTGCCGGTGCGCGGCGGCGCCACGATCAGAGCGCGCTGGCCCTTGCCGATCGGCGCCACGATATCAATCACGCGGGGTGAGAGATCCTTGCGGGTCGGGTCTTCCAGTTCGAGGCGGAAGCGCTCGTTCGGGAACAGCGGCGTCAGGTTGTCGAAATTGACCTTGTGCTTGGACTTCTCGGGATCCTCGAAGTTCAGCGTGTTGACCTTGAGGAGTGCGAAATAGCGTTCGCCTTCCTTCGGGCTGCGGATATGGCCCTCGACGGTATCGCCGGTGCGCAGGCCGAAACGGCGGATCTGCGAGGGCGAGACATAGATGTCGTCCGGGCCGGGCAGGTAATTCGCGTCCGACGAGCGGAGGAAGCCGAAGCCGTCGGAGAGAACCTCGACGACGCCTTCGCCGATGATGTCGGTTTCCTGCAATGCCAGCTGCTTGAGGCAGGCGAACATCAGCTCCTGCTTGCGCATGGTGCTGGCATTTTCGACCCCCAGCTCTTCCGCAAACGAGACGAGCTCGGCTGGCGTCTTGGCCTTGAGGTCTTGAAGTTTCATTTCCCGCATTGGGGGTGGTCCTGTGGAAGATCGGAGGGGGAGTGCAAGCTGCTGGAAAAGGTGCGGACGCCGAAATGTCACGAGAGTCCGCAGGTCTCCGGCAACGAAGTCTTGAGCAGTGAAGGTGCTGAAGAGACTTCAAGCCTGATGTGCCGGCCGGCGGATTGAAAAGCCGGAACGAACCACATCGCCTGCGTCGGGTGGGAGAACTCGAACATATGGGACATCCGCCCAACGCGCAAGATCGCTGGAAGTGCCAGAGAGGCAGAAAATCTCCGCTGTGTCCCGAACGCCAAGGCTAAAACGGCTTCACCACCACCAGAATCACGATCAGGATCATGAGGACGGTCGGTACCTCATTGATAATCTTGTAGAATTTCGCGCTGCGCGTGTTGCGGTCGAGGGCGAAGTCGCGCACCCGGGCGGTCAGGAAGCCATGGACGCCGGACATCAGCAGCACCAGCAGCAGTTTGGCGTGAAACCAGCCGGACGTGTACCAGCCGGCCGACCACATCAGGTAGAGCCCGAAAATCCAGGTCGCGATCATCGCGGGATTGATGATGGCCTTGAGCAGGCGGCGCTCCATCACCTTGAAGGTCTCGGACTGCTTGGAGCCGATCTCCGCATCGCAGTGATAGACGAACAGCCGGGGCAGATAGAGCATCCCCGCCATCCAGGAGATGACGGCGATGATGTGCAGAGCTTTCGCCCATTCATACATTGCTAAGCCTTGCCCGCTATCAGGGTGTCACGGTCTCGATGGGGAACATCTGCCGGGGATCACGGTTAGCCGCAAGCAGGTTATCCGCGCCCTGCACTCATGAACCCCTTCCTCTAATCTATTATTAGATTCTTAAGGTTTGAGTCTGTTTGGCCGTGGATTTGGCCCGAACAAGACCGTCCCCGCGTCATCCCAAGCTTGTGCACATCGGGATCTGAATCTTCTGCGAGTCCTCTTGCGATCGACAAAGATCGGCAGCGCAGGGACTTCTGGCCGGTTCGGCAGGGATTCCGCAGAGACAAATCCACATAACCCCAGTATTGTCCGAAAGGTCGCCGAACGGTGTCCCCGCTGGCAGGCCTGTGAAGAAAAAGCCGGGTTATCCCGACCGCCTCGCCACCGCCGCCGATTCCGCTGAAAAGCTCCACAGCGATCCACAGAACACACAGGGTTATGGTGCATACCACCGGCAGCTTTTTTCACCTCCATCTCGTCTCCGATTCCACCGGCGAGACACTGATCACCGTGGCCCGCGCGGTGGCCGCGCAATATTCCAATGTGACGCCGGTCGAGCACGTCTATCCGCTCGTCCGCAGCCAGAAGCAGCTCGACCGGGTGCTGACCGAGATCGAGGAAGCGCCGGGCATCGTGCTGTTCACGCTGCTGGAAAAGGATCTCGTGGCGCGGCTGGAGGCCAAGTGCCAGGAGATCAATTCGCCGAGCCTGTCGATCATCGGCCCGGTGATGCAGCTGTTCCAGAATTACCTGGGTGCCTCGACCTCCGGCCGAGTCGGCGCGCAGCACGTGCTGAATGCGGAATATTTCAAGCGCATCGACGCGCTGAACTATTCGATGATGCATGATGACGGGCAGCATACCGATGGGCTGGAAGAGGCCGATGTCGTCCTCGTCGGCGTGTCGCGCACGTCGAAGACGCCCACCTCCATCTATCTCGCCAATCGCGGCGTCCGCACCGCCAATGTTCCACTGGTCCCCGGAATCCCTATTCCGGCCCAGCTTGAGACCTTGAAAAAGCCTCTGGTCGTCAGCCTGCATGCGACACCGGAACGCCTGATCCAGATCCGGCAGAACCGTCTGCTGTCGATCGGTAGCGATACGACCAATGACGATTATATCGATCGGCAGTCGGTCACCGAAGAGGTGACCTATGCGCGCAAGCTCAGCGCCAAATATGGCTGGGCCTTGCTGGAAGTGACGCGCCGCTCGATCGAAGAAACCGCGGCGGCGATCATGAAATTGCTGGCGGATCGCCAGCGGCAACGGATGCAGGAATGACCATCTGGCGCGGCGAACAGCCGCTGATCCTGGCGTCGCAAAGCGCGGCGCGACGCATGCTATTGGCCGGCGCCGGCATCACCTTCGACGCAGCCCCTGCGGATATCGACGAGCGCGGCATTCAGCAGCGCTCGAATCTGACCGCACCCGGCGATATCGCAGCCCTGCTGGCCGAGCAGAAAGCGGCGTTTGTCTCGCTGCGGCATCCCGGCCGCTATGTGGTCGGTGCGGACCAGACATTGTCGGTCGGCGATCGGCTGTTCAACAAGCCTGCGGGCCGCGACCAGGCTGCGCAGCAATTGCGCGATCTCGCCGGCAAAACGCATGAGCTGCATTCGGCGATCGCTGTTGCTTGCGATGGCGCGACATTATTCTCTCATGTCTCGGTGGCGCATATGACCATGCGTCAGCTCGACGATACCGCCATCGACGCTTATCTCGATGCCGCCGGCGACAAGGTGACGACGAGCGTCGGTGCCTATCAGCTCGAAGGTCTCGGCGTGCATCTGTTCGAATTGATCGAGGGCGATCACTTCACCATTCTCGGCCTGCCGCTGCTGCCGCTTTTGAAATTTCTGCGTGGCGAAGGCATGATCGGGATCTGAACAAATCATCACCGTCATTGCGAGCGCAGCGAAGCAATCCAGAAGCCACGTGAAGAAAGAGCTGGATTGCTTCGTCGCAAGGGCTCCTCGCAATGACGAAAGAAAAGGGAATGGGAATGCGCGTCCTGGGGCTGACCGGTTCGATCGGCATGGGGAAATCGACCACCGCCAAATTGTTCGTGGAAGCCGGTGTGCCCGTCTATGACGCGGATGCCACCGTGCACATGGTCTATGAGAACGAGGCCGTGCCGCTGATCGAAGCGGCGTTTCCCGGCACGACAGCGGACGGCAAGGTCGATCGCACCAAGCTCTCGCCGCTGGTCGTTCACGATACGGATGCGATGAAGAAACTCGAAGGTATCGTTCATCCCCTGCTCGCCCGGCATCACAAGAAATTCCTCGACGATGCCGAAGCGTCGGGTGCGCCGATTGCCGTGGTCGATGTTCCACTGCTGTTCGAAACCGGTGGCGACAAGCGCGTCGATGGCATCGTCGTCGTCTCCACCGATGCCAAGACGCAGCGTGCCCGCATTCTCGCGCGCGAGGGCATGACCGAGGAAAAGCTCGACGCCATTCTCGCGCGGCAGCTTCCTGATGCCGAAAAGCGCAAACGCGCCGACTTCGTGGTGGATACCTCGCATGGTATCGAGCCCGTGCGCGCCCGGATCGCTGAAATTCTTGTCGAGGCTGCTAAACTGCCCCGACGTCGCCCTTGATTTGCTGAGCCGAGAGACCGATGCGCGAAATCGTCATGGATACGGAGACCACCGGCCTCGATCCGCTGCGCGGCGATCGGCTGGTGGAAATCGGCTGTCTCGAAATCTTCAACCGGATGCCGACCGGCCAGACCTTTCACGTCTACTGCAATCCTGAACGCGACATGCCGCAGGAGGCGTTCAACGTTCACGGCCTGTCGGCGGAGTTCCTCTCCACCAAGCCGCTGTTCCATGAAGTAGCGAATGATTTCCTGGAATTCATCGGCGATTCGCCGCTGGTGATTCACAACGGCTCATTCGATCTCGGCTTCATCAATATGGAGCTGGACCGCATCAAGCGCCCGCCGGTGCCGCGCGATCGCCTGGTCGACACATTGCTGCTGGCGCGCCGCAAACATCCGGGCGTGTCGAACCGGCTCGACGATCTCTGCGCCCGCTATTCCATCGACAATTCACGCCGCACCAAGCACGGCGCTCTGCTCGACTCCGAGCTGCTGGCCGAGGTCTATATTGATCTCGTCGGTGCGCGGCAGTCGTCGCTGATTCTCGCGGAAGACGCACCGATCATGGTGCGCAGCGGCTCCGGCGATACACCGCGTCGTCAGCGCGAGATCGCCCTGTCGCCGCGGGTGACGGAGGACGATCGCGCGACGCATCGCGCCTTTGTGGGCACGTTGGGTGACAAGCAGATCTGGTCGGAGTTCTGGGGCGAGCCGGACAAGGCGGCTTCGTAGCGCTCTGCCGTCGTCAGTTACTCAAAATGTCATCGCCCGGCTTTGACCGGGCGATCTAGTAAACGGCGCTGTTGCGTATGGTCACGCAGGCCAGTGTCTACTGGGTCGCCCGGTCAAGCCGGGCGACGACAGTCGTGGTGTCAGTTCGCCTGGCCGGCTTCTGCCTGCTGGCGCTCGAGATTCTGGCGATACAGGCCGACGAAATCCACGGGATCCAGCATCAGGGGCGGGAAGCCGCCATCGCGCACCGCGGTGGCGACGATCTCGCGGGCGAACGGGAATAGCAGGCGCGGGCATTCGATCATGATCAGCGGGTGCAGGTTTTCCTGCGGCACGTTGACGATGCGGAACACGCCGGCATAGGCCAGTTCGAACGAGAACAGCACCGAGCCCTTGGCGTCGGCCTTGCCTTCGATGGACAGCGTCACTTCATATTCGGTGTCCGACAGATTGTTGGCGCCGACATTGATCTGGATATTGATGTTCGGCTGCTGTTCCTGCGGGGCCAGCGAGCCCGGGGCATTCGGGTTCTCGAAGGAGAGATCCTTGGTGTACTGGGCCAGCACGTTGAGCTGGGGGGGAGACGCCTCGGGAGCGTTGCCGTTGCCGTTTGCCATGTCGAAAATCTCCTGAAGCGCCGCCGGGCGGCTTTGCCGATTCGCCGCGAAAAGCCGCGTCAGGCGGCCCCTCTATGCGGGCGAGTGGCT
The DNA here is from genome assembly GCF_058807155.1 of Tardiphaga sp. GW821-FHT12E02. NCBI lineage: Bacteria > Pseudomonadati > Pseudomonadota > Alphaproteobacteria > Hyphomicrobiales > Nitrobacteraceae > Tardiphaga > Tardiphaga sp. GW821-FHT12E02. Next base: position 675,334 of record NZ_JBXAQK010000001.1, read on the forward strand.
ATCATAGGCCTGCGGTATCCGACAAGGACGGCAGCGCCTGATTGTACTGGGCCATTGGCCGAGAATAGCTCCAGATCACCCCGCCAAATCGCCCTAACCGGCTGATATGCCGCGGCTTCCGTGGCCCGGCGACGTCGGGGCAAGCGAACTTGTCGGCCCGTCCGGCGTTATTGCCGTCCGGATCGGGGCCGCTTTGCCGCAGGCCCTCCGGGGAGCATGCCATTGGCTCGACTAGGTTTCATGTCTAGATGGGATTGTGCCGCCAATGATGTATCGTGTTCCGCGGCACCTTCTTTGATCAGAAAGCGACAGACGTGGACATTTACACCATCATCTTCCTGGCACTGGCGGTCTTTATCTTCCTGCGCCTGCGCAACGTGCTCGGACAGCGCACCGGGGAGGAACGTCCGCCCTTCGACCGCAGCGCCCGCGAAGCAATGCCGCCGGAAGGCAATGTGGTGTCCATGCCGGGCAGCCCGATCGACCAGACCCAGCCTGCCCCGGCTGCCGAAATCTCGCCGGCCGAACGCTGGAAGGGCATCGCCGAACCGGGCACGCCGCTGGCCGCCGGCCTCGATGCCATTGTCGAGCAGGATTCGTCCTTCGATGCGCGTCACTTCCTGACCGGTGCCAAGAGCGCCTACGAGATGATCGTGCTCGCTTTCGCCAATGGCGATCGTCGCGCGCTGAAGGATCTGCTCTCCACTGAGGTGTTCGACAGCTTTGATGCCGCGATCAAGGAGCGCGAGACGAACGAGCTGAAGACCGAGACCCGCTTCGTCTCCATCGACAAGGCGGAGATCGTGGGCGCCGAGGTCCGCGATCGTTCGGCGCAGCTCACCATCCGTTTCGTCTCGCAGATGATCTCGGCGACGCGCGACAAGGCTGGCAATGTCGTCGATGGCAATGCCGAGAGCGTGTCTGATATCACCGACGTCTGGACCTTTGCCCGCGACATTTCCTCGCGCGATCCGAACTGGAAGCTGGTTGGCACCGGCGCTGGCCAGTAAGTCCCGGCGACACGCGGCGCTTGCCGCGTGTACCGCCATGTGCGTCGTCACTCTGCTGGCGGGCGCAGCGGATGCACGCAGCCTCAATCACAAATACAAAAGCCGCGGACATTCCGAGGCTTATGTCCCGCGCTACAATCCGGTGCGGGAATTCCCGTTCGAATTCCCCGGCAGCCAATATATGCCGGTGCCGTGGACGGAGATCGCAGGCTGGACCGACGACGATCCGCGCGATGCGTTCAGCGCGTTTCAGGCAAGCTGTCGCCCCATCGCAGCCCAGCGCAAACCATCGACGGATTCCAAGACACTCGGCGATTCCCTGCGCGAGGCCTGCGCTGCTGCGAAAGCGGCGGATGTGAGCGACGCCGCGAAAGCGCGCAAATTCTTCGAAGCCAATTTCCAGCCTTTGCGCATCTCGCGGCTCGGTGAGCCTGAAGGATTTGTCACCGGCTATTACGAGCCGATCGTCGATGGCTCCAAGACAAAGACCGATGTCTATACGGTGCCGGTCTATCGCCGCCCGTCGAACCTGTTCGTGCGCGGCTATAATCAGGCGTCATCCAGCCTGCCCAATAATGGCGACGTGTTTCGCAAGATCGGCCGCCGCAAGCTGGTGCCTTATTATGATCGTGCACAGATCGAGGACGGTGCCATTGCCGGCCGCGGGCTGGAGATCGCCTGGCTGAAGAGCCAGACGGATCTGCTGTTCTCGCAGATCCAGGGCTCGGCGCGCGTGCGGATGGAAGACGGCAGTTTTGTTCGCATTAACTACGATTCGCACAATGGCTATCGCTATACGCCGGTGGGCCGCGTGCTGATCGAGCGTGGCATCATTCCGCGCGAGCAGATGTCCATGCAGCGCATCCGGCAATATTTTGAAGAGAATCCGGAAGCGGCGAATGAAGTGCGCCGGCAGAACAAGGCATTCGTGTTCTTCCGCGAAGTGCAGCTTGCCGAGAAAGATGAAGCGGTGGGCGCGCAGGGCGTGCCGCTGACGCCATGGCGCTCCATTGCCGTCGACAAGGCGCTGCATGTCTATGGCACGCCGTTCTTTGTCGAGGGCGAATTGCCGATCGACACCGAGATCTCGAAGACGCCATTCCGCCGCCTGATGGTGGCGCAGGATACGGGCTCGGCGATCGTCGGGCCGGCGCGCGCCGACCTTTATTTCGGCGCCGGCACCGAGATGGGCCGCATCGCCGGCCGCATCAAACATCCCGCGAAATTCGTGATGCTTGTGCCGAAGAGCCTGGATCCCACCGCGCGCGGGCACAACATGCCGCTGCCGGATGCACGGCCTTCGGCAAAGATCGCAAAACTGTTTCCGCAGACGCCGGCGAGCGAACCGACGAAGGTCGAGCCTGCAAAGACCGAAATCGCCAAGGCGGAGCCGCCGAAGCCAGAACCTGCAAAAACAGAACCGGCAAAAACCGAGGCGGCGAAACCCGACGCGCCGAAGGCACCGGCGGTGACGCCCGAAAAGCCTGCCGTCGCCAACGTCGAGCCGGTGACGGAGGCCAAACCGGCGCCGGCCACCGTTCCACTGCCCGCGCCGAAGCCGGTTGAGCTTGCGGCCGTGGCGGTCCCGGCAGCGGCCGCCGCAATCCCGATGCCGGAAGCGCGGCCGCCATCGGCACCGCAACTGGCAAAGACCACTCCGCCTGAAGCGAAACAGGAAGCCAAGCCGCGGCGTGCCACGTATAAGCGGCGTATCCATCGTCGCGCGCCGGCACAGTCGTCGTCGCCCTTCCGTTTCTTCTGGCAATGAAGCGCTCGCGTCCCCCGCAGATCATCGATCCGCCCCGCCGCCGTCATCGTCCTCTCACCGAGGACGAACGCGTGCTGTGGGAAGGCGTCGCCAAGCAGGTGAAGCCGCTGCGCAAGCGGACGCGCGTGGTGAAGATGGATGTGCTCGCGGTCGAGACTGCGCCAGCGCCGCTACCGCCGATGTCCCGCAAACTCGTGGAAGCGCCGCCGGCGAAGGTCGTGAAACATCCCGATCCGCCACTGCCACCGCTGACGACGCTTGGTCGCCGCGAGCGTTCGCAATTGTCACGCGGCCGCAAGGAGATCGATGCCCGGCTCGATCTGCACGGCATGACCCAGGAGCGCGCGCATCGCGCACTCGTCACGTTCCTGCAGCGCGCAAGCTATGACGGCATGTCGTTCGTGCTGATCATCACCGGCAAGGGCCGCACCGGTGGGCTGGACTCCGAGCGCGGCATCTTGCGGCGTCAGGTGCCGATCTGGCTCGGCCTGCCGGAGTTTCGTGCGCTGGTTGTGGGATTTGAAGAAGCGCATATCGGGCACGGTGGTGCCGGTGCGCTTTATGTAAGGGTGAGACGGGCGCGATAGATGCTCCAATTGTCATCACCCGCGAAAGCGGGTGATCCAGTAAGCGCCGGCAGAGTGTAGTTAGTGAGAGCGAGTCTACTGGATCGCCCGGTCAAGCCGGGCGATGACAGTGAGAGTGTGTAGCGGTTACAGAATAAACCGGCTGAGATCCGTGTTCTTCGCCAGATCCCCCACATGCTTCTGCACATAATCCGCATCGATGCGGATCGTCTCGCCATGCTTGTCCGGCGCGGTGAACGAGATTTCGTCCAGCACCCGCTCCATCACCGTCTGCAGCCGTCGCGCGCCGATATTCTCGACGGTTGAATTCACGGCGACAGCCACATCCGCCAGCGCATCGATGGCGTCGTCGGCAAATTCCAGCGTCACGCCTTCGGTCTGCAGCAGCGCCACATATTGCTTGATGAGCGACGCTTCCGGCTCGGTGAGAATGCGGCGCATGTTGTCCCGCGTCAGTGCATCGAGCTCGACGCGGATCGGCAGGCGGCCCTGCAGTTCCGGCAGCAGGTCGCTGGGCTTCGCGATATGAAACGCGCCGGAGGCGATGAACAGGATGTGCTCGGTTTTGACCGCGCCATGCTTGGTCGAGACGGTCGTGCCTTCGATCAGCGGCAGCAGATCGCGCTGCACGCCCTCGCGGGAAACCTCGCCGCCGCTGCGGCCGTCGCGCACGCAGATCTTGTCGATCTCGTCGAGAAACACGATGCCGTTGTTCTCGACGACGGAAATCGCTTCCTGCACCACCTGGTCATTGTCGAGCAGCTTGTCGGCTTCCTCGCTCACCAGTGGCTCATGGGCGTCCTCGACCTTGAGCCGGCGCGTCTTGGTGCCCTTGCCCATCTTGCCAAAGATATCGCCGAGCGAGATGGCGCCCATCTGCGCGCCGGGCATGCCCGGGATCTCGAACATCGACGGTGCCCCGCCCGATGACGACACCTCGATCTCGATTTCCTTGTCGTTGAGTTCGCCGGCGCGCAGCTTCTTGCGGAACGACTCCTTGGTCGCCGCACTCGCATTGGCGCCGACCAGCGCATCGACGACACGATCTTCAGCGGCAAGCTGCGCGCGGGCCTGCACATCCTTGCGCTTCTTCTCGCGGGTCTGGGCGATGCCGACTTCGAGGAGGTCGCGGATGATCTGTTCGACGTCCCGGCCGACATAGCCGACCTCAGTGAATTTGGTCGCTTCCACCTTGATGAAAGGCGCGCCGGCGAGCTTGGCCAGGCGCCGGGCGATCTCGGTCTTGCCGACGCCGGTGGGCCCGATCATCAGGATGTTTTTCGGCAGCACTTCTTCGCGCAGCAGCCCGGTGAGCTGCAGCCGGCGCCAGCGATTGCGCAGCGCGATGGAGACGGCGCGCTTGGCGTCGTGCTGGCCGACGATGAAGCGATCGAGTTCGGAAACGATTTCGCGGGGGGAGAAGTCGGTCATTCGCTCAGGGTCTCGATCGTCAGATTGCGGTTGGTGTAGACGCAGATGTCGGCGGCGATATCCAGCGACTTGCGGACGATGGTCTCGGCATCCTGGTCGGTGTCGGCCAATGCACGAGCGGCCGCCAATGCGTAATTGCCACCGGAGCCGATGGCCATCACGCCATATTCAGGCTCCAGCACGTCGCCGGTGCCGGTGAGCACCAGGGAGGTGGTCTTGTCGGCCACGATCATCATGGCTTCGAGCCGGCGAAGGTAACGGTCGGTGCGCCAGTCCTTGGCGAGTTCCACGGCGGCGCGGGTGAGCTGGCCGGGATACTGCTCCAGCTTGGCTTCCAGCCGTTCGAACAGCGTGAAGGCGTCGGCGGTGGCGCCGGCGAAACCGCCGATGACGTCGCCTTTGCCCAGTTTGCGGACCTTTTTGGCATTGGACTTGATCACGGTCTGGCCGATCGAAACCTGGCCATCGCCGCCCACCACGACTTTACCGTTCTTGCGGACGGTCAGGATGGTGGTGCCATGCCAGCCGGGCGACGGCTCTGACGATGCGGAAAAGTGGTTGTTCATGGGGTCCCTCGTGAGGGTCTGATCTAGGCACGGGCGGGGGCGGATGCAAATGCGGCCGATGGCATGTGAATTCTGCGCACCCTCCGCTCCGTCGTCCCCTCTCCCGCTTGCGGGAGAGGGTTAGGGAGAGGGTGCCTCCGCAGCCTCCGGCGTTTGTGGCGGCCCCTCTCCCTAGCCCTCTCCCCACTGCGCTTCGCTTGTGGGGCGAGGGGACTGACGGTGTTTGTAGCTGCCCCAAGCCATGAATTTCCGCTCACCATAGCCGCAAATATCGTCCTCTCCGGCCATGGCGCCGCTGTCATCCCTTTGTTAAAAGACCGCGTTTTCAGCGAGCAAGAGGCCCATTCGATGCGCAAGGCGACGATCAAGCGCGCCACCAAGGAGACCCAGATCGAGGTCTCCGTGAATCTCGATGGCACCGGTGCGTCCAATTCGACCACCGGCATCGGGTTCTTTGACCATATGCTTGACCTGCTCGCCCGCCATTCGAAGATCGACATCACCGTGAAGGCGGTGGGCGATCTCCATGTCGACTTCCACCACACCACGGAAGACGTCGGCATTGCCCTCGGCCAGGCCGTGAAGCAGGCGCTCGGCGACATGGCCGGCATCACCCGCTATGCCTCGGTCTATATGCCCATGGACGAGACCCTGACCCGGGTGGCGCTGGATATTTCCGGCCGCCCGTTCCTGGTGTTCAAATCCACCTTCCCGACCCACAAGATCGGCGAATTCGACACCGAGCTGGTGCGCGAATGGTTCACCGCTTTCGCCATGCAGGCGGGCGTGACTTTGCACGTCGAAACCCTATATGGCGACAATAGCCATCACATTGCCGAATCCTGCTTCAAGGGTCTGGCGCGGGCGCTTCGCACGGCAGTGGCCATCGATCCGCGCAATGCCGGCGAAGTGCCGTCCTCCAAGGGGCAGCTCGGCGGATAATACGCTCGTCATTGCGAGCGCAGCGAAGCAATCCAGAAAGCCAGAGACTGGATTGCTTCGTCGCTTCGCTCCTCGCAATGACGGTTGAGAAGACGGAGCTCTAATGCCGGTCTATACAGTTCATGCGCCGAAAAGCGCCGAGACATCGCCATTGGCGGCGACGGACAAGTTCGTCTTCGTACGCGATGGCTTTCATGTCTGGGCGTTTATCGCAGGTCCGTTCTGGCTCCTGTTTCACCGGCTGTGGCTGGCGCTGATCGGCTATCTCGTGCTGTCTTTTGTCGGTGAGATCGCGCTGTCGAAGCTCGGCGTGCCGGCTGGGCCGCGGATGCTGGCGATGTTCTTCATCGCGCTGCTGATGGGGTTCGAGGCGTCGAGCCTGCGACGCTGGTCGTATTCGCGCGGCAAGTGGCGGCAGCTCGATGTGGTCGTGGCTGATAATCCGGAAGCCGCCGAGCGGCGCTTCTTCGATCGCTGGGCTGCCAGCCTGCGTTCTGATTCGTATTCGACTGATCGCGGCGCGCCGCCGCCGACCCGCTATGTCCCTGCCCAGCCGTTTTCGCGCGGGCCTGAGGACGTGATCGGGCTGTTTCCGCAACCGGGAGTGACACGGTGACCGTCGCCATTATCGATTACGGCTCCGGCAATCTGCACTCCGCTGCAAAAGCCTTCGAGCGCGCGACGCGCGGCATGGAGAACCCCGAGAAGATCGTGGTCACCCGCGATCCCGACCAGGTGTTTCGCGCCGATCGCATCGTGCTGCCCGGTGTCGGTGCCTTCGCCGATTGCCGCCGTGGTTTGAACGAGCTCGACGGCATGGTGCAGGCGATGACCGAAGCCGTGCGCGACAAGGCGCGGCCGTTCTTCGGCATCTGCGTCGGCATGCAGCTGATGGCGACGCGCGGCAAGGAGCATGTCACCACGGATGGGCTCAACTGGATTGCCGGCGATGTCGAGAAGATCACGCCGCGCGACGAGAGCCTGAAGATCCCGCATATGGGCTGGAATACGCTGGAGCTGTTGCAGGAGCATCCGGTGCTGAACGGCCTGCCGCTCGGGCCGAAGGGGCGCCACGCTTATTTCGTGCACTCCTATCACCTCAATGCGGTGAACGAGAAGGAAGTGCTCGCGCGCGCTGAGTATGGCGGGCCGATCACCGCCATTGTCGGCCGCGACACCGCGATCGGTACGCAATTTCATCCCGAAAAGAGCCAGCGCTTCGGGCTGGCTTTGATCTCCAACTTTCTGAAATGGAAGCCGTGATCCTCTTTCCTGCCATCGACCTGAAAAACGGCCAGTGCGTTCGCCTCGAACAAGGCGACATGGCGCGCGCCACCGTGTTCAACCTCGACCCTGCCGCGCAGGCGAAATCGTTCGAGGATCAGGGGTTTGAATATCTCCATGTCGTCGATCTCGACGGCGCCTTTGCCGGCAAGCCGGTGAATGCGCAGGCCGTCGAGGCGATGCTCAAGCTCGTCAAATTCCCGGTGCAGCTCGGCGGCGGCATCCGCGATCTCGCGACCATCGAAGCATGGCTGTCGAAAGGCATCAGCCGGGTCATCATCGGCACTGCCGCGGTGCGCGATCCCGAACTGGTGAAGCAGGCCGCGAAGACATTTCCCGGCCGCGTCGCCGTCGGTCTCGATGCGCGTGATGGCAAGGTTGCAGTGGAAGGCTGGGCGGACGTGTCCACGGTCACCGCGCTCGACATCGCGCAGCGTTTTGAAGATGCCGGCGTTGCCGCCATCATCTTCACCGACATCGCCCGCGACGGCATGCTCAAGGGCATCAATTGGGACGCGACCATCGCGCTCGCCGATGCCATCTCGATCCCCGTCATCGCATCAGGTGGCCTCGCCTCCATCGCCGACATCAAGGCGATGCTGGAGCCGCGTGCGAAAAAGCTCGAAGGCGCCATTTCCGGTCGTGCGCTCTATGACGGCCGCATCGATCCGGCTGAAGCGCTCGCTCTGATCAAGGCCGCATAGGACAAAACCATGTTCAAGGTCCGCGTCATCCCCTGCCTCGACGTCAAGGACGGCCGCGTGGTGAAGGGCGTCAATTTTGTCGATCTGCGCGACGCCGGCGATCCCGTCGAGGCGGCGATTGCCTATGACACCGCCGGTGCGGACGAACTGACCTTTCTCGACATCAATGCCACGCATGAAAATCGCGGCACCATGATGGATGTGGTCCGCCGCACGGCGGAAGCCTGCTTCATGCCGCTGACCGTCGGCGGTGGCGTCCGCACCGTGGATGACATCAAGGCGCTGCTGCGTGCCGGTGCCGACAAGGTGTCGATCAATTCCGCCGCGGTGGCGAACAAGCTGTTCGTCAAGGAAGCCGCGGAAAAATTCGGTGACCAGTGCATCGTGGTGGCCATCGACGCCAAGCGCGCGGGCTCACGCTGGGAGATCTTTACCCATGGCGGCCGCAAATCGACCGGCATCGACGCCATCGAATTCGCGCAGGAAGTGGTCTCGCTCGGCGCCGGCGAAATCCTGCTGACTTCGATGGACCGCGACGGCACCCGCACCGGCTTCGATATCGAACTGACCCGCGCCATTGCTGACAGTGTCGCCGTACCGGTGATCGCCTCGGGCGGCGTCGGCAATCTCGATCACTTGGTCGAAGGTATCAGGTCCGGCCACGCGACAGCGGTGCTGGCAGCCTCGATTTTTCACTTCGGTGAATTTACCATCCGCCAGGCCAAGGACCACATGACGCGCGCCGGCTTGCCGATGCGGCTCGACCCCTAGGGGCCCTCGCCCCATAACGAGTTTGATCGATGTCCTTCACGCTGCATGATCTCGCCGCCACCATCGACGCCCGCGCAGCCGCGGCGGATGGTGAGTCGTCCTATACGAAGAAGCTGCTCGACAAGGGCGCCGTGCATTGCGCCAAGAAATTCGGCGAAGAGGCGGTCGAGCTCGTCATCGCGACGGTCGAGGACGACCGCACCAATCTGATCAATGAAAGTGCCGATGTGCTGTTCCACCTTTTGGTGGTGCTGAAATCACGCGGTGTCACCATTCAGGATGTGGAGGCAGCTCTTGCTGCCCGCACGCATCAATCGGGATTGCAGGAAAAGGCGTCACGCAAGAGCGACTGACGATCTAGGGTCAAAAGTCATCAAGAGCTTTGACCACACATTTGGGAAACACTGATGGATATGCGGGCCCCCGAGCAGAAATACGATCCGTATCGCAACTATCCCCGCGAGAAGTGGGCCAAGCTGCGCGACGACATGCCGATGGCATTGAATGCCGAGGAGATCGCGGCACTGCGCTCGATGCATGATCGCCTCGATCTGCGCGAGGTGGAGGAGATCTATCTGCCGCTGTCGCGCCTGCTCTCGATGTATGTCACTGCGCATCAGCGGCTCTATGTGGCGCAGCGCAAGTTTCTCGGCATCGAAGATCGCAAGATGCCGTATATCATCGGCGTCGCCGGCTCGGTCGCGGTCGGCAAGTCGACCACCGCCCGCGTGCTGCAGGCGCTCCTGGCGCGCTGGTCGCCGAAGCCGAAGGTCGATCTCGTCACCACCGACGGTTTCCTGTTTCCCAATGCGGTGCTCGAGCGCAACGGCATCATGCAGAAGAAGGGCTTTCCGGAAAGCTACGATCTGCCGCTGCTGCTGCAGTTTCTCAGCGACATCAAGGCGGGCCGCACCAATGTCCGCGCGCCCGTCTATTCGCATCTCACTTACGATATCGTCCCGGACAAATTCGTCGAGGTCGATCAGCCTGACATTCTCATCGTCGAAGGCGTCAATGTGCTTCAGGCCGGCCGTCTGCCGCGCGATGGCAAGGCGGTGCCTGTGGTGTCCGACTTCTTCGATTTCTCGGTCTATATCGATGCCGATGAGCCGGTGCTGCGCGAATGGTATGTGAAGCGCTTCCTGGCGCTGCGCGATACGGCGTTCCACGACAAGCGCTCCTATTTCAATCGCTATGCGCTGCTGTCGGATGAAGAAGCAACGGCAACCGCGCTGGCGATCTGGGAGCGGACGAACCTCGCCAATCTCGAGGACAATATCTTGCCGACGCGGCCGCGGGCGACGTTGATCCTGAAGAAGGGCGCGGATCACGTGATTGAAAACGTGGCGCTGCGGCGGCTGTAGTCCATGTTCTCACTGTCATCGCCCGGCTCGACCGAGCGATCCAGTACACACGGCTGCTGACGTGTTTCTGAGACGGCAGAGTTTACTGGATCGCCCGCTGTCACGGGCGATGACAAGCGGAGGGAAGCGCCGCTCCGAAGCGCCTACGCCGCCTTCGCTTCCCCACCAAAATGCTCGATATATCGCGCGCCGATCGCCGACACCGGCATCACGATCAGCACATCCGTGGTGCCGAACTGATGATCGATGACGGCACCATCGCCGATCATCGCGCCGATGCGCAGATAGCCCTTGATCAGCGGCGGCAATGCACGGAGCGCGGCCTTCTGGTCGATGGCGTCTTTCGGCATCCGGTTCATCTCGACATAGCGTGAACCATGCGCACGGGCGCGCCATTCTTCGGGTGCGCGGGCATTGTGATGCAGGAAAGACAGCGGCAGCGCCAGTGCGTCCGGATCGGTGCCCTCAAAGCTGGCGCAGCCGATCATCACGTCAAAGCGGTTCTGCTTCACATAGCTCCAGATGCCCTGCCACAGCAGCTCGACGGTGCGCTTGGTGCGATAACGTTCCTGCACGCAGGAGCGACCCAGTTCGAGGAAGCGCAGTCCCGGATGATTGTGCAGGATGCCATCGAGATCGAATTCGCTCTCGGTATAAAAGCCGCCATTCTTCATCGCCATCTCATGGCGCAGCAGGCGATAGGTACCGACCACCGGTTGGCGACCCGATAGCGTCGGCTTGGCCGCATGATCGACGACGAGAAGATGATCGCAAATCTTGTCGAAGGCATCCTTGTCGCGGCGTGCCAGCATGGTGGCGGCGTCGGCGATGGCGGTGCCGTTCTTGTAGAACACTTTATAGCGCAGGCGCTGGGCGCGCTTCACGTCGCGCTTGTCCTGGGCGAGCCGCACTTCCAGCGGACCCATGCGGCCGAGCGATGGCGCGCCTTTTGAATTCAGGTTTTGCGGATTGAAATTGGCGGGATCGAAATTGAAGGGTGGCTTGAACCAGGTGATGGCGGTCTGTGCCGCCAGCGCCATGTTCTGCGGCCGCAACATCTGCATCATGCCTGGTTTAACAAGGCCTGATTTAACAAGGCCGGGCTTGATGATGCCTGGCTTCGGTCGAACGAGTTCGTTGCCGTGCATAGCCAATCCCCGACTTAACCCCAGGCCGCGATGAGCCCCACGCGAATCGACGCGGCCCATCGACACCAGACATCACGGGTGATCGACAGAGGTGTGACGGGTGTATTGCGAAGGTGTGACAGGAAAGGTTGGGGAAAGAGAGCGACAAACACGCCCCTTATCCTGAGGAGCCGCGCAGCGGCGTCTCGCAGGATGGCTACACGCTCTGAGCCCAGCCATTCATGGGTCGAGACGGCGCTTCGCGCCTCGTCACCATGAGGACGGCGTCTAAGCCGCGATATGCCGGCCCGCGGCCAGATGCTTCAGCGCCTCTTCCAGCTTGTCGCGGTCCAGCGGCTTGAGCAGGAAGCCATCCATGCCCGCTTCAAAACAGGCATAGCGATCTTCCACCAGCGTATTGGCGGTCAGCGCCAGGATCGGCGTGCGACGGACGCGCTGGCCGGCTTCCAATGCGCGGATGCGCTTGGCGGCGGCGATGCCGTCGAGTTTCGGCATCTGGATATCCATCAGCACGAGATCGAATGGCGTGCCGGCCGCATCCGAAGCGATCCAGGATTCCAGTGCCTGTTCGCCATTGGTCGTGACCACAGTGCGGTGGCCGAGCCGTGTCAGCAGCGAGCGCATCAGCAGCGCATTGATCTCGTTATCTTCGGCGACAAGGATCGAGAGGCCGTCACTCGCTGTGGCGTCATTGGACGCAAGGGCCGCTTCTTCGATCGTCGGCGCCTGATCGTCCGTCTGCACACCCAATAGCTTCGCCAGCGATGCTGCGCGCAGTGGCTTGATCAGATAGCCGGTAAGGCCCTCTGTCGCCGTCGGCTGCAATTCGTGTCGCATGGCGGGCGTGAACAGGCCGATGCGCTGCGTGGCATGCGACACAGCGCGTTCAGACAGCCGTTCGAATTCGCTGGCACCAAGCGCGCGGTCGATCAGCACGGCGCGCCATGGGCGCTCCGGCAGCAGCGCCAGCGCGACATCTGTATCGGAGACCATGCAGGTCTGCGCACCCCAGCGCTCCAGGCGCCGGGCAATCAGCGAGGCCTCGATGCTTTGCGGCGCCACCAGCATCACAGACTGACCGCTGAGATCCGGCGGCACGAAAGCTTCGGCGCGGTCATTGGAAGCGACCAGCGGGATCGCGACTTCAAAGGTGGAGCCGACACCGGGCTGGCTCTGCAGCGCGATGCGGCCGTTCATGCGCTTGACGATGCGCTCGCTGATGGAGAGCCCGAGGCCTGTGCCGCCAAAATTCCGTGCCGTGCGTTCATCCGCCTGTTCGAATTCGCGGAAGATGCGCTGCTGGGCATCCGGCGCGATGCCGATGCCGGTGTCGCGCACGATGAAGCTGACTTCATTGGGCCAGATGCCGGGCTCGACGATCAGCGCCACGCCGCCGGTGGAGGTGAATTTGATCGCATTGCCGGCGAGATTGAGCAGCACCTGCCGCAGGCGTGCGGCATCGCCGATCACCTCCAGCGGCAGCCGCTCGTCGATATAGGCGGCGATTTCGAGGTCGCGCGCCTGCGCGCGCGGGGCCAGGAGTTCGGTGATGTCCTCGATTAGTGATGACAGTGCGAAGGGACGATAATCGAGGTCGATCTTGCCGGCTTCGATCTTGGAATAGTCGAGCAACTCCTCGATCAACGACAACAGCGATTCGCCCGATGTCTTCACAGCGCGGGCATAAGTCGTTTGCTCCGGTGACAGCTGGGTATCGAGCAAGAGGCCGCTCATGCCCAGAATGCCATTCAACGGCGTGCGGATCTCATGCGAGGCCATGGCGAGAAAACGCGATTTTGCGCGATTGGCGGCATTGGCATTGTCGCGGGCGTCGGACAGTGCGCGTTCTGTTTCGGTACGGTCGGTGACGTCGCGACCGACGCTTTGCAATTCTGCCGGACGATTCGCATCGATGCGCACCATGCCCTCGCGCCAGGCGATCCAGCGCGGGCCGGTGGCGGTGGCGATACATTGATCGTGGATGCTGGTGCCATTCGACTCGTTGGCACTGTCGCCCTGCTCCAGCACTTTCAATTCAAAATGGCTGCCGACCAGCGCATCACGCGGAGTTTCCGCCAATGTGCAATAGGCATCGTTGACATAAGTGATGCGGCCGTCCTGATGGCGGATGACGATGAGATCGTCCTGCGCCTCGAACAGATGGCGCGCGCGTTCCTCGGCTTCCTTCAGTTCCCAGTTACGATCGACCAGCGCCTCGTTGAGGGCACTGACCTTGCACATGCGCTTGTGCAGGAAGCGCATGCGGATGCTCATGCTGACAAGGGCGACGCAGGCGACTGCGAACAGAAAGCTGGCGCCGATCGCAAAGGCGTGAGGATCGTAACCCGAGGTCGGCGAGGCCGCGGCGGAGATGAAGCCATAGGCGCCACCGAATGCCGCGGAGAACATCACGAAGGAGCGGATGGCGAAAGACAGCCATGGAAAGCGACGCGCAAAGCGCCGGAACATGACCTTGATCCGGAAAATGCGTTTAGCCACGGCGCCACTCCGGCTCGATGCGGGGATATGGCGATGATGAGCGGATCAGATTGCCAAGGCGTTGCGCGCGCGGCGATGATACCGAAGCGGTCTCGTTATGGTTGATGAAGCCTTAACAGGCGTCAGAAGCTCGCGGCCGCCATGCGCGCCGGCGGCGCATTCCGTGCTGCGACGATCAGAGCTGCAGCGTCCCGCACCGTGAAACTCCGCGAGCGCACGAAAATGCGATAATCGGCCTCACCGCTCTCCGACAGATAGATGATCGGATCCGTGCTGGCAGCCGATGCCGTAATACCGACGAAACGCGTCGCGGCATTGGTGGCGCAGGCACCGGGCTCATCGGTATCTTCGTCATCGATCACGGCGAAATCGGCGCTTTCGGCATTGTCGACGATCTGTACCCGCACAGTGGCGCGGACGGGATCGTCGGTGAAGCTGACATGGCTCTGTGCCTGCCATGGCATGGAGGCGAGCTGGACCGTGCTGTCGCCCGCGGCGATGCAGGGACGTACGGACGCAAACAGCTCCCCGCGCGCGAGGAAAGCGGCAATCGCCAACGGAATCGTGGAGGCCAAAATCTTGAAACGCAGCATGATACGCACTCGCCCCTTCACCCCGTAATGCGGGGTATGGTGAGCGAAGCGTAAACGGGACTGGTTACTGCGGGGTTGACGATACGCGCATTCGTTGTGGTTTCAAGCTGCGCTCCTCACCTCGTCGGCCAATGCACGATAGGAGAGCGCTTCTGCCAGATGCAGCCGGCCGATCTTTTCGGTGCCATCGAGATCGGCCAGCGTCCGCGCCACGCGCAGCACGCGATGATAGCCGCGGGCGCTGAGCCGCATGGTCTCGGCGGCTTCTTTCAGCAGCGCGAGACCCTGCTTGTCGGGCTGCGACACCGTTTCGAGAACGGATGCTGGTGCAGATGCATTGGTGTGCGTGCCGATCAGTCCCGCGTTCATGTAGCGCGCGGTCTGCAGGCTGCGTGCGGCCGCCACCCGTGCAGCGACTTCCGCTGATCCCTCCGATGGTGGCGGCAGGATCAGGTCGGCGGCCGTCACGGCGGGAACTTCGATGCGCAGGTCGATGCGATCCATCAACGGGCCGGAGATCCGGGTCTGGTAGTCCGACGTGCAGCGGTCGATCCGCCCGCGTTTGCAGGCAAAGCCGGGCTCGAAGGCATGGCCGCAACGGCATGGGTTCATCGCCGCCACCAGCATGAAGCGCGCGGGATAGGTGACGCGATGATTGGCGCGGGACACCGACACCTCGCCATTCTCCAGCGGCGCGCGCAGGGAATCGAGCACGCGTGGGTCGAATTCCGGCAGTTCGTCGAGAAACAGCACGCCCTGATGTGCCAGCGAGATCTCGCCGGGCCTGGCACGCAGCCCGCCGCCGGTAAGCGCCGCCATGCTGGCCGAATGATGTGGGGCGCGGAACGGCCGCTGCGCCGTCAGCGCACCGTCGCGGATCATCCCGGCGACCGAGGCGATCATCGAGACTTCGAGCAATTCAGCCGGGGCCAGCGGCGGCAGGATCGATGGCAGCCGCGCGGCGAGCATGGATTTGCCGGAGCCGGGCGATCCCATCATCAGGAGATGGTGACCTCCAGCTGCCGCAATTTCCAATGCACGCTTGGCGCTCTCTTGGCCCTTGATGTCCCGGAGATCGAGCCGTGAGTCCTCGCGGGTCTGCACCCTCGGCTGCGGCCGCGACAGCACCTGGGTGCCTTTGAAGTGATTGGCGATCTGGATCAGCGATTGTGCCGCGATGATCTGGATATCCGGGCTGGCCCAGGCTGCCTCGGCGCCACAGGCGACCGGACAGATCAGCCCCTCGTCGCGGACATTGGCGCCGATCGCTGCCGGCAACACCCCGGCGACCGGTGCGAGCGAGCCATCGAGGCCAAGTTCGCCGAGCACGGTGAAGCCTGCGAGCGCGTCATGCGGGATCGCGCCGATGGTCGCCATCAGGCCGAGTGCGATCGGCAGATCGTAATGACTGCCTTCCTTCGGCAGATCGGCGGGCGCCAGATTGACGATGATCCGCCGTGCCGGTAGCGCGAGACCGGATGCCGTGAGTGCCGCGCGAACCCGCTCGCGCGCTTCGGAAACGGCCTTGTCGGGCAGGCCGACGATGATGAAATTCGGCAGGCCGGGCACCACTTGAACCTGCACGTCAACCGCGCGGGCCTCGATCCCCTCGAATGCGACCGTCGCGACATGCTGCATGATGCCACCCTGATATTCTATTTAAGGTAGCAATGCTTTTAGATGATGACAAGAACGTTAGACAGCGGTGTTGCACATCGTCGCGAGGGTTATTGATCGGCTTGCAGCAAATCATAAACTCCGCCATGCGAAGCATGACAAGAATCTAGTGACGATGAAGTCCGAGTCTCCGCCGCATGTCAGAGTGCCCGTCCAGGCAAACCATTGTTTCCGACGACGCCGAGCAGCTCGCCGCTTTGCGGGCGAAGATTGCGGCTCAGGACGCCGAGCTCGCGCAGCAAGCTGCAAAACTCGCCCATAGCCAGAAGATCTTCGACCGTGCCTCGGCCGCCGCGCGCATCGGCGTCTGGGAATGCGAATTGCCGAGCGAAACGCTGACCTGGACCGATGTGGTTTATGACATTTTCGATCTGCCGCGCGGCGTGATGCCGGAACGTGGCGCGACACTGAAATGTTACCCGGAAGAATCCGTTCGCGAACTGACCAAGCGGCGCAACAAGGCGATCGAGGATCGCACCGGCTTCACGCTCGATGCCGAAATCATCAGCTTCAAGGGCATCCGGCGCTGGATCAGGATCACGGCGACCGTCGAGTCCGTCGATGGGGTCCCTGTTCGCATTTTCGGCATGAAGCAGGACATCACGGAAGAGAAGATCCTGGCCGATCGCACGCGCTATCTCGCTGAATTCGACGTGCTCACTGGTCTCGCCAATCGCAGCCAGTTTCAGACGCGGTTGTCCGTGCTGGATCATGCATCGTCACAACGCCCGTTCGGCGCATTGCTGCTGATCGACCTCGATGAATTCAAGCCGGTCAATGATAGCCTCGGCCATGCTGCCGGTGACGAATGCTTGAAACACGCGGCAGAACGCATCCGCGATGTCTGTCCGGATGCCGAACTCGTCGCACGGATCGGCGGTGATGAATTCGCCGTGCTCCTCGGCCCTGACGCGCGGCTTGCGGAAGCATCAGACGCCGCGCGTGCGATCATCGCGCATCTCGGTTATCCCATGGAGTATCGCGGGCATCAGCTGAAGATCGGTGCGTCCGTGGGCATCGCATTGGCGGACAATCACACGCCGTCGGCGCAGCTCAATATCATGGCAGATGCCGCGCTCTACGCGGCCAAGAAGGCCGGCCGCAATACGTTCCGCATCCACAAGGCCGGCATTTCCGCGCTGACCGGCGGTTTGCCCGCAGGCGCGGACCGATTGCTGGACAATCCCGCGGCGTCCACCGCCGCAGGATTGTCGCCGGCGTTTCGTGCGCTTACAGGTTCATGATCATTGGCTCCGCGATATAGCGGAAGCCATCGCCGGCCTTCACCACATGGCCATAGCCCGGCCAGGCGAAGTGATAGGACATCACGGCGGTCTTGTTCGCCGCCAGCATGTCCAGCATTTTCACGCGCGAGGCTGCCGCCATCTTCGGATCGGAATCATACGAGAATTCCATCCGTGGTTTTTCGAGCAGCAAGACCTGATGATGCGTGAGATCGCCGAGGAAGGCGAATGACTTGCCTGCCGAGGTGATCATGAACATGTGGTGGCCGAAGGTGTGGCCGGGCGCATGCATGGCGGTGACGCCGGGCAGGAATTCCTGATTATCCTTGAAGAAGACGAGACGGTCCTTCACCGGCATCAGGTTCTTGCGCGCATGGACGACGAAGTCCTTCAGCGGCGAGCCCAGCTTGCCTTCGTCGGTCCAGAACTTGAAGTCCTCCTCGCTGATATAGACCTGTGCATTCGGAAATAGCGGCTTGTCGTTCTCATCGACGATGCCGCCGATATGATCGATATGCGCATGCGAGCAGACGATGGCGTCGATATCCGCCGGTTTGATCCCGGCTTCGGCAATGCTCTTCTGCAGGCGGCCGGTGGTGGGCCCGAACAGTTTCGATGTGCCCATGCCGGTGTCGAACATGATGAGCTTGTCATTCATGTTCACGATCGGCACGTTCTGTTCGAGGATGACATTGCTGGGCGACAGGAAATTGTCCGTCAGCATTTTCTGCACGTCTTCCTTCGGCACGCCGACAAAGGTGCCCGAGGGATCGCCGAGCGGTAGCGGCCCGTCGGAGACGACAGAGACTTCGGCGTCGCCGAAGGTGAAGCGATGGAAGTAGGGCGCCTGGGTGCCGAGCTTCGGCGCTTTGGCCGATGCGCTGCCGATCAGGCCGGGAGCGATGAGGTTTGCGCCGAGCCCTGCACCGAGCGCGAGCAGCGAACGTCGCGAGACGTCTGAAGTCATGCGTTCCTCCAACTATGCTTTTGTTAGCCGTCATGGTGACGGGCCGCTCGATTGGATGAGCGTGCGCAGCCATGCTGCGCCCGTCGGTGCGGACTGGCAAGCAAAAGCGTGGAGGACATATCTCGCAGTTGCGATGAAATCGTAGGATGGGTTGAGCGTAGCGATACCCATCGGATCTGGCGCTGGTGGTGATGGGTATCGCTGCGCTCAACCCATCCTACAGGACAGCGTATTACGTCCGCTTCGCCTCGACCACATCCCAGATGCGCGCCGCGACATCCGGGCCGCCAAGTTTTGCAATGGCGCGGATGCCCGTGGGCGAGGTCACATTGATTTCGGTGAGGTTACCATCGATCACGTCGATGCCGACGAACAGCAACCCGCGCTCGCGGAGTGCCGGGCCGACGCGTTCGCAGATCTCGCGCTCGCGCGGCGACAGCTCGGTGGATTTCGCCGCACCGCCGCGCACCATGTTGGAGCGCAGGTCGTCTTCGGCCGGCACGCGGTTGACGGCGCCCGCGAATTCGCCGTCCACCAGAATGATGCGCTTGTCGCCGTGCTTCACTTCGGGAAGGAAGCGCTGGATCACCCACTGCTCCTTGAAGGTCACGGAGAACAGGTCATAGAGCGAGCCAAAGTTCATGTCCTGCGGCAGCACGCGGAAGACGGCGGCGCCGCCATGGCCGTGCAGCGGCTTCATCACCACGGCGCCATGCTCGGCGCGAAACGCGTTGATCTCGTCCTTGTCGCGCGAGATCAGCGTCGGCGGCATCAGGTCGTTGAAGCCCATCACAAAGATCTTCTCCGGCGCGTTGCGCACGGAGGCGGGGTCGTTCACCACCAGCGTCTTCGGATGGATGCGTTCGAGCAGATGTGTGGATGTGATGTAAGCGAGATCGAAAGGCGGGTCCTGCCGCAGCAATACGACGTCAAAGCTTTCCATGTTGACGCGCTCGGGCTCGCCTAGCGTGAAGTAGTCGCCCTCGACGTCGCGGACTTCCAGCGGCTGCACCGGCGCCACCACGTCATTGCCGCGCAAGGAGAGCTTGTCCGGCGTGTAGTAGGACAGGCGGTGGCCGCGCTTCTGCGCCTCCAGCAGCATCGCAAAAGTGGAATCGCCCTTGTGGTTGATGCGGGCGATGGGGTCCATCTGGACGGCGATGTTCAGGGTCATGGGATCATTCCGGAGTGAAGCGTCAGGAGGCGGCGTCGAATGCCGCTAACAGATGGCGTGGCAGATGCTTTGGCGCAATCAGGATGACGTCGAAACGCATGTCGAAATCCGCATGTTCGGGATGCGTCATCAGCCAGCCTTGCGCGGCATTGCTGATGCGCACCTGCTGCTGCGGGGTAACGGCATAGGCGGCGTCATCGAGGGTCTCGCGCGCCTTCACCTCGACAAAAGCGATCAGGTTGCGCTTGCGCGCCACGATATCGATCTCGCCATGGGGCGTGCGGAAGCGGCGGGCGAGGATGCGATAGCCTTTTGCGAGCAGCATCGCGCTGGCGCGGCTTTCCGCAGAAAGACCTGCGGCGAAAGCAGCCACGCGCTGGGGCGACGGCGCCTTGCTGCGGCCGGGCGCCGACATCTCCCTGGGCTTAACCATCGCCGGTCTCCCTGGCGAGTTCGAGCGCGCGGGCATAGACGGCGCGGCGCTGCCGGCCGGACAATTCGACCGCATGCGCGACGGCATCCTTGACGCTGTCGCGCTGCAGAGATGTGCGCAGCAAGGCGTCGAGATCGTCATCGGTCATCGCCTGCGCATCGGCTGCAGGCGGCCCGAGCACGACGACGAATTCGCCGCGCGTCTCCAGCTGATCCGCAGTCCGCGCGAGTTCAGCAACAGGGCCGCGTGAAATTTCTTCATGCAGCTTGGTCAGTTCGCGGCAGATCGCCACGTCGCGCTGGCCCACGATGTCGGCGAGGTCGCCGAGCATCTCCTGCACGCGATTGCCGGATTCGAACATCACGATGGTGGCGTCGATGCGGGACAGTTCCTCGATCCGGGTGCGACGCGCCACCTGCTTCGAGGGCAAAAAACCCTCGAAGAAAAAACGATCCGTCGGCAGTGCCGAGACGGCAAGCGCCGTCAGCACCGAGGATGGACCCGGCAGGGCGAACACATCGAAGCCGGCCGTGGTCACTTCGCGCACCAGCTTGAAGCCAGGATCGGAAATCAGCGGGGTGCCGGCGTCCGAGATCAGCGCGATCGATCCGCCTTCCCCAAGTTTGGCGAGAATTTTCGGCCGCGCCGCTTCGGCGTTATGCTCGTGATATTGTTTGAGATCGGCGGCGATCCCGTAGCGCTCCATCAAACGGCGCGAAATGCGGGTGTCCTCGCAGGCGATCACATCAGCCCCCGCGAGCACTTCGAGCGCGCGCAGGGTGATGTCGCCGAGATTGCCGATCGGCGTCGCCACCAGATGCAGGCCCGGCGCGGCTTTTGGCGCCGTCAGCACATGGCCGGACACCGTAAAAGTCCGTTTCGGGACATTGGATTCGGAGGTTATTGGGTCAGCACGCATGGGAGCAATCTAGAGGGAAACGCGGCAAAGAGGGACAGTCGTTTTTCGGCCGTCGTTCCCCGTTACCGGAGACCTTGTCTGGCGCTGCGCCAAATATAAACCTTTTGTTTCGGTTAACTAATCCCGAACAGTATGTCTGAATCCACGCTCCCGATATAGACTGGGAGTGCGCCGGCATGCCGGCCGAGAAGAAGAGAAGCGATGGCCGATCCGTTCGATCCGAAAACTGCACGTCCGGGCCCCTCCCGGCGAACGGCCGTGAAAGCAGGCCTCGGTCTCCTGCTCGGTTCGCCCTTGCTGGCAGCCTGTTCGGGCCTGCAGCAAACGCTCACCAATAATTACAGCACGGGGCCCGCCAACGAGCAGCCACCGGGTCCCGCCGGGCCCGCGCAGCAGCCGCAGGCGATCGGCACCGGGGGCGTCAAGGTCGGGCTCATCCTGCCGCAATCGGCCGCCGGCAATGCCGGCCTTGCTGCGCAGTCGATGAAGAATGCGGCGGAGATGGCCTATGCCGAATTCCAGAACCCGAATATCCAGCTTCTGATCAAGGACGATGCGGGCAGCGCCGCCGGCGCGCAGCAGGCGGCCCAGCAGCTGCTGAACGAAGGCGCCGAGATCATTCTCGGGCCGCTATTTGCAGTGTCGGTGCCGGCGGTGGCACAGCTCACGCGGGCGCGCAACATTCCGGTGATCGCATTTTCCACCGATTCGAGCGTGGCGGGGCGCGGCGTCTATCTGCTGAGTTTCCTGCCCGAATCCGACGTCAATCGGATCGTCGATTATGCCGTCAGCACCGGCAAGCGCTCCTTTGCGGCGATGCTGCCGGAAAATGCCTATGGCAACGTGGTCGAGGTCGCATTCAAGCAGGCGGTGGCACGCAAGGGTGCGCGCGTCGTCGCATTCGAGCGCTATGGCAGCGACCGCAGCAATGCGGCGAAGAACATTGCCGCGCAACTGACGGGGGCCGATGCGCTGCTGCTCGCCGATGACGGCGATGCGGTGGTGGCCACGGCGGATGCGCTGGTCACCGCTGGCGCCAATCTCCGCAATGTGCAGTTGCTCGGCACCGGCTTGTGGGACAATCCGCGGGTGTTCAACAGCGCGTCGATGCAGGGTGGTTTGTATGCCGCGCCTGATCCGGCCGGATTTCGCGCGTTCTCCGGTCGCTATCGGACGAAGTATGGCAATGATCCCGTCCGCACGGCCACGCTGGCCTATGATGCGGTGGCGCTGGTCGCGGCCCTCGCGCGGACGCAAGGTGGTCAGCGCTTCACGCCGGAGGTGCTCACCAATCAATCCGGCTTTGCCGGAATCGATGGGCTGTTCCGTTTCCGTCAGGACGGCGGCAATGATCGCGGGCTGGCTGTCATGAAGGTGGCGTCGGGCGGCGGTCAGCCGGTGGCGGGTTCGCCGAAGAGTTTCGGGACGTAATTCCGATGTCGTCCCCGCGAAGGCGGGGACCCATAGCCTCCGAGCCTATGATTGAAACGGCATAGAGGCGACGACGGTGTCGTCCAAATTCTCCAGCGTGTATGGGTCCCCGCCTTCGCGGGGACGACTTGTTACGCCGCGAGATCCGCCACCACTGCATCGAGCACTGGAAATCCCTCCTGCGTTACGCGCAGGCGACCGTTCTCGATCACGATGGCGCCCTCTTCGCAGAGATTCTCCACCCGCTTGGGATCGAACGGACGGCCCGACAGCGCTTCATAACGCGCGGGATCGATGCCTTCGACCAGCCGCAGTCCCATCAGCAGATATTCGTCGGCGCGCTCTTCGCTGTTGAGGCTCTCATCCAGTGTCACACCATGGCCGGTGCCTTCGACACGCATCAGCCACGTCTCCGGACGTTTCTCCGTCGAGGTGGCATGACGGATGCCGTCGATATCGATGCGGCCATGGGCGCCCGGCCCGATGCCGGCATATTCCTGGCCACGCCAGTAGACGAGATTGTGTTTGCACTCGGCGCCCGGCCGCGCGTGGTTTGAAATCTCGTAGGTGGGCAGGCCGTGTTGCGCGCAGACCTCCTGCGTCACGTCATACAGAATGCGCGAGAGGCCCTCTTCCGGCGTCTTCAACTTGCCGGCGGCATGCAGGCCGAAGAACGGCGTGCCTTCCTCGATGGTCAGCTGATACAGCGAGAGATGTTCGGCGGCTTCCGAGATGGCGAGCTTGAGCTCGCTGGTCCACATCTCAGGCGTCTGGTCCGGTCGTGCATAAATAAGATCGAACGAGTAGCGATCGAACGCGCTGCGCGCGATGGCGACGGCATCGAGCGCTTCGCGCGCACTATGCAAGCGTCCCAGCGATTTCAGCGAGGCATCGTCGAGTGCCTGCACGCCGAGCGACACACGATTGACGCCGGCCGCGCGATAGCCGTGAAAGCGCGTGGCATCGACGGAGGTCGGATTTGCTTCCATCGAGACCTCGACGGCGGAATCCACCTTCCAGTATTTCGCGATCGAATCGAGGATCGAGCCGACCGTCTGCGGCTTCATCAGCGACGGCGTGCCGCCGCCGAGAAAGATCGACGTCACCGTGCGGTTCGGAATCCGCGCGGCAGTGGTCTCGATCTCGCGCGCAAAAGCGCGGGCAAATCGTTCTTCATCGATCTGCTGATGCCGCACATGGCTGTTGAAGTCGCAATACGGGCACTTCGACAGGCAAAACGGCCAATGCACATAAACGCCGAAAGCGTCCTGCTGTGCGTCAGCGTTGCTCAAGGCAAATCTCCGCGAGCTTTACGAAGGCCTTTGCACGATGCGAGAGGCCCTGGCCGAGTGGCGGCAGGCCGTGCTTCTCCACCGCGGTCATTTCGCCGTAAGTGCGCTCATGGCCGTCAGGAAGAAAGGTCGGATCATAGCCGAAGCCGGCGGTGCCGCGCGGCGGCCAGACCAGCGTGCCATGGGCATGGGCCTCGACCTCTTCAAGGTGGCCGTCGGGCCATGCGACGCAGAGTGCGGAGACGAAATGCGCGGTGCGCTTGTCGGGCGTGGTCGCGCCGCGCTCCTGCAACAGACGCTCGATCCGCGTCATCGCCGCGTTGAAGTCTTTTGTTTCGCCGGCCCAGCGCGCCGAATAGATGCCGGGTGCGCCATCGAGCGCATCGACGACCAGGCCGGAATCATCCGCGAAAGCGGGCAGCTGCGCGACATTGGCGGCGGCAATCGCCTTGATCGCCGCATTGGCCTTGAAGGTGTCGCCGGTCTCATCGGGTTCTGCGAGGCCGAGTTCGCCGGCTGACACCGCCTCGATGCCATAGGGCGCCAGCAGATCACGCATCTCGGCGAGCTTGCCGGGATTATGCGTGGCGATCACGAGCTTGCCGGTGATTCGACGATGTTGAGTCATGGGATACTATAGCTCGAAACTGTCATTCCAGGGCGCGCATAGCGCGACCCCGGAATCTCGAAGTGGAGAATCTCAATACAAGGTTCCGGGTTCGCGCTGCGCGCGCCCCGGAACGACAGAGTTTTACGCCACCGCCATCTTCTGCAAATCCACCAGCTTGCCGACGCCCTGCTGGGCCAGCGCCAGCAGCTTCATCAGCTCGTCCTGGGTGAATGGCTCCTTCTCCGCGGTTCCCTGGATCTCGATGATGCGGCCGTCGCCGGTCATGACGAAATTCGCATCGGTATCCGCCTCGGAATCCTCGGCGTAATCGAGATCGAGCACCGGAGTACCTTGGTAGATGCCGCAGGAGATCGCCGCGATATTGGTGCGCAGCACCTTGTCCGCGGTGTGCTTCTTGAACATGTTGCGGCTTTTCATCCAGGCGATGCAATCGGCCAGCGCCACCCAGGCACCGGTAATCGACGCCGTGCGGGTGCCGCCATCGGCCTGGATCACGTCGCAATCGATGGTGATCTGGCGCTCGCCGAGCGCTTCGAGGTCCACCGCGGCGCGCAGCGAGCGGCCGATCAGGCGCTGGATCTCGACGGTGCGGCCGCCCTGCTTGCCGGCGGCGGCTTCACGGCGGGTACGTTCCAGCGTGGCGCGCGGCAGCATGCCGTATTCAGCCGTGACCCAGCCGCGGCCCTGGCCCTTCAGCCATGGCGGCAGGCGTTCTTCCAGCGTGGCGGTGACCAGCACATGGGTGTCCCCGAATTTCACCATGCAGGAGCCTTCGGCATATTTGACGACGCCGCGTTCCAGCGACACAGCGCGCAATTCATCGGGCGCACGACGGCTTGGCCGCATGAGAAAAATCCTTCCAAATGTTCCGATAGTGTCTGTTGGCCGAGCTTTTAGGGGGGCCGGGCGGCAGCGGCAAGGGCAGCCGGGGTTCCGCAGGCGCGAAGGTGCTTGTATCCGGGCGCCCGCGACGACAAATTGGGACGGAAGGAGTGCTCCATTGGCGCATCACGATCCCATCGGCCTGATTTCGCCACGAGCCGGGCTTGCCCAGCTCAATGAGCGGTCGCGCGAGATTTTTCGCCAGATCGTCGAGAGCTATCTGGCCACCGGCGAACCGGTGGGCTCGCGCAACATTTCGCGCCTGATCACCGTGCCGTTGTCGCCGGCCTCGGTGCGCAATGTGATGTCGGATCTGGAGCAACTCGGCCTGATCTATGCGCCGCATACCTCGGCCGGACGTTTGCCGACCGAACTGGGCCTGCGCTTCTTCGTCGATGCCCTGATGCAGGTCGGCGATCTCACGGAGCCGGAGCGGCAGTCGATCCAGCAACAGCTCTCGTCGGTTGGTCGCTCGCAATCCGTCGAAGCCGCCATTGGCGAGGCGCTGACGCATCTCTCCGGTCTCAGCCGCGCGGCCGCGGTGGTGCTCACCGCCAAGTCGAATGCGCGGCTGAAACACATCGAATTCGTGCGTCTGGAGCCGGAAAAGGCGCTGGTCGTGCTGGTCTCCGAAGACGGCCAGGTCGAAAACCGCGTGCTGACGCTGCAGCCCGGCGTGCCTTCTTCCGCGCTCACCGAAGCCTCGAATTTCCTCAATGCCCGCATTCGCGGTCGCACCCTTGCCGAAGCGCGGCTCGAACTCGAAACCACGCTCAAGCAGAACCAGGCCGAGCTCGACCAGCTGACGCAGAAAGTCATCGCAGCTGGCCTTGCTTCGTGGTCCGGCGGCAATGGCGACGATCGCCAGCTGATCGTGCGCGGGCAGGCCAATCTGCTGGAAGATCTGCACGCGCTGGAGGATCTGGAACGCGTCCGCCTGCTGTTCGAGGATCTGGAAACCAAGCGCGAGGTGGTCGATCTGCTCGGCCGCGCGGAGAGCGCCGAGGGCGTCCGCATCTTTATCGGTTCCGAGAACAAGCTGTTCTCGCTGTCCGGCTCGTCCACCATTATTGCGCCTTATAGTGACGGTGCAGGCCATATTGTGGGTGTGTTGGGCGTGATCGGGCCGACGCGGCTGAATTATGCCCGCGTCATTCCCATGGTGGATTACGCAGCCCGTATCGTCAGCCGCATGCTGGGCGGCTGATCGGCCCGGTTCAGCTTGATTTTTGCCCGGTAAACCAACATATCCGGGGTCAGCAACCCCACCCCATTGAGCGTGTTTCGAGAAGGCAGAGTCATGACTGAGTCCAACGGGCAGAACGACAACCACGACAAGACGGCCGCGGCCGCCGAGCCGGTGGTCTCGAAGCCCTATGTCATGCCCGACGATCCGGAACCGAATTCCGTCGAGGCCCTGCAGAAGGAAGCCGCGGATGCGCGCGACCGCACGCTGCGTACGCTGGCCGAGATGGAAAATCTCCGCAAGCGCACCCAGAAGGAAGTCGCCGACGCGCGGGTCTATGGCGTCTCGAAATTTGCCGGGGACATCGTCGATATCGCCGACAACCTGCAGCGCGCTATCGATGCCGTGCCGGCGGATGCGAAGGAATCGGCTGACGCTGGCCTTAAGGCGTTTATCGAGGGCGTCGAGCTCACCGAGCGCTCGCTGCTCAGCGCGCTGGAAAAGCATGGCGTGAAGAAGATCGATCCGACCGGCGAGAAGTTCGATCCGAACTTCCATCAGGCGATGTACGAAGTGCCGGATGCGTCGGTGATTTCGGGCACCGTGGTGCAGGTCGTGCAGGCCGGCTACACCATCGGCGAGCGCGTGCTGCGCCCGGCGCTGGTCGGCGTGTCGAAGGGCGGCGCCAAGGCTGCACCGGCTGCGAGCGAGTAACGCTCCATCTGTCATCGCCCGGCTCGACCGGGCGATCCAGCAAACTCAGTCCGTGCAGTGGGTACTGGGTCACCCGATCAAGTCGGGTGACGACAGAAAGAGCTTAGCTGTTCGAGCCCACCTGCCCGGCTTCCCAGCCGATCATCGCCTGTTTTCGCGTAATCCCCCAGTGATAGCCCGTCAGCGCGCCGGATTTGCCCATGGCGCGGTGGCATGGGACTACGAAGGAGATCGGGTTACGCCCCACCGCGCCGCCGACGGCGCGCGAAGCTGTGGGCTTCTCGATCTTGCAGGCGATGTCCGAATAGCTGACGGCGCGACCCATCGGGATCTTCAACAGCGTCTCCCAGACCCGGACCTCGAAATCCGTGCCGATCAGCACCACGCGCAACGGCTGATCGGGGCGCCAGAGTTTGTTGTCGAAAATGCGCCGCGCCAATGGCGCCGTGGCCTCCATATCCTCGATCATCCGCGCGGCCGGCCAACGGCGTGCCATGTCGGCAAAGCCCGCCTGCTCCTCGCCGGCGTCGGCAAAGGCCAGCCCCGCAAGGCCGCGATCGCTGGCGATCACGATGGCGGTGCCGAAGGGCGAGGGATGGAAGCCATAGCGCAGCTCCATGCCGGCGCCGCCGGTCTTCCATTCACCCGGCGACATCGCCTCGTGGGTCACGAAAAGGTCGTGCAACCGGCTCGGTCCTGACAGGCCGGAATCCAGCGCCGCATCCAGCACACTGGCGGAATCGCGCAGCAGGCCCTTGGCGTGGTCCAGTGTCAGCGCTTGCATGAAGGCCTTTGGCGTGAGGCCAGCCCAGCGGCGGAACAGGTGGTGCAGCTCGTCCGGCGTCACGCTGGCGGCATCGGCGACGTCCTCGATGCTGGGTTGGTGTTTCCATTGCCCGTGCATGAAGCCGATGGCGCGGCGCACACTGTCGTAATCGCGCAGGGCCGCATCCCGCAGGCCCGGCTTGAGGGGGCGATGGTCATTCATCGCAATGTCTCTGGCAAAATTCATCATGCTGCGGATCTAGGCCTCGCAGCGCCTGCAAACCACCCGATTCCAGATCAGCCATCATGTCACCGGATTGTAGCTCGGGCCGCGCCGGGCGTCCTGCAGGGCGTCCAGCAACGCACTGAGGAAACTCGCCTTTTCCTCGGCGCCAAGGAACCGCGCAATCGACACGCGGCGGCCGCGCGAGACCAGGAACAGCTGTTCGATGCCGAATTCGGCATGCTCGACGCGATCCACCTGGACCCAGAGCGGATTGAACGCCCATTCCACCACATCGCCGCGCGGGCTGACGCGGCGGACACGGATTTCCGAAGGGGTGACGGTGATCTCCTCCGTCGCCCTGGCGCGGCGGTCGTAGATCCTGAACGCCACATAGATCGCCAGCACGTCGAGGCCGAAAAAGCCGAATACCGGCCAGGCACCCATCCAGAGAAACACCATGCCGGCGCCAAATGACACGACGCTGAGGCAGGCCATCAGCACGAGAAAGCCCTTGCGGCTCAGCGCGCGGTGCGGACGCAGCAGCGCGGTGAACAGCTTCGGCTCGGCTTCGTGAAAGTCGTTGCCCTCTGTCATCGGCGCCCACTATATCCCCCTGATGCCGAAAATCACCCGCCAGCCTGCCGCCCGCGCGAAGACCTCCGTTGCAAAAGCCGCTGTGGCGAAGAAGGCGGTGGCGAAGGCCAAAGTCGTCAAAAAGGCTGTCAAGCCGAAGACGACGAAGCTCAAGCGCTGGACGGCTGCCGAGATTCATGAAGCTTTTTCACGCTTCCAGACGTCCAACCCCGAGCCCAAGGGCGAGCTCGAACATCTCAATCCCTATACGCTGCTGGTCGCCGTGGTGCTGTCGGCGCAGGCCACGGATGCCGGCGTCAACAAGGCCACGCGCGCGCTGTTTCCCATCGCCGATACGCCGCAGAAGATGATCGATCTCGGCGAGGAGACGGTCCGCGACTATATCAAGACCATCGGCCTCTATCGCACCAAGGCGAAGAACGTCATTGCGTTGTCGGAGAAGCTGATCCGCGAATTCGGTGGCGTGGTGCCGCGCACCCGTGCGGAACTGGAGTCGCTGCCGGGGGCGGGGCGCAAGACGGCCAATGTCGTGCTCAACATGGCGTTTGGCGAACATACGATGGCGGTGGACACGCATGTGTTTCGCGTCGGCAACCGCACCAATATGGCACCGGGCAAGAATGTGCTGGATGTGGAGTTGGAGCTTGAGCGGGTCATTCCCGACGAGTTCATGCTGCATGCGCATCACTGGCTGATCCTGCACGGACGCTACACGTGCCTGGCACGAAAACCGCGCTGTGAGGTGTGCTTGATCAACGATCTGTGTCGGTGGCCGGAGAAGACGGTGGCGTAACTTCGCCGCGTCCTCATCCTGAGGAGCGCGCAAAGCGCGCGTCTCGAAGGATGGCCGCGGACTCAGAGCCACGCCATCTCATGGTTCGAGACGGCGCTTCGCGCCTCCTCACCATGAGGGGAAGAGTACATGATGGAACCCGGCCCTCACCCGCTTTCGACCCATTTTCATCACATTGCCAAACCCACAATGCGGCAATTGGGAGAAATGGATGTTCAAGGCCATATTGCTGCTGATTGCGTCTTTCGTCATTGCCAGCCCGTCGATCACACCCGCTTACGCCGATTTCGAGAGCGACAAGCGCGCCTGCATCTATCCCGGCCAGGATTTTGACGGCGAGATTGCTGCCTGCGATCGGCAGGTTACATCCGGTCGCTATCGCGGCAATGACCGCGCCATCGTCTATCGCAATCGCGGCATCAAGTTCATGAACCGCTGGAGCCGCAGCGCTGCGCCTTCCGACGTCGCGCTCGCGCTGACCGATTTCAGCCGCGCGATCGAATTCAATCCGCGCTATGCGGATGCCTATGTCAGCCGCGGCAAGGCCTATGCGGCCAAGAATGATCTCGATCTCGCTCTGTCCGACTACAGCGAAGCGATACGCATCGATCCGCGCAATGTCGCGGGCTTCACCAGCCGCGGCGATCTCCATCGCGTCCGCGGTGACGGCGACCGCGCCATCGCCGATTTCAGTGATGCGATCCGCCTTGATGCGAAGAATGGTTTTGCCTATCGCAATCGCGGCTTTGTCTACGGCGTCAAAGGCGATGACGATCGGGCCATCGCTGATTATGGCGACGCCATTCGTATCGATCCGCGCGATGCGCTGGCTCGCAACAATCGCGGCAACATCCTGCTGAAAAAAAAGCAGTTTGATCGCGCCATCACGGATCTCTCCGAAGCCATCAAGCTCGATCCGTCATTCGGCGCTGCTTATGCCAATCGCGGACTGGCGCAGGAGGCGCTCGGCAAGCCGGCATTGGCGCGCAACGACTTCACCGTCGCGCTGACCTTGCCGGAGAAATATGCCAACGGAAAATGGGCGCGCGACAAGGCACGCGAGCGGCTGGCAGCACTGGATGGCACCAGCACTGCGCCATCCGCTGTCCCATCGACCTCAACACCGCCATCGTCGATCAAAATTCCCACGATCGCATCCACCGTGCCGACTGCGCCTTCGGCAGCGCCGCCCGCCGCCAGCGGACCGGCTGCGGTCGCGCCGGTGATCGCCGCTGCAGCACCGACGGCAACATTGCCGCTGGGGCCGGGTGATCGCCGTATCGCGCTGGTGATCGGCAATTCCGCCTATAGCAGCGTGTCGGCCCTGACCAATCCAAGGCGCGACGCCGCGCTGGTGGCGGATACGCTGAAGAAAACCGGCTTCTCCACGGTCACCGTCCTCACCGACCTGCGCAAGGATGCGCTGATGACGGCGCTGCGCGAATTCGCCGTGCAGGCCGAGGCGGCGGACTGGGCGGTCGTCTATTATGCCGGCCATGGCATGGAAGTCGGTGGCGTGAACTATCTCATTCCCGTCGATGCGCGCATCACTGTCGATCGCGACATCGAATTCGAGGCGGTGCCGCTCGGACAGATCCTCAATGCCGCCGAGCGGGCCAAGAAACTGCGTCTCGTCATCCTCGATGCCTGTCGCAATAATCCGTTCGCCAACAAGATGAAGCGCACGCTGGAAGTGGCCTCGCGCTCGACCTCGCAGGGCTTGGCTGCGGTCGAGCCAGAAGCCGGTACGATGGTCGTCTATGCCGCCAAGGATGGCGAAGTTGCGCTCGATGGCGCCGGTGCCAACAGCCCGTTCGCCACGGCACTGGTGAAGAACCTG
Source organism: Tardiphaga sp. GW821-FHT12E02 (assembly GCF_058807155.1). Lineage (NCBI taxonomy): Bacteria > Pseudomonadati > Pseudomonadota > Alphaproteobacteria > Hyphomicrobiales > Nitrobacteraceae > Tardiphaga > Tardiphaga sp. GW821-FHT12E02. The sequence goes on from NZ_JBXAQK010000001.1 coordinate 706,769, forward strand.
CCAACGCCCGGCCTCGAGGTGCGCCGGTTGTTCGATTATGTGCGCGACGACGTGATGGACCTGACGAAGCGCAAGCAGAAGCCGTTCAGCTATGGCTCGATCTCGGGGCGGCAGGATTTTTACTTCGTGGCGGCGAAGTAGGAGCCTCTGCCCCTCATGGTGAGGAGCCCGCCAATTGGCGGGCGTCTCGAACCATGAGATGGCTTGGCTCAGGAGTATGCGGCCATCCTTCGAGACGCGCGCGCTGCGCGCTCCTCAGGATGAGGGAGGAGTACTGAAATTCTACGCAACCGGCGCCTTCACCCGCTCCGGCTCGATCAGCTCCGGCCGTGGCCCGCTCAGCCTCTTATGCATGTGAACCATGAACGCCATGCCGAAGAGCGGCGTGGCGAGATTGACGATCGGAATCGACACGAAGGCGGCGATGAACAGTCCGGCCGTGAACACGGTGGCTGAATGCTGCCGGCGCATCGCCTTGGCTTCGGCAGGCGAGCGGAAGCGCATCGCGGCCAGTTCGAAATATTCACGGCCAAGCAGCCACGCGGTGGCGATGAAGAAAATGAGAAAGCCGATGCCGGCAAACAACACGAAAGGCAATGCGATCAGATAGACGCCGATCGTCAGCAATGCCGTCTTGCCGCCCTCGAAGATTGCGTTGCCGAGCGGCAGCGCGGTGCCTGGGCGTTCGGCCGGATAATGCTCGCGCTCGACGATATCGGCGACATCATCGACAAAAATGCTGGCCACCAATGAAGTGATCGCCGGCATCAGGAAGATCGCGCCGGCAACCACGCTGAGCCCGGCCGCGATGGACAGGATCCAGGTCAGCACCGAGACCATGCTGTGATAGTCCGAGCCCACCATACCCTCGGCCCAGACGCCACCGGCGGTGGCGGCCCAGTTCAGGAAACGCTGCATGCCGATCGCCAGCACGGTGATGAACACCAGTGCCATGCCGATCGACTTCCACAGGATGCTGCGCATCGGTGGCGACAAAATTTGCGAGAGCGCCTTGAAGGCCGCGGCGAGCATTCGATTTTTCTCCTTGCAATCACGAACACGTAACAACTGCAAAGTTGTCAGACAAGTGCAGCGCAACATCCACTTCTTCACTGGACGGATAAATAGAAAGGGGTAGTCTCCCCCAAAAAGATCACCAGGGAGGACGATGTCTTGATCACCAAGGGTACCCGTGCGCTTTTGTTTGCGACTGCCGCTTCCGGATTTTTCCTGAGCGCGGCGCCTGCCTTCGCCCAGCAGAGCATCACTGTCTGGTTCAGCAAGGGCTTTTACAAATCCGAAGATGAATCGCTGCTGGCGGCAATCAAGAAGTTCGAAGAGAAGACCAAGATCAAGGTCGAGCTCTCCCAATACGCCATTCAGGACATGATCCCGAAAACGGTGGCTGCGCTGGATTCCGGCACGCCGCCCGATGTCGCTTATGCCGACACTTATGACGTTCAGGCCTCCGGCAAATGGGCTTTTGAAGGCAAGCTTGAGGACATCACGGATGTTCTCAAGCCGATGATGGACAAGTTCGCGCCCAACACGGTGGAAACCGCGTTGCTGATGAACGGCCAGACCAAGAAGAAGGGCTATTACGGCTTCCCGCTGAAGCAGCAGTCCATGCATGTGGAAATCTGGAGCGACATGCTCCAGCAGGCCGGCTTCAAGGTCGAGGACATTCCGAAGGACTGGAAGGGCTATTGGTCGTTCTGGTGCGACAAGGTGCAGCCGGCCTATCGCAAGGCCTCGGGCAGCCGTGCCTATGGCGTCGGCCAGCCGATGGGCGTGGAGTCCACGGACTCGCTGCAGTCGTTCTACACCTTCATCGATGCCTATAACGTCAAGCTGGTGGATGACGACGGCAAGCTGACGGTGGACGATCCGAAGGTGAAGGAGGGTCTGATCGGGGCGCTGCGCGATTACACCGATACTTATGTCAAGGGCTGTACGCCACCGTCCTCGACCACGTGGAAGGATCCCGACAACAATGTCGCCTTCCACAATCGCAGCATCATCATGACCCACAATTTCACGATCTCGATCGCGGCAAAGTGGTTCGAGGATTCGCAGAACCAGACGCTGACGCCCGAGCAGCGCGCGGCCGGCAAGAAGGCGTATGAAGACACGATCATCACCGCATCTTTCCCGCTGAAGCCGGATGGCACGCCGATCAAGTATCGCTCGGACGTGAAGACCGGCATGATCTTCTCGCAATCGAAGAACAAGGCCGGCGCACGCGAATTCGTCAAGTTCCTGCTCGAGGAGGAGAACCTGCAGCCTTATGTGGAAGGCGCGCTGGGCCGCTGGTTTCCGGTGACCAAGGCGGGTCAGGCCTCGCCATTCTGGCAGGCCGACAAGCATCGCAAGGCGGTCTACACCCAGTTCATGGGCGGCACCACGCCGTTCGATTTCACCAAGAACTACAAGTTCACCATTCTCAACAACGAGAATGTGTGGGCCAAGGCCATGAACCGCGTGGTCAGCGAGAAGGTGCCGGTGGAGAAGGCCGTGGATGAGCTGATCGCACGGATCAAGGAAATCGCGGGCTGATCTTTCTTACCTCGCCCCGCTCTTGCGGGGAGAGGTCGAGCGGCGAAGCCGATCGGGAGAGGGGTCTATCCGCTTGCTCCGAGTTCGCGGAGACACCCCTCTCCCTGACCCTCTCCCCGCAAGGGCGGGGTGAGGGGACGTGAGGCCGTCGCCTTGCGTCAACTGAAACTCAATTTATCGATCGGAAGCGCTGCATGACGGCGATCACCTACACCACGCCTTCCACCACCTCCCGTCCCCTCTCCGCGCGGTTCTCGACCCCGCAGGTCTGGGGCATTCTCATGCTCGCGCCCTATATCCTCGTCTTCCTCGCTTTCGTGGTCTATCCGATCAGCTATGGCCTCTGGCTGGCGCGGCATCCCGCCAGCTATGTCGCGCTGTACAACGATCCCGTTTTCGCGCGCGCGGTCGTCAACACGCTGATCTTCCTGATCATCGGCATCAATGTGAAGATGCTGATCGCCCTCTTCCTGTCCGGCTTCTTTGTGCAGACGCGCACCTGGATCCGCTGGCTGTCGGTGCTGTTCATCCTGCCCTGGGCGGTGCCGTCGATCCCGACCATCCTGTCGGTGCGCTTCATGTTCAATCCCGAATGGGGCGTGATCAATAATCTGATCTTCAAGTTCACCGGCGATGACGGCCCCAACTGGCTCAACGATCCTGCCATCGGCCTGACGTTGGCAATCATGGTCCATATCTGGAAGTCGCTGCCGTTCTGGACGCTGATCCTGATGACCGGGCGGCTCGCCATCTCCACCGACATGTTCGAGGCCGCCGATGTGGACGGCGCCAGCTGGTGGCAGAAATTCCGCTTCATCACCTGGCCGTCGATGCAGACGCTATATCTGACCTGCACCCTGCTTTCGATGATCTGGACGCTCGGTGATTTCAACAGCGTCTATCTGCTCACGGGTGGCGGGCCCGCCGATCTCACCCATGTGCTGGCGACGCTCGGCATCCGCTATCTCCGGCTCGACCAGCTCGATCTCGCAATGGCGTCCATCGTCTGCGCGATGCCGCTGGTGCTGCCGCTCGTCTATTTCATGATGAAGAGGCTCTCGCGATGAAGGCCCAAGCGATCAAAGCCTCGACGATGCGTATGCCCACGCTGCGTGAGATCGGCAATGAAGCCAAACTGCTGCTGATCGGCATTCCCGTGCTGATCTGGACGCTGATCCCGATCTATCACATGTTCCTGTTCGCGATTTCGCCGAAGCAGGATGCCTTCGCCGGCAAGCTGTGGCCCGATCATCCGACGCTGCAGAACTTTCGCGTCGTGTTCAACCAGCAGCACTACTTCCTGCGTGACTTCTGGGTCCAGTTCGGCAACTCCGTAGTCATCGCCGTCGCGGTTGGCGCGCTGACGCTGGTGATCGCCACGATGGCCGCCTTCGCCATCTCACGCCTCCGCATTCGCGGCGGCCGCACGGTGATGAATCTCGCGCTGTTCACCTATTTCATCCCCGCCGCATTCCTCGCGGTGCCGATGTATCGCACCATGGGCAATTACGGCCTGCTCAACAATCACTGGTCGCTGATCCTGGCGATGGTCACCATCGCCTCGCCCTATGCCATCTGGGTGCTGAAACAGGCGTCGGATAAACTGCCCGTCGAGCTGGATGAAGCCGCCATCATGGACGGCGCCACGCCGCTGCAGCTGTTTCGCATGGTCTATGTGCCGCTGATGCTGCCATCGCTGGTGGCCGTCGGCACCTATGCGCTGCTGCTAGCCTGGAATGAGTATCTCTATGCGTTCCTGCTACTCTCGAAAGACACCGAGATCACACTGCCCGTCGCGCTCGGCAACTTTCTGGCTGCCGACGACTCGCCGTGGGAATTGCTGATGACCACCGGCTTCATCTACGCGCTGCCGCCAGCCGCGGTGTATTACGCGTTTCGACGCTACATGGTGGGCGGGCTCACTGCGGGTGCGGTCAAGTCGTGATCCAGTGATGTAGGGCGGATCAGGCGAAGCCGTAATCCGCCGGCCGAATGCATGGTGGAAACGCCGCGGCGGATTGCGCTTCGCTAATCCGCCCTACGGTCTCACGCCGCCACCTGCCTCATCGCTTGCGGAACCATCGCTTCGTTGCTCGCGGCTTCCGCCGCGAATCCCGGTGCTTCGACAGGTCCTGGAAATGGATCGACCGAGCCCGCCACCTCCCGGAGCGGCTTTGGTTTGTCGGCCCAATGCAGCGTCGTGTAGTCAAAGCCAAGCTCGATGGTGGGCTTCACCACCTCGAAATAAGGCGAGATGTCGAAATCGCGCGGCATATACAGCGATGAATGGCGAATATGCAGGATCTCGCGCCGCGCCTGCCGGCTGCCGGCGCGGGTGATTTTTGGCAGGATCGGATAGCGCACCGCTTCGAAAGCCTGGGCGATCAGGGCCGAACAGATGATCTTGGTCGGGTCGCCGGAGCCGATCGCAATCATCCGCCGTCGCCAGCGCTGCGGGATCGGCAGCGGGATTAGGAAGCGCATCAGGTCCAGAATATTCTTGGTGTCGTAGCCGAAGCCCACGCGGTTGATGGCGTAGCGACAGACCGTGGTGCGATCCTCATAGGACAGGCCGACCGGGCGACAAAGCCGCGTGTGGAACGCAAAATATTTTGATAGCGGCGCGGTGGTGACGCCCTCGCCGATATTCGCCTCGATCAGCACATGCGGCTCGCCATTCGGCTCCACGGCGCCGTCGATCGGCCCGACATAGAGTGCTGCATGCGACCAGGTCGACTGGGTGAGATATTTGATGATGCCGGAGACGCGGTTGTTGCCCTCGACGAGCAGCACGTCGCCTTCCTGGATGACATCGTGCAGACGCTCGGGATCGCTGGGCGTAAACGGTTCGTAACCCGGCACTTCCTTCTGCAGATATTTGGCGATCAGTTTCCCGACCGTATCGAGCATGATGCCCATGACGCTGACCCCGGTTGCGGTTCGTATCGACCGCTTTGTCCCTGCCTTCATCATGGACGCCAGCCATTGCCATTTGGTTCATGCGTGAGCTGCGACATCAACGCGGGATTCACCATGAGGGTTGCTGTGCGCAGGCGAATACTGCAAAGTTCGCGGGACGTTCTCATGCCAGTTGCACTTTCGGAAACCATGTCATGACTTTCTCTCGCCGCGCATTTCTCTCAGCGTCGGCTGGATTGACGCTTGCGCCATGGTTCGGCGCAAGGGCGCAGGCTGCGACATTGCCGCGCGATGCTGACGTAGTTGTGATCGGCGCGGGTGCTGCCGGGCTTGCAGCGGCACGCCGCGTTCAGGCGGCAGGGCGCAAGGTCATCGTGCTGGAAGCCTCGGCACAGATCGGCGGCCGCTGCGCGACCGACAGTTCAACTTTCGATGTTCCGCTCGATCTCGGCGCCCGCTGGCTGCATACGCCGGAGACCAATGCGCTGGTGAAGCTCGCGCGCGGTGGCGGTATCGATGTCGCCCCCTCGCCAAGCCAGAAACTGCGCATCGGCCGCCGCAATGCGCGTGCGGCGGAAACCGAGGAGCTGCTTGCGACCTTCGTGCGCGCCACCCGCGCGATCGACGATGCTGCACGCCGTGGCGATATCTCCTGCGCGGCCGTGCTGCCGAAGGATCTCGGTGATTGGGCCGGCACTGTCGATTTCGGGCTTGGCGCCTATGCGACCGGCAAGGATCTCAAGGACCTTTCGACCCTGGATCAATCGCGCGCCGAAGACCGCGCCATCTCGGTCGCGACGCGGCAGGGGCTCGGTGCGTTGATGGCGAAGCTCGGCGAGAGCGTGCCGGTCGTGCTGTCGACGCCGGCCACGCGTGTCACCTGGAGCGGCCGCGATATCGGCGTGGAGACGGCAGCAGGGCGCGTTGCGGCGCGTGCGGTGATCGTCACCGTGTCGAGCAATGTGCTGAATGCGGGGGTCATCAAATTCACGCCGGAATTGCCGAAGCGCCAGCTCGATGCCGCGTCCAAACTCACGCTTGGCAGTTACGATCGCATCGCGCTCGAGTTGAAGGGCAATCCGCTCGGCCTTGGTCGCGATGAATTGATGATCGAGCAGAGCACGAGCACGCGCACCGGCGCGCTGTTTGCCAATATCAACGGCTCATCGCTATGCACGGTCGATGTCGCCGGCTCATTCGGCCGAACCCTTGCGGCGCAGGGCGAAGCCGCGATGACGGGCTTTGCGACGGAGTGGCTGACAAAACTGTTCGGCAGCGATGTGAAGGCTGCGATCCAGCGCAGCAAGGTCACGCGCTGGGATGCGTCACCTTTCATTCTCGGCGCCATGTCTGCGGCAGTGCCTGGCGGCCAGGCGTCGCGGCGCGTATTGGCCGAGCCGATAGGCAATCTCTTCATCGCCGGCGAAGCGACGCACGAGACCTTGTATGGCACCGTCGATGGCGCCTGGGAAACCGGCGAACGCGCAGCGGATGCAGCGCTGAAGCGGATCGGCGGAGTGAAGGATCCGGAGGCCGAGCCAAAGCCTGCAAAGAAACAGAAACGCCGCGCGCCGCCGCAATCGAGCAGTGCGGGTGGATTTGGTGCGAATTAGCGAAACAGCCCGTCGAACAGCGGCAGGCTGACCAGCGCAGATACTGCAATCAGCGTGTAGCAGATCTTGCGAAACAGCTCGTCGCTGGCCTTGCCGAACAGTTTTGAGCCGATCCAGAGGCCGAGGCCGAAAAGCGGGCCGGTGATTACTGCAAGTCCAAGGATCGCCGAACTCCACAGGCCGCCGATCGTGTAGCTGATGATGATCAGCACGTCGGCAATCGCGAAATAAAGAATGATATTGGCGCGGACGACTGCGGCGACGGCGGCATCGCGCAGCCAGTAAAGCACCACAGGCGGACCGCCGAGCTGCGCCAGTCCGCCAAAGAAGCCGGCGAGGCCGCCCACGCTGATCGTGACGGGCACAGTCGGCTTGCCAGGATAGCGCCAGCCCGAGATCAGCAATGCGAGCAACGCGACGATCAGGACAACGATTCCCCAACGCACCGTGAGCGGATCAGCCCAAGCAAGCGCCATGGTGCCGAGCGGCACGCCGATCAGCGCGCCGAGCGAGATGATGCTGACGTCGCGTTTGTCGGCGCGCCGCGCCGCATTTGGGATCAGCGTCAGCGTGGTCAGAAAGTCGATCAGCAACAGCAGCGGCGATGCCACGATTGCGCCAACGACGCTGGAGGCGAGCGGGATGAAGATCAGCGCCGAGCCGAACCCGGAAAATCCGCGTGCGAGCCCGGCGATGAAAGCGGTCACGGCGATGACGGTGAGCGACGCTGTCGAATATTGCGCGAGGCCCAATCCATTGATCATGCGCGCAACGTGCCGCCTGTCTTCTTGGTCACCTCAGCCACGATCTTCGCCGCCACCGCATCGATCTCCTGATCGGTCAGCGTCTTTTCGCGCGGCTGGATGGTCACGGCGATGGCCACCGACTTCTTGTCGTCGTCGATGCCCTTGCCTTCATAGATGTCGAACACGGTGACACCCGTGACCAGCTTCTTGTCCACGCCGGCCGCCGCCTTGACGATATCGCCGGACTTCACCTTGCGATCGACGATGAAGGCGAAATCGCGCGACACCGGCTGGAAGGCGGAGAGCTCCAGCAGCGGTTTGGCGCGTGTCGCTTTCTGCTTGGCATCGGGAATGCGGTCGAGGATCACTTCAAAGGCCAGCAGCGGACCATCGGCACCGAGCGCTTCCAGCGTGCGTGGATGCAGCTCGCCGAAATGACCAAGAATGTTCTGCGGCCCGATCTGGATCGTGCCCGAGCGGCCCGGATGCAGCCAGTCGGCGCCGCCGGGAACGATCTGCAGCGCCTGCATCGGCGCACCTGCAGCGGCGAGCACGGCGAAGGCATCGGCCTTGGCATCGAGCGCGTTGGCGGCGCTGGCGCCGGTCCAGTGACGACCCGTTCCGTTCGAGGATGCGAGACCGCGACGCACGCCGCTCGCTGCGATGAACTGATCCTGCGGGCGGTCGCCCTTGAAGATCTGGCCGACTTCGAACAGCGCGAGATCGGATGACCCGCGATGGGCGTTGGCCTGGGCCACCGCGATCAGACCCGGCAGCAGGCTCGGGCGCATGTCCGAGAGATCGGCCGCGATCGGATTGGCCAGCGCGAGCTCCGGCTTGCCACCGCCGAACACTTCCGCGTGCGGCTTGGAGATGAACGACCAGGTCACGGCCTCGACCAAGCCACGCGCAGCCAGCCCGCGCTTGGCACGACGGGTGCGCTGCTGGATCTGGGTGAGCACCGGCTTACGCTGGGCATCGCCACGCGGGAACGGCGTCAGCGGCACCTTGTCGACGCCGACAATGCGCATGATCTCTTCGACGATGTCCGCCTTCCCCGTGACGTCCATGCGCCACGACGGCACGGCGACCTTCACCACGGGACCATTGCCGGCGACGGAGAAGCCGAGCCGGTTGAGGATGATCCGCATTTCCGGGAACGGCACATCGATGGCGGCGAGGCGCTTCACTTCAGCGATCGGGAAGTCGATCAGGCGATCTTCGCCATAGCTCGTGCCGACGACAATGCTCTCCGACGGCGTGCCGCCGCAGAGCTCCATCACCAGCTTGGTGGCGAGTTCGAGGCCTGGCACCATGAAGACAGGATCGACGCCGCGCTCGAAGCGATAGCGCGCATCCGAATTGATGCCGAGCTTGCGGCCGGTCTGGGCGATGTTGATCTCGTTCCACAGCGCGGACTCGATCAGCACATCGGTGGTGTCGTCCGAACAGCCGGATGCCTCGCCGCCCATGATGCCGGCCAGCGATTCGACGCCGTGCTCGTCAGCGATGACGCAGATCTTGTCGTCGAGCTTGTAGGTCTTGCCATCAAGCGCCAGCAGCGTCTCGCCATCCTTCGCACGACGGACGACCAGATCGCCCTTCACCTTCGCGGCGTCGAACACATGCAGCGGGCGGGCGCGATCGAAGGTCAGGTAGTTGGTGATGTCCACCAGCGCGTTGATCGGGCGCAGGCCGATGGAGGTCAGCTTCTTCTGCAGCCATTCCGGCGACGGACCATTCTTGACGCCGCGCACGAGGCGCAACGCAAAGCCCGGACACAGTTTTGCGTCCTCGACCGTCACCTTCACCGGGCACGGGAATTCACCCTTGATCGGCTTGATGCCGGGATTCTTGAACACGCCCATATCGGCGGCCGCCAGATCGCGCGCGATGCCGGCAACGCCGGTGCAATCCTGGCGGTTCGGCGTCAGGTTGATCTCGATGACGGGATCGCCGAGCTTGGCCCAGTCCGGATACACCGCGCCGACCGGCGCATCGGCCGGCAGCTCGATGATGCCGTCGATGGCATCGGGCAGGCCGAGTTCGCCGGCCGAGCACAGCATGCCCTGGCTTTCGACACCGCGGATATTGCCGAGGCCGATGGTGAAGTCCTTGCCCGGAATATAGGTGCCGGGCCGCGCCAGCACGGTCTTCAGTCCGGCACGTGCATTCGGCGCACCGCAGACGATCTGCAGCGGCTGGGCTTCACCGACATTGACGGTGCAGACGCGCAGGCGGTCGGCATTGGGATGCTGCACGGCTTCCACGATCTCGGCGATCGTGAACGGCGCCAGCAGTTTTGCCTTGTCCTCGATATGCTCGACCTCGAGCCCGATCATGGTGAGCTTTTCACTCAGTTGATCCAGCGTTGCGTCGGTGTCGAGATGATCCTTCAGCCAGGAGAGGGAGAATTTCACGTGCTCAGTCCTCCGGCCAGAGTCGGCATGTCGAGCGGCTTGAAGCCGTAATGGTTGAGCCAGCGCACATCGCCCTCGAAAAGCTGGCGAAGGTCAGCCATGCCGTATTTCAGCATCGCGATACGGTCGATACCCATGCCCCAGGCAAAGCCCTGATACACATCGGGATCGATATCGCAGGCGCGCAGCACATTCGGATGCACCATGCCGCAGCCGAGAATTTCGAGCCAATCCTCGCCTTCGCCGAAACGGATCTCGTTCTTGTCGCGGCGGCACTGGATATCGACTTCCAGCGACGGCTCGGTGAACGGGAAGAAGGACGGGCGGAAGCGCATATTGACGTGATCGACCTCGAAGAACGCCTTGCAGAATTCCTGCAGGATCCATTTGAGGTGGCCGAGATGCGAGGTCTTGTCGATGACGAGGCCTTCGACCTGATGGAACATCGGCGTATGCGTCTGGTCGCTATCGCTGCGATAGGTGCGGCCCGGACAGATCACGCGGATCGGCGGTTTTTGGCTCAGCATGGTGCGCACCTGCACCGGCGAGGTGTGGGTACGCAGCAAGAGGCGCGAGCCGTCTTCCTTTGGATTGAAGTAGAAGGTGTCGTGCATCTCGCGGGCCGGATGGCCCTCGGGGAAATTCAGCTTGGTGAAGTTGTAGTCGTCGGTTTCGATATCCGGACCTTCGGCGACGGCAAAACCCATATCGGCGAAGATCGTGGTCAGCTCGTCCCAGGTCTGACTCAGCGGATGCACGCGGCCGAGTTCGGCCGGTCCGTCACGCAGCGGCAGCGTGACATCGATGGTCTCGGACGCGAGGCGCGCATCCAGCGCAGCACTCTTCAGCACGTCGCGGCGCGCGGCCAGCGCCTGCGAGACGGCATCTTTCGCGAGATTGATCGCAGCACCCTCGGTCTTGCGTTCGTCCGGCGTCATCTTGCCGAGCGTCGCGAGCAGCGCGGAGATCGAGCCCTTCTTGCCGAGCGCGCCGACGCGCACGGCTTCGAGTGCGGCTTCGTCGGATGCACCGGCGATATCGGCCAGAATCTGTTGTTGGAGCGTCGTCAGGTCGGACATCGGCAACCTCGATCAAAGAGGCATGCGCCTCTTGCTGTCGTCGTCCCCGAAGGAGTTCGGGAGCGCCGTTCTACAGCACGGTTTTGCAGGGATTTAAGACGCCAATGGCCGGAACAGGGGCGCTTGAAGCGCCTCTGCCCGGCCATGACAATGTCGATAGATCCGCGGGAAGCGGAGAGGTTAGGCTGCGAGAGCAGCCTTGGCCTTCTCAGCGATCGCGTTGAACGCCGCCGGTTCGTTGATCGCGAGATCAGACAGAACCTTGCGGTCGACAGTGATGCCGGACTTGGCAAGACCGTTGATAAACACGCTGTAGGTCATGCCGAGCGGACGGACGGCAGCGTTCAGGCGCTGGATCCAGAGGGCGCGGAACGTACGCTTCTTGCGCTTGCGATCGCGGAACGCATACTGGCCGGCCTTGTCGACGGCGGCCTTGGCGGCGCGGATGGTGTTTTTGCGGCGACCGCGAAAACCCTTGGCGAGCTTGTAGACTTTCTTGTGCTTGGCATGAGCCGTCACACCGCGTTTAACGCGAGCCATGACTGATCTCCTTCATCTGAAATAACAAAAGGGGGTGAATGCACCGCGCACAGGGCGCAGTGGCAGGGGATCAGGCGTTTGGCAGGAAGTACTGCTTGATATTGTCGCCATCGGTCTTGAACAGCACGCGGGTGCCGCGGAGCTGACGAATCTGCTTCTTCGTCCGCTTGATCATACCGTGGCGCTTACCGGCATGGGCCGACACAACTTTGCCGGTGCCGGTGACTTTGAAGCGCTTTTTAGCGCCCGACTTGGTCTTCAACTTGGGCATTTTGCTCTCCTCTAGCCACGCAGAAAACGCCCCGGAGGGCGCTGCATCGGCCGAAAATGCTCGTTAGAGCGTTGATTGTGCTCGATTATTTCCGGAATGAAATAGATCGTCACGGACGTCGCCACGGCAGCCCTTGATCAGCCGGTCGACGAAGCCGGGCTTATGGCAGAGATGCGACAGCTTGGCAACGTTTAAGCGATCGCAACTTTTAGCCGAAAAACTGGTTCTGGACTGGCCGACTCGGCTATGCATGCCTATCTGCTGCGAAGCATTCGATCATTGAAAGGACACCAATAATGGTCCGCAATCGACGCACCGCCGCCCGCGCGGTCGCCATCCAGCAAGAATCCGCCGCGCAAGCCGCCGCCGGCTGGCTGTTCGTGGCCGCTGGCCTCGCTGCTGTGACGGCTCTTGCCGGAGCGCTTTCGTTCGTTCTGGGCTGACGGCCGTAGGATGGGTTGAGCGAAGCGAAAACCCATCACCATTAGCGCCCGGCCGTGATGGGTATCACTCCGGCGCTTAGCGCCTTCGTTCAACCCATCCTACGATCCCGCAATCGCCAAAAGAAAAGGCCCGCCAAATTGACGGGCCGAAACTCTTGATTGGTCCGGTCGCTTAACGCGGGGCCAGAACCATGACCACCTGGCGGCCTTCGAACTTCGCGTCCTGCTCCACCTTGGCGAATTCGGCGACATCCGCCTTCACCTTGTCGAGCAGCTTGGTGCCGATTTCCTGGTGCGCCATTTCGCGGCCACGATAGCGCAAGGTGATCTTGACCTTGTCGCCTTCTTCGAAGAACCGCTGCATCGCCCGCATCTTCACGCCATAGTCGTGATCGTCGATCATCGGGCGGAGCTTGATCTCCTTGATTTCGACGGTCTTCTGACGCTTGCGCGCTTCGGCGGCCTTCTTCTGCGCCGAATACTTGAACTTGCCGTAGTCCATGATCTTGCAGACCGGCGGCGCCACGTTCGGCGAAATCTCGACGAGATCCATGCCGGCCTCAGCAGCCATCTTGATCGCCAGCATCGTCTCGATGGTGCCGTGATTGACACCTTCCTGATCGATCAGCTGGATCTGGGCATTACGGATTTCATCGTTGGTGCGCGGCCCATCTTTGGCTGCAGTGGGCGGGGCTCTGTTCGGACGGCGAATGGGATATTCTCCAAGGTTGTGATGGAAGGCGGCACTTTGTCGGAATAAGGCGTTTTGAGCAAGCAAACTCACGCAACGCGGCGCCAGATCGCTTCAGTCAGCAGCATTTGCGCCACGACGGACCCGACAAAATCGTCCGCCAACCGGACGCAGCCCACATAGAGTGCCGCGCGCTGTTCCGCAAGCGCCAGTTCCATCCGGAAACGCCGTGCTGGCGTTGACGTTCCAGCCTCGCTCCAGCAAACACCACCGCAGTTCCAGCAGGATGGAGATCGTCCGATGACCACGGCGACGGCGCCCGATCCCAGTTTCATCACCGTCGGCAGCGGCGCTGCGCGCCGGCAGATCGCCATGCGGGTCCGCGAAGGTGCGGCGCCGGGCGTTTTCTGGATGAGCGGCTTCAAATCCGACATGCAGGGCGGAAAAGCCGTGGCGCTGGACGAATGGGCCGCGCAGCACGGCCGCGCCTGTGTGCGGTTCGATTATTCCGGGCATGGCGAATCCAGCGGTAACTTTGCCGATGGCACCATCGGCGACTGGCTCGAGGACGGTCTCGCCGCTTTTGATGCGGCCTGTCAGGGTCCGCAGATCGTGGTCGGTTCCTCCATGGGTGGCTGGATGGCGCTGCTTTTGGCGCGCGCCATTGCCAAACGCGGCAAGGCCGGCCGTGCCTCGCTGCGGGCGCTGGTGCTGATCGCGCCGGCGCCGGATTTTACCGAAGAGCTGATGTGGAAACAGTTTTCGCCGGAAATCCGCGCCGAGATCGAGGCCACCGGACAATGGCTGCGGCCCTCGGACTATGGCGCGCCCTATCCGATCACGAAGCGGCTGATCGAGGAGGGGCGCAATCATCTTCTCCTCGGCAGCTCCATCGATGTCGGCTGCCCCGTCCGCATCCTGCAGGGCCGACAGGACCCGGATGTGCCGTGGCAGCATGCGTTCCGGCTGGCCGAACGGCTGCCGAGTGAAGACGTGGTGCTGACCATGATCCAGGACGGCGATCATCGCCTGTCGCGACCGCAGGATATCGGGCGGTTGCTGGCGACGGTGGCGGAGTTCTGATTGCGCTGACGGTCTCTTCCGGTAGGTTTGTCGTCAACAATAAACCTTCCGGAGAAACGCTATGGATACGACCGCCATGTTGCGGACGTTCTGCTCATCCGTCGAAACGCGCGACGGCAAGAGCTTTGCCAACCTGTTTACTGAAGACGGCGTCTATCACGACGTATTCTACGGTGCCTTCGCAGGTCGCGCAAAAATCGCCGACATGATCGACCATCATTTCTACGAGACCGCCGAGGATTTCCGCTGGGACATGCATGATCCCGTCAGCAACGGCGTCACGCTTTATGCGCGCTATACGTTCAGCTATCGCTCGAAACTGCCGGAAGCGCAGGGCAAGCGCGCGATGTTCGAGGGTGTTGCGATCATGACGCTGCGCAATGGGCTGATCGTGAGCTATCAGGAAGTCGCGAACACGGCGCCAGCTTTTGTCGATCTCAATTTCGCGCCGGAGCGGATCGCGAAAATCGTCGGCAAACAGGGCGCAGCGCTCAAGGCGCGGCCGGAGATGAAGAGGCATCTGTAGGGGCGAGCGCCTATACACTGTCCCTCATGGTGAGGAGCGCGCATTTGCGCGCGTCTCGAACCATGAGATGGAGGGCGCCGGAGCTTCGGGCCATCCTTCGAGACGCGCTTCGCGCTCCTCAGGATGAAGGCGGAGTTCAAAGAAAGCGCAGCCTACAATGCGCGCGCGTTACGCCATTCGGCACGAACATCTTCATCGTGATCGATGGTCGTCCCGAGTTCTGCAAACGCATCGCCCGACATCAGCTGGCCCAGCGCCCAAACCGCAGCGCCACGCACGAGCGGGTTATCGTCGTGCAACAGCCGCCTCGCATCATCGATCAGTGCTGCATCGCCCGAATTGCCAATCGCGATCAGCACATTGCGCAGGAATCGGTTGCGGCCGATGCGCTTCACCGGCGATTTCGTGAACAACGCACGGAATGCGGCATCATCCAGCTTCGACAACTCGGCCAGCGTCGGCGCGCGCAATTCATCGCGTGCCGCGAGCTTGGCTTCACGCCCTTCCTGCGCAAACTTGTTCCACGGGCACGCCGCGAGGCAGTCGTCGCAGCCATAGATGCGATTGCCCATGGCTTTGCGGAATTCGTGCGGGATCGGGCCTTTGTGCTCGATGGTGAGATAGGAAATGCAGCGTCGCGCATCCAGCCGATACGGCGCGATGAAAGCCGATGTCGGGCAGCTGTCGAGACATGAACGGCAGGAGCCGCAGCGATCGGTGATCGGCTCATCGCGCGGCAGGTCAAGCGTGGTGAAGATGGCGCCGAGAAACAGCCATGAGCCGAATTCCCGCGACACCATGTTCGTGTGCTTGCCCTGCCAACCCAGTCCAGCGGCAGACGCCAGCGGCTTCTCCATCACCGCCGCCGTGTCGACGAAGACTTTCACCTCGCCGCCGGCTTCGGCGATCAGCCAGTGTGCGAGTTGCTTGAGGCGCTTCTTGATGAGGTCGTGATAGTCATCGCCGCGGGCATAGACCGAGATCGCAGCACTGGATCGCTCGGCGAGAATCGCCATCGGGTTCTCGTCGGGCCCGTAATTCATGCCGAGCATGATCACCGAGCGCACATCCTGCCACATCACCTTCGGATCAGCGCGGCGGGCGGGATTGTCGGCCAGCCAGTCCATCTCACCATGCGCGCCGGCGTCGAGAAAGGCCTCCAGCTTCACGCGTGCGCCATCGATGGCCGCGGGATCGGTGATGCCGATCGCCTCGAAACCCAGGGCCTGCGCCTCGCGCGCAAGTCTGTCCTTCAGATCGGCTGGAAGTGGCGTGGCGCCGTCAGCGCTCAGAAATCGAGATCCACATAGGTCCGCGAGGCCGGCACGCCCGCCAGCCATTCGCTCAGCAGCGGTCGGAACGACGGACGTGACTTGATCCGTGCGTACCAGGCCTTCGCTGCGTCGTCCTCGCTCCATGGCACATCGCCCAGGTAATCGATCGCCGACAGATGCGCTGCCGCGACCAGATCTGCATACGTCATTCGGTCGCCGGCCAGGAAGTTTCGCGTCCGTGCCAGCCAGCCGATATAGGCCAGATGATAGCGCACATTCGCGTTGGCTGCGCGAATCACGTCCATCGATGGCGCGCCACCGCCGATATCCTCGCTCATGAAGCGCTTATAGATGCGTTCGGTGACGAGAGGACCGGAGGCCTCCTCGAAGAATTTTTCGTTAAACCAGGCCATCAGGCGGCGCACTTCGATGCGCTCGGCCATGGATGTCGGCAGCAGCCGGCGATCACCGGCTTCATGCCCATGCACCTCGTCGAGATATTCGGCGATGATGCTGGCACCGGGAATCGGTGGCGTGTCTTCGGCGACCAGCACCGGCGTGGTTCCCGCCGGATTGAGCTTCAGAAAATCCTCACGCCGATCCCACGGCCGCTCATCGACCAGCGTCAAGTCCAGGCCATATTCGCCGAGAACAAGACGAACGAAGCGCGAATGCGGACAGAACGCGTGATGATAGAGCGTGTACATGCGGGCCTTGGTTAAGGAAGCGGCGTTAACAAAGCGTCTCGGTCGCGGTGGTATAAATGATGCGCGAAGCGCGCCAAACTAGCGAAGCGCGCATGAGAGGCAAGGCGCGATTGCACGCTTTTTGCGATTGCAGCAATGCAGGGAATAAGCGAGAAGAACCCGGCTTTTTGAGGCCCGCAAAATCAGGACGGCAAGTCGATGATGTCTGATGTGTTGAGGGCGGTGATTCTCGGTGTTGTCGAGGGCGCCACCGAATTCCTGCCGGTGTCCTCCACGGGCCATGTCCTTCTCGTCGAACGCATTCTGGGACTCGACGAGATCGGTCTCTGGAAAAGCTTTGCAATCCTGATCCAGCTTGGCGCCATTCTCGCCATTCTCTCGATCTATTTCGGCAAACTGTGGCGGATCGCGCTCGATATGTTCAAGGGCGATGCAGCCGCTCGCCGTTTCGTGATCGGCGTGCTGATTGCCTTCCTGCCGGCAGCCGTGCTCGGCGCGGCCGTTGGCGGCTACATCAAGGGGTATCTGTTCAATCCCTGGGTCGTGTGTTTCACATTGATCGTCGGCGGAGCCATTTTGCTCTGGGTCGATCAGCTTGATCTGCAACCGGTGCATCACGATGCCACCGAGTTTCCGCTGCTCACTTACTTCAAGATCGGCTGCTGCCAGTGCGTGGCCATGATCCCCGGCGTGTCGCGTTCGGGTGCCACGATTGTGGGCGCCATGCTGATGGGCGCCGACAAGCGCGCCGCTGCGGAGTTCTCGTTCTTCCTGGCGATCCCGACCATGGTCGGCGCCTTTGCCTATGATCTCTACAAGAGCCGCAATGACATCACGTCGGATGGCGCTGTCATCATCGCCATCGGCTTCGCCGTCTCGTTCATCACTGCGATCTTCGTCGTGAAGACCCTGCTGAATTACGTCACCCGCCACGGCTTCGCGCTGTTTGCATGGTGGCGCGTGATAGTCGGCACGCTTGGCCTGATCGCGCTGGCGCTCGGCGCGTAAGCGTCCTGTCGGTAAACAACTTATTAAAACCTGAGCTCTAGGGTCGCCGCCATCAGCGGACGATCGCAATGACCATGAATCTCGAAGCCGGCACGCCTGCGATGTCAGGCGCGCGACGCTCGCTTGTCGGCTGGCTTGCATTGGCAGGCCTGTTCGCCGCCGCGATCTGGCTTCGGCAGGTGCTGGCGGCCAATACGGATGTGAGCTGGCTGCTCACGGCCGGCGAGCGCGTGCTCGGTGGTGGCCGCCTTTATACCGACGTGCTTGAAACCAATCCGCCGATGTCCGTGCTGGCGTATTTGCCGGCCATCGTCCTGTCGCGCATGACCGGACTTGCCGCAGAAACCATTGTCGATGCGCTGGTCTTCCTTGGCATTCTCGCATCGCTCACCTTTTGCACGCTTCTGTTGCGGCGACATGCTGGTTTCACTGGCGCGCGTGGTTGGGTGCTTCTGCTGTTGGCCTTCGCCGTTCTGGCGATTCTGCCGACCCACACTTTTGGTCAGCGCGAACATATAGCGCTGATCGCCTTGCTCCCTTTTCTGGCGACGCTGATCGACCGCATCACGGGTGGTGTGCCGCCGCGATGGCTGCCGGTCGCGGCGGGATTCGGTGCGGCAGTAACCTTGGCGTTCAAGCCGCATTTCGCTTTGGCCGTTTATGTCCCGCTTGCGGTCGTCGGTGTCGTGACGCGCGCGTCATGGCGCGTGCTGCTTTTGCCTGAACACGTTGCGGCGGCGGTTGCCGGTCTTCTTTATGTGATCGTCACAGCGATCCTCTGGCCGCAATTCTTCACCGACATTCTGCCGCTGCTGCGCGACGTCTATGTGCCGGTCAAACCGCCCTTGATGGCGCTGCTGGAAAAGCCCGCCGTCTCACTCTGGGCCATTGCCTTGCTCGCGATCGTCGCCTTGCATCGCAGGCATCGGCTATCGCCGTCGCTGACTCTCCTGATGGCGACCTCGGCCGCCTTCGCCGTGGCTTTCATGTTGCAGGGTAAAGGCTGGCCGTATCAATCCTATCCCGCGATCGCGCTGGCTCTGTTTGCCCTTGGCTATGCATTAACGTCGGAGACCGGCGCATCGCGCATCTGGCGGCTCGGGGGCAGTCTGTTGCTGCTCGCGCTGTTCGTCCGTTCGATGCTGTGGTTCGACACATCTTTCGATGCGTTGCCGCTGCAGCAGCGAGTCGCGCAGCTTGGCCAGAAAGATCCGGCTGTTCTCGCGATCACGGCTGAGCCAGGGATTGGTCATCCACTCACCCGCGCCATCGGCGGCACCTGGGTATCGCGCCAGCAGGGGCTCTGGATCGACACCTATCTGAATGTCATGCGCCGCGATGGCATGCTGGATCAGGCGCGGGACTATATGCTTCAACCCTATGTGCAACGCGAGCGTGAGAGATTGATCGCGGATATCCGCCATATGCCGCCAACGATCCTGATCGTGGACGACCTCACCGGCCATGGCAGCGACTGGCTGAAGGCACATCCGGATGTCGCCGCTTTGCTGACGGATTTCGAGCTGGTCGATACCGTCAACAAAGTCGGGATTTTCACGCGGAAGGCGTCAGGCAGCTAGATCGCCGGATTTGACGCGCTTCACGCCGGCTTTGGTCATATCGCTCCACGCCTTGGCGAGTGAGCCCTGCGTATCGATGCCACGACAGGCGTCCTCGATCACATAGGTCTCGAACCCTGCCTTGCGTGCGTCCAGTGCCGACCACGCCACGCAGAAATCGGTGGCCAGCCCGGCTATGAAGATGCGTTGCAGTTTGCGCGCTTTCAGATAGCCGGCAAGGCCGGTCGTGGTCTTGCCATCCGCTTCGGTGAAAGCCGAATAGCTGTCGACCGCCTTCTCGTAGCCTTTGCGCAGAACGAGCTGAGCGTGCGGGATAGCCAGATCCTTCGACAGCGCCGCGCCTTCGGTGCCCATAACGCAATGGTCGGGCCACAAAACCTGCTTGCCATAAGCGACGTCGGTGGTGTCGAACGGCTTCTTGCCGCCGTGGCTGGAGGCGAATGAGATATGGCCGGGCGTATGCCAGTCCTGGGTCAGCACCACATGCGTGAATTTCTTGGCGATGGCATTGATGACGGGCACGACCTTGTCGCCATCTTTCACCGCCAGGCTGCCACCGGGCAGGAAGCAGTTCTGCACGTCCACCACGAGCAGCACAGAATTGCGGTCGGCGGTCACTTTGCCGGCTGCTTCGAGCGCGTTGGGCATCATGCTGGCTGCAGTCATCGCACCAAATCCCACAAGAAGCTGACGTCGATCAAACATCGCAACATCTCCCGCCGGAATGCGCCAGCAAATCAGGTCGGGAGATCGCCGTAAAGCTTTCGGTTGAGTCAGCGCGGCTCGATACCGTCGCGGACGGCACGGAAGCGCGGGAAGGCTTTCGACCAGTCGTCGCGCGGGGCGCTGGCAATGATGCGCATGGCGGTCTTGCCCGAGCCGAAGCGCAGCCACTGCACCACGGTCACCGGCGTGTTGCCTTTGCCGCTGATGGCGTCGATCCGGGTCTCGTAGCCCGGGGCACCATCAATCCGCTGTGGCTCGGACAGCGTGATGCGCGCGTCGCGCAGGCCGGGGATCTGGGCGGCCGCCTGCTGAGCGAAACGGCCGCGGTCATCGGGCCGATCGGGCGCCGAGCCGACGCTGCCGAGGATCATGAACGGGCCCTGCTCGATGGCATTCTCGTCGGCGGAATCCGCCAAGAGAATCGCGGCACCCGGCGCCAGCGTACGGACAGTCTTGAAGGCGCTGAGCTCCGAAATCTTGAACGGCATCATGCCGAGCTGCTCGTCGAGGGGCACTTCCTTGCGCACGGTGACGCTGGCAAACATCTGCCGGACGGCATCGTCGGTATAGATTTTCTGGGCGTTTTCAGGAACTTGCACTGCGACATAGCCCGAGAAGGTGCCGCCATTGATGATCATTGAGTAGCGACGCACGGGAACGCCGGCGGCGTCCTTGGTGGGCTCGACGGTGTAGAAGGCCTGGCCGGCGCCGGTCTCGATGGTCTCCGGCTTGAGCGTCATGCTGGCCGGGTTGGTCCTGAACGCCGTCTCGACCTCGGTGAAGGCACTGGCCGGCAATTCGGTCATCAGCATCTTCACGCCCTGATCCGAGGTCTGGAATCCCGTAAAGGTCTTGGACGGCTCCAGCCCCACCGACGGGGTCACCCCGATGCGGACCCCGGGCGGATAGATGGGATCGGCCGCGGAGGCCGGGGCATGAGCGGCCAGCAACACGGTCAGGGCGAACAGGGGCGCGAGGTGTCTCATCAGGCTCTTACTTGGTTCGGTGTTGCGGCGGGGCGACGGACGGGGCGGCCAGAGCGGCCAGCCAGCCGAAACGGGCTTAGGTTGCCCTGTTCCAGCAACAGATCAAGGCACAAATCCGTTCCCGCAAGGTCCCGCGCCGATCCGCCGCGTTGTCAGTTTCCGACCACGCATTCAGGGTTAATTAATTTCCCGAATACCCTATGATTTCCGCGCCTAAGCCGCGATGGGATGCCTTGCAGCAACCTAGCCCCCTCCTATATGACGCTGAGCGTCGCAATATCGCGAGCATGTGATTGATTTGGGGGTTTGAGCGGGGCGCCCGTTGGGCCCGGCCAACCTGCCGCAAAAAGAAGGAAGTGAGAGCATGGGAAAGGTCATCGGTATCGACCTCGGTACGACGAATTCCTGCGTGGCCGTCATGGACGGCAAAACGCCGAAGGTGATCGAGAACGCAGAAGGTATGCGGACGACGCCGTCGATCGTCGCTTTCACCGATGATGGCGAGCGCCTCGTCGGCCAGCCGGCCAAGCGCCAGGCGGTGACCAATCCCGAGCGTACGATTTTCGCAGTGAAGCGCCTCATCGGCCGCCGCTACGACGATCCGACCGTTGAAAAGGACAAGAAGCTCGTCCCCTACAAGATTGCCAAGGGTGGCAATGGCGACGCCTGGGTCGAAGTCGACGGCAAGACCTATTCGCCCTCACAGATCTCCGCCTTCACCCTGCAGAAGATGAAGGAAACCGCTGAAGCCCATCTCGGCCAGACGGTCGATCAGGCTGTCATCACGGTTCCCGCTTACTTCAATGACGCCCAGCGTCAGGCCACCAAGGACGCAGGCAAGATCGCCGGCCTCGAAGTGCTCCGCATCATCAACGAGCCGACCGCTGCCGCGCTGGCCTATGGCCTCGACAAGTCCAAGTCCGGCACCATTGCCGTGTACGACCTCGGCGGCGGCACCTTCGACGTCTCGATTCTCGAGATCGGCGATGGCGTGTTCGAGGTGAAGTCGACCAATGGCGACACCTTCCTCGGCGGTGAAGACTTCGACATGCGTCTGGTCGGCTACCTCGCCGACGAGTTCAAGAAGGAGCAGGGCATTGACCTGCGCAACGACAAGCTGGCCCTGCAGCGCCTGAAGGAAGCCGCTGAAAAGGCCAAGATCGAGCTGTCGTCCACCACCCAGACCGAAATCAACCTGCCCTTCATCACGGCGGATGCCTCCGGTCCGAAGCATCTGACCCTGAAGCTGACCCGCGCCAAGTTCGAAGCGCTGGTGGATGATCTCGTGCAGAAGACCATCGAGCCTTGCCGCAAGGCGCTGAAGGATGCCGGCCTCACCGCCGGTGAAATCGGCGAAGTGGTGCTGGTCGGCGGCATGATCCGCATGCCGAAGATCCAGGAAGTCGTGAAGCAGTTCTTCGGCAAGGAGCCCCACAAGGGCGTCAACCCGGACGAAGTCGTGGCCATCGGCGCCGCCATTCAGGCCGGCGTTCTGCAGGGCGACGTCAAGGACGTGCTGCTGCTCGACGTCACCCCGCTGTCGCTGGGCATCGAGACGCTGGGTGGCGTGTTCACCCGCATCATCGATCGCAACACCACGATCCCGACCAAGAAGAGCCAGGTGTTCTCGACCGCTGAAGACAATCAGAACGCGGTCACCATCCGGGTCTTCCAGGGCGAGCGCGAAATGGCTGCGGACAACAAGCCGCTCGGCCAGTTCGACCTGATGGGCATTCCGCCGGCGCCGCGCGGCATGCCGCAGGTCGAGGTGACCTTCGACATCGACGCCAACGGCATCGTCAATGTCTCGGCCAAGGACAAGGCGACCAACAAGGAACAGCAGATCCGGATTCAGGCATCTGGTGGTCTGTCGGAAGCCGACATCGACAAGATGGTCAAGGACGCCGAAGCCAATGCGGCCGACGACAAGAAGCGCCGTGAGGCCGTGGACGCCAAGAACCATGGCGATGCGCTGGTGCATTCGACCGAGAAGGCGATTGCCGAGCATGGCGACAAGGTCGGCGAAGACGAGCGCAAGGCCATTGAAGACGCCATGGCCGATCTGAAGGAAGCGCTGAAGGGCGACGACGCAGAGGCGATCAAGACCAAGACCAACACGCTGGCCCAGGCTTCCATGAAGCTCGGCGAGGCGATGTACACGCAGCAGGCCGAAGCCGACGCCAAGCGCGATGCGGCCAAGGACGACATCGTGGACGCCGAGTTCACGGAAGTCGACGACGACAAGCCGAAGAAGTCGGCCTGATCACGAGCAAAATCATGACCCTCATCCACAGCAGCACAAGGCAGCTGACGATGGATGGGGGTCATTTTTTGTAAGGTCGGTGCGGCTAGCATAGCCTTTGCATCGGCATATATCGCATCATGATGATGCGGCGACCTGGGATTTCGGGCGGATCTGACGAATGTCCACCAAGCAATGTTACTACGAGACGCTGGAAGTCGAGCGCACCGCGAATGACGCGACGCTCAAGACCTCGTTCCGCAAGCTTGCGATGAAGTGGCACCCGGACAAGAACCCGGGCGATGCCGCCGCCGAAGTGAAGTTCAAGGAAATCGCCGAGGCCTATGACGTTCTCAAGGACGGCGACAAGCGCGCCGCCTATGACCGTTTCGGCCATGCCGCCTTTGAGCAGGGCCATGGTGGCGGCGGTGGTCCGGGCTTCGGCTCCGGCTTTGCCTCGTCCTTCTCCGATATTTTCGAAGACCTGTTCGGCATGGCCGGGCAGCGTGGTGGCGGTGGCCGCAGCGGCGGTCGCGAGCGTGGCGCCGACCTGCGCTACAATATGGAAATCACGCTGGAGGAAGCCTTCTCCGGCAAGACAGCACAGATCGAAATTCCTGTCGCCGTTACCTGCGAAGCCTGCTCCGGCACCGGCGCCAAGGCTGGCACCAAGCCAAAGACCTGTTCGACCTGCGCCGGCCAGGGCCGTGTGCGTCAGGCCCAGGGCTTCTTCACGCTGGAGCGCACCTGCCCGAGCTGCCACGGCCGCGGCCAGATGATCGAGGACCCGTGCCCAAGCTGCTCCGGCGCCGGCCGTGTCGAGCGCGAGCGCTCGCTCTCCGTGAACATTCCCGCCGGCGTCGAGGATGGCACCCGCATCCGCCTCGCCAATGAAGGCGAAGCCGGCACGCGCGGCGGTCCCGCGGGCGACCTCTACATCTTCCTGTCGCTCGCCTCGCACGACTTCTTCCAGCGCGATGGCGCCGATCTGCATTGTCGCGTGCCGATCTCCATGGTGACGGCAGCACTCGGCGGCGAATTCGAAGTGCCCACCATCGATGGCAACCGCAACAAGGTGAAGGTGCCGTCCGGCACGCAATCCGGGCGTCGTTTCCGCGTTGGCGGCAAGGGCATGCCTGTGCTGCGTTCGCGTCAGTCCGGCGACATGTATGTGCAGGTCGTGGTTGAAACGCCGCAGAACCTGACCAAGAAGCAGCAAGAACTTCTCAGCGAATTCGAGAAGCTTTCGTCTGGTGCAACGCAACCAGAAGCAGCGGGATTCTTCACCAAGGTCAAGGACTTCTTCGGAACACGCAACGCGTCCTGACGTTAGAATGCTTGACCGTTTCCACGGTTGACGATACCCCTTTATGACGAAATTCTGACGTCCCGCACGTTCCGCGGTCTGCTTGGAAGCACAATGCCTCTGCAATCGTCCGCGCGTCCGTTGAAAAAGCCGCTTCGTCTCGATGACGAAGTCCGCTTCATCCGTTCATGGATCGACAAGCCGCTGCATATGGGCGCCGTGATGCCGTCCGGCAAAGCGCTGGCGCGCACAATGGCGCAATATGTCGATCCCAAAGGGACCGGTCCGGTCATCGAACTTGGGCCCGGCACCGGCGCGATCACCACGGCGCTTGTGGCCCATGGCATCGATCAGAAGCGTCTGGTGCTCGTCGAATTCAATCCAACCTTTTGTGCCTTGCTCCGCGAGCGCTATCCGCAAGCGACCGTTGTGCAAGGCGATGCCTATACGCTGCGTGACACGCTGTGGGACGTGCTAAAAGAGCCGGCTGCTGCCGTCGTCTCCGGCCTGCCGCTTGTGACAAAACCGATGCTGACGCGCCTGAAGCTGATCCGCGATGCGTTTGCGGCCCTCGCGCCCAGCGCGCCCTTCGTGCAGTTCACCTATTCGGTGGCGCCGCCGATCCCGAAGTCGCTGCCCGGCGTGTCCACCGAAGCCTCCGAGCGGATCTGGATGAACCTTCCGCCCGCCCGCGTCTGGGTGTACCGCAAGGGCTGAGGCTAGAGCTCGTCGTCCCCGCGCAGGCGGGGACCCATAGCCTCCGACAGTCTGGCTAAGCGCGAAGGCCGATGCTACGGCATCCAATGATCTCTCCAGTGTCTATGGGTCCTCGCCTACGCGGGGACGACAAGAGAGTGATGACCTGACCCATGCCCGCAAAGATTCTCGTCATTCCCGGCTCACTCCGCACCGGCTCGCTCAATGCGAAGCTGGCCGCTGCTGCCGTCGATGAGCTGGTGCGTGCCGATGCCGAGGTCACCCGCATCTCTCTCGGCGATTTTCCGTTGCCGATCTATGACGGCGATCTCGAAGCGTCATCCGGCGTGCCGAAGCACGCGCTGAACCTCAAGCGCATGATCGCATCGCATCACGGCGTGCTGATCGTGACCCCCGAATACAATTCCTCGCTGCCGCCATTGGTGAAAAATACCATCGACTGGGTATCGCGCGTGACGGACGGGCAAGAGGCAAGGGGCCATGTGTTTCGTGGCCGTGCCTTCGCCATCGCTGCCGCATCGAATGGTCGTCTCGGCGGCACGCGCTGTCTTGAGGCGCTGCGGCTGGTGCTCTCGGCATGCCGCGCGCTGGTGATCCCGAGCCAGCTGGCGCTATCGCATGCTGACGACGCCTATGACGAGATGGATCGTCTCAAACACCCCGCCGATGTCGCGGCGATGCAATCCATGGTGCGGCAGTTGATCGATGTCGCCCAGCAGATGAAGTGAGCCTGACATGACCGCCATTATCGATCCCCGCGACCGCCTGATCGTCGCCCTCGACGTGCCCGATGTGGCATCCGCCGAAGCGATGATCGAACGGCTCAGCGACAGCGTGACGTTCTACAAGATCGGCTATCAGCTCGGTTATGCCGGCGGCCTGCCGCTGGTGCGTAAGCTCGCCGATGCCGGCAAGAAGGTGTTTGCCGATCTGAAGATGCATGACATCGGCAACACCGTTGCGCGTGGTGTGGAGAGCGTCGCCAAGCTCGGCGCGACGTTCCTCACGGTTCATGCTTATCCGCAGACCATGCAGGCCGCGGCGAATGCCAGCAAAGGTTCTGACCTGCGCATTCTCGCGGTCACGGTGCTGACGTCCTACGATAATGAAGATCTCAAAGCCGCCGGCTACCAGCTCGGCGTCAGTGATCTTGTGACGACGCGCGCGCAGCAGGCGCAGGCGCTTGGCATCGATGGTCTCGTCTGTTCGCCGGAAGAAGCCGGCAATCTGCGCAAGCTGATCAAGCCGGAGATGGTGCTTGTGACGCCGGGCGTACGTCCCGCCGGTGCCGACATCGGCGACCAGAAGCGTGTGATGACGCCCGCGAAGGCGATCGGTGCAGGTTCGGATTATCTGGTGGTGGGACGGCCGATTCTTGCGGCGGCTGATCCAAAAGCTGCAGCGGAAGCGATTGTCGCCGAGATCGAAACTTCACTCCGCCCCTCATCCTGAGGAGCGCGCATCGCGCGCGTCTCGAAGGATGGCCACGGGCGACAGAGTTTCACAAGCTCATGGTTCGAGACGGCGTTGCGCGCCTCCTCACCATGAGGGACTGAGATAAACAGGGAGAGAACCAAAATGCCAAAGGCCTACTGGATCGCGCGCGTCGATGTGCACAACATGGACGGCTATAAGCAATACGTCGCCGAGAACGGCCCGGTCTTCGCCAAATTCGGCGCGAAGTTCATCGTCCGCGGTGGCCAGTTCGAGGCCAAGGAAGGCACCTCGCGCACGCGTAACGTCGTACTCGAATTCGCGGACTACGCGACCGCTCTCGCCTGCTACAATTCGCCGGAATACCAGCGTCTCGTCGAGATGCGCAAACCGCATGGCGAGAGCGATCTCGTGATCATCGAAGGCTATGACGGGCCGCAGCCCGCTTAAGCATCTCTTTGATTCGATTGGTATCTGAGGGTTTTGCAAGACGCGCGCGTGTTGCCGTGGGCAGCACGCGCCGCTATACCGCCTGAGATACGAAGGAACGCCAGATGTCCGATATGAGATTGATCGTTGCCGGCGCCGGCGGCCGTATGGGCCGCGCGCTGATCCGCACCATCCATGACACGCCCGGTGCCGTGCTCGCCGGTGCGCTGGAGGCGCCGACCTCGGAACTGATCGGCCAGGATGCCGGCATTCTCGCCGGCCTGCCGGAAAACGGCGTCAAACTGTCGGCCGATCTGTGGACCATCTCGAAGGAAGCCGATGGCATCCTCGATTTCACGGTACCGGCCGCGACCATCGCCAATGTCGCCATCGCGGCCCAGCGTGGCATCGTGCATGTGATCGGCACCACGGGCCTCTCGGCGTCGGATGATGCTGTCATCAAGAGCGTCACCAAGCAGGCCATCGTGGTGCAGTCCGGCAATATGAGCTTGGGCGTCAATCTCTTGGCTGCTCTGGTCAAGCGCGTCGCCCAGTCGCTTGACGACGGTTTCGATATCGAAGTGCTCGAGATGCACCATAAGGCGAAGATCGACGCGCCGTCGGGCACCGCCTTCATGCTCGGCCAAGCCGCTGCCGACGGCCGCAGGGTGTCGCTCGATACGCATTCGGCCCGTGGCCGCGATGGCATCACCGGTGCCCGCAAGGCCGGCGATATCGGCTTCGCCTCGCTGCGTGGCGGCACCGTGGCCGGCGAGCACACGGTGATCTTCGCCGGCCCTCATGAGCGGATCGAACTCGTGCACAAGGCCGAGGACCGCATGATCTTCGCCCATGGTGCGCTGAAGGCCGCCATGTGGGCGCATGGCAAGCCGCCCGGACATTATTCGATGGCCGACGTGCTCGGCCTTGGTGAGAAGTAAGAACAAACTGGAATAGGAAACTGCGATGACCGACCGCCTTCTCGTTCTCGTCCGCCACGGCCAGAGCGACTGGAATCTGAAGAACCTGTTCACCGGCTGGAAAGACCCTGATCTCACCGAGAAGGGCGTCGCGGAAGCCAAGGAAGCCGGCCGCAAGCTGAAGGCCCAGGGCCTCACTTTCGACCGCGCCTTCACCTCGGACCTGACCCGTGCGCAGCACACGCTGCGTCTTGCGCTGGAGGAAATGGGCCAGACCGGCATTCCGGTGACCAAGAACCTCGCGCTGAACGAGCGCGATTACGGCGATCTCTCCGGCCTCAACAAGGACGATGCCCGCGAGAAGTGGGGCGAGGAGCAGGTCCATATCTGGCGCCGGTCCTACGACGTCCCGCCGCCCGGCGGCGAGAGCCTGAAGGACACGCTGGCCCGCACCCTGCCTTACTATGTGCAGGAAATCCTGCCCGGCGTGCTCCGTGGGGAGCGCACGCTGGTGGCCGCACACGGCAATTCGCTGCGCGCGCTGATCATGGTGCTGGAAAAACTGTCGCCCGAAGGGATTCTGGCCCGCGAACTCGGCACCGGCGCACCGATCATCTATCGCCTCAAGGCGGATGCGACGGTGGAATCGAAGCTCGATCTCGCGTAAGGCGGCGCTCCCAAACTCCGCCCTCATCCTGAGGAGCCGCGCAAAGCGCGGCGTCTCGAAGGATGGCTGCATGCTCCCATTCATGGTTCGAGACGCGCGCCAAGTGGCGCGCTCCTCACCATGAGGGGCAGTCGATAGCGGAGGTTAGTTCGCGCCGTTATGCGCGAACTGGCCGGTGGCGCGGAAACGCCAGAGATATTGCGGCGCCACGGCTTCCAGCGAATCCGGCGCGATGCCCAGCCCCTCTAGTGTCAGGCCGGCAGCCTTGGCGGCGTCCGAGACGACATTATCGACCTTCAGCATCGCCACCTGATCCGGCGTCAGCTTGAAGTCGCCGGGCGCGAATTGCAGGACATACGACTTCAGCTTGGCGATGCCCATCGGCACCGGCAGGATCATGCGCTCGCGCTCGATGGTCTTGAGCACGATGGCGACGATCTCCTGCACGGTCAGCACTTCCGGACCGCCCAGTTCATAGACGGCGCCCGGCTTGGTCTTGCCCTCGGCCGCATCGGCCACGGCCTCGGCGACATCGCCGACGAACACCGGCTGCATCTTCGTCTCGGCGCCGAACACCGGCATCACAGGCGCCATGCGGGCCAGCGAGGCAAAGCGGTTGGTCAGGCTGTCTTCCGGGCCGAACACCAGCGATGGACGCAGGATCGAGGCCTGTGGCACGGCAGCCAGCACATTCGCCTCGCCGGCGGCCTTGGCGCGGCCATAGGCCGATTCGGAATTGGCGTCGGCGCCGATGGCCGAGACATGCACCAAGCGGGCGCCGATCTCCGCCGCGGCCTGCGCGATGGCGCCGGCGCCTTCGGCCTGCACGGCATCAAAGCTCTGCTTGCCGCCTTCGGCCAGGATGCCGACCAGATTCACCACGATCGAAGCGTCGCGCATGGCGGCCTTGATGGAGGCGGGATTGCGGATATTGGCCTGCACGGTGTGCACCTGGCCGACGCGGCCGAGCGGCTGCAGGTAGCCTGCGAGCTCCGGGCGGCGCACTGCGACACGAATCCGGTAATCGCGCTTGGCCAGCGCGCGGACCACGTGACGACCCACAAAGCCGGATCCGCCGAAAACCGTCACGAGGGTGTCGAGGGGGGCAGCCATGGGGTCAGTTCCTTGCGTGGATAGGGCAGTGAAAAGGCGGCAGTTTAGACCGTTTCGCGATACGCCAACGCGCTTGGCCTGTACAGCGGAAAGGAATTGCACAAAGCAATTTGACAAGTGCGTAACGGCCCCCTACACACCGCGCCACGTGCCTCGCACGTGCCCAGGTGGCGGAATTGGTAGACGCGCTGGCTTCAGGTGCCAGTGGCTTAACGGCCGTGAAGGTTCGAGTCCTTTCCTGGGCACCACACCCCCTTTAAACCATTGGTTTACAAGGACATAAGCGGGATCATCGATCTCGGCGGTGCCGGTTGGTACACGCGGGTGGCACACATGATCTTTGTCGTGGCACGTCCATGAAACACCCCGAATAAGCCCCTCAGTATGGGACATCGCCTTTCAGCGTGAGCGCTGAGACACGGCCTGATGGGCGCAGATCGCTGGCCGAATGTTGTGGCGGTGCCAGCCGCACGATTTTGCGATGGCCGGGTGTCAGATGGAAATAATTATCGTCGGGCAAGAATGCGTCGTCGGCGATTTCGATGAAGCGCGTCGTTGCTGACGTCTGCAGATCCAGGAAGAAGCCGGCGGCGTCTTCGCCGAGTGCGGCTTCGATCGTGTGGTCGAGAACTGACGTCGGGGGACTCAGAAAATGGAACGCCTCTTGCGGCTGATCGGCGTTCTCCGTGGTGAAGCTCGCATGCACGGTGTCGTGCGGGGCGGGGCCGAAACGGTAGCAATGGCCGGCATCGAAGAAACGGTCGAGGAGGTCAAAGGAACTGATGGAGAGACCGCCATGCGGCGCGATGGCCACGTCGCGCGAGGCTTCGATCACCGGGATCTTGCCGTCTTTCAGGCAGCGCAAATTCAGCTGGCCGGTGACGGGCTGTGGCGTGTCGTTGACGACGTGCAGATGGAGCCCGTTGGTGCCTTCATCTGATATCGACAGGCGCAGCGGCAGTGATGCGCGGCGAAGCGCGTAGAAGGTTGATTTCGGACGGCTGTCGGAATCCAGCAGGCCCCAGCCGGCGCCGGGTTCGAGGTCGCGCAAGAGCCACAGCAGCGCGCCGGCGGTGATGGAGGCCGGACGGCGCCATTCGTCGATGGTGCGTTCGATCACTTCGGCTGCAATCGCACGCGAGAGTCGGCGCCAGCGTGGGGGATCGCTGTGGCGCAGGCTGCGCCCGTCTTCATGCCAGAGCGCCTGGAGATAATGCTCGCGCACATCGTCAAAATCCCAGGAGGCGCCGCCGTCGCGGGGCACGCCTTTGAGCCAGCGGTCGGGATTGGCGACGGGATCGACGGAATGATCGATGAAGTGGCGCTCGTCCGGCAGGTTGGCGAAAGCGAGACATTCGGAAGCGAAGCGCACATTGGCGCGGCGGGCGTCGTCGAGCGGGCGCATATAGGCGCCGACGCCGAAATAATGCGAGGGGCCGGCGTCATTCACGAAAGCCAGCGCGCCGCCGGATGGCGAGCCTGGCACATAGATGACGTCGGACCAATCAGCCAAGACTTCGGGAATGACGGTGTCCGCCAGGGGCACGTCACGCGTCTGGCGCGGCAGACCCATCATCGCGGCCTGCTGGGCGACTTCGCTGCCACTGCACACAACCGCCAATGACGGCGATGCGCCCAGGCGGCGAATGAGAGTCGTGACTTCGCTGCGGATGACATCGGCAAAAGCCTGATCCGACGGATAGTCGAAATTGGCCATCATGATGTCCTGCCAGACCATGATGCCGAACCGGTCGCACTGGCGTTGAAACTCCGGCGTCTCGTAGAGCATGGTGCCGCTGAGGCGAAGCATGTTGAGGCCGGCGCTCCGCAACAGGCCGAGATCGCGCGCGTAGTCGGCTTCGGAGGCTTGCAGGCCAACCACGTCGATGGGCGTCCAGCTTGCGCCGCGGCAAAAGATACGGACGCCGTTCACATGAAGCGTGAATCCGTTTCCGTCGAGTCCGCGATCAATGTCAATGCGGCGAAATCCGACTTCGCCGAGATCGATGCGTACGTCACCGATGGTGATACTCGCTGCATGGAGCGTTGGCTTGCCATGGGTGTGCGGCCACCACAGGTCCACATCCGGGATGCGGAGTGTGCCTTGCCAGTGTGTCGTCCCGGTGAGCGGCGTCTCTGATCCGGCGCAGTGCAGGATCGGTGTGACGCCTTCAGGCACGCCGGACAGATCGAGTGCGAGCGTTAGCACGCCGTCGGTGTCGTCGAGGCGGCTGCGCAGATCGATGTTACTGGCGCGCACCGCTCCCTCGTCGATCAGCAGCACGGATCGATAGGGTCCAACCACATCCACCGGCGGGCACCAGCCGGGCATATGGCCGATCAGCGTGGTGCGCAGGAATCGCAGTTTTGGCTCCGCGATCATCATGGTCTTCCAGCGTGCGCGCGGGCCTTTGGTCGCTGCGAGCACGTGGTGAAGACTCCGGAAGGCGATATGCAGCCAATGCTCGCCGTCGAGGACGATGTCGGCCTCATAAGGCTCGAACATCGAGCTGGCGGTGAGGATCGATGCGCCGTCGAGAAAGACTTCAGCGAATGTCGCGAGCCCCTCGAAGCGTAGCTTGCGCTCGCCGTGTCCGCTGATCTTCAGGCGATACCAGACATCCTTGTCATGGAGCGGCTGCGGCTCGTCGAAACTCCATTGCCCGAGAGCCCGCAATGCGCCAGTGGCTGTGCCGGGGACGATCGCCGGCAACCAGACGGCACCACCTAGCGCGCCGGGCTCCTGCCATGCCTGCGCGGGCGACAGCGCCAATTCCCAGCCGCTGTCTAGCGGCTGAACATGGCGCCCCGTCATGGTGCGGATGTCGGTCATGGCTTGAGAGATATCACACCGCAGCGCCGCGTGCGGCGAAAGCATCCGTGAGGCTGTCGAGAGCGATGTCGTAGTCGCTCGCCAACTGGTGGATGGCGCCCGTCACGTCGGGCACCTTGCCGCGGGCGGAGGCGCGGGCGAACTGGAATTGCATCATCTTGGTGCCGCCGGCGATGGCTTCCGCCGCGATCCTTGCGCGTTCAAGCGCCGGGTCCGCAACATGCTCCTGCAGCCAAGCCAAATAGGTCGCGAGCAGTTCAAAATTCGCGCCGGCCTGGCGCAAGGTGTTGAAGGCGTAGATGTGAAACCACTCGGGAGGCCGGCCCATCAGTTTGGCGATGTCGGCGCCGATCGTATCTCCCCATGCCGTGAACGGATTCTGCGATGGGCGGCGACGCAGATGATGTGCCAGCAGCGTGCGGGATATCTCGACCTGTGCCTGGGCTGATGGTGCCGGACCGAATTTGATGAATTCGACATAAGGAAACAGTGGCGCGCCGTTGTCGCGCGGCGTTCGCATTAGCGCGTCAAAATCCTCGCCTTCGAGGCGAAAATAGCCGGCATTGTGGAAGTAATCGAGCCGGCGACTGGTTGAGTCCAACACATTGACGCCGATGGTCGTCTTACCGTGGCTGTGGCGATAGGTGATGCCGCGGGTGTCCGGCAGATAGTAGGAATCGACCTCGATCATCGGCACGCGGCCGCGCGTCAATTGCACACGCACATGCTCTTCCAGCTCATCGAAGATCGAAAGCTCCAGGATCTCGACACCGTAGAGACGCGCAAGATCGGCTGCTGGATACTTGAAGAAAGTGAACTGGTCGCCCTCGTAATCCTGCGCCACGGTGAAAGCCAGCGCCGCGCGGGGATCGTGCCCGCGCTGGTGCAGCACCTCGATCAGGAGATCGACATAGCAATTGGTCTCGGGCCAGTTCCGCGCGGGATCATGCAGCGCATGCCGCGCGTAATGGGCGGGATCGAGACCATCAATGGCACATGCGATCGGCAAGGCTCAGCCCCACAGCACGCGGCGGACATCATCGGGCCAGGCTTCGACCTTGGTGCCGTGATGGCGGAACAGCGCAAGTGCCGTTCGCTCCAGGCCGAAGCCGACGCAGGCGGAATGCACGGCTTCGCCATCGGCAAATTGCATGCCCCACAGCGTACCAAAATGGTTCTGGTGATAGTTGAACGACAGGCACGCCGTCGGATTGTCATCGCTTGCGACCGGGATCAGCAGTTCGAACTTCAAACCCTGTTCGCGCTGGTTCGCCGCCAGCATGCGGCCGGGACGGCCGAAGAACGGGTCGTTGGCGAGATCGATGACGCAGGGCAGGCCCAGCGACTTGATGAGCTGTTCGCCGCGCTCCAGCCAGGTGGCGCGGAAGGCGATAACATCATCGGCGGTGCCGATGCGGACGAATTCGCGCATCCGGAACAGCTGCATGCGGCCGGGATCCTTCGAAGGCTCATGGCGGAAGCAGTAGGATTTGAGGTCGAACAGGCGGCCGCCATCGGGCACCGGGCCTGCAGCCGCCACTGTGGGATAGAGCGGATAGCAGGCCGCGGGTGTCAGCGCGACTTCCGTCGCGTCCTGCATCTCGGTCCAGTCTTCGCCCTTCTCGATCATGCCGACGAGTTTTGCGTGGTCGGCATTGTCGCCCATGAAGGAATGGACGCAGCCGGCGAGTTGCGGAAAGCTCTTGAGGTAGCCCGCCTTTTCGAGATTCTTGCGCGGCATGCCCGGCGGAAAATGAATCCGCGTGGCTTTATCGCCGACCGCCATTTTCGTCACGGCGTCCTCGAACCGGTCGATCACCTCCTCGAACACGCCGGCGCGGCCATAGAGGCCATCGACGCCAGTCTTGATAAGAATCGATTCGTCGAACAAGGAATCGAGGAAGGCTTCCGGGCTTTGTACGGCTTTGGCAGGCGCGTTCATCACTCTCACTCCAGACCTGAGTCAAATCGGCTCGCGACCACCAGGCCGGCGGTGTTGGCGAGAATGCGATCATTGGCCACCATCAGCGGCGCCGACAGCACATCCCTGAGATGGCGTCCGACTGAAAAAGGGCCGTCATTGCGATAGCCGGCAATGCCGGTCACCAGCAGCGCTTCACGGACGACATCGACGGCCATGTTCGAGGCCATGACCTTGAGATTGTTCATCTCGACCGTGAAGTTATTCGAGTTCAGATCGTCATCGTCGCGCTTCGCCGTCTCGAAGCGTTCGATATGGGCGACCAGCGTAGCCTTGAACGCCTGCAATTTCGCGGTCGCCTCGGCCAGTCGCGGTGCGCCGGGCAGCGGCCCTGCGAAATCGGCCGGCACGCGCCGCGCCGTCGCGCGAACCGAAGCATGCGCGCGCGCCAACGCATCGCTGGCGATGCCGAACCAGACGCTGCCCCACAACACATGGGCGGTGGCCAGCATGGATTGCACGGCGATCTCGTGGAACGGCTTTGGGAAGATCTGATCGGTGCCAGCCTTTGCCGTCAGGACAAAACCTTCCGAGCAGGTGCCGCGCATGCCAAGTGTATTCCACTCGGAGATGCGTTCGAGTTGGTAATCGTCACGTCGCAGCGCGATCAGTACCTGATCGGAGCCGGCCGAGCTGGGATGACGGCGCGCCGTGGCGAGAATGACGTCGGCTTCCAAAGCGTAGGACAGCACAGTCGCCTGCTTGGTCAGCGACACCCGATCGCCATCGGTTTCGATCGCGCAATTGGACACGCGCATATCGCCGCCGATACCGGCTTCCGTGGTCGATGACGCAAGCAGCAGCTGCTTGCTCGCCACATCGCGCATCAATGCGCGGTGATAGTCGGTCTCCATGCCATGGGCGACCAGGCTGGAAAGCTTGATCTGATGCATGGCGTAGATCATGCCGCTGGCGCCGCAGGCGCCTGCGAGAATGGCGCAGAGATCGGCGATCTGGCGCAGGCTGAGCTCCTGGCCGCCGAAGCTTTTCGGCACCATCAGGCCGAGCATGCCCTTGTCGCGCAGAGCCTGGAATGTCTGCGTGGGAAATGTCGCGGTCTGGTCCGCATGCGCAGCATGCCGGGCCGCCACGTCGGTCGCGATCTTCCGCATCACATCGCGCCACGGCGCGGCATTCGTCGCGTCAACGCCCTGCTTCACCGTGCTCGATGTCATGAGTTCAGGCTTTCTGCGCGACGAGCTGCTCGACGGCGGCGATCAACCCGCCCAAAGTCGCGAATGTCTTGCGGGTCAACAGCGCGTTGGGGAATTCGATGTCGAAATCTTCCTCGATCCTCAGCATCAGCTGAACCGAGCCGAACGATGTCATGCCGGCATCGAACAGGTTGTCCTCATCGGTCAAGCCTTCGACTGGAACGGGGACCAGATTCATCGATGCGACAATGGTACGCACGCGATCACGCATTCATTCCTCCAGAAATATTAAGCAATGGACGGCTTCTCTAGCGGGAAGCGTCACAAGGTTAGTTCGCTGATATCAGATAAATGGCGCGGGAGTCGTAAATGGGATCCCGAACAACAGGTCGTTTCGGCGTAAAGCCTAATGCATTGAAGATTTGATCTTAGCGAGCAGTTAAGTACCGAAAAGAAAACAGGCCCGACCGGGCATTAATGATGGAAAGCGATATCGAATGACTTCGTCGTCGCTCGTCAGTTACGAAATCGCTGCCCCTCAAGAGGCGATGGCCTGAACGACAAATATCAATTGCGGTCCGATTTCGCGGACGAGCTGAACTAGTCAAACGATAATGGTTTCCAGATCATGAATTCCCGCTATGGCATTCCGGTCACGTTCGAGACTTTCGGCGGCCTCTATCACGCGGGCAGCGTTGATCGGATTGGACGCAAGGCTGTCCTGTTGCTGTCGCCGATCGGCTATGAGGAATTGTTAAGCCGCGCGACCTGGTGCGCGCTGGCGGACATGATCGCAGCATCCGGCCATGCCTGTCTCCGCTTCGATTATCCTGGCACGAGTGATGCCATCGATGTCGTCGGCGAGCCGGACGGCATTGCCGATTGGCTCGATGCGGCGCGCAAGAGCGTCGCCTTTTTGCGCGACCATAATCCGCGTCTGGAACTCGTTCTCGTCGGGCAAGGTTTTGGCGCGACATTGGCGGCTCAGCTTGGAGCGGAACTGCAGGGCGTCACGGCGGCAGTTTTAATGGCGCCGGTGGTCAAGGGGCGCAGCTATCTGCGTGAACTCCAGGCCTGGTCGAATATGCTGACCGAGCGGATCGGCATCGGGCCCGACCCCGTCCATGACAACGGCTATTGCGTCGCCGGCCTTCCGCTCGCCAACGGCCGTGCCGCTGCGATCAAGGCAATCGATCTGACGCGGACGACGCAGTCTCCGGCCCCACGGGTATTGCTGGTCGACCGCACGCAGACCTCGCGCGAAAACTCGATCGGCAATCATCTGGCGACGCTTGGCGCCGATGTCTCCTATCTCGATTATGCCGGTTACGAGAATATACTGCAGAACCCATCGGTGGCCGAGCCGCAGCTCGGGACGCTGCGGCGCATCGTGTCGTGGATCGATGATCTCCCGCCTGGGCCAATGGCCGAGGGCGTGGCACCTGCGAAGGTCGTTGCTCCCCCGCGGGCCATCGCCGGCCCGCATTATGAGGAACTCCCCGTCCGCTTCGGGCCGGATGGGCGGCTGTTCGGCGTTTTGTGCAAGCCGCTCGGCCGCAAGCCGTCAGCCATCGCGGTGCTCGCCAATTCCGGGCGTGACTATCACATCGGCTGGGGCCGCGCCGGGGTCGAGCAGGCGCGGGCATTGGCCGAGCGCGGCATCGCATCATTCAGGTTCGATGCCGGCGGCATCGGCGACAGCATCGCTGCGGCCGGCGCGCCGGACGAAGTGCTGTATTCCGACGAACAGCTCGATGATCTCCGGTGTGCCATCGACTATGCCGCGACCTGCGATGCCGGCCCGATCGCCGTGGCCGGTCGCTGCAGCGGCGCTTACGGGGCCTTCCAGATCGCCGTGCAGGATCCACGGGTTCGCTACGCCATCCCCGTCAACATTCAGCGTTTTGTCTGGGATCCCCGGGAGAGCGTGGCGGAAGCGCTGCAATCGGCCCATCGCAGCATCTACGCATCCGCGACCATGCTGCTCAGCAAGCGCAACCTGAAGCGATTGCTGTCCGGCAACCTGCGCATCGGGACGGCGGCGGGTGCTTTGCTGAAACGCCTTGCCGGCAAGCTCTCACCGAAACCTGCCGAAGCGGCAGGCGGCGCGCCCGTTCCGAACCTCCATGACGAAGGTCATCGGCGCTTCAAATTGCTGGAGGACCGCGGCGTGCGTGTGGCGCTGCTGTTCTCGGAAGGCGATCACGGGCTGAACGAATTCCGCAGCTATATGGGGCGGAAGGGTGCAAAACTGCGTCGCTATTCCATGGCGTCGATCACGATCATCCCCGGCGCCGATCACGACTTCACCCACGCGGCCAAGCGTGCGCAGATGGTGAAAGCCCTGGGTGACGTGCTCGCGGCTAACTAACCGTCCTGTCATAAGCCACAACAGATGCCTGTGCGGTTGCCCTGACGTCGGCGACACTCATGCCGGGTTTGTACAGACTGCTGCCGAGGCCGAACGCCCGGATGCCGGCGGCAATGTAGTCGGCAAAATTCTTGTCGGATACGCCACCGACTGCTCCGATGACGGCATCCTTCGGCAGCACCGCGCGGATGGCGGCGATGCCCGATGGGCCAAGGATCGACGCCGGGAAGAATTTGAGCGCGGCAGCGCCCGAGCGCAGCGCGAGGAAAGCTTCTGTGGGCGAGAATACGCCGGGCATCGTGACCATGCCGCGTCGCGCAGCCATCGCCAGCACGTCCACATCGACATTCGGGCTCACCATCAGCCGCCCGCCGACGTCGGCGACGCGGGCGCAGTCGTCGGCCGTGAGCACGGTGCCAGCGCCGATCCACGTTTCTTTGCCGAATCGCTTGCAGATGCGGGTGATGGAATCGAACGGATCGGGTGAATTCAGCGGCACTTCGATCATCTCGAAGCCGGTGTCGATCAGCGTCTCGACGATGCCTTCCACTTCATCGGGCTTCACGCCGCGCAGGATGGCGAGAAGGGGACGTTTCACTTTGGGCCAAGGGACGGGTTGGGTCATGTGAATGTTGCTCCCCACAAACGGATGGCGGCCTTGGCGAGGCCCTGTTGCGATGCGCGTTCGGCATCGACAATGCTGATGTCGAAGCCGGCTTGCGCGAGCGCGGTGGCATAGAGCTGCCCGAGTGCGCCCGCGCCGATCAGACGTACCGGCTGCGTGCCGTAACGCGCGCTGGCATCGGCGATCTCGGTGCCGATCAGCAGGCCCGACAGGCGCGTTGCGCCATCTGCCCGTTGCTGGAAGCCGAGCAGTTGCGCAGCGCGAAGGCTGAAGAGGGAGGCTGTCAAACCTGCTGGCTTCGCAAGGGCGCGTTGCAGGCCGTCGCGAAACGCGTCATTTGCTGCGGGCGATGCTGCTTCGTACTCCATCGCGTGCTTCAGGATGCTGTGCTGGGCGATGACCGAAAACAATTCGCCAGTCATATAGGTCGTAAATGAGACGACGCTGCCGTTCTCGATCCTGATCCATTTGCTGTGCGTCCCGGGAATGCAAACGAGGCCGGTGAAGTTGGACTCGGTCACACCGAGCAGCTGCGTCTCCTCGCCGCGCATGACGTCGGGCGCGGCTGGGTCAACCTGTGCAATACCAGGCAGGATGCGCACATCACCTGGCGTATCCACGCGTTGGGCGCCGTCATGCAATGCGCCGAGCCGGGTCGGTGTGCGCAGATAGGGCGCCTCAACCCAGCCCTGCTTGGCCCCGGCCATGCCGCAGATCACTATGGGCAGATCCTGCGC
This sequence comes from Tardiphaga sp. GW821-FHT12E02, assembly GCF_058807155.1. Lineage (NCBI taxonomy): Bacteria > Pseudomonadati > Pseudomonadota > Alphaproteobacteria > Hyphomicrobiales > Nitrobacteraceae > Tardiphaga > Tardiphaga sp. GW821-FHT12E02. Next base: position 746,466 of record NZ_JBXAQK010000001.1, read on the forward strand.
CGCATCGAGTTTTGCAAGATGATCGGTGAGCACCGGGGCAAAACCGGTCGTCGCACAATGGAGCATGCCTTCTGAGCCGCGGGCTTCCGCGAGCACATGGCCATCGGCCGCCATCAGCCAGGCGCGAAAACTACTGGTGCCCCAATCCACGGCGACGAAGGCCGGTTTCCTCACAGTCACGTTTTTCTCCGGCTCTCTCGGCACGAATAGGCATCGAGCATAGCCGAAAGCGACGTGCCTAACAGTAGTTCTCGCACAGCATGGGCGTGAAATCGGTGCGCAGTGATGCGATGGCGGGGACGGCTGTCAGATGCGGTGTGCCGCGGCGAGCGATGGCGCTGCGAAACGCATCCAGAATGGCCGTGGCCATGTCGGCATGATGGGTCTCGACGGCACCGTCGAGCCAGTCCGGCATGTTGCGCTCGTTGGACAAGGCGCAATGCCACTCGCCCTCGTCAAAGGCCAGGCGACGGAGCTGCCAGTCCGGCAGTTCGATGGCAATCAGTGCGAGAGCCGCATCAGTCCATGCACCGGCTGCGACGAGACGATCGAGACGCTGTGCCTCTGTAGTCCGGCGCATTGCCGGCAAGCGCTTGCAGGATGCGAGGCAGATGGCGGTGAATGACGCGGCGTCGATATCCGATGTCGGATGCGAAGCAGCATTTGGAAGAAGTAAGAGACGCGGCATGGCGCAACTCCATCAACGGCGCGATCGTCGGGCGACCGCAACCTGACATTTGCTTAGCCGGCCGTTTGAAAACGAGACGATTTCAAAGGTGAAAATATAGCTGCGCCATAAACGCAAGCCGCCCGGCTTCCCGCGTCTTTATGGGATTCCTATAAGTTCGCAGTTCCCCTCATCTCGAAAACCTACGCCGTGAATGGCACCTGATCGAGCATCGGGCGCAGTCTTTGCGTCCTGTGCCAGTGCATCAGGAGCTTTCCATGCTGGACATTCTCATGCTGGGCCTCGGGCTCGGCTTCTTCCTTCTCACGCTTGGCTACACCTATGCCTGCGAGCGGCTGTGAGGCGATGGATCATGATCTTTGATTACGTGCTGGCCGGCACCGTCTCGGCTGCTCTCCTCGTCTATCTCACTTATGCGCTGCTCCGCCCCGAGCGGTTCTGAGCGCGCCGCACAAGGTCACACACCATGACACTCATCGGATGGATTCAGATCGCGCTGTTCTGCGCGGTGATCCTGGCGCTTACAAAGCCGCTTGGCGGCTACATGACGCGCGTGTTCAATGGCGAGGGCACGTTCCTGTCGCCGGTCCTGCGGCCCGTCGAGGCCGGCATCTATTCGCTCGCCGGGATCGATGCCAAGCGCGAGCAGCATTGGCTCACTTATACGGTGGGCATGATCTTGTTCCAGATCGTAGGTCTCCTGTCCCTCTATGCGCTGATGCGGCTGCAGGATGTGTTGCCGCTCAATCCGCAGGGGCAGTCGGCGGTAGCACCCGATCTCGCTTTCAACACCGCGGTGTCGTTCGTCACCAATACCAACTGGCAGAATTACGGTGGTGAGAGCACCCTGTCGTATCTGACCCAGATGCTGGGTCTTACGGTGCAGAATTTCGTGTCGGCGGCCACAGGCATTGCGATCGCCGTGGCGCTGATCCGTGCCTTCGCACGCTCGTCGATGCGCACCATCGGCAATTTCTGGGTCGATCTCACCCGCGCGACGCTTTATGTGCTGCTGCCGCTCTGCGTGGTCCTCACGCTGTTTCTCATCTCGCAGGGCATGCCGCAGACGCTCGGCGCCTATGTGGATGCGACCACGCTTGAAGGCGCCAAGCAGACCATCGCGGTCGGCCCCGTCGCTTCGCAGGTGGCGATCAAGATGCTCGGCACCAATGGCGGCGGCTTCTTCAATGCCAATGCCGCGCATCCATTCGAGAATCCCACAGCGCTGTCGAACTTCGTCCAGATGCTGGCGATCTTCGCCATCGGCGCGGCACTGACCAATGTGTTCGGTCGCATGGTCGGCAATCCCAAACAGGGCTGGGCGATCCTGGCAGTCATGGGCGTGTTGTTCATCGTCGGCGTCGCCGTCACCTATTGGGCTGAAGCCTCTGGCACCAATGTTCTGCAGACGCTCGGTCTCAGCGGCGGCAATATGGAAGGCAAGGAGACGCGCTTTGGCATCGCCGCCTCGGCGCTGTTCGCCGTCATCACAACCGCAGCCTCCTGCGGTGCGGTCAATGCGATGCACGACTCCTTCACCGCACTCGGCGGCATGATCCCGCTGATCAATATGCAGCTCGGCGAGATCATTGTCGGCGGCGTCGGCGCAGGTCTCTACGGCATGCTGCTGTTCATCGTGCTGGCGATCTTCGTCGCGGGCCTGATGGTCGGTCGCACGCCGGAATATGTCGGCAAGAAGATCGAGGCGCGCGAAGTGAAGATGGCGATGCTCGCCATTCTCGTCCTGCCGCTGATGTATCTCGGCTGGACGGCGGTGGCGGTCGTGCTGCCGTCGGCCGTCGCGTCGATGGCTAATGCCGGCCCGCATGGTTTTACGGAAGTGCTCTACGCCTTCACGTCGGCCACGGGCAATAACGGCTCGGCCTTTGGCGGCCTCACTGGCAATACGTTCTTCTACAATCTCACGCTCGCCTGCTCGATGCTGGTCGGTCGCTTCTTCATGATCATTCCGGCCATGGCACTGGCGGGGTCGCTGGTCGAGAAGAGGTCGATCCCGCCATCCGCCGGCACGCTGCCGACCACGGGCGGCCTGTTTGTCGGCCTCGTCATCGGCGTCATCCTCATCATCGGCGGCCTCACCTTCTTCCCCGCGCTCGCGCTGGGGCCGATCGTCGAGCATCTCGCGATGCTGGCCGGCAACCTGTTCTGATCGGAGCAATCCCCATGGAAACCCTCAAACTGCAAAAGCGTGCGTCTGGCTCGGCATTGCTCGATCCCAAGATCGTGGTGCCCGCCATTGGCGCGTCGTTCAGGAAGCTCGATCCGCGGGCGATGATCAGGAACCCGGTGATGTTCGTGGTCGAGGTCGTCGCCGCGCTCACCACGGTCATCTTCATCAAGAATGTGGTGACATCAGGCGAGGATCTCGCTTTCACCTTCCAGATCATCCTGTGGCTCTGGTTCACGGTGCTGTTCGCCAATTTCGCCGAAGCCGTCGCCGAAGGGCGCGGCAAGGCGCAGGCGGATACGCTGAAGAAGACGCGCACCGAAAGTCAGGCCAAGCTGCTCACCAGCAGCGATGCCGGCGATCGGAGCTATCGCATGGTGGCGGGCACCACGCTGAAGGTCGGCGATATCGTGCTGGTCGAGGCCGGCGATCTCATTCCGTCCGATGGTGAAGTGATCGAAGGCGTCGCCTCTGTCAACGAGGCCGCCATCACCGGCGAATCCGCGCCTGTCATCCGTGAATCCGGCGGCGACCGTTCCGCGGTCACCGGCGGTACGCAGGTGTTGTCGGACTGGATCCGCGTTCGCATCACCGCGGCGCAGGGCTCCACCTTCATCGATCGCATGATCAAGCTTGTGGAAGGCGCCGAGCGCCAGAAGACGCCGAACGAGATCGCGCTCAACATCCTGCTGCTCGGCCTCACCATCATCTTCGTGTTCGCGACGGTGACGATCCCGAGCTATGCCGCCTATGCCGGCGGAACGATCTCGGTCGTGGTGCTCGTGGCGCTGTTCGTCACGCTGATCCCGACCACCATCGGTGCGCTGCTCTCGGCCATCGGCATTGCCGGCATGGATCGCCTGGTGCGCTTCAATGTGCTGGCGATGTCCGGCCGCGCGGTGGAAGCCGCGGGCGACGTCGATACGCTGCTGCTCGACAAGACCGGCACCATCACGCTGGGCAATCGCCAGGCGACGGCGTTCCGTCCGCTGCGGGGGATCACCGAGCAGGAACTGGCTGATGCAGCCCAGCTCGCCTCGCTGGCCGACGAGACGCCGGAAGGCCGCTCCATCGTCGTGCTGGCGAAGGAGAAATACGGCATCCGCGGCCGCGACATGGCCGAGCTTGGCGCCACCTTCGTTCCCTTCACCGCGCAGACGCGCATGAGCGGCATCGATGCGTCCGGCATTTCGGTACGCAAGGGTGCCGTGGATTCGATTCTCGCTTATGTCGGCGGCACCGACATGGCGACGGTGTCGGGAAATACGGCCCGCGCGCTGCAGCCTGCGAACCTGTCACCGGCCGCCCGCGAATTGCAGACCATTGCCGATGAAGTGGCGAAGGCCGGCGGCACGCCGCTCGGCGTGGTGCGCGACGGCAGGCTGCTGGGCGTCATCTATCTCAAGGACATCGTCAAGGGCGGCATTCGCGAGCGCTTTGCGGAGCTGCGCCAGATGGGCATCCGCACCATCATGATCACCGGCGATAATCCGATGACAGCTGCAGCTATCGCAGCTGAGGCTGGCGTCGATGATTTCCTGGCGCAGGCAACCCCCGAAGACAAGCTCAAGCTGATCCGCGACGAGCAGGCCAAGGGCAAGCTGGTGGCCATGTGCGGCGACGGCACCAATGACGCGCCGGCGCTTGCACAGGCCGATGTCGGTGTCGCCATGAACACCGGCACCCAGGCGGCGCGCGAGGCCGGCAACATGGTCGACCTCGACAGCAATCCGACCAAGCTGATCGAGGTCGTCGAGATCGGCAAGCAATTGCTGATGACGCGCGGCGCGCTGACCACGTTCTCGATCGCAAACGACGTGGCCAAATACTTCGCCATCATCCCGGCGCTGTTCATCGCCTTCTATCCGCAGCTGGGCGCGCTCAACATCATGGGGCTCGCCAGTCCGCAAAGCGCCATCCTGTCGGCCATCATCTTCAACGCGATCATCATCATCGCGCTGATTCCGCTGGCGCTGAAAGGCGTGTCCTACAAGCCCATCGGCGCCGGTGCGCTGCTCGGCCGCAATCTGCTGATCTATGGCGTCGGCGGCCTCATCGTTCCGTTCATCGGCATCAAGGTCATCGACCTCGCGGTCTCCGCTCTACGCCTCGTCTAACTCCGTCATCGCGAGCGCAGCGAAGCAATCCAGAGCTACATGCAAAAAAAAGACCTGGATTGCTTCGTCGCTTCGCTCCTCGCAATGACGATCACAAAGGACATTCGTCATGTTGAAAGAATTGCGTCCCGCCATCGTCGTCTTCGTCCTGCTCACCGCCATCACCGGCCTTGCCTATCCCCTGGCGATGACCGGCATCGGCGGCGCTATCTTCCCCGCCCAGGCCGCAGGCAGCCTGATTGAAAAGGACGGCAAGGTGATCGGCTCATCGCTGATCGGCCAGGAGTTCAAGGGCGACACCTATTTCCGGGGCCGCCCGTCGGCGACCACAGGCGCCGATCCGCAGGATGCCACCAAGACGGTGCCGCAGCCCTACAATGCCGTGAACTCCATGGGCTCCAATCTCGGTCCCACAAGCAAGGCACTGGCGGATCGCATCAAGGAAGACGTCGAGAGACTGAAGGCAGAAAACCCGTCGATGCCGGTGCCGGTCGATCTCGTGACAGCCTCAGCCAGCGGCCTCGATCCGAACATCTCGCCGGAAGGCGCGCTGTTCCAGGTGCCCCGTGTCGCCAGGGCGCGAGGCCTGCCGGAGGATCGGGTGCGTGCGCTGGTACAGGAGAGAACCGAAGGCCGGCTGTTCGGCTTTCTGGGCGAACCCCGCGTTAACGTCCTCGCGCTGAATCTGGCGCTGGATGCGGCTGGCGCAAAGTAGCCATCTAGGCCGGTTCCCCGGCGGAGACTATATATCGCTTCATGGCACATCAAAGCCGCGACCCCGACCAACGTCCCTCGCCGGAAGCCTTGCTCGAAACAGCACGGCGCGAGGAAGGTGTGGCCGGGCGGCTGAAAATCTTTGTCGGCGCCGCCCCCGGCGTCGGCAAGACCTATGAGATGCTGCAAAGCGCCCATGCCAAGAAGAAGGCGGGTGTCGATGTGGTGGTCGGCGTGGTCGAAACCCATGGCCGCGCCGAGACCGAGGCGCTGCTCGCCGGGCTCGACGTCATCCCGCGGCGGATGATTGCCCATAAAGGCCAGACGCTCGACGAGATGGATCTCGATGCGATCCTCGCGCGTCGCCCGAAACTCGTGCTGGTCGATGAGCTCGCGCATACCAATGCACCGGGCTCGCGTCATCCGAAACGCTATCTCGACGTTGCCGAGCTGCTCACCGCCGGGATCGATGTTTATACCGCTGTCAATATCCAGCACATCGAAAGCCTGAATGATGTCGTCGCGCAAATCACCCATGTACGGGTGCGCGAGACCGTGCCGGACTCGGTGTTCGACCGCGCCGATGCCATCGAGCTGATCGATCTCACGCCGGACGACCTGATCCAGCGCCTGAAGGAAGGCAAGATCTACGTCCCGAAACAGGCCGAGCGCGCGCTCGAGCATTACTTTTCGCCGGGCAATCTCACGGCGCTGCGCGAACTCGCTCTGCGCCGCACGGCCGATCGCGTGGACGAGCAGTTGCTCACCCATATGCAGGCGAACGCCATTGCCGGCCCCTGGGCGGCGGGCGAGCGTATTCTGGTTTGTATCAGCGAAGATCCGCGCTCGGCGGGTCTTGTCCGCTACACCAAGCGCCTGGCCGATCGCCTGCATGCGCCATGGACGGCCGTCAGCATCGAAACGCGGCGCAGCCTGCAGTTCTCGGAAGAACAGCGCGATCGTCTCGCAGATACGCTGCGGCTGGCCGAAGCGCTTGGCGCCGAGGCGCTGACGATCCCTGCCGCAGCCCGGCATATCGCCGATGATCTGCTCGGCTATGCCCGTGCCAACAATGTCACCCAGATCGTGATCGGCAAGGCGTCGCGGTCATGGTGGTTCGAGCTGCTGCGTGGCTCGGTGGTGCATGATCTCGTGCGCCGTGCCGGTAATATCGGTGTCTATGTGGTTGCCGGCGATGCGTTGCCGACGGAGCCAAGCACCCGGCGCGCCCAGATCAGTGACCGGGCCGAGCCGTTCGATCCAAAACCTTATGCGTTGTCGATCGCCATTATCGCGGCAGCGCTCGGCGTCGGCATGCTGCTCTATCCGGTTTTCGGCGTCGAGAATGTCGATCTCATCTTCATGACGGCGGTGGTCGGCATCGCCGTCCGCTTCGGGCTCGGGCCGTCGCTACTCGCCAGCCTGAGCGGATCGCTGGCCTACAACTTCTTCTTCCTGCCGCCGGTCTACACGTTCACGATCACCGACCCGACCAATGTCGCGGCTTTCTTCTTCTTCATGCTGGTGGCGGTGCTGGTGTCCAATCTCGCGGCGCGGGTGCGTAGCCAAGCCGTTTCCGCCTTCGGCCGCGTGCGGACCACCGAGTCGCTCTATGCGTTCAGCCGCAAGCTCGCGGGCACGGCGACGCTCGATGATGTGCTCTGGGCCTCTGCCTATCAGATCGCGCTGATGTTGCGCGTCCGCGTCGTGTTGCTGCTGCCGGATGCCGGCGTCATCACGGTGAAGGCCGGTTATCCGCCGGAAGATCAGCTCGACCAGGCCGATCTCGCCGCCGCCAATTGGGCCTGGAGCAATGATCGCCCCGCCGGTCGCGGCTCCGACACACTGCCGGGCGCCAGGCGCCTGTTCCTGCCGATGCGCACCGGGCGCGGATCGATCGGGGTCATCGGCATCGATGACGACCGCACCGGGCCGCTGCTGACGCCCGATCAACGCCGGCTGCTCGATGCACTGGTGGATCAGAGCGCGCTCGCCATCGAGCGCGTGCAACTGGTCGAGGACATGGACCGTGCCCAGCGCAATATCGAATCCGATCGTCTGCGCGCGGCGCTGCTGACCTCGATCTCGCATGACCTGAAAACACCGCTGGCATCCGTGCTTGGTGCAGCCTCCACCTTGCGCGATCTGTCACCGAAGCTCAGCGAAGCCGAGCGTGCCGATCTGCTCGCCACCGTGATCGACGAATCCGAACGCCTCAATCGCTTTATCGCCAATCTGCTGGATATGACAAAACTCGAATCCGGCGCGGTGGTGCCGAATGCCGTGTTGCTCGATCCCGGTGAGATCGTCGGCAGCGCGCTGCGCCGGGCTGGAAAAATCCTGGGCGGTCATCGTGTAGCGCTAGACTTGGCGCCGCATCTTCCGATGTTGAAGCTCGACGCCGTCCTGTTCGAGCAGGTGCTGTTCAATCTGCTCGATAACGCCGCCAAATATGCGCCATCGGATACGACGATCTCCATCCGTGCAAGGCGTGAGGATGATGCCGTGATCTTGCAAGTCATGGACGAAGGCGCAGGGATTTCGGCTGCCGACCTCGAACAGGTGTTCGACAAGTTCTACCGCGCCAACAAAGGCGATCATGTTCGTGCCGGCACCGGCCTCGGTCTCGCCATCTCGCGTGGCTTTGTCGAAGCCATGCAGGGTACCATCACCGCGACCAATCGCACCGATCGTTCGGGTGCCGTGCTCACCATCCGCTTGCCGGTCCCGCCGGCGTCCGAAGCCCTGGACACCGCCGCATGAATGCCTCCCCTATCAAGGTCCTGGTCATCGATGACGAGCCGCCGATCCGCAAATTGCTGCGGATGGGCCTGAGCACGCAGGGCTACGACATCATCGAAGCCAGCAATGGCAAGCTGGCGCTGGAAAAGCTGGCCGAGGAGCCGGCGCTGATCATCCTCGATCTCGGTCTGCCGGATATCCAGGGTCACGATCTCCTGCAGATGATTCGGGCGCGCAATGACAGCGTGCCGATCGTGGTGCTGTCGAGCCGGGGCGACGAGGCCGGCAAGGTGCAGGCCCTGGATCTCGGGGCTGACGACTATCTGACAAAGCCGTTCGGGATGGATGAGTTGCTGGCGCGGTTGCGCGCTGCATTGCGGCATCAGTTGCAGGTGCATGGCGAGCGGCCGGTGTTCAAGACCGGTGAGCTGTCGGTCGATTTGGTCCGCCGCATCGTCAAGGTCGGCGAGCGCGAGGTGAAACTGTCACCGAAGGAGTACGACTTATTGCGCGTGCTGGTTCAGCATGCCGGTAAGGTGCTGACCCATCGTTTCCTGCTGAAGGAATTGTGGGACGAGCTAACCGACGCGCAATATCTGCGCGTCTACGTGCGCCAGTTGCGACAGAAGATCGAGTTGGACCCCGAGCGCCCCCAATTCGTGCTGACCGAAACCGGCATTGGCTATCGGCTCCGGGCGCCGGATTGAGACCGATCTCCGCCCTCATGGTGAGGAGCGCGCCACTTGGTGCGCGTCTCGAACCATGAATGGAGTGCGCCGCCGTCCTTCGAGACGCGGTCGGAGACGACCGCTCCTCAGGATGAGGGGAGAGTTTGTGAAGGCGGCTTACTTGCCGGATTTTCCCGGCCCCTTCGGCGCATTGTAGTCCAGCAAGCGAATCGCCTCATCCGCTGCATCGACCATGTCGGACATCAGCTTGCGGTTGCGTTCGAAATCGGCGGCGGACATGGCGCGGAACAGCATGTCGTTCACCGGGCGTTGCACAGGTGCCAATTCGTTGAGCAGTGCGCGGGCCTTCTGTGTCGTGGTGAGGATGACCCGGCGGCGATCGTCCGCGTCGGTTTCCTTTTCCACCAGGCCGGCGGCCACCAGCTTGTTGATCTCGATGGTGATGAAGGCGCCGCTGAAATGCAGATGCTCGGCGACCTGATTGACGCCGATTTTCTCATCTCCACTACTCAAATGAGAAATGGCGATCAGCACCGTATATTGCGTGCCTGACAGGCCGATCACGGCACCCAGTTGGCCCCGCACGGCTTGCAGCCGTGCCGAAAACGCCAATGTGTCATGCAAGAATTGCCGAAACGCCCGATCCGACCCATCGACCATCAATTGTGGCCGTGAAATGGTCAGTTCGGCTCGAATTTTCTTTGATTTGCTTTTCGTCGCCATCAGGTCCCCGCACACCTATGAGTCGTATAGCGGGCCGCTTACTAGCAAACAAGTTCGCATCGACAGTTTGATAGCAGCCCTGCCATGCTTGACAGGGCATCATCGCTCGATAATATAGCTTTGTAGCAAAGCTAATGGCTTCCGGTCAGGAGAAGGTCTCATGAGCGTGACTGCGGACGTGGATCCCCGCGCTTTCCGCCAGGCGCTCGGGCAGTTCGCTACCGGCGTTGCTGTCATCACCGCCGAAGGCGCCGGTGGGCAGCCGATCGGGCTGACCATGAGTTCCTTCAACTCGGTGTCGATCGATCCGCCGCTGATCCTGTTCTCCATCGATCGCAAGGCGTTCAGCCTCAAGGCGATGACCGAGGCCAAGGGTTATGCCGTGAATATCCTGGGCCGCAACCAGGAGCATCTGTCGAACAAGTTCGCGCGGGCGCTGGGCGACAAGTGGGAAGCCGTGGAACACACGCTGGGCCACGAAGCGGCGCCGCTGATTGCTGGCGCGCTCGCGCATTTCGAATGCGCGCCCTATGCGCAATATGACGGCGGCGACCACGTCATCTTCGTGGGTCGCGTGGTGAAGTTCTCGGCCTATCCGGCCAATGAGCCGCTGGTCTTCTTTCGCGGGGCCTATCGCAGCCTCAAGGATACGGAGCGTAGCCCGGAATGGCCGCTCCCCATGCACTATTAAGAGTTGGCACGACGAAAGTTCGGAAGTTTCGAGGGACAGCATGATCAAGACCGGCGAACAGCACATTGCCAGCCTGCGCGACGGCCGCGAGGTTTACCTCGACGGCGAGCTCGTCAAGGACGTTACCACCCATCCCGCCTATCGCGGCGCCGTCGCTTCGGTGGGGAAGATGTTCGATTTTCACAGCGCACCCGAAAATCGCGACTTGATGACGTTCGAGACCGAAACCGGCACCCGCGCCAACCGCATCTGGGAACTGCCGGGCAGCTATGACGCGCTGAAGAAGCGCCGTGCCGGCCTGGAAGCCTGGACCGAGCTGCATGCCGGCTTCATGGGCCGCGCGCCGGATCACGTCGCCTCCTGCATTGCCGGCATGTTCATGGGTCTCGAGGTGTTCGAGGCCTACAATGCCGACCGCGCCAAGGCGCTGGCCGATTACTATCGTTACGCCCGCGACAACGATCTCTATCTGACATACGTGATCATCAATCCGCAGGCCGACCGCTCCAAGAGCGCAGCCCAGCAGGCCGATCCCTATCTGTCGGCTGGCGTACTTTCGCGCGATGCCGATGGCCTCGTGATCCGCGGCGCCAAGATGCTGGCCACCGGCGGCATCATGGCCAATGAAGTGTTCGTCACCTGCATCCAGCCACTGCAGCCCGGCGACGAGAAATATGCGGTGTCCTTCGCGATTCCGATGAACACGAAGGGTCTCAAGATCCTGTCGCGTAAGTCGTACGAGGCGTCGGCGACGTCGGTGTTCGACAACCCGCTGGCCAGCCGCTTCGACGAGAACGACGCCGTCCTGTATTTCGACGATGTGAAGGTGCCTTGGGATCGCGTGTTCATCGATCAGGACATCGCGATGTGCCAGAAGCAGTTCCACGCAACGCCGGCGCATTCCTATCAGAATTACCAGGCGATGATCCGCCTGTCGGTGAAACTGCGCTTCCTGATCGGCATCGCGCATCGCACCGCCGAGACCAATGGCGTCATCGGCTTCCCGCAGGTCAAGGAAATGCTCGGCCAGCTCGCTGCCGAAGTGTCCATGGTCGAAGCCTTCGTGCTCGGCATGGAAGCCAAGGGCGCCCAGCGCGGCCCCTATTTCGTGCCGGATCGCGGGCTGCTGTACGGCGCGCAGGTTCTGACCCAGCAGCTCTATGCCAAGGTCATCAACACGCTGCGTGAACTCGCCGGCGGTGGCATGATCATGCTGCCGTCTTCGGTGAAGGACTTTGGGAATCCGGAGCTGGCGTCGTTGATCGGCAAGACCCAGCAGTCGCCGGCCGCCAGCGCCGTCGACAAGGTGAAATTCTACAAGCTCGCCTGGGATGCGGTCGGCTCCGAATTCGCCTCGCGCCACTCGCAATATGAGATGTTCTTCGCGGGCGCGACCTTCGTCACCAAGGGCCATGCGTTCCGCACATATGACTGGGCGCAGGCCACGGCGTTGCTCGACAAGATGCTGGCGAGCTATGACCTTGCCGATGAACTCACCACCGGCGGCAAGCCCGTCGCCGCACCTCGCGCCGTTGCTTAAGCTGCCGAGTCTTAAAACTGCGAAGTCTTAATCTGCTACGTCAGGACAACCATCATGGCCGTTAACAAGATTCACGACGAATTCCGCACCATCGACATGTCGTCGGGCTGGGAAACGCCGCCCGGTTATCCCGCCGGCATCCAGCAGAAGATCCTGTCCGGCGCGCTCGACGAGCCGAACAAGCAGGGCAGCCGCACCCGCCTGCTGCGCTTCGAGCCGGGCGTGTACACCACCGAGCCTTTCGTGCATGAATATTGGGAAGAAGTGTTCCTGTTCACCGGCGATCTGATCGTCGGCAACGACAAGCAGGGCAATGGCGGTGAGAGCTTCCAGCCGAACACCTATGCGGTCCGTCCGCCGGGCGTCTTCCATGGCCCGTTCAAGTCGGTGGGCGGCTGCGTGCTGATGGAGATCCACTATTTCGATCCAGCCTGAGATCGCGCCGCGACGTTTGATCGTTGCCATAACCGGAGCGTCGGGCGCCATTTATGGTGTCCGCCTGCTGCGGCTGTTGCAGGCGACGGATGTCGAGACGCATCTCGTGCTGAGCCGGTCGGCGAAGATCACGCTGACCCAGGAACTTGATCTCGCCGTCTCCGACGTCGTCGATCTCGCCGACGTCGTGCATCAGGCGGACAATATCGGCGCCACGATATCGTCCGGATCGTTCAAGACCATGGGCATGGTCATCGCGCCATGTTCCATGCGCAGTCTGGCGGAAATCGCCACCGGCGTGACGTCGTCGCTGGTCACGCGCGCCGCCGATGTGGTGTTGAAGGAACGGCGCCGGCTTGTACTGATGGCGCGCGAGGCGCCGTTGCATCTCGGGCATCTCAAGGCCATGGCGGCAGTGACCGAAATCGGCGCCATCGTCTATCCGCCTGTCCCTGCCTTTTATGCCAAACCCGCCAGCCTCGAGCAGATGGTCGATCAGACCCTCGGCCGCGTTCTCGATCTGTTTGATATACAGACGGATGTGGTGAGCCGCTGGGAAGGGCTCGGCGCCGGCAAGCCGCGGGATATTGCATGAATGCGCACCCGTCATTTGCGGTATCTGGCCGATGACGGGCGATAATCGAACGATCGCTGCCGAAAGCTGGGCTTTCGCCCTCCGGCTTTACGCCAGGCCCGGCGTTTCGGACGCGTGCCTGAAACTGCAGGCCGATGCCGGTGTCGATGTGATGTTGCTGCTCGTGGCCAGTTTTGCCGCGGTCGAGCGACGCATCTGCCTCAGTCAATCCGACATCGAAGATATGGACACGGCCTGTCGCGCCTGGCGCGAGCAGATCATCCGTCCGCTGCGTGCACTGCGCACGACGCTGAAATCCGGCCCGATGCCGGCGCCGTCCGACGAAACAGAACAGTTGCGGTCGCAGATCAAGGCGAGCGAGCTTGCGGCTGAGCGTCTCGAAAACGATCTGCTGGCAGGCTGGTTGCAGCGCAAGACAGCGCTGGATCGCTCTGCAACACGCGACGAGGTCGGCGACGTGATGCGTTCTGTCGTGCGGCATTTCCTCGGTGACGCGGATGCGCATCGTGTTGCGACGATGCAATCTGCCATTGATACAATTCTCTCAGCTGCTGATAAATCCCAGTAAATGATGCAGCGCACGCTGACAAATTAGTCAGAGGTGCCTACCGAGCGAGCTTGACTACCTTTGTTGCTTAGCTATCGTTGTTCGCAATTACGTGATCACGCGAGACAAGAACAAAATGACGCAGCCGCAGATTCTCGACACCCGCTTTCGCTCGGCGCTCGCGCGTCTCGCCAAGAACGATCGCATTCTGACTTTCGAGAAGACGGCCGATCCCCATCTCGAGATCGCGGCGGTGCTGAAGAAGCATGACGGCAAGCAGACGCTGCTGTTTCCATCGGTCAAAGGTTACGACGTTCCGCTGATCGGAAATCTGCTCAGCTCGAAGGAAAACTGCGAGGCGGCATTCGGCCTCGATTTCAATGGCATCCGTGGTCTGGTGCAGCGCGCGATGGGCGGCCCGCTCCCGCCCGAAGTCATCAGCAACGCGCCGTCGCAAGAGGTCGTGTTGAAGACCGGCTTCGACATCGCCAAGCTGCTGCCGGCGCTGTTTCATGCGCCGGGGGACGCGGGTCGCTACATCACGTCCGGCATCGTGGTGGTGAAAGATCCTGAAACCGGCATCTATAATGCCTCCTATCACCGGCTGCAGCTGCTGGGACCTGATCGCGTCGCCATCAAGCTCGATTTCGGTCGTCATCTCCGTCTCGCTTTCGACCGCGCCAAGGCGCGCGGCAAGGCGCTGCCGGTGGCGGTGTGCATCGGCACCGATCTCGCGCTGCACTTCACGGCAGCCACCATGGGCTCGCAGATGCCGGAGCACGCGGATGAACTCGCCGTTGCGGGTGGTCTCGCCGGCAAGCCGTTGACGGTGACGAAGGCTGTTTCGCAGGACATGATCGTTCCGGCCGAATGTGAATTCGTGCTGGAAGGCGAGATCTCCGTCGATGATGTCGCGCCGGAAGGGCCGTTCGGCGAATTCGTCGGCTTCGCTGCGCCCGCCGCCGATGCGCCGGTGCTGAAGATCACGGCCGTCACCCATCGCCTGCGCCCGATCTATCACGTCATCAACGGCTTCGGTCGCGAGACCATCATCTTGCGCAAATATGTGCTCGAAGCGAGCTTGCTCAAGGTGTTGCAGTCGGCGATCCCGATCGTCACTGATGTGGAGATGACTTCAGGTGGCCTGCATCGCTTCCATGCGATCATCCAGGTCAAGAAGCAGAGTCGCCAGCATAATGGTTTGCAGCGCAATGCCATTCTCGCCGCCTTCGGTGCGTTGAAGGATCTCGACCTCATCACGGTGGTCGATCATGACATCGATATCCGCGATCCCGTCGATGTCGAATATGCGGTCGCCACGCGCATGGAAGCGTCGAGCGATCTCATCCTGATTCCCGGCGCGCGCGGCCATGAATACGTCCGCGTCAGCAAGGAAGGCATCCGCACCAAGCTCGGCATCGACGCCACGGTGCCGTTCGAGGATCAGGCCACGTTCCGTCGCGTCGAATTCGCCAAGACCGATATCGAGCTCAGCCATTTCACCACGGGTGAAGACAAGGCAACGCTGGCGCTCGGTCTAGTGGGAACGAACATTGCATAGTCTTTGACATCAAAACATTCGAAGCCTTCGCGTTACTTTCTCAATCAGCAGGAAACACCGATGAAGCGATTTCTCGTAGCGGCCCTTTTGGTGGGCACTGGACTGACTGCCACGGTTGCGTCCGCGCAGGAGTGGCCGAGCAAGCCGATCAAGCTCGTGGTGCCCTATGCGCCTGGTGGTTATACCGATGCGGTCGGCCGCATTACGGCGCGTTTCCTCGAGAAAGAACTCAGCCAGACCGTGATCGTCGAGAACCGGCCCGGTGGCGGCGGCATTGTCGGCTCTGATCTGGTGTCGAAGTCGCCTGGCGACGGCTACACGCTGTGCGTCTGCAGCGTGGGCGCAATTTCCATCGCGCCCGTCGCGCAGACCACGTCCTATGATCCGATCAAGAGCTTCAAGCCGATCAGCGTGGTCAGCACCATCCCGCAGACGGTGATCGTGAATCCGTCGCTGCCGATCAATTCGATGGAAGACCTGGTCAAATATGCGAAGGCCAATCCGGGCAAGCTGACCTATGGCTCCAGCGGCGCCGGCGGCCTGATGTATTTCTCGGTGGCCCTGTTCGATGCCCGCGTCGGCACCAAGATGACCCATGTGCCGTTCAAGGGCGGATCGCCTGCCACGGCCGCCGTGGTTTCGGGTGAGGTCAATCTGTCCTTCACCAACATGACCGATGCGCTGCCGCAGATCGAAGCCAATACGGTGCGTGCACTGGCCGTGACTTCGGCGACCCGCAGCGAGTTCCTGCCGAAGGTGGCGACGGTCGCCGAAACCGTCTCGCCCGGTTACGCCGTGGAATCGTGGAATGGCATCATGGCGCCGGCATCGACGCCGGACGCAGTCATCGCCAAGGTTTCGGCGGCCCTCAAGAAGATGGCGGCCGATCCGGACGTGAAGAAGAACATGGCGGTCGCCGGTGCATCGACGGTGTTCACCACGCCGGAGGAATACACCGCGCAGATCGGCAAGGAAGTCGAGCAGTGGCGCACGCTGCTGAAGGAAATCTCCGACAAGAAGACCTGACAGCAAGCCGGATGGGCGGCGACCACTGCTGTGTCGTCGCCCATCATTTCAATCGTCGGCACGGGAGCGCGCCATGAAATCCCTCGCACAACGTGGCAATTCGGACTTCTACACCGGCTTGCTCCTCGTCGTCGTTGCCACGATCGCCCTTCTCTATATCCGCACGCTGACCATCGGCACCGTGCTCGATATGGGACCGGGCTATTTCCCGCTCGGTCTGGCGCTGATCCTGCTGGGCATGGGCCTCGTGATGGTGGTGAAGGGCCTGACCACCGCCGGTGTTCCCGTCGGCGCGATCCATCTGCGCCCGCTGTTTTTCATCCTGCTGTCCTTTGCCGCATTCGGCCTTCTGGTCGAGCGTGCCGGCCTCATCATCGCGATTCTCGCGCAGGTCGGCCTCGCGCATTTCGCATCGCGTGAGACGACCTGGCCGGCCAGCGTCATCACCGGCGTGGTGCTGGCCATCGCGTCGTCGATCATCTTTGTCTGGCTCCTCAAGATTCCGGTGAATGTGCTGCCATGATCGATGTCTTTGCTGCGCTCGGTCACGGTTTCTCCGTCGCCGCGACCCCGCTGAATCTGGTGTTCTGCCTGCTGGGCGCGATATGCGGCACGCTGATCGGGGTGTTGCCGGGGCTTGGTCCGGTGGCGACGATCTCACTGCTATTGCCGGCCACCTACGCGCTCGATCCGGTCGGTGCCATCATCATGCTCGCCGGCATCTATTACGGCGCCCAGTATGGCGGCTCCACCACCGCTATCCTGGTGAACATCCCGGGTGAATCCACCTCGGTCGTCACGGCCATCGACGGTTACAAGATGGCGCAGCAGGGCCGCGCCGGTGAGGCGCTGGCGATTGCCGCCATCGGTTCATTTATCGCCGGTTGCTTCGGCACCGTGGTGATCGCGCTGCTCGGACCGCCACTGGCATTGATGACGCAGAAATTCGCGTCGCCGGATTACTTTTCGCTGATGGTGCTCGGTCTCGTTTCGGCGGTGGTGCTGGCCAATAGCTCGCCATTCCGCGCGGTGGCGATGATCTTTCTCGGCCTGCTGCTCGGCATGGTCGGCATGGACATCAATACCGGCGAAGCGCGCATGACCTTCGGCCTCATCGAGTTGTCGGACGGCATCAATTTCGTCGCGCTGGTGATGGGCCTGTTCGGTGTTGCCGAGGTGATCTCGAATCTCGAGAACAAGTTCACCCGCATCGTCAATCATTCGAAGATCAACAGCATCTGGCCGTCGCTCAAGGTGCTGCGCGGCGCCTGGGGTGCGGTGACGCGCGGGACCCTGCTGGGCACGCTGTTCGGCATTCTTCCCGGCGGCGGCGCCACCATCGCATCGTTCTCGTCCTATGCGCTCGAGAAGCGCGTGTCGAAAACCCCGGAACGGTTCGGTAATGGTGCCATCGAAGGCGTGGCCGGGCCTGAATCAGCCAACAATGCCGCTGCACAGACATCCTTCGTGCCGCTGCTCACGATGGGTATTCCGACCAGCGCCACCATGGCTTTGCTGGTCGGTGCATTAACCTTGCACGGCATTGCGCCCGGACCCACCATCATCTCGCGTCAGCCCGACCTGTTCTGGGGCCTCATCGCCAGCATGTTCATCGGCAATGCGATGCTGGTGATCATCAATCTCCCGATGATCGGCCTGTGGGTTCGCCTGCTCAATGTGCCTTACCGCATCCTCTATCTGGTCATTGTGGTGGTCTGTGCGATCGGCGTCTATTCGGTCAACAATTCGAGTTTCGACATCTACATGACCGTCGGCTTCACGGCCCTCGGCTACATCCTGCGCAAGCTCGATGCCGAGCCGGCGCCGCTGCTGATGGGCTTCGTGCTCGGTCCGATGGTGGAGGAGAATTTCCGCCGCAGCCTGATCACGTCGCATGGCGATCCGATGGTGTTCCTGCAGCGGCCGATCAGCCTTGTGCTGCTGTTGCTGTCCGCGGCCTTGCTGATCTCGATTGTGATGCCGTCGATCAGCAAGCGGCGACAGGAAGTGTTCCAGGAGTGATGCCGGCGATTTGGCGATCGCGCGGATGAAATCAGGACGAGATATCCCATGAACAAGCACGAGTCGGTCCGGTCGGTCGCCGCCAAAGCGGGCGAACGTAATGGTGGTCAGATTCTCGTCGCCGCCCTGCGCCGCAACGGCGCCGACCGGATGTTCGGTGTCCCCGGCGAGAGCGCGTTGCCGATCTTCGACGCGCTTTACGAGCCGGATGCCGGTATCCGCTTCATCGTTTGCCGGCACGAAACCACGGCCTCTCACATGGCCGAAGCCGATGGCAAGCTGTCCGGCAGGCCGGGCATCTGTGTCGTCAGCCGCGGTCCCGGCGCCATGCAGGCGGCACTCGGCCTGCACACGGCCTGGCAGGATTCGACGCCGATGATCCTGATCATTGGCCAGGTGCCACGCAGCCATCTTGGCCGCGAGGCGTTTCAGGAAATGAATTACGTCCGCACCTTCGACGACATGACCAAATGGGTGGTCGAAATCGATTCAGTCGATCGCATCCCGGAGCTGGTGAGCCGCGCCTTTCATGTGGCCATGCAGGGGCGGCCGGGCCCGGTCGTGCTGTCGATTCCGGAGGACGTTCTGAGCTCCGTCAGTGAAGTCGCCGACGCTGCCCCCGCCACGGTCATTCAGGCCGCGCCGTCGGACGCGCAGATTGCCGACATTCACGCCTTGCTGCAGAAAGCGCAGCGCCCGCTAGTGATCGTCGGCAATTGCGGCTGGACACCGGGGGCCGCCGATCAGTTCCGGACTTTCGTCGAGCGCAATGATCTGCCGGTCGTTGCCGGATTCCGCTCGCAGGATGTGCTCGACAATCGCAGCAATCAATATATCGGCGATATCAGCCTTGGCTGCAGCCGGCCTCTGATGGCGCGGGTGAAGACTGCGGATCTGTTGCTGGTGATCGGCGACCGGCTCGGCGACGTCACCACCAATCACTACACGCTGTTCGATGTCCCGACGCCGCAGCAGGTGCTGATCCACGTCTTTCCGGGTTCGGAAGAGCTTGGCCGCGTCTATGTCCCGACCCTCGGAATTCCCGCCAATTCAGCGCGTTTCGCCGAGGCGCTGGCGAAACTTGCACCGCTCGACAGCAAGGCCTGGGCGGACTGGCGCGCGGAATCGCGCCAGGCCTATGTTGATTACCAGGCGCCGCGCACCGATGCGCCACCCTTCGACATGGCAACGGTCATCGATCATCTGAATACGGAGCTGCCGGATGACGCGATCGTCACCAATGGCGCCGGCAACTACACGATCTGGCTGCACCGCTACTATCGCTACCGCAAGCTGGGGACGCAGATCGCGCCGAAATCCGGCACGATGGGCTATGGCCTGCCAGCCGCGGTCGCGGCGCAGCTGCGCTATCCCGAGCGGCGGGTGGTTTGTCTCGCCGGCGACGGCTGTTTCATGATGGCCTCGCAGGATTTTGCCACGCTGGTGCAGCAGCAGTTGCCGATCGTCATCATCATCGTGAACAACACGATGTATGGTTCGATCCGGATGCATCAGGAATTGCACTTCCCGAATCGGCCCAGTGGCACGGATCTGCTCAATCCTGATTTCGCCGCTCTGGCGCGGTCCTACGGCGCCCATGGCGAGGTCATCGATGCGCATCAGGAGTTTCCCGCGGCATTTGCGCGTGCGGTGGCGGCGAAGGGCCCGGCCATCATCGAATTGCGCGTCAATCGCAACCAGCTGACGCCGGACCGGCGCATGTAAGGTCGGGCCGTTGGGACGGCGTCACTTCTTGCTGGCGACATCCCCGTTTGTGTCGCCGGCTTTTGCGCTCCGTTTCGACGTCTTCTTTCGGCGCTTTGTTTTTTGCACTTCCAGGTCCGGGGCGGTCGCAGTCGAGGCAGACGGCTTGGACTGCGTGGCCGTCGGTCTGACCCGAACCCGCAGCCGACCAGCATCGGTCTTCTCGACCTCGAATGTTTCGGCCTTGCGCACGAGATCGCTCAGTTTCCTGAAACCATAGGTGCGCGTATCGAAGTCCGAGACGAAATTGGGCAGCTGCTCGCCGAGCCGATCCAGATTGACCCAGCCTTCTTCGCTGCCGAGCTGGGCAATCACCCGTTCCAGAATGGGAATGGCCGCAGTGGGGCTTTTCGAGGCTGCGGCGACCGGCGGCTGCTCCGTTGCGGCCACCGGCCGCTCGGACATCAGGTTTTCCGTATAGATGAAGCGCCGGCAGGCCTGGCGAAAACTCTCCGGTGTCTTGCGCGTGCCGAAGCCATAGACATCCGCGCCCTGCTCACGCAGCCGGGACGCCAGGCGGGTGAAGTCGCTGTCGGAGGAGACCAGGCAAAATCCGTCGAAGCGTTCGCTGTGCAGCAGGTCCATCGCATCGATGACGAGCGCGATGTCAGATGCGTTCTTGCCCTTCGTGTAGGCGAACTGCTGATAGGGATCGATGGCGTGCTTTTGCAGGATGTCGGCCCAGGAGCGGAGCTGCGAGCTCGAGAAGTCGCCGTAAATGCGGCGAACGCTGGCTTCCCCGAATTTGGAGATTTCCTCGAATAGTCCTGCCGCGATCTGGGGAGAGGTGTTGTCGGCATCGATCAGGACGGCGAAGCGAGGCAGGCGCTGCTGGGCGACGTTCATAGGCGACCTCTGCACGTTCCGCTTGCGGATCAATGAGGTTTCAGTCTGACAGGTTTCCGCGATAAAGTCGCCCAAAGCCCTCGAATCGTGGGCGCTGACAGAGGCCTTTGAGACCATGACCATCCGCCTGCATCGCGGCGATCTGCCGGATTTGAGCCGCTACACCAATTCGGTGGCTATCGACACCGAGACCATGGGGCTCAATCCGCATCGTGATCGGCTGTGCGTGGTTCAGCTCTCGCCGGGCGACGGCAGTGCCGATGTGGTGCAGATCCCGCAGGGGCACACCGATGCGCCGAACCTGAAGAAGCTGCTCGGCGATGCCGGCGTGACGAAAATCTTCCATTTCGCCCGCTTCGATCTGGCCGCGCTGTATAATGCGCTCGGCGTGATGCCGCAGCCGGTCTATTGCACCAAGATCGCCTCGCGCCTGTGCCGCACCTATACGGATCGCCATGGTCTCAAGGACCTCGTGCGCGAAGTCCTGGGCGTCGACCTGTCGAAGCAGCAGCAGTCGAGCGACTGGGGTAGCGAGACGCTGAGCGATGCGCAGCTGGCCTATGCAGCGTCGGATGTGCTGCATCTCCATGCTTTGCGCGAAAAGCTGAATGTGATGCTGGCGCGGGAAGGGCGGACCGAACTGGCGCAGGCCTGTTTCGAGTTTCTGCCGAGCCGGGCCAAGCTCGATCTGTCGGGCTGGGAAGAAGAAGACATCTTCGCCCATTCCTGAATTCAGCCTGCGGCACTGTGCCACCGGTCGGCCATTGGCCGATCGCGCCGCCGTGTTTCGGCCAAACTCCTCGTTCTGGGTGCGTGGGGCTGCAAAACGGCACAATTCAGCGTAGAATATCCGCGGATGCCGGGCGGCGGATGGAAGCCGGCCCGTTGGAGCAGCGGTGAGTTCAGTTCAGGTCGATCGTTACGAAGTGACCATGGAGGCGCGGTTCAAAGCCGCGGCGCGCCATAGCCGCTTTGTGCGCCTGCTGCGCATCGCGGTCCCCGCCATCGTGCTGCTGTCGATGGCGGTCATTGTCGGCATTTCAGTGTTCAATCCGTTCCGGATCCTTACCAAACTGCCGGTCGATATCGGCAATCTGGTCGTGTCCGGCACCAAGATCACCATGGAGACGCCGCATCTGGCCGGTTTCTCGCCGGACGGGCGGCCTTATGAGCTCTGGGCCAAGGCGGCGACCCAGGACCTCACCGACCCCGATAATCTCGAACTGTCCATCCTGCGCGCCAAAGTCGTGATGGAAGACAAATCGACGCTGAGCCTTGATGCGCGCACCGGGCAGTTTAATTCCAAGACGCAATTGCTGCATCTGACCAAGGACATTTTCCTGCAGACCACCACAGGCTACGAGGCGCGGCTGACCGAAGCCATTGTCGATATCGCCAAGGGAACGGTGGATTCCAACAAGCCGGTGGATGTGAAGCTGCTCAACGGCACTTTGCTCGGGCAGCGGATGCGGATTACGGACAATGGTGAAGTGGTGCGATTCGAAGGCGGTGTGTCGATGAATCTGGTGATGGAGCAGCCGACGCCGAACGGCGCGGAGCCCGCTCCTGAGCCAGCCGCAAAAGCGCCAGCAGAGCCGGATAAGCCGCGCGCCAATGGCGCCAAGCGTGCTCACACGAAATGAATGTGATGATGGTTGTGAAATCTTCCTTGTCGGCCCGTCGGTGGATCGGCGCAGGTCTGTCGGTGCTGGCGATTGGTGTTGCCGGCGCTGCGATTGCGCAAAGCTCGATGCAAGGCGTTCCCAATGCCATGCAGGGCTTTTCGCAGAATCGCGATCAGCCGATCCAGATCGAGGCCGCCTCGCTGGAAGTGCGCGACAAGCAGAAGGAAGCGACCTTCACCGGCGATGTCAAAGTCGTGCAGGGCGACACCACGATGAAATCGAAGTCGCTGGTGGTGTTTTACGACGGCAGCGATTCTGCGAAACAGTCGGGCGGGGCGGCGCCTGCAAAGGGCGCTGGCAAGAACCAGATCAAGGCAGCCGAGCCCGGGCCGGGAGGATCGTCATCGATCCGTCGGCTGGAAGCGCGCGGCAATGTGATCGTGACGCAAAAGGACCAGGTCGTGACCGGTGACGCGGCGATTTTCGACACGCGCTCGAATCTCGTCACCATGCAGGGCGGGTCTGGCAAGGTCGTGCTGACAAAAGGGAAGAATATCCTGCGAGGCGACCGGCTGATTGTCGACATGACGACAGGAACGTCGCGTGTGGAATCGACCTCTGGTCCGGTACAGGCGGTGTTTGATTCCGCCGGCTCCGGGCAATCCGGCAGCGGACCGACCTCCATCATTCCAGGCGCAAAAAAATAGTGCAGGTCGTGAGCCTGCCCGCATAGCGCGCGGCCGTTGAAACCTGCCCGTTAACCCGTTATCGCCATTGTTGGGTCGGATAGTCGGGTGTCACTCGACGATCGTTAAAGGTAAATCGTAGCGCGAATGGTTGATCTCCTCGGCATGTTCCGTCGGCGCGCTCCGAAACGCGGCCCGCAAGGTTTTGCGCGCCAGCCGGTCGATATTACCGCTTTGCAGGACGATATGGGCGGCCTCGTCGGCCAGCCCATGCGCGATGCCCCGCCGATGTCGCGCGCCGCCACGGCTGCGCCGCAAGCGGCCCAATCGTCACCCATCCAGCAGGCCCGCCGCCCCGATGTTCCGCCGCCGCAGGCGCCGCGTCAGCGCAACAATGGCGTCGCCCAGCCGAAACAGGCGCGTTCCGGCTATCTCGCGGTACACGGCGTGAAGAAGACCTATGGCTCGCGCCAGGTCGTGCGCGGCGTCAGCATCTATGTTCGCCGCGGCGAGGCGGTCGGGTTGCTCGGACCGAACGGTGCCGGCAAGACCACCGTGTTCTACATGATCACCGGGCTGGTCGGAGCCGACAGCGGCGCCATCGAGCTCGACGGTCACGATGTCACGAAGCTGCCGATGTATCAGCGCGCCCGCCTCGGCATCGGCTATCTGCCGCAGGAAGCGTCCATTTTTCGCGGCCTCACGGTGGAACAGAACATCCGCGCCGTCCTCGAAGTGATCGAGCCGAGCCGGAAGAAGCGTGAATACGAACTCGATGCGCTGCTCGACGAATTCAACGTCACCAGGCTGCGCAAATCGCCGTCCATCGCGCTGTCAGGCGGCGAGCGCCGTCGCGTCGAAATCGCGCGCGCTTTGGCGACGCGACCGAACTACATGTTGCTGGACGAACCTTTCGCCGGCATCGATCCCATCGCTGTCGGCGATATTCAGGATCTCGTGCGCCATCTCACCAATCGCGGCATCGGCGTGCTCATCACCGACCATAATGTCCGCGAAACATTGGGCCTGACGGACCGCGCTTATATCGTCTATGCTGGTGAGATCCTGACGGAAGGAACGCCGGAACAGATCGTGGCGGACCCGGACGTGCGCCGTCTTTACCTTGGCGAAGAATTCCGCCTCTAGCCCAAAATTCCCTTTCGTCAAGACGTGTACATCACGTCAGTAAAGGTCTAAGCAAGAAACGGACCAATTTTCGGCCCAGTTCTTCTTGGATCGGTTTTTGCCGCAATGGCGCTGACGCAGAGACTCGAATTTCGGCAGACCCAGTCGCTGGTGATGACGCCGCAGCTGATGCAGGCGATCAAGCTGCTGCAGCTGTCGAATCTGGACCTCTCCACCTTTGTCGAGGATGAACTCGAGCGCAATCCGCTGCTGGAGCGCGCCAATGACGGGCCGGAAGCCCCGGTGGCCGGCGAGCCAGTGCCCGAGCGGTCCGACTATGAGCGTTCCGACGACTACGGTTCCGGGTCGGATGGCGGCGATAGTTCCGATTTCGCCGATCGCGGCGAGAGCAGGTTCGACGCGCCGGCGCCCGACGACTGGATCAACAACGATCTTGGCTCGCGCAGCGAGATCGAGCAGACCCTCGACACCGGTCTCGAGAATGTTTTTTCCGAAGAGCCCGCTGATGCCGCCGCGCGCAATGCGCAGGACGCGGCACCCACCGCCTATACCGAATGGGGCGGTGGTTCGTCGAATGATGATGATTACAATCTCGAAGCCTTCGTCGCTGCGGAAGTGACGCTCGGCGATCATCTCGCCGAACAGCTTGCCGTGGCTTTCACGTCGCAGGCGCAGCGCATGATCGGGCAGTACCTGATCGATCTCGTCGATGAGGCCGGCTATCTGCCGGCCGATCTCGGCGACGTCGGTGACAAGCTCGGTGCATCCGCGGAAGATGTCGCACTCGTGCTCACCACACTGCAGACCTTCGATCCGCCAGGCGTCTGCGCGCGCAATCTCAGCGAATGTCTCGCGATTCAATTGCGCGAACAGGACCGCTACGATCCGGCGATGCAGGCCTTGATCGAAAATCTCGATCTGCTCGCGAAGCGCGACGTCGTGTCACTGCGCAAACTCTGCGGCGTCGATGACGACGACATCACCGACATGATTGGCGAAATTCGAAGGCTCGATCCGAAGCCCGGTTTGAAGTTCGGCGTATCGCGTGCGCAGACAGTGGTGCCTGATGTCTATGTGCGCCCTGGCCCCGATGGCGGCTGGCATGTGGAGCTGAACAGCGACACCTTGCCCCGTGTGCTGGTCAACCAGACTTACTATTCCGAATTGTCGAAGACGATCCGCAAGAGCGACGACAAGACGTATTTTTCCGATTGCATGCAGAATGCGACATGGCTCGTTCGTGCGCTGGATCAACGCGCGCGAACCATTCTCAAGGTATCGACAGAGATCGTCCGCCAGCAGGACGGCTTCTTCACGCAGGGCGTCGCGCATCTGCGTCCCCTGAATTTGAAGGCTGTTGCCGATGCCATTCAAATGCATGAATCGACTGTTTCTCGCGTCACCGCCAATAAATATATGGCGACCAATCGCGGCATCTTCGAATTAAAATACTTCTTTACCGCGTCCATCGCATCCGCCGACGGTGGTGAAGCACATTCGGCCGAAGCGGTGCGGCATCACATCAAGCAATTGATAGATGGTGAAAGTCCGTCAGCCATCCTGTCCGACGACACGATCGTGGAACGCTTGCGCGCAACCGGCATTGATATCGCGCGTCGTACCGTGGCGAAATACCGCGAGGCCATGCGGATTCCGTCGTCGGTGCAGCGCCGTCGTGACAAGCAAAGCATGCTCGGCAATGCTCTCAAGGCGCCCTCCACCCCGTCCGACAGGACATCTTCTGAGAAGTCATCCGACCGGTCCCGCGACACCGCATCAGCTTGATTGCGCTCCCGTGGAAACGGGATACTGTCGGTTCTACTTGGATCGAATCGAGGTATCAGCATGACCCTTCGCATCTCGGGAAAAAGTATCAGTGTTGGCGACGCTCTGCGCGGCCGTGTGTCCGAGCGCACGGATGAAGTGCTCCGAAAATATTTCGATGGCAATTATTCCGGGCACATCACGCTGAGCAAAGACGGCTTCGGTTTCCGCACCGACTGTTCTCTGCATCTCGATTCCGGAGTGACGCTCGAAGCCGAATCCAACGCACAGGATGCCTATGCGAGCGCCGACCAGGCGCTGCTGCAAATCGAGAAGCGACTGCGTCGTTACAAGAGCCGGCTGAAGGATCGCTCCGCGCGCAAGGCGCATGCGGAAGCCGAGCAACTCGCCGAACTCACGGCGCCCACGCTGGATGCGCCGAGCTACATTATCGAAGCGCCCGATCACGACGACGAAGCATCGAGTGGTTATGAACCTGTCATCATCGCGGAATCGACCAAGTCACTGAAGCGCTTCTCGGTGAGCCAGGCGGTGGAGGAACTCGACTTCACGGGTGCCGCTGTCGTGGTATTCCTGCATGGCAGCACGGGGCGGGTGAATCTCGTCTATCGCCGGACCGACGGGAATGTCGGCTGGGTCGATCCCCCGGTGATTAAACCGTCCTGACGCCATTGACGCCCCGGCGGGCCATGCATATGGTCCGCCGCCTTTGACGGGTTATACCGGTCGATGGATTTCGCATGGGGGTTTCCGGTGCTAGACTACGCTTTGGGCGGAAGCCGCCGGGGCGTGATCCGTCACCGGGAACGATGTCCACTTACAGTTTTTCTTGACGCTGCCGGTCTTGGTCCAAACACACCGCGGACGGTCAATTTTCCTCGGAACGGTCGATGACAATTACCGATCTGGTAGCGCCCGAGGCGATCCTCCCGGCGTTGAAAGTTAATAGCAAGAAGCAGGCGCTGCAGGAGCTGGCAGCGCGCGCCTCTGCGTTGACCGGACAGAACGAGCGCACGATCTTCGAAGTGCTGCTGCAGCGTGAAAAGCTCGGCACCACGGCGGTCGGTTATGGTGTCGCGATTCCGCATGGCAAGCTGCCGAAGCTGGACAAACTGTTCGGCCTGTTCGCGCGGCTGGAGCGTCCGATCGATTTCGAGGCGATGGATGGCCAGCCGGTCGATCTCGTCTTCCTGCTACTGGCGCCGGAAGGTGCGGGCGCGGATCACCTGAAGGCATTGGCGCGCATCGCACGTTTGCTGCGTGACCAGGATGTCGCCAAGAAGCTCCGCGCCTCGCGCGATGCGCAGGCGATTTATTCGGTGCTGGCACTGCCGCCCGCGACGGCGGCGTGATAAGAGCCGAGTTATTTTCTGTTGTCGTCGCCCGGCTTGACCGGGCGATCCATTAAACTCTGTCCGTGCCGTGTGGACTGGGTCACCCGGTCAAGCCGGGTGACGACAGGTCGAGACACACAGCTCAGCTCAGGCCGCAAATTCCTTACCGCCCTGCTGGCGCGATCCGGCGAGGCTTGCCAGCTCGGCCACCATTTCCGGATTCGCTTCGCTCTGCTGTGCGTCAAAACGCTGGGCTTCGGCTTCTTCGGCCGCTGCGGCGGCGCGCGATCCGGCGGCCATGCGCAGTGCGGTCTGGATCTCGTTCGCATCGGCGCCGTTCTTCAACAGCATCAGCGTGATCAGCGCCTTGATGTCGGAATTCATCGCATCCGCGCTCTGCTTCATGCGGCGCACGGAAGCGGAGGTCTCCGGCATATTCGCATTCGGGCGCAGCTTGGCGACATTGCTGGCGGTGGCATCCGCATGGCCGCGCGCGGGATTCGCATGTTCTTCTGCCATCATCACGCGTGACGCAGCAGCCAGCTGCAGCGCGTGGTGGATCTCCGGCGAGGTGGTGCCGGTCTTGAGGGCCAGGAGAGTGAGGAGGGCTTTGACGTCCGAATTCATCGCTGCAGTGTTTTGCATTTTGATACTCGCTTGTTTGGATGTTGGCAGAATTAGTTGAAACGCGTCCCGAATAGTTTTTCGAAGAAGGTTGGTTCTGGAGGTTCAGGTATCGGCGGGGCTTCTGCCACGCGAATGGGAGGAGCGCGGCGCGCCTGTCGCTTGGCGCGTGGCTTTGCCGGCGCGGCGCTTGGCTCGGTGGCGGCTGGCGCTTCGCTGAATGCGGCTTCGCTGACGGCTGCTGTGGGGATGACTGTGATGGTGCCGTCTTCGAGGCTGCCGCGGATCACCATGGGCTGAAGAAATCTTGCATCTTCGGCGATCATCGCAGCGGCGGCGCGGACATCCTGCTGTGCGCCGAGACGTTCGCTTGCTTCTGCGCTCCATTGTTCGAGCGGCAGGCGGTCGGATTTCGCCGCGAGTGCAGGGGTACTCTCTGATGTCACCAGCGGCGGCACAGTGCCGTCGCTGCGCAACAGGAAAGCAGCGGCTGCGGCGCAGCCTGGCGCGAAGACGAAGAAGGCGAGACAGGCCGCGACAACCGGCCGGCCGTCGAAGCGGCGGCTGCGTGGCGCGACATTGTCATTGGCATGCGTCGTACTGAAGCTATGCAACAGGCTCTCGATCTTCACGATGTGAGCCTGTGGCGATTCAACCAGTGATTCAGTCATGGTGACCTCGAATCTCGTCATGACCTGACTTTCTCAAGTCATGGTGAATGCGTGGTCACCATTCGCTTCGCGCTGACAGGCGATGCAATCAACCGCGATGGAGGCATCGCAGCCGATGTTCAGATTGAATGTGATGGGGGGATCAGTTCTATGAATGTCGATCGGCGCGGGCGGATCGATTCGGTGCAGCAAGGATGCCGCGGGAAGATTGATCGTGGGTTAAATACATACCCACGCGGCCAGGTCGTAGGATGGGTTGAGCGTAGCGATACCCATCACCACAGACCTGGAGCGTGCAATGATGGGTATCGCTCCAGCTTCGCGCCTTCGCTCAACCCATCCCACGCGTTTGGCATGACGTCAGTGAACGCTGACGGCCTGCAATTCCTGGCTCCATGCATTCGCGATCGCCGTCTCGCGGCTATCGGTGAGCATGATCGGGGTGCCATCGGCGGCGTGCAGCGCGAACAGCTGCAATCCCGGCGCAATCTCTGGCGCCTGCGGAAACAGGCCAGGCACGTCCTCGGAGCGTACGGGCTTCACATAAGCGATCAAACCCTCGCCCAGATGCGCCAGCGCTTCGGTGGTGATGGAAGGATTCTTCACGGCAGCAATTTCAACTTCAGTCATCGTCTCGACTCCTACAAAGATTCAAGCGGTCGAGTCCGCTACTAGTTCCGTATTATTCGTGCTCATTGATAGCGATTGTCTTAATGACCCTTTCAGGCTCAGGCCTGGCGAGATCAACGGACAACAACCCGTTCCTCAGATCCGCACCCAGCACCAGCATCCCCTCCGCCAGCACGAAGGTGCGCTGGAAGTGGCGCGCGGCAATGCCGCGATGGATGTATTGCCGGGTCTTGTCGTCCTGCTGGCGGCCGCGGATGACGAGTTGGTTTTCCTCGGTGGTGACATCGAGCTGCTCACGGGTGAAGCCGGCGACCGCCAGCGTGATCCGCAGCTTTTCCGGCTGGCCGTTTTCACGGTCGCACCGCTCGATATTGTAGGGAGGATAGCCGTCGGCACCTTTGACGACGCGGTCGAGCGCACGCTCGATCTCGTCGAACCCCAACAGGAACGGACTGGACAACGAAGGAACACGAGACATCGGTACAAAGCCCTCTCGAAGCGACTTTGAGGGGCCCTTACGGCACCCCTGGCCGATCAGCACTGTGCCAACCGGTCTGCCAAAGATATGGGGATCGGCCGGTCCGGTTCAAGCACCCGCCGATTGCAGGGTAAACAGTGTCAACAGCTTGAAATGGATCAGCTTTCGATCCGCGTCCGACCGTCGGCCGAGAACAGGTGCAGTTTTCCGCGGGGAGCCACGGCACGGATTTGGGCGCCGATGGCCGGGGCGTCCAGTCCAGGGATGCGGACGATCATTTCCCCTTCGGGCAATTCGCCTGGCGTGCTGCTGACCGCCGCCTCGCGGCCCGCGCGGGAGCCGTAAACATAGGTCTCGGCACCGACACGCTCGATGGTCTCCACGGTGAGATCCAGCGCAATGCCGCCCTCCGGAGCGGCATCCGCAAGGACGAGATCTTCGGGGCGGACGCCAAGAATGCCGGCGCCGGTGCCTGCCACGGTGGTGCTGAGTGCATCGTCGCGCAGTTTGATCAGGTTCATAGGTGGCGCGCCAATGAACGAGGCGACGAAGGTCGTTCTCGGCCTGCTGTAGATATCGAGCGGGCTGCCGATCTGCTCCACCACGCCGCCATTCATGACGACGAGGATATCCGCCAGCGTCATCGCTTCGAGCTGGTCATGCGTCACATAGATCGAGGTCGTCTTCAGCCTGCGCTGCAGTTTTCGAATTTCCACGCGCATGGCCACGCGCAGCTTGGCGTCGAGATTGGACAGCGGTTCGTCGAACAGAAACACTTTTGGCTGCCGCACGATGGCGCGGCCCATGGCGACGCGCTGGCGCTGGCCACCGGAGAGCTGCCGCGGCTTGCGGTCGAGCATGGTGGCAAGTTCAAGCGTCTGCGCCGCCTCGCGCACGCGGGTATCGATCTCGGGCGCTGCCATGCCGCGATTGCGCAGCCCATAGGCCATGTTGTTGTAGACGGTCATATGCGGATAGAGCGCGTAGTTCTGGAACACCATGGCGATGTCGCGATCCGCCGGCTCCACCTGGTTGACAACGCGGCCACCGATATCGACCTCGCCGGATGTCACCGTCTCCAGCCCCGCCACCATGCGCAGCAGCGTTGACTTGCCGCAGCCGCTTGGTCCGACCAGCACGCAGAACTGGCCGTCGGGAATGTCGAAGCCGATGCCCTTGATGGCTTCGAAGCCGCCGGGATAGGTCTTCCTGATATCGCGCAGGGTCACGCTGGCCATGTTATTTCTCCGTCTCGACCAGGCCGCGCACGAACAGCCGCTGCATGAAGATCACCACCGCCACCGGCGGCAGCATCGCCAGGATCGCCGTGGCCATCGCCAATTGCCACTCGGCGAGCTCGTCCGTCGTGGTCAGCATTTTCTTGATACCGGTGACGATGGTCTGCATCGAATCCTGCGTGGTGATCAGCAGCGGCCACAGATACTGGTTCCAGCCATAGATGAACTGGATCACGAACAGCGCCGCCATGGTCGTCACCGACAGCGGCAGCAGCGTATCCTTGAAGAAGCGATAGGGGCCGGCGCCATCGATGCGGGAGGCTTCCAGCAGCTCTTCCGGAATCGTCATGAAGAACTGCCGGAACAGCAGCGTGCCGGTGGCGGAAGCAATCAGCGGCAGGATCAGTCCGCCATAGGTGTCCAGCATCTTCAGGTCGGCGATCACCTTGTAGGTCGGATAGATGCGCACCTCGACGGGCAGCATCAGCGTGATGAAGATGATCCAGAACGCCGTCTTGCGGAACGGGAAACGGAAATACACCACGGCATAGGCCGACAGGATCGAGATGAAAATCTTTCCGAGCGCGATCCCCATCGCCATGATGAAGGAATTGATCAGCATGGTGCCCACCGGCTCGCGGCTGGCGCGCGATCCGCCGACGAAGATGGCGCGATAGTAATTGTCCCAGCTGTGGCTGCCCGGCGTCATCGGCATGTTGCCGTTGACCACGGTGGCCGCGTCGTGAGTGGAGGCGATCAGCGCGACATAGACGGGGAAGACCACCAGCAGCACGCCGAGCGTGAGGATCAGATAGGCGACAATGTCGTTCCAGCGGCGGTGCTCGACCATCAGTATTGCACCTTGCGTTCGACATAGCGGAACTGGATCGCCGTCAATGCGATCACGATCACCATCAGCACCACCGACTGTGCCGCGGACCCGCCGAGATCGCCGCCGAGCCGGCCATCGGCATAGACCTTGTAGACCATGGTGGTGGTCGATCCCGCGGGGCCGCCGCCGGTGACGGCATCAATGATGCCGAATGTGTCGAAGAAGACGTAGACGACATTCACCACCAGCAGGAAGAAGGTGGTCGGCGACAGCAGCGGGAAGGTGATGGTCCAGAACCGGCGCAGTGGCCCGGCGCCGTCGATGGCGCCGGCTTCGAGCACGCTGCGCGGGATCGATTGCAGGCCGGCGAGGAAGAACAGGAAATTATAGGCGATCTGTTTCCACACCGCGGCCATGACGATCAGCGCCATGGCATGATTGCCGTTGAGCAGCGGATTCCAATTCATGCCAAGCACGCGCATCGGCCGCGCCAGCGTGCCGAGCGTCGGATGGAACATGAACAGCCACAGCACACCGGCGACGGCCGGGGCGACCGCATAGGGCCAGATCATCATCACCTTGAACACGGGCGCGGCCTTGATGTTCTTGTCGGCCTGGGTCGCGAACAGGAGCGCGATGGAGAGCGACAGCGCCGCCACCAGCGACGAGAACACCAGCGTGGTGACCATCGCCTTGTAATATTCGGGCTGTGCGAATAGTGCCTGATAGTTCTCCAGCCCGACGAAGTCAGAGTTCAAACCGAACGCATCCTCGCGCAGGAAGGATTGCCACACCGCCTGGCTCGCCGGCCAGTAGAAGAACACCAGCGTGATGACGAGTTGCGGAAGTAGCAGCGCATAGGGGAGCGCCTTGTTGCCGAAGATCGCGGTTTTTTCCATGTGGTGTGTCGTGCCCCCAGCCGCCTCATTCTCCTATGTCATCACCCGCGAAAGCGGGTGATCCAGCAGACACGCATGTCAGTGTTTACCGGGTCACCCGGTCAAGCCGGGCGACGACAGGAGGAGTTACTTCACCGTCTTCTCGAACGTCCGCAGCATCGCATTGCCGCGCGTCACCGCCGCATCCAGCGCCTGCTGCGCGGTCTTCTGCCCGCCCAGCGCCGCCTCGATTTCTTCCGACCAGATGTCGCGCAGCTGCACCATGTTGCCGAAGCGAAGCCCGCGGGAATTCTCCGTCGGCTCCTTGTTGGTGAGCTCCTTCAGCGGTGTCTCCAGCGTCGGGTTCTTCTCATAG
This sequence comes from Tardiphaga sp. GW821-FHT12E02, assembly GCF_058807155.1. Lineage (NCBI taxonomy): Bacteria > Pseudomonadati > Pseudomonadota > Alphaproteobacteria > Hyphomicrobiales > Nitrobacteraceae > Tardiphaga > Tardiphaga sp. GW821-FHT12E02. Next base: position 779,657 of record NZ_JBXAQK010000001.1, read on the forward strand.
AAACCCGATGCCTTGGTCTTTTCATAGGCCGCCTTGGTGATCGGCAGATAGCCGGACTCCTGATGCAGCTTCGCCTGCCGATCGGTGTCGGAGAGGAACGCGAAGAATTTCGCCACGCCTTTATATTCGTCCGGCTTCTTGCCGCCCATCACCCACAGCGATGCGCCGCCGATGATCGAGTTCTGCGGTGCGCCCGTGGCGTCCGGATAGTAAGGCATCGGCGCCGAGGTGAAGGCGAATTTCGCGGTGCTCTTGGCGGTCGCGTAATAGCCCGACGAGGTCAGGAACAGCGGACATTCACCGGAGCCGAAGCGCGCTTCGCTGCCATTGGCGCGGCCGGAATAGTCATAGGTCTTGTCCTTCACCAGTTCGGTCAGCGTCTGCAGATGCTTCACATGCAGCGGCGTGTTGAATTGCAGCACGGTGTCGAAGCCGTCGAGCCCGTTGGCCTTGCTGCCGATCGGCACATTATGCCAGGCAGAGAACTGTTCGATATTGGCCCAGGTCGCCCAGGCATTGGAGAAGCCGCAGGTCGTGTATCCCGCGGCCTTCAGCTTCTTGGCGCTGTCGAAAACCTCAGGCCAGGTCTTCGGAATCTCCGCGATGTCAGCTTTCTTCAGCGCATCGAGATTGACCCACATCACCATCGACGACGAGTTGAACGGGAAGGACAGCATCTCGCCCTTCGAGGTCGAATAGTAACCGGTGATCGCCGGCAGATAGGCGTTGGGGTCGAACGGCTCGTTCGCATCCTTCATCAGTTGATAGACGGGCTTCACCGCGCCCTTGGCGCTCATCATGGTCGCGGTGCCCACTTCGAACACCTGCAAAATATGCGGCGCCGTGCCGGCGCGGAAGGCGGCGATGCCGGCATTCATCGTGTCGGGATAGGCGCCCTTGAAGGTCGGCACCACCTTGTAGTCGCTCTGCGAGGCATTGAAGTCGGCGGCAAGCTTGTTGACGATGTCGTTGTTGCCGCCACTCATCGCGTGCCACCACTGGATCTCGGTCACCGCCTGCGCAGGTGCAGCAAAAGCCAGCGTGGAGGCGAGCAGGGTGGCGAGCGCGATGTGAGTGCGATTCATTCAGTTTCTCCCGGGTGCCGTCATCGTCTTACCGCAACAAATCTGCGCCGGATGACGTGCATGCGACATTTTGACGGCGCGGATGCTAGGCGGGAAAGGGCGGCGTTGGGAAGCCGCAAAAAAGTCGAACAGGGTTTGCGCTCTGTGGCCTGCCCCGCACCTAGTCTGTCGTCTCCGCCTAGCGCGCAATTGCGCGCGCGGAGGCGGGGATCCAGTACACGCCGGCTCTTCGGTTTTATCACAACCGTCAGTGTTTACTGGGCCGCCCGGTCAAGCCGGGCGGCGACAGTTGATGTTGATCGTCAGCGCTTGCGCTCTGTGCCGCTCACGGTTCCCTTGGCAACGAGGTCCTTGATCTGATCGGCCGAGTAACCGAACTCGGTGAGGATCTCGTCGAAGTGTTCGTTAAACTTCGGCGGCACGCGGCGAAGGCTCGCTTTGGTGCGATCGAAGCGGACCGGCGACGCGACGCCCTTGTACCAGTCCTTCTCGATGACATCGCCGCGATGCTTGGTGTGCGCATTGGCGAGGGCCTTGTCGATCGACTGCACCGGGCCGGCGGGAAGGCCGGCGCCAAGCAGGCGTTCGCACAGCGGTGCGGAATCGTGCTGTGCGAGGATCGTCTCAAGCTCAGCCCGCAGCGCATCGCGATTCACCACGCGGTCGCGGTTGCGCGCGAAGCGTTCATCGGTGCCGAGATCCGGCTTGCCGAGTTCGCGGCACAGTTTTCGGAAGGTGCCGTCATTGCCGACGCCCATGAAGATGTTGCCGTCGCGCGCCTTGAACACGGCATAGGGCACCAGATTGGGATGCTCGTTGCCGGTCAGGGCCGGTGGCTTGCCGCCATTGTAGAAGTAGTTCGAGGTGTGCGGGTGCATGATGGCAAGGCCGGTCTCATACAACGTCGCTTCCACGAACTGTCCAAGGCCTGACTTTGCACGCTCCTGCAGCGCCATCAGGATGCCGACGCAGGCATAGAGGCCGGTGCACATATCCACGAGCGCGACACCGATACGGGTCGGGCCAGAGTCCTGCGAACCGGTGGAGGCCATCAGGCCGACCATCGACTGGATGATGGCGTCATAGCCGGGATGGCCGCCATGCGGGCCGTCGGCGCCGAAACCGGAGATGCGGCAATGGATCAGCTGCGGGAATTTTTCGCGCAGGAAATCGTTGCCGATGCCCCATTTGTCGAGGGTGCCGGGCTTGAAGTTCTCGATCATCACATCGGCGTCTTCGAGCATGCGCATCAGGACGGCGCGGCCGCCTTCGGATGCGAGATCGAGGCCGATGGAGCGCTTGTTCCGATTGGCGCCGACGAAATAGGCCGCATCCTCGTCATGGAAGGGGGGGCCCCAGTCGCGGGTCTCGTCGCCGGCGGGCGGCTCGACCTTGACGATGTCAGCGCCGTGGTCGCCCAGGATCTGCGTGCAGTAGGGACCGCCGAGCACACGCGACAGATCGATCACGCGCAGGCCGGCAATGGCGCCGGGGGCTACGGGTAAGCTCATTCAATCAGCCTTCTCTCTAGTGTCGTTGTTATTATGCCGGAGAGCATCGTGAAGGCTGTCAGAGCTACCGGGCTTGGCGGCGCGCGGCAATGGGCGTCTTCGCGCAGCCGCCATGAGCGCAGGGCGAACGCAAAAGGCCCGGCAGATGCCGGGCCTTTTGGCCGATCTATCTCGCTCCGCCCTCATCCTGAGGAGCCGCGTAGCGGCGTCTCGAAGGATGGCTGCAGGCTCCGAGCCCGGCCAGCTCATGGTTCGAGACGCGCGCAAGGGCGCGCTCCTCACCATGAGGGCTAGAGATCAGCTTCTTACACGATCACCGAGCGCACCGCGATATTCCCGCGCGTGGCATTCGAATACGGGCAGACCTGATGCGTCTTCTCAACCAGCGCTTCCGCTTCGGCGCGATCGACCCCCGGCAGCGAGATCGCCAGTTCGACATCGAGACCGAAACCGCCTTCGGAGCGCGGGCCGATACCGACGGTCGCGGTGACGGCGGTGTCAGCCGGCACCTTCGGTCCGCCCTGCGAACTGACGAACTTCATGGCGCCGATGAAGCAGGCGGCATAGCCGGCTGCGAACAGCTGCTCGGGATTGTTGCCTTCGCCGCCAGCGCCGCCGAGCTCCTTCGGGGTGGCAAGCTTGACGTCGAACGTGCCGTCGGTGGTGGTCGAGCGGCCGTCACGGCCGCCGGTTGCCTTGGCGCTGGTCTTGTAGAGGACATTCACGGACATGGTGGTCTCCTTCGGGCTGTGGCGCTTGCGCGTCGTTTGTTGATGCGATCATAATTGAGCGCAATTAGATTGTGCGCAATATAAAAAGAAGCGCGCGCGATCGAATTGTGCTCAACAGATCGTGAGCGGGCTTGGCTGGGGCGTCGGCTCGTGACCAGATGGGGTCTGGAGATGATGATGGCGAAGAAACCGGCCCCTTCGGGCCTCTTGCAGCTCGATAACCAGATCTGCTTTGCGGTCTATTCCGCAGGCCATGCGTTCAACCGCGTGTACAAGCCACTGCTGGAGAAGCTCGGGCTCACTTATTCGCAGTATCTGGCGATGCTGGTGCTGTGGGAGCGCGATCAGGTGCCGGTGAAGGAGATCGGCGAAAAGTTGTTCCTGGATTCGGGCACGCTGACACCGTTGCTGAAGCGGCTCGAGGCGGCGGGCCTGGTGAAGCGCACGCGTGGTGCGGAGGACGAGCGCACGGTGATCGTGACGCTGACCGCGCAGGGCAAGGCGCTGCGTGACAAGGCCGGCGCCGTGCCGCAGGGCATTCTCGGCGCGACGGGCTGTTCGGTTGATGAGCTGGTGGCAATGAAAGACGAGATCGTCGCGCTCAGGGATCGGCTGAACAGGGCGCTGGGGGAGTAGGCGGCGTCAGAGGCGTTTCTTGGCAAAGGCGCGGCCGGAGTGGGATTTCAGATATTTCTCAAACGCGAGCGCACGGTGCTTATCCGGAAATGCGCAGTACCACACCAACTCCCACGGCATGAACTTCGACGTGTGCGCTGATCTGCCCGCGTTGTGTTCAGCGATTCGCTTTTTCAGATCGGCAGTCGCGCCAATATATTCCTGCTCAGGAAACTGAATGCTCCGGATGATGTAGACGTACCACATGACGGTGTTCGCCTGGGATCGTCGGAAGAAGAGCGGGTAGGGCAGTCAAAAAGAAAGAAACGGAGTTTCAATTTCAGTCCGTCTTCGCCCTTTGGGCTTCGCCGGACACCACGCTTCGCCAAAAGGCTCTGCGCGGCTGCGCCACGCGAAGCCACTTGGCGAAGCGTGGTGGAGCCAGGCGGGATCGAACCGCCGACCTCTTGCATGCCATGCAAGCGCTCTCCCAGCTGAGCTATGGCCCCTGAAGCGCGACGGCCTGGGTCGGCGTCGCGCGGCAAACCCAAACCACATGTTCGGGTGGATCACAAGACCCTTGTCAGGATCTTGTCACTTAACTTTCTTCGTCGCCGCCAACGTCGCCGATGATGTCGGTCACGTCGTCGTCGCCTTCGTCCTCGTCGGCGATGAAGGTCGAATCGTCGTCATCATCATCAACCGAATCGTCGGCTTCGATGTCGTCCTCGGATTCCAGCACGGCAGCCTTCTTGCCGGTGTTCTCCTCGGCATCGGCTTCCTCGAGCGACACCAACTCTTCGTTCTCGTTGGTCTCGTTCTCGTCCGTCGTGTTCGCAGGCGACGCAGCGCGCTCGGCGGCGCGGCCACGGGGCGGAGCAACAGGAGCGATCGGCACCACCTCACCGGTATAAGGCGAAATCACCGGCGTCTTGTTGAGGTCGTAGAACTTCTTGCCCGTGGTTGGGCAAATGCGTTTGGTTCCGAGGTCGGATTTGGCCACGTGCAGGTGTCCTGGGGATTTCTTGAAAAACGGTGCTTCACTTGGCTAGTTGAGACGCTCCTGTCAATAGCGGTTTGCACGAGAGTGACGGCCGCGTGACGCGCCGTGGCCCATATGCTACGAGCCCGCTTGCGCAAGGGAACAGTATTTTGAGCCATCCAGACACATCCGCCGCCCAGCCGACGCCTCTCACAGCGCGCAAAAGCGGCGCTTTGCGCGGTTCCGCACGCGTGCCCGGCGACAAGTCGATCTCGCATCGCGCGCTCATTCTCGGCGCGCTGGCGGTCGGCGAAACCCGGATCACCGGCCTGCTCGAAGGCGAGGATGTCCTGAATACCGCCAAAGCGATGCAGGCGCTCGGCGCAAAGGTCGAGCGGACCGGCGATTTTGCGTGGAAGGTCAATGGCGTAGGTGTCGCCGGCTTTGCCCAGCCGGAGGCGCCGCTGGATTTCGGCAATGCCGGCACCGGCTCGCGCCTGGTAATGGGCGCCGTTGCCGGTTGCCCGATCACCGTGACATTCGACGGTGATGCCTCGCTGCGCAGCCGCCCGATGCGCCGCATCGTCGATCCGCTGGAACTGATGGGCGCAAAAGTCACGGACTGCCAGGAAGGTGGCCGGCTGCCGCTGACCTTGCAGGGCGCCCGTGATCCGCTGCCGATCGTCTACAAGACGCCGGTGGCTTCCGCGCAGATCAAGTCCGCGGTGCTGCTGGCCGGCCTCTCGGCCCCCGGCACCACCACGGTGATCGAGTCAGAGGCCAGCCGCGACCACACCGAGCTGATGCTCAAGCATTTCGGCGCCGAGATCGTCTCCGAGAAGGAAGGCGCCCACGGCCGCAAGATCACGCTCACCGGCCAGCCCGAGCTGAAGGGCGCCGACGTCGTGGTGCCGGCCGATCCGTCCTCAGCCGCCTTTCCGATGGTGGCGGCGCTGATCACGCCGGGCTCGGAGATCGAGCTCACCGACGTCATGACCAATCCTCTGCGCACCGGCCTGTTCACGACGCTCCGCGAAATGGGGGCGGATATCGAAGAGACCGATGTCCGCGGCGATGCCGGCGAGCCGATGGCCAGGTTCCGTATCAAGGCATCGAAGCTCAAGGGCGTCGACGTGCCGCCCGAGCGCGCGCCGTCGATGATCGACGAATATCTGGTGCTGGCGGTGGCGGCGTCCTTCGCCGAGGGCACCACCATCATGCGTGGTTTGCAGGAGCTGCGCGTAAAAGAGTCCGACCGCCTCGAAGCCACCGCCGCGATGATCCGCGTCAATGGCGTCAAGGTCGAGATCGTCGGCGACGACCTGATCGTTCACGGCACCGGCCGTGTCCCCGGTGGCGGCACCGTTTCCACCCATATGGATCACCGCATCGCCATGTCGGCCCTCGCCATGGGCTGCGCGTCGGATGCGCCGGTCACCATCGACGACACCACCTTCATCGCCACCAGCTTCCCCGACTTCATCCCGATGATGCGCCGGCTGGGCGCGGATTTTGCTTAAATACGCCGTAAGGGCGCATCTCTAGGTACCGACACGCATATGATCATCGCCATCGACGGACCCGCCGCCTCCGGTAAAGGCACGCTCGGCAAGCGCCTGGCAAAGCATTATGGCTACCGTCATCTCGATACCGGCGTGCTGTATCGCGCGGTCGGCTTTGCGCTGCTGTCGCGCGGCATCGATCTGCATAACGAGATCGAAGCGGTTCATGCCGCCGAAAGCCTCGATCCCGAGCATTTCGGTAATCCGCTGCTGAAAACCCAGGAATCCGGCGACGCGGCCTCGATTGTCTCGGCTTTTCCGCGCGTTCGCGAGGTGTTGCTCAACTTCCAGCGCCATTTCGCCGAGGAACCGCCCGGCGCCGTGCTCGATGGCCGCGACATTGGAACCGTGATTTGCCCCGACGCCGACGTGAAGATCTATGTGGTGGCCGATCCCGTCGTCCGCGCCCGCCGGCGCACGCTGGAGGCCAAGGGGCGTGGCGAGGCGGCCGATGAGGCGCTGGTCCTGGCGGACATCCTCAAGCGCGACGAGCGCGACCAGAACCGCCCTGTAGCGCCCTTGAAGCCCGCGGAAGATGCTTACTTGCTGGATAATTCGAATTTGGATATAGAAGGCGGCGTCCGGGCCGCCATCGATATTGTCGAGGCCGTCCGAGCGGGCCGGCAGCGGGTCTGATCGTCCTCTCGTCCTGAGAGGCATCCAGGCAAAACCGCCGCCGTCATTGGAGGAGCGCCCGCTCCCGGTCTTGAACTGCGATACGCTTTTCAGGCTCCGGACACATTCACTGACATCTCACGTCTCGATCGTGAAGGCATGCTGCCGGCCCGTTTTGCACCTCCAATGCAAGGCGGTCGTCAGAGGTTGCGGACCCCTGACCCTCCGCGCGCGAGACGCCCCATAACCCGTACGGCCGGCAAGATACCGCATCTGGAGAACCAATGGCTTCGATTGATTCCTACAATCCCTCGCGCGACGATTTCGCAGCGATGCTCGACGAGTCCTTCTCGGGCGGCAACCTTCAGGAAAGCTCTGTTATCAAGGGCATCGTGGTTGCGATTGAAAAGGACATGGCCGTCATCGACGTCGGCCTGAAGACCGAAGGCCGCGTGGCGCTGCGTGAATTCGCAGGACCCGGCCGTGATAGCGAATTGAAGGTCGGCGACGAAGTCGAGGTGTTCCTCGACCGGATCGAGAACGCACTCGGCGAAGCCGTGCTGTCGCGCGACAAGGCCCGCCGTGAAGAAAGCTGGGGCAAGCTCGAAAAGGCGTTCAACGCCAACGAGAAGGTCAACGGCGTTATCTTCAACCAGGTCAAGGGTGGCTTCACCGTCGATCTCGACGGCGCCGTGGCCTTCCTGCCGCGCTCGCAGGTCGACATCCGTCCGATCCGCGACGTTGCTCCGCTGATGAACAACTCGCAGCCGTTCCAGATCCTCAAGATGGACCGTCGCCGCGGCAATATCGTCGTGTCGCGTCGGACCGTTCTCGAAGAGACCCGCGCTGAACAGCGTCAGGAACTCGTCCAGAACCTCGAAGAGGGTCAGGTCATTGACGGCGTCGTCAAGAACATCACCGATTACGGTGCGTTCGTTGACCTCGGCGGCATCGACGGCCTGCTGCATGTCACCGACATCGCATGGCGTCGCGTCAACCACCCGACCGAAGTTCTCACCATCGGTCAGACCGTCAAGGTCAAGATCATCAAGATCAACCACGAGACCCACCGTATCTCGCTCGGCATGAAGCAGCTGCTCGACGATCCGTGGCAGGGCATCGAGGCGAAGTACCCGCTGAACGCGCGCTTCTCGGGTCGCGTCACCAACATCACCGACTACGGCGCATTCGTCGAACTGGAGCCGGGCATCGAAGGCCTGATCCACGTCTCGGAAATGTCGTGGACCAAGAAGAACATGCACCCCGGCAAGATCGTTTCGACCTCGCAGGAAGTCGAAGTGCAGGTGCTCGAGGTCGACAGCGTCAAGCGTCGTATTTCGCTTGGTCTCAAGCAGACCATGCGCAATCCGTGGGAAGTGTTCGTCGAGAAGTTCCCGGTCGGTGCGACCGTGGAAGGCGAAGTCAAGAACAAGACCGAGTTCGGTCTGTTCCTGGGTCTCGATGGCGACGTGGACGGCATGGTCCATCTGTCGGATCTCGACTGGAAGCAGCCGGGTGAACAGGTCATCGACAACTTCAAGAAGGGCGATGTCGTCAAGGCGATCGTTCTCGATGTGGATGTCGAGAAGGAGCGCATCTCGCTCGGCGTCAAGCAGCTCGAAGGCGACCCCTTCGCAGAGCCGGGCGACGTCAAGAAGGGCGCTGTCGTGACCTGCGAAGTGATCGACGTGAAGGACTCGGGTATCGACGTCCAGATCGCCGGCACCGACTTCACGACCTTCATCAAGCGCTCGGAACTCGCGCGTGACCGCAACGACCAGCGCGCTGAGCGTTTCGCCGTCGGCGAGAAGGTCGATGCCCGCGTGATCCAGTTCGACAAGAAGGCCCGCAAGGTCCAGGTGTCGATCAAGGCGCTCGAAGTGGCCGAAGAGAAGGAAGCGATCGCGACCTACGGTTCGTCGGATTCGGGCGCGACCCTGGGCGACATTCTCGGCAAGGCGCTCAAGCAGAGCGGCGACAAGTAAGCTCAGGCTTATTTGCTGCGACAAATCGGGGCTCCGGCATTGCCGGGGCCCTTTTTGTTTTGGGCAGGCTCTATTTGTCGTCGCCCGCAAAAGCGGGCGACCCAGTAGACACGCCCGCCTGAGATCAATCACGGCCGTCGCCGTGTACTGGATCGCCGGCTCCAAGCGCGCAATTGCGCGCCAGGGCGGGCGATGACAATCGAGTGGGATGGCGGCATGCTCGGCGCCCAGCCATCTCATGGTTGGAGACGCGGCCAAGCGGCCGCTCCTCACCATGAGGGTGCGGAGGCAAGCCGCAACACCCCCATCACCTTGTTTTCTTCATATTGCCTCGCAATTGAGGTATTCGAGAAACCCCACGTAAAGTCTGCGCAGACGATTGATACCGTCCCGCCGAAGTTCAGGAGCCCCGCATGTCGCTTGATTCCGATGTGATCGTCGATCGCCGCCGGCTGCGCCGCAAGCTGACCTTCTGGCGGACCATTGCGGTGCTCGTGGTAGTGGTCGCCATTGTCGCAGGCGGCCTCTATGCGACGCGTTCGGGAACACAGGCGTCCTCCGGCGCCATCGCGCGCATCAAGATCGAAGGGCTGATCCAGAGCAACAATGAGCGCATCGAGGCGCTGGAGCGGCTGGAGAAGTCGTCAGCGGCTGCCGTCATCGTGCAGATCAATTCGCCCGGCGGCACGGTCGCAGGTTCCGAGCAGCTCTACGACGCGCTGATGCGCCTGAAAGCCAAGAAGCCGATGGTCGTCATGGTCGAAGGTGTCGCCGCCTCCGGCGCCTATATCGCAGCCCTCGCCTCGGATCAGATCATTGCGCGGCAGACATCGATGGTCGGCTCCATCGGCGTGCTGGTGCAGTTTCCCGTGCTCAGCGGCCTGATGAAGACCGTCGGCGTCAAACTCGAGGAAGTGAAATCCTCGCCGCTGAAGGCGGCGCCGAATGGCGTCGATGAGCCCTCGCCGGAAGCCCGCGCCGCATTGGAAGTGCTGGTGAAGGATAACTACACCTGGTTCCGCGGCCTCGTGCAGAACCGCCGCGCCATGGATGACGTGCAGATCGAGAAAGTGGCCGACGGCCGTGTGTTCACCGGGCGTCAGGCGATTGGCCTCAAGCTGATCGACCAGATCGGCGACGAGAAGACGGCGGTGGCGTGGCTGGTGGCTGAAAAGAAGATCAAGAGCGATCTGCCGGTGCGGGATTACAAACTGTCGCCGAAATTCGGCGATCTCACTTTCCTGCGGGCAGCCACTTCGGTCACGCTGGACGCGGTAGGCCTGTCGTCCATCGCACGTCAGGTGGAGCAGGGCGGTTTTGCGCAAGCCATCGATGGTATGGGTCTCGACGGCATGCTGGCGCTGTGGCGTCCGGTGTCGCTGAACTGAGTCTGAATCCAGAAGATGTCACGCAGTCTGCCCGCAACCCGCTGTTCCGCACTGCGAGCAGGCGGCCAAGCGTCTTTTGGAGCAATTGTCACGCACTTTCCGGGCAGTCATCCGTCATTTAGCGACTTGACAGCTCAGCACTTTTTCACGGAAATGCAGCCTCCAATTCATAGCCCAACGTCTCGATGATCAAATCCGAACTCGTCCAACGCATCGCTGAACACAACCCGCATCTGTACCAGCGGGATGTGGAGAACATCGTGAATGCGATCCTCGACGAAATCGTCGCAGCCCTCGCGCGCGGTGATCGGGTCGAGCTGCGCGGTTTTGGTGCTTTCTCTGTGAAGCATCGTCCGGCGCGTGCAGGCCGCAATCCGCGCACCGGTGAGCATGTTCCGGTCGATCAGAAGAGCGTGCCGTTCTTCAAGACCGGCAAGGAAATGCGCGAGCGCCTGAATCGCGACCCGTCTGCGCCGGCGCCGGCCCAGGCATCGGAAGCCAGCGCCTCCTAAGCGGGCTCGGCTCGCGATGGGCGGGGCGGTTTTCGTCTCGCTTCACTGCTACGTGAGAGATCTCGATGCGCAAATTCCTCACGGCTCTGGTCGTCATCCCCGTCGCAATCCTTTTCATTGTCTTCGCCGTTGCCAATCGCCATCTGGTGACGGTCTCCTTCGATCCATTCAACAGCGCTGATCCTTCCATCGGTGCGACATTGCCCCTGTTTGTGGTGCTGATCGTGGTCGCCATTCTCGGCGTCATCGCAGGCGGTACCGCCACCTGGATCAGGCAGCGCCATTGGCGCCGCGCCGCGCGCCAGCATGAGGCCGATGCGCGCCGTGCAAGGAGTGAGCTGGCCGATCTCCGCGCCGAGATGGCAACAGCACGGGCGACCACCCAGAGGCCAGTACCGGGCCTGCCAGCGCCCGGCTATGCGGCCGGCGAGCGAGACAAGGCCGGCGCGACGTTGTAGAACCCGCCCGGATGCGCGCCATTGCCGGCGCCGCCTGTCCGTTTCACCTTTCCCTGTTCGCAGTGGCCCGTTGAGAGCATGCCCCTGACCGTCAAAATATGCGGCCTGTCCACGCCGGAGACGCTCGACGCGGCTCTGCTCGCTGGCGCCGATATGGTGGGCTTCGTGTTCTTTCCGCCGTCGCCGCGGCATGTCTCGCTCGATATGGCCGAGAAGCTCGGCCGGAAGGCGAAGAAGGCCGTGAAGGTCGCGCTGTCCGTGGATGCCGATGACGCATTGCTGGCCAACAGCATCGAGGCGCTGCGTCCGCAGATCCTGCAGCTGCATGGCAAGGAAAGCGTCGCCCGCATTCGCGACATCAGGCAGAAGTTCGGGCTGCCCGTGATGAAGGCGATCGCCGTGGAGACTGCGGCCGATCTCGCCGCGCTGCCCGGCTATGCTGCCGTCTGCGATCGCATCCTGTTCGATGCCAAGGCTCCGAAAGACGCCACGCGTCCCGGTGGTCTCGGTGCTGTGTTTGACTGGCACTTGCTCGAAGGGCTCGATCTCAAACTACCCTTCATGGTGTCGGGTGGATTGAATGCAGAGAATGTCGCCGAGGCCGTGCGGATCACGCGCGCCGGTGGCGTCGATATTTCGTCCGGCGTGGAAAGCGCGCCGGGCATCAAGGATCCCGAGATGATCCGCAATTTCATCCGCGCCGCGCGCGCAACGGAAGAGCTGGCGACCTGATGACGACTGCGATCCCAAACTCCTATCGGACCGGCCCCGACGAGACCGGCCATTTCGGCATCTTTGGCGGCCGCTTCGTCGCCGAAACCCTGATGCCGTTGATCCTCGATCTGCAGAAGGCCTATGAGGATGCGAAAGCCGATCCGGCCTTCCGTAAGGAGATGGACGGCTATCTGAAGGCCTATGTCGGCCGTCCGTCGCCGCTGTATTTCGCCGAGCGCCTCACCGAGCATCTCGGTGGCGCGAAGATTTATCTGAAGCGCGAAGAGCTCAATCACACCGGTTCGCACAAGGTGAACAATGTGCTCGGCCAGATCATGGTCGCGCGCCGCATGGGCAAGAAGCGCATCATCGCCGAGACCGGCGCCGGCCAGCATGGCGTGGCGACGGCGACGCTGTGCGCGCGCTTCGGCCTCGAATGCATCGTCTATATGGGCGCCGTGGACGTCGAACGTCAGCAGCCCAATGTGATCCGCATGGAAATGCTCGGCGCCAAGGTGGTGCCGGTGCAGGTCGGTGCGCGCACGCTGAAGGACGCCATGAACGAGGCGATGCGCGATTGGGTCACCAATGTGCACAACACGTTCTATTGCATCGGCACCGTCGCCGGCCCGCATCCCTATCCGATGATGGTGCGCGACTTCCAGTCGATCATCGGCGACGAGACCAAGGTGCAGATGCAGGAGATCGAAGGCCGCCTGCCGGATTCGCTGATCGCCTGTATCGGCGGCGGCTCCAATGCGATGGGCCTCTTCCATCCGTTCCTCGACGACACGTCCGTCGATATCTACGGCGTCGAAGCCGCCGGCCACGGCCTCACCGGCCTGCATGCCGCATCGATCGCGGGCGGTCGTCCAGGCGTTCTGCATGGTAACCGCACCTATCTGCTGATGGACGAAGACGGCCAGATCCAGGAAGGCCATTCGATCTCCGCCGGTCTCGATTATCCCGGCATCGGGCCGGAGCATTCCTGGCTGCATTCGATCGGTCGCGTGAAGTATCTCTCGGCGACGGATGAAGAAGCATTGGCGGCATTCCAGCTGCTGTCGAAACTCGAAGGCATCATCCCGGCGCTGGAGCCGGCGCATGCGCTCGCCAAAGTGAGCGAACTCGCGCCGACACTGCCGAAGGATCACCTGATGGTCGTCAACCTCTCCGGCCGCGGCGACAAGGACGTCCCGCAGGTGGGCGATATTCTGAAGGGCCGGGCATGATACGCATTCTTGGAATGCAGGGAATTCTTGTTCTTACCCTGTATGCCGGAATGGTATCGCGCGGCCTGGCCGCTTTCGATCAGAGCGGAAATCCAACGGGAGCCTGGTACAGCCGAGACGGGGTCATTCTTGTTCTCACCTGCTTCAGACGCTTGGGGGATCACGACCACAAATGCGGTAGTACCAACGAGCTCAAGGTTCTTCTCGTGAACAAGTCGAACCGGGAAAATACCGTGGGTGTCGAATGCTATCGTCTGAGTGGAGATACCCTAAGTGTGCTTGCAAGCTTGGTCGTAAAGCTAGAACCACTGGCTCACACGGAATACTCTTTTAAATCTGAGATAATCGGAACTGCACCTTCAGGCAGCTGCCAGCTATCATATCCTTCAAGTAAGAAACTTGAGACGACACCAGGTTGGGTAAAACTGAAATGACCCGCATCGATACCCGTTTCGCCGAACTCAAAGCCGAAGGCCGTTCGGCTTTCGTCACGTTCGTCATGGCCGGCGATCCCGATCTCGCCACCGCGCTGGAGATCGTAAAGGCGCTCCCGAAGGCCGGCGCTGATATCATCGAACTCGGCATGCCCTTCACCGATCCGATGGCCGATGGCCCTTCGATCCAGGCTGCGGGCCTGCGCGCCCTGCAAGCCGGCACGACCCTGCGCAAGACGCTGCAGCTGGTGCGCGATTTCCGTAGCTCAGACGACAAGACGCCCATCGTGCTGATGGGCTACTACAATCCGATCTATATCTATGGCGTCGATAAATTCCTGCCCGATGCCAAGGACGCCGGCGTCGATGGCCTGATCATCGTCGATCTGCCGCCGGAAGAAGATAACGAGCTCTGCATCCCCGCGATGAAGGCCGGCCTCAACTTCATCCGCCTCGCAACGCCGACCACCGACGACAAGCGCCTGCCGGCCGTGCTCGCGAACACGTCGGGTTTTGTCTATTACGTCTCCGTCACCGGTATCACTGGTGCTGCGGCCGCCGATGCGTCGGCCGTCGGCACCGCGGTGGCGCGCATCAAGCGCCACACCAAACTGCCGGTCTGCGTCGGCTTCGGCATCCGCACCCCGGAAGCCGCCCAGGCGATCGCCAGCCACGCCAATGGCGCGGTGGTCGGCACGGCGCTGATCGATGCCCTCAAGGGCTCGCTGGATGCGGACGGCAAGGCGACGGCGAAGACCGTCTCGGCGGTTGCGGATCTGACTGCAGCACTCGCTGCGGGTGTCCGCGGCGCGAAGCAGGCCGCAGAATAAGCCGAATTGGCCCCTAACCGGGCGGAACCGCGGTTGCCGGGCTCGGCCCCAGCCGCCATATGAATATGAACAGCGACGCCCGATCCACGCGACGCGGAGACTAAAATGAACTGGCTCACCAATGTCGTCCGTCCAAAAATCCGCAACATCCTGCGGCGCGAGACGCCGGAGAATCTCTGGATCAAATGTCCGGATACCGGCCAGCTGGTGTTCTACAAGGACGTCGAGAGCAATCAGTTCGTCATTCCCGGCTCGAACTATCACATGCGCATGGGCGCCACCGCGCGCCTGAAGTCGGTGTTCGACAACGAGACCTGGTACGACGTGGCGCTGCCCGACGTGGTCGCCGATCCGCTGAAATTCCGCGACGAGCGCAAATATGTCGACCGCATCAAGGACGCCCGCACCAAGACCGGGATGACCGACTCGGTGAAGGTCGGCTACGGCAAGCTCGAAGGCATGGGCACCGTTGTCGCCGTGCAGGATTTCGATTTCATGGGCGGCTCGCTCGGCATGGCGGCTGGCGAAGCGCTGGTCCGTGGCCTCGAACTCGCCGTCGAGAAGAAGTCACCCTTCATCGTGTTCGCCGCGTCTGGCGGCGCGCGCATGCAGGAAGGCATCCTGTCGCTGATGCAGCTGCCGCGCACCACCGTGGGCGTGCAGATGCTGCGCGAGGCCAAACTGCCTTACATCGTCGTGCTGACCAATCCGACCACCGGTGGCGTCACGGCCTCCTATGCGATGCTGGGCGATGTGCAGATCGCCGAGCCCGGCGCGCTGATCGGCTTTGCCGGCGCGCGCGTGATCGAACAGACCATCCGTGAAAAGCTCCCCGAGGGTTTCCAACGCGCCGAATATCTGCGCGATCACGGCATGGTCGACATGGTCGTGCATCGCCATGACCTGAAGCCGACGCTGGCGCGTCTGTGCCGCCTGCTCACCAAGGCGCCGGCTGTCGAAGCCGCGCCGCGCGTCCTGCCCGAGCAGATCGCCGTAGCGCCCGACGCGGTGCCGGCTCCGCAAGCGTGAGCGAGACCGCGCCGACATCATCGCCGCTCGGCGATATTCTGGCGCGACTCTCCGCCTTGCATCCGAACACGATCGATCTGTCGCTGGAGCGTATGGCGCGCCTGATGGCGCAGCTCGGCAATCCCGAGCGCCGCTTGCCGCCGGTGATTCATGTCGCCGGCACCAACGGCAAGGGTTCGACCATCGCCTATCTCCGCGCGATCCTCGAAGCGGCTGGCCTCGGCGTCCACGTCTATACCTCCCCGCATCTTGTCCGCATGAACGAGAGCATCCGCCTCGGCGGCATGCTGGTGAGCGATGGCGATCTGCGCGATGCCTTTGCCTATGTCGAAAACGTCAATGCCGGAGCGCCGATCACGCTGTTCGAGGCGGAGACGGCGGTGGCGTTCCACATCTTCGCCAGCCATCCGGCCGATGTGCTGCTGCTCGAAGTCGGCCTCGGTGGCCGGCTCGAC
The DNA here is from genome assembly GCF_058807155.1 of Tardiphaga sp. GW821-FHT12E02. NCBI lineage: Bacteria > Pseudomonadati > Pseudomonadota > Alphaproteobacteria > Hyphomicrobiales > Nitrobacteraceae > Tardiphaga > Tardiphaga sp. GW821-FHT12E02. The sequence goes on from NZ_JBXAQK010000001.1 coordinate 795,795, forward strand.
GCCACCAATGTGATCGAGGCGCCGGTCGCCTCCGTCATCACGCCCATCGCCATCGACCACACCGATTTTCTCGGCGACACCGTTGAGAAGATCGCGACGGAGAAAGCCGGCATCATCAAGCGCCGGGTGCCGGTGGTCATCGGCGAGCAGCCGCCTGCAGTCGCCACGGTCCTCGCAGCGCAGGCGCGAAAACAGCATGCGCCGACGCACAGCGCCGGGCAGGAATGGCACATCAGCGTCGAGCGCGGCCGTCTCGTCTATCAGGATGAGCGCGGCTTGATGGATCTGGCGGCCCCGCGCCTGTTCGGCCGCCATCAGTTCGGCAATGCCGGCCTGGCCATCGCGACGCTGCGTGCGCTGCCTCAATTCAAGTTCGATCCCTCCATCTACGAGCGCGGTGTCGCTGCGGCCGAATGGCCCGCGCGCATGCAGCGGCTCACCTCCGGCAAGCTGCTGCCACTTGCACCCGATGAGTCCGAGCTCTGGCTCGATGGCGGCCACAATGCCGAAGGCGGCCGTGTCATCGCCGAGGCGCTGGGCGATCTCGAAGAGCGCGTGCCGCGTCCGCTGGTCGTCATCGTCGGCATGATGGCCAACAAGGATGCGACAGGCTTCCTCGCGAATTTCGCCGGTCTCACGCGGCACATCATCGCCGTGCCGATTCCCGATCGCGCCGGTGCCATGCCGGTCGCGACGTTAGCCGATGCCGGACGCGCGCTCGGCATGCGCGTCGAGACGGCGGAGAGCGCCAGCGCTGCGCTGCAATCGCTGCGGCGTCTCGCCTATGAAGTGCCGCCGCGCGTGCTGATTGGCGGCTCGCTCTATCTCGCCGGCCATGTGCTTGCGGAAAACGGCACGCTACCGGCGTAACTCTCTGTCATCGCCCGGCTTGTCCGGGCGATCCAGCAAACACTGATAGTGCGGTGTGTACTGGGTCACCCGGTCAAGCCGGGTGACGACATATGGAGTTTGTGGAGAACGGCATGCTACCTGCATGGTATCTGGCGTAACTTCACGCTCAGGAGTCTTCATGCGTTTCGCCGTTCTTGCCGATGTCCACGGCAACTATCTCGCTCTCGAAGCCGTGCTCGCTGATATCAGGGCTCAAGGGCTTACCGAGATCGTCAATCTTGGCGACATGGTCTCCGGCCCGCTCGATGCCCATCGCACCGTCGAGATCATGATGGGCATGAATGCCGTCTGCGTGCGCGGCAATCACGATCGTTACGTCACCGACTATACGCTGGATCAGATGTATCCGTCGGATCGCCTCGCTCATAGCCAACTCACCTCGGCACAGATGGAGTGGCTGCGCGCATTGCCGTTTAGCGCGATCTATCGCAACGAGGTCTATTGCGTGCATGCCACGCCCGATGACGACAACACCTACTGGATGGAAGCGGTGACGCCCGAGGGCGTGGTTCATATGGCCGCGATCGAGAGCATCGAGGCCAAGGCCGCCGGCATCACGCAATCGCTGATCCTCTGCGCCCACACACATATCGCGCGGTCCGTGCGGCTTCGCGACGGACGCATGATCGTCAATCCCGGCAGCGTCGGCGGTCCCGGCTATCGCGATATCACGCCATTTCCTCATGTGCTCGAAGTCGGCACACCAGATGCGTGCTACGCGATCATCGAGAAGCGCGGAGATCGCTGGGACGTGACATTCCGGCAAGTGTCGTACGATCACGACGCGATGGCGACACTGGCGCGGCAGAACGAGAGCCTGGCCTGGGCCAGCGCCTTGGCGACGGGGTGGATCAGGTAACTCCGCCCCTCATGGTGAGGAGGCGCGGAGCGCCGTCTCGAACCATGAGATGGACTGGCTCGGAGTTTGCGGCCATCCTTCGAGACGCCGCTGCGCGGCTCCTCAGGATGAGGGGCGGAGTATAAACAAAAACGGCCGGCGACATCGTCACCGGCCGTTCCGCAAACTCACATCCGTCTCAGCTTACACCGCCGACGAAATCCACTGCTGCAGCTTTGCCTTCGGCGCGGCGCCGACCTGGCGGGAGGCCATTTCGCCGCCCTTGAAGATCATCAGCGTCGGGATCGACATCACGCCATATTTCGACGCGGTCTTCGGGTTCTCGTCGACGTTCAGCTTCAGGATGGTCACCTTCTCGCCCATGGCGGCCGAGATTTCGTCCAGCGCCGGGGCAATCATGCGGCAGGGGCCGCACCATTCGGCCCAGAAATCGATCACGACCGGGCCGGTCGCCTTGAGCACTTCCGCTTCGAAATCGGCGTCTGTCACCTTGCCAACGGCCATGGTCTTGATCCTCGTCCTGTCCAGTAAAAGGCGCCGATCAGAATCGCGCGCCGGAATGATGCATCCAACCTATGAACGCCCCCTTGCCGGGTCAAGGCGTGCTCACGCAGCGATGATGGCGGCCAGCTCCGCGTCCAGCGCGGCGCTGGAAATCTCCATCATCTCAATGGTTTCCGTCCAGAGCAGCGCGGCGCGCACCGGCCGGTCCGGATACAGTTTTGCCAATACCCCGCGATACAGCGCCAGCTGCCGGATATAGGCTTTTGGCGCGGCCACCAGCTTGCGCGGCGGATTGTGGTTGGTCTTGTAATCCACGATCCGCACCTCCGTTGGCGTCACCACCAGCCGGTCGATCTGGCCGGAGACGAGGAAAGTGGAGCCGTCCAGACGGCTCAGGCGTCCCGCAACCGCCACTTCCGCCCGGCTGCCAGGCGCGAACAGCGCGGCGAGACTTGGCTCGGCCAGCAGGCCCAGCACCTGGTTGGCCAGCGTGCCGCGGTCGATGTCGGTCCAGCCATCCCTCTGCTCCGCTTTGCGGTTGAGGAAGCCCATCGCCGTATCGCGGCGCTTGTCGGGCACGATCTCGGGCAGCGATTGCAGCAGCCGATGCACGAGATTGCCGCGCTGCATGGCCATCTTGCGCTGCCGTTCGGCTTCGCCGGGCAAGGCCGTGAAACGATCGTCGTCCTCGGCATCCGATGGCCGCAGCAGGCTCTCGCGCCGCGGCTGATCGCCCACTTTGCCACGCAGCCAGGCCGGCAAGGCGATCGGGGCAGCCACCGCCGTCGTCTCCGCAGCGCTCAGCGCCGGTGCCGCGTCGCCCGGTTTGGTATAGCGCTTCACCACGCCATCCGGCGGCGGCACCTGCTGCATCTGCAGGCCGGAATTCTCCAGCCCCTTCTGGATCAGGTCGTACCAAGAGTGCTCACGCACCGCGTTGCGATTGCCGGGCATGCAGCCGCCGACAATGAGGCGGTCCGCCGCGCGCGTCATCGCCACATAGAGCAGCCGGCGATATTCGTCCTCGGTGTCCTGAATCATCGCCGCGCGGGCGAGCGCGACGGCTTCCGGATCGTCGCTCTTCTTGCCGGCCCATACCACCACGCCCGAAGGCCCCGGCGCCGCATTGCCCTGCGGCACATGGATCAGGTTCATGCGCTGCGAATCCGAGGGCGACGATGTGGTGTCGATCATGAACACCACCGGCGCTTCCAGTCCCTTGGCGCCATGCACCGTCATCACCCGCACCTCGTCGCGGGTGATCTCCATGTCGCGCTTCACTTCGGTATCGGCCGCGCGCAGCCATGCGACAAACCCTTGCAGCGAGGCCGGCGCCTTGCGCTCATAGCCGAGCGCCAGTTCGAGAAATTCATCGAGCGCATCATTGGCCTCGTGGCCGAGCCGCTGCAGGATGCGCGCCCGCCCGCCATCGCCGCCGAGCAGCCAGGCATAGAACGCAAACGGCGTCTCGCTGGCGAAATGTTTTTCACAGGCGATCAGCCGCGCCAGCGCGGCGCCGAGCGTCTTGTCGCCAGCCGCCTTCTCGCCAAGCGAGTCGCGCAGCGATCGTCCATGCCGATCCCATGCGATCTTGTAGAGATCGTCATCGTCGAGCCCGAACAACGGGCTCTTCAGCACGGTCGCGAGCGCCAGATCGTCCTGCGGCAGCAGCAGTGCATCGGCGAGATTCATCAGGTCGATGATCGCGATATGCTCGGTCAGCTTCAGTCGATCAGCACCAGCCACGGGAATGCCCGCATGCTTCAGCGCCTGGATGATCGCATTGAAAGCCGATCCGCGCCGCCGCACCAGGATCAGCATGTCGCCATAGCGAAGCCGCCGCCGCTTGCCGAGCGGCCCGGTCTCCGTTTTCGCCACGATCAGCTCCCTGATCTCGGCCTGCACCCGCCGCGCCAGCTTCACGTCCGGGCTGGTTTCCGAGCGTTTGTCGAAGGGGGCATCCCAGCCCTCGATGCTCGGGCGCTCGTCGGGCTGTTCCAGCTCCCACAGGTCGATCAGGCTCGGCCCGGCATCGTCCAGCGATTCATGCTGCGGATAGGCGCTCTCATTGTGAATGCTGCGATAGATCGCGGGATCGCGAAACACGTGATCCACCGATTGCAGGATCGCGCCGCCGGTGCGGAACGAATAGGTGAAAGCGACCGGATCGAATTTTAGACCCGCTTTGGTGAAGCGCGCCTGCAGCGCGCGCCGCCGTTCGTCGAATTCGCGCGGTGCGGCACCCTGGAACGAGAAGATCGATTGCTTCTCGTCGCCCACGGCAAAGATCGTGCGTTTGGCGCCATCGCGCGCGCCTTCGCCGGAGGTGAATTCCGCGATCAGATGGGTGAGGATGTCCCATTGCCGCGGGCTCGTATCCTGCGCTTCATCGATCAGCACATGATCGACGCCGCGATCGAGTTTGTAATGCACCCAGCCTGCCGCACCGGAATCGAGCAGCGCCAGCGTCTGGTCGATCAGGTCGTCGTAATCGAGCAGCCCGCGCTCGATCTTTTCGCGGCGATAATTTTCCGCCACCTGGCTCGCGATCACCAGCAATGATTCCGTGCGCTCACGCATGGCGACGCCGCGGCGGCGGTCCAGCAGCGGGATAATGCGATCGCCTTCGCGTTGAAGCGTGGCGAGAATGCCGGGATGATTGTCGGCAATCTTCTTGGTCGCCAGCGATTTGCGCAAGCTCTGCTCCTTGGTCAGGAACAGTTCGAGATATTTTTCCACTTGCTCGGTGCCGGACAGCACCAGCGCATCGCGCAGCCGCGTGGCCTGGTCGCCATCGGTCTTGCTGCCGGTCGCGAGGCTCTCCGCCGTGGCGATCCACTCCTTGCGCGGCAGATGCGGGCCATCGACGATCTCCAGCTCGATGGCTTCGCGCGTATCCGTCGGCGAGACGCCGAGCGTTGCGCACAGCTGAGCCATCGCGGCATCGGTGGTGCCGGCGCGCGCGATCCAGGCCAGAAATTGATCGCGGCTGAGACTTGCCTCGCGCACCACATCGCGGAAGGTCACATCGGCCGCCGATGTCATGGCGATGGTCAGCGCGCGGCCTTCGGCGCTTGCGGGGGCCGCTGCAGCCGCCAGCAGCACCTTGAGCGAGGCGCGCTCCATCATCTCGTTCTGGTCGCGGTCGTCCAGCACGCTGAAGCGGGCGGGCACATTGGCCTCGAACGGAAACTGCTGCAGCAATCGCGTGCACAGCGCGTGGATGGTCTGCACCTTCAACCCGCCCGGCGTCTCCAGTGCGCTGGCGAACAGTTCGCGCGCCCGCGCGCGCAGTTTCCTGTCGGGTATTGCCACGCCGGCATTGCGGATTTCCGCATCGAGTGCCGCATCATCCAGCGTCACCCAATGGCCGAGCCGCGTGAACACGCGCTCCGCCATATTCGCCGCCGCGGCCTTGGTGAAGGTCACGCAGAGAATCTTCTCCGGCGGCACATCATTGAGCAGCAGCCGAATGACGCGATTGACCAGCACATAGGTCTTGCCGGAGCCGGCATTGGCCGAGACGAACACCGAGGATGTCGGGTCCGACGCCAGCTTCTGCTTGGCCGTTGCAGCCTCGGGAATATTGCGCGGGCCGCTCATGACTCGCCTCCGCCGCCATTGGCGGACCATTCCTTGATGCGGGCGAGATCGTCATAGGCGCCGTAGCGGTTCGACCACATGGAGAGCGCGAGCGATGTGTAGCCGGTGGCCTCGTCCTCGAATTTGCGGATCAGCGCTTCCAGCTTGGCGCGCGCCTCGATGGCGGCATCGTCGGGATGCTGGGCCTCGTCCTTGCGCTCGATGCGCAATTCGATCGGCTTTTCCTCGCCCGGCGGATTGTTGCCGCTGAGGCGGATATAAGTGAGCTCGCTCACGGAACTGCCGGCGGCAATGCCGCGAAAGCCGCCCTCGCGCAGGATCGCGGCTTCCAGTGTCAGCTGCGGCGACAGGCCCATGCGCACCTGTTTGCCGGTCGGCGGATTGCCGGTCTTGTAGTCGAGCAGCGCAAAGGTGCGGTCGGTGCGATGCTCGATGCGGTCGGCACGGGCCGAGAGATGGAAGATGCGGCCATGATCGAGCGGGATCGCGATCTCGCCGCGCGTCTCGGCATCGATACTGGCCACATTGATGCGTCGTTCGATCTCCCAGTTCGCGAACCATGACGCGATGCGCAGGAAGCGCGGCCACCACAGCGCCTGCGCTTCCGGCCGGTTCATCAGCGGATCGAAATGCACCTTGCCGATTCGACGAAGCGCCGCAGCGGGATCATCCGGCAACGCCTTGCTGAATTCCAGCGTGAAGTCACCGATCGCATTATGGATGGCCGAGCCGCGATCGGCGGCGGACAGCGGCATGTCCACGGGATCGAGCGGTGACAGTTTCAGGATATATTTCGCATAGATCGAATAGGGATCGCGCAGCCAGTCCTCGATGGCGGTGACGGAGAGTCGCAGCGGGCGCGCATCGCGCGGCGGCTTCGGCTCCGGCTGCGTGACCGGTGTGACGGTGTCGGGCTGGTCGAGTTTTTCCGCATAGCGGACATAGATCTCGCCGGCTTTCACCGCGGCTGTCCAGCGTTCCTCGCCAGCCACCGCCTCCATGCGATGCAGGAAGCGCGAAGCCACCGCCGGCGCGCCGCCGACTTTCGCGGCATGGCTGAGGATCACCTCGTCATGGCCGAGCAATTGCACGAAGTCATGGGCGGTGAGGCCGATGCGGCGTTCCGGCAGGTCGAGGCCGAGCTGGTTGCGCATCGGCCGGCTCAGCCAGGGATCGATGCGCGGCGACGGCGGCCAGATGCCCTCGACAAGCCCGCCGAGGATCACGCGATCCGATTGCGTGAGGCGCGCTTCGAGCTGGCCATAGATGCGCAGCCGCGCATTGGCGACTTCCGGCCGCCGCACGATGCCATCGGCAAAGGCGGTCTGGAACACATCGGGATAGTCGCGGAGCTGTAGTGTGAGGCCCGAGAGAACGAGGCGATCGTCGCCGCCATCCGCGGGCGTTTCCATGACGAGGAGATCGTCGAACACCTTTGCCAGCGCATTGCCGCCGGTGCGGCCGGCCAGCGCGACGGCGGCACCTTTGTCATCACGTGACAATCTTTCGATGGCTTCGCGATGTTGCTGTGCCACAGCCGCGAAATCGATCGGCCGGATCGGATGGATGCCTTCCAGCGGCGCCAGCGCCTTCTGCAGCTCCGAGATCAGATCATCGACGCGATCGAGTTGTTCGCCGCTCAGCTTCGTGCGCAGCTCGGCGCGATGCAGCATCGACGGCTCGTCGCGATAGAGCTTGCCGAGTTCGTCGCGGAACCGGGCAAAATCCTGCTTGAGTCCCGAAGTGCCCGCTGCCGGCCGCGTGCCGCGCAGCAGCGCCAGCTCCAGCGTCTCGACGGCATCGCGCCATCCGTGCGCGGGCGCACCAAGCCGGAACAGCGGATGCTTCAGCAGCGCAAGCAATGTCGCCGGCTCGAGCTGTTCTGCTGCGGCTTCCGCAACAAGCCGCGCAAAGATCCCGGCGGATGTCTCGGTCAGTGCATCGCCGCCGGAATCGTCGAACAGCAGATTCCATCGCCCCAGCGCCGCCATCACCCGCCGCGCCAGCGCGCGATCGGGCGTCACCAAGGCGGCGGATTTCTTCTGCTCATGGGCCTCGCGCATCGCAATCGCGATCGCCAGCGCTTCCATTTCCGGATTGGCGGCGGCGATGACGGAGAGCTTCGTCATGCCTGCGGCGATCTTCTGCTCGACTGCCGGCTCGCTCAGCCGCTTGTGCCACTGCGCCGTCGCGTTGGACGGCCGCATCGCCTCGGACGCCAGCAATTCGCGCCCATGTGGCAATGGCGCACCGAGCGTGATTACATCGCTGCGCTTGATGTTGAAGCGCTCCAGCAGCGCATGCAGCGCATATTGCGGATGATTCGATGCGGAGGATTCGACGAAGCCGAGCACATCCCGGCTGCCGCCGATCAGTTTCCACGAGGCGTCGTCGAGATCGGTATCCAGTCCCGGCAGCACCACCGCGCCTTGCGCAAGCTGCGCCACCGCGTGCAGGAATTTCGCCGTGGTCGGCATCGAGCCCGTGGAGCCGGCGGCGATGATCGGCCCGCCTGTATGGGCCTTCAGCCTTGCGGCTTCCGCATCGATCAGGCGATCGCGCCGCACCGCCGGTTCGATCCGGTTGCGGCCCTCCAGTTCGGCGGGCCACCATTCGCGCGCGATCTTGAGGAAGTCGAGCGTCAGCTGCCAGTAGCGGTCATGCGCATCGGGCACCAGCGCGTCGAGCTCCGACCACGGCACCTGTCGCGTCGCCATGTCGTCCATCAGTCGCGCGAGATCGTCGCCGAGCGCCAGCATCGAAGCGGGGCCGCCGGCCACCAGCGGCGCCTGGGCGGGATTGTCGGGCCTGATCTGCTTCGCCCAGGCCCCGATCAGCTGGGCCAGCAGCAGGCGGCGCTGCAATCCATCGAGGGCGTCAGGCACGTCAGGCAAATCCAGCGCATCGGGCGCTGCGGCATGGGCGAAAGCGAGTTCTTCTTCATCCACATCGCCGAGCGGCACGATGCGCGGCAGCAGCACCGCGTCGCCGCCGAGCACGTCGAGAAACACCTCCTGCGCCATGCGCCCGGCCCGGCGCGTCGGCAGATAGAGCGTGACGGTGGCGAGTTTGGCGCGATCAGTACGCGCTTCGAAGCCCGGCACGAGATCACCATCCACCAGCGCCGTGATCAGCGTGCGCAGAAACGGCGCCGAGGATGGAATGGTGAAAACGCGCATGAGCGACCCGATTCGAGAACGGGCGCATCATGGCATGGGGAGAGACCGGAAGGGAGTCAGGCTCTCCGAACCCTTATGGTGAGGAGCGCGCTCTTGCGCGCGTCTCGAACCATGAGATGCCAGAGCTTCGTCGCCATCCTTCGAGACGCCGCTGCGCGGCTCCTCAGGATGAGGGTGGAGTTCGGGATTACGCCACGCTCGCCAGGAACGCATCTTCCGCAGCGCGCACCGCGTCGGGCGTGCCGACATGCATCCACACGCCGTCCATGCGCAGGCCGTAGAGCCGCTCGGCCTCATTGGCGCGATCGAACAGTTTTGTCAGCGCGAATTCACCTTGCGGCGCATCCGCAAAAATCGCCGGCGAGATGATGGCCACGCCGGCATAGACGAACGGCACCACCTGGTTTTCCTTGCGGCGGCGCAGCGTACCGTCGGGGCGCATCTCATAATCACCCTTGCCGCTATAGCCGATGCTGTTCGCCGTCGGCGCCATCAGCAGCAGGATGTCCATCTTCGCCGGATCAAAACTCTCGGCGAGGCGCACCAGATTCGGTCGTGCGCCGTCGATCCACATCGTATCGGCATTGAGATGATAGAACGGCTCGCTGCCCAGCAGCGGCAATGCTTTCACCACGCCGCCACCGGTGCCGAGCACCTGGTCGCGTTCGTCGGAGATCGTGATCTTTGGCGCCGTGCGTGTCTTCACATGATCGATGATCTGGTCAGGCAGGTAATGCACATTGACCACGGCTTCGCGCACATCGACGGCGGCGAGTTTATCCAGCACATGATCGAGCAGCGGCTGGCCGGCGACGGGCACCAGCGGTTTCGGCATGGTCTCGGTCAGCGGGCGCATGCGCAGCCCGAGGCCGGCAGCGAGAACCATGGCTTTGGTGGGTTTCACGGACATGACGTTGCGTCTCGAAAAGCGATTCTGAATCGATTGGTGGAAAGTGTAGCACGGGGCGCGCAGTCGCGCATAAATTCATCGAGCAATAAGGGCGCGACATGACGTCGATGCGACACACCGCATGATCACGCGTCGGCGTCCTGATTCTCCGGTCGTTTTGAACTTTTCTTCTTCTTGTCGCCCGGCTTGAGGAAATTCACGCCGATCTGGTCGCCATTCACCCAGCCGAGTTCGCAGCGGCGATAGGCGAGGCCCGTGGATGACAGCAGCAGGAAAAATTCTTTCAGGTGCAATCCTTCCACCGAGGTCTCGACAGTCAGCTTCGCGCCAGTCTCGGACACATCTTCGAGGATGCAGGCGCGGCGCCAGGTGCCGTCGATCCCCATCATCTGCGCGGGAAAGCCGCGCTCGAACACGACTCGATGGTCGCTGCGTTGGTCCGTGTGTGCCATGACCGATCCCTACTCAGTACCGATAGCCCCGCAGACGAGGCTTTGGCCGATCTTGAGGACGAGACTAAGGCGATCGTGGCTAAGATTGCGTTAAGGATTGGGGCAGCTCCGTCCCTCATGGTGAGGAGCGCGCCCTTGCGCGCGTCTCGAACCATGAGATGGCCTGGCTCCCGAGCGTGCGGCCATCCTTCGAGACGCCGCTGCGCGGCTCCTCAGGATGAGGGCCGAGTTATCCCTGTGGCGCCGGTACGTATCTCTCATACCACTCGCGAAACGCCGTCAGTCTCGGATGCGCCAATGATCGATTGAGATAGGTCCAGATCCGCGGCTGATGCTTGAGATAATGCGGCTTGCCATCGCGGCGATTGAGGCGCGCAAAGGTGCCGAGCAGCCGCGTGTTCCGCTGCGCCGACATGATCGCATAGATCTCGGCAAACGACGCCGGATCGAAATGCGGCTCCGCCGCGAGCCGCGCCTTGATATAGCGCGTCAGCATCGCAAGCTCGATGGGCTCGGACACGTCGATCCGCGCATCCTGCAGCAGCGACACGACATCATAGGCCGCATGGCCGAGCACCGTATCCTGGAAATCGATGACGCCGACCTGATTGATGCCGTCGCGCGCGGGCAGCCAGATCATGTTCGGCGAATGGAAGTCGCGCAACACCCAGGTGCGCGGTGCGGCTTCGATCGATGTCAGCAGTTCGCGCCACAGCGCAAAAAACTCCGCCTGCAACGCGTCACTCGGAGCAGCATCCCGATCCGGCAGATACCATTCCGGCATCAGCCCGACCTCGATCAGCAGCGCGTCGGTGTCGAAGACGGGAATCGTATAGTCCTGATGCGGCAGCAGCGGCAGCGTTTCCGGCAGTTGCTTGCCATGCAGCACCGCCAGCATGTCGGTGGCCGCCTGATAGCGTTCCACGATCGGCGCGGGCGGCGATCCCTCGATCACGCCCTCGATGCCGAAATCTTCCGTGATCAGAAAGCCCGCATCGAGATCGGCGTGATGGATCGCAGGCGCCGAGATGCCTTGCGCGCGCAGCCCGTTTGCAATCGCGACGAACGGCTTCACATCCTCCGCCAGATGCACCGCTGCGCTGTAGGACTTGCCGCCATAGACAGGGGCGCCGTCGGGCCGTTTCGGCGCATTCATCAGGATGAAGACGCCGTCGTCGCGGATCAGCCGCGCATAGGAGCGCGTCGAGGCATCGCCTGCCATGCGCCGGCGTCCGGCATCGAGAGTGCGCGCTTCTTCCAGGAATTCGCGCAAGCTCTGCAGGCGCTGCACGATCGCTGCGGCCTTGCCGTGCCCGGTAATCTCCGCGGCGCGCGCGAGCGAGCCCAGCGCAGGCCGATGCGTCAGCGCGATATCGATACGATCGGCGGGCAAATCGCCTTCGGCGCGTTCCGGCCATTCGATCAGCGCCACTGCGCCTTCGGGCAATGGCGAAAGGCCGATCTCCTCCATCTCGGACGGCTCGGTGATGCGATAGAGATCGGCATGCACCAGCGGGAAGGATGGCAGGTCGTAGCTCTGCGCCAGTGTGAAGGTCGGGCTCGGCACTTCGAGCTCGTCATCGCTGGCGAGATAGCGGATCATCGCGCGGGCAGCGGATGTCTTGCCGGCGCCGAGATCGCCGGACAGCGTGATGACATCGCCGGCGCTGATCAGCAGCGCGAGATCAGCCATCAGCGCGGCCGTGGCATCTTCATTGGGCAGCGCGAGGGAGAATGACGTCGTCATGGCTGGGCTCGCTCACCTCTCCCCACCGGGGAGAGGTCGACCGGCGAAGCCGGGCGGGTGAGGGGGCTACCACAAACTCCATCATTTGCGGCTGCCCCCTCACCCGCGCGCAAGGGCGCGCGACCTCTCCCCGGCGGGGAGAGGTGACCGAGCGCCAGCGCGATAATGGAGTATGAGAACAGCCCGCTCATTCGGCTGCGTTACGATGGGCGGTTTGGTCCAAAGGGAAGTCGCAGCTCACCGTCGTGCCCCTCCCAACCGTTGAGTCGATCCGCACCTTGCCGCCATGCAGTTCGACGAAGGAGCGCACCAGCGACAGACCGAGCCCGGCGCCGCGATGGCGCGAGCCATTGGCGTGGCTTTCGAACCAGTCGAAGATCTTGTCCTGCTTGTCCTGCGGAATGCCGGGGCCGCGATCGGTCACCGAGAAGGTGATCATGTGCTCGGTGCGTGCGGCTCTCAGCGTGACAGCTGAATCATGCGGCGCAAAGCCGACCGCATTGGCGAGCAGATTATAGAGCACCTGCACCACGCGGCTCTCGTCGCCGATGAAGCTGCCGATGTCAGAGGCGACATCGATCTGCAGCGCGATACGATCGCGCGCCAGTCGATCCTGCACGCCTTCGGCCGCAGCATCGATGATCGCGCGGATGTCGATCGGGCCGAGATTGAGCGACATCGCGCCGGCATCGATGGTGGCGAGATCGAGGATGTTATTGATGATCGCCAGCAGCGCCGAGGTCGAGGTGGTGATGTAGTCAAGATATTCGGCCTGCTTGGCCAGCAGCGGCCCTGTCGAGGAATCGCTGAGCAGATGCGCGAAGCCGATGATGGTGGTGAGCGGCGAACGCAGTTCGTAGGAGACGTGGTGGACGAAATCCACCTTCATCTGGTCGGCCGCCTCGAGCGCCTCATTGCGCTCGCGCAGTGCACGCTCGACATTTTCGGCGTCGGAAATGTCCTGGAAGGTCAGCATGGTCGCGCCATCCGGCAGCGGCATGCACATGCAGGCCAGCACGCTGCCGTCCTTGCGCTCCATCTTCAGCGGTACCGGCGCGCGGTTGTCGATGGAGGTGATGGCGCCGCGAATGGTCTGCCAGACGGCAGGCTCGTCGAATAGTGGCCGACACCAGGTCTCGACCATCTCGATATGCGGCTCTTGCGCCAGCGCCTCGTCGGAGAGGCGCCACATCTTTGCGAAAGCCGGATTGAACAGCTGCGCGCGGCCATTGCTGCCGAACACGGCCACGGCTTCGCCGAGGGCATCGAGCGTTTCGCGCTGGACGCGGATCAGCCCGTCGAAGCGGCGGGCGAGATCGAGGCGCTCAGTGACGTCGTCATAGAGATAGGTGACGCCGCCTTCGGGATTCGGCGTGGTGACGATGGAAAGCGCGCGGCCATCCGGCAGATACCAGACATCCTTATGCGCTTCATTGGCGTGATAGGCCTCGTGCAGCTTGTTTTTCCAGGTGCGGAAATTCGGCTGCTCCGGCAATTTGCGCGCCGCGCGCAGGCGATCCAGCACGCTGGAATCGTCGGGATTGCTGTCGAGGAAGGTGCGATCGAGGTCCCACAGCCGGCGATAGGCATCGTTGTAGAAAGCAAGCCGACGCTGGCCGTCGAACACGGCAACGCCGGATGACAGCTGATCCAGCGTGCGGCGATGCGCTTCCGCCATGCGGATGAGTGCCGCCTTCAGGGCTGCAGCTTCAGATGCATCGATGGCCATGCCGGCGCTGCCGGCGCCGATGCGCGCGGCATGCACGTCAAAGATCTTGCGCTCGCCGGAAATGACGAGGGGGATGCGCGCGGCAAACGGCTGGTTGTCGTTCAGCGCATGCGCAAGGCTGTCGCGGTGGTCGCTGTCGAGGAGCTCGAGATTGCGGCCGATGGCGTCGGCCGTATCGGCGGCTTCGGTCGCGCGCACATAAGCGGCATTGGCGAAAGCCAGCTTGCCATCGGCATGGCGAGCCCAGATCGGCGTCGGCGCCGCATTGGCGAAACCGCGCAGCGTGTCGCTTTCTTCCGCAAGGTCCTTGTAGCGCAGGGTCATTTCCGCCAGCTCACGGCGCAGGCCGGAGAGTTCGCGAATCCGGACAATGGCTTGCCCGCCGATGGCGCGGCCCATCGCCTCGATGGCGCGGCCGGTGGTCGTTGTCAGATTGAGCACAAAGCCTTCGCCGGCATCGAGCAGCGCATCGACGGCATGGTCCATGCGCAGCGCCGGCTCCGGCGGCAGCCAGGTTCCGAAAGCGAGAATGCGCTGCGGCTGATGCGCCTGCGGATCCTGCGACATCATGATGGCGGTATCGCCGGAAATTTCGGGACGGGTTTCGCCGGCGGCCCAGGAGACCAGCACCTGCGGCTCGGTGAACAGCAGCGCGCGAAAGCGGTCGGCCTCGGTCTGCACGGCATGGAGTTCGTTGCGCAGCTTGGTTTCGGTGCGCGCGGCGCGCTGGCGATTGCGCATCAGCAGGATCGCGCAGACCACGGAAAAGCCGAGCACGGCGCCGCCGGTGGTGAGCGCTGCAATTTCCTGGCGATCGAGATCGACCAGGCCGGCAAGCGTCAGCGGCGAGTCCTCGGCGGCGAGCGCGTGTGAGGCGAGTGCGACAGACGCACCGACGCCGACAAGCCCGTCACGCACCATGGCGGTGCATGAGAGCAAGGTCCGACGCATCATCGCGACCACGCCTGGCATTCTTCGCCCCAAAACCGCACGACTCCCCAGGCGGTCCCCGCACCACCTCAAACGAATCGGTGGAGGATATCTGCTTCGGGACTCGCCGGGTAAGAGTCCAGACCGTGAACGTGAATCAGGGGGTTAAGAAAAGCGGCGGCGTTTGAATCGAATTGCGCGGAGTGTGGCGAAAAGACTCGGTCTTGCTGTCTCGTAGGATGGGTTGAGCGCAGGCGCGCAGCGCCGGAGCGATAACCCATCGGCGGAGTGAGCCACATCGTTCGGCCGATGGGTTTTCGCTTCGCTCAACCCATCCTACGATCAGGCGCTTTATCTCCCCGTCGAACCAAACCCACCGCTACCGCGCTCGGTCTCGCCCAGAGCCGCCACCGTCACCAGTTCCGCCTGCTCGACTTTCGCAATCACCATCTGCGCGATTCTCTCCCCGCGCTTGATCGTGAAAGCTGCATTGCCGTGATTGATCAGGATCACCGCGATCTCGCCGCGATAATCCGCATCGATCGTCCCCGGCGAATTCAGCACCGTGATGCCATGCTTCGCCGCCAGCCCCGAGCGCGGGCGCACCTGCGCCTCATAGCCCGGCGGCAATGCGATGCTCAGTGCCGTCGGCACCATCGCGACCTTGCCGGGCTCCAGCACCACCGGCGCGGAATCCGGTACCGCCGCCAGCAGGTCCATCCCTGCGGCATGCGCGGTCTGATAGGCCGGCAGCGGCAGGCCCGCGCCATGCGGCAGTTGCTGGACTTCGACTTTGACGGTGGTGCTCATGGTGTCTCTTTCGCAATGGCGGAAGCGATGCGCGCGACCAGCGTCACGGCGACATCCTCCTTGCTCATCGGGGCCCATGAATCAACGGCGATCTCGCCGCTCTCCTTGTCGCGCGTGAGCAGATTCACAGTGTTGCTGTCGCCGCCCATGATGCCGGTCGCCGGCGACACGTCATTGGCCACGATCCAGTCGCAGCCCTTGCGCTTGATCTTGGCGGTGGCGTTGTCGATCAGGTGCTCGGTTTCGGCGGCGAAGCCGATGACAAGCGGTGGACGATTCGATTCGCGTTTCGAGATCGTCGCGAGGATGTCCGGATTTTCCGTGAGCTGCAGCGGCGGCATCGCCTCGCCGGCTTTCTTCTTCAGCTTCTGCGCACCTTCATTGACGACGCGCCAATCCGCAACCGCTGCGGCGAAGATCGCGATATCGACAGGCAGCGCGGCCTCGACAGCGCTCAGCATATCCCGCGCGGATTCCACATGCTTCACGTCCACACCACGGGGCTCATCGAGCTCGACCGGGCCTGACACCAGAATCACGTCAGCGCCGGCCGCACGCGCCGCATCCGCGATCGCATAACCCTGCTTGCCCGACGAGCGGTTGGCGATATAGCGCACGGGATCGATCGGCTCATGGGTCGGCCCCGCGGTGATCAGCACGCGCTTGCCCCTCAGCGGCTGTGGACGTTGCGGCCGCAGCAGCGCATTGGCGGCTTCCGCAATCTCCGTCGGCTCCGCCATCCGCCCGGTGCCGGCTTCATTGCGCTCCGCCATCTCGCCGGCATTCGGCCCGATCATGCGGATGCCGTCGCGCTGCAGCTGCGCGACATTGCGTTTCGTTGCAGGGTTGCCCCACATCAACGGATTCATCGCCGGCGCGATCAGGATCGGCTTGTTGGATGCGAGAAGAATCGCGGAGGCGAGATCATCCGCATGCCCGTTCGCCATCTTGGCCATGAGATCCGCGGTCGCCGGCGCCACGACGATCAGATCGCATTCGCGCGCGAGGCGGATATGCCCGGCATCGAACTCGCTCTGCGGATCGAACAGGTCGGTGTAAGCGCGCTCGTTCGAGAGGGCGCTCGCAGCCAGTGCCGTGACGAATTTTTGCGCGGCCTGGGTCAGCACCACGCGGACATGGATGCCGCGCTCCTTGATCCGGCGGATCAGGTCGAGGGATTTATAGGCCGCGATGCCGCCGCCGATGATCAGCGTGACCTTGGGCTGGCTGCCATGATCTTGCCGCAAGATTTCGCGCGAAACGGGCGGTGAAGCCGCATTTTCGGGGAGCTGTTCTTGCGGCAAACCAGCGGCCGCACGATGGCCGCCTTGCGACGCCTCACGCAAAATGACCCGGACTTCGTCCTCCACGGACCGCCCGTTGCGAGCCGCCCGGAGCCGGATTTCGTCGCGAATGGCGTCGTCGAGATTGCGAATGGAGAGATTGGCCATGCGGCGCCTCGCGCTGTTTGATGGCAATGCTAGCACGATGCGCCAGCAATGCAATCATCGCACGGTGAGCAGAATTCCGATGAAGGTGAGCGCGATCACCCAGATCCCGATGGTCCGCCACCTGGTCTGTTTGGCGCGAATTCTGCCAATGGCTGCAATGGTTTCGTCGTCGAGCCGGACGCCGTTGCGGGTCATGGTCTCGAGCTGCTCCAGCACCGTCATCGCCCGCGTGGCCAGCATCGGCAGGCCGGAGGCGGCCTTGCCCAGCTCGCCGGCGCCGGCCAGCGCGCCCTGAATCTTGCCGAGTGGCCCCAGATTGCGCTCGATCCACTCGCGCACGACGGGATCGGCGACCTTCCAGATATCCAGTTTCGGATCGAAAGTCCGTGCCACGCCCTCGACCACGACCATGGTTTTCTGCAGCAAAATCAGTTCCGGCCGGGTCTGCATGTCGAACAGGCCGGTTACTTCCAAAAGCAAAGTCAAAAGCTTTGCCATGGAGATTTCTTCCGCCGTCCGATTATGAATCGGCTCACCAATGGCGCGGATTGCCTGCGCGAAATTCTCCACCGAGTGATGCGCCGGCACATAACCGGCCTCGAAATGCACCTCGGCGACGCGGCGATAATTGCGGGTGATGAAGCCTAGCAGAATCTCCGCGAGAAAGCGCCGTTCCTTCAGGCCGAGCCGGCCCATGATGCCGAAATCGACCGCGACGAGGCGGCCGTCGCTGCCGAGGAACAGGTTTCCCGGATGCATGTCGGCATGGAAGAAGCCGTCACGCAACGCATGACGCAGAAAGCTCTGGATCACCTTGCGGCCGAGATCCGGCAGATCGGTTTGCGATTCGGCAAGACGCTTGTGATCGTTCAGCGCGATGCCGTCGATCCACTCCATGGTCAGCACGTTATGCGAGGTGCGGTCCCAATCGACTTCGGGGACGCGGAAATCCGGATCGTTCTTCGTGTTCTCCGCCATTTCGGAGAGTGCGGCAGCCTCCAGCCGCAGATCCATTTCCATCGCGACAGAGCGCGACATCACGGTGATGATCTCGTTCAGCCGCAGGCGGCGCGCTTCCGCCGAATGTTCTTCGGCATTGCGCGCGACGAAGAAGAAATCGCTGAGGTCGCGGCGGAATTGCGCGGCCACATTCGGGCGCAGCACCTTGACGGCAACGGTCTTGCGCACGCCGTCCTTGTCGATCTCCGCGCGATGCACCTGCGCGATCGACGCGGCTGCCACCGGCGGCGAGAAGCTCGCATAGAGCTGCGACATCGGCCGCTCCAGCGAAGCGGCCACCACATGCTCGGCTTCGGTCATCGAGAAGGGCGGCAGGCGATCTTGCAGATTCTCCAGATCGCGCGCCATGGCGACGCCGACGACATCAGGCCGCGTGGCAAGAAACTGTCCGAGCTTCAGATAGGCGGGGCCCAGCCGCGTCAATGCGCGCGACAGCTTTGGTCCGGTCTGCGCATTCTTGCGCTCGATCAGCCGCGCAATTTTCACGGCAAGCAAAGCCGGTGGCGGGATCAGTGCGGGATCGACAGCGCCGAACACGCCTTCGCGCGCGAACACGATGCCGGCGCGAGCGAGGCGCGTGATATGCGAGAGAGCAGAAATCACAAACGCCAACCCGAATGCAGTGCGACGATGCCGCCCGAGAGCAGTTCGTATTTCACCCGCGCAAAGCCGGCGTCGCGGATCATGTCGGCGAACGCATTCGGCTTCGGAAACTTGCGGATGGACTCCACGAGATACTGATAGGATTCGGAATCGCCGGTCACCGCCTTGCCCATCGGCGGGATCAGTTTGAACGAGAACAGGTCATAGATCTTGTCGAGGCCCGGCACGTCCACTGTCGAGAATTCGAGGCAGAGGAAGCGGCTGCCGGGCTTCAGCACGCGATAGGCTTCCTTGAGTGCGCGGTCGATGCGCGGCACGTTGCGGATGCCGAAGGCGATCGTATAGGCGTCAAAACTCTTGTCGGCGAAAGGCAGCTCCTCGGCATTGCCTTCGACGAACGAGACCTGATGTTCGAGATGCTGCTTGATCGCGCGCTCGCGGCCGACTTTCAGCATGCCCGTATTGATGTCGCAGACCGTCGCCGCGAAGCCGAGACCCGACGCCTTGGCCGCACGGAAAGAAATGTCGCCGGTGCCGCCCGCCACGTCGAGCAGCGCGAAGGGCGCGTCCGAGCGGGGCGGGTTGAGGGTGTTGATCATCACGTCCTTCCAGACGCGATGCATGCCGCCGGACATCAGGTCGTTCATCAGGTCGTAGCGCTGCGCCACGCTGTGGAACACCTCGTTCACCAGCGTCTGCTTGTCGCCCACCGGCACGTCGCGGAAGCCGAAATGCGTGGTTTCGCCCGGCTGATCCATGCTGCTCATCTCAAAAAACCTCGATTGCGGCGGACCATAGCCTGCCGGCGGCAAAGGGGCTATCACGTCAGCCTCGCAAGGTGAATGACGTATCTCATGCCCGAACTCCCCGAAGTCGAGACCGTCCGGCGCGGCCTGCAGCCCGCCATGGAAGGCGCCCGGATCGACCGCCTCGAGCTCCGCCGCGGCGACCTGCGGTTTCCGTTCCAGCCCGATTTTGCCGAGCGGTTGCAGGGGCGGATGGTCACCAGCCTTGGTCGCCGGGCCAAATATCTGCTCGCGGATCTGGATTCCGGTGACGTTCTTTTGATGCATCTCGGCATGTCCGGCTCGTTCCGCGTCGTCTCCGACGGGACGAATGAGATGCCCGGCGCGTTCCATCATCCACGCAGCGACGAGCGGGCGCATGATCATGTGGTCTTCCACATGTCGTCGGGCCCGTCGGTGATTTATAATGACCCCCGCCGCTTCGGTTTCATGAAGATCTTTGCCCGCAGCGAGGCGGAGCAGGAGCCCTTCATCAAGGATATCGGCCCGGAGCCGCTCGGCAACGAATTCGATGCGGCGATGCTGGCCGAAGCCTGCCGCAACAAGAAGACAAGCCTGAAGGCCGCGCTGCTCGATCAGACCGTGGTCGCTGGTCTCGGCAATATCTATGTCTGCGAGGCACTGTTTCGCTCGCATCTGTCACCGCGCCGCCTGGCTGCGACGCTTGCGACCAAGAAGGGCGAGCCGACCGAGCGCGCCACCTTGCTGGTGGATGCCATCCACGACGTGCTGAATCTCGCCATCAAGGCCGGCGGCTCATCGCTGCGCGATCATCGCCAGACCTCCGGCGAACTCGGTTATTTCCAGCATTCGTTCCAGGTCTATGACCGCGAGGGCGAGGCCTGCAAAACCGACGGCTGCTCGGGCATCGTCAAGCGCTTCGTACAGAAAGGGCGATCGACCTTCTGGTGCCCGAAGTGTCAGAAGTGACGGTGAGGAAGGAGTTTTTGTCATGACCGACACGTCCAATCCCTCCATCCGCTTCAACGACGGCGCTGCCTATGAGCGGATGATGGGTGTATGGAGCCGTCTTGCCGGCGAGACGTTTCTCGACTGGATTGCACCAAAGCAGGACCTCGCCTGGATCGATGTGGGTTGCGGCAACGGCGCGTTCACCGAGCTGATCGTGCAGCGCTGTGCGCCACGGGCGGTGAATGGTGTCGATCCGTCCGACGGCCAGCTCGATTATGCGCGCAAGCGGCCGGGCACGCAAATCGCGACCTATCATCAAGGTGACGCGATGGCGTTGCCGTTTGGCGATAAGGCCTTCGATGCGGCCGTGATGGCGCTCGTGATCTTCTTCGTGCCGGAGCCGCCGCGCGGCGTGGCGGAGATGGCGCGGGTGGTGAAGCCCGGCGGTCTCGTGTCTGCCTATGCCTGGGATATGGATGGTGGCGGCTTTCCGCTGCAGCCCGTGATGCGGGAGTTGCGCGCCATGGGCTTTGTGCCGCAGCCGCCGCCCCATCCGGATGCGTCCCGGACCGAAAACCTGATCGCGCTGTGGCAGGGCGCCGGGCTCTCCGATATCGCAACGCGCCGGATCGACGTGACCCGACGCTTCGAGAGTTTCGAAGATTTCTGGGCAGCCTCGACCTCCGGCTCGACAGTGAAGCCGGCGGTGGCCGCAATGGCACCTGACATATTGGCCGAGTTGCAGCACCGCGTGCGGGCGCATCTCACAGAGCAGTCTGGCGGGGCGGTCAGCTATGACGCCTTCGCCAATGCCATCCAGGGACGGGTGCCCGGCTGATATTTATCAAGCCGGCAAATCCCCGGTAATATTGTCTCAACTTGAACGGGTGTATAAATACCCCTGATAACCACGGCGCGCGCGAATGCTCGCCTGGCAGCCGTTTTTATGATGGTTGCGAGGTACCGCAGGAGGCCACACGTGTCCGTCGAAAAATTCCTCAGGCAGCGCGCCGTCAATGTGGTCGTGGGTGGCCAGTATACGCTGTCGAACTGGCTCGATCCCGAGGGCAAGCCGCGCAGCTTTGCCTGCCGCACCAGCCGCGTGTCGCCGTTCCGGATGATCGTCGATGCGCCGGTTGTCGGGCGGCTCGGCGACCGGATCGACACCTATTTCGGGGACTTCGGAAAGCTGGAGGGTGAGATCAGCGACACGGTGTCGGGCAGCTTCCTGCTCGAACTGATGCTGACGAGGCCGATGCGGCAGAAGATGTCGGATCAGCTCACCTGGCTGGAGAAAAGGCAGAAGGATCCGACCATCCGGGATGGCCGCAAGCAAGCGCGTATCGTGCCGGCGAGCCCGCATTCGATGCTGACCTTTGCCGATGGATCGATGAAAAGCTGCTTCGTGATCGACATGTCATCGTCCGGCGCGGCAGTGTCCGCGGATGTGCAGCCGGAGATCGGGACGCCGCTTGCCGTCGGGGCGTGCGTCGGCCGCGTGGTGCGTCATCTCGCCGGTGGTTTCGCGGTGAAATTCGTCGAGGAGCAGGGCCGCGACGTGCTGGAGCGCCGCGTCATCCGCCCGATGCAGGCCCCGCGTGCGTTGAGAGCGACAACGCTGGAACAGCGCATGGATCGCATGGAAGAAGCGTAGCGAGCGCAGGACTATTTGCGCACACAGATCAGGCGCACCATCGATGCCTTCGCATCGCTGGCCTTTCCGGTTTCTGCCGCCACGCCATTCGCCTTGACGAAATTGCGCACAATCTCCGTGGGCGCCAGCACGGCCTGAGTTGCTGCAGGTGCCGGGCCTGCGACAATGGTGGGTTTCAACTGCGTGAGTCCGGCGAACGCGCCGTCGTTATCGATGGCCGCAGCGCCAGCGAAGCCGATGCCTGGTGCGGGCGACAACGTCGTCTCCCCATTCGCTCCCTGCGCCGCCGAAGCTTTGATGCTGCTGACGGTTGCGCCGCCGCCCTGGTTTTGCGGATCGGCGATGCCGACGAGAGTGAGATCGGGCTTGGCGGCGCCCGTGCCGAGCGGCAGCGGCTTGAGATCGCGGGCGCCATAGATGCGCAGCAGAGCGAGGTCGCGCGTCTTGTCTTCCGCTAGTTTGTCAGCGTTGCCATGGCCGGCCACAGTGATCGACAGGCAGCCATCCACGGCCTGCCGATCCGTGATGATGGCGCCATCGGCGGTCACCACGATGCCCGACGCATATTCGACCTTTTTGCGCGGTGGCGGCGCTGCGGCCTGGGCGCTGGCGGGGAAGGCGTCGAAGGCCGAGGACATGGCGATCACCACAGGCTCCATGGTGCCTTCGGTGGCCTGGTCATAGAGGATGGTGATCATGCGGACTTCGTCGCCCTTGATCTGGCCGCGGACGTAGAATTTTTTCTGGTTCTGCAGGCCGGACAGCACGAAGAAATCCGGCTTCACCGCGCTGTAATCGAGCTTGCGGCCGGGCAGCTTGCGTTCGGCCTCCGCCAGCTTGGCGCTTGCAAGACCCTCTTCCTTGCGGCGTGTCAGCAGGACCTGGATCGTGCCGGAAGCGGATTGCCATTTGCTGCCGCCGGCATCGGAGATCTGCTGCGGCACCAGTTTGCCGGGGATGCCGAGCTTGGCGCCGGTCACCATATCGGTGACGATCTTCCAGCCCACATTGTCCCGCGGCTTCTTCGCAGCGGCGGCGAGCAGGCCGCGCTCCTGCGGGTTCAGGACGCCGGTTTCCTTGCCGCCATTGTTCTTCTGGAACGCCTTGATGCTGTTGACCATGCGATCGGAGACTTCGCCATTGATGGCGCCGTTGTAGTTCCCGGTCCAGGCGAGATCGGACTGGATCGACAGGCGCTCGGCCTGGGTCATGCTCTTGGCGGTGTCGGCAGGGGTCTGCAAAGCCGGCCGCACCGGCACGGTGGTCACGGGTCTGGGCTTTGCGGGTGCGCTCGGGGCGGGGGACTGTGCATGCGCCGCAGAGGCAAGAAGAATCATCGCGGTTGCCGACAGTATCGATCTCATGACATGTCCCGTATGAAGCCTGCGATTGATTTTACGGCAATTAAGCACATCTGCTGGGTCGGTGACAGCGATCTGCGGGTTCAACACCGGCCTCATGGTGAGGAGCACGCCAAGGGCGGGCGTCTCGAACCATGAGTGTGTTGTGCTCATGGTTCGAGACGCGCGCGATGCGCGCTCCTCACCATGAGGGGGGAGAGTTTGGAGCGAATAACATCATGCTGAGTGGCGATGAACTCGAGCGCTATGCGCGCCACATCGTGTTGCGCGAGGTCGGTGGCCCCGGCCAGGCGAAGCTGCGCGCGGCGAAAGTGCTGGTGATTGGCGCCGGCGGGCTCGGTGCGCCCGCGCTGATGTATCTCGCGGCGGCGGGCATCGGCACGCTGGGCGTGGTGGATGATGACGAGGTGTCGCTGTCCAACCTGCAGCGCCAGATCATCCATGCGACGCCCGATATCGGCGCGCTGAAAGTGAATAGTGCTGCGGCGAAAATCCACGCGCTCAATCCGCATGTGAATTTCGTCGGCCATGGCGAGCGGCTGAATGCTGACAATGCGATGGCACTGATCCCGGCCTATGATCTCGTGCTCGATGGCTCCGACAATTTTTCGACGCGCTATCTGGTGTCGGATGCCTGCTATCTCGCCGGCAAGCCGCTGATCTCGGCCGCGCTCGGTACGTTCGATGCGTCGCTCACAACGCTGCGGCCGCATGAGCGCAACGACAAGGGCGCACTCAACCCGACCTATCGCTGCCTGTTTCCCGAAGCGCCACCGCCCGGCACCGTGCCGAGCTGCCAGGAAGCCGGCGTAATGGGCGCGCTGGCCGGCATGATCGGCTCGATGATGGCGCTGGAAGCGATCCGCGAGATCGTCGGTTTTGGCGAAGGCCTGGTCGGACGTCTGTTGATGATCGACGCCCGTTCGATGCGCTTCGAGACCCTGCGCTATGCGCGCGATCCCGCCAATCCGCTGAACGGCGATACGCCGTCCATCACGGATTTGAGCAGCTATCGTTGAAGCGCTCAGCCGCTCGCGGCAGCCACGAGCTTGCCATAACGTTCGCCATCGCTGCGCAACTCGGCCTCGAAGGTATCGGGCGTCGAACTGGTGATGGTGACGCCCTGGGCCGCATATTGCTGGACGAGAGCGGGGTCGGTGAGCGCCTCGGCGAGATCGCGCGCGATCTGGCTCACGATCGGCTTCGGCGTGGCACCGGCGGCGAGCATGCCGAACCAGCTATCATAAGCGAAGTCCGGCAGTCCGGCCTCGGCAAAGGTTGGCACATCAGGCAACTGCGGCAGACGCGCTTTGCCGGTGACGGCGAGGGCGCGCAGCTTGCCGGATTGAATGAGGTCGCCGCCCACATTGAAGAAGGTGAAGGCCATGTTGGTGTCGCCACGCATGACGCTGATCTGTGATTCCGGCTGTCCGCGATGCGGGATCAGAACCATCTTCGCGCCGGTAAGGCTCTTGAACAGTTCGGCGGCGATGCCGGTCGAGCTGCCGACGCCGGCGGAACTGTAGCTGAGGCCATCGGGCTTGGCCTTTGCGGCGGCAATGAATTCGGCGAGCGTCTTATACGGCGCATCGGGCGGCACGATCAGGATCACCGCGGTGGTGGCGACGCGGCTGATGGGGGCAAAATCCTTGATCGGATCGAAGCCGAGATTCTTGTTCACCACGCCGACCACGCTGTGGCCATTGGAGGTCAGCATGATCTGCGATCCGTCGGTGGGGCCCTTGGCGATGCTGCTGACGCCGGCGATGCCCGGCCGGTTCTCGACGATGACCTGCTGCTTCCATTTGGTGGCGAGCTTGTCCGCCACGGTGCGCGCGAGAATATCGGTCATGCTGCCGCCGGAGAATGGCACCACGATGCGGACGAGTTGGCTGGGATAGGTCTGTGCTGACGCGCTGCTGCCGATCAACGCCGCGGACGCGGCGAGGCCGGAGCCGATCATGAACTGTCGGCGATCCATTGGTGTCCTCCGTGTGAATTCAAATGCCGGGCTTTCAGCCTCTGGCGGTGTTGGGCAGTGGCATTGCGAGCAACACCACGGCCGGTCTCTTCGTCGCGTTGCGCAGCGCGCGGATCTCGTTGGGCGCGATGCGGCAGGAATCCCAGGTGGTCAGCGTGGCGGTGCAGTCCGGCGTCTCGAAGGTCACCTCGCCTTCGAGCACCACGTAGAACTTCTCTTCGGGCGAGGCTGATGGCGTGATGCCGCCGCCGGGCAGGATCTGGCTCATGCCGAGCCACATCACATCGCTCGGCCCCGCATCGCGTCCCTGCAGGCGGAACATCCGCATGTCACTGTGGCCGGGGGCCTCGTAGCGCGGCGCGTCATTCAGGCGGACGACATGCATGGCTTCACCCGTTGGGCTGGAAGACGACGCGATCGCGCGACGAGCCGAGCACGGCGGCATAGGCCTCGGCGGCGCGAGCGAGCGGATAGATCGCGTTCGGTTCGATCGGGAATGGCTTGAGTGCACCGGTGGCAAAGCCTGGCACGAGGTCGCGCAGCACCTCGGCGCTGGCGACGGATGAGAGTGCCAGCGTATCGATGCCGACATAAGTGTGCCGGCCGCGATAGAAGGCGAAGATGTCGAAGGACACCGGCTGTTTGACCGATGCGATGAAAATCTGGCGGCCGAGCAGCGCCAGCGATTTGGTGCCGGCGTCGTAATAGGGCTCGCCCACGGTGTTGTAGACGATATCGGCGCCCTTGCCGCCTGTGAGTTCGCGCACGGTGGCGGCGACATCGCTGCGGCTGGAATCGATCACGGTCACTTCGCCATGGGCATGGCCGACATAGGGCTCATCCTTGCGTACGACGCCGATCACGCGCGCACCTTGCCAGGAGGCGATCTGCGCCGCGGCCTGGCCGACCTTGCCATTGAGGCCGAGGATCAAAACGGTTTCACCGGCTTTCGGCATGCCGGCGCGGCGAAAGCCTTCCTGTGCGGTGACGAAGGGCACGCCGATGCCTGCGGCTTCGGCGAGGCTGATACTCGCGGGCTTCTCGACTACCGCGTCCGCTTCCACGACCAGATGCGTCGCATGCGTGCCGTCGCGGCGGATGCCGAGATCGCCGGAGGAGCCGAAGACGTCCTTGCCGATCAGCACATCCGGGCCTTCCAGGACGACACCAGCGAAATCGCGGCCGGGTGTGCGTGGGAAGATCGCGTATGGCATCATGCCGATTGCCGCTTTCGCATCCGATGGATTGACGGCGGCAGCCTTGATCTCGACAAGAACGTCGGTTGCGTTGGTACGCGCAAGCGAATGCCGCTCGATGGCGGGCGCGACGCTTTCGATCTGCTCGACTTTCGCGTTGAGCCGCAGGCAGGTGGCGGTCGTCATGCTGAAGCCTCCGGCAGATCGAACAGAGCGCGTGCTTCAGCGGGGGTGGCGATCTGCGCGCCGATCTCCTCGATAATGCGCCGTGCTTTCTCGACCATCGCTGCATTGGAAGGTGCCAGCACGCCACGTTCGAGATAGACGCCGTCCTCGATCCCGGTGCGGGCATGGCCGCCGGCGAGCACGGATTGCGCCACCATGGGGAATGTGGAGCGACCGATGCCGATGGCGGTGAAGTGCGCATTCGCCGGCAGCAGACCGCGTGCATAGAGCACCGTCTCCGGCGAGGGCTGGAAGCCGTATTTCACGCCCATCACGAAGGAGGTCAGCGCCGGGCCGCTCAGCGTGCCGTCGGCGAGGAGATCATGGAGCAGCGCGATGTCGCCGGAATCGAACAATTCGATCTCGGGCTTCACGCCGGCGGCGCGGATCACCCTGGCCATGCGGCGGACATTGCCGGGCGTATTGATCACCACCTGCGCGCCGGAATTCATGGTGTTGAGGTCGAGCGTGCAGATATCGGGCTTCAGCGCGGTGATGTGCGCGACACGCTCCTCCGGATTCATCAACGTGGTGCCGGCATCGGCGATCTTGGGATCGTCCTTCGATGGCACGAAACGTCCGCCGGGGCCGGTGGTGATGTTCAGGATCAGATGACGGTTGCGGGCGCGGATGCGCGCGACGACGTCCTGATAATAGTCAAGCTTCATCGATGGCGCGCCCGAGCCGGGCTCGCGCACATGAATATGGGCGACCGCCGCGCCGGCTTCTGCCGCGCCGAGGCAGGCATCCGCGATCTCTTCCGGCGTGATCGGCAGATGCGGTGTCTGATCCGGACGGGTCAGATTGCCGGTGACGGCGCAGGTAATGACGACCTTGTCGAGCATCGGGCGCATCATCGTCTCCTTACAGTGCCCGGCCGCCGTCGACGACGATGAGCGAGCCGGTGGAATAGGTCAGATGCGTTGCGCAGGCGGCGATGGCGCGGCCGACATCATCGGCGGTGGCGACGCGCTTGAGCGGGATGGTCGGTGCGACCTTCTCCAGTGCTGCGGCATCGCGGCCGGGCACGAAATCGGTGGCGACCACGCCGGGCGAGACCGACATCACGCGCACATCAGGCGCCAGCGCGCGGGCGAGTGACTTTGTCATGGTGTCGATGCCGGCCTTGATGGCGGCATAAGCGAGATTTGAGCCGACGCCGCTGAGGCCGGCGATGGAGGAGACGCTGACGATCAATCCGTCGCCGGAGGCCTTGAGCATTGGCGTGAAGGCGCGGATCGCGGCGAATTGCCCGCGCCAGTTCACCTTGAACATGTCGTCGATGAAATCGTCGGTGAGCGCGTCGAGATCGCCGATGGGGATCGGCTTGGTGTAGCCCGCGGTGTTGACGAGGATGTCGCAGCGACCGAAGGCCTTCTCAACATCGCCGGCAAGTGCGGTGAGTGTCGCGGTGTCCTCGACCACGGCGCGGCGGGCGAGATGGCCTTTGCCCGGCAGCTGTGCGAGCAGCGCATTCGCCGCCGCTTCACCGGAGCGCCAAGTCACCACGATGGTGGCGCCTTCGGCGGCAAGCATCTGTGCCGCCGCGGCGCCGATGCCGCCGGAGCCGCCGATCACGACCGCAATCTTGCCTGTGAGGGGTTGTGTCATCGGTCGCTCACTTGATGGGAGGATGCGGCAGCACGGCTTCGCCGGGCTCCATCACGAAAGTGTAGTTGAGGCTGAACCACTCGCCGCTGACGTCCGGCGCCGGCGGCGTTCCTTCGCCCTTTCGGAAGTCGCCGATCAAAGCGCGAGTCACGCCGAACACCACATCGCTTTCCAGATGCTCGTCGTCATCGACGAACACCTGGGTGATCAGCGTCTTGAAGCCGGGCTTGTAGGCGAGGACATGCAGATGCGCGGGCCGGTAGGGATGGCGGCGCTGGGCGGCCAGCATCTCGCCGGTCGGGCCATGGGTCGGAACCGGATAGCCGGCCGGCTTGACGGAGCGGAAGCCGAAGCGGCCATCCGCATCGGTCGTGAACACGCCGCGCAGGTTCATGTCGGCCTGCCCGGCGTCCTGGTTTTCATACATGCCCGATGGCGACGCCTGCCAGACATCGACGCGGGCACCGTCAATCGGCGCGCCCTGGGCGTCACGGATATTGCAGCTCACGAACAATGGCGGGCCGGGCGTCGGCGAGCGGACGATGGAGGCGCCGTTCTCCATTTGCGGGGCATTGGCGCGCCAGAATGGGCCGAGCAAGGCTGCCGCGGTCTCGCTGGCGCCGTCCTGCCCGTTGTTCAACAGGCAGACCAGGGTGGAGAGGCCGACGGCATCGCTGAACAGCACGGCCTCGTTATGGGCGTCGTTGCTGGACTGGCCGATCCGGTTGAGGAAATCGATGGCGAATTCGAACTCGGCTTCGGTGAGCCGGACGTCGCGGGCGAAAGCGTGGAGGTGGCGGACGAAGGACGCCATGACCGTGCGCAGCCGGTAGTCCGGCGCGGGGCTCATGGCGTCGAGAACGACGTCGGTCACGTCCTGCTGACGTGTGATGATCATTGGGTCCTCCCGGTCGATTGGCTGTCGCGTCCATGTTGCGAGCGGCGCTTTATGCGCAATCGATTGCATAAACGCTAATGCAATCGTTTGCGCAGGTCAAGCGAATTGACTAAGCTCAGCTATCGCTTTGACCGATCGCAGCTTTCCCTGCTGGAACGGGATACTTTCGTGCGAATGGATGGGCTGCAGTCGAGCAAGGTGCCATGGCAACGGTGACGATCAAGGACGTAGCGCGGGAAGTTGGCGTTCACCCGTCCACGGTGTCGCGCGCGCTCGATCCCGCGCGGCGGGACAGGCTCGGAGAGCCGGTCGTCCTCCGGGTGCTGGAAGCGGCTGAGCGGCTCGGTTACCGGCCGGATGTGGCCGCCGCCAGCCTGCGCAGCGGGCGCTCCAAGCTCATCGGGATCGTGGTGCCGGACATCGCCAATCCCGTCTTCTCACCAATCATCAGCGGACTCGAACGCGCGCTGTCGGCGCGGGGCTATGCCCTGATCGTCGCCGATCAGCGGCCGGATCGCACGGGTGGCCATGATCTCGTGCAGACCTTGATTGCACGCAGGGTCGACGGGCTCGTGCTCGCCAGCGCGGCCCTGAAGGACAATGCCGTGGAGCGCTGTCTGCAGGCGCAGATTCCGGTCGTGCTGGTCAACCGGTCTGAAGGTCAGGCGCGGGTGCCGTCGGTGGTGTCCGACGACATGGCGGGGATCACGCTGGCGGTGGATCACCTGATCGCGTCCGGGCATCGACGCATCGTGCACATCGCCGGGCCGCAGTCGCTCTCGACGGGCTTGCTCCGTCGTCGTGGCTTTGTGGCAGCGATGCGGGCGGCTGGTCTCGATCCCGACGAGGATGACATCGAGGAAGCCTCCGCCTTCACCCGCGAAGCGGGACTGCCGGCGGCCCGCAGCCTGCTGGCGCGTCGGCCGGATGCGACGGCGGTGGTCGCGGCCAACGACCTGCTCGCGCTCGGCGTCTATGAGGCCCTGCGCGAACAGGGGCGGCGGTGCCCGGAGGATGTCTCTGTCATCGGCCATAACGACATGCCGCTGGTCGATCTCGTCAATCCGCCGCTGTCCACGGTCCGCATCAGCCATCACGAGATGGGCGAGCGGACCGGGGAGCTTTTGCTCGATCTGATCACCGGCACCCATCAGGGCGCGTTGCAGATCGTGACATCGCCTGTGCTGGTCGCGCGCGCATCGACGCGGCCTGTGGAGAGCTGAGCGCTTACGCCTTTTCGCTATCCATATGCGCGAGCTGGCTGTCGGGATAGCGACCGCCAGCAGCGGCATCGGCTGGAATGGCTTGCTCCAGAGCTGCGAGATGCGCCGGCGTCAGTTTCACATTCAGCGCACCCAGCGCTTCGGTGAGCCGATCACGGCGGCGGGCGCCGACCAATGGGACGATGTCGTTGCCTTGTGCCGCGACCCAGGCGATCGCCACCTGTGCGACCGAAGCACCGATCTCGTTGGCGATGGCGCGCAATTTCTCCACCAGCGCCAGATTGTGATCGATATTCGCAGCCGAGAAGCGCGGGCTGATGGCACGGAAATCCTGCGTGCCCTGCTGCTTGCTCCAATGGCCGGAAATCAAGCCGCGCGACAACACGCCATAGGCGGTGATGCCGATGCCGAGTTCGCGGCAGGTCGGCAGGATGTCGCGTTCGATGCCGCGCGAGATCAGCGAATATTCGATCTGCAGATCGGCGATCGGATGCACCTTGGCGGCGCGGCGGATGGTCTCGGTGCCGACTTCGGACAGGCCGATATGTCTGACGTAGCCGGCCTTGATGAGGTCGGCGATGGCGCCGATCGTATCCTCGATGGGCACGTTCGGATCCAGCCGCGCCGGGCGATAGATGTCGATGGCCTCGACATTCAGCCGCTTCAGCGAATAGGCGACGAAATTTTTCACCGCGACCGGGCGGGAGTCATAGCCGTTCCAGGCCATGTCCGGGCCGCGGAGGGCGCCGAATTTCACCGAGATCTGGGCGTTGGCGCGCTTGGGATGGCCGCGCAGGGCTTCGGCGATCAGCATCTCATTGTGGCCCATGCCATAGAAATCGCCGGTGTCGAGCAGCGTGATGCCGGCTTCGAGGGCGGCATGGATCGTGGTGAGGCTCTCGTCGCGGTCGGCGGGGCCGTAGAAATCCGACATGCCCATGCAGCCGAGGCCGAGTGCCGAGGTCTGCGGGCCGGTCTTTCCGAGGGTACGGGTGTCCATTGGAATGCTCCGTGGCTGTGAAGGGCGGTCTCTGTGCCGCCGATGCCGACCGATATGCGCCGAACGTCGCCCTTCGATAAGCTGGACAATCCTGAAAGGCTTGTTCAATCCTGCGGACAATGGATCACTTGAATCTTCGCGATCTCTCCGCCTTCCTCGCCGTCGCCCGAACGCGAAACTTTCGCCGGGCGGCTGTGGAGTTGCAGGTGTCTGTCTCAGGTCTCAGCCAGCGGCTCCGCGACCTGGAAGCGCGTCTTGGTGTGCGATTGCTGCATCGCACAACACGCAGTGTCTCGCTGACGGAAGCCGGCGAAATGCTGCGCACAAAAGTCTCTCCCGCGATGGGAGATGTTCATGCTGCATTGCAACAAGTTCGAGGCTTCAGCGCTGTGCCCTCTGGCCGGCTGCGGATCAATGCCCCGGCGCCCGCGGTGGACCTCGTCCTGGCGCCGATGGTGACACCGTTCTTGCAGCGCTATCCCGACATTCAGCTTGAAATCATTGCGGAAACGTCGCTGGTCGACATCGTTGCCGAAGGTTTCGACGCCGGCATTCGTTACGGCGAACACCTCGCCCAGGACATGATTGCGATCTCGCTGGGGCCGCCGGAGCGCTATGTGGTGGTGGCTTCACCGCAATATGTTGCGCAGCATGGACACCCTGTTGTGCCGCAGGATTTGCTGCAGCATTGCTGCATCAGAACCCGCTTCGCGTCCGGCGCGCTGCTGGATTGGGAGTTCGAAAAGGACGGTCGGGAGGTCCGGGTGGCGCCGGAGCCGGCGCTGATCGCCAGCTATTCGCGGCTCGGGATCGAGGCCGCTTTGGGCGGGCTCGGCTTCTTCATGACATTCGAGGGCTATGTGCGGGAGGCGGTGGCGTCCGGGAAACTGGTCAGTGTGCTGGAAGACTGGCTGCCGCCATTTCCGGGGCCGTTTCTGTATTATCCGAGCCGCAGGCAGCCGCCGCCGGCCCTGGCGACGTTCGTCGGTTTTGTCGGGGAATGGAGGCGTAGGCGCTAGTTCGGGATTTCCGCGGTGGGCTCGCGGGTCTGCCAGAAGGTCAGCACGCGCTTGGCGGTGGCGGGAACCAGCCGTTCGAAATTCTGCCGGGCTTCCTCTACATCGGGCGCTGCCGGCGACCGGCCGGGACCGACGCGAAGCGCAATCAAGGCGCGCACGGTGGCCCAGGAAATACCGATCGACTTGCCAAGGATCAGCATCGGATCGTCGCGGTCGCCCTTCAACAGCTGATCGATGGTGGCGATGCGGACGCCGGACATGGCGGCCAATGCGGCAGCTGTTTCCTCATATTGATGGGCGCGGGCGAAGCGCAGCAGCGCGCCTTCGTTCAGCTCGGCGCTGGTTTGCAGCTTCCGCACGGTACGCTCGGCGCTGGCAAAATCGCGTGTCAGAGCAAGGTGTTGCTGCGCACCAGAGATGTCCTGCATGGCGCGGTTGATGGCTGCGCGCAATTCGGGGGCGGCGGCATCGAACAGCCGGCGGCGCACCACCTCGACCGATTGCGCCAGCAGATATTTGAGCTGTTCGGTGGACAGGTCGTCGCGCTGGCCGACGGTGATGGCGAGCACGCCGTCATCGCCGGCGCGGCGGATCAGGCCGTGATAGCCAAGCTGCGAGAATACCGCACCGGCATTGCCGGCGACGCGGCGGATGACCTCACGGTCGCCGCGGCGGATGATGATGTCAGTCAGTCGCGGGCCGAGGGTCGGCCGATCGGAGATTGCCAGCAGATGCGGCTGGCCTTTAACCTTGGCGATATCGAGCAAAGTCGGCTCGTCGATCTGCGGCGAGCGGCGCAGCAACGGCCCGGCGATCACGATTTCATCGTCGCGCACCAGCATGGAGATCAGCTGCGGCGGGGCATTGACCAGTTCCGCCAGCCGCTCGGCCAGCATGCGCCGCGCCTCGACCTCGGTCTGCGGGACCAGGCTGGTCAGGATACTGTCAAACAGGTCCACATGGGACGGTTGGAACCGGGATGCGCCCTGCAAAAACAGGTCGGCAATCTTCCGGACGGCCTCACCACGGCGCGCGGGATCGCCGTTGCGGACGATCTCCTCGAGCCCCGGAATGAGGGATTTGGCCTCTGCCATCAAGAATACTCAACTACGCCAATCACAAAGGCCTGCGTAGACTAAAGGGGCTTTGTGAAGGAAGGGTTAGTCTGCGGAAGCATAGATGCGAGAGTTTACAGTGACTTAACATAGAGTGGGTTCGAGCACGAGCTTCCCGTGGTCGAATCTCGCCCTTGCCGTCCCGCCCGAAAAGGTCTATATCGGCCGCAACTTACAGTTCTCATACAGACCGTTTGAGAGTGGGGCCCCCGGGGACCCGCTCTTTTTTATTACCTGAATCGACCCAAAACCTGGACCGCTGCTGCCCGATGACTGACCCGATCGAACCCACCCAGAATGATGCCGAGCTGCTCGCCGAGCCGCGTCTGGTCGTCGAGCCTGGTGCTGGCGCGCGCGTGGCGGCCATTGCGACCCCCGTGCTCGAAGGCATGGGCTATCGGCTGGTGCGTATCAAGATTTCGGGCGAGGCCGGTTGCACCGTGCAGATCATGGCGGAGCGGCCTGATGGCTCGATGCTGGTCGAGGATTGCGAAGCGATTTCCAATGCGCTGTCGCCGGTGCTCGATATCGAGGATCCGATCCAGCGCGCCTATCGGCTCGAGATTTCCTCGCCGGGCATCGATCGCCCGCTGGTGCGTCGTTCGGATTTCGAGCGCTATATCAGCCATCTCGTGAAGGTCGATATGGCGGTTGCCGTCGGCGGCCGTAAGCGTTTTCGCGGCTTTATCAGCGCTGTCGAAGGCGGCGAGGTTCTCATCGACCGTGAAGGCGCGCGCGACGGCGAGGACCCGATCACCCGTCTGCCGATGGAAGATATCGGAAGCGCCAATCTCGTGCTGACCGACGAACTGGTCGCCGAGTCCATGCGCCGCGGCAAGCACGCCGAGGAAGATCTCAAGCGCGAGCTTGGTCTCGCGCCGCCGCCGGCGCCGCATGCCAAGCGCAGCGATCCGAAGAAGAGTTTTGCACCGAAGGCCAAGGTCGCGAAGGCTGCGAAGAAGCCGCTGCCGAAGAACACCAAGGCCCACCGCCTCGCTGCGCGCGGCGATTTCGATTCCACCGAAGGAGACTGAGCCATGGCCGCTATTAGCGCCAACCGACTTGAACTCTTGCAGATTGCCGACGCCGTTGCGCGCGAGAAAACGATCGACCGCAGCATCGTGATTTCGGCGATGGAAGAGGCGATCGCGAAGGCAGCGCGCGCGCGTTACGGCTCGGAAACAGACGTTCACGCCGAAATCCATCCGAAGACCGGCCAGCTCTCGCTGACCCGCCACATGCTGGTGGTCGAAGATGTCGAGAACTCGTCGAACCAGATTTCGCTCAATGATGCACAGCGCGCCAATCCGGGTGCGCAGGTCGGCGACACCATTGCCGATACGCTGCCGCCGCTGGAATATGGCCGTATCGCTGCGCAGTCGGCCAAGCAGGTGATCGTGCAGAAGGTGCGCGAAGCCGAGCGTGACCGTCAGTATCAGGAATTCAAGGATCGCATCGGCGAGATCGTCAACGGCGTCGTCAAGCGCGTCGAATATGGCTCGGTGATCGTCGATCTCGGCCGCGGCGAAGCGATTGTCCGTCGCGACGAAATGCTGCCGCGCGAAGTCTTCCGCAACGGCGACCGCGTCCGCGCCTATGTGTTCGACGTGCGCCGCGAGACCCGCGGTCCGCAGATCTTTTTGTCGCGCACCCATCCGCAGTTCATGGCCAAACTGTTCGCGCAGGAAGTGCCGGAAATCTATGACGGCATCGTCGAGATCAAGGCGGTTGCCCGTGATCCCGGTTCGCGCGCCAAGATCGGTGTGATCTCGCGCGATTCATCGGTGGATCCGGTCGGCGCCTGCGTTGGTATGCGCGGCTCGCGCGTGCAGGCCGTGGTGAACGAGCTGCAGGGCGAAAAGATCGACATCATCCCGTGGTCGCCGGATATCGCGACCTTCGTGGTCAACGCGCTGGCGCCGGCGGAAGTGTCCAAGGTCGTCATCGACGAAGACCGCGAGCGCATCGAAGTCGTGGTGCCGGACACCAATAACCAGCTATCCCTTGCGATCGGTCGCCGTGGCCAGAACGTGCGTCTGGCCTCGCAGCTGACCGGCTGGGATATCGACATCCTCACCGAGCAGGAAGAATCCGAGCGCCGCCAGGCCGACTTCGAGAACGCCACCCGCGTGTTCATGGAAGCGCTGAATGTCGACGAAGTCGTCGGCCAGCTCTTGGCGTCGGAAGGCTTTACGAACGTCGAAGAACTCGCCCTGGTGGATGCCAAGGAACTGGCGAGCATCGAAGGTTTCGACGACGAGACCGCCGAAGAATTGCAGAGCCGCGCCCGTGAATATCTGGAACAGCAGGAAGCCGAATTGAGCGCACGTTGCAAGGAACTGGGTGTCGACGAGGCGCTGCGCGATGTGCCGGGCGTGACCCTGCAGATGATGGTCAAGTTCGGCGAAAATGACGTCAAGACCGTCGAAGACCTGGCCGGCTGCGCCACCGACGACCTGGTCGGCTGGACCGAGCGCAAGGAAGGCTCCGAGCCGGTCAAGCATGCCGGTTTCCTCGACGCCAACGAGATTTCGCGTGAGGACGCCGAGCGTCTGATCATGGAAGCCCGTGTCGTTGCCGGCTGGATCACCCGTGAAGATCTGGACAAGGGCGTCGAGCCCGAGTCCGAAGACGTCGAAGCGTAAGGATATGCGCCACGCATGCTCGCCAGTTTTGACCCCGCAGATCTTGATCGCGGCCCCCGAGACACCAAATCGGGGACTGAGCGGATGTGCGTGGTCTCACGGCACGTGCGTCCGATCGATGAACTGATCCGTTTCGTCCTCGCCCCCACGGGCGAGCCTGTTCCTGACCTCAAGCGCAAGCTGCCGGGTCGGGGCATGTGGGTTTCGGCCTCGCATAAAGCGGTGGCCGAGGCGGTGAAGCGCAATCTGTTCGCCCGGGGTTTCAAGACAAATGTCAAACCATCGGCCGATCTCGCCGATGAAACCGATAAATTGATGCTGCGCGGCGTGATCGAGGCATTGGCCATGGTGGCCAAGGCGGGTCAGGTCGTCGCAGGTTTCACCAAGGTCGAAGACACATTACGGCGTAATACCGCCGGAATCCTGTTGCATGCCTCCAACGGCGCCGCCGACGGCATCCGCAAACTGGATGGCATCGCCCGCCAAAATGCCGAATTCGACGAAGAAACCGATCCGTTGCCCATCATTTCGCTGCTTCATAGCGACGAATTGGATTTGGCATTGGGGCGGTCAAATGTGATACATGCTGCCGTGCTGACAGGCCCGGCGGGCAAAACGTTCCTGTCGCGCAGCCAGACTTTGGTCCGATACCGGATGGCTGACGCGGACATCAACGCAAGCGCCAAACCATCGAAGACCCATGCGTCGCCGGACACGGCGCTGCCGGACGACGATCTCGCCGATTGAATTAGAACGATGACGAATGTGCGACCGCGCACACCGCAAAAGGACTAGGACTGCTGAATGGTTGATACGAAAACGCCTGGCGACAAGACTCTGAGCGTTCCCAGCAAGACCTTGACGCTGAAGCCACGCGTCGAGCAGAGCACTGTGCGCCAGAGCTTCAGCCAGGGCCGTAGCAAGCAGGTGGTGGTCGAGAAACGCGGCAAGCGCCGCATTCCCGGCGAAACCACCAGCACCGAAGCTGCTGCACCCGCTCCGGCACCGGCCGCCGCACCTGCGCCGGTTCCGGCAGCACCGGTTGCTGCTGCGCCGACGCCCGCTCCGACTCCCGCCGCACCTGCGCCGGCTCCGGCGCCCGTTGCTGCGGCTCCGGCTGCGCCGGCGCCTGTTGCTGCTGCGCCTGCCGCTCCCGTCCGTGCTGCTGCACCAGCCGCGCCGGTTCGCCCGGCTGCGCCTGCCGCTCCGGTTCGCACCTCGTCATCGGGATCGTCGTCCCGCGTGCCGACGCCACCCTCGCGTTCTGCTTCGCCGCCGCCGCGTGGTGGTTCGCAGCGTCCGCAGCCGCCGCAGCGCAGCGGCTCCGGCGTCGTGCTGCGCACGCTGACCGAGGATGAGCGCAACGCCCGAACCGCTGCGCTTGCCGATGCGCGCGCCCGCGAGGTCGAAGAGCGCCGTCTTGCCGAGGCCGAAGCGGCCCGTCGCAACACCAAGGAATACAAGGAGCAGGCCGAGCGTGAAGCCGCCGAAGCCCGTCGCAAGGCCGAGGAAGAGCGTCACCGCCTGGAAGAAGAAGCCAAGCGCAAGGCGGAAGCTGAAGCCAAGCGCCGTGAGGCCGAGGCTGAAGCCAAGGCCAAGTCCGCTGCCCGCACGACGACCACCACGGCTCGTGCGCCGATCGCGACCACGTCCGGCCGTCCGGCTGTTGCTGCTGATGGCAGCGACGAGGATGAAGCACCGCGCGTCGTTCGTCGCCCCGGTGGCGGCCCGGCTCGCCCCGTGATCGCACCGAAGCCGACCGCCAAGCCTGGTCCGCAGAAGGAACGCGGCCGTCTCACCGTCGTCACCGCGCTATCGGCCGGCGATGTGCGCGAGCGTTCGGTCGCCTCGTTCCGTCGCCGTACCCAGCGCCTGAAGGGTCATCAGTCGAACGAGCCGAAGGAAAAGCTCATTCGTGAAGTGGTGATCCCGGAAGCGATCACCATTCAGGAACTCGCGAACCGCATGGCGGAGCGCGCGGTGGACATCATCCGCATGCTGATGAAGCAGGGCGCGATGCACAAGATCACCGACGTGATCGATTCCGATACCGCGCAGCTCATCGCTGAAGAACTCGGCCACACCGTCAAGCGCGTCGCCGCGTCGGACGTTGAAGAAGGCCTGTTCGACGTCGCCGACGATTCCACCGATACGGAAACCCGTTCACCGGTCGTGACCGTCATGGGCCACGTCGATCACGGCAAGACGTCGTTGCTCGACGCGCTGCGTCAGGCAAACGTCGTGTCGGGTGAAGCCGGTGGCATCACCCAGCATATCGGCGCCTATCAGGTCACCTCGCCGGAAAGCGGCAAGAAGATCACCTTCATCGATACGCCGGGCCACGCCGCGTTCACCGCGATGCGCGCCCGCGGCGCCAAGGTCACCGACATCGTCATCCTCGTGGTGGCGGCCGATGACGGCGTGATGCCGCAGACGATCGAAGCCATCAACCATGCCAAGGCGGCGGGTGTGCCGATCATCGTGGCGATCAACAAGATCGACAAGCCCGATGCGAAGGCGGAGCGCGTGCGCACCGAGCTTCTGCAGCATGATGTGCAGGTCGAATCCTTCGGCGGCGACGTCGTGGACGTCGAAGTGTCGGCGAAGAACAAGACCAATCTCGACAAGCTGCTCGAAATGATCGCGCTGCAGGCCGAAATCCTCGATCTGAAGACCAATTCGGATCGTCCGGCGGAAGGCACCGTGATCGAAGCCAAGCTCGATCGTGGTCGTGGTCCGGTGGCGACCGTGCTGGTTCAGCGCGGCACGCTCCGCATCGGCGACATCATCGTGGCCGGTTCGGAAATGGGCCGCGTCCGCGCGCTGATCTCCGATCAGGGCGAGCAGCTCACCGAAGCCGGTCCGTCAGTGCCGGTCGAGGTGCTCGGCTTCAACGGTCCGCCGGAAGCTGGTGATCGTATGGCCGTCGTGGTCAACGAAGCCCGCGCCCGCGAGATCACCGACTATCGTACCCATGCGAAGCGCGAAAAGTCCGCAGCCTCCACCAACGGCATGCGCGGCTCGCTCGAGCAGATGATGAGTCAGCTGAAGACCTCGGGCCGCAAGGACTTCCCGCTGGTCATCAAGGCCGACGTGCAGGGTTCGCTGGAAGCCATTCTCGGCTCGCTGGAGAAGCTCGGCACCGACGAAGTCGCAGCCCGCATCCTGCATGCAGGCGTCGGCGGCATCTCGGAATCGGACGTGACGCTGGCGGAAGGCTTCAATGCCGCCATCATTGGCTTCTCGGTGCGCGCCAACAAGGAAGCGACGGCTCTTGCCAAGCGCAACGGCATCGAAATCCGCTACTACAACATCATCTACGATCTCGTGGATGACGTGAAGAAAGCCATGTCCGGCCTGCTCGCGCCCACTCTGCGCGAAACCATGCTGGGCAATGCGCAGATCCTCGAAGTGTTCAACATCTCGAAGGTCGGCAAGGTCGCGGGTTGCCGCGTCACCGACGGCAATGTGGAACGCGGCGCGAATGTGCGCCTGATCCGCGACAACGTCGTCGTGCACGAAGGCAAGCTGTCGACGCTGAAGCGCTTCAAGGACGAAGTGAAGGAAGTGGCGTCAGGCCAGGAATGCGGCATGGCGTTCGAAAACTACTCCGACATGCGTGCCGGTGACGTGATCGAGTGTTATCGCATCGAGACCATCCAGCGCTCGCTGTAAGTCCAAGTCTTACAGAGAGCCGGATTTTGAGAAGGCCGTCATGCCCGGCGTAATGCCGGGCATCTACGCCTTGTTTTCACAACAATAGACGTGGATGGCCGGGACAAGCCCGGCCATGACGTCGTTATTTGGGTTGGCAAAAAGATGCCCAAGCATCATCAGAAATCCGCAGCGCCCGGCGGCTCGCAGCGTATGTTGCGCGTCGGCGAACTGATGCGCCATGCGATCGCCGATATCCTCTCGCAGGGTGGGGTTCATGACCCCGTGCTGGCGACATCCATCATCACGGTGCCGGAGGTGCGGATGTCTCCGGACCTCAAGCTCGCCACCGTCTATGTGATGCCGCTCGGCGGCAAGAACACCGAGCCGGTGCTGAAGGCGCTGGCCGCGAACAAGAGTTTTTTGCGCACCGAAGCCGCGCATCGCGTGAACCTGAAATACGCGCCTGATCTGCGCTTCCGCATCGACGAGCGTTTCGACGAAGCGGAACGCATCGACAAACTTTTGCGCACCCCTGCGGTGGCGCGTGACCTCAAACAAGACTCGGACAACGAAGAATGACTGTGACGACGATCAAGACCGAAACCGGCGTGGAAGTGAGTCCGCTTCCGCAGGGCGCCTCGTCGCCGCGCGGTAATAACGATCCGCGCCATCAGGGCGGCAAGCGCCAGGGCGGCGGTCAGGTGCGCCGCGACAAGCGCGACGTCCATGGCTGGGTCATTCTCGACAAGCCGATCGGCATGACCTCGACCCAGGCGGTCGCCGTCGCCAAGCGCCTGTTCCAGGCCAAGCGCGCCGGCCATGCCGGCACCCTCGACCCGCTCGCCTCCGGCGGTCTCCCCATTGCATTGGGCGAAGCCACCAAGACCGTTCCCTTCGTGATGGACGGCCGCAAGCGCTATCGCTTCACCGTCGCCTGGGGCGCCGAGCGCGACACCGACGATACCGAAGGCAAGGTCACCCAGACGTCGGACGCTCGGCCAACGGCCGAGCAGATCCGTGCGCTGCTGCCGCAATTTACCGGCAATATCGAGCAGACCCCGCCGCAATATTCGGCCATCAAGATCCAGGGCGAGCGCGCCTATGATCTCGCGCGCGACGGCGAAATCGTCCCGCTGGTTCCGCGTCCCGTCGTGATCCACGAATTAGTGCTTACAGAACAACCAGATAACGACCATGCCGTGTTCGAGGCCGAATGCGGCAAGGGCACCTATGTGCGCGCGCTGGCCCGTGACATCGGCCGCCTGCTCGGCTGCTACGGCCATATCTCGTCGCTGCGCCGAACCCTGGTCGGCCCCTTCGCCGAAGCTGACATGATTCCACTGGCAGAATTGGAGGCTTTGTGCGATAGAGCCGCGTCTGGCGAGGGAAGCCTCGCCGACGCGCTACTGCCCGTTGAGACCGCGCTGGACGACATCCCGGCGCTGGCCGTCACACGGTCAGATGCGGCAAGGCTCCATCGGGGTCAGGCCGTCTTGTTGCGCGGACGGGATGCGCCTCATTGCAATGGCACGGTTTATGTCACGGTGTCGGGCCGGTTACTGGCCCTCGCCGAACTCAGCAATGGTGAACTCATCCCCAAGCGCGTGTTCAACCTTTCCGGATTGACTGCCAATCCGGTGCAAAAAGAAAGTCACTGACGATGTCGATTGCCGCAGAACGCAAAGCGGAAGTCATCAAGAACAGCGCCCTCAAGACCGGCGATACCGGTTCGCCTGAGGTTCAGGTTGCCATCCTCTCGGAGCGCATCGTGAATCTCACCGAACACTTCAAGACCCACACGAAGGACAACCATTCCCGTCGTGGCCTGCTGAAGCTGGTGTCCACCCGTCGTTCGCTTCTCGATTACATCAAGAAGAAGGACGAGGCCCGGTACAAGGCCCTGCTCGCAAAGCACAATATTCGCCGCTAAGCGAATCGACGCGCGCATCGTTTGCGCGCGTTTTCGCATGGACGATCCTCAAAAGATTCCCATGCCATCACGTAGTGCAGGCCAGAGTGGCCCGCACGATAGCGTCCAGCCGCAATCCGGCAGCTGGGCGATGACGGGCAAGGAGCCCGTCGCGCGGAGTGGAGCAAGAATGCCCCAACCCGCGACCATCGGAAGGATGGACGCCATTCGAAATTCACAAGCCATGGCAAGATCGCCGGACGCTGCTTTCGCAATCGATGCGAAGCGTCTTGCAGTCTTGCGCATGGCTTTTGTTTTTTCGGCGCCACGTCTTCTGTGAACCCATGAAAGAATCCCAAGATGTTTAATTCTCATTCCGTCGAGATCGATTGGGGCGGTCGTCCGCTCAAGCTGGAAACCGGCAAGGTCGCCCGTCAGGCTGACGGCGCCGTGCTCGCCACCTATGGCGAAACCATCGTGCTCGCGACCGTCGTCGCCGCCAAG
This sequence comes from Tardiphaga sp. GW821-FHT12E02, assembly GCF_058807155.1. Taxonomy (NCBI): domain Bacteria; kingdom Pseudomonadati; phylum Pseudomonadota; class Alphaproteobacteria; order Hyphomicrobiales; family Nitrobacteraceae; genus Tardiphaga; species Tardiphaga sp. GW821-FHT12E02. The sequence goes on from NZ_JBXAQK010000001.1 coordinate 838,220, forward strand.
TCCGCCAAGGATGGCATCGACTTCCTGCCGCTGACCGTCGACTACATCGAAAAGACCTACGCAGCCGGCCGCATTCCCGGCGGCTACTTCAAGCGCGAAGGCCGTCCGACCGAGAAGGAGACGCTGGTCTCCCGCCTGATCGACCGTCCGATCCGTCCGCTGTTCGCCGATGGCTGGCGCAACGAGACCCAGGTCGTCGTCACCGTGCTGTCGCACGACATGGAAAACGATCCGGACATTCTCGCCCTCGTTGCCACCTCGGCCGCGCTGACTCTGTCGGGCGCACCGTTCCAGGGCCCGATCGGCGCCGCCCGCGTCGGTTTCACCGGTGACGAATACGTCCTCAACCCGACGCTGGACGAGATGACCGACACCCAGCTCGACCTGGTCGTCGCCGGCACCGCCGACGCCGTGCTGATGGTCGAATCGGAAGCCAAGGAGCTTGGCGAAGAGATCATGCTCGGCGCCGTGATGTTCGGTCACCGCCACTTCCAGCCGGTGATCAAGGCGATCATCGAGCTCGCCGAGAAGGCCGCCAAGGAGCCGCGCGAAGTCACCACCGTGGATGACAGCGCGCTCGAAAAGGAAATGCTGGGCATCGTCGAGACCGAGCTGCGCTCGGCCTATGCGATTGCCATCAAGCAGGACCGCTACGCTGCCGTCGGCGCCGTGAAGAAGAAGGTCATGGACCACTACTTCCCGGAAGGTCAGGAGCCCAAGTTCGACAAGCTCCGCGTCGCCGGTGTGTTCAAGGAGCTGGAATCGAAGATCGTTCGCTGGAACATCCTCGACACCAAGAAGCGCATCGACGGTCGCGACCTGACCACGGTTCGTCCGATCGTTGCCGAAGTCGGCATCCTGCCGCGCGCACATGGTTCGGCGCTGTTCACCCGCGGTGAAACCCAGGCGATGGTCGTCACCACGCTCGGCACCGGCGAAGACGAGCAGTATATCGACTCGCTGTCAGGAACGTACAAAGAGACGTTCCTGCTGCACTACAACTTCCCTCCCTACTCGGTCGGTGAGACCGGCCGCATGGGCGGCACCAAGCGTCGCGAAATCGGCCACGGCAAGCTCGCCTGGCGTGCGATCCATCCGGTGCTGCCGGGCCACCACGAATTCCCCTACACCATCCGCGTGGTGTCGGAGATCACCGAGTCGAACGGTTCGTCCTCGATGGCCTCGGTCTGCGGCGCTTCGCTCGCGCTGATGGATGCCGGCGTGCCGTTGAAGCGTCCGACGGCGGGTATCGCCATGGGCCTCATTCTCGAAGGTTCGCGCTACGCCGTTCTGTCGGACATCCTGGGTGATGAAGATCATCTCGGCGACATGGACTTCAAGGTGGCTGGTACCGACACCGGCATCACCTCGCTGCAGATGGACATCAAGATCGCCGGTATCACCGAAGAGATCATGAAGGTCGCTCTCGGCCAGGCCAAGGAAGGCCGCATTCACATTCTCGGAGAGATGTCGAAGGCGCTGACCAATGCCCGCGCCGAGCTCGGCGAATATGCGCCGCGCATCGAGACCTTCAAGATCGCCACCGACAAGATCCGTGAAGTGATCGGCACCGGCGGCAAGGTGATCCGCGAGATCGTCGAAAAGACCGGCGCCAAGGTCAACATCGAAGACGACGGCACCGTGAAGGTGGCTTCGTCGGATGGTGAAGCCATGAAGGCGGCCATCAAGTGGATCAAGTCGATCGCTTCCGATCCGGAAGTCGGCCAGATCTACGAGGGCACCGTCGTCAAGGTGATGGAATTCGGTGCATTCGTGAACTTCTTCGGCGCCAAGGACGGCCTGGTGCATATCAGCCAGCTCGCTGCCGGCCGCGTGCAGAAGACCTCCGACGTCATCAAGGAAGGCGACAAGGTCAAGGTCAAGCTGCTCGGCTTCGACGATCGCGGCAAGACGCGTCTGTCGATGAAGGTTGTCGACCAGGAGACTGGCGAAGACCTCGAAGCGAAGCAGAAGGCCGAGGGTGAAGCGGCTCCGGCTGCTGAGTAAGCTTTTCGTGAATGAATAGAAAAGGGCGGCCGAGAGGCCGCCCTTTTTGTTTCTATGAATGTGGAGCGTGCTCGGCCTGCATGGTTCGAGACGCCCGCTTTGCGGGCTCCTCACCATGAGGGTCTTCTATAGCGCCATACTCTTTCCTCATCCTGAGGAGCGGCCTTCTTAGGCCGCGTCTCGAAGGATGGCCGCAGAGCTCTACTTCACGCTCCCCAATCCCAGCGCATCCACCATCACGCGAAACACTTCCGTATTATCCATCTGCCCCTTCACGCGATCGCTACCCGGGCCGGTCGCTGTCAGGATCACGTCCTCTCCCGAATGCACACTCGCATTCATCATCGCCGGCAGATTGCCCAGCCGTAGCATCGCCCCCGGCGCGTTCTTGTATTTCTCGTTCGCCGTGAATGTATTTGGCGCCTCGCCCTTCTGCGTCGGTTCGAACGGACCATCAAGCTTCGGCCGCAGCGTCTCATAATGATCGGGCAGGCTCGCCGACATGATCGCCAGCCGCCGGCTCACATCCACGCGTGATGGATAGCCCTCCGCATCGGGTGCCGGATAGTTCGGGAAGCCGGCCTTGTCATAGACGCCGATCCGCTCGCGCAGCGGCAGATTGGTCTCGACGCTCATGTCGTCATTGACGGTGCCGACGAGGCTGTTCGGATGGCTGTGATCGGACACGACGAGGATCAGCGTGTCCTCGCCGCGCTTGGCGGACCATTCCTTGGCGAGCTTCACCGCATTGTCGAGCATGATCACGTCATAGACGGCGCGGTCCATGTCGAGCAGATGGGCATATTTGTCGATCATGCCGGACTCCACCAGCAGGACAAATCCCTTGTCATGGCGCGACAGCACGTTGAGGGCGGCCTGCACCTGTTCGGTGAGATCCGGCTGCTCCGGATATTTCTTCACGCCGCCACCCTTGAGGAACTTGCGGTCGAGCACGCCATCCATGTTGCCGGGCGTGAACAGGCCGAGCAGCTTTGTCGTGTCCGTCTTGTCGGCCGTTGCATTCAATTCGCCGGCAGTCTTCACATAGGGATAGCCGGCGTCCTTGAACTTGGCGATGTAGTCCACCTCGTCGGCGCGCTTGCCGATATCGACCGTGCGCGGCAAAAAGTTTGCCGCGCCGCCGCCGAGGATGACATCGGGTTTCGCCGCGAACATCTGCGCGACGATTTCGTCATAGGCCGCGCGGCGGCGCGTATGTGCGATCATCGAGGCGGGCGTCGCATCCTGGATTTCCGTGTTGGTGACGATGCCGACGGCGAGATCGAGCTTGCGCTTCACCAGCGAGGTGATGGTCTCGACCTTCGGATCGTCAAACACGTCGCGCGTGCGATCCGCATAGACGCCGAGCGCATTGGTCGCCGACTTGTGCCCGGTCGTGTAGGCGCTCGCGGAGTTCGCCGAGTCCGTGATGATCGAATCCGTGCCGGCGGTGCCGACCAGCGCCATGCTCGGCATATCGTCGATGGCGAGCTTGCCGTTGCTCTTGCCTTCCTTGATGCCCTTGGACAGGATCCGCGCGCCGACACGATGCGCCAGCGACATGCCGTCGCCGACGAACAGGATCACGTTCTTCGCCTTGCGGGCGCCGGTGTCGTACACGTTCCACGTCACCGACTTGGTGAGCGCGCCTGCCGTGACGTCGATCTTGTAGGCGCCGGGCTTGTCGAGCACGACATCGCGCAGCACCAGCGCGGATTGATCCTTATCATCCTCACGTTCGATATAGTCGGCGTTCTTGCCGAAGGCCGTCGCCTGATCGGCGCCATTGATTGTGACCTTGATGTCGGCGGCTGCGACCTTCCCAGGAAGTTCGACCTTGAAGTCGAATTTGCTGCCCTTGAGAATTTCCGCGCGATCCAGCGGATAGATCACCTGCGCCGAAGCGGATGCGCTCATGAAAAACGCCGCAAGCGCGGCGAGTGAAATGGTCTTGGTCATGGACGCTATCCCCGGTGGCTTTCTGTCGCAGGCAGTCTCCATCAATAAAACGGCCGGATGTCACGTCAATGACATCCGGCCGGTAGATCGATCGTGGGGCGGATAAGCGCAGCCTCATCCGCCGGCCGACTTCGTTGTTGAAACTCCGCGGCGGATAACGGCTGCGCCTCATCCGCCCTACGGCATAGTTTAATCCTTGCCCAGTCGCGGGATCGTGGCGCCTTCGCCGGCGCTGATCAGGCCGGTCTTCGCATAGATGTTCAGCTTCGCACGGGTATCGGTGATATCGAGATTGCGCATGGTCAGCTGGCCGATGCGGTCCGCCGGCGTGAACGGCGCATCCTCCACCTTCTCCATGCTCAGGCGCTCCGGCGCATAGGTCAGGTTCGGGCTCTGGGTATTCGCGATCGAATAGTCATTGCCGCGGCGCAGGTCGAGCGTCACTTCGCCGGTGATGGCGCGGGCCACCCAGCGCTGCGCTGTCTCGCGCAGCATCAAAGCCTGCGAGTCGAACCAGCGGCCCTGATAGAGCAGACGGCCGAGCTTCATGCCGTTCATGCGGTACTGCTCGATGGTGTCTTCGTTGTGAATGCCGGTGACGAGGCGCTCATAGGCGATGTGCAGCAGCGCCATGCCCGGCGCTTCATAGATGCCGCGGCTCTTGGCTTCGATGATGCGGTTCTCGATCTGGTCGCTCATGCCAAGGCCATGGCGGCCGCCGATCGCATTGGCTTCGAGGAACAGCGCGACTGGGTCGGCAAAGGTCTTGCCGTTCAGCGCGACCGGCTGGCCTTCCTCGAAACGTACGCTGACGCGCTCGGATTTGACGACGCAATCGTCCTTCCAGAACGGCACGCCCATGATCGGATTGACGATGGTGATGCCGCTATCGAGATGTTCGAGATCCTTGGCTTCATGCGTCGCACCGAGCAGGTTGCTGTCGGTCGAATAGGCCTTCTCCGCGCTCATCTTGTAGGCGAAGCCGTGGGCGGTCATGAAGGCCGACATTTCGGCGCGGCCACCGAGCTCGTCGATGAACTGGTCATCGAGCCAGGGCTTGTAGATCTTGAGCTCCGGATTGGTCAGCAGGCCGTAGCGATAGAAGCGCTCGATGTCGTTGCCCTTATAGGTCGAGCCGTCGCCCCAGATATTGACGCCATCTTCCTTCATGGCCGAGACCAGCATGGTGCCGGTCACCGCGCGGCCGAGCGGGGTGGTGTTGAAATAGGTGATGCCGCCGGTGGAGACATGGAACGCGCCGGCCTGGATCGCGGCGATGCCTTCATGGACGAGCTGGGCGCGGCAATCGACCAGGCGGGCCTTCTCGGCGCCGAACTCCATCGCCTTGCGCGGGATCTCGTCGTAATCGGCCTCGTCGGGCTGGCCGAGATTGGCGGTATAGGCGAAGACCTTGGCGCCCTTCTGCTTCATCCAGAGCAGCGCCGCCGACGTATCGAGGCCGCCGGAAAAGGCGATGCCGACATTCTTGCCGGTGGGGAGGCTTTTCAGGATCGTGGTCATGGGGCGTCCAATCGGGGCTATTTTTCGCGGTCAGCGATAGCGCGCCGGGGCAAAGGGCGTCAACGCGGGAACAACTCTCCTGTCGCCACCCGGCTCGACCGGGTGGCCCAGTACACACCGCAGCCTGCGAGTTTACTGGGTTGCCCGGTCAAGCCGGGCAACGACAGGATGAGATGGCTTCAATCGTGATACTGCTCGGTAATCCGGCTCGATAGCGTCGGCTTCGGCGGATTGCGGCCGGACAGCATCCGCCGCCGCCAGGCATAGCCTGGCCAGGCGAGTTTGGTCAGCCAGCGATCAATGCCGTCATCCGTCATCCGGGTCCGCGGCCAGCGGTAGATCCATCCGTGGATCAGCCAGATCACCAGAAACGAGGCCAGGCCGGCGATCGTCACGTCGGTGAAGAAGTGCCCGCCAAAGGCCATCCGCCAGCCCGAGGTGGCGAGGCCGAACACCGTCGCGGCCACATAGGCGGCCGGGCGAAACGCCGGGGGCGCCAGCGCGGCCGGGGCATAGGTCCAGAACGCCGTGGCGCCCTCGCCGGAGAAGAACGAGCAGTTGCGCACGCATTCACCGCTCGGGTCCCACCAGGCCTTGAATTGCCAGGGGCCGCCGAATTCGGTCACGGACACGGGCCGCGGCCGATCCCAGAAGCTCTTGAAGGTGAAATTGGTGAGAAAGCCCGCCGACATCAGCATGGTGATGACCAGAAAGGCCATGGTGCGGCCCTTTACCAGCAGCGGCCGGTTCGGCCAGATCAGCTTGACGATCAGCGCCAGGATCGAGGGGGCCACGAAGGCCCAGGCGATCCACATGGCCGCGTTGCGCGCGAACTGCGCGTAAGGCAGCCCGGAATAGGCGAAACCGCCGGCTTCGGGCGTGTAGAACAGCGCCGCGAGCTTGAGATCGAGTTTGGGCCAGACGCCGAAAATCACGAGGATCGCTGCAAGCAGCACGAGCGCAATGAGGAGGCCGGTCCGGTTCATGGCGGGCGGTTTATCCGACGTGCTGCGGGAAGGAAAGTTAAAGCGCGATCACTTTGCCGCGGCATCCGGTTGCGGTGGAAGCTGCCGTGGCTGCCGCCACGCGCCAGCCTTGCGCCCCGCGATCACCCAGTAGATCAGCCCCGCGACGATGCCGGCGCCGGTCATCACCTCCAGATGCCGGCGCACGATGCCATCGAAACTCATGGTGGTGGTGTCGTAGGGGATCAGGCCGAGATAGCAGACCAGGCCGACCACGGCGCCGCCAAGCGCATAGGCGATGACGCTGCGGATATTGAAGGCTTCGGTGATGAGCACGACGATCAGTGCGGGGATCAGCGCAAAGCCCGAGAAGAAGATGAAGCCGAAGCCGACAAGGATGTTGATGGCGTTCGGATCGATGAGACCGGTATCCATCGCGCTCAATTCGGGGAACAGGATCGAGAAGGTCACGATCGCGCCGCCGACCATGCAGGCCACGCAGAAAGCGAAGAAGATGACGATGATGCGGCCGATCAGGGACATGGTGGCTGGTTGTTCTTTCTGCCGGCGCCCCACACGCTGCCCTCATCCTGAGGAGCGGCCGCAGGCCGCGTCTCGAAGGATGTGCCAGGCCACGCATGGTTCGAGACGCACGCCTGCGGCGTGCTCCTCACCATGAGGGCGGAGTAGGAAGTGCCGTCCATCAATCCGTCATCGCCATCGCGCGCAGCGCCTGGCGCTCGCGCGCGCTCAGCTTTTCCGTCTCCGACTTCAGCTGCCCGCACGCCGCGAGAATGTCGCGACCGCGCGGGGTACGCACCGGAGAGGAATAGCCGGCATTGAAGACATATTCGGAGAACGCCTCGATCTGCGCCCAGTCGGAACATTCGTAGCGCGTGCCCGGCCACGGATTGAACGGGATCAGATTGATCTTGGCGTGAATGCCCTTGAGCATCTTCACCAGCAGCTTCGCATCTTCGAGCGAGTCGTTGATGCCCTTCAGCATCACATATTCAAACGTGATGCGCCGCGCGTTCGATGCGCCGGGATAGTCGCGGCACGCCTGCAGCAATTCCTTCAGCGGATATTTCTTGTTGAGCGGCACCAGCTCGTTGCGCAGCTCGTCGCGCACCGCATGCAGCGAAATCGCGAGCATCACGCCGATCTCGTCGCCGGTGCGCGCGATGTTCGGCACCACGCCCGAGGTCGACAGCGTGATGCGGCGGCGCGAGATGCCGATGCCTTCATTGTCGGACACGATCAGCAGCGCGTCGCGCACCGCATCGAAATTGTAGAGCGGCTCGCCCATGCCCATCATCACGATATTGGTGATGCGGCGATTGGCATTCGGGGTGTCGCGGTCGGCCCAGTCGTTCAGGCGGTCACGGGCCACCATGATCTGGCCGACGATCTCGCCCGGCGTCAGGTTGCGCACCAGCCGCTGGGTTCCCGTATGGCAGAACGAGCAGTTCAGCGTGCAGCCGACCTGCGACGAGACGCACAGCGTGCCGCGGTCGGTCTCGGGGATATAAACGCACTCGACCTCATGGGCGCGTTCGCCATGGATGCCCGAAGGTAGCTTCAGCAGCCATTTGCGGGTGCCGTCATTGGAAATCTGCTCGACCGCCACTTCCGGCCGGTCGACCGTGAAATGCTGCTCCAGCTCGGCACGCATGTCCTTGGAGATGCTGGACATTTCCGCAAAGCTCTGAACCCCGCGGTAGTACAGCCAGTGCCAGATCTGCTGGCTGCGCATCTTCTGCTGCGCCGGCTTCACGCCGATGGAACCGAGCTTCTCCGCGATCTGCGCTCGCGACAGGCCGATCAGCGAGGGTTTGGCCAGCGGCACATAGGTTTCCGTCGCGATTTTCTCCAGTGGAACCTGGAGCGCGTGGGTCTCAACGGCGGTGCTGGCCTCGGCAGAAGCGGGGGTCATGGCGTTCGATCTATCAGTAAGGGCAATGAGTTAGCTCGATCCCTCATCCTGAGGAGCGGCCTCTTGGCCGCGTCTCGAAGGATGGCGACAAGCTCGGAGCAAACCATCTCATGGTTCGAGGCGGCGCTGCGCGCCTCCTCACCATGAGGGCCAGAGATATGCTTTTCGCGCCCGAATGGAAAGGCGCCAAATGCGGCAATATTAACGGCGGCCCGTAGGATGGGTTGAGCGCAGGCGCAAAGCGCCGGAGCGATACCAATCACCGCCTGCTCCGGAGTTCGTTGTGATGGGTATCGCTTCGCTCAACCCATCCTACGTGAGCGGTTACCGCCGGCACTCCTGCGCAACCTTGTCCAGCGCCTGGGCCAGGCCCTTCATCGAGAAGGAATCGATCGTCTCGGTACCCTTGGCGGAAACGCCCTTCACGGTCACGTCGCCCGCCTTGCGCAGCGCCTCGACGAGACGTTCTTCCTCGGCGGCGTTCTTGATCCAGAGACCGTCGCCCTGCGTGTACATCGCAAACTTCGCGCCGCCGACATCGAGCGTCGACTCATAGCCGGGCTTCAGCTGATAGCCGATCATGATCGAGACTTCGTTGCTGACCTTCTCGGCCGGGCGGGTCGAGATGAAAGCGTAAGCGGGATCGCGCGGCCGGTTGGCGGGATTGGTCTTCGATGACGCTGGCTTTGCCAGCGCGAAACAGACCTTCTTGCCGCCTGGTGCTGCGGTGTAGGCGCCCCATGGACCGAACTGGCCAAGCAGTGTCGGCTCGGCGCTGCCGGCCGCGGCCGGCGCCGGCGCTTGCTTGGCCGCCGGTGCAGCCTTGCCCTTGGCAGCCGTCTGCGCTTGCGCAAGACCGGTACCGCCGATCATCGCCACGCTCAAGGATACAACTGTCAGGATTCGCCGCACGGACATCAGGTGTCGATCCTCTATCTTTGTGACTGGAAGATGGCCTGGAATCACGCGCGCCATGGACATCTGCCAATAGACGGAATGTGCTTGTTTGAAAAGGCACACGCCACATGGCGGAATATCGCAAGGCTGTCGTAGCCCGCATGGAGCGAAGCGCAATGACGGTTGCGGGTCGCGCGTAAATCCTTCACAACTTTCTCAACTGTCACGATGAAGGTCAGATGATCATGAAAGCCATTCTCTGCTCGCAATATTGCGAACCCGACGATCTCATTTTTGCCGATGTGGAGGATCCCGTTGCCGGCGAGGGCCAGGTGGTCATCGCCATCAAATCGGCGGCACTGAATTTCTTCGACATCCTGATGATCCAGGGCAAGTACCAGATCAAGCCGCCATTCCCGTTCTCGCCGGCCGCGGAAGTCGCGGGCGTGATCGAGAGCGTTGGCGCCGGCGTCACGTCGCTGAAGGTCGGCGATCGCGTTGTCGCCTCCATCGGTCACAACGGTGCCCGGCAGAAAGTGGCCGCAGTCGCGACGTCCGTGATCAAGATTCCCGACAATCTCGACTTCGATCGCGCGGCCGGTGTCATCGTGATCTACGGCACCGCGCTGCATGCGCTGGAAGATCGTGCGTCGCCGAAGCCCGGTGAAACGCTGGCTGTGCTCGGCGCGGCCGGTGGCACCGGTCTGGCTGCATGCGAACTCGGCAAGCTGCTCGGCCTGAAAGTCATCGCCTGCGCATCGTCGGACGAGAAGCTCGAATTCGCCAAGCAGCATGGCGCCGAGCTCACCCTGAACTACGCGAAGGAAGATCTCAAGGAAGGCCTCAAGAGCCTCACCGGCGGCAAGGGCGTCGATATCATCTTCGATCCGGTCGGCGGAAAGTATGCAGAGTCTGCTTTGCGCGCGATTGCGTGGGAAGGCCGCTTCCTGGTGATCGGCTTTGCGGCCGGCGACATTCCAAAAATGCCGCTTAATCTCGCGCTGCTGAAGGGCTGCGACATCCGTGGCGTGTTCTGGGGCGCCTGGGTGCGGCAGAACCACGACAAATATCGCGCGAGCATCACCAAGCTCTTGAACTGGGCCGCCGAGGGCAAGATCTCGGCCCATGTGGACCGCACCTTCCCGCTGGAGAAAACGGCGGAAGCGATGAAGGTGCTGGGTGGTCGTCAGGCCATGGGCAAGGTGATCCTGCATCCGTAAGACGGAGCGGGATCAACAACAGCGCGAGGCGGCGATCGCATGCATGCGGTGGTCGCCGAGCACATGGGCGACGAAGCCGAGAGACCGGAAGATTTTTGCGAAAGCCGCATCGCGGATGCTGAGGCCGCCGGTATAGGCGCCGAAGGCCGGCATCACGGCGCGTTCTCCGTCCGTGGCGAAGCATCGGCGCTCCATCGCCCGTCCGCGCGCGCTGACCCGCGCCTTCGGATGCAGGTGGCCGGCGATCTCGCCAAGGGCACCGGTCGGCTCATGGCGGAACGTGATGGCGCCGATGGCGATTTCGTCAGCGACCGTACCACCAAGATCCGAGGGCAGCGCCGGATCGTGATTGCCGGAAATCCAGATCCAGTCGCGTCGCGCCTGCAGCGCGCCGAGCACGTCGCGATTGGCCGGTGAGAGGCGCTGATGCGCGTCGCGATCGTGAAAACTGTCGCCGAGCGCGATCACGGTGCGCGGATCATGCCGCGCGATCACCGCACCGAGACGGCCGAGGGTGGCGATGGTGTCATAAGGCGGCAGCAGCACGCCGCGCATGGCGTAGCTCGAGCCTTTCTCCAGATGCAGGTCGGACACGATCAGCGCTCGCTGCTCTTCCCAATACAGCGCACCCGACAGATCCGCCGCCAGCGTGACGCCGGCGATGGTGACGGAACTCGTGTCATTGGTGAGCGACTCGGCAAGCATGATGTCTTGTAGGATGGGTTGAGCGTCAGCGATACCCATCACCGCGCGCGTCGAGCCTGTTGTGATGGGTATCGCTTCGCTCAACCCATCCTACGGGTTCGGCGATTCCATCGCTTCTTTCACCAGTTCCTCCGCCGCCTCGGCCAGCAGCGCATCCGATGCCTCGCCAAACACCTGCTCGCGGCCGATTTCCAGCATGACCGGGACCGCCAGCGGCGAGACGCGCTCAAGTTCCCGATGCACGATACGGCCCTGGATGCGCGTCAGCATGTCGCTCAGCCGTCGCAGATCGAGCAATCCCGTTGCGGCATCCGCGCGCGCCGCGCGCAGGAGCAGATGATCGGGCTGATGCTTTCGCAGCACGTCGTAGATGAGGTCGGTCGAGAACAGCACCTGGCGGCGCGATTTTTCCGCGTCGGTGAAGCGCGTATGGATCAGGCCGGAGATCACGGCGCAGGTGCGGAACGTGCGCTTCATCAGCGCGGATTCCGCGAGCCACGCTTCGAGATCGTCACCGAGCATGTCGGGATCGAACAAGGCGGCGAGATCAAGCCGGCCCTGCCGGATCATATGCGAGACGTCGCCGAGCCCCCACACCGCCAGCGCATATTCATTGGCGACAAAGCCCAGCGGCCGCGCGCGCGCGCGTTCCAGCCGGCGTGTCAGCAGCATGCCGAGGGTCTGATGCGCAAGGCGGCCTTCGAACGGATAGCAGACGAGATAGAACTTGTTGGCGCGCGGAAACGTCTCGATCACGAGTTCGCGCACGCCCGGCACATGCGAGACATGCGCCTGCAGTGACAGCCATTCGCGCACCTGATCGGGCAGGCCTTTCCACGCCCGCTCATTGTCGAGCAGTTTTCGCACGCGTTCGGCGAGATAGGTGGAGAGCGGAAACTTGCCGCCCATATAGGAGGGCACTTTCGGATCCGAATCATTGGAGCGCGAGACATAGACATGGTCCTCGACCAGCGCCTCGTAACGCACCACTTCGCCGCCGAACACAAAGGTGTCGCCGAGCACGAGATTCTCGACGAAATATTCCTCGATCTGGCCGAGCATGCGCCCGCCGCGGGCGATGGCGCCGGTCGATCCCTTGGCCCCGCCGCGGGCGCGCACCAGGCGCACCTTCAGCATCGACTCCTCGACAATGGTGCCGATATTCATCCGATACATCTGGCGCACCTTCTGATTGGTGACGCGCCATTTGCCGTCCTTGTCCTGCTTGATGCGCGCGAAGCGCTCATAGGTCTTCAGCGCATAGCCCCCGGAGGCGACGAAATCGACGGTGTCGTCGAAATCGGTGCGGGCGAGTTCGGAATAGGGCGCTGCGGAGCGCACCTCGTCATAGAGTTCGTCAGCCAGAAACGGCGCGCCGCAGGCGCAGCCAAGCACATGCTGCGCAAGTACATCGAGCGCACCGGTCCGCAGCGGCGGCGTGTCCTGCGCATTCTCGGCGACGGCATCGATGGCCGCCCGGCATTCCAGCACCTCGAAACGATTGGCCGGCACCAGCACCGCGCGCGAGGCGGCATCGAGACGATGATTGGCGCGGCCGATCCGCTGCATCAAACGCGACGAGCCCTTGGGCGCGCCGACATTGACCACGAGATCGACATCGCCCCAGTCGATGCCAAGATCGAGCGATGACGTACAGACCACGCCGCGCAGTTTGCCGGCAGTCATCGCGTCCTCGACCTTGCGGCGCTGGCCGACATCGAGCGAGCCGTGATGGAGAGCAATGGCGAGGTTGTCGTCATTCACACGCCAGAGATCCTGGAACAGCATTTCCGCCTGGCTGCGGGTATTGACGAACACCAGCGTGGTCTTGTTGGCCTTGACGAGATCGTAGATCTCGCCGAGCGCATGGCGGGCGGAATGGCCGGCCCAGGGCAGGCGCTCCTTGCTGTCGAGCATCTCCACCACCGGCTCGGCCGCGCCGCCGGCGACGACAATGTCTGCGGCGACGCTGATGCCGACAGGCTGTGGCACGAGGAATCGTGCAAGCGATTCGGGCTCGGCGACAGTCGCGGAGAGGCCGATGGCACGCATTTGCGGGGCAAGCTTCCAGAGTCGCGCGAGGCCAAGCGAAAGCAGATCGCCGCGTTTCGACGTGACCAGTGCATGGAGTTCATCGAGCACCACGCGCTTGAGCGACGAGAACAGGAATGGCGCATCGTCGGACGACAGCAGGAGTGCGAGTTGCTCCGGCGTCGTCAGCAGAATGTCCGGCGGATATTTCCGCTGCCGTGCCCGCCGCGATGTCGGCGTGTCGCCGGTGCGGGTCTCAACCTTGATCGGCAGCTTCATCTCGGCGATCGGCGTTTCGAGATTGCGTGCGATATCGACCGCGAGGGCTTTCAGCGGCGAGATGTAAAGCGTGTGCAGCACTCTGCCTTCTCCCCGCGTGCGGGGAGAAGGTGGCGCGGACGCAGTCCGCGTCGGATGAGGAGTAGCCTCCGCGAACTGTGGCGCTTGTGGGGGCTCCCCCTCACCCGCCGCTTCGCGTCGACCTCTCCCCGCAAGCGGGGAGAGGTTAGGGACCGCGCTCAGCTCCACCAGCGTCGGCAAAAACCCCGCCAGTGTCTTGCCGGCGCCGGTTGGTGCGATCAGCAGCGCGGAACGATCGGCGCGTGCTTTCTCCAGCAATGCCAGCTGATGCGCGCGCGGTGACCAGCCCCGCTGGGCGAACCAGCGGGTGAATGTCTCGGGCAGGAGATCAGGTTTCGAGGCGGATTTACGCGGCGGCACCCGATCAATCTAGGTGCTCGCCGCCGTCATTGCGAGACGTGGCCGTAGGGCGGATGAGCGAAGCGTCATCCGCCAGCCGGGTTTATTATTGACACTCCGCGGCGGATGACGGCTTCGCCTCATCCGCCCTACGGATGCCCCTTACTCCGTCATCGGCTTCTCGGAAATATCCCAGTCCTTGCCGTTGAAGATCGAGATATAGAGCGTCTTCATCGGCGTATAGTTGTCTGGCGTGTAGCTGTAGGTCACGCCGTCCAGCATATAGGGCGAGTGGAAGCCGGTGAGGTTCTGCGCCTGCTTCAGCACATTGGCGCGGGTGAGATCATCGCCGCAGCGGCGCAGGATTTCGCCCATGGTCACCGCCTGACCGTAGCCGGCATAGGCGATGGTATTGTCGGGATCGACATTGGGCAGATACTTCTTGCGCAGGTCCTCGAAGGCCATCACCTCCGGATCCTTCTCGAATTGCGGCGTGCCGACTTCTTTCGAATAGCGGATCGCGACGATGCCCTTGGCATTCTCGATCCCCGCGGCGTTCAGAATCGAGCGCCCGGTGGAGCCCGCCGACAGCAGATGCAGCGGCTTCCAGCCGAGTTCGGCGACCTTGCGGATCGACTGCGACGTCGCCTTGCCGGTGCTGATATTATAGAAAACATCCGCACCCGATTTCGCCAGATTGATCAGCTGCGAATCGATGGTCGGGTCGGTGAGATCGTAGGTGACTTCCGCGATCACTTTTGCGGTGCCGCCGGCCTTGGCCAGTTCGTCCTTGAAGGGGCCGAGGAAGTCGCGTCCGAAATCATCGTTCTGGTAGAGAATGCCGACCTTGGCATTCGGCTTCACGCTGACGACATGCTTGGCGAGAATGCGCGCTTCGGTGGGATAGAGCGGCAGGCCGGCCATGGTCCATTTGAAATTCTTCGGATCGTTCCACTTCGACGCGCCGGTATTGAGCAGCAGCTGCGGCACGCCCTTGGAATTGAGATATTTGTGTACGGCGGTCTGCGGTGCGGTGCCGAGCGAGCCATAGAGAGCGAGCACCTCTTCCTGCTCGACGAGTCGTCGTGTCGCTTCCACGGCCTTCGGCGCGCTATAGGCGTCGTCGAGCGAGAGGAACTTGACCTTGCGGCCATTGATGCCGCCCTTCTCGTTGAGCATCTGGAAATAGGCTTCGCCGACACGGCCGAGCACGCCATAGAGTGAGCCCGGTCCGCTATGCGGCACGGTCTGGCCGATCTTGATCTCGGTATCGCTGGCGCCGGGATCGTATTTCTTTTGGGCAAACGCGCTGTGTGCGCCCAATGGAAGGATGGCAACGGCCGCAATCAACGCGGACGCAAATGTCCCCTTGGTCATGATGGTCTCCCTGAATTTGTTGGCCCGGCTCTTTGTGAGTCCGATTGGGTCGTCCGCTCCCCGGCGCTCGCGCCGGGGAGTAGTCGTCGAGAGTTGCGCTTACTGGCTCACCGGCTTGTCCGAGAGATCCCAGTCGGAGCCGTTGAAAGTGCCGACATAGAGCGCCTTGATGGTGGTGTAGTCGGTCGGCGTGAAGCCATAGGTGATGCCGGGCAAAAACACCGGCGCGCGATAGCCGTCGAGATTGGTGGCGTGCTTCAGCACATTCTCGCGCGTCAGCTCGTCGCCGCAGCGGCGAAGGATCTCGGCCATGGTCACCGCCTGGGAATAGCCCTGGAAGGCAATCGTGTTGTCGGGGTCGACATTGGGCAGATACTTCTTGCGCAGCTCCTGGAAGGCGATGACGTCCGCGTCGTCCTTCCACTTCTCGCTGCCGACTTCCTTGGTGTAGCTCATGGCCACGATGCCCTTGGCATTGTCCGCGCCGGCGGCATTGAGGATCGAGCGGCCGCTGGAGGTCGAGACCAGCAGATGCAGCGGCTTCCAGCCGAGTTCGGCCACCTTGCGGATCGTTTGCGAGGTCGCCTTGCCGGTGGAGATGTTGAAGAAGGTGTCGGCGCCGGACTTCGACAGGTTGATCAGCTGGGAATCGATGGTCGGGTCGGTGAGGTCATAGGAGGCCTCCGCCATCACCTTTGCCTTGCCGCCGGCCTCGGCCAGGATCTCCTTGAATGAATTCATGAAATCCTTTCCGAACTCGTCGTTCTGGTAAAGGATCGCGACCTTCGCCTCAGGCTTGGTCTGGGTCAGGTAGCGGGCAATGATGCGGCCTTCCGTGGAGTAGATAGGCAGGCCCGGCGTGGTCCACTTGAACTCCTTCGGATTGTTCCAGCGGGACGCACCGGTGTTCAGCAGCAGCTGTGGCACCTTCTTGGTGTTGAGATATTTTTGCACGGCGGACTGTGGCGCGGTGCCGAGCGAGCCGAACAGTGCCAGCACCTCGTCCTGCTCCACGAGACGGCGCGTGGCCTCCACAGCCTTGGGGGCACTATAGGCGTCATCCAGCGACTGGAAGTTGATCTTGCGGCCATTGATGCCGCCCTTCTCGTTCAGCATCTGGAAATAGGCCGCCTGGGTGCGGCCGATCACCCCGTAAAGTGAGCCTGCGCCGCTATGCGGGATGGTTTGTCCGAGCTTGATTTCCGTATCGCTGGCGCCCGGATCGTATTTCTTGTCCGCCCCGAGGGCCGTCGTGGTGACGGCCGAGAGCATCGCGGCACCGGCCGCGAGCGTGAGGACGGAATGGTGACGTGACGGCATTCTCAGTTTCTCCCTGTTGCCCGCCTCTCGCGGGCGTATTGGGCCGCCGCCGCGTTGCTCGCGGTCTGCTGGCCGGAATGCATCCTGTGCGGGCGCAGCAGGCTTGGCAATCCCTTCACGATTGCGAGATCTCTGTTGCCGGTCGGCTCATTGGGAGAAGGATCTTGCCGAGGGCTCCGTGCCCGATCGCGCAATGCCAGCTAAATTGAGCTAAACACTTATTTAACCGCTCCTTTTGCGCCTCAGGCCATTTGTTGCAATCTGGTCAGGTGTGGCTGCCCGGATACAGCCAGATGGACTCGACTCCCGTATCTTCCCAGAACAATTCAAATGGGGTCCACCATGAAACGTATCCTCCTCGCCAGCGCCGCGCTGATCGGAACCGCCGTCACCGCGCAGGCAGCTGACCTCGCCGTGAAGGCCCCTTATTACAAAGCCCCGATCGTCGCTGTTTACAACTGGTCCGGCTTCTACTTCGGTGTGAACGCCGGTGTCGGCATCGGCCGCGACCGTATCCTGCACAGCTACACCAACAACGACTCGATCTACCGTTCGCCCCAGGGCGCCTTCGGTGGCGCGCAGATCGGTTGGAATTGGCAGACCGATTCGCTGCTCGGCCCGATCGTTTACGGCCTCGAAGCCGACTTCCAGGGCAGCGGCCTGACCGGCGGTGGCGCCAATGTCGCCGGCCCCGGCCCGGTCCTGAACGCGGTTCAGTATAACAACAGCCTGGATTGGTTCGGCACCGTGCGCGGTCGCGTCGGTCTCGCCACTGGCCCGGTCCTCAGCTACTTCACCGGTGGTTTTGCTTACGGCAACGTCAAGAGCTCGATCACCGAAGCCGGCGTTGGCACCTTCACCTCGGATCGTACGGCCACGGGCTGGACCATCGGCAGCGGCGTCGAAGCTTCGCTGGGTGGCAACTGGACCGGCAAGATTGAATATCTCTACCTCAATCTCGGCAACCGCTACGGCACGACCTTCGGCACCCCGGCCCAGCTGGCCAACACCGAACTGCGTGACAACCTGTTCCGCGTCGGCCTGAACTATCGCATCGGTGGCAACAGCGCCTACACCCCGGTGGCTGCGGCGAACTGGACCGGCTGGTATCTCGGCGGCAACGTCGGTTCGGGCACGGGTCGTGATCGCACCTATCTCGGCGCCCCTGCCGGCGGCGGCGAGCAGTTCAGCCTGAACCCCGATGGCGTCAACGGTGGTGGCCAGATCGGCTACAACTGGCAGGCTGCTAACTGGGTGTACGGCCTCGAAGCCGATATCCAGGCTTCCAGCCAGCGTGACCAGAAGACTGTCGTCGCGCTCGGCACCGTCGCTTACGATCACAAGCTGCCCTGGTTCGGCACCGTTCGCGGCCGTCTCGGCTACTCGGTCGGTTCGACCCTGTTCTACGCCACCGGCGGTTACGCCTATGGCGGCGTGAAGAACACGCTGACCGATCTCACCAGCGGTGCGTCGGTGAGCTTCTCGAATACCCAGGGCGGCTGGACCGCCGGCGCTGGCATCGAGACCCCGTTCAAGCTGCTCGGCCTGTTCGGACCGAACTGGACCAGCAAGACCGAATATCTCTATGTCGATCTCGGTCGCAAAACCGATGTGCTGCCGAATGGCAACATCACCAGCACCGGCGTTACCGAACACATCTTCCGCACCGGCCTGAACTATCACTTCAACACCCCGGTCGTTGCGAAGTACTGATCACGATAACAAAAGCGTCAAACAGCAAAGCCCCGGCCGAAAGGCCGGGGTTTTTGTTTGATCCTATGTCTCAGCGGCATGGTGTCGCGGTGAATGTACCAATAGCGCTACAGCATTTTTGCAGTCGCCCGCTATAACCTCCCGCATCGATACGATTGCGGGGGCCATCTTGAAGTATCTCGTCACGACTGCAGCGCTGCTCGGTACGTCCATCACAGCGCAGGCCGCCGATCTTGCCGTGAAGGCCCCCTATCTCAAGGCTCCCATCGCATCGGTCTATGACTGGACCGGGTTCTATATCGGCGCCAATGCCGGCATTGGCCTCGGCCGCAACAAGGCGGAGCTGGCGAGCTTCGGCGGCACCACGCCGTCCCTCAACACCACCTATCTCGCGCCTCACGGCGCATTTGGCGGTGCCCAGGCCGGTTACAACTGGCAGACCGGCTCCGTGTTCGGACCGCTGGTGTTGGGCATCGAGGCCGATATCCAGGGTGCCGGCCTGCGCGATGATTTCACCAATCTGCGGATCGGCGAAGCCACCGCCTACGACCAGCGGCTCGACTGGTTCGGCACGGTGCGTGGTCGCATCGGCCGCGCCGACGGGCCGGTCTTCAGTTACGCCACCGCCGGCTACGCCTATGGCAGCGTCCGGACCACGCTCAACCAGACCTCCATCGGCATCACCGATTTCGGCAACCGCATTCATCATGGCTGGACCTATGGCGGCGGCGTCGAAGCGGCGCTCGGTGGCAACTGGTCAGCGAAGATCGAGGCGCTCTATGTCAATCTCGGCAACAAGAGCGACGTGTTCGAAGCCGGCGCCCAGACGCTCAATACCGAATTGCGCGAGCGCATTTATCGCGTCGGCCTGAACTATCGCATCGGCGGCAATGGCAGCTATGTGGCGCCGCCACCTGCGAACTGGGCCGGTCTCTATCTCGGCGGCAATGTCGGTGGCGGCTGGGCACGCAACCGCACATCCTATGTGTTCTCCAACGCCAATGAGGCCTTCAACCTGTCGCCGGAGGGTTTTATCGGCGGTGGCCAGATCGGTTACAACTGGCAGGCCGGGGGTTGGGTGGCCGGCATCGAGGCTGATATTCAAGGCTCCCTGCAGCGCGACGACGACGCTTGCATTACGCGCTGCCTCGTCACCCAGAGTTCGTCCTTCGACTCCAAGCTGCCCTGGCTCGGTACCGTGCGCGGTCGCCTCGGTTATTCGCTCGGCTCCACGTTGTTTTATGGCACCGCCGGTTACGCCTATGGCGGTGTGAAAACGCGGATCATGGCTGTGGGTCTCGGCGCTCCCGTCGATGTCACGGCCTCGGGCAGCCGCAGCGGCTGGACCGTCGGCGGCGGCATCGAGCGGCCGTTCACGTTCTTCGGCCTGTTCGGACCGAACTGGACCAGCAAGAGCGAATATCTCTATGTCGATCTCGGCTCGGCGTCCGATACGCTGGTTTCTGGCAACCGCACCATTACGGTCGGTTCAAATGTCAAGGAACACATCTTCCGCACGGGCGTGAACTATCACTTCAACAGCCCGGTGATCGCGAAATACTGATCGCGACTGCGAGCCGAACAAAACAAACCCCGGCCTCGTGGCCGGGGTTTTTGTTTGTCCCGTCGTTCGATCAGGCTTTTGAAGCCACGAGCACAAGACTAGGCACGGGTACCTCACGCTCGGTGCGGATCGACGCATTGTCGATGCGCGCGACGATGAAGCCAGCGTCGCCAAGCAGGCCGCGCAGATGCGCTTCGCTTTGTGCAAAGCGCAGCCCGGCGCCGAGCAAAACGCCGTCGCCATCATGTGTCTCTGCTGTGAACGCGAATAACCCACCAGGCTTGAGCACGCGGGCCGCTTCGATGAAGAGCGGTGCGAGATCGTGGATGTAGATCATCATATCGGCGGCAAGGACGAGAGCCGCGCTTGCATCCGCGAGATGGTGTAGCCCTTCGACCGCATCGGCAGTCTCCAGTGCCTTGTAGAGTTCAGTCGCGCGTGCGCGCTTGATCATCTCGGCCGAGAGATCGATGCCGATGAATTCGTCGACGCAATTTTTGAAAGCTTGTGCGGCGAGTCCCGTGCCGCAGCCGAGATCGATGGCGCGGTGAAAACTCATGGGCCGCGCTTGGGCTTCGCACGTCCTCGTCACCGCCTCGAACAGCAGCGCCGGTCCGCGATAGCCGAGTTCGCCGACCAGCGACTGCTCGAATTTGGGAGCATATTGGTCATAAAGCTTTGTCACATATTGCCGCGACATGGCCGCAAGATTGCCACCGGTTAGCCGCAACAGCCGCAAGTCTGCCCCAAGAAAATCGGCGCCATTTGCCGCCTTTGCGCGCCGAAATGCGTCGATTGCACCGGTTTTGTCGCCTTGCCGCTCGCGCACATCGCCGAGCGCGAACCAGGCCGAGGCGAAATCCGGCGCCAGTTCGATCGCCTGCATGAACAGGTCGGCGGCCCCCGCAAGATCGCCCCGGAGTTCCAGATCACGTCCATAATCGAAACGACGGTCGGCGATCATTTCGCCGGATGACATGAACACATGCGCCATAAGGGAACCCGGCAAAGCGAGGGGCGTTCGCTCGACGACTTCAACCGGCCCCGCGCGGGCCTATATCATGAACATGCGCCCGCAAGACATCCTGATCCCCGAACCCGCCGGCCTGCTCTGCAAACCCGGTGGCTTTCACATCGATCCGGTCCGCCCCGTCGATCGCGCGGTCATCACCCACGGCCATTCCGACCACGCCCGTCCCGGCCACGGTGCCGTGCTGGCGACGCGGGAAACGCTGGACATGATGCGGCTGCGCTATGGCGAGAATTTTGCCGGGAGTACGCAGGAGATTTCCTACGGCGAAAGCGTGAGGCTCGGCGATGTCACCATCTCCTGCCATCCGGCCGGACATGTGCTCGGCTCCGCGCAGATGGCGGTGACCTGCAAGGGCACCTGTATCGTGGCGTCCGGCGATTACAAGGACGCCTACGATCCGACCTGCACGCCATTCGAGGTGGTGCCGTGTGATGTGTTCATCACCGAAGCGACATTTGGCTTGCCGGTGTTTCGCCATGGCGCTGCTGCGGATGAAGTGAGGAAATTGCTCGCCTCTGTCGCGCTGTTTCCGGAGCGGGCGCATCTGGTCGGGGCTTACTCGCTGGGCAAGGCGCAGCGCGTAATCAAGTTGATCCGTGAAGCCGGCTATGATGCGCCGATCTATCTGCACGGCGCGATGGAGAAGATTTCTTACTACTATCAGGAGCGCGGCATCGATCTCGGCGAGCTGCGTCCGGTGAAGGGCGTGAAGAAGGCCGAGCTCGCCGGCACCATCACGCTGGCGCCGCCATCGGCCACGTCGGATCTGTGGACGCGGCGGTTTCCCGATCCCGTCACGGCCTTCGCCTCCGGCTGGATGCGTGTGCGCGCGCGGGCGAGGCAACGCGGGATCGAGCTTCCGCTCATCATTTCGGATCATGCGGACTGGGACGGGTTGTGCGCCACCATCGGCGCGACGGGTGCCGGCGAGATCTGGGTCACGCATGGGCAGGAGGATGCGCTGGTGCATTGGTGCCAGAGCAAGGGCCTGATCGCGCGGCCGCTGGCGCTGGTGGGCTACGGCGACGAGGAGGAAGAAGAGACGCTTCCGCCCGGCGAGAGTGCGGACGCATGAACCGCTTTGCCGAATTGCTCGATCGTCTCGCCTATGAGCCCGGCCGCAACAACAAGCTGCGGCTGCTGGTCGGGTATTTTCGCGAGGTGCCTGATCCCGACCGCGGCTACGCGCTGGCGGCGCTGACGGGCGCATTGTCGTTCAAGCATGCGAAAGCGGGGCTCATTCGCGATCTCATCGCGTCGCGGGTCGATCCGGTGCTGTTTGAACTCTCTTACGATTATGTCGGTGATCTTTCGGAGACGGTCGCTCTGATGTGGCCTGCCCCACGTGCCGCCCTGTCTTCACCTCTCCCCACCGGGGAGAGGTCGTCGCCGAAGGCGGCGGGTGAGGGGGCTTCCACAAGCAATGTCGCCGGTGACTCCCCCTCACCCGGATCGCAAGGGCGATCCGACCTCTCCCCGGTGGGGCGAGGTGAAGATGGAGCGCCTCCGCAATTTCACAACAACCCGCCGCCGCCCACACTCACCGACGTCGTCACCACGCTCCGCACCCTCGGCAAGGCCGAACTCCCCGCGCAGCTCGCGCGCTGGCTCGACGAACTCGACGAGACCGGACGCTGGGCGCTGCTCAAGCTCGTCACCGGCGCGCTGCGGATCGGCATTTCTGCGCGGCTTGCGAAGACGGCTGCGGCGATGCTTGGCGAGAAAGATGCCCATGATGTCGAGCTGATCTGGCCCGGTCTCGCGCCGCCTTATGGCGAGTTGTTCGCGTGGCTCGAAGGGCGCGCCGAGAAGCCGGTCAATCTCGATCCCGCACCGTTCCGGCCGGTGATGCTGGCGCATGCCGTCGAGGACGGCGATCTTGCCAGTCTTAATGCTGAGGAATTCACTGCCGAATGGAAATGGGACGGCATCCGCATCCAGGCCAATAGCGGCATCGGCGAGGACGGCAAGCTCGTCACGCGACTGTATTCGCGATCGGGCGAGGACATCACCGCGAGCTTTCCCGATCTGGTGCCGTCATTGCGTTTGCCCGGTGCCATCGATGGCGAGCTGCTGGTGCTGCGTGACAAGCGCGTGCAGTCGTTCAACGTGTTGCAGCAGCGGCTCAATCGCAAGAGCGTGACGCCGAAGCTGATGAAGGACTATCCGATCCATCTGCGCGCCTATGACTTGCTCAGTGATGGCGAAAACGATCTGCGCGAATTGCCGTTCGAGGAGCGCCGCAGGAAGCTGGAAGCGTTCATCGCGGAACTCGATGATGATCGCATCGATCTGTCCGAGCAGATCGCCTTTGCCGATTGGGACGCGCTCACAGCCGCGCGCGCCGACCCGGCCAGCGCAGGTGCCGGCGAGGATGCCGAGGCGGTCGAAGGCGTGATGCTGAAGCGGCGCGATTCCGCTTATGTGCCGGGGCGGCCGAAAGGGCAGTGGTGGAAGTGGAAACGCGATCCGCACATCATCGATGCCGTGCTGATGTATGCGCAGCGCGGCCATGGCAAGCGGTCGTCGTTCTATTCGGATTACACCTTTGGTGTCTGGACGGATGACGATGACGGCGATCGGTTGGTGCCGGTGGGTAAGGCGTATTTCGGTTTCACCGATGAGGAACTGTCGCAGATCGATCGCTTCGTACGTCGCAATACGACGGAGAAATTCGGGCCGGTACGTCATGTGACGCATGAGCCGGACAAGGGGCTGGTGCTGGAAGTGGCCTTTGAAGGGCTGGCGCGGTCGCCGCGGCACAAGTCCGGTGTCGCGATGCGTTTTCCGCGCATCAGCAGGTTGCGCTGGGACAAGCCACCGCGCGAGGCGGACCGGCTGGAGACGTTGGAGCGGATGTTGAAGGCCGAGGTGACCTAACTCCGCCCCTCATGGTGAGGAGGCGCGTAGCGCCGTCTCGAACCATGAGCTGTTGGCTGCCCTGAGCTTGCGGCCATCCTTCGAGACGCCGCTGCGCGGCTCCTCAGGATGAGGGGAAGAGTGTGGGGTGGCTCTCCGCGATCTTGACCTCGCGCCCCTGTTCCCCATCTCCCCCATACACACTATGATGTCAGCGCCATTTCGCGCAGGAGACCATGATGCAGCCAAACGAGACCCGCGACGCTTCGGGGCGCAGCCTGCCGGCACAGAATGACGGCCTGTCACGCTTCCTCGGCGGATCGCCGCTGGCCGTGCTCGGACGCCTTGTGCTGCTGTCGGTGCTGGTCGGCGTGGTGCTGGCGGCCATCGGGTTCGATCCGTGGAATATCGTCTACAGCATCCGCCGCCTGTTCCAGTGGATCTATGATTTCGGCTACGATGCCATCAGCGGGCTGTGGCGCTATTTCCTGCTCGGCGCCGTGATCGTGGTGCCGATCTGGTTGCTGTCGCGGCTGTTTTCCTCGCGGCGGTGAGGGCTGACGACGTCGCGGTGTGTAGGATGGGTTGAGCGCAGCGATACCCATCACCGCATGCGCTCGTTGTGATGGGTATCGCTGACGCTCAACCCATCCTACTTTCTTACTCTATCACTCCCGTTGCCGTTTACTGGGTTGCCCGGTCAAGCCGGGCAACGACAGAAGCTGCACAATGACTTCGGACACGCCCTCCCAAACCTTCCGCCCCGCCACCACCCGCGATGTGTTCGCCATCGCGGGGCCGGCGATGCTGGCCAATCTCACCACGCCGATGCTCGGCATCGTCGCCACGATGGCGATCGGCCGGCTCGGCGATGCGACGCTGCTTGGTGGCGTGGCGATGGCGTCGGTGCTGTTCGACTGCACATTCTGGCTGTTCGGCTTCCTGCGCATGAGCACCGTGGCCTTCACCGCGCAGGCCTTGGGTGCGGGTGACAAACAGGAGCTGCGTGCGCTGCTGCCGCGCGGCTTCGTCATCTCCGGCGCCATCGGCGCGCTGCTGATCCTGCTGCAGGTGCCGATCGCCTATGCGCTGCTCACGGCCATGGGTGGCAGCGATGGGGTCACCGATGCCGCGCATCGCTACTTTACCATCCGCATCTGGTCGGCGCCGCTGGTGCTGTCGAATTTTGTCGTGGTCGGCTGGCTGGTCGGCCAGGCGCGCGCGTCGCTGGCGCTCATGGTGCAGATCGTCATCAATGTCGTGAGCATGGCAGCGACGCTGCTGCTCGTATTGGTGCTCGACATGGGCATCACCGGTGCAGCGCTGGCGGCGATCATCGCCGAAGGCACGGGTTTTATGCTCGGCCTCGTCATCGCATGGCGGATCACGGGCGGGCGGCTCACACTGCCATGGGCGGTGCTGCTGGAGCGCGAGAAGCTCAAACATGTGATGGCGGTCAATCGCGACATCATGATCCGTACGGCAGCGCTGATCGCGGCGTTCCTGTTTTTCACGGCGCAGGGGGCGCGGGCCGGCGACCAGATCCTCGCCGCCAATGCGGTGCTCAATAATTTCCTGCTGATCTCGTCATTCTTTCTCGACGGGCTCGCCACCGCGGCCGAGCAGATCTGCGGCCGCGCCTATGGTGCGCGCAACCGCATCGGCTTTGCCAGCGCGGTGCGGCTGGTGGTGCGGTGGGGCTTCGGCTTCGCCGTTGTGCTCAGCGCGATCTATGCGCTCGGCGGCGGTGCGTTGATCGATGCGATGACGGCGAGTGCCGATGTGCGGGTGCTGGCGCGCGAATTTCTCTGGCTGGTGGCGCTGGCGCCGGTGCTGGGTGTGTTTGCCTTCGCCTATGATGGCGTGTTCATCGGCGCCACCTGGGCGCGCGACATGCGCAATCTGATGGTGCTGTCGCTGCTGTGTTTCCTGGCCGCGTGGTGGCTGTTGCGTCCGTGGGGCAATGCGGGGCTATGGGGCGCATTGCTGGTGCATTATGTGGCGCGCGGCGGATTGCAGGCGGTGAGGTATCCGGCGTTGTTGCGGAAGTCGTTTGGGTAGCTCTATGTGTCATCGCCCGGCTTGACCGGGCGATCCAGTAAACACTGGTGTCTGCGTGTAATCACTGGCGGCGGTGTATACTGGGTCACCCGGTCAAGCCGGGTGACGACAACCGAGAGAGCTCAAACCGGCCAATCTTCTGCGGTGATCGTTGCGGCATCGGCGCCCACGATCTCCGACAGCGAATCGCGCCCCGTGCGCAGCAGGGTCGAGGACAGGTCCGCCTTGATCGCCTCGACCAGCCCCAGACCCTTATAGACCAGCGACGAATAGACCTGGATCAGGCTCGCACCGGCGCGGATCTTCGTCAGTGCTGCGCCACCGCTATCGATGCCGCCGGCGCCGATCAGCGGGAAGGCGCCTTCCACGCGCACGAAGGTTTCCGCCACCATGCGCGTCGAGAGCCGGAACAGCGGCCGGCCGGACAGGCCGCCGGTTTCCTGCGCCTTTGTCTTGTCGCGCAGAGTGGGCGGGCGGCCGATGGTCGTGTTCGCGACGATCATGCCATCGACGCCGCGCGAGCGGGCGACATGCACGACATCGTCGAGATCGGCGAGACCAAGATCCGGCGCGATCTTGAGCAGCACGGGCGAGTCGCCGGCGGTCTTGCGGACGCGGTCGCGGGCTTCGATGACGCGGGCGAGCAGATCGTTCAGCTCCGAGGCCTGCTGCAGGTTGCGCAAGCCCGGCGTGTTCGGCGAGGAGACATTGACGGTGAAATAGCTCGCGACCGGCGCAAAGGTCTCGATCAGTTTGACATAGTCCTGCGTGCGATCGGTCGATTCCTTGTTGGCCCCGACATTGACGCCGACGATACCGCCGCGCTGCGCGCGCGCGGCAAGGCGCGCCAGCACGGGCTCGGCGCCTTCGCTGTTGAAGCCGAAGCGGTTGATGACAGCTTCATCGCGCTCCAGGCGAAACAAACGCGGGCGCGGATTGCCGGGCTGCGGCAGCGGCGTCACCGTGCCGATCTCGGCAAAGCCGAAGCCGAGGCGCAGCAGCGCGTCGGGCGCTTCGGCATGTTTGTCGAAGCCGGCGGCGATGCCGACGGGGTTCGGGAAATTCAGGCCGAAGGCGCGGACTGCGAGTTTCGGATCATCGGGGCGTGGCTTGGCATAAGGCAGCAGCTTCAGGCCGCGAATGGCGAGGCGGTGGGCATCTTCCGCATCCAGCATACGCAGCATCGGCAGGGACAAGGCATCGAAGGCACGGATCACTTAACTTAACTCCGGAATGACATGGCTGCCGTCGGCGCGCAGGCGCAGGTCCATGACGGCGGTGACGGTGCCCAGATCGAGCTCGCCATAAAGATGCGGAAACAGGTCGCCGCCGCGGGAGGGCTCCCAGCGCAGCTCATCACCGAGTGCGTCCCGGTCCACCGCGATCAGGAACAGGCCGCTCTGGCCGGCATAATGTTTCGCGAGCGTGCCTTCGAGCTGGGCGGCGGTGGAGAAGTGGATGAAGCCATCCCGGATGTCATCGGCGCTGCCACGATAAGTGCCCTGGCGCTCGGCTTCGCGCCACTGTGGCGCCGGACAGATTTTATAGATGCTGCGCAATCGCCGGGCTTTCAGGGTTGTCGGGCTTTCCCGGTTGTTCTGGAGGCGTGCGGACAACCCTTCATGGGTGTCGGCCGCCGACCGTATCGGCGGCAACCTCTCAACTCAAGGCCGCACATTTTTTTCAGATGATGGTTGCGTAAATGGCGGAACCCCGGCAATAATTCCTAGTTGCTGCCACGATTCAGCGCGCCGGCCGCATGCCGGGCCAGGACGCCATGCCGAGGGACGAGACCATGCTGACCCATGCCCAGATCTGGAACGCGCTCGACCTGCTCGCCGAACGCAATGGTTTGACCGCCTCCGCGCTCGCCAAGAAAGCGGGGCTGGATGCGACCACGTTCAACAAGTCCAAGCGCATCACCAATGAGGGGCGCGAGCGCTGGCCCTCCACCGAATCGGTGTCGAAGGCGCTGCAGGCCACCAATGTGCCGATCGACGCCTTCGTCGCGCTGATCGAGGGCACGCGCAAGATCGTGCAATCGGTGCCGCTGCTGGGCTTCGCGCAAGCGGGGCAGGGCGGTTTCTTCGACGACGCCGGTTTTCCTGTCGGCAGCAAGGGCTGGGACGAAGTCGGCCTGCCCTCGGTGAATGACGAGCATGCCTATGCGCTGACGATCTCGGGCGACTCGATGAAGCCGGCCTATCGCGATGGCGACATCATCGTGGTGTCGCCGAGCGCGCAGATCCGCAAGGGCGACCGCGTGGTGGTGAAAACCAAGGACGGCGAGGTGATGGCCAAGGAGCTGAAGCGGCGCACCACAAAGCTGCTGGAGCTGCAGTCGCTGAACGCAAACCATGCGGATCGCAGTTTTGCCGTGCAGGATATCGACTGGATCGCGCGCATCGTGTGGGCGAGCCAGTAGAATTCGTTTCGGGGCTGCACACTTGTCATCGCCCGGCGCGACCGGGCGATCCAGTAAACACGGGCGTTTGTGCTTATCGCCGCCAGTGGTGTGTGCTGGGTCACCCGGTCGAGCCGGGTGACGACAGCGAGAGTTACGCGCTCCGTGCCAGTGCGCCGTCGATCATGCTGATCGCGTTCTGCACGCCGTAGACGGCCACGAACGAGCCGAAGCGCGGGCCCTTCTCCTGGCCGAGCAGCACCTGATACAGCATATTGAACCAGTCCAGCGACACGCCGGGACGGCCATCCTTGGCGGGCTTCTTGTGGTCGAGGAACGGTTCGCGGCGACCGATCTCATAGACCGTGTTCTGGATGTCCTCGGCGCTGGCGTCTGTTGCCAGGCGCGACAGCGCATCGCGCAGATCCTGCAGCGCCACGCGCTCGATCTCGGTGGGCTCGCGGAAGGTTTTCGTGGGCGCCACGAAATCGCGATAGTAATTGATCGCGTAGCCGACCATCGCATCCAGCTTCGGATGCGTTGCTGCACTCACGCCCGGACGATAGCGGCCGATGAAGCCCCAGAGCGTGTCGGCGTTTTCCGCGTTGGACGACGACACCAGCGTCAGCAGGAGCTGGAACGTGACCGGCATATCGATTTGCGGCGGATTGCCGGCATGCAGATGCCAGACCGGATTGGACAGGCGCTGCTTCGGATCCTGGCGGTTATAGCCGTCGAGGAACTGCTGATACTCGTCGACATTGCGCGGGATCACGTCGAAGAACAGCCGCTTCGCCGCCTTCGGCTCGCGATACATGAACAGCGACAGCGATTCCGGCGAGGCATAGCGCAGCCATTCGTCGATGGTGAGGCCGTTGCCCTTCGACTTCGAGATCTTGCCGCCGTTTTCGTCGAGGAAGAGCTCGTAATTGAAACCTTCCGGCGCGGTGCCGCCAAGTGCTGCGCAGATCTTGCCGGACAGCTTGACGGAATCGATGAGATCCTTGCCGGCCATTTCGTAATCGACACCAAGCGCGGCCCAGCGCAGCGCCCAGTCGGCCTTCCACTGGCACTTCACGGCGCCGCCGGTGACGGGCGTGGTGACCTCTTCATTCGTATCCGGATCGATATAGGTGATCGTGCCCGCCTTCACGTCGCGGGCAATCATCGGCACCTGCAGCACCACGCCGGTGGTCTTGCTGACCGGCAGGAACGGCGAGTAAGTCGCGCGACGATCAGGGCCGAGGGTCGGCAGGATGATGTCCATCACCTTGTCGTAGACTTCCAGCATGCGCAGCAGCGTGGCGTCGAAACGACCGGAGGCGTAGTAGTCGGTGCTTGATGCGAATTCGTAGTCGAAGCCGAAGTGATCAAGGAAGGCGCGCAGGCGTGCGTTATTGGCGGCGCCGAATGAAATGCCTTCTTCGATCGGATCCGGCACGGCGGTCAGCGGCTTGCCGAGATGCTTGGCCAGCATCTCCTTGTTGGGCACATTGTCCGGCACCTTGCGGAAACCGTCCATGTCGTCGGAGAAAGCGAGCAGGCGGGTCTTGATCTTGTCTTCCGTCAGCACGCGAAAGGCATGGCGCACCATGGTGGTGCGCGCCACTTCGCCAAAGGTGCCGATATGCGGCAGGCCCGAGGGGCCGTAACCGGTCTCGAACAGCACTTCGTCTTTCGGGCTTTTCTTCAGACGCGCCACCAGCGCCTTCGCCTGCTCGAACGGCCAGGCGTTGGAAGTCTCGGCGAGCGCGCGCAGCTCGCTCGGGCTCATGGTGGGTTCAGAAGTAGACATCGTGATTGGGCCTCCGGGCCGCGGAACCTAGCGGCTCCGCACCGAAATGCCAAACCGCCACATGTGAGAAATCAGAACGGGCTGACGGAAAAGTATTTCAGCCACAGATCGGTGTAGCGGCCCTTTTCCCAGGTGCGGAACAGGGCCCAGTTCAGCGCCTGGCGCAGCGTGTCATTGCCCTTGCGGACGCCGATGCCGATGCCTTCGCCGAAGAAGCGGCTCTCGATAAACGGGCCGCCCGAAAAAGCGCAGCAATCGCCGGAATCGCTGCCATTGACCCAGAAGGCCAGCGAGATGGCGTCGCCGAAAATAACATCGACCTCGCTCTTGCGCAGGGCCGCGCGCAGCATCTCCTCGTTCGGCTGCGGCACAAGCACGGCGTCAGTGAACATCGCCTTGAGGAAGGCCTCATGCGCGGTGCCGGCGATGACGCCGATCTTCTTGCCCTCGAGATATTCCGGCCGCATCTCCTTCAGCACCGCATCCTTGCGCGCCACGAAGCGGCCGGGGGCGCGATAATAGGGATCGGTGAAATCGACGCGGGCGCGGATCGCAGGCGTCACCGCCATGGAGGCGATGATGGCGTCGCCGCGATTGCTGGCGATGGCATCCAGCAGCGTTTCGAAGCGGCGCATCTGGATGGTGCAGGTGACCTTGATCTCCTCGCAGAGCTGGCGCGCGAGATCGACATTGAAGCCGGCCGGATTGCCGTCGGGGCCGGTGTAATTGAACGGCGGATAATCGGTTTCGGTGAGGAAACGGATCACCGTGAGGCGCGACAGGTCCGGGCGCTCAGGCCGGCGGCGAGGGTCCCAGAATCCGGGAACGGCCTGCGCGCCGGGCTGGCTGCCCTGCTGGATGGACAGGCTTGGCGCCAGCGGTGGCACGGGAGGCTGACCTTGGGCCTGTGCGCTCCAAGGCAGCAACGCGCCCACGAAACAAAGCGCACGCAAGGTTGCGCGTGCCGCGCGATGCGGTATTCGGTTGCTGAAACTAACCATCTGTGGTTGCATGGAGGCGTGTCCGGACGCGGTCTTATAGACCATCCTGCCGGAGACGCGAGTGGCGTTTGTGGCATCGTTTGTGGCGTGGGGGGCGGTGCATGGCCCTGTTGGACCATGGCGGGGAGCCGGAACCGTTTGTCGGCGGGACTGCGTTGGCGCCGGAGCGCCGGCGGCGTCCGCTGGAGCATGACCCTCGTCGCCCTGAACCCGTTCCGCAGATCGCGCCCGAACTCGATTGCCTGCGCGGCCTCGTCCCGTCCCTGACGCTGCAGGCAGCGACCAATCGAAGCCGCAGGCTCGGCATCGGCGCCGACCGCGTTCTGATCGATTGGGGCGTCATTAATGAGGCCGCTTATCTCGGGCGACTTGCCGGGCATCTCGGCATCCCTATCGCCCGGCTCCACCACGCCGACCGTCGTCGATGTCTGCTACCGCCCGAGCAATTTGCGCAGGCCGCGACACTCGGCATGTTCCAGATCCGGCGTGATGACAGTGTGCGCTTCGTCGTTGCCTCACGCTGCTTGTCTGCACGCATGCTGTGCGAAATCGCTGTCGCGCGGCCCGACCTGATCGCAGGTTTCGAGCTGGCCACGGCTGAAGACTTCAATCGCTTCCTCACGGACCATGCAGGAGATGCGCTCGCACGAGAGGCCGCGGAAGGGCTGTCCCGACGCTGGCCGGGCCTGTCGGCTGCATCGCGCGCGCAGACACGGTGGCAAAAGTTCTGGCGCGCAGCGATCATCCTTGGCATTGCCGGGATCATTGCCATTCCGTCGCTGCTCGGCGAGGTGATCTGGAGCGGTGTGCTGACCGCCACTTTCGTTGTCTTCGCCGGCTTTCGCTTTCTCGGCTGCCTGGTGCCGCGCCTGCCGGCGCCCAGGCGTCGGCATCTCCCGGATGCAGAACTGCCGATCTATACGGTGATGATCGCGCTCTATCGCGAGGCCACGTCTGTGGCGCCGCTGCTGCAGGCGATCGCGGATCTCGATTATCCCCGTGAGAAGCTTGACGTCATCCTGGTTACCGAGGCCGAAGACGAGAGCACCCGGCAGGCCATCGCGCGGCTGCAGCCGATGCCGCATGTGCAGGTGATCACGGTGCCGGCCATCGGCCCGCAGACCAAGCCGAAAGCGCTGAACTACGCGCTGCCATTTGCGCGCGGCAGTTTTGTCGCGGTGTTCGATGCGGAGGATCGGATGGAGCCACGGCAATTGCGTGCTGCGCTCGACGCCTTCGATCATCATGGGCCTGACATCGCCTGCGTGCAGGCGAGTTTGACGATCGACAACGCGTCGGAAAGCCTGCTGTCGCGCATGTTCGCGGCCGAATATGCCGGGCAGTTCGATGTGCTGCTGCACGGCCTGTCAGCGCTGCATCTGCCACTGCCGCTGGGCGGATCGTCCAATCATTTCCGTATCGACGTGCTGCGCCATGTCGGCGGCTGGGATGCTTGGAACGTCACCGAGGATGCCGATCTCGGCATTCGTCTGGCGCGGTTCGGCTATCGTTGCGTGACGTTTGCTTCGACGACCTATGAAGAAGCACCGGTGCATGTCAGCGCCTGGTTGCGGCAGCGCTCGCGCTGGATGAAGGGCTGGATGCAGACGACCGCCGTGCATCTGCGCAGCCCGTGGCGCCTGTGGCGCGATGTGGGCACGGTGAAAGCGCTCGGTGTTGCAGTCATTGCCGGCAGCAATGTGTTGACGGCGCTTGCCTATCCCCTGCTGCTTGTCGAGATCGCTCTGTTCGCCGGCCGCGCGGGCGTCACGGGGAGTCTGTCCGGCTTTCTCGTCGATATGCTGATGCCACTGCATCTGACGGCGATCTCGGCGGGCTATTTTGCCACCGTCACCGTCGGCCTAATGGGGCTGGCGCGGCGCAGGCAGCAGATGCGACACGCGTGGATCTTGCTGCTGGCGCCGCTGTATTGGGGGCTGCTGTCGATCGCCGCGTGGCGCGCGCTCTGGCAATTGCTGCGCGAGCCGCATCGCTGGGAGAAGACACAGCATGCGGTGTCGCCAAGGAGCAAGGCGGTGAGGATGGGGCTGAGATCGTAGGATGGGTTGAGCGTAGCGATACTCATCACCTCTAGCGCTGGTGGTGATGGGTATCGCTACGCTCAACCCATCCTACTTCTTCGCCTCACAAATAGCGCTTCAGATCCTTCGCCGCGTCTTCCGGCGTGCGCTTCAGATTGAAGGGGGCGACGAAATTGCCGTCCTTGTCCATCAGATAGATCAGCGCGGTGTGATCCATCGTGTAGTCGCCGTCCTTGGTCGGCACCTTCTTGGCATAGACGCGATAGCCGGTGATCACCTTTGCCACTTCCTCGGGCGTGCCGGTCAGGCCCTTCAGATGCGGATCGAAGGAGGACAGATAGTCCTTCATGATCGGCGCCGTGTCGCGCTCGGGATCGACGGACACGAAATAGGTGTTGAGCTTGTCGGCATCCGGGCCGAGTGCGCGCAGCACCTCCGACATCTCGAACAGCGATGTCGGGCAGATATCCGGACAATGGGTGAAGCCGAAGAAGATCAGCGATGGCTTGCCCTTGAGATTCTGCTCGGTGACCTTGCTGCCGGATTGATCGGTGAGCTGGAACGGGCCGCCGATCGCCGCCGGCGCCGCGACACCCTTGAAGCCGCCGGAGAGCCACAGCACGAGCAAGAGCCCTGCGGCGAGGCTGCCG
Organism: Tardiphaga sp. GW821-FHT12E02; assembly: GCF_058807155.1. NCBI lineage: Bacteria > Pseudomonadati > Pseudomonadota > Alphaproteobacteria > Hyphomicrobiales > Nitrobacteraceae > Tardiphaga > Tardiphaga sp. GW821-FHT12E02. The sequence continues at coordinate 871,979 of NZ_JBXAQK010000001.1, forward strand.
GCGAAGGCCGCGATGACGACCAGCGGACGGGTGGAGCTACTCATGTCATGGTTCCTGAAATCACATGCAGGCGGCGATGCCGGACTTTACCATCTCGAAAAAGACGGCGGTGCCGTAATAGGCCCACAGACCGATGGCTGCGACCACGAGCAGGCCGGCAAAGGCAGCCGCCGCGCCGACGATCAGCCTTGCCGCGCGCGAAGGCTGCGGGGCCACATGATCAGGGGCGGATGCCGGCTGCATTGACGAACCTCAATTGGCAGGCGTCCCGTGAGGGTGTCTGCATTCAGGTTCCAGATAGGCCGAGTTGCCGGCGCGGGCAAGCGTCGGCAGGGTCGCAGCGATCAAGTGATGGAGAGCGATGCGCTTTCAAAAGGCGCGCAAACTGATAGTCTGTCGCCATGACGGCTTTACTCGACCAGGCGATTGCATCGGTGCGGGACCTTCCTGACGACGCGCAGGATGAAGTTGCACGTATGTTGCTGGATCTGGTGGCCGAAGATCAAGCCGTTATCGAGCTCACAGCCGAAGAGGCGGCCTCATTTGAGGAGTCGTTGGCTCAGGCCGAGCGAGGCGAATTTGCCTCTGACGAAGCGGTCCGTGCGATCTGGGCCAAGCACGGTCTATGAAGCTTCGCTATACAACTCGCGCGACGGCGGAGTTGGATGAGATTTTGGCCTTTATCGATCGCGAATCTCCAAAGGGCGCAAGCCGCGTCAAGGCGCGCCTGCTGGAGGTAATCGATCGTCTGGTTCAATATCCCGAAAGTGGACGATTGACGAGACAGAGTCGCCTACGGCGTGCCGTTGTCTACCCGTATCCATATCTGGTTTATTACAAGGCGTCGGCCGCCGAAATCGTCATTCACGGCATCCGCCACAGCGCACGCCGGCCTCGTCTACCGCGGTCGTGATCACCGCATCGCTGCGCGGGCGTCCATGTAGCAAGGCTTGTACATGCTCGCGAGCTGCGGGCCGCGGAGGAACACCATCTGCGGCTTGAGGCCGCCGCGCTTGGCGATCCAGCGGCGGATATTGCCGGGATACATCGAATACAGCATGCGCGTGGCTTCGCGATTGGTGACGGCACGGCCATTCGCGCCCGGATCCCAGGCGGCATGGAAGCCGAGCGTGGCATTCGGCGTTACGCAGATGCGGTCATGCGGGACGGCGCCGAGCACGATGGTGCAGGCCGAGGCACAGAGGCCGTCGATGACGACGGTTTCGCCGGAGGAGCGCAGGCCCTGATACTTGTCGACATAGGTTCCGATGCGGCCGCCGCGATCATCGGCGATGCGCACCACGGCATGGCTCGCGCCGACACCTGCCACCAACAGAACCGCCGCCAGCAAACCGGTCACGAACTTCATGCTCTGCCCCAAAACGATGATGCCGAATCTGTCTGTCCTGGTGATGCAGGACCATGTCAGCGTGTTGGCGAAACGCGTTTTTGTCTAGCGGGACCTCGCGCATCCGCGACGATTCAAAACGAGTGTTGCGCGCGGGATGCAGTGCGGGAAAGTGCGGAACAACGGAATGCCAATTCTGCATTTGCCGTTGACCAAAGTTCCCGCAACACCTTCAATCTCTCTTAACAAAATGATGGGGAGAGAAACGATGGCCGACGATGTCACTGACGTCATCGTGGTGGGCGCGGGCCTTGCGGGCCTCGTGGCTGCAACGGAAATTGCAGATGCCGGCAAGCGCGTCATCGTGGTCGATCAGGAAGGCGAACAGAATCTCGGCGGCCAGGCGTTCTGGTCGTTCGGTGGTTTGTTCTTCATCGATTCGCCGGAGCAACGCAGGCTCGGAATCAAGGACAGTTTTGAACTCGCGCATCAGGACTGGATGGGCTCGGCGGGGTTTGATCGCGAAGAAGATCACTGGCCGAAGCGATGGGCCGAGGCCTATCTCGCTTTCGCGGCCGGCGAGAAGCGCGATTGGCTGCGCGCGATGGGCCATCGCGTGTTTCCCATCGTCGGCTGGGCGGAGCGCGGCGGCTATGACGCCATGGGCCACGGCAATTCGGTGCCGCGCTTTCACATCACATGGGGCACCGGGCCGGGCATCGTCGAACCATTCGAGCGCCGCGCACGCGAGGCAGTCGCAAAAGGGTTGCTGACATTCAGGTTCCGGCATCGCGTCGATGCGCTGAGCATGACCAACGGAACCGTTGATGGCGTCAGCGGCGCGATCCTCGAGCCTGCGAATAACGAGCGCGGCGAGAGTTCGCCGCGCCGATCGATCGGCGAATTCTCGCTGCGCGCGCAGGCGGTGATCGTCGCCTCCGGCGGCATCGGCGGCAATCATGATCTGGTCCGGCAGAACTGGCCGGAACGTCTCGGCAAGCCACCGCAGCGGATGATCTCCGGCGTGCCCGCCCATGTGGATGGCCGCATGATCGGCATCACGGAAGCCGCCGGCGCGCGGCTGATCAATCGCGACCGCATGTGGCACTATGTGGAGGGGATCGAGAACTGGAATCCGATCTGGCCCAAGCACGGCATCCGTATTTTGCCGGGCCCGTCGTCCATGTGGTTCGATGCGACGGGCGAGCGGCTGCCGGCGCCGTTGTTTCCGGGCTCCGATACGCTCGGGCAGCTGCAATATATCCAGTCCACCGGTTACGATTATTCCTGGTTCATCCTGACGCAGGCGATCATCAAGAAGGAATTTGCGCTGTCGGGGTCGGAGCAGAATCCGGATCTCACCGGCAAGAGCTGGCTGCAGACCGCGCGCCGCGCCACCAACAAGGGCGCACCGGCGCCGGTGGAAGCGTTCAAGGAGCACGGCGCGGATTTTGTCGTGCGCGACAATCTCGGCGATCTCGTTACGGCGATGAATGAGCTGGTCGGCAATGACCTGCTGAAGCTCGATCGCATCAAGGCGCAGATCGAGGCACGCGACCGCGCCATCGCCAATCCGTTCGTGAAGGATGCGCAGGTGATGAACCTGCACAATGCGCGGAAATATATCGGCGACAAGCTGATCCGAACGGCGAAGCCGCACCGTATTCTGGATGCGGAGAAGAGGCCGTTGATCGCCGTGCGACTGAACATCCTGACGCGAAAGACGCTGGGCGGATTCGAGACGGATCTCGATGCCCGCGTATTCGGCGATGGTCACCAGATCATCCCCGGCCTCTATGCCGTCGGCGAAGCCGCCGGCTTCGGCGGCGGCGGCATGCATGGCTATCGCTCGCTGGAGGGGACGTTTCTGGGCGGGTGTCTGTTTTCGGGGAGAACGGCAGGGCGCGCGGCGGCGAAAGCGGTTTAGCAAAAAGCCGTCCGGGCGTTACGCCGGACGGCTTTTCGACGCGACTGCCGGTTCCCCAAGACGTCCGGTTCCGTCGCACGTCCAAATGCTGGGCCCGCATGGTTAAGCGCGGGTTAACGATTGCATTACGGCCAGGCGGCGTAGGACGGCCCCTGCCGTCCCGGATTCTGTCTGGCACGCCGCCGATATGTCCCCGGCGATTCATTCTGATACTTGCGGAAGAAGCGGTTGAAATAGCCGGGGTCGTGGAAGCCGAGGCCATAGGCGATCTGCTCGACGGGGAGATCGAGCTGGCGCAGCCGCGTGCAGGCTTCCTGGATCAGGCGCTGATGCACCACGGCGCGCGGGCTGATGCCGCGCTCGCGCTTGCAATGGGCGTGCAGCCGGTCGTCGGTGACACCCAGAGCCGCGGCATAGCGGGCGATCGGCCAGCCGTCGCGATAGTGCAGTTCGACCATCTGCAGGAAATTGCCGACCAGCCGCGGGCCATCGCCGCGGCGGGAGATGTCGTCCACCGGCTCTTCGGCGATCAGCGCGCGCCACAGATGCAGGCAGAGCAGCAGCAGATGCGCGGACAGCAGCGTGGCGCTGCCGCGGCCCGGCGTCGCCAGTTCACCGGCCAGCATGGCGCAGGAGGCTGACATGGCCGCAAATCCCTGCGAGGCCTTGGCGTCCTCCAGGAGCACCAGCCGATCGACCGTGCGGCGCAGATGCAGCGCCTCGGCAGAGCCGGCGATGGTTTGCGTCAGGAGATCATCGGTGACGGTGAGCAGATAGCCCTGCGCGCCGGCCTCGACCTGCAGCGTGCCGTCATAGCCGCAGGGCAGCCAGAGCAGCGCGGGTGCGCCAAACTCAATCACGGAATCCCGCATGGTGGCGGTGCCGCGGCGGCTTTCCATTACCAGCAGATGGGCGTGCCGGTGTTGCGTCTGGCGGAGCGACCAGATGCGCGGCGCGAGTCCGGAAGTGAAGCGTTCGACATGCAGCGCGGAGGATTTTCCGGCGAGGTCGATCGCATCCGCAAACATTGGGCTCACCTCGTGATGGGACAATCCGTCGCGCGGATACAATCGCATCACACGGCTGGGTGCAATATTTCCCCGGATGCGTCCAATTCACGCGCCCCAGTGCTCAACTAGTGTTCCCCGCATCGAGCGCTGCAAAGGCGCCGTCACAACTCACAGGGGAGGACGACATGGGTTCAGCAACCAAACAGCGTGCAGTGACATGGGCCGCGGGTCTGGCCATGATGGCGGGCGCGACGCTCGGCTGGAGCGTTCAGGCGCAGGCGCAGAGCTCGGTCAAGATCGGCTATGCGATCTCGCGCACGGGCCCGGCTGCCGGTGGTGCCGCGGTGACGTCGATCCCGAATTACGAACTCTGGGTCAAGGAAGTGAATGCGGCCGGCGGCCTCAAGCTCGGCGACAAGCGCGTGCCTATCGAGGTCGTGCAATATGACGACCGCTCGAGCGCCGAGGAAGCGGCCAAGGCGCTGGAGCGCCTGATCAACCAGGACAAGGTGGATTTCATCCTGCCGCCCTGGGGCACCGGCCTCAATCTCGCGGTCGGGCCGATCCTCAACAAGGCCGGCTATCCGCATCTCGCTTCCACCGCCGTCACCGACCGCGCGCCCGAACTGGCGAAGCGCTGGCCCAACAGTTTCTGGCTGCTCGGCACCAGCGCCGATGCCTCGAAGACGCTGGTCGAACTGCTGGTGAAGCTGCGCGGCGAAGGCAAGATCGGCGACACCGTGGCCATGGTGAGCATCGCCGACGGCTTCGGCATCGATCTCTCGGCCGCAGCGCGTCCGGCGCTGGCAGCGGCAAAGTTCAAGCTCGCTTACGACAAGACCTATCCGGTCGGCACGCAGGATCTCGGCCCCATCGTCAATGAGGTGAAGGCGCTCAATCCCGACACCTTCATCGCCTTCAGCTATCCGCCGGACACGATCGCCATCACCGAACAGGCGCGCATCTCGGGCTTCAATCCGAAGGTTTACTACACTGGCGTCGGCACGGCGTTTCCGCTGTTCAAGGGGAAATTCGGCGCCAATGCTGAGGGCGTGATGGGCATCGGCGGCTGGAGCGGCGACAGCCCGGCCATCAAGGACTATCTCGCCCGCCACAAGGCCTCGGCTGCAAACGGCGCCGAGCCGGATCGCTGGGCGAGCGCCGTCACCTTTGCGAGCCTGCAGATGCTGCAGCAGGCCATCGAGCGGGTCGGCAAGGTCGATCGCGCGGCGGTCATCAAGGACCTGCAGACCGGCAGCTTCGATACGGTGATCGGCAAGGTGAAGTTCGAGAACAACATGCCGACCAATTACTGGTGGGTCGGCCAGTGGCAGGGCGGCGAGTTCTACGGGGTCGCGCCATCGGGCAATGCCGGTGCGCGTCAGCCGGTCCTGCCGAAGCCGGCCTGGACCACGCAGTAATCGCGACAGGCTTTATCGGCGCATGATCTTGACTGAGATCATGCGCCAGCAATCCGGAATGATGGAATGACGAACGCGGTGCTCACCGGCCTCGTGCTGGGCGGAATGTATGCGCTCATCGCCATGGGGCTGACGCTCCAATATGGCGTGGCGCGGATCATGAATCTCGCTTATGGCGAATTCCTGATCGGTTCGGCCTTTGCCTCCTATTTTCTGTTCACGGCATGGGCGGTGAATCCGCTGGTCGGCCTGATCCTCATCGTGCCCGTCAGCTTTGTCGTCAGCTTCCTGCTCTACAAGATCTTCCTGACGCCGCTGGTGCGTCGTGCCCGCACGCGCGATGCGCTGGAGGTCGACAGCATTCTCGCCACCTTCGGCCTGATGTTCATCGTGCAGGGCATTCTGCTCACGCTATTCGGCGGCGCCTATTTCAGCTACTCGTTCCTAGCAATTCCGGTGACCGTGGTCGGCGAAGTGCTGGCGATGAATCGCCTGGTGGCCTTTGCCCTCGCCGTCGTGCTCGGCACCGTGCTGTATCTGCTGCTGACGCGCACGCGCATCGGCACATCCATCCGCGCTGTCGCCGTCGATCCCGCGTCCGCGCCGCTGGTGGCGATCAATGTGCCGCAATTGTCGGCCCTGGCCTTTGCCGCGGGTGGTGCGCTGGTCGCGTCTGCCGGCGTGCTGATCAGCATGTTCCTCACCTTCAGCGCCACATCGGGCGTGGTCTTCACCATGAAGGCGCTGATCGTCGTGGTCATGGGCGGCATCGGCAATCTGATGGGGTGCCTTGTCGCCGGCGTGCTGCTCGGCCTCAGCGAGGCGCTGGTCGCCACCTATATCGATCCCGGCCTCACCATCGCCGTCAATTTCGCGCTGTTTCTCGCTGTCCTGCTCGTGCGCCCCGCCGGCATTTTCGGAAGGGTCGGCCGATGAGTGCGTCACAGATTTTGATCGGCGCCATTGGCATCGCAGCCATTGCCGGCCTCGCCATCCTGCCGTCCCTCGTCGATGCCTATCATCTCGCGCTCGGCATCACGCTGCTGCAGTTCACCATCCTTGCCACCGCATGGGGCCTGTTCTCCGGCCCCACGCGTTATGTCTCGCTGGCGACGACAGCCTTCTTCGGTGTCGGCGCTTACACGGTGGCCGTGCTCGGCGAGCAATTGCCGTGGCCGCTGGTGCTTGCGGTGGCCGCGGCGATCGGTGCGGTCACCTCCGCGATCGTCGGCCTCTCGACCTTGCGCCTCAGCGGCGTGCATTTTGTCATTTTCACCTTCGGCCTGGCCGAACTGGTGAAGCAGCTCGTGGTCTGGTTCGAGGTCAACAAGAGCCGCGTGCTCGGCCGCTATATCTTCCTCGATATCACCCAGCAGGACATCTACTGGCAGCTGCTGGCACTGGCGGTGATCGTGTTTGCGACCGGCTGGCTGATCGCGCGATCGCGGCTTGGGTTCGCGCTGCGCATCATCGGCGAGGATGAAACGGTAGCCCGGCATTGCGGCATCAACGTCACCTTCGCCAAGGTCGCGCTATTCGTCATCTCGGCGGTGTTCATGACCCTGGTCGGCGCGATCATGGCGCCGCGCTGGACCTATATCGAGCCATCCATCGCCTTCAATGCGACGATCTCGTTCGAAGTGGTGATCATGGCGCTGCTCGGCGGCGCGCATCGCTTCTGGGGACCGGCGCTGGGTGCAATCCCGCTGACGCTGCTGTTCGAATTTCTTTCCGCACGGTTTCCCAGCACATCGACGCTGATCATGGGCGTGGTGTTCCTGCTCATCGTTTATGCGCTGCCCTCCGGCGTGGTCGGTCTGATCGAGAAGATCAGGCAATTCCGTCGCAGCCCCGTGACGCAAGGGAGTGGCGCATGATGTCGTCGAGCACACCCATCCTCAAGGTCGAGGGCCTGACCCGCCGTTTCGGCGGTCTCGTCGCCGTCAATGACATGGGCTTCACCGTCCATGCCGGCGAAATCGTCGGCCTGCTCGGGCCGAACGGATCGGGCAAGACCACCGCGATCAACCTGATCTCCGGCGTGCTGCGGCCCGATGCCGGCAGCATCATGCTCGGCGACACCGACATCGCGGGATGGCCGACATTCAGGATTGCACGGCTGGGCGTCGCGCGGACGTTCCAGCTGGTGCGCGTGCTCGATGGCATGACCTGCGGCGACAATGTGCGGGCAGGGCTGGCGTTCAATCATCGCGGGCGTGACGGCGATGTGTCCGTCGAAAATTTGCTCGCACGCGTCGGCCTGGCCGATCACAGCATGCGTCCGGCGGCGGAGCTCACTTACATCGACCGCAAGCGGCTCGAACTGGCACGCGCGCTGGCGTTGCGGCCGCGCGTGCTGCTGCTGGATGAATGGCTCGCCGGCCTCAATCCGTCCGAACTGCAGATCGGCATCGCGCTGATCCGCTCGCTGAAGGACGAGGGGTTGTCCCTCCTGATGGTGGAGCATGTGATGGATGCGATCCGCTCGCTGTGCAGCCGCTGCGTGGTGATGAGCAGCGGGCGCCGCATCGCAGATGGACCGACCGACGCCGTGCTGCGCGATCCCGCCGTGATCGAAGCCTATCTGGGAGCGCCCGAAGATGCTTGAGGTCTCCGGCATCAATGTCAGTTTCGGGCAGCATCGCGCGCTCAGCGATGCGGCGTTGAACGTGAAGCGTGGCGAGCTTGTCGTCATTCTCGGCGCCAATGGTGCCGGCAAATCGTCGCTGCTGAAAGCGATTGCGGGCCTCATCAAATGCGGACCGGAAAAACGGGTGAAGCTGGATGGGCAGGATCTGTCGGCGCTTCCCGCGCATCTGATCGTCGATAGTGGTCTGGCGCTGGTGCCCGAAGGGCGTGGCGTGTTCGGCGAACTGACGGTCGCTGAAAACTTGCTGATGGGGGCCAATCCGAAACGGGCGCGCGCCATCGAGGCGCAGCAACGCGACAAGGTGCTGACGCTGTTTCCGCGCCTCGGCGAGCGCCTGAAGCAGACGGTGCGCACCATGAGCGGCGGCGAGCAGCAGATGGTCGCCATCGGCCGCGCGTTGATGTCCAATCCGGAGCTGCTGCTGCTCGACGAGCCGTCGCTCGGCCTGTCGCCGCTGCTGGTGAAGGAGCTGTTCGCTGCGATCGGCAGCATCCGCGAGACCGGAATGGGAGTGCTGATGGTCGAGCAGAATGCGCGCGAAAGCCTGCGCATCGCCGATCGCGGCTATGTCATCGCAAACGGCCGGGTCACCGGCAGCGGGTCTGCTTCCGACCTGCAATCCGACGATTCCGTACGCCGCGCCTATCTCGGCGGCGTCACCTAGAGCGCCGTCTTTCATCACCAATCAACCGAGGAGATCGCCATGAACATCATCAACCTCCTGATCGAGAACGAAGACGCGCAAGCCAGCGGCGGCGCGACATTCGACCGCCTCAATCCGATTACGGGTGACGTCGCCTCGCGCGGGGCCGCAGCCACGATCGCCGATGCGAAGCGCGCCGCCGATGCCGCGGCAGCAGCTTTCCCGGCATGGTCGGCAACAGGTCCTGCAGCGCGGCGGACCATCCTGCTGAAGGCCGCCGATATCCTCGCCAGCCGGGCGCCTGAATTCATCGCCTTGATGGCCGCCGAGACCGGTGCGACTGCGGGTTGGGCTGGATTCAACGTGCATCTCGCCTCAGGCATGTTGCGCGAGGCTGCCGCGATGACGACGCAGATTTCCGGCGAAGTCATTCCGTCCGACAAGCCCGGCTGTATTTCGATGGCGGTGCGCCAACCGGCCGGTGTCGTGCTCAGCATCGCCCCGTGGAACGCGCCGGTTATTCTCGGCGTCCGCGCCGTGGCGTTGCCGCTGGCCTGCGGCAATACGGTGATCCTGAAGGCATCCGAGATCTGCCCAGGCACGCATCGCCTGATCGGCGAATGCCTGCGCGAGGCGGGCCTGCCGCCGGGCGTCATGAACGTGATCACCAATGCGCCGGAAGATGCGCCGGCATTGATCGAGGCATTGATCGCGCATCCGGCCGTGCGGCGGATCAACTTCACAGGCTCCACGCGCGTCGGCCGCCTGATCGCGCAGACGGCGGCGACGCATCTCAAGCCCGTGCTGCTCGAACTCGGCGGCAAGGCGCCGCTGGTCGTGCTGGAGGATGCCGATCTCGATGCGGCGGTGGCTGCTTCGGCATTCGGTGCTTTCATGAATCAGGGGCAGATCTGCATGTCCACCGAGCGTCTCGTGGTCGATCGCAACGTGGCGGATACGTTCGTCGCCAAGCTCGCGGTGAAGGCGGAGCAGCTCGTCGCCGGCGATCCGCGCCAGGGCAATGCGCCGCTGGGCTCCCTGATCGACGCCAGCGCGGCCGATCGCATGCAGGAGCTGATCAAGGACGCCGTCGGCAAGGGCGCGCGTGTGGTGGCCGGCGGGCGCGTCGAAGGCACGCTGATGTCGGCCACGGTGCTCGATCACGTCACCTCGTCGATGCGGATCTATGGCGAGGAATCGTTTGGTCCAATCGTCAGCGTGGTGCGGGTGGATGGCGTGGACGAGGCCGTGCGGGTCGCCAATGACACCGAATATGGCCTGTCGGCCTCGGTGTTCGGGCGCGACATCGCCCGTGCGCTGACGGTGGCGAAACGCATCGAATCCGGCATCTGCCACGTCAACGGCGCGACGGTGCATGACGAGGCGCAGATGCCGTTCGGCGGCACCAAGGCATCCGGCTATGGCCGTTTCGGCGGCAAGGCCGGGATCGCGGAATTCACGGAACTGCGCTGGATCACCATCGAGACGGGTCCGCAGGCTTATCCGATCTGAGGGGGCTATCGCACCTGGATGGGGAGAGTGCTCGGCCTGCATGGTTCGAGACGCCCGCTTCGCGGGCTCCTCACCATGAGGGTTTCCTATGGCGCTATCGCTCCTCCTCATCCTGAGGAGCGCGCGCAGCGAGCGTCTCGAAGGATGGCCGCGAGCTGCTTCGGCAATGATCTGCGATAGCTCTGGATCTGATGGGGGATTGGAGCGGGCGAAGGGAATCGAACCCTCGTATGCAGCTTGGGAAGCTGCCGTTCTACCATTGAACTACGCCCGCATGCCCCCTGCTCTAGCCGAGGATCGGTGATCCGCCAAGGGGGCTGGCTCCGCGGCCGTAGGATGGGTTGAGCGGAGCGAAAGCCCATCAGTCGTGCTTTGCGGCTGGCTCCGCCGATGGGTTGTCGCGCCGGCCTTCGGCCGCCGCTCAACCCATCCTACAGAGACGGGAGTATCCCCGCACCTGCAATTTCCGGTTGGCGAAAGCTGTTTGCCTGCTAACATCCGACTCGGGATGGCTGGGCAGGGATATACGATCTTCGATACGGCGGTCGGCAGATGCGGCATCGCATGGAGCCAGGCCGGGATCGTTGGCGTCCAGTTGCCGGAGGTGCGCGAGCTGGAGACGCGGCGGCGGTTGCTGCAGCAATATCCCGAGGCGCGTGAATGGCGGCCGCCGGAAGATGTGCAGATGGCCATCGACGGCATCGTGGCGCTGCTGAACGGCAAACCCGCCGATCTCTCCGATATCCCGCTCGACACCTATGACATTCCGGAATTCAACTGCCGGGTCTATGAGGCGATCCGCCGGATTCCGCGCGGCGAAACCCGCAGCTATGCGGAGATCGCGATCCACCTTTACGTCAGCGGTGCGATCAATGCCGTGGCCAATGCGGTGGCGCGCAATCCGTTCGCGATCATCGTGCCGTGCCATCGCGCGATCACGGCGCCCGGGCAGACATCCGGCTTTGCCGGCAATGCGGGGATCGTCACCAAATCGCGGCTGCTCTCGATCGAGGGCGCGCGCTCGGGACCGGCCACCAATCTGTTCGATGCGCTGCTCTCGGCGTCCTCACCACGCGCGCAGTGAAGGCTCTCAGGACAGTGCGGGACGGACCTCGGGCACCGGCCCGGATTTCGGCCCCCAGGGCGTCAGCAGCACGCTGAGCGCTGACAGCGTGCCGAGCAGCACCATGGATGCCGCAGCGAGCCAGAAGAAGCTGGTGGCCGGCGCATCGATGGACAGCAGATACCAGCCGCCGGCGCAGACGAAGCCGAGCCGGACTGTCTGCGCCAGCACGGGACCCAGCACTTTGGCAGCGCCCTGCGACGAGAAGTAGCTCACCGTGGCGAGGCCGAGAAAGGCATACATGGGCGCGCAGGTGGCGAGATAGGTCCGGCTGGCCATGCGCACGTCGGGATCGCTGGTGAACAGATTGACCCAGACATGGGGGAAGATCGCGACCAGCGTGCCGAGCAGGCCGACGATCACGAACGCCAGGGCGCAGCCGGTCCAGGCGATGCGGCGTGCGCGGTCGATGCGGCCGGCGCCGATGGCCATACCGACGGCCGGCACCGATGCAATGCCGACGGCGAAGGCGAGCGTGGTCAGCATGAATTCGAGCCGCGCGCCGATGCCATAGCCGGCCAGCACTTCGGTGCCGTAATGCGCCAGCATATGGGTGAAGATCAGCAGGGTGAGCACGCCCTGCAGCGGGTTGAAGCAGGCGATGGCGCCGACTTTCAAGATGTCGAAGAACATGCCGCGCTGAATGCGAAAGCCTTTGACCTTCGGACGCACCCGCGCGCGGCCGGAAAATACGTACCAGCCCATCACGCCGGTGCCGAGGGAGAACGCCGTCAGTGTGCCCGCTGCGACGCCGGCCATGCCGAATTGCGGGATGGGACCGAGGCCGAGGCCGAGCGTGCCACCGAGCACGATCTGCAGTCCCGCGGCGCTCGTCTGCATGGCGGAGGGCATCTTCATATTGCCGGTGCCGCGCAGGATGGCGGCAAAGGTGTTCATCAGCCACGGGATGACGCCGCCGGAAAAGAAGATGGTGATATAGGCCAGCGCCTGGCTCAGCACGTTGCCGCGGCCGCCGAGCAGCTGCAGCAGCGTGGCGCCGAAAGTGAGCATGCCCACCGTGAAAGTGAGGCCGAAGCAGATGGCGATCAGCAGCGCATGCCCCGCCAGCGTATCGGCGCGCTCGCGGTCACCGGCGCCGAGCGCCCGCGCGATGGCCGAGGACACGCCGCCGCCCATGGCGCCGCCTGACATGGTCATGGTGAGCATGACGAAGGGAAACACCAGCGCCATGGCTGCCAGCGCCTCGGTGCCGAGGCGGCCGATATAGGTGGTCTCGAAAATGACGACGATGGTGCCGGCGGAGAGCGCCACGACATTGGGCCAGGCGAGACGCAGCAAGGTCGGCAGCACGGCGTGGTCGAGCAGCGGGTTTTTGGCCGGGGCATTCAGCTCGGGAAGCGGCGCTTTGTCGCCATCCACCAATGGGCGTTCGGCGAACACGACCTCGGACATGCAGTCTCCCTGATCGTCCGGTCTTGAGTGCCGGACACCAGCCTTCCTAGCACCGTTCGCGGCCCAAGCCATACGCGCCGACTGCATGGGGGCTGGGCGATTTGCACTGCAGTATGAGGGTGTCTAGCCGATGGTCCAGGTGAACCGGTGCGCACCGTTCCGCTCTGCGGTCATGGTGATGGGAATGTTGCGCCCGCAGCCGGCGGCGAGGCCTTCGATCATGCCGCGCAGGAGATCGGCACAGGCGGGATGGGCGTCGGTGACACCGTCCATCAGTCGCCATGTTGTCTGCCGGATGGCGACAACACCGGCGGATTTATCCATGGTGAATTCGTCATCCTGTGCCGCGAGCAAGGCCGTAAAGACATCCGCAAAGGTCGTGGCATCGCCGCGGGTCATGCCGAAGCTTGCGGCGACCTCGTCGTAATATTGCATGCCGATCAGCTTGCCGGTGAGGCGCAGCAGATAGCCGGCATCATTGGGCCCGAACAGTTGCACGGCGACGGGTGCAGCGGTGCGCACATATTCCATCGCATAGTTGCGATAGGCCTTTTCAAGCCGCGGCTTTGGCCAGCTATCGACGGGCAGTGCCGGTGCCTTGGCGGGGTCGAAGGCCGGCGCTTCGAGGTGACGCGCGAAGACGAGGCGCTGATCGAGCTCCAGGTCGTGGTCGTATTCGCAGTAATAGCCCTCAAGTCCATCCTGGCCATCGACGCTCTGCTTGGTGCAGACGAAGCCGAGCCGGAGATTGCCGAGGGCTGCGCCATTATTGGCGTGCCAGCCGCGCAGCATGGCGCGGGAAACCTCGCCGGGAATGCCGCAGATCGCGGTGCCGCGCCAGATCCAGCGCGGCGGCGGGTAGCGAATCCAGGCCTTGCGATCGGTCTCGTACATATATTCGACCGAGACGCCGCCGATCCAGTTGGAGAGATAGTGATATTGCGCGGCGGCGACCGCGGGTGGCAGATGCGACAGGCCGAGCTTGTCGAGGCCGGCGATAAAACGCTCCTGCTGCTGGCGGCGGAAGATGCGAAACACGAATTCGGCCGCATCGGGCGTGCCGCGGCGTGTGACGGTGGTCAGGATCAGGCCGGTAAAGGTGGCGTGATAGAGATCGGCAACGCTGCGCCAGCGTGTCCATGTGGCGTCGTCACGCGCTGTGGTCATCGCTTCCGTCCCCCATGATTGTTGGCGCCGACCATAGCTGCGACCACGCGTCGCTTCACATGAAATTCATGCAGGGCGATCGAACGCTTCTGCATCGCGCGCATTGAGTTCCGTCACCACAAGGAAATTCCATGCGCCAAAAATTCCTGCTCTCCACCGCTGTTCTCATCGTGGCGCTGCCGCTTGCTGGATGTAACGAGAAATCGACAATCGCTGCGGGCGACGATTTCGGGCCGACGCCGAAGCTGGTCGAGCCGAACAAGACGCTGATCCCGACGATCAACATGTCGAAGGCCGTGGGCTGGCCGCAGGGCGTCAAGCCCAAAGCGGCCGAGGGCATGGTCGTGAATGCTTTCGCGACGGGGCTCGACCATCCGCGCACCGTCTATGTGCTGCCCAATGGCGACGTGCTGGTGGCGGAGAGCAATGCGCCGCCCAACGAGGCCGCATCGTTCAGCATCAAGGGCTGGGTGCAGGGTCTTGTGATGAAGCGTGCCGGCGCCAAGACGCCATCGGCCAATCGCGTCACGCTGTTGCGCGATGCCGACGGTGACGGCGTGGCGGAAACCAAGACGGTGTTTCTCGAGAACCTGGCGTCGCCGTTCGGCATGGTGCTGGTGGGCGACGAGTTCTTCGTCGCCAATGCCGATGCCGTCGTGAAATTCCCCTACAAGACCGGCGACACCAAGATCACTGCAGCCGCGACCAAGGTTGCGGACTTGCCGGGCGGCCCGCGCAACCATCACTGGACCAAGGACCTCACCGCCAGCGCCGATGGCAGCAAGCTCTATGCGACGGTGGGCTCCAACAGCAATGTCGCCGAGAACGGCCTCGATGAGGAGAAAGATCGCGCGGCCGTGCTGGAGATCGATCGCGCCACCGGCGCCAAGCGGCTGTTTGCATCCGGCCTGCGCAACCCCAATGGCCCGGCCTGGCAGCCGCAGAGTGGCGCACTATGGGTGGTCGTCAACGAGCGCGACGAGATCGGCAGCGATCTCGTGCCGGACTACATGACGTCGGTGCAGGATGGCGGGTTCTACGGTTGGCCGTACAGTTACTACGGTCAGAATGTCGATGCCCGCGTGCAGCCGCCGCGGCCGGATCTCGTGGCGAAAGCCATCAAGCCGGATTACGCGCTCGGCGCGCATACCGCCTCGCTTGGCCTCGACTTCAATACGGGTGATCTGTTTCCGGCCAACATGAAGAACGGCGCGTTCATCGGTCAGCACGGATCGTGGAATCGCCAGCCGCAGAGTGGCTACAAAGTGATCTTCGTGCCGTTCACCGATGGCAAGCCATCGGGCAAGCCGCAGGATGTGCTGACGGG
Source organism: Tardiphaga sp. GW821-FHT12E02 (assembly GCF_058807155.1). Taxonomy (NCBI): domain Bacteria; kingdom Pseudomonadati; phylum Pseudomonadota; class Alphaproteobacteria; order Hyphomicrobiales; family Nitrobacteraceae; genus Tardiphaga; species Tardiphaga sp. GW821-FHT12E02. Next base: position 887,520 of record NZ_JBXAQK010000001.1, read on the forward strand.
CTTCCTCAGCGAGAAGGGTGAAGCGCAAGGGCGTCCGGTGGGCGTGCGCTTCGACAAGAAGGGTGCACTGCTGGTGGCTGACGATGTCGGCAATGTCATCTGGCGGGTGACGCCGGCCGGCGACAAGGCGGCATCGTTATAAGGCTCGCCGTAGGGCGGATGAGCGCAGCGTCATCCGCCGGCCGAGGTCAAAGTTGAAACTCTGCGGCGGATTACGGCTTCGCCTCATCCGCCCTACGATCTCACGTCACCGGTGCCGGATTGAACAGCACGAGATCGTTGTGCAGTCCCCATTTGTCCGCCCACACCTGCTTGCGGCCGCTGGCGACGTCGAGGATGAGCTGGAACAGCTCCCAGCCTGCTTCCTCGATGGTCATCTCGCCTGACGCAATGCGGCCGGCATCGAAGTCGATCAGGTCGGACCAGCGCTTTGCGAGCTCGGTGCGCGTTGAGACCTTGATCACCGGCGCCTGTGCAAGGCCGTAAGGCGTGCCGCGGCCGGTGGTGAAGATCTGCATCTGCATGCCGGCAGCGAGCTGCAGCGTGCCGCAAATGAAATCGCTGGCTGGTGTGGCCGCGAATAGCAGGCCCTTTGTTGTCGCGCGTTCACCCGGGCCGATCACGCCTGTGATCGCTGACGAGCCGGACTTCACGATGGAGCCGAGTGACTTCTCGACAATATTGGCGAGGCCGCCCTTCTTGTTGCCGGGCGTCGTATTGGCGCTGCGATCGGCGCCGCCGCGGGCGAGATAGGCATCATACCAATCCATTTCGCGCACCAGCGCGCGGCCGACATCCACCGTCGCTGCGCGGCGTGTCAGCAATTCGATGGCATCACGCACTTCGGTGACTTCGGAGAACATCACGGTGGCGCCGGCGCGCACCAGCAGATCGCTGGCAAAGCCGAGCGCGGGATTGGCCGTGACACCGGAAAATGCATCGCTGCCGCCGCATTGCAGGCCGATCACGAGCTCAGAGGCCGGCACCGTCTCGCGCTTGCGCGCATTCAGGATCTTGAGGCGCGCTTCGGCCATGGTGACGATGGTGTCCACCATGTCGCCAAAGCTCTGATTGCCTTCGTCCTGCAGCCGCATCATGCTGGCTGGGTCGTTGGTCGGCAGCAGGCGTTCCGGTGCGAGTTTCTCGCAGCCGAGACCGACCACCATCACCTCGCCACCGAAATTCGGATTGCGTGCGATATTCTGCAGCGTGCGGATCGGGATGTAGGCGTCGGGCGCATTGATGGCGACGCCGCAACCATAGCCGTGGGTGACGGCGACGACGTCATCGACATTGGGATAGCGCGGCAGCAGTTCGCTTTTGATCTTCTTGATCGCGAAATCGAGCGTGCCGGCGACGCATTGCACTGAGGTGCTGATGGCGAGAATGTTTTTCACGCCGACCGAGCCGTCGGGATTGCGAAAACCTTCGAATGTGTAGCCGGTCAGCGGCTCCTGCGGTGCGGGCGTTGCCGTCGCGATATCGAGTCGATCGAGTTCCGGCGCGTCGGGCATATGGATGCGCGCTTCCTCCACCCAATCGCCGGCAGCGATCGTGTCGAGCGCGTAGCCGATGATTTCACCATAGCGAATGATCGGCTGATCCTGCGGGATTTCAACGAGTGCGAGCTTGTGTCCCTGCGGCACGAATTGGCGCAGCGTGATGCCGATATCAGCGAGCAGGGTTCCCGCAGGCAGTCCGAAATCATTTACCACGATCGCGACATTGTCGCGGGCATTCAGCTTGATCGTGCGTGGCGCGTATGTGTCGGCTGCCGTCGTGGTGGCCATCGCGTGGTTCGTCCCTTGCCCTGTGCACCCGGCATCATCCCGAGCGCTTGTAAAAGCACTAACACATCTTTTACGAATGCGAGAAAGGTTCCGCTTCAGCATGAATCTCTCGCAGATGTGAACGCGCAGACACGCATCGTCGATGGAATGCGGCGAGCCTGTGTCCGAAGCACGACGTCGCTGAAAATCCTGCCACTTTCGTTTCGCGCCGTGTTGCACGGCTGTGACAGCAATCTCTGCGCAATCGTCTAGGTTCGCCGCAATCCAGTTTGGGATTGAGAGGATTATCTATGAAGAAGTTTCTGCTTTCGACCGCAGCCGTTGCCATGGTCGCGTTGGCTGCTCCCGCGTCTGCAGCCGATCTGGCAGCTCGTCCGTACACCAAGGCTCCGGCTTACGCAGCTCCGGCTACGCCGATCTATAACTGGACCGGCTTCTACATCGGTGGTCACATCGGTGGTGGCTTCCCGGGCGAAGACAATGTGCTCGCTGGCAGCCGTGACGGCACGTTCCTCGGCGGTGTCCAGGGCGGTTACGACATGCAGTTCGCACCGAACTGGGTGCTCGGTCTGGAAGCCAATTACAGCTTCCTCTCGACCAACAGCAACATCGACAATCGTGGCCTCGGCTCGGTGACCGGCCGTCTCGGCTACACCTGGGGTCCGACCCTGCTGTACGCCAAGGGCGGTTACGCCTGGGCTGACACCCGCTTCTCGAACGGCTTCGGTGGCGACGGTGGTCGCGACGGTTACACCGTCGGTGGCGGTCTCGAATACCTGTTCACCCAGAACTGGTCGGGCAAGCTCGAATATCAGTACTACGATTTCGGCACCGTCAACTTCATCGCTCCAGTGGGCGGCCCCGGCAGCTTCAAGAACGACCAGCACTCGATCAAGGCTGGCCTGAACTACCGTTTCAACCTCGGCAATCTGGGCGGCGGTTTCGTTCAGTAAGTTTGCGACCAGCGACGCCGGTTAAGACTGGCGTCGCGACCCCTGAACTATCGACTTGGACTCCAGAAAACCTGGCCCGCATTTTCCATGCGGGCCTTTTTTCGTCGAGCGGTGGCGAGCGGAACCCGGCTTTCGCAGGCGCTATGTTTGTAGTACCGTGCAGCCAGCGAAGGGAATTGGTGATGGGTATTGCCGTCATGCAAGGCCGGACCGGCCGGCAGATGTCTGCGGAGGAATTCCGTGACTTCCAGAAGCATCGCCCCGATCATGAGCGCTGGGAACTACTGGCCGGCGTACCCGTCATGATGACGCCGCCGAAACTCGTTCATAATCGGATTGCAGACAATCTTAGTCGGTTGCTGAACAATAGCTTTGACCGGCAAGGTCTGCCGCTCATGGCAACCCAGCGATCTGGCTTTAAAGCCTTTGTCCTTGACGGCAAGGTCTACGAGCCAGAGCCCGATGTAGCCGTCATCGATGCGGAGTTCGAGCTTGAGCAGCGCTATTTCGATGCGGCTTATTTACTGGCCGAGATCGTGTCGTCTTCGGATCAGATCGGTATCCCCGGTACCGGGCGCGAATGGATCGATGTTAAATGCGAACTCTATCGCTCGCATCCGCCTTGCGTCGCTTTGCTCATCGTCACGCAGGATCACATAGCGGTCCAATTCGAGCTACGCACAGGCGAAGGCTGGACCTCGACCGTGCTGACCGAGGCGGATGCTGAAATCGAAATTCAGGACCTCAAATTCCGTTGCCGCGTTGCCGATTTATATGCAGGCACGCCGCTGAATCCGCGGCGACGTCCTTAAACCTTGAAATGCTTCGACAGCTTCAGGTTCTGGCCCTGATAGTTCGAACCGATGCGCTGGCCGTAGAGTGAGTCTGGGCGATCCAGCATGCGTTCATAGACGAGGCGGCCGACGATCTGGCCGTGTTCGAGGATGAACGGCACTTCGCGCGAGCGCACTTCCAGGACCGCGCGCGAGCCCTTGCCGCCGGCGCCGTCATGGCCGAAGCCGGGATCGAAAAAGCCGGCATAGTGCACGCGGAATTCGCCGACCAATGGATCGAACGGGACCATCTCGGCTGCGTAATCCGGGGGAACCTGCACGGCTTCCTTGGAGGCGAGAATGTAGAATTCGCCGGGATCGAGGATGAGCGTGCGGTCGGCGCGCGCATGGATCGGCTCCCAGAAATCCTCGATGGCGTAGCCGCCACGACGATCGACATCGACGACACCGGTGTGGCGCTTGGCGCGATAACCGACAAAGCCGGACGCATTTTCACCGGACAGATCGACAGAGACGGCGAGGCCGCCCTTGAGATCGGCATCGTCGATATCGACCAAAGGCTCCGACGCATGCAGTTCCTCGAGGGCTTCGGTGTCGAGCACGGCATCGCCGACGCGGAAACGCACCTGCGACAGCCGCGAGCCCTCGCGCAGCAGCACCGGGAAGGTCTTGGGGCTGATCTCGGCATAGAGCGGGCCGTGATAGCCCGCACCGATCACATCGAAGCGACGGGTGCCATCGGCAATCACACGCGTGAAGACATCGAGGCGGCCGGTAGAGCTCTTCGGGTTCGCCGCAGCAAAGATATGCGGCGGCAGCGCCAGGCTTTCCAGCAGCGGTACGATGTAGACGCAGTTGGTCTCCAGCACCGCGCCTTCGGAGAGATCGATCTCATGCAGCTTCAATTCATCGATGCGTTCCGCGACGGTGACATTCGGCCCAGGCAGGAAGCTGGCGCGGACGCGGTAGGCGATGGGACCGAGACGCAAATCGAGGCTGGCCGGCTGGATCTGGCTTTCGACGAAATCATATTCGGGCAGGATCAGGCCGGCCTCGGCCATCGCCTCGATCATGCTGTCGGGCAGAATTCCATCGGCATCGGGGGCGAGGGTGAACGTCACGGGTTAAGGTCCTTCGATCGTCTTGCAGGGGCAATCCCCTGAAAAACCGTAACTTTACCGGCTATCTCAAGCGCGCCTTGACGGCAAGCGCAAGCGGGAATAGGAACGTTCCTATCCCGTGGTGATTTGAGCCGGCCGGCTTGCAGCCACGTAAAATAAGTCGCTAAACAGGCCGGGGACACATGTCCTTCCAGCATGCGATCCCGGCCTGAGGACGTCCGTCCAGGCCGGTTTTTTTGTGCCCGCGACACGCGGTCACGTTGGAGGTCACATGTCTGCGAAGTCCTATCGTCCCGAAACCCGCCTCGTTCATTCCAGCGCCCTGCGTTCGCAATTCAACGAGACGTCCGAGGCCCTCTTCCTCACCCAGGGCTTCATCTACGAGACCGCCGAGGCCTGCGAGGCGCGGTTCAAGGGCGAAGATCCCGGCTTCATCTATTCGCGCTTCTCGAATCCGAACACGTCGATGTTCGAGAACCGGATGATCGATCTCGAAGGCGCCGAAGCCGCGCGTTCGACCGCAACCGGCATGGCCGCCGTCACCACCGCGATCCTCGCGCCGCTGCGCCAGGGCGATCACGTCGTCGCTGCCAAGGCGCTGTTCGGCTCGTGTCGCTATGTGATCGAGGAACTGCTGCCGCGCTATGGCATCGAATTCACGCTGGTCGATGGCCTCGATCTCGACCAGTGGCAGAAGGCGATGAAGCCGAACACCAAATCGCTGTTCCTGGAAAGCCCGACCAATCCGACCCTCGACGTGCTCGACATCGGCGCCATCGCCAAGATCGCCCATGCCGGCGGCGCGCGGCTGATCGTCGACAACGTGTTCGCGACGCCGATCTGGCAGAGCCCGCTGGCGCTCGGTGCCGATGTGGTCGTCTACTCGGCGACCAAGCATATCGACGGCCAGGGCCGTTGCCTTGGCGGCATCATCCTGTCGTCGAAGGATTTTATCGACGAGCACATTCACAACTATCTGCGCCAGACCGGCCCCTCGATCTCGCCGTTCAATGCGTGGACGCTGGTGAAGGGGCTGGAGACGCTGGCGGTGCGTGTCGAGCGCCAGACGCAGACGGCGGCGGCGATCGCCGATGTGCTGGCCCAGCATGCAAAGGTGTCACGGCTGATTTATCCGGGCCGCGAGGATCACCCGCAGGCGGCAACTGTGAAGAAGCAGATGCGTGCGGGTTCGACGCTGATCGGCTTCGAGGTCAAGGGTGGCAAGGAAGCGGCGTTCCGTGTCCTCAACGAGCTGAAGGTCGCGCGCATCTCGAACAATCTGGGCGATGCGAAGAGCCTGGTTACGCATCCGGCGACCACGACGCATCAGCGTCTGCCGCTTGAAGCGCGACAGGAGCTCGGCATCAGCGAAGGCTTTATCCGCTTCTCCGCAGGCCTCGAGCATCGCGACGATCTGATCGAGGATCTCGAAGCGGCATTGGCGAAGGCGTAAGCCAAGAACGCCGGAGCGTAGGATGGGTTGAGCGAAGCGCAAACCCATCACTTCCGTCGATTGCCGCAGGCTCGGCCGATGGGTTGTCGCTCCGGCGCTTCGCGCCTCCGCTCAACCCATCCTACGGTCGCGCCTTACAGCGGCCGCTGCGCCTGCTGCTGGGCCGGCTCGTTGGTGCCCATCTTGATGGTGCCGACCGATTTGATGATGTTGTCGCCGAGCAGCTGGGCGAAGCAGGCGTAGCCCCAGTCGTTCATGTGCAGACCGTCGGCGATAACGAAGGAGCTGAACGCCATCTGCTGGCCCTCGTGCCATTCCTTCATCACCTCGAAGCGCGGGAAGTATCCAACCTTGCGCAATTCGGCGACCTTATGCATCAGCGCCAGCATCTTGCTGGTGCTTTCGGGCTTCTCCACCGTCGCCGGTGAGTATTGCGGATCGACCAGCACCACATCGGAGCCGCCGGCCTGGATGCGGCCGACGCCGTCCTCGATCATCTTGCCGGTCTCGCCCGGATCGAGATTGCGCAGCACCGCATTGGTGCCGAGCTGCCAGATCACGAGATCCGGCTTCGAATTGATCACCTCGGCCTGGAGCCGCGCCATCATTTCCGGTGCATCCTCGCCGCCCTTGCCGCGATTGAGCACGGTGATGTCGGCGCCCGGATAGGCGCGGCGGAGCTGCGCCGCGAGGCGGTTGGGATAGGTGAATTCCGGCGCCGTCGAGCCATGGCCTTGAGTCGAGGACGAGCCGAATGCAACGATCACCACCGGCTTATGGGCGGCAAGCTTGCCGGCCACATGCGGCAGCGTTCCCATGGCCTTCGTGCCGCCCTTTGGTGTGCGGCATGGGACGCGGCTGAGAATATCCGTGGCGGTCTGGGCGGCCTGCTTGACCCTGTCGATGGTTGTGGCTGCGACGCCCTTCTTTGCGGCGTCTGCCGCAGCTGCTTCGCTGCCTTGTGCGACGGGCTGCGCGCCTTCGGCGTGCACGATGGAAGTAAGTGCGGGGGTCGTGAGAGCAAGCGCAGCGACGACGGCAAAGCGAGGCAGTTGGCCGATGAAACTCATTTTAACGCTGAATCCTCAAATCCGCTGTCTTGATATGCGCCGTTTCGATCACGAAGCTCGATAGCGCACGACCGAGACAGTCATGCACCCGCTTGGCAAGCTCCATGCCAGGCGCGGGGCTGAACAGGTCGAAATCACCATTCTCATTCCACTGCCGCATGATGGCGAACCGGTCGAACAGCGGAGCATCGTGCTGCTGCGCCACCACGCGCATATTATCTAGGTAGGCCGAGCCCGAAATCATGGTCTCGGTGCGCGGACTATACTGCAGGTTCATTAAAATCACGTCAGTTCCGGCCTTTTGCATGGCAGCGACACCGTCGTCCAATGCATTGCGGAAATCGTCGCCATCCACCTGGCGCATGGCATCGACGGTTCCCGTTTGCCAGATCACGAGGTCCGGCTTGCGGTCCTCCACCAGTTTGCCGAGCGTGGGGGCCATCTCCTCGGCGGTCTTCTTGACCTGCAATTCCAGCGCGACATCGACGGCGACGCCCGGCAGCTTTTCGCTCAGATAGGCCTGCAGGCGCGCAGGATAGGCAGCGGAATGGTCGGATAGGCCAATGACCGAGGAACGGCTGCCGATGACCAGGATATTGAGCTTGCCGTCCGGCTTCACGGCTGCCTTCACTTTCGGCAGCGAGCTCTCGCTGGTGAGAAGATAGGCGGGGACTTCGCAGGTCTGTTTGGGCGGTTCGGCCCGGGCCGGCCCCGCCATCAGCAGGAGCAGCAGCAATGCATGTCGCCATGGCGGCCGGTGCAGCAGCGAGGTCATCGTACTTCCCCTCCTGCAAGATCAGCGTCGGGTGTCTTTTTGGCGCGCGCTCCGCCCTTCGCGGTGACGCGCTTGTACCAGGAGAACACCCACGCAGCGGTGGACATGATGACGATCCCGATCAGGCTGACCAGGCCGTGCATGACTGCACCGCCCGCGATCTCGCCCAGGAAAAACTGACCCGCAAAAGCCAGAAACACGCCTATGCAGAAAATCTCAAGTGAATGCTGCCCGCAAAGCACCATTGGTCGCAGCCAGATCGACTTCAGGGCCGGCCAGTCCTTCGGCAGGAACCGGACCGTGAGCGCTGCCAGCGCCAGGAAGTGAGCAAAACGGAGCACGTCCAGATCGGGCTTGTTGATCGGATACATCCACTGCTCGAGCAGTTTTGGCAGCAGATGATGGATCTGCGGGATGTGCCAGGTCAGTGTCACCCAGAACGCTCCCGATAGATAGGCGACGCAGATCCAGAGTGTAATGGGCGAATTCAGGATCCGCTCCATCCGCCTGGCGCCGCCCAGCGCGCACCAGGCGCCGAATACGAACAGCAACTGCCAGGCGAACGGATTGAACGCCCAGGAGCCGTTCGGATAGGCGGTGAGATGCCAGTCGAATTCCCAGGTCAGCGCATAGAGCAGCACCGAGAGACCGAGAGTGAGATCGGCGCGCCGCCGCATCAGCCACAGGATCAGCGGCAGGAACAGCATCAGGACGATGTAGAGCGGCAGCACGTCCATGTTCACCGGGCGGAAGCGCAGCAGCAGCGCCTGCACGATGGTAACGTCGGGCTCCTTGAGGAAGTCCATGATGCCCATTTCTTCCGTATAGAGCGGGTTCTGGAAGCGCGTGGCGACGTAGGAGATTTCGGCGAGGAAGATCGTGAAGAGGAAGACATGGGCCACATAGATCTGCCAGACGCGCTTGAAGATGCGCGCGCTGGCGACCACCGTGCCCTGTTCCTGCATCGCGCGGCCATAGACGAAGGCGGCGGTATAGCCGGAGATGAAGATGAAGATCTCGGTGGCGTCGCTGAAGCCATAGTTGCGGATGGTCAGCCATGTCAGCAGATTCTGCGGCAGGTGATCGATGAAGATCAGCCAGAGTGCCAGGCCGCGGAACAGATCGAGGCGCAATTCGCGCTCGTTCACCGCGGTGATGATGGGCGGTGCCTCCGCGCGCGGGGCTGCATCAGGCGATGCTGTGGGCGCATCGGCATGTGCGGGTCCGGCAATCGGATCGGCAACAGAGGTCATTCAACACCGCGCAACGAGTATAGACTGAGGAGAAAGAGCCGCTTCGCGGCGTCATCGCAAGTCAATTCATGGCGAGACGATTTTGTGAGGCGATCCGCCGCGGACGGGAACGCGATAGGTTTGAACTGTGTTCAAACGGCGATGACGATCATGCGCGGGCGGTATTTGGCCGCTCCGGCATTTTTCGTTATGTTGCCGATCCAGTCTCTTGCAGCGATGATCCCCATGTACCGCGCCATTACCCGCCAGATCGAAGTGACCGTCGAGCCCAACTTCATGCCGGACCGTTCCTCGGCCGAGAAGCAGCAGTTCTTCTGGTCCTACACGATCGTCATCACCAATGCGGGCAAGGAAACGGTGCAGCTGAAGACGCGGCACTGGGTCATTACTGACGCGTCGGGGAAGATGCAAGAAGTGCGCGGCGAGGGCGTGGTCGGCGAGCAGCCGGTGCTCGGACCAGGCGAGCGGTTCGAATATACGTCGGGCGTGCCGCTCCCGACGCCGTCGGGTTTCATGGAGGGCACCTATCAGATGGTGACCGACCAGGGCGAGCCATTCGAGATCGACGTGCCGCTGTTCTCGCTGGATGGGCCGAACAGGCGGGTGTTGAACTAACTCACTGTCAGTCCGGGGCGCTCGCGAAGCGAGCGAACCCGGAAGCTGGATGTGGTAGTCTGAGACGACAGCATAGGCGTATCGAGATTCCGGATGCGCGCGTGCCGCGCGCTCCGGACCGACGAGTGCAGGCCTACTCGACGCCCGCTTCTTCCGGAGAGAACTCGTAGACTGACGAGCAGAACTCGCAGGTCACCACGACCTTGCCGTTTTCGACCATGTCCGCGCGATCCTGCGGGTCAAAACCCTTCAGCATGCCGGACACCGCCTCGCGCGAGCACGAGCATTTCGCCTGCAGCGGTGAGGGCGCGAAGACGCGGACCCCGCGCTCGTGGAAGAGGCGGAACAGCAATCGCTCGCCGGACAGGTCGGGATCGATCAGTTCGACATCCTCGACCGTCGAGATCAGCGACTGGCCTTCGAGCCACGCGTCATCCTCTGGCACCACGTCGACATTGGTGCCTTCCGGCACGTCGCCGGCATGCATGTCGCGCTGCGCGCGGTCGGAGGCCTTGGGCAGGAATTGCAGCAGCATGCCGCCGCCGCGCCAGCCATGGGTCGGGGCGCCGTCGCCGCCGCCGCGCCACTCCTCGCCGACAGCAAGGCGCACCTTGGTCGGGATCTGCTCCGAGCGCATGAAGTATTCGTGGGCGGCGTCTTCCAGCGTGCCGCCGTCGAGCGCCACCATGCCCTGATAGCGGCTCATATCCGGGCCCTGGTCCACGGTCATCGCGAGATGGCCCTTGCCGAGCAGCTCCGCAGTCGAAAGCCCGTCCTTCAGGCGCTCCGCATCGAAGCGCGCATAGGCGCGCATGCGATCGGGCGCGCGGAAATCGACGATCATCAGCGATACCGGACCATCGGTCTGGGTTTGCAGGATGAAGCGGCCATCGAATTTCAGCGCGGAGCCGAGCAGCGTGGTCAGCACGATGGCCTCGCCGAGCAGCTTTGCCACCGGTGTCGGATAGTCATGTTTGGAGAGGAGCTGGTCGAGCGCAGGCCCGAGCCGCGTCAGGCGTCCGCGCAGATCGAGCGGCGCGACATCGAACGGCAGCACGGCATCGTCCACCGGAACGGAAGACGGCGCGCGGATCGGGGTGTCGGGCTGGGCGGTATCGAAAGATGAGGTCATGCCCGCCTATGTGGGGGCAGGGGCCGGAAATTGGAAGTGCAAAGTCGGCTACTTCACTAAGCACGCGGAGGCTCGGCGAGCCGATTATTCCTGCAAGGAACCGTTGGCTGCTTTTGCCTTCCGCGCCCGAATGCGGTGCAATTCGATCAACCCGACAGCAAGCGCCACCAGTCCGAGAAAAATCGGCCCACAGAGTGCCAAGTAAAAGCCGAGAGGCATCGTTAAATCTCTCCCAAGATCTCACGCCCGACAAGATGTATGGTCACTCCCAGGGTGACGCAAATAATGCCCACCGCGGCGGCGGTTTCGGGTTTGACTGTTCCCGGTAGTGTTTCGGTTACATAGGCAACCAATGGCACGATCGCACCTGCTGTCGAGATCGAGGTAGCCATCGCGTTGAGCCAGGAAGCCATGTGTTTAATTTGTTCGACTTGGGCAGGCGTCATGCCTGTCTCCAGAAGCAGAAGATTGAGGTGCACCCTTAGGTTGATTTTACGTCAAGGCGAGTCATAAAGAAAGGGCCGGATCATCGATCCGGCCCTTGTCATTTCGGCAAGACCTCGTTGCTTACGCAGCCTTCATCAGGCCTTCCTTCTCCAGTGCTTCCTGCACCTTCGGGCGTGCGGCAACGCGCTCCTTGTAGGCCATCAGGTTCTTGAACATCGAGAGGTCGAGCTTGTGAGCGTCGGCCCAGCGGAGCATCGTGAACAGATAGCCGTCAGCGACGCTGAAATTGCTGCCCGTCAGGTAGTCGTGACCCGCGAGGCGGCCGTCGAGATATTTGAACTTGCCGGTGAGGCGATCGCGGAAGAAGCCCTTCACTTCGTCCGAGAAGGTCGGGTTGAACAGCGGGGAGAAATTCTTGTGCAGCTCGCTGGTCAGGAAGTTCAGGATTTCCAGAAACTCGTAGCGCTCCTCGCTGTCGCGCGCCGGGGCGAGGTTCTTGCCCGCGGCCTTGTCGGCAATCATCTGCACGATGATCGGGCCTTCGGTGACGACCTTGCCGGTGTCGAGGCCGAGCGCCGGCACCTGGCCCTTGGGATTGACCGCCAGGAAGTCGTCGCCGTTTTCCAGCTTTTTGGCGCGGAGATCGACCTTGACGAGATCATAGGGCAGGCCGGCTTCGAGAAGTGCGATATGCGGCGACAGGGAGCAGGCGCCGGGCGAATAATACAGCTTCATCGAAATTTCTCCTTAAGGACGTTGGGGTAACGCCGTGGCGTGACTAAATGCAATGGCATGGAATAGTCAAGATTGATGCAGATGCATCGATTGGTTAGAATACGCTACCATTTGGACCGTGTGATGAAACGTAAACCTTCCACCGAGGCGTCGGCCGCCTGGATCCGCCTGATGCGGGTGCAGAGCCGGGTGCTGGACTGCGTCGAGCAGGATTTAAAGCGCGCCGGCTTTCCGCCGCTCGCCTGGTTCGATGCGCTGATGGAATTGTCGCGCGCGCCGAATGGCGAGCTGCGCCCCGTCGAGCTCGAAAAGCAGATGTTGATACCACAATATTCCACGTCCCGACTGATCGACCGGCTGGTGGATGAGGGACTGGCGGCGCGGCGCGAGTGCAAGATGGACAAGCGCGGGCTGTTCGTGGAGATCACCGCGGCCGGACGCGAATTGCACAAGAAGATGGGCAGCGCCTATGCGGTGGCCATCGAGAAGCATGTGGGCTCCAAGCTCACCGACGCAGATGCAGCAAAGCTGTGCGGCCTGCTGGACCGGCTCGGTTGCGCATGCCATGACACGCCGTCCGTTTCTGCGCCGGTTGCCAAAGACGCCATTCCGGCGCGATGACGTTTCAGATTTTCCCTGCGCTGGCGTCTCGATTGGATCGCCGGCGTTCCCGACACTGCGCGCATCGGATTGCAGCGCCTTTCAACTGGACTTCCCATGGCGCGTGACCAACTCGATATGACGCCGCTGCAGTCGCGCGATGAACTCGTGGCGTGGCTGGAAGCGGGCGTGAAGCCGGCGTCGGAATTCCGCATCGGCACCGAGCACGAGAAGACGCCGTTCACCCTCGAAGGTCACGAGCCCGTGCCATATGAAGGCGCGCGCGGCATCGAGGCGCTGCTCGATGGCATGAAGCATCTGCTCGGCTGGGAGCCGATCATGGAAGGCCGCAACATTATCGGCCTCTATGACGTCACCGGCGGTGGCGCCATCTCGCTGGAGCCGGGCGGCCAGTTCGAACTCTCCGGTGCGCCGGTGGAGACCGTGCATCAGACCCAGGCCGAATTGATGGCGCATCTGGCGCAGGTGCGCGAAGTCGCGACGCCGCTCGGGATCGGCTTTCTCGGTCTTGGCCTGACGCCATCATGGTCGCGGGCGCAGATCCCGGTGATGCCGAAGGGCCGCTACAAAATCATGACCAACTACATGCCGAAGGTCGGGCAGTATGGTCTGGACATGATGTACCGGACCTGCACGGTGCAGACCAATCTCGACTTCTCCTCCGAAGCCGACATGGTCAAGAAGCTGCGCGTCTCGCTGGCGCTGCAGCCGGTGGCGACGGCACTGTTCGCCAATTCGCCTTTCACCGAAGGCAAGCCGAACGGTTTCCTGTCGTTCCGATCTGAAATCTGGCGCGACACCGACAATAACCGCTCGGGCATGCTGCCCTGGGCGTTCGAGAGCGGCATGGGTTTCGAGCGCTGGGTCGATTACGCGCTCGACGTGCCGATGTATTTCGTGAAACGCGGCGACACGTATATCGATGTCTCCGGCTCTTCCTTCCGCGCCTTCTTCGACGGCAAGAACGACAAGATGCCCGGCGAACGGCCGACTTTGTCCGATTGGGCCAATCATCTCTCCACGATCTTCCCGGAAGTCCGCCTCAAGCGCTATCTCGAAATGCGCGGCGCCGATGGCGTGACGTCGGACCGCCTGCCGGCACTCTCGGCCTTCTGGGTCGGCCTGCTCTATGACGACGCAGCGCTCGATGCTGCCTGGGATATCGCGAAACACTGGACCGCTGCGGAACGCCAGGCGCTGCGCGATGATGTGCCGCGTTTCGGCTTCAAGGCGCGGATCAAGGACCGCTATCTGTTCGAGATCGCCAAGGAATGTCTGGCGATTGCCCATGGCGGCCTGCGCCGTCGCGCGAAACTCGACGCCAATGGCCGCGACGAGACCCGCCACCTCACGCCGCTCGATCGCATCATCGACAGCGGCAAGACCCCGGCGGAGGAGATGCTCGCCAAATTCAACGGCGCCTGGGGCGGCTCGGTGACCCCCGCCTATAAGGAATATTGCTTCTAGCTCAAGCGCTTGTGAGTTGGGCGCGCGATTTCTGTCAATCCGTTCATCGGGCGTACAGGTGTCGCGCGTTCCAATGGTGGTTCGTCGATCACCCTCTTGCCACCAGCCGGAAGCCCGTTTGCATGTTGAGGAGCCGCCTGTTCGGAGCGTGTTGGGCATTGTTCGCTATGCTGGTGCTGGCGGCGCCTGCACAGGCACAGACCAATTTCGACCGGCCGGGGAGCGATTACCAGCGTTCGGTGTCGGTCTCCGGTGATCCCGCCGAATGCGCGCTGATCTGCGAGCGCGACAAGAAGTGCCGCGCCTGGAGCTTCAACTATCCCAGCGACAATTCCGAAAACGCCGTGTGCTGGTTGAAGGACAAGGTGCCGCCGCGGGTGCAGAGCTATTGCTGCGTCTCCGGCGTCCGCGGCGCTGGCGTGATCGAATCGCGCGTCGGGCCGGTGGAAACATCGACGGATCGCTTTGGCGGCGACTATCGTTCCTTCGAGGTGAAGAACGATGACAAGGCCGAGCGCGGCGATACCTGCCGCGACGCCTGCCAGGGCGACAACAAGTGCCGCGCCTGGACCTTTGCCCGGCCGGGCTATGCCGGCAAGAGCGCGCGTTGCTTTCTGAAGAACGACATCAAGCCGCCGCGGCGGAAACCCGGATTCATTTCGGGTGTCGTGCGTTAGCGTGTAGGATCAATCGTAGCCATCAACATCGGAGCCGGCACATGACGCGTATCCTCCGGACCGCCATTGGCAGTATCGCTCTCGTTGGTCTCACCACGGCTGCCGCCATCGCGCATCATGGCTGGGGCAGCTATGACGCGAACAATCCGGTGACGGTGAACGGGCCGATCGAAAGCCTGAAATTCGAAAACCCGCACGCCACCATCGTCATCAAGGGCAGCGACAAGGCCTGGACCGGCACGCTGGCGCCGACATCGCGGATGCAGTCGCGCGGCGCCACCGCTGACATCGTCGCGGTGGGCAAGACGGTCTCTGCTTATGGCTATCCCTCGACCGTGGAGAAAGACGAGATGCGTGCCGAGCGCATTACGGTGGATGGCAAGACATATGAATTGCGCTGAAGCATGATCCACGAAACGCGAAGCGACAGAGCTAGCGCGGACACCTCTCCCCACCGGGGAGAGGTCGCGCGCTCTTGCGCGCGGGTGAGGTGGTCTTGGCGCCGGAGTGTGTGGCTTCCTCCTCACCCGCTCCGGCTTCGCCGGATTGACCTCTCCCCGGCGGGGAGAGGTGTCCGCGCGTCGCTGCTCGATTCGATTCTTGCGGGCCCGACTCCAGCGGCGGCGTCAGATGACTGAAGCCGCTCCCGCATTTTTCGTCGCCATGGAAACCTCCGCCATCGGCGCGGCGATCCGGCAATCGCGCTGGCTCTATATGGTCGCCAATGTCGGTCACATCGTCGCGCTGGTGTTCTTTGCCGGCGCCATTGCGGTAATGGATACGCGCCTCGCAGGCGGGCTGTCGGCGACGGCGCCGGGTCCGTTGCTGCGCAAGGCGCGGCAATTTGCGATCGCAGGCTTCGCTGGCCTCATCATCACGGGTCTCGTGCTGTTCACGGCTGAAGCCAGCCATGTGGTGCTGAACCGCATATTCCAGATCAAGGCGGCGTTGATCGTGCTGGGCTTGCTCAACATCGTCTGGGTCGAGCGCATCATCATGCCGAAAGTCGCGGCCTTGCCGCCGCTGGCGCCGATGCCCGCAGGTGCGCGGCAGGGTGCGCTGGCATCGCTGGCGATCTGGCTCAGCGTCGCGATCTGCGGTCGCGCGATCGCCTACTTCTGAGCACTTGCCTCGTAAGCCTTGCGCGCGGCCTTCGAGGCCAGCGTCAGCCAGTGCCGCCGCAACAGCGGCTCGACATGGGCGCGCTTGGCCTTGGAGAGACCGATCAGCACGATTGGATAGTCGCGGTAGTGGTCGGTGAAGGAGAAGATCTTTGGCTGGCTTTCCACCAGCATCTCACGCTCTTCAAGCGGAACGCCGGGCATGACCAGTGTCTGGCCGTCTTCCTTCAGGCGCGTCAGCAGTTTCTTCCGCACCTTGAGAGCGGGCGTTCCGTAGGAGGTGCCGTCCTCGACCTCCGGCCATGTCAGCGCGAACGCACGGACATCGTCGAAGGTCATAATCTCAATGAACCCCGGTGAAGAAGCGCGCGAAGCGCAGGCCGGACCACCATTCGCTCACCGGCTGGCTGCGAATGCCAAGGTCCCACGAGCCGACAATGGCATCGACGCGGCCAACCAGATTATCCATCGGCAGCAGGCCGACGCCTCCCTGACCAACCGGCACGCGGCTATCCGCGGAATTGTCGCGGTTGTCGCCCATCACGAACAGATGGCCGGGTGGCACGGTGACATCGGGCGTGTTGTCGAGGCGGCCATTGTTGCGCAGCTTGAAGATCGGATGCGCGACGCCGCCGGGCAGTGTCTCCACATAGCGCTGCGCCGGCTCGGAGCCGCCGCTGTCGTCCTCAGCCGCGCCGATGCCGTCGGCCTGCACGGCCGCCGCTTTGCCATTGATCCAGACCTGGCCGCCACGCAGCTCCACATGATCACCGGGCAGGCCGATCACGCGCTTGACCCAGACCTGCGAGCGATCGCCGGGCCAGCGGAAGACAACAACATCGCCGCGCTTCGGTGTGGACGCGAAGACGCGGCCGGTTTCCGGGAAGGCGACATGGATCGGCAGCGAGGCGGTCGAATAGCCATAGGGAAATTTCGTCGCCAGCAGCGCGTCGCCGATCAGCAGCGTCGGCTCCATGGAGGCGGAGGGGACATAGAACGGCTCCGCGAGCGCGCCTTTGCCGAGAAACACGATGCCCACAATGGCAGCGATCTGTGCGATCTGGCTGCCCCAGCGCTTGGCTGTCGAAGGCAGCGTCGCGGCCTGCGTCTCCGTCTCGGTGCTCACTGGCCCGTTCCTCCGATGGTCACCTTGTCCATGCGCAATGTCGGCTGGCCGACGCCCACCGGCACGCCCTGGCCGTGCTTGCCGCAAGTCCCGATGCCGTCGTCGAGGGCGAGGTCGTTGCCGATCATGCTGATGCGATGCAGGTCGGTCGGGCCATTGCCGATCATCATCGCGCCCTTCACTGGCGCGCCGATCTTGCCGTTCTCGATCTTGTAGGCCTCGGTGCACTGAAACACATATTTGCCGGAGGTGATGTCCACCTGACCGCCACCGAAGTTCACGGCATAGATGCCGTTCTTCACCGAAGCGAGGATTTCGGCGGGATCGCGCTGGCCGGCCAGCATGTAGGTGTTGGTCATGCGCGGCATCGGCACATGGGCATAGCCCTGGCGACGGCCATTTCCGGTGGGCTTCATGCCCATCAGGCGCGCATTCTGGCGGTCCTGCATGTAGCCGACGAGAATGCCATCCTCGATCAGCGTGGTGTTGTTGGTCGGCGTGCCTTCGTCGTCGATGGACAGCGAGCCGCGGCGCGACGAAATCGTGCCGTCATCGACGACCGTCACACCCTTGGCGGCCACCTGCTGGCCGAGCAGGCCGGCAAAGGCCGAGGTCTTCTTGCGGTTGAAATCGCCTTCAAGGCCGTGGCCCACCGCTTCATGCAGCATCACGCCGGGCCAGCCCGGCCCGAGCACCACATCCATTTCGCCGGCGGGGGCGGGGATCGATTCGAGATTCACCAGCGCCTCGCGCAGTGCGCCATCGGCAGCAGTGCGCCAATTGGCGCTCTCGATGAATCGGGCATAGCCCTCGCGGCCGCCATAACCCTTCGAGCCGCTTTCCTGCCGGTCACCCTGGCCGGCGACGACGGAGATATTCACGCGCACCAGCGGGCGGATATCGCGATAGCTCTCGCCATCGGGCCGGATGATCTCGACCACCTGCCAGCTCGCGCCGAGCGACACCGAAACCTGACGCACCCGCGGGTCCTTGTCGCGCACATAGGCGTCGATCTCGGCCAGCAGCTTCACCTTGGCCTCGAAGCCGGGGGCGTCGAGCGGATTGTCGTCGTTATAGAGCCTCACATTGGTGTGCGACGGCGCCGCGGCAAAGGTGCCGGCATAACCGCCGCGCACCGCATTCACGGCATCCGCCGCGCGGATCAGTGCCGGGATCGAGACATCCGAGGAATGCGCGTAGCCGACGGCGTCGTCCTTCACGGCGCGGAGGCCAAAGCCCTGCGCGGTGTCATAGGTCGCTTGTTTCAATCGGCCATTGTCGAAGCCGAGCGCCTCGCTCTGGCTGTATTCGAGAAACAGCTCGCCATCATCGGCTCCCTGCAGGCCCCGCAACAGTTCGCGGCGGACTTCGTCGCGGTCGAGATTGGCACGGTCGAGCAGGGAGGTGGTGACGAGGCTGGTCATGCAGGCTCCAAAACGGCGGGCATTGCTGCACCGGAGGGCGGTTTCACCTTGTAACGGCAACCCGGGAATGGGTCGCCTAACATCGGCGTAATCTTGGACGATACAGGTGTTCGCTGGGGAAGATAGGTCGTCCGGCCCAAAATGGGAGAGCCTGGATGCCTGGTATCTGGATCCAGTTTGGAGCGATTAAAAACTACCGCGGTGGTTCGCCCTGTGGCGGTGCGGTAAGCGTGATCATTGCCGCAGCGGGCGCTGAGACCCGACGCAGTTCGTCCTCCAGCTCCCCAAATGCGCTGCTCATGGCCTCTCCGATCAAATCCGCCTTCCTCCAGGTTCATTCCATCATCGGCCTCACCATCGCGCTGGTGGTGGCCCTGATGGGCCTGACCGGCGCGATGCTGTCCTTCGAGGATGAGATAGTCGCCGTGCTCAATCGTGATGTCGCCAGGGTCGAGCTGCGCTCGGCGCCAGTGCTGACGCCGGACGAGATCGTGGCGCGGCTGCAAAGCCAGCCAGGCGCCGGCAAGGTGCAGTTGATGCTGCTGTCGAGCGAGCCGGGTGCCACGGTGCGCGCGCGTTTCGCACGTAATGAAGCCGGCGAACGGTCGTCAGTCTTTGTCGATCCGTATGACGGCCGCATTCTCTCGCCGGTCAGCGGCGAAGGTTTCTTCGCCACGCTGCGCAACCTGCATCGCTTCCTGCTGCTGCCAGGTAATGGCAACGGCTATGGCCGCCTGATTACCGGTGTGTGTGCGATTGGCCTGCTGGTACTGCTGATCTCCGGCATGGTGCTGCGCTGGCCGCGCCGTGTTCGCAGCATCAGGATGTGGTTGAAGCCCAATCTGGCGATGCCGGGGCGTGCCTTTCACTGGTCGCTGCACAGTGTGGTCGGCACCTGGGTGCTGCCGGTCTATGTGATCACGATCCTCACGGGCCTGTGGTGGTCGTTCGACTGGTACAAGGCCAGCGCCACCTGGCTGTTGTCGAGCAAGCCGCCGGCAGCCGCAAAAGCGCCTGCGAAGGCCAAAGGCGGCGCAAAGCCAGCGAACCCGGCTGAAGAAGCCGCGGCTCCATCCATCGACCGTGCATGGGCCACCTTCCTCGCCGATCAGGGCAGCCTCTACGCCAATGTCTATCTGCAAGTGCCGAACGGTCCCGCTCCGGTGCGCCTGCGTTCGCTGGCCAAGGACGCGCCCCATGACGTTGCCCGCGATGATTTCCGCATCGACGGCGCGACGGGGCGTGTGATT
This sequence comes from Tardiphaga sp. GW821-FHT12E02, assembly GCF_058807155.1. Classification (NCBI taxonomy): domain Bacteria; kingdom Pseudomonadati; phylum Pseudomonadota; class Alphaproteobacteria; order Hyphomicrobiales; family Nitrobacteraceae; genus Tardiphaga; species Tardiphaga sp. GW821-FHT12E02. The sequence continues at coordinate 907,344 of NZ_JBXAQK010000001.1, forward strand.
TCTGTCGAGCGCTATGCCGACAAGTCCATTGGCGACAGCATCCTGCAGCGGGTCCTGCAGATCCACACCGGCGCGGCCTTCGGGCTGGTCGGGCGCATCCTGTTCATGATTGCCGCCGCACTGATGCCGCTGTTCACGGTGACGGGCTTCATCCTGTATTTCTCACGCCGCCGGTTGAAGGCCCAGTCGAGACCAAGCCGCAATCATCGCCGAGCGGCGGGATTGGTTGCGGGGGAATAAGCTCGATGCCGTAGGATGGGTTGAGCGCAGGCGCGAAGCGCCGGAGCGACAACCCATCGGCGGAGCCTGCGCATCGTTCGGCTGATGGGTTTTCGCGAAGACGCTCAACCCATCCTACAGCTCCGAGTTTACGGCAGCTTGTCGTAGCCATCCCCCAGCCCGTTCAGGCTCAGTGGGAAACCAATGCCTTCTTCCGGCGTCTCGAAGATGATGAAGGTCGCGGTCTTCGCCGTGCGCAACTGGCCGAGCAGCTTGTCGTCCATCACAACTTCCGCGACACATCCATTGGGCAGGCAGCGCACGAAGCCGGCGCGGCCGACGTCCTGATTGTCGAGCTTGAGGCCGAGGCCGGAGGGCAGCAGCACGCCGAGCGGTGCCACCACGCGCATCAGCTTGCTCTTCTGGTCGGCGGTCTTGAGTACGATCACCGTGAGGCCGGCATTGGAGCGGTCTTCGGCGACCACGCTCTGGATCAGGGCGCATTGTTCGGCCTGCGCGCCGGGCGGGGTGTCGCAGCGGATCTGCCAGTCGCCATGCGTCGATTTCACCGCGCCCTGGGCGCTGGCAGCGGCGGGTGCCGCGAGCAGGGCAGCAAATGTCAGGAAACCGAGCGTGAGGCGGCGCCAGCGGGTGGCCTGCTGTTGCTGCGATGTCGAAAGCCTCATCCGGGTCGATCCTTGAGCGGTGATGGTGGTCGCGATCATGAGCAGTGGTCTCTGCAATCGGTTTGGCAGCACTGTGAACGCTGTTCGGTCTGATGAATTCCAGAGCGCGGAATGAACCTGCAATGACGGCGCCTTGAAGGCGGCCGCATCGGCTGCTTGCGCGCCGATTGTGGCGAATCAGTTACGCGATCATCGCATATTTTGTGCGTAAAGCGGGCATGGCCGGTGTCAAGCACCGTCGCAGGTCGCTGACATTTGTCATTGAAGCGACGCAGGAAATACGACCTTCGTGCAATTCGGTCGAATGCATTCCCGGTTACCGCACTCCTGCATTGCGACAGGTCAAGAATTATGGTTTGAGAAGCTGGATTTCGACGCATTCTAACGAGCGTGCTTACCGAGTTGCCTTGGGCAATTTGTCCGTTTGTTCGTGAGGGGGTCGGGCCGCATACTCGGGCAATACCGGGATGCGTAAGATTTTACATGGGAGCGCACGCGGCATGAGGATGCTGAGGGGCCAGTTTGGCCACCGGTTGCTGGGGTTAGCGGTTGTTGGGGCCGGTCTCGCTGTTGGCGGTGCTGCCTATGCTCAGGTGATGGGGCAGCCCGCGCCTTGGGAATACAAGCTTCAGGAAGCGGCCACGCCGGTGATGGAAAACATCACCTGGTTTCATAATTTTCTGCTCTGGCTGATCACTGCCATCACGCTGTTCGTGCTGGCGCTTTTGATCATCGTGGTGGTGAAGTTCAATTCGAAGGCCAATCCGGTCCCGTCGAAGACGACCCACAACACGCTCATCGAAGTGGCGTGGACGATCATCCCGGTGCTGATCCTGGTCGCTGTCGCGGTGCCGTCGTTCCGGCTGCTGTTCCTGCAGCTCGACATTCCGAAAGCCGACCTGACCATCAAGGCGACCGGCAAGCAGTGGTTCTGGACCTACTCCTATCCGGACAACGGCCCGTTCGAGTTCGACTCGTTGATGGCCCAGGACAAGCAGCCGCGCCTGCTCGCTGTCGATAACGAGGTGGTGGTGCCGGTGAACAAGGTGGTCCGCGTGCAGACCACGGCGGCCGACGTGATCCACTCCTTCGCGGTGCCGTCCTTCGGCATCAAGATCGACGCGATCCCCGGCCGTCTGAACGAGACCTGGTTCAAGGCCACCAAGACCGGCTGGTTCTATGGCCAGTGTTCGGAACTGTGCGGCAAGGATCACGCCTATATGCCGATCGCGATCCGCGTCGTCACCGAGCAGGAATTTGCAGCCTGGGTCGAAGCGGCGAAGAAGAAATTTGCGAGCAATCCGTCGAGCACGTTTGCTGCCGCGGCGACCACGCAGGCGCAGTAAGGAATCTCAACATGGCAAACACAGCTGCACCTGCTCACGACGATCATGCCCGCGACGATCACGCGCATGCGCATCCGACCGGGTGGCGTCGTTACGTCTATTCGACGAACCACAAAGACATCGGCACGATGTATCTGATCTTCGCGATCGTCGCCGGTGTCATCGGCGGCATCATGTCGATCCTGATCCGCATCGAGCTGATGTATCCGGGCGTTCAGATCTTCCACGAGGCGCACACCTATAACGTCTTCGTCACCTCGCACGGCCTGATCATGATCTTCTTCATGGTGATGCCCGCGATGATCGGCGGTTTCGGCAACTGGATGGTGCCGTTGATGATCGGCGCGCCGGACATGGCGTTTCCGCGCATGAACAACGTGTCGTTCTGGCTGCTGCCGGCGGCGTTTGCGCTGCTGCTGATCTCCACTTTCGTGGAAGGCGAGCCCGGCGCCAACGGCGTCGGTGCCGGCTGGACCATGTATGCGCCGCTCTCGACCTCGGGTCATCCGGGTCCTGCCGTCGATTTCGCGATCCTGGCGCTGCATATCGCCGGTGCGTCGTCGATTCTCGGTGCCATCAACTTCATCACCACCATCTTCAACATGCGCGCGCCGGGCATGACCCTGCACAAGATGCCGCTGTTCGTGTGGTCGATCCTGGTCACCGTGTTCCTGCTGCTGCTGTCGCTGCCGGTTCTGGCGGGCGCCATCACCATGCTGCTGACGGACCGCAACTTCGGCACCACCTTCTTCGCGGCCGAAGGCGGCGGCGATCCGGTGCTGTTCCAGCATCTGTTCTGGTTCTTCGGCCACCCCGAAGTGTACATCCTGATCCTGCCCGGCTTCGGCATGATCTCGCAGATCATCTCCACCTTCTCGAAGAAGCCCGTGTTCGGCTATCTCGGCATGGCCTACGCCATGGTCGCCATCGGCGGCATCGGCTTCGTGGTCTGGGCGCACCACATGTACACGGTGGGCATGTCGTCGGCGACGCAGGCCTATTTCGTTGCTGCGACGATGGTCATCGCCGTCCCGACGGGCGTGAAGATCTTCTCCTGGATCGCCACCATGTGGGGCGGGTCCATCGAGTTCAAGGCGCCGATGGTCTGGGCCGTGGGCTTCGTGTTCCTGTTCACCCTCGGCGGCGTGACCGGCGTGGTGCTCGCCAATGCCGGCGTCGACCGTGTGCTCCAGGATACCTATTACGTCGTCGCCCACTTCCACTACGTGCTGTCGCTCGGCGCCGTGTTCGCCATCTTCGCGGGCTGGTATTACTGGTTCCCGAAGATGTTCGGTTACATGTATTCCGACACCATCGCCAAGGCGCATTTCTGGGTCACCTTCATCGGCGTCAACCTGGTGTTCTTCCCGCAGCATTTCCTCGGCCTGTCCGGCATGCCCCGCCGCTACGTGGACTACCCGGATGCCTTTGCGGGCTGGAACCTGGTGTCGTCGGTCGGCTCCTATATCTCAGGTTTCGCGGTTCTGATTTTCATCTACGGCGTGATCGATGCCTTCGTCCGCAAGGAAAAGGCCGCGAACAATCCGTGGGGCGCCGGCGCTACCACGCTGGAATGGACCCTGACCTCGCCGCCGCCCTTCCATCAGTTTGAAGTGTTGCCGCGTATCAAGTAAGTGTGCTGCGGCGCACAATAGTGCGCCGCATGAAATTCGCCTCCGCAGGCTTTTGCGGAGGCCGTGACCCGAAGTGAGACCGATCTTGTCCGTCCTCGACCAAAACGCCATCGACCTCTCCGCCCCCCGCATCTCTGAGGCGGGCGTGCGGGATTATCTCGCGCTGCTGAAGCCGCGGGTGATGTCGCTTGTCGTGTTCACGGCCATGGTCGGCTATTTCCTGGCACCGGGCGATCACCATCCGGTGCTGGCCATCACCTCGATCCTCTGCATCGCTATCGGCGGCGGCGCCTCGGGCGCGCTGAACATGTGGTATGAGGGCGATATCGATGCGCTGATGACGCGCACCGCCAACCGCCCGATCCCGCGCGGCCGCATTACCCGGCCGGAAGCGCTGACTTTCGGCATCGTGCTCGCTTTCTTCTCGGTGATGACGCTGGGCATTCTGGTGAACTGGCTGGCCGGTGCGCTGCTCGCTTTCACCATCTTCTTCTATGTGGTCATCTACACCATCGGCCTGAAGCGCTGGACGGCGCAGAACATCGTCATCGGCGGTGCCGCCGGTGCGCTGCCGCCAGTCGTCGCCTGGGCCGCGGCCTCGGGATCGCTCTCGATGGAGCCGATCCTTCTCTTCCTGATCATCTTCTTCTGGACCCCACCGCATTTCTGGGCGCTCGCGCTGTTCCGCAACGACGACTACACCCGCGCCGGCGTGCCGATGCTGCCGGTGGTCGCCGGTCCCGATGCGACGCGTCTGCAGATCCTGCTCTACACCGTCGTGCTGGTCGCGACCGCCGTGGCTCCTTGGCCGCTCGGTTACTTCTCCGCCGTCTACGGCGTCGCCTCGCTGATCCTCGGCGCCGGCATGATGTTTCTTGCCGTGCAGGTCTATCGCCTCCGCGAAGGCAAGCCGGCCACGAAGGCGACGCGTCAGTTGTTCGCCTTCTCGATTCTGTATCTCTTCGCGTTGTTCGCGATCCTGTTGCTCGAGGTGGTCGTCAAGGCCATCCTGCCGCTGGTCTGGTAGAGGGCGCATGATCCGATGGACACCGAGCGCAAGACTGATCAGCCGGAAGACGGCATCGTCCTTACCGCGGCTCAGCAGAAGAGCCGTCGCGAGCGCTCCATCGCCATCGCTTGCGCACTCGGCATTCTGGTCGTGCTGTTCTTCGCCGTCACCCTGGTCAAGGGGCCGGCGGTTCTCGTCCGGCCGTTGTGAGTGAGGTGACATGACCGAACCGCAGCCCTCCCAGTCAGCCACCAAGCCGCGCATGAAGCGCGATGTGGTCGTTGCCTCGATCTGCGGTCTGGTCGTCGCCTTCATGGTCGGCGCATCCTATGCGGCCGTCCCGTTCTATGACTGGTTCTGCCGCGCCACCGGCTTCAACGGCACCACGATGGTGGCGTCGGGCGCGCCGGCTTCCGGGCCGATCGGCCGCAAGATCTCCGTTCGCTTCGATGCCAATGTGGCGCCGGGCCTGCCGTGGAAATTCGTGCCGGAGCAGAGCGAAGTCGAGGTGCGCATCGGCGAGGTGCTGACCGTTTTCTACACGGTGACCAACCAGTCCGCCCGTACCACCTCCGCCCAGGCCGCCTATAATGTGGCGCCGCTGACGGTCGGCTCGTATTTCCAGAAGATCAACTGCTTCTGCTTCACCGACCAGACGCTTGGCCCCGGTGAGAAGCGTGAAATGCCGGTCGTGTTCTATGTCGATCCGAAGCTCGCTGATGATCGCGAGAATGACGGGCTGAATTCGATCACGCTGTCCTACACGTTCTATCCCCTGCGCGATCAGGCGCCGAAGCCGGTGGCGGCCACGGAGACCGACAAGCGCAAGGGCAATCTCTGAATTTTTACGTTATAAGATTCGAAATAACACGCGCCGGCATCAACGGGCGCAACTGACGGAGAGAGACACATGGCATCGGTAGAAGCGGCGCCGCACGCCAAGCATCACGACTATCATCTCGTCGATCCGTCGCCGTGGCCGGCGGTCGGCTCGCTCTTCGCCTTCATCATGGCGGTGGGCGCCGTCAGCTGGATGCACAAGATGTATGCCGCGGCACCGCTGGTGTTCGGTGCGGGCACCATCGGCGTGCTCTACACCTTTGCCGCCTGGTGGACCGATGTGGTGAAGGAAGCCCAGCGCGGCGATCACACCCGCGTCGTGCAGCTGCATCACCGTTACGGCATGATCCTGTTCATCGCCTCGGAAGTGATGTTCTTCGTCGCCTGGTTCTGGGCTTACTTCAACGCAGCGCTATTCCCGGCCGATCCCGTGCATGCGACCCGCGAAGTGCTGTTCGGCGGCGTCTGGCCGCCGAAAGACATCCAGACCTTCGATCCCTGGCATCTGCCGCTGTTCAACACGCTGATCCTGCTCACCTCGGGCACCACGGCGACCTGGGCGCATCACGCACTGCTGGAAGGCGATCGCAAGGGCCTGAAATACGGCCTGATGGTCACCATCGCGCTCGGCGTGCTGTTCTCCTTCGTGCAGGCCTACGAATACAGCCACGCGGCCTTTGCCTTCAAAGGCCACGTCTATGGCGCCACCTTCTTCATGGCCACCGGCTTCCACGGTTTCCATGTTCTGGTCGGCACCATCTTCCTGATCGTCTGCCTGTTCCGCGTTTATGCCGGTCACTTCACACCGAAGCAGCATCTCGGCTTCGAATTTGCCGCCTGGTACTGGCACTTCGTGGACGTGGTCTGGCTGTTCCTGTTCGTCACGATCTATGTCTGGGGCTATGGCGGCGTGGTCGCCGGCGCCGCCGCGCATTGATCTGCCAAGGCTGATGCTTCAAAGGGCGGCCGTGAGGTCGCCCTTTTTTACCTCTCCCCTCCGGGGAGAGGTCGACGCGCGCAGCGCGGCGGGTGAGGGGGCTTCCACAAGTGACGTCGCTCGAGGCGCCCCCTCACCCGGTCGGCTCCGCCGCCCGACCTCTCCCCAGAGGGGAGAGGTGAAGAAAGAGCCATGACCGAACAATCCAGTACTGCCTCACTCACCCAAACCATCACCCGCGGCCTCGCTTGCAAGTGCCCGCGCTGCGGTGAAGGAAAGCTCTATAGCGGCTTCATCACCCTGCGTCCGAATTGCGAGCGCTGTAATCTAGACTACGCCTTCATCGACACCGGCGATGGCCCCGCCATCTTCATCATCATGATCGCCGGCGCCATCGTGGTCGGCGCCGCGCTGATTGTTGAAGTGAAGTACCAACCGCCATTCTGGCTGCACGCCGCCCTTTGGTTGCCATTGATTCTCGCGACAACGCTGCTACCGCTGCGCTCCATGAAGTCGCTGCTGATCGCCCTGCAATTCCACCACAAGGCGTCCGAGGGCCAGTTGATCGCGCGGAAGCCAGAATGAACACCGTCACCACGCGCCGGCCGGGCATTATCGGTTTCGGCATCGCCACCCTGATCATCGTCGCCACCTTGCTCAGCCTCGGCTTCTGGCAATTGCAGCGCCGCGGCGAGAAGCACGCGCTCATCGCCGCGCTGGATGCCCGGATCACGGAAGCGCCGGTCGCGCTGCCATCCTCCGATCGCTGGGACGCGATGAGCGCGGCGAGCGATGAATTCCGCCGCGTCACCTTCACCGCTACCTACAAGCCGCAGCCCGACGCCATGGTCTACAGCTCCGGCTCCGGCGTGCGGCCGGATGTGCCTGGTGCTGTCACCTGGGCCTTCCTGCCTGCCGCACTCCCGAATGGCGCGACCGTCGTGATTAATGCGGGCTTCGTGCAGAACACGATGCAGGATCGCGCCCAGCAGGACCGCGTTGTCAAAACCCTGCTCACCGGCGCTCCGGTGACGATGACCGGCTACCTCCGCTATCCCGAGACGGCTGGCACGCTGACCCCCCATGATGATGTCGCCAAACGCCTCTGGTTCAATCGTGACCAGCGCGCCATGGCGAGCGCCCTCGGTTGGGGTGCTGTCGCGCCGTTCTATGTTGATCTCGAAACCCCAGTGCCGGCCAACGGCATCCCCAAGCCCGGTCCCTTGGTCGTCCGCCTGAAAGACGATCACATGCAATACGCCATTACCTGGTTCAGCCTGGCCGCGGCGGTGGTGATCGCGTTTGGGGTGTGGACGCGGGGGCAGAAGCGCGCAATTTAGTTCGCGTCACGAGGATGCCGCTTTGCGGATGATTTTCATCCCGATGATCATACGCGGCTCGTGTTCGGGGAGATCGATGAAGCCCAACTCGCGATAGAGTTTCGCGGCACGCTCGTTCAGCGCATCAAGTACCAGAAAATGTGCGCCGATGACGTCAGCCACCCGCACGCAACGACGAAACACATCGGCCATCAGAAAGCTGCCGCCGCCCTTGCCCTGATGATCAAGATGAAAGCCGATGATCGACAGGTAGATGGCAGCAATCGTCGGATAGTTTGGCAATTTCTTCGTCATGGCCCGTGGAAGCGAGGAGACGTCGATTGCATGGGCATTGAGCGCGTAATATCCGACGATCGCATCCGATTGATCGAGACAGGCCACATACACGCGGGTCAGATCGTCATCCTGCTGGCGTGCAGCGGTGTTCGTCAGAAAATTATCAACGCGATCGACGCCGCACTGAAACCCTGTCCGTTCGTGCCTGCTCCGATCAAGCGGCTCGATCCGCAGGCGTGCGAGGAAGGCGGGGTCGATCATTTTGGCGTCGCGACATCGGCCTGTAGCTGCAGGAGCTGTTTGAGTTTCGCGGTGGGCTCTGTCGCGTCCAGCGCTTGCATGAACGCAGCATGAGACGCCGGGGTCAGTGCCGTGCGCTCATGGCTTGTCACCGTCTCGCGCGCCGCACGTACAGCCGCCGCGATCATGAATTCCGACGGATTGATGCCGAGCAGCGTTGCAGCTTGCTCGATCAAATCCTTGGTCTGCGGTGTGGTCCGCTGCTCCATCCGCGCTGTCTTCGCGCCCTTGGCAGCGGCGTCTCTCTGATATGGCAACATCGTCGCCTCCTGACGATCGAAATGTACGGCAATTCCCGTACATGATCAAGCGGCATTGTCGGCGAACGCATTTCCCCTCGCACGCGAAACCCATTATGGTGCGCCTTCGTTTCCACCCGACCTGAAGTATTAACCTCTTATGATCAAAGGCTTGGCGGGTAGCCCGCGCCTTTGGAGGACGCCTTGACGACCTATATCTCGACGCGGGGTGAGGCCCCGAAACTCGGCTTTTGCGATGTCATGCTGACCGGGCTTGCCCGTGACGGCGGTCTCTACATTCCCGAGGTCTGGCCGCAGCTCTCTGCCGACACCATCGCGTCGCTGTTCGGCCGGCCCTATTGGGAAGTCGCGGTCGAGGTGATCCGCCCGTTTGTGGCCGGCGAGATTTCCGACGAGGATCTCGGCCGCATGGCCAACGAGGCCTATGCCACATTCCGCCATCCCGCCGTCGTGCCGCTCGACCAGAGCGCGCCGAACCAGTTCGTGCTCGAGCTGTTCCACGGCCCGACGCTGGCGTTCAAGGATGTCGCGATGCAGCTCATTGCGCGGCTGATGGATCATGTCCTCGCCAAGCGTAATCAGCGCACGACGATTGTTGTCGCCACGTCCGGCGATACCGGTGGCGCCGCGGTCGATGCCTTTGCCGGTCGCGACAATGTCGATCTCATCGTGCTGTTTCCGAATGGCCGCATTTCCGACGTGCAGCGCCGGATGATGACAACGACCGGCGCATCGAACGTGCATGCGCTCGCGGTGGAAGGCCACTTCGACGATTGCCAGGCGATCGTGAAGGGTCTGTTCAATCATCACGCCTTCCGTGATGCCGTCTCGTTGTCGGGTGTGAACTCGATCAACTGGGCCCGCATCGTCGCGCAGGTGGTCTATTACTTCACCTCGGCTGTCGCCGTCGGTGCGCCCGGCCGTGCCGTTGATTTCACCGTGCCGACCGGCAATTTCGGCGACATTTTTGCGGGCTATGTGGCCAAGCGCATGGGCCTACCGGTGCGCAAGCTGCGTGTGGCTGCCAACGTCAACGACATCCTTGATCGCACGCTGAAGACCGGCATCTATGAAGTGCGCGAGGTTCACGCCTCGTCTTCGCCGTCGATGGACATCCAGGTGTCGTCGAATTTCGAGCGCTTGCTGTTCGAAGCCTCGGGTCGCGATGCCGCATTGGTGCGCGGGCTGATGGACTCGCTCAAGCAATCCGGCCGCTTCGTCCTGCCGGAGAAACTCCTTACTGCGATCCGCGCCGATTTCGAATCCGGCCGCGCCGATGAAGACGAGACCGCCGCCACCATCCGCACCGCCTGGCGTGAGAGCGGCGATCTCATCGATCCGCATACCGCTGTGGCGCTTGCTGTCGCCGATCGCGATACGACCGAATTGCATGTGCCAAATATTGTGCTCTCCACCGCGCATGCGGCGAAATTTCCGGATGCGGTGGAAGCCGCCTGCGGCAAGCGGCCGGATCTGCCGGCCTATCTCGGTGAACTCATGACCAAGGTCGAGCACATCAAGGTCGTGAAAAACGATCAGAGCGAAATCGAGCAGTTCGTGCGGTCTGTCAGCCGCGCCGCAAAGCAGGGAGCCGCCTGATGGCCGTCGAGGTTACAAAACTGCCGTCGGGTCTCACGGTCGTCACCGACTCCATGCCGCATCTCGAAACCGCTGCACTCGGCGTCTGGGCCGGCGTTGGCGGCCGCGACGAGAAGACGAACGAGCATGGTATTTCGCACCTGCTCGAACACATGGCCTTCAAGGGCACCAAGACGCGCTCGTCGCGTCAGATCGTCGAAGAGATCGAGGCTGTCGGCGGCGATCTCAACGCGGCGACGTCCACCGAGACCACAGCCTTCTATGCGCGCGTGCTGAAAGCCGACGTGCCGCTCGGCCTCGAAGTGCTCAGTGACATTCTGGCCAATCCGACTTTCGATCCCGATGAGCTGGAGCGCGAGAAGAGCGTTATCGTGCAGGAGATCGGCGCGGCGCAGGATACGCCGGACGATGTCGTGTTCGAGCATCTCAATGAGCTCTGCTATCCCGATCAGCCCATGGGCCGTTCGCTGCTTGGCACCGCCAAGACCCTGCAGGGCTTTGATCGCGACATGCTGCAGGATTATCTCTCGACACATTATCGCGGTCCGGAGATGGTGGTGGCGGCAACGGGTGCCGTGAACCACCGGCAGGTCGTCGCCGAAGCGCACAAGCATTTCGCGAGCTTCGAGGGCACGCAGGGCCCGAAGCCGCAGCCGGCCACATTCGGCAAAGGCGGCTCCAAGGTCGTGCATCGCGATCTCGAACAGGCGCATCTGACTCTGGCGCTGGAAGGCCTGCCGCAGGCGCATCCGGAATTGTTCAGCCTGCAGGTGTTCACGAACATCCTGGGTGGCGGCATGTCCTCGCGGCTGTTCCAGGAAGTCCGTGAAAAGCGCGGCCTGTGCTATTCCATCTATTCATTCCACGCGCCCTATAGCGACACCGGATTCTTCGGCCTCTATACCGGCACCGATCCGAATGATGCGTCGGAGATGATGGAAGTCATCGTCGATGTGATCCGCGAATCCGTGGAGACGCTGACCGAAGCCGAGATCGCCCGCGCCAAGGCGCAGATGAAGGCGGGTCTCCTGATGGCGCTGGAAAGCTGCAGCTCGCGCGCCGAACAGCTCGCGCGTCACATGCTCGCTTACGGCCGTCCGCTCACGGCAGAAGAACTCATCCAGCGCATTGATGCCGTCAGCGTTGAGTCGACCCGCGATGCTGCGCGCGGCCTGCTCACGCGCAGCCGGCCTGCGGTGGCAGCACTTGGCGGTGGCCGGGGGCTGGACACGGCGGTGGCTTTTGCGGAAGGATTGACCGGCGTCCGGGACAAGACCCTGCTGCATTGAGTCTGCCTCGCAGCGACGCGTCGGAGAGTGACCTGATGGCTCTGTTTCGGCTTCCCATGAGTGCCCCGGCGGCGTTGGCGCCGCGCGGCTATGGGCTGTCGTTGCGTGCGCCTGTGATGGGCGACTTTCCGCAATGGGCGGATCTGCGCGAGCGCAGCCGGGCCTATCTCACGCCATGGGAGCCGATCTGGCCGTCTGATGATCTCACGCGGTCGGGGTTTCGCCGGCGGCTGCGGCGCTATGCCGAGGATACATCGGCGGATCGGGCCTATCCCTTTCTTGTATTTAGGGAATCTGACGATGCTCTGGTTGGCGGAATCACGCTGGCGAATGTTCGGCGCGGGATCGTGCAGGCGGGGACCATTGGGTATTGGGTCGGCCAGCAATTTACCGGGCAGGGCATGATGACGACCGCGCTGCGGGTTTTGCTGCCGACCTTGTTCGGCGAGCTCAGCCTGCATCGCATTGAAGCGGCTTGCATTCCGACCAATACGCCGTCGGTGCGGGTGCTGGAAAAATGCGGTTTCACCCGCGAAGGACTGGCCCGGAGATACCTTTGCATCAACGGTGTCTGGCAGGATCACCTGCTGTTCGGGATGCTGCACGAAGACTTTAGGGGTTAGTTATCGCAAGAATTGCGCTGTGATGCCGCCCTGCGGCCGCAACGGCCTTTGGTTTGCCGCAAGTCGCCTGCTATAACGCCGGCGCACGGCCTTGGGGGTGAGGCGGCGCTAACTATCTGACGATCCGGGGATATTCTCACAATGCCACAATTCGGTCGCAAGCCCGCGCGCGATTTTCGCGTGCTGAAAAACGTGCTCTTTGTCACCGTTTCCAGCGTTTTTCTCGCCAGCTGCGGCGGCGGCGCCCTGTTCAGCGGGGGCTCGTCGGGCGGCAGCAGCCCGTCCCTCGGCGACCGCTTCAGTCAGCTGTTCGGCGGCAAGTCGACCGAAGTCGGCGGCACCCAGTCAGCCCAGGCGACCACCACGGGCGGTGGTGCGGACAGCGAGTTGACTTGCCCGATGGTCAGCATCCGTCCGGGGGCCGCGACCTATGCCGTCGGCGCGCAGGGCAAGCCGGGCGTCGGCAATGACCTGGCCTATCAAGCGACCATCACGCGCACTGCGCGCTCCTGCGATCTCGCCAACGGCCAGGTGTCGATCAAGATCGGCATCCAGGGCCGCATCATCGTTGGACCCGCGGGGGCGCCGGAGACGGTGGAAGTGCCACTGCGTGTGGCCGTGGTGCAGGAAGGCGTCAATCCGAAGCCGATCGCCACCAAGGTGTTCACGACCACGGTGTCGATGGGCGGTCAGCTGAATGTGGAATACAGCCTGGTTGGTGAGGACTTCAGCTATCCCGCGCCGTCGGCGGCGGCGAATGACTCCTACGTCTTCTATATCGGCTTCGATCCGCAGGCGCTGAAGCCGCAGCCGGCGAGGAAGCGAAGATAAGACGCTGTCCCTCATCCTGAGGAGCCGCGCAGCGGCGTCTCGAAGGATGGCCGCGCGCTCCGGCGCTAGGGCAGCTCATGGTTCGAGACGCGCGCAAGGGCGCGCTCCTCACCATGAGGGACTGTGACAAGAGAAATAAAAAAGCCGGCGCGATGATCTCGCGCCGGCTTTTTGTTTTGTAATCGCCTCGCTTAGTTCAGCTTCGCGCGAACTTCGCCGATGCCCTTTTCGATCAGGCCGTCTGCAACGTTGCCCTTCACCGACTGCGACAACACCTGCGTTGCAGCAGTCACGGCGGCTTCGGCAGCAGCAGCGCGGACGTCGGCGACGGCCTGGGCTTCCGCAAAAGCGATCTTGCTTTCGGCAGCCTTGGTGCGACGGGCGACGAAATCTTCCATCTTCACCTTGGCTTCAGCCGCGATACGTTCGGCTTCTTCCTTGGCGGAGGTGATGATCTCCTGCGCTTCGCGTTCCGCCGAAGCATGACGCTTCTTGTAGTCGGCGAGCAGAGCAGCGGCCTCATCACGCAGGCGACGAGCATCGTCGAGATCCTGCTTGATACGGTCACGGCGATGATCGAGCGCGGTCAGGATGGTGCGGTGAACGCCCATGTAACCGAACAGCGCGAGCAGCAGAAAGAATGCGACGGCTACCCAGAATTCAGCTTGCAAACCGAACATCGTTTATCCTTTCAGCGACGCGTCGAGCGCGGCGTTGACGGCGCCTGCATCCGGCGTGATGCCGGTGAGACGTTCGACGATCGCAGAAGCCGTTTCTGACGCGATGCCGCGAACATTGCTCATCGCCGTTGCGCGGGTCGAAGCGATCGTCTGCTCCGCCGTTGCCAGCTTGGCGTTGAGGCTCTCTTCCAGCTTGGCCTTGGCCGCGTCCTGTTCCGCATTGAGCTTCTCACGGACTTCGCTGGCCATCGCCTGCGCCTTGGCGCGGGCATTGGCGAGTTCGGTCTCGTAAGCCTTCAAGGCGGCGTCGGAATCGGCCTTCAGCTTGGCAGCTTCGGCCAGGTCGTTGTCGAGAACCTGCTTGCGGGCAGCGAGAATGCCGCCGACGCGGGGCAGCGCCAGACGCGAGACGATCAGATAAAGCAGGCCGAAAGCGATCGCGAGCGACACCAGCTGTGAAGCGAAGGTGCTGCTCTCGAAGGGCGGGAACGAAGCCTTGTGCCCGCCATCAGCCTGGGTATGGGATGTGCTCTGACCTTGCGCCACAGCAGTCTCCTTCTCGATCGACAACGCGCCTCCGGGATTGGAGAGCGCGCAGCCAGATCAGGGGTCAGCTTAGACGGCGAACAGCAGCAGCAGAGCGATCAGCAGCGAGAAGATGCCGAGCGCTTCGGTCACGGCGAAGCCGAAGATCAGGTTCGCGAACTGGCCCTGCGAAGCCGACGGATTGCGCAGCGCGCCGTTCAGGAACTGCGAGAAGATCATGCCGACGCCGATGCCTGCGCCGCCCATGCCGAGGCAAGCGATACCGGCGCCGATGTACTTAGCTGCGATGGGATCCATGGTAAAACTCCTTCTTGGATAGGTAGATTTGAGAAAGTCGGTTGAGGGTGGATTTCGCGCCCGGCCTTAGTGGCCGGGGTGAAGGGCGTCGTTGAGATAAATGCAGGTCAGGATCGTGAAGACGTAAGCCTGCAGGAAGGCAACGAGCAGTTCGAGGCCGGTCAGCGCCGTGGTCATGGCCAGCGGCAGCAGGGCGCCCGCGGCGCCGACGGCACCGAGCGCACTGAGCGAGGTCACGAAGCCCGCGAACACCTTCAGGGTGATGTGGCCGGCCAGCATGTTGGCGAACAGACGCACCGAATGCGAAACCGGACGGGACAGGAAGGAAATGACTTCGATCACCATGATCAGCGGCAGGATGTAGATCGGAATGCCGTGCGGGACGAAGAGTTTGAAGAACTTCAGGCCGTTCTTGTAGATGCCGTAGATGAACACCGTGAGAAACACCAGCAACGCCAGCGCGACCGTCACGATCAGGTGGCTGGTGGTGGTGAAGGTGTAGGGAATGATGCCGATCATGTTCGCGGTGAGGATGAACATGAAGAGCGAGAAGACGAGCGGGAAGAAGCGCATGCCTTCTTCGCCAATGCTGCTTTTTAGCGTATTGGCGACGAATTCGTAGGACAGTTCCGCCATCGACTGGAAGCGGTTCGGGATCAGATGACGACCGGCGCTGCCGCCGAGCATCAGGATCGAAATGACGGCGACGGCGCCGAACATGTAAGCCGAGGAATTGGTGAAGGCGATTTCCTGGTTGCCGATATGGCCCAGGGTGAAGATCTTCTGGATCTCAAATTGGTGGATCGGATCGGCCATCCAGCTCGGTCTTTCATCTCAGCCGGAGAGTCCGGCGTTTCCCCGCCGGGGAGCCCGGCAATCGATCGATTTGCGCCGTGAGGCGCATGAAACTTATGACTTCTTTCCGACGCCGGCCGACCGCATCACATTCATCACGCCGGCCGTGAAGCCGAGCAGCAAGAACACGATCAGCCCCCAGGGTGATGTCGACAGCAGACGATCGAAGACCCAGCCCAAGATCGTCCCGACGATGACACCGGCAACCAGTTCCGAAGAGAGGCGGAGACCCACAGCCATGGCGGACGCCCTGTGCTGCGCGCTTCCGCTTTCGCTGTTGGACTGATCAGCCTGCAATTTGCGATCGCCCAAGGTTTTGGACAGTCGGTCATTGAGGCTTCCGAGCCGTGCGGAAAGCGCAGCCTCGTCGGGGTCGGGTGAGCTGTTGCTCCCGCGATTGCTGCCGTTGTTTTGTGTGCCGTCACTCATATTCCGACACCCGAAAAACGCTGCAATTCCCGGAAAATAACGCCCCGTCGCCCTCTAAAGCCGCGCGGACCATACTTAGCGTGTTCTGCCAAGTCAAGATTCGCTGATCGCTGTTTAGTGCTTTGATTCGCTTGATTTTATTGGCGAAATTCGAATCCCGCTGCGCGCCGGTGACGCAGCGCAAGAGCGACTTTCAACATGATCTAGGGCGCGGCTGTATCCTCATCCTGAATTCTCCGCCCCTCATCCCGAGGAGCGCGCTGTTGCGCGCGTCTCGAGGAATGGCCGCGAGCCCCGGGGCCTGGCCAGTCATGGTTCGAGGCGGCGCTGCGCGCCTCCTCACCATGAGGGCGGAGTGGGGGGCTTGCCGTTCGAGAGGGCTGGTCCTCGTGTCGGCGTTTGATACGCTCCGCGCCGCGTTCGTATCCATTTGCCGGAGCCTCCATGTCCCAATCCATCGACTACTATTTCTCGCTGCCGTCGCCCTGGGCCTATATCGGCCATAAGCCGTTCATGGATCTGGTGAAAACCTATGATCTGAAGGTCAATTACAAGCCGGTTTTCCTAGGCGAACTGTTCGCCGAGACCGGTGGCCTGCCGCTCGGCAAGCGGCATCCGGTGCGGCAGCGCTATCGTTTCCTCGAACTGCAACGCTGGCGCGAGAAGCGCGGACTGAATTTTCATCTGAAGCCGAAGAACTGGCCGTTCGACGGTCGGCTTGCCGATGGCGTCGTGCTCGCCGCGCTGGAAGCGGGACTCGATCCGAATCCTTTCTTGCACCTCGCTTTTCCTGCGGCCTGGGAGAACGAGGAAAATGTTGGCGACGCCGCTGTGCTGGTGCGCCTCGCCGACCAGGCCGGGCTGCCCGGCAAGCAACTCGTCGAGCGTTCGCCGTCGGCGGAGATCACGGCACAGTATGAGCAGAACCAGAAGGACGCGCAGGCGAGCGACGTGTTCGGCTCGCCGGCCTATGTGCTGAATGGCGAGGTGTTCTGGGGCCAGGACCGGATCGAGTTGCTGGGTGATGCGTTGAAGTCGAAGCGCGCGCCATTCAAGCAGCCGTAAGATTTCTTCACCTCTCCCCACCGGGGAGAGGTCGACACGCGAAGCGTGGTGGGTGAGGGCGCTTCTCCAAGCGACGCGCTTGCGGCACCCCCTCACCCGGCTTGCTTCGCAATCCGACCTCTCCCCGGTGGGGAGAGGTGGTCCGAGCATCACCATGCTTATGGAGCATCGCAATGCGAATTGTAGTTGGACGCTCTTTGTCTATTTCATGCGTTGTTATGTTCTCGCTGATCACCGGCGCTTTCGCGCAATCTTTGCCCGACAGCGAAAATGGCCGCTATACATTGTCGCCGGTGAAAGACGGTGTCGTGCGTCTCGATACGCGCACGGGCACCGTCTCGACCTGCGCCGATAACGGCACGGGCTGGGCCTGCCGTGTCGTGCCTGACGAGCGTGCTGCGCTCGATACGGAAATCGGGCGACTGCAGCGCGAGAACGAATCACTGAAGGCGCAGCTTGCTGCGCGCGATACGACGGCGTCCGGCAAGACCGCCGAGGCATTGCCAAAGCCGAAGAGTGACGGCGAGCGCAAGATCGAAATCCCGCTGCCGAGCGATCGCGACATGGATCGCATGATGAGCACTGTCGAGAATGCATGGCGGCGACTGGTGGAAATGGCCGGGCGCTTGCAGCGCGATTACGGCGGGAAGATTTGAAGTGCTCTTCCTTAACCTCTCCCCGCATCTTGCGCGGGGAGAGGTTATGGAGTGCCTGCACTCGCATGGGTGCGTGGGTACAATCCTCCCCATCAGCCGGTTCCGCAGATATCATGTTCTATTTTCGGAACGTGCCGCTTGGCGCGCCGTTGACCTCACAGACATCACGACGACGAACGAAGTGAGGAACACATGAAAAAGACCATTATCGCCACCACGCTCGCCCTCGCGCTCTCGACGACTTTCGCTGCTGCGCAGTCAGGCTCGATGGGCTCGACAACGTCGCCGACCGGTTCGACGATGAACCAGAACAACGGAACATCGAAAGAGATGAACCGTGACGGCAAGGCCGATCGCAGCGGCATGACCACGGGCTCATCGACCGGTCGCATGGCACCTAGCGCAGGCGCCGGCAACAACGGCAATTCGATGGGCGGTTCGAACAGCTCGGTCAATCCGAGCAACTCCGCCGGCAGCGGCTCGGGCTCGGCGGGCGCGCGCTAATCAAGATTGGAAAGCCCCGGTTCACACCGGGGTTTTTCATATGACGTATCTTTTCAAGTCACGCATATAGGGAGCGATCCATGCCCCGATTCTATTTCGATTTAATCGATGGCAAGAAAGTACCCGATGTCGCCGGGCAATTGCTGCGCGATGAAGGCGCCGCTGTCCGCGTCGCCGACAAGCTGGCACGCGACATCTACAAGATCCGGCCTGAATTACGCGGAAAAGATTATTCGATTCTGGTGCGCGACGAAGACGGCGAAGAAGTGCATCGCGCCGATATCGAGGCGGCCGACCACGCCTTGCTCCAGAAGGAAACCGGCGCCTCGCACTAGCCGTGCCCTATGATGTCTGATCAAGGTCGATATCGTGACCGTCGCCATGGATGCGGTCGCGATCGGCCTGATCGGTCTTGTCCGCGTCCTTGATGATGGCCTTCTGCTGTTCGCGATCCTTGTCCTTGCGAGGCTCGGCAGGAATATCTCTTGAACTCGGTACGGACATGGCGTTCTCCCTTCACGTCGGTTGAGGAACGCCGGGAATGTATCTTGGTTCAACAGCCGCAAGGAGATGCCATGCCATCCGCCAAATCCATCACGCGCAGCGCACCGATGACTGTCACGGCCGATACGGTGGCATCGTCGGTTCTGACCATCCAGACCGGCGGTGCCGGCTTTGTCGATCTGACGCGCGAGGTCGCAACATGTCTCGGCGAGATTCATGCGCGTGACGGCGCGTTGACGGTTTTCATCCGCCACACCTCGGCATCGCTGACGATCCAGGAAAATGCCGATCCCTCGGTGCTGGTCGATCTGATGACAATCCTCGATCGGCTGGCGCCGCAGGATTTCCGCTGGACCCATGACACCGAAGGGCCGGACGACATGCCGGCGCATGTGCGGACCATGCTGACGGCGACGTCGCTGCATGTGCCGGTGCTGGCGGGACGGATGGCGCTGGGGACGTGGCAGGCGATCTACCTGATCGAACATCGCACCCGGCCGCATCTGCGCGAGGTGGTGGTGCAGTTTGTGGGGAAGGCGGGGTAGCTGAAACGTTTCTTTACCTCTCCCCACCGGGGAGAGGTAAAGGCAACAAGAAAACAAAAAGGCCGCGGATTGCTCCGCGGCCTTTGTTATTCGCGGGCCCGCGACTAGCGCGAGATGTCGACGTCCTTGGTCTCCGGCAGGAAGATCGCGCCGATGACGACGGTGATGCCTGCGAAGATGATCGGGTACCAGAGGCCGGCATAGATATCGCCGGTCGAGGCCACGATGGCGAAGGAGGTTGCCGGCAACAGACCGCCGAACCAGCCATTGCCGATGTGATAGGGCAGCGACATGGAGGTGTAGCGGATCTTGGTCGGGAACAGTTCGACCAGGAGGGCTGCGATCGGGCCGTAGACCATGGTCACGAACAGCACCAGGACGAACAGCAGTCCGATCACCGCCGCGACCTGCGAACGGAAGATATCGAACGGATGCGCCATCTTGATGATCTGCGCGTCACCCGCCTTCGGATAGCCAGCCGCCTGGACCGCGGCGAGAACGGCCGGGTTGGAGGTCTTGGCGTCCACGTAGGGCGTTTCCTTGCCGTTGACCATCACCTTGACCGGCGAACCGGCAGCGCCGGGGGCGGTCGAATACTTCACCGACGACTGGGCGAGATAGGCGCGGGCCGTATCGCAAGGCTTGGTGAAGACGCGGGTGCCGACCGGGTTGAACAGATCGCCGCACTGGGCGGGATCGGCAACAACCTCGACCTTGACGGTCTCGATCGCCTTTTCCAGCGTCGGGTTGGCGTTGGTGGTGATCATGCGGAAGATCGGGAAGAAGGTCAGTGCCGCGATCAGGCAGCCTGCCAGGATGATCGGCTTGCGGCCGATCTTGTCGGACAGGGCGCCCCAGAAGATGAAGAAGCCGGTGCCGAGCAGCAGCGACCATGCGATCAGCAGGTTGGCGGTGTAGCCGTCCACCTTCAGGATCGATTGCATGAAGAACAGTGCGTAGAACTGGCCGGTGTACCAGACCACGCCCTGGCCCATCACGCCGCCGAGCAAAGCGATGAGCACGATCTTGGCGTTGCTCCAGTTGCCGAAGGCTTCGGTGAGCGGTGCCTTCGAGGTCTTGCCCTCGTCCTTCATCTTCTGGAAGACGGGGGACTCGTTCAGGCGCAGACGGATCCAGACCGAGACGCCGAGCAGCACCACCGAGACCAGGAACGGAATACGCCAGCCCCAGCGCGCGAATTCGGGCTCACCGAGGGCCGAGCGGGTGAACAGGATCACCAGCAGGGACAGGAACAGGCCGAGCGTCGCCGTGGTCTGAATGAAGGATGTGTAGTAGCCGCGCTTGCCGGGCGGCGAATGCTCCGCCACGTAAGTCGCCGCACCGCCATACTCACCGCCGAGCGCCAGGCCCTGGGCGAGACGCAGGATGATCAGGATGATCGGGGCTGCGATGCCGATGGTGGCGGCATTGGGCAGGATGCCGACGATGAAGGTCGACAGGCCCATGATCAGGATGGTGACGAGGAAGGTGTATTTGCGGCCGACGATATCGCCGACGCGGCCGAACACGATGGCGCCGAACGGACGGACGATGAAGCCGGCAGCGAAAGCGAGCAGCGCGAAAATGTCGCGGGTCGCCTGGTTGAACATCGGCTGGCCGGTGGCGGGATCGATGACGCCGAAGAACTGCGCGCCGATGACGCCGGCGAGCGAGCCGAACAGGTAGAAGTCATACCACTCGAAGACGGTGCCGAGCGAGGAGGCGAAGATGACGAAACGTTCGTCCTTCGTCATCCCCGCGGACTTTGCGGATGTAGCTGCCATCGTGGACATGTGTGAATCGCTCCCCAAAATACGTTGCTGCAAAGCTGATGCTGCGGGTCTGTCGGTCAAAGACCTTCTGGACCTCTCGCCCGTTACGCCGAACTACGCCGACTTCTCTCGTAACGGGCTTCGGAACGCAGGCTAACATCGCGTGCAAATGCGCCCCAATACGACTTTAGGCCTTCGACTTTCGGCGCTGGAAACGGCGCCGATCATCGGTCCCCTGGGTTGCATCGCAGCATCGCTGTTCACCATTTTTACCGCGTGGCAGCATTGCGTGCTTGCATGGGATGTGCGACCGGGCGACATTGCAACCGACTGCGCTTTTGGCGTGCTCGCTCAACATGGTGGCCGCGCAGAAGGCGACCTCTGGCACTGACGGAACTCGATGACGGTACTTGCTCCCACGCGTTTGATCATTGCCGACGACCATCCGCTGTTCCGCGGTGCGTTGCGGCAGGGGGTGAGCAGCGTGCTCCCGACCACGACCATCGAGGAGACGGGAACTTTCGACGATCTCACCAGGATGCTGGAGGAAGACTCCGACGTCGATCTGGTGCTGCTGGATCTGTCGATGCCGGGGATCTCGGGTTTCTCAGGCCTGATCTATCTGCGCGCGCAATATCCGGCGATCCCGGTGGTGATCGTATCGGCGAGCGATGATGTCGGCACCATCCGGCAGTCGCTGGACTTCGGTGCGTCGGGTTTCATTCCGAAGCGCTTCGGTGTCGATACGCTGCGCGATGCGATCATGAAGGTGCTGGACGGCGATGTCTGGGTTCCACCGGATGTGGACATGACGGCGGCCGCCGATCCGGAAATGAGCAAGCTGCGCGACCGCCTGGTGACGCTGACGCCGCAGCAGGTGCGCGTGCTGATGATGCTGTCGGAAGGTTTGCTCAACAAGCAGATCGCCTATGAGCTCGGTGTGTCGGAAGCAACCATCAAGGCGCATGTGTCGGCGATCCTGCAGAAGCTGGGCGTGGAGAGCCGCACGCAGGCCGTGATCGCCGCAGCAAAGATAGCCGGCGGGCCGTGGAAACAGGACGCGGCGTCGTAGACGTCGCTCGCCTGTCGTCACCCGGCTTGACCGGGTGACCCAGTATCCGGCGATTTCTCCGCTCTATCACGAATGCCAGTGTCTACTGGATCGCCCGGTCAAGCCGGGCGATGACAACGGTGTGTGCGGCAACGGTGTGTGAGGCAACGCTACTCCGCCGCCACCATCTGCTGGCTCCGCCACTGTCCCAACAATGCGCGCAAGCTCGCCGGTTTCACCGGCTTGTTCTGCACGGCAATGCGATCCTGCCGCGCCGCCGAGCGCACATGCGGGCTGCGATCGGCCGTGATCAGGATCGCCGGGATGTCCTTGCCGAACCGCCCGCGGATCGCGCGGATGGCGGCGATGCCGTTGCCGCGGTCGAGGTGATAGTCGACGAGAATGCCGGTAAGGCGACGGCCCGAGGCCTGGATCTCGGCAATCGCCTCCATCGCCGCTTCGGGATCGGGCACCGCGATGACATCCGAGCCCCAGGCCTGCAGCAGCGTCTTCATGCCGTCGAGAATCGCGGGATCGTTCTCGATGCAGACGATCAGCGTGCCCGACATCGGCTGCTTCGACAGTGGCGTCGCACTGGTGACGACGGCGGTGTGATTGATCGCCTGTGCCACCGGCACCGTCACCGAGAAGAACGAGCCGCCGCCGCGATTGGAATCCAGCGCGATGCCGTGATTGAGCACATGCGCCAGACGCTTCACGATCGACAGGCCGAGCCCAAGGCCGCGGGCGATGCGGGCGCCCTGTTCGAGGCGATGGAATTCCTTGAAGATCTCGCCGCGCTTCAGGATCGGAATGCCGACGCCGGTGTCATAGATGCCGATCCGCAGCGCCGTGCCGCGGCGATGACAGCCGACCAGTACGCGGCCTTTCGGCGTATATTTGATGGCGTTGGAAATGAGGTTCTGCAGGAGGCGACGCAGCAGCAGGCGATCGGATTCCACCGGCAGCGAGCACGGCACGAATTTGAGTTCTATGCCCTTGGCTTGCGCGATCGGCGCATATTCGATTTCCAGCGAGCGCATCAGATCGCCGATGCGGAAGCCCGAGATGGCCGGCGTCATCGCGCCGGCATCGAGCCGCGAGATATCGAGCAGCGCGCCGAGGATTTCCTCGATGGCTTCCAGCGATTCATCGATGTTCTCGACCAGCCGCGCATCCTCGCCGCCGCCTTTGCGCTCGACGAGGCTGGTGACGTAGAGCCGCGCTGCATTCAGCGGCTGCAGGATGTCGTGGCCGGCAGCAGCCAGAAAGCGCGTCTTGGAGATGTTGGCGTCTTCCGCCGTGCTCTTGGCGCGGGCGAGTTCGCTGTTCAGCCGCGTCAGTTCCTCGGTGCGTTCGCGCACGCGCTTTTCCAGCGTGGCATTGGCGCGCTCCAGCGCTTCCGCCGCCTCGAAGCTCGGCGTCACGTCGGTGAAAGTGAGCACCAGCCCGCCATCGGGCATCTTGTTGGCGCGGACTTCGATGACGAGGTGGCGGTCCTTCAAGCGTTCGAGATAGGGCGTGCCCACCGTGGTGTAGGCCTTGAGGCGTGTCTTCAGCCTTGTGTCATAGTCGCCGGAGGGCGGCGCGCTGTGAATGTCGATGAATTCGAGGATCTCCCGCAGCGGAATGCCGATCTGCACGATCTGCGGCGGCAATCCCAGCAATTCGCCAAAGTGCTGGTTGGAGACGATCAGCTGCAGATCGGGATTGAAGACGACGATGCCCTGGCGCACGTGATTGAGCGCGGTCTGCAGCACTTCACGATTGAAGTGCAAAGCGGCGTGGGAATCGTCGAGCAGCTTGAGCGCCGCTTTGGCGGATACGGTCCGCTTGCGCAGCAGCAGCGACATCACCACGCGCGACGATGCCGCGCCGATGGAGGATGCGATCAGATATTCGGCGTGCTTGAGCGTTTCGAAATCCGCAGGCGCGGTCGGGTCGAGATCGACCCGGCGCCGCATGGCAAAGGCATCGAAACTCTCACGGGTGCGGGCCTCGCCGATATATTGCGTCACCGTGTTGAGGATGTCCTGCACCGTCACCGTGGTGCGCCAGCGCCGGAAGGACGGTGTGATCGGCGTCAGCGTGTTCGGCACGAATGTATCGGCCTGCAGGCGCTCGATGGAGGACGGCGCGCGCATGAGCGACAGCACGATATAGGTGATGATGTTGAGCGACAGGCTCCATAGCGTGCCGTGCAGCAGCGGCGGCAGGCTGGAGCCGAACAGGTCCTGCGGACGCAGAGCTTCGATGCCGAACGGGCCATGCTGCAGGAACGATACGCCGGCCGTTGTGGTGTCGAGGAAGCTCGGGATGAACAGCGTATAGGCCCAGACGATGAAGCCGACCACCATGCCGCCCATGGCGCCGCGGGCGGTAGCGCGACGCCAGATCAGGCCGCCGAAGAAGGCCGGCGCGAATTGCGCGATGGCGGCGAAGGACAGCAGGCCGATGGCGGCGAGCTGGGTATTGCCGAGGGCGCGGAAGTAGAAATAGGCCATCACCATGATGGCGAAGATGGAGAAGCGGCGGGCCTTGAGCAGGAAGTTGCCGTAGTCGGTTTCGCCATTCGGCGGCATGCCGCGGCGGCGCAGAGCGAGCGGCAACAGGATGTCGTTGGACACCATGATGGCGAGCGCCACGCATTCGACGATCACCATGGCGGTGGCAGCGGAGAGGCCGCCGATGAACACGGCCATGCTGAGCGCATGGGAGCCGGCCTCGATCGGCAGCGCCAGCACATACATGTCGCTGTCGACGGCGCCGAACGGGAAGGTGACGAGACCCGCGAGCGCGATCGGGATCACGAACAGGTTGATGGCGATGAGATAGGCAGGAAACATCCAGCGCGCGCGGGCGACGCCGGCATCGCCGGCATTCTCCACCACGCTGACATGGAACTGGCGCGGCAGCAGCATGATGGCGCAGAAGGACAGCAGCACCATGGTGAGGAAATTGCCGATCGACGGCGAGTATTCGATGGCGCGCAGCGCCTCCGGTGTCTTCATCGCGCGCTCATAGAGCTCGGATGGCGAGAACATCACGAAAGTGACGAAGGCGCCGGCGGTGATGAAGACCACGAGCTTGATGATGGATTCGGTGGCGACCGCGAGCATCAGGCCATGCTGGTGTTCAGTGGCGTTGGCCTGGCGGGTGCCGAACAGCACGGCGAACACCGCCATCGCGAGGGTCACGACGAGCGCCATGTCGCCGACAATGGGGACGCCGGCGATCGCCTTGTCATCGCCCAGAATGGTTTCCAGCGAGGAGGCGACGGCTTTGAGCTGGAGCGCGATGTAAGGCACCGAGCCGATGATGGCGATCACGGCCACGGTGGCGGCGACGGCCTGGCTCTTGCCGTAACGCGCGGCGATGAAATCGGCGATGGAGGTGATGTTCTGCGATTTCGCGAGACTGATCACCCGGCGCAGCAGCGGCGCGCCGAACACGAACAGCAGGATCGGGCCGATATAGATCGCAAGGAAATCCACGCTGGTGCGGCTGGCGACGCCGACCGAGCCGAAGAAGGTCCAGGACGTGCAGTAGATCGCCAGCGACAGCGGATAGATCAGCTTGCCGGCCATGCCGCGCTGGAACAGGCCGAGCCGGTCGCCATAGGAGGCGACGCAGAACAGAAAGCCGATATAGAGGAGGGCGGCGACGATCACGCCCCAGTCGTGCAGCATGTGCAAAGCTCCGTAGGAGCAGCAAACTAGCGCGTTGCGGGCGGGGGGGCGACAGGGATCTGGCGGGAGGGTTTATGGGCGGCTGTTATTCTCAGTCCCTCATCCTGAGGAGCCGCTTAGCGGCGTCTCGAAGGATGGCCGCGGTCTCGAGAGCCAGGTCAGCTCATGGTTCGAGACGGCGCTTCGCGCCTCCTCACCATGAGGGGCGGAGTACGCGTTGAGGGGCGGAGTACGCGTTACGAAATCGCGCGCAAGCCGTAAAAGCTGATCAGGATCACCACCAGCCAGGCGGCTATTCCGGTGGCGATGGCCAGCCGGTAATCCATCACGCCGATGGCGAGGTAGCAGGCGCCGAGAAAGGCCAGATAGGCCGGGATCGTCTTGGCACCGGCGAGCAGCGCCTCGCGAAAGCCGGATGTCTCGCCTTTGGCACCGACGATGGCGAGGGCAATGATCGCGAAAGTCGGAAACAGTGGCAGGATGCCCGGCAGCGTATTGCCGCGCTTGGACAGGAAGGCGATCAGCGCGGTGAGCAGGCCGCCGAGAATGCCTTTCCAGATGATGTCCAAGGGGAGGGTGTCCTTTGCGTGAGCTGCAGCTATCTCTAACCCTCATCCTGAGGAGCGCGCAACGCGCGCGTCTCGAAGGATGGCTGCGGGCTCGGAGCCAGGCCATCTCATGGTTCGAGACGCGGCCTTCGGCCGCTCCTCACCATGAGGGCAGAGCTTACTCCGCCGCCATCGCCTTCGCGCGCAGTGGCATGCCGAGTTCGTCCCACACCTGCAGCAGTGCTTCGGCGAGGTGATCGATCAGCACGTCGTCATGATAGGGCGACGGCGTGATGCGCAGGCGCTCTTCGCCCTTGGCTACCGTGGGATAGTTGATCGGCTGGATATAGATGCCGTGATCTTCCAGCAGCAGGTCGCTGGCCTTCTTGCACAGCTCGGCATCGCCGACAAAGACCGGGACGATATGGGTGTCGGTGGACATCACCGGAATGCCGGCCGAGGTGAGCACGGCCTTCAACCGCGCAGCGCGGTCCTGATGGCGTTCGCGCTCCCAGGTCGAGGACTTCAGATGCTTGATGGCAGCGGTCGCGGCCGAGCAGATCGCCGGCGGCAATGCGGTGGTGAAGATGAAGCCCGGCGCATAGGAACGCACGGCATCCACAATGTCCTTGCTGGCGGCGATATAACCGCCGAGGCAGCCATAGGCTTTGGCGAGCGTGCCTTCGAGCACGTCGATGCGATGCATGACGCCGTCGCGCTCGGCAATGCCGCCGCCGCGCGGGCCATACATGCCGACCGCATGGACTTCATCCACATAGGTCATGGCATTGTACTTCTCGGCGAGATCGCAGATCGCAGCCAGCGGCGCCACGTCGCCATCCATCGAATACAGGCTCTCGCAGGCGATCAGCTTTGGTCGCGCGGGATCGGTGGCCTTCAGCAGCTCCTCGAGATGCGCCACGTCGTTGTGGCGGAACACGACGCGCTCGCAGCCGGACTGGCGGATGCCCTCGATCATCGAATTGTGGTTGAGCGCATCCGAAATGATCAGGCAGTTCGGCATCAGCTTGGCGAGCGTCGAGATGCCGGTCTGGTTCGAGACATAGCCCGAGGTGAACAGCAGGGCGGCGTCCTTGCCGTGGAGATCGGCGAGTTCTTCCTCGAGCTGTACGAGGGGATGATGGGTGCCTGCGATATTGCGGGTGCCACCGGCGCCGGTGCCGACGCGGGTCGCGGTCTCGACCATGGCGCCGACCACTTTCGGGTGCTGACCCATGCCGAGATAATCGTTGGAGCACCAGATCACGACATTGCGCGGGCCTTTCGGCGTGTGCCAGACCGCATGCGGGAACCGGCCGGCGATGCGTTCGAGATCGGCGAAAACACGGTAGCGGCGCTCGTCATGAAGACGGGAGAGCGCGTCACTGAAGAACTTGCTGTAATCCATCGGAAAGACACCCAAAACGGAACCCGAAACCCAGCGTGGTCTGCGTTTTAGAGCCTTTCCAGTCTGGCTGTCGAGGCGCAATTGGGCAAATTGCCTACCCCGTCGTCATCCTCGCGAAGGCGGGGATCCATACTCGCTGTCGATTGGGCGAAAGCTCAGCCGGGCTGGCTCTGCCTTTTCTCACCACCGCTTCGGAGGCTATGGGTCCCCGCCTTCGCGGGGACGACAGTTACAGTCGACTAGATCGCTTTAAACCGCAGCTTGCCGTCGCTGCACAGTTCCTGGCTCAGCCGGCCCTCGGCCAGCATGTAATTGACATGGGCGATCAGTTCGCCGGCGGCAAAGCCGGTCTGGTGAGCGTCCAGCTTGTGCTTGTGAAACACGACCGGCACGAGCTGCGCTGACGTTTTGGCCTCGGTGCGACAGGCATCCGCGATCATGCCGCAGCGCTCCTCGTGATGGTCGGCGAGCTGCTTGATCCGGATCTGGAGGCCGTAGAACGGCACGCCATGGCCGGGCAGCACCAGCACATCCTCGGGCAATGCGGCGCCGATGTCCTTGAGCGATGTCAAATAGGCGCCGAGCGCATTCTCGTCGGGCTCATGGGCCCAGACGCTGACATTGGGCGAGATCTTGCTCAACACCTGATCGGCGGAGAGATAGATCTTGTCGGCGGCGCAGTAGAGCGTGACCTGATCGGGCGAATGGCCGGCACCGGTGATGATCTGGAAATTGCGCTTGCCGATGGCGATCGTCTTGCCATGGCTGAGCCGGCGATAGGCGGCGGGCAGCGGCACGGTCTTCTTCAGATAGTCCTGGCCGCGGCCGAGCAGTTGCTCGGTGATGTCGGCATCCATGCCGTGGCGCAGGAAGAACTGGCGCATATTCACCAGGCGCTCTTCGGTGCGGCGGTTCTGGTGATAGACGCCCTGCAGATATTCGATCTGCGAAATATAGAACGGGCAGCCGAAGCGCTGCACGATCCAGCCGGCCTGGCCGACATGATCGGGATGCGCATGGGTGATGATCACCTTGCTGATATGGATGCCCTTGAGCGGGCCGTCGAACAGTTTGGTCCAGGCTGCGATGGTGGCGTCATTGCCGAAGCCGGTATCCACCATGGCCCAGCCGTCGCCGTCTTCCAGCAGGTAGATGTTGACGTGGTTCAGACGAAAGGGAAGGTCGAGTCGCAGCCATTTGATGCCGGGGGCGATGTCCACCACCTGATCGGGGCCGGGATGGCTCTCGATGGGATAATTCAACGGATCGGCTGGCTTCGTGCTGGCGTCTGTCATCGTCTTTTTGTCCTTTGCATCCGGATTAGCGGGCGAAGGACCCCTGCGCCAGCCCAAAAAGGGCCGGCGCAGGGCATGGGTCATGCCGTCGCGCGCATGGCGGGAGCGACCTCCGCAGCCGGAAGGCCCGAGGTCATGCCGAGCCGGCCGAGCAGTTCGGCATCGCGGTCGGTCTGCGGGTTCTTAGTGGTCAGCAGCACGTCGCCGATAAAGATGGAGTTGGCGCCGGCGAGGAAGCACAAAGCCTGCAGTTCGTCGGTCATGTATTGCCGCCCGGCGGAAAGCCGGACGACGCTCTTCGGCATCATGATCCGCGCCACGGCGATCATGCGGACCAGCGCAATCGGATCCGGGCGCTCGGCCGTGTCGTTGACCGGCACGCCCTTCACTTCATTCCACATATTGATCGGCACCGAGTCCGGATGATGCGGCATGTTGGCGAGCAGCAGCAGCATGCCGAGACGATCCTCGACCTGTTCGCCCATGCCGATGATGCCGCCGCAGCAGGTCTTGAGGCCGGCATCATGGGCGCGCGACAGCGTGTCGATGCGATCCTGCATCGTGCGGGTGGTGATGATCTTGCCGTAGAATTCCGGCGAGGTGTCCACATTGTGATTGTAGAAATCGAGTCCGGCGGCGTGCAGGCGCTTCGCCTGATCGTCGGTGAGCATGCCGAGCGTGGCACATGTCTCCATGCCGAGCTCCTTCACCGCGCTCACCATGTCGCAGACGCGATCGAGGTCCTTGTCCTTCGGATTGCGCCATGCGGCCGCCATGCAGAAGCGGCTGGCACCGGCGTCCTTCGCGCGCTGCGCGGTGGCGACCACGGCGTCCTGGTCCATCAGCTTGGTGGCCTTGAGGCCCGTATCGTAATGCGCGCTTTGCGAACAGTAGCCGCAGTCTTCCGCGCAGCCGCCGGTCTTGATCGAAAGCAGGCTCGCGGTCTCGATATGATTGGGATCGAAATTGCTGCGATGAACGCTCTGCGCCTGGAAGATCAGGTCGGAGAAGGGCAACGCATAGAGCGCGTCGGCCTCCGCGCGCTGCCAGTCATGGCGCGGCTGATGAATCGATGTGACGGAAGAAGTCATGGCAGTCCTCGCAACTTGCGCAGCCCAAAACACATGGGCCGCGCGGGGAGGAGTCCACGATTTTTATGGCGAGTGCAAGGACGCGGGGCGAGCGCAGCCATGTGCTGCGCCCGTCTTGCGTGCGTCACGCATCACACATGCGTTATGCGGCGCGGATGCTGGTGAGGAATTCGTCGATCTCGCCGCGCAGGATGTCCGCTTCGCGCCGCAATTCGCCGGAGGCACCGAGCACGTCAGTCGCTGCAACGCCGGCTTGCGACGACGCATCGCTGACGCCGACGATATTGCTCGACACTTCGCTGGTGCCGCCGGCCGCATGCTGGATATTTCGCGCGATCTCGCGTGTTGCGGCGCCTTGCTGCTCGACAGCGGTGGCGATCGCCGTGCTGACTTCGTTGATCTCGGTGATGGTCTGGCCGATATTTCTGATCGCGCCGACCGCCGTAGACGTAACTTGCTGCATGGCGACGATCTGCGTGCGAATTTCATCTGTCGCCTTCGCGGTCTGATCGGCGAGGCTCTTCACTTCGGATGCGACCACCGCAAAGCCGCGGCCGGCATCGCCGGCGCGTGCGGCCTCGATCGTGGCGTTGAGTGCGAGCAGGTTGGTCTGCGAGGCGATGGTCTGGATCAGATCGATCACCACGCTGATGCGATTTGCGCTTTCGGCGAGGCCCTGCATGGTCGCGTCGGTTTCGCCGGCTTCACTGACTGCCTTGGCGGCGATCTGCGACGAGGTCACGACCTGGCGGCTGATTTCGGCGATCGACGAGGTCAGCTCTTCCGTGCCGGCGGAGACGGTCTGCACATTGACCGAGGTTTCTTCCGCGGCTGCCGCAACGGCGCTCACCAGCGCGCTCGAACGGTCGGCGGTGGATGACATGTCCTGCGCGGTTGTCTGCATGGAGTTGGCGGCGGTCTGCAGCTTCTCCAATGCGTTGCGCACCTTGCCTTCGAAATCATGGATGCGGGCTTCGACCCGCGCCGCACGCTCGTTCTTGGCGATGCGATCGCGGTCCTGCTCGGCGGTCATGTTGCGCGCATTGATCATGCTCTCGCGAAATACTTCCAGCGAGTCGGCCATGACGGTGATCTCGTCCTGCTGCTTGCTGCGGGCCATCTGCGTTTCGAGATCGCCGCTGGAGAGGAGCTGCATCGCCTTCTGCAGTTGCGCCATGCGGCGCAGGATGCTGCGGCCGACATAGAGCCAGACGAACAGCGCCGAGCCGATCAGGGTCAGCGCGCCCAAGGCGAGCATGATCTGCGTGGAGAGTGTGATGGTGGTCTGCGCCTTTGCGGTGGATGCGTCGGTTTCCGCGCGCACCTTGTCGACCAGCTGCTTGACGCTCATGCCGAGGCCGACATTGAGCTTGCGGGTCTCATCCAGGATGAGCTCGCCATATTCGAGCGTATCGATCTCCTTCTGGCGGACCTTGAACACGCCATTCTTGCCGTCGCCGAGGGCGAGCAACTGCTCGGCGGCCTTCTTGAGATCGGGGATGCTGCTGATGGCGCCATCGAGTGCGGCGAGATTGGCTTTCACCCGCGTCTGCGCGGTCTTGAAGCTCTCCTCGATCGGCGAAAGCGCCTCACCGGACCCGGCGGACAGTGCTGCCATCAGGTCGGACGAAATCAGGTTGGTGTCGGCGACGACATTGCCGATCTGCACGATGATACGCGAGGCCTCGCCGGAATCCTCGGCGGAGAACACGACGGCGCGCAGCGTTGCATCCATCCCGGCCTGGGCATCGACAATCGACGGGGCCGCCTTCTTCACGAAATTATCCGCCGCGGTACGCACCGCGTTGTAGAGCTTCTCGTGCTGGACGGCCGCGTCGATCTTTTCCTGCGTGGCGGCGCCGAGGCTGCGGATCGTGTCCCCGATATTCTTCACGGAATCGGCGAGGGAAGCGACCACGGCCATGTCGGCACCGAGCTTGGCGATGCTATCGAGTTTTTCGGTGGCGACCTTGTGGGTGGCGCTCATGCGCTGCGAGCGCTCTTTCAGAATCTCGGCGGTCGAGGACGCGAGCAGCATCGGGCCCTGGCTGGCGAGGCTTTCGCTGGCAGTGGCGAGTTCGAGGCTGGCGGTGAGTTTCGGAATATCGCGGCCGTTGAGCTCGGTCATCATCTGGCCGAGCTGGCCGAGAATGGCGCCGGCGCCGGCGCTGATCAGGATCGCCATGCCGGCAATCACCGCGAAGGCGGCAAACAGGCTGCCGCGAATGCCAAACCGTGGGCGCGAGATGCGGATGCGCGCGAGCTTTCCAGAAACCGACTTCACTTTGATGACTCCCCCACGCCCGCGGTGATGTCGTGCGGGTCGCGCCGAGAGTATGTCGGTACCGAGTTAACATTCGGGTAAATGCGCAATCGGAGGCTGTCGCGGGGCTTGCGCGGTTACCGAAGCGTAAAGATCGGAGCTGCCCCTGACAGAGGCGCAAAACAAAAAGGCCAGCGTTTCCGCTGGCCTTTCCGTAAGTCACGAGCCTGAAATCAGGCGCGGATCTCAGTACTTCGCGACAACCGGGCCACCCCAGTTGAAGCGGTAGTTCAGGCCAGCCTTGACGACGTGCTGATCGTTCTTCGACGAACCGAACTGGGTCAGGTAAGCCGGAGCGGTGATCGTGGTGTTGCCGAAGTCGTAGTACTGGTACTCGATCTTGCCCGACCAGTTCTGGGTGAACAGGTATTCGAGGCCGGCGCCGACGGTGTAGCCGTTGTCCTTGGTGGTGGTGGCGAACGGAACAGCAACCGGCGTGAACAGGGTTTCGGTGGCGTCCTGATAAGCCCAACCGCCCTTCACGTAGAGCAGTGCCGGACCCCAGGTGTAACCGAGACGACCGGTGACCGAGGCCAGACCCTTCTGGTTCAGGTTGTAGCCGGTGCCAGCAGGAACGCCTGCACCAACGAACGCGATGTTCGTGTTGTTGTTGCCAACCCAGCTGTACTGGCCTTCAACACCGATCACCCAGTTCGGAGCGAACTGGTAGTCAGCGCCGGCCTGCACGCCGCCGAGGAAGCGACCGTCGGAATTGTCCGAGGTGCCAGCGAAGCCGCTGTTGCCGTTGAAGGCGCCACCGACGTGACCGCCGATGTAGAAGCCGGTCCAGTTATAGATCGGGGCAGCGACGTAAGCCGGAGCCTTGGTGTAGGGACGAGCGGCGAGGTCAGCGGCCGAAGCCGAGGCGCCCATCGCGAGGAGGGCAGCGGTGCCCAGCAGGAACTTCTTCATTTTTTCTTCTCCAGAAAACCGATTTAGACCGGGGCACGCTTGGGCTCCGTCCTATGGCGTCGAGATAGACAGGTTTTGCGCAAATTGCTGTCACCCATTCGCCACAGCTGCCTACAACCCGACCAGCTGAGACGCACCGCAAAATCATGCTTAGCGACAAATTAATTAAAACTAAAAGAGGCGTTAATTTTCAGTGGGTTATGGCGCTTTTGGAGGTTGATGGGTCAACCCGTAATAATTTGGTTTATCTCTAGATAGATTTGTTGTGATCGACGTGATTGCCGTTCGCGCTTGCCAAACCTTTCGGCATGGTCCGGGGTTGGTTTTCGAATACCATTGATTGCTGTGATGGCGGGAATCGCTACGCGGCGGTGGTATCACGAGCGCTTGCGTCGCGGCCCTTGCCCGAAACCAAGTTCAATGGTCCCCATTACCCTCACTACGCGGTGCCCGTCGGCGCCTCTCCGCAAATGGAAGCGCGTTGAATGCAGGTCGAGCGGATTTTGAGGGAATATGGCCAGTTTCTCCGGCCGATGGCCGAGGCGCCCCGCGATGGCCAGCGCATTCTCGGGCGGACCACCCAAGGCGGCCTGATCTTCTGCTACTGGGAGCCGCACCCGGCAGGGCTGATCGGCCCGAACTGGGTCGAGGAACGGGATAGTGCGGTCGGCTATGTCGATCGGTTCTTCGACGGCTGGATTCGCCTGTCGGATTTTCGCCTGCTGGATACCAACGCCATCAATCGCCTGCTGGTCGCCTATATCGATGACGCCCGGGCGGCTGACGATCGGAGCGCCCTGGATTTGCTGGATGTGTCGGGTGCGGATCGGCTGAGCCAAGCGGGCCAATAAATGGTGCTGCCAGACAGGATTGAACTGTCGACCTCTCCATTACCAATGGAGTGCTCTACCACTGAGCTACGGCAGCGTGCTGGTTGCGGGAATCGGCCCTGAGGGCGGCCCACCAAGCGAGGCGTTCTCTGCCACACCCTCTTCCACGGTGCAAGCGCGGGACGGCATTCGGCGGCATCATTATGAAGGATTTGTACGGGACAGCGTTTGTCGCCGGTTCCGGCTGCCGGCTTTTCCGGCACGACGCGCCAATGAACGCGGCTCGTTCAGACCGGCGAGGGATGCTAGAAGAGGATCCAGATCGCTGAATTCCCAACTGTTCTGTAAAGCCGCTGCATGGCCGACCGTCCGCCCCAAAGCCCGAATGAGCGCGATCAAGCCCGCCAGGCGCGTTTGCGTCAGGCGCTGCGGGACAATCTGAAAAAGCGCAAGTCACAGCTGCGCGGCCGGGCCGATCTGGCCGCGACCGAAGCCGGGGTGTCATCGGAACCGGATAGAGTTGCGGACGATCGTTCAAGATCGGACGCGCCCGACCGGGAATAATCGGCCCCATTCAGCAGGCAGGCGAGAGTCCATGGACCCGAACAACATCCCCGAACACAAAAAGGCGGCGATGCTGACGCCGCGCTATGACCAGACCTTTCCGTCGCTCACCGCTGCCGAGATCGAGCGGATGCGCCGGTTCGGCGAGATCGCTCTCTATAAAGATGGCGACATGCTGTTCGAGACCGGCAAGCCAGGGCCGGGCATGTTCGTGGTGTTGTCCGGCCATGTCTGCGTCACCCAGCGCGACGGCTTCGGGCGCGTCTCGCCGGTGGCGGATCAGTGCGCCGGGCAGTTTCTGGCCGAAATCGGCCAGCTGTCCGGCCGCATGGCGCTCGTCGATGGCCGTGCCGAAGGCGATGTCGAGACGCTGCTGATTCCCCCGGAGCGACTGCGCGCATTGCTGGTGGCCGAAGCGGATCTCGGCGAGCGCATCATGCGCGCGCTGATCCTGCGCCGGGTCAATCTGTTGCAGGGTGGCGTCGGCGGTCCGGCGCTGATCGGCTCGGCCACGGCCAGCGACATGGTGCGGCTGCAGGGCTTTCTCACCCGCAACGGCTATCCCTATCACCTGCTCGATCCGCAGGTGGACAAGGACGCCGGCGACGTCGTGGCGCGCTATGCGCCGTCGCCGCAGGAATTGCCGCTCGTGGTGGTGCCGGATGGCTCGGTGCTGCGCAATCCGACTCTGTCGGCACTGGCGCATGCCATGGGCATGCTGCGGCCGATCGACAAGGACAAGGTCTACGACGTCGCCGTCGTCGGCAGCGGTCCTGCCGGTCTGTCGACGGCCGTGTATGGCGCGTCCGAAGGGCTCTCCATCGCGGTGTGCGATTCGCGCGCATTCGGCGGGCAGGCGGGCGCCAGCGCGCGGATCGAGAATTATCTCGGCTTCCCCACCGGCATTTCCGGCCATGCGCTGACGGCGCGCGCCTTCAATCAGGCACAGAAATTCGGTGCCGATGTGATGATTCCGGTCACGGTCGGCCAGCTGGATTGCTCGCGCAAGGATGGCTTGTTCGGCCTTGCGCTGGATGATGGCGAAGTCCTCAAGGCGCGGTCGATCGTGATCGCGTCGGGCGCGCGCTATCGACGACCGGAGATCGATCGGCTCAAGGATTTCGAAGGCCGTGGGGTGTGGTACTGGGCGTCCCCCATCGAAGGCCGGCTGTGCAAGGCGCAGGAGGTGATCCTGGTCGGCGGCGGCAATTCGGCCGGGCAGGCGGCGGTGTTTCTCGCCGGCCAGGCGGCCAGGGTGCGGATGGTGATCCGCGGCGGCGGGCTCGCGGCCTCCATGTCGCGCTATCTGATCGACCGCATCGAATCCATGGCGAATATCGAACTGGTCTTCAACACCGAAGTCGTCGCGCTGGATGGTGATCCCGAGGCCGGCCTGTCGCGGGTCACGCTGCGCAGCCGCCTGTCAGGCCAGGACGAGACGTCCGAGATCCGCAATCTGTTCCTGTTCGTCGGCGCCGATCCGGCCACCGACTGGCTGGCCGATTGCGGCGTGACGCTGGATCGCGGCGGCTTCGTTCTCACCGGTGTCGCCGCAAATGGCCGCGCGGTG
Organism: Tardiphaga sp. GW821-FHT12E02; assembly: GCF_058807155.1. Classification (NCBI taxonomy): domain Bacteria; kingdom Pseudomonadati; phylum Pseudomonadota; class Alphaproteobacteria; order Hyphomicrobiales; family Nitrobacteraceae; genus Tardiphaga; species Tardiphaga sp. GW821-FHT12E02. The sequence goes on from NZ_JBXAQK010000001.1 coordinate 943,667, forward strand.
CAGGCCCTGGAGACCTCGGTGCCGGGCGTCTATGCGGTGGGCGATGTGCGCTCCGGCTCGGTCAAACGCGTCGGCGGCGCCATCGGCGAAGGCGCGCAGGTGGTGGCGGCACTGCATGGCTTTCTCGGCGATGCGTCGCGGCCGACTTTGTAGGAGAAGCGAGCGATGACGATCCGCTGCACCCATGTCTCCGGCATCCGCGATGTGACGCCGAGCGCGCTCGGCTGCGAGGACTGCCTCAAGATCGGCAGCACATGGCTGCATCTGCGCCTGTGCCGGACCTGCGGCCATGTCGGCTGCTGCGACCAGTCGCCGAACCAGCACGCCACCAAGCATTTTCACGCGACCAGGCACCCGATCATCGAAGGCTATGATCCGCCGGAAGGCTGGGGCTGGTGCTATGTGGACGAGGTGATGTTCGACCTGTCGGACAGGATGACGCCGCATAACGGACCGATCCCGCGCTATTATTGAGGTCCCTGGTGCGAATGGCCGTAAATTCGTGCAAGTGCCATTCGCTTCACCGTTGCTAAATATCAAGCCAGCACCCTAGATTTGAAGCCTTCCAAGGCAGGGGGGCATCATGGTTCTGGGTACGAGTCTTGCGACATTCACGCTGCTGCATGTGGTGATCAGTCTGATCGCCATTGTCACCGGCCTCATCGCCATGGTTGGTCTGCTCAAATCCCGGCCGATGCCCGGCTGGACCGGCACCTTCCTGCTGACCACGATCCTCACCAGCGTCACCGGCTTCTTCTTTCCGGTCGACAAACTGCTGCCGTCGCACGTGATCGGCATCATCTCGCTGGTGCTGCTGGCGATCGCCTGCCTCGCGCTCTATGGCCGCGGGCTCGCGGGATCCTGGCGCTGGATCTATGTGGTGACCGCGATGACCTCGCTCTATCTCAACATCTTCGTGCTGATCATCCAGAGCTTCCTGAAGGTCCCGCCGCTGCACGCGCTGGCGCCGAGCGTGCCGCCCTCCGAACCGCCTTTCGCGATCGTGCAGGGCATCGTGCTGGTGCTGTTCGTTGCGGCAACCTTCCTTGCGGTCCGGAAGTTTCGTCCGCTGCAAGGCGGTTTGGCCTGAGCCCGGTCAGGTTTTGCTCCCTGGCGCGGGCGATTCATCGAGGATCGCCCGGATCTCGGCAAAGGTGCGCCTGATCAGTTTTTCCGGGCGTTCGCCGGCATCCTGCGCCAGCCAGATCTCGCCGCCGATCCGCATCGCGCCCGTCGTGATCATGGCGACCAGCCGCGCCTGCAATGGTCCGGAGGGCCCTGTGGCGCGATCGCCGAGGGCGGCCGCGATGGCGCGCTCCATCTTCTCGTATTTCACATGGTCGCGCGCGCGCAGCGATGGCGTGCCGTGCTTCAGGCGCGCAATGGCGATCGCCTCGGAGCTCTCGAGCTGCTGCGCCATCGACAGCAGCGCATTCTCGGCCGCCAGCAGCATCGGCTCGTCGGCAGGGCGGGCGGCGATCGAGGCAACGAGAAAATCCGTGCTGGCGTCCTGCCAGGCGAGAACCAGGTCTTCCTTCGACGCGAAATGATGGAAGAAGCTGCGGCGTGAGATTTCTGCGGCCGCGGCGATGTCGTCCAGCGTGGTTTCCTCGAAACCGCGCTTCAGGAACAACTCCATGGCGACCTTGGTCAGCCGCTCGCGGGTCTGCTGGCGCTTGCGCTCGCGCAGCCCGGTCGGCGGCGTGGCAGCGGCAATCGCCGATTTCGCCTGTGTTGTCTTGGGCTTGGCCGGCTTCCTGGCAGTCACGACAATCCTCGATCTGCACCTATTGCAAGTTTGCACTGAGTGCACATTTATGTCCGGCGGCTGCACCGCGCAACACTTCTCGCTCGTGGAGATATAAGCATGACGGACTGGAGCATTGACCACATTCCGCCCATGGCCGGCAAACTCGCCGTGGTCACCGGGGCGACCGGCGGGCTCGGCTTTGAAACCGCGCTGGCATTGGCCGGGGCTGGCGCCGAGGTGGTGCTGACCGGGCGTAACGACGCCAAGGGCTCTGAGGCGATCGACCGGATCTGTGCCCGTTATCCCGACGCGATCATCAGCTACGAGCAGCTTGATCTCGCCAGTCTGGACTCCGTTGCGGCCTTCGCGCGCCGGTTCGGCGCGATGTACAAATCGCTCGATCTGCTGATCAACAATGCCGGCGTGATGGCGCTGCCGGTGCGGCAGACCACCGCCGACGGTTTCGAAATGCAGTTCGGCACCAATTATCTCGGGCATTACGCGCTCACCGCGCGCCTGCTGCCGCTGCTCCGCCGCAGCAAGGCGCCGCGCGTGGTCAATCTCAGCAGCCTCGCGCATCGCACCGGCATGATCGATTTCGACAATCTGCAAGGCACGGTGTTTTACAAGCCGATGCGCGCCTACAGCCAGTCGAAGCTTGCGATGCTGATCTTTGCCATCGAGCTTCAGCGTCGCAGCGACGCCGGCGGCTGGGGCATCATGAGCAATGCCGCGCATCCCGGTTATGCGCGCACGGATCTCATCAGCAACGGTCCGGGCCGTCGCGGCATCCTGTGGCAGGCGAGCAAGATATTGCAGCCTTTGGCGAGCCATTCCGCTGCCGCTGGCGCCATGCCAACCCTGTTTGCGGCGACATCGCCCGATGCCGATATTGCCAGCTATTACGGACCCAAGCGGTTCTTTGAAATGAAAGGTCCTCCGTCGCCGGCCAAGATCATGCCGCAGGCGCTGGATGCTGCCGTCGCCGCTCGGCTGTGGGATGTCTCAGCCGCGCTTGCCGGTGTGTCGTTCGATCAACGCGCGATCGCGGCGTGAGGTCTGCCATGAAAGTCATTGTCTTCGGTGCGACCGGCATGGTCGGGCAGGGTGCGTTGCGCGAATGCCTGCTGGATCCCGGCGTCGAGCACGTGCTCGCAATCGGCCGCACGCCGACGGGGCAGCAGCACGCGAAACTGCGCGAGATCACGCACAAGGATCTGTTCGACCTGTCGGCCATCGCGTCGGAGCTGACAGGCTATGACGCCTGCCTGTTTTGTCTCGGCGTATCGTCGCTGGGGATGAACGAAGTGGAGTATCGCCACATCACCTATGACATGACGCTGGCTGTCGCGGACAGGCTGGTCCGGCTCAGCCCGGCGATGAGCTTTGTCTATGTCACCGGACAGGGCACCGACTCGTCCGAGCAGGGCAAGGTGATGTGGGCCCGGATCAAGGGCAAGACCGAGAACGACCTGCTCAGGCTCCCCTTCAAGTCCGCCTACATGTTCCGTCCCGGCGGCATCCAGCCGCTGCACGGCGTCCGCTCCAAGACGGGGTGGATTCAGGCGATCTACAATGTCACCGCGCCGCTCTGGTCGCTGCTGAACCGTATCGCGCCGAATTACGTCACCTCCAGCGAGAAGCTCGGACGCGCGATGATCCGGTCGGTGCGAAACGGTTATCCGAAACCCGTGCTGGAGACGGCCGATATCAACCGGCTTGGGGCATAACGGGCCGATTCGGCCCTTTCTCGCCAATCCGGTTCCCATCGAAAAGCCGCAAATGCGAAGCTTTTGCGCAAACGGGTCTGTTAGACCCGGGGCCATTGGCTCTATATTCCGGGGCTCAGCATTCAGCGGGAATCAGTATGGATCGCATTCGCATCGTCGGCGGCAACAAACTCAATGGCACGATCCCGATCTCGGGGGCGAAAAACGCCGCGTTGCCGCTGATGATCGCCGCCTTGCTGACCGACGAGACGCTGATCCTCGACAATGTGCCGCGTCTGGCCGACGTCGCGCAGGTGCAGCGTATTCTCGGCAATCACGGCCTCGACATCATGTCGGCCGGCAAGCGCCCGGGCGATCATGAATATCAGGGGCAGACCCTGCATATTTCCGCTGCCAATATCATCGACACCACGGCACCTTACGAGCTGGTCTCGACCATGCGCGCATCGTTCTGGGTGATCGCGCCGCTGCTGGCGCGCATGCACGAGGCCAAGGTCTCGCTGCCCGGCGGCTGCGCCATCGGCACCCGTCCGGTGGACCTGCTGATCATGGCGCTGGAAAAGCTCGGAGCCGAACTGGCCATCGATGGCGGCTATGTCATTGCCAAGGCGCCGGGCGGCCTGAAGGGCGCCGAGATCGATTTCCCCAAGGTCACGGTGTCCGGCACCCATGTGGCGCTGATGGCAGCGACACTGGCCAAGGGCACCACGGTGATCACCAATGCGGCCTGCGAGCCGGAGATCGTCGATGTTGCCGATTGCCTGAACAAGATGGGCGCGCGCGTCAGTGGCGCCGGCACGCCCACCATCACCATCGAGGGCGTCGCCAAGCTGCATGGCGCCCGTCACACCGTGCTGCCGGATCGCATCGAGACCGGCACCTATGCGATGGCGGTGGCGATGACCGGCGGCGATGTGCAGCTATCCGGTGCACGGCCGGAATTGCTGCAGTCGGCGCTCGATGTGCTGGTGGAAGCCGGTGCGACGGTGACGCCGAACAATGAGGGCATCCGCGTGACCCGCAACGGCGCCGGCATCAAGGCCGTCAATGTTGCAACGGCACCGTTTCCCGGTTTTCCGACCGATCTGCAGGCACAGTTGATGGCGCTGATGACGACGGCCAAAGGATCGTCGCACATCACCGAGACGATCTTTGAAAACCGCTTCATGCATGTGCAGGAGCTGGCCCGGTTTGGCGCGCGCATCCATCTGGATGGCGAGACCGCGACCATCGACGGCATCGGCAAGCTGCGCGGTGCGCCTGTGATGGCGACGGATCTGCGCGCATCGGTGTCGCTGGTGATCGCCGGCCTCGTCGCCGAAGGCGAGACGATGGTCAATCGCATCTATCATCTCGACCGCGGCTTCGAGCGGCTGGAAGAAAAGCTCTCGGCCTGCGGCGCGCAGATCGAGCGGATCAGCGGATAGTGTTTTGAAGGGGACATCGTGACAGGTCGACGCAAACTCATAGCCTTGGATGCGGACGACCTCGCGGTGATCTCTGCGCATGTGCAGGACGCCGAGGTCGTCGTCAGCGATATCGTCTGGCGGCCCGGTGAAAAGCGCCTCGTCATCGGCCTGAACCGGCTCGATTGGGACCAGTCGATCTCCGGCGACGTGACGTCGCGCCGGCTGCTCTCCGCACTGCGCTTCGACCGCGTGCTGGCCTGTAAATCCCGCGATATCGATCTCGATGGCGGTGATGTGGCGCTGAAGCTGCTGGGTATCGAGTTCAATGAAAGCGAGGCGCCGGGCGGCAATGCCCTGCTGCTGTTCGACGGCCGCGGCGCGCTGCGGCTGGATGTCGAATGCCTCGAATGCGAGCTGGCGGATCTGGGGCCGGATGAGCTCGGCGGTGAGGAAGAGGCGGGGCTGGAAGCGTAGCGCGGATCCTTTCCCTCCCCCAAGCGGCGAAGCCGCGCAGCGGGGAGGGTGGATCGAGGCGAGCGTTCAGCGAGCATCGAGACGGGTGGGGTGCTTTCGCAAACTCTGACGTCACGTGGGGACCCCCACCCCGGCCTTCGGCCGACCCTCCCCACAAGGGGGAGGGTTAGGAAGCCCCAGCCTTGACGCCACCGACCACCCGCGCCATTGAGCAGGGGAGCCGCTTTCAAGCTCCGCCGGGATACCACAATGCCACTTCGCCTCGATGCCGCCAGCGCTGATTTTCCTCAGCGTTTCAAAGCCTTCCTTGCCATGAAGCGGGAGGTTGCCGCCGATATCGAAGCGGCTACCCGGGCGATCGTAGATGATGTCGCTGCACGCGGCGATGACGCGTTGCTGGAGGCCACCCGGAAGTTCGACAAACTCGACCTGCAGGCATCGGGCCTGCGCGTCACGCCGGCCGAGATCGATGCCGCCGTCGCGGCGTGCGACGCCGAGACCGTGGACGCGCTGCGCTTCGCGCGCGACCGCATCGAGCTGTTCCATCAACGCCAGATGCCGAAGGACGAGCGCTTCACCGATGCGGCGGGCGTCGAGCTCGGCTGGCGCTGGAGCGCCATCGAGGCGGTCGGTCTCTATGTGCCCGGCGGCACCGCCGCCTATCCGTCGTCGGTGCTGATGAATGCCATTCCGGCCAAGGTCGCCGGTGTCGATCGCGTGGTGATGGTGGTGCCGTCGCCGGGCGGCAAGCTCAATCCGCTGGTGCTGGCCGCAGCCAAGCTCGGCGGGGTCTCGGAAATCTACCGTGTCGGCGGCGCGCAGGCCGTGGCCGCATTGGCCTACGGCACCGCCACCATTGCCCCGGTGGCGAAGATCGTCGGTCCCGGCAATGCCTATGTGGCTGCCGCCAAGCGGCAGGTGTTCGGCCGCGTCGGCATCGACATGATCGCGGGCCCGTCCGAGGTGCTGGTGGTCGCCGATGACACCGCCAATGCCGACTGGATCGCCGCCGATCTGCTGGCGCAGGCGGAACACGACACCAATGCGCAGTCGATCCTGATCACCGACAGCAAGCGCCTGGCCGATGATGTCGTGCTGGCCGTGGAGGCGCAGCTCACCACGCTGCCGCGTGCAGACATCGCCCGCGCCTCGTGGGATGAATTCGGCGCCATCATTCTGGTCGACCAGCTCGATGCTGCAGTGCCGCTCGCCAATGCGATCGCTGCGGAACATCTCGAGGTCATGACCGCCGATCCGGACGCGTTTGCCGCGCAAATCCGCAATGCCGGCGCCATCTTCCTGGGCGGTCATACGCCGGAGGCGATCGGCGATTATGTCGGTGGCTCCAACCATGTGTTGCCCACGGCGCGCTCCGCCCGGTTCTCCTCGGGCCTCGGCGTGCTTGACTTCATGAAGCGAACGTCGATCCTGAAGTGCGGGCCGGATCAGCTGCGAGCGCTGGGACCGGCTGCGATGACGCTGGGCAAGGCCGAAGGTCTGGATGCCCACGCACGGTCCGTCGGGTTACGTCTCAATCTGCAATGAATGATTCCTCCGCAGCCGGGAACGACACCAATAATCGCATCGTGGCGGTGACGCTCGATGAGGAATCGATCGGTCGTTCCGGGCCGGATATCGAGCATGAGCGCGCGATCGCGATCTACGACCTGATCGAGGAAAACCTGTTCGCGCCGGAAGGTGCGGCGGCGGGTCCGTTCACGCTGCATATCGGCATCACCGGCAGCCGGCTGATGTTCGACATCCGCAAGGAAGACGGCACGCCCGTGGTCGCCCATCTGTTGTCGCTGACGCCGTTTCGCCGGATCGTGAAAGACTATTTCATGATCTGTGACAGCTACTACCAGGCCATCCGCACCGCGACGCCGGACAAGATCGAAGCCATCGACATGGGCCGCCGCGGCATCCATGACGAGGGCTCGCGCACGCTGCAGGAACGGCTGTCCGGCAAGGTCCGCGTCGATTTCGAAACGGCGCGGCGGCTGTTTACGTTGATCTCCGTCCTGCACTGGAAGGGTTAAGCATGGCCCGGAAAAGTGGATGCCGGTTTTTCGCAAAGGCCATGCTTTCTTCAAAAAGGGCGTAGCCCGTGTCGGCGCCGCCTGTTGTGCGAACGCCACAAGCCGTGTTGTTCGCCTGCGGGCAGAACAGCGTCCGCTCGCCGATGGCGGCGAGCCTGCTGCAGCAGATGTTTCCGCAGAAACTCTATGTCCGCTCCGCCGGCGTGAAGAAGGGCGAGCTCGATCCGTTCGTCGTCGCTGTGATGGCCGAGATGGGGCAGGATCTGTCGAAACACCGGCCCATGACCTTCGAGGAGCTCGAGGACTGGGAGGGGATGAATTTCGATCTCATCATCACTTTGTCGCCGGAGGCCCATCACAAGGCGCTGGAGCTGACGCGGACCATGGCGGCGGATGTCGAATACTGGCCGACGGTGGATCCCACGGACACCCAGGGCAATCGCGAGCAGAAGCTCGCCGCCTATCGCGAGGTGATGGACGGGCTGTCGATGCGGATCAGGAAGCGGTTCGCGCGGCCGAAGCCGTGAGGGGGATTGCTCCGAGTTCCTGGTCGTCGTCGCCCGGCTTGACCGGGCGATCCAGTAAACACCGCATTTGGTGCTTGAGCCGGAACGACAGCGTTTGCTGGATCGCCCGCTCGCGCGGGCGATGACAGGTGGAGTTGACGGCTGGCAGCGGTTGCCGCCGCGCACCCCTTCCGATACGTTCCGGCCGCAATTTCAGGATCAACATCCCCGCATGCTCGGCCGTCCCAAATTCGTTCTCGCCTCCGGTTCGCCCCGCCGTGTCAGCCTGCTCAATCAGGCCGGTATCGAGCCCGATGCGCTGCGTCCGGCCGATGTGGACGAGACCCCGAAGCGCGGTGAACTGCCGCGCGCCTGCGCCAATCGCCTGGCCCGCGCCAAGGCCGAGGCGGCGCTGAAATCGGTCCAGCTCGATGACGAGCTGCAGGGATCCTTCATTCTCGCCGCCGATACGGTGGTGGCGGTCGGTCGCCGCATCCTGCCCAAGGCGGAACTGGTGGACGAGGCCTCGCAGTGTTTGCGGCTGCTGTCGGGCCGCAATCACCGCGTCTACACCTCGATCTGCCTCGTCACGCCGAAAGAGGGGTTTCGCCAGCGCCTGGTCGAGACCCGCGTCCGTTTCAAGCGGCTCAGCGAGGACGATATCTCGACCTATATCGGCTCCGGCGAGTGGCGCGGCAAAGCCGGTGGCTATGCGATCCAGGGCATTGCGGGGTCGTTTGTGGTGAAACTGGTCGGCTCCTATACGAGTGTGGTCGGCCTGCCGCTGTATGAAACCACCGCTCTGCTCGGTGGCGAGGGTTTCCCGATCCGTTTCGGCTGGTTGAATGCAAGCTAAGACCCCAGGCGCGGTGCGCCCCGCAAAACCCTGCCCGATCTGCGGCGAGCCGTCGGTCGAGGCGTCAAAACCGTTCTGCTCGGAGCGCTGCCGCGACGTCGATCTCAATCGCTGGCTGTCCGGCAATTACGCGATTCCGGGGCGTCCGGCCGAAGACGACGACGGCGAATAGGCCCGTTGCCGCGGGCGCGGGCTTCCGCCTTGTTTTGTCGGCAAAATTCTCTCTGTAAAATCGCTGTCATGCGGGTGGACAGCGCCGGTTTGCCTGACTATAAACCGGCCGCTCACCCGGCCTTGCCGGGTCGGCGCCCAGGTAGCTCAGTTGGTAGAGCATGCGACTGAAAATCGCAGTGTCGGTGGTTCGATCCCGCCCCTGGGCACCATCGGCTCCTCAAGCCGGTGTCTTGCTCCATGCACTCCCCTGAATTGCATCCCAACGACCCCTCCCTCCGTTCTTTCCTCGCGACTGATCCGGCATCGGATTTTCCAATCCAGAACCTGCCTTATGGCGTGTTCTCGACAGCCGGCACGCCGCCAAGGGTCGGCATCGCCATTGGCACATTCGTGCTGGATCTGGCGCTGCTCGAGGCCGAAGGGCTGATCGATGTCGGTGGGCCTGTGTTTGCGCAGCCGTCGATCAACGCTTTCATGGCGCTGGGCCCCAAAGCGTGGACCGCGACACGGGCGCGGATCAGCCAGTTGCTGCGCCATGATCATCCGGAACTGCGGGACAATGCCGGGCTGCGCGAGCGCGCGCTGCTGCCGCTGGCCGATGTCACGCTGCATCTGCCGTTGCAGGTGGCCGGCTTCACCGATTTCTATTCGTCGAAGGAGCACGCCAGCAATGTCGGCGTCATGTTCCGGGGCAAGGACAATGCGCTGCAGCCGAACTGGCTGCATATGCCGATCGGCTATAACGGCCGTGCCTCCACGGTGGTGGTCAGCGGCACCGAGGTGCATCGCCCGCGCGGCCAGCTGAAGCCGGCGGATGCGGCCGTGCCATCCTTCGGCCCGTGCCGGCGGCTCGATTTCGAGCTGGAGATGGGCGTGGTGGTCGGCCAGCCCTCCGCCATCGGCGGCATGCTCACCGAGGCGCAGGCCGAGGCGATGATCTTCGGCTTCGTGCTGCTCAACGACTGGAGCGCGCGCGACATCCAGCAATGGGAGTATGTGCCGCTCGGCCCGTTCCTCGCCAAGGCCTTTGCCACATCGATCAGCCCGTGGATCGTGACGCGCGAAGCAATGGAGCCGTTTCGTCTCAATGGTCCGGTGCAGGACCCGGTGCCGCTGCCGCATCTGCAGCAGCACAGCGCGCAGAATTACGACCTGCAGCTCGATGTCGATCTGCGCGCGTCGGGCTCATCGGAGCCGGCGGCGCTCTGCAGCACCAATTTCAAGTATATGTACTGGTCGTCGGTGCAGCAGCTGATGCACCACGCCTCCAGCGGTTGCGCGATGACTGTCGGCGACCTGCTGGGCTCCGGCACCATCAGCGGTCCCGAGCGGGATCAGCGCGGCAGCCTGCTCGAAATCTCGTGGAATGGCGCCGAACCATTCGATCTGCCCGGCGGCGGCCAGCGCACATTCCTCGAAGACGGCGACACGCTCACGATCCGCGGCTGGTGCCAGGGCAAGGGCTACCGCGTCGGTTTTGGCGCAGTCGAAGGGACGATCGTCCCGCCGAACTAATCCACGAGGCTTATGTCAGACGACCACTGTCCTCATGGTGAGGAGCGCGCTTATTGGCGCGCGTCTCGAACCATGGCGTGTGTCGCCCATCCCTTGCGAATGGCTTCGCCATTCGCAAGGGAGACGCCGCGCAAACGCGCGGCTCCTCAGAGTCTGACTCATAAAGCGATGGGGTATTTTTGGCTGGACTTGCTCGGGATAGTAATCCCAGCTCGCTTCGCCGTCCCTCATCCTGAGGAGCCGCGCAGCGGCGTCTCGAAGGATGGCCGCAGGCTCTGAACCCGGCCAACTCATGGTTCGAGACGCGGCCTACGGCCGCTCCTCACCATGAGGGACTGAGTGTACTGCGCTTTATGGACCGCGTTTCCAGTCAGGCTCTCAGGATGAGGGAGAGTTCGTGGAGAGGCGCGTCATCTCAAAATGAAAGCGCTCTAGGCGCGCGGAAACAGCTTGTCGCGGATATAGCGCGAGGTCGGCGTCAGGCGCATGCCGCTGCGCGGCTTGCGCCACACCGCGCGATCGATCTCCTTCTTGTCGCCGATCCGAAGCTGGCCGGTGGCCGTCTCGGCGATGAAGATGGAATCGCTCATCTTGCGGCCGGAATGCCGGTTGGTGGCCTTCACCTCTTTCCACAGCGTGAGGCGGCCGAGTTTCAATTTCGGCAGTTCTTCCTTGATCTCGCGGCGCAGGCAAACCTTGTCGTTCTCGCGCGGCAGCTTGCGGCCGCCCGGGAACATCCACAGACCATCCTTGACGCGCCGGACCAGAAGAATTTTCCCGCGCTTGGTCGCAACCAGCTTCGATGACTTTGCCATTTCCTCAATGCATTATTCTTGAAATTAAAGAGTCTCGCTAAAGGCGCTTGATGAAGGGAATGTGAAATACTGCCATGCAGCGACATTGTCGCGCGCTTTAAAACGGCGGTGGCTGCCAAAGAAAAAGGCCACCGAAACGGTGACCCTGGTTCGTTGCATGAAGTTCGCTTGGGAACTTCGATGTCACGCGATCGCGTAACCTAGTGAGCCAGATCTTCCGGCAGCTTGAGCTCTTTCACGCGATCCTTCTTGACGCTCTTGCGAAGCTCGCGCTCGGCGCTCTCGAACTTGTTGAGCTCGTCCTTGACGATCTGCATGAACTGCTCGCGCGAAGTGGAGGCATCTTTGGTTTGTAGCGTCATGGCTCACTCTACGGGTTGGTCTCGTTGCGCAAAAATGTTCTAGCAGACAGATCGTCTAACCCGCAACGGCATGACCGTTTCTTGAATGGAATATGTTACCTGCGGCGAGCATGTCACATATGCAGCGATGCTGGACATTCGATTTTTGTGACATAGATCAACGCCATGATTGAAAAGGGAATTCTCGAAGAATTTGTGACGCGTCACCAGCGTCTGTTCGTGCTGACCGGCGCGGGCTGCAGTACCCATTCAGGTATTCCCGATTACCGTGACAGCGACGGCAACTGGAAACGCACGCCGCCTGTCACATATGACAATTTCATGACACGCGAAGCGACGCGCAAGCGTTACTGGGCGCGCAGCATGATCGGATGGCGTCACTTCGGACAGGCGAAGCCGAATGATGCGCATCGTGCCTTGGCGCGACTGGAGCAAATGGGACGCAGCGAGATTCTGCTGACGCAGAATGTCGATCGCCTGCATCAGAGTGCGGGCAGCGAGCGCGTCATCGATTTGCACGGACGGTTGGATCAGGTGCGCTGCATGGGATGTGGCTTGAAAATGCCGCGCAGCGATTTCCAGCATGAGCTCGGTCATCGCAATGCGGCGTGGCTCGCACTCGATGCGCCGGATGCACCCGATGGCGACGCAGATCTCGAGCATGATGATTTTGCAGCCTTCGATGTACCGTCCTGCATCGTGTGTGCGGGTGTGCTGAAGCCCGATGTCGTGTTCTTCGGCGAGACGGTTCCGCGCGATGTGGTCGATGAGGCGCGCGACCGGCTGGAGGCATCCGATGCCATGCTCGTCGTCGGCTCCTCACTGATGGTCTATTCGGGTTTTCGCTTCGTGCAGGCGGCGGCGAAGAAGGGCATTCCCATCGCGGCGGTCAATCTCGGTCGCACCCGCGCCGATGATCTGCTCACGCTCAAGGTCGAGGCTCGCTGCGAGGCGGCGCTGTCCTTCCTGCTCTGAATTGGGGCGACACCCGCCAAATCTGGCGGGCAAGCATGCCATCGCTGCGCCTTGACTTCATCACGGGCTTGGCCAATCTCGCATCCAGAAAAACACTGTAAAATCTGGAGGAAGACCCATGGCTGACGCATATATCATCGACGCAGTCCGCACCCCGCGCGGGATCGGCAAGGTCGGCAAGGGCGCACTCGCCGAACATCATCCGCAGCATCTCGCCGCCACCGTGCTGAAGGCGATCGCGGAACGCAACAAGCTCAATACCGCCGATGTCGATGACATCATCTGGTCCACCTCCACCCAGCGCGGCAAGCAGGGCGGCGATCTCGGCCGCATGGCGGCCCTCGATGCCGGCTATGACACCAAGGCTTCCGGCACCACCCTCGATCGTTTCTGCGGCGGCGGCATCACGGCCGTGAATTTCGCCGCGGCGCAGATCATGTCGGGCATGGAAGACGTGGTCATCGCCGGCGGCACCGAAATGATGTCGCTCACCGGCGCGATGGCTGCCGAGGATATGGCGGCCGGCAAGCCGCCGCTCGGCATGGGCTCGGGCAACAAGCGCCTCGCCAAGGTGCATCCGCAATCGCATCAGGGCATCTGCGGCGACGCCATCGCCTCGATGGAAGGCTTTACCCGCGAGGAACTCGATGCGCTCGGCCTCGAAAGCCAGCGCCGTGCCGCCATCGCCATCAAGGAAGGCCGCTTCGACAAGAGCATCGTGCCGGTGACCGATGACGACGGAAATGTCGTGCTGGCCAAGGACGAATATCCGCGCCCGGATACCACGGCCGAAGGTCTCGCCGGCTTGAAGCCGGCCTTCACCGCCATGGCCGACTATCCGCTTGACGACAAGGGCACCACCTATCGCAAGCAGATCAACCAGAAATATCCGGATCTGGAGATCAAGCACTTCCATCACGCCGGCAATTCGTCGGGCGTGGTCGATGGCGCCGCGGCACTGCTGCTGACCTCCAAGGCCTATGCCGACAAGCACGGCCTCAAGCCGCGCGCCAAGATCGTGGCGATGGCGAATATCGGCGATGATCCGACGCTGATGCTGAATGCGCCGGTGCCGGCGGCGAAGAAGGTGCTGGAGAAGGCTGGTCTGACCCCGGACGACATCGATCTCTGGGAGATCAATGAGGCGTTTGCGGTGGTGGCGGCGAAGTTCATCCGCGACCTCAAGCTCGATACCAGCAAGGTCAACGTCAATGGCGGCTCGATCGCGCTGGGCCACCCGATCGGTGCCACCGGCGCGATCCTCGTCGGTACGATCCTGGATGAACTTGAGCGTCGTAACCTGAAGCGCGGCCTCGTCACCATGTGCGCCGCCGGTGGCATGGCCCCGGCGATCATCATCGAGCGGGTGTAAGCGCGTCCTGTTTCTGAACTGTCATCGCCCGCGAAAGCGGGCGATCCAGTAAACGCAGGTGGGGCTGATCGAAACGCTATCACTGATGTCTACTGGGTCGTCCGGTCAAGCCGGACGACGACAGTGAGAGCTGAAAGTCACTCATTTGACGGCCACGCCATCGGAAATGACAGTGGCGAGATCTCCGTCAGCTTCCGCCCCGCCCAGTCCAGTCCCGGTGAGCGCTCCTCGGCGCGGATCTGGGCTTCGTGCACGCGCAGCGCCGCAGCCGGATAGTCGAAGGTCTGGACCACGCCGTCCTTCACCACCTGCCTGCCATCCACATAGACATGTCGTACGGCGCGTTCGGCCGCCGCATAAATCATGCTGCGGATGGGGTCGCGATGCGGCTGCATCATCGGATGGGTGACATCGACCATCACCAGATCCGCCTTGCAGCCCGCCTCCAGCCTGCCGATATCGTCGCGGCCGAGCGCCTGGGCGCCGACGGTGGTGGCGGCTTCGAACAGGCCGGTCGAGTTCAGCCCGCGCGGATGGCCGGCCATCAGTCGCGAGGTCATGGTGACGTTGCGCATTTCCTCGATCATGTTGTGCGGATAGGTGTCGGTGCCGATCGCCACCTTGATGCCGGCCTCGCGATAGCGGCCGACATCGCGTAGCGCGACGCCGCGGCGCATGAACACGGTCGGGCAATGCGCCACCGTGGTGCCCGTCTCCGCCAGCAGCGCGAGATCGCGGCGCGTGTGCCAGTGTGCCAGCGGATGCTCATCGACGAAAATGGCATGGCCGACCAGCGAGGTCGGGCCGAGCACGCCGAGTTCACCCAGCCACTGGATGGGGGTCATGCCGTGCCGACGGATCATCTCGAGAAATTCGGGCACCGACTGGGCCGCATGCGTCTGCCATGGAATGCCGCGACGCTTCGCTTCGGCATAACTGTCGCGCATCAAAGCCGGTGTGCAGGTGTCGATCTGCGCCGGGCACATCATGCCGGACAGGCGGCCTGACGGATGGCTTTCGGCGGCATCGATGATGCCGAACGCCTGCAGCATGGCGTCCTCGCCGGCCTTCTCGTTCCATTCGTAATCCACCAATGTGCCATTCGGCGTGAACCAGCGCGCCGAGCGAAACATCGGTGCGAGACATACACGCAGGCCGCTCTCTGCGGCGAGGTCGATCCATTGCGGATGGGCGATGGAGAGGTCGGCAACCGTGGTGACGCCCGACAGCAGCAGTTCCGAATAGGCCACACGCACGCAATCCGGCACGCCCTCCGGATCGGGGCGCAGGATCGGCATGTATTCGTAGAGCGAGGAATTGTAGAGGCCGGGCGAGCCGATCTCGTCGAGAAAGCCCTTGTTCAGCGGCTCGCTGGACGGGTGGGAGTGGATATCGACGAGGCCGGGCATCACCATGAAGCCGCGGCCGTCGATGGTCTCGCCGGCCTCGCCCTGGTAATTGCGCCCGGCGAAAGTGAGCACGCCATCCTCGAAGGCGACATCGCCGCCGGTGACATAAGTGTGATTCTTGCTCGCTGCGTCCCAGGCGACGACATAGTCGGCATTGCGGATGACTGTAATCGACATGTTTATGCTCCCACTTTGGCCGCGACGGTAAGCGGGAGCTGCCATGCGCGGCAAGATCAGCAGATGAGCAACCCCGCCCTTCTATTCGGCAGCTGCAATTGGCGATAGAAGCGGGGGACATTGCAGTGATGTTCGAAGGACGCGTCGCGAATGAACTACCGACATGACGGCCTCTATGCCTCCCGCCGTTCGCCCGTGATGGCGCGCAATGTAGTGGCGGCCTCGCAGCCATTGGCGACGCAGGCCGGCCTGCGCATGCTCGAGCGCGGCGGCAATGCGGTGGACGCGGCGCTGGCGGCGGCGATCGCGCTGACTGTGGTGGAGCCGACCGGCAATGGCATCGGTTCGGACGCCTATTGCATCCTGTGGGACGGCAAGGAGCTGCACGGGCTCAATGCGTCCGGTCGCTCGCCGGCGGGCTGGACGCCGGAGCGCTTTGCCGGCCGCAAGACCTTCCCGCATCGCGGCTGGGAGAGCGTCACGGTGCCGGGCGCCGTATCGGCCTGGGTCGATCTGTCGGAGCGGTTCGGCAAGCTGCCTTTCGCGCAGTTGTTCGGGCCGGCGATTGCCTATGCCGAGAATGGTTTTCACGTCTCGCCGGTCATTGCCGAACTCTGGCGCCGCGGCGCCGAGGAATTGAAGAACCAGCCGGGCTTTGCCGCATGCTTCATGCCGAATGGCCGCGCGCCGGTGGCGGGCGAGCTGTTTCGCGCGCCCGGCCATGCCTATTCGCTGAAGCTGATCGCGGAAACCAAGGGCGAGGCGTTCTATCGCGGCGAACTTGCCAAGCGCATCGCCGATTTCGCGCGCGAGAACGGCGCGGCGATGGACGAAGCCGATCTCGCCGCGCATCGCAATGACTGGTGCGGCACCATCCATCAGGCATTCGGCGACACGGCGCTGCACGAGATCCCACCGAACGGGCAGGGCATCGTGGCGCTGATGGCACTGGGCATCATCCAGGCCGCCGGCATCGACGGTCTCCAGCTCGACAGTGCCGATGCGCTGCATCTGCAGATCGAAGCCGTAAAACTCGCTTTCGCCGATATCTATGCTTACGCGGCCGATCTCGACTACATGCGCGATGTCACCGTCGCGCATCTGCAGAATCCGTCCTATCTCGCCGCGCGCGCCAAACTCATCGATCGCAGCCGCGCGCAGGATTTTGGCGCGGGGGCGCCGAAGACCGGCGGCACGGTGTGCCTCTCCACTGGCGATGCCACGGGCATGATGGTGTCCTACATCCAGTCGAATTATTCCGGCTTCGGCTCCGGCGTTGTGGTGCCGGGCACCGGCATCAGCCTGCAAAATCGCGGCTTCGGCTTCGTGCTGGATGAAGGCCATCCCAATCAGGTCGGCCCGCGGAAGCGGCCGTTCCAGACCATCATTCCCGGCTTCGTCATGCAGGGCGATGCGCCGCTGATGGCCTTCGGCCTGATGGGCGGGCCGATGCAGGCGCAGGGCCATCTGCAGGTGATGCTGCGCATGCAGCTCTGGGGGCAGGATCCGCAGACCGCCGCCGATGCGCCGCGCTGGCGCTATGTCGATGGACTCAAAGTGGCGATCGAGAATGGCATTTCGGATGAGGTGGCGGCGGACCTGAAGGGCCGTGGCCATGTCATCGTCCGCGAGCCGCCGGATTCAGCCTTCGGCTTCGGCGGTGCGCAGTTGGTGCGCCGGATCGAGGGCGGTTATGTCGCTGGCTCCGATCCGCGCAAGGATGGCCACGCGGCGGGGTTTTGATTGTAGGGCGGATGAGCGAAGCGTAATCCGCCGCGGAGTTTCAGCGATGAAGTCGGCCGGCGGATGACGGCTTCGCCTCATCCGCCCTACGGGTCACCCCAATCCCGCAGCGACCGCAATCTTGTACGTGATCAAGCTCGCCAGATAGGCCAGGGCGAACATGTAGAAGAAGGTGACCAGCATCCACTTCGTGCCGCCGGTCTCGCGGCGGATCACCGCCAGCGTGGAGGCGCATTGCGGGGCGAAGACGAACCAGGCGAGGAATGACAGCGCGGTGGCGAGGCTCCATTTGCTGGCCAGCGCCTGGCCGATCGCCTCAGCCGCTTCCTTGCCGCCTTCGATGGCGTAAACGGTGCCCAATGCGCCGACTGCGACTTCGCGGGCCGCCATGCCGGGGATCAAAGCCACGACGATCTGCCAGTTGAAGCCGATCGCGGAGAACAGCGGTTCCAGTGTCTTGCCGATCATTGCTGCGAGGCTGTAGTCGATCGCCGGACCTTCGGCGCCAGCGGGCGGCTGCGGGAAGGTGGCGAGGAACCAGATCAGGATCATCATCGCGAGGATCGTGGTGCCCGCGCGCTGCAGGAACATTTTTGCGCGCGTATAGACGCCGATGCCGATGCTTTTCAGGCGCGGCATTTTGTAGTCGGGCAGTTCGAGCATGAACGGCGCCGGCTGATAGTCGCTGAGCATGAAGAACTTGATGACAAAGGACACGGCCAGTGCGCTGGCGATGCCGATGACATAGAGGCCGAACATCACCAGGCCCTGCAGATTGATCCAGCCTCCGACATCTGTCGCCGGGATGAAGGCGGCGATGATCAGCGTATAGACCGGGATGCGTGCTGAGCAGGTCATCAGCGGCGCGATCAGGATGGTGGTGAGGCGATCACGGCGATTGTCGATCACGCGCGTCGCCATGATGCCGGGAATGGCGCAGGCGAAGCTCGACAGCAGCGGGATGAAGGCGCGGCCGTGCAGGCCGGCGCCACCCATGATGCGGTCCATCAGGAAGGCCGCGCGGGCCATGTAGCCGAAGTCTTCCAGCAGCAGGATGAACAGGAAGATGATGATGATCTGCGGCAGGAACACCAGCACGCTGCCGACGCCGGCGATCAGGCCGTTCTGCAGGAAACTCTGCAGCAGCCCTTCGGGCACAAATTGCGCCACCAGACTGCCAAGCGCGCCGGCGCCATCCGACAGCAGCTCCATCAGCGGAGTGGCCCAGCTGAACACCGCCTGGAACATCACGAACAGGATCACGGCCAGAATGAGCAGCCCGCCGACCGGATGCAGCACCACGGCATCGACGCGCGTGGTCAGCGTGTCCGGCTTGGTCGGCATCGTCACGGTGTCGCGGATGATGCGATCGGCTTCGCGCTGATAGGCCTTCATGTCGGCGATGCTGGTTTGCGTCCATTCTGCAGGTGCAGCCGGTGCCGGCATATTGGCCGCAAATTCGTCGGTGCGCTGACGCAGGGCGTCGACGCCGGCTTTCTTCACCGCGACAGAGGTGATGACGGGCACGCCGAGTGCGGCCGACATGGCCTCGACATCGATGGTGATGCCGCGGCGGGTGGCGATATCGAACATGTTGAGCACGACCAGCAGCGGGCGGCCGGTGCGCTTGAGTTCGAGGATCAGCCGCAGCGTCAGCCGCAGATTGGTGGCGTCCGCAATGCAGAGCACGAGATCCGGCGGCGCTTCGCCCGAGCGTTTGCCGAGCACGACGTCACGGGTGATGATTTCATCGGGGCTGCGGCCGCGCAGCGAATAGGTGCCGGGCAGATCGAGCAGGGTGACCTGACGTCCGGCGGGCGTGACGAAGGCGCCGCTCTTACGCTCGACGGTGACGCCGGCATAGTTCGCGACCTTCTGGCGGCTGCCGGTGAGGGCATTGAACAGCGACGTCTTGCCGCTGTTGGGAACACCGACCAGCGCGAGATTGAAACGTTCGCTGGTCACGTCTGAAATCGTCATTTTACGAGAACTGCCATTTTTACAAGAACAGCCATGGCTTCGCGCCGGCGCACGGCGATCGTGATGTTGTCGACGCGGACTGCGATCGGGTCCTGCTTGATCGCGCCCTGATGCAGGATCTCGACCCGCGCGCCTTCGGTGAAGCCCATTTCAATCAGATACTGTTCGAGCTCATGCGAGGTCTGCCCCGCGGCTTCCGGCTGCAGCGCGACAATGGTGCCGACAAAGCCGCGCGGGGCTTCGCCAAGGCGCATATGGTGATCCGCTGTTGCGGATGAAATACTGTCAGGGATCGTCATGCCGGACCTTGTCGAGCAGCCATCAAGTCAGGTCAAGACATACCGAAGTTTGCATTTAGAACAGTTATAAATAGGGGTGTGTGGCAATTGGCCGGCTCACAATGGTGTCATGACGCGGTGGCGTGTGGCTCGCTTGATGCGCTCTGTTGGCGATGGACAAGCTCTGCATAGAGACCACCGCGTGCGATCAGCTCGTCGTTGGATCCCTGTTCCGCGACGACGCCTTCCTTCAGGACGACGATGGTATCCGCATCACGGATCGTGGACAGACGATGCGCGATCATGATGACGGTGCGTCCCTGCATCAGTCGCTTCAGCGCTTCCATCACCAGCACCTCGGACTCGGTATCGAGCGCTGCGGTGGGCTCGTCGAGGATCATGATCGGGCTGTTGCGCACCACGGCACGGGCGATGCCGATGCGCTGGCGCTGGCCGCCCGACAGGGTGTCGCCGCGTTCGCCGACCATGGAATCGTAGCCATGCGGCATACGGACGATGAATTCATGCGCGTTGGCGATCTTCGCGGCCTCGATGATCTCGTCTTCGGTCGCATCTGGTCTGCCATAGGCGATGTTCTCGCGGATGGTGCCGCGAAACAGCACCGTCTCCTGCAGCACATAGCCGATCTGCGAGCGCAGTGCCGAGAGCTTGTAGTCGGTGACATCGATGCCATCGATCGCAACGCGGCCGGAGCTTGCGTCATAGAAGCGCGGGACAAGGCTGAGCACGGTGGATTTGCCGGAGCCGGTGGGGCCGACGATGCCGACGATCTGGCCGGGCTCGATCTGGAACGTGACGCCGTTCAGGATCGGCGCTTCTTCTTCATAGGCGAAGCTGACATTCTCGAATGTGATCTGCCCCTTGGCGCGCCCGGGATCGATGGCGCCGGGCTTCTCGACGATAATGTCGTCGGCGGCGAGAATTTTCTGGATGCGCTCGAGCGCGACGGTGGTCTGGGCGATGGAGCTTGTCATCGCGGCGAGGTCCTTCACCGGTTTGAAGAACTGCGCGAGATAGGCCAGGTACACGGTGAGTGCGCCCGCCGTCATGGTACCCGCTGTGATCAACGACGTGCCCTTCCAAAGCACGATGGCGGTGCAGAACGCCACGACAATGCCGACTACGGGCGACAGCAGCGATTTCACGCGCCGGGCCTGCATGGCCGCATCGACCGTGGCGTGGCTGGCGGCTTCCAGCCGCGCCAGTTCGAGATCCTGCCGGCCGAAGGCGGTGACCGAGCGCACCGAACCGAGGCCCTGCTGAACGACGGCGACGATCTCGCTCTGCCGCTGCCGCACGGTGCGGGTGACTTCCTTCACGGCCTTCTTCAGATGCATCACGAACACCAGCAGGAAGGGCGTGATGGCGAGCGCGATCAGCGTAAAATCCCAATCGAGCCAGAACATCAGCCCGATCATGAAAATGATGGTGATGAAATCGACCAGGATATCGAGCGTCGAGGACGAGGCGAAATTCTGCAGCGTGGTGACGTCGGTGGTGATGGTGGAGATCAGCGCGCCGCTCTTGGCATGGTCGTAATAGCGCAGCGACAGCCGGTGCAGATGGGCATAGATGCGGATGCGCAGGTCGTTGGCGACCCACTGGCCGACCGAGGTCGAATAGTAATTGTCGATATAGGTGGCGATGGCGCCGACCACGGCGATCAGCAGCGTGGCGATGCCGGCAAACAGGGCGACGCCGAGCGTATGGCGGCCGATGCCATAGTCATGGGCCCAGGCCAGCCAGTCGGGCAGATGGTGGGTTCCAAGTGCGTCGTCCAGCACCAGTTTGAGCGGCCATGGTGCGGCAAGGCTGGCGCCGATCTCCACCAGCATGGCCAGGAAGACAATGGCCAGCCAGCCGCGATAGGGCCGCAGCATCTCGAACACCAGGCGGGTCATGGGAACTTGCCTCCGGAGCGAACATCCCGGGATTCGCAGCCCAGGCCGGGGGAGCTTAACCCTCTTCGGTTAGCGGACCTTAACTGTAGTGGGGTACAGGTCCATTTTTAGACGTCCGAACCGAATGTCTCCTCGCCTTGCGGGCCGAACATGAAGAGCATGACCATTGCATTCCCGTTCTGGGGCCGGGTGCTGCTGCTCGCGGGTCTCGCCGGGCTCGTGCTGGGCGGTTGTCTTCTGGCCTGGCGCTATGTGGAGCGGCCGACCACGCTGACTTTGGCGGTGGGATCGCTCGATGGCGAGGCTGGCCGGACCGCCTCGATCATCGCCAGCCATTTTGCGGACAAGAAATCCTCGATCCGCTTGAACATCGAACGGTTCGACGACGTGGTTGCGTCCGGCAAGGCCTTTGCCGAGGGCAAGGCGGATCTTGCGGTGATCCGCGCCGATGTCGGCGATCTCTCCGCCGCGCGCAGCGTCGCCGTGTTGACCAAGGGCGTCGCCATGCTCCTGGCGCCGCCGGGCTCGCGGATCACCTCCGTGGAAGGACTGCACGGACGCACGGTGGGCGTGGTCGGTGGTGAGGTCAATCACCGGCTCGTCCAGGCGCTGACCAAGCAATATGATCTCACCCGCGACAAGGTGACGTTCAAGGATGTGGCGATCGCCGATGCGCGGCGTGCCATCGAGGCGAAGGAGGTCGGCGCGGTTCTCGTCGTCGTGCCGCTGACGGAGAAATATCTCACTTATGTGCGTGGCCTGTTCAAGGGTGCACCGGTGCTGATTCCGATCGATGCTGCCGGTGCCATCGCCGATGCCGATGGGGCCTATGAAAGCTTCGACATTCCCAAAGGCACATTGCGCGGTGCGCCGCCGGTGCCTGATGACGATGTGACGACCCTGCGCGTCGGCTACTATCTCGTTGCGAACAAGAAGCTGCATTCGGGCATGGTCGCCAATCTCACCGGCATGGTGATCGCGGCCCGTCGCGATCTCGTGGCGTCGCAGCCTCAGCTGTCGGGCGTCGCTGCTGCCAATACGGATCCCGACGCCTATATCCCAGTGCATCCCGGCGCCGCCGCTTACTACAACGGCACCGAACAGAGCTTCATGGATAAATATGGCGACGACATCTATCTCACGCCGATGATTTTGGGTGCATTGGCCTCGGTGCTCGCAGCAGCGTGGCGTTTCCTCGGCATTCGCACGCCCGATCACCGCAGTGTCGCACTCACCTCGGTCGATGCCATTCGGCGTAGGATCAGGGAGGCAAGCAGCGAGGCCGAGTTGGGGGCGATCGAGGACGAGATCGACGAGCTGCTCAACCTGCATCTGGCCGCTGCTATTCGCGGCGACGACAACGCGCTGGATGCGCCAACCTTGCTGTCAGCGGCGCAGCGCCTCGACAATCTGATCCATCATCGACGCGCCGCGTTCGCGAGCGGCCACTTCACGCCGGAGCCGGTTCAAGGTTAAACATGCAAGACACCTCGTTCCCGTCACAGTCAGGTTGCGCCCGTTTCCCTCATTCTGCGAGCGTTCGTTCATGTCGCACACACTGATCGTATTTCCGGACGACACCGCCCAGGCGATCGTCGAACCGCTGCGGGCTGCCAGGCGCAGCATCAATATCCGCATGTTCCTGTTCACCGATCCGACGCTGCTGGATGAGGTGATCGCGGCGAAGAAACGCGGCGTTCATGTGCGGGTGATGCTCAATCCGGCGCGGCGCAGCGGCGAAAGCGAGAATGACGAGACCGCGGCGGCATTGGCGGCGGCAGGGGTCGAGGTGCGCGACAGCAATCCGGCTTTCGCGCTGACCCATCAGAAGTCGATGGTGATCGACGATGGGCTCGGCTTCGTGGAGTCGCTTAACTGGGAAACCCGCGATCTCACCGAGACGCGCGACTATGCAGTGACGACCACCAACAAGCTCGAAATCTCCGAGATGGTGGATTGCTTCGATGCCGACTGGGCCAAGCAGGATTTTGAGCCCCATCCGGACTCGCAATTGATCTGGTGCCCCAACAATGGCCGCGAGCGGATTGGTGCATTTATCGATGCGGCCGAGGAGTCGCTGTTCATCCAGAACGAGCGCTATCAGGACACGGACATCATCGAGCGGCTGGTGCGGGCGGTGACGCGCGGTGTCAGCGTCCACATCATGGCGCGGCAGCCGCACAAGCTGAAGAAGAACAAGCTGATCGAGGGGATCGGTGGCCTGCGCATCATGCATGATGTCGGCGCCAAGGTGCACCGGCTCAATGACATGAAACTGCACGGCAAGATGCTGCTGGCGGATGAGGAGCGCGCCATCGTCGGTTCGATCAATCTGACCCCGGGCAGTTTTGACGATCGCCGCGAACTGGCGATCGAAACCGATTCACATCACGTGGTGAAGCGCCTCGTGCATACCGCACGGCATGACTGGGACCATTCCCGCAAGCTCGACCTGTCCGACGAGGCGGTGAAGGCGGATCTCGAGAAGCACGGCATCCGGCAATAGCCGGGATTACTCAGCCGCGATTCGGATAAGTCGGTGGCCGACGCCGGCGTGGCGGCGGTGGCGGGCGTACTTGCGCGCGACGGGCATATTCCGTCGCGAGATTGAGCAGCCGCTCCTTGATGGCGGGATCGTCCACCTCGCGCGCGAGTTTCTCGCAGCGCTCGGCCTGCTCGCGAAAATAGGCGGCCTCGTCAGGCAACTTTCGGGGTTTCCTTGTGCGTGTCCTTGGGCGCCGAGTGATACATGAACAGCTCGGACAGCTGGTTCTTCAGCTCCAATACACGGCCGGAACTCAAGCCTTGCCGGATACAGAGCAGGTTCTTGATGGTTGGCAGTTCAGGTAAATAATATTCCTTCGCCCAAACCAGCCCGCTCGGGATCATCCGGCTTGGCATGGCGGTAAGGCCGATGCCGGCTTCGACAGCCGATCGCTTGGCGTCGTAGTCCTGGCTGCTGAAGGCGATCCGGTATGACAGGCCGTGGCGCGTCAGCGTGTTGATCATCCAGTCGTCATTGGCCCAGGTGACGATGGGAATCGGCGCGCCGGGGCTGAGCACGAAACTGTTCGATCGCACCCAGATCAGGCGGTCCTCGTATTCATCGACGATCAGCGTTGCGAGATCGGAATCGACATCGCCACGCCGGTAGAAGCATCCGATGTCGATATGGCCTTCGGTCAAGGCGGTGGAAATTTCGGCCGAGGTTCCGGCCTGGATGAGCACGTCGCTCAATCCGTGCGGCGTATGCTGCACGAACTGCCTGCTGAGCAGTGAACTCAGTCCAAGTCGCAGGCGACCTGTGTTGCTGTCGGCGCCGCCGAGCGCGAGCACCTGATCATTGGCTTCGATGATCTTGCGCGCCTGTGCGAGCACCAGCTTGCCGAGATCAGTCGGGCAGCTGCCATTCGGCGTCTTGCTGAACAGCGAGCCTCCGACAATTTGTTCGAGGCGTTTGATCTGCGAGCTCACTGCAGGCTGGCTCAAGCCGAGCTGATCGGCAGCCTTGGTCAGGCTGCCAACTTCAGAGATCGCAACAACCGTACGCACGATTTCGATAGGAATGTTGTGATGTCTGCGATGCATCGAATCCTCGCCTCACCGTTGTGTTTCAACCAAGAGTGAGTGTTGCAGTGATTCCCCGCTAATCAAATATCCGTAATTAGTATATGTTATATATTTGATCTTTATGGCATTTCTTCAATTGATGGGGTCATCAGAATCGATGCCCGAATTCGGAGATAGTTACCGGAACTGAATCGCGATAACCTGCGTTGCCTCGTTCGCTTTCAGCGTGAGCTTCGGTGTTGATGTATCAACGATGACGGCGTCACGCGCGCCAAGAAGTACAGCGGGCGCGGGAGCAACGACTTCGATCTCACCTTGCTCGACCACAAAAATCGTTTGTGCAGAAATCATAAAATCCTGACTCTGCGTGAACTTGATGCGCCGCACATCGTGCGTGCCGGCCGTGCGACGGCTCATCACGTTGAGATCGACGATCGGTCCTTCGACCAATCTGGCTGACGTTGGTTGATCGCCGGGGAAGGCGTGCATCGTCTCGCGATCAATGCGCACATCGGCCTGGCCGGCGACCGACAGGTCGATGCCGTTGCCTTCAAGTACCAGCAGCGTGCGATCAATTGCGGCAAAAGACGAAAACGGTCCATCGCTCGCCACCTGCGCCATACTGACACGCCAAACGAAATCATCCAGTTTCGCATCCGCCGGATGGATCGCGATCTCCGTCGTGGACCCCATGCCGTTCTTCCACGGCATGGTCTTGTAATCCGTCGCGCGAAGAATTTTCACGGCAGTGATGGAAGATTGAGGCCGTGTTCCCTGGCGCAATCGATCGCGATGTCGTAGCCGGCATCGGCATGCCGCATCACGCCCGTCGCCGGATCATTCCACAACACGCGCTCAAGGCGCTTGGCCGCTTCCGGCGTGCCATCGGCGACGATCACCATGCCGGAATGCTGCGAGAAGCCCATGCCGACGCCACCGCCATGATGCAGCGACACCCAGGTTGCGCCGGATGCGCAATTCAGCAGCGCATTGAGCAGCGGCCAGTCGGAGACCGCGTCGGAGCCGTCCTTCATGGCCTCGGTCTCGCGGTTCGGGCTGGCGACCGAACCGGAATCGAGATGATCGCGGCCGATCACGATCGGCGCCTTGAGTTCGCCCGATGCGACCATCTCGTTGAAAGCGAGGCCGAGACGATGACGATCACCGAGGCCGACCCAGCAGATGCGTGCGGGCAGGCCCTGGAACTGGATGCGCTCGCGCGCCATGTCGAGCCAGTTCACCAGCGCCTTGTTGTGCCCGAGGATCTCTTTGACCTTGGCGTCGGTC
Source organism: Tardiphaga sp. GW821-FHT12E02 (assembly GCF_058807155.1). Lineage (NCBI taxonomy): Bacteria > Pseudomonadati > Pseudomonadota > Alphaproteobacteria > Hyphomicrobiales > Nitrobacteraceae > Tardiphaga > Tardiphaga sp. GW821-FHT12E02. The sequence continues at coordinate 970,010 of NZ_JBXAQK010000001.1, forward strand.
TTGTAGATGTCCTCGGGATCGCCGGACAGCGCAGCCCAGCGGAACGGGCCGATGCCGCGGCAGAACAGCGGGCGGATGTAGGCGGGCACGAAGCCCGGGAAGTCGAAGGCATTGTCGACGCCTTCTTCCTTGGCCATCTGGCGGATGTTGTTGCCGTAATCGACGGTGGGCACGCCCATCTTGTGGAAGTCGAGCATGGCGCGGACATGCTCGCTCATCGATTTGCGCGAGGCCTTTTCGACGGCCGCAGGATCGCTGTTGCGCTTGGCTTCCCATTCCGCCAGCGTCCAGCCTTTCGGCAGATAGCCGTTGACCGGATCATGCGCCGAGGTCTGGTCGGTGACGATATCCGGCTTGATGCCGCGGCGGACCAGTTCGGGGAAAATATCGGCGGCATTGCCGAGCACCGCAACCGAGATGGCCTTCTTGTCCTGCTTCGCCTTGTCGATGATGGCGAGCGCGTCGTCGAGATCCTTGGCCTGGACGTCCACATAGCCGCTCTTCAGCCGCATCTCGATGCGGCTTGGCTGACACTCGACCGCGAGGCACGAAGCGCCGGCCATGGTGGCGGCGAGCGTCTGCGCGCCACCCATGCCGCCGAGGCCGGCGGTGAGAATCCAGCGGCCGGAGAGGTCGCCATTGTAATGCTGGCGGCCGGCTTCCACGAAAGTCTCGTAGGTGCCCTGCACGATGCCCTGCGAGCCGATATAGATCCACGAGCCCGCGGTCATCTGGCCGTACATCATCAGGCCCTTGCGATCGAGCTCGTTGAAGTGCTCCCAATTGGCCCAGCGCGGCACGAGATTCGAATTCGCGATCAGCACGCGTGGCGCATCCGCATGCGTCTTGAACACGCCGACCGGCTTGCCGGACTGCACCAGCAGCGTCTCGTCATTGTTGAGATTGCGCAGCGACGCGGCGATCTGGTCGAAGGCTTCCCAGCTGCGCGCAGCGCGGCCGATGCCACCATAGACGACGAGTTCGTTCGGATTTTCGGCGACTTCCGGATCGAGATTGTTCATCAGCATGCGCAACGGCGCTTCGGTCAACCAGTCCTTGGCCGAAAGCTCGGTGCCGCGCGGGCTGCGCACGATGCGCGAATTTTTGCTGCGATCCATGATGGCGGTCCTTATTGCGTGAAGGTGGTCCGGCCGTGCCGGATGCGCGCGTGAAGCGGATTGAAGCCGACGCGATAGACGAGTTCGGCGGGCGTCTCGATGTCCCAGATCGCGAGATCGCAGAATTTGCCGGTTTCCAGCGTGCCGACGTCATCGAGCTTGCCGAGCGCGCGTGCGGCCTGCCGCGTCACGCCGAGCAGGCATTCGTCCACGGTCATGCGGAATAAAGTTGCGCCCATATTCATGGTGAGCAGCAGCGAGGTCAGCGGCGAGGTGCCGGGATTGCTGTCGGTGCCGAGTGCCAGATGCGTGCCGTGCTTGCGGAACAGCGCGATCGGCGGCGCCTGCGTCTCGCGCAGGGTGTAATAAGCGCCGGGCAGCACCACCGCGACGGTGCCGGCCTTGGTCAGCGCGATGACGCCGTCTTCATCGGTGTGTTCGAGATGATCGGCAGACAGCGCGCCATAGTCCGCAGCGAGTTTCGCGCCGTGCAGGTTCGAGAGCTGGTCGGCATGCAGCTTCACCGACAGGCCATATGTCCTGGCGGCATCGAACAGCCGCGCCGTCTGCGCCGGCGAGAAAGCGATCCCTTCGCAGAAGGCATCGACGGCATCGGCGAGCTTCAGCTCGGCGACGGCGGGCAGTGTGTCGCGGATCACGCCATCGATATAGGCGTCCTTGTCGCCTTTGGCTTCCGGCGGCATTGCATGAGCGGCGAGAAACGAGGTGATGACCGTGACATCGCGCTCGTGGCCGATCTGGCGCGCTGCCTTCAGGCAGCGGATCTCGGTGTCCTTGTCGAGGCCGTAGCCGGACTTGATCTCCACGGTGGTGACGCCTTCGGCGATCAGATGATCGAGGCGCTTCAATCCGCTGGCGACCAGCTGCGCTTCGCTGGCCGCGCGCGTCGATGTCATGCTGGAGGCGATACCGCCGCCGGCGCGCGAAATCTCTTCATAGGTCGCGCCTTCCAGCCGCATCGCAAATTCATTCGCGCGGTGGCCGCCATAGACGAGATGGGTGTGGCAATCGACGAGGCCCGGTGTGATCCAGCGGCCACCGCAATCGATGCGCTGGGCAGCGTCAGTGCCAGCCGGCAGGTCGGACGCTGCGCCGACAAAGGCGATGCGGCCATTTTTCGCTGCGATGCACCCGGTCTCGATCGTACCGAGGCCGGGCTGGCCTTCGCTCATTGTGGCGAGGCGGGCATTGGTCCAGAGAGTGTCGAAGGTCATGAAGCGGTGCCGCTCATTTGGGACGTTCTATGTCTATACATAATCAGCGCCCTCGCTTATTGTCGAGCGTCTTTTGAATGCAACGGACCAACGCCATGCACACGGCAAGTGCTGCAACAAAGCTGTTCTTCGCGCATGCGCTGCTCCCCGGCGGCTGGGCGCGCGACGTCATTCTGACGATCGAGAATGGCGTGATCGCGGCCGTTGCCGACAATTCGAGCAGCGCTGGCGCGGAAATCATCAAGGGCGTTGCGCTGCCGGGAATGCCCAATCTGCACAGCCATGCGTTCCAGCGGGCGATGGCCGGGCTCACCGAATTGCGTGGCGAGACGCAGGACAGTTTCTGGACCTGGCGGCAATTGATGTATCGTTTCATCGATACGCTGACGCCGGATGATGTCGAAGCCATCGCCGCTTATGCCTATGCCGAGATGCTGGAAGGCGGCTTCACCTCGGTGGCCGAGTTTCACTATCTGCATCATGATGCAAGCGGCGCGCCCTATGGCGACCTCGCCGAACTGGCATCGCGCATTGCCAGTGCCTGTGTCGAGACCGGGATCGGCCTGACCCTGTTGCCGGTGTTCTATAATTTCAGCGGCTTCGGTGGCGCTGCGCCCGTTCATGGTCAGCGCCGCTTCATCAATGATCCCGCGCGCTTTCTCTCTTTGCTGGAGCGCTCGCGCGAGGTTATCAAGCCGGTCGCAGATGCAGCCATCGGCATCGCGCCGCATTCATTGCGGGCGGTCACGCCGGAGAGCCTCGGTGAGGTGCTGAAAGCCGTCCCGGCCGGTCCGATCCATATGCATATCGCCGAACAGGTGAAGGAGGTCGAGGACTGCATCGCCTGGTGCGGCCAGCGCCCGGTCTCTTGGCTGCTTGATCATGTGGATGTGAATCAACGCTGGGTCCTGGTTCATGCCACGCATCTGACGCCGGAAGAGACGGCGGGTATTGCCAGATCAGGCGCCGTTGTCGGTCTGTGCCCACTGACGGAAGCCAATCTCGGGGACGGCATTTTCGAAGGTCCGCGGCTCATCGAGGCGGGTGGTGTGTTCGGTGTCGGCTCCGATTCCAATATCGAGATCTCGGCGTTCGGTGAGCTGAAGCAATTCGAATACAGCCAGCGTCTGCTGCATCGCGTCCGCAACGCGGTCTCGCGCCATGCCGGCGAATCCACCGGCCGCGCGCTCTACGAGCATGCGCTGGCTGGCGGCGCGAAGGCCTCCGGCCGCGCCATCGGCGCGCTCGCGGTCGGCCAGCGTGCTGATATCGTCGTGCTCGATGATGCCCATCCCGATCTCTGCGGTGTGAGCGGAGATCGCTGGCTCGATGCGACCGCTTTCGTTGCCGGGAAGTCCGCGATTTCCAGCGTGTATGTCGGTGGCAAGCAAGTTGTCGAAGGCGGGCGCCATCTCAAGCGCTCCGGTATTACCGAGCGCTATCGTCGTGTCGTCCAGCGACTGGCGAGTCTCTAGATGGCGACAGTAAGGGCCACAAAAGCATCGAATGGCAAGGCCGCGCCACAGGCGCTGTATCAGCGCATTCGTGCCGATCTCGAAGACAAGATCCTGTCGGGTCGCTGGCCGCCCGGCTATCGCATCCCGTTCGAGCATGAGCTGGTCGAGACCTATCAATGTTCGCGGATGACGGTGAACAAGGTGCTATCGGGCCTTGCGGCGGCCGGTGTGATCGAGCGCAAGCGCCGTGTCGGCAGCTTTGTCGCCAAGCCGGTGGTGCAATCCGCGGTGCTGCATATTCCCGATATCCAGGCCGAGATCGCAAAGCGCGGCGAGGCTTATGGCTATGAGTTGCTGGTGCGCAAGCGGCGCAAGGCGACGAAGGACGATCTCGAGCGCCTCGGCACCGATCGCAGCTGCGACGTGCTCGCGCTGAACTGCCGTCATATCGCCAAGGGCCGTCCCTTTGCCTATGAGGAGCGGTTGATCAATCTCGACGTGGTGCCGCCTGCGGCGACCATCGATTTTGCGCATGTGCCGCCGGGCACGTGGCTGCTTGGTCACGTGCCATGGAACGAGGCGGAGCATCAGATCACCGCATGTCTCGCCGACGACGATGTACGGTCTGCGTTGGTGCTGAAGAAGCCGGCCGCCTGTCTCGTGGTCGAGCGTCGCACCTGGCGCAAGAGCAGGATCATTACTTCTGTACGCGTCACCTATCCGAACGATCTCTATCGGCTCACCGCGCGTTTCACGCCTGCGGGGCGGGTCTGATGGCGTGCAGTATGAACCTTCTGTCGCAGGGGCGGCGCATAAATTGACTCTGGCAATCCGCCATGTTGCCATGCAGTATTATTCTAAACTGGCTGAGGAGAGTGCGTTATGAAGTTGATTGGAGCATCCGTCGCCGCCATGCTCGCGGCTCTTGTCGCAACACCTGCTGCGGCGCAGACCAAAGTGACGATCGCGATTTCCGGCTGGACCGGTTTCGCGCCGCTGACGCTGGCGAAGGAAGCCGGCATCTTCGCGAAGAACGGCCTCGACGTCACCATCAAGAAGGTGCCGCAGGCGAGCCGTCACCTCGCCATCGCGTCGGGCGATGTGCAATGCGCCGCGACCACGGTGGAAACCTGGATTGTCTGGAACGCCAATGGCGTGCCGACCACGCAGCTGTTCCAGCTCGACAAGTCCTATGGCGCTGACGGCATGGCCGTGCGCTCCGCGACGGGCTCGATCAAGGACCTGAAGGGCAAGACCGTCGCCGCTTCGGCACCGGGCACCGCGCCCTATTTCACGCTCGCCTGGTTCCTGAAGAAGAACGGTCTCAGCGTGAAGGATGTCTCGGTCGTCAACATGGAGCCGGGTCCCGCAGCGCAGGCCTTCATCGCCGGCCAGAACGATGCGGCCATGACCTATGAGCCGTATCTGTCCGCGGTTCGCGAGAAGCCGGAAGCCGGCAAGATCATCGCGACCACGCTGGATTATCCGATGATCATGGATACGTTCGGCTGCGCGCCGAAATTCATTTCGGAGAATCCGGACGCGGTGAAGGCGCTGGCCAAGAGCTATTTCGAGGCGGTTGCGATGATCAAGTCCGATCAGGCCAAGTCCTATGAAATCATGGGCGCCGATGTGAAGCAGACGGGCGAGAAGTTCGGCGCTTCTGCGCAGTATCTGCGTTGGCAGGATCAGGAGGCGAACAAGAAGTTCTTCGCGGGTGAACATGCTGCCTTCTCGAAGGAAGCTGCCGATCTGCTGCTCGAAATCGGCGTGATCAAGCAGTTGCCCGATATGACGAAGCTCGCAGATCCAAGCTTCATCCAGTAAACGGACACATCACTCACAACCGTCATTGCGAGCCCTGCAAAATTGGCTTCGCCAATTTTGCTTCGGCGAAGCAATCCAGTCTTTCTTTGTCACAAGAACTGGATTGCTTCGTCGCAAGAGCTCCTCGCAATGACGACCACGGGCATCGCATATTGATCATGAAGCCACTCGCCCCCATCTCATCATCTGCGCGCGTGGTGCTTGGCATCTCGTTCTTCGTGTTGTTCGTCGCGGGCTGGTCCTATGCGACCTTCGGCGGCTTCGTATCGAAGACGTTTCTGGCCAATCCGCTGACCATGCTCGAGGATGGCTGGTTCCTGCTCACCAAGCAGAACTTCCTGTTCGACATCGGCATGACGATCTGGCGCGTCGTCGGCGGGTTCGTGCTCGCCGCGCTTGTCGCCGTGCCGCTCGGCATCCTGATGGGCGCCTACAAGCCGGTCGAGGCTTTCCTTGAGCCGTTCGTATCCTTCGCGCGCTATCTGCCGGCATCGGCCTTCATTCCGCTGCTGATCCTGTGGGCCGGCATCGGCGAAATGCAGAAGCTGCTGGTGATTTTCATTGGCTCGGTCTTCCAGCTGATCCTGATGGTGGCCGTCGCCGTCGGCAGCGTACGTCGTGATCTGGTCGAGGCCTCGCTGACGCTGGGGGCAAAAGATGACGGCGTGTTGCGCCGTGTGCTCATCCCGTCGGCCGCGCCCGAGATCGCCGAGATCCTGCGCCTCGTGCTCGGCTGGGCCTGGACCTATGTGATCGTCGCCGAACTGATCGGTTCGTCGTCGGGCATCGGCCATATGATCATCGACAGCCAGGCGCTGCTCGCCACCGGCCAGATCATCTTCGGCATCATCGTGATCGGCATCATCGGCCTGATCTCGGACTACGCCTTCAAGGCTGCGAACAAGCGCCTGTTCCCGTGGAGCATCATTTGAGCAAGCTCATCGTCGAGAACGTCTCGCGCGTTTTCCCGGCCGTTCGCGGCGGCACGCCCACGCGTGCGCTGGAGCCGACCAATCTCAACGTCGCCGACAATGACTTCGTCACCATCCTGGGCCCGTCGGGCTGCGGAAAATCCACGCTGCTGCGCATGGTGGCCGGCCTGGACACGCCGACCACCGGTCGCATCCTGCTCGATGGCAAGGCCATCACGGGCCCCGGCGCCGATCGTGGCATGGTGTTCCAGTCCTACACGCTGTTTCCCTGGCTGACGGTTGCGGAGAACATTGCCTTCGGCCTGCGCGAACGCGGCATCTCCCAGAAGGAGCGCAGCAATATCGCGCGCGAATGGCTGGACAAGGTCGGCCTCACCAGCTTCGCCAATCATTTCCCCAAGCAGCTTTCCGGCGGCATGCAGCAGCGCACGGCGATCGCACGCGCTTTGGCCAACGATCCAAAGATCCTGCTGCTCGACGAACCATTCGGTGCGCTCGACAATCAGACGCGTGCGCTGATGCAGGAATTGCTGCTCGGTATCTGGGAGCGCGAGCGCAAGACCGTGATCTTCGTCACCCACGATATCGAGGAAGCGATCTTCCTTGCCTCGCGTGTGGTGGTGATGTCGGCGCGTCCCGGCCGTATCAAGGCCGATATCCCGGTCGATTTGCCGCATCCCCGGCACTACACAATCAAGACCAGCCCGGCGTTTTCGGATCTCAAAGCGCGTCTCACCGAAGAAATTCGCGTCGAAGCTGTGCTCGCAGCGGAAGTACATTAAGGCCGATCTCACCTTCGCGAAGCGGAGATTGGCGCCTTGCCTCACCCAAATGGGTGAAGGCCTTGCGAGAAAAATCCCGCACGGATTGTGCGCGCTCTTCCGGGCAATTATGGAGCGTAGCGTTTTAGCTGCAGCTTAATGATGTTTCTGCTCGGCAGACCGCCTTGGCGCAGTGCAATAGATTAGCGACAACTTGCACATATCATCGCACCCATGCCGGGCAACCGGCATCTGGGCTTTTTTGAACGCGCTCAGTTTTGAAAATTGCGATTGTTTGCGAGTTGCGACGATGAATTTTGTAGAGCCCCACCAGACCGACACGACTCGATCGCTGCTGGCCGGTCTCGAACAGGCTATCGATGCCGTCGTGATGATCGACGCTCAAAACAATGTCACGCATTTCAATGCTGCTGCCGAGCGCATATGGGGCTACAGCCGCCACGAGGTGCTGGGCCGCAATGTCAGCTGCCTGGTGCCGATGCCATTCCGGAAGCATCACGACGAATATGTCGACGCCAATCGTGCAACGGGCGTGAATCGCATCGTCGGGCGCAGCCGCGAGGTGCGTATCGAGCGCAAGGACGGAACGGAGATCTGGGGCGCGCTCTCGATGTCACGCGTCGAGGTGGACGGCGAGATCACCTATATGGGCTTCGTTCGCGATGTCACCCTGGAGGTTCAGCAGCGCGAGGAAATCGCGCGCCTGTCGCTGGTCGCGGACAAGACCCATCGCGCCATTTTTATTGCCAACCACGATGGTCGCATCGACTATGTGAATGCTGCCTTCACCGATCTGTTCGGTTTCAGCCGCGAGGAAGTATGCGGGCTGACGCCGGTGGAGCTTCTCTCCGGCCCTTATACAGATCAGCAGGTCGTCAAGCGCCTGCATCATCTGGTTCGTTCCACAGGGGCAGCCGAAGAAGAGCTCCTGGTCTATGGCAAGGATGGCAACGAGATCTGGGTGTCCACGGCCGTCAACGCGATTTGCGACGAGCAGGGTACGATCAAGCAGATTATCGCGCTGCTGACCGACATTACCGAAAGCAAGCAGTTGCAGTCGCTGCAACACCATATCCTGGAAGCGCTTGCCGATGAGCGTCCGCTGCTGGAAGTCATGAACGATCTGTGTCGCAAGGTCGAACAGCTGGCGCCGGACGTGATCTGCTCGCTGTCCTATGTGGACCCGGAAGGTGCGCTACATCCGCTCGGCGGGCCCAGCATGCCGCAGGCGCATGTGCGTTCCATGGAAGGGCTACGGATCGTGCCGGACGGTGATGCCGCTATTTGCGGAATCTACCGCGGCGAGGCCGTATTCGTGCCCGATATCGCGGCGTCAGAGAACTGGAAGCGCTACGGTTCTGCCGTGGTGGCGGCCGGGTTGAAAGCCTGCTGGGTCACGCCGATCAAGGCGAAAGATGGCCGCGTCATCGGCACATTCACTTTCTACTATCGTGAGTCGCGCAGCCCGAGCCGCTGGCACCAGAGCATTGTCGATGCCTGCGTGCATCTCGGTGCGCTGGCATTGGAGCGCGAAGAGGCCCGCAAGGAGATTTCGCGCCTTGCCTATTTCGATGCGCTGACCGGACTGCCCAATCGCACGCATATGCGGCATCTGATGGAGCGCGGCGTTGCCAATTGCACGGAAGGCCGGCGGCTCGCGCTGATGTTCCTCGATCTCGATCACTTCAAGGATGTCAACGACACGCTCGGGCACTCCGCGGGTGATGAATTGCTGGTGCAGGTGACGCAGCGGCTGCGCAGCAATCTGCGTCCGGGTGATGTGCTGAGCCGGCAGGGCGGCGACGAATTCATCATCATGCTGCCGGCCTGCGACGCCGATCAGGCTGCGCAGATCGCCCAGCGGATGACCGAAGCACTGTCGGCTCCGGTGCAGATCGCCGGCAACAAGGTGTCGATATCGGTCAGCACGGGCATCAGCATCTATCCCGAAAATGCCGATGATCTCGATAGCCTGCTGAAATATGCCGATGCGGCCATGTACAACGCCAAGCAGGCCGGCCGTTCGACCTATCGGTTCTTCAGCAACCAGATGGACCGCGCAGCGCAGGAGCGCCTGGCGCTGAGCACGGCACTACGCGCGGCGATCGCGCGTGGCGGCCTGCATCTGCATTACCAGCCGCAAATTCGCGCTGCCGATGGTGGCCTCTATGGAGTCGAGGCGCTCGCACGCTGGACCGATCCTGCTCTTGGCGAGATTTCACCGGGCAAATTCATTCCGCTTGCCGAGGAATGCGGTCTGATCGACCAGATCGGAATCTGGTCATTGCGCGAGGCATGCCGGCAGATGGCCGCGTGGCGAAGCCAGGGATTTCACGTCCCGTGTGTCTCGGTCAATCTGTCGCCGCTCAGTTTTGAAAATGCGGATCTTCCGACATTGATCGTGGACATGATGGCGGAGCACGGCCTGTCGCCGAACCGCCTTGTCCTCGAAGTCACCGAAAGCGTCGTGATGAACGAGCGTGCAACCGCGCTCGATACGATGAAACGCATTCGTGCCGCCGGGATCGGGCTTTCGATGGATGATTTCGGCACCGGCTATTCCAGCTTGAGCCGCCTGGCGCAGCTTCCGGTGCGGGAATTGAAGATCGACCGCAGTTTCATGCGCGATATCGAAACGGAGGATTGCGCACTGGCGATCGTCACCGCCGTGGTGCGCGTTGGCCAGAGCCTGAACATGACGGTGGTCGCGGAAGGCGTCGAGACCGGGGGGCAGCACAAGATCCTGTCGGATCTCGGTTGCGACGTCATACAGGGCTTCATCTATGCTCCGGGCCTGTCACCATCGGGCCTCGAAACATGGCTCTCTGCGCGTCATGCAGAACAGTGGACAACGCTCGTTTCCGAGTGTCGCACCGCGCATAAGAGCAACAGTGCGGATCCACAAAATATCGACTCAACAGCGGCTTAGCGGATGGTCTGGCACTGTTGGCAGACTTCATGCATCGTTAACCACGTCCGTTGTTGTCGGGTGATTGGATGGTGCGAGTCAAAGAGTTTGCAGATTGGTGTCTGAATACGTTCGGTGTCTGCGCCACGGACCGTCCGGTCGGTGGCGGTCCGCGCGATATCCTTGAGTGAAAGTCGAGCCATGCCAGCAAGCCCTACCGATCAGCTTCCGCTCGGCCCGCCCGGCGACGCTGCACGGGCTCTGTTCTCGGCATTCGAACACGCGGTGGACGCGGTGGTCATCACCGGCATCGGCAATGAGATCCGCCATTTCAATGCCTCCGCCGAGCGATTGTGGGGCTACGCCCGTACAGAGGTCGTCGGTCGCCAGGTCAATATGCTGGTGCCACCCGATGTGCGCGCCGATCTCGAAGGGGTCATTGCGCTGAAAGCAGCGTTGCCGACGCATGCACCCGTAAAAGGCCGGCGTGAATTCCGCATCAGCCGAAAGGACGGCAGCGAGGCCTGGGGTGCGTTCTCGATCTCGCGCGTCGATTACGGCGGCAAGACGCTCTACATCAATTTCGTGCGCGACGTCAGCGATGAGATCCGGCGCCGCGAGCAGAATGCGCTGATGGCGCTTGTCGCCGAAAAGACCGATCGCGTCGTGATGGTGACGGATCGCGATCTGCACATCAACTATGTCAACCAGGCCTTCACCGATCTGTTCGGATATTCGTTGGAGGAAGCCATCGGTCGGCACCCGCAGCATCTTCTGACCGGCGAATATACCGATAGCAAAACGATCGAGCGTCTCCACGCCACGATCGAAGCTGAGGGGCATGGGCAGGAGGATCTGCTCACTTACGACAAGGATGGCGAAGAGATCTGGATCTCGACCACCGTCAATGCCCATCGCGATGACAATGGCGAGGTGAAGAATCTGGTGGCCATCCTCGTGGACATCACCGAGAGCAAGCAGATTCATTCGCTGCAGCACCTCACGCTCGAACATCTCGCCAATGACATGCCGGTGTTGGATGTCATCGGCGATCTCTGCCGTCGTGTCGAGGCGATCGCGCCCGATGTCGTCTGTTCGGTGCTCCATGTTGATCCCGCGGGCCTGTTACATCCGCTCGGCGGCGATCGTTTGCCTGCAGGCTTCTCGAAATCGATCGATGGCCTCATGCTTGGTCCCGATGTCGGCTGTTGCGGAGCCGCGGCATTCAGCGGCGAGCCAGTCTTTTCTCCTGATATTGCGACCGACCCCAAGTGGCTGCCGTATAATGAGTTGCTGCTGAAGGCTGGCTTGCAGGCGTGCTGGTCGACGCCGATCAAGGCGAGGGACGGGCGTGTGATCGGCGCGATAGGTTTCTATTTTCGCGAGTCGCGGACCCCGACGCGCTGGCATCAGACGATCGTCGACAATTGCGTGCATCTCTGTGCACTGGCGATCGAACGCCATGAAGCACGCAGCGAGATCGCGCGCCTCGCTTATTTCGATGCTCTGACGGGCTTGCCGAACCGTGCCCAACTGCACCAGCTCATGACCAGGCATATCGAGGCTGCAGGCGCCGGCGACAAGATCGCGGTCATGTTCCTCGATCTTGATCACTTCAAGGATATCAACGACACGCTCGGCCATTCGGTCGGCGACGACCTGCTGGTCAGCGTCACCAAACGTCTGTGCAAACATATTCGTCCCGGTGACACGATCAGTCGCCAGGGCGGCGACGAATTCGTCGTCGTCTTGCCGAACTGCCAGGTCGAAGACGCTGCCGCCGTGGCTTGTCGATTGCTGGATTCGCTGGTTCAGCCGGTCCAGCTCCATGCCAGGACGGTGCCTGTTTCGGCCAGTATCGGCGTCAGTATCTATCCGGACAATGCCGGCGATATCGATGGTCTGCTCAAGCATGCCGATGCCGCCATGTATCAGGCCAAGCTCGCGGGGCGCTCCACCTATCGCTTCTTCAGCGCCGATATGAACCGCGTCACCGAAGAACGGCTCGCTTTCAGTATCGCGCTTCGCAATGCCATCGTTCACGGCGTGTTGCGTCTACATTATCAGCCGCAGCTGCGTACGGATGGCAGTGTCTATGGTGTCGAGGCGCTGGCGCGCTGGCGCGATCCCGTACTCGGCGAGGTGTCGCCCTCGAAATTCATTCCGCTTGCGGAAGAATACGGTCTCATCGAGCTGATCGGCATGTGGTCGTTGCGCGAAGCCTGCCGACAGCTCGCCGCCTGGCGTCGAGCGGGGCTCGCGGTACCTTGCGTATCGGTCAATATGTCGCCGATCAATTTCCAGAACGGCGAGCTTGCAGGCCGAGTCGGTGAAATCCTCGCAGAGAACGAATTAACGCCCGACATGCTGATGCTCGAAGTGACCGAAGGGGTCGTCATGAGCGAGCATTCCATGGCCATCGATACCATGGAAAAAATCCGGCAACTCGGCGTGCGGCTCTCCATGGATGATTTCGGAACCGGCTATTCGAGCCTCAGCCGGCTCGCCGATCTGCCGGTGCGCGAGCTCAAGATCGATCGCAGTTTCATGCGCGACATCGAGAGCCAGGCGAGCGCGCTCGCGATCACCCGTGCCATCGTCCGCGTCGGTCAGAGCCTCGACATGATCGTGGTCGCCGAAGGCGTCGAGACCGAAGGCCAGCGCAAGCTGCTCATTGAGCTCGGCTGCGATGTCACCCAGGGGTTTGTGCACGCACCGGCGCTGTCGGTTCCTGATTTCGAGCGCTGGCTCGCGCAGCATCAGGCAACGCGTGATGCGCGTCCCTTGCTCGGCGTTGTCTCGAATCGCGCATCCTAGCGCTTGTCGAGCATCTCCCGCACCTTGCCGCCAAGTGCGGCCTGGGTGAGCGGCTTCTGAAGCAGCGACACGCCGGGATCGAGTCGTCCCTGATGCACGATGGCGTTTCGTGAATAGCCCGTCATGTACAGGACTTTCAGGCCGGGCAGGCGCTTCACCATCTCGTCGGCAAGCAGTCGCCCATTCATGCCGGGCATCACGATGTCGGTGAGCAGAAGGTCAAACGGCTCGGGGTCCTCCGCGAAGTCGCGTATTGCGGCATCGGCATTGGATGCGGCGCGAACCTGATAGTTCAGGCCTTCGAGCGTTTCGACCAGATATGATCTCACATCGGGATCGTCCTCGACGACCATGATGACCTCGTCGCCCTTGCTGCCCACGACCGGATGCTGATCATCCGCCGTATAGTCGGGCTGGCGCGCGTTACGTGGCAGATAGATCTTGATCGTCGTGCCTTCGCCGACCTCGCTGTAGATCTTCACATGCCCGCCGGACTGTTTGACGAAACCATAGACCTGGCTCAGGCCGAGGCCCGTTCCTTGTCCGGGTTCTTTTGTCGTGAAGAACGGATCGAAGGCGCGGTCCTGCACGTCCTTCGGCATGCCGGGGCCGTCATCGGTGACGGAGATCAGGACATATTGTCCGACGGTGATGTCCGATTGCAGGGCGTAAGCTTCGTCGATGAAGGCATTGCTGGTTTCGATGGTCAGTTTGCCATTGCTGGCCATGGCATCGCGTGCGTTGACGACGAGATTGAGGATCGCGGCCTCCATCTGGCTCGGATCGACCTCGACCTGCCACAGGCCGGCTCCGCCGACGATCTCGAGATGGATGTTTTCGCTCAGCGTGCGCTGGAAGAATTCCGACATGCCTTGCAGCAGGCCATTCACATTCACGACCTTCGGGTCGAGCGGCTGCCGTCTTGCAAAAGCGAGCAGTCGTTGCGTCAGCACCACGGCGCGTTGTGAGCCGCTGGCGGCGCTGCGGATCACGCGCTTGAGGCGGTCGCGGGATGCCTCGGTCCACTGCGTGACGCTCTGCTCGGCGATTTCCAGGTTGCCGCTGATGATGGTCAGCAGATTGTTGAAGTCGTGGGCGACGCCGCCGGTGAGCTGGCCGATCGCCTCCATTTTTTGCGTGTGACGCAGGAGGTCTTCCGCCTCGCGGCGATGGCGGCTTTCTTCCAGCAGAGCCAGTTCGGTTTCGCGCAGCTGGGCGGGGGAGGGAATCGCCAGCAGCTTTGGCAGCAACGGCCATAGGATCACTGCGGTGACCACCGATGCGACGGCGGTCATCGCCTTGAGAAGACCTTCGAGACCATAGGCAGGCACCCACAATGTGTAGATCGACATCACATGGGTCAGGCCGCAGGCCATGATGAACAGCGCGAAGGCCCAGAACACCCAGCCGAATTCGACGTCACGTCGCTTGGAAACGAAGATCGTGAGCGCGACGGGGATCGAGAAATAGGCCGCTGCGATCAGCGCGTCTGCGCCGACATGGAGCCAGATCAGGCCGGGATCCCAGAGCAGGCAGATGCCATGGGGCGCGAACATGGAACTGTCGAGAAAACGCTGCAGCGATGCCCACATCGATTGCCCCCACCCGAAGCTGGTATGTCGCAACCAGCGTGGCCGGGCCGTGGCAGAGCGTCAAGCGCTAACGCGCTATAATACACGTCATGCGTGTCTTGAAAACTGCAGATTGGCAAGCATGTCGATCAGCTGATGCTGCCGATAAGGCTTGGGAATGAACTGGCCGCCATTCGGCAGGTCGCTCTCGCTGACTTTGAAATGACCGGATGTCGCAACGATGCGCACCGGTGGCCAGCGATTGGCGACAGCGTGCGCGAGCGCCAATCCATCCATCGAGCCGGGCATGTCGATATCGGTAAAGATCAGGCGAATCTCGCTGTGCTCTTCCAGGATGCGGATGGCATCATCGGCATTCGGCGCCTCGATCGCCCGGAAGCCCGCTTCCTCGATCATATCGACGGCGTTCATACGCAGTAGCGGATCGTCCTCGACCACAAGGACAACAGGCGTTTCTTTTGAGGTGGCTGTCGTCATCGGCTCTTCCGTATCGAGTCCGGGCGCAAGCAGGGCGTTAGGAGTGCGATGGGTGGAAAAAGCCATGATTCAAAAGGTATCTTGCATATGAATGGACGGTACGCACAGCGCACTGCAACCGAACGCTGCAGTTGTCATAAGAGCCAGATCGCCTTTTCGTTCCGCAAAAAGAAACGCTTGTCCGACGATGCGCGCCGCGGTCAGGTCGGGGCTCGGCCCTTGTCGGCACTGTCCCGCATCACCTTGAAGACGCCATGGGCGGTGGCGACCACGTGATTGTCGCCGACCGAGACTTCGGTCGTCATGAAAATCAGGCTTTTGGTGGTGCGCACCGCGCGCGGGCGGGACACGATCAGGTCGCCGATCCGGGCCGCATCGACGAAATAGGTATCCATCTGCACCGTGGCGAGGGCTTCGGCGCCGGACGCCGCGCGGGCGCCCATGCCGCAGCTGCGATCGGCGAGGGTCATCACGGCGCCGCCCTGCACCACGCCGCGGCGGTTGCGGTGCTTTTCCTGGCCGAGGATCGCGAATTCATGCGCGCCATTCACCTCCCGATGCCACATCGGGCCGACCAGCTGGATGAAGCCGTCATCATGCATGACGGTCCAACCGGCGGCTTCGAGGTCGGCGTCAGTCATGCGAATTCCCCGTGACGGTATCAGAGTGGCGCGATTGCTCGCTTGCCGCGATTTCTACAAAAGCGACAGGGCGCGCACCAGAGGCCGCAGGGCGGCACAGCTCTGCGACAAAGCTAAAGGAGTCAGGCCTTGTTGCGCGACGCCAGCGCATCCGCGACGGCGGTGCGGATATCGGCGACGGAAAATGGCTTTGTGACAACGTCATGCACGATGGCATTGAGCCCGGTCGCGCGTTCGCGCTGGTCGGCATAGCCGGTCATCAGCAGGATGGTGAGGTCCGGAAAATCACGCGCAGCGGCGAGCGCCAAGGCAATGCCGTCCATGATCGGCATCTTGATATCGGTCAGCAGGAGGTCGAAGCGGCCTTCCTGTTCGGTAAGGATTTCAAGGGCTTCGGCGCCGTCCTCGGCGGTGACGATCTCATGGCCGTCCATGCCGATGGCGCGCCCGACCAGCAGGCGCAGGGGCTCCTCGTCATCGGCGATCAGGATACGCGACATAGCTATTCCTCAAACTTACGCGCCGGCGACGTCGCGCTTGTTGAAGAAGCGCACGTCGATGCTGCGGCCTTCCGCCGGCGGCGACGCCAAGCGGGACTTGAACCATGTCTTATCACCGGGATTGAGGCCCGGCTGCTCCAGAACGGCGCTCCAGGCATAGATTTCGGTGCCTTTCTCGTCGCGCACCACAAAACGTAGACGCGGCATCGCCGTCGGCACGCGGGTCTCGGAGACGACATAGCCTTCGATCAGCATCACCGGCTTGCCGTCGACGGTCTCGGTGGTGACCTTGACGTCCTTGAAAGCAAGGCCGCGGATGTTCACGTCGAGGCCGAAAACGTCATAGAAAGCAGCGGTTTGCGGCATCAGGCGGACGATGTCGACGCGCCAGATCAGAAGTGCCATCGTAAATGCCGCCATTGCGGCCGTTGCGACGGGCAAAATGTGCGATCTGTTGAGGCCGCGTTGCGGCAGTCTTGGGGCAAACTTGCGAAGCTTGCTCGGGCGCGCGCGCAGGCTGCCAAGCACCGGTTCGGCCTCGTCGCGGGCCGCGATGGTCCAGTCGGTGTCCTCGGTGCGCAATTGGACCTTGGGTTCCGCCGGCCAGTCGGCCGAGATCGAGGGGCTCTCGACCACGGGAACATCGGGTTCCCGCGCCTCATCCTCGGAGACGCCCCAGGCGGCAAGGTCTTCATCCTGATCGGGCTGGCTGGCCGCCATCGCCGGCTTGGGCGCGGCGAGGTTCTCCGGCTTGGCGAGCCAGGTTTCCTTGCAGCGCGCGCAGCGGACGGTGCGGCCGCCTTCGCCGAAGCCGGCCGGATTGACGGCGTAGGACGTCGTGCAATGGGGACAGACGATATGCATGGTGCCGAGTGCCGATGACATGCGGTGCAAGCTACAAGACGACCGTTAACGAATCGGAAACCATAACGGCCGCACAAGCAAATGACCGATATCTTGCGCCTGAAGTGAACCCGTCGAACGGAGCTGCACGTGGTCCGGTTCGAAAATGTAGGCCTGCGATACGGGCTTGGTCCGGAAATTTTGCGCGATCTGAATTTCCAGATCCCCGCGCATTCCTTTCAGTTCCTGACCGGCCCCTCTGGCGCCGGCAAGACGTCCTTGCTGCGCCTGCTGTTCCTGTCGCTGCGGCCGACGCGCGGGCTGGTGAATCTGTTCGGCCAGGATATCTCGCTGCTTGCCAAGGACGAGATCGCCGATCTGCGCAAGCGTATCGGCATCGTGCTGCAGGATTTCCGCCTGCTCGATCACATGACGACTTACGAGAATGTCGCGCTGCCGTTTCGTGTGATGGGCCGCGACGAATCCAGCTATCGCCGCGAAGTCATCGATCTCCTGAAATGGGTCGGGCTTGGCGAGCGCATTGATGCGCTGCCGCCGATTCTGTCCGGCGGTGAGAAGCAGCGCGCCGCGATTGCGCGCGCGGTGATCGCGCGGCCGCAATTGCTGCTCGCGGACGAGCCGACCGGTAACGTCGATCCGACGCTGGGCCGCCGCCTGCTGCGGTTGTTCATCGAGCTCAACAAATCCGGCACTGCCGTGATCATCGCCACCCATGACATCACCCTGATGGACCAGTACGACGCGCGTCGCATGGTGCTGCATCAGGGCCGGCTGCATATGTATGAATAGGCTGAAGGCGTGAGCAGGATCGGCGACGAGCATGGACCGCTGATGGATCTCGGGCAGGAGCGCCCGCAGGTCCCGGCGAAGGCGCGCAATGCGTCGCCCATCGTGCCGAGCGGCCAGATCGCCGGCCGCGCGCTGGTCGCGGTCGTGGCGATCATGACGTTTCTCGCCTCGATCACATCCGGTGCGGTGCTTCTGATCAGCGCCTCGGCGTCGGAATGGCAATCGGAAGTCGCCAGTGAAATCACGATTCAGGTGAAGCCGATTGCAGGGCGCAATCTCGAACGCGATGCCCAGGCGGTGTCGGATGCGGTGCGCGGCCAGCCGGGCATTGTCGAAGTGCAGCCCTATACGAAGGAGCAATCGGCACAGTTGCTGGAGCCGTGGCTCGGCACGGGCCTGTCGCTCGATGAGCTGCCGGTGCCGCGTGTGATCGTCGCGCGCGTCACGCCGGGGACAGCGTTGGACATCGTGGGCCTGCGCGCGCGTGTTGCGCAAATCACGCCGAGCGCGAGCGTGGACGATCACCGCGCCTGGGTGGAGCGCATGCGCTCCATGACCTCGGCGGTGGTGCTGGCGGGGCTCGGCATCCTTGCGCTCGTCATTGTCGCCACCATTATATCGGTGTCGTTCGCGACGCGTGGCGCCATGGCGGCGAACAAGCCGATCGTCGAGGTGCTGCATTTTGTCGGTGCCGGCGATCGCTACATCGCCAATCGTTTCTTCCGCCACTTCCTGCGGCTGGGCCTGCAGGGCGGCGTGATCGGCGGCGGTGTCGCGATGCTGATGTTCGGCTTCTCAGAATCCATTGCGAGCTGGTTCTCCGGCACGCCGGTGGGCGACCAGTTCGCAGCACTGCTCGGCACCTTCTCGCTGCGGCCATCGGGCTATCTGATCCTTGCCGCGCAGGCGCTGGTGATCGCGGCGATCACCGCTGCTGCATCGCGGCGCACGCTGTTTGCGACGCTCAATGATATCGACTGATATTGAAGCGACGCGCGGAGTGACACCTCTCCCCTCCGGGGAGAGGTCGGATTGCGCAGCAATCCGGGTGAGGGGGACACTCGGATGGAGCTTGCGGCGCTCCCTCACCCGCTCCGGCTTCGCCGGATCGACCTCTCCCCGGTGGGGAGAGGTGATCGAGCGCCATCGTCGGGGCTGCAATATCGCCAAGACTCCGAAAAACTCATAAAGTTGTGGCCGCAAAACACCGCACCGAAACGATGACCCTGTTGGACGACCAGAACCAGATCGATGACGCACCGGCCAAACCGCTTCCGAAGCGGCGGCTGATCCGTGCGGCGATCGTTGGCGCCATCGCCGTCTCCTTCATGGCCGGCCTTGTTGGTTTCGTCGCCTTCCTGTCGCAGTTGCGCAGCGGCGATATCACGCCATCCACCAAGGCCGACGGCATCGTGGTGTTGACCGGCGGTTCGTCGCGCGTCGCCGATGCGCTCGATCTGCTCGCCAATGGGTTTGGCAAGCGGCTGCTGATCTCCGGCGTGCACCCCACCAATGGCATCGGCAATATCCAGCGCTCGCTGCCGGACAATGACCAGCGCCTGCTCGCCTGCTGCGTCGATCTCGATCGCAGCGCGACTGACACGCGCAGCAATGCGGTGGAGACGCGGCGCTGGGTGCGCAAGCAGGGCTTTCATTCGCTGATCGTGGTGACGTCAAACTACCACATGCCGCGTGCGCTGGTGGAACTGTCGCATGAACTGCCGGATGTGGAGCTGATCCCGTTCTCGGTGATCGGCGAGCGCTGGCGCGACGAGGCCTGGTGGACCAGTGGCACCACGCTGCGTTTGCTGTTATCGGAATATGTGAAATTCATCGCCGCCGAAGCGCGGGCGCGGCTGGCTCATATCGGCATCGATCTGATGCCGGATACCAACGAGCTGCCTGAACCCGCGCCGCGCAAGCCGGTGTCCTGAGCCACCTGACACAAGTGATCGAGCGAAGTTTGAAGACATGATATTCCTGCGTTCGCTGATCTATCAGGTGCTGTTCTACGCGCTGCTGGTGTTCTGGATTCTGGTGGCGATCCCGACCCTGCCGCTGCCGCCGCGCTTCTTCATGACGATCGCCAAACTGTGGGGCACCAGCAGCATCTGGCTGATGCGTGTGGTCTGCAATACGAAGTTCGAGGTGCGCGGCCGCGAGAACATTCCCGATGGTCCGCTGGTCGTCGCGTCAAAACATCAGTCGATGTGGGAAACGTTTGCGCTGCTGCAATTCTTCGACTGGCCGCTCTTCATCTACAAGAAGGAGCTCGGACGCATTCCGTTTTTCGGCTGGTATCTGATCAAGTCGAAGATGATCGAGGTCGACCGCAAGGGCGGCGTGCGCGCGCTGATGGATATGAGCAAGCGCGCTGCGGTTGCGATCCAGGGCGGTCGTCAGCTCATCATTTTTCCGGAAGGCACGCGCCGTCCCGTCGGCGCACCGCCGGACTACAAGAGCGGCGTCGCGCAGATCTATGCCATGAGCAACGAGCCGTGTTTGCCGGTGGCGCTCAATTCCGGCCTGTTCTGGCCGCGGCGCACGTTCTTGCGTTATCCCGGCACGCTGATTGTCGAGTTTCTGAAGCCGCTGCCGGCGGGGATGGACCGCAAGGCGTTTCTGCCGTTGCTGGCGGAGCGGATCGAAGAGGCGACGGACCGGCTGGTGGCGGAAGGCCGCGCGGAGCAGGCGGGGATTTTCGGGCGGGTGCCGGATGTGGCAGTGAGGGAGAAGTAGGGGGCGCCTTCTCCCTCCCCCAAGCGGCGAAGCCGCGCAGCGGGGAGGGTGGATCGAAGCGAGCGTTCAGCGAGCTTCGAGACGGGTGGGGTGCTTCCCCAAACTCCGACGTCACGTGGGGAGAGACCCCACCCGACCTTCGCTACGCTCAGGCCACCCTCCCCGCTGCGCGGCTTCGCCGCTTGGGGGAGGGAAAAGGTCCGCGCTTTACTTCTCACTCATGCAGCATCATCGCGAGCTTGTGCAGCTGCGCGTCCTTGAACCCCTGTGCCTCGATGGACTTCACCGTCGACAGCACATAATCAAGATTGTTGCCCGAGCGGCCGTGGCCCTGCTTTACGACACGGAGCTGCTCGGAAAGCGACAGCCGGCCTGCATACTGGACGTGGCTGCGATCGGCCACATAGGTCAGCGCGCTCACCCGCGAGCGGGCGTGGTCGTCGAGCCAGACCGAACGCATCACTTCGCGATACACACCCGTCGTCTGCTCGCGCTCCCGCAGATAGGCGATGGTCGCATCCCTCTTGTCCGCCGCCACGCGAAAGGCGATGCCGCGGCAGGCGCCGCCGCGGTCGAGGCCGAGCACGAGGCCCGGCTTTTCCGGCGTGCCGCGATGATCGAAGGAATAGACGCAGAGCGCGCGGTGCTCGCCGATCAGGCGGGCCGGCAGCTGCTCGATGAAATCGAAGCCCGGTCGCCACATCAGCGAGCCATAGCCGAACACCCAGAGGTCATGATCGGAGACAGGGGCTGGCGAATTGAGCGGGGTCATGAGGTCGCACTAGCACAACACACCCCGTCATTGCGAGAAGCCTCTTGGCGACGACGTCGCCCGTGGCCATCCTTCGAGACGCGGCCGAAGTCGGCTGCTCCTCAGGATGAGGGAAGAGTATGGACGCTGTAAAAGTCCCTCATGGTGAGGAGCCCGCGAAGCGGGCGTCTCGAACCATGCAGGCCGAGCACCCTCTTCATCCATGTGCGAAGGTCCTTGAGCAGCGCGCCGCGCCGGCAATGACGGCGGTAAAACGCGCACTGGTCGAAGCCAGCCGATCATGCGAAGGAAACCTCCCGTCGGCACCGCCGTTTCGACAAATTCCTGCGCTCTAGGGTCCATCATGTCAGACATTCTTGAACCTCGCCGCCGCCGTCTCGGGCTCCTGTTCTTCATGCCCGTGGTGCTGGTCGTCATCTGTCTTGCCTGGACCGGCTTCTGGTTCTTTGCCGCTTCCAAGGTCGATGAGAATGTCGAACTGTGGCAGGCGCGCGAGGCGCTCGCCGGGCGCAAATATGATTGCGCCAATCGTTCGGTGGCGGGCTTCCCGTTCCGTCTCGAAGTGCGGTGTGATGGCGTCAGCGTGGCGCTACAGGCGCAGACGGCGACGCAGAATGCCACGCAGATTCCGGTCACCGCAAAACTCGGTGAAATTCTTGTCGTCGCGCAGATCTATACGCCGAACCTGCTGATCGCCGAGTTCAAGGCGCCTGCGGTCATCTCGCAGGCTGGCCAGCCCTGGATGGCCATGGGCTGGAGTAATGCGCGCAGCAGCATCACTGGACTGCCGGGCACGCCGGATAGCGGCGACCTGGTATTCGACGATCTGTCTCTGGATCGCTTCGCCGGCAATGCGTCGGCGTCGGTGGTGCGCGCCAAGCGGGTCGCGCTCCATGGTCGCACTGCGCCGAACTCCACCGCTGAAAGGCCGATCATCGAGACCGCCTTTCAAGTGACGTCCGGCAGCATTGCCGATGTGCATCCGCTGCTCGCAGCACCCTTCGATGCGGATATCCGCACGCTGGTATCGGGCCTGAACAATATCGAGCCGAAGCCGTGGCCGCAGCGCTTTCGCGAGATCCAGGCGGCGGGCGGTCGTCTTCAGATCACGCAATCGCGGGTGCAGTCCGGCGAGATTGTCTCGCTCGCCACCGGCGTGCTCGGTCTGACGGCGGCGGGCAATCTCGATGGCGAATTGCAGATGACGGTGACGGGGCTCGACAAGGCGATCAATGCACTGGGCATCGACAAGCTGCTGGAAATGGGCGTGCCGCAGGAGACGCTGGATCGTCTCGCACCGGGCGTGAAGTCGCAGGACGTGAACAATCTTCTGGGCGCGCTGGATCGTGCGATCCCCGGCCTCGGCAATTTCGCGCGCAAGAATGCAGGCGGGGCGCTGGCTGCGGGCGTGAATTCGATCGGCGCGCCGGCCACGCTGGAAGGCAAGCCGGCGCGGGCGTTTCCGCTGAAGTTCGTCGATGGGGCGGTGTTCTTCGGGGCGCTGAAGGTCGCGCAGATCCCGCCGTTGTTTTGATCTTCCCTTGCCCGCTTGCGGGCAGGGCTATCGCCTGTGACTGAGCGCGGATGGGGAGAGTGCTCGGCCTGCATGGTTCGAGACGCCCGCTTTGCGGGCTCCTCACCATGAGGGTCTTCTACAGCGCCATACTCAGCCCTCATCCTGAGGAG
The DNA here is from genome assembly GCF_058807155.1 of Tardiphaga sp. GW821-FHT12E02. Lineage (NCBI taxonomy): Bacteria > Pseudomonadati > Pseudomonadota > Alphaproteobacteria > Hyphomicrobiales > Nitrobacteraceae > Tardiphaga > Tardiphaga sp. GW821-FHT12E02. The sequence goes on from NZ_JBXAQK010000001.1 coordinate 993,146, forward strand.
CCCGCAAAGCGGGCGTCTCGAAGGATGGCCACAGGCTGCGAGCGCCGTGTCAGCTGTCTTTCTTCTTCAACGCCGCATGCTTACGGCCGAAATCCGCGGCGGCTTCATCCTGGCCGAGATTCACGATGCCGCGGCGGATCGCCCGCGTGCGCGTAAAATGCTCGAACAGCGTCTCGCCATCGCCGCGCCGAATGGCACGCGTCAGCTTCGACAGGTCTTCCTGAAACGCGCCGAGCATTTCCAGCACCGCGTCCTTGTTGGTCAGGAACACGTCGCGCCACATGGTGGGGTCGGAGGCGGCGATACGGGTGAAATCGCGGAAACCGCCGGCCGAGAACTTCAGCACTTCCGAGCGAGTGACATCCTCCAGCTCGTCGGCCGTGCCGACGATTGTATAGGCGATGAGATGCGGCAGATGGCTGGTGACAGCCAGCACGAGATCATGATGCGCGGCGCCCATGATCTCCACATTGGCGCCGAGCGTGGACCACAGCGTCGAGAGTTTTTCGACGGCCGCGGGATCAGCGCCGTCAGGCGGCGTCAGGATGCACCAGCGATTCATGAATAGTTCGGCGAAGCCGGAATCCGGGCCCGAATTCTCGGTGCCGGCAACCGGATGCGCAGGAATGAAATGCACATTGGCCGGCAGATGTTCGGACATCGCGGCAAACACCGACGCCTTCACCGAGCCGACATCGGAGATGATGGCGCCCGGCTTGAGATGCGGCGCAATGCTCTGCGCGACATCGCCGGCGCGGCCGACGGGGACGCAGGAGATGATCAGGTCGCTGTCCGCTACCGCCGACGCATTGTCGTCGGCGATGCGATCGGCGAGCTTGATCTCCACGGCGCGGGCACGGACTTCCGGCGAAGCATCGGTGGCGACGAGTTCGCCGGCGAGGCCGAGCTGCTGGATGCCGCGCGCCAGCGACGAGCCGATCAGGCCGAGCCCGATCAGCGTGATGCGTGGAAAGAGCGGCGCGTCAGTCATTGCGCTGCATGAATTCGCGCAAGGCGGCGAGCACCAACTCGTTGGCTTCCTCGGTGCCGATGGTCATGCGCAGCGACTGATGCAGGCCGTAGCTGGCAACCGCACGCAGCACCAGGCCACGCTTGGTCAGGAACGCGTCAGCGTCCGCTGCGGTGAGACCAGCCGTGGTCGGGAAGTGGATCAGGATGAAATTGGCAACGCTTGGCGTCACCTTCAGCCCGAGTTTCGTGATTTCCGTGGTGAGAAGATCGCGCCACTTCTCGGTGAAGACGCGCGACATCTCGACATGGCCGGTGTCCTCGATCGCAGCCACGGCGGCGAGCATGGCCGGCGCCGAGACGTTGAACGGGCCGCGCACGCGGTTCATCGCATCCACGATATGGGCGGGACCGAACATCCAGCCGATGCGCAACGCCGCAAGGCCGTGCACCTTGGAGAAGGTGAAGCAGGCGACGGTGTTCTCGGTGGTCTTGGCGAGGTCGATGCCGCTCTCATAATCGGGCTTGCCGACATAGTCGGCGTAAGCCGCGTCGAGCACCAGCAAGACATGATCCGGCAGCGACGACCGCAGGCGCTTCACTTCCGCGATCGGCAGATAGCTGCCGGTGGGATTGTTCGGGTTCGCCAGCCAGACGACCTTTGTCTTGTCAGTCACGACTTTCAGGATCTCGTCCACATTGCAGGTGAAGTCGATTTCCTTGGCCACGACATTGGTGGCGCCATTGCCCATGGTGGCGATGGGATAGACCAGGAAGCCGTATTGCGTGTGGATCGCCTCGTCGCCGGGGCCGAGATAGACATGGGCGATCAGGTTCAGGATCTCGTCCGAACCGGCGCCGCAGATGATGTTGTCGGGGTTGAGGCCGTAGCGCTTGCCGACGGCGTCGCGCAGAACCTTGGACGTCCCTTCCGGATAATCCTCGAGATGCGTGCCGACGCGGGCAAAGGCCTCCTTCGCATGCGGCGACGGGCCGAACGGCGTCTCATTGGCCGACAGCTTGAACACCTTGCGGCCGGCCTCGGGCGTGGGGCTCTTGCCGGGGGTGTAGGGCGCGATATCGAGAATGCCGGCTTTCGGCACGGGGCGGGACATTGGGGTAGCTCCGGATCGTCTGGAAAAAGCTCAGGCGCGCGGCGCGCCGTCTGCGGGCACCGTATAGCGGGTTGCGTGGCTGCCGACGAGGGCGGAGGACCGCACCGAGGCCCCCGCTGCGATCAGGGCAGCCTTGATGCCGTCGAAGGTCTGCGGCGCGCTGATGGAGACCAGCAGCGAGGCGCCGTCGAAGGCGGTATCCGGCACCACGACCACATCGGCCAGGGGCGCCAGTGCGCGGGCGATCTCGGCGTTCCAGCCGGAGACGCGGACGCTCCAGCATTCCACCTCGGTGACCATGGCGCTGTCGGCCACCCGGGAGACCACGAACACCGGCAGCGCGGCCGGATGGTCGGCGCGCTCGATGAAGGGCAGCCGGGCGATGATTTTTGGCACGCCCTCGGCTTCCAGCTCATGCCACCACGGCGTCTGGCCGGAGGTGGCGGAGACCAGCGCGAGGTCGCCCTTGGATTTGGCCACGGCTTCCACGGCGGCAACGGCGCTGAAATGGGAGATATACGGCACCGTGAAGCCGAAATGGAAACGGGCGGAATCGCGCATGGCGCTCTCGCCGAGCGACAGATCCGCATGCAGCGAGAACGGCGCCTGGACGTAGGTGAAAGTCGAGATGATCACGCGCCAGATGCCCTCGACGGTGTCAATGGGCAGGATGCCGCGATGGCGCTGCACCAGGCGGCGCATCATGTCGGCCTCGCGGGCCGGGCGGAAGGCGGAGCCGACCTCCTGGGTCTGCTTCACCGAGATCAGCCGGTCGATGATGTCGCCGCGCGACATCAGGAGCTGATGCACCTGCGCGTCGATGCTGTCGATCTCCTGGCGGAGCTCATTCAGGGACGGCGGGGCGGGGGGCAGTTTCGACATGAAAACGGACCTTGGGCGACCTTGGGCAGACAGGGCCCCTGATTAGGTAAGACGGGGTATGAAAGCAAAGAAAACATGACATCGTCATCCCGGCCAACGCAGCCGGACTCTCGCATAGGGTGTGGAGAGTGCGTGGCCTGCATGGTTCGAGACGCCCGCTGCGCGGGCTCCTCACCATCAGGGGCGTCTGTGGCGTTATACGCCACTCTCATCCTGAGGAGCCCGCGAAGCGGGCGTCTCGAAGGATGGCCACGGGCTGGAACCACTTAAATGGTTCTAGCCTCGCCCTATATTGACGGTCGGCCAAGGTGGGACTACGATCCCTGCCTACTCCGTGGTCATTTGAGCCGGCCGGCTTGCAGCCACGTTAAATAACTCGCTAAACAGGCCGGGGACGTTTGCTCCCGGCCGAACCGTATGTTCAGGCCGGGTTTTTTGTGCCCGGTATCCGTGTGGAGGACTCCCGCGAGGGAGCCGGGTATCGCGATGGTCAGTGTCCAGCCCTTGAAGAGTGTCTCGGTCGCCCCCGAGGATCGCCTTCACGAAGCCAACAATCCGAGTTCGCTGGTCGCCAAATTCGGCGCCGACGAGCCGCTGCGCCTCGATTGCGGCGTCGATCTCGCTCCGTTCCAGATCGCCTATCAGGCCTACGGCACGCTGAACGCCGACAAGACCAACGCCATCCTGATCTGCCACGCACTGACCGGCGACCAGCACGTTTTCAATAAAAACCCCGTCACCGGCAAACCGGGCTGGTGGGGCACCATGGTCGGGCCGGGCAAGGCGCTCGATACCGACCGCTACTTCATCATCTGCTCCAATGTGCTGGGCGGCTGCATGGGCTCGACGGGGCCGGCCTCGATCAATCCCGCCACCGGCAAGATCTGGGGCCTCGATTTCCCCGTCATCACCATTCCCGACATGGTGCGCGCCCAGGTCATGCTGATCGACCGCCTCGGCATCACGCAGCTGTTTTGTGTGGTCGGCGGCTCCATGGGCGGCATGCAGACGCTGCAATGGACCGCGGCCTATCCCGAGCGCGTGTTCTCCGCGCTGGCGGTGGCCTGCGCCACAAAGCACTCGGCGCAGAACATCGCGTTCCATGAACTGGGCCGGCAGGCCGTGATGGCCGATCCGGACTGGCGCGGCGGGCGTTACTTCGAGGAAGGCACGCATCCGCATCGCGGCCTCGGTGTCGCGCGCATGGCCGCGCATATCACTTATCTGTCGGATGCCGCGTTGCATCGCAAATTCGGCCGCCGCATGCAGGATCGCGAACTGCCGACATTCTCGTTCGATGCCGATTTCCAGGTGGAAAGCTATCTGCGCTACCAGGGCTCGTCCTTCGTCGAGCGCTTTGACGCGAACTCCTATCTCTATCTCACCCGTGCGATGGACTATTTCGACATCGCGGCGGATCATAACGGCCATCTGGCCGAAGCTTTTCGCGATACGCAGACACGTTTCTGCCTCATGTCTTTCACCTCGGACTGGCTGTTCCCGACCGCGGAATCCCGCGACGTGGTGCATGCGCTGAATGCCGGCGGCGTGCGCGTGTCCTTCGCCGAGATCGAGACCGACAAGGGGCACGACGCCTTCCTGCTCGACGTGCCGGAGTTTCTCGACATCGCCGATGCCTTCCTGAATTCGGCGGCATCGGTGCATGGCCTGCCCGTGGCGGAGGCAGCAAAATGAACGCGCCGCAACAGGGCCTGCATTTCAGCCTCGCGCGCCCGGCCTCGCGCGGTCTCGAAAACTATCGCGGCGATCATGTTCTTGTCGCCGACATGATTCCGGCCGGCGCAAAGGTGCTCGACGTCGGCTGTGGCGACGGCGATCTGCTGCAATTGCTGGAAAGCCGCGGCATCGACGGCCGCGGCATCGAGCTGTCGCGCGAGGGCGTGAACCGCTGCGTCGGCAAGGGGCTGGCTGTGGTGCAGGGCGATGCTGACACCGACCTCATCAACTATCCCGACGATGCGTTCGACTACGTGATCCTGTCGCAGACGCTGCAGGCGACGCGGCAGCCGCGCGTGGTGCTGGAAAACCTGCTGCGCATCGGCCGTCGCGCCATCGTGTCGTTCCCGAATTTCGGCTTCTGGCGGATGCGCCTGCAGCTGCTCGTGGGCGGCCGCATGCCGCGCACCGAGAACCTGCCGGCGACCTGGTACGACACGCCGAACATCCACTTCTGCACCATCAAGGACTTCGTGCATCTGTGCGACGAGATCCATGTGAAGATGGAGCGCGCGGTGGCGCTCGATCTTCATGGTCGCCCGCTGCGCCTGAATGCGCCGTGGTGGTTCTGGAATCTGTTCGGCGAGCAGGGCGTGTTCCTGCTGCATCGGGTGGAGAAGTAACATCAAGCCGTAGGGCGGATGAGCGCAGCGTCATCCGCCATTCTTCGCCACACGCACTCGGCTGGCGGATTACGCCTTCGGCTCATCCGCCCTACGGCGGCGGCGCTTTGCGAGCGGAAAGCGCGGTCATTACTCCGTCCCTCATCCTGAGAGTCTGACTCATCAAGCGATGGGGTAATTTTGGCTGGACTTGCTCGGGACAGCAATCCCAGCTCGCTTCTCCGTCCCTCATCCTGAGGAGCCGCGCAGCGGCGTCTCGAAGGATGGCCGCGGGCTCTGCGCCAGGCCAACTCATGGTTCGAGACGGCGCTACGCGCCTCCTCACCATGAGGGACGAGAGTGTGCTGCGCTCCATGGACCGCGTTATCAGTCATCCTTTCAGGATGAGGGCGGAAGAGGCTGCGCCGCTGCCCGCATGCACCCCAAAGATGCAATAAAACTAGCTAATCAAAATAGGTAATATACGAAAGCCTCCCGCTTAGCGGGAGGCTGCTATGTCTAGACGTATTAGAATCGTTAAACTTGAAGGCAAAGCTAAGTCCGGCGCCCAGAAATGAGCCAGATTCGCGCCGTTTGACGTCTTGCTTTCGTCACACGCAGCCTGTTTTCACACACCCCTCACAAAGTTGGAGCGTGTTTCCGATCTGGGGATCGGAGGTATTACGAGGGTTAACTTTCTATGGTTCGTTTTGTTGCGTATCGCCGTGCACTTCGCCTGTCTGCCTTGGCGCTGTGTTCGGCAGCTATCTTTGCTTCCATCTCGCCGGCCTCTGCCCGGCCTCAGCACGGCGCCTCGCGCCATCATTCGCATCACGTCAGCAAATATACTCACAGCTCTCGCAAGCATGTCCGGCATCGTTCGCGCACTCTGCGCCGTCACGCCGCCCGCGCAGAGCAGCAGGCGCCGTCCTTCGGCGATTCCGAAAATTTCGCAAATGCCAATGCGAGCATGAACCAGCCGTCGGGCGGTTTCGGTGGCTCGGGTCTCGTCGACACCGCGCGCAGCTTCATCGGTCGTGGCAATCCGACCGCGCGCGGCCGCCTCTGGTGCGCCGCGTTCATGAATCTCGTGCTGAAGCGCACCGGCCACCAGGGCTCGGGCTCCGACATGGCACGCTCGTTCTCGAGCTATGGCCAGCGTCTGTCCGGTCCGCAGGTCGGCGCCATCGCCGTGATGTCGCGCGGCCGCCGTGGCGGCCATGTGGGCGTCGTGTCGGGCATCGATGCCAAGGGCAATCCGATCATCGTGTCCGGCAATCACGGCAACCGCGTCGCGGAGTCCACGTATTCCAAGGGCCGCGTCTACGCCTATGTGATGCCGTCGAGCTGAGGTGTGTAGGGTGGGCAAAGCGTAGCGTGCCCACCGCAGCTGTCACGACAGAAGATGGTGGGCACGGCGCAAGAGCGCCTTTGCCCACCCTACAAAATGTTTCCGTCATTGCGAGGAGCGCAGCGACGAAGCAATCCAGTCTTCGCTTGCGGCCATGGATTGCTTCGCTTCGCTCGCAATGACGGGGATTACGCTTCCACCTCGATCCGGTCGCCGGGTGCAATCCTGCCGCCGGTGACCACTTCGGCATAGATGCCGCAATCCGCGTGACCATAAGTCTGCTGCAGGGTCTTCGGAATCGTGAGATCGCGGGCCGCCGTATCCGGATCGACATTGGTCGCGGCACAGCGGACGATGCGCTTCACCACCTTCAGGCGGGCATCGCCGATCTTCAGCGTGCGTTCGAGCAGGTCGAATTCGTGCCAGGCCGGCCAGCCCGACACATGCAGGTTGCCGCGGAAGCGGAGCGGATGCACCGGCTGACCGATCGTCTTTTCGAGCTCGGCGACGCTGGCGAGATTGATGATCGACACCACTTTGCGCGGGACGTCGGAAAAGCTGTGGCCCTCGGCGAACAGCACTTTTGGCGGGCCGCGGAGTTCGTCGGCAAAGTTCTCCGCGAAATAGGCCTCGATGGCCGCGCGGCCTTCGGCTGACTGCAGGTCGGCCTGGGCGACCTCGGCGCCATCCTGTCGGATGGTCAGCGTATGGCTGGCGTCGTCATAGTGGCTGCGCAGCGCCGCCAGGCGCTCATTGCGCATCAGCATCAGGAACTGCGTCTTCGGGAAATATTGCGGTGCTCCCGGATCGAAGCCGATCGGCCCGTTCTCGATGGCATAGCGGCGGTCGGCCGGCAGCGGCTGGCCGGGCGATAGCGCGACATCGGTCAGCGGCTCGGGCGTCAGGCCCTTGACGGGATAGCGATAGATGCTGGCGAGGCTGGCATAAGGCTGTGCGGTCATGGTTGGGCCTTCGAGGTGGACCGTCATTGCGAGGAGCGCAAGCGACGAAGCAATCCAGTTCTTCCTTCGTATGGCGCTGGATTGCTTCGTCGCCAAGGGGCTCCTCGCAATGACGGCAGGGGCCGGATACCAAATTTTATATGAGGCTCTTCCCTTTTCGGAACTTGGTGCCCACATTTCGGTCAAGCTGGTTTTAACGCCAGCGACACCCAATGAAGATGCCGGGCCCGTGCTTTCGAGGCGAGACCGGCAGGCCGAGGGACAACACACGATGAATATTGAAAAATACACCGAACGGGTGCGCGGCTTTATCCAGTCGGCGCAATCACTGGCCGTGCGCGAGGGCCACCAGCAATTCTCGCCGCTGCATATTCTGAAAGTCCTGCTCGACGATAGCGAAGGGCTCGCCGGCGGTCTGATCGACCGCGCCGGTGGCAATTCCCGCGCGATCCTGAAGGCGACCGAGGACCAGTTGGGCAAGCTGCCAAAAGTCTCGGGCTCCGGGGCAGGGCAGGTCTATCTCGCGCCCGCCACGGCGCGCGCACTGGATGCGGCCGAACAGGCCGCCGAGAAGGCCGGCGACAGCTTTGTCACCGTCGAGCGCCTGCTGCTGGCGCTGACACTGGACAAGGACTCAGAGGCCGGACAGCTGCTCAACAAGGGCGGCGTCACCCCGCAAAATCTCAATGCCGCGATCAATGCGCTGCGCAAGGGCCGTACGGCGGATTCCGCCACGGCCGAAAACGCCTATGACGCGCTGAAGAAATATGCCCGCGACCTCACCCAGGCGGCGCGCGACGGCAAGCTCGATCCGGTGATCGGCCGCGACGAGGAAATCCGCCGCACGATCCAGGTTCTGTCGCGACGGACCAAGAACAATCCCGTGCTGATCGGCGAGCCCGGCGTCGGCAAGACCGCCATCGCGGAAGGGCTGGCGCTGCGCATCCTCAATGGCGACGTGCCGGAGAGCCTCAAGGACAAGAAGCTGCTGTCGCTCGATCTCGGCGCGCTGATTGCCGGCGCCAAATATCGCGGCGAATTCGAGGAGCGGCTGAAGGCCGTGCTCGGCGAGGTCACCTCGGCCGAAGGCGGCATCATCCTGTTCATCGACGAGATGCATCAGCTGATCGGCGCCGGCAAAGGCGATGGCGCCATGGATGCGTCGAACCTCCTGAAGCCTGCTTTGGCGCGCGGCGAGCTGCATTGCATCGGCGCCACCACGCTGGATGAATATCGCAAGCATGTGGAGAAGGACGCCGCTCTGGCGCGGCGCTTCCAGCCGATCTTCGTGGCCGAGCCGAGTGTCGAGGACACCGTCTCGATCCTGCGCGGCTTGAAGGACAAATACGAGCAGCATCACGGCGTGCGCATCACGGACTCCGCGCTGGTTGCCGCCGTCACGCTGTCGAACCGCTACATCACCGACCGCTTCCTGCCGGACAAGGCCATCGACCTGATGGACGAGGCCTCGGCGCGGCTGAAGATGCAGGTCGATTCCAAGCCGGAAGAGCTGGATTCGATGGATCGCGAGATCATCCGGCTCAAGATCGAGCAGGAGGCCCTGAAGAAGGAAACCGATGCCGGCTCCAAGACCCGGCTGGAGAATCTGGAAAAGGAGCTGGTCGAACTCGAGGAGAAATCCGCGGCGCTGACCCAGAAATGGTCGGCCGAGAAGAACAAGCTGTCGGATGCGCAGAAGCTCAAGAGCGAGCTCGATAGCCTGCGCCTCGAACTCGCCGATGCGCAGCGCCGCGGCGAATATCAGCGCGCCGGTGAGCTGGCCTATGGCCGCATTCCCGATCTCGAAAAGCGGCTGGCCGATATCGAGGCCAACGAGAATTCCGAGATGATGGAGGAGGCGGTCACCGCCAATCACATCGCCCAGGTGGTCTCGCGCTGGACCGGCGTGCCCGTGGACAAGATGCTGGAAGGCGAGAAGGACAAGCTGCTGCGGATGGAGCTGAGCCTTGGCAGCCGCGTCGTCGGCCAGTCCGAGGCGGTGCGTGCGGTCTCGACCGCGGTGCGCCGCTCGCGCGCGGGCCTGCAGGATCCGAACCGGCCGATCGGCTCGTTCATGTTCTTAGGTCCCACCGGCGTCGGCAAGACCGAGCTGACCAAGGCGCTCGCCGCCTATCTGTTCGACGACGAGACGGCGATGGTCCGGCTCGACATGTCCGAATATATGGAGAAGCACTCGGTCTCGCGGCTGATCGGCGCCCCTCCGGGCTATGTCGGCTATGACGAGGGCGGCGCGCTCACCGAAGCCGTGCGGCGCAGGCCTTATCAGGTCGTGCTGTTCGACGAGGTGGAGAAGGCGCATCCCGATGTGTTCAACGTGCTCCTGCAGGTGCTCGATGACGGCCGCCTGACCGATGGTCAGGGCCGCACCGTCGATTTCCGCAACACGCTGATCATCATGACGTCGAATCTCGGCTCGGAATTCCTGGTCAACCAGCCGGAGGGCGAGGATACGTCGGCGGTGCGCGAACTGGTGATGGGCAATGTGCGCGCCCATTTCCGCCCCGAATTCCTCAACCGCGTGGACGAGATCATCCTGTTCCATCGGCTGCAGAAGAGCGAGATGGGACGGATCGTCGAGATCCAGTTCGCCCGGCTGCTGAAGCTGCTGGAGGATCGCAAGATCGTGCTGGCGCTCGATGACGCCGCCCGCGACTGGCTCGCCGAAAAGGGCTGGGATCCCGCTTACGGTGCCCGCCCGCTCAAGCGCGTGATCCAGCGCAGCGTGCAGGACCCGCTGGCGGAAATGATCCTGGCGGGTGATGTCAGGGACGGCGACCGCGTCGAGATCGGCACGGAAGGCAATGTGCTGACCTTCAATGGTGTGCCGGCAGGTGCGACGGATCTTGCCGACTTCGACGTGCCGGCGAAGCGGATGCTGAATTGAGCGCTGTCAGCGTCGTATAAGACAGGCGGCCTGAACTTCGCGGTTCAGGCCGTTTCCATATGGGGAGGTGAGAGATGACACGCATTCTGGTGGTGGGGGCGTCCGGTCTCGTCGGCGGTCACGTCGTCGCCAAGGCGCTGGTTGATGATCGCATCACACGACTGGTCGCGCCGACCCGCCGACCGCTCGATGCACATCCCAAACTCGACAATCCTTTGGTGGATTTCGATCATCTGCCGGAACAGGCCGACTGGTGGGGCGTGGATGGTGTTATCTGTGCGCTCGGAACCACGCGGGCCAAGGCCGGATCGGATGCAGCCTTTCGCACCGTCGACTACGATTACCCGCTCGCTGTCGCGCGGCTCACGCATCGCCACGGCGCCACGCGCTTTGCACTGAACTCATCGCTCGGCGCCGATGCGGCGTCGCGGCTGCTTTATTCACGCACCAAGGGGGAGATCGAGGCGGCGATCAAGGCGGTGGGCTTTGCGTCGCTGACCATCGTGCGGCCAGGATTGATCGGCGGCGACCGGGATGAATTCCGGCTGGGCGAGCGGATCGCGTCGGTGGTTCTCGGGATGCTTGGGCCAGTGCTGCCAAGGCGCTACCGGATCAGCCCGGCAGAAAAAATCGCCGATGCGCTGATCGACGCTGCGGTGGCCGGTGCATCAGGTGTTCATCTGATCGAGGCGGAGCGGCTTGCGGCTGGCTGATCTCAGCGCGTGGTGATCGACCGCGTCTGCGGCGGCGTAGCCACACCCGTGCTGCCGGTCGCATCCGACACCCGCGCCGAGCCGCGCTGGTTCATCTGCGTATCGATCTGGTCGCGCGCCTTCTCGAAGCTCGCCATCATCGGGCCTTCCAGCGAGCGGCCGCGCGGCAGGCGCACGCGCATGGGATCGACGAAGCGGCCATTGACCAGGATTTCGTAATGCACATGGGCGCCGGTCGACAGACCGGTGGAGCCGACGAAGCCGATCACCTGGCCCTGACGGACGCGCTTGCCGGGCTCCATGCCCTTGGCGAAGGCCGACATATGGCCATAGGCGGTCTCGTAGCCGTTATTGTGCTTCACGCGGATATATTTGCCGTAGCCGCCTTCCCAGCCCACCTTCTCGATGGCGCCATTGCCCGAGGCGAAGATCGGCGTGCCATAGGGGGCGGACCAGTCCACGCCCGTATGCATCTTGGTGTAGCCGAGGATGGGATGGCGGCGGCCGCCGAAGCCGGAGCGCATGATGGCGTTGTTGACGGGCTTGCGGACCAGGAACTTCTTCGCGCTCTTGCCGGTCTCGTCATAGAAATCGACCACGGAATCGTCGTCGGTCTTGAAGCGATAATATTTCTTGGTTTCGCCGCCGACGGTGAGCGAGGCGAACAGCACCTCGTTGCGATCGGGATTGGCGGAGCCTTCGTCTTCGCTGGCGAAGTAGACGTCGAAGCTATCGCCCGGCTGCACGCGGCGCTGGAAGTCGACATCGTAGGAATAGATCTTGATCATGTCCTCGATGACGGTGGCCGGCACCTTGTTGCGCAGGGCCGTCTCGTAAATGCTCTGATAGAGGCGGACGCCGGTGCCGTCGTCCTCTTCCTCGTCATCGTCATTGGGAGCGGCGACCTGGGTCGCGGTATTCATGGTCGAGACATCGACGGCGACATATTTGCCGAGATCGGACAATGCGGCCACGGCTTCGACCGTTGCGTCTGTCGCGACCACGACGCGATAGGGCATCAGGCGCAGGCCGGGACCGGCCGGCGCCATCAGGATGCGCAGCTTCTGGCCTTCGCGCAGGCCGCCATCGCGGCCCTTGGCGCCGAGCGTCAGCGCGATCTGGCGGGCTTCCTCCGGGGAAGCGCCCTGATCGCGCAGGATGCCGGGGACGGTCTCGCCCTTCTTGACGATATGGATGCGTTCGCCGGTGGGATTGCCGCCGGTGATCTGCTCCTTGGTCTTGGCGAGGAGGGTGACGTTTTCCGGCACGATGCGGGTCTCGAAGCCCGCATAGGGATCGGCCACATTGCCTTCGGCCGCATAGGCCATCTTCATTTCGCTGCCGGCGCCGCTGTAATCCTGCGCGCCGCCGATGGAGGCGTAACGCACGCCGCCCTGGCCGCGCCAGTTCGAGGCATCGCGCACGCGCATCAGGACGTCGTCAATGGCGACCGATGCGGCGATCTTGGCTTTCGGCAGCACCTGCGCGAGATCGCGGGTGACGAAGGAGACTTCGGCATCGGGCTCGGCGGTCTCGGTGGTGTTGCCGGCATCTTCCGCCGTCGGCTGTGCGCCACCGACATCGGTGAGCAGGCGCTGCGCGTTGAAGGCCGGCACCTTGGCGGAGAGATCGCTGGTCGCCATCACCAGATTGCCGGAGATTTTGACGTAAGGCCGCACGCGCATCACATCGCGATTGCCGACGCGCGTCACTGTCGAGACGCGGAATACCTGGCGCGCGGCGGATGCTTCGCTCGGCGGCGGCAGGCGATCGGCTTTATGCAGGCTGGCTTTGTCGCCCGGGCTGACAGCGCCGCGCAGCGCGCTTTCCACGCGCTCGGGCAGCTTGGCGAATGTCATCTCGCCATCGAGCGACGCGAAAACGGCGCCGCCGATCAGAGCCGCGCCGCAGAGACCTGTCAGAATCGTGCCGGAGAACCATTGGACGGAGACGCGACGGCGATCGATCACCGCGGCTTCGGAGCCATCAACGGAGAGTGGCGGCTCGTGGCCGAGATCGATGATCCCGGTCTCACGATTATAGGCGCCACTGCGTGACAGTCCGTGGTTCAAACCGTAGTCCCCCAAAGTGCCGGCGTCCGGCGACGAAGCTTCCCTGGCTCGGTCGCATGGATGATCGCACGGCGCGGGCCAAAATGCTGGCCCAAGGTCAAATCGTCAATGCTGCAGAGAGGCTGTTACCGTCTTGCACATGTCGTCCAGGCTGCGTGTCCGGCGATCCTTCTATAGCGATCCATCCACTGATCGCCAGACAGATCACCATGTCGCCGTCGTCGCAGCCGCCGGGGATGGATTTTCCGGTCCCGGAACCGAAAAGATTTCGCGGTTCCGACAAAGAATCTTCATCCAAGGCCGCGTCAGAACGCCGGATCAATGTGGCTTTGATGCGGCGTTAGCGCTGATAAACCTACGCTTTTCCGCCTGCGAAGATTCTTCGGCACTGCGTGACGATTTTCTGACGAAACGCGTTGACAGGTCCGGTCGTCCCCCCCTATAAGACGGCCACTGAGCGCGGCGGCGCCGGGGCCCAACGGCCCGGGCGGTTTGACGCGCTCCGGAAATCAACATCGCGACAGTGATGAAGTAGCCGATAGGTCTCGGCTGCTGAATTGTTGTCGAATAGATTGTTGAGAGAGATTTTGACGCCTCCGGCGTCGGGCTGTTTGACAAGTTGAGAAGAAGAAAGAGAAACGTGGACGGCGGAGTCCTTGCGGGTCTCGGTTCGGAGGCATTCGGCGCAAGCTGGTGTTGATGGATTGAGGCCGGACGAAAGACTTCGGCGGCACTACGTTTTTTACAAGGAAACACCATCGCTGTTTTTGCGCTGTGAAGCGCGGACGGCATGTTGGTTGGGCTTCGGTCTGATCGACGTAGAATGGTGGGATCCTCGTCAAACGTTGTGATTATGCCGGTTTAAAGTTTCAAGTCCAACTTGAGAGTTTGATCCTGGCTCAGAGCGAACGCTGGCGGCAGGCTTAACACATGCAAGTCGAACGGGCACTTCGGTGTCAGTGGCAGACGGGTGAGTAACACGTGGGAACGTACCTTTTGGTTCGGAACAACACAGGGAAACTTGTGCTAATACCGGATAAGCCCTTACGGGGAAAGATTTATCGCCAAAAGATCGGCCCGCGTCTGATTAGCTAGTTGGTAGGGTAACGGCCTACCAAGGCGACGATCAGTAGCTGGTCTGAGAGGATGATCAGCCACATTGGGACTGAGACACGGCCCAAACTCCTACGGGAGGCAGCAGTGGGGAATATTGGACAATGGGCGCAAGCCTGATCCAGCCATGCCGCGTGAGTGATGAAGGCCCTAGGGTTGTAAAGCTCTTTTGTACGGGAAGATAATGACGGTACCGTAAGAATAAGCCCCGGCTAACTTCGTGCCAGCAGCCGCGGTAATACGAAGGGGGCTAGCGTTGCTCGGAATCACTGGGCGTAAAGGGTGCGTAGGCGGGTTTTTAAGTCAGAGGTGAAATCCTGGAGCTCAACTCCAGAACTGCCTTTGATACTGGGAATCTTGAGTATGGAAGAGGTGAGTGGAACTGCGAGTGTAGAGGTGAAATTCGTAGATATTCGCAAGAACACCAGTGGCGAAGGCGGCTCACTGGTCCATAACTGACGCTGAGGCACGAAAGCGTGGGGAGCAAACAGGATTAGATACCCTGGTAGTCCACGCCGTAAACGATGAATGCCAGCCGTTAGTGGGTTTACTCACTAGTGGCGCAGCTAACGCTTTAAGCATTCCGCCTGGGGAGTACGGTCGCAAGATTAAAACTCAAAGGAATTGACGGGGGCCCGCACAAGCGGTGGAGCATGTGGTTTAATTCGACGCAACGCGCAGAACCTTACCAGCCCTTGACATGTCCAGGACCGGCACCAGAGATGGAGCCTTCTCTTCGGAGCCTGGAGCACAGGTGCTGCATGGCTGTCGTCAGCTCGTGTCGTGAGATGTTGGGTTAAGTCCCGCAACGAGCGCAACCCCCGTCTTTAGTTGCTACCATTTAGTTGAGCACTCTAAAGAGACTGCCGGTGATAAGCCGCGAGGAAGGTGGGGATGACGTCAAGTCCTCATGGCCCTTACGGGCTGGGCTACACACGTGCTACAATGGCGGTGACAATGGGATGCAAAAGGGCGACCTCTCGCAAATCTCAAAAAGCCGTCTCAGTTCGGATTGGACTCTGCAACTCGAGTCCATGAAGTTGGAATCGCTAGTAATCGTGGATCAGCATGCCACGGTGAATACGTTCCCGGGCCTTGTACACACCGCCCGTCACACCATGGGAGTTGGTTCTACCTGAAGGCAGTGCGCTAACCGCAAGGGGGCAGCTGACCACGGTAGGGTCAGCGACTGGGGTGAAGTCGTAACAAGGTAGCCGTAGGGGAACCTGCGGCTGGATCACCTCCTTTCTAAGGATGGATCTTCAGAGCTTGCTCTATCGATCCTCTTTTGAAACATCAGTGGCCAGACATTGGATCAATGTCTGAGCTGCATTGGCGGGGCACCGCCGTCTTCGTTTCTCTTTCTTCGCGGACGAACACACGCTGGGGCGTGCTCGTGACGCTTACAGTCGATCGCAAGGTCGTGCTGAGCGCAGAGCTTTGCCCTTTGTTGTTAGGGCTTGTAGCTCAGTTGGTTAGAGCGCGCGCTTGATAAGCGTGAGGTCGGAAGTTCAAGTCTTCCCAGGCCCACCATATTTGCGCGCTTTACTTTTGAAGCTGCTGCTTACGTCGACATCTCGTGCGACAGCATCGCATCTGCAAAACATTGGTTCTCAATGTTGAGCATTCGTCTCTGGAAGGGGGCATAGCTCAGCTGGGAGAGCGCGTGCTTTGCAAGCATGAGGTCGTCGGTTCGATCCCGTCTGCCTCCACCAGAAACGGTTTGAGGCTCGGGACTAACAAACAAAACCATCTTCGACTGAAGATCAGTGTGTTCACGGTGAGCGCCATACGGGCAGCTCCTGGACAGTCCGCAATTGACTTCGCTTGCAGCATCACTGATGCCGCTTGCGGGATTTATGACATCGTAAAGAGGAAATCGATCCGAACAGGATCCTGGGACGCAAGTCCGGGGATTGCTGTGTAATCTCCCGGATCAGAACGAACGCTTGCAGGTTTTAGGACTTGCTCGCTTCCGTGACTGATCCGTTCTGGTGAAGCTTGACCGCATTGCCATCGGTTCGATTTTGAGAAGCAAATAACTGGTCTTTCTAAATCATATCCAGCTGCTTGAAGTTCGTGATGCTTGACCGCGTCGCGGGCGGATCTTGCGTTTCGACGCAGGGCAGCTTGCAGCAAACTCTGCCGAGTGTGTGGATATTGATAATGAGAGCAATCAAGTGTCTTAAGGGTATTCGGTGGATGCCTTGGCAATGAGAGGCGATGAAGGACGTGCTACGCTGCGATAAGCTATGGGGAGCCGCGAAGAGGCTTTGATCCATAGAT
Source organism: Tardiphaga sp. GW821-FHT12E02 (assembly GCF_058807155.1). Taxonomy (NCBI): domain Bacteria; kingdom Pseudomonadati; phylum Pseudomonadota; class Alphaproteobacteria; order Hyphomicrobiales; family Nitrobacteraceae; genus Tardiphaga; species Tardiphaga sp. GW821-FHT12E02. The sequence goes on from NZ_JBXAQK010000001.1 coordinate 1,009,853, forward strand.
TTCCGAATGGGGAAACCCACCTTCGATAGCCGAAACTCTAAGGTCGTCGTTACGCAAGTGACGGTGATTTTGGATTTTCGGTTATCAGTTGAAGGTATGAAACTCCTGAATACATAGGGGGTTTTAAGCGAACCCGGGGAACTGAAACATCTAAGTACCCGGAGGAAAGGACATCAACAGAGACTCCGTTAGTAGTGGCGAGCGAACGCGGACCAGGCCAGTGTTACATCAAAGACAATCGGAAGCAGTCAGGAAAGCTGCGCCTCAGAGGGTGATAGCCCCGTACGAGTAATGCGATGATGTAGCCTCGAGTAAGGCGGGACACGTGAAATCCTGTCTGAACGTGGGGGGACCACCCTCCAAGCCTAAGTACTCCTCATTGACCGATAGCGAACTAGTACCGTGAGGGAAAGGTGAAAAGCACCCCGACGAGGGGAGTGAAATAGACCTGAAACCGGATACCTACAAACAGACGGAGCCCAAGATACGTTCTGGGTGACGTCGTACCTTTTGTATTATGGGCCAGCGACTTAATTTAACGAGCAAGCTTAAGCCGATAGGTGTATGCGCAGCGAAAGCGAGTCTGAATAGGGCGTTAAGTTCGTTGTATTAGACCCGAAACCTAGTGATCTAGCCATGGGCAGGTTGAAGGTGAGGTAACACTCACTGGAGGACCGAACGGGTGCCTGTTGAAAAAGGCTCCGATGACCTGTGGTTAGGGGTGAAAGGCCAATCAAACTGGGAAATAGCTGGTTCTCCGCGAAAGATATTTAGGTATCGCCTCGGATGAATACCGTGGGGGGTAGAGCACTGAATGGGCTAGGGGGACTTACCGTCTTACCAACCCCAATCAAACTCCGAATACCCACGAGTACTATCCGGGAGTCACACAGCGGGTGCTAACGTCCGTTGTGGAGAGGGAAACAACCCGGACCTACAGCTAAGGCCCCTAATTCGTGGCTAAGTGGGAAAGGATGTGGGAATCCCAAAACAACCAGGAGGTTGGCTTAGAAGCAGCCATCCTTTAAAGAAAGCGTAACAGCTCACTGGTCTAAATAAGGGTTCCTGCGCCGAAGATGTAACGGGGCTCAAGCCACGAGCCGAAGCTTAGGGTGTGCACGCAAGTGTACGCGGTAGCGGAGCGTTCTGTAAGCCTGCGAAGGGCGACCCGTGAGGGCGCCTGGAGGTATCAGAAGTGCGAATGCTGGCATGAGTAACGACAAACACTGTGAAAGACAGTGTCGCCGAAAGTCCAAGGGTTCCTGCGTAAAGTTAATCTTCGCAGGGTTAGCCGGTCCCTAAGGCGAGGCCGAAAGGCGTAGTCGATGGGAATCACGTGAATATTCGTGAGCCAGTGGGTGGTGACGGATCTCTTATGTTGTTCGACCTTATTGGATTGGTCGGGCCTCGACGAGGTTCCAGGAAATAGCCCCCACATTAGACCGTACCCGAAACCGACACAGGTGGACTGGTAGAGTATACCAAGGCGCTTGAGAGAACTATGTTGAAGGAACTCGGCAATTTACCTCTGTAACTTCGGGATAAAGAGGCCCAGTGCATACGCAAGTGTGCATTGGGGGCACAGACCAGGGGGTGGCAACTGTTTAACAAAAACACAGGGCTCTGCGAAATCGCAAGATGACGTATAGGGTCTGACGCCTGCCCGGTGCCGGAAGGTTAAGAGGAGGAGTGCAAGCTCTGAATTGAAGCCCCGGTAAACGGCGGCCGTAACTATAACGGTCCTAAGGTAGCGAAATTCCTTGTCGGGTAAGTTCCGACCTGCACGAATGGCGTAATGACTTCCCCGCTGTCTCCAACATAGACTCAGTGAAATTGAATTCCCCGTGAAGATGCGGGGTTCCTGCGGTCAGACGGAAAGACCCCGTGCACCTTTACTGTAGCTTTGCGCTGGTATTCGTGACTGTTTGTGTAGAATAGGTGGTAGGCTTTGAAGCCATGGCGCCAGCCGTGGTGGAGCCGCAATGTGAAATACCACCCTAATGGTTATGGATATCTAACCGCATCCCATCATCTGGGATCGGGACAGCGCATGGTGGGCAGTTTGACTGGGGCGGTCGCCTCCCAAAGAGTAACGGAGGCGTGCGAAGGTAGGCTCAGAACGGTCGGAAATCGTTCGTTGAGTATAATGGCATAAGCCTGCCTGACTGCGAGACCAACAAGTCGAGCAGAGACGAAAGTCGGTCATAGTGATCCGGTGGTCCCGCGTGGATGGGCCATCGCTCAACGGATAAAAGGTACGCCGGGGATAACAGGCTGATGACGCCCAAGAGTCCATATCGACGGCGTCGTTTGGCACCTCGATGTCGGCTCATCACATCCTGGGGCTGGAGAAGGTCCCAAGGGTTCGGCTGTTCGCCGATTAAAGTGGTACGTGAGCTGGGTTCAGAACGTCGTGAGACAGTTCGGTCCCTATCTGCCGTGGGTGTAGGAATATTGAGAGGATTTGTCCCTAGTACGAGAGGACCGGGATGAACGTACCTCTGGTGGAGCTGTTGTCGCGCCAGCGGCAGTGCAGCATAGCTATGTACGGACGGGATAACCGCTGAAAGCATCTAAGCGGGAAACCCACCTCAAAACGAGTATTCCCTTGAGAACCGTGGAAGACGACCACGTTGATAGGCCGGATGTGGAAGTACAGTAATGTATGTAGCTTACCGGTACTAATCGTTCGATTGGCTTGATTGCTCTCATTTTCAATGTCCATGGATCAGCATGACCTCTGAAAATGATGACGAGAGACGCATCGCGTCTCCTTAGAAAGACCAAACAGCGTAAAACGCTTAGAGTTATTTGCTTCAGCTTTGTCCTTCGCCGGCCTGGTGGTTCTAGCGAGGAGCCTCAACCCGATCCCATCCCGAACTCGGCCGTTAAACTCCTCAGCGCCAATGGTACTATGGCTTAAGCCCTGGGAGAGTAGGTCGCTGCCAGGCCTGCAAAGGACAAACACGTCTCAAATTCCTCTACGATGATCACACACCAAAAACGCCGCGCTCCAGAAATGGAACGCGGCGTTTTTGCGTTTGGCGACACTTACGACAATCACTCCAAACACTCCGCCCTCATGGTGTTGAGACGCCCCGTGCGAGCAGCAGCGCCACACACGCCGCCCTCATCCTGAGGAGCGTCCGCAGGACGCGTCGCGAAGGATGGCCGCACGCGCTGTATCCAGCCAGCTCATGGTTCGAGACGCGCGCAAAAAGCGCGCTCCTCACCATGAGGGACGGAGGTTGGGGTTCCTCAGGATCAGGAATTGAGTGGGCCGATCCCTGATACGCTCCTTACCAGGAGGGGCGGAGTGTCGTCGCTTCAAGCGCACGTCGCAGCGCCGGCGCACTGGCAACCTCTCGTGTTGCGACGAAACGCCGTTGCAGATTGTGCCTCTCCGCGGATCGTCCTGTTGCATCGCGACGTTAGTGATCGTCACGCGCATCTGTTCGCGCGACATCACTTCCGACCGGAGCCGGCCTTGGCGATCTCTCGACGCGACCTTCTGCTTGGCGGCTCTGCCGCCGTGATCTCCGGCGCCTGTCCAGCGAGGGCGCGCGCGCAAACGTCAGCACAGAACGAGCAGGTGTTGACCGGCGGCTATGTGCTCTCGCTCGATCCCGTCATCGGTGATCTTTCGAAGGGCGATGTGCATATCCGCAATGGTGCGATTGTCGCTGTTGCGCCGTCGATTGCAGCACCCGGCGTGCCACGTCGCGACATGAGCGGCCGCGTGATCATGCCCGGCTTCGTCGATACCCATTGGCATATGTGGAATTCCATTGCGCGCGGGTTCGGCCATACGCGGCTCGGCCCGTTTGCAAAATCCATGGGTGCGCTGTCGCGGGTGTGGACGCCCGAAGCCAGCGCGCTCAGCGTGCGGCTCGCTTGCGCCGAGGCCGTGCAAAGCGGAATCACCACGGTCAATAACTGGGCGCACAACATCAAGGCGCGCGATTTCGCCGATGCCGAACTCGATGCACAGAAAGCCAGCGGCCTGCGCGGCCGCTTTTCGTATGGCTATCCGCAATCGATCGGCAAAGGCGTGCTGATGGATCTCGATGGCATCGAGATCATGAAGACCGATGAATTCGGCCTCAACAATCGAAGCCTGGTGTCTCTCGGCATCTGCGCGCGGGGCCCCGATCGCTGCGAGCCCGCGGTGTGGCGCGGCGAATGGGCGGCGGCACGCGAATTCAAGCTGCCGATCACTGCGCATATCGCATCGGATCGCGCCGCTGGCGGCATGGCCGGCATCTCGATCCTGAATCGTGAAGGACTGCTCGGCCCGGACGTGCTGCTGGTCCACGCGACCCATGCGAGCCCGTCCGATCTGCGCCTGCTCGCCGAGACGAAATCACCGCTGTCGATCAGTCCGTGGACCGAGCTCGAAGTCGGCTATGGCGTGCCGCCGCTGGCGCAGATGATGGATGCGCGTGTGCCCATGAGTCTGTCGGTCGACAATATGGTGCTGGCCGGCAATGCCGACATGTTCGGCGTCATGCGGGTGACTGCGGATCTCGCTGCCGGCATGGCCGAGAAGCAGGGCGCGTTGTCGGATCGAACGGTGTTGCAATGGGCCACCATGGGCGGTGCCGATGCGCTCGGTCTCGGCAAGCTTGTCGGCAGTCTGACTGTCGGCAAGCGCGCCGACATCATCGCTGTGCGATCGGACGCGCTTAACACCAGCCCTGTGAAGAACGTGGATTTCCTGCTGACTCATGGCGCGCGCCCCAATGATGTCGATTTCGTCATGATCGACGGCGTGGTGCACAAGGAGAATGGTCGTCACACCCGCATCGATGTGCCCGCATTGCTCGCGGAATCCAGCGACATGATCCGGCGATTGCGCGTCCAGGCGGATATCTGATGCAGTTCGATCGTGTGCCGCAGCGTGCATCGTCTCATCGCATATTGCTGTGAAGAGAAAATTGAAGGTCGCGTCGAAGTTCGAAGCCGTCACGACAAGCGCGCTTTCACATTCATCCGCCGAGACAACCGATCGCGTCGAAAAATATTTCGAGGCATTTGCTGCCATCATGCGCGACGACTGACGTGTCATCGCAGGCTGCGAGCTCGTTCGCGTGAGCTCTCAGCATCGCAATGCGATAAAGAAAATCATCGTGGCGCAAAAAAAGTTTGCGCGCCTGCTCGCAAAACGCAGCAATTTCCACACAGCGAACATGGTGGAAACCGCTGCGCTGCAAGCGAATCTCGCGACGGATCGCGCATGAATCTGGTGCGACAAGTTTCTGACGATTCAGCGTTGACAGTTTCAGGAGCCAGCCCCTATAAGACGGCCACTGAGCGCGGCGGCGCCGGGGCCCAACGGCCCGGGACGCAAACCACTCGGTAAGCTCCTTCACTTCGAAGTGTGCATCAACAATCGATCAGTTGTCGGTTGTTGATTTTGCGTCGAGGGTAAGGTGTGGGGCTTCTAGGAATAGAAGCGTCACGGTCTCCTTCTTCAGAAGGATTCATCGCTCCGCCGAAATGACGGGCTGATGAAAATTCTGAAAAAAGAGGTTGCTTCCTTCTTCGGGAGGGTCTACTGGTTCGCTCCCTTCGGGGCGCAGGCATCCACGAGATGCCGACCTGTTAGGTCTCATTCTGAAGCGATCTTCCACGGAAGATCAAAGATCGAGATTTTCTCCTCGCCAGAGGAGGTGACGCTTTCGCGTCGGGCTGTTTGACAAGTTGAGAAGAAGAAAGAGAAACGTGGACGGCGGAGTCCTTGCGGGTCTCGCATGACGAAACTTCGGTTTTGTTATTGTGAGACCGGACGAAAGACTTCGGCGGCACTACGTTTTTTACAAGGAAACACCATCGCTGTTTTTGCGCTGTGAAGCGCGGACGGCATGTTGGTTGGGCTTCGGTCTGATCGACGTAGAATGGTGGGATCCTCGTCAAACGTTGTGATTATGCCGGTTTAAAGTTTCAAGTCCAACTTGAGAGTTTGATCCTGGCTCAGAGCGAACGCTGGCGGCAGGCTTAACACATGCAAGTCGAACGGGCACTTCGGTGTCAGTGGCAGACGGGTGAGTAACACGTGGGAACGTACCTTTTGGTTCGGAACAACACAGGGAAACTTGTGCTAATACCGGATAAGCCCTTACGGGGAAAGATTTATCGCCAAAAGATCGGCCCGCGTCTGATTAGCTAGTTGGTAGGGTAACGGCCTACCAAGGCGACGATCAGTAGCTGGTCTGAGAGGATGATCAGCCACATTGGGACTGAGACACGGCCCAAACTCCTACGGGAGGCAGCAGTGGGGAATATTGGACAATGGGCGCAAGCCTGATCCAGCCATGCCGCGTGAGTGATGAAGGCCCTAGGGTTGTAAAGCTCTTTTGTACGGGAAGATAATGACGGTACCGTAAGAATAAGCCCCGGCTAACTTCGTGCCAGCAGCCGCGGTAATACGAAGGGGGCTAGCGTTGCTCGGAATCACTGGGCGTAAAGGGTGCGTAGGCGGGTTTTTAAGTCAGAGGTGAAATCCTGGAGCTCAACTCCAGAACTGCCTTTGATACTGGGAATCTTGAGTATGGAAGAGGTGAGTGGAACTGCGAGTGTAGAGGTGAAATTCGTAGATATTCGCAAGAACACCAGTGGCGAAGGCGGCTCACTGGTCCATAACTGACGCTGAGGCACGAAAGCGTGGGGAGCAAACAGGATTAGATACCCTGGTAGTCCACGCCGTAAACGATGAATGCCAGCCGTTAGTGGGTTTACTCACTAGTGGCGCAGCTAACGCTTTAAGCATTCCGCCTGGGGAGTACGGTCGCAAGATTAAAACTCAAAGGAATTGACGGGGGCCCGCACAAGCGGTGGAGCATGTGGTTTAATTCGACGCAACGCGCAGAACCTTACCAGCCCTTGACATGTCCAGGACCGGCACCAGAGATGGAGCCTTCTCTTCGGAGCCTGGAGCACAGGTGCTGCATGGCTGTCGTCAGCTCGTGTCGTGAGATGTTGGGTTAAGTCCCGCAACGAGCGCAACCCCCGTCTTTAGTTGCTACCATTTAGTTGAGCACTCTAAAGAGACTGCCGGTGATAAGCCGCGAGGAAGGTGGGGATGACGTCAAGTCCTCATGGCCCTTACGGGCTGGGCTACACACGTGCTACAATGGCGGTGACAATGGGATGCAAAAGGGCGACCTCTCGCAAATCTCAAAAAGCCGTCTCAGTTCGGATTGGACTCTGCAACTCGAGTCCATGAAGTTGGAATCGCTAGTAATCGTGGATCAGCATGCCACGGTGAATACGTTCCCGGGCCTTGTACACACCGCCCGTCACACCATGGGAGTTGGTTCTACCTGAAGGCAGTGCGCTAACCGCAAGGGGGCAGCTGACCACGGTAGGGTCAGCGACTGGGGTGAAGTCGTAACAAGGTAGCCGTAGGGGAACCTGCGGCTGGATCACCTCCTTTCTAAGGATGGATCTTCAGAGCTTGCTCTATCGATCCTCTTTTGAAACATCAGTGGCCAGACATTGGATCAATGTCTGAGCTGCATTGGCGGGGCACCGCCGTCTTCGTTTCTCTTTCTTCGCGGACGAACACACGCTGGGGCGTGCTCGTGACGCTTACAGTCGATCGCAAGGTCGTGCTGAGCGCAGAGCTTTGCCCTTTGTTGTTAGGGCTTGTAGCTCAGTTGGTTAGAGCGCGCGCTTGATAAGCGTGAGGTCGGAAGTTCAAGTCTTCCCAGGCCCACCATATTTGCGCGCTTTACTTTTGAAGCTGCTGCTTACGTCGACATCTCGTGCGACAGCATCGCATCTGCAAAACATTGGTTCTCAATGTTGAGCATTCGTCTCTGGAAGGGGGCATAGCTCAGCTGGGAGAGCGCGTGCTTTGCAAGCATGAGGTCGTCGGTTCGATCCCGTCTGCCTCCACCAGAAACGGTTTGAGGCTCGGGACTAACAAACAAAACCATCTTCGACTGAAGATCAGTGTGTTCACGGTGAGCGCCATACGGGCAGCTCCTGGACAGTCCGCAATTGACTTCGCTT
>NZ_JBXAQK010000001.1:1022868-2111315 GCF_058807155.1 Tardiphaga sp. GW821-FHT12E02
TGCCGAGCCATCCCGTACGGACTGTCGAGCTCGTGGTCACGCCGGACTGGTTCGAGGCTGTTGAAGGCCGCTTCGGCAGCAACAGCGCGTTCGACGCGATGCGGGCTGCGACCCGCAAAGCGATCACCACCCAGCGGCGTGCGCTGGATCCGCGGCTGCGCGAGCTTGCGCTGTCGATCCAGTATCCGCCCGGCCATGGTGTCGCCGCCGCGCTCTATTTCGAAAGTCGTGCGCTGGATCTGCTGGCCGTGCTGATGAGCGATTTCGGTGCGCGCTATGTCGAGACTTCGCATGGCCATCGACGGTCGTCGCTCGATCGCATGATGGCGGTGCGCGATCTGATCGATCAGGCGCCTGGCGCCGAACACACCATCCATGGTCTCGCGCACACATTCGGTATCAGTGCCAGCAAGCTGAAGCAGGATTTCTCGGCGAGCTTCGGCATCGGGATCGGCCGCTATATCACGGAACGTCGCCTGCAATTCGGGCGCGAACTGATCGAAAGTCACGCGCTCTCCATTGCCGAGGCGGCCTATCGCGCCGGCTATGCGCATCCCGCGAATTTCACTGCGGCTTTCAAGCGTCACTTCGGCCATCCCCCAAGCGCCGTTCGACGGCTCTCATAGATGTTTTGTCCGATCTCATAAGCGGCCATCGGCATGCCGGCCGCAAAACGGCTTATGAAAATGGCGCGAATGTGGGGGATCTGATGCGCCGTAAATCACTCTTGGCTCTGTCATTGTCGATCATTGCTCATCCGGCTTGCGCGCAGCAGGCGGTTCAACTCGACGAAATCACGGTCACCGCGCAAAAACGTCCCGAGGCTGCATTCGATGTTCCGATGAGCATCGACGTGTGGTCGGGCGAGCGTATGGCCGACAACCAGCTGACGCGTACCGATCAGGTGCTGAACCAGACGCCGAACGTGCAGATGGGCACGCTCTCCGGCAGTCTCTACACCAATTTCACGGCCATCCGCGGCGTCGGCTCGGCACTGATCGACACCGATCCATCGGTCGGCCTGTATATCGACGGCGTCTCGGCCGGCACATCGCAGTCCTATCGCAGCACGCTGCTCGATGTGGCGCGGATAGAGATCCTGCGCGGCCCGCAGGGCACGCTTTACGGGCGCAACAATCTCGCCGGCTCCATCAATGTGATCTCCAATGTGCCGGATCCGTCGCGCCGTACTGGCGAAATCGGTCTGGAATACGGGCGGTTCAACACCGCGCGCATGTTCGGCGTCTTCAACACGCCGGCGGGCAACAATGGCTGGGCCGTGCGCGGCGCCTTCTCCGGCTCCCGCAATGACGGCTTCACGCCGAACGTCGCCGTCGGGCGCGACGTCAATTCGCTCGAGGATGTCGCCGGCCGCCTCAGTGTCAGTGGTCCCGTCAATGACGTCGTCGATTTCCTCGGCAGTATCGAGCACGAGCATCAGCGCACATTCGACGGCGCGTGGATGACCAATGCCGATTTCAATGCCGGTCGCCGCAGCGTCGATATCCTCAGCCCAGTGAACGGTACCGTCAAGACGACCACGGGCCGCGCCCAGTTCACTGCGCGGCTGGACAATGGCGACCGCCTGGTGTCGCTCACCGGCTTCCGCTCCAATGATCTCGATTTCAACGGCACGCCGTTCCCGCGCGGCTATTTCGCTGCCAATGATGCGCTGTTCCAGTCCTTCGGAATTGCGGGATTCCAGTATCGCGCCAACAACCCATTCAATGGCAGCTATCGCCAGGCCTCGCAGGAGCTGCGCTACGAATCCGATCGGTCCGACCGGGTGCAATGGGTTGCCGGCCTCTATGCCGAGCGCAGCGAAGGCGCGCGCACCTATGGCATCGTCAACACCTTCAATCCCGGCGGCTTTCTGACGGGCAACAGCGTTGCCTTGTCGTCGAAGGGCGTGACCGACACCACCGTCGTGGCCGGCTTCGCCGATGCCACGGTCGCCATCACCGATCACTGGAAGATCTTCGGCGGCGCGCGCGTGGGCTATGACCACAAGGACTTCAACTACAACTTCAGTTCCGACAACGCATCCTTCAACACGCTGTTTGCGCCGGTCGTGGCGGGCTTCGCGCCGGGCTATCAGGCCAGTATCTCGGCGCCCTATGTCACGCCGCGGATCGGGGCGATCTATGACGTCACCGACAAGCTCAATCTCTATGTCAGTGCCAGCCGCGGCTATAAGTCTGCCGGCTTCAATGCGGGTTTCGTGGCACCGGGCGACGAGAAGCCGTTCGAGCCGGAAGCGCTCTGGAGCTATGAGGGCGGCTTCAAGGGCAAATTCTTCGGCGACCGTCTGGCATTGAACGGTGCGGTGTTCTTCATGGACTGGAAGAACCAGCAGGTGCAGACATTCAATGTCGCCACCCTGTCGTCGCCGATCCAGAATGCCGCCAGGAGCCGCTCTTACGGCGCCGAGCTCGATGCGCGCGTGAAGCTCGACGAGCATTGGTCACTGCTCGCCTCGGCCGGCTATGCCGATGCCAGTTATGTGGACTTCCGCAATGCGCTTGCCACCGGTGTGGCCGGCGTCATCGATGCCAGCGGCAAGGAGCAGCAATATATCTCGAAATTCACCGGCTCGTTCGGCATCGGCTATGCGTGGAATGTCGGCATCGACAATCTCGTCGGCAATGCCGATATCACCTGGCAGTATCGCTCCGGTTTCTGGTTCGATGTCGCCAACAGCCTGCGCCAGCCCGGCTACGGCCTGCTCAATGCGCGGATCGGCGTCGAGAACGAGCACTATGCGGCACATATCTGGGGCACCAATCTCACCGATCAGCGCTATCGCGTCAGCGCCACCGATGTCGGCGCCGGCCCGCTCGTCGCTGTCGGCGTGCCGCTGATGGTGGGCGCGACGGTGAAGTTCAAATTCTCCGACCAGGTTGCGGCGGCAGCACTGCCGCGCAAATGACGCAGGCGTCCGGAGTGACCCGATGAGCGATCCCGATCTGATCGATGCCAGCCGCGACCCGATCGTCATGGTCGCGGCGCTTCCGGCGGGGGCAGTCGATCGCGTTTCGCGCTATCACGCTGCTCTGGAATGGCTGATCGCGCGCGGAACGCCCTTCGTCATGATCACGCGTGCGGACGACACTGGGGGCCACGAGAGCCGTGAGGACCAGACAACGCGGACGATCTGGTTCAAGGCCCATGTCGCGACCCTCGCCCGCGTCTGCCGTGGCTTCGTCTATATCGAGCCCGATCCTGCAAAGCGCATACTTTGGGAAAGCCGCGCGAAGGCGATGGCCACGGCGTTTCCGGTTCCCATGGCGATCGCTGCGGACGAGCGTCAAGCCATTGCCTTGGCAGAGGAATTCATCGCGCTCTGACTGCGTCGTGCGGAAGCCGCTTGGCGTTTGCGCCAATGTTGTCTAATCCGTTGCCATCATTTCACTGACGCGGAACACCGACATGTCCAGCAAGCCACAAGACCGCCCCGCTTTGCCGCTCAAGGGCTATAGCCTGATGGACTACCAGCCGGATCCGACCGTGGTGGGCATCGCCTTCGAGACCGAGGACGGGCCCTATATGTTCGTCGCGACCAAGGAAATTCTGGACGCGCTCGGCCAGGCTTTCATTCACAAGGCGGCTGCGATGCCGTCGCGCGAACCACAGGGTTAAGTCCGAAAACGGGTGGCGAATCCGGGCTTTCGGACACACATTGATGCTTCGATCGATGTGAGGAGGCTGTGATGGCCGACATCCAGTTTGCACTTTTCGACACCGCCATCGGCCGTTGCGGCATCGCCTGGGCCGATCGCGGGATCGTCGCGATCCAATTGCCGCTGCCGAGCGAGGCACAGACGCGCGGGCGATTGAAACAGCGCTATCAGGCGCTCATTGAAGCGCCGCCGCCAGCCGTGGTGCAGGTGGCGATCGATCGGATGGTCGCGCTGATGGCGGGCCAACAGGTCGATCTCGCCGATATCGATCTCGATCTATCTGACAGTCCCGATTTCAATCGCGAGGTCTATGCCATCGCCCGCGAGATTCCGCCCGGCAAAACCTTGACCTATGGCGATATCGCCAAACGACTCGGCGGCGTCGAGTTGTCGCGCAATGTGGGGCAGGCGATGGGGCAGAATCCGTGCCCGATCATCGTGCCCTGCCATCGCGTGCTCGCAGCGGGCGGCAAGCCCGGCGGCTTTTCGGCCAATGGCGGTGTCGAGACCAAGCTTAAAATGCTGGCCATCGAGGGCGCGTATGTGAATTACACGCCCTCGCTGTTCGATTAGCCCTTCGGCGGCACGGACACCTTCACCGATTCCCGCTGCAGCATGCGTTCGTGAAACGCATCGAGCTTCGGAAATGCCTTGCGCCAGCCGCAATCCGCGAAGCGGAAGTCCAGATAGCCAAGGATACACACCAGCGAGATCTGTGCGGCGTCGAGCGGGCGGGTGAGAATGTCCGGATGGTTCTCGAACTGGCCGAGGCCGACCCAGGCGCGGTCCCACTGATCGTCGTACCAGCCCTGCCAGAAGAATTCTTTCGGCCGCACGCCCATTTCATAGCGGCACAGCAGCAGCGCGTCGGTCATGCTCTGGATGAGCGTATGCTCCGTCTTCACCTTCCATCGCGCCGGGCCTGAGGCCGGGACGAGTTTGCCGCCGCCGGCGAGCTCGTCGAGATATTCGGTGATGTTGTAGCTGTCGACGATCACCTGGCCGCTATCGAGGATCAGCGCCGGCAGTTTGCGGACGGGGCTGATGTCATGGGCATAGGCTTCGTTCTTCTGCGTCGGCGCCACGGTTGCCGGCACGAGTTCGATCTTGTCGATCAGCCCGAGTTCGATGGCCGCGATGCGCACCTTGCGTGCGAAAGGCGAACCCGGAGAAAAAGTAAGCTTCATGTTAGGTCCTTCTAATCATTATTATCCAACGTCATTGCGAGGAGCGTAGCGACGAAGCAATCCAGTTCTTTCTTTATCTTCTTCTGGATTGCTTCGCTGCGCTCGCAATGACGGTTGAGAGTGTTGTGCGCTCTTAAGCCGCCACGACCTTCTGTTTCTGCTCACCCAGGCCTTCGATGCCGAGGGTCATGACGTCGCCGACTTCGAGGAATTTCGGCGGCTTCATGCCAAGGCCGACGCCGGGCGGGGTGCCCGTGGTGATGATGTCGCCGGGCATCAGGGTCATCATGCCGGAGAGATAGGACACGATCTGCGGCACGTTGAAGATCATGGTCGCTGTCGAGCCGGTCTGGCAGCGCTTGCCATTGACGTCGAGCCACATGCTCAGCTTGTGCACGTCGGCAACTTCGTCGGTCGTCGCGATCCACGGACCGAGCGGGCCGAACGTGTCGTGCGACTTGCCCTTGGTCCACTGGCCGCCGCGCTCGATCTGGAAGAAGCGTTCGGAGACGTCGTTGCAGACGGCATAGCCGGCGACATGCTTCAGCGCATCGGCTTCCGACACATATTTCGCCTTGGTCCCGATGATGATCGCGAGTTCGACTTCCCAGTCGAGCTTGGTGGAGCCGCGCGGCTTTTCGACATCGTCATTGGGGCCACACAGCGAGTTCAGCGCCTTCATGAAGACGATCGGTTCGGACGGGATCGGCATGTTCGACTCAGCGGCATGGTCCGCATAATTCAGGCCGATGGCGATGAATTTCGGCTTGCCGCCGACGGGCGAACCGTAGCGCTGGTTGCCGGAAACTTCAGGGAGGGAGGCCGGATCGATAGCTTTGAGCTTGGCAAGATTGTCGGGCGAGAAGGCGTCGTCGGCGAGATCGGCGATCTTGCCGGAGAGGTCGCGCAGCTTGCCGTTGTTGTCGATCAGTCCCGGCTTCTCGCTGCCGAACGCGCCGTATCTTACGAGTTTCATTGTCGTCTCCCTGGAGCCTTTATTTGGCGGGTGAAGTTGTGGAACACCGCGGAATTAAATTCAACCTGGATTGGGCTCTGGACCGTCGTAGGGCGGATGACGCTGCGCTCATCCGCCCTACGGCAGCGCATCAAAACGCCAGGCATCGCCGTCGCTTTTGATGCGGCCGGCGCCGTAATGGCCACCGATCACCAGCGTCGGCGTATCGGCAAAACGCGCGAATAGTTCACGGCGTGAGCGTGTGGATTGCGCTGGATCGGAATCCGCCGTCGAGGCCCAATCGGGATGCGCCATCTGCACGGGATGATGCGCGGCATCGCCGGTGAGCAGAGCTTCCTCCCCGTCGGATCTGATATGCACGCTCATATGGCCGGGGCTGTGACCCGGTGTCGGAATCAATGTGATTTCATTGGCGACATCGGCATCGGCTGCGATGAGATCGACCAAGCCCGCATCGACCACGGGTTTGATGGAGTCGTTGAACACAGCGATGTGATCCGGGCGCTCGCTATGGTCTTTCCAGTAATTGTATTCGTCGCGTCCAAACAGATAGCGCGCGTTCGGGAAGGTCGGCACCCACTGCCCTTCCACCAGCCGCGTATTCCAGCCGACATGGTCCACATGCAGATGCGTGCAGAGAACCGTGTCGATGCTGTCAGGCGCGAAGCCCGCTTCAGCGAGGTGGCGCAGGAACGGCGTATTGAGATGATTCCAGGTCGGCACCGAGCGGCCTTCCTTGTCATTGCCGAGGCAGGTGTCGACAATGATGCGCCGCGTTGGTGTTTCCACCACCAGCGCATGGATCGACATTTTCAACCGGCCCTCTTCATTGGCAAAATCGGGGATCAGCCAGGGCAGCGCTTTCACCTCGTCGGGACCGGCCTGCGGAAGGATGAAGCGCGTGCTGCCCGTCATCCGGCTCTCGGTAATTTGCGTGATCCTGACCTTGCCGACCGTCCATTGCATGCGTCGTTCACTCCCGTGTTCTTATTGCGGCGGAGCATGCGGGATGTTGCGCTGCGGGCGCAATGGATCATCTCGCAATGCTGCGCGTTGGTGCCGGTACAACAGGTTTTCCGAGGAGCGCATGATGCCAGAACTCGCCATTTCATCCGACAAGGTCGGCTTCCTGATCGAGAAGGCCCGGCAGTTCGACGCCAAGGATATCGAGGTCGATACCGACGAGGGCTCCAATGGGGCCGACGACAAGATGATCGACGTGCTGGAGGATGACGGCAGCGATCCCGTCGTCAAGGAGATCTCCGGCTTCATCGCCGCCTTGAGCGAGGATGAGAAGGTCGATCTCGTGGCTCTGATGCGGCTTGGCCGCGGTGATGGAACCATCGAGGAATGGGCTGATCTGCGCCGCGAGGCTGCGGAGGGCAATAATGGGCGAACCGCGCGCTATCTGCTGGGCGAGCCGCTGCTTGGCGATCTCTTGGCCGAAGGGCTCGAGGAATTCGGGATCGAATGGGCGGATGAGCGCACGACGCCGGTGAATTAACTCCACCCTCATCCTGAGGAGCGGCCCTTGGGCCGCGTCTCGAAGGATGGCCGCAAGCTCTGAGAGCTTGCGGCTCATGGTTCGAGACGGCGCGTCGCGCCTCCTCACCATGAGGGACGGAGTTACATCGTGCCGGGGAACGCGCCGCCATCGAGCAGGATGTTCTGGCCGGTGATGAAGCCCGACTTCGCGCCGCACAGCCATGCACAGGCCTGGCCGAATTCGTCGGCTTCGCCGAAACGGCCGGCCGGATTTTCGCTGGCGCGCTGCGTCAGGATTTCCTCCACCGACTTGCCGCTGTTCTTGGCCTGACCCGCCGCAACGCCGCGGATGCGATCAGTGTTGAACGGGCCCGGCAGCAGGCCATTGATCGTGACATTGTTGCGCACGGTCTTGCGCGACAGGCCGGCGACAAAGCCGGTGAGGCCCGAGCGCGCGCCGTTGGAGAGGCCGAGCACATCGATCGGGGCCTTCACGGCGGCCGAGGTGATGTTGACGATACGGCCGAACTTGCGCTCGATCATGCCGTCCACCGTGGCCTTGATCAGCTCGATCGGCGTCAGCATGTTGGCGTCGATGGCCTTGATCCAGTCGTCACGATTCCAGTTGCGGAAATCGCCGGGCGGCGGGCCGCCGGCATTGTTGACGAGAATGTCGATGATGCCGGCCGCTTTCAGCGCGGCTTCGCGGCCTTCCGGCGTGGTGATGTCGCCCACCACCTCGATGATCTCGACGCCCGGATTGGCCTTGCGCACTTCCGCTGCAGCGGCGGCCAGAACTTCGGCGCCGCGTGCAGTCATGGTGACATGCACGCCTTCGGCGGCAAGCGCTGCGGCGCAACCAAGGCCGAGGCCCTTGCTCGATGCGCACACCAATGCGCGGCGGCCTTTGATTCCAAGATCCACGATATCACTCCCAAAAGGTTGGCTGACGGATGATGCGCACTCTAGCGGTTCCGATTGCATCTGATAAGCGGCGCGGACATGCAAGGCGAGCAGGGGAGCTGCGCCTGCGTCATGGCTCATGCGCGCGCTTCAGCTGCTCGAACCGCGCGGTGACATCCGCGGGTAGCGAGCGAATGCCGGTCTGGCCGATCCGCGACAGCATCGGGCGCAATTGCGACCCGGTGAGATAGGGCGGCTGCAGATGCGCCGGCACCAGCTGATCGAAGATCAGCACCAGGGTCACCGCGATCAGGCCGACACGGATCGCGCCGAGCGCAGCGCCGCCGAGCCTGTCACCGATGCCGATATGCGTGCCGATCAGATCATTGATGGCCAGGCGCAGCAGCGAGCCCAGCACGATGCCTGCGATCAGGAAGATCGCGAAGAAGATCAACGAGTGCTGCACCTGCGAGGTGGCCGCCGGTGCCTGCGGCAGGATCAGGCCGGTGATCCACACGGCGATCGGTGCCGCGACGAGATAGCCGAGAATGGTGATGCCGCTGCGCAGCAATCCTGCGCGGAAGCCGAGCACCATGACGATGATCAGCGCCATGGCGACGACGACGTCGAAACTGTTCATCGCATGCTCACGTCAGGCGGCAATTCCGCAGCAAAGAAATCGGGGTCGGCGCGCAGGTTTTGCGATCGCGGCAAGGTTGGGTATCACTGGGCCAACAGAACAGCCGCAGCAGGGAACGAATATGTCCGCGATCTTCGACGTCAGCAAGGAAGTCATCCTCATCACCGGCGCCTCGCAGGGGCTCGGCCGCCAGTTTGCGCGCGTGCTGTCGGCCCATGGTGCGGCGGTGGTGCTGGCGGCGCGGCAGACCGGGAAGCTTGAAGCCCTGCAGAAGGAGATCACGGACAAAGGCGGCCGTGCCTTTGCTGTCGCGATGGATGTCACCGACAACGCCTCGATCGCAAAAGCCTTCGACGCGGCCGAGCAGGCGCTCGGCCCCGTGACCGTGCTGATCAATAATGCCGGCATCGCGGTGGAGAAGATGGCCATCGAGCAGACCGAAGCCGATTGGGATTCGGTCATCGGTGCCAATCTCAAGGGCGCCTATTTCGCGGCGACGGAAGCGGCCCGGCGCATGATCGCACACAAGGTCGAAGGCAATATCGTCAATGTCGCCTCGGTGCTCGGTTTCGGCCTGACCAAGGCGGTGTCGCCTTATGCGATCTCCAAGGCCGGCATCGTGCAGGCGACCAGGGCGCTGGCGCTGGAACTCGCGGCGCACCGGATCCGCGTCAATGCGCTGGCGCCGGGCTATATCGACACCGAGATCAATCACGCGGCCTGGGACACGCCGGTGGGCGAAAAGCTGGTCAAGCGTATCGCCCAGCGCCGGGTCGGGCACGAGAGCGATCTCGACGGCGCCATCCTGCTGCTGGCCTCCGGCGCCTCGCGCTACATGACCGGTAGCACGGTGACCGTGGATGGCGGATTTCTGCTGAGCTGACGGCGGTTACGGACAATTTTCCCCACCCGTCATAAAAACGCAAAAAGATGCCTCCGGCCCCTTCCCAAAGCCGGCGGGCATTGATAGATACCCCTCATGCCGCGGCATTGCCCGGCAGTCTCTCAGGAACCTTTGGTCTGGGATTTGCTCGCGCCCTTGGCGTCGGCATCCAGGACATGTTCCCGAAAGGTTTGGCGCGGGGTGGAGCAGCCCGGTAGCTCGTCAGGCTCATAACCTGAAGGTCATAGGTTCAAATCCTATCCCCGCAACCAAACATCTAATTGATTTTGCAAATAAAAACAGGCGGCTCCTTTTTGGAGCGGCTTTCTCATTTTTTCGAATCGCCACCCGGTCGCCACGGACATTGAGTGAATGTTCTGATCAAGCGGCATATGCTACGGGAACTACGAAGCGCATACCAACACTTATGCGATCCCCGTAATGCTTCTGATCAGCCAAGCGCGTCGCTGCGGGAGAGTTCGAGCGCCAAACTGACGATTCTGACATCCTTTTGCGGAACCGCCCTGAAGCCGAACTTTGTGAAGATGCTTCGCATCGCACTGTTTTCCGGAAGCACCTCTGCGGTGAATTCTTTCAGTCCGGCGGTTTGCCCCAGCGTGATGAGATGCCGCATCAAAATTGAGCCTATGCCGCGTCCCTGCCAGTCATCGACGACCATAAATGCCATTTCGGCTCTTGCTGGCTCGGACACAATATAGCGGCAGCCGCCGACGAGGACGTTCCGGTCTTCTTCGTCGACGCGTGCGATCAGCGCGACATGTGTTTCGAAATCAACGTCCATGAAGAACGTACGCTCTGCCTCAGAGAAATGACGCTTCATTACAAAAAAGCGTCGCTGAAGCGATTGGGCGCTGGCTTGACCGATCGCTGCCAGCATGTCCGGCTCGTCCTCGCGGCGAAGCGCGCTGACATGCACTGGCGTGCCATCGCGTAACCGGTCACACGCGGCATATTTGGCGATATCGGACATCGGAGCTCCGCTGGCGTGACTTTGCGGCCGAGAAGTTCGGCACCGAGCAGACCGCACCGCCCGGCAGTAGTCTTGATCTGGATCAAGACTGTCGCGGAACGCGGCGCCAACGCTTGCACAACTAAGCAGAGCAAGGCGTGTCCGTGAGAGCTCTCCGTCGCGTTCTATCGGCAGACGATGTCACCCGGCTTGTAGTGCGGCTGGGATTGCTCGCGTTGCTGTTGATTTGGACATTCATCGTGATCCGCTCCTTCGTGCCCATTCTGGCTTGGAGCGGCGTTCTTGCGGTTGCATTCTATCCCGCGTTCAAATGGTTGGCCAAACGACTTGGAAATCGTCCAAGGACAGCGGCAGCAGTTCTGACGATCGTCAATCTCGCGATCATCATCGGGCCTGCCACATGGCTGGGCCTGAGCGCCCTGGATGGAATCCGACAACTCGCCAGCGATCTCACGACGGGCGACTTCGTTATTCCGTCGCCGCCGGAACGGATCAAAGAGTGGCGCCTCGTCGGACCGCGACTGTTCGAGATCTGGAGCAGGGCATCCAGTAATATCGGTGCGGTGCTCCGCGAGGTTGCGCCGTATCTGAAGCCGCTGGCGGGGACGATGCTCGCGCTTGCAGGCAGCGCCGGTGTCGGGACGCTCAAATTTCTCTTCTCGGTGCTGATCGCCGGCTTTCTGTTTCCCTACGGACCCCAATTGATCGCGAATGGGCAGCGGCTTCTGTCACTCGTCGTACATGAGCAGAGCGCGCATTTGCTGGACCTGGCAGGGGCGACGATCCGAGCCGTCTCGCAGGGCGTGATCGGCATCGCGGTTGTGCAGGCGTTGCTGGCCGGGATCGGCTTTAATATGGCCGGCATTCCAAGTGCTGGCCTTCTGGCTTTCGCGGTCATGCTACTGACCATCATCCAGATCGGTGCGATCATTGTTCTTTTGCCAGCCATCATCTGGATCTGGACGGACAAGGATTTCGCCACGGCGTTGCTGTTGACCATCTTCTTTGTCGTTGTCGGGATACTCGACAATATTCTGAAGCCGCTGGTGATGGGACGCGGGCTTACGACGCCGACACTGGTCATCTTTATCGGCGTCATCGGCGGAACACTGGCGCACGGCATTGTCGGACTGTTCATCGGACCGATTGTTCTATCGGTGGCTTGGGAGCTGGTCGCGGCATGGATGCGCAAGGATGAAGCCGGGATGGCGCCCGAACCGATCGCCGATCCTTGATGTAGATCAACGATGCCCGTCACCGGAATTCTTGAATGGGAATGCGCGACGAAGAGGTCGGAACATGCCGGTGGAGTTTTCAAGCCTGCCCGGAGGCCCGATATCCGGGTTGGTTGCCTCAGCGGTGGAATACATGATCGATACCGGGCAGCGAAGTGTGCTGTTCCTCGACGTCATGCGCCAGCGCGGCGATCAGTATTGCGAACATGTCACGCAGACGGCGCCTCATGTCCTGCAGTATGCGGCAGAACTGATCATCGATGGGCGAGGTCTCGATGATCCCGTCAATTATGCGCTGGTTCGCATTGTTCCGCCTGATGGTACCCTGATCGACCAGGAGCGGCGCCCCTTTATCGTCGTTGATCCGCGCGCTGGTCATGGTCCGGGGATCGGCGGCTTCAAGGCCGACAGCGAGATCGGCGTAGCGATGAAAGCGGGGCATTGCTGCTATTTCATCGGCTTTCTGCCCGAACCGGTGCGGGGCCAGACGATCGAGCGCATCGCTCGCGCGGAGGCGCTGTTTATCGAGAAAGTGATCAGCTTGCACCCCGACGCTGATGGCAGGCCCTGTGTCATCGGAAATTGTCAGGCCGGCTGGGCGGTGATGATCCTGGCATCGCTTCGGCCCGAACTGTTCGGGCCTCTTATCATCGCCGGCGCGCCACTCGCCTATTGGGAAGGCGTGCACGGAAGGTATCCGATGCGCTATTCGGGCGGGTTGATGGGTGGAAGCTGGCTCACCGCGATGACAAGCGATCTCGGCGCCGGAAAATTTGATGGCGCCTGGCTGGTGCAGAATTTCGAGAACCAGAACCCGTCAAATACGCTTTGGACCAAGCAGTACAATGTCTATTCCAAGATCGATACCGAAGCGGAACGCTATCTCGAATTCGAGCGCTGGTGGGGTGGGCATGTCAATCTGAATGCCGAGGAGATTCAGTTCATCGTTGATGAGCTTTTCATCGGCAACAATCTCGCCGCAGGCCGGATCAAGATGTCGGACGGCCGGAAGGTGGATCTGCGTCAGATCAAGTCGCCGATTGTGGTGTTCTGCTCCGAAGGAGACAATGTCACGCCGCCGCAGCAGGCGCTGAATTGGATTCTCGAATGCTATGCCGATGTGGGCGAGATGAGGGCGTATGGGCAGACGATCGTCTATACTGTCCATAAGAGCATCGGCCATCTCGGCATTTTCGTTTCCAGCGGCGTTGCCAAGAAGGAACATGCAGAATTCTCCAGCAACATAGACCTCATTGATGTGCTGCCGCCGGGCCTCTACGAGGCGACGTTCGAGGCCAAAGGAGAGACGACCGCCAGCGCCGATCTTGTGGCCGGCCAGTGGATGATGCGCTGCGAGGCGCGAACTCTCGATGACATCAGAGCGATGGGCGGCAATTCGCCGGAGGATGAGCGCCGCTTCGCGGCGGCCAAGCGCGTTTCGGAAATCAATCTCGCGGCATATCGTAAATACGTCCAGCCCTGGCTCAAACACGCGGTGGCGCCGCAGATGGCGGAGGCGATGAGTCATTTGCATCCTCTGCGCCTGCAATATGAGGCCTTCAGCAGCAGAAATCCCTGGATGAGCGCAGTGAAGGCCGCCGCGGAGCGCGTCAATCTGCGTCGCACTCCGGCTGCGAGTGACAATCCATTTCTCGTGTTTCAAGAGCAGATGGGAAAGCAGGTCGTACATGCGCTGGATAGCTGGCGTGACCAGCAGGAGGCGCTCAGCGAAGCCATGTTTCTCAATATCTATGGCTCGCCGGCGCTGCAGGCCATGGTCGGTATCGACCCGCAATCCGAGTCGTCGAGTCAACGGGCGATGTCGGATGAGCATCGCGCCATGCTCGACAGCAGGATTGATGAACTCAAGTCAAAAATCGCCGAAGGCGGCCTGCGCGAAGCTACCTTGCGTGCGCTGCTCTATGTCGGGTCCGAGCGCGGCATGGTCGATGAACGAAGCATCGAGGCGCTGCGGCAAGTGAGGCGCGATCACGAGGTCGAGCGATTGTCGCTGCCTGAATTCAAGACGCTTGTTCGCGAGCAATTCTTCATGCTGCTGCTTGATCCTGAAGCGGCGCTGGCGGCGATACCGAAGCTATTGCCCGCGGACGGCGATCGCATGCGGTCGGTGTTTGCCGCGATGCGCCAAGTGCTTTCCGCGAGCGGTGAGATTTCCGGCGAACGTGCAGCGAGGCTGGAGCGGGTCGCGAAGCTGTTTGGCGCGGAAGGCGAGATTCCGGTGTCGAATATCACGCCGTTCGATCCGAAAGCGAGGGCCTCGTGACGCGGTCTATGTCAACGGGCAGTGGGAGCAACAACATGTCAGCTGATGCGAGCCAAGTGCGATCCTCCGGCAAATATGACCGCCTGATCGCGGCGGCCAAGGCCGTGCCGCCGGTTCAGACGGTCGTCGTCCATCCTTGCGACGAACCCTCGCTGCGCGGCGCCGTCGATAGTGCGGCGGCCGGCATCATCGTGCCGACCTTGATCGGTCCCGCGCAGAAGATCAGGGACACCGCGAGCAAGGGCGGTCTCGACATCGCCGGCTTCGAGATCGTTGATGCCGCGCATAGCGACGATGCCGCCGTCAGGGGCGTCGAGCTGATCCACGCCGCCAGAGCTGAAATGCTCATGAAGGGCAGTTTGCATACTGATGAACTGATGCGCGCCGTGACGGCGAAAGTCGGCGGCTTGCGCACGGATCGGCGCATCAGCCACGTCTTCGTGATGGACGTCCCGGCCTATGCGGAGACCGTCTTTGTTACTGATGCCGCGATCAACATTTTCCCGGATCTTGCAGCGAAGCGGGACATCATTCAGAATGCCATCGATCTCTACAATTTGGCCGGGTTCGGTCAGTCGCCGCGGGTGGCAATCCTCTCGGCAGTGGAGACGGTCACGGCCATGATCCCCTCGACCATCGAGGCAGCGGCGCTGTGCAAGATGGCGGATCGCGGGCAGATTACGGGAGGGGTACTCGATGGCCCGCTGGCATTCGACAATGCCATCGATGTCGAGGCCGCCCGGATCAAGGGCATCAAGTCCGAGGTTGCGGGGCGTGCGCAGATCCTCGTCGTTCCCGATCTAGAATCCGGCAACATGCTGGCGAAGAATCTTGCTTACTTCGCCAAGGCGGACGGCGCCGGTATCGTGCTCGGCGCCCGAGTGCCGATCGTGCTGACATCACGCGCAGATACTGCGCGCGCCCGCATGGCGTCTTGTGCGATCGCGTCGCTTTACGCGCATGCAAGGCGCCAGCAGGCGCCAAAAGTGGCGGCGTGACGGCCATGGATACAGTCCTCGTCGTCAATGCAGGCTCGTCCAGCGTCAAGTTCCAGGTCTTCTCGGTCGAGGGAGAGGGCGCCCTGCAACGGCGCATTAAGGGACAGATCGATGGAATCGGCAGTCGCCCGCGGTTGCGTGCAAGCGGTCAGAGTGGTGACCCGATGGCGGATCGCGCCTATCCGATCGAGGCCGTGGCCGATGTACCGGCGGCAATGACGGTCGCCGGTGCATGGCTGCGTAACGAACTCAACATCAATCCGGTCGCCGTCGGTCACCGGGTCGTCCATGGTGGGCCGGATCATGCACAGCCAGTCTTGATCGATCATGGGGTCGTGGCGAGGCTGGAAAGATACGTGTCGCTGGCGCCGCTGCACCAGCCACACAATTTGGCGCCGGTCAAAACGATTTTGAACAACTTTCCCGACCTTCCACAGGTCGCCTGTTTCGACACGGCCTTTCACCGTGAACACGATGCGTTGGCGGATCACTACGCCATTCCGCATCAACTTCATGCCGAGGGTATCAGGCGCTACGGCTTCCACGGCCTGTCCTATGAATACATCGCCAGGCGGTTGCCGCAAGTCGCGCCGGAGGTCGCTGGTGGTCGGGTGATCGTCGCGCATCTCGGCAGCGGCGCCTCCATGTGCGCCATCAGCGACGGAAAGAGCGTCGAGAGCACGATGGGCTTCACGGCGCTGGACGGCCTCGCTATGGGCACGCGCGCCGGGCAACTCGATCCCGGTGTGGTGCTCTACCTCATCGCGGAAAAAGGCATGTCGGTCTCGAAAGTCCAGGATTTCCTCTATCGCGACTGCGGCCTTAAGGGCCTTTCGGGGATCAGCAATGATATGCGCGAGCTCCAGACCAGCGAGGATCCGCACGCGGCATTTGCCGTAGAGTATTTTGTCTACCGAATTGGTCTCCATGCCGGCATGCTGGCTGCCGCGCTCCAGGGGCTCGACGCATTCGTATTCACGGCTGGGATAGGTGAGAATTCGGCGACGATCCGCGCTCGTATCGCGGCGCACCTCGCGTGGCTCGGCGTCACGCTGGATCCCGATGCCAACGCAGCGCATGCCAGTAGGATATCGGCGGCCGACAGCCGCGTTCCGGTCTATGTCATTCCGACCGATGAAGAACTGATGATCGCGCAGCATACACTGGCGCTGCTGGTGAACGCAAAGACCTCCGGCCAGAAGCGCGAGAGGGTGTCATGACCATCCCGTTGTTTCCCGAAGCCAGCGTCGCATTGAAGGGCAAGAAGGGGCTTGTGGTCGGAATTGCGAACGATCAGTCCATCGCATGGGGCTGCGCCAAGGCGTTCCGTGCGCTCGGTGCTGAAGTGGCTGTCACTTATCTCAACGATAAAGCCAGGAAGCATGTCGAGCCGCTGGCTAAGGCACTGGAGTCGCCCATCTTCATGCCTCTCGACGTGATGGCCGAGGGTGAGACGGAGAAGGTGTTCGAACAGATCGGCAGGGAATGGGGGCGTCTCGATTTCATGCTGCATTCCATCGCCTTCTCGCCGAGAGACACATTGCAAGGACGGGTGGTCGATGTGGATCGCGACGGATTCCAGAAGACCATGAATGTGTCGTGCTGGTCGTTGATGCGCATGGCGCATCTAGCAGAGCCGCTCATGATGAATGGCGGAACAATCTTCACCATGACCTATTACGGCAGCCAGATGGTGGTGAAGAACTACAATGTCATGGGCGTTGCCAAGGCGGCGCTGGAAGCTGCGGTGCGCTACATCGCGGCAGAACTCGGTCCCAAAGGCATCCGTGTCCATGCAATTTCGCCGGGTCCGCTGGCGACTCGCGCCGCATCCGGCATTCCCGAATTCGATGAACTTATGGACAAGGCCCAGTTGGAGGCGCCGGCACGCACCCTCGTGAGCATCGATGATGTCGGGCGAGCGACAGCATTCCTCGCGCTCGACGGCGCCAAACTGATGACCGGCGGTGTGCTCTATGTCGATGGCGGCTATCACATTATCGATTGATGAAGCGGGCCGACCTCATAGACACATCACCGGGACCTGATCCGGGATCACCAGTTCCGCCTCGGTCACTGCCAGGACTTCGGCAATGGTAACGCCCGGAGCGGTTTCCTGCAGCATTGCGCGGCCACCCGGAAATGCGATAACCGCCAGTTCTGTGACGACGAGATCGATCGGCCGTGCCGATGTCAGCGGTAAATTGCATCGGACGACGATTTTCGACTTCCCCTTGGCGGCATGCTGCATGGCGACGATGACGCGCTTGGCGCCGCTGACGAGATCCATGGCGCCTCCCATCCCCGGCACCATCTTGCCCGGGATCATCCAGTTTGCCACGCGTCCGGAGGAATCGACCTGGAGGCCGCCAAGCACAGTAAGATCGACATGACCGCCGCGGATCAGGCCGAACGATGTTGCGCTGTCGAAGGTCGCGGCGCCGGGTAGGGCGCTGATCGGCTTGCCGCCTGCATCGGTGAGTAGCGGATGCGCTATGCCTTGCTCGGGGATCGGTCCAGTGCCTATCAGGCCGTTCTCGGATTGGAAATAGACGTGCAACCCTACCGGCACGTAACTCGTGACCAAGGTTGGAATGCCAATGCCGAGATTGACAAGATTGCCCGGTCGGAGCTCCTTCGCTACCCGGCGGGCGATGACGGTCTGCGCGTCCATGATTCACCCATTCGCGACGAGATAATCTACCAAAGGTCCAGGCGTCATTACGTGGTCTGGAGCGATGACACCGACCGGCACGATATGCTCGGCTGTGACGATCACAGTGTCGGCTGCCATTGCCATCACCGGATTGAAGTTGCGAGCAGTCAGAGCGTAGGACAGGTTGCCGGCGTAGTCGGCAAGGAAAGCCTGAACTAGCGCAAAATCAGCACGCAAGGCGGTCTCAAGCAGATAAGTTTTGCCGCCGACATCGATCGTCTGCTTGCCTTCCGCAACAAGCGTCCCGACGCCGGTCGGGGTGAGAACACCGCCTAGTCCGTGTCCCCCGGCGCGAATACGTTCGGCAAAAGTGCCTTGAGGCACGAGATCGACAACGATCTGATTGCCGAGCATCTGTTGCTGGACCTTCCCGTTAAGTCCGATATGGGTCGCGATCATCCGCGCGACCTGCGCCCCCTCGAACAATTTTCCGACGCCTTTCCCAGGCGTGGCCGCATCATTGCTGATGAGGCACAGATGCGACTTCTTCTGCCGCACCAGTTCATCGAGCAAGCGTTCCGGCGTGCCGACACCCATGAAGCCGCCGACCATGACGCTGGCGCCGGTCGGGATCAGTGCGATGGCCTCGGCGAGGGAAACAGCCTTCATCCTCAAGCTCCGATCAACGGCAATGAAGAAGCAGATATGTTGCGGCGTGATCCGCGTGCTCCCTTGATCTGGGTCAAGCTCCTCGGGCAATTTGCTTATGGAGATGGCGAGGATCTCTGATCGCAGACGAGGCAGAACGATGGCGCTTCAGTTTCTGGTTGGGTCGCTACTGACCGTGATCACGATCATCATCCATGCACTGGTGACGGTTGGAGCGGTGGGCATTGCGCGAACTGCAGGATTGCAGCACACGCTGCGGCCGAAGCTCCATCTCATGATGGTGATGGTCGTGGTGGCGGCTGTCTTGATGATTGCTCATACCCTGGAAGTGATGACTTGGGCCGTGACCTTCGCGATCGTCGGCGCCGCGCCGCATGGCAGCGATCTGCTCTATTTCGCTTTCGTGAATTATACCACGCTCGGCTACGGTGACATCGTGCCGGTGCCGGCCTGGCGGCTGATCGGGCCGATGACCGCCATGAACGGCGTACTGATGTTCGGCTGGTCAGCCGCGGTACTGTTCGAGGTATTGCGCAAGACGCTGGATCATCTCGCCGCCATCGGTGCGCCCGGCTTTAGCTTGGCAGATCGAATCTAGCGAGGCGGACACGATCCAGCAGCACGATCTGACGCTGCGTGGTACCTTTAAAGCCCAGAGCGCCGAGGGCCTGCAGCCGGGACAACACGCGCGAAACTGTCTCGAGCGTTAAGCCGAGATAGTCAGCGATATCGCGTCGGGACATGGGCAGCGCAAGAATCCCGGTCGGGGTGAGGCGCTTATCCATTTCGAGGAGGAATGCGGCGACACGCTCTAGAGATGTCTTGCGGCCGAGCAGGAGCATGTGGTCTTCGGCGTGCTGCAGATTGCTGGTTGTCATGCTGAGCAGATTGCGCGCGACCATCGCGTCGCTCTCAGCCACAATCTCTAAACTTTGTCTCTTAATGAGTCGAACCGTGGTGTCCACGATCGCTTCGGCAGTGAAGCGATGCTCTGCACCGTTCTCCAGTCCAAAAATATCGCCGGCGAGGTGAAATGCCCCGATCTGTCGGCGGCCGTCGGCAAGTAGCTTATGGCTGCGGACCGCGCCAGACTTTACTTGATAGATATATTCTGCCGGCTCTTTCTCACCATAAATCTCCGATCGTTTCTTGTAGGTGAACTCATTTAAGCTAACGAGCGGATGTGTGGTACTATCCAGACCAAGCGCGTGAAGCGCGTTTGGACGGGATGGCGGGTTCATTGTTGAACGAGAGAACATGGACCAATCCCCCATCGTTACCCGACAATCTTCGGCGATGTTCTGCACTGCAATGTAGAGCGAGGCGATGATATTTCTCGCGCCAAGGTAGATTTAAAGGTAGAATGACGATGTCGGCCATTGTCTCAAGGTACATAGCACCAAGGTACAACATAACTCGGCATAATCGGAGAGACGCGCGTCACAGCCCACGAGCGTTCGTTTCGATGTCGCTGCCGTAAGTGAAATCGCTATCGATCATTGGGAGTTCTAAATCTCATGAGCGTCGTCCATGTTGTTGATGACGATGTTTCTTATCGCAATGCGATTCAGCGGCGGCTGAAAGTGGAGGGATATGATGTCGTCGTCTACGAATCGGCGGCGCAGTTGCTGGATTGCCTTCCAGATTTGGCTATACCCGGCTGCATATTGCTAGACGTGCAAATGCCTGGATTCACTGGACCGGAGCTGCACAGTATCTTAATTGAGCGGGGATTTAACATACCGGTCATATTCGTTTCTGCACATATGGAGTCTGCAACCATCGTGAAGGCAATCAAGTCTGGTGCAGAAGACTTTCTGATCAAGCCAGTGACGTCGAGGCAATTAATCGATGCGATCGCACGCGCCCTATCACGTCAAGAAATGGAAAACGTGCGCCAAAGCGAGCGCGCGTCGTTTCGCAAGCGCGTGGCGTCTCTTACGCCGCGAGAGTGGCAGGTGTTCGATTCTATGGTGCGTGGCAAAATGAACAAACAGATTGCTTACGATCTGGGAACGACTGAGCGCACCATCAAAGCGCATCGCCATAAAGTGATGGAGAAGATGCAGGCCGCTTCGTTCGCCGATTTGGTTTCCAGCGCAGAACGCGTCGGCATGAGGACGACAGCGAGTCGTAATTCTTGCGCAGATTAATTTCGGCAGTTATTCGTCGATATCCTGCTTGTAGGTCTGAGAGGGAGGTCCGTCATATGTTGTCGCGAAAGATGCGAGCGGTACTGACGTGGTCAGCAGCAGTAGGCTCGAATCCGTGAAGCGGAGCTGCAGGATGCGGCCCGTCTGTAAGTCGCTCATAAGGGATGGTGAGGCGATAGCACCTGCGATGCAGGCATTGGCCATGCACCACGTATAAGGCAGCCGATGAGGTCCGCTTCGGTCGATGATAAGCTCGACCTGATTTGGCAGATACATTCCGACGGGAGAGAAGATCTGCATTCGCTTGACCGTATCGCCTTCGCGCTCGATCACATCGAGCCGCACAGCCATTTGTCCTGTTGGAAAGGTGCCGGTGATCGAGGTGCGGCATAGCGTCGTTGCGCCGCCCGGGCTGAAGCAGAGCTTTGTCCATTTGCCAAAGGTGACGTCCGTCACGTCGCGCTGGCCGCGTGGTTTCATGATGTCACCTGACGGGGCGAAGTTTGGAGTTTGCGCTGCGGCCGAATGGCTGAAGAGGGCGGCCATCAGCAGCGCATGTGGCAGCAGACCTGCGTAATTGCGGTGCAGGCTGTGGGGGGATGGGGATGTCATGGGCACTCCAGCGATTGACGCACCTATTTTCGGTCATTCAGGAAGCGCGACACCAGCGGCGACCAGATCGGAATGGCCTCCGGCGAGCCGATGAAGAAGTGCCCCTCGTTGCCGAATGGCGGTAACAAGTAATATTCGGCGTTGCCTCCTGCCTCCGTGAAGGCCGTATGCATGCGCCGCGAGAGCATCGGGCCGAAGAACGTATCGTTCTCGATATAGATCCACAGCATCGGAATCCGCGACGTGCGGCCGAACTCGGCCGTGGCCTCGACGAGCCGATCAGGCGCACAGTTATTGTTGGGCTTGCCGTCGACCCGGCCGCCGCGCCCCGCTGCGAACGTGATGATCGCCTTCACCGGCGCTGGATTGACGCTTGACAAGGCGATCGACGCCCAGCCGCCCGCGGATTGACCGATGACGATCACGTCGTTTGGTAAGGTTCTCTTCTCGGTCGTGAAATAATCGATGATCCAAAGATTGACCTTGGCGATGGCAAGGCCTGCGTCGCTAAAATTAGGATTTCTGCATGCGCCAATTTTGGAAAAGAACGGTCCGTAGACACCGCGTTCGGGAATGTCGATAGCCGATGCACCGTAGCCGCTTCCAACCGGCGCCACTACCAGATAGCCGCGCCTGGCAAACCACTTAGCTGCGTCGCGAAATTCGACGAGCGGAAAGAAGCCTCGGTCCGTCGGGTTGAGCGCAACGCCGTGTGTCATGATGGCTAGCGGGAAGGGACCATTGCCGACGGGGTGGACCACATAGGCGAGCATCGGCAAGGGCAAAGGTAAGGCCCAGACCTGCTCTTGAATCCGCAGATCACCTACTTGAGCAGGCGCCTCGGCGGCTAAAGTGACGACACGTAGCAACACCGCCGCTGCGATCACGTAGCAGAATGCGCTTATGCGTGCACTGGCCCGAAGTTGAAGCATTTGTGGAGTTGAGGGCCACTGCGTCGAAAACGATTGATTCAGATCAACAGGTCGATGCCGAAGCGGCGTTTTCTGTTCCGATGTGGGTGAGGATCCATGAAGCGAGTATCGACGATCCGCCGATGCGTCGTGAAGAGACCCTGTCGGCGGCGCTGCTGCTGGGCTTCGCCGGCGGTTATCTCGATGCCTATACCTGGATCAGTCACGGTATTTTGGCGAATGCGCAGACGGCCAATCTGGTTTTCTTATGGGTGAATGCAACGGCCGGGAAGTGGAAGGAGGCCTTTCACTTCGTACCGTCCCTTTTTGCTTTCATGGTCGGCGTGGTGATCGCCGCGTATCTGCGGCGTGCCGCTGGCCCTCGTGCGGGGCCGATCGGCATTCTCATCGAGATCGCCGTTCTCATTCTTGTCGGCGTGCTGCACAACCGGTTGCCCGATGTCGCAGGTACGCTCGGTGTGTCCATGGTCGCTGCAGTACAGACATCGCTGTTCACCAAAGTGGAGGGCGCAAACTACAGCTCTGTGATGATCACTGGCAATCTTCGTCAGTCGATCGAAGGAGCGGTGGCGCTTATCGCGGGAGATTCGGAGGTCGGCCTGCTGCGGAAATCATGCATCTTCATTGCGGTTTGCGCCACCTTCGGCACAGGCGCGGCGGTCGGCGCCTTCGTCACCGAGAGAACGTCGTGGCTGACACTGGCCGTCCCTGTCGCGGTGCTGTCGCTGGCTCTCGCGCGTTGTGGATGGTTTCGCAGCGGTTCTGCGGGCGCGAATTGATCGGAGGAAGCGGGCGTGAGCTGGCAATCGATCTTTCCTCCGGCAAAGTGGCTCGCCGGATACCGCTCCGGGTGGTTGCGCCACGATATGGTTGCAGGCGTCACGCTTGCTGCCTACGCGGTCCCGGTGTCACTTGCTTACGCGGCGTTGGCAGGGTTGCCGCCACAGGTCGGGATCTACGGCTATTTACTGGGCGGGATCGGATACGCGCTTTTGGGATCGTCGCGGCAGCTAGCTGTCGGACCGACATCCGCAATTTCACTGATGATCGTGGCAACAGTCAGCGGCCTCGCTGCCGGTGACGCTATGCGCTACGCGCAGATAGCTAGCGTTGCAGCCCTGGCGGTGGCCTGCCTTTGTGTGATCTGCTGGACGCTGCGGCTGAGCATGCTGGTGCGTCTTATCAGCGACACCATTCTTGTTGGCTTTAAGGCCGGTGCTGGACTCACCATTATGATGTCGCAACTGCCGGGTCTGTTCGGTTTGGCGGGCGGCGGCCGCAATTTCTTCGATCGCCTCCTGACGCTTATCGGACAACTCGGTCACATCCACTGGATCGTGCTGGCGGTCGGGCTCGTTGCGTTGCTGCTGCTCCAGACCGAGCGCCTGCTGCCCGGCCGCCCGGTCGGCCTTGTCGTGGTTGTACTTTCAGTCGTCGCCGCAACCATGCTCGGCCTTCCGACGCTCGGCGTTCCTGTCACCGGCGAGATTCCGAAGGGGCTACCGAGCATGGCCGTTCCGACCTTCGGGCTGCTGGAATTCGACGAAATGTTTCCTCTCGCGGCCGGAATCATGTTGCTTGCCTATGTGGAGGGCGTCGCTGCGGCTCGCAGCTTCGCCGCCAAGCATGGCGAGACGATTGATGTCCGACAGGATTTCTCGGGCTTGCCGCGGCGAATGTCGTGGTGGCATTCGGCCACGGCTATCCCGTCGCTGGCGGATTGTCGCAATCTGCCGTCAACGATCAGGCCGGCGCGAAGACGCCACTTGCTCTCATCGTCTGCTCGATGACTCTCGCGATCTGCCTTCTGTTCCTCACCGATATCTTCACCAATCTGCCCAAGGCCGTGTTGGCTGCGATCGTCTGCACGGCGGTCTATCGACGGCGCGGCGCATGGTGGCCTGCATGGCATAGCTGAACAGGCTGCCGATGCGGGTCGCCACTTGCGTGGCTTCGGCAATCAGCACGTCGCCATTGGGCAGCACGCTGATCCAGCGCGGATGCTTCAGGCCGGTGGCGAAGGCATTGACCTTGAGGCCCGGCGCCACAGTGGGTTTCTGGCCGGGATCCCAGCCGCGTGCGGTGGGCATCTTCAGCGTGGGGATGGCGCCTTGCGGTTTCGCTTCGGGAAACACGGGGGCATGGCCCCAGGCCGGCGCCGGCGTGTCGCCCTGGGCGCGGCGCCACAAGACGGCGCCCGCGCCGATCAGTGCGACCACGCGCGCGAATGTGCTGGTTAGTGACATGCAAGTCCCCCGGAAGATCGGGCCGAAGCGGCCAATGGGAGAGGTTATAGATCAATTTCCCGATACGGAAATGTCATGACACCCGTGCATTGCGGCCCACCCTTCGAGACGCTCGCCTGCGGCGAGCTCCTCAGGGTGAGGGAAGAGTTTGCGGAAGCAAACCCACTCCACCCCTCATGGTGAGGAGCGCGCCCCTTGGCGCGCGTCTCGAACCATGAGCTGGTGGGCATCAATCCGTGAACTGCCCGCTTGGCTCCGCCGTCATTGCGAGGAGCGTAGCGACGAAGCAATCCAGTTCTTGGCTTCTGGATTGCTTCGCCCTGAAGAATTGGCTTTGCCAATTCTTCAGGGCTCGCAATGACGGAAAGCGACGATCAATCCGCGAACTGCCCGCTCGCCTTGATGATCGGCGCCCAGCGATCCACCTCGCTGTCGAGCTGCTTCTTGAGCGCGGCCGGCGTCGCCTGGTCCTGCGGCACCGGGTCGGTGTTGATGTCGTTGAAGCGCTTGATCAGCTCGGGATCGCGCAGCGACTCCTGCAGCACCTTGGCGAGCTTCTGCACCACATCATCCGGCGTGCCCTTCGGCGCATAGATGCCGTGCCAGGCGCCTGCTTCGAAGCCTTTCAGTCCGGCTTCGTCCGCGGTGGGCAGATCCGGCATCGACGACAGTCGCGTCTTGGTGGTGATGGCATAGGCTTTCACCAGCTTGCCGTTGATCGGCCCGGTGGTGTTGGTGGTCTGGTCGCAAGTGAGGTCGATCTGGCCGGCGATCAGGTCGTTCATGACCGGGCCGTTGCCCTTGTAGGGTACCGCAAGCACCTGCTTGTCGATGGCATTCATGAACATTAGGCCGCAGAGCTGCGATGCGGCGCCGAGGCCGGCATTGCCGAAGGTCATCTTGTCGCCATTGGCCTTGATATAGGTGATCAGCTCGGCAAGGTTGTTCGGCGGCAGGTTCGGCCGCGCGATGATGGTCATCGGCGCATTGGTGACGAGGCCGATCGGCGCGAACGCGGTCTTGGTGTCGTAAGGCAGCTTGCGATACAGCGTCGCCGCGGTGGAAATGCCGATGTGATGGATCAGGAGCGTGTAGCCATCGGGCTCGGCGCGTGCCGCACGCGCAGCGGCGATGGTGCCGCCGGCGCCGGTGGCGTTTTCGATGATGATGGTCTGCCCGAGAATTTTCGACATGGTCGCGGCGGTGACGCGTGCGACAGTGTCGGTGGCGCCGCCCGCGGCGAACGGCACCAGCATGGTGATCGGTTTGCTGGGATAGCCCTGCGCGAAGGCGGCGGTGCTTGCGAGCGTCAATGCAAAGGCAAGTGTGGCGGTGATTTTCATCGTATCCTCCCGGACTATTGATTTTGTTTTATGGAAGACGATCGCCCCGGTGATGGTCGGGGCGATCGGACATGCGTCAGACGTTCGAGCTGTGGATCGCGTCCACCACGGCGTCGGTGACTTCTTTCGTTGTCGCCTTGCCGCCGACATCCGGCGTGATGATGCCTGCTTCGCACACCTTCTCCACGGCGCGCATGAGGCGCGCTGCCGCATCGGGCTCGCCGAGATGCTCGAGCATCTGCGCCGCGGTCCAGAAGCTGGCGACGGGATTGGCAATGCCCTTGCCGGTGATATCGAAGGCCGAGCCATGGATCGGCTCGAACATCGAGGGGAAGCGGCGCTCCGGATCGATATTGGCGGTGGGCGCCACGCCGAGGCTTCCGGCCAGCGCGCCGGCGAGATCGGACAGAATGTCGGCGTGAAGATTGGTGGCGACGATGGTGTCGAGGCTCTGTGGCTTCAGCGTCATGCGCACGGTCATCGCATCGACAAGCATCTTGTCCCAGGTGACATCCGGAAATTCCTTCGAGACTTCTTCCGCGATCTCGTCCCACATCACCATGCCATGGCGCTGCGCGTTGGACTTGGTGACGACCGTTAGAAGCTTGCGCGGGCGCGACTGCGCCAGCTTGAAGGCGTAGCGCATGATGCGCTGCACGCCGACGCGGGTGAAGATCGCGACTTCGGTACCGACTTCCTCCGGCAGGCCGCGATGCACGCGGCCGCCGCAGCCGGCATATTCGCCCTCGGAGTTCTCGCGCACGATCACCCAGTCGAGATCGCCGGCCTCGACACCGCGCAGCGGCGAGGTGATGCCGGGCAGGATCTTGGTCGGGCGGACATTGGCGTATTGGTCAAAGCCCTGGCAGATCGGCAGGCGCAGGCCCCACAGCGTGATGTGGTCGGGCACGTCGGGCGCGCCGACGGCGCCGAAATAGATGGCATCGAACTTTTTCAGCTGCGCCGGTCCGTCGGCCGGCATCATCACGCCGTGCTTGCGGTAATAGTCCGAGCCCCAGTCGAAGGTGGTGACATTGAAGGCGACGTCGCCGACGCGCTTCTGCAGCGCTTCCAGCACGCGGGTGCCGGAGGCGATGACTTCGGGGCCAATCCCGTCGGCCGGAATGGCCGCGATGGAATATTCACGCATGGAGTGTCTCTGCTGGTGAAGAAAAGATGCGCCACCCTGCAGCCGAGCCAGATGTGGCTCAATCGCGTTTGATTATATAAATAAATGAGATAATGGAATGTAGGGCGGATGAGGCGAAGCCGTCATCCGCCGTGGAGTTTCAACTTTGAATTCGGCCGGCGGATGACGCTGCGCTCATCCGCCCTACGAGGGGCTTCATGGATCTTCACCAACTCCGCTGCTTCGTCACCGCTGCCGATGAGCTTCATTTCGGCCGTGCGGCGCAGCGGCTGGAGATGATGCCGTCGGCGCTTGGCCGCCATATCCGCCTGCTGGAGGACGATCTCGGCACGCGCCTGCTCACGCGCACCACGCGCAGCGTCGCGCTGACCGATGATGGTGCGGCCTTTCTCAAACAGGCGCGCGATCTGCTCGGCCAAGCCGATCAACTTGCAGCGTCGTTCCGCGAACGCGTGCGCGCCCGTGCGGCGACCATCCGGGTCGGTGCCATCGACAGCGCTGCAGCCGGGTTGATACCGGCATTGCTGCATGACCTGCGTGCGCGGCATCCCGAGGTGACGGTGAAGCTCGTGGAGGACAAGACCATCCGCCTGTTGCCGCGGCTGCTGTCCGGCCGGCTCGATCTCGCTTTCGTGCGGCCGCCGGTGAGTGCAGACAAGCGCATCGATTTCATGCCGCTATTTCACGAGACCGCTGTCGTGGTGCTGTCCGAACGGCATCCGTTGGGGCAAAGAAAGCGTCTGACCATTGCCGATATTGCTGATGAGCCGTTGATCGTGCCGGAACGGCGTTCGCGTCCACATAGTCATGATCTGACGATGAAGCTGTTCGCAGAGGCAGGGTTGGATGCGAATGTGGTGCAGATCGCCGATGAGAAGCAGACCATCGTCAATCTCGTCGCGGCCGAGATCGGCGTCGCCATCGTGCCACGCTGGACTCAGCGGATGGCGGCGCGGGGTGTTTGTTACGTGCCGTTGAAGGTGTCCGAGATGCGTCGCTTGCCGCTCGCAGCGGCGTGGATACGCGGGACACGCGATCCCATGCGGGATGATGTGCTCGCGATGTTGCAGGGCAATCTGGAGCGCTATGCGAAAGAGGCGTGAGATTCATCCGGTTCCGCGGGGATGGCATCAGCCCATTCGCGATGCTATCTAGCAACCCATGGGATCATTTCTCTCCACCTTCATCCTTCCGATCGCCCTCGGTGCCGTAACGCTGGTGTTGCTGCTGGGCTTGTTCAACATGATGCGCGGTGGTTCGCCGAACCGCTCGCAACAGCTGATGCGCTGGCGCGTGATGCTGCAGTTCGTCGCCATCGTGCTGACCATGGCGACGCTGTTCTTCCTGGGGCGGTGATCGTAGGATGGGTTGAGCGTCTTCGCGAAGACCCATCATTCCGTCGATTGCGGCAGGCTCGGCCGATGGGTTATCGCTGCGCTCAACCCATCCTACAGGGCTAGAGATAATCGGATTTCTGCATGGTCGTTCTCAACAAGATCTACACCCGCACCGGCGATGACGGCACCACGGCGCTCGGCACCGGGGAGCGGCGGCCGAAATACGATCTGCGCGTCTCCGCCTATGGCACCGTGGATGAGACCAACGCCGCCATCGGCGTGGTCCGTCTGCATCTTGCGCACGCGCCCGAGCTCGACCGCATGCTTGGCCTGATCCAGAACGACCTGTTCGATCTCGGTGCCGATCTCGCGGTTCCGCAGCGCGAGGGCAAGGCGGAGCGGCTGCGGCTGCTCGCCAGCCAGGTCGAGCGGCTGGAGCGCGATATCGACACGCTGAACGCATCGCTGGCCGAACTCACTTCCTTCATCCTGCCCGGTGGAACCCCGGCCGCGGCCCATCTGCATGTGGCGCGCACGGTTTGCCGCCGCGCGGAACGGATGATGGTGGAACTCGCTGCCAATCCCGACGAACCCGTCTCCGATGCTGGCATCCAGTATATGAACCGGCTGTCGGATTTCCTGTTCGTGGCCGGTCGTTCAGAGAACGACAATGGCGCCCGCGATGTGCTCTGGGTGCCCGGCGCCAACCGGTAATCCGGCGGGTAAAAATACCGCGCCTAGAGCCCTTCGATTTTCAGGTCTGGCGCGTTGACCCCGGTTGGCGGGCGCTCTAGGTTCCGCGCCAAGCCAGCTTCAAAAGCTGCACTTACTCAAAATTCAACCGAAAGAGGATCGATGAAGGTTCTGGTACCGGTCAAGCGGGTGGTCGATTACAACGTCAAGGTTCGCGTCAAGAGCGACGGATCGGGCGTCGAACTCGCCAACGTGAAGATGTCGATGAATCCGTTCGACGAAATCGCCGTCGAGGAAGCCCTGCGTCTGAAGGAAGCCGGCAAGGCGACGGAAGTTGTCGTCGTGTCCATCGGGCCGCAACAGGCCACCGAGACACTGCGCACCGGTCTCGCCATGGGCGCCGATCGCGGCATCCTGGTGAAGGTCGACGGCACCGTCGAGCCGCTCGCCGTCGCCAAGATCCTCACGAAGATTGCCGAAGAAGAAAAGCCGGGCCTCATCATTCTCGGCAAGCAGGCGATCGACGACGACTCGAACCAGACCGGCCAGATGCTCGCCGCATTGCTCGGCTGGGCCCAGGCAACCTTCGCCAACAAACTCGTGGTCGAGGGCGACGATGTCACCGTGACCCGTGAAGTCGATGGCGGCCTGCAGACCGTGAAGGTCAAGGCACCGGCGATCGTCACCACCGATCTTCGTCTCAACGAGCCGCGTTACGCCTCGCTGCCGAACATCATGAAGGCGAAGAAGAAGCCGATCGACGAAAAGACGGCCGATGCGCTCGGCGTCGATGTCGCGCCGCGTCTCGAAGTCATCAAGACCTCGGAGCCCGCAGGCCGCAAGGCTGGCGTCAAGGTCAAGGACGTCGCCGAACTGGTGTCGAAGCTCAAGACCGAAGCCGGGGTGCTCTAATGGCTATTCTTCTTCTCGCCGATCACGACAACGCCTCGCTCAAGGACTCCACCAACAAGGTGCTGACCGCCGCCACCGAAATCGGTGGTGACGTGCATGTGCTGGTGGCCGGTCAGAACGCCAAGCCTGCTGCGGAAGCCGCTGCCAAGCTGAACGGTGTCGCCAAGGTTCTGCTCGCGGACAACGAAGCCTATGCCCATGATCTCGCCGAGCCGCTGGCTGCGCTGATCGTGAAGCTGGCGCCGGCCTATGATGT
This sequence comes from Tardiphaga sp. GW821-FHT12E02, assembly GCF_058807155.1. Lineage (NCBI taxonomy): Bacteria > Pseudomonadati > Pseudomonadota > Alphaproteobacteria > Hyphomicrobiales > Nitrobacteraceae > Tardiphaga > Tardiphaga sp. GW821-FHT12E02. Next base: position 1,053,090 of record NZ_JBXAQK010000001.1, read on the forward strand.
GATCATCGCGGCCGCCACCACGCGCTCGAAGAACACCCTGCCGCGCGTGGCAGCTTTGCTCGACGTGGCGCAGATCTCGGAAATCACCAAGGTCGTCGCGCCCGACACGTTCGAGCGTCCGATCTATGCCGGCAATGCGATCCAGACCGTGAAGTCGAAGGATGCCAAGAAGGTCATCACCGTCCGCACCTCCACCTTTGCCGCTGCCGGCGAAGGCGGTAGCGCGTCGGTGGAAGACACCGCGGCGGCCGAGAATCCCGGCCTGTCGACCTTCGTCAGCGAGGACATGGCCAAGAGCGATCGTCCGGAACTGACCTCGGCGAAGATCATCGTCTCCGGTGGCCGCGCCATGCAGAGCCGCGAGAACTTCACCAAGTATATCGAGCCGCTCGCCGACAAGCTCGGTGCCGGCGTCGGCGCCTCGCGCGCCGCGGTGGATGCCGGCTATGCGCCGAACGACTGGCAGGTCGGCCAGACCGGCAAGGTCGTGGCTCCGGAGCTCTATGTCGCCATCGGCATTTCCGGCGCCATCCAGCATCTCGCCGGCATGAAGGACTCCAAGGTGATCGTCGCGATCAACAAGGACGAAGACGCGCCGATCTTCCAGGTCGCGGATTACGGCCTGGTGGCAGATCTCTACCAGGCGGTGCCGGAACTGACCGACGCGCTGAAGTAAGGCTCATTTTTGTCGTCACCCGGCCGTGCGCGCAATTGCGCGCTAGGACCGGGTGACCCAGTAGACACCGAAGTCGCGGTGTTTACTGGATTGCCCGGCCAAGCCGGGCAATGACAGGGGGAGTTTCAAAGCCACACCATCCCGCAAATTAACGACATCGGCCGGAGTACCTGACTCCGGCCGGTTTTTTATGGCATGATGCGCTCTTCCTGCTGCGCGGTGCGCGGCATCCAGGTTTCTCAGATAAAGACAAGATGGCGGTTATGATCAAGAAAGTCGGCGTGATCGGCTCGGGCCAAATGGGCAACGGCATCGCGCATGTCGCGGCACTCGGTGGCTTCGATGTGGTGCTGAACGACGTCTCAGCCGATCGCCTGAAGTCCGCGATGGCCACCATCACCGGCAACCTGACCCGTCAGGTCTCCAAGAAGCTGATCACCGAAGACGCCAAGAAGGGTGCGCTCGAGCGCATCTCGCTGGTCGATACGCTGGAAGAGCTCGGCAGCTGCGATCTCGTGATCGAATCCGCGGTCGAGAAGGAAGAGACCAAGCGCAAGATCTTTTCGGATCTTTGTGCGGTGCTGAAGCCGGAGACCATCGTCGCCTCCAACACCTCGTCGATCTCGATCACGCGCCTGGCGGCCTCCACGGATCGCCCGGAAAAGTTCATCGGCATTCACTTCATGAATCCGGTGCCTGTGATGGAGCTGGTCGAGCTGATCCGCGGCATCGCCACCGATGATGCGACTTTCGAGTCGTCGAAGGAATTCGTCAGCAAGCTCGGCAAGCAGATCGCCGTCTCGGAAGATTTCCCGGCCTTCATCGTCAATCGTATCCTGCTGCCGATGATCAACGAGGCGATCTACACGCTGTATGAAGGCGTTGGTAACGTCGAAGCCATCGACATGGCGATGAAGCTCGGCGCGCATCATCCGATGGGGCCGCTCGAACTCGCCGATTTCATCGGCCTCGATACGTGTCTGTCGATCATGCAGGTGCTGCATGAGGGCCTCGCGGACTCGAAGTATCGTCCGTGCCCGCTGCTGGTGAAATATGTCGAAGCCGGCTGGCTCGGCCGCAAGACCCAGCGTGGCTTCTACGACTATCGCGGCGAGAAGCCGGTACCGACGCGGTGATATTTCGTAGGATGGGTTGAGCGCAGGCGCGACAGCGCCGGAGCGATACCCATCGCCGCATGCTCCGTGCTTGTTGTGATGGGTATCGCTTCGCTCAACCCATCCTACGGGAGCTGCGCCAACTCAAACCCTTCATCCACCCATCCCGTGATCCCGCCGGCCATGATCTTGACCGGCAGTCCCAGCTCCGCGAGCCGCAAGGCGCCGCGGGCGGCGCCGTTGCAATGCGGGCCGGCGCAATAGGTCACGAAGATCGTCCCCTCCGGCCATTCGCCCATCTTCGAGCGCACGATCTTGCCGTGCGGCAGGTTGATCGCCCCCGGCACATGGCCGCGGGCAAATAGCGCAGGGCCGCGGACATCGAGCAGCACGAAATCGGCGCCCTTGCTGAGTGAGTCATGGACATCCCAGCAATCAGTCTCGAAGCTGAATTCAGCGGCGAAATGCTCCGCGGCAAGCGCGCTTGGGGCAGGCGGGATGGCGGTGACGGCTGTGGTCATGGCGGCTCTCCTTTGCCCGCCAGATCAGCGTTCCCGCGCCCATCTTGCAATTGGCGCGAATGACAATGTACGTAAAGATCATGCCAAACCGCACCGGACCCTTGGTGGCCGCGCTTTTGTATGACGGCCTCTGCACCTTCGAATTCGGCGTCGTCGCCGAGATCTTCGGCCTTTCCCGGCCGGAACTGGGGCCGGGCTGGTACCGGTTCGCAAGTTGCGCGATTGAGGACGGCCCCCTGCGTGCCCATGGCGGATTTTCGATCACCGCCGATTGCGGGCCGGAGACGATCGACGAAGCCGATATCATCGTTGTCCCTGGCTGGCGCGGCGTCGATCACCCCGTGCCTGACGCGTTGTGCGACAAGCTCCGCGCTGCCCATGCCCGCGGTGCGCGGCTGGCCTCGCTCTGTTCCGGCGCTTTCGTCCTGGCCGCGACCGGCTTGCTCTCAGGCGGCACCGCGACGACGCATTGGCGCTACGCCGAAAAACTCCGCCAGCGCCATCGCGATATCGTCGTCGATGACGCCTCGCTTTATCGCGTGCATGACCGCGTCTACACCGCGGCTGGAAGTGCGGCCGGGATCGATCTCCTGATCGAGATCGTCCGTCAGGACTTTGGACCGGCGGCCGCGAACTCAGTGGCGCGCCGTCTCGTGATGCCCGCGCATCGCACCGGCGGGCAGGCGCAATTCCTCGAGCGCCCGGTGGCGATCCGTGACGGGCTGGAGATCGCGCCGCTGCTGGACCGTGTTCGCGCCGATCTCGCGAGCACGTGGAGTGTGGCGCGCATGGCAGGGCAGGCGCGCATGAGCCCGCGCACCTTCCTCCGCCGCTTCTTCGAGGCGACAGCGCAGACGCCCGGCGACTGGCTCGCCGCCGAGCGCGTCAATGAAGCGAAACGCCTGCTGTGCCAGGGGCAGGCTGATATGGAGACGATCGCAATGGCCGTCGGCTTCGGCAGCGCGCACACGCTCCGCCATCACTTCCGCGGCAAGGTCGGTCTCAGTCCGGGCGATTATCGTGCGCGCTTCATGAGCGAAGCACCAGCCGCAACATCGTGATTGTTACGGATTGAGCATCCGCATCACCTGCACGACGCCCGGCACCATCGTCATGATCGTCGCCATGCCCATGGCGACACCGCACAACTGCGCGACCACCATCTCGCGCAGCGTAATCATGTCACATACTGCGCGACGCCGTGGCCGAACGACCAGTTCTCCGGCAGCACCTCGACGAGATTGATGAAGATGTCTTCTGGCCGCAGGCCGGGTTTGTCGGTCAGCTTCTCGACGATCCGCTTGTAGAGCGCCTGCTTCTGCTCGCGCGCGCGCGTGTTGCTGACGGTGGCCTGGATGATGACCAGGGCGTCGCTGCGCTGGATGCCCATGTAAGTGGGGTCGTAGATGAAGTCGCCGTCGCCATGCTCGTGGATGGTGACGAAGCGGTCGTTCTCCGGGACGTTGAACGTCTCGCGCAACGCCTCATAGACGCCATCGGCAATGGCGGCGCGATGCGCCTGCGACGTGCCCTTTTGCAGTGAAATGCGGATCAGCGGCATCGTGGTCTCCTGTCGATCAATCTCGATGACGAAAATCTAGCGCCGCATTGATCATTGGAAAATGATATGAAATAATATTTCAATGATAACGATTTGAAATGGTTGGCCAATGAAGACGCTCGACATCGAAGCCGTGCAGGCCTTCGTGCTGGTGGCCGACCTCACCAGTTTCACCCGCGCTGCCGAGGCGATGGGAAGTACCCAGTCTGCCATCAGCCTCAAGATCAAGCGGCTGGAAAGCGGACTCGGCAAGCGGCTTCTGGACCGGACGCCGCGGCTGGTGAAACTGTCAGCCGAGGGCGCCGCTTTTCTCGGTTCGGCGCGCAACCTCGTGGCGGCGCATCAGTCGGCCATCGGTTCCTTCACGGCTGAGCGCCGGCGGCTGGTGGTCGGAATCAGCCATCATCTCGTCGGCGCAGATCTGGCTGATGTCCTCAAGCGCATGAACGAAACGGACCCGTCGCTGGTCATCGAATTGCGGATCGAGACATCGCGTGTCCTGCTGTCAGCCTATGACGCCGGGGATCTCGATGCGGCGATCGTGCTGCGCATCGACAAGCGACGCGGTGACGGCGAGGTCCTGATGGAAGAGCCATTTGGCTGGATGGGCGCGCCGGATTTTCGGCATACGCCCGGCGAGCCGCTGCGCCTCGCGGCGCAATCCGCACCATGCACGGTGCGTGCGGCTGCAATCACAGCACTCGATGCAGCGGGTATTCCATGGACCGAGGCTTTTGTCGGCGGCGGCGTGGCGACCATCGGCGCGGCGATCTCAGCTGGTCTTGCGGTGGGGGCGCTGGTCCGCCGTGTGGCTCCTGCCGGCAGCATCGATCTCGGTCCGCGCCTTGGCCTGCCGAAATTGCAGGATGCCGAGACGATGCTGCATTCCAGTCTGACAGATGCCCGCGCCCGCAGCGCGCTGCGGACACTGGGCGCGGCGTTCAGGGCGGCGAGTGCCTGACATTTCCTTAAAGTTGCATCATATATTATAATACCCCATAGGTTATCCGGTTCTGGAAACCGGCGAACGAGCGTATGTTTCGGCAGGATCAATGGATTGTCGAGCTGCGTGACGTCCAGAGCAAAACGTTGCTTGTCGAGGTCTGGACACTTGCCGGCAGGATCGAGATCATGGGCGAGGTGGAGCGCGTTGGACGCGTTCTCTATGTCACTGGTACGCATATCAATGGGCCGAGACCCGAGGTGCTCGGTCGAAGCGGACTGAATGCCATTGGGCAGACGCTTATGGAGGCCGCTGATGTCGATGAAATTGTCATTGAAGGAAGCACTCGCACGACAGGCCGAATGGCGGGACGCGCCCCCCGAACCATCAGATTCCCGCACACCTAATGTCTGGATAACGCCGGTCTACATTCCAAAGACAATCTCGCTGGCGAAGGCGATGATGACGTTCGGTGTTCGCCTGACCGTTGCCCACGACGCCATCAATCGCCTTGCTGCGCGTGAAACCATCGCGATGGCGATCCCCGGCGACATCACCGCCATCGCCGCCGTGCTGGAACCCTACGGAGTGACTGTCACAGCCTATGAGTCCGCTGATACGCCGGCGTCCCTCGCGCGTTGAGACTCAGTTTTCGTTAACCCCGCATCGCTATACCGTCCGCACCATGTTTCGGAGTGTTTCGTGATGGATATGGCTCTTGTCGCCAGCGTGATGGCCATGAAGGCTGCGGGAACGCAGCAGCAGATCGCAACCTCGGTCATGAAGCAGAATGCCGACATGGAAAAAAACACCGTGCTGACGTTGCTCGGTGGTGCCCAGCAATCCTCGCAGGCCAATCTTGGCGCCGGCGTCGGTGGCAATCTCGATATCGCCGCCTAAGGCCTTACGAAGCCGCTCTTTCGCCATCGGGTGAAGCAACCGCCGCTGTCGCACGAAATTGGCTGGGTGGCGCGCCAATGATGCGCTTGAATGCACGACTGAACGCTGCTTCCGATTCATAGCCCAACCGGCGTGCGACCACCGCGATCTTCAGCCGATCGCGCACCAGCCATTGCTTGGCTTCCTGCATCCGCAATTGCGTCACGTAACGCGCCGGCGTCTGGCCCACCACTTGCGCAAACCGCAGCGCAAAGGCCGAACGCGACGCATGCATGACCTCCGCCAGCGCTTCGACGCTCCAGTCCCGTGTGGGATCGCGATGGATCGCGGCCAGGACCCGGCCGATACCGGGATCGCGCGCGGCGGCGACCCAGCCCGCGGAGCCGCAGCCCTTCTCCACCCAGTTGCGAATCAGCGCAGCAGCAATGACATCGGCCAGCCGGGTCAGCATGCCGCCGGCACCGACGCGGTCCAGCGCCAGCTCCGCTGTCATCGCCTCTAGCAAATGGGGAATGGCCGGTTCGTCGGTGGCGAGTTCGTGCATCTGCATCAGCTCGGGCATCATCAGAAGCAGCGGATGCTGGCTGTCGAGATTGAAGCTCATGCCGGCGCCGAACAGCACGGTCTCTCTGTCCGCGCCATTGCCGCCGACGCATGTATCGAGAATACCGCAGCAGACCGGCTCGAACTGGCAGTTCGCCACCGGGGCAGGAAAGGCATCGGGTGAACTCGCCAGCGCGTGTTCGGCGCCGCGCGGCAGCAGCACCGCGCCACCTTCCTCAAGGCGCGTCCAGGGCTTGTCCGGCGTCCGCAGCCAGCAGCCTTGTCCCGCAATGAAGTGGAACTGCGCCCTTGGCTGGGCCGGAAATGTCAGGCCCCACGGGGCCGTCATCCGGCAGCGCTTGTAGTCAACGCCCTCGAGCTTCAGGCCGCGCAGCATCTCTGTCAGCGGGTGCGTCACGGCATCTCTGGACGAATGGTCAAGCATTGCGGTGTTTCTAACATGGAAACTCCAGCAGGTCACGGCCATCTCCGGGTTCCACCCTGGAGACTGCCCATGACTGATTCTGCGACCACCGCGCTTGACGCCGATATCCCGCCCCTCACGACCGAGCGCGCGACGCCGGCCTGGGCAGCTGTCTTTTCGCTGATGCTCGGTGCTTTCAGCCAGGTCACCGCGGAGTTCCTGCCGGCCAGCCTGCTCACGCCGATCGCCATCGATCTCGGCGTCTCCGTCGGCACGGCCGGTCAGGTGGTCACGGCGACATCGCTGATCGGTATCGTCGCCGGAGTCGCGGTGACCATCGTGACACGGGCCTTGGATCGTCGCCTCGTCCTGTGGCTGCTGACGACGCTGTTGATCGTGTCCAACCTGCTGTCGGCAACTGCAAACAGCCTGCCGGTCCTGCTGTTTGCACGCGTGCTGCTCGGCATCAGCCTCAGCGGCTTCTGGGCGATGGCGACGGCCACTGCCATGCGGCTCGTGCCGGCGGAGGCGCTGCCGCGCGCGATCTCGCTGATCTTCAGCGGCGTCTCCATCGCCACCGTCAGCGCCGCACCGATCGGCGCCTATCTCGGCGATCTCTGGGGCTGGCGCAACGTGTTCATGCTGGCGGCCGTCGTCAGTGTCGTCGTGCTGGTGTTTCAGATGCTGACATTGCCGCGCCTGCCGCCGCTGACGTCACCGGATGTGCGCACGCTGCTCGTGCTGTTGCGCCGGCCGAGCGTGCGGCTGGTGATGATCGCCGTTGCGCTCAGCATTTCCGGCCATTTTGCCGGCTTCACCTATGTCCGGCATTTTCTCGAACAGGTGCCGCATCTGCCGGTCACTGCGATCTCGCTGGTCCTGCTGGCCTTTGGCGTCGGCGGCTTCATCGGCAATTTCGTCGGCGGTGCGCTGGTCGCGCGCAGTGTGAAAGGCGCCATCATCGCCGGCTCTGCGGCCATCGCCGCGCTGGCGCTGGTATTGTTCGTGGCCGGCAGTTCGGGTGTTGTCGCGGGGATCGCAGTCGGCCTCTGGGGATTTGCTTTCGGTGCGTTGCCGGTGGGCTTCCAGACATGGATGGTGCGGGTCGCGTCGGATGAAGCGGAATCCGCCGGTGGCCTCCTGGTCTCCGCATTCCAGATCGCGATCACGCTGGGCGCGGTGATCGGCGGCATTCTGGTGGATGGTTTCGGCCCGTTCGGTGCCATCGGCTATCTCGCGGCGGCGACACTGGCCGGTGCACTGCTGGTGTCGCTGTCGCGCAATGGCGTGGCAAAGGCGTGATGTGATTTAGCCGATCCGGCTGACGCCGGATCGGCGCCTTCACATATCCACGATCGTCTTGAACCCGCCAAAGATCATGCGCTTGCCGTCAAATGGCATCGCGCCCGGCGTCATCATCTTTGCCAGTCGGGGATCCGCCATCACCTTCTTGTTGATGCGATCGCGATCCCGCCGGGACTTGTAGAGGATATAGGCGAAGATCACCGTCTCGTCGGGTTTCTGCTTCACCGCACGTGGAAACGACGTCACTTTGCCGACCTGCACATCGTCGGCGACGGCTTCGCGATAGTCGAGCGCGCCGAATTCGCGCCAGATCTTGCCGGCCTTGCGCGAAATCTTGCGATAGGCGTCGATATTCTTCTTCGGCACCGCAATGATAAATCCGTCGATATAGGGCATCGCTGATCCTCTCCTGACATGTCGCATCTTCAAGACGAATGCGTGCGCATTGGTCCGACAGTCGATGGAAAGAAGAAACGGCGACGAGGTGTCGCAGGGGCCCGGCCGTAGGGCGGATAAGCCGAAGATGTCATCCGCCGGCCGACTTGATGGTGGAAGCTCCGCGGCGGATGACGCTTCGGCTCATCCGCCCTACGGCTCAGAGCCCCGCTGCCTTTGGCGTCACCGTCGCCTTGATCAGCTTCACGGCATCTTCGCTGGCCCATTCGGCCGGCCCGGCAATCGTCGCGATCTCGCAGCCTTTGGCGTCGATCAGCACTGAAGTCGGCATGCCCAAGGCACGGCCGACGCCCTTCAGCTCCTGAAACACTTTTGCCGATGCATCGGTGAAGTAGTCGAGCCGGGTCAGGTTGCCGTCCTTCAGGAAAGCCTTCGGCTTCTCCGCATCACGGGTGTCGATATTGATCGCCACCACCTGGAAATCGGAGCCGCCGAGTTTCTGCTCGAGCTCGTTCAGCGCCGGCATTTCCTTGCGACAGGGCACGCACCACGTGGCCCACAGATTCAGCAGCACCGTGCGGCCGCGCCAGTTCGAGAGTTTTGTCGGCTGGCCCTCGGCATCCTTGAATTCGAGATCGGGCAGTTTCAGCGGCGTCTTGGCGATGGTCAGCCCGGCCACCTCGCCGCGCACCAGCGGCTCCAGCCGCTTGGCGGTCTCCACCGCCGGGAAACAGGTCGGATCGCCGGGCTTGCCGCGCCAGAGGTCGTCGATCCGCGCCACCACGGCATAGCCGATGATCACGCCCACCAGCACCGCGCCGAGCACGATCACGCGGCGTTTGCTGGGACGGGGGGCGGAGGAGGCGGGCGTCTGGTCAGGCGCCTGGGGGGGCTTGGGGTCTGTCATTCAGTCTCGGTTATGGCTATGCAGGGGCGCAAATGACATGCGGCAGATCGCGCGCGATCACCCGGTCCGATTGGGCCGGCCCGCAACAGGATGAGTGATAATTCATGGCTTCAGGCAAGGGCGGCAAGTCCAACAGCAAGGCGTCCAGCAAATCGTCCACCAGCAACAAGATGTGGGGCGGATTGTTCTCCGACAGCCCCGACGCGATCATGGAGGAAATCAACGTCTCCATCGACGTCGATCGCGCTTTGTATGCCCAGGATATTACCGCTTCCAAGGCCCACGCGGCGATGCTCGCCAAACAGGGCATCATCACGGCGAAGGATGCGAAAGATATCGCGGCGGGTCTAGACACGATCCTGTCAGAGATCACCGCCGGCAAATTCACCTTCAAGCGCGCCCTCGAAGACATCCATATGAATGTCGAGAGCCGGCTCGGCGAGCTGATCGGCCCCGCCTCCGGCCGCCTGCACACCGCGCGTTCGCGCAACGATCAGGTCGCGACGGATTTCCGCCTGTTCGTGCGCGACACCATTGACGAGCTGGACAGCGCGTTCGCCGCCCTCCAGCAGGCGCTGGTCGATCGCGCGCTGGAACATGCGGACACAGTAATGCCCGGCTTCACCCATCTGCAGACGGCGCAGCCGGTGACCTTCGGCCACCATCTGCTGGCTTATGTGGAAATGGTGGCGCGCGATCGCGGCCGGTTTGCCGATGCGCGCAAACGCCTCAATGAAAGCCCGCTGGGCGCGGCCGCGCTCGCCGGCACCTCGTTCCCGATCGATCGCCACGCCACCGCCAAGGCGCTCGGTTTCGACCGGCCGATGAACAATTCGCTGGATGCCGTGTCGGATCGCGATTTCGTGCTGGAGACGCTGTCGGCAGCCTCGATTGCCGCCGTGCATCTGTCGCGCTTCGCCGAGGAGATCGTGATCTGGACCTCGCCGCTGGTCGGTCTGGTCCGTCTGTCGGACAAGTTCACCACCGGCTCCTCGATCATGCCGCAGAAGCGCAACCCGGACGCTGCCGAACTGGTGCGCGCCAAGACCGGCCGCGTCATCGGTTCCCTCACCGGCCTGCTGATCGTCATGAAGGGTCTGCCGCTGGCCTATCAAAAGGACATGCAGGAAGACAAAGCCGGCGCCATGGAGGCCTATACGGCGCTGTCGCTGTCGATCCGCGCCATTGCCGGCATGGTCCGCGACCTCGTGCCGAACGAGGCCGCCATGAAGGCGGCGGCGGGCGAGGGCTATGCCACCGCCACCGACCTCGCCGACTGGCTGGTGCGCACGCTGAAGATGCCGTTCCGCGACGCCCATCACGTCACCGGCCGCATCGTCGGCATCGCCACCAAGAAGGGCGTTGCCCTGCATGAGCTCGATCTGGCCGAGATGCAGGCGGTCGAACCGAAGATCACCAATGAGGTGATGAAGGTCCTGTCGGTGGAATCCTCGGTGAAGAGCCGCGTCAGCTATGGCGGCACCGCGCCAAAGAATGTGACCGCGCAGGCCAGGGCCTGGCTCAAGCGTCTGGAAAAAGAGGGGAAATAGCCTCTGTCGTCCCCGCGTAGGCGGGGACCCATACCCTCCGAGCCCGCAGCCCGCATCGACGCCCGGGCGGATCTGCCTTTTTCCCTTCACTTCTTGAGGTTATGGGTCCCCGCCTGCGCGGGGACGACGTGAGCCTCTCGCCTTAGTCAGCCATTCTTTGTATGGTGCCCGCGCATTTGGGGATTCCGCTGTGACACGATCGACCCGCCCGGCACGTGCGCCTCGCGCATCTTGGGCTCTTCTTGTTCTGACTGCCGCCGCACTGGCGCTCGGCGCCTGTGGCCGCAAGGGCGGCCTCGACCTGCCGCCGCAGGCTGCAGCGACGCCGATGGGCACGGCGGCGCCCGCGAGTGATCCCGATGCCAATTCGGCGGCAGCCAAGGGCAGCGCCATGACCTCGTCCAACGAGCCGGACGAAGTGCGGGCCGCGCGCGGCCGCAAGCGATCGTTCTTCCTCGACCCGATCCTGGACTAGGACGTCATGCGCCATTTTGACTATCAGAACGGCGTGCTTCACGCCGAGGGCGTCGATATTGCCGCAATGGCCGAGGCCGTCGGCACCCCGTTCTATTGCTATTCCACCGCCACGCTGGAGCGGCACTACAAAGTGTTCGCGGATGCCTTTGCCGACACCAAGGCGCTGGTCTGCTACGCCATGAAGGCGAATTCCAATCAGTCGGTGCTGCGCACGTTGGCCAAGCTCGGCGCCGGTGCCGATGTCGTCTCCGGCGGCGAATTGAAGCGCGCCCGTGCGGCCGGCATTCCGGCCAGCAAGATTGTATTCTCCGGCGTCGGCAAGACCGAAGCCGAGCTGCGTTTGGCGCTCGACGAAGACATTCTCTGCCTCAATATCGAATCCGAGCCCGAGCTCGAAATGCTGTCGCAGCTCGCGACCGAGATGGGCCGCACCGCGCGCATCTCGATCCGCGTGAATCCCGATGTGGATTCCGGCACGCATGCCAAGATCTCGACCGGCAAGTCCGAGAACAAGTTCGGCATTCCGATCAGCAAGGCGCGCGAGGTTTATGCCCGCGCCGCAAAGCTGCCGGGCATCAAGGTCACCGGCGTCGATATGCATATCGGCAGCCAGATCACCGATCTGGCGCCGATGGAGCAGGCATTCCGCATTCTCGCCGATTTCGTCACCGTGCTGCGCAGTGATGGCCACGGCATCGATCACGTCGATTTCGGTGGTGGCCTCGGCATTCCCTATTATGAAGACCGTGCGGTGCCGCCGGAGCCATCGGCCTATGCCGCGATGGTGAAGCGCGTCACGCATAATCTCGGCGCCACGCTGATGTTCGAGCCCGGCCGCATGATCGTCGGCAATGCCGGCATTCTGGTCGCGCGCGTGATCCATGTGAAGCACGGCGACGGCAAGACCTTTGTGATCATCGACGCCGCGATGAACGACCTGATCCGCCCGACTCTGTACGAGGCCTATCACGAAATTTTGCCGGTGGCTGAAACAGCCCCCGGCGCGAAGCTCGCCGCCGTCGATGTGGTCGGCCCGGTCTGCGAGACCGGCGACTATCTGGCACTGGATCGCAAGCTGCCGGATCTGAAATCCGGCGACCTCATCGCCATCATGACCGCCGGCGCCTATGGCGCTGTGCAGGCCTGCACCTACAACACCCGCGCGCTGATACCGGAAGTGCTGGTGAAGGGCGACCAGTACGCCGTGGTGCGGCCGCGGATCGAGGTCGAGGAGCTGATCGCGATGGATAAGCCCGCGCCCTGGCTGTGAGCCGTAGCCGACCTCTGACTGTCGTCGCCCGGCTCGACCGGGCGATCCAGTGACTCGGACATTGCGGTGTCTACTGGGTCACCCGGTCAAGCCGGGTGACGACAGGCGGTAACGCCATCGTGACCCGCTGCCGGTTCCCCGTTGCCCCGGCCCCGCCTTTGCATGTGACTTCCCGCCCCATGGCCGATGCCTCATTGCCGCCGCCGTGCTAGGCTGAGTTTCGGTAACCGCGGAGATCGTCGTTGAGCGCCACGCCACCCGTCCGCCCAGACACCCCACCCGACGCGCAGACCACCGCGCAGCTTCAACTCGCGCAGGCACTCCAGCGAGCCCGCTGGTCGATCGGCTGGGAGCGTGCCTGGCCGTCGCTGGCCCGCATTCTGAGCGTCATTGGCCTGTTTCTCGTCGCCTCATGGGCCGGCCTCTGGCTCAATCTGTCGCCGATCCCCCGCAGCATCGGCCTCGCGCTGTTCGTCGTCGCGCTGATCGCGACGCTTTACCCTTTGATCCGCTTCCGCTGGCCCACCCGCGACGAAGGCCTGGCCCGGCTCGACCGCGGCTCGGGCATCCGCCATCGCCCGGCCACCGCGCTCACCGATACGCTGTCATCGCAGGACCCGCTCGCGCGTGCGCTGTGGCTGGCGCAGCGCGAGCGCACGCTGGCGTCATTGAAGCGCATCCGTGCCGGCCTGCCGTCACCGCGTTTGCCCTTGCATGATCCATGGGCGCTGCGCGCGCTGGTCGTCGTGCTGCTGGTCGCCACCTGGTTTGCCGCCGGTGGCGAGCGCGGCGCGCGTATCATGGCGGCGTTCGACTGGAAGGGCATCGTGACGCCGTCCAATGTCCGCGTCGATGCCTGGGTCAATCCGCCGCCTTATACGGCAAAGCCGCCGATCATCCTGTCCGCTGCCAACAAGGATGCCGCCGAAGCCACCGCGATGGCCGTGCCATCGGCCTCGACGCTGATCGTGCGCTCCAGCGGCGGCGCGCTCGATGTCGCGCTCACAGGCGGCGTCGCCGAAGTGGCGCCTGCAGGCGATGCGCCGGCCGGCACCAATGAGAAGCACTACACCATCACCGGCGACGGCACCGCGCAGGTGCGCGCGCCCGCCGGCCAGCCGGTGTGGAAGTTCACCTCCACCGGCGATCGCCCGCCGACCATCTCGCTGGCCAAGGATCCCGAGCGTCAGGCGCGCGGGTCGCTGCTGCTCGCCTACAAGCTCGAGGACGATTACGGCGTCACCGAAGCCCATGCGCAATTCGCCGCGAAGCCAGCCGACAGCAAGGTCAAGCCGCGTCCGCTGTTCGATCCGCCGTCCTTCTCGCTGGTGCTGCCCAATGCGCGCACCCGCAATGGCGTCGGTCAGACGGTGAAGGATCTCTCCGAGGATCCCTATGCCGGCGCCGACGTCACGCTGACCCTCACCGCCAAGGACGAGGCCGGCAATGAGGGCAAGAGCGACGCCATCGCCACGCGCCTGCCGGAACGGCTGTTCACCAAGCCGCTGCCGCGCGCGCTGATCGAGCAGCGCCGCAATCTCGCGCTGGACGCAAACTACAAGGACCAGGTCGTGTTCGCGCTGGATGCGCTGATGATCGCGCCCGAAGCCTTTACGCCGGATGCCGGCCAGTATCTCGGCCTGCGCAGCGTGCTCACCCAGGCGCAGCGCGCGCGCACCGACGCCGCCTTGAAAGAGGTCGTCGCCAGCCTGTGGTCGCTCGCCGTCACCATCGAGGACGGTGACATCACCGATGTGGACAAGGCGCTGAAGGCTGCGCAGGACGCGCTGAAGCAGGCGCTGGAGCGCGGTGCCAGCGACGAGGAGATCAAGAAGCTCACCGAGAATCTGCGTGCGGCGCTGGACAAGTTCCTCAAGCAGCTCGCCGAGCAGATGAAGCAGAATCCGCAACAGCTTGCGCGTCCGCTCGACAAGAACACAAAGGTGATGCGGCAGCAGGATCTCAATAACATGATCGAGCGCATGGAGCGGCTGTCGCGCTCCGGCGACAAGGATGCTGCCAAGCAGCTGCTCGAACAGATGCAGCAGATGCTGGAGAACCTGCAGATGGCGCAGCCCGGCCAGGGCGGCGACGACGAGATGCAGCAGTCGATGAACGAACTCGGCGACATGATCCGCAAGCAGCAGCAGCTTCGCGACAAGACCTTCAAGGAAGGCCAGGATCAGCGCGGCGAGCGCCGCCGCGGCAAGCAGGGCGACAAGAGCATGGGCGATCTGCAGCAGGATCAGCAGAACCTGCGCGAGCGCCTGAAGAAGCTGCAGGACCAGCTCGCCAAGCAGGGCATGGGGCAGGGCCAGAAGGGGCAGAAAGGCCAGGGCCAACAGGGCCAGGGTCAGCAGGGTCAGCAAGGCGAGCAGGGCCAGAACGGCGGCGATCAGGATGGTGACGGCGATGGCCTCGGTGATGCCGATGGCGCCATGGGCGATGCCGGCGGCCAGCTCGGCGACGGCGATGCCGATGGTGCCGTAGGCTCCCAGGGCCGCGCGCTCGAAGCCTTGCGCAAGGGGGCGCAGAGCCTCGCCCAGCAGATGCAGCAGGGCGAGGGCGAAGGCGGGCAGGATGGCCCCGGCAACAATCCCGGCCGCCAGCAGGGCGCCGCCCGCAACAGCGATCCGCTCGGCCGCCCGCTGCGTGGCCGCGATCTCGGCGACGATTTCTCGGTGAAGATCCCCGGCGAGATCGATGTCCAGCGCGTGCGACGGATTCTGGAAGAGCTGCGTCGGCGGTTGGGCGATACGACGCGCCCGCAGCTCGAGCTCGACTACATCGAGCGGCTGCTGAAGGATTATTGAGGCGATGAAGCCGTAGGATGGGTTGAGCGGCGGCCGAAGGCCGGCGCGACAACCCATCGGCGGAGTTTGCCGCGCGGTTCGGCCGATGGGTTTTCGCTCCGCTCAACCCATCCTACGGCTTCGAGATTCGTTCCATTTTTGTTCTTGACAAAATTCCCATAGCCACCATTATCCCTCCCGTCTCGTTCGCGAGGGGCGCTCTCATGAGGCGTCTTTTGGGCGGAACGTGGATGCGGCGCCTGCGGGCGGGAGGCTCACGCGGCCTCACGCACTCGGGTGGTCGAGGGTCACCGTCCGACCCCACTATGGGGGTCTGCCGCTAGAGCGCGGCTGGACGTGGTGCGGGCGAAGGCGGAGAAATCCGTCGGATGGCTCTCTTGCGAGAGAGCGCCCAGTACCCGGAAGAACGGTCCTTCGACTAGCAAGACGTCGCGGTGGCGCGCCGTAAGGCGTTGCGCGGCTCAGGTTTGCTGGCGATCCAGCAGGCAGGAGCAGCGTCCAGTCCCACCCAGTGCGCCTTGCGGCGTGCCACCTCCCCTCATGTCTCGAGGGGAGACCTGCTCACACCTCGGACGCCACCGGGCGCCGCGAGAACGAGAATGCTCGTTCGTAGGATGGGTTGAGCACAAGCGCGCAGCGCTGCAGCGATAACCCATCAGCGGAGCCAGCGGCAAACGACGGAAGGATGGGTTTTCGCGGAGTTTATCATCGGGCGCGCTTCGCGCGACCCGTTGGCTCAACCCATCCTAGGGCAGCGTGGCTACGCAGCTTGGAGGAGAAGACAACCTCACCCGTTCACGATCGCCAGAATATCCGCGCCGTAATGCTCCAGCTTCTTGTCACCGATCCCCGCGATTTCGCGCAGCTGGCTCAGCGTGGTCGGATGCTCGCTGGCGATGCCGTCGATGGTGGCGTCATGCAGCACCACATAGGCCGGCACATTGCGTTCGCGAGCAACACCGGCACGCCACGTGCGCAGGCGCGTGACGAGATCGGCATCCGCATTATTGCCGGCAGGCGTTGCCAGTTCGCCGCGCCGTGAATTCCTGCGCGGCGCACGCACGCGGCCGGTTTCCTCGCGGAACATCAGCTCGATCTCGCCCTTGAGCACGCCGCGCGCCTCTTCGGTGAGTTTCAGCGCATTGAAGTTCTCGGCATCGGCATAGAGAAAGCCGCGCGCCACCAGTTGGCGCATCACGGCGCGCCATTGCTTCTCGTTCAGTTCCGAGCCGATCGCAAACACCGATAGCTTGTCATGGCCGAACTGCTTCACCTTGTCGGTGAGCCGGCCGATCAGCACGTCGATCAGATGCATGGCGCCAAAGCGCTGCCCGGTGCGATAGGCGCAGGACAACAGTTTTTGCGCAGCGACCGAGCCGTTCCAGAGTTTGGGCGGCGAGACGCAGTTGTCGCAATTGCTGCATGTGGTGCCGGTGGTCTCCTCACCGAAATAACGCAGCAATCGCACGCGCCGGCAATCCACGGTCTCGGCGAGGCCGACCAGGGCATCTAGCTTGCCGATGGAGACGCGCTTGAACGCGTCAGAGCCCGTGGACTCATCGATCATGCGGCGCTGCTGCACGATGTCCTGCAGGCCATAGGCCATCCATGCCGTCGATGGCTTGCCGTCGCGGCCCGCGCGGCCGGTCTCCTGATAGTAAGCCTCGACACTCTTCGGCAGGTCGAGATGGCAGACGAAGCGCACGTCGGGCTTGTCGATGCCCATGCCGAAAGCCACGGTGGCAACGATGACCACGCCGTCCTCGTTGATGAAGCGGTCCTGATTGGTGGAGCGCGTGCGCGCATCGAGCCCGGCATGATAGGGCAGCGCGCGAATGCCGGCCTTGTTGAGCGCGATCGCGGTATCATCGACCTTGGCGCGCGACAGGCAATAGACCACGCCGGCATCGTTCGGATGGCGTTCGCTGATAAAGGCCTGCAATTGCTTCTGCGAACTCGTCTTGTCGACGATCTCGTATTTGATATTGGGCCGGTCGAATGAGGAGACGAAACGTGGTGCGTCCGTGAGCCCCAGCCGCTGCGCGATCTCCTCGCGGGTGAGATCATCGGCGGTGGCCGTCAGCGCGATGCGCGGAATCTGCGGAAAGCGCTCTGCGATGATCGACAGGCCGATATATTCAGGGCGGAAGTCATGCCCCCATTGCGAGACGCAATGCGCCTCGTCGATGGCGAACAGCGCGATATCGGCTTGTTCCAGCATCGCCAGGCAACGCGGATTCACGAGGCGTTCGGGTGCGACGTAAAGCAGATCGAGATCGCCGGCGAGCAATCGTCGCTCGACCTCGTTGGCTTCCTCCCACGACAGCGTGGAATTCAGCACCGCGGCATTGACGCCGAGTTCGAGCAGGCCTGCGACCTGATCACGCATCAAGGCGATCAGCGGCGATACCACGATGCCGCAGCCTTCGCGTAACAGGGATGGCAGCTGATAGCAGAGCGATTTACCGCCGCCGGTCGGCATCAGAACGAGGCAACTACCACCATCGGTGACGTGGCGGACGATCTGCTCCTGTTCGCCGCGGAAACCGGGCAGGCCGAACACCGCATGCAGTCGCGCCAGCGCATCGGCCCCGAGTGCATCGGGAGACACAGCAGATTTACGCGCGGGACCAGTAACGGACATGGGTGGTGGTCTATTCCTGATTCGTTGGAGCGTATATCGGGGAACAAGCCGGTTCGCCTTGATCACGCCGCTTTACCGCTGTGAATGCAAGTTCTATGACATGGAGACGCGCGAGCAGGCCAGCCGCGCCGCAACCGGGCAAATAGAAAAGCCGTATGCCATTCATTTTGCGCCTCTTTTCCTGGCTTCTCAATCGCAAGCCGCGACCGCGTGTCCGCTGGCAGGCCGCGAACGAGAATGCTGCGCGCAAAAATCGCCGGCGGTTTGGCAAAGGACCGAAGACGACCGTGCTCGCCCATGTAATCGCGCATCGACCGCCGGTCGAATTGCTCGGCCGTTTGCCTGCGGTGGAATTGTGGAATCTGTCCGATCCCAAGCGCGTGGCGCTGCTCTATCTGCAGCATGGTCGCCGTTTGCGCCTGCCGGCGCCGAAGGCGCTGATGGACGATGCGGTGAAACGCGCACGCGCCGCGGAGTAATTTTGGGGGGGGGGGACGGCATCACACGTGATCGCCAAACCGGCCTGCTGCCATCCTTCGAGACGCGGCCAAGAAGGCCGCTCCTCAGGATGAGGGCAGAGTATGGGCTCCCGTAGACGACCCTCATGGTGAGGAGCCCGCAAAGCGGGCGTCTCGAACCATGCAGGCCGGGCATTATCCCCATCGCGCAAGCCCA
Source organism: Tardiphaga sp. GW821-FHT12E02 (assembly GCF_058807155.1). NCBI lineage: Bacteria > Pseudomonadati > Pseudomonadota > Alphaproteobacteria > Hyphomicrobiales > Nitrobacteraceae > Tardiphaga > Tardiphaga sp. GW821-FHT12E02. The sequence goes on from NZ_JBXAQK010000001.1 coordinate 1,071,810, forward strand.
CCCTCACGCAGTGACGTCGCTCTTGACGTCGGTTGCCTGAGCGGGAATGGTCGCGGCGTTTTTCTGCTCCAGCAATGAAAGAGCTCCGCATGATCAAGCGTCTCGGTCCCGGCAAGCGTCTCAGCCAGGCTTCCATCCACGGCAACACCGTCTATCTCGCCGGCCAGGTGCCAGATGACTACAGCGGCGACATCAAGGCGCAGACCAAGCAGGTGCTCGACAAGATCGATGCGCTGCTCAAGGAAGCCGGCACCGACAAGAACAACATTCTCAGCGCCACCGTCTGGCTGCCGAGCATCAATGATCGCGACGCGATGAACACGGTCTGGGATGCCTGGGTGCCCGAAGTCGGCCCGGCCCGCGCCTGCGTCGAATCGAAGCTCGCCGATCCGGCCATCCTGGTCGAGATCGCCGTCATCGCAGCGATTCCATAAGTCATGCGGCCCACAGCCATTGCGGTCGCTCCCAATGGTGGCCGCAAGGTCAAGGCGGATCACCCCGCCGTTCCGCTGACCCCAGCGGAACTGGCGGTGGTGGCCGTCCACTGCTTCGACGCCGGCGCGGCCATGATCCACGCCCATGTCCGCAATGCCGATGGCAGCCATCTGCTCGATGCCGATGCCTATCGCGCCGCCATTGCCGCCATCCGCAGCGCGCTCGGCGATCGGCTTGTCATCCAGATCACCTCCGAAGCGCTTGGCAAATATACGCCGGCACAACAGCGCGCGGTGGTGCAGGCCGTGAAACCGGAAGCCGCCTCGCTGGCGTTGCGCGAGCTGGTGCCGGATGCGAGCGAGGAAACGGCATTTTCCGATCTGCTCGGCTGGATGAAGCGCGAAAGCGTGGTGCCGCAGATCATTCTCTATGACGTCAATGATGCGATCCGGCTGGCCCAACTACAGAAGCGCGGCCTGATCCCGTTCGAGCGCGTGCCAGTGTTGTATGTACTCGGCCGCTACACTGCTGGGCAGGTATCGAGCCCGTCGGATCTGCTGCCATTCCTGGCGCCCGACGCACCAAAATTCGCCCATTGGAGCGTCTGTGCTTTCGGTGCGCAGGAGACGGCGTGCGTCACGGCGGGCGCACTGCTCGGCGGCCACATCCGGGTCGGCTTCGAGAACAATGAGCTGTTGCCGGACGGTGCGCGCGCCAGGGGCAATCAGGACCTGGTTGCCGCGGCACATAGCGCGATTGCGGCGGTGGGGCTGACGGCGGCCACTGCAGACGGGTTGCGTGCCGCCACCACGGACTAATCTGCCTGGCGGATTCTGTGACATGTGTATGACGGTTCTGCTGGCCCCGGTTGCATCCCGCCCTGCATTCACCGCGTGTCACAGATTGGTTGTATTCGCCGGCAATCCGGTTATGTGAGCATCATGGCACGCGATATCGTGATGGCTGCAGGAGGCATCGTCGTGCGGCGTGGAGCCACGCCGCTGTTCGCGGTCGTGTGCATGCGCAAGCGCGGCGACTGGGTGCTGCCGAAAGGCAAGCTCGACGACGGCGAGACGCCGCTCGATGCCGCCCGGCGCGAGGTGCTGGAAGAGACCGGCCATTCCGCATCCGTGCAGCAATATCTGGGGACGCTGGCCTATCCGCTCGGCGAGCGCACCAAGGTCGTGCATTTCTGGCACATGGAAGCCGATAGCCGGCCGCCGCAGCGCCTCATGAAGGACATCGCCGAAGTCGCCTGGCTGCCGCTCGATCAGGCCTTGAAGCGGCTGACGCGGCATCACGAACATGCGTTCCTCGCTCAGGTCGGGCCGATGGCGCTGGCGACGACGCAGGAGGCTGCGGCCTTCACCGAAACGCCGCAGATCATCGAGCCTGACATGGCGCCCGTGGTGCCAGACGAAACGTTCGAGCCGATAGAGCCTGCAGGCTGGTTCGCGAAGTTGCGGCGCTTGTTCGGGCTGTCATCCAAACGCTCCCCTCACCCGCCGCGCTTCGCGCGACGACCTCTCCCCGGTGGGGAGAGGTGAAGGTCCCCTCGCATTGACGCTCGGATCACCTCTCCCCGCCGGGGAGAGGTCGGATTGCGTAGCAATCCGGGTGAGGGGGGCGCTTCTTCAGCTCCCGCGAATGATCACGCCATACCAGCCGAGACCTTTGTAGGTCTCGTAGCCGGGCGTGGCATGGAAGGCGATGAGGCTGCCCGAGCGATCCTGATAGAAGCCGTTGCTGCGGCCGTTCTGGGTCAGTGTGATACGCTCGCTCAGCAGCCCCTGTCCGTCGGAGGAGGCGATGATCCGCAGGTTGGAATCCACCAGCAGCACGCGGGTCTTGTCGTCATCGACGCGAACGCCCTCGACGATGGCGCGGGCCTGCGCTTCCCAATCGAAATGAATGGCCAGCACGCCGATGGCGCGGCCATTGGCCTTGCCGCCCTCGCGCACGCTGGCGCAATAGGTCGCGACCTGCGCATTGCCGAGCGCTGGCTGGCGTTCCACATCACCGGCGACATAGTCGTCGCCCGTGCGCAGGATACGCGCATCGCGAAACCACGACGTGCCGGCTATGTTCTGGCCGCGCACCGCATAGCGGTCGCCACGGCCGGTGGCGATGATATTGCCCTGCATGTCGCACAGCCACAGATCGAGATAGACAGTGTAGGCGCCAAGGATCACCGCGAGGCGTTCCGATACATGGGCAATCGTCGCCTCATCGGGATGGGCTGCGGCATCGACCACGGCGGAGTCGGTTGCCCACCAGCGCACATCGCAGGTGCGCTCATAGAGATTGCGGTCGATCAGCTCGATGGCATTGAGGGCGAGATCGACCATGCGTTCGCCGCGGGAGCGGTCGGTCATCTTCTCGATGGAGGACATCAGGCTGCCGGTGCGCGCGGTGAGCTGTGATTCCAGATCGCGCGCGATGGCCTCGACCTGTTGGCCGACATTGCGCACTTCCTGCGCCACCACCGCAAAGCCCGCGCCCTGCGCGCCGGCGCGCGAGCTTTCGATCAGCGCGTTCAGCGCCAGCATCTTCATCTGGTTGGTGATGTGCTGGATCGCCCTGGTCTTCTCGCAAGCGATCTCGTTGACCTCGCCGGTCAGGCGCGCGATGAGCGCGGAGATATCGGCGACATCCTCGTTCTCGCCAGTTGCTGCGGGCGCCGCCGAATGAGCGGTGCGGTTCATCGCCAAAACCATGGTCGCGTCCTCGTTGACAGCAATCAAGTACCTTTAGTTTTCGCCGATTATGCTTAATGGCCCCTTAATTTCCGTCTCGCGGACCGAACGCTCTATGCGGCAGGCACGACCGGGACCAGGCAGTTTTCGATGACAGTCAGCAGGTCCCGCGGTTTGAACGGCTTGCGGATGCAGCGCGTCGCACCGAGCGCGAGCGCCATGCGCAGGAAATCCGGTGCCGGCGAATGGCTCTCGGCAAAGGCGTAACCGGACAGCGCGATCAGCGGCACATCCGGGGCCTCGCCGTGAAACAGCCGAACGGACTCGAAGCCGTCCATATGCGGCATGAAGATATCGACGATGAGCAGATCGAAGGGGCAAACGTGGAGTTTCTCCAGCGCGTCGGCAGCACCGGCGGCGATGACCACGACATGGCCCCGCTGGGCCAGCCAGAATTGCACCGAGCGCGAGATCAACACGTCGTCATCGATCATGAGAATGCGCGACATCTCCAAGGCTCCCCAGCCCGACCGGTACGGGGGGCGGCTGGCCACCGCCTTCTGTCGCCGGCATCGACGCGAATCGAATGCCGAGGGTGACGGCAAGCCGACTGCGTGTCTGTGCAAGTTTGCACATATTAAAGTTGTATTAACCATAAATATCGCTAGATACGCGTGGCCGGCGGAAAACAATGGGATATCAACCCCATGCAGGTAGTCAGGTCGCATCACCACCACGACCGGATGACGGCTGCCATGCCCGTGATTGACGCTCACATCGACGACCGCACCAGCGATGCCAATCAGGATCCGTTGGGCGCCACCACGTCCGAATTGTCCGAGGAACTGATCTTCCTGATCGCCTCGGCGGCGACGGATGATCAGCGCAAACGCGCCACCGAACTGTTTCGTTACTTCAGCCGCAAGCTGGAAGACGAAGCCTATCGGCGCGGCCAGGATAGCGTCGCGCCGCGTCAATTGCCGGCGCCCGCGATGCCGCTCGCGCTGGAAGCACCGACCATTCAGCCGACCGAACAGGCTTCCGACGAAGTGCAGGTCAGCTTGATTCCGCAGGTGCGCTGGCTGCGCTGAGCTACGGAACGACGCGAGCCCGTGCGTTAGCCATTCGCTTAACCATTCGCTGGCCAAATGTGCCTCTGTGATTCGTGAGTGTCCCTTCGTGCAGAGTGGTCGTCCAGTGAGCGTAGTCATTCCTTTTCCGAAGCGTACGGCCCCTGTGATCGACATGGCCGATGAGTGCGACATCGATATCTTCACCGCCGTCGATCTGGCGATCCGCGACCTCCGCGAGATTTCCGAAATCGCCAATGAAGTTGGTCGTGCGCGCGCCCGCGAATGCCTGGCGATGCTTGAAAACGCCTATGCGGTGGCTCTGGAAGCCTGAGCCCGACATCACTAGTTAAGGGGAAGCGTGGAGCCGTGGTTGTGGCCATGGACTCCGCAAAATCGCGTCGTTATATGCGGCGCATTCCCCTTTATCGTGATCAGGCTCATTCATGACGACCACCGACACCGCTGCACCCGTTTCCCAGCCGTTTCAGGCCGAAGTCGCCGAATTGCTGAACCTGATGGTTCACTCGGTCTATTCCGAGACCGACATCTTTCTGCGCGAACTGGTCTCCAATGCGTCGGACGCTTGCGACAAGCTCCGCTATGAGGCCATCGCCAATCCGCAGCTGGTGCCCGACGGCCAGACGCAAAACATCACCATCATTCCTGACAAGGAAGCGAACACGCTCACCATCGTCGATACCGGTATCGGCATGGATCGTCAGGAACTGATCGACAATCTCGGCACCATCGCCAAGTCCGGCACCAAGTCGTTCCTGTCGCGCCTGACCGAAGCCAAGGACGGCGCCGGCCTGATCGGCCAGTTCGGTGTCGGTTTCTATGCCGCTTTCATGGTGGCTGAGAAGATCATCGTCACCTCGCGCCGCGCCGGCACCCATGATGCCTTCACCTGGACCTCGACGGGCGGTGCCGGTTTCGAGATCGCGCAGCTCAATGACGGCATGAGCGTGCCCGCCGGCACCTCGATCGAGTTGCAGCTCAAGGACGACGCCAAGAAGTATCTCGAAAGCTGGGAGATCGAGCGGATCGTCACGTCCTATTCGGACAACATCCAGTTTCCGATCCTGCTCAAGGACGGCGATGGCGAGCCGAAGCAGATCAACTCGGCCAGCGCGCTGTGGCAGCGCTCCAAGTCGGAGCTGACGTCGGAGGACTACAGCAAGGCCTACAAGTCGATCGCCAATGCCTATGACGAGCCGGCGATGACGGTGCATTACCGCGCCGAAGGCCGCTATTCTTATGCCGTGCTGCTGTTCGCCCCGGAGTCGAAGCCGTTCGACCTGTTCGAGCCCGAGCGCAAGGGCCGCGTGAAGCTCTATGTGCGGCGCGTGTTCATCACCGACGATGCGGATCTCTTGCCGTCCTATCTGCGCTTCATTCGCGGCGTCATCGATGCCGAGGACCTGCCACTGAACCTGTCGCGCGAGATGCTGCAGAACAATCCACAACTCGCCCAGATCAAGAAGGCGGTAGCGACGCGGGTGATCGGCGAATTCGAGACGCTGGCTGAAAAGGACGCCGAGACCTTCACGAAAATCTGGGACGCGTTCGGCCCGGTGCTGAAGGAAGGCATCTATGAGGATTTCGAGCGCCGCGAGAAGCTGCTCGCACTGTCGCGTTTCACGACCACCTCTGGCGAGAAGCGGACGCTGAAGCAGTATGTGGCTGACCTCAAGCCGAACCAGACCGAGATCTATTATCTCGCCGGTGACAGCCTCGATCGTCTCAAGTCGAATCCGAAGCTGGAAGCGGCGAAGTCGCGCGGCATCGAAGTGCTGCTGCTGTCGGACGCGGTGGATGCGTTCTGGACCTCGGCGCCGCTGGAATTTGACGGCAAGCCGCTGAAGTCGCTGAGCCAGGGCGAGATCAATCTCGACCTGATCCCGGAGGTCGAGGCCGACAAGGACGAACCAAAGCCGGATGCGGCCGATGAAGCCTCGACCATCGCCGTGATCAAGGAGGCGCTCGGCGAGCGCGTCTCCGACGTCAAGGCCTCGACGCGCCTTACCAGCTCGGCCTCGTGTCTCGTCGCCGGTGGCCGTGGCCCGGATCGCGAGCTCGAGCGCATGCTGGCGATGCAGAACCGTGGCAGCGCCACCAAGCCGATCCTTGAAATCAATCTGCGCCATCCGCTGGTGACGAAGATCGCCGGTGCCGACAAGGCAGTGGGCGGCGAGGCGGCTGATATCGCGTTCCTGCTGCTGGAGCAGGCGCAGATCCTTGACGGTGAACTGCCGGAAGATCCGGCTGCGTTTGCGACGCGGCTTAATCGGCTGGTGCTGCGCGGGCTGTAACGCTTCTGTAGGGTGGGCAAAGGCGCAGCCGTGCCCACCATTCGCGCGTGAGAATAGATTGGTGGGCACGCTTCGCTTTGCCCACACTACAAGGACATTTCCATGAGCGCTGTCTTCGAAAAGCTGATCGCCAAATACGCCGAGCGCGGGGATTTCGAGCGCCTGAAGCAATATCAGGCCGACCGCGTCGCCTGGATCGAAAGCATCCGCAACGGCACCTATGAGAAGATGCATCTGGTCGAGGACAATGACCCGGTACCGTTGATTGCTGAAATCGAGCGCGAACTCGCCTGCATCGCGGCAGCATTGAAGAAACAGCACTGACCACGGATACCCGGCCGGCCGCTGCGTTAAATGACACTTCGGTGATTGCGCCGCATCATCCGAAAGTCACACTCGCCAGTTGCAAACATCTCCCATAGTGTGCGGCCCATAAAAAATATTGGGAGGCACTTATGAAACTTGGGCTGACGTCCGCTGCCGCGCTTTGCGGCCTTTTCCTTGCCACGTCCACGCTGACCCCCGCTGCGGCGCAGGGTGTGAAGATCGGCATCCTCAACGACCAGTCCGGCGTCTATGCCGATTACGGCGGCAAGTGGTCGCTCGAAGCCGCCAGGATGGCGGTGGAAGACTTTGGCGGCGAAGTGCTGGGCGGCAAGGTCGAACTGGTCACCGCCGATCACCAGAACAAGCCGGACCTGGCTGCTGCCATCGCGCGCCGCTGGTACGATGTCGAGAATGTCGACATGATCACCGAATTGACCACCTCCTCGGTGGCGCTGGCGGTGCAGGAACTGTCCGCCCAGGCCAAGAAGATCGACATCGTGGTGGGGGCCGCGACCTCGCGTATCACCGGCGATGCCTGCACGCCCTATGGTTTCCACTGGTCGTTCGATACCCGCGCACTCGGCGTCGGCACCGGCGGTGCGCTGACAGAGACCGGCGGCGACACCTGGTTCTTCCTCACCGCCGACTATGCCTTCGGCTATTCGCTGGAGAAGGACACCGGCGATATCGTGAAGTCGAAGGGCGGCAAGGTGGTCGGCGCCGTGCGCCATCCGCTGAATTCGTCGGATTTCTCGTCGTTCCTGCTGCAGGCACAGGCCTCGAAGGCCAAGGTCATCGGCCTCGCCAATGCTGGCCTCGACACCACCAATGCGGTGAAGCAGGCGGCTGAATTCGGCATCGTCGCCGGTGGCCAGAAGCTCGCCGGCCTGCTGTTGACGCTGGCGGAAGTCCACGGCCTCGGTCTCAATGCAGCACAGGGCCTCGTGCTGACGGAGTCCTTCTATTGGGACCGCGACGACAAATCGCGCGAATTCGCCGAGCGCTTCTTCAAGCGCACCCAGCGCATGCCGAACATGATCCAGGCCGGCACCTATTCTGCCACGCTGTCCTATCTGAAAGCCGTGAAAGCAGCCGGTACCAAGGACTCGGACGCGGTCGTCAAGAAGCTGAAGGAGCTTCCGGTGGATGACGCCTTCGCCCAGGGCGGCAAGGTGCAGGCCAATGGCCGCCTGGTGAAGGATCTCTATCTGTTCGAGGTCAAGAAGCCGGCGGATTCCAAAAAGCCGTGGGATTACTACAAGCAGCTCGCAGTGGTGCCCGCAGCCGCAGCTTTCCCGATCGCCAAGGATAGCGGCTGCCCGTTGACGAAGTAGTCTTGCTTAACCTCTCCCCGCATGCGCGGGGAGAGGTCGCCGCGTCTTCGCGGCGGGTGAGGGGCGAGGCACGCGTTGAATGACTATGCTTTCTCTTTCTTCGGACCGGAGGAGCCGACCCGAAGAGTGTGCGCCGTCGCTCTGATAGCGCTTAATACCCCGTCATCTCCAGATATCCCACGCCGCCATGCGAGCCGCTGAAGCGCACTGGCCCTTCCCAATAAGCAAAACTCGTCGTCATCCAGCTCTGCGGATTGAGCGGCGTCGTCTCGATTTGCAATCGGCGCGACGCAATCGCAATGCGCCATGCGGTGGGAATTTTGCGGCCGGCTATCTCGGTCGTTGCTATCGGTGTCATCACGATGGCATCGGGCGCCAGTTGCACCGATTGGCCATCTGCCGTGATCCAGTTGCCTGCAAAGTAGTGGCTGCCGTCCTTCTGGCGCAGCCGGAACAGCATCAGCTTCTCGTCATCGGGCAGATGCAGCGAGAACCAGTCCCAGCCGGTTTGATCTGATGCGAGCGGCTGGCTCGAATATTCGCGGTCCATCCAGGCGCGACCGGTGACGGCGATATCCTTGCCGTCGATGTTCACTACGCCCGTCGCCGTGAAGTACGGCTGGCTGTAATAATAGGACGCCTGGCCGCGCTCGGATTTGCGGCTATAGCCGGCATCGCCCTGCAGCACCAAAGGCTGCTTCGCGTCGAGGCGGAGCCGATAGCTGAAATTTCCTGACGATGCCGTGACGTCGAGTGGCGCGACAGTCATGTCTGAGAAGCCGTCGAGCCCGCGAATCTCCCAAGCATCGATCCAGGCGCGAAACGGCGTTGCGGTGACACCAGCCTGCCCGATGCCGCCGCGCGCAAATGTCTCCGCAGAGTGGTGAGTCGTTGCCGATGTCACGCCGGCATGGCCCATCCAGATCTGCGGTGTCGTCCAGCCGCTGTCCTGCGTGCTCGGCGCCATCGCTTGCCGGAACAGTGTCCACTGCGCACCAAAGGCGTTGCCCGAAGCATCGGTGAGATTGGCGGTGAGGTACCACCATTCGATGCGGAATTCCGGATGAGGCCCGTGATCGGCGGGGAAGCTCAGCATGCGGCCGGGCACGACCTGCGCAAAGCCATCGGCATCGCGCCCGAGGCCTGCAAAGCCTTGTGCCAATGCGTACGGAGCGCCGAGCCCCATCAGTGCTAGGCCGCCGGAAAAACTGCGTCGTGTCAGCCTAGCGCTCATTGGCGAACACTTTCACGAGTTCGGCCGGCTGCATCCGCAGCAGCTTGAGCATCGGCAGCAGCGAGGCCAGCAAAGCGGCCAGCATGGCGACGCCAAGCAGCGTGATCAGCTGCATTGGAAAAACATGGAATGGCAGCCGCCATCCGAACGCCTTCACATTGACGATGGCGATCAGGCACCAGGCAACCAGCAATCCCAGCGGGAGCGCGAGCAGCGATGTGATCAGGGCCACGCACATGGTCTTCAGAAGTTCGATTGCGGCCAGGCGCCGGCGTGTCAGGCCGATGGCCCACAGCGGCGCCAGTTGCGGCAGGCGCGAATTACTCAGCGTTAGCAGGCTCGTCAGCAGTGCCACGCCCGCGACGCCGAGCGTGAAGGCATTGAGCGCAGAGGTGACGGCAAAGGTGCGGTTGAAGATGCCGAGCGATTCCTTCTTCACACTGGCCTGATCGGCGAGATTGCGGCCATCGAGGCCGAAGCGGTCACGGATGGCATCGATCACGGCGGGTACGTTCTCGGGCGCGACGCGCAGGCCCATGCGGGTCTGCGGACTATCCGGGAAATGCTTCAGCAGCGCATCGACATTGACCGCGAGCTGCCCTTTCGGATTGCCGTAATCGGCATAGATGGCGACGACTTGCAGGGGCCACGGTCCGCTCGGCGTCGGCACCGTGATGCCCTGGCCGATCGCCAGCGTCATACGCCGCGAGAGTTGCTCGCTGATCAATGCGCCGTCACCGGCGCGGACGCGATCCCAGGCATCCCGTGTCGCATCAAGCAACGGCCAGTGATCCCTGAAGGTGGCGTGATCGGGCAGGCCATTGATTTCCACCGGCGCGCCGTCGAGCTGGATCTCGGCGCGGCTGCCGGGCAATACGGCCAGCACGTCGGGACGCCGCTTCACCCAGTCCTTGAGTTCGCGCGCCTGAGCATCACTGGCGGCGTTGATGTAAATGTCCGATGACAATCGTCCGTCCAGCCAGCCGACAAAGGTGCGGCTGAAGCTCTCGACCATGGTGCCGACGCCGACATTCACGGCCAGTGCGAGCAGCAGCGCTATCAGCGCGAGAGACAGGCCGGAGAGTTGCAGACGGCTGTCGGCCCAGAACCATGTGAGGATCGGCCGGCGGGTACTGCGTTCGCCAGCTGCCAGCACAAGCCCGAGCAAAACCGGAAGGGCGAGTGCGGCGCCAAGCAGCAGTGCGGCGAGGACGGTGAAGCCGGCGATGAGGGAGTCGCCAAACCACAGCACGAGTGCGGCTGCGGCGAAGACGAGCAATGCGCCGCCGCCCTGCAATCGCAGCCAGCGATGCTGGGCCTGCTGCCAGGCATAAGGCTGCGCGGTGGCCAGCAGCGGCAGGCGCGCGGCCTTGAGCAGGCTCGATGTGGCGGCCAGCAGTGCGCCGATCACGGAGATCGCGAGGCCTGCCAGCCACCATTCCGGCTTCAGCGAGAGCTGGCCGGGGATCTGCGCGCCATAGAGCCCGCGCAGGCTGGCGGCGACGTCGGGCAGCAGCGAGGCCGCAATGACATAGCCGCAGACGAGGCCGATGATGCCGGCCATCAACGCGATGCTGACGAGTTCGAGGATCAGCACCGCATTGAGCTGTCGGGCGGAGACGCCGCAGGCGCGCAGTGTGCGCAGCATCGGCAGGCGCTGTTCGAAGCCGAGGCCGATGGCGGAATTGACGATGAACAGGCCGACGAAGAAGGACAACAGCCCGAAGGCGGTGAGGTTGAGGTGAAAACTATCGGTCAGGCGTTCGAGATCGGTCTCGCTTTCGGGCTGAACGATGCGAAGCTGCTGGCCGGTGACGCTGTCCAGCGCCATGCGAGGTCCTTTCGTTTTGCCGATCAGGAGCCGCGTGATCTGATCGGGCATCGCCAGCAGCGTTTGCGCGATGCCGATATCGACCACGATCACGCCTGGCGCGAGCGCCGGCTGCAGTTTCAGCGGTGGCAGCATCCGGCCATTGCCGAGCGTCGGCGTCGCGCCTTCGCGCAAGCCGAGTTCGTTCAGCGTCTCACGCGAGATCAAGGCCTGCCCCGGCGGCGTGATGAAGGCCTGTGCACCCGAGGTGCCGATCTCCGCCGCAGCGCTGGCTTCCGCTGGCATCGTCACTGGCTCGATGCCGAGCAGGCGCACGCTGCGGCCTTCGATCTGCGTGCGCGCTTCAAGCACGGGCGATACCGGCCAGCCGGCACGGCGGAGGTCGACGAACAGCTGTTGCGGGAACGCGCCACCCTTCGGCGACACCAGCATTGGCGTGCGGGTGCCGCCGAAAGCCGCGGCGGCGCGGTCGTAGCTTGTGCGCGCTTGCTGGTTCAGTGCCTGCACGCCGCTCCACAGCGCGGTGGCGGCGATCAGGCCGATCATGAGCGTGGCGAATTGCAGCGGATGCCGGCGCCAGTGGCTGAGCAGCACCGCGAGGATCCACAGTGCGCGCCTCACGCGATCAGTCCCGCATGGAGATGGACGCGGCGATCCAGCATGGCGGCAAGGCGCTCGCTGTGTGTCACCATCAGGAGACCGCAGCCGCTGCGGGCGACGAGATCGCGCACGAGGTGCATCACCTCATCGGCCGTGTCTTCATCGAGATTGCCGGTGGGCTCATCGGCGAGGAGCAGTGCTGGCTTTGACGCCAGCGCGCGCCCGATAGCAACGCGCTGTTGCTGGCCGCCGGAGAGCTGCTCGGGATAGCGCTTCAACAGCGCGCTGAGGCCGAGGCGTTCGATCAATTCGTTCTGCCATGTCGCGTCATGTCGTCCGGCAATGCGCGACTGGAAAGCGAGGTTGTCTGCGACGGACAGCGACGGGATCAGGTTGAACTGCTGAAACACGAGGCCGAGCCGGTCGCGGCGGAGCGCGGCGCGCTCGGCATCCTTGAGCCCGGTAATTGTGATATCGCCCAGCACGATCTCGCCGTCATCGGCCTCGTCGAGGCCGGCAATCAGATGCAACAGCGTGCTCTTGCCGCTGCCGCTCTCGCCAGTGAGTGCCACGCTTTCACCGGGGGAAACCGCGAGATCGACACCGCGGAGAACGGCGACGGTGTCCTGTGCGGAGCGGTAGGATTTGGTGAGATTGCGAACGGAGAGCATGCGGCATGACTATAGCACACCCATGTCGTCCCCGCGAAGGCGGGGCCCGTAGCCTCCGAAGGCGAAATCGGACCGCATAGTCACGGCCATCGCGTTTCATCAACATCGACAGCGTGTATGGGTCCCCGCCTTCGCGGGGACGACGATTTAGCGCTTCCGTTCCGACACCACCGCCAGCAGCACCGTCGCCGCCATGAAGCAGGCGGATGCGCCGAACACCCAATGTGGCATGGCGTGGTCCATGAACCAGCCGAACATGATCGGGCTCACGATGCCGCTGAAATTGAAGCCGGTGGAAACGATGCCGAAGGCGCGTCCTGCTGCGCCGGGCGGTGCCGCCTGCCGCACGAGCATGTCGCGCGATGGCGTGATCACGCCGCCGAGAAAGCCGGCGATGGTCATGGCGGCGACGATGGCCCATGCGGGCAACGAGAAGGCCGCGATGGCGCCGATGATGGCCGCATTGACGGTGAAACATACGGCCGCGACGCGGCTGTGATGCTTGGTGCGATCGGCCAGCCAGCCGCCTGCGAGCACGCCAACGGCGCTGGCGGCGAGGAACGAGGTCAACGCGACATTGGCCGACGACAGCGTGATGCCATAGCCTTCCATCAGCGCGACGATGCCGAAACTGTTGATGCCACCCTGCGACAGCGCCAGCAGCGTGAAAAACAGCGTCAGCATCATGATCGCGGGGGTCATGACACTGACCTTGGCGACAGGACCGTTGCCGTTATCAGTCCGCACAGCACCGGCATCGGGGATGCCGACCACGATCAGCATCAGCGCGATGGCGACGCCGATGGCACCGGCGACAATCAGCGCGCTTTGGCCGCCGATCGAGGCCAGCAATGCCACCATCATCGGAGGCGCGACGGCGCCGCCGACGAAGCCGGCAAAGGTGTGAATCGAGAAGGCGCGACCCATCTTCGACTCGTCCATATGGGCGGCGAGGATGGCGTAGTCGGCAGGGTGATAGACGCTGTTGGCGAGGCCGAGCAGGCCGGCGCAGATGATCAGCGCGGGGTAGCTGAGAAACAGGCCGAGCGAGACCAGCGCGCAGCCGCCGAGCATGACACCGAGGATCAGGATGATGCGTGCGCCCACGCGATCGACCAGAAAGCCGATCGGTGCCTGGGTCAGGCCGGAGACCACGGCAAAAGTGGTGAGCGCGAAGCCGAGATCGATATAGCTGACGCCGAGCCGGTCCTTGAGGAAGGGAAACAGCATCGGCAGCACGAAGATATGGAAATGGCTCACCCAATGCGCGATCGAGATCGCGGTCAGGGTCCGGTTGGCGGATGCCTCCGGTGCGTGCGCTGTCGTGGCCGGAATATCGACCATTCTGGTTTCCACCCTTTAACGTGTTGTTCGAGGTCGGGAATTTCCCGTTACCCGTAGGGCGCGCGCGGCAAATTGTCCATCGACAGGGCAACATGCTGCCAATGCAGGCAGCGCAGGGGAGGGTGGTGTTGAACGACGGGGATCGTGCTCGGCCTGCATGGTTCGAGACGCCCGCTTCGCGGGCTCCTCACCATGAGGGTCTTCTACAGCGCCATACTCTGTCCCTCATCCTGAGGAGCGGCCTCTTGGCCGCGTCTCGAAGGATGGCCGCGGAGAGAGGTTAAGCCCCGATTGATGCACGTCAATGTGGCCTTCCGCCAACCGTCTATCCCGGTGATGCCGCGCAACATCGCGCGGAGGCAGCATAGCCGGGGGAGACATGACTCAGCAGATGGCCGCTTCGTCCTTCGTGCCCTGCACGACCACAACGGGTCCTTCGACCGGTTTCCTGTCCCGCCTCAATTTCAATGATCGCCGGCAATTGATGGCGCTGGGCGAGCGCGTGCCGCGCGGTGCCAATGAGGTCCTGTTCGCACAAGGCGCGCCTGCCGCGCGCTGCTTCAGCGTGATCGAGGGCGTCGTTTGCCTGTCGCGCGGGATCGGCGACGTCAGGCGCCAGATCGTCGGCTTCGCACTGCCCGGCGATGCGCTCGAGATTGCCGCGCAGCAGCGCCATGAAGTGTCGGCGGCGACCATCGGCCCGGCGCTGGTCTGGGAGATCGCGCGCGAGAGCTTTGCGCAATTCGTCAGCCATCGGCCCTATGTGCTGCATGCGGTGATCGCCTCGGTGGCGACCGATCTCACCGATGCCCATGAGCAGATGTTCTCGCTCGGACGCCGGCCGGCCGAAGAGAAGCTTGCGAGCTTCCTCGCCGAATGGCGCGAGCGCCTGGTGCGTATCGGCAAGGATGTCGAGCCCCTGCCGCTGCCCATGAGCCGCAGGGACATCGCCGACTATCTCGGTCTCACCGTGGAAACCGTCTGCCGCACGCTCGCAAAGCTCGAGCGCCGCGGCGTCATCGAAATCCTGCCGGGCCGCGTGCGGCTGATCGCCGAGCCCAGCGACTTGCTGAGCGCCTGCGGATGACGCTGCGGGATTTGATGTCAATCAAGCCGCCGATGACGGCGATGTGATTGTTGGAATTGTTCTTGGGAAAGACTCATCATGACCAGACCAACTGACGGCGTGAAGTGGATGACGATCGGAGAGTCCGGACTCTCCCTCGTCTGCATCGTCACCGTATTCTTCTCTATCATCGCTGCGGCGAAGGCCGAAGACGCGGCTTATGCGTTCCACGTCGCCGTGTTCGGCGCAGCTGCGCTGGTGTCCGTGTTTCTGATCGTCAATCGCTACTTCGAGCGCGGTGAACTGCCGCCGCAGGAAATCGACGGTCGCCCGAACTACAATTTTGGCCCGATCAAGTTCGCCGCTGCAGCCTCCGTGATATGGGGCATCGCCGGCTTTCTCGTCGGCCTGCTGATCGCCATGCAGCTCGCCTGGCCTGCGCTGAACTTCGATCTGCCTTGGACAAGCTTCGGCCGATTGCGGCCACTGCACACATCTGCCGTCATCTTCGCCTTCGGCGGCAATGTGCTGATCGCCACATCGTTCTTTGTGGTACAGAAGACGGGCCGCACGCGCCTCGCCGGCGACCTGTCGCCATGGTTCGTCGTGCTTGGCTACAATCTCTTCATCGTCATCGCCGGCACCGGCTATCTGCTCGGCAATACCCAGGGCAAGGAATATGCAGAGCCGGAATGGTATGCCGATCTGTGGCTGACCATTGTCTGGGTGATGTATCTGCTGGTGTTCGTTGCGACGCTGATGAAGCGCAAGGAACCGCATATCTTTGTCGCCAACTGGTTCTATCTCGCCTTCATCATCACCATCGCGGTGCTGCATCTCGGCAATAACCCGGCGCTGCCTGTCTCGATCTTCGGCTCCAAGTCCTATGTCGCCTGGGCCGGCGTGCAGGATGCCATGTTCCAGTGGTGGTACGGCCACAATGCGGTGGGCTTCTTCCTCACCGCCGGCTTCCTCGCCATCATGTACTACTTCATCCCGAAGCGCGCCGAGCGGCCGGTCTATTCATATCGCCTCTCCATCGTGCACTTCTGGGCGATCATCTTCCTCTATATCTGGGCCGGCCCGCATCACCTGCACTACACGGCGCTGCCCGACTGGACGCAGACGCTCGGCATGACCTTCTCGATCATGCTGTGGATGCCCTCCTGGGGCGGCATGATCAACGGCCTGATGACGCTGTCGGGCGCGTGGGACAAGCTGCGCACCGATCCGGTGCTGCGCATGCTGGTGGTGTCGGTGGCGTTCTACGGCATGGCGACCTTCGAAGGTCCGCTGATGTCCATCAAGGTCGTCAATTCGCTGAGCCACTACACCGACTGGACCATCGGTCATGTGCATTCCGGTGCGCTCGGCTGGGTCGGCTTCGTCTCCTTCGGCGCGCTGTACTGCCTGGTGCCGTGGCTGTGGAATCGCAAGGGGCTCTACAGCCTGAAGCTTGTCGAGTGGCACTTCTGGATCGCGACGCTTGGCATCGTTCTCTACATCTCGGCGATGTGGGTCTCGGGCATCCTGCAGGGCTTGATGTGGCGTGCCTATACCTCGCTCGGCTTCCTCGAATATTCCTTCATCGAAAGCGTCGAGGCGATGCACCCCTTCTACATCATCCGTGCCGCTGGTGGCGGCCTGTTCCTGATCGGCGCGCTGATCATGGCCTACAATTTATGGATGACCGTGCGTGTGGGCGAAGAAGAATCCGGCGCCACGCTCGGCAATGCCGCGCTGCAGCCGGCGGAGTGAGGATCACACCATGTCGTTCTGGAGCAGACACCAAATCCTCGAGAAGAACTCGATCATCCTGATCGTGGGCATCATTCTCGTCATTGCCATCGGTGGCATCGTCGAGATTGCGCCGCTGTTCTATCTCAAGAGCACCATCGAGGCGGTGGAGGGCGTTCGTCCCTACACCCCGCTCGAACTCGCGGGCCGCAACGTCTATGTGCGCGAAGGCTGTTATCTCTGCCATTCGCAGATGGTGCGCCCGCTGCGCGACGAAGTGGAGCGTTACGGCCACTACTCGCTGGCTGCGGAGAGCATGTACGACCATCCGTTCCAGTGGGGGTCGAAGCGCACCGGGCCCGATCTCGCCCGTGTCGGGGCAAAATATTCGGATGAGTGGCATGTGGCCCACCTGACCAAGCCACAGAACGTCGTGCCGCTGTCGGTGATGCCGGGCTACAAGTTCCTGTCCGACACGCCAGTCGATCCCGACAGCATCGCCGGTCATCTGCGCACCAATCGTGCAGTCGGCGTGCCCTATACGGACGACATGATCGCCAATGCCGTCGCCGATCTCAAGGCGCAGTCCGATCCCGACAATGGCGATGTCGATGCATTGACCAGGCGTTACCCGAAGGCGGTGGCGCGCAATTTCGACGGCAAGCCTGGCTTGCCGACCGAGATGGATGCGCTGGTCGCCTATCTGCAGATGCTCGGCACGCTCGTCGACTTCAAACTTTATAACGACAAGGCCAACCTGCGCTGAGGACAGATCATGCGTGCCATTCTGACCGTCGAGAATTTCGCCTCGAACCTCGTCCTCACCATGTGGACTCCGCTGTTCGTCGGCATCTTCGTCGCCATCGTTACCTACGCGCTGTGGCCGCGCAACAAGGCCACGTTCGACGCAGCGGCGCAGATGCCGCTGCGAGAGGATTGATGCCATCATGAGCAGTCATCACGAAGAACTCGACCACGCCACCGGCAAGACCACGACAGGTCATTCCTGGGACGGCATCAAGGAACTCAACACACCGTTGCCGCGCTGGTGGGTGTGGACGTTCTATCTCACCATCATCTGGGCCGTCGGCTATTGGGTCGTCTATCCCTCATGGCCGCTGGTTTCCAGCTACGCCACGGGCGTGATCGGCTATTCGTCGCGAGCGGATATCAGCGTCGAGATGGCCAATCTCGACAAGATCCGCGGCGACAAGATGGCCGCACTCAACAACGCGTCGCTGGAGCAGATCGAAAAGGATCCGGCCTTGCTTGCGCTCGCGCGTGCCAAGGGCAAGACCGTGTTCGGCGACAATTGCGCGCCGTGTCACGGCACGGGTGCCGCCGGCTCCAAGGGATTTCCGAACCTCAATGACGACGACTGGATCTGGGGTGGCTCGCTGGAGGCGATCGAGAAGACGATCAAGTTCGGCGCACGCTCGGGCAATGGCGAGGCCCATGAAGGCGCCATGCTGGCCTTCGGCCGCGACGGCATCCTGAAGAAGGATGAGATCGTCACGGTGGCGAACTATGTCCGCGCACTGGCGGGTCTGTCGACGGCAAAGGGCTATGACGCCGAATCCGGCAAGAAGCTGTTTGCCGATAACTGTGCCTCCTGTCACGGCGATGCCGGCAAGGGCAATCAGGACATGGGTGCGCCGAACCTGACCGACGGCATCTGGCTCTATGGCTCCGACGAAGCGACCATCATCCAGACCATCACCAACGGCCGCAACGGCGTGATGCCCGCCTGGGTCGATCGCTTGGATCCCGCGACCATCAAGGCACTGACGGTCTATGTGCATACCCTCGGGGGTGGACAGTAGTTGAATGCACAGGCGGGGCCTTGCGCTCCCGCCTCACCTCTCCCCGCCGGGGAGAGGTCGGATCGCCTTTGCGATCCGGGTGAGGGGGGTTCCACACACTCTGTCGCTTGCGGCTCCCCCTCACCCGCCACGGCATCGCTGCGCTATGCCGCGTCGACCTCTCCCCGGTGGGGAGAGGTAACGGCGCATTGCTGCTGACGCGTGGTTTGACGCATATCAATTCAATCCACGTACCGAGGTCTAGGGTCATTCCAAAGAAGCGAGTGACCACCATGAACAAGCCAGTTCCTCCCTCGGAGTTCGACTACGGCCCGCTCTATGCGCCGCAGAAGAAAGTCTATCCGCAGAAGGTGTCCGGCACGTTCCGGAATATCAAATGGGCGCTAATGGCGCTCTGTCTCGGCATCTATTACTTCCTGCCGTTCGTGCGCTGGGATCGCGGACCGGGTGCACCGGATCAGGCCGTGCTGGTCGATCTCGTCAATGGCCGCTTCTATTTCTTCTTCATCGAGCTGTGGCCGCAGGAAGTTTACATCTTCACGGGCTTGCTGATCCTCGCTGCGCTCACATTGTTCCTGATGAATGCCATCGGCGGCCGCATGTGGTGCGGCTATCTCTGCCCGCAAACGGTGTGGACCGATCTCTTCTTCGCCGTCGAGCGCCTGATCGAAGGCGATCGACGCGAACGCATCAAGAAGGATGCAGCCAAGGGCATCACCCTTGAGCGCGTGGTCGAATTGACGCTCAAGCACTCCATCTGGCTGCTGATCGCCTGGTGGACCGGCGGCGCCTGGGTGCTCTATTTCAACGATGCACCGACGCTGGTGAAAGAGCTCGTCACCTTCCAGGCACCGGCTCTCGCTTATATCTGGATCGCCATTCTCACCGCGACGACCTATGTGCTCGCAGGCTGGATGCGCGAGCAGGTCTGCCTCTACATGTGCCCGTGGCCGCGCATTCAGGCGGCGCTGACCGACGAATGGGCGCTCAACGTCACCTATCGCCACGATCGCGGTGAGCAGCGTGTATCGTTGAAGAAGTCCGTCGAGCTGCGTGCAGCCGGCAAGCCGGCGGGCGACTGCGTCGATTGCCACCAATGCGTGAATGTCTGTCCGGTCGGTATCGATATCCGCAACGGATTGCAGATGGACTGCATCCAGTGCGGACTGTGCATCGATGCCTGCGACGGCGTGATGAAGAAGATCGGCCGCCCGACGCGCCTGATCGCCTATGACACCGACATCAACATCGCGCGCCGCCAGGCCGGCAAGACAAACATCTACAAGCTCGTTCGCCCACGTACGATCGCCTATGTGGTGATGATCGCTTTGGTCGGCGGCGCCATGCTTTATTCGCTCGCAACCCGCTCGATGCTGGACATCAATGTCCTGCATGATCGCAATCCGATTGCCGTGCGCCTTGCCGATGGCTCGATCCGCAATGCCTATACCGTGCGCCTGCTCAACAAGCGCGACGATCGCACCGTGGCGCTCGATGTTGAAGGCCTGACCCAGGCAACCGTGCATGTGGTCGGACAGGACACTGCCGCGTCCGGCCGGCCGCAGATCGTCGTCGGCCGTGATCGTACCACCGAACTACGCGTGCTGGTGACAGCGCCGGCATCCGCCGCCGGATCGATGCCACTGACCATGCGCGTCACTGATACAGCTAGCGGCGAAACTGCTGCCGCCGTCGATAATTTTGTGATGCCGTAAAGGAGACCGTCATGAGTGACGCTGCCACCACACCTGCGCCCGGACGTCCGATTACAGGTCGCTTTGTCCTGATCTGCCTGATCATCTTTTTCGGGCTGATTATCGGTATCAATGTCGTGATGATGAAGCTGGCCATCGAGACGCTGCCTGGCACCGAGGTGGACAGTCCCTATGCAGCCAGCCTGGCTTACGGCAACGAAATCGAGGCCGCGCGCGCGCAGGCCACACGAGGCTGGGCTGTGGTTGCCCATGTCGCACGCGCGGACGATGGCAGCGCTTCGGTTCGCGTCGAAGCGCGGGATCGCGAGGGCAAGCCGCTGGGAGATGTCGTGTTCACGGGTCGACTGGAGCGTCCGGCTGATCGGCGCCTTGATCACGCGGTCGAGCTGGCTGCGATCGACGGCGCCGTTTATGGCGGGCGCGTCGCGCAGCTGGCGGCGGGGCAGTGGGATCTGGTGCTGGAAGGCGATCGCAAGGGCGAACGCATCTTCCTGTCGCGCAACCGCGTCATCCTGAAATAGCGAGGCGTCATGCAATCGCTCGTCTATCTCATCCCGCTGGCGCTGGCCCTTGGCGGTCTCGGTCTGTGGGGCTTCCTGTGGTCGTTGAAATCCGGGCAATATGACGATCTCGAAGGCGCTGGCTGGCGCGCCATTCTCGATGATGACGAGACGCCATCTCCGCCGCGTAGGATGGGTTGAGCGTCAGCGATAACCCATCACCATATGCGTCCGGCGGTGATGGGTTGTCGCTTCGCTCAACCCATCCTACGAATTCGCGTGTTTGGGTTGTGTTGCGTGTGCGCTGCGGCAGCCCGCCGCTGTGCGCATGCGTCCGGGAATAGTTCTTGCAAACGATGCGTCGTCGCATGACGCTCCGTCATGTTGCGTGACTCGTTCTGGAAGAAGCGACCTGATGTATGATGTGATCGTTGTCGGCGGCGGCTCGGCCGGCGCTGCCATTGCCGCCCGCCTTAGCGAAAATCCCGCCACGCGTGTGCTGTTGCTCGAAGCCGGGCTCGACTGGCGTGCCGATGAGGCGCCTTGGGAAGTCACGACGGCCAATCCGATCCCGATCATTCATCAGCGTGAGTTTCAGCAGAAGTGGCAGTGGCCCGATCTGCACTCGCGCCGTGTGGCGCAGCAGGACCAGCGCTTCTACTGGCGCGGCAAGGGTCTTGGCGGCTCGTCCATGATGAACGGCCAGATCGCCATCCGCGGTGTCGCCGACGCCTTCGACGAATGGGCCGACCTTGGCTGCACCGGCTGGTCGGCGAAAGAGGTCATGCCGCTGTTCTCGGTGATCGAGGACGATGAGGAGCGCGGCGACGAGCCCGGCCACGGCCGTGGTGGTCCTCTGCCGGTCTATCGCGCGCCGCCGGAAACATGGGGCCCGATCGACAAGGGCCTGCGCGATGCCGCGCTGGCCTCGGGCTACAAGTGGTGCGACGACGTCAACGGGCCCGATGGCGAGGGCGTTGCCTGTTATCCCATCAACAGCCGCAACCTGCGCCGCATCTCCACCAATGAGGCCTATCTCGAGCCCGCGCGCGGCCGCGCCAATCTCGAAATCCGTGGCCATGCGCTGGTCGATCGCGTCGTCATCACCGATGGCCGTGCCACCGGCGTCATCGTGCATATCGAAGGGCAGGGCACGCTGGAATTGTCGGCGCGTGAGATCGTGCTGTGCGGCGGCGCGATCCACAGCCCGGCGATCCTGCTGCGTTCGGGCATCGGTCCCGCGGCTGACCTGCAGGCGATGGGCATCGCCGTCGAGCGTGATCTCCCGGTCGGGCAGCATTTCTTCGATCACCCGCTGTTCCGCCCGCTGGTCAAGCTGCGCGACGGTATCGCGCCGACAGATCGCGATACCCGCCACACCAATTGCTGCGTGACCTATTCATCCGGCCTGGATGATGGCCGCCGCGACATGATCCTCATCGCCTTCAATCACCGCGGCATCGGCAATCCCGGCGCTGTCGCGGCGGGCCTCTACCGCGCTTATTCGCGCGGCACGCTGAAGCTGACCTCGCGCGATGCATCGATCGATCCGGTGGTCGAGGAGAATATGCTGGCCGACCCGCGCGACATAGCGCGCATGGTTGATGCCGTGAAGCGCCTTGCCGTGATCACGGCGCAACCGGCGCTGACGGGCATCTCCGAATGGATCGGGATTTCCGAAGGTGGCCTCACCATGCAACAGCTTGCCGCGTTGTCGACATCTGAGATCGAGGCCGTATTGCGCCGTGAAACCGGCGATATCCAGCATGCCGCCGGCACCTGCCGCATGACCGGCTTCGATCGCAATGACGGTGTCGTCAATCCCGATGGCACCGTGAAGGGCATCAAGGGCCTGCGCGTTGCCGATGCGGCCATCATGCCGGCCGATTGCCGCGCCAACACGCATTTTACGACCGTCGTGATCGGCGAAAAAATCGCGCGCATGATGCGCGCCGAGATGAAGTGAAAGTATCCAATGTCTTCCAATTCCGAAGCCCTGATCGTCGAATGGCTCGCCTCGCAGCGACAGCCGATGATCGATCTCCTGCGCGATGTCGTGAATATCGACTCCGGCTCCTATGACAAAGCCGGCGTCGATGCCGTCGGCGAGCGTTTCCAGCAGCATTTTGCCGAGCACGACATCGAGACCTGGCGCGAGCCCAATGACGTCTATGGCGATGCGGTTCATGCCGTCGTCACCAAGCCCGGCAGCAATGAGAAGCCAATCCTGCTGCTGGGCCATCGCGACACCGTGTTTCCGAAAGGCGAGGCGGCCAAGCGGCCGTTCACGATCAAGGACAACAAGGCTTATGGTCCCGGCGTGGCCGACATGAAGGCCGGCGTCGTCATCAATGTCTTCGTCGCCGCGGCGCTGAAGAAATTCGACGCCGCGCCGCATCCCATCAAGGTGCTGATCACCGGCGACGAGGAAATCGCCTCGCGTGCCTCGCGGCCGATCATCGAGCGCGAGGGCCGGGCTGCCCGCGCCGTCTATAATTCCGAGCCGGGCCGCCCATCGGGCAATATCGTGACCGGCCGCAAGGGCGGGGTGTTCATGCGCTTCGAGGTGTTCGGCAAGGCCGCGCATTCCGGCAACAACTTTGCTGTCGGCGTCAGCGCCATCGGCGAAATCGCGCACAAGATTGTGCAGATCCATGCGCTGACCAACATGGACAAGGGCGTCACGCTGAATGTGGGCCTGATCTCGGGCGGCCAGTCGGTCAACACCACGGCGCCCTATGCGTCCGGCGAAATCGACTTCCGCTATGTCGAACCCGCCGACCGCGCTGTCATCATGGAGGCTATCGAAAAGATCATTGCCACATCGACGGTCCCCGGCACGACGGCCAAACTGCATGTCGATGGCGAGTTCCTGCCGCTCGTTCAGGACGCCGCTGCAAAGGCCCTGTTCGAGACCTATCAGGCTGCGGCCATCGATTCCGGTCTCACGACCCTGGAGGGGGAATTCGCTGGCGGGTGCGCCGATTCCGGCTTCACGGCAAGCATGGGGACCGCCACCCTGTGTGGCCTCGGCCCGGTCGGCGGCAATGTGCATACCGACCTCGAATGGCTCGATATCGACAGCATCGTGCCGCGTGCACAGACGCTGGCCCGTGCCATCCTGCGATCGGACGTCTCGTAAAAAATCACGCAGTGTGGCTCAGCCGAGGGTTGCCAAACGGGTGAAATCAACCATCATGCGCGTCGCTAGGTCGCGACTTGCTGTCAAAAAACTGTCACATGCGCTTTGCCGCGTCCCAAAAGTGGTCTAACTTTCGCGTTCGCGCAGCTGCCATAGAAGCAGCACGCACTCCTTCATGCGGCCAGTCGGCCGGCAGGAGTCGGCACCCAGCCGATACCCACAGATAATGATGCAGAGGAAATGACATACACGGTGTCCGAAGAAGTGCTTCCCTCCTTCGATTCCCGCGGCTGGATGCACTGGCCCGCGAACGAGGACTATTCGCTTCAATTCCTGCGTCTGCTCGGTGCTGCGCAGGATGGCGGGAGCACTGTTTCGGAATGCCTTCTGGCGGCGAGCGAGATTGATCCCGCCTGCGAGGAGAGCTGGTATGCGCAGTGGAGAAAAGCCGCGGATCTGAACAAGTCGCGCGGCGACATCGCGCAGGCGCGGGGGCATGTCCCGACAGCACTCAGCAATTGGCTGCGGGCGGCCAATTATTATCGAACGGCTCAGGCCTTCATGGGCATCGACGATCCCCGCCAGGGCGCTGCGATCGCGCAGATGATGGGCTGTTCGCAGCTTTATCTGCAGAATTCGACCCCGGCGGGCGAGCTGGTCGAGATCCCCTGGGGCAATGACGACGCCTTGCAGGGCTATTTCCTGCCACCGCCCGGCCGGGCCGGCCGCAAGGTGCCGGTGGTGATCTGCGTCGGCGGGGCAGAGCAATACAAGGAAGAGCACCTGTGCCGGATGCCGCGCTACGCCCATGAGCGCGGCATGGCCCTGCTGTTGATCGATCTACCGGGCCACGGCCATCGCCGTGGTTTTCATGAGGGATTCGGCCGCTACGATATCGAGACTGCGATCAGCGGCTGGGTGGATTTTCTGCAGACCCGGCGCGAGGTGAATACGCGCAAGATCATCATCCTGGGCGACGGTCTCGGCGCGTCCCTGGCGACCCGCGGCGCCAGTTTCGATCCGCGTTTTGCCGCGGCCGTATGCGACGCCGGAATCTGGGATCTGCACGAGCGGGCATTTCTGGCCTCGCGGATCTACGGTGGGGAACCGAGCTCCGATGAGTTTGGCGATGACGTGGTGCGCCTCTGCAGCAGCAGCATCGCAACCCGGATCGAGTGTCCGATGCTGGTCGCACTCGGCGAGCGGGACTGGCTGGAAGCCGGCCATGTCCGGAAGTGCTGCGAGGCCCTTGCGGCCGGCGGACACAATGTCGAGCTGAAGGTGTTTTCCGCGGCCGAAACCGCCGCGTCGCATGCCCAGCGCGACAATCCGACCATCGCCAACGAGTTCATCTTCGACTGGATTGCCGACCGGTTGGCTACAATACGCTAGCTGTTGAGCTTAGCTCTCCACTGACAGCATCACGGCAGCCTTTTGCAGCCGGCTCTTCAGTTTGTTGAGCTGGGACGTGATGTCCTGCAGCGCCTCGTTGTCGAAATCCGCCAGCACGAAATCGCTCAGCGTATCGCGCCGCGAGGCCAGCATCGCGATCTTCTTGCTGGCCTTGTCCGACAGTGACATCAGCACCACGCGGGCGTCCTGGCGCGACGGCACCCGGCGCATGAAGCCGTTCTTCTCCAGCAGCTTGGACTGGGTGGTGACGAAGGACGGGTCCACATGGAGCATGGCCGAGACGTCCTTTACGGGCACGCCATTGCCCGTATCGAGATCCCCGACCGCCATCAGGATCATCCATTGTGGGCCGCTGATGCCCAGTTCCTTGGCCCAGAAATGGCGAATCTCTTCGAGGTGAACGTTGATCGACGCAATGTCCCACAGAAATTGCCGGACAACCTCCTGATTCTTGCCGTTCGCGCTGTCGTCTGTGGGGGTGTTCATCGTCAGGGAAGAGGCCATCGGTCCGTGTGTATCTGCTTATGTCAGCATTCCCATACTCGGGAATTTTGTAAAATGCATAACTGGATCAAATAATTGTGCGGCGCAATTGCGGGATAAGGCGTGTGGCGCAGAAACCACAGTGCATCGCGGAAAAGTTACCTGAGTACATAAAGTATTTTGCTTCTAAGAATTGCGCAGGCATTCTCTGTGGCGGCGATGGGGCAAACCCGTGATCGTCCCGTTGAAGTGGTTCGCTTGAGTGTCTCGCGTGATGCGGGTTTCCGAAAGCGCGAAGCACTCCGGCGGTTGGTTTGGGGAGTGGGGGAACCAACCATCGGGCTTAGCCTTCGGGCCAAGTCTGGCGGATCCGGAACCTTCCCAATGTGCAACTTGGAGGTTTTAACATGACGAATCTGAAGAGCCTGATCCTCGGCTCGGCGGCCGGTCTGATCGCCATCGGCGGCGCCCAGGCAGCTGACCTTCCGGTCAAGGCCAAGGCTGTTGAATACGTGAAGGTCTGCTCGCTCTACGGCGCAGGCTTCTACTACATCCCGGGCACCGATACTTGCATCAAGATCGGCGGCGCGATCCGTTTGGACGTTGCCTTCAATGGCGGCACCTACGACGTTCCGTTCTGGCAGGGTGGTGCTGGTGGTTCGGGCGCTTACACGCAGAACTACTACTCGACCCGTGAGCGTATCAACCTGACCACGGATACCCGTACCGCAACCGAATACGGTGTGGTCCGTACCTACGCGAACATCCAGTTCGACTTCCTGCAGGATCGTGAATCGATCGCCGGTGGTTACACCGAAGTCGATTACGCGTTCATCCAGTTCGCCGGCTTCACCTTCGGTAAGGCCGTTTCGCAGTTCGACCCGCAGTGGGCGCTTGCCAAGCCGTACATCTCGTCGGGCTTCAACGCTGGTTCGAACAACGCGACCGGTATCCCGCAGATCGCCTACACCGCTTCGTTCGGTAACGGCCTGTCGGGTACGATCTCGCTCGAAAACGCGTCGCCCTATCGCAACGCTGGTCTCTACAACAGCTCGACGCAGCTCCTTGCTCCGTTCGGTGCTGCGACCGTGGGTTACGGTACGTCATCGAACACCTTCACGGGCAATGCCTACGGCGGCAACCACATTCCTGACGTCGTCGGCAATCTCCGCCTCGACCAGGCATGGGGCACCCTGCACTTCGCCGCAGCGATGCACACCATCACCCCGACCTTCTACTCTGCTGGCGTCACCACTGCGGGTAACGGGTCTCTCGGTCACGCCGATGACTCGTACGGCTTCGCTGTGACGGGCGCCGTCGAGTTCAAGAACCTGCCCACCGGCGCAGGCGATACCTTGAAGCTCGAAGCCAGCTACGCCAAGGGCGCTGCCAAGTACATCTTCGGCGGCACCACCGATACCGCTGGTGGCGGTCGTTATGCCAAGGCTGACGCCACCTCCATGGGCTTCGGCTATGTGCTGGACGGCGTCTACACCAACGGTGGCCAGATCATCCAGAGCGAAGCCTGGCAGGTCAGTGCATTCTACGAGCACTACTGGAACCCCGCCTGGCGTACCTCGGTGTTCGGTAACTACAGCCACATCTCGTATGGTGACGGCAATGCGCTGCTGTTCGCTGCCCTCTCCACGGCTGCCAACACCAGCAATGGTGGCACGCTCGGTGCTGGCACGACTGGCAACTTCGACCTCGGCCTGGCCCAGATCGGTACCCGTACCGCCTGGACCCCGGTTCGTAACCTGACCCTGTCGGCTCAGTTCACCTACAGCCGTCTGGAACAGAACCTCAATGGTACCTGGACCGGTGCTGTGACCGGTCGTGCGACCCCAGTTGGCGGCTACACGCTGTCGAACCAGAACGCCTACAACGGTTCGGTGCAGATCCTGCGCTCGTTCTAATACCGACCGCCTCACGGCGATCGATATCTGAAACAGAAGTCCCCGGCGGGAAACCGCCGGGGATTTTTGTTTGGACGCGGTGCTGGGTCGGCAGGCATGCGGCTGATCAGCCCGCTTGCCATCCTCGACGGCATCCCAGGCGGCGGCTATACCGAGCCATCTGTCGTTTTCGTGGTTCGATCCGAAGTCCCGCACGCAATGGCGCCGCCCACCGATCTTTTCCAGAGCGCCTTCGCGGCATTCCAGCAGGGCCGACTGAGCGAGGCCGAGCGGGATTTGCGCAAAATCCTGCGCAAGGCACCCGATCATCTCGGCGCCCTGAATGTCCTGGCCATCGTCTATGTGACGCTGCAGCGCCATGCGGAGGCCGAGCCGCATCTGAAGGCTGCCATCCGGCTGCAGCCGCGATCGGATGTCACGCTGTATAATTATGGCCTGGTGCTGAAGGCCCTGAAGCGGCCGGACGAGGCATTGCAGCGCTTCACCGAAGCGCTGGCGCTCAATCCCGCCAATGCCGAGACGCTGAACAACCGCGGCACGGTGCTCAACGATATCCGCGATTACACCGCAGCCCTCGCCGATCTCGATCGCGCCCTTGCGCTCGATCCGCGCCATGCCGGAGCTCATTTCAACCGCAGCAAATCGCTGGCCGAGCTGGCGCGCTATGACGAAGCGCTTGCCGCCTGCGATACCGCGCTCGCCTTGCAGCCTGACATGGCCGAGGCCTGGTTCGGCCGCGGCTTCATCTTTGCCAAGCTCCGTCGCTCTGCCGAGGCGGCATCCGCTTATTTGCGCGCACGCGCGCTCAATCCCGATCTGCCGCTGCTCAAGGGTAATCTCCTGCATCAGAAGATGCTGATCTGCGATTGGGATGGCATCGACACCCTGATCGCGCAGATCGAGGCCGATCTGGCCGCCGGCAAGCTCGCGGCGGAGCCGTTCGGCTGGCAGGGCATCGCGGCATCGGAGGCGAGCCTGCAGCGTTGCGCCGAACTCGCGACTGCTGCGCAATTCGGCAAAGCGCCGGCATCAAAAACGACGCCGCAAATCGCCTCGAACGGCAAGATCCGCATCGGCTATCTCTCCGGCGAATTCCGCGAACAGGCGACGTCATTTCTGCTTGTCGGTGTTCTTGAACAACACGACAAAGACGCATTCGAGATTGTTGCCTTCGATAACGGGGGCGATGATGGCGGTCCGACCCGGCGGCGTATCAATGAAGCGGTGGACCGTATCATCGATATCTCGGCGATGGGTGACGTCGATGCGACGGCTGCGATCCGTGCGCAAGGCATCGATATTCTTGTCAATCTCAACGGCTATTTCGGCGCTCAGCGCAATGGCGTGTTTGCGCGTCGCGCGGCACCGATCCAGGTCAACTATCTCGGTTTTCCCGGCACGCTCGGCGCCGGATTCATGGACTACATCATCGCCGATCCGCATGTGCTGCCGGCTGAACATCGCCGCTTCTATAGCGAGAAGGTCGCCTGGCTGCCGCACTGCTATCAGGCCAATGACGACCGTCGCGACATCGCAGCTGTGAGCCCGACGCGCCAAGACTGCGGCCTGCCATCCGATGGCTTCGTGTTCTGCTGTTTCAACAATGCCTACAAGATCACGCCTCAGGTGTTCGCGCGCTGGATGCGGATCCTCGTCGCCATCGACGGAAGTGTTCTCTGGCTGCTTGATGACAGCAAAGCTGCGGTTGCCAATCTTCGCCGTGAAGCTGAAGCGCGCGGTGTCGATTCCGGTCGGCTGATTTTCGCGAAACGCGTGCCGCCCGCCGAACATCTGGCGCGACACCGCTGCGCGGATCTGTTCCTGGATACGTTGCCCTACAATGCACATACGACAGCGAGCGATGCCTTATGGGCCGAGTTGCCGCTGCTCACTTGCGAAGGAACGACATTTGCGGGCCGGGTCGCTGCCAGCCTGCTGCGGGCGCTCGATCTGCCGGAATTGATCGCGGCGGATGGTGACGCGTTCGAGCGCCGCGCCATCGAACTCGCCCGGCAGCCCGCGCAATTGTCTGCGCTTCGCGACAAACTGGCGCGTGCGCGTCTGGCTGCCCCACTCTTTGATACGCGCCGAACGGCGCGGGACATTGAGGCAGCATTCCGCTTGATGCAGGCCCGCCGATTGGCAGGCCTCGCCCCGCAGCATCTGGCGGTAACGTCATAACCCGCAACAATAAAAAACTGATTGATTGAGTAGATCAGGTATTGCGCTCAACGATCTCGCTCATGTAATCTTTTTCCTGCGCAGCCGCGAATTTTCACGGCCCTGTCTTTTCGAAGACACGCAACTTTATGTAGACCTCCGAAGCCATCGGCGATGCCCCGCCGGTGGCTTTTCGGTTTTTGGCTTGCAATCTCGGCCTGGAACTCCGGCCTTTGATGAGTCAGCGTACGCCAGTCGGTGGATCGCATTTTTTGTCGTGTACGGTAGCAAGGTAGGCTGTTTTGAGGCTGGCCTTAACGGCTTGTTAATGCCTTATTTGGTTGTCCGCCAAGCGGTTCCGATTCGGCCAACCCTCTCAAAACGCAATGGAATCGCTGCTCGCACGGGTGGCAATGTCCGCTTCATTCAGTCGCATTCCTCTCACGATTATGGCGACGTGGTTACTCGCGCATAGCAGTTCTGCCGCGCTATCTGGCAGAAATTGCTCATGAATTCTTGATTTTTGGAATTGTTGTGGCTAAAAAGCGCACATCGTGGAGAGTATGAATTATGGCGCATAACTACGCAATCAATGACGACGTCCACCACCAGCTGCAAGGTCCGCAGGGCCGCACCGGTGCCCGTGAGCGCGCGATTTACACAATCACCGGTCGCCTGCCGATCGAAGCCGATGGCCGCGCCCGCTATCGCATCCGCAGCAAAGCCGACAATGTCGAGCGCGTCGTGACCGAAGAGCAGATCAGCCCGCTCGGTTGATGGTTTAGCCGGCCGCCATCGGCGGTTCCGATGGCGCGGCCGGCATCGACTTCCTTCCTTTTTCCTTCCGTTCATCGATATCCCTTGCAGGCTCGGCCGTTCGGTCGGGCCGCAATGCGTATTGGGCGGCCGCTGCGTCATCGCGCCGCCTGCTGTGGGTTGCGGCCGGCGCAAGCTGCGCTTTATGTTGATGCACGGGGGCGGACATCATCCAAGCCACACACGCCATTGCGTGCCGAACCTCGCAATCAATGTGGCGGCCGGAGCGAGACGCCGTTGATCGATAAGCTCGAATTATTGCTGTCCCTCGCCAAGGAGCGCCATTTCGGCCGCGCCGCGGAGGCCTGCGGCGTCACCCAGCCCACCATGTCCACCAGCCTCAAGCAGCTCGAGGACATGCTCGGCGTGATGCTGGTGCAGCGTGGCTCGCGTTTCCAGGGCTTTACGCCCGAAGGCGAGCGCGCGCTCGACTGGGCGCGCCGCATCGTCGGCGATACCCGCGCCATGAAGCAGGAGATCAACGGCCTCAAGGACAGCCTGTCCGGCGAGATCCGCATTGCCGCGATTCCGACCGTGCTCGGCATGGTGGCGTCACTGACCACGCCGTTCCGCGCCAAGCATCCCGACGTCCGGTTTCGCATCGTGTCCTGCACATCGGCTGCCGTGCTCGGCCTGCTCGAAAATCTCGAGGTCGATGCCGGCCTGACCTATATCGAGAACGAGCCACTCGGAAAGGTGCGCTCGATCCCGCTCTACAAGGAGAGCTATCGGCTCCTGACCTCGCCGGACGGCATGTTCGGCGACCGCAAGAGCGTGACCTGGGCCGAAGTCGGCCAGGTGCCGCTGTGCCTGCTGACGCCCGACATGCAGAACCGCCGCATCATCGACCGGGCGCTGAAATCGGTCGGCGCCGAGGCGCGGCCGACGCTGACCTCGAACTCAATTATCGTGCTGTATACGCATGTGAAAACCGGCCGCTGGGCCAGCGTGATGCCGGCCAAACTGGCGGAAACGCTGGGGCTCACCTCCAGCGGTTCCGTGCGCATGATCCCGATCGTCGATCCCGTCGTGAATTATGGCGTCGGCCTGGTCGTCCCCCAGCGCGACCCGATGACCCCGCTGGTGGCGGCTTTGGTGCAGGTCGCCCGCGAAGTGGCGCCGTCGCTGGAGAGCTGAGCTCCCGTAGCTAAAACTCCGGCCCTCATGGTGAGGAGCGCGCCGCTTGGCGCGCGTCTCGAACCATGAGCTGGCCTGGCTCGGAGCTCCGCGGCCATCCTTCGAGACGCCGCTGCGCGGCTCCTCAAGATGAGGGCAAATCGGGGCATCTACGGGCCCCTGCGTCAAAATGGTCAGCCCGCCCAATCGCTTGATGCCTTTTCCGTATCGCAGCATGAGACAGCTTTATTGATCTTTGGATCGATTCCAATTTTGATTGCGTTAGCAGTCACAAAGACGATCGAGTACCCGGGATGAACGCTGTTTACGAACCATGGAGCGCCGCGCGCTGCACCGAGATCATCGCAAGCCATTCCCATGTGGAAGGCGGGGTGATCGTGATCCTGCATGCGATCCAGGACGCCTTCGGCTATGTCCCGGAACCCGCCGTGCCGATGATCGCCGAGGCGCGCAACCTGTCCCGCGCCGAGATCCATGGCGTGTTCACCTTCTATCATGACTTCCGCCACGAGCCGGCCGGCAAGCATGTGCTGAAAATCTGCCGTGCCGAGGCCTGCCAGGCTGCCGGTGGCGATGCGCTGGCCGCGCGCGCGGAGCAGAAGCTGGGCGTCAAGCTCGGCAACACCACCGCCGATGATCGCGTCACGCTGGAGCCGATCTACTGCCTTGGCCTCTGCGCCACTGCGCCGTCGGCGATGCTCGATGGCAAACTGGTCGGCCGCCTCGATGAGAAGCGCATGGATGCGCTGGTTGCGGAGGCACAGCGATGACCTTGAAAATTTACATCCCCCGCGATGCCGCAGCCGTCTGTGTCGGTGCGGACGAACTCGTCACTGCGTTCGAAGCGCAGGCCGCGACACGCAAGCTCGACATCGAGATCGTCCGCAATGGTTCGCGTGGCCTGCTCTGGCTCGAGCCGATGGTGGAAGTCGTCACGCCGAAAGGCCGCGTCGCATTCGGTCCGGTGGAAGACAAGGATGTCGCTTCTGTCCTCGATGCGATGATCGCCGATGGCCCGCATGATCTGCGCCTCGGCATTGCTGACGAGATCTCGTGGCTGAAGAAACAGACCCGTCTTACGTTCGTCCGCTGCGGCGTCGTCGATCCGCGCTCGGCCGAGGATTACGAGGCCCATGGCGGCTACAAGGGCCTGACCCGCGCACTCACGCTGGATGGCGCCGGTATCATCGCCGATGTCACCACCTCCGGCCTGCGCGGCCGTGGCGGTGCGGGCTTCCCCACCGGCATCAAGTGGAAGACCGTGGCCGACGCCCAGGCCGATCGCAAATTCATCGTCTGCAATGCGGACGAGGGCGACAGCGGCACCTTTGCCGACCGCATGATCATGGAAGGTGATCCCTTCGTGGTGATCGAAGGCATGACCATCGCCGGCATCGCGGTGGGCGCCACCAAGGGCTACATTTATATCCGCTCGGAATATCCGCATGCCGTCGAGGCCATGAATGCGGGCATCGTTGCAGCCAAGCGCGCAGGCTGGCTGGGCGACAGGATCAAGGGCTCGGCGCACAGTTTCGATCTCGAAGTCCGCGTCGGTGCCGGCGCCTATGTCTGCGGCGAGGAAACCTCGCTGCTGGAATCGCTGGAAGGCCGCCGCGGCCTTGTCCGCGCCAAGCCGCCGCTGCCGGCGCATAAGGGCCTGTTCGGCAAGCCCACGGTCATCAACAACGTGCTGTCCTTTGCGGCCATCCCGTTCATTCTCGACAACGGCGCCAAGGCTTATGCGGATTACGGCATGGGCCGCTCGCGCGGCACCATGCCGATCCAGCTCGCCGGCAATGTGAAATTCGGCGGCCTGTTCGAGGTCGCCTTCGGCATCACGCTGGGCGAACTCGTCGATGACATCGGCGGCGGCACGTTCACGGGCAAGCCGGTGCGCGCGGTGCAGGTCGGCGGCCCGCTCGGCGCCTATTTCCCGCGCGACTTGTTCGATACGCCGTTCGACTATGAGGCCTTCGCCAAGCGCGATGGCCTGATTGGTCATGGCGGCATCGTGATCTTCGATGACAGCGTCGATATGTCGAAGCAGGCCCGCTTCGCCATGGAATTCTGTGCCATCGAATCCTGCGGTAAGTGCACGCCTTGCCGCATCGGCTCCACCCGCGGTGTCGAGACCATCGACAAGATCCGTCGTGGTGAACGCGTGGCCGAGAACATCGCGGTGCTGCAGGATCTCTCTAACACCATGAAATTCGGCTCGCTCTGCGCACTGGGCGGCTTCACGCCGTATCCAGTGATGAGCGCGCTCAAGCATTTCCCCAATGATTTCGGCCCGGCGCCGCAAATCCAGGCCGCAGAGTAAGGAGCAGACCATGTCGCTCGTTCATGAAACCGATTACGGCACCCCGTTGTCCAAGTCCGAGAAGATGGTGACGCTCACCATCGATGGTCAGAGCATCAGCGTGCCCGAGGGCACGTCGATCATGCGCGCTGCCATGGAGATGGGCACGAAGATCCCGAAACTGTGCGCCACCGACATGGTGGATGCGTTCGGCTCCTGCCGCATGTGTCTGGTCGAGATCGAAGGTCGCGCCGGCACACCGGCGTCCTGCACCACGCCGGCCATGGAAGGCCTCGTGGTCCATACCCAGAACGCGCGCCTCGCGGCGCTGCGCAAGGGCGTGATGGAGCTCTATATCTCCGATCATCCGCTCGACTGTCTGACCTGCGCCGCCAATGGCGATTGCGAATTGCAGGATGTCGCAGGCGAAGTCGGCCTGCGCGACGTCCGCTATGGCTATGATGGTGAGAACCACGTCTTCGCCAAGACAGGCCCGAAGCACACGCATCATTCGCCGGAGTCCTGCGAGAACGATCGCTGGATGGCGAAGGACGAGTCGAATCCGTATTTCACCTACGACCCGTCCAAGTGCATCGTCTGCTCGCGCTGCGTCCGCGCCTGCGAGGAAGTGCAGGGCACCTTCGCGCTGACCATCTCCGGCCGCGGCTTCGACAGCCGCGTCTCGCCGGGCATGAGCGAATCCTTCCTCGGCTCGGAATGCGTCTCCTGCGGCGCCTGCGTGCAGGCCTGCCCGACCGCGACGCTGACCGAGAAGGCCGTCATCGAGATCGGCCAACCCGAACATTCAAAGGTCACCACCTGCGCATATTGCGGCGTCGGCTGCACCTTCAAGGCGGAAATGCGCGGCGAGGAGCTGGTGCGCATGGTGCCGTATAAGGACGGCAAGGCCAATCGCGGCCATTCCTGCGTCAAGGGCCGCTTCGCCTGGGGCTATGCGAACCACAAGGAGCGCATCCTCAATCCGATGATCCGCGACAAGATCTCGGATCCGTGGCGCGAAGTGTCATGGGACGAAGCGTTCAATTTCGCTGCGTCGAAGTTCAAGGGTATCCAGGCCAAGTATGGCAAGGATTCCGTCGGCGGCATCACCTCGTCACGCTGTACCAATGAAGAAGTCTATGTGGTGCAGAAGCTGATCCGCGCCGGCTTCGGCAACAACAATGTCGATACCTGCGCCCGCGTCTGCCATTCGCCGACCGGCTATGGCCTGTCCTCCACCTTCGGCACCTCGGCCGGCACCCAGGATTTCGACTCGGTGGAAGACACCGATGTGGTGATGATCATCGGCGCCAATCCGACCGACGGCCATCCGGTGTTCGGCTCGCGCCTGAAGAAGCGCCTGCGCCAGGGCGCCAAGCTGATCGTCGTCGATCCGCGCCGCACCGACATCGTGCGCTCGGCGCATATCGAGGCACAGCATCATCTGCCGCTGCTGCCCGGCACCAATGTCGCCGTGCTCACCGCCATCGCCCATGTCATCGTCACCGAAGGTCTGGTCAATGAGAGCTTCGTGCGCGAGCGTTGCGACTGGAGCGAGTTCGAGGACTGGGCGACCTTCGTGGCCGAGCCTGAGCGCAGCCCGGAAGCCACCGCCATCATGACCGGCGTCGACCCGAAGGAGCTGCGTGCGGCTGCGCGTCTCTATGCCACCGGCGGCAACGGCGCGATCTATTACGGCCTCGGCGTCACCGAACACAGCCAGGGCTCCACCACGGTGATCGCCATCGCCAATCTCGCAATGGCCACCGGCAATATCGGCCGCTCCGGCGTCGGCGTGAATCCGCTGCGCGGCCAGAACAATGTGCAGGGCTCCTGTGACATGGGCTCGTTCCCGCATGAGCTGCCGGGCTATCGCCATCTCTCCGGCGATGCCGTGCGTGAGCAGTTCGAGGCCATGTGGAACGTGAAGCTCAATCCCGAGCCGGGCCTGCGCATCCCCAACATGTTCGACGCCGCCACCGAAGGTACCTTCATGGGCCTTTACGTCCAGGGCGAGGACATCCTGCAGTCCGATCCGAACACCTCGCATGTGGTGGCCGCGTTGTCCTCAATGGAATGTGTCATCGTGCATGACCTCTTCCTCAACGAGACCGCCAACTACGCGCATGTGTTCTTCCCGGGCTCCACCTTCCTGGAGAAGAACGGCACCTTCACCAATGCCGAACGCCGCATCCAGCGCGTCCGCAAGGTGATGTCGCCGAAGAACGGTCTAGAAGACTGGGAAGTGACCTTGGGATTCGCCAAGGCGCTCGGCTACGAGATGACGTACAACGATCCCTCGGAGATCATGGACGAGATCGCGGCGCTGACCCCGACCTTTGCCGGCGTCTCCTACGAGAAGCTGGAAAAGGAAGGCTCCGTGCAGTGGCCGTGCAACGAGAAGCAGCCTCTGGGCACGCCGATCATGCATATGGACGGCTTCGTGCGCGGCAAGGGCAAGTTCATGCGCACCGAATATATCGCCACCGACGAGCGCACCGGGCCCCGTTTCCCGCTGCTGCTCACCACCGGCCGCATTCTCAGCCAGTACAATGTCGGCGCGCAGACCCGCCGCACCGAGAACGTCGTCTGGCATGAGGAAGACCGGCTCGAGCTGCATCCGCATGATGCCGAACAGCGCGGTATCCGCGAGGGCGACTGGGTGCGGCTGCAGAGCCGTGCCGGCGAGACGACCCTGCGTGCGCTTCTCACCGAGCGGGTGGCGCCGGGCGTGGTCTACACGACCTTCCATCACCCGACCACGCAGGCCAATGTCATCACCACCGAGTTCTCGGACTGGGCCACCAACTGTCCGGAATACAAGGTGACGGCGGTGCAGATCTCGCCGTCCAACGGTCCGTCGGAATGGCAGAAGGAATATGAGGAGCAGGCCCGCCAGTCGCGCCGGATCGCGCCGCTGGAAGCCGCCGAGTAATCCATGGTCGAGCCGGTCCGCAAAGCGTCCCGAAAAGTCTGGCGCCGTCACGGCGTCAGCGAGGGGCTGCGCGCGGTGCCGGAAGAGACCGCGCTGGCGATCACCTATAATGGCGGCACCTATGCCGTCATGATGGGGACGCCGCAGGATTATCGCGATTTCGCCTATGGCTTCAGCCTGAGCGAAGTCGTCGTTGCCTCGATCGATGAGATCGAGAGTTTCGAGGCCGTCGAATTCGACGATGGCGTCGAGCTGCGGATGTGGCTTGCGTCGGACAAGGCCGAGAGCATCAGCGCGCGACGCCGGCAGATTGCCGGGCCGACCGGCTGTGGCCTGTGCGGCATCGATTCGATCACTGAGGCGGTGAAGCCGGCTGCGGTGGTTGCACCCGGTGGTTCATTCTCATTCGATCAGATCATGACGGCGATGGACGCACTGGCGCCGTTGCAGAAGATCAATGTCGAGACACGTGCGGTGCATGCGGCGGCGTTCTGGACACCTGCAAGCGGTATCGTCGCCTTGCGCGAGGACGTTGGCCGCCACAACGCGCTCGACAAGCTGGCCGGCGCGCTGGCGCAGGGGAAGGTCGATGCGGTCAAAGGCATGGTGCTGCTGACCAGCCGCGTTTCGGTCGAGATGGTGCAGAAGACCGCCGCCATCGGCGCGCCGCTCATGGTGTCGGTTTCGGCCCCCACGGCGCTGGCCATCCGCATGGCGGAAGCTGCCGGCATCACCCTGGCCGCCATTGCGCGGTCGGACGGTTTTGAGGTTTTCACACATCCGGGTCGCGTGATCGCGGATGCATCAGGGCAAGAGCATGGACACGCACACATCGACGTCGCCTGACCGGCTGATCTACATGGCCAACCAGATCGGCGATTTCTTCCGGAGCCAGGGCCACGACCATGCGGTGGCGGGCATTGCCGAGCACATCAAGAAATTCTGGGATCCGCGCATGCGGAAGAAGATTTTCGAGCACATCGACAATGGCGGGGCAGGGCTGAAGCCGAACGTGCTGGAAGCGATTTCGTCGCTGAAGAAATAGGTCTCTCCGGTGTCGTCCCCGCGCAGGCGGGGACCCATACACGCTGGAGATCTGGCTGACGCGCGATATCCGCTTCGATGCGGCTAGAGCTTCGCTGACCGGGGGTGTGGGTCCCCGCCTGCGCGGGGACGACCCGGAGTTATTCCCCCGGCGCGATCGCCTTCACCGCCAGCGCATGCACCGTTCCTGCGAGTTCCGCGGCCAGCAGCGTATTCACCATCCGGTGGCGGTCGAGCCGGCTCTTCCCTTCGAAGGCCTCCGACACAATATTGACCCTGAAATGGGTTTCACCCTCCGGACGGTGGCCCATGTGACCGGCATGCAGATGCGATTCATCGGTCACGGTCAGGCTGAGGGGCGCGAAAGCATCCGTCAGCTTCTTTGTGATGTTATCTTTCATGGTCATGATGACCGGCTTAGCGGCTCCGGCCGCAGGCGTCCATCGTGATGTCGGGCCGGAAAGTGCGGCGCAGGGGCGCCTGTGAGGGTAATGCGAATGTCAAGACTTGAAGCTTTTTGCGTTGCGTTGTCATAGTCAGCCATGCCCATCGACTCATCCAAATTCTTCGACAGTATCCGCATCAAGCCGAACAAGCTGAGCGCGAAGCAGCAGGCCGCTGCCCGCGAAGCCTCGGTCATGTGCGAGTGGCCCGAATGCAAGAACAAGGGCCCGCACCGCGCGCCCAAGGGCCGCGCCCAGGACAAGGAATACTGGCATTTCTGCCTGAACCACGTCCGTGAATACAATCAGGGCTACAACTTCTTCCAGGGCATGGCCCCGGACGCCGTGGCCAGTTACCAGAAGGACGCGCTGACCGGCCATCGCCCGACCTGGAAAATGGGCGCCAATGGCACCAAGGGCAAAGGCAAGTCCGGCGAGGCTGATCTGGACGGCGCCGTCGATCCATTCTCCATGTTCGACGAGATGAACGGCCTCGGCCGTGGCCGCCGCCG
The DNA here is from genome assembly GCF_058807155.1 of Tardiphaga sp. GW821-FHT12E02. Lineage (NCBI taxonomy): Bacteria > Pseudomonadati > Pseudomonadota > Alphaproteobacteria > Hyphomicrobiales > Nitrobacteraceae > Tardiphaga > Tardiphaga sp. GW821-FHT12E02. The sequence goes on from NZ_JBXAQK010000001.1 coordinate 1,110,808, forward strand.
CGCCGCGCCGGAAGCGCCGAAGCCCGAAGCCCGAAAGGTCATGAATGCCGAGCGCAAGGCGCTGCAGGTCATGGGCCTGACCGGCGAGGCGACGCTGGACGACGTCAAGGCCAAGTACAAGGCGCTGGTCAAGCAGCACCACCCCGACGCCAATGGCGGCGACCGTTCAACGGAAGACCGCCTGATCGAAGTCATCAAGGCTTACAACTACTTGAAGACCGTGATCCGGGCTTAGGCTCGACCCTGGGCGACTCCATCCGCCCACTCCCGCCCTCATCCTGAGGAGCCGCGCAGCGGCGTCTCGAAGGATGGCCGCAAGCTCCGGAGCGTTGCACCCATGGTTCGAGACGGCGCTACGCGCCTCCTCACCATGAGGGCGGAGCAGGTGGCCAAAGGCGCAGTCTCACCTCCGGTTAACCATCCCCGCCGTCCCCCGGCGCCCCGCCGCAATTCCGCCCGGCACCCGATCTTCAATCTCTATTGACCATCGCCGAACGGGAACCCGTCGCTCACAGCCGGTTGTGTTGCGGGCAGGGGCCCTTAAGGCTAATATTTGGGAAGGAATTAGGACTAATTTGTCCGCATTTCCTTGGGGTGTCGGCGGCCCGCCGGCTGTGGAGTTTCGTCTTGATCAATCGCTCGCTTGTTCGCGCGCTGCTCACCTCGGCCATCCTGTCGGCCGGTGCGCTGTTGGCTGGCTGCAATGGCGAGCAGATGTCGCTGGCCAGCAATGCCAAGGCCAACAAGCCGATCCCGGAAAAGATGCTGGCCGAAATGGCCGCCAAGGACATGGATCCGCAGTCGCCTTTGCTGATCCGCATCTTCAAGCAGGAAGCCGAGCTCGAAGTCTGGAAGCAGACGCGCTCCGGCCAGTTCGCGCTTTTGAAGACCTATCCGATCTGCCGCTGGTCGGGTGATCTCGGCCCGAAGATCAAGGAAGGCGATCGCCAGGCGCCGGAAGGCTTCTATTCGATCACGCCGGGCCAGATGAATCCGCAGTCGTCGTTCTATCTGTCCTTCAACATGGGCTATCCGAACGCCTTCGATAAATCGCTCGGTCGCACCGGCTCGCAGCTGATGGTGCATGGCGATTGCTCGTCGCGCGGCTGCTACGCCATGACCGACGAGCAGATTTCGGAAGTCTATTCGTTCGGCCGCGAGAGCTTCTTCGGCGGCCAGCGCGCCTTCCAGGTGCAGGCCTATCCGTTCCGCATGACCCCGGTGAACATGGCGCGGCATCGCGGCAATCCGAACATGCCGTTCTGGAAGATGATCAAGCAGGGCTACGACCACTTCGAAGTGACGAAGCAGGAGCCGAAGGTCGAGTTCTGCGAACAGCGCTACGTGTTCGATCCGGTGGTGCCGAATGCCTCGCCGACGCGCCCGGCGATGTTCAATGCGTCGATGAAGTGCCCGGTTTATGAAGTGCCGGCCGAGATCGCCGATGCCGTCCGCGCCAAGGAAGCGTCGGACGATGCCAAGACTGCCGAGCTGATCAATAAGGGCACGCCGATGGCGCAGCGCCGTCCGGATATCGACGGCGGCATGAACCGCATTTTTGCATCGAAGATTCCGGAAGGCTCCACCGGCCTGTCCGAGCCCGATCTGCCGGGCTCGCAGAGCGTCGCTTATGCGCGCGCGCCGGGCACCATCCCGCCGCACGTCAATCCGCCAAAGGCCACCGCGATGGCAACGGCCTCGCCGTCATTCGGTGCGTCGATGTTCTCGAATTCGGATGATACAGCGCCACTGTCTGCTGCGCCTGCTGCCGAAGCCACCACGCGCGTTGCATCGGCTTCGTCGCAAGGCGGCTTCTTCAGCAATCTGGCGAAGAAGGTCGGCATGGGTGGCGACGACACCACGGCGACTGCGACGCCCGCCGCGCCGGCGCCTGCTGCTGCGCCCACCGCCGCCACCAAGGCAAAGGCGCCGGCCACGGCGGCCAAGTCTGCACCGGCACCGGCCGCGAAGCCTGCTGCTGCTCCGGCGACGGCCGTCGCCGCGGCACGTCCGCCGCTGAAGCCGACGGTTGTCGCGGAGCCTGCCGCGCCGGCAAGCTCGTTGTCGGGCGCCGCACCGGTCGTCTCGGGCAATTCCTTCGACAGCCGCTTCTCGATCGCACGCTGATTCGTAGGGCGGATGAGGCGAAGCCGTCATCCGCCGGCGGAGTTCATGTGGCGAAGACCGCGGCGGATGACGCTGCGCTCATCCGCCCTACGACCGAGCCCGTCACGTCATATCCGCCGGCCGATCCTTCACGCGCTTCACCACGGTCACCGTGCGCACGCCGTCGAGCTCCTGCAGCTTGTCCGGATAGGTCGCGATATCCTGCGACGACACCTTGCTGAGCAGGATCGCGAGCTGGTCGATGCCCTCGGGATCGCGGCTCTCCACCAGAAACCGTTTCACCTGGCCGGGCCGCAGCGTCAGCGTTTCGCGCAACAGCTCCGGCGTCAGCGCGTTGTTCTCGACTTCCACCTTCAGCATGCAGGTCTGGTTGCGCGAACGATACGCCTCCTCCAGCGGCTTCATGCCGACGAGGATGAGCAGGATGATCACGGTCGACGCACCCGCTGCGAGATAGAGCCCGCCGCCGACCGCGAGTCCGATCGCGGCGACCGTCCATACACTCGCCGCCGTCGTCAGCCCCTTGACGATCTCGCCGCGCACGAGGATCGCGCCCGCGCCGAGAAAGCCGATCCCCGACACCACCTGCGCTGCGATACGCGACGGATCGAGCACGACATGCTCCTGGGTGAGGATGTGGCTGAAGCCATATTGCGAGACCAGCATGATCAGGCAGGAGCCGACGCAGACCAGCATGTGGGTGCGAATGCCGGCCGCCCACAGCAGCCGTTCGCGCTCGAAACCGATCAGGCTGCCGAGGGCGGCAGCCGAGAGGAGGCGGATCATCAGTTCGGTGTCGGATAGCATCAACGGGCTCCTCGCGAGTGCGCGAGGATGGCAATGATGAGGTGAGCAGGCAAGTTCCCGTCGGTTGTGATATTAGACTTGGCAATGCCCCCAGTGCTCCCTTCCCCCTTGCGGGGAAGGGCCGGGGATGGGGGTGCCGCAAGCTCCATCGAAGTGTTTTGAGGTCGCTCTATGAACGATCGCCAACACGCCTTCGCTTATCAAATGCGCCGCGAGCCAACCGACGCCGAGCGCAGGCTCTGGCCGCGCTTGAAGCACGACATCACGCTTGTTGGCTCACACTTCCGGCGCCAGGCACTCATCGGCCCGTTCATCGTCGATTTTGCGAGTCGCAAGGCAAGGCTGGTGATTGAGCTCGATGGCGGTCAGCATGACTGGCAGCGAGGGGCCGATGCGCGCCGCACAGCCTATATCGAAGCCCGCGGCTATCGCGTGCTCCGGTTCTGGAATCATGAGGTCTTTGAGAATATTGAGGGCGTGCTTCAGGTCATCCAGAGCGTGGTGACCCCCATCCCCGGCCCTTCCCCGCAAGGGGGAAGGGAGCACTAAGCGCGGCGCTTTTGGCTTGAAAGCCGGTTAGTTCAAAATTGAAACGCCCGTCGTTGGTAGGGGCTCCTCTTCACCCTTCCCCCTTGCGGGGAAGGGCCGGGACTTGCCCCGGCGAAGCTCGCAGAGCGAAGCCGGGTGGGGGTGCCGCAGGCTCTCACCTATCAGCCAACCCCGCCCAACCTCACGCATACCGCCCGTGGCAGTGCTTGAACTTCTTGCCGCTCCCGCACGGGCAATCCTCGTTGCGCCCCACCTTGCCCCACGTGTCCGGATTGTTCGGATCGCGTTGCGCCGCCGGCACCACGGCAGCACCGGGGCCGGTCAGTGCGGCATTGGCATAGGCCATTTCGTCTTCGCCGGTATTCGGATCGAGCTTGTGCGCTTCCATCGGCGGCAGTTCGGGCTGCTGCTCCGGCGGCACGATCTCGACGCGCATCAGCTGCGCCGTCACGGCCTCACGCATGTTCGAGATCAGCGCCTCGAACAGGTTGAACGCTTCCGCCTTGTATTCCTGCAGCGGATCGCGCTGGCCGTAGCCGCGCAGGCCGATGACCTGGCGCAGATGGTCCAGCATCACCAGATGCTCGCGCCACAGATGATCCAGCGTCTGCAGCAGGATCGTCTTCTCGACGTAACGCATCACGTCGGGGCCCCACTGGGCGACCTTGGCCGCCATGTGTTCGTCGGCCTTCTGCTCGATGCGGCTGAGGATTTCCTCGTCCGCAATGCCTTCTTCCTTCGCCCATTCGTCCACGGGCAGGTCGAGGTCGAGCACGCGCTTCAGCTCTTCCTTCAGGCCGGCCACGTCCCACTGCTCGGCATACTGGTTTTCCGGCACGTGCTTGGTGACCAGCTCCTCGACGAAAGCGTGACGCATATCGGCCACGGTGTCGGCGACGCTGTCATTCTGCATCAGGTCGATGCGCTGCTCGAAAATGACCTTGCGCTGGTCATTCTGCACGTCGTCATATTTCAGCAGGTTCTTGCGGATGTCGAAGTTGCGCGCCTCGACCTTCTGCTGCGCCTTTTCCAGAGCCTTGTTGATCCACGGATGGATGATCGCCTCGCCTTCCTGCAGGCCGAGGCGGGTCAGCATGGTGTCGAGCCGATCCGATCCGAAGATGCGCATCAGGTCGTCTTCCAGCGACAGATAGAATTTCGAACGGCCGGGGTCGCCCTGACGACCGGAGCGGCCGCGCAGCTGGTTGTCGATACGGCGCGACTCATGGCGTTCGGAGCCGATGATGTAGAGGCCACCCGGCTTCTCGACGGTCTTGGCGGGCTTGCTGCCCTTGGCCGGTTCGATCTCGACGATGTCCTTGGCGTTCAGCACGGCCGCACGGAAGGTTTCGATTTCGGCCTTGATCTCGGCGATCTTGGCGGCCTTCGCGGCTTCGTCCTCGATGCCGGCGGTCGCGATCTGCGCGCGCATTTCCCAGGAACCGCCGAGTTTGATGTCGGTGCCGCGGCCGGCCATGTTGGTGGCGATGGTGATGGCGCCGGGGACGCCGGCTTCAGCCACGATATAGGCTTCCTGCTCGTGGAAGCGGGCATTCAGCACGGCGAACAGCTTGGCCGGCTTGCCGGCGCGCGCTGCCGCATAGAGCTTGTCCATGCCCTTCGGATCGGCGAAGTCGATCATCTTGTAGCCGTTCTTGAGCAGGAACTCGGCCAGCACTTCCGACTTCTCGATCGAGGCGGTACCCACCAGCACCGGCTGCATGCGCGCATTGGCGCGCTGGATTTCGGCCAGGATCGCGGCGTTCTTCTCGCCGTGGGTGCGGTAGACTTCGTCGTCCTCGTCGAGACGGTTGATGCCGATATTGGTCGGCACCTCGACGACTTCGAGCTTGTAGATGTCGAACAGTTCGTCCGCTTCGGTCAGCGCCGTACCGGTCATGCCGGCCAGCTTGCCATACATGCGGAAATAGTTCTGGAAGGTGATCGAGGCCAGCGTCTGGTTTTCTGGCTGAACCGTGACGTGTTCCTTGGCTTCCAGCGCCTGGTGCAGGCCTTCCGAATAACGGCGGCCCTGCATCATGCGGCCGGTGAATTCGTCGATGATGATCACTTCGTCGTCGCGGACGATGTAATCCTTGTCGCGATTGAACAGCGAATGCGCGCGCAGCGCCTGGTTGACGTGATGCACGACGGAGACGTTCTCGACGTCGTAGAGGTTGTCGCCCTTGAGCTGGCCGGCGTCGCGCAGCAGGGTTTCGATCTTCTCCATGCCGGCTTCGGTCAGCGCCACCGTGCGCTGCTTCTCGTCGACCTCGAAATCGACCTTGCGCTCAAGCGAGGGCAGGAAGGTGTCGATGGTATTGTAGAATTCCGAACGGTCGTCGAGCGGGCCGGAGATGATCAGCGGCGTGCGCGCTTCGTCGATCAGGATCGAGTCGACTTCGTCGACGATCGCGAAGTTGTGCCCGCGCTGGACCATGTCCTCCAGCCGGTACTTCATATTGTCGCGCAGATAGTCGAAGCCGTATTCGTTATTGGTGCCGTAGGTGATGTCGCAGGCATAGGCGGCCTGGCGCTCGGCATCGTCGAGGCCGTGCACGATCACGCCGGTGGTGAGGCCGAGGAAGCCGTAGATCTGGCCCATCCAGCCACTATCGCGCTTGGCGAGATAGTCGTTGACGGTGACCACATGCACGCCCTTGCCGGCGAGCGCGTTGAGATAGACGGCGAGGGTGGCGACGAGGGTTTTACCTTCGCCGGTCTTCATCTCGGCGATGTCGCCTTCATGCAGCACCATGCCGCCGATCAGCTGCACGTCGAAATGGCGCTGGCCGAGGGTGCGCTTGGCGGCTTCGCGGACGGTGGCGAAAGCGGGCACGAGAATGTCGTCGAGGCTTTTGCCGGCTTCCAGCTGCGCCTTGAAGTCGGCGGTGCGGGCCTTCAGCGCGTCATCGGACAGCGCGGCGATTTCCGGCTCCAGCGCATTGATGGCAGCGACGCGCGTCTGATACGTCTTGATGCGGCGGTCGTTGGCGGAGCCGAAAAGCTTGCGGGCGAGCGCGCCGATCATCACGAAATCCTGTCTTCTCGATGCGGCCTGCGAAGGCCGTGGAATTGGTTCAGCGGATCGCCAGTTGAAACGGCGCTCCGCCTGTCGGCGTAAAGGCCGACGGTGATCAGTGGAGGTCGGGCGATCAGGGGTTCAACGGCCACGGCGCAGCCGAAATCGCACCTTCGCCACCGGCCCGGTCGGGGAGAGATATGGGGCGTGTGGGGGGATGTCAACGGCGGCAACCTGTCAAGGATTTCATGATTTTGACAGAGTTTTCGCGTTGCCAAGTTGAGTTGTTTGGGAGAGTGTCCCGCCGTCCCAACAGGCACCTTCAGATTGAGGAATTTCCGATGACCTTCGTACCGCCCGCTAAGAAGCTGGGCCAGCGCCCCGGCCTGACCCTGGCCTCGCTCACCGGCGCTGTTGCGGTGGCGTTCCTGTCCAGTTTCCCGGTTTACGCGCAGGACGCGAACCCGGTTCTGGCCAAGGTCAACGGCCAGGAAATCCGCCAGAGCGACGTGGCCATCGCCGAAGAAGAGCTCGGGCCGAGCCTCGCCCAGATGGATCCGGCGTCCCGCAAGGACAACGTCCTGTCGTTCCTGATCGACATGAAGATCGTCGCCAAGGCCGCCGAGGACAAGAAGGTCGCCGATCGCGAGGAGTTCAAGTCGAAGCTGGCTTTCGCCCGCAACCGCCTGCTGATGGACAGCCTGCTCGGTTCGGAAGGCAAGGAATCGCTGACCGACGCCAATATGAAGAAAGTCTATGAGGACGCCGCCAAGCAGATCTCCGGCGAGCAGGAAGTCCACGCCCGCCACATCCTGGTGGAGAGCGAGGACGAGGCCAAGAAGATCGCCGAGGAACTGAAGAAGGGCGCCAATTTCGCCGAGCTGGCGAAGAAGTCGTCGAAGGATCCGGGTGCTGCCGATGGCGGCGATCTCGGTTTCTTCACCAAGGACCAGATGGTTCCGGAATTCTCCAAGGTCGCGTTCGAACTGGAGCCGGGCAAGATCTCGGACCCGGTGAAGTCGCAGTTCGGCTGGCACATCATCAAGGTCGAGGAAAAGCGCAACCGCCAGGCGCCGAGCTTCGATCAGGTGAAGCCGCAGATCGAGCAGTATGTGGTCCGCAAGGCCCAGGCCGATTACGTCACCAAGCTGCGTGAGGCCGCGAAGGTGGAGCGTCTGGATCAGGCGGCAGCGACGCCGGCTGCCCCGGCCGCCAAGGATGCGCCGAAGCCGGCCGATACCAAGATGGCGCCTCCGGCGAAGAAGTAAGAGTGGCGTGACTGCTGCTGAAACGCGAAAGCCCGCCGAAAGGCGGGCTTTTTGCTGGTTGCGTGAATGAAAAAGGCCGTCGGAAGCAGCCTGCTGCCATCCTTCGAGACGCGCGCAAGAGCGCGCTCCTCAGGATGAGGGAAGAGTATGGCGCTTTAGAAGACCCTCATGGTGAGGAGCCCGCGAAGCGGGCGTCTCGAACCATGCAGGCCCAGCACTATCCTCTTCCGCGCTGATAGCCTTGCCCTTGCAGGAGGTTGGGATCTCAGCCGATCTTCCGGCCGATATCCAGAAACTTCTGCCGGCGCTGTTGGCGCACAGCCGCAGCATCCATGCCGCTCAGATCCTTTAGTGCCTGGGCGATCGCATCGCCCGTCGTGGCAATCATCGCCGCGGGATCGCGATGCGCGCCACCTGCGGGCTCCTTGAGCACCTGATCGATCACACCAAACCGCAGCAGGTCCTGCGCGGTGATCTTCATATTGGTCGCAGCTTCCTGGGCTTTCGATGAATCGCGCCACAGGATCGAGGATGCCGCTTCCGGCGAGATCACGCTGTAGATCGCGTGTTCGAGCATCAGCACCTTGTTGGCGGTGGCAATCGCAATCGCGCCACCCGAACCGCCTTCACCGATGATGACGGCGACATTCGGCACGCCAAGACCAAGGCAGGCATCGGTGGAGCGCGCGATGGCTTCCGCCTGGCCGCGCTCTTCCGCCCCGATGCCGGGATAGGCGCCGGCGGTGTCCACCAGCGACAGCACGGGCAGGCCGAAGCGGTCAGCCATTTCCATCAGGCGCACCGCCTTGCGGTAGCCTTCCGGGCGCGCCATGCCGAAATTGTGCTTGAGGCGGGTCTCGGTGGTGGAGCCCTTTTCCTGGCCGAGCACGCACACGCTCTCGCCGCGAAAACGGCCGAAGCCGGCGACCAGTGCCTCGTCCTCGCCGAACTTGCGGTCGCCGGCGAGCGGGGTGAATTCGGTGATCAGCGAGTCGATGTAATTGAAGCAATGCGGGCGCTGCGGATGGCGCGCGACCTGGGTCTTCTGCCACGGCGTCAGATTCGCATAGAGCTCATGAAGGGCCGCGACCGCCTTGTCCTCGATGCGGACGATCTCCTCGCCGATATCGCTGCCGCCGGCGGCGAGCACGCGCAATTCGTCGATCTTGGAATCAAGCTCGGCGACCGGCTTTTCAAAGTCGAGATAGCTGCGCATGGGATCGGTCATTCATCGAATATGGGGAGGAGACACGGCGGGCGAAACTGCCGTGGCAGGCTTTTCGGGTGAAACCATGGCCGGAGTCAAGCGAACAGGGTTTCTTTTCGTTGATAAATCAAAGGGTTGATTTTTCGTAAGCGGGCGGCAGCGACGCTCTGACACCTCTCCCCGCCGGGGAGAGGTCGTCCGGCGTAGCGCAGGGAAGCCGGGCGGGTGAGGGGGCTTCACTCCGGCCGAGCGTGTAGCGCCCCCTCACCCGTCTCGCTGCGCGTGCCGACCTCTCCCCGGCGGTGAGAGGTGACCGAGCGCCGTCGCCACCACCAGCCAGCGATGCCGACTGCCACCGCCAGCACCACAACCACCAACACGCTGTAATGCTTGGCCTTGTGCTCGAGCCCGGCGAGGCCGCCAAAATGTTCGAGCAGCGAGACGGCAAAGGCCGCCGGCAGGACATGCGCGGGCGCCCAGATCAGCGCCGCCGGAATGTTAACCGGGAAGAACTTGGCTGGCGCCATCGCCAGCGCGCCGGCGGTGACGGGCACGAAAGCGCGGATCGGCGGCACAAAGCGGCCGAGGAACACCGCCCATACGCCAAAACGGTCGAAGAAGGTTTCGCTCTGCGCAACGACGCCGGGATAGTTCTTCAGCGGCCAGGCCTGCAGCAGCGCGCGTTGCCGCACATGCCCCGTCCAATAAGCGCCGCCGTCGCCGAGAATGGCGCCGAGCATCGCCGCCGCCAGCACGGCGAACAGGTTGAGATCGCCGGCCGGGATCAGCGCCGACAGTGCCAGAATCAGCGTCGTACCGGGAATGAAGGTGCCGAGCACTGGAACGGCTTCGAGCAATGCCGCCAGAAACACGGTGAGATAGCCGAGCCAGGCATGGGCAGCGACGAATTGTGTGATGGCTTCGATAGTATGGTGCACGACTGTCCGATCTGCCTGCGCGGCTGCAGGATACCTCAACGAATTCCGGCCTTTCGAGCATCGCCCGATTCGCAGGGCAGGGCTCCAAAAACCGTCATGACAACCTATCTATATGATTACATTTTGGAACTTTGACGTTCCCTTGGGCTTTGTCCGGCCGCGGCTCTCTGCTACGTTCCCGCAAAGCACCCCATCCGTAGCCAAACTGAAAGACTGGTTTCGGCATTCCCGGGACCACGGAGGATCGATGACCGCCGCCATGACGAAAGCGCAAGAACAGTCCGCAGAAGCGTTGACCGGCATTCCCGACATCAAGGTGTCGGTGCGCAAGGTTTTCGGTATCGATTCCGATCTCGAAGTGCCTGCCTTCTCCAAGACCGATCCGCATGTGCCGGACAGCGATCCGGATTACCGCTTCGACCGCGCCACCACGCTGGCCATTCTCGCCGGCTTCGCCCGCAACCGCCGCGTGATGGTCACCGGCTTCCACGGCACCGGCAAGTCGACCCATATCGAGCAGGTCGCCGCCCGCCTCAACTGGCCCTGCGTGCGCGTCAATCTCGACAGCCACATCAGCCGCATCGACCTCGTCGGCAAGGACTCCATCGTGGTCCGCGACGGCAAGCAGGTCACCGAATTCCGTGACGGCATCCTGCCGTGGGCGCTGCAGCACAATGTCGCGCTGGTGTTCGACGAATACGATGCCGGCCGCCCGGACGTGATGTTCGTGATCCAGCGCGTGCTGGAAGTCGCCGGCCGCCTGACGCTGCTCGACCAGAACAAGGTCATCAAGCCGCATCCGGCCTTCCGCCTGTTCGCCACCGCCAACACGGTCGGCCTCGGTGACACGTCAGGTCTCTATCACGGCACCCAGCAGATCAATCAGGGCCAGATGGACCGCTGGTCGATCGTCACCACGCTCAACTATCTCGCCCATGACGAGGAAGTCGAGATCGTGCTGGCCAAGGCCAAGCACTATCAGACCACCGAGGGCAAGGACATCGTCAACAAGATGGTGCGCCTCGCCGACCTCACGCGTAACGCCTTCGCCAATGGCGATCTCTCCACGGTGATGAGCCCGCGCACGGTGATCACCTGGGCGGAAAATTCCGACATCTTCGGCGATATCGGCTTCGCCTTCCGCGTGACGTTCCTCAACAAGTGCGACGAACTCGAGCGCCCGCTGGTCGCCGAATTCTATCAGCGCTGCTTCAACGCGGAGCTCCCGGAGAGCTCGGTGAATGTGGCGCTGACATAAGTGCTTCCGGGTGGGGCACCGCTCCACCCGTCGATCCCATAGCGAGGCGCGATGAGCACGACGACCAAGTCGAAACTCCGCTCGACGTCGAACCAAGGTTCGGCCGCTTCCATTCGCTATGGTGACGACATTTTCGGTTGGGTGCAGCAGCAGGTCGAATTGCTGCGCGCCGGCCGGCTCACCGAAATCGACGCGGGCAACATCGCTGAGGAGTTGTCGGACGTGGGGGGCGAGCAATACGACAAGTTGGAAAGTTCTATCCGTGTGATCCTGCATCATCTTTTGAAATGGGATCATCAACCCGAGCGACGCTCGCGAAGCTGGGTGCTTTCTATTGCTGAACATCGTCGCCGTGTGCTTCGCGTGCTTAAGAAGAATCCGAGCCTCAAATCCAGCCTCGATGAGGCGGTCGATGAGGCTTATGACGACGCCAAAGGTGATGCCTTGCGTGAAACGGCCCTTCTCGGTGACGCGTTTCCGCGGGTGTGCCCCTATGACTGGTCTATGATCATGACAAGTGTTGTCGAGGTTGACGGCACACGATCGCCCCAAGAATAATCTGCCGCTGGAGCGCTGGCTTTCTCGATGACCACGACCCCTTCCAAACAATTTCGCACCGGTGCCAAGGAAGCGCCGACCGAGCCGTTCAAGCGTTCGGTCGCCTCCGCCCTTCGCGCGCTGGCCAAGACACCCGAGCTGGAAGTCACTTACGCCGCCGAGAAGCCCGGCCTTGCGCCCGGCAAGGCGCGGCTGCCGGAACCGGCGCGCAAGCTGAGCAAGCGTGACGCCGCCATCGTGCGCGGTCATGCCGACTCCATCGCGCTGAAACTCGCCTGTCACGATCCGAAAGTTCACCGCAAGCTGATGCCCGGCAATCCGCAGGCGCGCTCGGTGTTCGAGGCGGTCGAACAGGCGCGGGTCGAGGCGATCGGGTCGCGCCGCATGGCCGGCGTCGCCAAGAATCTCGGCGCCATGCTGGAAGACCATTTCCACCGCGGCAAGTTCGACGAGATCACCGACCGCGCCGATGCGCCGCTGGCCGATGCGCTGGCCATGCTGGTGCGCGAGCGCCTCACCGGCCTCGCGCCGCCCGCGGCGGCGCAGAAGGTGGTCGATCTCTGGCGCCCCATTCTCGAACAGAAGATCGGCCAGCGGCTCGACCAGCTCTCGGACATCACCGAGAACCAGGCCAAGTTCGGCGACGCCATTCACAGCCTGCTGTCTGATCTCGAACTTGGCGATGACCGCGATGCTCAGCCCGATGACGAGGAGAGCGAGGACGACGAGCGCCAGGGCGAGAACAACCAGGACGGCGCCGAAGGCTCGCCGGAAAGCGACGCCGCGCAGGAAATGAGCGCGGACCAGGCGCAGCAGTCATCGGAGGAGATGACCGACAGCGCCATGGAAAGCGCACAGGCGTCGGCCTCGGACACCTTCGACGAAGACGGCGAGATGGGCGACGAGGACACGCCCGGCGAAGCCACGCGTCCGAATTCGCGCGGCGCCAATGAGCGTCTCGGTCCCGAATATCACGCCTTCGCGCCGAAATTCGACGAGGTCATCGCCGCTGAAGACCTCTGCGATCACGACGAACTGGAGCGTCTGCGCGCCTATCTCGACAAGCAGCTCGCGCATCTGCAGGGCGTCGTCGCGCGCCTCGCCAATCGCCTGCAGCGCAAATTGATGGCGCAGCAGAACCGCGCCTGGGACTTCGACCTCGAGGAAGGCATCCTCGATCCCGCGCGTCTGTCGCGCGTGGTCACCGATCCGTTCTCGCCGCTGTCCTTCATGCATGAGAAGGAAGCGACGTTCCGCGATACGGTCGTCACGCTGCTGCTCGACAATTCCGGCTCGATGCGCGGCCGTCCGGTCACCGTCGCCGCCACCTGCGCCGATATTCTCGCGCGCACGCTGGAGCGCTGCGGCGTCAAGGTCGAGATTTTGGGCTTCACCACGCGCGCCTGGAAGGGCGGGCAGTCGCGCGAGGCGTGGCTCGCCGCCGGCAAGCCGGCCAATCCCGGTCGCCTCAACGATCTCCGCCACATCATCTACAAGTCGGCCGATGCGCCCTGGCGTCGTGCGCGCAAGAATCTCGGCCTGATGATGCGCGAGGGGCTCCTCAAGGAGAACATCGACGGCGAGGCGCTTGATTGGGCGCATAAGCGCCTGCTGGGTCGTCCCGAGCAGCGCAAGATCCTGATGATGATCTCCGACGGCGCACCGGTGGATGACTCCACATTGTCGGTGAACCCCGGCAATTATCTGGAGCGCCATCTCCGCCATATCATCGAGGAGATCGAGACCCGCTCCCCGGTGGAGCTGATCGCCATCGGCATCGGCCACGACGTCACGCGCTACTATCGTCGCGCCGTGACCATCGTGGATGCCGAGGAACTCGGCGGCGCCATCACCGAGAAGCTGGCAGAGCTGTTCAGCGAGACGAATGGTCCCGCGCCAAGCCATGGCCGGCGGCGTAAGGTGCATTGACGCCATGCACCTCTCTGCCCTCAGCATGCTCCGCCCTCATCCTGAGGAGCCGCGACGCGGCGTCGCGAAGGATGTGCCCCACATTCATGGTTCGAGACGCGCGCCCTTGGCGCGCTCCTCACCATGAGGGTGGTGTTGGCTGTGGGTTGAACGAGCATGCTCACCCGCCGCTCCATCCTTGCCTCGCTCGCCGCCACCGCGGCGTGGCCGGCACTGGCCCGCGCCCAATCCGTCCCCGTGCCCGCGCCGGCGTCTGCCCGGGCCGCCGAGACCATCACCATCGATGCCCGGCCCGTCCCGGCCTTCGATACCCGCGATCCCCAGCAGACACGCTTCGGCGCGCTGCAATATCGCAGCGGCCTCATTCTCACCTCGACGTTCCGCGATTTCGGTGGTGTCTCCGCGTTGCGGCTCGATGACAAAGGCGAGCGCTTTGTCGCGCTGAGCGACAAGGGCATGTGGTTCACCGGGCGGATCGCCTATGGCGGCGCCATCATGACAGGCGTCGTCGATGCCGAAGCCGCACCCATTCTCGGCAGCGACGGCAAGCCGCTCGAAGCCCGCGGCTGGTACGACTCTGAATCCCTCGCGCTGGAAGACGGCATCGCCTATGTCGGCTTCGAGCGCGTGCATCAGATCGTCAAATTCGATTTCGGCCGCGATGGCGTGCTCGCGCGCGGCGACGTGATTCCGCAGCCGGCCGGCATGCGCAAACTCCCAGACAACAAGAGCCTTGAATCGCTAGTCCTCGTCTCCAAGGAGAAGTTCAGGTCCTCTCCGCTGGCCGGCATGCTGCTGGCGATTTCCGAACGCGGCCTTGATGCCGCCGGCAACATTCAATGCTGGATCATCGGCGGCAAGGCGCCGGCCACCTTCGGCATTCGCCGCACGCTGAAATACGACATCAGCGATGCCGCGCAGTTGCCGTCCGGGGATCTCTTGCTGCTGGAGCGCAAATTCTCGCTGTTCGGCGACACCGGCATCCGCATCCGCCGCATTCCGCTGGCACAGGTGATGCCGAATGCGGTGGTCGATGGCCCGACGATGTTCGAGGCCGATCTCGGCCATGAGATCGATAATTTCGAAGGTATCGATACCCATGTCACCGAGAGCGGCGAGACGGTGATCACGCTGATCTCGGATAATAATTTTTCGATGCTGCAGCGGACATTGCTGATGCAGTTCACGCTGGTGGAGTGAGGCTCGGCGTCGATTGGCAACGGCTGCGTTTGCAGCGCCCCTATCCCCGGCCCTTCCCCGCAAGGGGGAAGGGGGCACTGCGGGCGGTGCTTTTGGCTTAAATGTTCATAACCAAACTCGAGTTCGAGCAGAGCAATGGAGCTCAGACCTCTTCTCCCTTCCCCCTTGCGGGGAAGGGCCGGGGATGGGGGTCCCCAAGCTCCCAAGCAAACTGGAAGAGCGCGCTACGCCGCAGCTCCGGCCCGCGCCGTTCCACGCCCCAGCAATTCCCGCACGTCCTTCGCCGGCTTCGGCTTGCTGAACAGATAGCCCTGCATTTCCGTGCAGCCCAAAGCGCGCAGCAATTCCTTTTGCGGCAGGGTCTCGACGCCTTCTGCGGTGGTCGTCATCTGCCGTGACGCCGCGATATTCACCACCGCCTGCACGATCGACGACGATCCATGGGCATCGGCGATATCGGTGACAAAGCTGCGGTCGATCTTGATCTTGTCGAACGGGAAACGCTGCAGATAGCTCAGGCTGGAATAGCCGGTGCCGAAATCGTCCAGCGCGATGCGGACGCCGATCTCGCGCAGGTCCTGCATGATCCCGAGTGCCGTCTCGTCGTCGCGGATCAGCACGGCTTCGGTGATTTCCAGCTCCAGCCGCCGTGCCGGCAGGCCCGAGGCGGCGAGGGCCGACGCCACCTTCAGCGGCAGCGATGCGCCGCGGAACTGCGCCGGCGAGACATTGATGGCGATGCGAATATCATCCGGCCAGTTCGTCGCTTCCTGGCATGCGGTCGCAAGCACCCATTCGCCGAGCTGGCTGATGACGCCGATCTCCTCGGCCACCGGAATGAAATCGGCCGGCGAGATCATGCCGCGCTCCGGATGATGCCAGCGCAGCAGCGCCTCGCAGCCGACCACGCTGTCGTCGCGCAGGTTCAGCAGCGGCTGGTAATAGACCTCGAAGCCGCCCGCTTCGAAGCCGCCATCGGCGATGGCCTCGCGCAGGTCGAGCTCCAGCATGCGCCGCGCCTTGGCCTTGGCATTCATCTGCGGTTCGAAGAAGCGGAAGGTGCGGCGACCTTCGGCCTTGGCGCCATACATTGCGAGATCGGCATTCTTCAGCAGTTCGTCGAGATCGGTGCCGTCGCGGGGCGCCATGGCGATGCCGATGGACGCATCGGTGAGCAGGCGGTGGCCGAGGCATTCATGGGGTTCGCGGATCGCGGTATAGATGCGCCCGACTAGGTCGGTGATGTCGGAATGGGCGCTGACATTGGTCTGCACGATGGCGAATTCGTCGCCGCCGAGCCGGGCCACCACATCGGAGCCGCGCACGCAAAGCCGCAGCCGGCGCGCGATTTCCTTCAGCAACTCGTCGCCCACGGGATGGCCGAGCGAATCATTGATGCTCTTGAATTCGTCGATGTCGATATAGAGCACCGCGCATTGCGCGCCGCGGCTGACGCGTTTCAGCTCGCGTTCGAGTTCGTTGCGGAACAGCGTGCGGTTCGGCAGGTCCGTCAGCGCGTCGTAATGGGCGAGATGCGCGATGCGCTCTTCGGCTTCGCGCCGTTCGGTGATGTCTTCATGGGTCGCCACCCAGCCGCCATCGGCCACCGGCTGCGACAGGATCTGGATCGAGCGACCGTCGGAGGTCTGCATGAATTGCGTATGCGAGCGACCGACATCGCGCATGATCGCATCGACATAGGCGTCGATATCGCCGACAAAGGAGCCTGTCTCCTTGCGATGGGCGATCACCTCGCGGAACGACAGGCCGGGTACGATCACATCGCTCGACAGGTGATACATATCGAGATAGCGCTGATTGCAGACCACGATGCGTGCATCGGCATCGAACAGCAGCAGGCCCTGCGTCATGTTGTTGATGGCGGTCGCCAGCCGGTTCTTCTCCAGCGTCAATTCACGCTGTGCGTTCTCGCTTTGCCGGCGGATATGCCGGATGATGAGGAAGAGAAAGCCCGTCAGCAGCAGGGTCGAGCCTGTCGCGAGGAAGATCAGGAACTTGGTCTGGCTACGCCAGTCTGCCAGCACGCCCTCGACGGATGACGTGGCGATCAGCGCGATGGGAAATTCCTTCAGCAGCCGCATGGCGCCAATGCGGTCGGTGTTGTCGATCGGGCTCACGGTGCGGATGGTCACCGGATCGCTGCTGTAGCGCAGATGTTCCAGCAGCGGGCTGCCGGAGAATCTGCGCCCGATCGCATGATCGGCTTTCGGATAGCGCGCCAGCAATGTGCCGTCGCGATGGAACATGGACACGGTGGCGTTGTCGCCGAGCGAGACCGAGGCGAAGAATTTCTCCATATGTACGGGTTCGATGCCGCGGGTGATCACCCCGAAGAATTCGCCGCGCGGGCCGTTGATGCGGCGCGCGAACACGGTCTTCCACTTTCCGGTGAGCTTGCTCAACACCGGCCGCACGATTTCTTCGTCGCGGAAGCTCTGCGCCTTGATGATCTCGAAATAATCACGGTCGGCCATGCTGGCATCTGGCGGTGGCCAGGAGCCCGACCAGTTGATCAAGTGTCCCTTGGCGTCGATCACCGTCAGCTCGCCGGCGAATTCGTCGTCGAGTTTCGACTTCAGCATCAGATGCGCTTCGAAGCCCGAGAGCGCGTTGGCGAAGCTCTCCGGCGTCATGATGCCGTCAGTCATCAGTTGCGCGCGCATGCCCTTCTGGATGCGCTGCAGCTCCTGGAACTGCTGGTCGAAATGGTTCTGCAGCAGCAGCACGGTATTTTCGAGTTCGCGCTTGCTGTTATCGAGGGCACGTTGGCGGAAACTGTTCACGGTCATCGTGGTGCCGATGACGATGGCGATGACCAGCAGCGCGCCAGCCACGATCAGCGAACGCACCACGCCGCGTCGCGGCATCGCGCCACGAACGCCCGGCACGAACGGTGTGTTACGCGCGTCCTCCACTTGTCCCCCAGGCTGCAAACCCATGCCCTCACCCTTATGAGGATATGGATACCCTCCCAGAAGTAGCAGCGAGGTTAGGAAGTCAGGTGAATGAGGAGTTAATTACAACCGTAAAGAAGTGGCGGTTGGCAGCCTCTGCGTCTTTCCAGGCCGACAGGGCTATTGCTCGTGGCGGAGCGCCGATGACGATCGTGCTCGGCCTCCATGGTTCGAGACGCCCGCTTCGCGGGTTCCTCACCATGAGGGTCTTCTGCGGAGCCACACTCTTCCCTCATCCTGAGGAGCGGCCTTCATGGGCCGCGTCTCGAAGGATGGCCGTAAAATACCTCTCGCACTTGATAGGCAACAGCCCTGACACAGCGGAACTAGGCCGCGAGGCTGCTGCGTGCGCTGCCGGGATAGGTCTGGTTGCGGCCCAGTGACTTGGCGGCGTAGAGCGCCGTGTCGGCCTTGTTGATGAGTTCCATCATCGAATTCTGCGCGGATGGCACCAGGCATGCCGCGCCGACGCTGATGGTGGTGGGCGTCATGCCCTCGCGCTCGATGCTGCCGATTTCGCGGCGGATGCGCTCGCCGAGCTCGATCGCATCATGCAGCGACAGGCCGGGCAGGATCAGCGCAAATTCCTCGCCACCATAGCGCGCGGCGCAATCGCTGGCGCGCTTGCCGTGGCGGGCGATGCTCCAGGCGATGCCGCACAGGACGAGGTCGCCGGCCTGGTGGCCGTAGCGATCATTGAAGGCCTTGAAGTGATCGGCATCGATCATCAGCAGCGAGATCGGTTGCTGCGCGCGGTTGGCGCGCTGCCATTCCTTCTCGATCACGATGTCGAAGCGGCGGCGATTGGCCAGGCCGGTGAGACCGTCGGTCATGGCGAGGCGCGCCATTTCGTCTTCCATGGCGGCGCGCTTCTTCATCTCGCGCGCCAGCACCAGCATCAGCATGCTGGCGATCAAAGCGAGTGCGCCCATGGCGCCGCCGATCTGCATCGCCTCCTTGCGCCACTGGCCGAAGATGACATCGGTGGAACGGCCGACCATCACGAACAGCGGATGCGAACTGTCGCGCCAGACATAGAGGCGCGAGACGCCATCACTGGCGGCTTCGCCGAGATGGCTGCCGGAGAAAAATGCCAGCGCGCGCTGCACCGCCGGCAACCGGCTGAGATCGCGGCCGATCAGAGTCCTGTCGAAGGGCGAGCGTGCGATCAGCACGCCGTCCTGCCGCAGCACCGAGATCATGTCGCTCCGCTCCAGCTGCAGGCGCGCGACGATCTCGTCGAAATAGCTGTAATGGATGAAGCCGGTGACGACGCCGAGAAACTGGCCGTCACGCGCGGCGATGCGGCGGCTCAGCACGATGCCATAGGCGCCGTTATGCTGCATCGGCCGCGAGATATAGAGGCCGAACAGCGGGTCGCGCTGATGGGTGGTGAAGAACTCCGCATCGGCGAAGTTCTGCGGCTGCGGGTCGAGCGTGGTGGAATCCAGCGTGACATTGCCGCCGGCATCCAGCACCTGGATATTGCCGAAATGGCGCGCGGTGGCGGCATAGTCGAACAGCACCATCTGCCGCACATTGCGTGACACCTCGACCAGCTCGGGCGAGGTCATGTTGTTGGCGACGTTGCGCATCGACATGTCATAGAGTTCGAGATTGCGCGCGATCTCGGCATCGATGGAGGAGGCGAGGTTGCCGAGGGTCTGCTGCGCCAGCTTCTCGTCGCCGCGCCGCATGGTGAGCAGCACGCTGCCGCAGATCAGCGAAAAGCCGACCACGATCGTCACCGCCGCGGCCACCAGCCAGCGCGGAGAAAGTCGCCATGTCGGTTTGATGTCTGTGTTCGCAATCATCGTCGGGCAAAGGGATGCTATTACAATCGCCCCTCCTTTAGCACCCGACTGTGTATTTATTTGACACCAGCGCGACAGCGCACAGCCAGTTGGCGGCAATTTACCGGCGGCAGTTAACGCTCGGTGAAAACGCGGTACGCGATTGTGGGCAGGCGGAACTCTGCAGCCGCCTGCCGCACAAATCCGCTCACCCGGCGGCCATCAGCGGTGCGTGCCTGGTCTCGCTGGCGAGATCCGCCGCCAGCCGGGCCACCGCATCCGGCGTCGCGCGCCGGGGCAGCGCCACGAATTGCCGGCTGCGCGCAGCGCCGTCCAGCACGTCGATCTCCGCCGGCTCCTGCGGCCCCAATGCGCCCGGCGCAATGGCATGCACCCGGATATTGCGGCCACCGAACGCGCGGGCGAGGCCGACGGTCAGCGTATCCACCGCCATGTCCGGTGGAGCCTCGGGGGCGAGGTCGCAGCGGGCGAGGGTGGTGAGATTGATGATGGCGCCGCCATCCGGGCCGAACAGCCGCACCGCCTCCTGGCTCATCAGCATGGCGCCGAACAGATGGGTCTCGTCGCTCTGGCGGGTGTCGTTGACCAGGATGTCGAGCCCGCCGAAGGTCGCGACGGTGTCGGCGAACAGCCGCCGCACGTCCGGCCAGTGGGCGACGTCGCCCTGCACGGCCATGGCGCAGCCGCCGCGCCAGATGATGTCGGCCACCAGCCGTGATGCGCCGTCGTGATCGTCCTTGTGGCTGACCACCACGCAGGCGCCCTCGGCGGCGAGCCGGCGGGCGATCGCGGCACCGATGCCGCTCCCTGCATGCGTGACGAGCGCAACCTGTCCTGCCAATCGTGTCATGGCATGATCCCTGTCTTTGATATCCACGCGGCTATCGCGTGAAGAATGTCGGTGAGAGAGAAGAGGCGGCGTCACCGCGATCCGGGGGCCCTCGGGCAACCCGGCGATCACCGGTCTGGCGCATCTCCCTTATCGCAAATCGCCGCGGTGCAGCGTTAGGCCGATCCTGCGGATGTCATGCACGATCCTGCAAATGTGATCGCCCCGCCATTCCCCTGCCGCACCGCCGTTGCTAGATCCAACCCGGCCCAAAAGGCCAGCACCATGAGGGGTTTGTCCATGCTCGACCGGATTGCCGAATTCCGCGACATCATTGCCCGGAACGCCACGGAGGATATGGCGACCCCGATCCGCGGCCTGTTCCTGAAGCGCCAGACCGCCCCCACCGAGCTGACCCACTCCGCCCAGTCGCCCTGTTTCGGCCTGGTGATGCAGGGCCGCAAGCGGCTCACCCTCGGCAACGAGGCCCATGAATATGGCGTCGGCGACTATCTTCTGGTCTCCCACGACCTGCCGGTGTCGTCCTGCGTCGTCGATGCCTCCGAGGCGGAGCCGCATCTCGGCCTCGGCCTGATCATCGATCCGCGCCAGCTGCATGACGTGCTGGCGCGTTTCGGCAACGGCTTTACCCAGCCCGCCGCCTCCGTGCCCGAGCGCGGCCTTGCCGTGGCGCGGGCCTCCGACGACCTGCTCGACGCAGCACTCCGCCTGGCGCGCCTGCTCGATCGTCCGCAGGACATCCCGGTGATGGCGCCGCTGCTGGAGCAGGAGGTGCTGTATCGCCTGCTGGTCGGCCCCTATGGCGCCCGGCTGCGCCAGATCGCGCTGGCCGAGAGCCCGAGCAACAAGGTCGCCCGCGCCATCGCCTGGCTGCGTGAAAACTACACGCGCCCGCTCCGCATCGAGGATCTCGCCGACAATGTCGGCATGAGCGAGAGTTCGCTGCATCATAATTTCAAGACCGTCACCGCGATGACGCCGATGCAGTATCAGAAGCAGCTCCGCCTGGTGGAGGCGCGCCGTCTGATGCTGGTGGAGCGCCTCGATGTCGGCAGCGCCGGATACGCGGTCGGCTATCAGAGCCCGTCGCAATTCTCCCGCGAATATGCGCGCCTCTATGGTGCGTCGCCGCTGCGCGATCTCGGCCCCCGCAGCGGCATGGCCGTGCTGGAGCAGCGCGCGGCGGAGTAGCGTCGTTCCTAACCTCGCCCCGCTTGCGGGGAGAGGTCGTCCGGCGTAGCGAAGCGGAGCCGGGCGGGTGAGGGGGCTCTCCGCCGGCTCGGAGCAAGCGGAGAGCCCCCTCACCCCGCCTCTCCCCGCATGCGGGGAGAGGAGCCCACGACCGGCACAGCAAAAATAACCACCAGGAAACCCCATGATCTCTGCAGTGATCTTCGATTTCGGCGGCGTCATCACCTCATCGCCGTTCGAGGCCTTTGCGCATTACGAACAGAGCCACGGCCTGCCCGCGGACATCATCCGCCGCACCAATGCGCAGAACCATCATGAGAATGCCTGGGCGAAATTCGAGCGCGCCGAGATCGATCTCGATGCCTTCGACACGCTGTTCGCCACCGAATCCAGAGCCCTCGGCGCCGAAGTCCGCGGCCGCGAGGTGGTGAAGCTGCTGAAGGGCGAGATCCGCCCGGAGATGGTGGACGCGCTCCGCCGCATCAAGGCGCAGTTCAAGACCGGCTGCATCACCAACAACCTGCCGGCCAACGCGATGGGCTCGACGGATGGCCGTGCGCTCTATGTGGCGGAGGTGATGGTGCTGTTCGATCACGTCATCGAAAGCGCCAAGATCGGATTGCGAAAACCCGATCCGCGCATCTACACGATGATGACGGACAAGCTCGGTGTCGATCCGAAGACTTGCGTTTATCTCGACGACCTCGGCGTCAACCTCAAGCCCGCCCGCGAGCTGGGCATGACGACGATCAAGGTGACGGGAGCAGCACAAGCACTGACCGAGCTGGAAGCCGCGACGGGATTGAAGTTGCGCTAGCGCGGACAGCAGTGTCCCCTCCCTCAAGCGGCGCAGCCGCGCAGCGGGGAGGGTCAGGGTGGGGTGCTTCCCCAAACTCTGACGTCACGTGGGGAGAGACCCCACCCCCGCCTATCGGCGGACCCTCCCCGCTGCGCTTCGCTTGGGGGAGGGAGTCCATCAGCTTCGGCGTTTGAACCACTCCCAAGCAAAAAGAAAACGGCGCGCCTTCCAGCGCGCCGCTCTCGCCTCACTCTCCCACCCGCATCAGATAATCGAGCGATCCACGTTGCGCACTTCACCGGTGCGCGCGTCGATATCGACCTCGATCCATTTGCCATAGCGGTCGCGGCCCTTGATCTCCCATTCGTCGCCGTCGAAATGGGTGTCCTTCACCTCGACCACGCCAATGCCATAGGCGACCTGCACCGCCTGTTCGACCGTCAGCGGCCCGGCCGGCATCACCGGCACGGCGACGCCGACGCGTGGCGCGCGATCGCGCACATAGACATCGGCCGCCATGGCCGGCACCGCGGCGCTGAGCGCGCCGGCAGCCAGCATCGGAAGCAGGGCTTTTCGCAGGGTCTGTTGCATCGGATTGCTCCTTCTTGAATGCATAGTCATTCGTCTGTCCGACGAAGTGCGCTGCACAAGGCAAGCGCTCCGGGAATACGAACGCGGACCGTGGCTGGGTGTTCCGCGGGAAATTAGGGCGATTTCGGGGAGTTTGTAACGAAAAAGCGCCGAACAGCTCGCCCCTCCCTGCCGTCGGCTTTTCTCAGCCCCAGACTATATGCAAGGACTGCAATAGCGCTTGTGTGTGACGCAGCCCCACATAGCGTTTTTTGCTTCATGTAGGGTAGCAATACAGTGATAGAGAAGCAGTTGAGCGGTTTCGCTTGTGAAAATGTTGCGCTCCCGCTCTCTTTCTTGATCTCGAATTGCTTTGTGAGCGTATCCAGCGGAAGCCAGTATTCCTTGCCGGTTTGAGCAAGCGCGGCACAAGCCGGGAAGCAATGTTCGCAAATGGGGGGAACGTTAGATGGACTTCGCAGGAGCGCTGGCTTCGGCCGCTACAGCGCTGAACATAGTCAAGCAGCTAAACGAGCTCGACAAGAGCCTAAGCGAGAGCGAATTAAAGGCGAAGATTGCGTCACTGTACGTCAATTTGGCTGACCTCAAGATGGCACTGTCTGACGCCCAGCAGGAGATTCATTCAAAGGATCGCGAGATCGCAGAGCTCAAGAAGCGGTCGATCCAACAGAAGTCAATGATCGAGACTGCAGGCTTTCAATATGAAGAGGTTGACGGGAAGCCTCAGGGGCTTCCGTTCTGCCCTGCTTGTCTTGTCGATGGTGTGCAGATCCGCCCAGCGCAGACATTGCACGCGTTCACGTGTCCACGTTGTCGAGCCGTCTACTCGCGCCTGCGCTCCTTTTGACCGCAGCCGAAATTGTGCGCACTCCAATCTTTTTGAGGACTCATGACCATCGCGCCTTGGACGGGTGATCTGCTCGACCGCGAGAAAGACGCTAATTTTCTTCAGTACTTTCTGGCAAAAAAAACCGAAGAACTGCGCTCAGCCGACAAACAAAAATCATACGTGCTGAATCTAGACGCTGGCTGGGGGGTGGGAAAAACCTATTTCCTCACCAATTTTCGCGATCAGTTGCGAGCGGCTGACTACCTAGTAGCTTACGTTGACGCGTGGGCTGACGACCACGCAGAGGATCCCCTAATCGCCGTGATGTCTGCTATTTACAAGGGCATTGACGGCGACAAGAAACTCAAACCGGCTATCCGTAAATCGGCCAAAACCTTGATGGAAATCACGGGAAAAGTCGTAAGCTCCAGCGCAAAGGGAGCTGCGAGGCAATTTGGCCATCGCATACTCGGTGAAGATGCAGTCGAGCAATTGACAGAGCTAGTCGGTGCAGAGCTGGCGAAGGGTGCAACTGCAGCAACGGAAAAAAGTTTAGAGTTTGCGATAGATGCAAGCGGCAAGGCCATGGTGGAGCGCTTCAAGCAAAGCCAAAAATCAATCGCAGATTTCAAAAATAAATTGAAGTCGGTGTTATCTGAGTTGGAAGGCGGAAGAAAATTGCCTCTGTTCGTTTTGGTTGACGAACTTGATCGCTGCCGACCGACGTGCGCTGTCCTATTGCTCGAACGCATCAAGCACCTGTTTGACTTGCCCGGCATTGTCTTTGTTATGGCCACTAATACTGAGCAATTGCAGCACTCGGTCGGCGCCCTTTACGGCGCAGCCTTTGACAGCCAGCGCTATCTCTACCGGTTCTTCGATCAGACATATCGTTTCGAAGAGCCGCAACGCATGGCCCTAGTGACGAGCTTGCTAGATCCAGCTTCGATTGAAAAGCTTTCGGCAGTCCCTTACACAGGGGCTACTGAGTTTATCGCGGAGGCATTCGACGCATGCGCGATGCCGCCGCGTGATATTGAGCAATGTATTGAGATACTGAATAACTGCATCACGGCATGGAACCAAAAGCAGCCGTTAAACCTGCTAGTTCTTCTTCCGTTAGTGATTGCACAGCACAAACGTTTACATATTGATTTCTCGCGATCGCTTCAGGAAACGCTTGACCGCTCTTTAGGTCAAAGAAACCTCTCGTCATTGGTTGTTGATCTCGCTTACCAGCGGCGCCGTCCCGACGAGGTGCCTCGCGCTGGGCTATGGGATCTTTTTTATCGTTTCGCCGAACACGGAGCCCGCGGCTACGAAGAATTGATTTACGCTGACATGAACAGCCTAAACGCCGCAGCCCGTTTCGTGATCACCACGTTGCGCAATGAGGCAAAGTCGAGGGCAGAAAACGGCAACGTCAACCCAAGCCCTAGCCTAGTTCTCTCCTACCCTGCTCTAGTTCGCACGGTGGGACGACTCGTCCCGCGAACCTTCCTCGCGGGATGAGATGACCGCTGATCAAGAGCGCGGTGCTGCGCTAAGGCAGCACCCGGCGGTGGCACCGCGTCACCCGCTCTCGCAGCTCGTCCCGATAGGTGATGAAGTTAAAGTTCTTGTCTCGGTCCGAAACGGCTCATGGAAAACTCACACTAGATGAACGAGTGATAGCGCAATGACTGAAGAAGAACTTTTTAGGTTCGTTAGCACGCGGCAGCAGGAAGACGTTGCGATCGAATATAAGGAAAGCAATTCTCTGAATTTCAAAGATCGCACATCGATACGCAACACCGGAACGACCGTAGGTCAAAAGCACCACACGGAGTTTTCAAAAGATGTTGCTGCAATGGCTAATGCGGAGGGCGGCACGATATATGTAGGTGTTGAAGCGGACGCCGATGGTTTTCCAACCGGGATTGACGGGGGGGTCGACACCAGCGCAGGAATAAACGCGGACGGTCTTGAGCAGCTTTTGCTAGCAAACATCCATCCTAAGATAGAAACTATTTCGATTGTACCTATTCCCCTTTTCTCGAAAGGCGCTAATCGATTTGCATTCAAGATCGTGGTAGGCAAAGCGCAAGCGCACGCGCCCCATCAATCGAATGATTTTCGTTATCATCGCAGGCACCAGCGTACTACGCTCGCAATGCTGGATAACGAGGTTCGCGATGCAATGAAGAGGTCGATCGACTCTGCTCGCCAGTATGGTGCCGCTTGGAATCTGCAAGTTGAGCTATCTAGACTAAGGTCGGCGGTATTTCTTCGATCGAAACAGCCCGATACGGTCGTAGATCGTAAAAGTCTCCTGATTTCTGTTTCCAATGACCTTAGATCTGCTGGTGACGCCATGATTTTGTTGCCCAAACCATTCCGGACTAAGGCGGCTGAGGTGATTCAAGCGGTCGATCAATACAATTCCGCAGTAGAAACTATCGACCCGATGCTGGGCGGAAACATAGGCAATAGTCACTTGAAAAAAACGTTAGCGACCATTCTGGACACAGTGGAACCCTTGAGATCTGCTGTCTCCGATTTCGTGGATCGCCATAGCTAGTCCCGCGCCAGTGAATCCGTTACCGCCTAAGAATGATCACTGTCTGGATGCAGAGCCGATATCACCGAATTGACAGCGGGGTTTGTGCCGATTTCTTCCGTGTTCAACCCTGCAGAAACAACGACTGAGCCGGTGACGAATGCGCCGAATACCAACGGCAGAGGAGCGCCTTGCGCTGTCACTTTTTCTGCACTGCCGAACAGACAGCACCCGTTACGCTCCTGCTGCGCGCTGCCTCCCGACAGTGGGGGCGTGGGCAACAGCACCTGCGCGACACCGCGGAGCGTGATCGCTGTACGTGTTGGCTCTGCAAGTTGAAGTAGTTTTCGCTGCGATGAGCGGATTTAGAACTCGATCTGGAGTCAAAACCCAATAACAAAAACGGCCGGATCTCGCGATCCGGCCGTTTTGTTATTCCTCTACGAAGCCGCGCCATCACAGCGCGCCGTCCTTCAGCCCAGGCAGCTCACGCCGCCCTCAGGCCTCAGGCAGCCTTGGCTTCCGTGGTCTTCTTCTTTTCGATGGCGCGCTTGAGCAGCACAGCCTTGGCGGAGAGCTCGCTCTCCTTGGCCGCGATCAGGTAAGCGTCGAAACCACCGCGGTGGTCCACCGACTTCACGGCATTGGCCGACACGCGCAGGCGAATGCCGCGGCCGAGCACGTCCGAGATGAAGGTCACATTGACCAGGTTCGGCAGAAACCGGCGCTTGGTCTTGATGTTCGAATGGCTCACCTTGTGGCCGACCTGCGGGCCCTTCAGTGTCAGTTCACAACGCCGGGACATGGCGAAAATCCTCTGTCATCCCCGCCTGCGACCATCAGGCCGGGCAGGGGTTCAAAAATCACGTCCATTTCAGGAGCCGCGGACGTATAGGGTTTGGAGCTGCAAACGTCAAGACGAGTCACACCAATGACATGGACCAAAAGACTTGGCACGCACGCCACGGATTGGGATGACACCCGCCGGAACCGGCCCGCTTTGCAAGGGGCCGCGCTGGCAACGCCCCGCTATAGCCGGTCTCGGCGGCGGATACCACAGCGAAGTGGTTGGAAACGCGCCTGGTTCCCATCATATAAAGGACGTATTCCAGCCGGACACGCATAGACATGCTTCGCCCATGCGCAGTGGCGCACCGAGCCGTATTCATATGCCGCGCCACCGGCCCCGGATGACGAGACGTGAGGTAAGACAGAACGTGCGTTGCCCCGGCCCCCGCAAAACCGCTTTTCGATCAGGCTTCGCGCTGTGGCTTTTGGCCGGGCTGTGCGCCATAGGCGCGCTCGCCGATAGCCGGCCGGCCGCGGCGCAGGGCAAGGTCGAGGCCAAATATGAAGCCAGCCTCGCGGGGATTCCCGTCGGCCGCGGCACCTGGGCCATCGACATCACCGAGGACCAATACAGCGCGGCGGCGACCGGCGGCACTGCGGGGCTGCTGAAGGCGTTTTCCGGCGGGTCGGGCTTCGGCCAGGCGCAGGGGCGCGTGGTCGCGGGCCAGCTCGGCCCCACCAATTATGCCGCCACCACCACCTCGGCGAAGAAGTCCGAGGCGATCAAGATGCAGATCGCGCTCGGCTATGTGAAAGAGTTTTCCATCGAGCCGGAGCTGTCGGACGATCCCGAGCGCATCCCGGTCACCGATGCGCATCGCCGCAATGTGATCGATCCGATGACGGGCTCGCTGCTGTCCGTGCCCGGCACCGGCAATCTGCTGGCGCCGGATTCGTGCCGCACCGGCACGTCGATCTTCGACGGCCGCATGCGCTATGACATCAAGCTCGATTACAAGCGGATGGAGCAGGTGAAGGCCGAGAAGGGCTATCACGGCCCGGCGATCGTCTGCGCCGTCTATTTCACGCCGATTGCCGGCTATGTGCCGGACCGCGCCGCCATCAAATATCTCGCCGCCCAGCGCAACATGGAAGCCTGGCTGGTGCCGATCGCCGGCACCCGGATTCTGGTGCCCTATCGCGTGACGATCCCGACCCCGCTCGGCCAGGCCATGCTGGAGGCGACGGAGTTCGTGACCACCGCCGCGCCGGCCAAGGCGGCGGCGAAGACGAATTGAGGAATGGTCGTAGGATGGGTTGAGCGGCGGCCGCAGGCCGACGCGACAACCCATCGGCGGAGCCAGCCGCGAGGTTTGAATGATGGGTTTTCGCTCCGCTCAACCCATCCTACGGCGCTGCCTCCGTGTTGCCACAAGACATGCGCGCAAACCCGCGCGGCAGACGCCCGGGTCTTGCGGCAAACCAGCGGCGGCAGAGGCAAACCAGCGGCCGTCTTGCGGCATCACGGCGGCACCGCGCCTGTTGACTCTTTTGCCGATCGGAGTCCGTCGGACTTAGCTTTGTCCACAAGGATTCACAGGCCTTGTTGCCCCGTCACAAACTTGATCTAGTGAGGACATTCGACACGCGCCGCGACATCTTGGGGCTGGGGCGCGGGTGAAGGTGTCGAGTCACCGATTCGGGCCGGTTTCGTTCCGGAGTCGTTCCGATCGCTGCTTTTTCAGCCCCTTGCCTTGACAGAAGGCCACGCGGAAATACTTGAAAATCATGGCCTTTTCCTCCCCGCCCGGCAATGGCCGCGCGCCCGGCGCCGGCGTCACCGCCGTCCTCGGCCCCACCAATACCGGCAAGACCCATCTCGCCATCGAGCGGATGCTCGCGCATTCCTCTGGAATCATTGGCCTTCCGCTCCGCCTCCTGGCCCGCGAGGTCTATAACAAGATCCTCGCCCGCGTTGGCCCGGAGGCGGTAGCCCTCGTCACCGGCGAAGAGAAGATAAAGCCGTCAAAACCACGCTATTGGGTATCCACCGTGGAGGCGATGCCACGAGATCTTGATGTCTCGTTCCTGGCCGTGGACGAAATCCAGATCGCCGCCGACCTCGAACGCGGCCATGTCTTCACCGACCGCATCCTGAATCGCCGCGGCCGCGACGAGACCCTGCTGCTCGGCGCCGCCACCATGCGGCCGATCGTCGAGAAATTGCTCCCTGGAATCAACGTGGTAACCCGCCCGCGGCTGTCCACGCTGGAATTCGCCGGCGACCGCAAGATCACCCGCCAGCCCCGCCGCACCGCCATTGTCGCGTTTTCCGCCGACGAAGTTTATGCCATCGCCGAACTGATCAAGCGCCAGCACGGCGGCGCCGCAGTCGTCCTCGGAAGTCTTTCTCCGCGCACGCGAAATGCGCAGGTGGAGATGTTTCAGACCGGCGATGTGGACTATCTCGTCGCCACCGATGCGGTCGGCATGGGCCTCAATCTCGATGTCGATCACGTCGCGTTTGCCTCCGACCGCAAATATGATGGCTACCAGTTCCGCCGCCTCACGCCCTCGGAGTTTTCCCAAATCGCCGGCCGCGCCGGCCGCGCGACGCGCAATGGCACCTTCGGCACCACCGGCCGCTGCGAGCCGTTCGAGCCCGAGCTCGTCAACCAGCTGCAGAACCACATCTTCGAACCCGTGAAAGTGCTGCAGTGGCGCAATTCCAGGCTGGATTTCACGTCGATTGCAGCCTTGCAGGTCTCGCTCGCCGAAACACCGCGCCATGAATCACTGACACGTGCGCCAATTGCGGAAGACCTCCGCGTGCTCGATCACGCCGCCCGCGATCCCGACGTGCGCGAGATGGCGCAGGGCAAGGACGCGGTCGAGAAATTGTGGGACGCCTGCCAGATTCCTGATTACCGCCGTGTCGCGCCCGCCGCGCATGCGGAGCTGGTGGTGACGATCTTCAACTTTCTGATGAAGCGCGGCCGCATCCCGGATGCCTGGTTCGGCGCCCAGATCGCGCAGGCGGATCGGACCGACGGCGATATCGACACGTTATCGGGCCGGATTGCGCAGATTCGTACCTGGACCTTTGTGGCAAATCGTCCTGATTGGCTCGCAGATGCCGAACATTGGCAGGGAATCTCCCGTGAATTGGAAAATAAACTGTCAGATGCCCTTCATGAGAGGCTTACAGAGCGTTTCGTTGATCGTCGTACCAGTGTATTGATGCGCCGCTTGCGGGAAAACACGATGCTGAATACTGAAATTGGTAAGACGGGCGAAGTTGTTGTCGAGGGCCACACGATTGGCCGGCTCGATGGTTTTACATTCTTGCCCGATGCGGCCGAAGCCGGCTCCGATGCGAAGGCCTTGCAGGCCGCGGCATCGAAGGCGCTGGCCGGCGAGATCGACGCGCGCGCGGAGAAACTCTCCAATGCGCCGGACGATCAGCTCGTGCTCACATCCGACGGCACGCTGCGCTGGACCGGCGATGCGGTGGCCAAGCTGGTCGCAGCCGATGACGTGCTGCATCCGCGCCTCCGCATCATCGCCGACGAGCGCCTCACGGGCGCGCCGCGCGATGCCGTGCAGGCCCGTCTCGATCTGTATTTGAAGACGCATATCGAAAAGCTGCTCGCGCCGCTGTTCGAGCTCGCAAAGGCCGAGGACGTCACCGGAATTGCCCGCGGCATCGCCTTCCAGCTCAACGAAGCGCTGGGTGTGCTGGAGCGGCAGAAGATCGCGACCGAGATGAAGGATCTCGATCAGCCGTCGCGTGCCGTGCTACGCAAATATGGCGTGCGCTTCGGCGCCTATCACATCTATTTCCCGAATCTGCTGAAGCCGGCCGCGCGTTCGCTGGCGGCGCTGCTGTGGGCGCTCAAGCAGGACAATGTCGATATGTCCGCGCTGTCCAGCGCGCAGCATCTCGCAGGCTCCGGCCGCACCTCGTTCCCGGTCGATAAGGAGCTCGGCCGCGATGCCTATCGCGTGCTCGGCTATCGCCATGCCGGCGAGCGCGCCGTGCGCGTCGATATTCTCGAACGTCTGGCCGATCTGATCCGTCCTGCTCTGTCGTGGCGCGAGAATTCGCCGGGCGACAAGCCGGCGGGCGCCTATGACGGCCGCAGCTTCACCGTGACCCAGGCGATGACCTCGCTGACCGGTTCGGCCGGTGAAGACTTTGCCTCGATCCTGCGTGCGCTCGGTTATCGCATGGAGAAGAAGCCGGCATTGCCGCCAGCACCGCCGAAGCCGCTGGCTGCGACGACGCCGATCGAAGCTGCGACGGCTGATGCAGCCGTCGAAGCGCCGACGGCTGCGCCCGTGGCCGATGCTGCGCAGGGTGATGTTGCTCCGGAAGCGGCGGCAACTGAAGCCGTTGCTGCTGAGCCCGTTGCTCAGACTGAAGTCACCGAAACTCCGGTGACTGAGGACGCACCCGCACCGTCGTCAGCCTCGCTGCTGCCGGATGTGTCGCCGGTGGCAAGCGAGCCTGTCGTTGAAGCGCCCGCGGAAGCGGCGACTGAAGAAGCTGCGCAGGTTGAAGCCGCGACGTCGGAGTCGGCCCCCACCGAGACTGCGACGGTTGATGCAGAAGCGCCCGCGACGGAAGCCGCTGCACCTGCCGAGCCCGAAATGGTCGAAGTCTGGCGTCCCGGTGGCCGTTCGGATGAACGCCGTCCGCCGCGCCATGACCGTAATCGCAATCAGCACCGCCGCGACAACAATGCCGGCCAGGCTGCGGCTCCGGCCGGGCAGGCCGAAGGCGCAGTCGCCGACGGCAACCGCGGCAATCGTCCCGATCGCAACAATGGCGGCCGTCGCGACCGCGATGGCGATCGTGGTGGTAACAAGGATTTCCGCCGTCCGCGCACCGATGCGCCGGCCGGTGGCGCCCCGAATCGCGAAGCCCGCGGCGATCGCAACGACAAGGGCGGCAGTCGTCCGCCGCGCGACCAGCGTTTCGGCGGCGGCAAGGGCAAGTTCGGCGACAAGGGCCGCGAAGGTGGTCGTGACCGCGATCGCAGCGGTGGCGGCGCCACGCGTCCGTTCGCAACGAGTGCCGCACCGCGCGAGCGAGGCGGTGCCATCGATCCGAATTCGCCATTCGCGAAGCTCGCAGCGCTCAAGGAGCAGCTGGGCAGCAAGGAATAAGATTTCGTCCGAGTTCCGTCGCCATCCTTCGAGACGCACGCCTGCGGCGTGCTCCTCAGGATGAGGGGGAGAGTGGAAGCGGGTGGCAGTGTCCATCTCAGACCCTCATGGTGAGGAGGCGCGAAGCGCCGTCTCGAACCATGAGATTGGACGCTCCCGCAGGATTTGCCGCAGCTAAGGTGCCCGTTGGAACGACAACGCCTCGACAAATGGCTGTGGCATGTGCGGGTGGTCAAAGCCCGCACCAGCGCTGCTGCGCTGGTCGAGGGCGGCAAGGTGCGGGTCAATGGCGAGCGTCAGAAGTCGCCCGGCCATGGCATCAAGATCGGCGACGTGATTACCGTCACGCTCGATCAGGCTGTCCGGGTCATGAAGGTCGAGGCATTTTCCGAGCGACGGGGGGATGCAACCGCGGCTCGCGTGCTCTATACGGATTTGCAACATCCGCCGGAGTAATTATCTCAGGTGGAACAGCCCGACCAAAGCCGGTTCGTGGCAAAATCCTTCTCTATGATGGAAACGCACTGATCCAATCCGGCCGCATGTCTTGCGGCGTGGGGGTGGGTGCGCTACGCAACCGTCAAAATATCGATCGTTTCCGGAGCTTTGGATGACTTACGTCGTCACCGACAATTGCATCAAGTGCAAGTACACCGACTGCGTTGAGGTGTGCCCCGTGGATTGCTTCTACGAGGGCGAGAACATGCTGGTCATCCATCCGGATGAATGCATCGACTGCGGCGTGTGCGAGCCTGAGTGCCCGGCCGACGCGATCAAGCCGGACACCGAAGGCAATATCGAGAAGTGGCTGCAGATCAATCTCGAGCATGCCAAGAAGTGGCCGAACATCACCCAGAAGATCGATCAGCTGCCTGAGGCCGAAGAATTCGACGGCCAGGAAGGCAAGTACGAGAAGTTCTTCTCGGCTGCGCCGGGGAAGGGTGACTAAGGGCTATCCTTAGGCTTTGAGCCACCTGGATACCTCTGACGACCTGAAATTTACCCTGACCTTGATTATGACCAGTTCGCGGCCGCCAGGCGGTCACGAGGGGGCATAAATCATTGATTTTTGCGGGAAATGTGCTATTATAGGCACATTCAAGAAGCTGGACCGCGTGGTGCCGCTCGTTTTGGCCCTGCCGGGTTCCCGTTTAACAAAAATCAAACAGGGGCGTGGCAGTTTCCGCGCACAGGCCGTGTCACAGAAAACGCGTAAAAAGAGTATTTCTAAGCCTTCGAAGAAGACGGCTGCCGCGAGTCCAATTGCGGGCAAACGCAGCGTGAGCAAAGGCCCAGCACGGCCCCCTGTCAAGGACACACGGACGACGACCCGCACCGCGGCCAAGGTTTCGCCAGTCAAGGCTCCGACCACCAAGGCCGCTCCGGCTAAGGTGTCTGCTGCCAAAGCTCCAGTTAAGGCTCCCGCCAAGGCCCCCGCGGCCAAGGCTCCGGCAGCCAAGACCACTGGTGCGAAGACGGCGCCAGCCAAGACCTCTGGTGTGAAGGCTTCACCGCCTAAGGCCCCTGTTGCCAAGGTCGGCGCGCCCGAGTCCGCCCAGAACAAAAGAAGTGAAATGCCGAACAAGACTGCCAAGCCTGCCGCCGAGAAGGCTGCTCCCAAGACTGCCGCCAAGTCCTCGACCGTGAAGTCCGCTGCGACCAAGGCTGCTGCTGCGAAGCCGGTGGCCGAGAAGCCGCGCACTGAGAAGTCGTTTGCGCCGAACACTACGGCGTCGGCGATGAAGGCTGCTGCTGCAAAGGAGCAGGCCAAGGCTGCTGCGGCTGAGAAGCCCGTCGCTCCGAAGCCGGCGGCGCCGGCTGCGCGTGCCGAGGAGCCGAAGAAGGTTGCGACCCAGCGTCAGGGCTTCAAGACCAATGAATATGTGGTCTATCCCGCTCATGGCGTCGGCCAGATCCTCGCCATCGAGGAGCAGGAAATTGCGGGCGCCAAGCTCGAACTGTTCGTCATCAACTTCCTCAAGGACAAGATGACGCTGCGCGTTCCCACCGCGAAGGTCATCAATGTCGGCATGCGCAAGCTGTCGGAGCCGGCGCTGGTCAAGAAGGCGCTGGAAACACTGAAGGGCCGTGCCCGCATCAAGCGCACCATGTGGTCGCGCCGCGCGCAGGAATATGAAGCGAAGATCAATTCGGGCGACATCGTCGCGATTGCCGAAGTGGTCCGCGATCTGTTCCGTTCGGACTCGCAGCCCGAGCAGTCCTATAGCGAACGCCAGCTCTATGAAGCGGCGCTCGATCGTTTGTCGCGCGAAATCGCTGTCGTTCAGCATGTCACCGAGACCGAGGCGATCAAGGAGATCGAAGGCCAGCTCGCCAAGAGCCCGCGCCGCGGCGCCAAGGCTGAAGATGGTGCCGAAGCCGGTGCGGATGAAGCCGATGATGGTGACGAGGATGTCGCCGAGGACGAAGCTGCATAAGCAGCGGCGCTCCGAACAAGTTCAAAAGCCCGGCCGAAAGGTCGGGCTTTTTTGTTGTGTGACACGCTCCGCTTGTCGTCGCCCGGCTCGACCGGGCGATCCAGTGAACACCGTAGCTATCGAGTCCACTGGATCACCCGCCTGCGCGGGTGATGACATGAGACGTTGATGTTCAATCCACTACGATCTTCACGCGATCGCGCGGCTTGACCTGCGCATTCGCCTCAAGCCCGTTCATCACGCGAAACCGCTCCATGGGGCGATCGACGCCGCTCATGCGGTGCGACAGCGATTCCACGGTGTCGCCAGGCTGGACGTTGATGACCTTCAGGCGCAGCGGGCGCGCGGCCTGGATTTCCGCCAGCGTCAGGCGGCGGAATGAGTTGACGGTCTCGCGCGCGTTGCGCTCGCTTTCATTGGTCTTCTGCTTGGCGGCGAAGATGAAGCGGTAGACGTCGCTGCCGAAGCGCAGCGCGTAGACACGGAATTGCCACTGGTCGCCGCGGGCCAGTGCCGTTGCGGCTGGGAAGCCGTTGATGGTCACGTCTTCCGTGGTAGCCTTGTCGACATTCTCCATCCAGCCGGAATTGAGGTAGTCGCTCAGCGTCTGCTCGGACGGCACGCGCACCACATCGAAGCGCATCGCCTGATTGCCGCCCTCGCGCACGCCGATCACGGCCTGCGCGGTGTTGTCGAGCGAGAATGCGTCAGGCGCCTGGAAGGTGAAGCCGAGTTTCGGATGCAGGAAGCGACGGCCACGGACAAAGCCTTCACTTGGATCTTCGCCATAGACGATGCCGTCGATGGCGGCGAGATAGGTCTCGCGGTCGCGTTCGCCGCTGCCGCCCGCGGGCGAGGCATATTGGCGGGCATTGGCCTGCGCATTCTGCACCCGCTCGGGTGTGGCGGGATGCGAGGACAGAAAATCCTGTGCGCGGGAATCGAGCGGTGTGCGGCTGGCCTTCAGCGCAGCGTTGCGCTCCATCGCGGATAGGAAACGCGAGGCGCCGAACGGATCGAAATGCGCGCGGGCGGAGATGCCGACGCCGATCCCGTCGGCCTCGAATTCCTGGGCGCGCGAAAAGCTCGCCATTGTGAGTTTGGATTTGGCCAGTGCCAAGGCGGTGAGATCGGGATCGTTGGTGCCCATGTCGGAGACGACGCGGGTGACGACAGCGGCCTGCTTTGCCTGCTCCTCGCGGATCGAGGCGTGCTTGGCGAGCACATGCGCCATTTCATGCGACAGCACCGAAGCAAGCTCGGACGTGTCGCTGGCAAGCGCCACGAGGCCACGGGTGACATAGAGCTGGCCGGTGGGCAACGCGAAGGCGTTGACGGCGCCGGAATTGAGAATCGTGACCTTGTAGGCGAGGTCGGGCCGCTCGGAGACGGCGACCAGACGCTCGACGGTCTTGGAGATCAGGCCCTCCAGCCGCGGATCGTCATAGGAGCCGCCATAGGAGGCGAGAATGCGCTCGTGCTCTTTCTCGGCGGCCGGCGTCTGGACGATTGCCGGCTTGGGTGGCTTGGCGGGCGTCGGCGGCCTCACGGCGGCGGAGGCCACTTCGAAACGGCTGGTGTCGCCGCAAGCCGATAGCGAGAGGGCTGCGCATAGCACAACCGGCGCAGCCCAAAGGCGGCGGCTCAAGCTGGTTTGCCGTCCCACACCCGTCACGTTGTTGCGTCCTGCCTCGGTAGTCTATCTTTGGCGGTCCCTTAGTCCCCGACCGCCTCGATCTGCCCCACATGGCGCGCCTCGATCCGCGGCCCACCGCGGCTCTCGACCCATCCACGCACACGAATCCGTCGTCCTTCAAGGGATTTGAGCACGATTCCCGCCCCTGCGAAGGCAGGCATCATGCGCCTTGAAATAGACACGGCAAAGTCCCGTGTCCAGCGACGGCCGAAATTGAGATAAGTCGTGGTGCCGGCCTCCCGGACGGACAAAACGCGCCCTTCGACCACGACGAAACGCCCCAACTGCGCCAGAATATCGCCGGGAATTACGGCGTTTTTGATGACGCCACCGCGCGACCATATTCCCGTTTTGGCACGCCGGGCAGTGGCCTCGGCCGCGGCCAGTTCCGCAGCGCAGGCACGGTCCGAAATGGTGCCGGAGGCAAGCGCCAGGCCGGCGCTCAGGATGCGGGCCTGCAATGCTGGCCCGTCGATCTCGGTGAAGATGAAAACGGGCTGTCGGCCGTAGCGATCGGGCGTGTCGCTCTCGCCATGGAGTGCGACATCGCCTTCGAGGATCAGGGATTTCAGTTCGGTATCGGACGGGCCGGATGTTGCGGGCTCGATGCCTGCGAGGCGAACTTCGGCGCCATCGCTCATGCGCAAGGTGCGGATATCGATTGCGTCTGCGATGCGTCCGATGCCCTGCGGCTCGAACGAACAGGCCGATGCGCAGGCGAGACTCGTCGATGCCACGAGGCTGATCACGGGCGTCACACGCAGCGCGGCCCGCCGTCCTGCATGCGCGAAGATCGTGACACGCATTGGCCGTCCTGTTTGTTGATACGCAACCCTATGTCGGCGCCGTTGCGCAAGTCCATTCCGCTTTGCGGAAACTGCGTTTCTTTCGAGCAATTCTTGCGATGCGAAGCGCGTTGCAGCCGCTTGCCGCTGTTGTTCCCTTGCGGCATGATCGCGCCAACAACGAATGCCGCGCAACAATGCGCGACGAGGGAGGACTACGTGAAGACCAAGACACTGCTTTCCGGCCTGCTTGCATCGACCATGCTTTTTGCTGCGACATCGGGGACGATGGCGCAGACCAAGCCGCTCAAGCTCGGCGCGATCCTCGATATGTCCGGCCTCTATGCCGATATCACCGGCCCCGGCAGCGAACTCGCTGCAAAGATGGCAGCCGAGGATTTCGGCGGGGAAGTGCTCGGCCGCAAGATCGAGATCGTGGCAGCGGACCATCTCAACAAGGCCGATCTCTCGGCGAATATCGCGCGCGACATGCTCGACAATCAGGGTGTCGAGGCCATCGTCGACGTCGCGGCGTCGGCCACCGCGCTGGCTGCAAGCGAGATCGCGCGGGCACGCAACAAGATCATCATCTTCAACGGTCCGGGCTCGATCCGCCTCAGCAACGAAGCCTGTGGCCCCTATACCGTGCATTACGTGTTCGATACTTACGCGCAGGCCAATGTGACCGGTCTCGCCACCGTCAAGAACGGCCTCGACAGCTGGTACTTCCTGTCGGCCGACTATGCGTTCGGTCAGGATCTGGAAAAGGATACGACCGCCGTGGTCACCAAGGCGGGCGGCAAGGTGGTAGGCAGCGTCAAGCATCCGCTGAACACGGCGGACTTCTCGTCCTTCCTGCTGCAGGCGCAATCGTCCAAGGCCAAGGTCGTCGGCCTTGCCAATGCCGGCGGCGACACCATCACGGCGATCAAGCAGGCGGCTGAATTCGGGCTGACCAAGAGCGGCGGCCAGAAGCTGTCGCCGCTGCTGGCCTTCATCTCGGACATCGACAGTGTCGGTCTTGACACCGCGCAAGGCCTGATCCTGGCTGAAGGTTTCTATTGGGATCTCAATGACGAAACCCGCGCCTTCACCAAGCGCTTCCAGGCCCGCAACAAGGGCCGCGTGCCGACCTCGGCCCAGGCCGGCGTCTATTCGTCGGTGTCGCACTATCTCAAGGCGGTGAAAGCGGCCGGGACGACCGATTCCGCGGCCGTCATGAAGCTGATGAAGGAGACGCCTATCAACGACATGTTCGCCAAGAACGGCAAGATCCGCGAGGACGGCCGCATGATTCACGACTTCTATCTGTTCGAGGTGAAGAAGCCGTCGGAATCGAAGGGGCGTTGGGATTACTATAAGCTCTCGGCCACCGTTCCGGCTGACCAGGCGTTCCAGCCGCTCGAAGCATCGCGCTGCCCGCTGGTGAAGAAGTAAAGCTCCGTCCCTCATCCTGAGGAGCCGCGACCTGTCCGCCGAAGCTCAAAGAGCGAAGGCGGAAGCGGCGCCTCGAAGGATGAGAGCTTGGGGCCATGGTTCGAGACGGCGCCCAAGGGCGCCTCCTCACATGAGGGCGGTGAAGAAGAACAAGAATGGAAAGGCATCAACTATGAGCGACATCGTCCTGCAGGATCTCGACAACGGTCTTCTCACCATCACCATGAACCGTCCGGACCGGCGCAACGCGCTGAATGTGGAGATGACCGAAGGACTGGTCGCGGCCGCGCGTCGCGCCCAGGAAGATCATGACGTGCGCGCCGTGCTCATCAAGGGCGCCGGCGGCACGTTCTGTGTCGGTGGCGACGTCAAGTCGATGGCCGCCGGCCGCGCGCCGCTGCCGTTCGAGGCCAAGCGGGTAAACCTGCGCAAGGGCATGGAAGTGTCGCGCCTCCTGCACACGATGGCAAAGCCGGTGGTAGCGCAGCTCGATGGTGCTGCCGCAGGCGCAGGTCTTTCGATTGCGCTCTCCTGCGATCTTCGCGTTGCCTCGTCATCCGTGAAGATCACCACGGCTTTCGCCAAGGTCGGCTTCTCCGGCGATTACGGCGGCACATATTTCCTCACCAAGATGCTCGGCAGCGCCAAGGCGCGTGAGCTTTATCTGATGTCGCCGGTGCTCACGGCACAGGAAGCACTCGGGCTCGGCATGGTCACCAAGGTGGTCGATGATGCCGAAGTGGAAACCGCTGCCCGCGAACTCGCGATGTCACTCGCGCGCGGGCCGAGCATCACCTACGGCTACATCAAGACCAACATCAACAATGCCGAGACCATGACGCTGGAAGCCTGTTTCGACGGCGAGGCGATCCACCATACCCGCTGCAGCGACACCGAGGATCACAAGGAGGCTTCCAAAGCCTTCGTCGAAAAGCGCAAGCCGGTTTTCAAGGGGCAATAATCATGAGCCAGATGCGGTTGCGGCAAGTCTGTCTGGTCGCTCCGCATCTGGAGCCTGTGGTCGGCGACATCACGGCCATTCTCGGCCTCGATGTCTGCTACCGTGATCCGCACGTCGAGAAGTACGGACTCGAAAACGCGCTGATGCCCGTCGATGCCACGCTGCTCGAAGTGGTGGCGCCAACACAGCCCGGCACGGCCGCTGGCCGCTTCCTGGAAAAATCCGGCGGACGTGGCGGCTACATGGTGATCCTGTCCTGCGAGGATCCCGATGAACGCGGCCGCTTTGCTGCCAGCATTGGTGTCCGGACGGCCAATGTGATCGATCATCCACCCTATCATGGCGTGCAGTTGCATCCGCGTGATTGCCGCGCAGCCTTCATCGAATTCAATCACACCGCAGGCAGCGACGACGATTTCGATATCTATCCGCCGGCCGGTCCAAACTGGCAGGAGTCGATCCGCCATGACATCACGCGTGCCTTGCTCGAAGTCGAATTGCAAAGCCCGGATCACTACGATCTGGCGCAGCACTGGAGCAATCTGATCGGCATCCCACTGACTTCGGCGAAGAACAACGATCCGCAGATTGCGCTGCCGAACGGTTGTCTGCGTTTTACCAAGGGCAAGGCCGAGGCCATGACCGGGCTCAAATTTCGTGTCAACGATGTCGCGCAGGTGCTGGGCAAAGCGCGGGCGCGTGGATGTCCATCGGCGGATGATGCATTTCTGCTGGGTGGGGTCACGTTTCGCGTCGTTGCCTGATCGCGTTCGGCGCGGCACCATCTCGGCGACAACAATCACCGGGAAGCGCCATGACCGTGTCGGTTCGACATCCGTTGGATTCGTTCTTCAATCCGGCAAGCATCGCCATTATCGGCGCCTCGCGTGATGCTCACAAAATTCCGGGCTTGCTGCTGGCATTCCTGCGCAAGAACCATTTTTCCGGCGCCATCTATCCGGTCAATCCGAACTATCCCGATATCGATGGCCTGACGTGCTACTCATCGCTCGGCGCGATCGGCCAGCCGATCGATCTTGCGATCGTGATCATTCCCGCACGTGTCGTGCTGGGTGTGTTGGAGGATTGCGCAAGGCTCGGCGTCAAGCACACGATCATCATCTCATCCGGTTTCGCCGAAGAAGGTGGCGATTCGATCGCCATGCAGGACCAGATCGCCGCGTTGGCAAGGCGCACAGGGATGCGCATTTCCGGTCCTAATGCCGAAGGCTATTACAATCAGATTGCAGGAATAGCGGCGACTTTCAGCCCGACGGTGGATGTGAAGCCGGACCAGACGCTCTTGGTCGCCACCAAAAAGCGGATCGGCATCGTTGCGCAATCCGGCGGCATTGGCTTTGCGATCTATAACCGCGCCAAGGCGCTCGGCATTGCGCTGAGTACGGTGATCTCGACCGGCAACGAGTCCGATCTCGGAGCAGGCGAGTTCCTCGACTATATGGTGCAGGATCCCACAACCGATGTAATCCTGCTGTTCATCGAGGGCATTCGCGACGTCGATAAATTCCTTTCTGCTGCAAGGAAGGCGGCGGAGATCGGAAAGCCCGTCATCGTCACAAAGGTCGGCCGTTCCGGTGCGGGTGAACGCGCTGCGGCATCGCATACAGCGAGCATGGCGGGCTGGACGGCCGCCTATGATGCGGTGTTCGCGCGCTACGGCTTCATTGTCTCCAATGACCTCGATGAAGCCGTCAGCATTGCTGCGGTACTGACCACGTCGCCACTGCCGAAAGGTGAACGGGTGGCGGTTGTCACCGTCTCCGGTGGTGCGGGCATCTGGGGAGCTGACGCGGTGTCTGCGCAGGGGCTGCAGGTGCCGGAATTGTCGGAGGGCGTTCAGGCCACCATTCGTGGCCTGATCCCGTCCTACGGCTCGCCGCGCAATCCCATCGATATCACCGCGCAGGCGGTGCATAGCGGCGGGTTGCAGAAAACGATCGAATTGCTGGACAAGTCGGACGAGGTCGATGCCATCCTGGTGGTGATCTCGCTCTCCAGCGAGACGCGGATGCCGTTCAAGACGCCGGAGCTGAAGCCGGTGATCGCGGCGCAGCGCAAGCCGATCGTGTTCTGGTCCTACACGCTGCCATCGAATTTTGCGCGTAGCGGGCTCGCCGAGTCCGGCGTCGTGGTGCTGTCAGGACTTACTCATGTGAGTGTGGCGATGCGGAGGCTCGTCGATCACGCGCGCTTCGAGCTGGCCCAGCCAGTCGTCGAAGCCGCGCATGTGCCGGCCGATCTGGCGAAGCATCTGACGGCGCCAACATTGTCGGAACATGACAGCAAGACGCTGCTGCAGATGGCCGGCGTTGCCTTGCCGAATGAAATTCTTGTTGCCGACAAAACGGCACTCGTCGCTGCAGTTTCCAAGGTCGGCTTCCCGCTGGTGATGAAAATCCAGTCGCGTGATATCCCGCACAAGAGTGAGGTCAGCGGCGTCAAGATCAACATCGCGACGAATGAAGAAGCGGCGGCGGCCTATGATGCGTTGATCGCGAGTGCGCAGATGCATCGGCCGCAGGCGGTGCTGCAGGGCGTGCTGGTCTCGCCAATGGCAAAGACGGGCGTCGAGATCATCGTGGGGACGCTGCTGGACAGGACATTCGGGCCCATGGTGATGGTGGGGCTTGGCGGTGTGACGACGGAGTTGTTTAAGGACGTCGTCTACCGCCCGGCACCTGTGAGTGCGCAGGAGGCAGGCGAGATGCTGAATGCGTTAAAGGGCGCGCCACTGCTGAATGGATTTCGCGGAGCGCCGCAGGCTGACGTGTCGGCTGCTGCCGCGCTGATTGCACAGATCTCGCAATTGGCCGCGCATCTGCAAAGCGAGGTGGCCGAGATCGAGCTCAATCCGGTGCTGGTGCATCCGGTCGGCGAAGGCGTGACGATCGTCGATGCGCTGGTGGTACGGAAGGCATAACCGAGTTTCCGCCCATTCTGCCCTCATCCTGAGGAGCGGCCCTAGGCCGCGTCTCGAAGGATGGCAGCGAGCGCCAGAGCCAAGCCAGCTCATGGTTCGAGACGCGCGCAAGAGCGCGCTCCTCACCATGAGAGACTGAGATAAATAAAAATGGCCGGAGTTTCCTCCGGCCATTTCAGTGTGAGGTTTGCAGAACAAACCTGGCGGGGACTTAGCGCCCCTTGAAATTCGGCACGCGGCGCTCGGATGTCGCCGCAACGCCTTCCTTGAAATCCTCGGTCTTGCGCAAGCGGGTCTGTTCGGCGAGCTCGTGCTCGGTCGCCTTGGCGACGCGGTCGGCAAGACCATTGCGCATGGTGGTGCGGGTCGAGAGCAGGCCAAGCGGGGAATTCTCGGCGATCTCCTCGGCCAGCTTGATCGCGGCATCGCGGACCTGGTCCTGCGGCACCAGCACATTGGCGAGGCCCATCTTCAGCGCCTCTTCGCCGCCGACACGGCGCGAGGTGTAGAACATCAGCTCGGCGTTGTTCTTGCCGATCAGTTCGGTGAGCGAGACGGTGAGGCCGAAGCCTGGGTGGAAGCCGAGACGGGTGAAATTCGCGGCGAAGCGGGTTTCCGGGCAGGCAACGCGGAAGTCCGCTGACACCGCAAGGCCGAGGCCACCGCCGATGGCCGCGCCCTGCACGGCGGCGACGATCGGCTTCTTGGCGCGGAAGATGCGCACGGCTTCCATATAGAGATGGCCGATGGAGCCGAGATTGTCGGCGGGGTCGCCGCTCTTGGCGGCCGCTTCGGTTTCCTTGCGGTTCGGATCGCTGAAATCCGCGCCGGCGCAGAACGCCTTGCCCTGCGCGCACAGCACGGTGGCGCGGAGCTCCGGATTGGCGTCGATCTCATCGAGCGCGTTGGCGATCTGCTGGATCAGCAGGATGTCGAAGAAGTTCAGCGGCGGCTTGCGGATCTCGATGATCGCGATGTGGCCGCGGGTCTCGACGGCGATGTCTTTGTAGGTGGTCATGAGTAGGCTCCAATCAAAGCAATAAGAATCGAAGGCGCTCCGTAGTCCCCTCTCCCCTCCGGGGAGAGGGTTAGGGTGAGGGGGCGCCGCAAATGACGTCGGAGTGTGGGGCTCCCCCTCTCCCGCCGCTAAGGAGCGGCGACCTCTCCCCGGAGGGGAGAGGTGAAGAAAAGGGTCACCGCAGGCCCAAGCCGCGCGCGATGATGCCGCGCAGCACTTCCGTCGTGCCGCCCTGGATGGTGAGTTTGGGTGCCGTCTTGATGGCGAAGTCGAGCATCTCGTCGAGGGTGGCGTGGTTCGACGCAGTGTCATCGACGAAAGCGGCGAGGTCGCGGACGCGATGCGGCAGCTGCTGCTCCCACACGGTGCCGATATCCTTGACGATGGAGGCTTCCACCACCGGCTCCTTGCCGGCCTGCAGCATGCCCGCGACCGACACCGACATGCGGCGCATGGTGTGCAGCTGTGCCACCAAGCGACCAATGCCTTCGGCACTGCGCGTGTCCGGTTCGGGGCCAACGGCACGAACCAGTTCCGTCAGCGTGTAATAGGTCTCAAGGAAACGCTCGGGGCCGGAGCGCTCGTAAGCGAGTTCGGAGGTCGCCTGTTTCCAGGCGCCGTCGATCTCGCCGAGCATGTGGTCGTCGGGAATGAAGGCGTCGGTGAAGACGACTTCGTTGAATTCCTGCTGGCCGGTAATCTGGTCGATCGGGTTCACCTTGATGCCCGGGGTCTTCATGTTGACCAGGAACTGGGTGAGGCCGTGGCGACGGTTTTCCTTGGTGGGCGGCGAGGTGCGGAAGATCGCGATCATGTAATCGGCGATATGCGCCGAGGTCGTCCAGATCTTGCTGCCATTGATCAGGAATCCGCCATCGGTCTTGGTCGCCTTGGTCTTGGCAGCGAACAGGTCGGAGCCGGAATTCGGCTCGCTCATGCCGATGGAGAAGCAGATCTCGCCGCGGCAGATGCGCGGCAGGATATCCATCTTGATGTGTTCGGGCGCGTATTTCAGCAGCA
The DNA here is from genome assembly GCF_058807155.1 of Tardiphaga sp. GW821-FHT12E02. Taxonomy (NCBI): domain Bacteria; kingdom Pseudomonadati; phylum Pseudomonadota; class Alphaproteobacteria; order Hyphomicrobiales; family Nitrobacteraceae; genus Tardiphaga; species Tardiphaga sp. GW821-FHT12E02. The sequence continues at coordinate 1,155,516 of NZ_JBXAQK010000001.1, forward strand.
CCGGGCCGCTTTGGCGATCGGCGACGAAGAAGCGGCGCACCGGGGCGTTGGCCACGCGCATTTCCTCGGTGACCACATAGCGTTCGAGGAACGAGCGTTCATGGCCGCCATATTGCTTGGGCCAGGTCATGCCGAGCCAGCCCTTCTCGCCGACGCGGCGGGAGAATTCGCGGTTGTCGGCGTCTTCCTGCACCGGGCGATGAGGATCGAAGGTGCCGGCGGCGATTTCATCGGCGAGGAAGGCGCGGACTTCCTTGCGGAGCTGCTCGCATTCGGGCGGCAGGCGGATCGGGTCGAAACGAAGGGCTGCAGTCATGTGGGTTCTCGTTTCTCTGTCTTAGCGCGACGCGACCAGCGGCCACAGCTCATCGGCACCACGCCTGGCCACCAGTTTGCCGAGCTCGACGGCCCAGTAGCTCTCGCTGCCGAAATCGTCACGCCAGGCGAGTGCGCGCAGCGTGTAGCGATGCAGGATGTGCTCGCGGGTGAAGCCGATGGCGCCGTGAACCTGATGCGCGATGGCAGCGCCTTTCTCGGCGGCTTCCGAGCATCGGATCTTTGCGGCAGCGGCTTCGAGGAACAGCGCGTCGTCGATCGGTGCGCCGTGCGAGAAGGCATCGGCGGCGGAGCTGGCGGCGGCGAGGGCCGCGGAGGTCTCACCGGCCAGCTTTGCGAGATTGTGCTGCACCGCCTGGAATTTCGAGATTTTCTTCTCGAAGGCGACGCGCTCGCCGGAATATTGCACGCTGATGCCGAGCATCGATTCCAGCGCGCCGGCGATCTGCAGGCTGCGGGCGAGGGCGCCCATCAGCAACAAGGCTTTCTCATCGATGCCCGCCGGTGCCTTCGCGGTCGCGACGGGCTTCACCTTGTCGAAATGCACGGTGTCGGAATGATCGCCGGCGAGGCTGAGGCCCGCATCGATCTTGGTGGCGCCGGCATCGATCAGGGCAATGGAGTCACCGGCGATAACCGCGATGTGTTTCGCCTCTGCGGCGAACGGGATGCCGCGGGCGCGGCCCGAGATGGTGCCGTCGGCATTGAGCGTGAGGCGATCGCGCGTGTTGGCCGGCGCCACCGTCATCATGCCGTCGGGCGACTTGATCTTACCTTGTGCGAGCAGCCAGCCGGCCAGCATGGTTTCGGTGAGCGGAACGCTGACACCGGCGCGGCCGGCAACGCTGAGCACGCTGAAACCTTCGGCCATGCTGGTGCCGGAGCCGTCACATTCTTCCGGGACCCATGACAGTGGCAGGCCGGAGTCAGTCAGCGCCTGCCACAGTGGAGCCTTCCAGGCGCCTTGCTTGTCGTGATTGATGGTTTGTGCGTCCGCGAGATCGGCGAAGATGCGTTCGGCGGTTTCGGCGACGATATTGTCTGTCTCGGTCAAGGCGTTCCCCGTTCGATAGCGCATCTCATTCGGCAGGGATGCCGGGCATGGGGTGCTGCCACTGTTGTTGCGGGCATGATGATGAAAAGCCGGCACGATGCAAGCGGCGCACCTGCATTGTGGTCTGCAGTGGCGGCATGATGCGCGCTTATTCCGCGCAGCGAGTTGCGGGGGTTGTATACCAGCGTGAAGCGGCTGTGTTAGATCACTCCACCTGAACAACAGAAACAGAGGGAATGCGGATGTCGAAGGATGGTTTGTGTGCGGTGATCACAGGATCGGCGTCGGGGCTCGGCGCTGCAACAGCGGCCATCCTCGCCAAGGACGGGGCGCGGCTCGTGATCAATTATTCGTCCAGCGCGAAAGAGGCGGAAGCCACGGCCGAACAGTGCCGCAAGCTTGGCGCGGCCGAGGTTGTGGTCGTGCAGGGCGATGTCTCGAAGGACGAAGACTGCAAGAAGATCGTCGCGGCGGCCGCGCATTGGGGGCGCATCGATGCACTGGTGAACAATGCCGGCGTCACCAAGCATGTGGCGCATGACGATCTCGACGGGCTATCGGCCGAAGATTTCCAGTGGATCTATGGCATCAACACCATCGGGCCATATCAGATGGTGCGTGCGGCGCGGTCGCTGCTTGAAGCCAGCGCGAAGGCTTCGGGCCGTGCTGCAGCGGTGGTGAATGTGTCGTCGATGGCCGGCCTGTCGGGCGCGGGTTCATCGGTCGCCTATGCTGCCAGCAAGGGCGCGCTGAATTCGATCACGCTGTCGCTGGCGCGCGCGCTGGCGCCGCTGATCCGCGTCAACACGGTTTGTCCCGGCTATATCGATACGCCCTGGTTCACCAAGGGCCGTGGTGCGGAAGCTGCAGCAAAAGTGCGAGATGCGGTGATTGCGCGCGTCCCGTTGCAGGCGGCCTCGACCGCCGAGGATATCGCGCAATTGATCTGTTTCCTCGCCACGCCGCCATCCGGTCACATGACCGGCGAACTTGTTCGCATGGATGCCGGCATGCATCTGCAGTCGATCAGGGCATAAGAAAAAAGCCCCGGTCAGGCTGACCGGGGCTTTTCCATTCTGACGTTTATCGCCGACCGGGATCGGGGATCGTGCCGCGGGCGACCAGCCTGTTCCAGATGAACAGCACCACCAGCGCGCCGATGGTGGCGGTGATGAAGCCGGCGCCCTGGTTCGGGCCGTAATGGCCGATCTGCTGACCGATAAACGTCGCCAGGAAGGCGCCGGCAATGCCGAGCACCGTGGTCAGGATGAAGCCCGACGGGTTGTTCGGGCCCGGCGAGATGATGCGGGCGAGAATACCCGCGACGAAGCCGACGAGAATGATCCAGAGCATCGCAATTCCCCCTTGTTGAAATCAGTTAGACCCAGCGCGACGAGGCTTCGTCCTCAGTCGGCAGGCGCCCCTCCGGCGTGAAGTCATCGACGGCGCCGGGCAGCTCGTTGCTGAGTTCGGACAGCAGCTGCTCGCGCGAGAGGCCGGTACGCGACGTCAGCTGCGCGATATCGTCGGCACCCAGTGCTGCGCCGAGATCGCCGGGCGAGATCTGCTTGTTCGGTCCCGGTTGAACCCAGGAGTCCGCCGCATCGCCATGGCCGTTCTCCTGCAGGCGCTTGACGAGATCGCCGAGGCCGCCGCTGAGCACGCTGCCCGCCGCCGCGCCGCCAATGATACCGCCGAGCGGGCCGCGAAGGAGATCGCCGATGCCACCGCTGCTGCCAGTATTGCTATTGCCGCCGAGAAGTCCGCCAAGCAATCCACCAAGACCGCCGCCTTCGGCATTGGCCTGGGTCGGTGCGGGAGCCTGCTGCGGCTGCCCCTGTGGCGCCGGCTGCGCTTGGCCGCCGGTGACATGTTTGTAGCCCTTGTAGGCAAGCAGCGCGAGGATCGCCATGGTGAGCGGAGACATGCCGCCGCTCTTGTCGTTGGGATCGCTGGGGCCGCGCGGGCCATTGGCCATGCCATTCAGAATGTCGAGCAAACCCATCACCATCTCCTGTTCAGCCAGCCCTTGAAAAAGATAGCTGCGCGATATGACGCGGACAAGTCGCGTCGGTTCCACAGGTAGGCAGTGCTGCATCATTTTGCTAGGAACGAAGATCATCACAGTGGGAAGTGACGTGAACGCACAACGCCCCATTTGTATCGCCGGCGCCGGCAGCATCGGCTGCTTTGTCGGCGGTATGCTGGCCACAGCCGGTGGCAATGTCTCGCTGCTGGCGCGCAAGCGGGTGATCGAAGGTATCGCGCGCAGCGGATTGCAGCTAACGAGCTTTGAAGGTGGGCGCTGGCAGTTGCATGCCGAGCAAGTCGCGCCGTCCGACGATCCGGCCATCATGAAGGACGCCGGCATCATCATCGTCGCGGTCAAGAGCGGCGATACCGGCGCAATGGCGGCGTTGATCGCTCAGCATGCCGCCGCAGATGCAGTTATCGTCAGTCTGCAGAATGGCGTCGGCAATGTTGCCGTTCTCAAGCAGGCCTTGCCCGGCCATCGCGTATTGGGCGGCATGGTGCCTTTCAATGTGGTGACGCGCGATGACGGGACCGTGCACCGCGCCACGTCCGGCGCATTGGTGGTCGAGCGCGATGACGACGACACGGCAGCTCGGCTGGCAGTCGCGCATTTGCCGGTGCGGTCGACCGACAACATTGCCGGCGTACTTTGGGGCAAGCTGCTGCTCAACCTCAACAACGCGTTGAATGCGCTATCCGATTTGCCGCTTCGCACGCAGTTGCAGCAGCGTGCGTGGCGACTTCTGTTCGCGGATCAGATGGCCGAGGGACTCGCGGTATTACGTGCTGCAGGCATTTCACCGATTGCGATGACCGCGATGCCGCCATGGCTGACGCCACATGTCCTGCGGTTGCCGGATAGTCTCTTTGGCGTGGTTTTGCGGCGTGTCATGAAGATCGATGCCGATGCACGCTCATCCATGTGGGAAGATCTGCAGCGTGGCCGCTTGACCGAAGTCGATTACCTACAGGGTGTGGTTGTGCAGTCGGCGAATCAATATGGTGTTGAGGCGCCGCTGAGCCGTCGCGTGATCGACCTCGTGAAGGGCGCGGAGGATGCGAAGCGTGGATCGCCGGCACTCACGGTTCAAAAAATTCGTGGTCTGTAGTTGCTCGCTATTACCGCCGATTAAGTCTTTTCCGCGGTGCTACACATTTGGAAATCGCGTCGTGACCGAGCGATTGTTGACCAAGTGGCGCGCGAACGATTTCGAAATGCACGCATCATCACTTTGTGGCGGTAATATTGTGCATCATTCGACGTGCGTGACGCTATCGACATGTTTAGTGCAGCTATATTTTTCGATCAGCCTGTTTCCTCGAGCGCTGCTGATGCGCCACCTGATCATGCGTTCGGGTAGTAAATGCGTATCATTCAGTGAGTTAGAGCTCGCGAACATTGCGTGCAAAACTGCTCATCGCATGTGGCATCAAAGGCTATGTCATTCTCAACTTCTTTAGTATAGATAGTCGCGTGATTTGACGGTGGTTCGATTTCTTGCAACGAATCTGACGTTCAGTCCCCTTCATATTTATCGGCAGAACGTGTGCCGGTTGAAATTCTCAACTACAGATCGGAGATCCAATGGCCAAGAAAGCAGTAAAGAAACTCGTGCGCCGCGAATACACCAAGGAAGACGAGAAAGTCCTCCGCGCGCATTCCAAGGCCCAGACCCCGCTCGAGAAGATCGCCAAGGAAATGAAGCGCACCGGTGGTTCGCTGCGTCAGAAGGCCATCAAGCTTGGCATTCCGCTCGGACATCGTCGCCGCAAGGCCAAGAAGGTCGCAGCCACCAAGGTCGCCAAGACCACGAAGGTCGCGAAGACCGTGAAGAAGGCCAAGACCGCTGCCAAGGCGAAGAAGGCCAAGAAGTAAGTTTCGGCTTTGAAAATTCTGGCCTGAGGCGCTTTGCGCTTCAGGCCTTTTTTGAAATGTCCTGGAGGACGACCGATGCGACCTCCCTTTTCTCTATCGATCGTCGCTCTGTTCGTATGCGGCATCGTTGCGCCCGCCTGGGCCGTGCCGCCCACGGTGACGCCGTCGCCCGGTTATGATGCGCGTCTTGCCGAGCAGCGTCGTGCCGCTCAGTCGGCCCAGCCTGCGATCATCGAAAAGCCATTGCGACGACGACCGGCTGGTCGTCATCGTCACAAGCGCTGAGTGCATCGATGAGATCTGCTGGTTGGATCATGCTGTTGTCTGCCTGCCTTCTGAGCATCGTCATTCCGGTGCCTGCGCATGCGGCAGACTACGCAGGTCAGATCAGTGCATTTCGGCGTGCCCACAAGCTGTCAGCCGTTACATCCGACAGCAAGCTTGCAGCGGTCGCACTCGTGCAGGCGCAGGCCATGTCAGTCAGTGGCAAGGTCAGCCATGAGGTCGGCGGGGCGTTTACAACGCGCGTGTCCAAGTTGCGCAAGTCGAAAGCGGCCGAGAACATCGCGGCCGGCTTCCTCACCTTCACGGAAACGTTGAAGCAGTGGGAGGACAGCCCCGGTCATCGCGCCAATCTGTTGATGCCGGGCGCACGCAAGGTGGGCGTGGCGTCGGTGGCCAATCCGAAATCGCCATATCGGATGTTCTGGGCCATGGTGATCTCGGACTAAGTTCGTCCGTACGCGCCTGAGTAGGCTGGATCAGGTCCGCTTGGTCTTGCCTGGCGCGGGAGCGCCGAACAGGGCATCCTTGATGTCCTTCAGGCCCGATGACAGTTTCGCCCAGCCGCAAGCAAGCGGCTCTGCTGCGCAATCCGGGCCTTTGGCGGCGCGCTGTTTCGGACGCGGGCGGGGCAGTGCGACTGGTGCACTTGCAACTGCGCCTTGTGTCGTGGCTTCGTCGCGGAAATCGGTTTCGGCGACGACTTGCTGCTGCGCCTCGCTCTGCTTCTTGGCAAAGGCGGCCAGGATGATGTTGCGGCGCTGATTGTTGAGATAGATCGCATATTGCTCGTCGATCATCTTCTGCTCGGCGGCGGTGGGATTCGGCCCGGCGATGTCGAAGCTGCGATTCTGCATGAAGTCGTGATAGACATAGCCGCCGCCGCGCTTGCGCCGGGCGGCGAATGTGCTCTCGCAATTCGACAATGCGGATGCCTTGGCTTCACCGCTGAGCGACGACTTCTCGACGCGGTCAGCACAGTCTTCATAATCGGCAGGAGCCGCCGTCCACCACTGCGCATGGGCGCGACCAGGCAGCAGCACAAAAGATGCCGCAAGCAACATGATCATCGATGTCGTCGATATCAGCCCTGATGGCGTCGATCGGATCACGTCCACCCCCGTGCTCACCGGAGGTATTTGTCACCATTGGTCGCCATTTTTCAACCGCACGAAACGCATTTCTCCCCTCTTTTAGACACAAAGCAGACGAGGGGAACTCGCGCTCACTAAACGGATTCTCGAAATCGTTGGTGAAGTGCGAAGATCGGTTGTCGTGAGATATCGATTGTGTAGTCCGAGACAATATCAAGCGATTTGGTGTGTGGTCTCGCGTGGCCGGGCGTCGAGCGCCGGGCTACTCACATAGAAAAGCGGCCATTTGGCCGCCCCTTCTGTTGTCATTGTCGTCAGGCCTTACTGACAAATATGACGCTGTCCGTTCTCGCCTCGCACCCAGGTGCCGGGCTGACAGACGAAATTGTTACGGCGCGCATATGAGTCGCGTGAATCGTAGCGATCGGTCGGGCCGTCATAATAGGCATAACTGTTGTCCCAGCCGCGGAACGGTGCCGTTGCGATAGCACCTGCCGTGCTGACGGCTGCGCCAGCAATGCCGACAGCACCGCCCACGGCGCCGGCTGCGACGTCACCTGGCCAGAAGCCGCTATCCGATGTCCGCATGCCGGTCCGGTAACCGTTATCGCGATAGGTGCTGTCGCTCATCTGCGCGTTGTAGTCCGCCTGCGCCTTTGCGCGATGCTTGGCCTGATCCTTGGCGAGCACGGGAGTTGCCATCAGGCCGGTTGCGACAACCGCTGCAGTGAGAAATTTAATTGTCTTCATGTGGATTCTCCATCTTTGTCGTCTTGCCTTAAGCCAACGACCGATGACCGGGCCTGTTCCGGGAACGCTGCCACCCTCTTTCAAAGGAATGTGAGGCGAACGCATCGCGAGAGGTAGCGAGCCGGAGCGGGCTCTGATATGGAACTGGCCAGTGGTGTTCAGCCACGCGAGCGGTCCCGTAGCTCAGCCGGATAGAGCGACGGTTTCCTAAACCGTAGGCCGGAAGTTCGAGTCTTCCCGGGATCGCCAATTTGTTCCAGCCAATTAACCCTGCATCGCAAGAAACGCCGCTGTGGCGCCGGTTTGCGATATGACCTCGCAATGTTTCGGAAAATCATCATCATTCTGGCCTGGTCGGCACTTCTGGCGGTTGCTTTTGCAACGCTGTCGCCGATTGGTTTGCGGCCCCATGTCGGCAATGTCAGTGGCGAACGGTTCTGGGCATTTGCCTTGGTCGGCCTGCTGTTTGGTATCGCCTATCCCCGCCATCTATGGCTGGTGACCCTGATGGTTGGCGGCGCCGCTGTGGGCCTCGAAGTGCTGCAGCATCTGACGCCGGACCGTCACGGTCAGGTTCCGGATGCGCTGATCAAGCTGGCGGGTGCCTTGAGCGGCACGGGACTGGCTTATGTGCTCATCGGGACGATGCGCAAGATCTCCACCTGAAGACGCTGTCGGCGTCTCCCACGAGCCAGGCATTCCGAATCAAGTTGCTCGAAGCGATGAGCCATGTCGGAGCGCAGAAGCGCCTGCCTGGCGGCTTCTCGCCTCGGTAAAATGAAACCTGCCTTGACTCGTTGCTCAGTCCAAATTGGGTATCGCGAATAGAAAATGAACGAAAATGCTTGGCAGTTGATGCAGATCGATACACTTTGAAAGTGTGCAGGGCCCGCCACGCACAACTGCAGCGACCGCAGCGATGTCGCCGGACCGTTCGTATCGATCGAAGATTGGTTGAACGGCTCGAACGGTTCGCTTCGTCGATGACGTCACGGCTGCCGCCGATCGCGAAGGACCATGCCAATGCATCGCAGATATCAGAGTTCCAGCATTCCCACCGAGATCATGCGATCGGTGGTCGGCATTTCCGAAACCGGCAGTATCACCAAGGCGGCCAAAATCCTCGGTCTTAGCCAACCCGCCATCAGTTCGCAGATCAAGCGTATCGAACACGCGGTGGGCGGCAGCATCTTCCAGAAATCCGCCAATGGCTCGGCAGCGACCGAACTCGGCAAGCTCGTGCTGATCCAGGCGAAGAAGATCCTTGAAGCAAACGATCAGTTGCTGATGCTGCGCGGCGGCGCGCCCGATGATACGCCGATCCGGCTCGGCCTGAGCAACATCTATTCCCGCCGCATGATGGAAGTGCTGAGCAAGGCGGAGATGACGAATGTTTCCATCTATGCCGACAGTTCAGCCGAAATCGTCAAAGGCCTGATCGACGGCTTCGTCGATATCGGTATCTATCTCAGCCAGAGCGATACGCCACCGGATCCGACTCTGGAAATCGTGGATCAACGCGAAGACGAAGTGGTCTGGGTCCGTGCGAAGGATTTTACGCTCAGCCCGGGTGCGCCGATCCCACTGCTGACCTGGCCGGGTCAGATTATGCATGATCTGATGGTGCAGGCGCTCGAGCGCAAAGGCATGATCTATCGTATCGCATTCTCCAGCCCGGATTTTCACGCCCGCATCGAAGCGGCGAAAGCGGGAATAGGCCTCACAGTGTTGCCGAAGCGGCTGGTTCCGTCATCGCTGATGATCGCCAATGAGTATTATCTTCCGACACCAGCGGTGCCGCAGATGCTGCTCTGCGCGCGTAACGATAGCGGAATGAAGAGCAATCAGCTGCTCGACGTGTTGCGATCGCGCTTCATGAACATCTGAGGGAACTTGCTTTGCGGGACCGTGAAAGTGATGAGGCCATCACTTTCAATGCAGACATCGTACGCTATCCCTGCATCTGAGATGATCGCCAGCCCCTTGTGGTAATAGAAGTTGTATAGGTAGTCTTCACCCGCCATTGCGAAGCTCGCAGCATGTCGAGATTCGCAACCAGCTACCGAAAGACATTTGCATCGTGCCGGCGCGGCTCCAGCGCCGTCGAATTCGCGATGCTGCTTCCTGTCTTCCTGACGATCGTTTTCGGCATCGTTGTCTTCGGCTCGTATCTCGCCGTTATTCACGGCGTGCAGCAGCTCGCTGCCGAAGCGGCACGTTCATCGGTGGCGGGCATGACCGAGGCCGAGCGCAGCTCGCTGGCCTCGACCTATGTCACCAACAATGCCGCGACCTATCCACTGATCAACCCGACGAAGTTGACGACTGCGGCGGCAACGTCGCCGTCGAATGCCAGTGTGTTCGTCGTCACCGTGAATTACGACGCGGCGGGGATGTTCATCTACACGCTGCCCTTCGTGCCGAAGCCGGCCACGCTGGTGACCCGTTCGGCCTCCATTCCGTATGGAGGATTCTGACGATGGCATCGTTGATGAATCTGCTTCGCCGCTTTGCCGCCGATCAGCGTGGCAATATCGCCTTCATGTCCGTTGGCGGCATGACGCTGGCCATTTGCTGCGCGGCGCTCGGCGTCGATGTCGGCACCATTGCAGCCGATCGCCGCAAGACGCAGAGCGCAGCTGACATCGCCGCGATCGTCGCCGCGAGCAACCTGACCAATGCGACCAATGCCGCCAGATCGGCGGTGACCAACAATAACTATCCGGCAACGGCGCTGACCAGCGTCGAGCTCGGTACTTACACGGCCGACTCCTCAATTCCTGTCCAAAGCCGCTTCGTTACGCCCGCCGTCGGCACGGCCAATGCCGCGCGCGTCACGGTGCAGACCTCGACGCCGCTTTACTTCAGCAAGTTCTTCACCGGCAGCAACGCCTTCACGATCAAGACCCAGGCGATCGCAGCCAACACGCAGATCGGGTCCTTTGCCATCGGCTCGCGTCTGGCATCACTCAACGGCGGCCTGCTCAACAGTGTGCTCGGCTCGCTGCTCGGCACCACGCTGTCGCTATCGGTGATGGATTATCAGGCGTTGCTGAATGCGCGCATCGACGCATTCGATTTCCTGTCCGCGCTGTCGACACGTATCGGCCTCACGGCCGCCACTTACGACAATGTCCTCAATGCCAATGTCAAAGTCGGCGACATTCTGGCCGCCGCGCTCAGCACGCAACAGGCCACGAATGGCGGCAGCACGGCGACGACCGCGCTCTCGACGATCTCGCAAGCTGCCACATCCTCCACCGCCAAGCTCACGCCGCTATCGCTGATCGATGCGGGGCCCTATGCCGATCTCAAGGTCGGCACCAAGCCGAAGACGGGCGTTAGCCTTTCACTGTTTGATCTGCTGCAGGCCACCGCTGGCATCGCCAATGGCACCAATCAGGTGAATACCGGCGTCAATATCAACCTGCCGGGCATCGCCAGCGTGCAGCTGATCGTGCAGATCGGCGAGCGGCCGCAAGGATCGAGCTGGGTCGCTGTCGGTAACAAGGGTGTTAGCGTCCATACGGCGCAGACCCGCGTGCTGTTGCAGGTCAAGCTGATCGGCACGGGCGCTGCCTCGGTCGTCAATCTCCCGGTCTATGTGGAAGTCGGTTCAGGGACGGCGACACTCGACAAATTGAGCTGCGGCTATCCGAACATCAATACATCCACCGTGACACTGGGCGTGACGCCGGGTGTGATCGACGCCTGGATTGCCAACGTCTCTGCCGCCGACGTGAAGAATGTCACCACCAAGCCAAATCCTGGCCCGGCCACACTGGTCGATCTCGGCCTGATCACCGTCGCCGGAAAGGCGCATGTCGGGATTGGCAATACCACGCCGGTCAGTGTCGATTTCAGTTACGCCGACATCACTGCGCAGACCAAGAAGACGGTGACGAACACGAACTTCACCCAGTCGCTGATCGGCAGCCTGCTCGGCGATCTCAATCTGACCGTGACCGTCATTGGTCTTGGCATTCCGATCCCCGGTCTCGGTGCGCTGGTCGGCGGCATCCTGAGCGCCGCCACGGGATCACTCGATCAATTGCTGGTGGGCGTGCTTTCCAGCCTCGGTGTCGGCATCGGACAAGCCGATGTCTGGGTGACCGGCATCCGCTGTGATGGTGCGGTGCTGGTGAACTGATGTGTATGCGTAAACGAAATCTGACCTCTCATTTCTGAAAGAAGGGAATTACCCATGCCTTACGAGACCTCGATGAACCGCCCGAACGTCAACCGCAAGCGCTCCGTGGTGGTGTCGAAAAAGCGCACCAGCGTCAGCCTGGAAGACAGCTTCTGGGCCAGCCTGCAGGCGATTGTGAAGATGGAGAACACGACGATCGAACACTATATCGAGAAGATCGAACGCCGCCGCGACACGCCGAACCTGTCGTCGAACCTGCGTATTGCCGTGCTGGAATATTATCAGCAGCTCGCAGCCCGCAGCATGGTTGCCGGCATGCCGGAAGGCTCGTCGCCGAGCGTCGTGCCGAAGCAGGGCGAGCGTCAGGGCCAGCTGGCCGAAAAGGTTGCCGCCTATTGGAGCCGCATCGGCAACGACAAGCAGCTGGCCGATTAGGCCAGCCGCTACCACCCGACTTTATGTGATTTTGAGATAGCGACGCGCGATGGGGCGCGCCGTCGGATCGATGTCTTTTTCAGGCAATGGCTTTTTTAGCCACGGAGCAACCAATGTTCACTCGACGCAGCAAATTGGAATTGCAGAATGCGTTGGCACAGGCGGCTGCCATCAGCCGCTCGCAGGCGGTGATCGAGTTCAATCTCGATGGAACGATCATCACCGCCAACGAGAACTTCCTATCCGCGCTGGGCTACTCGCTCGACGAGATCAAGGGCAAGCATCACAGCCTGTTCGTCGATCAGTCGACACGCGAGAGTGCCGCTTATCGCGAGTTCTGGGGTAACCTTAATAAGGGCCAGTTTCAGGCTGCTCAGTATAAGCGCGTTGCCAAAGGCGGCCGGGAGATCTGGATCGAAGCCAGCTATAATCCGATCCTCGACGGCAATGGCAAGCCGTACAAGGTGATCAAGTTCGCGACTGACATCACGGCGAGCAAGATCGCGAGCCTGGATGCCCAGGGCAAGATCGTGGCGATTGATCGTGCCCAGGCGGTGATCGAGTTCAATCTGGATGGCACAATCATCACGGCCAACGAGAATTTCCTGGCCACCGTCGGCTATGCGCTGTCGGAGGTTCAGGGCCGGCATCACAGCATGTTCGTCGAGCCACAGGAGCGTGACGGCAATGCCTATCGCGATTTCTGGGCGCGGCTTGCGCGCGGCGAATATCAGGCCTCGGAATACAAGCGCGTCGGCAAGGGTGGCAAGGAAATCTGGATCCTGGCCACGTATAATCCGATCCTCAACGAATTGGGCAAGCCATTCAAGGTGGTGAAATTCGCGACCGACGTCACCCAGCAGAAGCTGAAGGCGGCGGATAGCGACGGGCAGATGGAAGCGATCCGCAAGTCGCAGGCCGTCATCGAATTCCGCATGGATGGCACGATCATCACGGCCAACCAGAATTTCCTGGATACGCTCGGCTATTCGATCGACGAAATCCGCGATCGCCATCACAGCATGTTCGTCGATCCCATGGAGCGTGCATCGGCGACCTATGGCGAATTCTGGGCCAGCCTCAATCGCGGCATCTATCAGGCGGCGGAATACAAGCGGCTCGGCAAGGGCGGGCGCGAGGTCTGGATCCAGGCCTCTTATAATCCGATCTTCGATCTCAACGCCAAGCCGTTCAAGGTGGTGAAATATGCCACCGATATCACCGCGCAGGCGATGGCGCGGATGAAGGCCGAGCGGGCGCGGTCGCTGATCGAATCGGTTGCTGCCGGCAGCGAGGAGATGAATGCCTCGATCCGTGAAATCTCCGAGACCATGGTGAAGTCGCGGCAGACGGCGGAAGCAGCAGTGCACCAGGTCGAGACGGCCGACATCCAGGCGCAACGACTGACGTCGGCGGCGCATGCCATGGGCGGCATTGTCGGATTGATCGGCGACATTACGGGCCAGATCAATCTGCTGGCGCTCAATGCGACCATCGAGTCGGCACGTGCCGGCGAAGCTGGCCGTGGCTTTGCGGTGGTGGCGTCGGAGGTGAAGAATCTTGCCAATCAGGCCAAGCAGGCCACCGACAAGATTTCCAGCGAAATTGAATCGCTCAATGGCATTTCCGGCGATGTCGTCAGCGCGCTGGTGACGATCAAGCAGGCGATCGAACACGTCAACGAATTCGTCACCTCGACCGCCGCCGCGGTGGAGGAACAGAGCACGGTAACGTCGGACATGTCCGACAATATGCAGCGGGCGGCTGCAGAACTGGCATAGCAAACCGCTCCACGGCCATCTTTGCATCATCCGCGGCCATGCTAGAGTCGCGGATGATGGCTCCCTTCACTCCCGCCACGCGGACGATAATCGAGGCCCGCGTCGCTTCATTCACCCGCCTCGAAGACACAGTGACGTCCGCACAGCCGCTCAAGCGTGCGGCCGTGGCGCTGGTGCTTGCCCAGGCGGAGGACGCCGCGGCCACCGGGCTTCTGCTGACCCTGCGCGCCTCCAGCCTTCGCGCTCACAGCAATCAATGGGCGTTGCCGGGCGGACGCTGCGATCCCGGAGAAACGCCGGTCGAGACGGCCCTGCGCGAACTCGACGAGGAAATCGGCCTGCGGCTCGGCGCTTACGACGTGATCGGCATGCTCGACGATTATCCGACCCGATCCGGTTACCTGATCACACCCGTGGTGATGTGGGCCGAGGATAGTCGGCAACTGGTGCCCAATCCGGACGAGGTCGCCTCGGTGCACCGGATCGCGCTCACGGAGCTACTGCGACCGCAGGCGTTCGATTTCATCAGCATTCCCGAGAGCGAGCGCCGTGTGATCCGTTACAGCCATTTTGGCCATATGATCCACGCACCGACCGCAGCATTGGTCTATCAGTTCAGTGAACTGCTGGCCGGCCGCGTCACCCGCGTTGCGGAACTGGAACAGCCGGTTTTCGCGTGGAAGTGAGACAACAGGCCGCGAAAGTGGGCTTGGCTGGCAAGACAAAATTCACCAAACTGCTCCAACGTCGTTCGACCGGAACACCGAGGCCCTGCGTGCGTTGCGCTGCGCCTCGACCATTTTTCCAGCGTGCATTGCGCGCGAACGCGACAGGTCTCATGCCCCATTCGATTCGCTCCGTCGCCATTGCCTTGCCATTTGCCGTGCTGCTCGGAGCGCCGGCGATCGCATTCGATCCTGCGGCGCTCCCGCCGTCGGTCGCCAATGCGATGGCGCAGGGCGCATCGCCGCAGGCGGTCGCGGAATATCGCCGAAAGCTGGCCGAATATCAGGAAGCGCGTGCCGCTTTCGATCAGGACGCTGGTGCCTATTGGGCTGCGATTGCCGAGAAGCGGAAGATCCGTTTCGCCAAGCGCCGCGAAGGCCAGGCCGTCAGCCTCAACGATTATGTGCTGGAGCAGGCGCCGCTCTATGAAGGCCCGAAGCGTCCGGTGAATCCAGAGCCCGAAGACGATGGCGGTCCGCGCGTGCGTAAGGATCTGCCGGTCGTTGCGGACTTTCTTGGCGCCGCGCGGTCAGAATTCCAGTTCGCGCCGCAGCGTCCGGGCAGCGAGATGGAATTCAAGCGCGCCTACGCCCGCGCGGCCCTGCAGGCAGGCCTCACGCGCGACATCGCGGTGCGGGTCTATTCGTTCGAGACCGGCGGCAATGGCGGACACGACATGCAGTCGGGCCTCAATCCGTCGAAGCCCGGCTCGCGGGCGATCTCGACGGCGATCGGCTATAACCAGCTCCTGACGGCGAATACGATCACGATCATTGCCGAGAAGGGGCCACAGCTCCTGAAGGTTCTGAACGACCGCGCCGCAATGCTCCAGGGCCCGCAACGCAAGGCGATGGATCACAAGATCGCAGTGCTCAAGCGTATGCACGCGGCCGTCAAGAACAGCCCGCAGAGCTGGAGTGCCTTCGAGAAGCTCGGCACCACGCCGCAGGGCTGGGCCATGCATGCGCTGGTGCTGGACATGGATGTCGGCCCGCAATTGCAGGTGCACAAGCTGCTGACATCGGTGAATTTCGCGCGTGCCCGCGGTGTGGATCGTCAGCTCAGCGCAGCCGAACTCGAAATGATGAATCTCACCGGCGATGGCAATGGTTTCGACATGGTGACCATGCCGCAGGCGATGCGCGAGCAGGTGCCGACCGCGAACTTCTTCCAGCGCGGCGGCTATGAGCGCAATCCGGTGGCGATCCGCCATAACACGGTGGCCAAGCTGCTGGCGATCACCAACAGCCGCATGGATGCGAACAGCAATCTGCCCGGCGCAAAAGAATTGGCCGCGGCCTTTGGATCGGCCACGGCCAGCAATGATCTCAGATAACGTCGCTGCGTAAAGCGACGCTATTGCAGCGGGCGATCTTATGAATTGCCCGGATTGAAGTCTTCGCCGACAGCGGCAGGTGCTGCACCGGCCTCGGCACGCGGACCATGCGGGCGGCGACGACGACGCGGCGGGAAGCGCGGTTCGCCGGTTGCGCCATTCGCCTCGACCGGCGCGCCAGCCACAGGCTGCGGAGCGCCGCCGGTGATGAAGGAGGGCAGGCCGATATTGTCGGCTGGCTGCACCACAGGCTGCGGCTGTGGCTGATATTGCGGCTGCGGCTGACGGGCCTCGCGCGGATAGGGCTGTTCACCACGCGGCTGCTCGTTGCGCTCGTGGCGCGGCTGGAAGTTTTCGCGCGGCTGATGTTGCTCGCGCTGCTGCGGCACGAAGCCGGGCTCGGCGCCGAAGTTCGAGAAGTTCTCGCTCTCGTCCTCGCCGTCTTCCATCTGCGCATCGCTATTGCCGCCATTATCGGCGCGCGGCTGCTGCTGCGGCTGGTTCTGGCGGAATTGCTCCTGCGCCGCGGCGATCAGGCGGAAATAGTGCTCGGCGTGCTGATAGTAGTTCTCGGCGGCGACCGGATCGCTCGACGAGCGCGAATCGCGGGCGAGCTGAAGATATTTCTCGGCGATGTGAGAGGCGGTGCCGCGGATCTTGATATCGGGGCCGTTGGATTCGTAGACCCGGGTCATCGGGTTCTGGCCGCGCCGATTGTTATTATTGTTGTTGTGATTGTTATTATTGCTGCGGTTGTTGTTATTACGCATCCGCTTGTTGTTGTTATTCTGACCGTTTCTCATGTGTCGCTTTCGTTACTGAGATTTGTCACAGAGCTACTAACTGAGTGCTGTCTACTGAGTGGCTACGCCCTAAAACTCTTGGCGCTGAAGTTCCTGGCGCTGAAATTCATGACGCTGGATTTTTGTGCTGCGGCAGCATTCCGCAGGATTCGGACAGGCCTATGCGAGGCACGCGTCCGGTTACTCGTGCAGATCATCGCTGCATCGATTTTGCCCAAAGTCGCGTTCAGCAAAGACGCGTTCCCCAATCGCCGATTGATCCCGTCAATCCGGCCAAGTCAGACTCCTGCCAAACCCGGGGGCGTGTCCCGGCGCGGCGCTTGTCCGTGAAATTCGAAGCTCAACAATCAGGCTTTCGTTCGCTCTGCGGTCGTGAGCTGCGCAGCACTTTCAGCCTTCGCGCTCAATCTAACCTGCCTGTGGAACCTGTATCCGGCCGGGCTCTCTTCCGAGATTACTGGCCACCCACATACCTCTGGGGCGAACCAACCCTGTTCCGATGCTGCTGGGAAGGTAGTCGCTCCCAACGGATATTCCAAGCGGTTTTTTTCGATTTAAGAAGGCTTTATCGCGGCTTTTTTCGCCCCATAACCGCCCGTTTGACGCCTCCCAGGTCGGTTTTGGCGGGTCCGACAGATACCAGCCCGGCAGCCGCGATCAGGTCGGCGACCGTATCGCTTTGATCATACCCGACCTCGACCACCAGGAAGCCGCCGGGCGCGAGCAGCCGCGCAGCTTCGGGAGCAATGATGCGATAGGCGTCGTAGCCATCGCTTCCGCCATCGAGCGCACGCAGGGGATCATGGTCTCGGACTTCGATGTCGAGCGCCGCGATATCAGACGACGGAATATAGGGCGGGTTCGAAACGATGAGGTCGAAGCCGCCCAACAGGGCCGACGCATAGTCGCAGGCTACGAAATGCGCGCGCTGAGCCAAGCCGTTGCGTTCTGCATTGCCGCGCGCAGCTCGCAATGCAGCGAGATTGATATCGGTCGCAATGCCAGTCGCGTTGGGGAATTCGGAAAGAAGCGCCAGCATGATCGCGCCAGAGCCGGTGCCGAGATCGGCGATCCGCACGGCGCGTGATCGAAGCCCGCTCGTGTCCAGACAGTCGAGCGCGGCTTCGACGATGGTTTCCGTGTCGGGGCGCGGCACCAATGTGTCGGCCGAGAGGGTGAATTGTAGTCCCCAGAACTCCTTGCTTCCGGTGATGCGCGCGACCGGCTCGCCATAGAGGCGACGGGCAGCAAATTGCGCGAGTTGCGCAGCTTCTTGCGGGGAGAGCGTGCGTTTTGCGGCGGAGATCAGGCCGGTGAGATCGAGACCCAGCGCGGCGCCGGCCAGCAGCCGGGCATCGAGTTCAGGCGAGTCGATATTGCTGGCGCGGAGCAGGTTTGTGAGCGAGCGTCGAGCGGCTTCGACGCTTTGGCCAGTGAAGTCGATGTCGCCGGCGCTCACGCGTCGCCCTGGGCCGCGAGCTGCGCGGCTTGGTGCTCGGTGGTCAGCGCATCGGTCAATTCATGCAGTGCTTCACCGGCGATGACCTGCGGCAGCTTGTAGAGCGTCAGGTTGATGCGGTGATCGGTGACGCGGCCCTGCGGGAAATTATAGGTGCGGATACGCTCGGAGCGGTCGCCCGAGCCGACCTTTTCCTTGCGCTCGGCCGAGCGCGCGGCGTCGAGGCGCTGCTGCTCGGCATCATAGATGCGCGAGCGCAGGATATTCATGGCCGAGGCGCGGTTCTTATGCTGCGAGCGGCTGTCCTGCATCATGACAACGATGCCGGTGGGGATATGCGTGATGCGGATCGCCGATTCGGTCTTGTTGACATGCTGACCGCCAGCGCCCTGCGCGCGCATGGTGTCGATACGCAGATCATCCTGCTTGATGTCGATATCGACTTCCTCGACCTCGGGCAGAACTGCGACAGTCGCAGCTGAGGTGTGAATGCGGCCTTGCGTTTCCGTATCGGGGACGCGCTGTACGCGATGGACGCCGGATTCGAATTTCAGCTTGGCGAAGGCGCCGCGGCCCTTCACTTCGGCAATGATTTCCTTGTAGCCGCCCGCCGTGCCTTCCGAGGCAGACACGACCTCGACCTTCCAGCCCTGCAGCGACGCAAAGCGCTCATACATGCGGAACAGGTCGCCGGCGAACAGCGAGGCTTCGTCGCCGCCGGTGCCGGCACGGATTTCCAGCATGACGTTGCGGTCGTCCATGGCATCCTTGGGCAGCAGCGCCACGCGGATTTCCTGGGCGAGGGTCTCGATGCGCTCTTCCAGTGCCGGGCGTTCCATCTCCGCCATCTCGCGCATCTCGGCATCGGTGGAGGCATCACCGATCATCGCGTTGATGTCTTTCAGCTCGCTGACGGCGGCGCGATAGGTCTTGACGGCATCGATCAGCGGATTGAGCTCGGCCAGCTCACGCGTCGTCTTCACATAGTCTTCGGCCGCGAGCTGGCCGAGCACGGCTGCTTCGAGCGAGGCATGATGGGCGAGAAGAACGTCGAGTTTGGTTTCGGGAAGATTAGACATGCTGGATTCTCGGATAGCGCAGAAGGGAAAGGTGACGTCGTCGGGCTGAGCCTCGCTACAACGACAGGCCTTCTGCGTCGGCAAATTCGGTCAGCTTCTGCCGGATCGAAATGCTGCCCGACGGCGCGTCGAGCCACTTGGTTATCTCGGTTTGAATCTTCTTCGCATCCAGATCGAGGATCAGCGCCTTGACCGGACCATGCGCCGTCGCCGACAGCGACAGCGTGCGATAGCCAAGCCCCACCAGTGCGAGCGCGCCGATCGGCTGCGAGGCCATCTCGCCGCACAACGAGACATGGCGCTTGGCGGCGTCGCCCTTCTGCACGATCTCGCGCAGCACGCGCAGGATCGGCGCCGACAGCGTGTCGAAGCGATCCGAGACCTTCGAGTTGCCGCGATCGACGGCGAACAGGAACTGGAACAGATCGTTCGAGCCGACCGAGACGAAATCGACCTTCTTGAGCAGCTCATCCAGCTGATAGACCAGCGCGGGCACCTCGATCATGGTGCCGACATCGATGCGTTCCGGCAGCGCATGACCGTGCTGGCGCAGATAGGTCAGCTCGCGCTCGATGATCGCCTTGGCCTGATCGAATTCGGCGACTTCCGAAATCATCGGGAACATGATGCGCAGCGCGCGGCCACCACCGGCGCGCAGCAGCGCGCGAATTTGTCCGCGCAACAGGCCCGGACGATCGAGACCGAGACGGATCGCGCGCCAGCCGAGCGCGGGGTTTTCCTCGACCACGGTCTCCATGTAAGGCAGCGCCTTGTCGCCGCCGATATCGAGCGTGCGGAAGGTCACCGGCTTCGAGCCGGCGGCATCGAGCACCGCGCGGTAGAGCTGCAGCTGATCGCTGGAGCGCGGCAGGCTTTCGCCCACCATGAACTGCAATTCGGTGCGGAACAGGCCGATACCTGCCGAACCGGTATCGTCGATATGCGGGAGATCGATGATCAGGCCGGCATTGATGTGCAGGTCAACCTTGACGCCGTCCTTGGTCACGCAGGGCTTGTCGCGCAGTGCCGAATACTGTGCCTGTCGTCGGGCGCGAAAGCGCACGCGCTCGGCATAGGCGGATTCGATTTCCTGCGACGGGCGGATATAGATCGAGCCGGATGTGCCATCGACGATGATCGCATCGCCGGGATCAGCAATGCCCGGCGCGTTGGCGACTTCGCCAAGGGCTGGAATGCCGAGCGCGCGCGCCACGATGGAGACGTGCGAATTCGCGGTGCCTTCTTCCAGCACCAGGCCGCGCAATTTCTTGCGGTCGTAATCGAGCAGTGCCGCAGGACCCATAGCGCGGGCGATGAGGATCGCATTGTCCGGCATCTGCTCGCGCGAGGGCGCGTGATCCTGCCCGACGAGCTGGCGCATCAGGCGATGGCCGAGATCCTCGAGATCATGCAGGCGGTCGCGCAGATAGGGATCGGTCGAGCGCAGCATGCGCGCACGGGTGTCTGACTGCACGCGCTCGACGGCTGCTTCCGCGGTGAGACCAGTGGCAACGGCTTCATGCAACTTGTGCGACCAGCCGTGGTCATTGGCGAACATGCGATAGGCTTCGAGCACATCTCGATGCTCGCCGCTCTCAGCCACGTCGCCGCGCTCCAGCATACGGTCGAGATCGGCGCGCAATTTCGTCAGCGCCGTATCGAGCCGCTTGATTTCCTTCGGCAGGTCTTCGGCGATGTAATTGGTGATGACGACGCGCGGTTCGTGCAGCACGACATGGCCCAGTGCGATGCCGTCGGAGAGAATGGCGCCGGTCTTGTGGATCGAATGCCGTGCGGCAGGCTCTGCGCCGGGCTGTGCCAATGCCGAGAGTTCGCCCGAGGCGATCATCTCCGCCAGCACCATCGCCGTGGTCTGCAGTGCCTCGACTTCTTCCTCGACATAAGTGCGCTTGGCGCGGTTCTGCACCACCAGCACGCCGAGCGTGTTGCCGGCGCGCAGGATCGGCACACCGAGGAACGAGTGATAGATTTCTTCGCCGGTTTCCGGGCGGAAGGCGAAGGCTGGATGGCTCTGCGCGTCGTTGAGATTGAGCGGGGTTGCTTCCGACGACACCAGGCCGACCAGGCCTTCATGCGCGTTCAGCACGGTGCGATGCACGGCTTCGCGGTTGAGGCCTTCGGTGGCGTAGAGTTCGAGGGTGTTATCGACGCGCAGCACGTAAGTGGAGCAGACTTCGGCCACCATATTGGCGGCGATCAGCACCACGATCTTGTCGAGACGCTCCTGAGCGCTGACCTGCTCCGCCATGACTTCACGGAGCCGTCTCAGCAAGACTCGGGGGCCGCCCGACGCGCTCCGCATGTGCCGACACCCTCCCCGCGAGGCCAGTGCGCGGACAATCGTGCGCTGGCGCCAAACCTCAGAAATCAATAGCATTTGCGCGGCTGCGCAAACAGGCGCGACCGTGGAAACCGAATCAGATTGTCCGAAACGGCGCCCTCAACCGATACGGTTGCCCCTAATAAGGGCGTATACCGGTTTGAGGCTTGTTTTGCCAAGCAAAACGCCTGCCAGACGAGAAACATCCCGTTCACATTAAAAAGCGGGATGTTTCAGGAAAAATTTTCTACGCTTTATCGAGACCGTACAGCGTGTGCAGCGTGCGCACCGCCAGTTCCGTGTAAGCGGCATCGATCAAGACCGAGAACTTAATTTCCGACGTGGTGATCGCACGGATATTGATCTGCTTCTCGGAGAGCGCGGCAAAAGCCTGGGCCGCAACGCCGGCATGGCTGCGCATGCCCGAGCCGATCACCGACACCTTGGCGACATCGGTGGCGCTGTCGATGCGGGCGAAGCCGATCTTGCCCTTGGCGGCCGTGATGGTTTCCTTGGCGCGGGCATAATCGGTGGCCGGCACGGTGAAGGTGAGGTCCGTGGTCTTGCCGTCTTCCGAGACGTTCTGGACGATCATGTCCACATTGATGTTCGCATCGGCCAGCGGCACGAAGATCGAGGCGGCGACGCCCGGCTTGTCTTCGATCTGGCGGACGGAAATCTGGGCCTCGTCCTTGGAAAAGGCGATTCCGGTGACGACGTGGCTTTCCATGATTTCCTCCTCGCTGCAGATCAGCGTGCCCGGCGGCGTGCCGTGCGGGTCGATATCTTCGGGTTTGTCAAAGCTGGAGCGGACGAAGATCGGCATATTGTGGGTCATGCCGAGCTCGACGGAGCGGACCTGCAGCACCTTGGCGCCCTGCGAGGCCAGTTCCAGCATTTCTTCGAATGCCACCTTGTTCATGCGCTGCGCCTTCGGCACGACGCGGGGGTCGGTGGTGTAGACGCCATCGACGTCCGTATAGATGTCGCAGCGATCCGCCTTGATGGCGGCAGCAATCGCCACGGCCGAGGTGTCGGAACCGCCGCGGCCGAGCGTGGTGACGCGGCCGGTGGCTTCGTGGATACCCTGGAAGCCGGCGATCACGGCCACTTCCTTGCGCTCCTTGAAGCGGGTGATGAGTTTCTCGCCGTCGATCTCGTCGATCCGGGCCGAGGCATGGGCGTCGGAGGTCTTGATCGGGATCTGCCAGCCCTGCCAGGAGCGCGCCTCGATGCCGATGGTCTGCAGCGCGATCGCCAGCAGGCCCGCGGTCACCAATTCGCCGGAGGCGACGATGGCGTCATATTCCCGCGCGTCATACATCGGCGAGACTTCGGTGCACCAGGCGACCAGCTCATTGGTCTTGCCCGACATCGCCGACACCACGACCGCAACCTCGTGACCGGCATCGACTTCGCGTTTGACGTGCTGCGCGACGTTGCGGATGCGATCGATATTGGCGACGGACGTACCGCCGAACTTCATTACGAGACGGCCCATGACGAGTGGTGCATTCCCTGGCGACAGTGGGTAAAGATACCGCGCGCGCGACGCGAGCGGGCGAAAAGGCGCGTATACATAGCGGCGCGTGTGGGGGCAAGCAACCCGCCCCGAACCCGCTTAGAAAGCCCCAAGATAGGCAGTTCGGACGGCATATGGGACGCTATATCGACGATATCCTGCAGCCGGGCGAAAAGGTGCTGTATTCCAGCAACCTGCACTGGATCGTGTACTGGAAGGGCATTCTGGGCTGGATCGTTGCCGCGGCGCTGTTCGTGGGCTCCGGGGTGAATCCGGCGCTGACGCTGGCGGGGCTTGTCGCTTCAGGCGTGATCGCCGTGGTGGCGTTTTACTTTACGGTCGTCGCCTGGTTCCGCCGCTGGACCACTGAGACCGATGTGACCACTTTGCGGGTGGTTCACAAGGAAGGATTCATCACCCGCCGCACCTTTGAGATCAGTATCGACAAGGTTGCCAGCGTCAGCGTGGATCAAAGCATCCCCGGACGCATTCTGAACTATGGCAATGTCATCATCGAGAATATGGGCGACGACGAGCAGAAGATCGAACTGATCGCCTCGCCGCTCGCATTCCGCAGCCACATCACAGCGCGATAGACTTTTATCATGACCACAGACACCCCTTTCGCCGATGCCTCCGCCGCTTCCGTCGACGCGGCGGAGATCGAAAAGTTTTCAAAACTCTCCGAGCAGTGGTGGGATCCGCGCGGCAAAATGGCGCCGCTGCACAAGATCAATCCGCTGCGGCTGTCCTTCATCCGCGACGCCGCCTGCCGGAAATTCGACCGCAATGCGCGCAGCCTGAATTGCCTCGATGGCTTGCGCCTGCTCGATATCGGCTGTGGTGCGGGTTTGCTGTGTGAGCCGTTTACCCGGCTCGGCGCTCAGGTGACGGGCATCGATCCATCGGCAACCAATATCGCCGCGGCCAATCTGCATGCGGAAAAGAGCAAGCTGGCGATCGATTATCGCTGCACCACCGTGGAAGAACTCGATCCGAACGAGCGTTTCGACATCGTGCTGGCGATGGAAGTCGTCGAGCATGTGGTGGATGTCGGCGCCTTCCTCGATCGCTGTGCGTCGATGATGAAGCCCGGCGGCTTGATGGTCGTCTCGACGCTGAACCGCAATTTCAAGAGCTTTGCGCTCGGCATCGTCGCTGCCGAATATGTCCTGCGCTGGCTGCCGCGCGGCACGCATCAGTGGGAGAAGTTCGTGACGCCGGACGAACTGGCGAAGCATCTCGAGCGCAACAAGTTGGGGATCACCGAGCAGGCCGGTGTGAGCTACAATCCGATTGCCGATCGCTGGTCGATCTCAGGCGATATGGGTGTGAATTACATGGTGGTGGCGGAAGAGGTGTGACGCGCTTCTTCTCCCTCCCCCAAGCCGCGACGCGGCGCAGCGGGGAGGGTGGTGAGAAGCGAGCGTTCAGCGAGCTTCGAGACGGGTGGGGTGCGTCCACAAGCTCCGACGTCACGTGGGGCGCCCCACCCCGGCCCTCCCCGCTGCGCCGCTGCGCGGCTTGGGGGAGGGAGCACTCCTGCCGGCGCGGGACGTCCTGATCAACCTGTCAAACAGCCCCGTCGTTCCTGAAATCATGAGTCCGCAGTCTCGCGGCGCCTGTGGCGTCCGAGGTGTGAGCATTCTCCCCTCGAGACATGAGGGGAGGTGGCACGCCGCAAGGCGCACTGGGTGGGACTTGACGCTGCTCCTGCCTGCTGGATCGCCAGCAAACCCGAGCCGCGCAACGCCTTACGGCGCGCCACCGCGACGTCTTGCTAGTCGAAGGACCGTTCTTCCGGGTACTGGGCACTCCCATTGGGAGTCATCCGGCAGGTTTCCCTGCCTTCACCCGCACCACGTCCAGCCGCGCTAGCGGCAGACCCCCGTAGTGGGGTCGGACGGTGACCCTCGACCACCCGAGTGCGTGAGGCCGCGTGAGCCTCCCGCCCGCAGGCGCCGCATCCACGTTCCGCCCAAAAGACGCCTCATGAGAGCGCCCCTCGCGAACGGGACGGGAGGGATAATGGCGATGTCAGGAATATTGTCAAGAACAGAATAAGAACAAATCCACTCCAACTGTCATCGCCCGCGAAAGCGGGCGATCCAGTAGACACGCCCCGGTCGGCTTTATCCGAGACACCAGTGTGTACTGGATTGCCCGGTCAAGCCGGGCAACGACAGTCTGGAGCATCCGCCCTGACTACACCCCATCCAGGATGATCACCGTCGGCGCTCTCGGCAGTGCGTTCAGCGACATGGTCAGCGTCCTTGCGCTGCGCTGGTCGATGGTAAAACTCTGGCCGATCTTCTGCATGAAATCGCTGAGCGGCGTCATGAAGCGGTGCATCGGCAGCACGACGGAGGCGCGCAGGCGCTTGGTGATGTCGGAGACGCCGTCGAGCGACATCGTATAGCTGCCGTCGATCGGCACCATCACGATGTCGAGCCGGCCGATAGCGGCGAAATGGCTTTCATCGAGCTTGTGATGGAGGTGGCCGAGATGGCCGATGCACAGGCCGGCGACCTCGAAGATGAAGATCGAATTGCCGTCCTTCATCATCTCGCCGCCGGAGTCGTCGCCCACATAACGGCGGATGTCGGTGGTGACATTGCGGATCAGCACGTCGCCGATGCGCTCGTGGATCTGTGCGGGCTGTGCGCCTTCGCCCCAGCCATGCAGCACGGTCTTGATGCGCGGGTCGGGATGCAGCGTGTAATGCGTGCTGTGCGCACGGTTCATCGTCACGACGGTGGGGACGCGGTCGAGCTTGTAGACACCGTTGTAATCTGTGGCGATGGTCTCGCCGCCGGGCGTGTCGATGTAATAAGTGGAGTGCCCGGCATAGGTGATGGTGACTTCATCCGCCTTGGCGGCCGTACGCCGCAGGCTGACGGGAATGGCGAGTGGTGGCCGTGTGGCCATTGCCAGACACTCGCTGCCGCGCGGCGCGGTCTGTGCGAGCGCGGGCGTGGCAAGCCAGCCGAGCGTGGCGAGGACGACAGGCAGTAATCGCAGCATGATCCGGCAGTCTCCGAATGCACCTGGCATGACTGTATCGTCAAATGCGCCCGCCGCAATGCGACTTGTGCGGTCGATCCGCAGGCATCTGCCCAAGATGAAAGCGCTCATGGATATGCGGGAATGGCTACACCTTCACCCGGATTGGTCCGTTGCTGATACCGCCGGGCTCGGATAATTTTTGCCGAGCCTCGCTGTGAGCATTGCAATTGTCGTTCGATCCAACGCCGCCCTGGGAATTCGTCAGCCGCGATGACGGCGCGTTGGCGTCGTCACGGCGCTGGGTGTTCGAGGCGGCGCGCGCTCTGCTCACCCAGCCGCTCGATGCGGCCATCGCGACGATCCTGCAGGCGATCGGTACCAGCGCCGGTGCCGATCGCGCCTGGATGTTCGAATACGACGCCGATCATCTGCGCTTTCGCAACACCCATGAATGGAGTCGCGGCAGCGCGGGCTCGTTCGTGCAGGATCTGCAGAATGTGCCTCTCACCATGATCGGCTGGCTGCACCAGCATCTGGTGGCGGGACAGGCTGTCATGATCAACGATATCGAGGCGCTGCCGCGCAGCGCCGGGCCACTGCGCGCCGAGTTCATGCGCCAGAACAACAAGAGCGTGCTCAGCGTGCCCATGTTTCATGATGGCCGGCTGATGGCCTGTATCGGCTTCGATGCGGTGGAGGCTCCACGGCGATGGCGCGCGGAGATCGCCGAGCTGTTCGACTGCGCGGAGCTGATTGCGGCTGCGCGCTATACGACGCCGCGACTTGATGTGGTCAGCGATGAACTGCCATCGGCACCGGGGGCGCTGATCTATCTTCGCCGTGCGAATGGCGTGCGGGGCACGCCGCTGGCGGAGATCGTCGGTTTGCGATCGTCGAAGGACTATACCGAAGTGTGGCTTACCGACGGGACGATGGCGCTCGATTTGCGCACGCTGACCCAATGGCTCGGCCTGCTGCCGGCAAGCGGCTTCGTGCGCATCCATCGCACGGCGGTGGTCAATCATCAGTTCGTGCGCGATGTCGAGCGGCGCGACAGTGGCGCGTGGCAATTGCGTGTGCATGAGGTCGGCGATCTCTGGCCGGTGTCGCGTGCCGGACGCGCCGAATTGCGCGCGCGTCTGGGCATCTGACGTCGTGCAGCTACACTTCGATCAGCGCTCAATGTATAGTTAAGAAATCATTACGATCGCTCGCGGGTGACGGATTTCAGGCGCGAGGTGTTGTTGCGATTCAATAGCTGCAAAACGCGCAGGACATTCGTCGAACCCGCGCGTCGTTTCGTCGATCCATCATTGCGAACACCCGTGTGATCGCGTGCCTGTTGGGGCGGGATGCGCATCGTTGCGCGGGCCGGGGCTCCGGGAATGAAGATTGGCGAATCACATGTCGCTTGCGTCGTGGCTGACCGGGCCATGAGTGGGATCGCGCGATCATGACGCGCCGGCTGCGCGCATCTGCATCCGATCTTGCGATCCTGCGCATGTTGGCCGGATCGGCCTTCATGCTTGCGCCGCTGCTGATGCCGCAAGCCCTCCATGCGCAGCAGCAAGTATCCGGCCAGGGCGGCGCCGGTGGCGCGCATGGAATCAGCAAGCCCATCGCAGGCGGCGTGGCGGCCTATGGCACTCTGACGAATGGCGGCGGAGGTGGTGGCGGTGGCGGCGCGGAAGCCGGCAGCAATCAATCCTCTGCCGCGGGCGGCACGGGTGGCAAAGGCGGCAGCGGCGCCCACAAGAAGGGCGGCGGCGATGGCGGCACCAGCGATGCGCCTTTCCAGACTCATCAATGCGGTTCGGCCAAGCGTCACGCGGTCGCTCATCGGGATGGCAATGATGGCTGCAACGGAGCGCATGGCGTTGCCGAATTCGATCCGCCCGGCCACGACGGCGGCAGCGGCGGCGGCGGCGGTGGCGGCGCGACGGGTCTGATCATCACGACGCCGGGGACGGTGAACAATCTGTCCGTGTCAGGTGCGGCCGGTGGCAAGGGCGGCCATGGCGGCACGGGCGGCTGGAGCACGCTGGCGCCGATCTTCCCGCCGATTCCGTTCACGTCGGATGGTGCAGCCGGCGGTGGCGGCGGCGGCGGTGGCGGCGGCGGATATGGCGTGGTGACGAATGCCGCGGGCATCCATGTCTGGACCCAGGGCAGCGTCGTCGGTGGCAATGGCGGCAACGGCGGCAATGGTGGTGACGGCGGCCAGGGATCGCGCGCCTATTCGACGCAGACCTGCGACGAGCATGGGGTGTGCTCCGGCATCAATTATTATCCCGGCGCAGGCGGCAATGGCGGCGGCGGTGGACAGGGCGGCGCCGGTGGCGCGGGTGCGTGGCTGGGCTTCAATGTATCGACCCAGATCGGGTCGGGGATGCGCATCGCCGGTGGCACTGGCGGCAATGGCGGGGCCGGCGGCGCGGGCGGTCAGCCGGGCGATGATTACGGCTATTCGCTGCCGCCCAATGATCCCGGACGTTCCGGTGCGGATGGCCGTGGCGGTGTCGGCGGCGATGGTTTGCAGCTCGGTGGATCGCAACGGATCACCATCGACCATGGCGCCGTGATCCAGGGCGGCAATGGCGGCGTGGGCGCCAATGATGCTGCGGCCGGCGCCGGCGGCGCGGGCATCAATGCCGGGAATCTGTCCGGCGGCGTCACCATCGTCAATGCGGGCAGCATTGCCGGCGGGACGAGCGGCGACGGCGCGGCGACCGCTGCGGCAATCCTGTTCGCCAGCGGCGGCAACCGGCTCGAATTGCAAGCGGGATCGCAGATCAGCGGCAATGTCATCGCCGCCGGCAATCGCGGGCGGCCGGATACACTCGCCCTCGGCGGTTCGACGAACGGGACATTCGACCTGTCGGCCGTGGGTGCGCAGTATCAGGGGTTCGGCATCTTCGAAAAGAACGGGCCGGGTGACTGGACCGTGTCGGGAACGCCGACGGCGTTTACCGGAGACCTGCAGGCCAATGGCGGCGGGCTGGTTTTCAGCGGCGCGACGAAACTCACCACGGCCAATGGCTATGTCGGCTATAGCGACGGCAGCAATGCCTTTGTGACCGTGCTGGGCGGAGGCGCTTCGTGGCTCAACACCAATCTGTTCATCGGCTATCGCGGCAATGGCACGCTGCTGGTCGCAGGCGGCCACGTGACGGCGGCGACGGCCTCGATCGGCAATGACTCAACACGCGTCGCGACCGGCCGCGTGGAGATCGATGGCGCCGGCGCCGTGCTTGATGCGCGGGTCCTGAAAATCGGCGCGCAATCCTTCGGCACGCTCTCGGTGAGCAATGGCGGCGTGGCCAAAGCGGGCACGGTCTATGTCGGCGATCTCGGCATCGGCGGTGCACTCACCATCGGCGCGGATGCGGGCACGGCTGCACGGGCGGCCGGCAGTGTCAGTGGCACCATCGTGCTGGCACATCAGGGCGCACTGAATTTCAACCACACCGGCAGCGACTATCTCTTCAACAATGTGATCAGCGGCAATGGCGCGATCAATGTGCTCGGCGGCACCACGGTGATGTCCGGCCGCAGCGCCGGCTTCACCGGGGACACGACGATCCGCAATGCGAGTTTGCAGGTCACGGGGCTGATCGGTGGCACCACCACGGTGGGCGACAATGGCAGGCTCGGCGGCAACGGAACGGTGCGCCATGTCACCGTCGCGCAGGGCGGCACGCTGGCGCCGAATGGCAGCGGTGAGCTGACGGTGAACGGCAATCTTACGCTGTCGCCCGGCGGCGCCTTTGACTTTCATCTCGGCCATTCATCGATCGGCGCCTCCACCACATCGGCGACGGTGAGGGTCAATGGCGATCTCGCCCTGGCCGGAGCGACGTTGAATGTCGATGCGTCGGGCGAGCCGGCCATCGGTTACTACCGGATGATGACCTATACGGGGGCCGGTCCTGCGCCCGGAGATATGATGGT
Source organism: Tardiphaga sp. GW821-FHT12E02 (assembly GCF_058807155.1). Lineage (NCBI taxonomy): Bacteria > Pseudomonadati > Pseudomonadota > Alphaproteobacteria > Hyphomicrobiales > Nitrobacteraceae > Tardiphaga > Tardiphaga sp. GW821-FHT12E02. Next base: position 1,185,531 of record NZ_JBXAQK010000001.1, read on the forward strand.
GCTTGGACGGACGCCGCCGGACTCGGGGCCGTTCGACGTGATCTATGCCGTCGATACCCAGATCGCCCAGGCGGTCGATCTCGTGGTCATTCCGGATGGCGTGAATGTGCTGCAGACCTGGGTCCATGGCGCCGGGCCCTGGACCAGCACGAGCAACAGCTGGTTCAACACGATCGGCGGCATCGTGCCTGCGCCGTGGGGGAGCAAATATGGCGTGTTCCGCGGCATCGGCGACACGGTGAGCATCGAGGGCAGCCAGTCCTTCGCCGGACTGCAGTTTGCCGGCGGCACATACAGCCTCGTGGCGGGGGCCGGCGGCGTGTTGCGGCCGACCGCCTTCGATGGCAGCGACGGGATCGGCGAACTCCGCGTGCTGGCCAATGAGAGCGCCACGATCTCGGCGCCAATCGTGGGAGCGGGTGGCATCAACAAGACGGGCGGTGGCACGCTCGTACTCGCGGGCACCAGCACCTATACCGGCGGCACGACCATCAGCGGCGGCACGCTGCAGATTTCGTCGGACGTAAATCTCGGCAGCAGCGGTGGTCTGACCTTCGACAACGGCATCCTGCATACGACCGGCAATATCAGCTGGACGCGCAATGTGTCGCTGCTCGGGATCGGTGAAATCGACACCGATGCGGGGACGTCGCTGATCTTCACCAATACGGTGTCGGGCGCAGGCAGCCTGATCAAAACCGGTGCCGGTGCGTTGGTGCTGACCCAGGTCAACAGCTGGACCGGCGGCACGGTGCTCGAAGCCGGCACGCTGCAGCTTGGCAATTTCGGTGCGCTCCCCAATGGCAGCGACGTCGTCGTCTATGGCGGCAAGCTCGATCTCAATGGCTATGATACGACGACGCGATCCCTGATCGGCTTCGGCGGCGAGATCGCGCTCAGCAGTGCAAAGCTGACGCTCGATCAGGCCGGCGATACGGTGATCGCAAGCACCATCAGCGGGATCGGTGGCAGTGTCGTGAAAACCGGCAGCGGCACGCTGCTGCTGTCGGGCACGAATACATATACGGGCGGCACGACGGTTGCCGGCGGCACGGTTGCCATCTCTGCGGATGCCAATCTCGGGACCGGGACTCTCACGCTCTCCGGCGGCCGACTGTTCACGCTGGGCGATATCGCATCGTCGCGCGCGATCCAGCTGGCCGGCAGTGGCACGATCGACACGCTGTTCGGCACCACATTCTCGACCACGGGCAATGTTCTCGGACCCGGCACCCTGACCAAGGACGGCGCGGGCACGCTGGTGCTGGCCGGGGCGTCGGTTCCCGGCGGCGGCACGGTGATCAATGCCGGCACGCTGCAGGTCGGCAATGGCGGCGTGACGGGCACGCTGTCGGGCAATGTGGTCAACAATAGTGTGCTGGCGTTCAACCGCGCGGACACCTGGAGCTACACCGATATCATGTCAGGCTCCGGTGCGCTGGTTCACCTGGGCGGCGGCATCACCGTGCTCACCAACACCAACACCTATAGCGGCGGCACGCTGATCGCGAACGGCACATTGCAGCTGAGCAATGGCGGCTCGATTCTCGGCGATGTCGTCAATAACGGAACACTGCAGGTGCAGCGCTCCGACGTCTACACATTCGGCGGCACAATCAGCGGCACCGGCCAGTTCCGCAATGTCGGTCCCGGCACCACGATCCTGACCGGCGATAATCATTATAGCGGAGGCACCATGATCACCCAGGGCGCCCTGCAGATCGGCGATGGCGGGCTGACCGGCTCCATCATCGGCGATGTCATCAATAACGGCGCGCTGATCGCCAGGCGTGACGGCCTGCTCACATTGGCCGGGGCGATCTCGGGCGTCGGTTCATTCACGCAGTCGGGCGTCGGCATCACGCGGCTGGATGGCCTCAACACCTATACGGGCGCGACGGACGTCACCGCCGGCACGCTCAGTGTCAACGGCTCGATCGCATCGTCGTCGCTCGTGAGTGTGGAGCGCGGTGCGACGCTGGGCGGCAACGGCGTCGTCAGCACGACGCAGGTCGCTGATGGCGGCATGCTGTCGCCCGGCAATTCAGTCGGGCTGCTCACCGTGCAGGGCAATCTCACTTTTGCATCGGCTGCGAGCTACATGGTGGAAGTGTCCGGCGCGTCGGCGGATCGCACCAATATCACCGGCGTCGCGACGCTCGGCAATGCGACGGTGCGTGTCAGTTTCGATCCCGCCGCCTTTGTGCGCGAGCGCTATACGATCCTGAATGCGGCAGGCGGTGTGTCCGGCACGTTCCGCGGCGGTGTCTATAGCGACGAGCCGCCGTCCTTCGTCTCGACGCTAAGCTATGACGCCAACAACGTCTATCTCAATGTCGATTTGAAGCTGACAGGACTCAACATCAACCAGAACAACATCGCCGCGTCGCTGAACACGTATTTCGGCACCCATGGCGGCATTCCCTATGCGTTGGGTGCCATGGCGCCGGAAGACCTCACCCAGTCGTCGGGTGAACTCTCGACCGGTGTGCAGCAGAATACGGTGCAGGCGATGACCCAGTTCATGGGCGTGCTGACCGATCCATTCGCTGCCAATCGCGGGCTTGCGACATCCGGCAATGCATCCAGCGCCTTTGCATCTGCAGATCGCCCGGCCGCATCATGGCGTGACGCCTATGGTGCGATCACCAAGGCGGCGCCCGCAGCGCCTGTCTTCGAGTCGCGCTGGAATGTCTGGGCGGCCGGGTTCGGCGGCGGGCAATCGACCGATGGCAACAGCGTGGTCGGCTCGCACAATAGCAGCAGCCGGATCGGCGGCGTCGCCGTCGGTGCCGATAGCTGGCTGTCGCCGCAGACCCTCGCCGGATTCGCGATGGCGGGCGGCGGCACCAGTTTCGGCCTCTCCGACAATCTCGGTACCGGCCATTCCGACCTGTTCCAGATCGGCGGCTTCGTCAGGCATCACGAGGGACCGGCCTATATCTCGGCTGCGCTCGCTTATGGCTGGCAGAATGTCACCACCGAACGACTTGTGACGATCATCGATGCGGACCGGCTGCGCGCCAATTTCACCGCGCATGCTCTTTCGGCGCGCGTGGAGCTCGGCCATCGCAGCATGCTGTCGTGGCTGGGTGGCGTTGGTGTCACGCCTTATGCGGCAGGACAGGCGACCAATATCGATCTGCCCGCTTATGCGGAGACGCTGGTCTCCGGCAGCAATAATTTCACGCTGGCCTATGCCGCGCGCAATGTCACCGCCACCCGCAGCGAGCTTGGCTTGCGCGTGGATCAATCCTTCGCCCTCGACCAGGCGCTGCTGACACTGCGCGGGCGCGCCGCCTGGGCGCATGATTTCAACCGCGACCGCGTCGCGCAGGCGTCGTTCCAGTCGCTGCCTGGCGCGAGCTTTGTCGTAAACGGTGCGGCGATGGCGCCTGATGCCGCGCTGACCAGTGCAAGTGCAGAGGTCATGCTTGGCAGCGGTCTATCTTTCGCCGTGACCTATGAGGGCGAGTTCTCCAGCCTCACCCGCAGCCATGCCGGCAAGGGCGTCGTCCGCTTCGTCTGGTAAGCGGCGGCGCATCGCAGGCATGGGCGCAGGCGGCTTGACCCTGCGGCGCGGCGCAGTCAGGTTCCGCGCCATCGCCCGCGGACCCTTTCGGACTCATGTTCACCATCGCCTCGCTTTGGATACCCTTCACCATCATTGCCTCGCTGGGGCAGGTGGCGCGCAATGCCATGCAGCGCTCGCTGACCGGGCCGCTTGGCACCTGGGGCGCGACCAATATCCGCTTCCTGTTCGGCTTCCCGTTCTCGCTGGTCTTTTTCGCGGTGATCATCACGGCCACCGGCGATAAGGTCGGCTGGCCCACGATGGAATTCTGGCCATGGCTGCTGCTCGGCGCGCTCAGCCAGATCTTTGCCACCGGCCTGATGCTGGCGGCCATGAACGAGCGCTCCTTCGTGGTCACCACGGCCTATCTCAAGACCGAAGCGATCCAGACCGCGATCTTCGGCTTCGTGTTTCTCGGCGATCATCTCACGGTGCTGCGGGTGGTCGCGATCCTGATCGCGACTGCCGGCGTTGTCGTGACGGCGTTGCGTCCCCGCGCCACCCGCGATCTCGGTAATCTGCGCCCGATCATGCTGGGACTCGTTGCCGCTGCGGGCTTCGCTTTGTCGGCCGTCGGTTTTCGCGGCGCCATCATCACGGTGCCAGATGTGAGCTTCGTCACCGCGGCGTCCTATGCGCTGGCCTGGTCGCTGTTCGTGCAGACGGCGATCCTGACCGCCTATCTGCTGCTGCGCGAGCCGGTGATCCTGCGCAATATTCTCGGCCTGTGGCGGCCGTCGATGCTGGCGGGCTTTGCAGGTGCCGCGGCGTCGCAGTTCTGGTTCCTGGCTTTCGCGCTCACCGCGGCCGCCAATGTGCGCACGCTGGCGCTGGTCGAGGTGCTTTTCGCGCAGGCGGTCGCTTATTATTCGTTCAAGCAGACGCCCTCGGCGCGCGAACTTGCCGGCGTGGTCCTGATCGTCATGGGCGTGGCGCTGCTGGTGGCGGCCTGATAGGACTGGTCTTGTTCCTCATGAGACGAGATCGATGCGCATCCTGCCTCTGCTGTTCCTGCTGTTGACCACTCCCGCAATTGCTGCCGAGGCCATCGTCAAGGATGGCGACACCATCCAGATCGGCAATGTGGCCTACAAGCTCGCGGGCGTGGATGCGCCGGAGATGGATCAGCCCTGTGTGGATGAGCACGCCGACAACTGGACCTGCGGCGCCGATGCGCGCGACCGGCTGGCCAAGCTGATCAACAAGCGCGAGGTGCGCTGCGAGGATTTTGGCGAGGACAAGATCTACCAGAACCGCCGCGCCGGCATCTGCACGGTCGCGGGTGAAACGCTCAGCCTCAATCAGGCGATGATCCAGTCGGGTTATGGCATCAGCGTCGAAGCGCCGGCCAAGGCGGGCGCCAAAGCGAGTTTCCAGGCGGATGAAGCCGCAGCCCGCGACAAGCGGCAGGGGCTGTGGCGCGGCTGTTTCGTTACGCCCGCTGATTTCCGCGCCAAGACGGCGGATGCCAAACTGCAAGGCGCCTCCTGTCCGCCGGCCAATGAGAAGGCGCTGCGTGCAGCCCTGTTCCCGGCCGATCTGCCGATGCCGTCCGGCTGCAATATCCGCGCAAAGCAGGTGCGCCGTGCCAAGCTCACGGGCAATGTCGGCGTCTATCTGATCCCGCAATGTCAGAACTATGCCACCCAGCCGAAACCGGATCGCTGGTTCTGCAGCGAGGACGATGCCCGCGCGGCCGGTTACCGCAAGGCGCTCAATTGCCAGGCCTCTAGCAGCCGGAAATGAGCAGGTAGGATGGGTTGAGCGCAGCGATACCCATCACGGCCGGGCGCTTGCGGTGATGGGTATCGCTCCGCTCAACCCATCCTACAAGCTGGACCTCGCCGCCTGAACGACGTAGCAACGGAAGGCTGGATCGCCGCTCGAGGCTTATTCCAGCATGCGAAATCCGGAGTGAAGCGCTTGGCCGTGACCACCAGTTCGTCCGCATCGATCGAAGCCGTTGAACGCGATCTCGCCTCGGCCGGCTATATCGCCAGCCGGCAGATCTCCACCGCGGTCTATCTCGCCGAGAAGATCGAGAAGCCGATCCTGGTGGAAGGGCCGGCCGGCGTCGGCAAGACCGAATTGGCAAAAGCCATCGCTGCCTCGCGCGGCCTCGAGATGATCCGCATGCAATGCTATGAGGGCCTCGACGAGGCCAAGGCGCTGTATGAGTGGAAATACGCCAAGCAGCTGCTCTACACGCAGATATTGAAGGACAAGCTCGGCGAAGTGCTGGGCGATGCCGATACGCTCGCCAAGGCGCTCGACCAGCTGCATGCGTTCGGCGATGTGTTCTTCTCGAAAGAGTTCGTCGAGCCGCGACCGCTGTTGCGCGCGCTGGAGCAGCCGAAGGGCTGCGTGCTGCTGATCGACGAGATCGACAAGTCCGATGCCGAATTCGAATCGCTGCTGCTGGAAATCCTGTCCGACTTCCAGGTCACGATTCCCGAGCTCGGCACCATTGCCGCCATCGTGCCGCCGACGGTGATCCTCACCTCCAATGGCGAGCGCGATCTCGGCGATGCCTTGAAACGCCGCTGCCTGCATCTGCATATCGGCTTCCCCGAGCCGAAGCTGGAAGAGCGAATCGTCGAAACCCGTGTGCCCGACGCGTCTGCGACGCTGCGCAAGCAGCTGGTCGGTTTCGTCAGCCAGCTGCGCACGCTGGACCTGAAGAAGCTGCCATCGGTGAGCGAGACCATCGACTGGGCCAAGGTGCTGGTGCTGCTCGGCGCCTCCGAACTCGGTTCCGAGATGGTGAAGGACACGCTTAATGTCCTGCTGAAATATGAGGGCGATATCGAAGCGGCGCTGCCGAATGTCTCCACCTTTGTCGCCCAGTCGGGGCGACAGGGCGTGTTCGGGTAAGATGATGCGATCATCTCCGTCATTGCGAGCCCTGGCGAATTGGCCAAGCCAATTCGCTGGGCGAAGCAATCCACAAAGCCAGGAGCTGGATTGCTTCGTCGCTACGCTCCTCGCAATGACGGCTGAGAGGGATCGGGTCTGATGCGCGAAGTGCTGCATCGCTTCTTTCGGGCGGCGCGGGGCGCCGGGGTGAGGATCTCGCCTGCCGAAAGCATCGATGCGATGCGGGCTGCTGCCGAAGTCGGGCCCGCCGATCGTGCGATCCTGCGCGATGTGCTGCTGCTGACCATGGCGAAATCCGGGGAGGAGAAGGCGGCGCTCGCGGCCTGCTTCGACGCATTCTTCACGCATCCCGATTTCGAGGCGCCTGACGCGGCGAATGACGACGATGGCGATGCCGGCGATGGCAGTGGCGACGAGGGCGACGGCGCTGCGGACAGCCCGGCAGCGCCTGCGTCAGGCGAGCCGCTCGCGCAGACCACCGTCGAGCTCGGCGCACTCGCGCAGATGCTGCTGGCGCAGGACCGCGCGGCGATCACGGCCGCTTTGTCGGATGCGGCCAACGCCTCCGGCCTCAGCAATATCCGTGTCTTCACCCAGCGCGGCCTGTTTGCGAGCCGCGTGCTGGAGCAGATCGGCATCACCCGATTGCGCGACGATATCGACGCGCTCAATGCCAGCAACCCCGCCGACGCCGAACGGCTGACGGCAGGCCTCGGCAGTTTGCGCGAGACCGTCAGCGAGATGGTGGCGCAGGCGCTGCTGCTGTACGGCCGCGAGGAGACCGAAGCGCTGCGCAACGAGATCCTGCGCAGTGCGCCGATGGCCCGGCTGGAGCAGCGCCAGATCGCGCAGATGCGCGTGCTGATCCGGCAGATCGCGCGCCGCCTGCGCGAGCGTTTCAGCAAACCACGCAAACGCCAGCGTCGCGGCCATCTCGATGTCCGCCGCACCATCCGCCGCAATGCCGCCTGGGGCGGCGTGCCGTTTCTGACCGCCTGGAAGCGCCGTCATCGCGACAAGCCGAAGATCGTGGCCATCTGCGACGTCTCCGGCTCGGTGGCGCAGGTGTCGGACTTCTTCCTGCTGCTGATCCACAGCCTGCATGAGGTGGTGTCGGATGTGCGCTCCTTTGCGTTCTCCGGCAACCTGATCGAAGTCAGCGCCGTGCTGGAGAACAACAAGCCGGAAGAGGCGATGAAGCAGATCATGTCCTCCGTGGGCTATGGCTCATCGGACTATGGCCGTTCCTTCGCCGATTTCGAAAAGGATTTTATGAGCGCGGTGACGCCGCAGACCACGGTGATCGTGCTTGGCGACGCCCGCAGCAACAATCTCGATCCGCGCGCCGATATCCTGAAACGGATCGGCGAGCGCTCGAAGCGGCTGGTCTGGCTCAATCCCGAAGGGCGCGTGAGCTGGGGCTTTGGCGATTCCGAGATGCCGCGCTATGCGACCTTCTGCAATGTGGTGCGCCAATGTGCGACGGCGCAGCAGCTGGAGCGCGCGGTGGCGGATATCGTGGCGACCTATCAGTAACTCAATTGTCGTCGCCCGGCTTGACCGGGCGATCCAGTACACACCGACGATAGTGATCATCGCGGGTGCCTGTGTCTACTGGACCACCCGCTTTCGCGGGTGGTGACAGTCCAAGTTTCCGGAGAGAGCTTCACATGACCGCCATCGACACACTCTTCACATCCGCAAAATTCGCTGACGGCACATTGCACGACATCGCCGTCACCGCCGGCCGCATCAGTGCGATTACGCCGAGCGGCAGCGCTTCAGCAGCAGCCGAGACCATCGATCTCGCCGGCACCCTTGTCATCCCGTCCTTTGTCGAGGGCCACATCCATCTCGACACAAGTTTTTATGGCGATGTCTGGCGCCCGCATGTGCCGTATTCCAACGGTTTCAACGTGCAGGAACGCGTCGCCATCCAGGCCGACAACATGGCGAAGGCTGCACCAATGGCAGAGCGGGCAAAAAGCCAGCTCGAGCTCTGCCTCGGCCACGGCAGCACGCGGATGCGCAGCCATGTGATGGTGGATGGATCGGTGGGGCTCAAGTCCCTCGAAACCATCCTCGCCGTGCGCGAGGCACATCGCGATGTCATCGACATCCAGCTCGTTGCCTTCCCGCAGAGCGGCATCCTGCGCAGCCCCGGCACGCCCGATCTGCTCGATGCTGCCTTCGATCTCGGCGCGGATGTCATTGGCGGTCTCGATCCTGGCGGTTTTGATCGCGATGTCGAAAAGCACCTCGATGTCGTGTTCGGTATCGCCGGGCGCCGCGGCGTCGATGTGGATATCCATCTGCATGATCCCTCCATGCTCGGCATTTTCGAGATCGAACAGCTCTGCGCGCGGACGCAGGCGCTGGGCATGCAGGGGCATGTGGCCATCAGCCACGCCTATTCGCTCGGCGATGTCGCGGCGGATGTGGTGCAGCGGACGGCGGCATTGCTGGCGGAGAGCGGCGTCGCCATCATGACCAATGCGCCGGGTGCGCGGCCGTTTCCGCCGGTGAAGCTTCTGCGCGCGGCCGGCGTTACGGTGTTCGGCGGCTGCGACAATATTCGTGACTCCTGGTGGCCTTACGGCGATGGCGACATGCTCGGCCGCGCGATGATGATCGGCTATCGCTCGGGCTTCAACACCGACGAGGACCTGACGCTGGCCTTCGATATCGTGACGGCCGGCGGCGCCAAAGCGCTGCGGCTGGATGATCACGGCCTGCGCGTCGGTGCCAGGGCCGATTTCGTCGCCATCGACGCGCCACATGTGCCGCAGGCGGTGGTCGATTTGCCGAAGCGCCGCGCCGTCTACAAGAACGGCCGGCTGGTGGCGCGGGACGGGGTGATTCTCTGATGTCGTCACCCGGCTTGACCGGGTGACCCAGTAAGCTCTCACGTGAGTGATACGCACAGGCAGCGGTGTCTACTGGGCCACCCGCTTTCGCGGGTGGCGACATGCGAGTGAGAAGGCTTGAATCATCGGCCAGACGCGCTAGGACTGCGGCCGAGAATTTGCTGGCATGCCAGAGACGTTGGAGACCCAAAATGCTTGAAACACCGCGCGCGCGCCGGGGCATGGTGACCTCGCCGCATCATCTGGCGTCGCAGGCCGGCCTCGATGTGCTTAAGGACGGCGGCACCGCCGTGGAAGCCGCGATTGCCACGGCGGCGGCGCTGGCGGTGGTCTATCCGCATATGACCGGTATCGGCGGTGATGGCTTCTGGCTGATCGCCGAGCCCGGCAAGGCGCCGGTGACGGTGGATGCCTGTGGCCGCGCCGGTGCGGCCGTGGATCTCGCTTATTATGCAAAGCACGGTGTTGCGACGATCCCGTTCCGCGGGCCGCTGGCCGCCAACACCGTGGCTGGCACGGTCTCCGGCTGGCAGAAGGCGCTGGATGTCTCAAAACACTGGCAGACGCCGCTGTCGCGTGAGCGCCTGCTGGAAAGCGCGATCTATTATGCGGAAAGTGGCATCGTCGTCACGCGCAGCCAGGCCGAGCTGACCGCCGAGAAATCCGCGGAGCTGAAAGGCCAGCCGAATTTTGCGGCCACCTTCATGCCGAATGGCCTGGCGCCTGCCGAAGGTGATGTGCTGAAACTGCCGGCGCTCGGCGCCACGCTGAAGCGGCTCGCCGCCGATGGGTTCGAGAGCTTCTACAAGGGCAAGTTGGCGGACAGCATTGCCGCCGATCTGGCCAAGGTTGAGTCGCCAGTGACGGCTGCCGATCTGCAGAACCATGAGGCCAGCGAACGCCCGCCGCTGACCACCACCGTGCGCGGCGCGCAGCTGTTCAACATGGCGCCGCCGACCCAAGGTCTGTCTTCGCTGATGATTCTTGCGATGTTCGATCGTCTCGGCGTGACGCAAGCCGAGGGTTTCGATCACATCCACGGCCTCGTGGAGGCCACCAAGCAGGCCTTCATCGTGCGTGACGAGCATGTCGGCGACCCCGATCACATGACCGTCGATCCCGCGACCTTCCTCGATGATGCCAAGCTCGATGAGTTGGCGCGCCACATCGATCGCAAACGCGCCCTGCCATGGCCGCATATCCGCAAGCCTGGCGACACGATCTGGCTCGGTGTCATCGACGGGCAAGGGCGTTCGGTGTCGTTTATCCAGTCGGTCTATTTCGAATTCGGCTCCGGCGTGGTGCTGCCGGAAACCGGCATCTGCTGGCAGAATCGCGGCGCCTCGTTCCGTCTTGCCGAGAGCGGCTGGAATGCACTGAAGCCCGGCCGCAAGCCGTTCCACACGCTCAATCCGGCGATGGCGATTTTCGATGATGGTCGCCGCATGGTGTACGGCAATATGGGCGGCGAGGGGCAGCCGCAGACCCAGTCGGCGGTGTTCTCGCGCTATGGCATGTTCGGCATGCCGCTGCAGCAGGCGGTGACGGCGCCGCGCTGGCTGCTCGGCAAGACCTGGGGTGATGAGAGCGTCACGCTGAAGGTGGAGGATCGCTTCGATCCCGCGCTGATCCAGCAGCTCCGCGATGCCGGCCACGTGGTCGAGGTGCTCGGCAGCTATACCGGCACCATGGGCCATGCCGGCGCCATCGTGCTGCACGAGAACGGCGTGCTCGAAGGCGCGACGGATCCAAGGTCGGATGGCGCGGTGGCGGCGTGGTAAGGTCTGTCGTTGCCCGGCTTGACCGGGCGACCCAGTAGACACGGACCTATCAGATCATCACAGGCGCCTGCGTTTACTTGATCACCCGCTTTCGCGGGTGATGACAAGTGAGCGCGAGGTGCGCTTCGTCCGTCTTAAATGACCATCATCTTCCGCAGCTCCGTCTTGAGGATCTTGCCATTGGCATTCCTCGGCAGCGGCTCCGTCAGAAACGTGATGCTGTCCGGCACCTTGTAGTCGGACAGCCGCTCCGCGCAGTAGCTCCTGATCGCTGCCTCGTCGCCGCCATCGGGACTATAGGCGAACGCATGGACGCGCTCGCCCAGCACCGGATCGGGCTTGCCCACCACCGCGCTCTCGACGATCGCGGGATGATGCGACATCACATTCTCGACTTCGGTGCAGTAGATCTTGAAGCCGGCACGGTTGATCATGTCCTTCTTGCGATCGACCACGCTGACATAGCCCTCCGCATCCATGCGGCCGATATCGCCGGAACGCCAATAGCCTGCGACGAAGCCTGATCGCGTCGCATCGGGATTGTCCCAATAGCCGGGCACGACCATCGCGCCGGCAATCAGCAATTCGCCGTCCTGTCCGCGTGGCACTTCGCGGCCGTCATCATCGGCGATGATGATATGCGCGCCGGTTACGGGGCGGCCGACAGTGTTGATCTTGCCGGCGGGCGAGCCTGGCGGAAACATCGTCGCGGGGGATGTGGTTTCGGTCGATCCATAGGCATTGCAGAGATTGAGTTTTGGCAGCGCCTGAGCGAGACGCTCGATGGTCGCTTCCGGCATCGGCGCGCCGCCGAATCCGGCGATGCGCCAGGCCGACAGGTCGTGGCGCTCGAAATCCGGCTGCAGCAGGCACAGATTATACATCGCCGGCACCATCAGCGTGTAGGTCATGCGCTCGCGCGCCGCGATGGCAAGAAACTCCGGTGCCTTGAAGGCGGGCAGGATCACCAGCGTCCCGGCGACATTGATGGTCGCCAGGATCAGCGCCACGAGGCCGGTGACATGCGAGGCCGGCACCGCCAGCATCGTGACGTCGCCATCGCGCAGGCTGTAGCCATGCTGGAAGTTCAGCACCGAATGGATGATGCTCGCATGGGTCAGCATCGCGCCTTTCGGGTGTCCCGTCGTGCCGGAGGTGTAGAGCAGATAGGCGGTGTCGGCCTGATCAAGCGCGGGAAAGGCCGCGGGAGACGCGTCATTCGTCAGTTCGGTGAATGACGCAGCACGACCGGTTCCGACGACCCATTGCTTGCGCAGATCGGCGCGCGGTGCGGGCAGGTTCACCTCGCAATCACCGTCATAGACCAGCGCCGATGCGCCGCATTGCTGCAGCACATAGTCGATCTCCGGCGCGCGTTGCCGCGTATTGAGCGGGACGACGATCATGCCGGCGCGGGTAGCACCGAGCGCGCAGAAGACGAATTCCAGGCAGTTGCCGAGCAGCATCGCGATGCGCTCGCCTTTTTGGAAACCGGTGGCGATCAAGTTGCGTGCGATGTTGTCAGCGGTGCGATCCAGCTCGGCATAGCTGATACGGCGTGTGCCGAGCACCAGTGCCATGCCGTCCGGCTTGCGCGCGACGGCGGCGCGCAGCATCGCATCGAGATTTGGCGGACGATCGGCGAAGCAACCGACGACGCGGTCGCCATACAGCACCTCATGGCGGATCACGGGTGCGATGTGTTCTGGCATATCCATTCCCTGACATTCTTCTTCCGCCATTATGCTGGCGGTGGAGAGGTCAGGTTAATCAGGCATCAGCCCGTTGCCAACAGCCGGAAGCGCCTAGCGGGCTTCCACCGTCACATGCTGCAATTCATGCACGGCGGCGAGGCGCTGGCGCACCGTTTCGGCGCTTGCAGCGCCGGCAAAGGCGACGATTGCGGCATGCGCGCCGGGGCCGACGCGCCAGACATGCAGGTCGAAAATGCGGGCATCGCCGGGGCGCTCCACCTCGTCGCGGATCTCCTGCTCGAGATGCGGGTCGGAGGTGTCGAGCAGCACGCTGGCGGTGTCGCGCAGCAGATTCCACGACCAGACGGCGATCACGATGCCGCCGACAATGCCCATGACCGGATCGAGCCAGACCCAGCCGAGCATGCTGCCCGCGAGCAGGGCGGCGATGGCCAGCACCGAGGTCAGCGCATCCGCCAGCACATGCATGAAGGCCGAGCGCATATTGTTGTCGTGGTGATGCGCGCCATGGTGATGGTCGTGACCATGTCCGTGGTCATGATGCCCGTGATGGTGGCCACCGCTGAGCAGGATCGCGCTGGCGATGTTCACGATCAGGCCGATGACCGCGATGACCGTCGCTTCACCGAAAGCAACGGTGGATGGATTGAACAGCCGCTGTATGGATTCCCAGGCGATGCCGATGGCGATGATTGCCAGAACGAGCGCCGAGGCAAAGCCGGCGAGGTCACCGACCTTGCCGGTGCCGAAGGTGAAGCGGCGATTATGCGCATTGCGCCGGGCAAAGGCATAGGCGCCGGCGGCCACGGCGAGGGCCACGGCATGGGTCGCCATATGGAAGCCGTCGGCCAGCAGCGCCATGGAGTTGAAGATGGTGCCGGCAACAATCTCGCCGACCATCATCAAAGCCGTGAGCCCCACGACCCACAGCGTGCGGCGCGCATTGGCATCGTGATCGTCGCCCAGGAACACGTGGTCATGGGCGAGGGCGTCGATGTCGCGGGGCATGGTCATGACGGGTCCAGTCGAACAGAATTATAAAATAACCCCCTACCCTATATTGGGGTCAACCGAAAGCCCCCACCCGGACAGAGCCGGGCGGGGAAGTTTACGGGAGAGGCGGAATGGCGATCAGGCCGCAGCGGCCATCACGCGGGGATGGACGATGTGCTCCTTGAGCACCGAACCCGTGGCATCGACCTCGGTGAGCGACACGTCATAGCTCCAGAGATCGGCGAGATGCTGCAACACGCGCTTCGCATCGGCTTCGTTCAGCAGGGCGCCGTTGAGCACCGAATGTTTCAGCATCAGCCGCCGGTCGCCGGCGAGATCGACATCCATCACCTCGATATTGGCGTCGATCAGGCCGACATCATATTGCCGCGACAGCGCGCGGCGCACGCTGCGATAGCCGCGCTCGTTATGGATCGCCTCGACCAGGATGCCGGACGTGTCGGCAGGATCGTCGTGCAGATGGAACATGCGCATCTGGCGCATCAGGCGTGGCGACAGAAACTGGCTGATAAAACTCTCGTCACGGTAATTGGCCCAGACGTCGCGCAGCACGCCCATGACGTCGCCCTTGCCGGCAATGTCCGGAAACCACTCGCGATCCTCGTCCTCGGGCGAGGTCACGATGCGCTCAATATCCTGCATCATGGCGAAGCCGAGGGCGTAGGGGTTGAAGCCCGAAAAATACTTGCTGTCGAAATCGGGCTGGAACACCACATTGGTGTGCGAGCCGAGGAATTCGAGGAAATTGCCGTCGGTGATCTGGCCACGTTCGTGCAGCGCGGTCATGATGCGATAGTGCACGTAGGTCGCGGTGCCCTCGTTCATCACCTTGGTCTGGCCCTGCGGATAGAAATACTGCGCGATGTTGCGGACGATGCGCAGCAATTCACGCTGCCAGGTCTGCAGGCGCGGGGCAGCCTTTTCGAGGAAATAGAGCAGGTTCTCCTGCGGCAGGCCGAGCAGCGCGCGGCGGCGTTCGGCGCTGAGCTCCGTGCGGTTCTTCGAGGGGCCGGTGGGCACCGTGCGCCAGAGATCGTTGAAGGTGGCCTGTTCGTGTTCACGGCGCTCTCGCGCGCGCTTCTCCTCGGCGCGCAGGTCGAGCGACCGCTTGCCGGGATAGCGATCGACGCCATGGGACATCAGGGCGTGCGCCGCATCCAACGTCTGCTCGACGGCGATGCGGCCATGCTTCTCCTCGCATTGCGCCACATAGGATTTGGCGAAATCGAGATAATCCAGGATGCCGTCGGCATCGGTCCACTGCTTGAACAGGTAGTTGTTCTTGAAGAAGTGATTATGGCCGAAGGCCGCATGCGCAATCACCAGCGTCTGCATGGTCGCCGTGTTCTCCTCCATCAGATAGGAGATGCAGGGCGACGAATTGATCACGATCTCGTAGGCCAGCCCCATCAGGCCCTTGCGATAGGACGCTTCCTGATGCGCGAACTGTTTGCCGAACGACCAGTGCTTGTAATAGAGCGGCATGCCGACGGAGGAATAGGCGTCCAGCATCTGCTCGGCTGTGATCACCTCGATCTGGTTCGGATAGACACTGAGGCCGAGATCCTTGAGTGCGATGTCTTCGCAGGCATCATGGATGCGCTGGATTGTCGTGAAGTCCCAGTCGGCGCCCTCGAATAGTCGTTCACTCGCTTTTGAGGAAGTCATGGTGCCACCTCCTTGCCGGTGCGGCGCTGGAACAGATCGTGGAAGACCGGGAAAATCTCGCTGCGGTCGTTCACCTTGCGCATGGAGAGCGGCTCGCCCTCGTTGCGCAGGCGCTGATACAGGGTCCAGAGCGAGGATTCCGACATTTCGAACGGATGGCCGCCGCTCTCGCCGACTTCGAGATAGGCGAAGAATTGCGACGCCGGCAGGATCGCGTCCCGCAGCAGCGCGCCGGTGCGGTCGCTGTCCGCATAGGAGTTGTCACCGTCCGAGGCCTGTGCGGCATAGATGTTCCAGTCGGCCGGACGGAAGCGCGATTGCACGATCTCGTGCATGGTCTCCAGCGCGCTCGACACCAGCGTGCCGCCGGAGGCCGGGCCGTGGAAGAATGTCTGTTCGTCCACTTCCTCGGCACGGTCGGTGTGGCGGATGAAGACGATTTCCACCTTCTTGTAGCGCCGGGTGAGGAAGACATAGAGCAGCATGTAGAATCGCTTGGCGAGATCCTTCATGTGTTCGGACATCGAGCCCGACACGTCCATCAGGCAGAACATGACCGCCTGCGCCACCGGCTTCGGCACCGTCTCGAAGCGGCGATAGCGGATGTCGATGGGATCGATGAACGGGATGCGCTTGATCTTGGATTGAAGCCGCTCGATCTCCGCCAGCAAAACGGAACGGCGCTCGTCGCTGCAGTGTTCGAGTTCGGCCTCCAGCTCGGCGATCGCCTCCGGCCGCGGCCGCTGCAGCGCCACGCGCCGTGCCATGGCGCGGCGCACCGTGCGGCTGACGGAGATGTTCGCCGGCGAGCCCGATGTGGTGTAGCCGGCGCGGCGCAGGCCTTCGTTCTCGACTTCGGCCAGCTTGCGCTTGGAGAGATCGGGCAGTTCGAGATCGTCGAGAAAGATATCGACGAATTCATCGCGGCTGAGCACGAAGCGGAAGGCATCCTCGCCGTCGCCTTCGCCGGCCCCGTTGCCGCCGCCGCCCTTCGATTGCGGCCGCTGCAGGATATCGCCTTCGACGAATTTCTTGTTGCCGGGGAGGACCCGGTCGCGCACGCCGCCTTCGGTGTGGAAACGTGGCTCATTCATGCCGTCGAGCGGGATGGAGACTTCGCCACCTTCCAGGACATCCTTGATGTCGCGGTCCTGGGAGGCTTTCTTCACCGCACCCTGCACCAAATTCTTGGCTCGCCGCAAAAACCGTTGCCGGTTTTCCAGGCTCTTGCCTTGTGGGTTCAGGCGCCGATCGACGATATGCATGGCCGCGTGGGTCCTTGTGTATCCTTCAGTCGATTTCCGTCATTGCGAGCGCAGCGAAGCAATCCAGTCTTCCTTCACTTCTGGCCTTCTGGATTGCTTCGTCGCTACGCTCCTCGCAATGACGGAGTTACGTTGTCACTAGCCCGCCTGTTTCACCCGCATGTACCATTCGACGAGACGGCGCACCTGGCGTTCGGTGTAGCCGCGATCGACCATGCGGGCGACGAAGTCGTCATGCTTCTTCTCGGTCTCGCCATCCTTCTTCGATCCGAACGAGATCACCGGCAAGAGATCCTCGACCTGCGAGAAGATGCGCTTCTCGATGACTTCGCGGATCTTCTCGTAAGAGGTCCAGGTCGGGTTCTTGCCGCCGTTATGCGCCCGCGAGCGCAGCGAGAACTTGACGACCTCGTTGCGGAAGTCCTTCGGGTTCGCGATCCCCGCAGGCTTCTCGATCTTGCTCAGTTCCTGATTGAGCAGGTCGCGATCCATCATCTGGCCGGTGTCGGGATCCTTGAAGTCCTGATCCTCGATCCAGGCATCGGCATAATCGACATAACGGTCGAACAGGTTCTGGCCGTAATCGGCGTAGGATTCGAGATAGGCCTTCTGGATCTCGTGGCCGATGAATTCGGCATAACGCGGCACCAGCTCGGCCTTGATGAATTCGAGATAGCGCTTCTCGACTTCGTCGGGCAGCTGTTCGCGCCGGATCGCCTGTTCCAGCGTGTACATCAGATGCACGGGATCGGCACCGACCTCCAGCGTGTCATGGTTGAAGGTCGCGGCCAGGATCTTGAACGCGAAGCGCGTCGAGATGCCGTCCATGCCTTCGTCAACACCGGCGGCGTCCTTGTATTCCTGGACGCTGCGCGCTTTCGGATCGCTTTCCTTCAGGCTTTCGCCGTCATAGACGCGCATCTTCGCAAAGGTGGTCGAGTTCTCGTGCTTGCGCAGGCGCGACATCACCGAGAAGCGAGCGAGCGTTTCCAAGGTTGCCGGCGCGCAAGGCGCGGTGGCGAGTTCGGAGCTCGAGATCAGCTTCTCGTAGATCTTCTGTTCTTCCGCGACGCGCAGGCAATACGGCACCTTGATCACGCAGATGCGGTCGATGAAGGCTTCGTTGTTCTTGTTGGTCTTGAAACTCTGCCACTCGGATTCATTCGAGTGGGCGAGGATCACGCCCGTGAACGGGATCGCGCCGATATTTTCGGTGCCGATATAGTTGCCTTCCTGCGTCGCCGTGAGCAGCGGATGCAGCATCTTGATCGGCGCCTTGAACATTTCGACGAATTCGAGCACGCCCTGATTGGCGCGGTTGAGGCCGCCGGAATAGGAATAGGCGTCGGGATCGTTCTGGGCATAGGTCTCGAGCTTGCGGATATCCACCTTGCCAACCAGCGAGGAGATGTCCTGGTTGTTCTCGTCACCCGGTTCAGTCTTGGCGATGCCGATCTGACGCAACCGCGACGGCTGGATGCGCGCGACACGGAATTGCGAGATGTCGCCGCCGTAAGCCTCCAGGCGCTTGTAGCACCACGGGCTCATCAGGCCGGTGAGACGCCGGCGCGGAATGCCGTATTTCTCTTCGATCATCGGGCCGAGCTGATCGGGATCGAACAGCGCGAGCGGGCTTTCGAAGACGGGCGAGAGTTCATCGCCGGCCTTCAGCACATAGATGGGATGCACTTCCATCAGCTGCTTCAGGCGTTCGGCGAGCGACGACTTGCCGCCGCCGACCGGGCCGAGCAGATAGAGGATCTGCTTGCGCTCTTCGAGGCCCTGCGCCGCATGGCGGAAGAAGGCGACGATACGCTCGATCGTGTCTTCCATGCCATGGAAGCCGGCAAAGGCCGGATATGACCTAATGGTACGGTTCAAAAAAATACGGCCAAGGCGGGAGTCCTTGGCCGTGTCGATCATCTCAGGCTCACCGATCGCAGCAAGTAATCGCTCGGCTGCGTTCGCGTATTTCATGGGGTCGCCGCGGCAGGACTCCAGATATTCGGACATCGACATGTCCGTCTGGCTCCGGGCCTCGAAGGTTCGAGCGAACGCATTGAACAGAGAATCGTTATACATTGATCCCTCTCTCCTTTGGTCGTCGGCCGTCCTGTTGTTCGCGATCCTATTTCGTGGTAACGGGACGCGTCTCGTGATCGCGACTCAACATCAGCACTATCAGTCTCAAGGACACATCCTGGTCCGAGATCGTGCAATGCAATCGGCGTGCAAAGCGCGACTCATCTTCAGGCACATGCTTATAAGTTAGGCGAGATTCGCTGGCTCTCAAGGCCCGCGCAAGCATTTGTGCGCGCTGTGACTCGAACGACACAAAACGGTCGCAAGTCGAAAATGCTTCTGATGACGTGCGAAGGCGCGCGATATTCGCCGCGTAATGAAGCGTTAATGTAGATGAACGCGGTTAGTTCCGGTCGCCGGGCAGCACCGGAATCGGCGCAACCTCGATGCCCTCATCGATCAGAGAGCGCGCTTCTTCCAGCGAGGCCTCGCCATAGATCGGCCGATGCTCCTTGTCACCATAATGCATGGCGCGCGCTTCGGTCGGAAAGCTTTCGCCGACATTGTCGGCATTGCTGGTGATGTGGTCGCGCAATTCCTTGAGCTTGGCGCGCAGTTCGACTTCCTGCGGCGCCATCATCAAAGGCGCATTATCGGCTGGCGCCGCCGGTGCCACGACCTCCTGCTGCCGCTGGTTACGCTTGCGGCCGATCTGCGGGGCCATGATGGCCTTCTCGACCTTCGCCGAGCCACATTGCG
Source organism: Tardiphaga sp. GW821-FHT12E02 (assembly GCF_058807155.1). Lineage (NCBI taxonomy): Bacteria > Pseudomonadati > Pseudomonadota > Alphaproteobacteria > Hyphomicrobiales > Nitrobacteraceae > Tardiphaga > Tardiphaga sp. GW821-FHT12E02. The sequence goes on from NZ_JBXAQK010000001.1 coordinate 1,205,073, forward strand.
GGCAGGTCACCAGCTTGCGCTTCACCTGGGAATCGTAAGCGCCGGAGCTCTGGAACCAGCTTTCAAAAGCGTGGCCCTTGTCGCAGCGCAGATTGTAACGGATCATGTCGCGTCACGCACCAGATGCAGATGGGCGGGGCCGGCCTTGGCATCATGGATGCCGAAGCGGCGGCCATGCTGCAGCGACGGCACGGTGTTGCGTGCCTCGGCGACCTTTGCGGGATCGATCTCGGCGATGATGAAGCCGGGATCGGTGCCCTTGGCTTCGGCGATCACCACGCCCCAGGGATCGACGATCAGCGAATGGCCATAGGTCGAGCGCTTGTTCTCATGCGTGCCACCCTGGGCGGCTGCGAAGACGTAAGCGCCGTTCTCGATGGCGCGGGCGCGCAGCAGCGTGTGCCAATGCGCTTCGCCTGTCTTCTGCGTGAAGGCCGAAGGCACGGTGAGAAATATCGCGCCGGATTCCGCTAGCGCACGATAAAGCGCAGGGAAACGAACGTCGTAGCAGATGGTAATGCCGATGCGGCCCCAGGGCAGATCGGAGATCACGGCCGTTTCGCCCGGCTGGTAGTTGGCGGATTCACGATAGGTCTCGCCGTTCGGCAAATCGATGTCGAACATGTGAATCTTGTCGTAGGTGGCGAGGATGCTGCCATCGGGCGCGATGAAGAACGCGCGGTTGGCGGCGCGCTCGGGCGTCGCCTGCACGGCCATGGAGCCGATATGCAGATAGATGCCGAGTTCGGCAGCCAGTGCGCGATACGCCTTCAGCGACTCGTCATCGTCTTGCGTGCGCAGATGCTCGAACAGGCCGGCGCGGCCGGTCTGCATCATGTTGGTGACTTCGGGCGTCTGCACGTAATTCGCGCCGGCAAGGGCGGCTTCGCGGATCAGGTGGCGGCCCTGTTCGAGGCTTTCGCGCGGCACGAGGCCGGTGCGCATTTGCACCATGGCGGCGACGAATGTCTGCTTTTGCTCGCTCATGCGCTTGCTCCTTCGCCTGCGATCATGCCGTCCAGCTTGCCTTCGCGGTCGAGGGCATAGAGGTCGTCACAGCCGCCCACATGCGTGCCGCCGATGAAGATCTGCGGGAAGGTCGCGCCGGGGCGGGTGCGGTCGAACATCTCCTGCCGCAGGTTCGGATCGGTCGCGGTGTCGAAATGGGTGAACTCGACCTTCTTGCGCTGGAGCAGCGAGATGGCGGCGCTGCAATAGCCACAGCCGGGGCGGGTATAGATCTCGATGGCAGCGGCCATGCCAGGCACTCCAGGGCTTCACAGAAAGACGGCGTCACAGAATTGTGTCACAAGATTATATGGGACCGGCATGGGCCTCCACAACCCGGGCGAAGACCAGCAGGTCCACCTGGGACGCCTTGGCCCGCAGCAGCGCGCGGGCGCAGGCGTCGGACGTGGCACCCGAGGTCAGGACGTCATCGATCAGGACGACCCGGCGGCCCTGGACCTGATGCCGGCGCTCCGGCGGCACCTTGAACGCGCCTTGCACATTGGTCGCGCGCTGGGCGCGTGACAGGCCGATCTGGTGCTCGGTGGGGCGAACACGGCGCAGGGCATCTTTTGCCACAGGCACGCCGCTGGCGCGGCCGATCGCCTGCGCCAGCGCGCCGGACTGGTTGAAACGTCTGCTGAAGGCGCGGCGCCAGTGCAGCGGGACCGGTACGATCACATCGGCTTGATCGAGCAGCTCATGACCGGCGCGCGCCATCCAGCGGCCCATGGTGGGGGCGAGATCGGTGCGGTCGTGATATTTCAGATGATGCACGAGGGTGCGCGCCACCTCGTCATAGCGCACAGCGGCGCGCGCGCGAAAATAGGCCGGCGGCGCGGCGATCGCCTGCATGGACAGGATGTCGGGTCCGGGATCGTAGACGAAGGGAATGCCGAGCCGGCTGCAAAAGGGTGGCGCGATGAAGGAAAGCTGACTCCAGCACGCCGCACAGACACCGTCGCCGGCGACCGGTTCCCGGCAGGCCACGCATTGCATGGGGAGCGCGATGTCGAGCGCAAGGCGGGCGGATCGGGTGATGGCGCGCTGGCAATAGTGAAGCGCGCCGCGCAGGCGCGCGGGCAGGGACCACGGTGCTGATGCTTCGCTGTCCATGGATGGAGGTTATTTCGGCTTTTTCCTTTGCTCAAGCACTCCTCCGTCCCTCATCCTGAGGAGCCGCGAAGCGGCGTCTCGAAGGATGGCCGCAAGCTCGAGCCAGGCCAGCTCATGGTTCGAGACGCGCGCAGGCGCGCTCCTCACAATGAGGGGCGGGAGTGTGGGATTGCCCCTCATGCCGCCAGAGCGTACCAAGCGCGCCATGAACCAGCCGCACGCCGCCCCGATCCTGTTTGACCGCACGCTTCTGCGCGCACGGCAGGCGCGCGCGTTGAGGCAGGGCGCCGAGACCTTCCTGCTCGATCGTGTCACCGAGGACATGAGCGATCGCCTGCAGGCGGTGTTGCGGCAGTTCAGCAACGGTGCCGATATCGCGACACCTGGCTACGGGCTTGCTGATGCGCTCAAGGATCGCGTCGCTTCGCTCGCGCATGTCGATGTGCCCGACGATGAAAGCCGTGGCCTCGGCCTCGCGCCGGCCTCGCTCGATCTCGCGGTGTCCGCGCTCGGTCTGCATCTCGTTAATGATCTGCCCGGCGTGATGGCGCAGGTGCGGCGCGCGTTGAAGCCCGACGGCTTCTGGCTCGCAGCGCTGCTCGGCGGCGATACGCTGACTGAATTGCGGCAATCCTTCGCGGCGGCCGAGGCCGAGCTCGACGACGGCATCTCGCCGCGTATCGCGCCGATGGCCGATCTGCGCGATGTCGGTGCGCTGTTGCAGCGGACCGGCTTCGCGCTCCCTGTCACCGATGTCGATCGTGTGGTGGTACGCTACAGCAGCGCCTTCGCGCTGATGCAGGATCTCCGCCGCATGGGCGCGACCAATATCCTCAACGAGCGCCGCCGCACGCCGCTGCGCCGCGCGACGCTGCTGCGCATGGCGCAGATTTACAGCGAGCGCTTTGCCGATCCCGATGGGCGCATCCGCGCGACCTTCGATATCATCTGGCTGTCCGGCTGGGCGCCGCATGAAAGCCAGCAGAAGCCGCTGAAGCCGGGATCGGCAAAAGCGAGTCTGGCGGATGCGGTGAGGGGGATGAAGCCGTAGGTGCGTCGTAGGATGGGTTGAGCGCAGGCGCGTTAGCGCCGGAGCGATAACCCATCAGCGGAGCCTGCCGCGCCCGCGGAACAGCATGGGTTTTCGCTTCGCTCAACCCATCCTACAAGCGCCTACAGCAACCCCGTCAAATGCGGGATCAGCGGAATATCCGCGGCCGGCATCGGATAGTCGCGCAGCTGGTTCGGCCGCACCCATTTGAGGTTCTGGCCTTCCTTCGAGATTGCAAGGCCTTCCCAGCGCCGGCAGATATAAAGCGGCATCAGCAGATGAAAGTCGTCATAGGCATGGCTGGCGAAGGTGAGTGGCGCCAGGCACGCTTCCTTCACCGTGATGCCGAGTTCTTCGTGCAGTTCGCGGATCAGCGCCGCTTCCGGCCGTTCGCCGGGCTCCAGCTTGCCGCCGGGAAATTCCCAGAGGCCAGCCAGCGTCTTGCCTTCCGGCCGCTGTGCGATGAGCACGCGGCCGTCGGCATCGATCAATGCGGCGGCGACGACGAGGACGAGCTTCACGACCGGTAGTCGCCATTGATGGCGATGTATTCCTTGGTGAGATCGCAGGTCAGCACGCGGTCGCGGGCCTTGCCGAGACCGAGGGCGACCTTGATCTGGATCTTGTCGTTCTTCATCGCATTCGACACTTCGGTCTCGTCATAGGACGGATCGCGCGCACCGGATTTGGCGACGCGGATGCCGTTGAACGAGATCGACAGCTTGTCGCGATCGGCGCGCTCGCCCGCCTTGCCGACGGCCATCACCACGCGGCCCCAATTGGCGTCTTCGCCGGCGACCGCCGTCTTCACCAGCGGCGAATTGGCGATGGACATGGCGATTTTCCGCGCAGCGACCTTGGTGGTGGCGCCTTCGACGACGACCTCGATCAGCTTGCGAGCGCCTTCGCCGTCACGCGCGGTCTGCTCGGCGAGATCGGCCAGCAGCGTCTGCAGCGCCTTCACGAACGGTTTCAGCCGGATATCGCTGGCCTTGGTGATCTTTGGCGCGCCCTGGGCGGCCGCCGCGCCGGTGGCGAACATCATCAGCGTGTCGGAGGTCGAGGTATCGCCATCGACGGTGATGGCGTTGAACGTATCGGTGACGCCAGCCTTCAGCAGTGCCTGCAAGGCCGGCGCGGCGATCGGCGCATCGGTGAAGACGAAGGACAGCATCGTCGCCATGTCCGGCGCAATCATGCCGGAGCCCTTGGCGATGCCATTGATGGTGACCTTCGCCTTGCCGAGCTTCACCGTGGCGGTGGCGACCTTCGGGTAGGTGTCGGTGGTCATGATCGCCTTGGCGGCGTCCATCCATGCGTCCGGCGTCGCCGTCTCGGCGAGGTCAGCCAGCACGCCGTTGAACTTGGTGGCGTCGAGCGGTTCGCCGATCACGCCGGTGGAAGCGAGGAAGATCTCGTTCGGCTTGCAGCCGACGGCTTTCGCCGCGATGTCGCCGGTGAGTTTTGTCGAGGTCTTGCCGGTCTTGCCGGTGAAGGCATTGGCGTTGCCGGAATTCACCACCAGCGCTTGCGCCTTGCCGCCCTTCAGCACCGCACGGCACCATTCCACCGGGGCCGACGGGCACTTCGATGTGGTGAACACGCCGGCCGCCGTCGTGCCCTTGTCCATCACTGCCAGCAGCACATCGGTGCGGCCCTTGTAGCGGATGCCAGCGGCAGCGGTGCCGAGGCGAACGCCTGCGATCGGCGGCAGCGTCGGAACATGGGTGGGAGCAAGGGGCGAAACGGGGGACGGTTTGGCCATGGGCGCTTTCAGCTTTCAGTCAAAGATGACGCGCTCTCTATCATCTCTCGTACGCACGTGGGAGAGGCGATTGCCGTCATCTCCCTGTCATCTTGCATCGGGCGTTTGAGCGCTATGGATAGTGCTCGGCCTGCATGGTTCGAGACGCCCGCGTTGCGCGCTTCTCACCATGAGGGTCTTCTATCGCATCACTCTCTGCCCTCATCCTGAGGAGCGCGTATTGAAGGATGACCGAGGCATGCACGTGCTCAGCCCGGGCCGAATTTGAAGCGGCCATCGTCTTCGAGGAACGGGCCGCTGCGCATATAGAGCTGGCCGTTTTCGCCGATGAAGAACAGCGTGTTCTTTGGCACCTTCTTCGCACCCTTGAGCAGGAACTTGGCGTTGTTGGTGCCCATGCGATAGGCGAAGGTCTTGCCGGTGGCGTCATAGCCATAGCCCATGTCCGGCGTCAGCACCCAGGGCACTGCGCCCGAGGCCGGCGCTTGTGCGTGGGCAGGCACGGTGAAAGCTGCGGCTGCGATCATGGCAATGGCGAGCAAGGTGGAAGCGCGCGCAGACATCCGAAATCTCCATTGAAAGAGCTGGCAGGTCTCATCGATGCATCCTGCAGCTGTGCTCTGAACAAATCACGAACGCATGCGCGTCGTCAACAAGGCGCGTGATCTGGATCAATTTGCCATTTCGCGCGCGCTGCGACACGACTATCTTTCACCACAAGGCGATGCCGGTGCGATGGCCGCGGCGATGGGGATGATTCGAATGCGTGGTGTCTGCAAAGGAATGTTTGTCGCTGGCCTGATGGCGCTCGCGCCCGGGATCGCGCAGGCCGACGAGTTCAAGCTCAGCCAGAACCAGCGCATTTCCTGCGGCCGCGGGCTTGCGCCGGGCAAGCTCTCGACGGCGACGTGCCGTTCCTATGCGTATCTGTTCAATGCCACCACGTCGGAATATTTCCGCTGCAGCGTCTCGCTGTCGATGACCCGCGATGCCAAGGAAGTCATCAACGTCCAGACCGATGGCAGCTGCAGCAAGAAGGCGCGGATCTTCGATACGGATGGCGCCTATTCCTTCGATGTCGCGGAAACCGAGCCGCCGAACACGAATTCGTTTTTTGGCACCGGCGGCGTGGCGCTGTGGGTCAGCGACGACAAGGCGCGGAAACTGCGCGGCTGCGTGACGATCCCGTCGGGTATTGGTCCCGACGTGTCACGCTGCGTGGATATGAAGCTGGACTAGCCGGCGCGATTGCGCCGGCCATCCGGGTCACGGTTACTCCGGCTTGATGCCGGCGAACTGGGCGACCTTGGTCCATTTCTCGATTTCCGACTGGATGAACGCATCCATCTCGGCCGGCGTGCCACCGACCGGATCGGCACCGAGCTTGATCATGCGGGCCTTGCCATCGTCCGACTTGACGAACTTGTCGATCGAGGCACTGAGCTTTCCAACGATCTCCTTCGATGTCTTGGCAGGTGCTGCGACGGTGAACCAGGAGGCTGCGTCGTAGCCCGGGACGCCGGCTTCGGCGATCGACGGAAGGTCCTTCATCGGCTCCCAGCGCTTGGCGGTGGAGACGGCCAGTGCGCGGATCTGGTTGCCTTCTGCAAAGGTCTGCGCGGCGGGCAGGTTGTCGATCATCACATGGACGCGGCCGCCGATCAGGTCGGTCAGGGCCGGCGCGCTGCCCTTGTACGGCACATGGGTCAGCTTGACGCCCGTCATCGACTTGAACAATTCGGTGGCGAGATGCGCGGTGGTGCCGAGACCCGGCGAGGCATAGAAATATTCGTCCGGCTTGGCCTTGGCCAGGTCGATGAATTCCTTCACCGACTTCGCCGGCATCGAATTGGTCACCGACATCAGGTTCGGCACCTTGGCCAGCACGGATACCGATGCGAGGTCCTTGCCCGGATCGAACGGCATGTTCTTGAACACGAGCTTGTTGGTCGCGTGCACGCCAGGCGCACCGACCAGGAATGTGTAGCCGTCGCCTTCCGCCTTGGCGACGAAGTCGGCTGCGATATTGCCGCCGGCACCGGCCTTGTTCTCGACGATGAATTGCTGGCCGTATTCTTCGCTCAGCTTCTGCGCAACGACGCGTGCGAGAATGTCGGTGGTGCCGCCAGCGGCGAAGGTGACGACGAACTTGACCGGTTTGGTCGGCCATTCGGCTGCGCTGGCACGACGGCCGATCAGCGGCAGGGTGCCGAGAGCGGCAGCGCCGCCGAGAATGACGGAACGGCGGGACGGAAAGCGGGTCGGCGAAGTCATTTCAAAGTCCTCTGCATGGACGGACTGGCACATGCGTCAGCGTGCCATCCGGAAGGCGATGTGGTGATGCTGGGTGTCAACAGCCGGCGATCGGTAGTCATCCGGCGATGGGATGTGGCTGCGAAGCGCAGTTGATGCCCTGAAAGTCTGCCGAACGCGCAGGCCCTGTCTTAACTCCCGATCATGTGCTCGTTCTTTGCAGAACGCGTTGCAGCAAAGGTAATCCGCTGCACGGAATGTTACCAGTGCAATGCAACACCATCCTTAAGCAATTGGCACTACACGCGCGTGACTGCGTCCGAAGGTCGCGTTCTCAGTGTCCGCTGGACGAACGTGCTGCGTGGACATGACATTTGGATAGTCGTCAGCGCGGAAACACGATCACCGGCTTGCCGACATTGCCGCGCGTCATCAGCTGCTCGAGCACCCATGGGGCTTCGTCGAGCGGGTAGGTCGCTGTCGGCCGCGGGGTGATCTTGCCGCTGCTCACGAGGTCGGCCAGACGCTGCATCACGGGTGCTGCATCGGCGGGGTTGTTGCGCACATAGCCGCCCCAGTCGACGCCGACGATGGACGACCGCTTCAACAGCGGCAGGTTCAGCGGAATGCGCGGGATCTCGCCGCCGGCAAAGCCGACCACGAGGTGGCGGCCGCCGGGGGAGAGGCAGCGGAACGCCGTCTCCGACCAGGCGCCGCCGACGGGATCGTAGATGACGGTGAGCGGGCGCCCGGCCAGTTCAGTTTCGAGGGTCTTGCGCCAGTCAGGCTGGCTGTAATTGACGGTGAGATCGGCGCCGCGTGCGCGGCAGGAGGCGAGCTTGTCGTCGGATGATGCCGCAGCGGCGACGGTCGCACCGAGCCCCTTGGCGATGTCGATCGCCGCGAGGCCGACGCCGCCGGATGCGCCGAGCACAAGCACCGTCTCGCCTGCGCGCAACTGGCCGCAAGTCTCCAGCCCGTAGAGGCCGGTGCAGTAGTTGAGCAATGCCGACGCGGCGGCGTCCGAGCTGAAGCCATCGGGCAGCTGCATGCAGGACGTCGCCGGCACGGCGATCTGCTCCGCCAGTCCGCCGTTCGGCGACAATGCGGTGACACGCTGTCCCATGAGTTCTGGTGAGACGTCGCTGCCGATCGCGATGATCAATCCGGCGACCTCGCTGCCGGGAATGAACGGCAGCGGCTTCTTGACCTGATAGCCGCCACGCACATGCAGCGCATCGACATAGCCGAGGCCGGCGGCCTCGACCTGAATGATCACCTCGCCGGCACTAGCGCTCGGCGCCGGCACATCGGTCAGGACCAGATCGCGGGGATCGCCATAGGCATTGCAGACGATCGCCCGCATGCCGTCACTCCGGCTTGATGCCGGCGAACTGGGCGACCTTGCCCCACTTCTCGGTTTCCGACTGCACGAAGGCATCCATCTCGGCCGGCGAGCCGCCGACGGGATCAGCACCGAGCTTGATCAGGCGCGCCTTGCCGTCTTCCGACTTGATGTATTTGTCGGTGGAGGCATTGAGCTTGGCGACGATGTCCTTCGGCGTCTTGGCCGGAGAGGTGATCGTGAACCACGACGCCGCGTCGTAACCGGGAACGCCGGCTTCGGCGATGGTCGGGATGTCCTTCATCGGCTCCCAGCGCTTGGCGGTGGAGACGGCGAGCGGGCGGATCTGGTTGCCCTCGGCGAAAGGCTGCGCGGCCGGCAGGTTGTCGATCATCACATGGACGCGGCCGCCGATCAGGTCGGTCAGCGCGGGCGCACTGCCGCGGAACGGCACATGCGTGAGCTTCACGCCGGTCATCGACTTGAACAGTTCGGTGGACAGATGCGCGGTCGAGCCGAGGCCCGGTGTGCCGTAGAAATATTCGTCGGGTTTTGCTTTCGCGAGCGCGATGAATTCCTGCACCGATTTGGCGGGCAGCGAATTGGTCACCGACATCAGGTTCGGCACCTTCGCGATGATGATGACCGACGAGAAGTCCTTCACCTGATCATAGGTCATGTTCTTGAACACGAACTTGTTGATCGCATGCGTGCCCGGCGTGCCGACCAGGAATGTGTAGCCGTCGCCCTCGGCCTTGGCGACGAAGTCCGCGGCAATGTTGCCGCCGGCGCCGGTCTTGTTCTCGACGATGAACTGCTGGCCATATTCTTCAGACATCTTCTGCGCGACGAGGCGCGCGAGAATGTCGGTGGTGCCGCCGGCGGAAAACGGCACGATGAATTTCACGGGCTTGGTGGGCCATTCGGCCGCACTGGCGCGACGGCTGACCAGTGGCAGGGTGCCGAGAGCAGCAGCGCCGCCGATAATGACAGAGCGGCGGGACGGAAAGCGAATCGAAGACGACATGTCCAACAGTCCTTTGCGATCGAGTCCCTGCGGGACGATTTGCGCGCAAGCTACGCTGCAGTCCCACAGGTTGCTACAGTAATAGCGTACCATCCTTAAGCATTAGGTACTAACGCGGATGACCTGCGCCGTTCGGCCGCGTCTCCGGCATCAGCATGATGAACAGCACGAGCCCAATCGCTGCGACGCCGGCGAGCGTGAGGAATGCAGCGCTATAGCCTGCAACGACGATGATGACACCTGCGACGAAAGTACTAAGCGCGCCACCGAGTCCTGCGGCCGTGGCGATGGCGCCCTGGCTGACATTGAAATGGCCGGTGCCTTGCGTGAGATCGGCGACGATCAGCGGAAACAGCGCGCCATAGATTCCGGCGCCGACGCCGTCGAGCAATTGCACACCGACCAGCCAGTAGGGATTGTCGCTGAGCGGATAGAGCGCGCCGCGCAGGATCAGCACGGCAAGCGCGCAGGCAAACATCGGCTTGCGCCCCCAATTGTCCGCCTGGCGGCCAACCACGATGGCGACCGGGACCATCACGAGCTGCGCCGCGACGATGCAGATCGACATCAGCGTCGTGCCGAGTTCGTTGTTCACCAGCGCGAGTTTCTGTCCGACCAGCGGCAGCATCGCAGCATTCGAGAAATGAAACAGCACGGTGGCGGCGGCGAAGACCAGCAACGGCTTGCAGGTGAGCAGCACGCGAAAGCCTGATGGCTGATCGTCGCTCGGAGCGTCCGGCGGTTCGAGGTCGTGCAGGCCGCGGGCGACCTGATGGTCGATGGCATCGGCAGGGATCGCCAGCATCGCAGCAACGCTGGCCAGGGCCATCGCCGCCATCAGCCAGAACACGACGACTGGGCCGAAGAAGTAAGCCAGGCCCCCGGCCAATGCGGCAGCGACGGCATTGCCCGCATGGTTGAACGCCTCGTTGCGGCCGATGCGCCGGGCAAAGGCGCGGGGGCCGACGATGCCGAGCGTGATCGCCGCCAGCGCCGGTGCGAAAATCGCAGCCGCAATGCCGGTCAATGCCTGGGTGGTCGCGACGAAAAGGAAGCCGGGATAGAGCGGCAGCACCACGGAGCCGATCGTGACGATGATGGCTGCGATGATCACGGCGGCGCGCTTGGCCGTCGTCTTGTCAATGAACGCGCCTGCCGGTGTCTGCGCCAAGATACCGGCGATGGCCGCCACGGACATCACGGCACCGATCGAGGCTTCATCCCATTTCTGCACGGTAAGCAGATAGATCGCGAGATAGGGGCCGAGTCCGTCGCGGACATCGGCGAGGAAGAAGTTGAGTGCGTCGAGCGGATGCTTGGTCGTCTCGTTGGCGGAATGCACGGGATGGCCTCACGGCACATGAGGTGCCCGGCAGGAAACATGGCGGTGGGGATTCTGGTTCCGCGGTAAAACGAACTCAACCGTCATTGCGAGGAGCGCAGCGACGAAGCAATCCAGAAAGCCAAGAGAAGGAAGAGCTGGATTGCTTCGCTTCGCTCGTAATGACGGTTGAGCCAACCTGTAAGCCAAAACAAAAGCCGCGATGTTTTCACATCGCGGCTTCCAGTCAGGTCGTACGAGCCAGTCTTACTTGCCGATGCCCTTTTCCTTGAAATATTTCAGGGCACCTGGATGGAACGGCACCGGCGAGCGCTCCTGGATCTGGTTGTCGAGCGAGAAGCTCTCGGCTTCCTTGTGCACGGCGACGATGTCGGCCTTCTTTTCCACCAGCGTCTTGACGATGTTGTAGGCGTCGTCGTCCTTCATCTTGTCGTTGGTGACGATGATGTTCCAGACTTCGGTATTGGCGTTGTCCTTCTCCATGCCGGGATAGATGCTCTTGCTGATCGTTGAAGCCGAATACAGCTTGCCATATTTAGCGTTCATCTTGTCGGCGAGTTCGGCGTGGTCGATCATCTTGATCTTCATGCCCGGCGTCGCGGCAAGGTCGGTCACCGCTGCTGTCGGCACGCCGCCGACCCAGAAGAAGGCGTCGATCTTGCGGTCCTTGATGGCGTTGACGCTTTCGGCGACGCCAAGACGCTCGCGCTTCAGGTCCTTGTCCTTGTCGAGGCCGCCGGCCTCGATGACGCGGAACGCCATCACTTCGGTGGCGCTGCCGGGCGAGCCCGTGGAGACGCGCTTGCCCTTGAGGTCCGAGAATTTCTCGATGCCGGTACCTTCCACCGTCACCACATGCATGCGGTTCGGATAGACGACGAGCAGGGTCTGCAACGGCACCTTGCCGCTCTTGAACTTGTCCTCACCCTTGAAGGCGTCGAGCGCGGCATCCGCCATGCTGAAGCCGAGTTCGCTCTGGCCCGAGGCGATCAGCTTGAGGTTATCGACGGAACCGCCGGTGACTTCCGCCGTGGCCTGGGTGTTCGGCAGGGCCTTCGACAGCACATTGGCGATGGCGCCGCCGAGCGGATAATAGACGCCGCCGGTACCGCCGGTGCCGATGGCAATGGTCTTCTGCTGGGCGATGGCTGCACCCGCGAGACCTGCGGTGGCGACCAGGGCCACGGCGATGGTCGATTTCTTGAAACGCTTGAACATGATTTTTCCTCTCCTCCAGTTTTTCATGATGTCGCGGTGATCACTTCACCGCGCCGACTTCCTTGAGATATTTGAGCGTGCCGGGATGATACGGCGCCGGCGACTCCGCGGCCGTCTGCGTGGCGAGATTGATGTTCTCGGCTTCTTTATGGACGGCGACGAGATCGGCCTTGTTCTCGAAGATCGCCTTGGTGATCGCATAGGCCGTCTCGTCCGACATCTTGTCGGTGGCCATGATCTGGTTCCAGGCGGCAAAGCCCTTGCTGTCGGTGGTCTGGCCGGGATAGCTGCCGGCCTTGATCACGCTCGGTGCAAAGATCTGCCCGTATTTCTTGACGATCGGCTCCAGCAGATAGTCGATGTCGATCAGCTTGATATGAACGCCCGGCGTGGCTGCGAGATCGACCACCGCGGCGGTCGGCACGCCGCCGCCCCAGAAGAAGGCGTCGATCTTGCGGTCTTTCAACGCTGCAGCGGATTCCGCGACGGACAGGCGCTCGCGCTTGACGTCCTTGTCCTTGTCGAGGCCGGCCGCTTCCAGCAGGCGGAAAGTCTGCGCCTCTGACGCCGAACCCGGCGCGCCGCCGGAGATGCGCTTGCCCTTGAGGTCGGCGAATGTCTCGATCCCGGTGCCGGCGATGGTCACCACATGCACGGGGCTGGAATAGACGGCGACGATGGTGCGCAGCGGCACCGGCTTCTTGAATTTCTGCTCGCCCTTGATGGCGTCGGAGGCGACATCGCCGGTCATGAAGCCGAGATCGGCTTGTCCGCTTTCCAGCAGCTTGATGTTATCGACGCTGCCGCCCGTCACTTCGCCGGTGGCCTGGGTGTGCGGGAGTTTCTTGGACAGCAGGTTCGCAAGGCCGCCGCCGAGCGGATAGAAGATGCCGCCGGTGCCGCCGGTCGCAATCGCGATGGTCTTTTCTTGCGCCGTTGCAGGATTCGCTATGCTGGCGATGCCGAGCAGAGCGAATCCGAGAGCCGTCCATTTCATCGTTGCACTCCCAGAAGTTGGCGGCGCTGCTTATCTGCAGCGTCCGCTGGTCTTGTTTTTCTTGTCGTCTCCTATGCCGTCACTGGCTGGGTGCGCGTGCGCATCTGCCAGAGCAGGACGCCGAGACCGATGATCAGGCCTGGCAAGAATGTGTAGCTGATGTCGCGGCCGATGATGCTTTCGATGATCGCCTCGATCAGGCTCGGAAACACCAGCAGCAATCCCGATAGCAGAAGCAACCCGCGCTCGATCGGCGTATTTTGTCGCAGACCCCAGTTCTGCGCGCAGGCCGCGAGCGCCAGCAGGCCGCAGGTGGTCTTGAAGGTGATCTCGACGATGTCCACCCACGAGCCGCCCTTGGGGATCGACAGCAGCAGGCCGACGCCCTGGGGATCGCAGACGAAGACGAATGGCACCAGGAAGGCCGGCAGCGTGTACTTCCAGGATTGCAGCGTGGTGCGATAGGGGTCGCCGCCGGTAATTGCGGCGGCTGCGAAAGGCGACAATGCGGTCGGCGGCGAGACTTCCGACAGCACGGCGTAATAGAAGATGAACATGTGCGCGGCGTAATCGGGCACGCCGAGCTTGATCAGCGCAGGGGCCGCGATCACGGCGCAGATGATGTAGGACGCGGTCACCGGCACCGCGAGGCCGATGATCCAGACGATCAGCGCCGTATACAGCGCCGTCAGTAACAGGCTGCCGCCGGCATAGGCGATGACGATGGAGGAGAATTTCAGGCCAAGCCCGGTGAGCGTGACGACGCCGACCACGATGCCGGCGCAGGCGCAGGTCGTGGCGGCGTTCAGCGCGCCGATCGAGCCTTCCGACAGCGCCTTCACCAGCTTCTTCGGCATCAGAGCCGTGTCCTTGCGCAGGAAGCTCAAGGCAAAGGTGACGACGATTGCGTAAAACACCGACAGCGCGGGCGAGAAGCCGATCACCATGAAGACGACGACGGCCAGCAGCGAGATGAAGTGGAAGCCGTAGCGCTTGGTCATGGTGCCGAGGCCAAGCTCGGGCGTGATATTGACGTTCTTCGCGCCAAAGCGCTTGGCGTCGATCTCCACCATGATCAGCAGCGACAGGTAGTAGAGAATGGTCGGGATGGTCGCCATCCAGATCACGTCGAGATAGCTGATCTTGAGGAATTCAGCGATCAGGAACGCGGCAGCGCCCAGCACCGGCGGCGACAGGATGGCGCCAAGACCACCGGCCGCGAGCAGGCCGCCCGCGGCATTCTTCTCGAAACCAGCCTTTTTCAGCATCGGCGCGGCCACGGTGCCGATCATGACGGTGGTGGCGACGCCGGAGCCCGACGGGCCGCCGAGCAGGAACGACGACAGCACCACGGTGCGGCCTGCCGCATTGGGCTTGTTGCCCATCAGCGCCAGCGAGAAATCGATGAAGAACTTTCCGGCGCCGGATTGCGCGAGGAACGCGCCATAGATCGTGAACAGGATGATCAGCGTCGCCGAGACGTCCACCGCAACGCCAAAAATGCCTTCCAGCGTGATGAAGAGATGGCCGACCAGGCGCGGCAGGTCATAGCCGCGATGGGTCCAGGGCGCCGGCAGATGCGGGCCGAGCATGGCATAGGCGATGAAGAAGATGGAGACGACCGGCATGATCCAGCCGGTGGTGCGGCGCGTCGCTTCCAGCAGCAGCAGGATGAAGACGACGCCGACGATCACGTCCATCCGGTCGGGCAGGGTGGCGCGGTCGGTAAAATCCTCGCCGCCCCACAGCGCATAGACGATGGTGGCAATGGCGATGATGCCGGGCAGGATGTCCCACCAGCGCAGACGGTCACGGAACCGCTTGGCGACGGGGAACAGCAGGAAGGCGAGGATCAGCGTGAAGGCGACATGGATGTAGCGCAATTCCTGCGTCGGCACGATCGCATAGGCGGCATAGAGGTGGAACAGGCTCATGCTCACGGCGATGCCGGTGCAGATCAGGCCGGCCCAGCCGACCAGCCGGTTGGCCGCGCCTTCCTCGGCTTCGATCAGCTCCTCGACCTTCTGCATCGTCGCGTCGGAGACAATCTCCGCCTCGACGATTTTGTTGACATCGGTCGCGTGCGCTTTGTCGTCAGCCATGTTTCTTCCCTCGGGATTTTCCCGCGAGCCGGATTTGCCGGCCTTATTAGTTTTAATGCGCCGCATTCATGCCGTTTTGACCGGCTGGCGCAAGGGCTTACCGCTGAAACTTTCGTCGGCTTGCGGGGCCTCGCGTGCGTTGCGGCGATGTGCGGATTGACCACTCGTTGTGCACGGTCCACCCTTTGAACGATGACATATCGAACCACAGGAAACCGACGCTGCATTGCAGCGCTAGCGGTTATGTTCGCCCTGTGGGCAGCGCCGGCGCGCGCCGAGCCGATCGCCGTGCTCACCGGCGGCAGTTCGGGCGTCTACTATCCGCTCGGTGTCAGCATCGCGATGGTCTATGCGGATATCCCTGGCGCCAAGGTGCTGGTGGAGACAACCGATGGTTCGGTCGAGAACCTGATGCGGCTGCAGCAGGGCACTGGCCAAGTCGCCTTCGCGCTCGGCGACGCGCTGATGTCCGGCTGGCGCGGCGATGCCGAGGCGGGTTTTGCCGGCAAGCTGGATCGCCTGCGCGTCATCGGCGCGCTCTATCCGAACTACATCCAGATTGTCGCGACCAAGGCGAGCGGCATTCGGTCGCTCGCGGACCTGAAGGACAAGAGCCTGGCCGTCGGGGCGGAGAAATCGGGCACCGAGCTTGAGGCCCGCGCGATCTTCAAGGCGGCAGGCATGAGTTTCAAATTGCTCAAGCGTGTCGAGACGATCCCCTTTGCGGAATCCACCAAACAGATGATCGAGAACAAGCTCGATGCCTCGCTGCAATCCGCCGGCCTCGGGGTCACATCGATCAAGGAACTGACTGACAACAGCGACACGGTGCTGGTACCGGTCCCGTCATCGGTGGTGAGAAAACTCGGCGCGCCGTTTCGCTCTGCCACCATTCCGGCGGACACCTATCGCGGTCAGACAAAGCCGGTGCCGACTGCGTCGGTGATGAACTATCTGGTGACCAGCACGGCTGTGAGCGATGAACTCGCCTATCAGATGACGAAAGGCCTGTTCGATGCGGTGGATGAACTTGCCGTTGCCCATCGTGCCGGCCATGAGATCAAGCTCGCCACGGCGGTGAGCCGCAGCCCGGTGCCGCTGCATCCGGGCGCGCTGCGCTATTATCGCGAGAAGGGCCTGATCAAGTAATGCGACTGCCGATCTATTTTATTGCTGCCATCTATCTGCTCAGCTCATTCAATGCCAATGCGGCTGTCGATACCGATCCGGAGACGCCGCCGGTGCCGAAGGTCGATACGGCGCCATGCTTCGCGGCGATCGCGGCCGTCGATGACGACAGGATCATTGCCATTTGTGGTGACCTAATCAGCAACGAGAAAGTGGCAATGGCCGACCGCCTGAAGGCAGCGAGTGCACGTGGCGCCGCCTATGCGCGCAAGGATCAGCTCGACCCGGCCATCGCCGATTACGATTCGGCGCTGAAGATCGATCTGTCACGGCCCGACCTGCTCAATGCCCGCGGCGAATTGCTGCGCAAGAAGGGGGACCGCCCGCGCGCCATCCGCGATTTTGGCGCGGCGATGAAATTGGATCCGCAGAATGAGGCGGTGCGCGCCAATTACAAGGCGCTGGCGCAGGAAATCGAGCGCATGGGCGCGAAGATGTCGGTGCAGCCACAACCAAAGGCGCCCTTGAAATAGCTGCGCATCGCGTGACAATCAGGAGGCAATAACCCCGGTATCGATAACGGGGACGGGAGAGACGCCATGACGACCAGCCGCTATCACGAGGTGCACGCCCAGTCGCTGTCCGATCCGGAGCGCTTCTGGGGCGAGGCCGCCCAGGCGATCGACTGGATCAAGCCGGCGGATAAGGTGTTTGACCCCACGCAGGGCCTCTATGGCCGCTGGTTCGCCGGTGGCGTGCTGAACACCTGCTATAATGCCCTGGATCGCCACATCCCGGACCGCGCCGATCAGGTCGCGCTGATCCACGATTCGCCGCTGACCGGCGAGATCCGCAAATTCACCTATGCCGAGTTGCTGCACGAGACCCAGGTGCTCGGTGCGATCCTGCAGGAGCACGGTGTCGGCAAGGGCGATCGCGTCATTCTCTATATGCCGATGGTGCCGGAAGCCGTGGTCGCCATGCTGGCCTGCGCGCGCATCGGCGCGGTGCATTCGGTGGTGTTCGGCGGCTTTGCGGCCAAGGAACTCGCGACACGCATCGACGATGCGCGGCCAAAACTGATCCTCTCGGCGAGCTGCGGCATCGAGCCCGGTCGCATCGTGCAGTACAAGCCGCTGCTCGATGAAGCGATTGCGCTCTCCAGCGCGAAGCCGGGCGGCTGCATCATCCTGCAGCGGCCGCAGCAGCGCTGCGATCTTGTCGCGGGTCGCGATCACGATTGGACGGAGCTGCGCGAGAAGGCGATCGCTGCGAAAAAATCGGCCGATTGCGTGCCGGTGCAGGCCACCGATCCGCTCTATATCCTCTACACGTCAGGTACGACCGGGAAACCGAAAGGCGTCGTGCGCGACAATGGCGGACATGCGGTCGCACTCGCCTGGTCGATGCAGAATCTCTACGGCGTGAAACCCGGCGAGGTCTGGTGGTGCGGCTCCGATATCGGCTGGGTGGTCGGCCACAGCTACATCATCTATGCGCCTCTGTTTCATGGCGCGACCTCGATCATTTATGAGGGCAAGCCGGTGGGCACGCCCGATGCCGGTGCGTTCTGGCGTGTCATCTCCGAGCACAAGGCCGTCGCCTTCTTCACGGCGCCGACCGCCTTCCGCGCCATCCGCAAGGACGATCCCGACGGCGCTTTCATCCGCAAATACGATCTGTCGCATTTCCGCACGCTGTTCCTCGCCGGCGAACGCGCCGATCCGCCGACGGTGGACTGGGCCGAGAAGCAGCTGAAAGTGCCGGTGATCGATCACTGGTGGCAGACCGAGACCGGCTGGTGCATCGCCGGCAATCCGGTCGGCCTGGGTCAGCTGCCGGTCAAGCACGGCTCGCCGACGGTGCCGATGCCCGGCTACAAGATCGAGGTGGTGGATGAAGCCGCAAAGCCGGTGCCTGCGGGCACCATGGGCTCCATCGTCATCAAGCTGCCGATGCCGCCGGCCTGTTTGCCCACGCTGTGGGAGCAGGATGCGCGCTGCAAGGAAGCCTATTTCAACGAATTCCCCGGCTACTACAAAACCTCGGATGCCGGTTATCTCGATGAGGACGGCTATGTCTATGTGATGGGCCGCACCGACGACATCATCAATGTCGCGGGGCATCGGCTTTCCACCGGCGGCATGGAAGAGATTCTCGCCTCGCATCCCGACGTTGCCGAATGCGCGGTGCTGGGCATCAAGGACAACATCAAGGGCGAGGTGCCCTGTGGTTTCCTGGTGCTGAAGGCCGGCGTCGATCGCTCCAATGCCGAGATCGAAAAGGAAGTCGTGGCCCTGGTGCGCGACAAGCTCGGCCCCGTCGCCGCCTTCAAGCTCGCCATCGCGGTGACGCGTCTGCCGAAGACGCGGTCCGGAAAAATCCTGCGCGGCACCATCAAGAAGATCGCAGATGGCGAGACCTGGACCATGCCGGCGACCATCGAGGATCCCAAGGCGCTGGACGAGATCGGCGTAGCGCTCGCTGGTAGGATGGGTTGAGCGAAGCGATACCCATCGCCCCGAATGCCTGAGCGTGCGGTAATGGGTATCACTCCGGCGCTTCGCGCCTCCGCTCAACCCATCCTACGGCCCCACCTTACAATCCCCGCATTTCGCGCTAAACAGGCGCCACATTGCCGACAGGATTTTTGCATGCGCCTCGCTCCGACATCCCTCATCGCCCTGACGCTCGCCGCAACCCTGCTTGGCGCCTGCGCGCGACGCTCCGATGTGCCGATGTCGAGCATGGGCGATGATGACGATGCGGTCTGCCGCGCCAATGGCGTCGCCGTTGGCTCGCCGGAATATTCGGCCTGCCGCAAGGATCGCGACGTCCAGCGCAGCAACGCCATCGCCCGCGCCGATCGCAAGCAGCGCGATCTCGGCGAATACATGCTGAACAATCCGAACCGGCCGTGACGCTCTCCCCCTCATCCTGAGGAGCGGCCGCAGGCCGCGTCTCGAAGGATGGCATCGAGCTCCGACAGCTCATGGTTCGAGACGGCGCCGAAGAGGCGCCTCCTCACCATGAGGGCGGAGTAGGGCAACTGCTCCTTGATATCCCTCAATTCCGTGTGTCCCTCCTGCAACGCCTCCGCGCGCAGTCGCTGAGCTGCGCCGTTGCTTTGAGCGACATCAACGTCTGCATCAGCCAGGTGTCGTCTTTCGCGTAGACCGACGGTGGGATCATTCACCCGAGTCAATTCGAAAGTTGGGGCGCTCTGCCATGAAGACGATCTGGACCACGATGTCGCTGCTGCTGGCGGCGACGGCCATCACCGGCATTTCCACAGCCAGCCACGCAGCCGATCTGGCCGCCGTGAAGCCGATCTACAAGGCGCCGGTGGTGGAAGCCTGGAATCCCTGGATGATCCGCCTGCGCGTGCTCGGCGTGATCCCGGAAAATGGCGGTCACGTCAATCAGGTCGCCGGCTCCAGCCTGAAGACCTCGGATCAGGTCATCCCCGAGCTCGACATCACCTATTTCTTCACCAAGAATCTCGCCGCCGAAATCATCCTTGGCGTCACCAAGCACAGCGTGTCAGGCTCCGATGCACTGGCCGGCGTCGATGTGGGCAAGTCCTGGCTGCTGCCGCCGACCCTCACCTTCCAGTATCACTTCACCGAACTCGGCACGTTCAAGCCCTATATCGGCGCCGGTGTGAACTACACCTGGTTCTTCAGCCAGTCGGCTGCCGGCGGCACGGTGATCGAGAGCCACCTGAAGGATTCGGCAGCGCCCGTCCTGCAATTCGGCTTCGACTACATGATCGACAAGCACTGGGGCTGGAACGTCGACGTCAAGAAGCTGTGGCTGCGCCCGAACTGGGAAGGCACGCTGGCTAACGGCACGCCCATCACCGGCCAGGTCAAGCTCGATCCATGGCTGATCGGCACCGGCATCACCTACAAGTTCTGATTTTTCGTTCTCTGTGTGACTGAAGGGCCGACGCAAGTCGGCCCTTCGTTTTGTGGCTGACATGGTTGCTTTCCGCGCCCGCATCCTGTTGGGTCGCCGCCAATACTATCGCACCATCAGGAAGAGATTATGGATATCAAGGTCAGGGATTCGAACGGCGCGCTGCTCGCGGAAGGCGACACCGTCACGCTCATCAAGGACCTCAAGCTGAAAGGCTCGTCCACGGTGCTGAAGCGCGGCACGGTGATCAAGAACATTCACTTGACGGACAACGAAGACGAAATCGAAGGCCGCACCGACAAGGTGAAGGGCCTGGTGCTGCGCGTGGAGTTTTTGAAGAAGGCGTGAGAAGCGCGTCTTTTCCCTCCCCCAAGCCGCGAAGCGGCGCAGCGGGGAGGGTGGCGCGAGCGAAGCGAGTGACGGGTGGGGTGCCCCACGTGAGGTTCTTTGTGGTGAGAGACCCCACCCGTCTCGAAGCTCGCTGAACGCTCGCATCGATCCACCCTCCCCGCTGCGCTGCTTTGCGGCTTGGGGGAGGGATAAGAAAGCGCTGCGCCGACAATCATCCAACAAAAAACGCGGCGAGTTTCCCCGCCGCGTTCTGCATTCCCAGCAATCGCTTGCACTTATTCTTCGTCGTCCGCGCGCTTGCCGCCGCCGATGCCCTTCAGCTTGGCGAACACGGCATCCACATTGAGGTCGTCGTCGCCGCGTTCGGCGCCTTCGTACTCTTCCTTGCGGGTGGTTTCCGAGGCCGGCAGCAGCGTGGCGCCGCCATAGGCCTGCTGGTCCAGCGGCTTTTCCTTGGCCGCGCGCTGCACTTCGAAGTCGAGTTCGATCTGCGAGCACAGGCCGAGGGTCACCGGATCCATCGGGGTCAGGGTCTGCGCGTTCCAGTGGGTGCGGTCGCGGATCGAGGCGATCGTCGTCTTGGTGGTGCCGACAAGGCGCATGATCTGGGCGTCCTTGAGTTCCGGATGGTTGCGGACCAGCCACAGGATGGCGCTCGGGCGCTCGTGGCGGCGCGACACCGGGGTATAGCGCGGGCCCTTCTTCTTGGCGGCCGGCGGCAGCACCACCTTGCTCTCTTCGAGCTTCAGGCGGTAATTCGCGTCGCCTTCGCCGCGCTCGATCTCGTCGCGGGTCAGCTGGCCGTTCGAAATCGGATCCATGCCCTTGATGCCCTGGGCGGCGTCGCCATCGGCAATGGCGCGGACTTCGAGCACATGCATCTTGGTGAAATCGGCGACCTGTTCGAAGGTCAGCGCGGTGTTGTCCACCAGCCACACGGCCGTCGCCTTTGGCATCAGCGGGGCATTGCTCATGGCAAATCTCCTTTGCGCTTCGCCCACCTCTTTGGGAGGCGAAGCCGTCTGGTCATCGGTGATGACGGGGAATTAGCCTTCTATATAAGCTGCGCCGGGCCGACCGCGCAATGGCGGACGTTTCGGCCTTGACAGCGCCGTAAACCGGCCCCAAGTCCTTATGCAGACAAGCTCTTTGGCTGATTTTCGTCAATTTGACTGCGCGCGCCTGTTTTCAGGCGCCCAATTCTCCAAATCAAGGCACATGGATCGCCCCGATATGACCAAACCGGCCCTGAAAATCGTTCTTTGCTCGCCGCGCGGCTTCTGCGCCGGTGTGGTGCGGGCAATCGATACGGTGGAACGCGCATTGGCCATCCATGGTGCGCCGGTCTATGTCCGCCACGAGATCGTGCATAACAAATATGTCGTGGACAGCCTGAAGACCAAGGGCGCCATTTTCGTCGAGGAACTCGCCGAGATTCCGGACAATACTACCGCTCCAGTCGTGTTCTCCGCCCATGGCGTGCCGAAGTCGGTTCCCGAGGATGCCCGCCAGCGCAATTTCTTCTCGCTCGATGCGACCTGCCCGCTGGTGACCAAGGTGCACCGCGAGGCCGCCATCCACTTCAAGCGCGGCCGCGAGATCCTGCTGATCGGTCATTCGCATCACCCGGAGGTGGTCGGCACCGTCGGCCAGCTGCCGCCGGGCGCTGTCGAGCTGATCGAGACCGCCGAGGATGCCCAGACCTTCCAGCCGAAGAATCCGGACAATCTGGCTTTCGTCACCCAGACCACGCTGTCGATCGACGACACCGCCGAAATCGTGGCCGTGCTCAAGGAGCGCTTCCCGAACATCAACGGCCCGCACAAGGAAGACATCTGCTACGCCACCACCAACCGCCAGCTCGCGGTGAAGAAGGTGGCGCCGGTGGTGGACGCCCTGATCGTGGTCGGCGCGCCGAACTCGTCGAATTCCCAGCGGCTGCGCGAAGTCGCCGAACGCGAAGGCTGCCGCGTGTCGGTGCTGGCGCAGCGCGCCAGCGATCTCGACTGGAGCATGTTCGAAGGCATCACCAGCCTCGGCATCACCGCGGGCGCTTCGGCGCCGGAAGTGATCGTCGAGGAAATCATGGACGCCTTCGCGCAGCGCTACACGCTGAATGTGGAGACGGTGTCGGCTGCCGAGGAGAACGAGTTCTTCCCGCTGCCGCGCTCGCTGCGTCCCGAAGCCGCCGCTTGATGCGATGGCGGTTTACACCGACGTCGCCAATGACGATCTCGCAGACTTCCTGAAGCAATACGACATCGGCGACCTGCTCTCCTACAAGGGCATCGCCGAAGGCGTCGAGAATTCCAACTACCTGCTGCACACCTCGAAGGGCGCGTATATCCTCACGCTCTATGAGAAGCGCGTGGCGCTGGACGACCTGCCGTATTTCCTCGGCCTGATGGCGCATCTGTGCGCGCGCGGCGTCAACTGCCCGCAACCGCAGGAGACCCATGATGGCGCGGTGTATTCATCGCTGGCGGGCCGTCCAGCCGCGATCATCAACTTCCTCGAAGGCATGTGGCCGCGCCGGCCGACGGCGGTGCATTGCGCCGGTGTCGGCGATGCGCTGGCCCGCATGCATGTGGCGGGGGCTGATTTCCCGCTCAGGCGCGCGAATAATCTCTCGGTGGAAGGCTGGCGGCATCTGCTCGATCTCGCAGCCCCACGCGCCGATACGGTGCAGCCGGGTCTGCGCGCCTTTCTCGAGACCGAGCTTGCCGATCTCGCCGCGCAGTGGCCGAGCGATCTGCCGGACGGCGTGATCCATGCCGACCTGTTTCCGGACAATGTCTTCTTCCTCGGCGACAATCTGTCGGGCCTGATCGACTTCCCGTTCTCCTGCAACGACATGCTGGCTTACGACGTGGCGATCTGCCTGAACGCCTGGTGCTTCGAGCCGGACCTGTCCTTCAATGCCACCAAGGCCCGCGCATTGCTGAATGCCTATAACAAGGTGCGCCCGCTCACGGATGCCGAGCAGGCGGCCTTCCCGCTGCTCGCGCGCGGCTCGGCGATCCGCTTCCTGCTGACGCGGCTGGTGGATTTCCTCAACGTGCCGGAAGGCGCCTTCGTGAAGCCGAAGGATCCGCTGGAATATGTCCGCAAGCTGCGTTTTCATCAGGCGGTGAAGAGCATGGCCGATTACGGCCTTGAGACTGCGGGACAGCCTGCGTGAGCACACAGCCGGTTACGATCTATACGGACGGCGCCTGTTCAGGAAATCCCGGCCCCGGCGGCTGGGGCGCGATCCTGCGTTTCGGCGATGCGGAGAAAGAGCTGAAGGGCGGCGAGGCGCATACGACCAATAATCGGATGGAGCTGATGGCGGCCATTTCCGCGCTGGAAGCGCTGAAGAAACCTTGCAGCGTCGATCTCCACACCGACAGCCAGTATCTGCGCAACGGCATCATGAGCTGGATTCACGGCTGGAAGCGCAATGGCTGGAAGACCGCCGACAAGAAGCCGGTGAAGAATGTCGATCTCTGGCAGCGGCTGGATGCAGCGCTGCATACGCATGAGATCCGCTGGCACTGGGTCAAGGGCCATGCCGGCCATGCCGAGAACGAACGCGCGGATCAACTGGCGCGGGATGGCCTGGCGGAAGCTCGGACGAAGAAGTGAGTTTGGGGCGCTCACGCGCCCGTTACTCCGATCATCACCGGCACTCTAACTGTCATCGCCCGCGAAAGCGGGCGATCCAGTAAACGCAATCGTCACAGATTATCACTGCCGCCGGTGTCTACTGGGTCACCCGGTCAAGCCGGGTGACGACAGTCAATGCGTTGCTGTGAACCTCAGCTTACAGCTGCCCCAGCAGCGTATCGCCGCCCGAGACTTCGACCTTGCCCGGTGCCGGCTCGAGATTGAGCTTGGTCACCTTGCCGTCTTCCACCAGCATCGAATAGCGCTTGGAGCGGATGCCGAGGCCGTTGCCGGAAGCGTCGAGGTCGAGGCCGATGGCCTTGGCGAATTCGGCATTGCCGTCGGCCAGGAACACGGCTTCGTCGCGGAGATCCGTGTCCTTCTTCCAGGCATTCATCACGAACGCATCGTTCACCGAGGTGATGGCGATGGTGTCGACGCCCTTGCCCTTGATGGCATAGGCATTGAGGAAGATGCTTGGCAGATGCATCTTGTGGCAGGTGCCGGTATAGGCGCCGGGCACCGCGAACAGCGCCACTTTCTTGCCCTTGAAGATGTCGTCGGTGGATTTCACCACCGGACCTTCCTCGGTCATCACGCGAAACTTGGTCTCGGGCAGCTTGTCGCCGACTTGAATGCTCATGGTCGTTGTCTCCGGATGTGGAGAGGGATGTTTAGACCGGGCGGATGACGCGGGCAATATGAGGGCGCTGCTCAACCATACTCCGCCCTCATCCTGAGGAGCCGCGCAGCGGCGTCTCGAAGGATGGCGGCAGCCTCCGCGCCAGGCCATTCATGGTTCGAGACGGCGCTACGCGCCTCCTCACCATGAGGGCTGAGTTTGGTGGCCGCCCGCCAATTACCCCTTGAACCCGCCCGCATCGAGAAACGCCTCCTCCTCGGCCGTCGTTTTGCGCCCGAGCACCGCATTCCGATGCGGGAAACGCCCGAACCTGCGGATGATGTCCGCATGGATATCCGCGAATTTCAGATTGTCGGCCTCGCCGCTGGCCCGGAAGAGGGCGCAGCAATGCTCCTGGTCGGCGAGGTCCTCCGAATGCATCAGCGGCATATAGACGAACTGGCGCAGCAAGGGATCGACGCGATCGCCGACGCCGCGCGCGATGGCACGCTTGGCCAGGGCACAGGCCGCCGCATCGGTGGCGAAGGCGCGGGGATCGTTGCGGAAGAGATTGCGGGGGAACTGGTCGAGCACGATGATCAGCGCCAGCGTGCCGTTGTCGCTGTCTTCCCAGGAGGCGAGCGCACCATCGCGGGCGGCTTCATAGGTGGCAAGGAAGCGCGTCCTGATCTCGGCGTCGAAGGCGTCGTTTTTCGTGTACCAGCGGTCCCAGCCGGCGTCGGTCCAGAAGGTGATGATGTCGGCGGGAGAGGTCATGCAAAACTCGAAGCGTAGGATGGGTTGAGCGTCTTCGCGATACCCATCACCGCCTGCGCGAGGGGTGATGGGTATCGCTTCGCTCAACCCATCCTACAATCTTGTCAAGCCGCAGCCTCCTGCTTCTTCTCGTCGCGGAGTTCGCGGCGCAGGATCTTGCCGACATTGGTCTTGGGCAGCGCGTCGCGGAATTCGATCTGCTTCGGCACCTTGTAGTTGGTGAGCTGCGTGCCGCAGAACTTGATGAGCTCCTCGGCGGTCAGCTTCGGATCCTTCTTCACCACGAAGGCCTTCACGGCTTCGGTGGTCTTCGCATCCGCCACGCCGATGACGGCACATTCCATCACGCCGGGATGGCTGGCGATCACGTCCTCGACCTCGTTCGGATAGACGTTGAAGCCGGAGACCAGCACCATGTCCTTCTTGCGGTCGATGATCTTGGTAAAGCCATCGGCATCCATGATGCCGATATCGCCGGTGCGGAAATAGCCGTCGGCGGTCATCACCTTGGCGGTCTCGTCCGGCCTGTTCCAGTAGCCGATCATCACCTGCGGGCCCTTGGCGCAGATCTCGCCGGGTTCGCCGAGCGGCACGGCGTTGCCGTCATCGTCGCGGATCGAGATATAGGTCGAGGACACCGGCAGGCCGATGGTGCCGGTGAACTGGTCGATGTCGGCGGGGTTGCAGGTCAGCGTCGGTGAGGTCTCGGAGAGACCATAGCCTTCGGCCACCAGGCAGCCGGTCATCTTCTGCCACTTCTCGGCCACCGCGCGCTGTACGGCCATGCCGCCGCCGTTGGAGATCTTCAGCTTGGAGAAATCCACTTCGTCGAAGCCCGGTGAATTCAGCAGGCCGTTATAGAGCGTGTTGACGGCCGGGAAGCTGTTGACCTGATACTTCTTCAATTCCTTGATGAAGCCCGGCATGTCGCGCGGATTGGGGATCAGGAGGTTGACACCGCCGGCGCGCACCGCGAGCAGGAAGCAGGCCGTCAGCGCGAAGATATGATAGAGCGGCAGCGCGCAAACGATGAAGAGCTGGTCCACATGCGGCGGCTTGCGGATCGCCGGCTGCAGCCAGGCGTCGTTCTGCAGCATGTTGGCGATGATGTTGCGATGGAGCAGCGTTGCACCCTTGGAGACGCCGGTGGTGCCGCCGGTATATTGCAGGAAGGCGACATCGTCCGGGCCCAGCGTCGGCTTGCTCAGCTTCATGCTGCGGCCGGCCGAGACCGCATCGTTGAAAGCGACCGCGCCGGGCAGGCTGAAAGCCGGCACCATCTTCTTGACGCGGCGGACCACCAGATTCACGATCATGCCCTTGAAGCCGAGCATGTCGCCCATGCTGGCGACGATCACATGCTTGACCTGGGTCTTCGCGATCACCTGCTGCACGACGGAGGCAAAATTCTCCAGCACGATAATGGCTTCAGCGCCGCTGTCCTTCAGCTGGTGCTCGAGCTCGCGCGGCGTATAGAGCGGGTTCACATTGACGGCGGCATAGCCGGCGCGCAGCACGGCGCAGGTGGCCACCGGATAGTTCAAGACATTGGGCATCATCAGCGCGACGCGGGCGCCCTTGGGCATGCCCTTGCTCTGCAGATAGGCGCCGAGCGCCACCGAATGCTCGTCGAGCTCACCATAGGTGATCGACTTGTCCATGCAGATGAAAGCCTTGCGGTCGCGGAATTTCGCAAAGCTTTCTTCCAGCAGCGCCACCAGCGACGGATATTGCGCGGTGTCGATATCGGCAGGCACGCCGGCCGGATAGTGCTTGAGCCAGATGCGCTCCATGACATTCCCCCTCGAACATTTGTTGGTTGCGCGAAGTATTGAGCAGATCACGCAGCCAAGGCAAGTCGCGTTGCAGCACGGATGCGCAAGGCATCGCGCGCCGGGGGATCAACGCACGGGAGTGGTTAAAGTTAGTGCTACGAAAGTATCGAATTCGCCCCATGCTGATCCTCATCCCGAGGAGCCGCGCAGCGGCGTCTCGAAGGATGGCTGCGGACGCAGGAGCTTCACTAGCTCATGGTTCGAGACGGCGCTGCGCGCCTCCTCACCATGAGGGACGGTGTGTGCCTCAGCTGCGCGGTGTTGTCGCAGCGGGCTTGGCTTCGCCGGTGGTGGCGGGCTTCGGTGCTGGCTTGGCCGCGGCCGGCTTCGGCTTGGCGGGGGCAGTTGCCGCAGCTGAGGCCGGCTTGGCTGCGGGCTTCGCAGCCGGCTTTGGCGCAGCTGCATCAGGCTTGGCTGCCGCCTGCTTCGGTGCAGCCGGCTTCGCCGCAGGTTTTGCAGCGGCTGCAGCCGTCGGCTTGGCGTCCTTCTCGGCCGCGGCATCCGGCTTCTTGGCCGCAGTCTTGGTGCCCTTCTTCGGCTTGGCCTTCGGGGTCTGCTTGGCTTCTTCCACCGCATTGGCGGCGATCAGGTCGGCGCCGGTTTTCTTCGGTCCGGTATAGACGATGACCGGCTCGGCTGGCGCCGCCGCGGCGGACACCATGTCTTCGGGGCGCAGCGTCGGCGGCTGCAGGCCGCCAGCGAAGAACGACAGCGCGGCGGAGCTCGAGGCTTCGCTGCTCGCCACGGCATCCTCGTCGCTGATCGGGCCCTGGCGCTTGCGCTTCGGGCCGCACATCTCGTCGCGCAGGTTCGGCGGCGCGGCATCGATCGGCGCCATGGCATCGACGGTTCCGAGCGCAGGCTTCAGCCAGGTCAGGCCGCCATTGCTGGTGCCGAAGCCGGCTTCCAGCAGTTGGGCTGCCTTCACGGCGCGGGCATGGCCCGACGTCGAGCCGAGCACGACGGCGATCAGGCGCTTGTTGCCGCGGGTGGCGGAGGCCACGAGATTATAGCCGGAGGCGCAGATGAAGCCGGTCTTGAAACCGTCGGCACCGGGATAACGGCCGATCAGCTTGTTGAAATTCGGCGTGACGCGGCGGCCGAACTTCATCGCCGGGATATGCATGAAGTATTCGTATTCCGGCAGGTCGCGGATCACGGCACGGGCGAGGATCACGAGGTCGCGCGCCGAGGTCACCTGTTCGTCGGCGGGCAGGCCGTTCGGATTGACGTAGTGGGTCTGCGTCATGCCGAGGCGCTGGGCATTGGAATTCATCATGCCGGAGAAGCCGTCGATAGAGCCGCCGACGCCTTCGGCCAGCACGACGGCCATGTCATTGGCCGACTTCACCATCATCATGGTGAGCGCATTCTCGACGGTCACCTGCGTGCCGGCCTTGAAGCCCATCTTGGAAGGGGACTCGGCGGCAGCGACCGGCGACACGGTGAGTACGGAGTCGAGACGAAGACGTCCCTCCTTCACGGCCTTCAGCGTCACATAGGCGGTCATGATCTTGGTGACGGATGCGGGATGCCACGGATAGGTGGCGTTCTCGGCCTGCAGCACCTTGCCGCTGTCGACTTCCACCACCAGCGTCGCTTCGGCGCTCGCCGTGCGCGGCGTTGCGATGGGCGCGGCAAGTACCACCGCGAGGGCGAGACATTTAAACGCGCGGGGCGCTGCGAAGGAAAACTGCACTATCCGGTTCCGGTCCTTGGCGGCCGCCTGCCGTGCCAGAGCACCGCGCGCAGCAAGTTTTGGAGGTGAGGGACGTTCGACAATCAGTTGGCCGTCACGCAGTGATGACAGCAAACCTATACCGGCCAGACGCATCAGAACAGTGGCGAGGAGGTTAAATCCGTGAGGAAGTGGGCCAAATTGGGGAGCGCACTCCTGTCGTCACCCGGCCGTGCGCGCAATTGCGCGCTAGGACCGGGTGACCCAGTAAACACCGCCGTCTGTGTCTACTGGGTCGCCCGGTCAAGCCGGGCGACGACAATCGTTGCGCCTATTACAGCCCCGCATCGGCTTTCGCCTGCTCCTGCACCATGAACTGCGCCTTCGCCAGCGAGGCAAAATATCCGTCCTGCGCCACCAGTTCATCGAAAGTTCCCGCTTCGGTCACGCGGCCGTTCTCGAATACCAGAATGCGCGTGGCATTGCGGATGGTCGACAGCCGATGCGCGATCACGAAGGTGGTGCGGCCCTTCATCACTTCATCGAGAGCGAGATTGAGTTTCGCCTCGGTCACCGCATCCAGCGCCGATGTCGCCTCGTCCAGGATCAGGATAGGCGGGTCCTTCAGCAATGCCCGCGCGATCGAGAGCCGCTGGCGTTCGCCGCCGGACAGCATGCGGCCGCGTTCGCCGGCATTGGTGTCAAAGCCGTTGTCGCTGCGGGTGATGAAGTCCAGCGCCTGGGCGCGTTCGGCGGCGATCCGCAGTTCCTCGTCGGTGGCATCCGGCTTGCCGACGCGCAGGTTCTCCGCGATCGAGCGGTTGAACAGCAGCGCTTCCTGAAACACCACGCCTATGTTCCGGCGCAGGCCTGAGAGCGTCAGCGCCCGCACATCCATGCCATCAATGCTGATGATGCCGGATTGCGGATCAAAGGCGCGATGCAGCAGCGCAATCGCCGTCGACTTGCCGGCGCCGGTGGAGCCGACCAGCGCGATGGTCTGGCCGGGGAGGGCGGTGAAGGAGAGATCGGCGATCGCCGGTCGCTTGCCGTCATAGGAGAACGACACATCCTTGAATTCGACCAGCCCCTGCAGGCGACCGGGATCCATGGCATCGATGCGGTCGCGCACGGCAGGCACGGCGTCGAGCACATTCATGAATTCGCGCAGGCGCGGCGCTTCCATGAACACGCTGTTGATGAAGGCCACCACCTGTTCGAGGCGCTGGATCAGCATGGTCGCGAAGGACACGAACATCACGATCTCGCCGACGGTGGTGAGGCCCTGCTGATGCAGCGCGATGCCGACGGTGAAAATCGCCAGCACGGTGATCGTCGTTGACGCACGCGTCATCACCGAGACGATGGCCCACCATGACAGCACGGGCATCTGGGCGGCGAGGAGCTGGCTGGAGACACCGCGCAGGCTCGAGACCTCCGCTTCGATGCGGGTAAAACTTTGCACCAAAGCGACATTGCTTAACGAATCCGAGGCACGGGCGGAGAGGTCGCCATAATGCTCCTCGACCTCGGTCTGCATGCCCGATGTCTTGCGCACCACCAATGTGGTGAGGATGGTGAACACCACGCATAGGATCATCAGCAGCGCAGCCAGCCGCCAGTTTAGATAGACCGACAACGGCAGCAGCACCACGAGCGAGACGATCGATGCAAAATGCTCGCGGAAGAAGCTGAGCCAGACGCGCCATAGCGCGTCGGTGCCGGCCAGCATCACTTTCATCAGGCGGCCGGAATGGGTGCCGGTGTGGAAGGTGAGCGGCAGTTGCATGATGTGTTCGAAATAATCGGTCAGCACCGCCTGGCGCTGCCGATGCGCGAGCCGATCGGCATGCAGTGCGACGATGGCGCCGCAGAGAATGGTGAACAGGCCAAAGCCGACCCAGGCGGCAAGCAGCGGCCATGGGGAGTTCTGCGCCGAGGCGGGCTCCGAGCTCTTGGTCAGCACATCGATGATGCGGCCGAACAATACAGGTTCTGCAAATTGCGCGCAGGCCAGCAGCAGATTGGCGACGGCCAGAAACCAGGCCAGGCGTTTTTCCTTGCCGAGCAGGTCCAGCACGCGGATGTAGATTTTGATCATGGAGGTCCAGTAGGATGGGTATCGCTGCGCTCAACCCATCTTACGGCTTTGTCATCACCCGCGAAAGCGGGTGATCCAGTAAACACCGTCGTGCGTGATTATCGCAGGCGACAATGTTTACTGGATCGCCCGGTCAAGCCGGGCGATGACAAGCAGCGCCTGTTCAATCGACCTTGCGCCCGTCCGCATCCGGCAGAAACGCCGTATCGAACACATCCGCCGCCGTCGGCCGCTTGCGGAACGTAAAATCTTCCGCAATTGCACTCAGCGAGGCGTCGAAACGCGCGGCATCGATGCCGCCGAGGCCGTCGCGCTTCACGTCGTCGGTGAGGATGTTGTCGCCAATGGCGATCTTCAGCCGAAGCAGTTCGAGCTCGCGCGTGCCGCCATCCATCTGGGTCATCACCGCGTCGATCGCCCTGTCTGGCTCGCGGATCGTCTGTCGCGTGCCTTCGGTGATGGCGCGGACGAAGCGCTTCACCACATCCGGTCGTGCTGCCGCGAATTTCGGATTGACGATCACCGCGAGGCCGTAAGCGGCGCAGCCGAATTCGGCGAAGCGAAACACCGCGAGATCATCGGCCGGCACGCCGCGGTCGCGCAGGTTGACGGCGGAGAGATAGGAGAAGCCGGTCACGGCGTCGACCTGGCCGGCGGAGAGCATCGGCTCGCGCACCGCGGGGCTTATCTTCTCCTGCTTCACCGCCGACAGCTTGATGCCATTTCTCTTGGCCAGCGACGGCCACAGCCGGATCGTCAGATCGCCTTCGGCAACACCGAGCGTGCGACCTTCCAGGCTGCCGAGCGAAATCACGCCGCGGCTTTTGCGCGCGACCACGGCATAGGGCGCGCGGTTGAGCAGCACGAAGGCAGCCTTGATCGGCAGCGCATCGGGATCGGCGCGATAGCGGATCAGCGCATTGAAATCGGCAACCGCGATGTCGGTGGTGCCGGCAGCGACGCGCGTGATCGTGTCCTTGGAGCCGGTTGCGACCTGGAGTGCGACATTGAGATTCTCGGCGCGATAGAGGCCTCGCGTCGCGGCCAGCACGAAGGGCGCGGCGATCGCGTCAACGGGGCGATCCAGCGTGAACTGGATGGTCGCATTGGGGGCTTCTTCAGCCGCATGCAGGAAAGGTGCGTGAAAAGCCGTAACGCCGAGCGCACCTATCCCCTGAATGAGAGTCCGGCGGGAGATGGGCACTGATCTGGGCATCGGCATATCGAACTAACAATACGGAAGGGCAGTTCATCCACCCGGTATGTTCGCTTGAAGGCACCAGGCTGCGACATCTTGCGCCTCTAAAAGACGCTTCACAACCTGAATGGGAGATGAGCGCCTTTATTTGGACACTGGTCGTTCAGCTCCCGTTGGGGTTGGGGAACTCAATATGCCCAGCGTGGTTGATGATGCAGCGGCCCAAGGGGCCAGAGACCACGGAGGTCATTCAGATGCTCGCACGTCGTTCACTCAAGACTACCGGTCGCACCATCGCACTCGCGGCCGCTGCTGCCATGACGATTTCAGCTGTCGCGCCGACCGGCGCATTCGCGGCACCGGCGAATAATACGCCGGCCAAGGCCACCACCCATCACGGCTCCAGCGATGCGACCGAGTTCAGTTCGCGTCGTCGTCACTATCGCGGCGGCGGCAATGCTGCCGGCCTCGCGGCTTTCGGCGCCGTCGTCGGTACCATTGGTGCGATCGCGGCGGCCAATAGCGGCCCGCGCTACTATGACAGCTACGGCTATGGTGGCGGCCCCGTCTATTATAGCAGCCCCGGCTATGGTTACGGCGGCGGCTATTATGGCGGCCCGTATCGCGGCTATGGCGGCGGTCACGGCTACGACAATTCGCGCCGCATGACCTGGTAAAACGGTCGCATCCCGAACTCATAATCGCCGGTCGCCTTACGCGGCCGGCGATTTGCGTTAACTCAACTGTTGCAGCTTTTCGCTAGTTTAGTTGCATGAGTGATTCGCTCGACCGGCTTTATCAGTCTGTCCTCGCGGCCAGGGATCTCGACCCTGCGACATCGCGTACGGCAAAGCTGTTTCAGCAGGGACGGGAGAAGATCGCGAAGAAGCTGGCCGAGGAGGCTGTCGAAGTCGTGATCGACGCCGTGGCTGGCCGGCCGGATGCGGTGATCCGCGAAAGTGCCGATCTCCTCTACAATCTGACCGTTCTCTGGGCTGCTGCTGGTGTGCGTCCTGAACAGGTCTGGTTCGAAATGACCCGCCGTGAGCGTATGATGGGCATCGCCGAGAAATTGCCGAAGCCGCCCAAAGCGGCAAAATCGCGCAGCGGCAGCCGGCGACCGATTGACGCGCTGGAAGATCGCATCCGCAAACTCGGCTGATCGCGCGCGGGTTCCTGTCGCAGGGCCGTCATCAATCAAGCATGGACAAATCGTCGTCGGGGTGGTTCATCGCGGACCATGCTCAGACGTATGTATGATTGGTGCATCGACGCCGCTCACAAGCCCTATGCCCTCTGGATTCTGGGCATCGTGTCGTTCGCGGAAAGTTCGTTCTTTCCGGTGCCGCCCGATGTGATGCTGATCCCGATGGCACTGGCGCGGCCGAACAAGGCCTGGCTCTATGCCGGCATCTGCACGATCACGTCTGTGGCCGGTGGTGTGGTCGGATATCTGATCGGTCATCTGCTCTATGACAGCGTCGGCCAGTGGGTGATCCAGTTCTACGGCTATGGCGACAAGGTCGAAGCCTTCCGCGCTGGTTACGCCGAATATGGCGCCTGGATCATTCTGCTGAAGGGCCTGACCCCGATCCCCTACAAGCTGGTGACGATCACCTCGGGCTTCGCCAATTACAACATCTGGATGTTCATCGGCCTGTCGATCATCGCCCGCGGTGCGCGCTTCTACGTGGTCGCGATCCTGATGAATCGCTACGGCGTCTGGATCCGCGAAACCATCGAGAAGCGCCTCGGCCTCTGGGTCGGCCTCGCGGTCGGTCTCGTCGTGCTCGGCTTCATCGTCGCTTTCCGCTTGTTCTAATCCGCGATGGACTTCCCCCGGCAAGGGTGCCGGGGTACGTTTCCGGACATGTCCATGCCTGCGAATCCGCTGCGGTCCGATTTGCGCGTCGCCATCGTGGCGATGACGCTGGTTTTGCTACCGGCTTCGGCCTGGTCGCAAGCCATGCAGCAGCAGACCTTGCCGCAGCAGAAATCCATCGTCATCCAGGTCGCGCCGGCCCCGGCAACCCAGGCGCCGCCACCTCCGGCAGCCCTCTCGCCGGCCCCGATGGCCCAGCAGGCCCCGCCGCCTGCACCGGTGGAGCGGGAAAACCCCGGTCTTTTCAACGAGATCAACAAGCTCTTCAAAGATACGCCGTCGCTGGTCCCGTCCTGGTCGCTGCCCTCGCTCGGGACCAACAACCTCAATACGGTGGTGAAAGGCCGCGTGGTCTGTCCGCTGGCCGCCAATGGCGCGCCGGATTGCAAGGCGGCCTCCGACAAGCTCTGCCAGAGCAAGGGCTATAAAGAAGGCAAGAGCCTCGATACCGACGCTGCGCAGACCTGTTCGCCGAAAGCGATGATCCCCGGCCGGCAGCCAGAGCCGGGCGATTGCCGGACCGATAATTACGTCACTCAGGCCATGTGCCAGTAGGCTTATTCCGCCACATGGTGCCGCAAGTCTGCCTCCGTGTTGCCTCAACAGATTTGCCTTGTCGGCGTCCTTTCTGGCATGTTTGCGCTGCATCACCGGCCCCGTTTTGCGGGCCGTTTTCATAAGAAACGTGTTCGAGGAATTCTCCCCAATGTCCATGCCGGCTTTGTTCAAGAACCGCCTGTCGCTGCCCGTGATCGGCTCCCCGCTGTTCATCATTTCGGGGCCCGATCTCGTGATCGCGCAGTGCAAGGCCGGCATCGTCGGCTCGTTTCCCGCGCTGAATGCGCGCCCGGCAGCGCTGCTCGACGAATGGCTGCACCGGATCAAGGAAGAACTCGCCGCCCACGACAAGGCAAATCCGGATCGCCCGTCGGCGCCGTTCGCGGTCAATCAGATCGTCCACAAGTCCAACAACCGCCTCGATCAGGATCTGGCGCTGTGCGAGAAGCACAAGGTGCCGATGATCATCACATCGCTCGGCGCGCGTGAAGAGCTGAACCAGGCGGCCCATGGCTGGGGCGGCATCGTGTTTCACGACGTCATCAACCAGCGCTTCGCGCACAAGGCCATCGAGAAGGGGGCCGATGGCCTCATCCTCGTCGCTGCCGGCGCAGGCGGACATGCCGGCGAACTCTCGCCGCTCGCTTTCGTTGCCGAAACGCGCGCGTGGTTCGATGGCCCGATCGCGCTTTCGGGCGCCATCGGCAATGGCCGTGCCGTCAAGGCGGCGCGCGTGCTGGGGGCCGACTTCGCCTATATCGGCTCGGCCTTCATCGCCACCGAAGAAGCCAATGCGGTGCAGGGCTACAAGGACATGATCGCGGGCTCGGCTGCGGAAGACATCGTCTATTCCAACCTCTTTACCGGCGTGCATGGCAACTATCTGAAGCCGTCCATCGTCGCCGCCGGCATGGACCCGGACAATCTGCCGGTCTCCGACCCCTCCGCGATGAATTTCGGCACGGATGCGTCGGGTGAGCGCGCGAAGCCGAAGGCCTGGAAGGAAATCTGGGGCAGCGGCCAGGGCATCGGCAGCGTCAAGAAGGTCGTGCCGGTGGCCGAGCTCGTGGCGCGCCTGAAGAAGGAATATGACGAAGCGATCGATCCGGCACTGTGAGCCTGGGGCTTGTAGGGTGGGCAAAGCGCAGCGTGCCCACCATCGCGCGCTGATCATTTGATGGTGGGCACGGCGCAAGGGCGCCTTTGCCCACCCTGCGGGAAATCCCATGGACGCCATCTACCGTATTGACGGCAATCACGTCATCTCCAGCCCACATGCCGCCGGCCCGTGGAATCCGCATATGCAGCACGGCTCGGCGCCATCGGCGCTGGTGACGTGGCTCGCGGAGCAGTTGCCGACGTCATCGCCGATGGCGGTGTCGCGCGTCACCATCGACCTGATGCGGCCGGTCCCGGTGGCACCGCTCACTTACGAGATCGAGGTGCTGCGCGAGGGTCGCAAGATCCAGCTCGTCGGCATCCGCCTGCTGTCGAACGGCACCGTGGTCACCAATGCGACGGTGCTCAAGGTGCGCGTGGACGAACAGCCTCTGCCGGCTGATATCCAGGACGCACCGCTCACGGTGCCGCTCCCGGACGCACCTGGCCTGTCAGAGCCGAAAGACCACAGCAGCGCCTTCGTCTCCGGGATGAGCATCCGCGCCGTCCATGGCGGCTTCCTCAAGCTCGGGCCGGGCGCGATCTGGTATCGCGCCAACCGGGCGATCGTCGAGGGACAGCCGATCTCGCAGGCCATGCGCGCGGTCATCGCGTCGGATTTCAGCAATGGCTCGTCCTCGGTACTCAGCTTCAAGGACTGGATGTTCATGAATGCCGATCTCACGGTGTCGCTGGCGCGACAGCCGGTCGGCGACTGGATCCTGCTGGATTCCGAAAGCTGGATCGGTCCGGACGGCAGCGGCCTGGCTGCGTCCAAGCTGGCCGATAAAAATGGCTACTTCGGTAGGGCGGTACAGACGCTCGTGATCGAACGCCGTTAGGGTGACGCAACCTGCTTGCGTGTTACAGTCGCGCAATTGGAACCCGGCTGATCCAGCCGGGTTATTATTCGTTGCGCTGACGTATGGGTAATCATGATGGTTGATAGGGCGAAAACCGGCATCTGGGGATTGGACGACATCCTCAGCGGTGGTCTTTCCAAAGGACACATATTCCTGCTGGAAGGCGCTCCCGGTACCGGTAAGACCACCGTGGCGCTGCAATTTTTGCTTGAAGGCGCGCGGAACGGCGAAAAGGGGCTCTACATCACCCTGTCCGAGACCGAAGAGGAATTGCGCGATGGCGCTGCCTCCCATGGCTGGGATATCGACGGCAAGATCGACGTGTTCGAATTGCTGCCGCCGGAAAGCCTGCTCGATGAAGAGCAGCAGCAAAGCCTTCTATATTCATCTGATCTCGAGCTTGGCGAAACCACCCGGCAAATCTTCGACGCCGTGGAGCGCCTGAAGCCTGCACGGCTTGTGCTCGACAGTCTGTCGGAAATCCGACTCCTGGCACAGAGTTCGCTGCGCTATCGACGCCAGATCCTGGCCATCAAACATTACTTTGCGCGCTATGCCACGACTGTGATGTTGCTGGACGACCTGACGGCTGAAGTCGCCGACAAAACCGTTCACAGCGTTGCCCATGGTGTGTTTCGGTTGGAAGAACTCGCGCCGGACTATGGCGCCGAACGCCGCCGGGTGCGTGTGATCAAATATCGCGGTTCGAAATTTCGCGGCGGCTTCCACGATGCGACGATTACGCATGGCGGCTTGAACGTCTTTCCGCGACTTGTTGCATCCGAGCATAAAATCGGGCTCGTGCGCGTCACGCAATCGACGGGAAATCATGAACTCGACTCTCTGCTCGGTGGCGGTATCGAGAACGGATCGAGTACACTCGTGCTTGGCCCGGCCGGCACAGGCAAGTCGTTGCTGACCATCGTCAATATGCTGGAGGCGATCAAGCGCGGCGGGAAGGCGGCTTTCTTTGCCTTCGACGAAGAGCTTGGCCTGTTGTTCAATCGCATGCTGAAAATGGGCATCGATCTCGCGGCGCTGCAGAAAAGCGGGCAGCTCATCATCGAGCAGGTCGATGCGGCCGAACTGTCGCCAGGCGAATTTGCGCATCGTGTGCGCAGGCAGGTCGATGAGAAGGATATCAAGACGGTCGTGATCGACAGCCTCAACGGCTACCAGGCGGCCATGCCGCACGAGAACTCGCTGGTTCTCCATATCCATGAGCTTCTGCAATATCTGAACCGCCGCGGCGCATCGACCTTTGTGACGGTCGCGCAGCATGGTCTGGTCGGCGACATGAAGGCGCCGGTTGATGTCACTTATCTCGCCGATACCGTCATCCTGCTGCGCTACTTCGAGGCATTCGGCTCCGTGCGTCGCGCCATTTCCATTATCAAGAAGCGCACCGGCTCGCATGAAGCGACCATTCGCGAATATCGGATCGATAATCGTGGGCTCACCATCGGAGAGCCGTTGACGTCATTCCATGGGGTGCTGCGCGGCGTGCCGAGTTATTCCGGCAATACGCTGATGATGGAAGAAGAGAAGTCGTGAAGCCCGGCCGTTCATCCGAACGAGCGGTCATTCTGGCGCCAAATGGAAGAGACGCGACCGTTGCGGAAGCTCTAATCCGCGAGGCCGGCTATTTCGCGACGGTGTGTGCTGACTTTGCCCAGCTCGTCAGTGAGGTTGAGTCCGGTGCGGGCATCGCCGTCATTGCCGATGAAGCGATCAAGAGCGTCAATCTGCGCGACCTCGATCGCTGGCTGCACAATCAGCCGGTCTGGTCCGACTTTCCGATCGTGCTGCTGACGCGGCAGGGCGGAGGGCCCGAGCGCAATCCGGATGCGGCCCGGCTGCGCCAGGTGTTCGGTAATGTCACTTTTCTCGAACGACCGTTTCATCCGACCACGCTGATCAGCCTGGTCGGCTCTGCCGTGCGCGGGCGTCGTCGCCAGTACCAGACGCGCGAAATCCTTGAAGATCTGAGCGACAGCCAGGCGCAGTTGCAGACCGCACTCGATGCGGGGCGCCTCGGCACGCTTGAACTTCATTTGCCCGAATTGCGCCTCGAAGTCTCGGAGACCACCAAAGCCTGCTTTGGCAGGCAGCCGCATGACAGTTTCACATTCGCCGAGTTGCAGGCCTCCATCCATCCGGAAGATCGCGCGCAGCGTCAGCGCGCACTCGACGCAACGCTGACGGATGGTGTCGATTACAATGTCGAATATCGCTGCGTCTGGGCCGATGGATCGGTACATTGGGTGGAGACGCGGGCGCGCATCGTGCGCGGGCCGGATGGTCGGCCGAAAACGCTGGTTGGCGTGTCCGTGGACATCACCACCCGCAAGACCGCGGATATCGAGCGTGACAAGCTCTTCAATCAGCTCACCTTCGAGCGCGCCGCACTGGCCGAACTGACCGCGACGCTGGAACAGCGCGTCGAGGAACGCACTGTCGAGCTGGTGAAGGAATCCGCAGCACGCGAACGTGCGCAGGAACAGCTGCGCCAGGCGCAGAAGATGGAGACCATCGGCCAGCTCACCGGCGGCGTGGCCCATGACTTCAACAATCTGCTGATGGCTGTGATGGGCAATCTCGAATTGCTGCGCAAGCGAATGCCGGATGATCCGCGCCTGAAGCGTCTGGTGGATGGGGCCATGCAAGGCGCCGAACGCGGCGCTTCGCTGACGCAACGCCTGCTCGCTTTCGCGCGCCAGCAGGATCTGCGTGCAGAAGCTGTTGATCTCGGTACGCTGGTGCGTGGCATGAGCGATCTGCTCGACCGTTCGCTTGGGCCGCGCATTGCGCTTGAATTCGATATTCCGGAAGGCCTGCCGCCCGCGCGGATCGACGCCAATCAGCTCGAACTGGCGATCCTCAATCTCGTCATCAATGCACGTGATGCGATGGAAGATGGCGGCGCCATCGCCATCAAGCTCGCCAGCCACTCCATCAAGCGCGGTGTCGGCGCCTTGAAAGCGGGTGACTATCTCAAGGTCTCGATCATCGACAATGGCGAAGGCATGTCGCCGGAGACGTTGAAAAAGGCCATCGAGCCATTCTTCTCGACCAAGCCGGTCGGCAAGGGCACCGGGCTCGGCCTGTCGATGGTGCACGGCCTCGCCGAGCAACTCGGCGGCACGCTCGAACTCACCAGCAAGGTCGGGCAGGGCACCACGGCCACGCTGATCGTGCCGGCCACGACGGCCGCGCCTGTCATCACCGAGGAAGTCGAGCCGGAACGGCAGGAAGCACGGTCGGCCGTGATCCTGTTCGTCGACGACGATCCGCTGATCGCCATGTCCACGGCAGAAATGCTGGAGGATCTCGGGCACAAGGTCATTCCCGCCAATTCCGGCCGCGATGCGCTGGACATCCTGCGCAGCGCGCAGCCGATCGACCTGATGATGACCGATCACATGATGCCGGGCATGACCGGGATCGAACTCGCGGCGCAATCGCGTGAAGTGCGACCGATGCTGCCGATCCTGCTGGCGACCGGCTATGCCGATCTGCCAGAAGGCGCCCATCTCGATCTGCCGCGGCTGGCGAAGCCCTATCATCAGGACCAGTTGCGAGATCGGCTGGAGCAATTGCTGGGCTGATCGGGAGCAAGGACGGATTGTGCATAGTCAGCTTCGCACAATCCCCGTCGGCATATCCTGACTATGCCAGCCCGGTGTCTGCTCCCTCCGGGAATCGTTAATCGCAATTGCAGCAGATTAACGTTCCGCTAACTGGCGTTAACGCACCATTGGGAGCAGCTGATTCGACCCAATTGCGGGACCGACCATGAATAGCGATATCCGTTTGCCCCGGACTCCGTCCACGCTCGACGACATTCGCGCCCGCGTCGCCACGGCTTTCAGCCGCAGTTTTCTCTGCCGCGGCGTCCAGTTCGACGTGATCTCGACGCCACGCCTCGGCCAGGGTGCCAACTGGACCATCAGCATGCAGCAGGTGGGGCCGGATGCGCTGTGGGAAGCTTCCGAGATCGTGTCCGATATTCAGGACGCCTATTACCTCCTGGACAAATACAGCATTCTGTCACACGCCGCCTGAACCGGTGGTCGGCCGTCTTCGGGCGGTATGGTTAGGCCTTAATTAATCTCCATTTGTGAGGAGGATGGCCACGGGGGCTGGCACACGCCTCCGGGACATCGCGAACGGAGACTGGCTTGACGCGCACGCTGACCTTTCTGGTCCTGGGCTGCCTGTTGCTGACCGGCGTCGCCGTGGCCAGCATTCTGGGCCGCGACAGCGTGCCGGTGTTGTCGTCATCCGATGTCGCGCAGAGCACGGTGCCGGTATCACGCGGGCCCGTCGCCAATCGCGAGGGCAAGAAGGATCGGCTGCCCGCTGCGATGATGGCATCGCTGGCGCCCGCCGACGCGGGGCCGGCCGCGGACCAGTTGCGCCAGGCCTTCGCCACCGAAGGAACGGTCGACCTGCCGCAGAATGCGACCACCTTGCCGCCGATCGTGGTGCCGCAGCCGAATCCACGGGCCAAGGCGGCTGCAGCCAAGAATGCCGGCCACAAGAACTACACGCTGCTCAGCGATGCGCAGATTGCAGCGATCAAGGGCCGTCTTAACCTGACGGCGTCGCAGGAGCCGCATTGGCCGGATATCGAGATCGCGCTGCGGGCCATCGCCCGGAAGATGCATGACAGCAAGCCTGCCGCCGGCAATGCGCCGCCGATCGACCCGGACAGCACCGAAGTTCAGCAGTTGAAGGCTGCCGCAATGCCGTTGCTGTTCAAGCTGCGTGAAGACCAGAAGCGCGAAGTGCGTGCGCTGGCCCGGATCATCGGGCTGGAAAAGGTCGCGGCGGCCATCTAGGCGCTACCAAATTACCAATTACATGTGCGCTTCGGTCGCGACATGACAGATTGTCGCGGATGTCATCCGCGCTTCGCACACGGCATGCAGAACTTAACGCCTGTTAACTGCAGGGGCGTTGCATGACCGATTTCACACTCAACCAACCTATTTCAGGATCCGGTTCAATCGAGCCGGCATCGCGGCCCAATCTCGACAAGGGCTTCAATCCGCTCGCCCTGATCCTGTTTCTGGGTGTTCTGGCCGGCGGCCTGCTGTTCGTTGCCTACAGCATCTATGCGGATGTCTCGGCGACCGGCACGCGCGTCACCAGCTATCTGCCCTACATCCTGCTGTTCGTGGCACTGCTGATCGCGCTCGGCTTCGAATTCGTCAACGGCTTTCACGACACCGCCAATGCGGTGGCGACGGTGATCTACACCCATTCGCTGAAGCCCGAGATCGCGGTGGTCTGGTCGGGCTTCTTCAACTTCCTCGGCGTGCTGTTCTCCTCGGGGGCGGTGGCGTTCGGCATCGTCTCGCTGCTGCCGGTCGAGCTCATTCTGCAGGTTGGCTCATCCGCCGGCTTCGCGATGGTGTTCGCTCTGCTCATTGCCGCGATCATCTGGAATCTTGGCACCTGGTATCTCGGCTTGCCGGCATCCTCCTCGCATACGCTGATCGGTTCGATCATCGGCGTCGGCATTGCCAATGCGCTGATGCGTGGCCGCGATGGTACGTCGGGCGTGGACTGGAGCAAGGCGACCGAAATCGGCTACGCGCTGCTGCTGTCGCCGCTATTTGGCTTCGCCTGTGCCGCGATCCTGTTGCTGGTGCTGAAATTCCTGGTGCGCAACAAGGCGCTTTACGAAGCGCCGGAAGGCAACAAGGCGCCGCCGCTGTGGATCCGCGGCATCCTGATCGCCACCTGTACCGGCGTGTCCTTCGCGCATGGTTCGAATGACGGCCAGAAGGGCATGGGCCTGATCATGCTGGTGCTGATCGGCACCGTGCCGACCGCCTATGCGCTGAACCGGGCGCTGCCGGAATCGCGCATCGAGCAATTCCAGCAGACATCGCTGAAGGCGTCGCAGGTGATCG
Source organism: Tardiphaga sp. GW821-FHT12E02 (assembly GCF_058807155.1). NCBI lineage: Bacteria > Pseudomonadati > Pseudomonadota > Alphaproteobacteria > Hyphomicrobiales > Nitrobacteraceae > Tardiphaga > Tardiphaga sp. GW821-FHT12E02. Next base: position 1,247,941 of record NZ_JBXAQK010000001.1, read on the forward strand.
CCGCCAAGGGCGCCGGCCACAGCGTGATCGGCGATCCGCGCCCGGCCGTGACGCAATATGTGGCTGCTCGCAAGATCACCGAGGGTACCTATCCATCGCTGGCGGTGCTGGTGAAAGATGTCGGCGATCAGGTCCGCACCTATGGCACCCTCGACAAGGTGCCGGCGGAGAAGGTCGGCAACACCCGCAACGACATGTATCTGACTTCGGAAGCGATCCGCTTCCTGATGAAGGACAAGGAGAACGACCTCAGCAAGGACGATGTCGCAACTCTCAATGCCTATAAAGGCTCGCTGGATGCAGCGACAAAATTCATCCCGGACTGGGTGAAGATCGCCGTCGCCATCGCTCTTGGCCTTGGCACCATGGTGGGCTGGAAGCGCATCGTCGTCACCGTCGGCGAAAAGATTGGCAAGACGCATCTCACCTATGCGCAGGGTGCGTCCGCCGAACTCGTGGCCGCTGCGACCATTGGTGCGGCCGATGTGTTCGGTCTGCCGGTCTCGACCACGCATGTGCTGTCGTCGGGCGTTGCCGGCACCATGGCGGCCAATGGCTCGGGCCTGCAGATGGCGACCATCCGCAACCTGCTGATGGCCTGGGTGCTGACGCTGCCTTGCGCCATCGCGCTGTCGGCGGCGCTGTATTTCATCTTCGCCCACATCTTCTGAGCCGTGCGTGCGGATGCGTCGCCTTGTGGCGGCGCATCCGCGCATGACGCGGGATCGCTGTCATCCGGCCTTCAAATCCGTCATGCAGAGATCGGCGTCCTTTCACTCGCAATTTGTTGATTCATCGATGTCGTTAGACACGTCCATTTTCGCGACCCAGACGGGCGCCCCGGCGCCGGACGATGCCATTCCCGGACTTGTCTGGGCTTTTCGCATCCATGCGGATGGCCGGCCCGAGGCGCTGCCGATCGATCGGGGCATCGACGTCACCCGCGACGGGCTGCTCTGGCTGCATTTCAATCTCGCCGATGCGCGTGCCTTGCAGTGGATCGCGCACGCGCCGCTGCAGGCGCCGGACGCAGCGCGCGCCTTGCTGTTGTCGAAGGACAGTTTTCAGCAACTGCATACGGCCGATGACACCGTCTATGGCGTCATCTCGGACCTGCTGCGCGAGATCCATGATGTCGATGACGACACCGGTTATCTGCGCTTCGCCATGACCGAGCACCTGCTGATCAGCGGTCGGCATCATGCGCTGTGTGCGGTGGATGCCACGCGGCGCTCGCTCGAACAGGGCCTGAAGATCGACAGCATGGCGGCGCTGTTCGAGACCATCATCGAGAATGTCGCCGATACCATGGACGGCGTCGCCGATAAGCTTGCACTTGCGCTCGACGAAGTCGAGGAACAGGTCGTGTCCGGCGAGTCCCGCCACCTGCTGCAAACGCTCGGCCGGCAGCGCCGCACCTGCGTGCGTCTGCATCGTCAGCTGTCGGGCCTGCGACTTGTCTTCCAGCGCTTCGAGCAAAAGGGGGGCGTCGATCTCAAACCGACGCTGCAGCTGCGTGCGGGCAAGCTGGCACAGCGCCTGGACGGTCTCGATCGCATTATCGTCGAACTGCGCGAGCGCAGCCGGTTGCTGCAGGAAGAGCTGCATCTGCAGATCGCCGAAAGCGGCAATGAAGCACTGCGGGTGCTGTCCGTGCTCACGGCCCTGCTGATGCCGCCGACGCTGGCGGCCGGCATCTTCGGCATGAACATTAAGGCAATGCCGCTGGTCGATGGCGACAATGGCTTCATCTGGGTGTGTGCAATTCTGATGCTGTCCTCGGCGACCGCCTATTTCATCATGAAGCGCATCGGCATCATCAGGTAAGCGTCATGCTCAGCGTGTTGCGAAGCTGGATGCCGCGCGTTGTGAAAGCCGTCGCTGGCCTTGCGGTCTGCTGCAGCATGCAGCTGTCCTCCGCGCATGGCGGCGACTGGCGCGATGGCGGGCTCAAAGCGCTCAACGAACGCCTTGATGACTGGGGCGTGGCATTCTCTGCGGCCTATATCGGCGAGACGCTGGGGAATGCGTCGGGCGGCATCCGGCGCGGTACCATTTATGACGGGCGCCTCGATCTCGGCGTGGATGTCGATCTCGACCGCGCTGTGGGCTGGCAGGGCGCGACCTTCCACGGCAACGTTTTCCAGATTCACGGTCAGGGCCTGTCGCGCGACTATATCGGCAATCTCATGCTGGTCAGCGGCATCGAGGCGCTGCCATCGACGCGGCTCTACGAATTCTGGATCGAGCAGTCGCTGCTCGGCGGACGACTCTTCGTGAAGGTCGGCCAGCAACCGTCGGACACGGAATTCATCGACAGCAAATATGATGACATCTTCGTCAATTCCGCCCTCGGCTGGCCCGGCATCACCGGCGTGATCCTGCCGGCGGGCGGACCGTCCCCGCCGCTCGCGGTGCCGGGCGTGCGCGTGAAGGCACTGTTGTCCGATGCCTTCACCGCCTATCTCGCGGTGTTCAATGGCAGCGCGGGCGCGCCGGGGCCGGACGATCCGCAGCGGACCAATCCGAACGGTCTCGCTTTTCGCGTCAATGATCCGCCATGGGTAATCGGGCAGCTGCGTTACAATTATCGCATCGGCGCATCCGGCTTGCCCGGCGCGATCACTGGTGGCGGCTGGTATCATTTCGATGAGTTCGACGACGAGCGCTGGACGGCGCAGGGCCTCTCCCAGGCCGATCCGCTGGGGTCAGGCGAGCCGCTGATGCGGCGTGGCAATCGCGGCATCTTCGCTGTCTACGAACAGCGGCTCGCTTTCAGCGACCTCGGCCGCGACAAGGGGATCGGTTTCTTCGCGCGGGCGTCGTTCAGCCCGTCGGATCGCAACCTGATCAGCTTCTATCTCGATGGTGGCATCCAGGTCTCGGGCTTCTCGGCCGCGCGCCCCGATGACCGTTTCGGCATCGCCATGACCTATGGACGGATCTCGGACGGCGCCCGCGGGTTCGATCGCGATGTGCAGCGCTTTACTGGCATTCAAACGCCGATCCGCGATTTCGAAGCCGTGTTCGAGGCGACCTACATCGCCATGGCAGCGCCGGGCGTCGCGGTGCAGCCGGTGTTTCAATATGTGATCCATCCCGGCGGCGGTGTCGTGAATCCGAACGATCCGACACAGACGCAACGAATCAAGGACGCTGCAGTGTTTGGCGTCCGCACGACGATCACATTCTAGCGCAGAGCCCCCTCACCCGGATCGCAAGGGCGATCCGACCTCTCCCCGGTGGGGAGAGGTGATCTGAGCGTCGATGCGACTATCAAACACTGGGTTTAATTTGACGCTCGATCTTCACCTCTCCCCACCGGGGAGAGGTCGCCGCGTCTTCGCGGCGGGTGAGGGGGCTCTTACTTCACGCCACCGCTGCAGGCGCTTCGACGAGGCCAGCGGCCGCCTCCGCAATCATTCGATACGACTTCAGCCGCTTCGGATGCTCATAGACGTCCGACACGATCATCAACTCGTCCGCCTTCGTCTCTTCCACCAGCGCCGCGATGCCTGCGCGGACCGTCTCCTTCGAGCCGATGATGGCACGCCGCAGCATGCCCATGGCCTGCATCTTCTCGGCCGGCGACCAATAGGTCTCGATATCGTCGATGGGCGGCTGGCTCAGGCCGCGGGTGCCGCGGAACATGTTGGTGAAGGACATCTGCTGCGTGGTCCACAGTCGCTTGGCCTCCGCATCGGTATCGGCCGCGATGATGTTCACGCCGACCATCGTGTGCGGTTTGGCCAACTGCTCCGACGGCTCGAAATGCGTGCGATAGATCTCGAGCGCCTGTAGCAGCATCTCGGGCGCAAAATGCGAGGCAAACGCATAGGGCAGGCCGAGCACGGCGGCGAGCTGGGCGCCATAATTGCTGGAGCCGAGAATCCACAGCGGCACATTGGTGCCGGCGGCGGGCACGGCTTGCAGTCGCTGGTTGGGGCCGGCCTCTGCAAAATAGGCCTGCAGCTCCTGCACATCCTGCGGGAAATTGTCGGAATTCTGCAGCGAGCGGCGCAGCGCCCGCATGGTCATCTGGTCGGTGCCGGGGGCGCGGCCGAGGCCGAGATCGATACGGCCGGGGAACAGCCGATCCAGGGTGCCGAACTGCTCGGCGATCACGATCGGCGCATGGTTCGGCAGCATGATGCCGCCGGCGCCGACACGGATTGTCGTCGTCCCTGCCGCGATATGGGCGATGACCACCGATGTGGCGGCAGAGGCAATGCCGATCATGTTGTGATGCTCGGCCACCCAGAAACGCTGGTAGCCCCACTGCTCCGCATGACCGGCCAGATCCCTCGAATTGTCCAGCGCGCCGCGCGCATTGGTGTCTTCGGTAACGCGGACGAGATCGAGGATCGACAAGGCGGTCATGGGCAGGCTCCAGTTGGACCCGACATCTATGCATTCGCATCTATTTGCGCCACCGCGCAGGACGCAGGACCGCCTTGACAAAGCGATCGTCAGATATGTAATGTTATAACATAACATAATCGACGGCGCTCATGGAAATCGACACACCCCACTGCTTCGCCGCCCTCAACAGGCTGTTTGATCTCGATGCGAAAACTCCCCGTCACAGTGCTGTCCGGCTTCCTCGGGGCTGGAAAAACCACTTTGCTCAATCACATCCTGAACAATCGCCACGAGCTGAAAGTGGCAGTGATTGTGAACGACATGAGCGAAGTGAACATCGATGCGGATCTGGTGAGGGATGGCGGTGCCAATCTTTCGCGGACGGATGAGAAACTGGTCGAGATGACCAACGGCTGCATCTGCTGCACGCTGCGCGATGACCTGCTGAAGGAAGTGCGCGCGCTGGCCGAAGGCGGACGCTACGACTACCTGCTGATCGAATCCACGGGCATCGCCGAGCCGCTGCCAGTGGCGGCGACCTTCGATTTTCGTGACGAGAACGGCGACAGTCTCTCCGATGTGGCGAAGCTCGACACCATGGTGACCGTGGTCGATGCCGTGAATCTGCTGAAGGACTATTCGTCGACGGATTTCCTCGAGGATCGCGGCGAAGCGCTCGACAATGATCAGCGACGGTTAGTCGATCTGCTGGTGGAGCAGATCGAGTTTGCGGATGTCGTCGTGCTCAACAAGGTCAATGACGCGACCCCCGCCCAATGCGATGCCGCGCGAAAGATTATCTGCGCACTGAATCCGGAAGCGGAGATCGTCGAGGCGCAATTTGCCGATGTGCCGTTCGATCGCGTGCTCGATACCGGGTTGTTCGACTTCGAGCGGGCGCAACAGCATCCGCTCTGGTACAAGGAGCTCTATGGCTTTGCCGATCATGTGCCGGAGACCGAAGAATACGGCGTCAGCAATTTCGTCTATCGCGCAAGGCAGCCGTTCGATCCCGCGAAGTTCCAGGCGTTCCTGCGCGAGAGCTGGGGCGGGGTAATCCGCAGCAAGGGCCATTTCTGGCTGGCGACGCGACCGCAATGGGTCGGCGAACTCAGCCAGGCCGGCGCCATCGTGCGCACCGAAGGCATGGGCTTCTGGTGGGCCAATATCCCGGCGGAGCGCTGGCCGAACGATCCCACCTGGCGGCAGTCGCTGAAGAAGAACTGGAACGATATCTATGGCGATCGCCGCCAGGAGATCGTCTTCATCGGCACAGGAATGGACGAAGCTGGTCTACGCAGCCGACTCGATGCGTGCCTGGTGGACGGCAAGCCCGGCATGGAGATCAACGAATGGGCCAAGCTGCCTGATCCGTTTCCGACGTGGAAACGTGCAGACGAGATGGAACTGGCGTGAGACTTGTCGGGCGCGCGAAGCGCGCCCGATGATAAACTCAGCGTAATCCGCCGCGGAGTTTCGGCTATGAACCTCGGCCGGCGGATTACGGCTTCGGCTCATCCGCCCGACGATCAAAGCCCGGCGTGAAAGTTGCGCACGATCGCTGCGCATTCTTCCGGTTTTTCCATCTGCATGAAATGCGATGCGTCATCGATGGTTGCGAAGTCGAAGCCGCCATCGCGCGCAAAAGCGCTTTCGATCGCGATGAACGGGCTGGTGCCGGTCATCGGTTGCCCGGCCACGAGCTGCACGGGGATCTCGATCTTGCACATCCGCTCCCACGCGCCTTGAAGATCCTGCATCGCGAAAATGCTCGCTTCGAATTCGCGTGCACAGGCGAGTTCATAGAGCTGCTTGTCAGCGTTCCAGCGCAGCGTCGATGCCGCGAGCGCCTGCAGGCCTGCATCGTCCACGCCGGCGAAAGCCGAGCTGCGGCGATAGGAGTTGAACAGCTCTTCGACGGCGTTGAACTCGAAGCGGCGTTTGATGGTGCGATCGGCCAGCCGGTTGTTGTCCGCACGAAAGAGCTGGAACTCGGGATAGTGGCTGGGCGGTGTGGCCGGCGGCTCGAAGCCCACGATGCCGATCCAGGGCGAGTCATATTCGGAGGCGTGCAGCAGCGTCGTCAGTGCGCTCATGGAGTGAAAGGCGCCGAGGCTCGGAGCTGCGCCGATCTCGCGCGTGATGCCCTGCATGATCGCATCATAGTCGCGGACCAGTTGGCGCCAGACGTTTGCAACCGGCTTGGTGAACGGGCTGCTGCGGCCGTGATGGCGGAAGTCGAACACGACCGTCTCGTAATCCGGAATGAATAGCCGCCAGAAACTCTGGAAAGCGTCCGCCGCAAGGCCGTTGCCGTGGCTGCTGATCACGCGCGGGTTGTTGCCGGATTTTTGGCCATAGACACGGACGCTGGCGGTGGCGCCATCTTCGAGCTGAACGTCGAATGCATGCTTCGCGGCGGGGAGGGCCGGGGCCGTTGGCGCGTCAGTCATTTACCGGAGAGTCCGTCATTTCGGGGAGAGACGGGCCGTCTTACCTAGCGCGGCAGTGCGGTTCAAGCCGTCGGGCGCAGGATGGCGACACGGCCATCGAGCGGGATCGTGGCAATGCCATTCGTCACCGGTATGCGCTGCGAACCATTGCCGTCATTGGGGCGGTTGAGAACAAGCGAGGCGATGCGGCTATCGACGGCAATTTCCACCGGGAGCATCGGAACATTGATGTCTTCCGCCGCGGCGACATCCCAGCAGCGCACCGCGCGCCAGACCACGAGGATCGGCCGCCCCTGGGCATCCTGAAGTGCGAGATGTTTCAGTTCGAGCGAGCGCGTCGCCACGCGCAGAAGCTGGCTGTCATTGGTGCGCCGTGCGCCCTGCAGGGCAATCAGCAGGCTGCGGATCGCGTAATAGCTCGGCTTCGGCGTGCCGTCATTGCGGAGCAGCCCCCAGTGATGCTCGCCTTCATTGGGATCGGTGCCGCCGTCCCAGAATTCGTAGATGAAGGTGCGTAGAATACCGAGACGGAAATTGTTGAGCAGCATGCGCGGAAAATAGATGCCCGCGGCGACCTCACCGACACCGGCACTGCCGGGCTTCACCACATTGCAATAGCCGATTTCGGTGACGAGCGCAGGCGCGCCGGCCTTGAAGGCGTCGCGCATGTTCTGAAGATACCAGGAGACGGCGGCGTAGTCGTCGGTGGTCTCCGGCTCCTGTGCCTTCTGCACATAGGAGTGGATCGCGACGGCATCGCTATATTGCGCAGCGCCGCGTATCAGCGCCACATCTGCGGGCTTCCAGTTCAGCACGCTCGGCGATATCAGCGGCAATTGCTCGGCGCTGTAGCGTGAACGCAGCGCGCGATGCACCTCGCGCTGATAGTCGACGACGACATTGCTCCAGCCGGGCTTTGCCAGCGGCAGCGACATGAACCACGGGCTGTCGCCTTCGTTCTGTCCCTCGATGCTGGTGATGCGCTGGATGCCGAGCGCATCGATATAGGCCATCATCTCCGGCACCGTGTTGGTGGCGGGCGATACCAGAATATTGAACAGGATATTCGAGCGCTCGTTCAGCAGCCGCCAGCGGGCGAGGTCATTGCTCGGCCGCAATTCGTCGCGGAGATGGCGGATGCCTGATGTCGCCAGCAGATCGTGAAAGCGATCGAAATTGGAAGCGTAGGGCTCGCTGCTGATATGGACATTGACACCTACGCTGTCGGTAAACAGATCCGATGGTCCGGGAAGCGGTGCGGCGGCGGCCGACCATGGCTGCAGCAGCACGGCCGCAGCACCATTTGCAAGAAATGCTCGCCGATCGAGCATGGTCATCTCGGCCTCCCGATGGGTCGGTCTCGTCGGGCCAACGCATCAGAAACGGGCAGTGCAATCAAGGCGTGGTAGGGATTGCTGTTAACGGCGGGACGCGCGATGCGCTGCCTGCCGTGAATTGGTACCCTTGGCTGGCGCGTCTCGCTCCCTGCGGAACCGCTCGCCTTTGATTTGACCGCTTTTTCGCCGCCATGCTAGGCGCCATCAGCACAATCCGCGCGGTTTAAGCCGCTTTCGACCTCCCCGGCAGCGATTATGCATTTGCTTAATCGCAAACGCGTGATAACGCTGATCCCAGTTCAAAGGGAAACTGAAGATGGCTATCGGCACAGTTAAGTGGTTCAACAGCACCAAGGGTTTCGGCTTCATCGCACCGGATGAAGGTGGTGCTGACGTATTCGTTCACATCAGCGCAGTTGAACGCGCTGGCCTCGGTACGCTGAACGAAAACCAGAAGATCAGCTACGAAATCGTCGCCGACCGCCGTTCGGGCAAGTCGTCTGCCGATAATCTCCGCGCGATGTAAGCGGACGAAGCTACGAAGCATACAAACGGCTGCACCGTTTTATGAAAGCCCGCCTTAACTGGCGGGTTTTTCTTTTGCCGGCGCAAGCGCTGAACAGACATGCGTGTAGGCCACCACGTCGTGGATTGTGCAGGGCCGCACGATTGAAATGACGATAGCCGCAGACATTCAGGGGCTTGCAAGCCTGAATTGGTGCGCCACTCAGAACAAATCTGCGAACACTTATGTGATTGAAATTACTGTTTAATTTTGTATCGAAACTTATTGCTGGCTGACTGTCACCTTCGGTCGGAAATTAGTAGGTTTTGAGCACAGACGCCGCGGAATTAATAGAGAGCGCGCAAGGATGCTCGTGCGTCAGCTTTAGGATCGCATGGATTGATGCTATAGTGGGCGCTGTGTGGACGTCATAAGTTAGCCAAACCGAAGCAGATGGATCTGTTACGTTTGGGCCGAAATGGACCGCCGACCAAAGCACTCGGTTAGGAAGGCGTCGAGCATGACGTGAGCCCGGATCATCAATTGGCAATCATGCGCGACATCGCGCGTTGAAAGCGATAGGAGATCGTATCCCGTGAAACGTGCCGTCCCGCTTTGACGACCTTACGCCCGCCGACCCAGACATCTTCCGCCCGGGCCCTGGCGGCGAATATCCACGAGTCTAGGAGTGTATCGCCGTCGAGGTCGAGGTTGTCCGCAGAAGCCAGATGAACGAGGTCGGCGGCTTGGCCGACATCGATCCCTGCTTCAACACCCAGCGCTCTTGCTCCGCCCGAAAGAGCTTCTCCGAACAGGGCTGCCGCGGTAGATTTCCCGGGGTCGGTCAGCACATTTCGCGATCGTCTCGTTAGACGTTGCGAATACTCGAGTTGCCGCAATTCATCACCGATACCGATGAGTACATTAGAGTCCGATCCCACTCCAAAAGTTCCGCCAGCGGCTCGATAGTCGGCGGCGGGGAAGAAGCCGTCTCCCAGATTTGCTTCTGTTACCGGGCAGAGCCCTGCAACGGCTCCACTGGATGCGAGGGCGCTGGTCTCGTCCGGTGTCATGTGAGTCGCGTGGATCAAGCACCAGCGTCTATCCACGGGGACGTGCTCGAACAACCATGAGATCGGTCGCCGCCCGGACCACGCGACGCAGTCCTCGATTTCCTTGACCTGTTCTGCGATGTGCATGTGGATCGGTCCTGTCTCGGCAAGGGCTATCACGGCCGCAAGTTCCTCCGGAGTCACCGCTCGGAGGCTGTGTGGGGCAACGCCAAGGGTAGCTCCTGGCAAATTTCGCATTATAGCGCGACATCGATCGAACAGATTCGCGAAGTCGTCGATCGAGTTGACGAAACGTCTTTGCCCCTCAGTCGGGGCGGTGCCGCCGAAGTTTGCATGAGCGTAGAAGACGGGGAGCAATGTTAAAGCTATACCTGTGCGTTCCGCTGCCGCTCCGATCCGATCGGCCATCTCCGCGAGATCGTCATATCGGTGACCGTTTTTATCGTGATGAAGATAGTGGAATTCGCCAACGCGCGTAAAGCCCGCCTCAAGCATTTCCATATAAAGTTGCGCAGCAACACTTTCCGCATCGTCCGGCGTCATTCGCAAAGCGAAGTGATACATCACCTGGCGCCAACTCCAGAATGTGTCTTCAGCGGGGCCACGGATTTCGGCAAGGCCTGCCATGCCTCTCTGAAATGCGTGGCTATGAACGTTCGACATGCCAGGGATTAGATAGCCCACACGGTCATCGTTCGCGTCAGGGGGCGCACCGGTCGAAACGGAAGAGATCCTTCCTGAATCGAACGTCAACCTCACGTCCCTGACCCAGCCGCTTCGAAGTAAGGCTTGCTTTGCGTGTATGGAAGTCGGCACGAGAATTCCTTCGCTGTTGCTTCAGGTCTAATATGTCTATACATACTGTCGGTGCCTCTGTATAGCTCACTCAGGGGCTTAGGGAGATTTTTGATGTCTCAAGGAAGCGAAGCGTCATCCGACATCCGAGTCTGGCACAACGCAACGGTTGCAACGTTGGCAGAGGGTGGTCGTGGAATCGGCATGATTGCCAACGCGGCTGTGGCGGTGCGGGCAGGGCGCATTACCTTCGTCGGTGAAGCCGACGTGCTGCCTGGGTGCTTCGACGAGGTTGAGCGGATCGATTGCGGTGGTCGGCTGATTACGCCAGGTCTTATCGACTGCCATACTCACTTAGTCTACGGCGGGGATAGATCCCATGAGTTTGAACTCCGGTTGGCGGGAGCTTCTTACGAGGAGGTTTCCCGTGCAGGCGGAGGGATCATGTCGTCCGTGACAGCGTTGCGGGCTGCGTCGGAGGATCAGCTCGTCGAGCAGACGCTGCCGAGGGTCGATGCCTTGCTCGCCGAGGGGGTGACAACGATCGAGATCAAGTCTGGCTATGGCCTCGACGTCGCGAACGAGGTGAAGGCGCTTCGTGCGGCGCGTAAAATCGGCGGTCAGCGCGACGTTACGATTCGTACGACGTTCCTGGGCGCGCATGCGTTGCCATTGGAAATGAATGGCGACAAAGCCGCTTATGTCGCCAAGGTGGTCAACGAGATGTTGCCCGCCGTTGCTTCCGAGAATCTTGCCGATGCGGTGGACGGTTTTTGCGAAAGCATTGCTTTCTCCCCAGAGGAGATTGCGAGGGTTTTCGATGCTGCCAAAGCTTGCGGTTTGCCGGTGAAGTTGCACGCGGATCAGCTTTCGAATCTGGGAGGCGCTGCGCTTGCGGCTTCCTACGGAGCCCTCTCGGCCGATCATCTTGAATATACTGACGAGATTGGCGCCTCGAAGATGGCGCGTGCAGGCACGGTGGCGGTCCTCTTGCCGGGTGCATTCTACTTTATTCGCGAAACCAAAAAGCCTCCGATCGAGACCTTCCGGCGCCATGGCGTTCGGCTTGCGCTGGCAACGGACAGCAATCCCGGCACGTCACCGCTAACCTCTCTACTGCTGACTATGAACTTGGCTGCAACACTCTTTGAAATGACGGTGGATGAATGTTTGGCAGGTGTTACGCGCGAAGCGGCGAGGGCTCTGGGAATGCTTTCGTCCGTAGGTACGATCGAGGTCGGGAAATGGGCTGATCTCGCGATCTGGAACGTCAACCGTCCAGCCGAACTCGTTTATCGTATGGGTTTCAACCCGTTGCATGCACGGGTGCGTCGCGGCGAGTTTTCACCGATCATCGTCAAATGAAATAGGAAATCAGATCAGTGTCTGTCGTCGAGACCGTGCAGGGGGCGTCTCCAGTCATTCTTGGATTTCCTCACACCGGAACAGAGATCCCCGCAGAAATCTATGCGCGCCTCAACGAGACGGGGCGTATGTTAGCCGATACAGATTGGCACATCCACAAGCTCTATGCCAATCTGCTACCGGGGGCGTCGACCGTGCGAGCGACGTTCCATCGATACGTGATCGATGCAAACCGCGATCCCGACGGGACGAGCCTATATCCTGGTCAAAATACGACCGGTCTCGTTCCGCTCACGGATTTCGATGGAAATGCAATCTGGATTTCCGGGCAGGAGCCTGGGGCGCGGGATATCACGCAGCGCCTGAACAACTATCACGCTCCATACCATCGTGCCCTGTCCGAGGAGGTCGCACGTGTGCATGCGAAGCATGGCATCGCGGTGTTGTACGATTGCCATTCTATCCGATCACGCATTCCCTTCCTGTTCGACGGGTGCCTCCCGGATTTTAATGTTGGCACAGACAGCGGAAGGTCCTGCTTTAAGGAGTTGGAGGTGGCGGTTTGCTCCGTCACAAATCTCACAGAGGAACTCACCAGCACGTTGAATGGGCGTTTCAAAGGTGGATGGACGACGCGCCGATATGGGCGCCCTGCCGATGGCATTCATGCCATCCAGATGGAACTCTCTCAAATCAGCCATTTGAAATCAGAAGCTGCGCCCTTCGCGCTTGACGCGTTGAAGGTCGAGCGTCTGCGTGTCCCTCTCAAGGCTATCCTTGAGAAGATCGAACAACTCGCACTTGCTGCCGTATCAAAGTCCAAGGAGTGAAACCCAATGATTGATCCTCGTCACAACACTCGCGATGTTCGCGCTCCGACAGGAACGGAATTGACAGCCAAGAGCTGGCTCACCGAGGCTCCTCTGCGGATGCTCATGAATAATCTGGATAGAGACGTCGCTGAGAACCCTAACGAGCTCGTCGTATACGGGGGCATTGGCCGAGCTGCACGGACCTGGGACGATTTCGACCGTATTGTCGCATCACTGCGGTCATTGGATGAAGATCAAACCCTACTCGTTCAGTCGGGCAGGCCCGTGGGCGTATTTCGCACGCATAAAGATGCACCGCGGGTACTGATAGCAAACTCAAATCTTGTCCCGCACTGGGCAACCTGGGAACATTTCAACGAGTTAGACCGAAAGGGGCTCATGATGTACGGTCAGATGACCGCTGGATCATGGATCTATATTGGTAGTCAGGGGATTGTGCAGGGGACCTACGAGACGTTCGTAGAGGCCGGTCGACGACACTATGGCGGTGATCTCAAGGGACGCTGGGTGCTCACCGGAGGCTTAGGCGGAATGGGCGGCGCGCAGCCTCTCGCTGCCGTGATGGCGGGGGCATCCTGCCTCGCCGTCGAATGCAATCCGGAATCGATCGATTTTCGTTTGCGTACCCGATATCTCGATGAGAAGGCATCTACGCTGGACGAAGCGATGGACATCATCGCTCGATGGACCAGTAGAGGTGAGGCGAAATCTGTCGGTCTTCTCGGAAACTGCGCGGACGTATTTCCGGAAATGGTGCGGCGTGGCATCCGGCCGAGCATGGTGACTGACCAGACATCCGCTCATGATCCGGTAAACGGGTATCTGCCTAAGGGGTGGAGCCTTAACGAATGGCGCGAAAAGAGAGTGACGCATCCGAAGGATGTCGAACGCGCGGCGCGAGCATCAATGCGCGATCAAGTCGAGGCGATGCTTTCATTCCACGCCCAGGGCGTGCCGACATTCGACTATGGAAACAACATTCGCCAAGTCGCGAAGGAAGAAGGACTTGAGGGAGCGTTCTCGTTTCCCGGCTTCGTACCAGCCTACATTCGTCCGCTCTTCTGTCGCGGAATCGGTCCTTTTCGATGGGCCGCGCTTTCGGGCGATCCCGAGGACATCTACAAGACGGATGCAAAGGTAAAGGAGTTGCTGCCTGACCATAAGCATCTCCATAATTGGCTCGACATGGCCCGGGAGCGCATCGCGTTCCAGGGGTTGCCAGCGCGGATCTGCTGGGTCGGTCTTGGTGATCGCCATCGTCTCGGCTTGGCGTTCAACGAGATGGTCCGAAACGGGGAGCTGAAGGCCCCGGTCGTTATCGGCCGCGATCATTTGGACTCCGGGTCCGTTGCATCTCCCAACCGGGAAACAGAAGCCATGAAGGATGGTTCGGATGCGGTTTCAGACTGGCCCTTGCTGAACGCTCTCCTTAACACAGCTTCTGGAGCTACCTGGGTTTCGCTTCATCATGGCGGCGGCGTCGGTATGGGATTCTCGCAACACTCGGGCGTTGTGATCTGTGCCGACGGCACTGACGATGCTGCGGCTCGCCTTGAGCGTGTTCTTTGGAATGATCCGGCTACCGGCGTTATGAGACATGCAGACGCAGGATACGAAACAGCGATCGACTGCGCGAGGGAGCAGGATTTGCGACTTCCATCGGTGTTCAGAAGCTAGTTCTTCGCTTCGCTAAGCATTCTTCGAGGATGCGATGCTCTAAAATGGGCGGCACGTTCGAGGGAACGCGCTGCCCATTTGCTGCGTAAAACATCAAGCGAAAAGTTGCGGGCAGAGGGTGCGCGTCATCGAATAAGTATTGTTTTGGCTTGCTGCCAATACAGCTAGCGATCGTCGCATCGCCTGAGAACCGCCGAAGCTGCGAAAACTTTAGCCAGTAAGCGCCTCCTTTTTGTACTGCACTGCAGTAGATAACGTCTCTTGGAGAACGATCCGACGAAAATATTCGCTTGAATTCTCAGAGTGACCGTACGAGCATGTCTATACATATTAGAAAAACGGATTCCTGGGATCACGAATGAAGAAGGAAGGAAATGTCATGGGAAACCTCGACAGAGCGTGTGATCACACGTTCTTTCAACAGAACGGTCTAACGGTCCAATGCAGATACTGATATCCGGATTGGCGATCGGCTGTGTTTATGCGCTGATCGCGCTTGCTCTCGTCTTGGTTTACAAGGCGACCGATGTGGTGAACTTCGCGCAGGGCGAGATCGCCATGTTCGGAGCCTTCATCGCATGGATGCTTTGCACCCGCTTCGGCCTCTCCGTTTGGCTCGTTCTAGCCCTTGCTCTTCCGATCGGCGCAGTCATTGGCATCGTTACTGAGCGAGTGGCAATTCGTCCGCTTGCGAAATCGTCGCCCTTGACGGCCTTGATCGCTACGATCGGTCTTTGGATGATCTTTCACTACGGCGCGGGCTGGCTCTGGGGATTCGACCCGTTCCGATTTCCTTCGTTGCTCAGCGACACTCCAATGCAGATCGCAGGGGCGCGGCTAAGCGGAAACAGCGTTGCTATCGCAGCAGTCACCATCGTTCTGCTTGTTGTGCTCTACATTTTCTTTGAACATTCACGCGAGGGCATCGCAATGCGTGCCGCAAGCATGAATCAGCGCGCGGCACGACTGATGGGTGTGAAGACCAAGAATGTTTCGGCTTGGTCGTGGGGAATGGCAGGCGCGATCGGTATGATCGCCGGAATCCTGTTGGCGCCGATCACTTTCGTCGATGTTGATATGATGTCTCAGGCATTGATCAAGGCGATTGCAGGTGCGGTTCTCGGGGGAATGACATCGTTGCCCGGGGCGGCCATCGGTGGGCTGACGATCGGGATCATTGAAACCATCGGCGGTGCCTACGTGTCGTCCGAGTTCAAGGATGTTTTCGCATTCTTTGTGATCATCGCGGTCTTGATGGTCAGACCCGAAGGGCTTTTCGGAAAGCCCGCAATCAAGAAGGTCTGATATGAATCGCTCTAGTATTATCGCCATTGCAATATTGGCTTTCGCTGCCGTCCTGCCACTTTTTGGGAAATCGTACATCGCCTTCGTTCTCGGTAGCGCGGCGCTCTACTTCATCGTTGCGGTATCGCTCAACGTGCTCGTTGGCTTGAGCGGGCAGGTTTCGATCGGACATGCGGCTTTTTGGGCTTTGGGGGCCTATGGTTCCGCGTTGGTCGTGACCAAGTTGGGACTGCCATTCTGGATCGGAATCGCGGCGGGCACGCTGATATCGACGATCTTCGGAATTGCAGTCGCGATACCTGCGCTCCGTATTCAAGGACACTATCTGGCAATTGCCACGCTGGCTTTCGCGCTCTTCATCGAGAAAGTCCTTCATGAATGGGAGGGATTAACGGGAGGCCGCGCCGGCATCTTCGTTCCGAGACCGTCGCTATTCGGATATCAACTCTCCAGCGATCGCGACTATTACTGGCTTCTGCTGATTGTCTGTGCGTTAGTCGCGTTTATTGCTAGTAACCTTCAACGCTCCCAAACGGGTCGCGCCTTGCAGGCCCTGCGCATGAGCCCCACGGCCGCACAGTCTTGTGGCATCGATCGACGAAGGGCGATGATTGTCGTCTTCGGCATCAGCGCGGCATTGTGTGGTTTGTCGGGGGCGCTCTATGCCCATTTCATCGGATACCTGAGCGCGTCGACGTTCTCGTTGGAGACTTCCCTTTCATTCATCACGATGGTCGTGATCGGTGGGACCGGAAGCATCGCAGGGGCTCTCATGGCGGGACTGTTTTTGGCCATTGCGCCGGAAGTTTTGCGAGGATTCGGTACGTTGCAGATGGTGATCTACGGTGTGCTGCTGCTTCTTTGCGTGATCTTTTTGCCGCGCGGTCTGGCGAGTCTACCTTCCGTGATACGGGCGCGACTGCGGTCAAAGCAGCTCAATAAGGCAGTGCGATGACTAGTCTTCGACTTGAAAAACTGTCCATCATGTTTGGCGGATTGCCAGCGCTGCAAGATGTCTCCCTGACGGTCGATGCAGGCCAGATCGTTGGTCTCATCGGCCCGAATGGAGCCGGTAAAAGCACGCTTTTGAACGCTACTTGCGGAATCTATAAGCCGACGTCTGGGACTGCCTCCTTCGGAGATCGTGATCTCTCAAGAGTTGCTCCGCACGAACTCCCTGAACTAGGCATCGCGCGAACTTTCCAGAATCTCGAACTCTTTGGTGAGTTAACGGCACGAGAGAATGTGCAGGTTGGCTGTGACTTCCGTTTCAAGAGTTCGCTTTTATCGGATCTCTTTGGCGTGGCGTCGAAAAGCCCAACAACATCCGACGCATCGCGGGTCGTGGACGAGATGCTTGCCCGGTTTGATCTAACGGACGTGGCCAGCGAGCCCGCTGCTACACTTTCATACGGGATACAGAAGCGTATAGAAATGGCCCGGGCGCTTGTGGCGCAACCCAAGCTGATACTTCTGGATGAGCCCGCCGCGGGTGCAAACCCAACTGAGAGCAAAGTCCTGGGAGAACAAATCAAGCGATTGCGTGAAGAGATGGGAATCTCGGTCCTGCTAATCGAGCATGACATGCCGCTCGTCATGGGCGTTTGCGATCATGTGGTTGTCCTTGATCATGGGACCAAGATCTTTGAAGGCAGTCCTTCTGAGGTCGCCAAGGCTCCTGCTGTTGTTGAAGCCTATCTCGGAGAGGAGCCGGACAATGCTGGCCATTGAGGGTCTTTCCGTACGATACGGTGGCGTTTCGGCACTTCGAGATGTCAGCTTCAAAATCGAAGCTGGAACCATTTCGTGCCTACTCGGCTCAAATGGTGCCGGCAAGACGACGCTCCTTAATGCCGTCATGGGAGTGGCAGATCAGCAAGCCGGCAAACTCGTCTGGGAAGGCAAGCCTATCGAAAGACTCCCGACGGAGAAAATCGTGTCGTCCGGAATAGCGCTCGTGCCGGAAGGTCGCCAGTTGTTCGGCGATCTGACTGTTGGCGAGAATCTCAGGATGGGGGCGTTCCTGCGAAGAGACGTCTCGCCTAAGGACTACGACGAGATATTCGATCTGTTTCCACGTCTCGCGGAGAGACGAAGTCAACTCGCCAAAACGTTGTCTGGTGGTGAACAGCAGATGGTCGCAATTGGGAGGGCGTTGATGTCCAAGCCTCGTCTGTTGCTGCTCGACGAGCCTTCGCTCGGGCTGGCTCCGATCCTCGTGCGTGAAGTAATGCGCCTGATCACAACCATTCATGCCCGAGGCGTGACTGTATTCGTGGTCGAGCAAAATGCCAGGCAAGCTCTGGCAATTTCTAGTGTCGCGCATGTTTTGGAGAAGGGGCGCCTTGTGGCGTCGGGGCTTGCAGCCGACATCGCAAACAATCCCGCAGTCAGAACGGCCTATCTCGGCGCGAACGCTCACTAGACGTAACCTCGAAAGGAACGAGCACTATGAAGATGACTAGAATCGCCTTGGGCTTGATCGGTGCGGTTGGGCTTTGTTCGCCGGCTTTGGCAGAGAATGGAGTAACCAAGGACGAGATTGTGATCGGCGCGTTCTTGCCGCTTCAAAGCGGTCTGGCGGCAGGCGCAGCTCAGGTGCGTGATGGTGCTTTGGCATATGCTCAGCACATCAACGACCAGGGTGGTATAAACGGCCGCAAGATTAAGTGGCTCACCGAAAACGACTCCTACAACCCACAGCAGGCGGTTGCGGCGACGCGCAAGCTCGTTGACCGCGACGAAATCTTTGCAGTTGTCTCGCCGCTCGGGACCGTAACGGCTATGGCGGTGCTTCCCTATCTCGTCCAGAAGAATATTCCCATGATCGGCCCCGTCGTCGGCAGCCCTAAGCTATTGGAGCCGACTGACCGTGTTGTCTTCGGGGTTCTGCCGAGTGGCGTCACTCGCGGCAAGGCAGTTGCCCAGCATGCGGTCGAGGAAATGAAAGGTAAGTCGATAGCTGTGTTCTCGCAGAACGATGACTTTGGAAAAGATGTCCGTGATGGGGCCGTCGAGTATTTGAAATCCAAGGGAATGTCGATCGCAGCAGAGGCAAGCTACGCTCCAAATGATGCCGACATGAGCAGTCAGGTCGCAAAGCTTCGGGCAGCGAATCCCGACGTCGTGGTTCTTGCAGGCATTCCCAAGCCGCTCTCGCTATTCATCAACGAGGCAGCAAAGCAAGGCTGGAAGCCAAAGTATGTTGGCCCATCCCAACTCACAGACCCGCTTATGGTTGAGCTATCCGGCGATAATGTAAACGGTACCGAGATCATTTATGATGTCGCGCTTCAGAATAGCCCTGCGGCCAGTGAAGCTAACGCCATTCTGGCAAAATACGCGCCACAGACACGGCCAGGATACTTTGCGTATAACGGCATGATCGGGATGATGCTGTTCGCAGAAGCCGTGAAACGCGCAGGCACAGAGCCGACTCGGGAAAAGGTGATAACCGAATTGGAGAAGCTTCAGCAATTCAAGAGCGGTATTTTCCCTCCTATCTCTTATGCTCCCAATAACCACGCAGGCGTGAAGACGTTCGGCGTTGCCAAATGGGAAAACGGCAAGTTGGAGATGGTGAAGGGCTGGTGAGCCGAGCGACGTATTGACGGGAGCGGGGCGGCGCTCGTTGCGCTGCCCCTGATCTTGGCTGAATCTTACTGTTGTGGCGCGCTTTCCGCTTCTAGTACCTGCTAGATGCGGCGGTGATGCTGTGGCGGATGTCTTCGCCTGTATCTCGTATTGACGCGCCGGTTCATCGGTTCGCGGCAAACCTTTCCAATCCTTTATGTTGGTATACTTTCACGGCGAAGGATCTCCGCGCGAACTAACCTCGCACGATCGATACCATCTTCAGTTTCAAGTTACGCGTTCTCAGGTCGATGATAGCTTCATCGTAGGACGACCATATCGACATTCCTGAGATCCGCCGGACCGCGCTCATGCGCTAGAGCGATCACACGGTCATGGCAGGTATATTCGATATGTGTATGCCGAGTGTGGCCGGTGAGGTTTCGCCACTTTCAATGCGGAAGTTATGGCGCGTTGTATGACCGCGGAGCTGAAAGCATGCCACATTCTCTAAGGGATTTATCGAATAGAGTGGTTCTTAGCGGGGTGTGACGGCTCGGCGGATCGTCTGAGAGGCGCTGGCAATCTGAGCGCCGACCTGATCGTTCTTACTGCTTAAAACCGCCGATGCGCCCCGCGAGCCACGCTTGCGCCGATGAGATCAGAGCTTTTGGCATCAAAACTTGGTGGAGATACTCGCGCTCACGGTTAGGGCTCTGGACTTCGACGCTTCCGTGCAGCATTTTCGAACGGATAGACCTCAGGGCGCATGCTACCAGCTGCCTGTATTTGAATGAAAGCAAGGATATTCTAGATGGCCCCCAGGCGTACTGCGGCAGCAGGAAAGACGCATTCGCGGTCGTCCACAGGGGTTCTCCTCTATCAGCGGATCCGGCGTGACATCGAATCCAAGATACTGTCCGGGGATTGGCGGCCCGGATACAAGATCCCCTTCGAAAAGGACCTGATGGCGAAGTACGATTGTTCGCGCATGACCGTGAACAAGGTGCTTGCGGGGCTGGCGGCAGAGGGGCTGATCGAGCGGCGGCGCCGTGCAGGAAGTTTCGTTGCCCGACCACGGGTTCAGTCTGCCGTTCTGGAAATTCCCGACCTTAGGGAGGTTGTCGAGCTGCGTGGCGAGAAATATCGATACAGTCTTGCAGACGTCAAAAAGCGGGTCGCCAGTCGCGCCGACCGGACATGGCTCGGCGTTACTGTGAAGGCACCCGTGCTTCAGGTCACGTGCCGGCACGAAGCTGGCGAACAACCTTTTGCGTTCGAAGATCGTCTGATCAATCTCGTTGCCGTACCCGAGGCTTCGAACGAGGATTTCTCGCTGGTCCCGCCCAGCGCGTGGCTGGTAAGCCACGTTCCATGGACGCAGGCAGAACATCGAATCTCCGCAGTCAATGCCGATGCGGCCATGGCGAGCGAACTCAATGTCCCGGTTGGTTCCGCATGCTTGGTGATAGAGAGATGGACATGGCGAAACGGAGAGCCGATCACAGCTGTTCGTTTGACGCATCCCGGCAATCTGTTCGACCTCGTTGCGCGTTTTACGCCCTCAAGTGTCGATCGACGTAAGGCTGCAGCATAGTTCGACTTTCTGTGCCTGATGCAGGGAGGTCGCCATCCTCGGATCTTTGCGAGTGCGAGAACGTGGGTCTTGAGACCTCAGGTTCCTTCTTGCACGCTTTTCCTCAGGTAGCGGATTCTAAGCCCTCGCGGGCTTGGTGGCTTTGGAACTAGGCTGCCATTTTCAGGGGCCGGACAAGTTGACGTATTACCTGGCGGGTTGGCTCCAGAGCGGGCACCTATCGCCCCACTGTGTCGCGGGCGAAATCAACAAGGTAGTCGTTTAGCTTAATAGAGAACTTTTCGGCAGCGGCGGTGTCTTGGTCGATAATCGCATGCAATATCGCCATATGTAGCCGCCGGCCGGCGTCGATCTCTTTCCGCTCATCGACCACATGGCTGATCCAGAAGCGCCGTGAGAGACCCTGCAACGGTCCCATCGCGGCTGCAAGATAGTCATTTCGCGCCCCTTTGACGATAAGATCGTGCGTGCCCTGAACCGTCTCGATATAGGCCCTCATTGCAAAGCTACCCTCTGTGAGGAGGGCCTTCATCTCGACCATACTGCGTCGGTCAGCCTCGGTTGCGCGTCGGCAAGCCAACTGCACGGCGAGGGCTTCCAAGACCCGCCTTGTCTCAAGCAGGCGAAACTGCGCTTCGACAGAAATCGGAGGTACAAGGACGCCCTTATTTGGATGGATCTCGACCATCCTATTGCGGGAGAGTTGCTGTAACGCTTCTCGAATAGGCGTTCGGCCCAACCCTATCTGGTCCATCAGCATAGCTTCGGACACGAGCGAGCCGGGTGCGATCTCGCCGAACAGGATCATGTCCTCAATTGCCCGATACGCACGGGCCGTTTTTCCGATCTCAGTCATCTTTGAGTTTCCGACTCACCCCACTGGTTGGCGCGCCGCATCTTGTAGCCGAACGGACGCGCAATGCCTCTGATCTTGACAACCGATATATCGATTGCATATCGATATATCGGTTGGTTCGAATTTGCACTGATAGCCGTCGGATCAAAATGACAATGTACAGCGGACCCGATAGGCGCCGCGTAGTGGAGATGGTTCGATGAAGTATTGCCCCGGGTCGGATAAGTCACCGCTGCCGTTCAGCCCGTTCAAGAGCTGCACGGTGCCGCGACCCATCGGCTGGCTTTCCAGCATTAGTCCGGAAGGAGAGGAGAATTTGGCGCCTTATAGCCAGTGGCAGAACCTCACCTTCGATCCGCCCATGGTCATGTTCTCTGCGAACCAATATCCCGACGGGCGGCGCAAGGACACTGTTCTCAATGCTGAACGGACCGGTTGGTTCGTGTGGAATATGGCGACTTGGGCGTTACGTGAGGCAGTAAACCGTAGTGCGATGGCTTTGCCACCGCATGAGAGCGAGTTCGACGTCGCTGGGGTTACGAAGAAGTATGCGGACTTGGCGCGGGTCCCGATGGTGGCCGAGAGCCCCGTGCATTTCGAGTGTCGCTATTTGAGTACGCACCGACTGGCGGGCAACTCGAATGTCGGGACTATCGACATCGTCTTTGCGCGCGTTGAGAAAATTCACATCGACGATAACTTTATCACAGCGGACGGTCGTCTTGACATCCCCGCCATCCAGCCGATCGCGAGGTTGGGATATTTCGATTACACTGTTGTCCGCGAGGTGTTCGAGATGCGTGTGCCGGAGGCCGATGGTGACGCGCAAGCCGGATTAGAAGGTCGCGCGGGCTGATTTTTCGTTTCATAAGCTTCTAAAATGGAGGAATGATCGATGGACCAGCGTTATTTACGCCCCGCTAGACCGAACGTTTGAGGTCTATGTTGGCGTCAGGGGGGCGTCCCGGGCGTTGTTGTCTTGGCCACGGATATTCACGACAATTTCTATGAAGGTGCGGCTGGGCGGCGTTCAATTAACGCGGCGCAGCCCATGAAACAATGACCGGCGTTGCCGCGTGTTCACTTTCCGGACAACCTATTTCACCTACCTCAAGATCACTGACTATGGTTGGTCGTAACCGTCGATGGTGCTGGATAATTTGTCGCGCTACATAGCAGCATGGAGCCTGGCCCCACCATGTGTGCGTTCGACGTAACGGCCAAATTGGATCAAACCCTGGCAGCATCGGCCTGCATTGCGCCGCCGTTGTGCCTCGACCGAGGCTGCTGAGCGACAATGACGCATCGTATGTTGAAAGTGGTCCGGCTGACTGGCTGAAGGACCAGGGCAGACGGCATGTTCGGGGAGCACCGTATCACCCGCAAACTCAAGGTAAGATCGAGCAGCAGTACCAAATCCTGAAGAGCCGAATCTTGCTCGAAAACTGCTAATAACCCTGAGGTCTCGAACGAGAGATCGTATCCTTCGTCGAGCATTACAATCACGACCACTATCATGTGAGCATTGAGAACGCCAAACCGGCCGACTTCTACTTCGACAGAGCCGAGGCGATCCTCATAAAACGCCTGTGGATCGCACTACCTGCCATCGCAAACTGGCGCCTGCAGACCGCTTAAGCTCCACCCCGCGATCCGTAGCGATAACAAAATCGCTGTTTTCAGATAGCCTTTGCAGCGAGGGCTTACGAGGATGTGTAGTGTGCCGGGAAATTCTGACGGCAGACGTTGGCCAGCCAACGAGTCGGGGAGATCAATTTTGAATCAGTATATCCCTTACGCCTAATCATATCCGAAACACGCGCAACCGTTGCTTTCCCTTTGCCGGTACTTTTCGTCCACTCGCTGAATCAATTTTAATTAAACCGTAAGCATTACAGATGCACAGGTGTGCCAAATTTTAAGTGGATCTTTTTGTGGTACTTGTTCTGGCCCTGTATGGTACTCTTGTGTATACGCCTTAAGGGCGTGTTCTTGAAAGTTGCCCGTCTTGACGGCACAGGCAATTCGCATGTTGCGAAACAGACGTGCGGTGTTGCTTTATCGTGACGGGCGGGGAGACGACTACGGGAAGGATGCGGCTACTTGCGCTAATGCTAAGTAATATCAGAGCACCTGACATCCTGCCAACAAGCCCTGACTTCGCACATGCGAGATCTGAACGAGTGGCCGATCGGTTAATCACCGCCTAGGGAGCTTTGTGGCGGCGGTACATCCCGTACGCCAAACCGGCGGCATGCGACGCCAGCTATTCGGCTGTCGCCCTTCCGTACCGCATAATCAAGGTTGAGCCTGAACGGACGCTGCCATATCGCTTATCCCAAGTGCCAGTGCAACAGACTGCTTCTGATGTGGTATGGACGATGGGCTGCGCAGAATCAGCGGAAGCTGCACTGCTGGGGACCGCATGAGATCATCGAAGCAAAAGTCGGAACCGGATATTTCCAAGGAGCAGGTCGCCGCGGCTGAGGCCGAAATTTTGGAACAGTCCAAAAGAATCGACTTCTATTTAACCGAGTATTCCATCGAGATACTTGCTCAAAAGATGCGCGACGGGGAGTACGTGGTCCCGAATTACCAGCGTGAATACACGTGGGAGGCAGACCGAAAGTCTCGTTTCATTGAGTCGGTGTTGATGGGACTACCGATCCCGTTTCTATTCTTTTGGGAAATGCCAGATGGGAGGCTTGAAGTCGTGGACGGGTCGCAACGGCTCCGTACACTGGCCGAATTCGTTCTTGAAGGATTGAGGCTTGGGGATCTGGAATCATTGCCAGCTGTTTCTCAATTCAAATTCGAAGATCTTCCCGAGTCACGTCAGCGTAAAATCAAGAACCGATCGATCCGAGGCATCGTTCTCAACGAGCTGGCCGATGAGCAAGCCAGGTTCGACATGTTCGAGCGAATCAACACCGGAAGTAAAGTCGCGAATAAAGCAGAGGTTCGAAGGGGCGCTCTCGCAGGCCCGTTCATGAAGCTCGTCATTGAACTTGCGAGCTTGCAGGAGTTCGCCGCACTCGCTCCAATGTCGGCCAAGTTGAAGGCTGAGCGCGAGAACGAGGAGCTCGTCGTGCGTTTCTTCGCCTACGGCGATGGTCTCGAAGGTTACAAGGACCGGCCATCCGAATTCCTCTTCAAGTATGCCAAGAAGATGAATGCTGCCTTCGCGGCCGACGACGGTCTTGCGGATATCTATAGGCAGCGATTTATCGAGATGCTGAAATTCGTGAAAGCTACTTTTCCGTTTGGCTTTCGACGCATCGAAAAAGGAACTGCTACGCCGCGCGCCCGTTTCGAGGCCATCGCGCTTGGAAGTCACCTTGCCATCAACGCGGCCCCTAATCTCCGAACGAATCCACCGGACACCAGCGGGTGGCTCGGCGAGAAGGAATTTTCCGACATTACTGGTGGCGACGGCGCCAACGCCAAAGGTCGGCTGGAGCGACGAATGACTTTCGTGCGCGACCGATTGCTTGGAGTCGAGTGATGGAAGAGCTTGGCGCCGCTTTCACGGAACGACATAGGGAAATCGAGGCCTATCTCGAACTCTTGGAGAATATAGAAAAAGAAGCTCAGTCTGGGCCCCCTCGTTTAGGGGAGGCTGGCGCCCTGATCACCACTCAACAACAACGAATTCTCTACTCTGGCGTATTTCTGCAGTTGTACAATCTCGTCGAAGCTACGATCGTGAAATGTCTAGATGGCGTTACCGATGCTGCTCTGAAGCAAGGCTCTTGGAAACCTGGGGACCTGACTATCGAACTTCGAAAAGAATGGGTCCGTGTCCTAGCTCGAACGCACGTAGATCTGAACTATGAGCATCGCTTAGAGAGCGCCCTCATTCTTTGCGACCACCTCGTAAGCGCACTGCCGGTCCCAGGCTTCGAAGTCGAAAAAGGCGGTGGGGGCAATTGGGACGATCAGGCAATCGAGCAGATAGCCAAGCGATTAGGATTCGCTCTGCAGGTGCGACCCGAGGTCTACAGCGCAGTTAAGCGCAAGTTTCGTGACGATCTCGGTTGCCTTCAGTTAGTCAAGAAATTCCGAAATCAGTTGGCCCATGGAAGCATCTCATTCGCCGAGTGCGGCGAGAATGTCACTGTCAGCGAATTGCGAGACATGACCAATCGAACGGTAGCCTACCTGAGCGACGTAGTGCAGACTTTTCGGGCCTTCATCGCCGACCATGGCTATGTCATCGAAGCCCGACGGCCGCAGGCAGTCACCGCATGACGAACAAATCGAAGTCTCCCTCGGTGTCATCGATCACGGCCGTTGACCTGTTCTGCGGCGCCGGTGGCCTTACGCACGGCCTCATGAAGGGTGGAATCAAGGTCGTCGCGGGCATTGATGTCGATAAGTCGTGCCGCTACCCCTACGAAAAAAACAATATGGCACGCTTTCTAGAGCGAGACATCAAGTCGTTACCCGGGACCGAAATTATCGAGCTGTTCGCGGGAGCTACGACCACCCTCTTGGCAGGATGTGCTCCTTGCCAACCTTTTTCGACGTATAGCCGCAGCGGCCGGAAGCACGGCGACGACTCTCAGTGGGCCCTCGTTGCCTCTTTCGGTCGCTTGATACGCGAGGTTCGGCCAGACCTTGTCACCATGGAGAATGTGCCATCCTTGGAAGCTCACCCGGTTTTCCAGCAGTTTCTTCGTAATCTGAAGGGCTACCAAGTCTCCTACGCGACCGTCGAATGCTCTAAAATTGGGATACCGCAAACACGAAAGCGGTTTGTCCTCGTTGCATCGAAACTCGACGGTCCCGAGCTGTCCATTCCAGTGAACGATCGACGCAAGACAGTCACCGTCCGGAAGGCCATTTCAAGCCTTCCGGCATTGGCTGCTGGCGAAGCAGATAGCCGCGACCCACTGCATGTTGCCTGCCGGCTCAGCAACTTGAATTTGAAGCGCATTAGAGCATCGAAACCGGGCGGTACTTGGCGCGATTGGCAGCCTTCACTGCGAGCTGCGTGTCACCGCAAATCTTCTGGTGAGACTTATCCGAGCGTGTATGGCCGCATGGAGTGGGACGAACCGGCGCCGACGATGACGACGCAGTGCTTTGGATATGGGAATGGCAGATTTGGACACCCGGAACAGGATCGCGCCATCACGCTGCGCGAGGCAGCGATGTTGCAGACTTTTCCGCGCGAGTACGTTTTTGCCCCCCCTGGACGAAAAGTCTCCTTTAGTCACATGGGCCGATTGATAGGCAACGCGGTCCCCGTCCGTCTTGGAGAACTCATCGCTAGGGCCTTCGTAGAACACGTCGGTGGCGTTGGGCTATAGAGTGGCGAGCCGACAGCCTGTCCGAGAAGCAATCGCTCCGGCCCGTTCGGAGCTCATGTCTCGAGTCCGTGGCAAGAACACGAAGCCTGAAATAGTTGTCAGGCAGACTGCGCACCGGCTCGGTTTCAGATTCCGATTGCATCGCCGAGATCTGCCTGGTTCACCAGATCTCGTCTTCCCAAGCCGAAAGAAGGTGATCTTCGTTCACGGGTGCTTTTGGCACCGGCACTCGGGATGTTCGAAAGCTTCCACTCCTAAGACACGAACCGATTTTTGGATCACAAAATTCGAAGCAAACGTTCGGAGAGATTCGCGCTCGATTGAGGCACTCGAAGCCCTTGGTTGGAAAGTTTGCGTCATTTGGGAATGCGAAACCTCAGACTATCACTTGCTTGAGTTCAAGTTGAAGGCGTTTCTTGGCAAAAGTTCATCTTGCAGAACTTCGAGCAATCAAAAAACTCTCGGACATCGAAATAAAACTCTCGGACATCGAAATAGAGGCTTGTAAACGCAACCTTTGCTCAATCCCGTCGATCATGTCACCACACTCGCATCCGGCTTCCCAGCTGTCAGAGCATTGATCCAGGCGAGGCAAAGGTCACGACTGCGATAGCTGCCCCACTGCTCGGTTTCTTCCTTTTCGACAATCGGAAAGGTTGAGTAAATGTACGCAATGTCTTCACGACTTCGCGTCGGATGGGCAGGATCGAATACGCCGTAGAGTATAAAGTACAGCGCATCAAGTTTGGCGCGCAGTGTCAGGCGGCGTTCTTCGTCCCAGCCAAACGGAGATTTCACTTTGCCAGCAGTATCGACATAGCCGAGATCGCGTGCAAACGGAGCCAAATCGTCAGCCGTGTAACTCAGTTCCAGAACCGACTCGCGGACAATCTCGGCGGCCGATTTGGCGCCGAACGTTCGGTCGTAAGCAGGTAACGGAACCACGGGAAGCTGCTCCAGAAGATACCACGCCAGGTGATTGCCGTGAACCTTCTGCCGCGCCAGATAGTCGAGAACAACGCAGTTGAGATTCGCGAGCATTAACGGAGCGAGCTCAACATATGCGGGGGCGACACTCCCTTTGGCGGGAAATAATACAGGCAATGTGTGGCCTGCACCAAAGCGAGGGATGATGGTGCTGATCGTGGTGCGAGCGTTCGTCACAGAGGTAACGTCCTTGAGTGACAGACACCAGTCGGTTGGCGCATCCCACCCTGTTTCCGATGATCGGACCCAATAGCGCGGAGTGGGTTGCCGTGCTGGGTCGCGGTGATCCTCAACGCTCAGGTCTGCTCCCTGCCCAGATCGAAAAATGTTCGCTTCAGCTAAGACAATATCTGACGCCCGATGGTCGAACGCTTGCACCATCTTGCCTTCGTAGAGTGGCACCCACTCTCCTGTCGCCGATTGAAAACGATTGCCGCCAACAAGCCACGCGCCTTCGTCGCCTTCGAGTTCGCCTCGCGTCCGAAACCGTCCGCTATCGTTAGCCATATCTAGCATCCGGACATAACGAACCGGCCAAACGGCATCAGTGGCCTCACGATTCGCCAAGACGGGTACCCGTGCATAAATTTGCGAAGTGATCTCCTTATCGCGCCGCGAGCGGAATATTGGGGCCGTTCCGCTGTTCGGATTGATCCTACCAATCTCCTCGGCGGTGACTGGAAATACGCGATCATCATTATTAATTTCGGCCAAGTCTCGGATGAAAAATCCAAAGGAAGCGCTCTCGAAGCGCTTGTTTGCACCCCCAGCAACATATGCGCAGAACTTGAAGCGGTAGTAGACGTCAGGGAAGAATAGGCTGCCGTCATAACGACGGTTGAAAAAATCAATGATGCAATGCAACTGCTTATCGTTCGTTACTTTACGAAAAAAGGCGGACGAGCTCTGATCTGATGCGAGACCTGATGGGATTAACAGCCCAACCATTCCGCCTGACTTTACCAGTGCATGGGCGCGCTCGACGAAAAGCGAATTGAGATTGGTGTCGCCTCCGGACAGCAACGGGTAGTGGCCCGATTTTCTTGCCATCCGCGCGGTATCAGACGCACGCGCATCAGCATGAGTGAAATCGTCCCACAGTGGGTCGCAATCTGTTTTGAGCCTTGCAATCAGCTTTTGTCGATCCGACGCTCGCGGAGCTAATGCGATTTCGGGCCGGCGTGCCGCGAACCATTCCACTTGTTGTAGCTTGATCCGATCCCACGGTGGATTACCGACGACGGCGTCAAATCCGCCATCGCGTTCCTTGTCTGACCAGTTGCTCCAAACGCCGGGAAAGCTGATCTGCCAATTCAGGAACCGTTCCTCGGCAATCAAGGCACGAGCGCGGTTCCAGATTGTAGTGAATGCCGTAACTTCCTCAGGTTTTGCGAGGCCTGGCTCAGGAGCCTTACGGCCGCGTGCTATGGGGATTGGATCGCCGAATCGCCCGTCGAGCCACAGGCGGACAAGCGCTTTGTCTTCTTTGGACTTCAGGCCGAGCCAATCCAGGGCGTGAATGAAGTTGACGAATCCGTCGAGTTCACCGGTCATCAACTCGACGTCGGCATACATGGCTGCCGACCGATGCGCCTCGGCGATCTCAACGTCGGTCAGCGCTTCGATAGTTTTCATTGCTTCCGCTGAACGCTGCGCGTTTCTGAGCGCCTCGTTATAAAAAAGCTCGCCTCCAGAGGCGGCTTTGTCGATGGCGTCGCGGACCCACAGGCCAAACAAGCTGTCGCCCGCATGGAGATGATGATCGATGAATGAAAGCGGAGCACCGACTGTAAAGGTGTGCAGCCATAGAGCGACCTTGGCGAGTTCGACTGCCATCGGGTTCTTGTCTACACCGTAGACACAGCGTTTGAGCACCATGCGCCGGACGATATGGCGGTCATCGAGTTGTTGCTCGTCGATTGTCCATTTCGCCGCTCGCGCGTTTTTCAGAATGGTGGTCCGAATATCCTCGATCTTATCCGCGAGAGGTGAGACGTAATGTATGTCAACGCCGAGCGCGGCGGCTTCGGCCATTGCATCAAGCACCTGATCGGCCAACATATCGACCAGAGTTACAAGGAAGTGCCCCGAGCCCATTGCTGGATCGCAGACACGAAGCGAGAGGACAGCATTAGCCGGATCGACGTCGCGTAATGTCCGCCGTCGATAATCCTCAGAATCCGCAGGATCGAGACCGCCTAGTGCTAACCGGAATGCGTCACGGCGTTCCGAGACTAGAGGCAGAAGCGTCTTATCGAGGATGAATCCAACTAATTCATCAGGCGTGTAGTAACTTCCTGTATTTTTCCGCGCGAACAGATTGGGGCGTACGACGAGAGAGCCTGCCGGGTCCCGAACCAATTCAAATTCTAGCAAGCGCTCGTAAATTGAGCCGAGTTGCTGAACCGAGAGGTCTCGGTAGTTGATATAGCGGCGCTCTCCCGAAGATCGTTCATAAGACAAAGCATCAAGAGCTGGTGCCATAACGCTATCGGGAACACGCGCATTTGTAAGCAGTGGCGTACTTGCTGTGGCAAACAAGCCGCCATTGTAGGGCGGAATTCCAACGGAACTATCGCCTTTGTCAATAATCCGAGACAGATCGGAAATATGAGACCAGACGCGCGCTGCCGAAGTGGAGAACGGATCGCCATTCGTGACACGCTGGCCAATCTCAGATCGCAAGGGACGCAAAGCATAGTCGTCGTATCGTGTATCGCTAACTGGGAGAAGGTCACGGTCCTCTGCATAAAGCAAGAATAGCAAGCGATAGAGCAGTACCAACGCAGCGTCTCGGACCTCCCCCAAAGAAGCATCTGGAGTAGAATTGGCGATGGCGGTAGCCAAGCTAGGGAAGACGGATTCAAATACCAATTTCGATAGACTGGCGGCAACACGTTCTTCGTAAAATGCGGCTTCGGCACGCGCTCGATCGTGGAAGGAATGCTGATCGGACCCCTCACGCAGAAATGCCTCGCGCCCAAAGATAACGGCGAAGACCCGAAGCCAATGATCGCGAACTTCGGCATCAGCGGAGAGATCGCCGTCCTCCAATCCCAGCACTCGACCGAGATCTATCTCGAGAAACTCTTCGGATATTGACCGCGCACCAGCCCAATACAACCGCCAACGTGTGCCATTTGTCAGAATGCCCCAGCGCAACGCACCAGCGGAAAGGTCGTCGATCCGACGCAAGTAACGCAACATCTGGGTGGAAGGCGCAGTCGTTTCATCTCGGCCGGATGCACGATCAAGAGGACGTGACCAGCGCTTGCTCTCGACTACCGCTAGGCCGTGAGCGTAACGTCGCCATTGTTCGCCTTGAGTATTGGCGACCGCCTTTGCCGCAGCGTCGGCAAACAGCAAGCCGTCGGGAACATCGTCCCGGCCCGAAACGGTGAGATTCTGTTGACGGAGAGAGTCGGTCCAACCGAGTAGCCTCAAGACAGGCCAGATGAAATCGTCCTCTGTCTGGCTTTCGTTTGTCTTGTGGCTTTTTGGAAATGCAACCGCAATCTCATCGAGCCGAGCGCGCAATCCGGCAACGTCCACGGCACGATATGATGGCGTCGCACTAATCGCTTCGACAAGATAGTCGACGGTAAACAGCGAACCCGAAATAAAAACAGTCGAATCAGTCAATTGCCACCCCCGGCGATGGCAATCCGATCACCGATCGGACCATCCATAAACGCTATCTCCGATGCGACCAGTATAAGATTCCGTCACGAGTTTCAGCCAGAAACCGAGTTACTCACGATTTCCGTTCATGCGCTAGATTGGGGCCGCTGATGCCCTCCGACGAGGTATTTTGGGCTGACTTTTGGATCTTTGAAATAAAATTTCACAAGTGCGCGGTGGTTTGTGCCCCTCATGAAGGTGCTTGGATTATTGGTCACGACGCAGATGCCCGTCCTCCGCAACGCGCTTGAAAAACGCTCTGCCCTGTTGCGCGCATGGAGGGCCATCCGCAAGCTTTCAGCAATGATCATCCGAGACCGCATCTAGGATGCGCCGCAATCTTCCCTCGTGTCCCGCGGGCACGTCTTCGGTAGTTTTCCGACACATGTGGGAGGTGCTACCAACGTCTTCTCGAACGGTCATGGAGACCTGCACGGCATTATCGCGGTAGATGGCCGGCTCAGGAGCCGAGCACTGGACGCCGCGGAGCAGACGGCTGACGAAGGCAGCGCCAATACGTCGAGTCGCGCGCCCGCCTCATCGCGAAGGCCCCCACACCGCGCTGCCGAAGTCGCCGCTACCGATATTGCTTGACGAGGCCAGGGGCATCAGCTCGTTTGACTAGTGCGCCGATCTTGGCCCCGGCCTCGTTAGGGGACCGCATGTCGAGCATACACCGCGTCGCGCAATGATCGTTGACAACCCTCAGCTTATTCAGACCGCCCGACGCCTCGTCACGGGCTAAAGACGACCGCTAAAATTCAGCGTCGTAAAACGCCGGCCGTGCTATGGGCTGCGTCGCGGCGGGCAGATATTCTGACAAGAAGATTTCTTTTCTTTCGTTCAGGTTGTCTGGCCAAGTAAAGTTTGGATGATTTATCTCTTCCAAGACGATTTCAAGCAGTGCGACAAGCTGCTTGCAGTTCTCTTTATTCAGGTCTCGTTCGGCCAATCCACTCCATGGAACCATCCGCATTAGAGCCGCCACCTCGTGGAATCTATCGACGAGGCCAACGTATGGTTCAGAGGCTATGTCAGCGACTTCCTTATTCCAGAGCGGCTGAATTACTTCCGTGCCATCCTCTTTCTGCGCAGATGGGTACGCCGCATCCAGAATTTGAAACATGATAAGATGTCCAGCGCGATTCAATCGTGGATCGCCGTAGAACTCGATGCGCAGCAGCATGTTGACGAGCGTGCTGCCCTGCAGTTCGGTCTGCTCTTCCCGAAATTCTTCCAAACTAGCGCCGAAAAAGGAGCGCTCATAGGCAGACATTGTTTCAGACGCAGCTGCGAGCAACGGGGGCGCTAGACGACAGAAGACGTCGTCACGGAGCAACTTTTTCGTCACGATCTTTTCTATCAGCGCTGCGCACGTTTTATACGTTCCAATTGAAGATGCTTCGCTCAAAAACTCCTTTTTGAGAAGTTCAACGAGAATCTCCTGCGCGCGGCGAGGCAACAGATTATTCCGGTGCAATTCACATTGCTGTTCGATGACGACACCGAGTTCAGAGTAAATCTCCGACCTCAACGGACGTCTGTCACCCTCGATACGTTCAACGAATTTTTGTAACGCGATCATCGTCGTCTATCCCCCACGCTCACAGCCGCCATGTCTAAGAAGCAGTTCTCACCAATTGATCTGTCGGTCAGATAAAATATTAATTATCTCAAAAATGACTGCTTGACCTGCTGCCATCGAACCGCGTCAATCCCGAATAATGAAATCACCTCAAAAGGTGGACCGCGCTATATTATCCTCTAATTGGCTTCAAGTTTTTGTCGCTCTTCGCGTTTCTCTGGCTGCATCTGCAGAGGTTTAATTCGGTCGAGATCGTGTAATGCCGAATTCATCTATATCAATGTCGTGATTTGGGGCTTTGTCTGCTGATTGCGTTTCATTTCGGACCGATGTGTATATTGTTGTCATGAGAATCGATCTCAAACGTTTGCGCGGTGATGCGAAGCGGCTGCAGGCTGCGCGCGTCGCCTCGCCCCAAGGGAGGGGCAAGACTGGCGCAACTCAAATCATCCGGGACAACTTCGACGAACTTGAGCGCCTTCACAATTTGGAAGGGGTCACTTGGGCTGAACTTGCAAGCTGCCTTGCAGCACAGGGGGTGACCCAGGGAGAAGGCCAGCCATTGACGGGCAGGCGGCTGACCGCCTTGATGCATAACATCAGAGTCCGGGCGACAAAGCTGAATGTAAAGAAGTCGTCCCAAGATCAGGCAGATAATTCGCCCGAAAGTTTGCGAAGGGGCAGTCGTTCTGTCCAAAAATCGGTGTCCTTAAGCCCGGAAATGGCTAGGGCGACCGGAATGCGAACGCCTGACCCAGTCATCAGCGAAGATGAAATTCGCCGGGCAGAATTGGCCAAGCACGCTCATCTCCTCCGAAAGCGCTGACTCTACGCCGTGGCGTTTCGGCAATTGGTCTGCAATCTGGCAGGCTCCTCCCCTGTAAAGCTCCTCCTCGCCTGACGGACCGCCCAATGGTTGCGCGTATTCGTTCAGTTGCCCAGGAGGATCTCATATGCCACGCCTTTTGCTCGTTGCCCAAGAAACTGGCGGTGTCGGTAAATCGACCCTGACCCGCGGTGTTGCGGAAGCCGTCCCCGACGCTCCGATCCTCGAACTTGAGTCTTCACCGCGGATCCTCGAATACGACCACGGCAAGACCAAGGGCGTGAAGCGCGTGTCGCATTTCCCGGTTCGGGCTGACCGCGCATCCATCGACCGGACAGGCGGCCAGGCCGCCCGAGCTGAGTTCGATGCGCCGATCAACGCCATGGTCGCGGCTGAGTTGCCGACGATCATCGACGTTGGGGCGAATACCGCTTCGTCTCTGTTGGCGTCGTTCGATGACGAGTTCGTCGCGAGCATCGCGGATACCGGGCTCGAGATGGCGCTCGTCGTCGTGGTCACCGCCAATGCCTCCGCGTTGACCGATGGCGCCAAACTGCTGGCTTCGTCGAAGCGGTGGGCCAAGGCACGCTTCGTGGTCGAGAATAAGCTGCGCGGCGACGTCGATCAGGCAATGCTGAAGCGCGTCGCGGATGGTGCTGGGGTGACGGTGTTGCCGAAGTTCGAATTCGAACCGCGCACGCTGGCCTTCTTGCAGGCTACGGGGCTGTACGCCATCCCGCAACTCAAGACGGCCGATTTCCAGAAGGAGTACGGCTTCAACCAGGCGCGTCGCATGGTCAATGACCTGAAGGGCTTCCGCCTGTCCGTCATGGAAGCGGTCCGGCCTGCAGCAACTTGGCTCGCGTCATGAGCCAGCGTCTTGCAACCTTGCGCACGCGATTTCGGGAAGCGAAGGCTGATGCCGACGCCTCCAGTCGCGCGGTCCGCCGGGCAAGCGCCGCAAAGCTCGCTGAGCTTCTGGCTTTGCCCGACGCGGAAGCGCGTCTGGCCGGTCTTAAGGATCCAGCGTTGCTTCCTTACGATCGCAAGGTTCTGGAGAACGCCATCGCGGACGTGCTGCCGCGACGGCGTATCCAGCTGCCTCGCTCGGCAAGGCAATTCATCCGATCCGGCCTCCGCCATGTCTGTTACCGGTGGCAAGGCTTGGTGATTTGCGCCCTGATCGCAATCCCTCTCACCGTGATCGGCAGCTCTGCTGTTCGGAACACCGGCGTCGCGAAGGTGTACTTCGATCGCCCATTCGACTTCGAATGGACCTTTCCCGACGGTCATTCGCAAGTTTACCGCCTGCCGGTTGGCACCGCCGTTCTCGTAATGGGCCGGAACGCCGCGGGAGATGTCCGCCTTCGATTTTGGTCCGCCAAGGACGGGCATGGCGAGACCGTTATGCCGGCCGCCGTCTACGCTCAATTCGCAATATCCAACGCAGAGTAACTCAGATGTTCTGGAAAGTCTTCGTGCCGTTGACCATCGCGGCCTTCGTTTTTGGTTTCCCCATCGCAGAATTCATGGTGCATGGCTTCAACGCTTCGTTGTGGCCGAATACCATACATTCTCCTTCGGTCTGGTTCAGCGCGATGGTGCAAAGCTATGGCTTGGATTGCCTCCTGGCTTATCGCGACATGGCGATCGGCCAGACCAAAGCTTTGGGGCCGTACGGCCGGATTGCCTTTGCGAGCATATTCGCAGGACCGGCCGTGGCGCTCGTCACCTGCTTTATCCCGAATTACGGACCGCGTCGCGATCCCTACGGCACCTATGGCAATGCCCGGTGGGCAACCCGCCAGGAACGGCGCCAGATGAACATCGGAGTGGAGCTCGGGCTCGACCCGGTGACTACGCGGCCGATCCGGGTTACGACCGAGAGCCACATCGTGACCATAGCGCCGCCGCGCACCGGCAAGACGTCGGGTCTGCTGATTCCTAACCTCGTCGTTCCTGACAATAACGGTTGGAACGGTCCCGCCATCGTCATCGATCCGAAGGGAGAAGCCTACCGTGCCGTCGTCGCGCGTCGCAAAGCGCTCGGACGGACGGTGCGCTGCCTCGATCCCATCGGCATCGTCGGCGGCACGGATAGCTGGAATCCGCTTGCGAACATGAATCCGAAGAATATTCTGCATTTGCAGCGCATCGCCCGAGCTCTGCTGCCCGAATACGTCGCGGGTGAATCGGTTTATTTCCAGAACCGCGCGGTCGCTGTGATCGTCGGTGCGTTTCTCGTGGCGCATTCCAGAAACCGCGCCAATCCGGCGACGGCTGGCTGGCTGCTGGCGAATCTTACGGTCTTCGAGAAGTATCTCAAACCCTTGAAAGGAGACGCAGCGGCGGCCGCGAGGTCCGTGCTTGAAATGGATCCGAAAGGCCGGGACTCGATCGTATCAACGGCCGCCCAGGCGTTCAGTTGGTGTACCGATCCTCGGCTGCAACGCCTCACCCATACCAGCACGTTCTCGATGTCGGACATCACGGCCGGGGACATGGACCTGTTCATCACGTTGCCCGCCGAGGATATGAAGACTCTTACTCCGCTCATGCGATGGCTGCTCTGTGAGCTTTTCACCGCTGTCCGGCGTCACCGTGCACGCGAGCCGATCATGTGTTTCATCGACGAAGCTGCGACGCTCGGCCGATTCGAGGAACTGCTGATCGCTGCTGGCGAACTGCCCGGCCAGAATCTGCGGCTGTGGACGTTCTGGCAAAGCCGGAGTCAGATCATCGAGGTCAACGGAACGGAAGGTGCCAAAACTCTTCTCAATACCGCAGAGTTCACCACATATTCCGATCTGCCATTGATCGATCCGGACGAGCGTGAACTTCTTTCGCGGTCGATCGGAAATTACACGCTGATGGAGGCAACCGAAACCACGGAGAATAACGCCGGCACGACAACCCGCGCCTTCCAGCCAAAGGGGGTACGCCTCTTGACAGACGATGGGGTTGGTCAGCTTCCGTCGACAGATCTTATCGTGTTCCCGAACAGCAAGCGATACGTCAAGCGCCCCATGATCATCCGCAAAACCAGACATGATGACACGCGGCTGATGGGATATGTCGTGTCTCAGCGACGGTAACGTCTGGCACGCGTCCGTACGTTGGCCAATCGCTGGGACCATATAAGTCGCGTACAGCATCGAAGAGGTGTCTAGACGCGGTTCTATATAATCAATTCCGCCCAACCTTACAGCTTCGAGCGGACAAAGCGTTTGCGCGAAGAGGGGTTTAGCCACGGTTCACATGGATCGAATTTATTCAGCGGGATGGCCGGGGTGGCAGGTCCGCGCGAGCTTCGGGCCTGATCGCCGCCGGATTTTATCCGTAGCTTGCCCTAACGGTCATCTTTTTGAGGGGCATCATCGAATAAATCCTTCATGCGACACCCGAGCGCCTTCGCCATAGCGTCCAGGAGGAGAAGGCTCGGATTGGCCCGTGCATTCTCGATGAGGGAAACAGCACTCTGCTCGACGTCGAGATGCGCTGCCAAATCATCCTGCGTCAAACCGCGGCGTTTCCGCGTACGTTTTACGTTCAAAGCAAGAAGTTTCGCGGCTGGAGCGTCGCGCTGGGGGAATCGGTCTTTGAAAGTCGTTCGCGGCATCGCCGGAAAATCCAGGCAACGTCCAATTTGAACCATCGGATTAATCCGATATTTATGCAGGTCTCCTATTGTCTCCTGAGCCACAGGGGGAAAACATGGGTCTCTACCGGTTCTCCGGCACGATCACGCGGCTTGGACAGTGCGAATTCACGAACGACTACGAAATCTACGCCTATGTAGAGATTGCCACCTCAAGCGGTGGCCGCCAGATGATCAAGAAAGTCGCAGTTTTCGCGGACATCGCGGCGTGTCTCTTTCAAGGTCTGGAAGGGGATTTCTACTTTGACGATGTCTTCGTTCCGGGGCGCCGGGCGCACTGTCAGTTGTGGGGGATAAGAAGCGCCGAACGGGCGGTTATCGATGGCGTAAACCTGCGTGTCAGCATGATGCGCCTCAATCTTCTTTGCGGGGTTCTGTTCACGCCCGTTTTCGGCGCCGGGACGTTGCGCCTGGCCGCAGGGATCGGGCAAATGATGTCCATCCTGAATGGCTCGGCGGACCGCCCCAAGTTCTTCGAAAGCACGTTGGAGCAGTTCGGATCTCCGGGACAGAATCTTGCCGGTGATCTTTGCAAACGCCGCCTTGTTGCGGATGCCTCGCAATGAGAAAACTGCCACTTGCTGTATCGGCGTTGCTTCTGTCTGCTATTGGTGTGCAGGCCGGAGCTGGCCAGCGATACACCACAACACAAGGACCAGCTTGCAGAGACGTCTCGCGGAAGCACATGACATTGCGCGTATGCCCAGGAGCGGGTGGGTATGAGGTGACATTGGCCGACGAAGGCAACGTGGCCGCCGTCACCTTCACGCGGGCTGGACATGATCGCACCAATGGACCGACAGCCGCCTGGCGTGCAGCGGGGGACGTCTTCGGAAAGCTGATTGAATGGCGTATCGGTCGTGACGGTCGGCCTTATGCGGCGATCCTTCGCACGTGGGAGAGCGGCGATCGAGATGAGCCGATTGCGTTTCTGAGAGTGTTTGCGTTGAACGCCACTCTGGCCTGTGAATATGGAAAGGTAATGGGCAGCCGATCCAACGCTAACGCGGAAGCGGCATGGTTGTCCGATCAAGCAGCGCGGCATGATTGCTCTAAACCGCCACCCGAGACGTTCGCAGTAACGAGAGACGTGCTTATGCCGAAGCACGGACACCAAGAGAAGCTGCGCTATGAGAACGCCGAGTTGACGCCTATGTTCGTCAAGACGTTCTGAAAAAAGCCGCGGAACGTTACGAAATCGTTGCGGGCTCACCGATCGTGACATCCTGGTCCTGTAGTGGTCACATACGCGGAGCAAGAGCGTAGCATTCCGTGTTTCGAAAGTTTGTTCGTCAGGGTGCGCTCTGGCACCCTGACGAACATTACGCCGATTGGCTCACGGCACGGGCGGCAGCGGTGGCATTATGCCCTTCAGGCTCATCCGCCAGAGCTTCATCGGTTTTGGCAGACCTGGCGTGTACACGACCATGACAGCGGTGCGTGTCGCAACCACCTGTTCACAGATCGGAAACAGGCTTTCCGCTATACCCAGTCGGTTGGCTACGTTCTCGACCATGGTGATCCAGGTTCCGCGGGTCGTGAGACACACGCTGGCCGACTTTGAGACGTCGCATCCCTCAAGGATACGACACGCGTCGTCGATAGTGAGGATATGCCAGCCGGTCTCTTCGATAGCCTTGATGACCACCAATGCGTGCGAGCTCGGTGGCTTCCTGTTCCCCGCGAGCAAGATCGCTCCATGCGCCGCAAAGGTGACGGGAGCGAATGGACATGGTTCGAAGGTTGCCAAATCCCTCGCACTTACACGTACTAACGGCATGCCTCCGTCAGTGGAGAGGGCCCGGTATTCCGCAAGATTGATCCCCGGGAACCCTGCGTAGCCCAAGTTGATCAGATAGCAGTGCGGATAGCGGTCGAGCATCTGGCGCGCCACGGAGGTTGACGAACGGTGATGCCGTGCCTGCCGCACGTTGCGGATGGCGCGTGCCCACGGGGCAGCCTGAATGGAATTCGCACCCCCGGCGAGGCGCGTTTGCGCGGTGCCAAGGAGAGCTGTCAGATGTTGAAGAATAGTCATGGCCGATTTCCTTTGCCTCACGACCGCTTAATTGTGGTCGTGAGCGCAAAGTGCGGAATTTACCGGATCCATGTTGCAGGCCAATTAGACGTCAGCCAGCGCTTGTCGTTTGGAATGTAGTGACCTTCACCACAAGAGAGGGCGGAAGCGCCGAAGCAACAGTTTCTCTCCATCGACCATTTGCGGGTAATTCGTAAAATCAACAGTCAGATTGATCCCGTCTTCTCCTTGTCCAATCCCGAATCTCGGGTCTATCGCGGCATCGGCGCTGTCAGGCTTTTTCGTTCGCGAGGTAATGACCGTGTTGTAATAGAGCGGCGGGACCCGCACCGATGCGTGTGATGCGATCGCCTGCTGCGCAAGGTCACGAAGCCGATCCTCGCCGACAAGCAGGTCAGTCAAGTAGTAGATCTGGCTATAGATTTTCTCGAGGTGCGGAATGTCCTCTCTGATGACGGCATGCCCCGGATTGGTCGATAAGCAGGCTGCCAATGTGACGGCTATCTCGGGAGACATTTCGTCGCAGGCTCCACGAGCAAAATAGCCGAACCAGGCAGCTAGATCGAAAAGGTCGGATAACGGCTCGAACTCGCTGTAAAGTGTGACAGGGTTGATCCCGCCATACAGCGCCAAAACGAAGCACCCCCACAGGTTCAGATCGTAGTCCGCACCGTAGTCTAAACGTGCCTTGGTACCCGGGCCCATCGGCAGGCCGTCCGCCACGCGATAACGAGCGGTCTCCCGTGTGATGCGGTGCACAGCGAGCGCTCGCAGGTGTCCCCGGCGCAAGACGCTGATGACGGGAAGTTCGCGGTCGGCAACCTCATGATAGCTGAAGCGCCCATAAAGCTGCTCGTAGCAAAGAAGCTCGGCCGCCGCCTGCGCGCGGATTTCCTTTGGGGTCAAGCCAAACCATACTTTCGCATCCGCGCGCCCAGCCGTACGTATATGTTCAGTCGTCACTTCCTGTTCGCGTTCCTCTCGGATCTCAGGTGCGCCGTATTGATTGCTGGCTTCCGTGAAAGCTGCTTCCACAGTGGCGAGCTCAACATTCTCCAGTTGGTCGCGTTCCGCTGCATTGGCTTGCGTCCATGTGTCGGCATCACGATTGGCTCGGAACCTGGCCATCTGTAGCACGCGACTTGTCCGGACGCATTGTGCGTATAAGGCGGTCCTCAATGTGCCGACAACCAGACCCTGACTTGGAGGACCTTTCTGACCCTTGTCTCCGTGCGCCGGGACAACGGCGATCCAGTCACCACGCTCGAAGCCCGCTCGCTGGGTCTCGTCAAGCATCACGCCATACGTAATAAGCTGAAATTCTGTGACCGCATGGAAGTCTTTGCGATGCCACGCCGCGAGAGTGTCCTCATCCGTCTGCAGCGGAGCACCGAATTTCGCGTTATAGTAAACGATAGGGATCTGCTTGAGGCTGAAGCGGTCGCGAATCACGTGAATGCGAGCGATTGCGCCGTCCTTGTGCATCGATGCGAGACGCTCTTCCCCGAGATAAATCCTTGCTGCGTTACGGTTTCCAAAAACGTCCGGCCGTCCAAATGACATTTCTTACCCTTTTTGCTCAAGCAGGAGATCTGCTTAGCGGGTGAGCCGTTTCGAAGCCGAGAACTGCGCTCGCTTGTATTGAGTTAAATCCGTTCTTCTTAGCGTCGGGACAATTCGCCCGGCGAGCCCAATCCCTCTCTCTCTATTTGGCCTGCAACGCGCAGCGATCTCGGCCCCTACCAACGCCCCCTTCGATGGAGGCGGATATGGTTGCGACAATCGCGGCTGGCACGACGGCAAGGTATTACAGCAAGCAGTCGGAATATTACTTGGGTGGCGGCGAGCCCGCAGGCCGCTGGATTTCGTCGACCAATGATTTCGGCGTGAAGCATGGTGCCGAGATCGATAATTCTTTGTTCGAACGCTTGCACGCCTCGCTGGATATGGATGGGCAGCCATTGTTGTCGAATACAGGCGACAAGGAAAAGCGTGTCGGTGGCATCGACCTGACGTTATCGGCACCAAAATCGGTCTCGGTCGCTTTTGCGCTTGCTGATCAGGAGACACGGCGCGCTATCGAGAATGCTCAATACGAAGCCTGTGTCGCCACGATCGCGTTTCTGGAAAGAAATTCGAGTTTCTGCCGCCGCGGGAAGAATGGCCATCGTCTCGAAAAGGCAAATCTGACGGTGGCCTCATTCCAGCATGGCGAGGGGCGCCCGGTCGAACATGGCGACGGCAAAGTCTATTCAGATCCGAATTTGCATACCCATGCAATTTTATTAAACTTTTCGCTCCGTGAAGATGGCAGCGTTGGCGCACTCGATGCGCGGCATCTCTTTGCCCATAAAATGGCAGCCGGAGCTATCTATCATCTATCATTGTCGACAAATTTACAAAAAATTGGATTTGAAATCGGTAGTGTGGGGAAGAACGGCACGTTCGAAATCGTTGTGCCGCAAGATCGTAATGGCGGTGAGGATTCACTGTCGGCCAATTTCGTTGCTCTACAGCGCCACTTCTCGGCACGGCGCCAAGAGATCGAACAGGCGATCGAAGCAGAAGGACTATCCACCGCGGACGCGCCGGCGCTGGCCGCAGCCATCGCTCTTGGGACGCGCTCATCGAAAAGCGAAGAGCGCCCGCGAGATCGTTTCGAATTATGGGCTGAAGAGTCCGCTCCGTTTCTGGACGCAGAGCGGCTCATTGCCGACCTGCGTACCACCAGGGGGCGGGATCTGCAGGAGCAAGAGAGTCAGATTGCTGAATGTGTCGCTCAGATCCCCTCGCTTCTGACAGAGCATGAAAGCGTTTTTGAGCGGCGTCATCTCTATGCCGCCGTCGCGACCTCGCTGGTCGGTACTGGTGCGGATGCGGCGCGGGTTGAACAAGAGGTTGAACGCCTTGTCGAAGTTCGGCAGATCGTCGAGTTGGGACGAGATGCCCTGCAACAGCCG
Organism: Tardiphaga sp. GW821-FHT12E02; assembly: GCF_058807155.1. Classification (NCBI taxonomy): domain Bacteria; kingdom Pseudomonadati; phylum Pseudomonadota; class Alphaproteobacteria; order Hyphomicrobiales; family Nitrobacteraceae; genus Tardiphaga; species Tardiphaga sp. GW821-FHT12E02. Next base: position 1,290,722 of record NZ_JBXAQK010000001.1, read on the forward strand.
GTCTATTCCACTCCCGAGCAAATTCTCGTCGAACGCAAGTTGGTCGCTGTGACCGAGCGACTCATGCATGAACATCGGGCTGCGCCTGATCGTAAGCGCGTACTTCAACTGTGTCGCGCGCACGGATTGTCGGCGGAGCAAACGCATGCAGCACAGATTGCAACAAGCTCGGCGGCCATTGCGGTTATCGAGGGCGCCGCTGGAGCTGGGAAATCGACGACACTTGCTGCAATCGTAGAGGCTTATTCGGAGCTTGATGCTGCCGGACCTTCGCTAACGACAGCTCGGCGGGTGATCGGTACGAGCCAGTCCTGGAAGGTTGCGAGGGAGTTGCAGAAACTGGGTATCGAAGCGATGGCAACGGACGCTTGGCTCGCGCGAACGAAAGAGCCGTTTCTCGACGCGAATACCGTTCTCGTGGTGGATGAAGCGGGTCTGCTCTCGTCACGACAGATGCTGGCAATTACCGAGAGGGCGGCGGAGGCACGCGCCAAGGTCGTAATTGTCGGCGATCGCGAGCAGCTCCAGGCCGTCGGTGCTGGCCCGGGCCTATCGATCGTTGCGGGTGTGACAGGGACGACCCGTGTCGATACCATCGTGCGACAGCGCAAGGCCTGGATGCGGACGGCGGTGACGGATTTTGCCAAAGGTCGTGCCAAGCAGGGATTGGCGGCGTTTGAGGAACGCGGGCTGCTCAACCTGGTGGCGGGCGAGCGGGCGACCGTCACGCGTGTTATCGATGCCTGGGAAAAGTCTCGCCGAGAGGCGCCGGATGGTTCTGTCTTGCTTATCGCCAAGACGAATGCACAAGTCCGCGCCCTAAATGACGAAGTCCGTATTCGCTTGAAGCGTGACGGGGTAATCTCCACCGAAGACATCAAGGTGGCGGCAGTGACGCCATCGGGCCACGGCCAGACGCTGGGATTCGCAGTGGGCGATCAGATCCGCTTCCTGGTTCGACACGACCGCCTGTCGGTCATCAATGGCACCACGGCCGCGATCACGCATATCGACGGTATGGACACGCAAGATCCGATCCTTCATGTGGCGATCGCGGGGCGGCAGGCGAGCTTCCAAGTCTCGGAACTTGCCGATGAGCACGGCAGAGCGCGTATCGGGCACGCTTATAGCACGACCATTTATGGGTCGCAGGGCCTGACGACGGATCGCGCCTTCGTCTGGGCGGGTTCAGCAATGACCCGTAACGAAGCATATGTCGCCTTCTCCCGCCAGCGCGATCACCTCGAGATATTTGCCGATCTCCGCGAAATCGACGCACAGGCCCGTCTTGACTTGCCATTGTCGGAACGGCTGCAGGCAAAGATTACGCCTGAACATCGCCTGGAATGGTTTGCGGCTCGCTTATCACGCCTCCAGGTCAAGACTTGCACACTCGATCCCACCCTCGATCTCGCAGTGCGTGCGGGCGAACGGCCGCTTGAGCGCAATATGGCATCGGCGTATGAGCGCGGCTAAGGGGCTTTTTGGGCTGAGAGCGCTCGCGCCCCTCGGCGGCGGCGATCGTCGCCGCTTGCCTCAAGCGGAAAGAGCAAGCAACTTTACGACAAGCTCTTTGTACGCTGTGGCCATTAATGCTCAATGCTCGCTTGAACGCGGCAAGCCTCTTTATTTGGTCTGCAACCTGATTCTGCCAGGAGCAATACAGATGACCTCCTTCGATGGAGGTTTCCGTGGCTGCGACAATCGCATCCCATACAACAGCGAGTGGACATATCGGGCAGTGCGGAGATCATCCGGACAGCCATGAAATCGCGCGCATTGGGATCTCTTCGAAGAGCAGCTTTGTCCATCACGGGGCGCAGCATGCGGTCGGCGAGAGCGATATTTGTGCTCTGGTCCGCCGAGCGCCGACCACGGAGGTCGGCCATGGCTAAGCCGCGCATCAAAAAGGTGCGGTTGCGTCCCCGGGCCGCGACTGGTGCCAAATCGGCGGCGCCACCGCCGGACGCAACACAGGCCAAGGAGTTGAGGACGCGTGCAGCCTCCAGCGCCTTACGGCCTTCCGACCCTGAGTTTTGGATCGTGATCAATGAGGTCATGGATCCGCCGCCCATCGTGCCGGCCGAGCTCGACGCCATCGAGCGTTATTTCTCGGCCGTGCTCGATGACGTCTTCGGTTCGCCTCGCAAGATGTCACTTTGACCAACGAAAGAGGAACATGCGATGCCCACACATGATAATGCTCCCGCTCGTGTAAGCGATCACTTCATCAAACTGATTGCCGAAATTGCCGTCGAGGCAGCGCTTGCGCTTATGCAGCAAGCAATGGAGGCGACTGCCAACGGGACTGATTTCACTCTGGATCCGGAAAGGCGCTTCAAGGTTGTCGGCCGCTTGCCGTTCATTCGCGAACTCCAGCAGCTCTCCGAAGAGCAGCGTCACGATCTTTTCGTGTATGGCTTCCGAAGCAATCCGCATGACGCGCAGGCCGATTTCGAGCGGCTATTGATCGAAGAGAACGGTCGCTTGCGCAAAGCCTTCCGTGACCGCTGGAAGGTGGTCGCACAGGAAAGTCCACACCGAAGGTGAGAGCATCTTAACCGTGCGAGGGCGGCTGAGCAAAGTACTACTTCCCCCGATTCCCTCGTATGGTTAGACTCATTTCTGTAACGTGTAAGAAAGCTCCGACATGGCCCGCAAAAATCTGCAGATCGAAACATCGTCACATGAGGCCAGTCAGCCGCGTCGCAATGTGCTCATCTACATCCGTGTCTCGACCGAGAAGCAGTCGAACAATCTCCTGAGCCTTGATTCTCAGGAGACGAGTTTGCTCACGCGTTGCAAGCGCGATGGCGATCATATCGCCGGCATCTTCCGCGAGGAAGGCGAGACGGCCACGAATATGCGGCGCCCCGCATTCGAGCAGATGATCGCGCGTGCAACCGACGGGACGCGCACGATCGATGCCATCCTCGTCTATTCGTTCTCGAGAGCCTTCCGGAATCAGGTAGAGCAGGAGCTCACGGTTCAAACGCTACGCAAGCACAAGGTCGAGTTGATTTCGCATGCCGAGCCGCTTGCGAAGGATGACACCGGCGACATGTTCAGGAAGTTCATCGGCATCGTCAACGAATACCAGTCCAAAGAGACGGGCCGTTCCACGATGCGGACGATGAAGGCCAATGCGCAGCTCGGCTATTCAAACGGAGGTATCATCCCTTACGGCTACAAGTCGGTCGCTGCGGAAATTATCGGCAGCAAGCAGAAGAAGAAGCTCGCTGTCGAGCCTGTCGAAGCGGAGGTGGTGATCCGCGCCTTCGATCTGGCCAAAAATGGCGATGGCACGAGCGGTCCGCTGGGAACCAAGAAGATTGCGGAATGGCTGAATGGGCGCGGCTATCGCTCGCGCAACGGAGCGTTGTTCGGAACAGGAACCATCCATGAAATGCTGACCCGCCGCGCTTACACCGGCGTGCGCAACTTCAATGAATTCGACCGGAGAAATGACGGCGAGCGCAAGGCTCCCTCCGAAATCATCGAATACGAAATTCCCGTCATCGTCGATCAGGCGACCTTCGAGGCGGTCCAGGCTTTGCTGGTGTCCCGTCGCCCGAAATCCCGTGGCCCCCGTCTGGCGTCCGCGCCATCCCTGCTGGGCGGGCTCGTCCGCTGCGACTGCGCTCAGTCCTGTGCGCTAACGACCGCGACCGGTACCTCTCGGACCGGTGTCATCTACAGCTATTACAAGTGCACCCACGCCATCAAAAAGGGACAGCACAAACAAGGCAGCGGAGCATCCTGCAGTAATCGCAAGATTGCCCGCCCGGTGATCGAGAAGCTCGTGGTAGAGGCCCTTCTGGATCAGCTTCTACAGCCAGAACGGGTCGCATCCATCCTGACAACCTTAAAGGCCCGCCGTGACGATCGCCAGGCAACTGCTGATCGCCGCCTGGTCGAGCTCGCCCGTCAGGTGACCGACGCTGAGGAGCGCCTCTCCCGCCTCTATGCTTCGATCGAGGCGGGGACGATCGATGGCACCGACCCGACCCTGAGGGACCGCGTATCCACACTCAAAACGACCCGGGACCGGGCTCGCGAAGCACTCGACTATACCAGGAAATCCAGCGCCGTGCCGATCGAGATCGATCCTGTGGCTATCGATCGTTTCACTCGCCTGATGCGTGAGCAGCTCGTGTCCGGCGATGTGGCGGCCAGGAAAGCGTATCTGAGCGCGATCGTGGACGCCATCATTGTCACGGATCGCACCATCCGCATTATCGGTTCGAACGACAATATCATGGCCACGCTAGGCCCTGACGGCCAACCGCGGACTCTGGTTCGTAAGTCTGTTCAGGAATGGTGCCCCTGGCCGGGATCGAACCAGCACTCCTTTCGGAACTCGATTTTGAGTCGAGCGCGTCTACCAATTCCACCACAGGGGCCATCGGACGCCGGATGCCAGCGCCGCGAAGTGGGCGGAATATAACCGGGACGATCCGCGGGTCAACCGATGAATGGGCGGGAGAAGGCGCTCCGCACAGCCGGTGTGATGCCGCCAGTGTGATCCCTGATGTCTCGACAGTCCTGCGGGCCCGCGATAGGACGCGATGACCACCCAGGAGAGCCATGTGACCGCCGTTTCCTCCTCACCCGCTTCGTTGTCTGGCTCGAACCCCGCATTGACCTCAGCGGTTGCAGTGGCTGTCATCGCCGTTGCCACGATCGCAGGCGCCTGGTTCTTCCAGTTGGTGCTCGATATCCGCCCGTGCCCGCTCTGCCTCGAACAGCGTTATGCCTATTATCTGTCGATCCCGCTGGCCGTGCTGGTGGCGATCGCCGCCGCGCGCGGTGCGCCGCGGGGCGTGCTGGTCGCGGGTCTTGTGGTCCTGGCGCTGGCGGCGCTCGCCAATGCTGTGCTTGGCGGCTACCACGCCGGCGTGGAATGGAAGTTCTGGCAGGGGCCGACGGATTGCTCCGGGCCGATCGTCGATTTCGGCAAGGCCGGTGGCCTGCTGCAACAGCTCGACACCGTGAAGGTGATTCGCTGCGACGATGTGCAGTGGCGTTTTCTCGGCCTGTCGCTGGCCGGCTACAATGTGCTGATCTCGCTATTGATGGGCGCCATCGCCCTGTGGGGCGCAGGCAAGGCCGTGCGGCGCTGATCCGCCGGCGGCCCTGCCCGTCGCTTGGCTTACCAGCGATAGCGCAGCGTGCCGATCACCGTGCGTCCCTGGCTGAGATAGCAATACCCGGCATTGCAGACAGCAACCTGCTCGTCGGCAACATTGTTGGCATTGATCGACGCCTGGTAGCCCGCAAACTTCGGCCCCAGCTTGGCGAAATCGTAACGCGCCGCCAGATCGAACAGCGTATAGCCGCTATTGCGTGAGGTGTTGTCGTTCGTGGTCCAGGTCGAGTCGACGAAGCGGACACCGGCGCCGAGACCGAGGCCTTCGAGCGGGCCGTTCAGGAAGGTGTAGTTGATCCAGCTCGATGCCATGTTCTTCGGCGTCACCGCCGGCGTCTTGCCGAGTTCCGAAGCGATGGTCGTCTGGGTGATTTGCGCGTCGGAATAGGTGTAGGTCGTGACCGTCTCGAGCTCCGGCGTGATGCGCGCACGGCCTTCGAACTCGAAGCCCTGAACGCGGATCTCGCCCACCGACGCGTAGTATTGGACGCCGTTGAAGACGCCGGCCAGCTTGGCGGCGTTCTTCTCCTTGAGGTCATAGACCGATGCGGTGAGCAGCACGTCCGGCTGCGGCTGATACTTGATGCCGCCTTCGATCTGCTCGCCCTCGGCAGGTGCCAGCAGGGTGTTGTTGATGCCGAGATTGGTGACGGGCTGGAACGAGGTGGCATAGCTCACATAGGGTGCGATGCCGTTGTCGAAGTGATAGAGCAGGCCGGCGCTGTAGGTGAATGCGCTATCGCTTTGCTGGCCGGTGACGGCGCCTGTCAGGGCGTTGCTTTGTGTGCGATCAGCCCAGTCCTGGCGGCCGCTGATCGACAGGTGCCAGTTTCCGAGGCGCATCTGGTCCTGCAGATAGACACCCACCTGGTCCTGCTTGGTACGCGTGTCGGACGCATAGGCGGGGGTCGTGCCGGTCAGGCCGTAGACCGGGTTGAGAATGTTGAGGGCATAGCTCGGATCCACGCTGCCGAAGCCTAGCTTGAAGTTATACGTATTCTGGTCGTAGTTCACGCCGAACAGGGTCTTGTGAACGATCGGGCCGGTGGTGAAATCCGCCTGCAAGGTATTGTCGGTCTGGATGCTGTGCTGGTCGTCGCCGATCGAAACCGCATAGCGGTCGAAGGTCGTCGCGGTGGGGGTCGCAAAGCTGCCGGCGAGATAGCGGGTCTCCGCATGCAGCGTGTTGAAGCGCGTGTGCTGGCGGAACGTGAAGACGTCGTTGAGATGATGCTCCAGCTTGTAGCCGACCTGGGCCTGCTCGACGCGCATATAGTCGTATTTCGGATCGCTGGTGCGCAGCTTCACCGTCTCGCCATTGATCTTCAGCAACGCATTGTCGCGATTGATCATCGCCACGCTGCCGTCGGTCTCGTCCTTCTGCACCAGCGCATAGGCGGTGAAGGTGGTGTCGAGATTCGGTCGCCAGGTGATCGAGGGGGCGAGCATCAGACGCTGGTCGGCGATATCGTAATTGGTGTCGCCGCCGCGGCCGAGGCCGACCAGGCGGAACAGCAGCGACTTGTCTGGATTGGCGCCGCCGACATCGAACGCGGTTTGCATGCGGCCATAGGTGCCGGCCTGCAGATGGATTTCGTTGACCTGGTTGTCGACAGGCAGTTTGGAGCGGCGATCGATGAGGCCGCCGGGCACCGACTGACCGTAGAGCACGGCAGCCGGCCCCTTGATCACCTCGATGCTGCTCAACTGGAATGGCTCGGTGCGATAGGCCGCGAAGCTGCTGGCGTGCTGGCGCAGTCCGTCGCGGTAGTCGCCGAAAGTGACGGCCGGAAAGCCGCGCAGCATGATCGAATCGAAGCGCGGATCGAAGCCGAAGGTGCCGGTGGCGACGCCCGCGGTGTAACGCACGGCTTCGACGACATTGCTGACGCCGCGATCATCGAGCTCCTTTCGATCGATCACGCTGATCGAGCGTGGCGTATCGATCAAAGGGGTATCGGTCTTCGATCCCGAACTCGCGGTGCCGGCCACATAACCGTAATTGCCGGCATAGGCGCGCTCATTGATGGAGGGGACGGGTGCAGGCTGAACTGCGGCGGGACGCGCGGCAGCGCGTCGGGTTGCACGCGTGGCCGTGCGCGAGGACGTGGTCGTGGTGTTGCGTGCACGCTGCTGCGGCTTGGGTGCATCGACGGTGACGGCGGGCAGGGTCGACTGCGCTGATGCCTGTTGCGGAAGGTCGATCGCCAAAGCGATGAGGCTGACCGTACAAAGCAGCGTCGCCTGCTTGGTGGCTTTTCCGATGGCGAGATTCATGACCGTTCCTTAATGCGAGTCTGGATCTCGGAGCGTCTAGCTGGATCGATTTGGTATCGCGACACCGCGGGCCATGGAATTGGTCTAAGCTGCATTGTGAGGGCGATATTTCGCCGACGGCGTTGCGCATTTCACACAGCGAGCTGTGGATGGCGCCGCGATCATGTCGCGATGTGTCTGCGGCCGCCGTGATCAGGCGACTGACCTAGTCGTCGATGTCGTCCTGTGCCTTGCCGAACAGATGCACGATGCCGGGTGTGACGATCGACACATAGATGAAACGCGACAGATGATGCGCGCCGACGAAGATCGGATCGATGTGTAGTGTCAGCGCCAAGGCCAGCATGGCGTCCATCGCACCCGGCGCGAAAGCGACCACGACATCGCTGAGTTTCACATTGGTTGTCAGTGCAATGATGGTCACGAACACTGCCGAGATGACGATGGCGACCGAGAACGATCCAAGCGCAGCCCAGACATGGCTGAGGATCGTGCGCGGCGAGATCTTTCCGAAGCGCGAACCGATCAGGGTGCCGATGCCGACCAGCGCCGCGATATAGGCCCATTGCGGCAGCGTGCCATGGATGGCGCCGGTGCCGTGCAGCACCGACGACGCCATCATCGCGCCGAACATCCAGCTGGCCGGGAACCGGATCCACTTCATGACCAGCGAAACGACGACGGCCGCTGCGGCGAGTTCGAGCAAAGCCAGCGGTGTCGCCTCCGGTCCCCGCGACGGCAGCGGGCCGTGCCCCATCAGCCCGGTGGCGGCGAGCAGCATCGGCACCATGCCGGTGAGGATGATGACGCGAAAAATCTGCACCACGGCGATGCCCGCCACGTCGGCATTGCGCTCGGTGGCCAGCATGATGATCTGCGACAGCGCGCCGGGGCTGCCCGCCAGCAGCGCCGACGTGCGATCCCAGCCGTGGACGCGCTGCAGATAGATGCTGCTGCCGAAGGTGGCGCAGAACGTCGCCAGCGCCAGCAATGCGATGGTCACCGGATAGGCGGCGAGATTATGCACCATCTCCGGCGACACCATCGAGCCCAGCGACAGGCCCAGCGTCATCAGGATCACATGGGCAAGCGGTTGCGGCAGGCCGACGGGACGGCCGCCAATGCCATAGGCGGCGACCGCCACCATGGCGCCGGAGATCAGCCCGCCCGGCAACTCTGCCCAATAGAACAGCGCACCGCCGATCGTGCCGACGATCAGCGTTTCGATGGTGGTGCGGATCTGGAGGAGGCTGGGAAAAGCGATGTGCGGGGACATTCGGCGGCGGCTCGAGGAATTCGCTTTATGGCAAAGTCCGTGGCTGACGACAAATGCAACTCGGTCTACCTGTCCTTCGCCCGGCGCGGCGGCTGAACGGGACGTGAATGAACTACACTTGACTGTCACGATAAAATTTTCGCCGGACACCGCGATGTCATTGCGATGGGCAGCCGCTGGGCTAGGATAGTTCCGTCATTCTCGTATCCAGGGAGAACACGACATGACCAAACACACCGCAATTGCCAGTGCCTTCGTAATATGCGGAATGGCGCTGTTGGCTTCGCCGGCCAGCGCGCTCACCGCCGCAGAATGCAGTGCAAAATATCAGGCGGCGAAGACCGCCGGCACGCTCAATGGCCAGAAATGGAATGACTTCCGCAAGGCCGAATGCGGCGCTACGGCCGCGGCCGCACCACCTGCCACGACAGCGGCTGCGGCTCCAGCCGAAGCCAAACCGGCAGCCGCGCCCAAGGTTGCTGCAGCTCCGGCAGCGGCACCCGCCGCTCCGTCCGGCCCGGCGACTTTCCCCACGGCGATCGATCCGAAATACGCCAAGGAGACCGCCGGCAAGCAGCGGCTGCACACTTGCGTGGACCAGTACAACGCCAACAAGACCGGCAATGCCAATGGCGGCCTGAAGTGGATCCAGAAGGGCGGCGGCTATTACAGCGAATGCACCAAGCGCCTGAAGGGCGCCGCGTAATCAGACCTGCTGTGCAGCTCGGCTGATCGACATATTCCGCTCCGCGGGCGATAACGCCTCGTTACCCCCGCGGAGCCATCATGATTGCCAGTCTTTGTCTGATCCTGCTGTGCCAGCTCGCCGGCGAGATCGTCGTGCGCAGTCTGGCCTGGCCGATCCCCGGTCCCGTTTTCGGGATGCTGCTGCTGTTCACCCTGTTGCTGCTGCGCGACCGTGCGGCTCTGTTCGCGATCGGCCCGCTGCAAGGCGGCGGCGTCGAGACGGCGTCGAAGGGGTTGCTCGCGCATCTGTCGCTGATGTTCATTCCCGCGGGCGTCGGCGTGGTGCAGCGTCTCGATCTGCTCGCCGAACATGGCGCCGCCATCGCGGGCGTGCTGGTGATCTCCGTCGTCATCACGCTGCTGGTCACCGTCGGCACGTTTCTGGTCATCAGCCGGATGATGACGCGGGGCCGGCAGGCGTCATGACCGGCAATCCGTTCGCGCTCTGGGTTTATCTCTCCCAGCAACCGCTGCTGTGGCTGACGGTGACGTTGTTCGTCTATGCCTCGGCGGACGCGCTATCGCTGGCGACAGGCCGGCATCCCTTCGCCAATCCCGTCTTCCACTCCATGTGGATACTCGCCGTCTTCCTGCTGCTGACGGGCACGTCCTACACCACCTATTTCAGCGGAGCGCAATTCGTCCATTTCCTGCTCGGCCCGGCTACGGTGGCGCTGGCTGTCCCGCTTTATGAGAACCGCAAGACGGTGCTGGCCGCCATCGTGCCGATGCTCGGGGCGCTGGTGGTCGGCTGTATCACCGCCATCGTCTCGGTGGTGGCGCTGGCGAAGGCGTTCGGCCTGCCCGACAAGATCACGCTGTCGCTGGCGCCGAAATCGGTCACTGCCGGCGTGGCCATGGGCATCAGCGAATCCCTTGGCGCCGATGCATCGCTGACGGCCGTCTCCGTGGTGCTCACCGGCATCATGGGCGCCATCATCGTCACGCCGATGATGAACCGGATGCGCATCACCGATTATCGTGCCCGCGGCTTTGCGGTGGGCCTTGCCTCGCATGGCATCGGCGTTGCACGGGCGTTTCAGGTCGATGCCATGGCCGGGGTGTTCGCCGGCATCGCCATGAGCCTGAATGCGCTCGTCACCTCGCTGCTGGTGCCGATTGCGGTCACGCTGCTGGTGCGTTGAGCGCACACGAAAATTCACAAACCGCTGAACCATGCGCTTCCCTGCATGGAGGTGCGGGAAAAACGCCACTAAGGTCGCGGCCGTAGCAATCGCGAATCGGCGGATCATGATCACGGTGATGCAAGGCGTGCTGGGGCTGGGCTCCGGTGCACTGGTGGGGTTTTCACTCGGCCTCGTCGGTGGCGGCGGGTCGATCCTCGCCGTGCCGTTGATGGTCTATGTGGTCGGCGTCAACAATCCGCATGTGGCCATCGGCACCAGCGCCATCGCGGTCGCTGCCAATGCGGCGATCAATCTCGGCAATCACGCACGCGGTGGCAATGTGCATTGGTCCTGCGCGCTGGTGTTTGCGGGAGCGGGCATCGTCGGTGCGCTCGGCGGCTCCATCCTCGGCAAGCAGATGGACGGGCAGAACCTGCTGGCGTGGTTCGCCGTGCTGATGCTGATGATCGCGCTTCTGATGCTGAAGACCCGGTCGCGCCTCGGCGAACATCGCGTGGCGATCAGCTCGGCCAATACGCCGGCGCTGCTGGGGCTTGGGCTGGTGACCGGCACCTTGTCCGGCTTTTTCGGCATCGGCGGCGGCTTCCTGATCGTGCCGGCCCTGATGCTGGCGACTGGTATGTCGATCATGAGCGCGATTTCGTCGTCCCTCGTGGCCGTCACCGCCTTTGGCCTCACGACGGCGCTGAGTTATGCGTGGTCGGGGCTGATTTCCTGGACGCTGGCGCTGGTGTTCATCATCGGCGGCATCGTCGGCGGGCTGGCCGGAACCGCAACGGCGCGGTCGCTGTCGGTCCGGCGCGGGGCGCTGAACGTCGTTTTTGCGATTATCATTATCCTCGTGGCGCTCTATATGTTGGCCCGCAATATCTATGTGACGTGACGATTGGCGCATGATGCGTCTGCGGAGAACATCATGAGCCACCGTAACTTCCCCACGTTCCAGCCGACGCGCCGGGCCGCGCTTGGCCTGTTTGGCGGCGCCATGCTGCTTGGCGCCAATGGTCGTGCCATGGCGGCAGCGGGCGCCGATGAGGACGACGAAGTTCTCAAGGAATCCCTGGTGCTGCGCGATCCCGATATTCCGGCCTCGGGCAATCCCAAGGGCGATGTCACCATCATCGAATATTTCGACTATCAGTGCCCGTATTGCCGCAAGCTGGCGCCGGATCTTCGCGCCGTGGTGAAAGAAGACGGCAATGTCCGGCTCGTCTCGAAAGACTGGGCGATCCTCGGACCGGTCTCGGTCTATTCCGCCGGCCTCGTGCTGGCCACGCGCTACCAGAACAAGTTCATCGAGGCGCAGGACGCGCTGATCAGCCTCAACACCAAGCTGACCGAACAGGTCGCGCGCGACACGCTGGCCAAGGCCGGCATCGATATCGATCGCATGCTGGCGGATCTGGCGACCAACAAGGACACCATCGCCGCCAAGCTCAAGCAGATCGACAAGCAGGCGACCGCGTTCGGTTTCCGCGGCACGCCATCCTTCATCGTCGGCAAATTCCGTATTCCCGGCCCGATCAGCAAGGAGCATTTCAAGCTCGCGATCGCCGATGCGCGCAAGGCGGCGGCCGAGAAGAAGTAACAAAGAAAAACGCTCCCGTTCGAAAACGGGAGCGTTTTTGAAAGCCGGCTTTAACCGGTCTGATTGATCCCTCTTACGTTTCCTCCGCAGCCCGGCCTACGACTTCATCTGTGCCGTCAGCTTGGCCCAGTCTTCCTTGGTCCGCGTCTTCAGGGCTTCCCAATTGGTCTGGGCCACATCCCAGTTCACGATGGTGCGACGCTCCTGCGCGGTCTGGCCATTGGCCACCGTCGACGTTGCCATCGAGTCGTGCATATAGACGCCAATGCCCAGGATCAGCGCACCCAAGATCATTCCGAACAACGTCCGCATGACAAAAATCTCCATTGAGCCCCGACAACGCGGTGGGAAAGGCTTTGGTTCCGCGGGAGGCAGCCACATACTCCACCCCTCATCCTGAGGAGCGGCCTTCGGCCGCGTCTCGAAGGATGGCAGCGCGCTCCGAGCCAGGCAGCTCATGGTTCGAGACGCGCGTAAGAACGCGCTCCTCACCATGAGGGACGGAGAACGGGTGGGATTGATCTCGGACTGTCCTCATGATGATCCTTCAATCACCATGACCATCCATCTCTCCGATCAATCCGTTCTTGAAGACGCCATCCGGCAATTGGTGAATGACGATCCGCGCCTGAAGCCGATCCTCGCCAAGTCCGGCATGCCGGCGCTGCGCCAGCGCGCGCCGGGTTTTGAGGGACTGGCGCAGATCGTCTGCGGGCAGCAGGTCTCCGTCGCCGCTGCGACTGCCATCTGGGGACGGGTGTCGGCCGCCTATGTGCCGTTCGATCATCACGCGATCCGCAAGGCGCGCACCGATCGGCTCGGCCGGCTCGGTTTGTCCGCGGCAAAGATCAAGACCCTGAAGGCGATCGCCAGAGAGTTGGTCGATGCGCGCCTCAATCTCGATGTGCTCGCGGAAGAAGACGCCGATGCCGCGCATAACACGCTCATCGCGCTGCACGGCATCGGGCCGTGGACGGCGGATGTGTATCTCCTCTTCTGCCTCGGCCATGGCGATGCCTGGCCGGCCGGCGATGTCGCCTTGCAGGAAGCGATCAAGGTCGGCCTCGGACTGCAGGAACGCCCGACCGTCAAGCAAATGGCGTCGCTCGCCGAACCCTGGCGTCCGCTGCGTGGCGCAGCCGCGCATCTGTGGTGGGCCTATTATCACGCGATCAAGAAGCGCGAGGGCGTGATCGCGGGCGCATGAAACGCGGTTTGAAACGAACGTCGTTTTAAACACTGCGCCTGTCGCAAAACGGACATCGCCTGTGGTGAGACTTCTCGCAAAGAGGAGCCAGGGATGGACACGATCAAGCAATTCAATGTCAGCAAAGCCGATCTTGCGACAACATCGCTGATGGAAGCGCCGCTGCCATCGCGCGGCACGTTGCCAGAAGATGGGCTGTTGGTGAAAGTCGATCGCTTCGCTTTCACCGCCAACAATATCACTTACGCCATGCTCGGCGATGCCATGAAATACTGGCAGCTGTTTCCTGCGCCGGATGGCTTCGGCAATATCCCGGTCTGGGGCTTTGGCGAGGTCGTCGCCTCGAAACATCCGCAAATGGAGGAAGGAGAACGCCTGTTCGGCTATTTCCCGATGGCGACGCATCTGGTGATCGAGGCCGCGGATGTCAGCAAACGTGGTCTGCGCGATCGTGCCGTGCATCGGCAAAACGTCGCGCCTGTTTACAATGTCTATGCGCGCGTGAGCGACAATCCTGCCTTCACAGGTCGGAATGGCGACTACCAGGCGCTGCTGCGCGCGCTGTTCATGTTGTCCTTCCTCGTCGATGATTATCTGGCAGAGGCGGAGTTCTTCGGCGCCAGGCAAGTGATCCTGTCGAGCGCCTCCAGCAAAACGGCGTTCGGTCTTGCGCATCTGCTGCACAGCAAGCGTCAACCGGTCCGTGTTATCGGTCTGACGTCGCCGGGCAATGCCGACTTCACGGCCTCGCTTGGCCGCTACCACGAGGTCGTGCCCTATGATCGCATCGACACTCTGCCGCAGGAACAGGTGACGGCCTTTGTCGATATGGCCGGCAATGCCGATCTGAGTGGACGGCTGCATCGGCATTTCGGCGATCGTCTCGTCTATAGCGGCCGTGTCGGCATGACCCATCAGGACATGACCGACGCCGGCGATCTTCCCGGTGCAAAACCATCATGGTTCTTCGCGCCGGATCAGATCCGCAAGCGCGCCAAGGAGTGGGGCCCCGGCGGCATCGACCAGCGTTTTGGCGCGGCCTGGGCCGGCTTCGTGCCGATGCTCGAGACATCCCTGACCATCGTCGAGGGATTTGGCGTGGACGCCGTCGAGCGGATCTATCGCGAAACGCTGGCCGGGCGAGTCTCGCCAAGCGAGGGCCATATGCTGTCGCTGTTCGCGCGCTGATACGCGCTCACATTTCGCCGAGGGCTTCGCGCCGTCGCTGTTCGGATTCTTCCGCATAGCGGCGCGTGGCGTGTGCTTCCGACAGCGTGCCGACCACGCGATGGCTCTCGGCTTCGACAACTGCGAGCGATTCCGCTTCGTTGCCTTCGAACACCACCATGGCGTCGCGGATGTTCATTTCGGGATGCAGCACCACGTTGCGGCAATGCAGCAGGCTGTCGAGCCGGAAGGCGGCGACGTCAGGCGAATGCGCCTCCGGTACGTTGGCGAGGCCGACATAGCTGCCTTCAGAATCCACGACGACGACTTGGTTCTTCGATCCCAGTGGAAATTTCGCGCGGAATTCATCGAGCGGCATGGTGGATTCCACCATGGAAATATCCGGCCGCATCAGGCGCTGCACGGTGAGATCGCGGATCCAACCGATATCAGCGGCGGAACGTATGGTCTCGCCGCGCAGATGCAGGCGCCAGGTGGCGAAGGAATAGCCGAACAATTCGCGGGTGATCTGCGTGGAGATGATCACGGCCACCAGCACAGCTGTCGTGAGCCAGAGATTGCCGGTGGATTCCAGCGCGATGAAGCTCATGGTCAGCGGGCCGCCGATCACCGAGGCCGAGAGGGCGCTCATGCCGATGATCGTATAGATGTTCGGATCGAGATTGAGCTCCGGCCACAGGATGTTCAGGCCGGTGGCGAACAGATGGCCGCCCAGCGCGCCGATGAACAGCGAGGCGAAGAACAGGCCGCCGCGAAATCCGGTGCCCAGCGAGATGATCGAGGCAATGGTTTTCAGGATCATCACGAAGGCGACCAGCGCGATCGGATAGGCCGTCATGCCGCCGAAATGCAGCGCGCCATGGCCGGATGCCATCACCTGGGGTGTCAGCAGCGCCAGCGCGCCGACGCCAAGCCCGCCGAGCGCCGGGCGCAAAGGCGGCCACAGCTTGATCTTGGCGAGGAGCCATTCGCACCAGGTGACCACGCGCATGATGCCGATGCCATAGGTCGCCGCGCAGATGCCGAGCAAAGCGGCGACGGCGAGGTCCTGCCCCTGCACATCGCCGAATCGGCCGGCGACGACGCCAAGCGTCAGCGGCGAGAAGGAGTGCGCCACGAAATAGCCGGTCACGGCGGCAACGCCCACCGGCATCAGGCTGGCGGAACTGTAGGCGCCGATCACCAGTTCGAAGGCGTAGAAGGCACCCGCGAGAGGCGCGCCAAAGGCGCCGGCAATGGCGGCAGCGGCACCGCAGCCCACCAGCACGCGCTGGTCCGCCCGGCGCAGATGAAACGCGCGGCCGATGGAGGCGCCGAGCCCGCTGGCGAGCTGGGTGTAACCGGCCTCCAGCCCCACCGAGGCACCGACACCGCTCGACCATACCGTCTGCAGCGAGACGATGATGCTGCCGCGAAACGACATGCGGCCGCCATACAGCGCATTGGCCTCGATCGGATCGATCTCGCGCGCCGGCCGCCAGCGCATCAGCAGCAAAAAGGCGATGCCGAGCACCAGTCCGCCAAGGGTGGGAACCAGAAGAGCCCGGACCGGATCGATCCAGTACTGGCTCGACAGCCGCTGGCCCCATTCCAGATTGAACAAAAGGGCGTGCAGCACGCTCACCATGGCGCTCATGGCCGCCACCACGAGGCCCCCGATCACGCCGATCATCGCCGCCAGCAGCGCTAGGCTGGTTTCATGCGCGCGGACAAAGACGCGCAGCCATTGTGGGGCCTCAAGATATCGTGACGAAGTGACCATCAGGCAGCGTCCGGACGTGGCAAGCCTCGAGCAAGGCACGCGTCCCGCGCCTAGCGGCAGCCCTCTCGTGAGGCCACCCGATGTAGCGGAAAAAGCCGGGATTGCGGCATGCTTTTGCGGAGGGGATAGACCAGAGCTATGCCCTTCACAACCCTGTCACGCTGCCTGTAGTATGTGAAACACAGGCTGCTTCGCGCAGTCGAATTGTGGAGTCAGGAGCGTTACTTGAACGCACATGTCTCGCAAGGCGGCTGGCCGGTTCTTGTACTCAATGCGGACTTCCGGCCGCTGAGCTATTATCCTTTATCGCTTTGGTCGTGGCAGGACGCGGTCAAGGCGGTGTTTCTCGACCGTGTGAATATCGTAGCGCTCTACGATCACGCGGTACGAAGCCCGTCGGCCGATTTTCAGCTGCCCAGTGTGGTGTCGTTGAAGTCGTTCGTGAAGCCGACGACTCATCCTGCCTTCACGCGCTTCAATGTGTTCCTGCGCGATCGCTTCTCTTGCCAGTATTGCAACTCGCGCGATGATCTCACTTTCGATCACATCATCCCGCGCTCCAAGGGCGGCCAGACGACTTGGGAGAATGTCGTCGCAGCCTGCTCGCCGTGCAATCTGCGGAAAGGCAACCTGACCACGCACCAGGCCGGGATGTTCCCGCGCCAGACCGCCTTCGCGCCCACGGTGCATCAACTGCATCGCAACGGCCGGCTGTTTCCGCCGAACTATCTGCATGAAAGCTGGCTGGATTATCTCTATTGGGATACGGAGCTGGATCCGTAGCAGCGTGATGCGTTGCCATCTACCGATATGCGCTACGCTGTCTACTTCGAATCGAAGTCTTTGCGCGAATACGCATCTACCGAATAACTGATGCAGAAGATCTTGCGCATGCGTTTGTCGCAAAAATGGAAGCGCGCAGCTAACTACCAGTCCACATCGACTTGTCTTTGTGTGGTAAATAATCGCCATAAGTAACGAAGCATTGATACCGATTGTCGGTGATCTCTTCGCGTTAGGAACGTCGATAATCTCGCGCGCTTTAATCCGCCTGTCGCACTCATGCGATCGGGTTCGGAGCAAGGCCATGCGGTCCAGCATTCATAACATTCATCGCGCATTTTTCGCAGGCGTGGCCCTGGCGGCGCTCGGCGCAGCGACAGGCGCGAGCGCGCAAGGCATTCGCCTGCCGTCGATCGGCATCAATGCCGGGAGCCTTGGCGTCAATGTCGGCAGCGTGGGTGTCGGGCCGGGTGGTGTGAGTGTCGGCTCGACCGGCGTGGCCGTCGGCGGCGCCAATGTTGGTGTCGGCAGTGTTGGCGTCGGTGCGGGCGGTGTCAGTGTCGGTGGTGTCGGCGTCAATGCGGGCAGTGTCGGTGTGGGTGTTGGCAATGTCGGCGTGGGTGCGGGCGGCGTTGGTGTCGGTGGCGTGGGCGCGAATGTCGGCAGCGTGGGCGTTGGTGTCGGCAATGTCGGTGTCGGTGCTTCTGGCATCGGTGTCAGCGGTGTGGCGGTCCAGGCTGGCAGTCTCGGCGCCGGCGTCGGCGGCAGCGGAGTCGATGCAACGGGTGTTCGCGTCGGCGCAGGTCCGGTCAGCAGCGGCAGCGGATTTGGCGGCGGTGCCGGTTTCTTTTCGGGCGGCGCCCAGATGGGCGATGGCGGCGGAGCCCGGCCGCAAACGGGTCTCTATGCAGGCGAATCGATCTATCTCAGTCCACGCCAGGCACGCGCGGCAGCGCGCGCGGCGCGTGCGGCCGAGATCTCGGTGGGGCGATCGCGCACGACCAGCGCCCGCGGCGAACGTCCGCTCGTCGGGGCCAATGCGCTGAGCGCAGGTTCCACCACGCGCGGCCGTCTCGCCAATGTCAATGTCCTGAACCGTAACGGCAGCAAGGCAGCGCCGGAGGGCAGTCGCGCGCCGCTGGCCGCAGTCAATGTCGGCAATGCGGCGCCGGGATCGCGGGGATCGCTCGCGACAGTGAATGCGCTCAACGGTCAACGGGCCTCTTCGGGAGCTGGTGGGCAAAGCGCTGTTACCGCCAATGTACTGAACGCAAAACCTGGTCCGTCAGGCGGGCTTGCCACGGTGAACGCGCTGAATGGCGCGGGCACACCATCTGCCGGCACGGGCAGCGGTAGCGCCGTGACGGCCAATGTTCTGAATGCGACCCCGGGTCCGTCGGGAGGTGTGGCAACGGTGAACGCATTGAATGGCGCAGGCACCGGATCTGGCACACCATCCGCCGGCACGGGCGGCAGCAGAAGTGCCATCACGGCCAATGTGTTGAACGCGACACCTGGCCCGTCCGGCGGGATTGCGACGGTGAATGCGCTGAATGGGGCGGGCGCTGGCACGCCGTCCACGAGCGCAGGCAGCAGCAGCGGAGCAGTCGCCGCCAATGTCCTGAACGCAACGCCCGGTCCATCCGGTGGACTCGCCACGGTGAACGCCTTGAATGGTGCCGGGGCGAGCACCCCATCGACGGGGACCGGCAGCGGCACGGGATCGCGCAGTCTCGTCTCGGCCAGCGTGCTGAATGCAACGCCGGGATCATCGGGCGGTCTGGCAAGCGTCAATGCGCTGAACGGCGCGGCGCCGGCTGCCGGCTCGCCATCGGGCGGGCCAAGTGGCGATGGCGGAGCGCTCGCGGCGAATGTGCTGAATGCCGGATCTGGCCCGTCGGGGACGCTCGGCACCGTCAATATCGGCAATGGCAATGCGGGCGGTGGAACGACGTCGGGAACACCGGCGTCGGGCGGCGGCGTGGCTGCCAATGTGCTGAATGCGGGCTCTGGTCCGTCCGGTACGTTGGCGACGTTGAATATTCTCAATGGCGGCGGAGGTGGAGGCAGCAATCCACCGGGCGGCAATCCTCCCGGGGGCAATCCTCCGGGTGGGAATCCGCCGGGCAGCAACCCTCCTGGCACCAATCCGCCCGGTAACAATCCGCCCGGCGGTTCGCCGGGCGATGGTGGCCCGACCGCCGGTGGTCCGGGCAACGGAGGCAACAACGTCGCGAACAATAACGGAAATGGTGGCGGCGGCGGTGGTGGCAGCATCGCCATCGGCGGCTTCACCTCGCTGATCGCCGGTGACGGCAACAGTGATGCCGCCGCCAATCGCTGTGTCGCCATCCTGCGCGAGCCGGCCCTTTATCGCCGCAGCATTCTCACCCAGTGTCGCAAGCTGGTTGATCGCATCCGCGGCAAACAGGCCGCATCGACGCGCTGAATAGACAACTGCGCGAGAAGGCCGCTGTCGAGCGGCCTTCTCTTTGCGCGATCAGAACTTGCCGTTCGCCGAGACCAGATACAGGTTGCGATAGTAAGACAGCGCACCGACGCCTGCAGACCAGCCGCCGGTCGGGTCGTAGTTCACGCGGCGATAGTCGAAGCCGAAGCTCAACTGGTCGGTCGGGAAATATTTCACCGAGGCGAGCGGGCTGACCGTGCGATCGATGCGTCCGCCTGCGGCTGTGCCGAGATATTCATCCACCACGAACGACGCGCCGGCACCGACGACGAGATTGGGCATCAGCCTGTAATCCAGCCTCCCGCTCACCGACGACTGGATCGCGCTGACGCAGGATGCGCCCGACGAGCACGCCGCTGCATTGACGCCGAGCGTCGTCGGGCCGATCACGCCGAGACTGAGCGCGGATTCCTTCGCCTCGCGCCGGCCTTCGATGGTGCCGGTGAGTTGGTCGGTGAACAGGAAAGCCAGCGACGCGCCATAGGTCCAGCTCGAGATGTTCTGGAAGCTGATGCCGCTATAGGCCTGGCTCATATAGCCGGCCCAGACCTCGCCTTTGATCCGCGCATTCGGCCCCTGCTCGAACAGCACGCCGCCGACCGTGCGATACCCGGTCGAATCGAAGATGCCGACCTTCCAGTCGCGCCGATTGCCCGCAGCCTCCATGAACACGCTGGTCTGCGGTGCCACGACATAGCCGAGCCGGCCATTGACGACGCTGATGACGCCCTCGGCATAGCTGAGGTCGATATTGATGTCGCCGATGGTCGGATCCTTATAGGCCACCGCAGAGCCGGCGACCCCGACCGATGTCCACCAGCGATCAAAACGCTTGTTGAGCGCGAGCGAGCCCGCGCCTTGGTCATAAGCGATCGGCGCATCGAATGCGGTGCTGAGCAGAAAGCCGCCGGGCCCGACGATCTCCGACGTGCCACGTTCGAGATGGCCGCGAATGTAGCGGGCATTGCCGATCACCTGCGTGTCACTGTCAGGCATGACAGTAAACGTGCCGCCGACCGAGCCGTTCAGCTGGTCTTCGGAATTGTATTTCACGTAGCGCCGCCCTTCGACATAGCCATCGATGCCGACGCCATAGCCGCTGCCTTGCTTGACCCAGGAGAACTCCGGACGCCCGATGAAAACAGTATCGGAAAATCGCTGGGTCCGTCCCGCAAACACGTTGTCGTCATACATGGTCGCTGCTGTGACTCCGAGCCGCAGCGTGCCGTCGGCGAAGTCGTGTCCCTTATAGGGCGCCGTCGCTGCTGGTGTGGCGATCACCGTGCCATCGAATGGCCGCGATGCGGCGCTCGGCTGCATGTTGGGTTGCTGGCGGCCTTGTCCGGCAATGCTGCTGTCGCTGCCGCGCAGGCCGAGTGCAGCGGAATTGTCGATGCTTTGTGCGAGCGCGGGGGTGACGACCACGGCCAACGACAACACGAACAAGGCCGAACGCATGACTGATACTCCACGCCGCTGCGCTGCGGCTGCCGCGTCATCCGCCAGGCGCCGCAGCAGTACTCACTGATGCGAGCACCAGAAAACAGAATCAAAGCCAATGAAGCCTTTCGCCAGTTTGCGAATAATTTTATGGATCGATCAGAATTCGCTCGCAGGCGTGCGCAACTACCTATGCCAAGCGACAAGCGACCGGACCGGAGGAAATGATGAGCGACAGAATGGTCGATGACATCGTGGCTGTGCTGCCGCCATTGCTGCAGGGGCTGGAAGCACTGCAATTCGTCGCGCGCAATCTGCATCCGCCGGCTTTCGATGCCGTGATGGAAGCCGTCGGCCAGCCCGAGCTCGCGCTGCAAGCGGCGCGCGAAAATCTCGGCGCATGGCCGGAAGACTTTGCTGAGCTGCGCCATCATCTCGATGCGGCAAGTGATGCAGTTCTCGCCGGCGTCGCAGGCCTTCGCATCGCGCAGCAACCCGGCGGCGATATCACGACGGTGTTCCGGGCGCTGCGCCATGCACCGCGCGCGCAGGAGGCGCTCTATGCGACGGTGGCGCGGTTGCCGCCGGTCAGCAGCTTCTTTCTTCCGGCGGAGCTACGCGAGGATGTTGCTTTGGCCGAGCGGCTGGCCCAGCCGGCCGCGGAAGGCACCGGCGTCATTCATGGCGGCGAGCCCGGTGCGCGCGGCAGCTTCGCGCTTTATGTGCCTGAAACCTACACGCCCGATCGCGCCTGGCCGCTGGTGGTCGCGCTGCATGGTGGCAGCGGCAATGGCCGCGCGTTTCTCTGGAGCTGGCTCGCCGATGCCCGCGCCCGCGGCGCGATCCTGATTGCGCCGACGGCCGTCGGCAACACATGGGCGCTAATGGGCGACGATCCCGACACGCCCAATATTACGCGCGTCCTCGACATCGTACAGTCGCGCTACAATATCGATACCTCGCGCCAACTCCTCACCGGCATGAGCGATGGCGGCACCTTCTGCCATGTCAGCGGCCTGCGCGCTGATTCGCCCTTCACGCATCTCGCCCCGGTCTCCGCGACCTTTCATCCCCTCATGGCGCAGTTCGCCGATGCCGATCGCCTGCGCGGCCTGCCGATCCATCTCACCCACGGGCGTCTGGATTGGATGTTTCCGGTGCAGACTGCACGCGACGCGCGAGATGCGCTCACCGTGGCGGGCGCAAATGTCACCTATCGCGAGCTCGACGATCTCAGCCACTGCTATCCGCGCGAGATCAATTCCGTGCTGCTCGATTGGCTGGATGGTGGTTAGACTGTGATTCGGGTCCAGCGCCGGACTTTTGCATCGCCGATCGGTTCCTATATGCTCGCAAGGCGGGCGATACGGACGAGGAGATTTGGATGCCGTCATTGACCGAATGGAAAGTGCCGCAGGGCGTGCAGCCGCGCGCGGAGGATTTCGGTTTCGATCTCGATCGCGCGCTCGATGCGGTGGTCGGCCTCCATTGCATCATTCCCGAAGATGCCTTCACGGCGGAAACGCTGGGCACCGAGCGCGCCGGCAACGGCGTGCTGATCGATGACGGTCTCATCCTCACCATCGGCTATCTGATTACCGAAGCCGAGACCATCTGGGTTCATCTCGGCGATGGCAATGTCGTGCCGGGCACCGTGCTTGGCGTCGATCAGGAATCCGGTTTCGGCCTGGTCCAGGTGCTTGGCGATATCGATGTCGCCCCCCTCAAGCTCGGCAGTTCCAGCGCGGCGAAATTCGGCGATCGGGTCCTGATCGGCGGCGCCGGCGGGCGGACCCGCTCGGTCGCAGGCAAGATCGCCGCGGTGCAGGAATTTGCCGGCTATTGGGAATATCTCATCGACGACGCCTTCTTTACGCATCCGGCGCATCCGAACTGGGGCGGTGCGGCACTCATCGATAGCAAGGGTGAATTGATCGGCATCGGCTCTCTGCAGATCGAGCGCGAGCATGCCGGGCAGAACGAGCATCTCAACATGATCGTGCCCATCGATTTGCTGAAGCCGGTGCTGGAAGACCTCCGCAAATTCGGCCGCGTCAACAAGCCGCCACGGCCATGGCTGGGGCTCTATGCAGCCGAGGTCGAGGACAAGGTGGTGGTGGTCGGCATTGCCAAGAGGGGCCCGGCGGCACGCGCCGAGCTCAGGACGGGCGACGTCATCCTCGCCGTCAATGGTGAAGAGGTTCGTGACTCCGCCGAATTTTACCGCGCGCTGTGGGATCTCGGCACGGCCGGCTGCGACGTCCCGCTCACGCTCTATCGGGGCGGTGATACCTTCGATGTGGAACTCGTCTCGACCGATCGTGTCCGAATGTTAAAGGCGCCGCGGCTACATTGAGGCTGGCAGGGGGCTGTTCGAAAGTGACCGATCAGCCTTTTGTTGTGTAGCTAATTGATCGGATTTCGTGCAGCATCGGTGCCATCGACGGCCGTTCGCGTGGCGGATGAAGCGATTGTGACTGCACTGCAGTTAGCTATCGTTGCAAGCTATCGAGAAAAGACAAATAGTTTGAAACAGACGTGCCTGTGATTCGTATTTGAGTCCGCGTTCTTGAATTTCGCAACGAGCTATTTCGTCTTCATGGTCGCCGGAAGAGCGCCATGCTCTATAGAGGTCTAAGATGTCGCATCGTCGGCACGGCAATGACAATATCCGCACCAGCCATCTCAAATGCGATCGCTGCCGCACGCGTATCAAGCTCAAGGCGATCGATCAGTTCGACGGCTTCGAGACGCGTTCGTTCTCATGCGATCATTGCGGTGCTGTCAAACTTGTCCGCGTCGACCAGCCATTGCCGCTATGGCAGCAGCGAGTCGGCGATCACACCAGCTGCTGACCGGCATCAGTCGATCGGGACCGCGCTGCCGCGATCCCGATCAGCACGCGATTAGTGTGCGTGACCTCCGCCCGCCGGGGGCGATGCACCGACCGCGTTGACGTCGAGATCGATATCGACCTTCCCCGCCTTTTCGAATTGCAGCTGCGCCTTCACCTTGTCGCCTTTGGTGAACGGCTTCTTCAGGTCCATCAGCATCAGGTGATAGCCGCCGGGCTCCAGCTTCACGGTGGCGCCGGGCTTGATCTCCAACCCGTCATTGAGCGGGCGCATGCGCATCACGCCATCGGTCACGCTCATCTCATGCACCTCGATGCGGCTGCCGCCGGCGAACGAGCCGCCAAGGAGCTTGTCGCTCGTCTTGCCGTTATTGGTGATGGTGAGATAGCCGCCCGCCACCTTGGCGGCTGGCGGCGTCGCGCGCGTCCATGGCACAGAGATCATCAGGTCGCCCGCATGCACCATGCCGGCCATTTGCGCCATCGCATCCTTCGGCGACGCGGCGGCAAGGCGCACCGCGGGCGCCGGTGATTTCAGGCTGTGCGAATCCTGCCCTGCGGCCGGGATCTGCGCCCAGTCCTCCGAGCCGTTCTCGCAGGTCTGGAGCGTCGGCAGATAGAGCGGCGCATCGGCTTTCAGCGATGCCGGCAGATAGGCCGAGAACACGAACTCGTCATAGAAATCGTTGTCGAGCTTGCCTGTCCACGAAATCTGCTTGATTCCTTCGGACGCCTTCTTGCCATGCATGAAGTCGTAGCTCTGTGCATACGGCCCCTTCTTGGTCTCGATCAGCCAGCCCGGCTTCGGCATCGGCTTCACCGCGATCATCCCTTCGGGGATCTGCACGGTGATCTTGGTCGTCGGCGAGGCGCCGCAGCCATGCGGCACGGCGAGCACAGCGCGATAGGAACCGCCGACGGTGGCCGTACCGCTCTGCACGAAGACATGAGCGGAGGCGGGCATGGCGGCCGTGCCGAGTGCAGCAACGAGCAACAGCGAGTGATTGATCATGGAATGTCCTTTCGCGAATGGCAGTCTAGCGTGAATCGTCATGGTCACCACCTCGCTTTGATGCCGGCATAGATGGCGCGGCCGGTGCCGGGTTCAAACAATGTCGCGTTTGCCGTCGCCTGGTTGATGATGCTGGCCGAGGCGATGTAGCGGGTATCGAGAATGTTGCGCGCCTCGATATAGCCGGAATAAGTGCCGCCATTGTCGACGCCGGCTTTCAGGCCGAGCAGCGCGTAAGGCTCGGTCTTCAGCGTGTTGGCGCTGTCGACATAATAGGATTCCGGCACCCATTCGACATTAGGGCCGAGATAGAAACCATTGGCATGCTTGTAGAGCAGCTCTGCCCGCAGATAGTGCCGCGGCGCGCCCGGCAGCACGTTGTTGCCGTAGATCGCATCATTGTCGAAGCGGAAGTCGTTCAGCGTATAGGCCATGTTGAGCCACAGCCGGTCCGGCTGCGGCCCCGCATCGAACATGCCCTTCAGCACCGCGATGCCGAGACCGGCCTCGATGCCCTGATGGATCGTGCGGTCGGCATTCGAGACGTTGCAGCTGCCATTCGAACTATACAGGCACTGTAATTCGTCGGAGATATTGGCGCGGTAGCCGGTGAGTTCCCAGGTGAGGTCGGGACGCCGGCCGCGGGTGCCGATCTCATAGGTCGTCGCGCGCTGCGGGCGGATGCTGGTGAAGGGAATAACCGGATTGCCGGTACCGGAGACGCTTTCACCGAAACTCGGCAATTCGGCACTACGCGAGACATTCGCATAGGCCTGCCAGGTCGGATCGATATTCCACAACACGCCGCCCTTCGGGCTCCACAGGTTGAACTCCGTTTCGCCGGAGCCGGTGCCCAGCAACATCTCCCGCTTGCGCGTGGCATAGAGGAACTGCGTGCCGCCGATCAGCGCGACATTCGGCAGCACATAGAACGAGTTCTCGGCATAGACGGAAGTGTTCTCCGAACGGTCGATCGACGAATAAGTGAGCGCGCCACGCTGCCCGGCCAGATTGACATACTGCTTGTTGTCGATGCGGCCGTTGATGAGGTTGACGCCAGCGACGAACACGTTGCGATAGCCGCCGATCTCGCGATCGTCGGTGGCGCGCGCGAAGCCGCCATAGTCCTGATAGCTGTAGTCGAGATAGGCGAAGATCGGATGCATCAAATGCCGGTCGACGCCGAACACGCCGATATCGATAGTGGTGTTGTCGAGCCGGATCGTCGTCTTGTTGGCAAGGCGCACGGTATCGATATTGCGCTGGTAGTCGTTGGTCAGGTTGCCCGCTGCGGCTGTCTGCGGCGAATTCAGTGCGGAGGTCTTGCTCACCGAACCGGGGATGCGCTGCTGCACGGTGTTGGCGTTGAGATAGAAGCGGGTCTCGAAATCCGGCGAGAACTGGTAGCCGACATTGCCGCTCACGCGGGTGGCATTGCCATAGCTGTGATCACGATAGCCGTCCGACGATTGGGTCGATGCGGTGATGAAACCATCCCATTGCCCGTTGGCACCGCCCGTCGATGCCTGCAGGCGGCGGAAACCGAACGCGCCCATGTCGAGCGAGACGGCGTTCAGCCAGGGATCACGCCCGGTCGGCGTCACGAAATTGATGGCGCCGCCCAGCGAATTGGCGCCAAAGCGCAGCGCGTTGCCGCCCTTGAACACCTCGACATATTTATAGGCGGTGGGGTCGATCTCCTGGAAATCGCCGTAGCCGTCGGCGGTGTTGATCGGGATACCGTCCATATAGAGCTGCACGCCGCGCAGATGGGTGTTGCGCGACAGTCCGGAGCCGCGGATCGACAGACGGGTGTCATCGCCCCATTTCGGCTGCGCGATCACGCCGGGCACGTAATCGAGGATATCCTTGATGGTGTTCGACGGCGTCGAATTCTTCCATTGATCCGCGGTCACCAGCGCAACGCCACCCGGAGTCTGCTGGATCTGGCGCAGCGCCTGTTGCGCGGTGAGCACCGTCAGGGAGCCCGGCACAGCGGCAGCGCTGGCTGCCGGCGTTGCGACAGGCGCGGCGATGCTGCGTGCCGCGCGGGCATTGGGCGTGGTCTGGCGCGGCTTGCGTGGGGTCGCGCGCTGTTGTGCGGGCGCGTCAACAGTGACTGCGGGCAGCGACGTGAACGGGGCCGATTGGGCCGAC
Organism: Tardiphaga sp. GW821-FHT12E02; assembly: GCF_058807155.1. Classification (NCBI taxonomy): domain Bacteria; kingdom Pseudomonadati; phylum Pseudomonadota; class Alphaproteobacteria; order Hyphomicrobiales; family Nitrobacteraceae; genus Tardiphaga; species Tardiphaga sp. GW821-FHT12E02. The sequence continues at coordinate 1,317,780 of NZ_JBXAQK010000001.1, forward strand.
ACCACGCTCGGCAAGAGCGTGGCCGCGGATGCGAGTATGGCGCCGCGCAGCCGCATGGAAACGGAGTGCATGAGGTGAAACTCCACCGGAATTGAACTGAGCACGCAGGCGCAATGCGCTGCGTTAGGCGTCGTAGGGACGTCAGCTCAGCTGCGGCGGTGCGCGGGCCCGGTGGTCGGAAGTTGCCTGTTTGGCGACGACGCGCGCATCAGGCGTGGCAATCGGCGCGATCGCAATCGCGACGCGCGAGACGGAGATAATTGCGACAGAGGGCGGCGCGCCCGGCGCGTGGGTGCCCACGCAGATCGGGCAATGCACCGCCGGCGCAGTGGTCTTGCCGCTGCCGTCCGGCGTGGCGGCGAGATCGGGATGCGTGAGACACAGCTCGAGAGCCGCAGCCTGCGCCGCTGGCGGGATCGACGCCAGCACGAGGCTCGACAGCACCACATTGAGCACAAGCGCGTAGACCGCGGCCAAAGAAGCCACGGCGCCGAACCAGCCTTTGCGCGATCCATATGTCACGGGTGCAATCCTCACCCCATGGTTAGCATGAGGGAGGGAACTGTCAAAGGTGGTGGATCAAACGCGGCCGAGAATGCGTCCCTCATGGTGAGGAGGCACGGCAGCGCCGTCTCGAACCATGAGATGGCTTGGCTCCGAGCTTGTGGCCATCCTTCGAGACGCCGCTGCGCGGCTCCTCAGGATGAGGGCGGAATGTCACAGCACCACGATCCCGGAATGCTTCGCCTTGTCATCCGGCTCCACATGGATGGTGATCAGCGCCTCGCCGATCTCGGCACGGATCGCCTGTTCCAGATTGTCGCAGATGTCGTGGGCGGCGCTCACGGTGGTGGATCCTGCCACCACGAGGTGGAAATCGATAAAGGTCATGCTGCCGGCACGGCGGGTGCGCAGATCATGCGCCTCGATGGCGCCGACCGCATGGGCCGAAATGGTCTGCTTGATGGTGGCCAGCATCGCCGGCTCCAACGCTTCGTCCATCAATCCGCTGAGCGATTCCTTCATCAGCCCCCAGCCCGCCCACAGGATGTTGAGCGCCACGAGGGCCGCGAGGATCGGATCAAGCACCGCGATGCCCGAGAGTGCCGCGACGGCAACACCGGCCAGCACGCCGAGCGAGGACACCACATCGGTCATGAGATGGCGGCCATCGGCGATCAGCGCCGGTGAGCGCCGCGCCCGGCCGCGATTGATGAGCAGCGAGGCCCAGCTCAGATTGATCACGGTGGCCACGCCATTGATGGCGAGCCCGAGCCACGGCGTATCGAGCTGGCGCGGCGCGAGATAGGAGAAATAAGCCTCGCGCAAAATGAGGATCGCCGCGAGCACGATCAGTACGCCTTCGAGCACGGCCGAGAAATACTCGGCCTTGTGGTGCCCGTAGGGATGTTCGTCGTCGGCCGGTTTCGCGCTCAGGCTGATCGCCAGATAGGCGACGATCGCCGTCACCACATTGACGATGCTCTCGATCGCATCCGACAGCAGCGCCACGCTGCCGGTGAGATGATAGGCCCAGTATTTCAAACCGAGCACGATCAAGCCAATAGCAATGCTGCCTTGCGCAAGATTGCGAACGCTTGTCATGTGAAAGTCTCGTTGTGATTGGAAGTGCGGCGGCGGCGCGGCTGTCCTCTAGACTGCGCGCCGGGTTGATGCAAGTCATGACAAGCAGCTGCAAGTGCCTCGCATTATGATGCGCAAGACAGAAGTGTAGTAGCCGTAGGATGGGTTGAGCGGAGGCGCGGCAGCGCCGGAGCGACAACCCATCTGCGGAGGTTGCGGCGGGCGATGGTCTGCATGGGTTTTCGCTCCGCTCAACCCATCCTACGGCTGCGCATTGATGACGTTCGCTCGCGTCATCCGACCCCCTGTCTCCATTCACAGCCTGAGATCGCCCCGCCTCTGTGGCGCTCTCGTCACAGCCATCCGCAAAATGGCCCCTGAGGCCGGTTCCATCGCCAGATGACGCGCTGTTGAGCCTGGAATGCCAAACGCGCCCTGTATGACCAGTACGTCGCCCCGATCGGGCGAGGTGAAGACGGGAATGGAAATGACAGGTTTGGGTGGAGCGCGCTGGCCGCGTCTCGTGGCGCTCTTGGTTTTGCCGGCTTTGCTGGCGGGGTGCGCCGGCAGCGGCGGAATGATGTCTGCGGGCCTTGGTGGTTCGTCCTCGAAATATGCCGAAGTGATCGACGGTGGCCACACGCTGCCGGCCATCGATGTCTCCGGCATCGATCCGGCCATGCTGCGCCAGCGCGTCGATTATCGCACGCGCGAGCCGGCCGGCACCGTCGTGGTCGATACGGCCGCGCGTCATCTCTATCTCGTCGAAGGCGATGGCAAGGCGATGCGCTATGGCATCGGCGTCGGCAAGGCCGGCCTCGCTTTCGCGGGCAGCGCCACCATCAAGCGCAAGGCGGAATGGCCGCACTGGAGCCCGACCGAAAACATGATGAACCGCGAGCCGGCGCGTTATCGCCATCTCGCCAGCGGCATGGCCGGCGGCATCGAAAATCCGCTCGGTCCGCGCGCGATGTATCTCTATCAGGGCGACCGCGACACCATGTTCCGCATCCACGGCACGACGGAGCCCGAGACCATCGGCACCGCCGTCTCCAGCGGCTGCATCCGGCTGATGAACCAGGACGTCGTCGATCTCTACAACCGCGTGAAGATCGGCAGCCGCGTGGTGGTGATCCAGGGCGGACGCGCGGCGGAGTCGTAAGAGCAGAATATTCCCGATCGGGACGATCCCGGGATTTGTTCCCGATCGGGATTTTTATTGATAATTGTCCGTTCGAGCCATCAACTGCTTGAACGATGATATCCGCACACCCTGTCTTCCGCTTCGCGCCCAGCCCGAATGGCTATCTCCATCTCGGCCATGCCTATTCGGCGTTGCTGAACTTCTATCTCGCCCGGCAGGCCGATGGTCGCCTGCTGCTGCGAATCGAAGATATCGATGTCACGCGGTGCCGGCCGGAATACGAACAGGCGATCTATGACGATCTCGCCTGGCTCGGCATTGCTTGGGAAACACCGGCGCGCCGGCAGTCCGACCATCTCGATGTTTATATTGCTGCATGCGACCGGTTGGCGGCGATGGGGTTGCTCTATCCCAGTTTCGAAAGCCGCGCCGAGATCGCGCGGCTGGTTGCGGCAGAGGAAGCGAAAGGCTCGTGGCCGCGCGATCCTGATGGCGCGCCGATCTATCCAGGCGCCGGGAAGTCTTTGTCGGCGACAGAGGTCACGGCGCTGAAGCGATCCGGCGCGCCGATGGCGCTGCGGCTCGATATGGCCGAAGCCATCAGGCGTGTCGGCGCGCTGTTCTGGCAGGAACGCGGCACCGGGCCGGACGGCGAGACCGGCGCTGTTGCCGCGCATCCGGAAGTCTGGGGTGATGTCATCCTTGCCCGCAAGGAAGTGCCCACCAGCTATCACCTCTCGGTGGTGATCGACGACGCGTTGCAGGGCGTGACCGATGTGGTGCGCGGTCAGGACCTGTTCTGGTCCACCAGCGTGCATCGCTTGTTGCAGGAGCTGCTCGGCCTGCCGGTGCCCGCCTATCGCCACCATGCGCTGCTGCGCGACGAGACGGGGGCGAAACTCGCGAAATCACTCGCCTCCACCAGCCTGCGCGAATTGCGCGCGGAAGGTGCCTCGCCTGTCGATATTCGCCGTCTGGTCGGACTGCCGTCACATCCGTGACCCCGGTAAGGTTATCCAGACGTCGCTGGGGCCGGTGGCGTGACTCCGCCCCGCCCAGCATGCCATGCTGCGCAAGACGAGTGGGCATCCAATGGCGCTGACATCGCGCGCACCGCGCAAACCGCGGAAGCGTAGCACGACAATCGCAAAGCCGAAGACCGTGAAGGGGCGCGTTGCCAAGAAGGTTGCGCGCAAGCCACGCATTGCGCCGGCGGCGATGCGCGCGGATGCCATGGTCGAGCAGGCGCTGGCGATGTTCGCCCATGAGGTGCGCACGCCGCTCACCGGCATTCTCGCGGTCAGCGATCTGCTCGCCACCTCCGAACTCTCCGAACGCGAGCGGCGCTGGGTTGAAACCATCAAGACCGGCGCCGAACATCTCGCCGGCCTCGCGACCCTGTTCGTCGATGCCGCGCGAAGCCACAAGGCCGGGCTCGACCTGCGGCAGGATTTCTTCGACCTGCGCACGCTGACGCGGGCCGTTGGTGATTCGCTGGCTGGCCGCGCGACGGCGAAGGGGCTGCAGGCTGTCGTTACCATTTCAGACAAGCTGCCGAATTTCGCCGTCGGTGATCCCGTTCGGCTGCGTGCGGCGCTGGAAAACCTGATCGACAATGCGGTGAAATTCACAGAGCGCGGCAATGTCACGCTGAAGGTCGCGCCGGTCCGCATCGCCGGCAAGATTGGTGTGTCCTTCGCGGTGTCCGATTCGGGCATAGGCCTGACGCTGGCGGAAACCAAAAAACTGTTCCGGCCATTCTCGCAGGCGAATGTCTCCATCGCCGCGCGTTTCGGCGGCGCCGGGCTCGGCCTGTTCTCGGTCCGGCAATTGGCCAAGGCCATGGGCGGCGATGTCGCGGCCACCCAGCGCCGCGGTGGCGGCACCACCTTTACGCTCACTGTGGCGTTGGATCAGGTGCGCGGTGAGATTGCGCTGATGGCGCAATCGGTGGAGGAAATGGCGGCCGCCGAGGCGCTGCGGATCCTCAGCGTCGAGGATAATCCGTTCGGCCGTGTGGTGCTGAACGCCATTCTCACCGAGCTCGGCCACAACGCCGAATTCATCGGCCGCGGCGAGGATGCCGCCACGCGCGTGTCGCAGGGCGAATTCGATGCGGTGCTGATGGATATGGTGCTGCCCGATATCAGCGGCGTCGAAGCGATCCGGCAGATCCGCGCGCTGACGAAGCCACATGGCAAGATCGCCATCATCGGCGTCTCCGGACGTGGCGAGGACGAGGCGGCAGCGCGTCAGGCCGGCGCCGATAGTTTCCTGGTCAAGCCGGTTTCCCCGCGGGCTCTAGCGACTGCGCTTCTTGCTGCGAAACGCCGTGTGGCAGTTTTGAGCGAATGATTGCAGCATTCAGCGCGCCGCCGAACACGAAGATCGCTGAGATGAAATACAAAAACACCAACGCGATGATGACCGAGGCGAGGCCCGCATACATCGTCACGTAATTGGTGGCGAAGCGCGCGAGATAGAGACCGAAGCCGATGCCCGAAGCCAATGAGGCCAGCATCGTGAAGATGATGCCCGGCAGGATCTGCAGCAATGTGCGTCGCCCCGCCGGCAGCCAGGTGTGCAGGATCACCAGCGCGATGATCATCGCCACGATGGTGATGCCGTAGCGCGCCACCGTCAGCAGCCGCTCATTGCTCTCGATCACGAGTGGCACATAGCGGCGCACGATTTCCAGCACCAGCGGGCCGAGCACGATCAGGAAGGCGAGCAGCAGCGCGGTGACGGCAGCGATCAGCGTGTAGCCGATGGATTCCAGCCGTAGCCAATACCAGCGCCGCGGCTCGATCACCGAATAAGCGCGGTTCAGCGCCACGCGCAGGCTCTCGACGCCATTGGAGGCGAAATAGACGGCGAGGACGAGGCCAATGGTCAACGCGTCGCCGCGCGTGGTCGTCAGCACATCGTGAATCTGGGATGACAGCGCGCCGGCCACCTGATCAGGCCAGACCTCCAGCAGCAGGTTCACCGCCTGGTCGGCGAGGTCCTTGGAGCCGAAAAAGCCGGCGAGGGAAGCCAGCACGATCAGGAACGGAAACAGCGCCATCAGCGTGGAGAGCGCGATATGGCTGGCAATCGCCCAGCCGTCATCGGCCAGAAAACGGTAAAAGGCGTCGAGGCCGATATCGAAGGCGATGCGTATCTGCCTCACAGTCCACCTGGTCAGAGCCTTCGCCACATCGGCCGGCCGCGCGCGAGCTTCGGATATATAACGCGCAAAAGCCAGAACGTTGCATAAACGCTGTCGCGTAGGATGGGTTGAGCGCAGCGATACCCATCACCACCAGCGCGCGAGGTGATGGGTATCGCTGCGCTCAACCCATCCTACGACACCGCATCGGCTGGCAAATCATCGTCGTATTTCCTACATTCTCCCAAGCAATCCACCGTGTCAGGACTCCCGCATGACCATTCACCAGCGTCCCATCTCCATCGATCCCGTGAAGCTCGACCGACTCGCAGAAGTCGCCGTCAAAGTCGGGCTGCAACTGGCGCCGGGGCAGGATTTGCTGCTGACAGCGCCTGCCGCGGCGCTACCGCTGGTGCGCAAGATTGCCGAGTACGCCTACAAGGCCGGCGCCGGTCTCGTCACGCCGTTCTTCTCCGACGAGGAAATGACGCTGGCCCGTTATCGCTATGGCCATGACGACACTTTCGACCGTGCCGCCGGCTGGCTCTATGAGGGCATGGCGAAAGCGCTCGGCAACAACACCGCGCGCCTCGCCATTGTCGGTGATAATCCGATGCTGCTGTCGAATGAGGATCCGGCCAAAGTCTCGCGCGCCAGCAAGGCCAATTCCATCGCTTATCAGCCGGCACTGCAGAAGATCGCGGGCTTCGACATCAACTGGAACATCATTGCCTATCCCACGCTGTCCTGGGCCAAGCAGGTCTTCCCGAACGATGAAGACGACGTCGCCGTCATGAAACTGGCCGATGCGATCTTTGCCGCCTCGCGCTTGGACAATGCCGACCCGATCGGCGCATGGACCAGGCACAACGCGGCCCTGCGCACCCGCACCGACTGGCTGAACGGCCAGCGCTTTCACGCGCTGCATTTCAAGGGGCCAGGCACCGATCTCGTGGTCGGCCTTGCCGATGGCCACGAATGGGAAGGCGGCGCCTCCACGGCGAAGAACGGCATCATCTGCAATGCCAATATCCCGACCGAAGAAGTCTTCACCACCCCGCATGCCGCGCGTGTGAACGGCCATGTGCGCTCGACCAAGCCGCTGTCCTATCAGGGGACGCTGATCGAGGACATCGCAGTGCGCTTCGAGGAGGGCAAGATCGTCGAAGCCAAGGCCTCGCGCGGCGAGGCGGTGCTGAACAAGGTGCTCGACACCGACGAAGGCTCGCGCCGTCTCGGCGAAGTGGCCTTGGTGCCGCATTCGTCTCCGATCTCGGCGAGCGGGCTGTTGTTCTACAACACGCTGTTCGACGAGAACGCCGCCTGCCACATCGCGCTCGGCCAGTGCTATTCGAAATGCTTCGCTGGTGGCGACAAGCTGACGCCCGAACAGATCGCGGCCCAGGGCGGCAACAAGAGCTTCATCCATATCGACTGGATGATCGGCTCCGGCGAGATCGATATCGACGGTGTCCACGCCGATGGCCGCCGCGTCCCGGTATTCCGCAAGGGCGAGTGGGCCTGACCAAACGCGCAATGGCGGGGATGATGGCTGCGGCTTTGCGCTAAAGCTATGCTATTGTCCCTGCCTCAAGGCTGCCGCTGGGGTGCCGCAAGTTTGCCGCAGGATTTCGTCGCAAAATGCCCATCCAAGGCCGCGATTTCTATCCGAATATTCTCGTCTTCTACGACTTCGGGCAGTTGATGGACCCGGCGCATTATGCGCCGCTGCCCGACGACTGGATCATTGGCGTTGCGGATATCATCGATTCCACCAGGGCCATCGCCGAGCAGCGCTACAAGACCGTGAACATGGCCGGTGCTGCTGTGATCGCCGCGATCACCAACGCGCTGGAAGGTCGTGAATTCCCCTTCGTTTTCGGCGGTGACGGCGCCAGTTTTGCGATATCGCCGGACGATCTCGATCGCGCCCGTGACGCGCTCGCAGCGACGGCGACATGGGTGAAGGCAGATCTCGATCTCAGTATGCGCGTGGCCCTGGTGCCTGTGGCTGATATTCGCGCGCAGGGTCTCGATGTCCGCGTCGCGCGCTTCGCACCGTCCAAGAATGTCGCCTATGCGATGTTCGCCGGTGGCGGTCTAGGCTGGGCAGAAACAGCGATGAAGCGCGGTGACTATGCCGTGACGCCGGCGCCCGGTGGCAGTTATCCCGATCTCACCGGTCTGTCGTGCCGTTTCGAGGAAATGCCGTCCGCGCACGGGCTGATCCTCTCCGTGCTGATCGTGCCCCGGCCATCTGACGATCCGTCCGCATTTCGCCGCGTGATCGAGGACATCATCGCGCTGGTCGAACGCAGCCCGGATGCGGCGCGACCGGTGCCTGCGCGCGGGCCGGGCATCGCATGGCCGCCGCAGGGCATGGAGCTGGAAGTGCGCGCCGGGCGCGGCGCGCGCTCGCGGGCATGGTTTCGGCTCTGGGTGATGACGCGGACATTGTTTGGCTATGTGCTGATCCGCTTCGGCATCAGCTGCGCCGGCTTCGTGCCGCAGCTCTATGTGCGGCAGCTGGTCGAGAATTCAGATTTTCGCAAGTATGACGACGGGCTGCGGATGGTTCTGGATTGCACGCCGGAGCTCGAGCGTGAACTCGCGCAGCGTCTGTCGCAAGCCGCATCTGAAGGGGCGATACGTTACGGCCTGCACCGACAGGACGCAGCAATGATGACGTGCTTTACGCCGTCAGCCTTGCGTAGCGATCATGTGCATTTCATCGATGGTGCGCGGGGCGGCTATGCCTCCGCGGCCACGGCACTGAAGGCGATGCCCGCCTGATCAGCGACCGACGCGGGTCCAGTTCTCGCCGCCGCAGAGGGCGCCGACGCAGCCTTCGACCTTCAGCGTATCGGGGCCGGCCAGCGACACATTGCTGGCATAGTAGCGGCCGTCATCGGCGTTGTAGATCTGGCCCGACCACGCATTCTGCGCGGTCGGCTTCATGCCGAAGAACAGGTGCACGCCGATCATCGAGCGCGTTGCGAGCTTCGGATCGGGATTCTTGTCGTCGATCGGTGCCTTGCCGGTGCGCGGATCGATCTTGTCACGCAATGAGACGATGGTGCCGCAGAGTTGGGAGCCGCATTTATGGACGCGCACATTGGCGTCGCCTGCCTGGGTCTGCCACACGCCGCTGACATCGCCAGACTGTGCCTGCGCTGAGGTGGCGAGTGCGACACCCAGCAATGCGGTCATGACGGCGGTGCGGATGGACATGCAGTTCTCCTCGGATCAGGCGGCTTGCATAACAAGAAAACGGATTCGCGCAATTGCCGTGAGACGCCAGGGTAAAGCGAAATTGTCGCAATTACCGAGATTTGATCGGGATATGGGTGAGGTCACCACGGCAGGCCGCACAGATCCAGGTCCCCCTCATGGGGTGCGCGCTTCAGATAATAGACCAGCGGCTGCAGCGCGTCGAAGCGGATGCGTTCGCCTTTCTGTTCCGCGAACACCTCGCCCATGAAGGGCTTCCAGTTGCGGCTTGTATAGAAGCCGGCCATTTCTGGAGCGCAGAACAGCAGTGCGAAATCGTTCGAACGCTCGTCGCGCAGCGTATGCAGCGCGGCGTCGATGGCTACGCTGGCAAGGCCCTGGCGCTGGAAATCCGGATGCGTGACCACGCCGCCGATGCCGCCGATCCGGATCTTGCGCTCCCGCCAGATGCCTTCGCGACGATACAGCCCGACATGGCAGACCGGCTGCTCGTCAGCCTCGACGATCACGCGCAGGTCGGCATGTGCGAATTCGACATTTCCCCAGGAGAGCTGGGCAACTGTTTCCGGCGGCCAGACGAGGTCAAACAGCGGCTTGACGCGTGGCCAGGCCGGATCTCCCGTCACGATCTCAATTTCGATGCTCATTTTCGCCGATGACCCCTGCGTCCGGTGCAGGCTTATAGAACGGTGTATGGGTGGAAACTTATCGAATCCGGTGCTTATGTGAGAATAATCTTCTACAAACTCAAGGGCTACGGAATGACCGAGGCGGAGCTTACCAAGTATCAGCGCTGGGCGATTTTGGCCGGCGCGGCGACGTTGCTCAGCCTGGCCATGGGCATGCGCCAGAGCTTTGGCCTCTTCCAGCCGTCGATCCTGCGCGACACTGCCATCACGACCGCCGATTTCTCGCTGGCGACAGCGCTTCAGAACGTGATGTGGGGCATCTCGCAGCCCTTCGTCGGCGCCATTGCCGATCGGTTTGGCGCGCGTTGGGTGATGATTTCAGGCGTTTTCATCTATGCGGCCGGCCTCGTTTTCATGCTGTTCGCCACCACGCCCCTGTATTTTACGCTCGGTGCAGGCTTGTGTGTCGGTCTGGCGCTGTCCTGCACGGCCTCGAGCATGACGATGACCGTCGCTTCGCGTTCGGTGTCGGCGGCCAAGCGTAGCGTCACCATGGGCGCGGTTTCGGCGGCTGGTTCGCTCGGCCTCGTCGTCGCATCGCCACTCGCACAAACGCTGATTTCCACCGCCGGCTGGCAGGTGGCGCTGATCGGCTTCCTCGGCCTCGCGGCGGTCATGATTCCGGCAGCTTTGCTCGCCGGTCAGTCCGACAAGATCGAACGTGCCCCGAGCGATGAACTGCCGCAGTCGCTTGGCGAGGTCGTGCAATCTGCGCTCGGCCATTCCGGCTATATCGTGCTGGCGCTGTCGTTCTTCGTGTGTGGCCTGCAGCTGGTGTTCATCACCACGCATCTGCCGAATTATCTCGCCACCTGCGGCCTTGATCCGTCGCTCGGCGCAACCGCGCTGGCCATGGTGGGCCTTTTCAATGTGTTCGGCTCCTATGCCTTCGGCTGGCTCGGTGGCCGTTATCCGAAGCAGATTTTGCTCGGCGGAATTTACATCGCGCGGTCATTCGCGCTCGCCGCGTATTTCTATTTCCCGGCGACACCGACCACGACACTCGTTTTTGCGGCAGTCCTTGGCTCGCTCTGGCTCGGCGTCGTGCCGCTGGTGAATGGCCTTGTCGCGCAGCTGTTCGGCCTGCGTTACATGGCAACGCTGACCGGCATCGCCTTCCTCAGCCATCAGGCCGGCTCGTTCATGGGCGCCTGGGGCGGCGGGATGATCTTTTCGCATCTCGGCACTTACGATCGTGCATGGCAAGCGGCCGTCATCATCGGCCTGATCGCAGGCTGCTTCCAGATGCTGATGAATGTGAAGCCGCCGGTGCGGCGTGATGCCGTCCCGTCGGTGGTGCCGAGCGCCGCCTGAATGAAATGAGAGGGTGGGCGAGAGAACGGGAACCTTCTATAAAGGTTCCCGTTAAGCCAACTCTCCCATTAACGTGGACCTTGACCCCATGACCTTCACGCTTCCCGATCTGCCCTACGCTCATGACGCGCTCGCGCCGTATATGTCGAAGGAAACCTTGGAATTCCATCACGATAAGCACCATCAGGCTTACGTGACCAATGGCAACAACCTGCTGAAGGGCACCGAATTCGAGGGCAAGTCGCTCGAAGAGATCGTGAAGGGCTCGTTCGGCAAGAACGCCGCGCTCTTCAACAATGCCGGACAGCACTACAACCATCTCCATTTCTGGAACTGGATGAAGCCGAATGGTGGCGGTGACAAGCTGCCGGGCCGTCTGGCCAAGAAGATCGACGAGGATCTCGGCGGTCTCGACAAGTTCAAGGCTGATTTCGCAGCCGCCGGTGCCGGCCAGTTCGGTTCGGGCTGGGCCTGGCTCGCCGTCAAGAACGGCAAGCTCGAAATCTCAAAGACCCCGAACGGCGAAAACCCGCTGGTGCACGGCGCGACCCCGATCCTCGGCGTCGATGTCTGGGAGCACTCATACTACATCGACTACCGCAACCGTCGCCCCGATTACCTCAAGGCGTTCGTCGATTCGCTCGTCAACTGGGACTATGTGGACGAGCTGTACGGCAAGGCCGGCGTCTGATCGCTTTCGCGTCTGTGACGCAGGGAAGGGCGGTAGCGAAAGCTGCCGCCCTTTTTCGTGGCTTTCTCGCTCTTTTGGCCGTCATTGCGAGGAGCATCGCGACAAAGCGATCCAGTCTTCGCTTGCGGCCTTCTGGATTGCTTCGCTACGCTCGCAATGACGAAGCGCTACGATCAATCAAGGCAGCCCATCAAAATGCAATACGCACTGGTGTTCATCGGCGGCGGCCTCGGTGCCACGCTCCGTCACCTCATCAACCTCACTTGCGCCCGTTGCATGGCGCCCGGCTTTCCGTGGGGCACCTTCATCATCAACGTCACCGGCTCTACCGTGATGGGCCTGATCGCCGGCTATCTCGCTTTCAAGGGCGAAGCCTCGCAGCCCTGGCGGCTGTTTCTGATGACCGGCATCCTGGGCGGTTACACGACCTTTTCTGCCTTTTCGCTCGATGCCGCGCTCCTTTATGAGCGCGGCGAGCTTGGCCTCGCGCTGGCCTATGTGCTCGGCTCCGTCGTGCTCTCGATTGCCGGCCTGTTTGCCGGTTTGGCTCTGGTTCGCCACTTCGCCTGACCTCGGCTTGCGCTACGTTATAATATAACATAGATTGAGGACATGGCGTTTTTGAGCGCCTTGTTTTCATTGGCGTTTCCGGTCCGGCCTCCATGGCGCATGCGCATTCCCACGATCACGGCCATCACCATGGTCACGACCACAGCCATGGTCACGCGCATGGCCATGCCCATCACAGCCATGATCCATTGGCCCCGCATCCCGCCCAGCCGTCGCCCTGGTCGATCCTGCGCATGTCGCTGCCCGGCCGGCTCGCAGCGGCACTGGCCGTCTCCGCAGCGCTGTGGGCGGTGGTTTTGCTGGCGATGAGGCCATCATGACGGCGCAGCTGACCTTTCGCGACGTCACCCTTGGCTATGACCGCCATCCGGCCGTGCATCACCTCAATGGCGACGTCACCCAGGGCGCGTTACTGGCCGTGGTCGGGCCGAACGGCGCCGGCAAGTCCACGCTGTTTCGCGGCATTGTCGGCATTCTGAAGCCGCTGGCGGGCAAGATCACGCTCGGCGATATCAAGCAACGCGACATCGCCTATCTCCCGCAGAGCGTCGATATCGATCGCACTTTCCCGATCTCAGTGTTCGATTTTGTCGGCACCGGCCTGTGGCGCACCACAGGAATCTTCGGAGGCCTCGGCAGGAAAGCGCGCGATCAGATCGCGCAGGCGCTGGCGGCCGTCGGCCTTAACGGATTCGAGAATCGCAATATCGGCACGCTGTCCGGCGGGCAAATGCAGCGCATGCTGTTTGCGCGCGTGCTGTTGCAGGATGCGGATGTCATCGTGCTCGATGAGCCATTCAATGCCATCGATGCCAAGACCACGATGGATTTGATCGCACTGGTGCAGCGTTGGCATGGCGAGCAGCGCACGGTGCTGGCGGCCTTGCACGACATGGAGATGGTGCGCGCCTATTTCCCGCAAACACTGCTGCTCGCGCGTGGCGCGGTGGCCTGGGGCAAGACGGCTGACGTGCTGACATCCGATAATCTCACCGAAGCCCGTCGCATGTGCGAAGCCTTCGACGACACCGCCGGCACTTGCGTTGCCGATCACGAGCGATCGCAGGCGGCGTAATTATGCTCTACGACGCGCTGATCGCGCCTTTCCTCGATTTCGAATTCATGCGCCGCGCGCTGGCCGGCGTGATCGCGCTGGCCCTCGGTGGTGCGCCGATCGGCGTGTTCCTGATGCTGCGCCGGATGAGCCTTGTCGGCGATGCCATGGCGCATGCCATCCTGCCGGGTGCGGCCATCGGCTTCCTGTTCTCCGGCCTGAGCCTGTTCGCCATGACCTTCGGCGGATTGATCGCAGGATTCTCCGTGGCACTGCTCGCTGGCCTGTTGTCGCGCGTTACCGTGATCAAGGAAGATGCCTCGCTTGCGGCGTTTTATCTGATCTCGCTCGCTGTCGGCGTCACCATCGTTTCCATGCGCGGCACCAATATCGATCTGTTGCATGTGCTGTTCGGCAACATTCTCGCGCTCGATGATCAGACACTGCTGGTGATCGCCTTCAATGCGACCATCACGCTGGTGGTGATGGCGGTGATCTATCGCCCGCTGGTGATCGAATGCGTTGATCCGATTTTCCTGCGGACTGTTTCTCGCGCTGGTGCCCCGGCGCATCTCGCTTTCCTCGCGCTCGTTGTCGTCAATCTCGTCAACGGTTTTCATGCGCTCGGCACGCTGCTCGCGGTTGGGTTGATGATTCTGCCCGCCGGCATTGCACGATTCTGGTCGCGGGACATCACCGGCATGATGCTGATCTCCGTCGCGAGCGCGATGATTTCCGGCTATGGCGGCCTCGTGCTCTCGTTCCAGACCAAGGTGCCGTCCGGCCCCGCAATCATCCTCGTGGCCGCGGTTCTGTACGTGTTTTCAGTGTTTTTCGGCAGCGTGTCCGGACTGCTCAGACAGCTGTTTCCGGGACGACATCTTGAGGCGTGATTGTGATGTCCTTGCGTAATTCCTGCGGCGTTGCATTTGGCGCCATGCTGCTGCTCGTCTCGTCGATGACGCCGTCGTGGTCGCAGGACAAGATTAACGTTGTCGCCAGTTTCTCCATCCTGGGTGACTTCGTGCGCAGCGTCGGCGGCGAGCGGGTCGCTGTGACCACGCTGGTCGGCCCCAATGGCGATGCGCATGTCTACACACCGACGCCGGCCGATGCGAAAACCATCACCTCGGCCAGGCTCGTCTTCGTGAATGGCCTCGGCTTCGAAGGCTGGCTGCCGCGGCTGGTGAAGTCCGCGGGCGGCAAGGCGACCGTCGTCACGGCGACGCAAGGCATCAAGCCGCGCGAGGCGGAAGAGGGGGGCCATGATCACGGCGGCACGCATGACCACGGGCATGATGATCCGCATGCCTGGCAGTCGGTCGCCAATGCCAAGATCTATGTCGCGAATATCCGTGATGCCCTGGCCAAGGCCGATCCCGCTGGGGCAGATGCCTACAAGGCCAATGCCGAGACATATCTGGGTGAGCTGACCAAACTGGAAGCCGATGTGAAGGCGGCCGTAGCCGCCATTCCCGAGGCCCAGCGCAAGGTGATTTCGACCCATGACGCTTTCGGCTATTTCGCGGCCGCCTACGGCATCCAGTTCATCGCGCCGCAGGGTGTCTCCACCGAATCCGAGGCGTCGGCGCGCGATGTGGCCCGCATCATCACCCAGATACGCAAGGCGAAAATCCCGGCCGTGTTTCTGGAAAATGTGAGCGATCCCCGGCTGATCCGCCGGATTGCCGCCGAGACCGGTGCAAAGATCGGCGGAACGCTGTATTCGGACAGCCTGACCGCCGAAAACGGCGATGCACCCACTTACATTGCCATGGTCAGGCACAATATAAGGACGCTGGCGGGCGCGCTGACCCCATAGAGGCGCCCCCAGCCCTCATCCTGAGGAGCCCGCTCTTGCGGGCGTCCCGAAGGATGGCGGCTCTTTCCAATTCTCTTCACCCTTCGAGACGCGCGCAACGGCGCGCTCCTCAGGGCGAGGGCTGTGCCTGGAGCCATACGAATGACGACTGCCGCTTCCTCAAAAATTCCCGTGACCGTGCTGACCGGCTATCTCGGTGCCGGCAAGACCACGTTGCTGAACCGCATTCTCACGGAGAATCACGGCAAGAAATACGCCGTCATCGTCAATGAATTCGGCGAGATCGGTATCGACAACGACCTCATCATCGGTGCCGATGAGGAAGTGTTCGAGATGAACAATGGCTGCGTCTGCTGCACCGTGCGCGGCGATCTCGTGCGCATTCTCGAAGGCCTGATGAAGCGCAAGGGCAAGTTCGACGCCATCATCGTCGAGACGACTGGTTTGGCCGATCCCGCCCCGGTGGCGCAGACCTTCTTCGTCGATGAAGACGTGCAGGCCAATGCGCGGCTCGACGCCGTCGTCACCGTGGCCGATGCCAAGTGGCTGAGCGACCGCCTCAAGGACGCGCCGGAAGCGAAGAACCAGATCGCCTTTGCCGATGTCATCGTGCTCAACAAGACCGATCTCGTCACGCCGCCCGAGCTCGCGGAAGTCGAAGCCCGCATCCGCGCGATCAATCCCTACGCAAAACTGCATCGCACCACGCGCGCACAGGTGAAGCTGGAAGACGTGCTCGATCGCGGCGCGTTCGATCTTGATCGCATCCTGGAGATCGAACCGGCCTTCCTTGAGGCCGACGATCACGATCACCACCACCATGATCACGACCACGGCCACGATCATCACCATCATCACGGCCATGACCACGGCCTGAAGCACTATCACGACGAGGACATGCAGTCGCTGTCGCTGCGCACCGACAAGGCGCTCGATCCTTCGACCTTCATGCCCTGGCTGCAGGATCTGATGGCCAAGGAAGGCGGCAAGATCCTGCGCTCCAAGGGCATCATCTCCTTCACCGGCGATGACGAGCGCTATGTGTTCCAGGGTGTCCACATGATGCTGGAAGGCGATCACCAGCGGCCGTGGAAGGATGACGAGAAGCGCGAAAGCCGCCTCGTCTTCATCGGTCGTGAATTGCCCGAGCAGATGATCCGCGACGGCTTCGAACGCTGCATTCCTGCCTGATGTCCGATTTCAATCCGCTCAAGGAGCAAGAGTCGATCGTCTCGGTCACCGATCGCGTGGTCGGCGTGACGATCGGTGCCGCCGTTTCCGCGGTGCATTTCCTCGGCGACAAGGCCGCCTTCGTCGGCGCCGAGGAGAAGGTCACGCTGGTGGATCAGGCCGGCACTGCATCGCCCGTCGATGTCGCCTTTGGCGGCATTCTGTGCTCGACCTCGGACGGCAGGCGCGTCGTCATGGGCTCCGACGACGGCAAGGTGCTGGTGCTCGATCACGATGGCGCGGTTTCGACCTTCGCCACCGATGCCAAGCGGCGCTGGATCGACAATGTCGCGCTGCATCCCGATGGCGCCGTGGCCTGGTCGGCCGGCAAGACGGCGTTCGTTCAGGCGCCGAAGGGCGAGGTGAAAAGTTTCGATGTGCCGACCACCGTGGGCGGCCTCGCTTTTGCGCCCAAGGGGATGCGGCTCGGCATCGCGCATTATAATGGCGTGACGCTGTGGTTTCCCAACATGGCCGGCAGCGCCGAAGTGCTGGAATGGCAGGGCTCGCATCTCGGCGTCACCTTCAGCCCGGACAACAAATTCATCGTCACGGCGATGCATGAGCCAGCATTGCATGGCTGGCGCCTCGCCGACGGCAAGCATATGCGCATGACCGGCTATCCCGCCCGCGTGCGCTCGATCGCCTGGACGGCCGGCGGCAAGGGTCTTGCGACGTCCGGCGCCGATACGGTGATCGTGTGGCCGTTCACCACCAAGGACGGCCCGATGGGCAAGGAGCCGGCGATGCTGGCACCGCTGCAGGCGAAGGTGACCGCCGTCGCCTGTCACCCTAAACAAGACATCCTTGCTTGCGGTTACAGCAACGGCACAGTGCTGATGGTCCGCCTCGTCGATGGCGCGGAGATTCTGGTTCGCGCCAACAAGGGCGAGCCGGTGACGGCGCTGGCCTGGAATGCGCGCGGCTCGCTGCTGGCCTTTGCGGATCAGCAGGGCGATGCGGGGCTCTTGGCGGTGTAGTGCAAGTGTGATCTGATCGAGCCATTGGTCCGAAAGCTGTTCAGGTCGCACCGTACTCCATTTGCAGGATCTCCAATGCTCAAAGCTGCTTCCGCCGTGTTTGCCGCCACGATGATGTTGCTGCCTGCTTTGGCTGCCGCCCAGGGCACCCAGAACCCGAACAGCAACAACCGGCCCAATGGCGTCGGCACCAATGCCCAGTCCGATCCGATGGGCGGCGCGTTCCGTGGCACTGGCACGCCGACTTTCGGCACCAGCCCCGGAATGGGATCTGACAACCGGCAGCAGCGCCGCAACTGATCGCGCAAGTGTCGATGCCATCGATCTCGATCGTTGGTTGTCATCCGCCTGTCATCTCCTGTACGCATGAGACCTCATGCGCTTTCTCACCACTTTCCAGACCCTGGACTTCCTCGATACGCTGCTGAGCCTGGCCGCGGCCTTTGTGCTGGGCACGCTGATCGGGGCCGAGCGGCAATATCGCCAGCGCACCGCGGGCCTGCGCACCAATGTACTGGTGGCTGTGAGTGCTGCGGCTTTCGTTGATCTCGCCATGAAGCTCGATGGCTCCGGCGGCGCGGTGCGCGTCATCGCCTATGTCGTGTCCGGCATCGGCTTTCTCGGCGCCGGCGTGATCATGAAGGAGGGTACCAATGTCCGCGGCCTGAATACGGCGGCGACCTTGTGGAGCTCGGCCGCCGTCGGCTCCTGTGCCGGCGCGGATATGATCGCGCAGGCGATCGCGCTGACGGTGTTCGTGCTGGCCGGCAACACGCTGCTGCGGCCGCTGGTCAATGCAATCAATCGTACGCCGCTCGATGCCCGGTCGTCGGAAGTGACTTATTACGTCCGCCTCACGGTAGTTCCCGATGCGGTGTCCGAGATGCGCGAGCGGCTGCAGGAGGCGCTCGAGGCAGCCAGCTATCCGGTCGGCGATGTGGAGGTGGAGGAGCTCAGCGAGACGCAGCGCGAGATCGTTGCTACGCTGGTCTCCACCGCGGTCGATCCGAAGGAACTCGATGCGGTGTTGGTGAAGCTCGAGAGCCATGCCGGCGTGCGCAATGCCACCTGGGATTCCAGCACCAAGGAATAGCGGCGTTTTCGCGCGGGAACTTTTGCTCCGCCGCCACCGTTGTCACCGCAAATGAACCTGCGGTGGACGCCATGATCTCGATGAATGCGCAACTGTTCCGGACTCGCCTTGCGATCGCTACGCTGGTGGTGATGACAGGCGCAGGGATATCGACATCGGCGCTGGCACGTCTCACTCTGGATCCACCAAAGTCCCGCATGGCCCAGGCGACGCCGCCGTTGCAGTCAACGCCTGGCGCCGAAAGCAAGCCGGCCGCGCCCGCAGAGCCTTCGACCACCGGACAGCGGCCCCAGGAGACACCGCCACAGCCTGCGCGGCCCGATGCCGATGCCAAGGATGCCGGTGCAAAGCCTGCGTTGCCGCCTGCACCTGCCGAGAAAACCGCGCCGCCGATTCCGGCGAAATAACAGTCTCGATCCCTCATGGTGCGGAGGCGCGCAGCGCCGTCTCGAACCATGAGTTGATTGCGCTTTGCAGCCATCCTTCGAGACGTGCGCTTCGCGCACTCCTCAGGATGAGGGCGGAGCTTGGGGGGCCGCGGGCCACTTTTCGTCTCGCAAGCTTCATGCAGCATCGTCATAGTACCCTCAACGTCACTGCTTGACTTTGGGGGCTGCCATGAAGATCGACGACATCCGGCGCAACGCCTATTCGATGCCGCTGACCAATCCGTCATTTCCGCGCGGGCCGTATCGGTTCTTCAACCGCGAATATTTCATCATCACCTATCGCACCGATCCGGAAGCGCTGGCTGCCGTGGTGCCCGAGCCGCTCCAGGTCACCGACGCGATCGTCAAATACGAGTTCATTCGCATGCCGGATTCGACCGGCTTTGGTGACTACACCGAGACTGGGCAGGCGATTCCTGTGCGCCTTGATGGGGTCGATGGCGTCTACATTCACTCGATGTATCTCGATGACGATGCGCCGATTGCCGGTGGTCGCGAATTGTGGGGATTTCCAAAGAAGCGCGCGACGCCGAAGATTGTCGTGGAGAGCGATGTGCTGGTCGGCACGCTGCATTACGGTTCAGTGCTGTGTGCATCCGGCACGATGGGATACAAGCACAGCCAGGCAGATCATGACGCCGTCATGCACGCGCTGACGGTGCCGAATTTCATTCTGAAGATCATCCCGCATGTGGATGGCAGCCCACGCATCTGCGAACTGGTGCGCTATCACCTCGAAGATATCGTGTTGAAAGAGGCCTGGTCGGGGCCGGCGGCGCTCGGTCTGTTTCCACATGCGCTTGCGGACGTGGCGCGGTTGCCGGTGCGCGAGATCGTCTCGGCGTTGCATTTCAAATGCGATCTGACGCTGGGTCTCGGCGAAGTGGCGTTCGATTATCTGGCGACGTGATTGCGCTCGGACAGTAGTGCTCCCTCCCCCAAGCCGCAAAGCGGCGCAGCGGAGAGGGCGGGGCCGCGCCGCGGCGAAGCTCGACGAGCGAAAGCCGGGTGGGGCGCCCCGCGCGACCTCAGAGGTTGGGGAAGCCCCTCACCCGTCTCGAACGCTGCACGTTCGATCCACCCTCCCCACGGCGCGTGGCTGCGCCACGCTTGGGGGAGGGAGAAAAAGACAGCAATTTTTCTTCACCTCATTCGTCAACACAATCTTCACCACTCTCGTTACGCCGCGGTTTACTGCGTTTTTCGAATGCTGCGCGCGCATCAAAGCACCACTTGCATGTGGTGTCGCTGCATCGGTGATTAACCGCGCGGCAACTTTGATTGCTTACTAACGAAACAGATCGAAATGTACGGAAATGCTGTTGCAGCCGCGCAGATCGATGCTGGTGTAAGTGTTGCGTGAGCGTATCGGATGTCAGTATTGCGTATCGGGCCGAAGGGCGCGCAGCGTGCGCTCTTCGGTCTCGGCCTCTGCATCTTTGCGATGGCCCCGACCGAGTCAGGCTATCAGGATATTGCGTCGCTGCTCGCGCGTCAGCCGGGCGTCACCGAGCGCTGGCAGCAGCGCAATTATGCCTCCGCCGTCTCCTCGATTCATGTCGCGACCTTCTCGTTCGGCCGTCCGGTCGGCACCTCGTCGCGCCCATTGCTGCAACTCGCCAGCTTCGACACCAATGACATCACCGGCACGGTGACGCGCAATCCCCTGATGCAGTCGCCGCGCCGCTATGAGGCCGCCGATTTTCCGAAAGTGGATCGCACGCTGAAGGGCGATCGTCTCGCCACCTTCAAGCCCGCGGACGATATGTCCGACGATCCGGCAGGTGATTCCTTCCGTGACAACTCGTCGGTGAAGGGGGCCAAGACCGCCGATCGCATGCCATCCGCGCAGCACGCCCCGCTCGATCCCGAACTCGACGAAGCCCTGCATGCGCCACCATTGGCACAATATTCCAATGGCGCGCCGGTGCAGCCGACGGAAGATGCTTCGCCCGAGGCGGCTGTGATTCCGGTCGAACCGGCGCCCTCCAAAGACGGTTTCTCGGTGAAGACCGCGAGCCTGTTTTTCGGTGCGTCATCGCTTGGTGAAGCCGCCGGCACGATGGAACAGTGGCAGCCCGGCGAAGAGCCGATGATCGTCACGCCGGGTTTCGCTCAACCCGTTGATCCCGACATGAAGAAGACGGCTGCCTTGCCGCAGCCGGCCGATAAGCCCGTCGCTGGCGAAAGCATCGCTAAGAAGGGCGAGGTCAATAACGACTATCATGGCAAGACCCCGGCCCAGCGCCTGAACCTCACGGGCGCTGCCCGTGACAAGCAGGAGAAGTGCCTGGCCGAAGCCGTCTATTTCGAAGCCCGCGGCGAAGCCGTGCGCGGCCAGATCGCGGTGGCGCAGGTGGTGATGAACCGTACCTTCTCCGGCTTCTATCCGACCACGCCCTGCGGCGTCGTCTATCAGAACAAGCATCGCCGCCTGGCTTGCCAGTTCACCTTTGCCTGCGACGGCATTCCGGACGTCGTGCGCGAGCCCGATATGTGGGAGCGCGCCCGCAAGATCGCGGCGGCGACGCTGGATGGCCGGCTGTGGTTGCCGGAAGTCGGCAAGTCCACGCATTACCATGCCTATTGGGTGCATCCGTCCTGGGTGCGCGAAATGAAGAAAATGTACAAAACCGGCGTCCATTCCTTCTACCGTCCGCGCAAATGGGGCGATGGCAGCGATGCGCCGAGCTGGGGAACAGCGGCGCAGACCGCTGAAATCTCCAGGAAACTGGCCGAGACCAAGCCGTAGGATCCGACTTTACCTCCAAGCCTGCAAAAGGCGGCGCCATGCCCGGCGCCGCCTTTTTGGCGTTTCGACATCTCACCTGTCATTCCCGCGAAAGCGCGGATCCAGTACACACTGGCCTTGCGTTTCAATCACAAATGCCGGTGTTTACTGGATCGCCCGGTCAAGCCGGGCGACGACAGCTTGGCCAGGCGCTGTCGTGAATCGCACATCTGATCCGCACGAATATCAACCGATCGGTGGTTGGATTATCATGCGGATGCATTTATCTCTGCGGAACCTCAAATTGAGGACGGGGGACATGACATGGCAGCCATCGACAGCATATCGCGACCAAATCTCGGCTGGCGCACGCCCCTGGTGATCGTGATCTGCGGATCGCTGATCGGCATGCTGACCTTCGGCCCGCGCTCCAGCGTCGGCTTCTTCGTGCAGCCGTTCAGCCAGGAATATGGCTGGGGCCGCGATGTATTCGCGCTGGCCTTCGCCGTGCAGAACCTGCTCTGGGGCATCGGCCAGCCTTTTGCCGGCGCCGTGGCCGACAAGTTCGGCAGCGTGCGCGTGATCTGCATCGGTGCGCTCATGTATGCGGCCGGCCTGCTGATGATGCGTTATTCCACGACGCCCCTCGAATTGAATCTGAGCGCCGGTCTCCTGATCGGCTTTGGTCTCTCCGGCTGTTCGTTCAATCTCGTCCTGTCCGCCTTCGGCAAGCTGATGCCGCCGGAATGGCGCGGCATCGCGCTCGGCGCCGGCACGGCGGCCGGTTCGTTCGGCCAGTTCATTTTCGCCCCTTTCACGGTGGCGATGATCGACAATACCGGCTGGCAGGCGACGCTGACGACGTTCGGTTTCCTGATGCTGCTGGTGGTGCCGTTGGCCATGGTGCTGGCGACACCGAAGGCAGATGCTGCGAGCGCTGCGACGCCGGTGCCGGAGCAGTCCTTCAAGCACGCGCTGATCGAAGCCTTCGGCCATCGCTCCTATGTGCTGCTGGTGATCGGCTTCTTCACCTGCGGATTCCAGCTTGCATTCATCACCATGCATCTGCCCGCTTACCTGATCGATCGCGGCCTGCCGGCGGCGGTGGGCGGCTGGGTCATCGCCATCATCGGCCTGTTCAACATCATCGGCTCGCTCACGGTCGGCTATGTGCAGGGCAAGCTGCCGAAGCGCTACATTCTTTCCTTCATCTATTTTACCCGCGCGCTGGCCACGGTGGCCTTCATCATGCTGCCGCTGACGACGACGTCGGCGCTGGTGTTTGGCGCCATCAGCGGTCTCGCCTGGCTCTCCACGGTGCCGCCGACATCGAGCCTGGTGTCGCTGATGTTCGGCACCCGCTGGCTGGCGACGCTGTATGGGTTTGCGTTCTTCAGCCATCAGGTCGGTGGCTTCCTGGGCGCCTGGCTCGGCGGCATCGTGTTCGACAAATTCGGGTCCTACACGCCGATCTGGTGGCTCTCGGTGCTGTTCGGCGTGCTGTCGGCGCTGATCAATCTGCCGATCGTGGAAAAGCCCGTGGTCCGCGCGGTTGCGCAGCCGGCGTGATGGGGTTAGGGGTCCTTGCTTCACCTCTCCCCACCGGGGAGAGGTCGACCGGCGAAGCCGGGCGGGAGAGGGGGAGCCACAAGCTCCGTCGGAGTGTATGGCTCCCCCTCTCCCTGACCCTCTCCCCGTTGGGGAGAGGGGACATTGACGCCGGTGCAAAAGCAAAAAAGGAGACGCGCATTGTCCTCGTTCAAAGCGATCCGGATCGATAAGGCGGACAAAGGCACCACGGCTGCGCTCGTGCAGTTCGACGAAGCCGAACTGATGGAAGGTGACGTCACCGTCCGCGTCGAGTGGTCCACGCTGAACTACAAGGATGGTCTCGCGCTCACCGGCAAATCGCCGGTGGTGCGGCGTTTCCCGATGATCGCCGGCATCGATTTCGCAGGCACGGTCGAATCCTCCACCAATCCGAACTGGAAAGCCGGCGACAAGGTGATCGGCAATGGCTGGGGCATGGGCGAAACCCATCTCGGCGCTTATGCCGAGAAGGCTCGCGTCAAAGGCGATTGGCTGGTGCGTCTGCCCGACGGCATCAGCGCGCGCGATGCCATGGCGATCGGCACGGCCGGCTACACCGCCATGCTGTCGGTGCTGGCGCTGGAGAATCATGGGCTGAAGCCTGCGGACGGTCCGGTGGTCGTCACCGGCGCCGCCGGCGGTGTCGGCTCGGTGGCCATCGCCGTGCTGTCGAAGCTCGGCTACCACGTCATCGCCTCCACGGGCCGCACCTCGGAAGAGGGCTATCTGAAGGGCCTCGGTGCTGCAGAAATCATCGATCGCAACGAGCTCTCCGCGCCTGGCAAGCCGCTGGCGAAAGAGCGCTGGGCGGGCGGTGTCGACAGCGTCGGCTCGACCACGCTGGCGAACCTTCTGGCCTCGACCAAATATCGCGGCGCCATCGCTGCCTGCGGCCTGGCCGGCGGCATGGACCTGCCATCGTCGGTTGCGCCTTTCATTTTGCGCGGCGTGTGTCTTCTCGGCATCGATTCCGTGATGGCCCCGATCGAGTTGCGCAAGGCGGCCTGGACGCGGCTGTCCACCGATCTTGATTCAGGAAAACTTGCTGAAATTACTCAGGAAATCGCGCTGGATCAGGTGATCGAGGCTGGCGCCAGGGTGCTGGCAGGTCAGGTCCGCGGCCGAATCGTGGTAAAGATCGGCTAAACCACGTTCAGACTTTACCAACCATCCTGCTCCATTGTTGCCGCAGTTGGTATGGTAAGCAGCGGGTAAAGACATCTGGCGGTCACACGTGGTGACCTCGGGCACGTCTCGTGATGATCCGCGCTCGGTTGTTTCGGAGTATCCCATGGTTGCGCGTTATGTGTTGGGGGCGGTGCTTGCCACGACGGTGGTGACGGCACCGGCATTTGCCGGCCAGAAGATGAATGCCGAGGAGGCACGAAAATTCGTGTCCGGCAGGGTCTTCGCATTCGCCTGTAATGACGGCACCCGCGGCGCAGGCCGCATTTTCGACGATGGCGGTGCAGCCGGCGCGGTGCAGTTCTCGGGCACCGCTGCTGCACGCAATATGCGCGTGCCCGGCAATACGCTGCAGGTTCGCGGCCAGAACATCTGCGCGTCGCTCAAGGGCATGCCCTTCGAACCGTGTTTCGATCTGGAAAAGAAGGACGAGCGCAGCTTTCGTGGCTCGGTCACTGTGCTCGGCTTCACCGGCTATTGCGATTTCCGCCATCAGGGCCGCGGCCAGATGCTGATGGCCCGCTCGCTGTCGCAGCCGCGCACCATGCGCACCCGTTCGGCCGATGCGTCGGCTGGCGGCGAGACGGTCACCCGCGTCTCCACCCCGCGCGTCGAGAGCAGCAAGCTCGATCCGGTGACCACGACCGGTGCCGTGAAGTCCGAGCCCGCCAAGAGCGAGCCGGCCAAGACCGAGGCGATGGAACTGCGCAAGTCCACGGATTGAGCTTCGGCTGTCATCCCCGCGAAAGCGGGGATCCAGTAAACTCCGAACTCTCGGCTTCATCACACGCGTCAGTGTCTACTGGATCGCCCGGTCAAGCCGGGCGACGACAGTAAGTGGTATTTTCCAACGGCCTCGGATCGTGAGATCCGGGGCCGTTTGCATTAGGGCGCTGTTCACCAGGCGCGCAGCCCTCACCACAGCGTGATCGCCGCGATGCACAATATCGATTGCAGCCTAATCGATAGCATCCTATCTAATATCCATGCCCCCCACCACTCCACATGTGCAGGCCGAGCTCGGCCTGCTTGTCGCGCGTTTGGCCAGGGTCTGGCGCCGCAAAGCGGATCAGACCCTGGCGGCGCATGGTCTGTCCGAAGCAACGGCTCATCCGTTGCTGATCCTGTCGCGCGGCGGGCGCGAGAATGTGCGCCAGGGCGTGCTGGCCGAGGAAATGGGTCTCGAAGGCCCGTCGGTGGTGCGCCTCATCGATCTGCTCGCCGCCGAAGGCCTGGTCGAGCGCCGCGAGGATCCGACCGATCGTCGCGCTAAGGTGCTGCATCTCACCGAACTCGGCGAAGCCAAGGCCGAGGAGATCAGGCGCGTGATGCGTCGGACACGCGCCGAGCTGATGACAGGCATTTCTGCGGACGAGCTCGCGATCACCTTCGATGTTCTGAGCCGCATCGAACAATCCGCGCATCGCCTCTATGAGGCTGCGCTGGAAACGGATAGCGCGTCATGAGCACCGCCGCTGACCGGCTGCCCTTCCTTGAGCGCCACGCCGATATCATTTTTTCCGTAAAGACCTTCATCGCCGCCATGGCGGCGCTGCTGATCGGCTTTGCCGCCGATCTGCCGCGGCCTTACTGGGCGCTGGCGACCGTCTACATCACCTCGCAGCCGCTCGCCGGAGCTACGCGCTCGAAGGCGCTGTATCGCGTCATCGGCACGCTGATCGGCGCCGCGGCGAGCATCGCGCTTGTGCCCAATCTCGTCAATTCGCCGGAACTCCTCAGTCTCGCCATCGCGGCCTGGGTCGGCATCTGCCTCTATGTCTCGCTGCTCGATCGCACGCCGCGCAGCTACATGTTCATGCTCGCCGGCTATACCTGCGCGCTGATCGCTTTCCCCTCGGTCTCCGAACCCGCTGCCATCTTCGATACCGCCGTGGCGCGCAGCCAGGAAATCATTATCGGCATCCTGTGTGCGACCGTGGCATCCACGGTGCTGCTGCCGCGCAGCGTCGGCCCGGCTGTCGCCGCGCGTGTCGATGGCTGGCTCAAAGGTGCGCGCAAGCTGAGCAAGGATGTTCTGGCCGGCCGCAGTGCGGATCAGGCCGTTCGCGATCTGCGCCTGAAGCTCGCTGCCGATGCGGTCGATCTGGATGGTCTTGCCGATCATCTCGCATTCGATCGCAGCGTCGGCCGCGAGACCGTCCATTGGATGCGCGCGCTGCGCGTTCGCATGCTCACCTTCCTGCCGGCATTGTCCTCGCTCGGCGATCGCATCGATGCGCTGGGTCCGGACGCGCGCAGCAGGCATCCGCTGCTCATCGCGCTGCTCGATGATGTCGCGCAGTGGATCGGAAATGACGATCTCGATCGTGAGCCGGCCGAGCGCCTGCGTGAGCGCATTGCCGTGCAGCGACCTGCGCTCAATGCCACGTCGCCATGGACCGAGATCATCGTTGCCAGCCTGTTGATGCGGCTGCGCGAACTCGTCGATATCTCCGCGGATTGCCGCATCCTCAATCAGGCGATTGCCAGCGGCGAGCGGCCTGCTGGTGCGAAGCTCGTGTTCCAGCCGGATGGCGGCGTCGCACCGGCGCGCTACCGCGATCCCGGCATGGCGTTGTGGTCTTCCGCGGGCGCGTTCGTCACCATTCTGGTGTGCTGCGCGTTCTGGATTTTGACCGGGTGGACGGACGGTGCCACGGCGCCGATGATGGCGGCGATCGGCTGCTCGTTCTTTGCCAGCATGGATGATCCCTCGGTGGGCCTGCGCGGCTTCGTCAAATGGACGCTGGTCGCCATCGTGATCATCGCGGCCTATCTGTTCGCCATCCTGCCGGCCATCAGCAATGTGGAAGTCCTGATCTTTGTGCTGGCACCGGCCTTTCTGGTGTTCGGCTATCTGATCGCGCGTCCGGCCACCTTCTTCATCGGCATGCTGCTGGCTGCCAATACGGCGACCATGATGGCGCTGCAGGAAACCTACAGCGCCGATTTCGCGTCCTTCGCCAATTCCAGCATCGCGCTCTTTGTCGGCATCGAGCTTTCGGCCATCTCGATCCGGCTGATCCGCTCGGTCGGTTCGGAATGGAGCGTGCGCCGCCTGATGCGCCGCGGCTGGATCGCCATCGCGGAAGCTGCCGAAGGCCGCGGCAATCGCGACCGCGCAGCCTTTGCCGGCGTGATGCTCAACCGCATCGGTGTGCTGGCGCCACGTCTGCTCGCGCTGCAAGGCTCGGATCTGCGCCAGATCGACAATCTGCGTGAGCTGCGTGTCGGCCTCAATGTCGTCGATCTCAGGCGTGCCCGGCATCATCTGTCGTGGCGAACGCTGGGCGCCATCGATGCCATGCTCGATGAACTCGCACAGAGTTTTCGCAGGCATGATGGCACGGCGATGCCGGATGCCTTGCTAGCGCGTGTCGATCACGCCATGGCCGCAGCCATCGACGAACACGGCGCGGGACGTACCGATGCGCTGATCGGCCTGGTCGGCATTCGCCGCGGCTTGTTTCCAGATGCGCCCGATTATCAACCCGAAGCCATCGACCATGTCGGGAGTGTTGCCGCATGAAGTATCAGATCGATCTGTTCGGCGTGCTATTGCCCTCGCTGATGCTGTGGCTGGTGATCACCTACGCCATTGGTGCGCTGTTGCGCCCGCTGCTCGAACGCGCCGGCGTCTATCGCTTCGTCTGGCATCGCGCGCTGTTTGATCTCGCCCTTTACGTCTGCCTGCTTGGCGGCGTCGTCTATCTCACGTCCGGATTACTGTCATGAAGACCATTGCTGCATTCATTCGCCGTTTTGCCGTCACTGCGCTGATGGTCATCGCCGCCCTCGCCGTCGGGCGCTATCTCTGGGTCTATTACATGGACGCGCCGTGGACGCGTGATGGCCGCGTGCGCGCCGATGTGGTCACCGTGGCGCCGGATGTCTCCGGCTTTGCGACAGAGATTCTGGTCAAGGACAATCAGGCCGTTCAGCGCGGCGATGTGTTGATGCGGATCGACCGCGCGCGTTTCGCGCTGGCGCTGCAGACGGCGGATGCCGTCGTCGCCGGCCGCAAGGCGACGCTGGAGCAGGCCGATCTCGATCTCAAGCGCTACAACGATCTCACCACGGCCGCGGTCTCGCAGCAGAAGAAGGAACAGGTGGTCGCCACGCAGCAGCTGGCGGAGGCATCCTATGATCAGGCCGTGGCCGATCGCGGCGTGGCGCAGCTCAATCTCGATCGCGCCGAAATCCGCGCACCTGTGTCAGGCCGGATCAGCAATATGGATCTGCGGCCAGGCACCTATGTTACGGCAGGTAAAGGCGTGATGGCGTTGATCGATACGTCCAGCCTGCATGTGGATGGCTATTTCGAAGAAACGAAACTGTCGCGCATTCATGTCGGCGATCCCGTGCGCGTCCACCTGATGGGCGACAGCCATGAGCTCACCGGCCGTGTCGAAAGCATCGCTGCCGGCATCGAGGATCGCGATCGTGGCCAGGGCAGCAACCTGCTCGCCAATGTCACGCCGACCTTCAGCTGGGTGCGCCTGGCACAGCGCGTGCCGGTGCGGATCGCACTGGACGCCGTGCCCGACAGCGCGACGCTGGTGGCAGGGCGAACGGCCACGGTGGAAATCCTACCGGGCAGGGACACGACGGTCGCCAAGGTGAAGTAACGCTCAGGCGCTTGCGTTAGGCGCCAGCGCCGTCAGCCTGATCGTATCGAACCGCGCGCGGATCTCGCGCGGTGTCGCACCAAAGCGCTTCTTGAAGGTGCGGTTGAAATAAGACAGATCGCCGAATCCGACTTCGAAGGCGATGGCGCTGACGCTGCGCTCGGTGCGATGGCCGTCGCGCAGCATCTGGAAGGCACGCTCCAGTCGCCGTTCCAGCAGATAATCCGAAAAGGTGCGACCCTCCGCTTCGAACAGCTTCTGGAAATAGCGTGTCGTCACGCCATGGGTGGTCGCGAGCTGTTCGAGCGACAGATTCTGGCCGAGGCTCGCCTCGATGTCCGCCTTCAGCGACAGCAGCGAGATAGCCGGGCGATCCGGCCGCCGCGCCGTCAATTTCGCGGGTGCCTCGGCTTCCGCAATCATGGTGGCGACGAGGCCGCTCATATAATCGACGGCGAGGCCAGCCAGCGCTGCGGAGTTCATCGGCAGCAATCCGCGCATCACGGCGGCTGCGTAATGTCCGAGCGCGATCAGGCCGCCATTGTCGTGGGGGATGTGCCGCATGTCGCTGCGGGCCTCGCATGCGATCAGCAGGCAGTCGACGCGGCTGACATCATTCATCAGGAAGGTGGCGGCGCGACTGGCATCGAGCACGATGGCTTCGCGCTGCATGCAGGTCTGGCGCTGGCCGCCTTGCTCGACGGTCACGATGCCATCGGATGGGCGGACGATCAGAAGATCGTTGGTGTCGTCGTCACTGGCGATGTCGCGAATGTCCCAGCGCGGCGCGGGATCGAAGCATGACATCAGGCCGAGATGCGGCTGCATCTGCAGGATCGCCTTGGACTGGAACGGCGCCGCGCGAAACGAGCCGAGGGAATCGCGCTGCACCGTCTTCCACGGCAGCCGCGCTTCGAGCGGCTGGCGCAGGTGATCGTCGATGTCGTCGGCGACGAGCCAGAGCGGCACAAATGGGCAGTCGGGTGCAGCCTCGGCGCAAGACGGCGACTGCAACTGATGCCGCTTTGCCACAGCACCAGATCCAAATCGGTTCGTTCGCTCCAGTCCGACTATCAAGTCACCGAGTCCAAGTCTTGCGCGTGAGCCGTGAAGTATTGCTGCGGATGAAGATAGACGGATTGCGCAGACGTAAGAAGCGTAAAGCCACTGATGGAATTTACATTGATTCCAAAGTGAGGCTGACCATGGTCGATTGACCCGCTCGCTTGCTGCCGTGAGACGTCTCCACGATCGAACGGAAGAGCCCGAGCATCATGCGCACCAGCAAATACCTTCTCATCCCGGCCATCGGACTCATCGCGACCCAGGCAAGCGCGCAGCAGCGCGCGCCGGTGGCGCTCGAGGAGATCACCGTAACCGCAGCGCGCGCCGAGCGCGCGATCTCGGATATCCCGCAGACGGTGCAGGTGGTGCAGCGACAGGAGATCGAGGAACAGCTCAAGCAGACGGGCAGCGCCTCGGCTGTGCTGGCCAAGCTGTTGCCGGGCTTCTCGGTGTCCAACCAGACGATTTCCGGCGCCTCGGAAAGCTATCGCGGCCGCGACCTGCTGGTGCTGATGGACGGCGTGCCGCTGACGACGCCGCTGCGCGATGTGTCGCGCATCCTGTCGCTGATCGATCTGAATTCCATCGAGCGGATCGAACTCGTCGCCGGTGCATCCAGCCTCTA
Organism: Tardiphaga sp. GW821-FHT12E02; assembly: GCF_058807155.1. NCBI lineage: Bacteria > Pseudomonadati > Pseudomonadota > Alphaproteobacteria > Hyphomicrobiales > Nitrobacteraceae > Tardiphaga > Tardiphaga sp. GW821-FHT12E02. Next base: position 1,348,606 of record NZ_JBXAQK010000001.1, read on the forward strand.
TGGCGCGGGCGCCACGGGCGGCACCGTCAATTTTATCACCAAGAAGGCGCAGGAAGGTGGCCCCCGCGTCAGCGTCAACACGGCGCTGCGCAGCTTCACCGCCGATGTCGGCGGCTCCTTGGCGCCGGAAGTGTCCGCGACGGTCAGCGGCAAGGGCGTCAATGGCATCGATTACCTGTTCGTCGGCAGTGGCCGTGGCGCGCAGAAGACCTATGACGGTGCGGGTCGTGAGCTTCCATCGGACGGCATGCTCGGGCAGGGCGGCGGCGATCGCTTTGTCAGCGGAAACTTCCTGGGCAAGGTCGGCTACGACTTCGACGGCGGCAAGCGCATCGAGGCTTCGATCGCGCAGTTCTATCTCGACCAGACGCCGCGCTACCTCACCAATTATGCCGGCGCCTATGCGCAGCCGGATTTCACAAAGCCCTATACCGGCCAGAGCGTGCTGGAAGACACCCGCACCATCCAGTTGCGCTATAGCGACAGCAACTTCATCCTCGGCAATCTGAGCGTGGTCGGCTTCTATAACGACATCAAGAAGCGCTTCAATTACTCGGAATTCTCCTACCCCTATAATTCGCTGGTCTATTATTCCGGCAATCCCCTGAGCCCGACGAGCCCGGCCAACCAGACCACGCTGTATTCCGAGCGCGGCGGCATGAACCTGTCGATCGATACGCCGCTCGACAGGATCTGGAACGGCGCCCGCATCACCTGGGGCACCGACGTCGTTCACGACAAGACCTGGCAGACCCTCACCGACGGCCGCGATGTCTTCACGCCGCTCACCCAGGTGACGACCGCCGGCTTCGCGCTGGCGCAGGTGCCGGTCACCGATCGTCTCACCGTGCGTGGCGGTGTGCGCTACGAGCATTTCGATCTCAGCGTGAACAATTTCCAGCGGCCGACGGCCTATGCGCAGACGCCGATCGGCGCCAGTGTGGTGGCGCTGGTGCTGCCGCAGCTCAATGTCATCGGCGGCGAGTACGAATATGCCTCGCCGACCTACAATCTCGGTGCCACCTTCAAGCTGGCGCCGCAGATCGAGATGTTCGGCGGCTTCTCGCAGGGCTATGCGCTGCCCGATGTCGGCGCCTATACCCGCCGCGCCGGCCTGTCCTCCACCGCCTATGCCTGTACGCTGGCCGTGCCGAACTGCCTGACGCCGGCGCGCCAGACCATCAGCTTCACCTCGATCGCGCCGGAGCCGCAGATCGTCAACAATTACGAACTCGGCATTCGCGGCGGCAACGGCCCCTACAAGGGCAGCATCACCGGCTTCGTTTCCACCTCGGAAAAGGGCGTGACCTTCGATCCCGTCACCAACCTGATCTCGCAGCAGAAGGAAATGATTTACGGCGTCGAATATATCGGCGAAATGGCGATCACCTCGAACTTCACCTTCGGCACCACGATCGGTTACAAGGAAGGCCGCTATGACAGCAACAAGGATGGTGTGCTGGATTCATGGCTGCCGAACAACCGCATCGCCACGCCGGTGCGCGGCCTGATCTTCGGCGACTATCGCTTCGACAACGGCATCAAGCTGCGCGTCGAGGGCGAAGGCTGGTCCGGCCGCAACCGCGGCATCAATCTCGCCAACACCACCTATCCGATCGAGGGCGGCTTCACGATGAATGCTGCGCTCAGCGGCCCCGTCTATGGCGGCGAGGCCTATGCGGCGGTCAACAACCTGTTCGATGCCACCGTGCAGAACCCGACCGCGACCTCGGTGCGCAACCTGCCGGTCTATTCATGGGGCCGCACGGTCACTGTTGGTTATCGCAAGACGTTCTAACGATCCGTCATTGCGAGGAGCGAAGCGACGAAGCAATCCAGACGACCCCGCCAAGAAAGATCTGGATTGCTTCGCTGCGCTCGCAATGAAGACTTAGAGACTATCTCGGTCACATTGTCCCAAGGCCACTTCCCAGGGAGTTCGAATTGCTGTCATGGTCGATCTTGAACTAGCAGGCAGCCTGCTGACGCTACGTTTTCTGCCACCCTATGCCGACACCGACGAGCGCGATTATCTGGCCGCGCTGGTGCGGGTCGGCGAGCATGCGCAGCCGTTCGAATTCCTCATTCTGTTCGGCGGTGGCGGGCGCAAGCTGTCCGTGGCTGGCGAACGCGAGCAGGCGCTGTGGTTCAAAGCCACGCGCAAACATGTGTCGGCGCATTGCCGCGCGGTTGCGATCGTGCGTCCGGGAGCCAATGAGAAGATGCAAGAAACCTTTCGCAAGCTGTGGCCGATGCCGCTGGTGGCGATGGAAGACGAGGCCGCCGCGCGCGCCTTCCTCGCCGAACATGGCGGCGTCGCATGAGCACGGTCGCGATCGACGCGCCGGCTGCCGCGCCTGTGATCGGGCGCAGGCGGCTGTTCGTCGTGCTCGCTGGGCTCTATCTCGCGCAGGCGATTCCATCCTATCTGTTCGCCGCGGCGCTGCCGCCGATCATGCGCGAAGCCGGCGTGTCGCGCAGTGAGATCGGCTATCTCAGCCTTTGGTTTCTGCCGCTGCTGCTGAAGTTCTTCTGGGCGCCCTGGGTCGATCGCATCCGTCCCTTCGCACGCGCGCATCGTGCCGGCTGGGTGATCGTCACCCAGACCGGCGTCATTTTCAGCCTGCTGTGCCTGATCCCGCTCGGCTCAACCAATGTCTGGGGCATCATCGCGATCGGCCTTGTCGGCTCGTTCCTGATCTCCACCCAGGACATCGCCACCGACGGCTATGCGGCGAAATATCTGGCGCCGGAAGATCGCCCGATCGGCAATGCGATCCAGGGCGGCTCGGTGGCCTTCGGCGTCGTCATCGGCGGCACGCTCGGGCTGGTGCTGTATTCGTATATCGGCTGGACCGGCATGCTGCTGACCATCGCGGCTTTCTCGCTGATCCCGCTCTTCGCCGCTTTCGCCATGCAGGAGAGCGAAGCTGACGTCATCGACCCCGCCAAGCCACGCCCGTCGATCATGGCGTTCCTGCGCCGGCGCGAGGTGCGCAACATTCTCTGGATCGCGCTGATCTACCGGATGAGCGAAGGCCTCGTGAAGACGATGGAAGGCAGCTATCTCGTCGATGCCGGCGTGCCGCTGGCGCAGATCGGCTATCTCTCCGGCGGCGCTGCGACGACAGCCGGCTTGGCCGGCGCGGCGGGCGCGGCCTGGCTGCTGCATCGTTTCGGCAGCAGCTGGACGCTGGGATTGCTGGGCATCCTGCGCACGGTCTGTTTCGCGCTGTTCACGGCGCATGCGCTCGGCATCATCACCGGCATCCTGCCGATCTTTGGCGCGGCCGGCTTCCAGACGCTGATCCGCTATATGGAGATCGTTGCGCTCTACAGCCTGTTCATGTCGGCGGCATCGAAAGAGCAGCCGGGCACCGATTTCACCATTCTCGCCTGTGCCCAGCTCATCATCTATTTCATCGGCTCGATGCTGTCCGGCCGCATCGCCGATCTCCTCGGCTATGGCACGCTGTTCAGCGTCGCCACGGTGCTGTCGCTGGTCGCGGCGGTGGCGACGATGCGGATCTTGGCGCGGACGAAACCGCGCGCGTAGGATGGGTTGAGCGAAGCGATACCCATCACCACAAACGCCGGAGCACGCGGTGATGGGTATCGCTTCGGCGCTATCGCGCCTGCGCTCAACCCATCCTACAATCGCCCCTAGTTCGACACCGTCAGGTCCTTCGTGAAGCTGCGATCCACTGCCTTGCTGACGTCGATCTGCTTGCTCACGATGCCGTAGCGCGTCGCGCGATCCGACGCTTCCTGAAACTCCTTCACCACGCCGTCATCGATGGCGATCGGCCGTGTGTCCTGTTGCTGATAGGCGCGCAGCAGCACGTCTTCCGGCAGCTTGGTCAGTTCGGCCGTGCTTTTGGCATAGTCCGGCAGGCGTGAACGCGACCACTCACGCGCCTTGTTCAGCCGGTTGAGGAAGTCCGCGATGGCTTCGCGCTTGGTTGCGATGGCCTGATCGGATGCCACGATGAACGTAAGCGTCGGTGTCAGTCCCGCGCCGTCGGTCACCACGCGCGCATTGTCCTTTAGGACTGCATAGGAAATATAGGGCTCCCAGACGGCCCAGCCATCGATCGAACCGGCCACCAATGCGATCTTCGCATCGACCGGGCCGAGCGGCGCGAAGGTGGCGTCGGTGGTCTTGTAACCGCCTTTCTCCAAAGTCGCATTGATCAGGAACTGACCCCAGCCGCCGCGCGTGCCGGCGAGGCGCTTGCCCTTGAGGTCGTCGAGTGTCTTGATCGGTGAGTCATTGCGCACAAGGATCGCCTGCGTGTTCGCATTGGCGCGCACGCCGCCGATCGCCTTGATCGGCGAGCCATTGGCGTACACCGTCAGGAACGACAGGTCGCCGGTATGGCCGACATCGAGCGCACCGGCATTGATGGCTTCGAGGATCGGTGCCGCGGCAGGGAATTCCGACCACTGAATCTTGTAGGGCAGGTCCTTGGCCTGGCCGGAGAATTCCAGCAGCGAGCGGTTGCCGCCCTTCTGGTCGCCGATGCGCAGCACGATCGGGTCGGCGGCGAAGGCGGAGCCAGCCAGTGTTGCGCTGAACGCGGTGGCGATGAGGGTGGAAAACAGGCGGCGGGTCATGGAAGCGTCGGTCATGGCGGCGGTGCTTTTCTCTGCTGCGACAATCGCGTCAAAGCTACGACCGGGCCCGCGCCAGTCAATGAAATGGCTGGCTGAATGATCGCGCGATCAGGCAAGGAACCTATCGCCGTCTCGGCAGGTTTTGGAAGGAATGCGTTTGCGGCCCGTTCTGGCGCCGGCGGCGCATTGTTCCGCGTCGTCAAATAGCCATCTCTGTGAGGCGAAATGAGGCGAGCATCGGTCTGATGAGATCGATAAATTTGTAGTTGCCCGGCAGCCGGGCCGGGAGCATTTTCACGTGGCGTCGGTACTTCAGTTGATTTCGTCGCTGACCGTCGGCGGCGCCGAGCGCCTGCTGATCAATTTTGCGGCCAGCTGCACGCCGGGAGCAGGCGTTCCGCAGGTCTTCGTCATCATCAATGATCGCATTCATCCGGATTTCGAGGCCGAGCTCACGGCGTCAGGCCACCCCGTCTATTTCCTCCGCCGCGCGCCCGGCAATCGCAATCCCCGCATTATCCTGACGCTGCTGAACATCATCCGCCGCCACGATATCCGCGCCATTCATGCCCATGACAGCGGCGCCAAGCATTTTGCGATGCTGAGCAAGCTGTATCGGCCGATGAGTGTCGGCACCACGATCCACAATACGGGCATCGTGCAGACATGGGACCGGGTCAAGCTGCGGTTGCATCAGCGCTTCGTCGACTGGAATATCGCGATCTCCGCGGCCGTCGAGCGCGAATGCGCAAGCGTGCATTTGAAGCGGTTGTTCAAGGTGCATAATGGCATTCCGCTGCAGCCCTTCCGCGCCATCGATCGCGAGCGGGTGGTCGGCACGCCGCTGCGTCTCGTCAATGTCGCGCGCATCTATCCGAAGCAGAAGGGGCAGGACATCCTGATCAAGGCGCTGGCGATCTGTGTGGCGCGCGGTCTTGATGTCCGTTGCGATTTCGTCGGTAGTCCGCCGGAAGGCGATAGCGCCACGATAGGCAGCCTGAAGGCGCTGACCATTGCCGAGGGCGTATCCGATCGCATCCGCTTTCTCTGCGGCCGCACCGATGTGCGTGGGCCGCTGGCTGAAGCGGATATGTTCGTATTGCCATCGCGCTTCGAAGGTTTTGGCCTCGTGCTGCTGGAGGCCATGGCCGCGGGCTTGCCGGTGATCGCCGCCGATGTCGATGGCCCCGCCGAATTGCTGGTGGACGGCGCCAACGGCGTCAAATTCGCGGTCGGCGATGTGCAGGATCTCGCCGACAAGATCATGGCGCTGGCCGCGCGGCCCGATGTCGCCACGCGGCTGGCGGCGACCGGGCGAAATTTCGTCACCGAATTCGACATCGCCAATATGCGCGATCAGTATTTCGCGATCTATGCGCAGATGATGAAAGTAAGCTGACGTCGTATAGGAAGCGTGGAAGGACCGCGGCCATCCTGCGAGACGCCGCTGCGCGGCTGCTCGGGATGAGGGGAGAGTCGAACGCTAGAGAAGACCCTCATGGTGAGGAGCCCGCAAAGCGGGCGTTTCGAACCATGCAGGCCAGGCACTATCCCCGTCCCTCAATCGCCACGTTCCCCCTTCCGCGCCCGCTTGCCGCCGTCTGATAGTTTCTCCGCCAGGAAATCCAGCAATACCTCGACACGCGCGGGACGCGGGCCGCCCGGCGGCGTCACCAGATAGACGCCGCTCAGGGTTTGCGACCAGTCGTCGAGCACGGTTTCCAGCTCGCCACGCGCGATCGCCTCGCCGACGATGAAATCCGGCAGGCCGCCGATGCCGAGGCCTGCGATCAGCGCCGGCATCACGGCCTCGCCATTATTCACGTGCAGCGGGCCCGAGGGCCGCACGCTCACGAGATCACCGGCGTCATTGGTGAAATGCCAGACGCCGGGCGTGGTGAGATAGGTGTAGCCGAAGCATTTGTGGTCGGCGAGTTCGGACGGATGCGTCGGTCGGCCATATCTGGCGAAATACGATGGTGCCGCCACCACATAGCGCTTCACGCCGCAGAGCCGCCGCGCGATCAGCGAGGAGTCCGGCAAGGATGCGATGCGGATCGCGGCGTCATAGCCTTCGCCGATCAGGTCCACCGTCGCATCGCTGAGATTGAGGTCGATAGAGACGTCGGGATAGCGGGCCAGGAATTCCGGCAGCAGCGGCGCAATGGTGCCGGTGCCATAGGTCATCGGCGCCGCCAGCCGCACCAGCCCGCGCGGGCTGGATGATTGCGCCAGCGCCTCGTTCTCCAGCGCCTCGCCATCGGCCAGCAATTGCGTCGCCTTGATCGCCAGGGTCCGGCCCGCATCGGTCAGCGCCAGCCGCCGCGAGGTGCGGTTGAACAGCCGTGCACCCAGACGGTCCTCGAGCCGGCTCACGGCCTTGGAGACCGTGGCCTTGGACAGGGTCAGCTCGGTCGCTGCCGCAGCGAAGGACTGCAGCTCGACGACCTTGGCGAAAATCGCCAGCGCTTCGAAATCGGGGAGTTTTGACATCAAATCCGGAAACGATGAGTTTCGATCGTTTCTATTTATGCATCAAATCGGCAGGCGTATCTAGATGCCAATCCGCCGTCATTGTCAGGCGCCAACGGCTCTACGAAGCAACGGCCCCTCGCAATGACGGTTCGGGATCACACAGGAGACTTCCCATGACCAAAGTGCTCGTCCTTTATTATTCCGCCTACGGCCATATCGAAACCATGGCCAATGCCGTGGCTGAAGGTGCCCGCGAAGCCGGCGCCACTGTCGACATCAAGCGCGTGCCCGAACTGGTGCCCGCCGACGTCGCCAAGGCATCCTATTACAAGCTCGATCAGGCCGCCCCGATCGCAACCATCGACGATCTCGCCAATTACGACGCGATCATTGTCGGCACCGGCACCCGCTTCGGCCGCATGGCCTCGCAGATGGCGAACTTCCTCGATCAGGCCGGCGGTCTCTGGGCCAAGGGCGCATTGAACGGCAAGGTCGGTGGCGCGTTCACCTCGACCGCGACCCAGCATGGCGGCCAGGAGACGACGCTGTTCAGCATCATCACCAACCTCCTGCATTTCGGCATCACGATCGTGGGCCTCAATTACGGCTTCCAGGGCCAGATGAAGCTCGATGAAGTCACCGGCGGCTCGCCTTATGGCGCGACGACCCTGACCGGCGGCGACGGCAGCCGCCAGCCGAGCGAGAATGAACTCGCCGGCGCCCGCTATCAGGGCAAGGCGATTGCCGAAGCCGCGAAGAAGCTGCACGGCTGATTTTGTAGGATGGGTTGAGCGAAGGCGCGAAGCGCCGCAGCGATAACCCATCAGCGGAGCCTGCCGCATCGACGGACTGATGGGTTTTCGCTCCGCTCAACCCATCCTACGCTTCCGACACCTTCACCGCGCGCTTTCTCTGGAAAGCGCGCGGCGTCCGACGTAACGTCGGGCCATGTCGACATCCGCCAGCCCCGTGCCAGCCCTTAGCATCCGCATCGACCTCGATCCCGAGGGCCGCATCGGGCCGGGCAAGGTCCAGCTTCTCGAAAACATCCAGGCGACGGGGTCGATCTCCGCCGCCGGGCGCGCCATGGAGATGTCCTACAAGCGCGCCTGGGATCTGGTGGACGAGCTCAACCGCATCTGCGGCCAGGCCGCCGTGGAGCGCCAGACCGGCGGCAAGAATGGCGGCGGCGCGATCCTCACGCCATTTGGCGAAAATCTCGTCAGCCGTTACCGCGCGATCGAAAAAGCCGCAGCAGTGGCAGCGCGCAAGGAACTGCTGGCGCTCAAGAAGGACATCAAGCGCAAGGCGCGCTGACCGTAGGGCGGATGAGCGCAGCGTCATCCGCCGCGGAGTTTCAGTTACGCAATCGGCCGGCGGATGACGGCTTCGCCTCATCCGCCCTACGGTCGCTATATCCTGTCAGATATACCGATCCGTGCCAGCAATCGGCCTTTTGAATGCCGCCATTCTGCAATAGGATCATCCAATCCCGTGCAGGATGTCCCGATGTTCGACTCCCAATGCGATCTGGCTGCTCTGGTCTATGAGACCGACCAGGACCCCGACACCGTGCTGCATGATTTTGCGGCCAGTCTCGGCCGGCAGGGCATCCGTGCCGTCGGCCTGGTCCAGCTCGGCCATCGCGAAGTCGATGTGCCCAAGCTCAATGCCGTGATGCTGCATAGCGGCGAGCAGGTGCGGCTGTTTCAGGATCTCGGTCCGGGCGCTAAGGGGTGCAAGCTCGATGTCGGCCAGTTGCTCGATGCCGGCAGCCGGGTGGCCGATGCCATCGATGCCGGCGCCGATCTCGTCATCATCAACCGCTTCGGCAAGCAGGAGCGCGAAGGCAAAGGCCTCGCTTATCTGATCGAGCGCGCGCTGTCCGGCGATATCCCCGTGGTGATCGCCGTCCCGGCGCACCGGTTCAATGAATGGATCGCCTTTGCCGATGGCATGAGCGTGAAACTGCCATGCGCGCGCGAGGCGCTGGACGCCTGGTGGCTGAAGGTGTCGAGCCGTGGCGGCACGGTGCCGGAGCCGGTGCAGCAGAGTTTTTGCGCGGTGGTGAAGTAGGCGCTTCACCTCTCCTGTCATCGCCCGGCTTGACCGGGCGATCCAGTAAACTCAGAAGCCGCTGTGTCTACTGGGTCACCCGGTCAAGCCGGGTGACGACAATAGAGCCTGTCTTTTCCCACCCAAATCCCCTCCCTTCGCAGCGCACGCGCATTGCACTTTGGTTCGACGTGCGCTTGCATGTGTCCGCTTGTCGCAGTCGCATCCTGATGCTAGATGTCAGGTCATCGTACAACTTTCCGGCCGCGCGCCGGGAGGCGGCACGGCACAATCGACCTCGAAAACGGGGCGACCAAGAATAACGGCGCAACTGCCGATCTAAAAAGACCATCGGGAAATCAGGGAGGATTTCGTCCATGAATAGAAGAGAGGTCGTCAAAGGTGGCCTGGCCGCGCTCGCGGCTGGCACCGTGGGACTCGGCGGCGCAGCGCCCGCACTGGCGCAGAGCAAGATGGTGCTCAAGGCGTCCGACGTTCACCCGCTCGGCTATCCCACGGTGGAATCCGTGGTGCGCATGGGCAAGAAGCTGGAGGCCGCCACCAATGGCCGGCTCAGCGTCCAGATGTTCCCCTCCATGCAGCTCGGCGGCGAGAAGGAAGCCATCGAGCAGGCCCAGGTCGGCGCGCTGCAGATCGCGCGCATCTCGGTCGGCGCGGTGGGTCCCGTGGTGGACGACGTCAATGTCTTCAACATGCCGTTCGTGTTCCGCGACTCCAAGCATATGGAAGCCGTGCTCGACGGCGAGATCGGCGACGAGCTGCTCAACAAGATCACGGCGAATGACAAGACCAAGCTTGTCGCGCTCGGCTGGATGAATGCGGGCTCGCGCAACATCTACAACAGCAAGCGCCCGGTGAAGGCGCTGGCGGACTTGAAGGGTCTCAAGATCCGCATGATCGGCAATCCGCTGTTCATCGACACGATGAATGCGCTGGGCGGCAATGGCGTCGCCATGGGCTTCGACCAGGTGTTCAGCGCCATGCAGACCGGCGTTGTCGATGGCGCCGAGAACAATCTGCCGTCCTTCGTGGCGCAGAACCACTATCAGGTCGCCAAATACTTCTCGATGACCGAGCATCTCATCATTCCCGAACTGCTGGTGTTCTCGAAGGCATCGTGGATGAAGCTGACGCCGGAGGATCAGGCGCTGCTGAAGAAGGTCGGCCGCGAGGCGCAGCTCGAACAGCGCGCGCTCTGGTACGAGGCGGAAGCCAAGGCGCTGGAGAAGATGAAGGAAGTCGGCACCGACATCGTCACCTCCGTCGACAAGGCGCCGTTCCGCGAGGCGGTGAAGCCGGTGTGGGACAAGTATGGCGCGAAATATGCGGACATGACGAAGCGCATTGCGGCGGTGAGTTAGCTCTGCCTGTCGTCCCCGCGAAAGCGGGGACCCATAACCTCCGACGACGTGGTTGAAACAGCCAGCCACCTCGACGGCATTCTAAGCGGCTCCCCGGTGTCTATGGATCCCCGCTTTCGCGGGGATGACAACGGAGAGTCAGTTGCCGAGGTTTCATGTCCGACACAGTGTCAAAGCTTCCAATGTCTCGCGACCAATCCACTGAAACGGCGCGCGGTCCCGCGCTCGCCTTTCGCCGCGCCATGAACGCCCTCTACTGGACCGGCGCGGTCATTTCCTGCATCGCGCTGGTGCTGATCTCCTTCATCATCCCCTGGGCGGTCTATACCCGCTACATCCTCAACAGCGCGGCGTCCTGGCCGGAGCCGCTTGCGGTGCTGCTCACGGTCGCTGTCACCTTTATCGGTGCCGCGAACTGCTACCGCCAGCGCATTCACATGAACATGACGGTGGGCACCAATCTGCTGCCCCCGAAAGCGCGCGTGGTCGCAGCCTTCATCAGCGAGTTGCTGATGGCCGCCATGGCGCTGTTCATGCTGGTCTGGGGCGGGGCGCTGGTGGAGACGACCTGGGGCAATTCGGTCGATGAATTCCCCTGGCTGTCGGTGGGCATCACCTATCTGCCGATCCCGGTGTCCGGCGCGATGATGCTGCTCTTCGTCATCGAGCGCCTCACCATCGGCCCGCCGCCCCAGGATGGCAGTGATGCGCATGTGCCGCTGGATTGAAGTGTTTTTCCTTCACCTCTCCCCGCCGGGGAGAGGTCGCCGCGTCTTCGCGGCGGGTGAGGGGCTTCCACAAGCGCGGTCGCCCGTGGCGCCCCCTCACCCTAACCCTCTCCCCGGAGGGGAGAGGGAACCTGCCTGAGCTCTTTGCGACTTGAGGACTCCGTCAATGGATATCGCCGTTCTTCTGCTCAGCATGTGTCTGTTCTTCGCCATCGGCATGCCGATCGCCTTCGCGCTGGCGCTGGCGGCGCTGGTCGGCGCGCTGTGGATCGATCTCCCCGTCGAAGCCGTGATGCAGCAGCTCTCATCCGGTGTCGGCAAGGTGTCGATGCTCACGGTGCCATTCTTCGTCCTCGCCGGCGCCATCATGGCCGAAGGCGGCATGGCCAAGCGCCTGGTCGATTTCGCCGCCGTCGTCATCGGCTTCACCCGCATCCGCGGCGGCCTCTCGCAGGTGAACATCCTCGCCACCACCATCATGTCCGGCATCTCCGGCTCGTCGGTGGCGGATACATCCGCGATCGGCTCGGTGATGATCCCGCAAATGGCCAAGCAGGGCTATCCGCGCGTCTTTGCCACCAATGTCACCATCTCCGCCTCGGTGCAGGCCATCATGGTGCCGCCCAGCCATAATGCCGTGATCTATTCGCTGGCCACCGGCGGCGTGGTGTCGATCACCAGTCTCTTCCTCGCGGGCATCGTGCCGGGCCTGCTGCTCGGCTTCGCCATCATGCTGCTGTGCCTGTATTTCGCCTATCGCGACGGTCATCCGAAAGGCGAGCCGGTGCCATTGAGGCAGGCGCTCAAAATGCTGGCCGATGCCACCTGGGGCATCATCACGCTGATCATCGTGCTCGGCGGGATTCTCACCGGCATCTTCACGCCGATCGAGGCCGGCGCCGTCGCCTGCGTGTGGGCGTTCTTCGTCACCATGTTCATCTATCGCGACTACAAATGGTCGGAATTGCCGATGCTGACCTATCGCACGCTGCAGACCGTGGCGATGGTGCTCACATTGGTCGCGACAGCCTCCTGCTTCGGCTATGTCGCTGCCTTGATGCAGATGCCGGCCAAGATGACCGACTTCTTCGTCGCCATCTCATCGAACAAATATGTGCTGCTGATGTGGCTCAACATCATGCTGCTGATCCTCGGCACGGCACTCGATCTCGCGCCGCTGCTGCTGATCTGCACGCCCATCCTGCTGCCGGTGGTGAAGAGCTTCGGCATCGATCCCGTACATTTCGGCATCATCATGCTGCTCAATCTCGGCATCGGCCTGCTGACCCCGCCGGTCGGCACCACGCTGTTTGTCGGCTGCGCCATCGGCAAGGTGTCGGTGGACGAGGTGATGCGCGGCATCTGGCCGTTCTACTGGGTGATGTTCGCCGTTCTGATGCTGGTGACCTATGTGCCATGGTTCTCGATGGCACTGCCGCATGCGTTTGGGTTCAGGTGAGCCCCACGCACCGCCCCTCATCCTGAGGAGCGCGCAACGCGCGCGTCTCGAAGGATGGTCGCGGAGCTCCTCATCTCATGGTTCGAGACGCGCGCAAGGGCGCGCTCCTCACCATGAGGGTGAGGGCGGAGGTCGCTGCTATCCCACCTCATCCGCCAGCTGCTTATACCGCGCCTTGCCATTCACCAGATGCCGCCGCATCGCCTCGCGCGCCTTGCGTGGCGAGCGCTCGGTGATGGCATCGACGATCATCTGATGCTCTTTCTCGATGCTTTCGAGATAGCGCGTCTGCAGCTCGGCCTTGCCGTCGAAGGTGCGGATGCTCTGCCGCGGAATGATCAACCCGCCCAAAAATTCCAGAAAGCCGACGAAACGCGAATTCTGCGTGCCGACAGCGATGGCATAATGAAAATCGAAATCTTCCTTGATCGCACGGTCGCCCTTGGCGATGGCGCGGGTGAAGACATTGGCCGCTTTGGCGATCACCTTGATCTGCGCCGCCGTGGCGCGCTCGCTGGCAATCGCTGCAGCTTCCATCTCCACCGCCGTGCGCAGTTCGAGGATCTCGATCACGCTGTCCAGCGATCCCAGGCCCTCGGGATCGATGGCATAAGGCTGCTGGCTGGCATCATTGTTGACAAAGGCGCCGGCGCCCTGTCGTGTGGTGACGAGGCCGCGGGCGCGCAGCGCCGAGATGGCCTCCCGCACCACCGTGCGGCTGACGCCCATGGCGGTCATCATCGCCTGCTCGGTCGGCAGCCGCGCACCAGCCTGCAGATGGCCGTCGGTGATTTGGGCTGCGATGCGCTCGACCACTTCCTCGGTGCGGCGGCGCACGGGGTTGAGCGGACGCAGCAAACCAGGTCGCGTCGATCCGCCACCGTTCTTGCGTGCAGAATGCTTAATTTGTCCGGTCATCGTACAACCGGGCTATCACTGCCCAGGATTGTGCGCAAGTTTGCACGCTGCCGCATCGCGGCATCAGGCCTCTTCCAGCTCGTGGAGCTTGAGATCGCATTCCACCCAGGCGCCATGGATGGCAAAGCGCTGGAACGGCGAGTCCGGCACCGGTGTCTGCAGCGGCGCCAGGAACTGCGCATCCGCAGGGCTGCGCAGATGAAACTGCACATGGTGCGCGGCCAGCGCATTGCGCGACAGCCAGACCACGCCGGAAAACAGCTCGATCAGCAACTGGCCATAGGTATCCGCGCCGGCGATCCCGAGGTCGTAGGTTGGCGAGATCGTCATGAAGCGGGCGCGCAGCACCGGGCCTTCGAATTTCGGCATCAGCAATTTGCTGACCTGGCAGAAGGCGCGCGGTTCGGCGCCGTCATAAAGGCCGTACAACGAGCCTTTGCCGCTTTGCACGAGGGGATCGAGTGCTGCGAAAGCGCCAAGCGCATAGGTCGAGAAATCCTCCTCGACGGCTTCGGCAGCCTTGCGCCAGTGCGATTTCAGTTTCGCCCAGCTGCGATCGGCATCGCTGATCGGCAACAGCCGCATTCCGCCCTCCCAGGTCGGCATCATGCGCGACCGGGTCGGGAGTTTAGGTAAATACCTTCAAGAATTGGATAACGCGGAGATGCTTCGTTTGCGGGCCACACGCAGCAAGCGTGGGGCCCGGCGATTGCTGGACGTCAGACGCCAGCGGTGCTCAGGCCGGCCGCGGCGGCGGCGATCATGGCGCCGAAAATCCGCCAGGTGCGGGACGTCTTGGAGGTCGAAGCCTTGGTCTTGTTGCGCATCGGTCAAGTTCCACTCAGCGGCTTTTGTGCCGCCATCCCCGGAAAATCGGGGTCCCCGCCGTCGAAGTCGAGGGGGCTGGAAAAATAGCAATGCGCGTCCTGCCAGGGGGCTCACGGGCAGCGGCTTTATTCTTTGTCGTTGTAGTGAGGCAGCTAGTTTCTTCTCGGCCATTGGCCGCTGCCGTAGGGGGGATTGAGCGCAGGCGCGCGGCGCCGGCGAAAACCCATCGGCCGATCCTGTCGCCCGAAGAGGTGGTGGGTTTTCGCTCCGCTCAAGCCGCCCTGCGGCCGGGCGCCTCTATGCCTCGGGCTCTGCCGGTGCCTGGGCCACATCGACCTAGGTTGCCCCGGTCAGTTCCGCCATGCGTTCCGGGGTGACGCGAACCGAGCTGTTGATCGAGCCCGCCGCCGGCCACACCTCGGCATATTCCTGCAGCGACACGTCGCAATAGACCTGCAGCGGCGTGGCCAGGCCGAACGGGCAGACCCCGCCAACGGGATGGCCTGTCAGCGCCACAACCTCCTCAGCGCCCAGCATGCGCGGCTTGCCGCCCAATGCCTCGCGCGCCTTCTTGTTGTCGAGCCGCGCGGTGCCTTTGGTGACCACCAGCACGACGCGATCGCCGACGCGGACCGATAGCGTCTTGGCAATCTGCCCAGGCTCGACACCCAGTGCTTCGGCGGCGAGGGCCACGGTGGCGGAGCTTTTGTCGGTGACGAGGATCGTGAGATCAGGCGCCTTGGCGGCAAGATCGGCGCGGACGGATTCGAGGGACATAAGGAGATTTACGCTGCGTCGTGATGATCTGGTTGCGGAGAGATGGCGACGGCGCCGCGATGCAGCACCACTGCGCCGAGCAGGCCGACGCCGAGGCAATACAACATGCCTTGGGTGACCTGCGAGATATGGCTGTTGAACAGAGAGCCGACGACGGTCATCGCGAAAATCCCGAGGCCCATGGCGCTGGCGAAATCGCGCCCGCACAGCAGCCAGAAATGCGCGGCCCACATGGCCAGCAGGATCGCACCGCCGATCAGGCCGACCTGAAGCGTGGTGTGCAGAAACTGGTTGTGCGGGTCGGCCACGGCCTCGCCATAAGGCGACGGGCGCGTGGCTTCCAGGCTCTGATACAGCGGCCGGATGCTGCCGGTGCCGTGGCCGAGCAGAGGGGCCTGCTTCACGAATTCAGAAGCCTTGCTCCAGAAATCGATGCGCGATGCGGTCGAGACATTCTTTGTCTCGGTACCGGCGGTCACATCGGTTGCCATTTCGTTGAAACGCGATTTCGCACCCGGCGACATTGCGAGCGTGGCGGCCACGATTGCGATGATCGGAAGACCGACGATGAACGCCGTTCGCCATCCGCCGATGGTGATGACGAGGATCGCGACCATGGTAAAGGCCACCAGCATGCCGGTCTTCGACACATAGATCAGGAAGATATTGGCGAAGAACAGCAGCGCCAGCAGACCAAGCGCGATCGCGCGACGGCGATCGCCATCCGTCCAGACACGCCTTGCGCCAAGAGCGAGGCCAAGGGCGCAAATCGCAAAGCATTCGCTCTGCACCGCATTGTCCTTGAATGGCACGCCGATCGACTTGAACCAGCTCCATGGGCCAGTCGGCCAGAGCAGATATGCGTAGGACAAAGCGAGGACCACAAGGCAGGAGGCCAGAAATCCGTAGCCGATATGCAGCGCCTGCTTCTCCGTGAAGGCCGTCGCCAGCAGCAGCGGGATCAGCAGCAGCTTGGCGTAAGGGCCGACCCATTTGACCGCATCGTCGAGCGGCAGCATGGACCACAGCACGCCGACCAGGATCAGCGCGAACAGAGCGACCGGCAGCGAGGATGCCGGCCGTCTGATGGTGGCGAGGAAGCGCGCGCGATCGAGCGTCAGCAGCGCCAGTACGGCGAAGACGGACACCCCGATCGCCTGTCCGCTGGTGGAGAAGGGCAGGAAGAAGGCGGTGGCGATAGCAGCGATCTGCCTTGAGGCAGCAAGCTTTTCAGGCAGATCGGCTTTCGTCATATACCCAGTAGTTTCCGTGCGTTGTTCTTCAAGACCTTCGGACGCACCTCGTCGCGAATGTCGAGCTTGGCAAAATCGGCCATCCAGCGGTCCGGCATGATCACCGGCCAGTCGGAGCCGAACAACATCTTATCCTGAAGAATGGAATTGATATAGCGCACCAGGATCGGTGGGAAATATTTCGGCGACCAGCCGGAGAGGTCGATATACACGTTGGGCTTGTGGGTCGCCACCGACAAAGCTTCCTCCTGCCAGGGGAAGGACGGATGCGCGAGAATGATCTTCATGTCGGGAAAATCCACCGCGACATCGTCCATATACATCGGGTTGGAATATTTCAGCCGCATCCCCATGCCGCCCGGCATGCCCGAGCCGACGCCGGTCTGCCCGGTGTGGAACAGCGCAATGGCGCCGCCGTCCTGGATCGCTTCATAGAGCGGATAGGCCATGCGGTCATTGGCATAGAAGCCCTGCATGGTCGGGTGGAATTTGAAGCCCTTCACGCCGTATTCCGAGATCAGCTTGCGCGCCTCGCGCACACCGAGCTTACCCTTGTGCGGATCGATCGAGGCGAACGGGATCAGCACGTCAGCGTTTTGCTGGGCGATCTCCAGCATCTCGTAATTGTTGTAGCGGCGGAAGCCGGTCTCGCGCTCGGCATCGACGGGGAAGATCACGGCGGCGATTTTCTTGGCGCGATAATAGGCGGCGGTTTCCTCCACGGTCGGCGGATGCTTGTGCGGTGATTTGAAATACTCCGCCATCCGCGCCTGGAAATCGTCATAGCCATCATCGGCGTGGCAACCGCAGGGCTCCTCCGCATGGGTGTGGATGTCGATGGCGACGAGGTCGTCGGGATTGAGCAGCTTCATGGCCGTGCGCTTCCTGGAATTTTTGTCGTTGTGGTTGACTGGTCAATTAGCAAAGCGGCGGGAGCAAAGGAAGGTGAGGAAGCCACACACTCTCTTTGTCATCGCCCAGCTCCCATTGTCATCGCCCGGCTCGACCGGGCGATCCAGTAAACGAGGAAGCAGCCGTGTGTACTGGGTCACCCGGTCGAGCCGGGTGACGACAAAAGGAGAAGCCCTGCGACAACATCGCCCGGTTGACCCGTGTCACTTAGTGACATAAGTTCTTGTCACTAAGTGACACAACGAGATCCCGCCAATGCCCTCCGACCGCGAAGATCCGCGCCTGACGGTCTCCCGCCACGCCGCCGAACTGTTTCTCGAACGCGGCGTCGCGGCGACCAGTGGCGATGACATCGCGGCCGCCGCCGGTCTCTCGAAACGCACCGTCTGGCGATACTTCCGCTCAAAGGAGAGTGCCGTGGAACCGCTTTTTGCCGTCTCTTCCCTGCGCTTTGCCAACCAGCTCAGCGCATGGCCGCTCGATGTCTCCATCGAGACCTATCTGCATGCGGTGGTCCGCCCGCAGGACCAGACCCCGCGGGAAATCGCCGATGACGTTCTCGCCGTGCGCCTCGTCGCGCTGTTGCCGAAGGAGCCGGCGCTACGCTCGGCCTGGCTGATGTCCTGCCACGCCGCCGAGGAAACCATCATCGAGATGGTGGCGCGGCGGACAAAGCGATGGAGCACGGATTTCGACGTTCGCCTCTGTGGCGCAGCAGTGATGACGGCGCTGCGCATCGTCGATGAAGATATCGCAACCGCGGCGATCACCGATCGTCGCGCCTTCACGCTGCCGGAGGTGATCGACCGGATGGCTGAAGCGATACGCACCGCAAGCACCTTGCCGATCTGCGATCCCGTCGAGGCCTAGATCGGCCGACCACCAAGTCGCCATCTGTTTTCGTCAACCAACGGAGTCCCTCCCGATGGCATCAGCATTCGCGTATCCAAAAACCCGCCGCCTCGATCTCGTCGAAGAGCATTTTGGCCAACAGGTCGCCGATCCCTATCGCTGGCTGGAGGAAGATGTGCGCAACGACGCCGAGGTCGCCGCATGGGCCAGGACGCAGAACGACGTCACCCAAAGCTATCTCGCGACGCTGCCAGGCCGTGACATCTTCAAATCCCGCCTGCAAAAACTGTTCGATCATGAGCGCGTCAGCCCACCCTGGGCACGCGGCGGCCGCTATGTCTACACGCGCCAGACCGGCCTGCAGAACCAGCCAGTGCTGGTGATGCGCCACGGCCTCGAAGGCGCCGAGCGCGTGCTGATCGATCCCAATGACTGGTCGTCCGACGGCACCACGGCCCTGGGCGAATGGGCGATCTCCGATGACGGCGCGCTGATCGCCTATACGATCCAGCAGGCCGGCACCGACTGGCGCACCATCAAGGTGTTCGATGTGCACGCGCGTGAGATCCTCGCCGATGAAGTCACGCGCGCACGCTTCATGACCATCGCCTGGACGAAGGATCGCAGCGGCTTCTTCTATTCGCGCTATCCCGATGCCGCCGACGATGAGACCTCGCAGGCCGGCGTGCAGAACCACGCGGTCTATTATCATGCACTCGGCACATCACAGGCCAAGGACCGTTTGGTTTATGCGACACCGGATCAGCCGCACCTGATCAATATCGGCTACACCACCGACGACGGCCGCTATCTCGTGCTGATGTCCACGCCTGGGCCGGGCGCCAATGCGCTTGCGATTATCGATCTCGACGATCCCGTTTGGACGCCACGCCAGTTGATCACGGAGATCGACTCCGACTGGATGATCTACGGTAATGTCGGCACCAAACTCTTCATCGGCACCAACAAGGGCGCCGAGCGCAAGAAGATCGTGTCCGCGGATCTCGCGCAGCCTGAACTCGTGTTCGAAGACGTCGTCCCCGAGCAGGACGCGACGCTGGGCTACGCCGCGCTGCTCGGCGGCAAGCTGCTGGCCACCTATCTCGTCGATGCCAAGGCCGAGATGCGTCGCTATGCCCTCGACGGCACGTTCGAAGGCACGATCGATCTGCCCGGCATCGGCACCGTTGGCGGCTTCCGCGGCGAGCAGGACAGCAATGAGGTGTTCTTCGTCTTCACCAGCTACAATATCCCCACCACGATCTATCGCTACGACGTTGCGAACAACACCACCTATGTCTGGGCCAGGCCCGATGCCGGTATCGATCTCGATCGCATTAATGTCGAACAGCGCTTCTATCCGTCGAAGGACGGCACCCGTATTCCGATGTTCATCATCCGCCGCAGGGATGTCGTCGGTCCGGCGCCGACCCTGCTCTACGCCTATGGCGGCTTCGGCATTAGCATGATCCCGTTCTATGCGCCGACCCAGATGGCCTGGGTGGAGCGGGGCGGCGTCTCCGTCGTCGCAAATATCCGCGGTGGCGGCGAATATGGAAAATCATGGCACGACGCCGGCCGCTTTGCGAACCGGCAGAACGCCTTCGATGATTTCATCGCGGCCGGCGAATATCTCAAGGCCGAAGGCATCACGTCGCCCGACGGTCTTGCGATCCAGGGCGAGTCCAATGGCGGCCTGCTGATGGGCGCCGTCACCAATCAGCGGCCGGATTTGTTCGCTGCAGTGCTGCCCGGTGTCGGCGTGATGGACATGCTGCGCTTTCCGCTCTTCACCGGCGGCAAGATGTGGATGGAGGATTTTGGCGATCCCCGGCAAGACAAACATTTCCAAGCACTGCGCAGCTACTCGCCCTATCACAATGTGGAGTCAGGCAAGGACTATCCCGCGATCCTTGTCACGACGGCGGATACCGATGATCGCGTCATCCCCGGCCACAGTTTCAAATATGTCGCGGCGCTGCAGGCGGCGGATATCGGCGACAGACCGCATCTCCTCCGCGTCGAAACCCGCGCGGGACATGGTGCGGGCAAGCCTACGGACAAAGTGATCGATGAGACCGCCGATCAATGGGCCTTCATCGCGCATTGGACGGGATTACATGTGCGCCAACCGTAGGGCGGATGAGGCGAAGCCGTCATCCGCCGCGGCGTTTCAACCATGCAATCGGCCGGCGGATTACGCTTCGCTCATCCGCCCTACGCCGCGCGCGCCGTCGATGAACAACCGCCACGCCTTCTCGAAATATGCATCCTGCGCATCGCTCGACGCGTAGGTCGTGCTGCCCAGCATCGCACCGATCATCGGACCGACCGCGATGCTGTTGATCAGATGCGTTGCGAGAAACGCAACATCGCCGGGCCCGATCTCCCCCGCCTCCTGCGCTGCGCGCAGCAGGGCGAACAGCCGGTCCATGATCGGGTCCACCGTCCGGTTCGCCGCCGATTGCCCCACCACCAGCGCTTCGCTGAAAGCGATGCGCTTGAACGCCACCAGGGTCGGATCGAGATTGACCTCCAGCAGCCAGCGCGCAGCGGCGCGCAGTTGCTGCATCACGTCGCCGGTGGCTTCAGCCATGGCGGTCTGGAAATGCGCCTCGGTCTGCACCCGCGCATGCGCCACCACGCCTTCGAACAAAGCGAGCTTGGACGGATAGCGCCGATACACCGTGTCCTTGCCGACGCCGCAGGCCGCCACGACCTGCTCCACCGAGGTCGCCGCAAAGCCCTGCTGCGCGAACAGCCGCGACGCCGTCTCGATGATGTGCAGCGATTTGGCCTCCACATCGCCTTTGCGCGGGCGTCCGCCTCTGGATGGTGTCGATGCAGCCGGCATTCACGTCCTTCGTGTTTCGAGCAATTCCAATCTCAGATTTGCCCAGTCTTGGCAATCAATCTGGACAGGACGGTCCCGTCCCGTTTATTTGTCGCACCCATTGGCGGTTGGGGCTACGGGGAATTCGAATGGGAAGCGAACACAAGGTCATCGTCGGCGCGGCGATTGCCGCGGCTCTGATCAGCAGTCCGGATGCCGTGGCGCAGACGACTCGCGACCCGTCGGTATCGCTTCCCGCTGTCACCGTGCAGTCGCCGGAGCGTCGCGCCGCACGACCCGCCGCCTCCCGCCGCACAGCCCAGCGTGGCACGCCGCGCGTTGCAGCCCGCGCCCCCACAGCCACGGTGCCTGTCGTGCAGCCGGTGAGCGCCACCAATACGTCCGATCGCTATCTCGACAAGAGCTCCGGCACCGCCACCAAAACCGACACGCCCGTGTTGGAAACGTCGCAGTCGATCTCCACCGTGACGCGCCGGCAGATGGACGACCAGAATGTCCAGACCGTCGGCAATGCGCTGCGCTACACCGCCGGCGTCATCTCCGATGCCGACACCAACGCGCGCTATGACTCGATTTTCATGCGCGGCTTTGGCTCGTTCGGCCTCACCACCAGTTATGTCAGCTATCTCGACGGCCTGAAGCTGCCACGCGGCCAGGCCTTCGCCGTCGCCTCCATCGATCCGTTCCTGCTCGATCGTGTTGATGTGCTGAAAGGCCCCTCGGCAACACTGTACGGCCAGAGCAGCCCCGGCGGCCTCGTCAACATGATCAGCCGCATGCCGAGCGCCACGCCCTTCAACGAATTCCGCGTCGAAGGCGGCACCTATGGTCGCGTGCAGGCGGGCCTCACCAGTCAGGGCAAGCTCGATCAGGAAGGCCACTGGCTCTACAGCCTCACCGCCATCGGCCGCCAGTCCGGCACGCGCTATGACGGAGTCGATGAGCAGCGCGTTGCCGTCGCCCCCGCCATCACCTGGGCGCCGGACATGGACACGCGCCTGACCATCCAGAGCTACTATCAGAACGATCCGCAGGGCGGCTACTTCAACTCGATCTATGCGAAGTCGCTCGCGCCCGCGCAATATCGGCCTTATCTCAACTCGAAGCTCAATGTAGGCGATCCCTCATTCGATCACTTCAAGCGCGAGCAATATGGCGTCGGCTATCAGTTCGACAAACGCTTGAATGACGTGGTCAGCCTGTATTCGACCCTGCGCTACGGCCATGTGCAGACCGATTTCCAGTCGCTGCAGATGAATGCGCCGATGACCGCGACCGGCCAGTTGCCGCGCTGGGGCATCCGCTCGCTGGAGGATGTCGATAACCTCGCCGCCGACAACCGCCTGCAATTCGATTTCGGCACCGGCGCCCTGCAGCACAAGCTCGTCACCGGCGTCGACTATCAGGAGACGCGCAGCAACTGGATCTATCAGATCGGCGGCGCCACGGCGCTCGACGTGGTCAATCCCGTCTACGGCCAGCCAGTCGGTCCGTTCGCGACTTTCATCAATAACGGCCAGACCCTGTCCCAGGCCGGCCTCTATGCGCAGGACCAGATCAGCCTCGGCGGCTGGCGCGCCACGCTCGGCGTGCGCCACGACTGGGCTGATCAGACCACCGACAACCGCCTTGCGACATCGCGCGCCACCCAGTCCGATGCCAAGACCACCTATCGCGCCGGATTGCTGTATCGCTTCGACAACGGCGTTGCGCCCTATGTGAGCTATGCCACCTCGTTCGAGCCGGTGTCCGGCGTCAGCGCCAACGGCCTGCCTTTCGTGCCGACCACCGGCGAGCAATATGAGGCCGGCGTCAAATATCAGCCGACCTTCCTGCCGATCCTGCTCACCGCCGCGGTGTTCGATATCCGCCAGCAGAATGTGCAGTCGCCGTCATCGACGCCTGGCTTCTTCGTCCAGCAGGGCGAGGTGCGCTCCACCGGTGTGGAGCTGGAAGCACGCGGCAATATCACCGATAGCCTTGAACTCGTCGGCGCACTGACCTTCCTCGACACGCGCGTGACCAAATCCACGGATGCGCTGCTGCTCGGCATGCGTCCGCAGGCCGTGCCGGATTTCTATGGTTCGGCCTGGGCAAACTACACCTTCCGCACCGGTCCGGTGACGGGCCTGACTGTCGGTGCCGGTGTCCGCCATGTCGGCGCGACCTTCGGCGACGATTACAACACATTGCAGACGGCAGCCTATACGGTTGCGGACCTCGCGCTGAAATATGAACTCGGCAATCTCAATCGCACGCTGAACGGCGCGGCGCTGACACTCAACGTCAACAACCTGTTCGACAAGGAATATTATTCGAGCTGCTCGTCGGGCTTCTATTGCCAATACGCCAACCGCCGCACGGTGCTGGCAGGGCTGCGGTATCGGTGGTGATGCGTTCTACTTGTCGTCACCCGGCTCGACCGGGTGACCCGGTAAACTCAGGTGCAGCGGTGTCTACTGGATCGCCCGGCCAAGCCGGGCGACGACAGGCAGAGATGTCTGTGCCCTCATGACCCCGCGCACCATCCGCATCTGGTCATGGCTGCATCGCTGGACCAGCCTTATCTGCACGCTGTTCGCGCTGATGCTCTGCATCACCGGTCTGCCCTTGATCTTCAAGGATGAGCTCGGCCCAGACCTCAAGTTAGAGGCCACCACCACAGCGCCGGGTACAGCCTCCATCGACCACATCATCGCGCGTGCCAAGGCTGCGCGTCCAGGGCAGGTCGTGCCCTATCTGTTTTACGACCGCGACCACCCCATCGTGAAAGTGCCGACATCGCCGTTGATGACCACCGATCCCGGCGACTTCCACTATCAGGTGTTCGACACCCGCACCGGCCGGCAGATCGAGGTGCCGCAGCCCAATGAGGGCTTTCTCTACATCATGCTGCGGCTGCATCTCGATCTGTTCGCCGGTATCGGCGGCACGTTGTTTCTCGGCTTCATGGGCCTGTTGCTGTGCATCGCCATCGTCTCCGGTGTCGTGCTCTATGGCCCGTTCACGCGCCGGCTGGATTTCGGCGCTATCAGACGCGGCAAGCCGCAGCGCACATGGCTCGATCTGCACAATCTGCTCGGCATCGGCACGCTCGCCTGGTTCGCCGTCGTCAGCTTCACCGGCGTGATCAACACGCTGGCGGCGCCTATCGAGCTTGCATGGCAGGCCAATCAGCTTGTCGAGATGGCCGCCCAGGCTAAGCCTGCCGAGGATCCCACGAAGCGCGCCCGCATCGACGACGTGCTGCGCGAAGTCCGCACCGCTGTGCCCGGCATGAATGTGATGACCGTCGCTTTCCCCGGCACGCCGTTTGCGACGCCATCACATGTCGCGATCTTCCTCACCGGCAACACGCCGATCACCAGCCGCATCCTCAAGCCCGCATTGGCCGATGCGACCACCGGGCAGATCGTCTCGGTGCGCGACATGCCCTGGTATGCGACAGCCCTCTTCATGTCGCAGCCACTCCACTTCGGCGACTATGGCGGCCTGCCGCTGAAGATCATCTGGGCGCTGCTGGATGTGGTGACCATCGTTGTGCTGATCAGCGGCTTGTATCTGTGGTGGGCAAAGCGCCGGCGGCGCCGCTCGACCGGCACGACGATCGCCGGATTACAGGCGGCAGCGCGATGAGCAGCTTCACGCGACAATGGCTGTGGCCGATCGTGTTGGCGATGGTAACCGTGTTCGGCCTGCTCGCAGCCTTGGTCGGCGAGGGCGGCATCTGGTGGGCGCTGAGCTGGTTGCTGCTCGCCGTAACATTGCTGGTGATCGTGTATTATCTGACCGCAGCGAGGCGCACTCGACCATAGGGCAGGTCGCACGACGTAACACGTCCCACGTCCTGAACGTTGTCGCGTGAGCGCTCAAGCAGCTTGCGTCAGGGCCCTCTCGACGGCCTCTGGATCCCGATCGATGATTGTCAGATAGGCACGGGTCGTCTGATCCGGCGAATAGCGACCTTGCTCCCAGTCACGGAGGCTCGCCAGATTGATCGCGTAGCGGATGCTGAATTCTTCCTGCGTCAATCCTCGGCGCGCGCGGATTGCTTTCACGTCGATCTCCGGCGGCACAAATGTCTTGTAGGTGGCGGGATCAGCTTCGCCACGTGCGATGGATCGCCCTTCCTTTGCGGCCTTGATCAGTCTTTTGCCGAGGGTGCTCATATGTCTGACTTTCCATAGTACTGAAGTGACAGCATGCACGCTGTCCTGATGGTCATGAGCCACCGTGCATTTCGCTGATCCTGGCTTCAACGCCGTTTCGATAGTCGTCCGCATAGCCGGCCAGCGTGCGCTTCAATTCATTGCGTTCCGCCTTGCTCAGGTTCGCGCTCTCTCCCTTGTTGATGAGTGCGAGCAAGAGAATGGGGATATCGTCGCCGGCAAAATAATGCACAGTTCGGTAGCCACCGCTCTTGCCCTTGCCTCTGCCTGCAAACCGCATCTTGCGAGCGCCACCAGTCCCTTCGATCGCGTCACCGCCAAGCGGGTTCTTCGCAATCTCCGAAATCATGATCTCACGCTCGTCATCCGGCAGACCGGCGGCTTTGGTATCCGCTGGAAATGTCGGCGTCTGGATGACGGCGTGCATGCGATGTTTATACGGGTTTCCCGTACTTATATCAAGTGGCGCCTAACGAGACTGATCGCGTTGGGCGCTGCTGCGTGCCTTTGCTCCGTCTGAGCGAACGTATCACCCCGCCTGCGACGCCTGCATGCAGATATCCTGCGCGGTCCGTCGCAGCGGCACGAGATACTTCTCCTTCGCCTGCTCCTCGCTCAGCGTCCCCGAGATCGTGTTGATGCTGATCGCGGCCACCACGCGGCCGGCTTGGTCGCGCACGGGCACGGCGATGCCGCAGATCGCGGGATCCAGTTCGCCGTCGATCCAGCCATAGCCGTCACGGTCCACGCGGATGAGTTCGCGCTCCAGTGCAGCGGGGTCGGTGACGGTGCGCGCGGTGATCTGCTCGAAGACGGTGGTGGCGAGATAGTCCGCGCGCTTGTCGGCCGGCAGTGCTGCCAGCAGCACGCGGCCGAGCGAGACGACATTGGCGGGCAGGCGGCTGCCGACGGCGAGATTGGCGGAGAGAATCCGCCGGGCGGGCAGGCGCAGCGCATAGACGATTTCGGTCTCGTCCAGCACCGCCAGCGCGCAGGATTCGCCGGTTTCGTTGCGGAGATCTTCCAGCGCGCGCTGGGCATAGCCCCAATAGGGCAGCGCGTTGAGATAGGACAGGCCGAGGCCGAGCGCGCGCGGGCGCAGGCTGAAATAGCGGCCATCGGCCTCGCAATATTTCATCACCACCAGTGTCGCTAGCATTCGCCGGGCTGTGGCGCGGCTGAGGCCGGCGGTTGCCGCGACTTCCGAGAGCGTGTGGCGCCCCGGCGCCTTGCCCAATGCTTCGACCGTCGCAAGGCCACGCGCGATCGCGCGGACGAAACCATCACTCTCTTTAGCCACGTCGTGTCCCCTCAGCCCGCTTTGCAGGGCAATCGAATTCGCATAAAAATCATTCGCAAAATGAATAAAAAGTTCGCCTGATGAACATTATGGGAGCCAGCGCCATGGTGCAAGCGCAAGATTTTGAAACCGATTTCTGGAAAGACGCGAATTTACGGAAGGTCTGGGACGAGATCGTCCCCGGAGTCCCCCGCAAAACGCTGCCTTATCTGCTGACCAAGGAAGCGATCCAGTTGTATTGCCGCTCGGTCGGTGAAGATCATCCACTGTACTTCGATGAAGCTTACGCGAAGGCGTCGCCCTGGAAGGGGCTGATCGCGCCGCCGTCGATTCACATCCTGCTGATGTTTTCCTGCACGCCGACCGACGACTGGATGCGCACGCCCGGCACCGTGAATGCCGGCCAGAGCTGGAGCTACAACATCCCCGCGCGGCCGGGCGACACCATCACGCTGCAGGCCCGTGCGCTCGACAAATTCATCAAGCGCGAACGGCTGTTCGTCGTGCACGACAACGTGTTCTTCAATCAGCACGGCGACGTCATTTGTTCTGGCCGTGGCCAGACCATTCGTCCGATGTGACGGAGACGATTCATGAGCATGAATTTTGAATCACTGAACGCCGGCGACACCATCGACGGGCCGAGCTTTGCAGTTTCGCGCGAGTCGATCCGCCTGTTCTGCGACGGCTCGCTCGATTACAATCCGCTGCATCTCGACGACGACTATATGAAGAACGCGTTCGGCAAGACCAATTTCGGCGGCATCATCATGCATGGCATGAACAATTTCGGGCTGATCACCCGCATGCTGACCGACTGGGCCTATCCGGCCGGTGCGATTCATCGGCGGCTGGAGACGCGCTGGGTCAAGCCGGTGAAGCCCGGCGATACGATCAGGCCCGAGGGCATCATCAAGGCCAAGCAGGTGACGCACAAATCACGCTGGGTGCTGATCGATGTGCTGGTCAAGAACCAGATTGGTGAGAAGGTCGCCACCGGCGAGGCCATGGTGGAGTTTCCGACCGCATCCTGATTGTTCTATACTCCGATCGATTTGAAGTGACAGCCTTGCACCATGGTGTGCGGCTAGCGTTATGCGTCATTCAATAGTGAATCGATGTTGGAGGACGAATTGACATTGCTCACCAGACGCGCGCTGGCGGTGATGGCCTTTGCCTGCATCGGTGTTTCGGTTGCGCAGGCACAGACCATTCCCGGCAATCAGGTGAAGATCGTCGTGCCGTTCCCGGCCGGCGGCACCACCGACATCCTTGCGCGCTTCGTTGCGCAATATCTCGGCGACAAGCTCGGCGCGACGGTGATCGTCGAGAACCGTCCGGGCGCATCGGGCACCATCGGCTCCGACATGGTGGCGAAGTCGCCGCCGGATGGCAGCGTGGTGCTGATCACGGCCACGCATCACGTGATCAATCCCAGCCTGCGCAAGAGCCTGCCATACGACACGCAAAAGGATTTCTCGCCGATCGCCGTGGTGGCAACGGCGCCGAATGCATTATGTGTGGCGAAGGATTTTCCGGCGAAGACGGTGGCCGAACTGATCGCGATGGCGAAGGCGCAGCCGGGCACATTGTCGTTCGGCTCCTCCGGCATCGGTGGCGCCAATCATCTGTCCGGCGAATTGTTCGAACAGATGGCCGGCGTCAATATCGAGCACATTCCCTATAAGGGCGCAGCTCCCGCGATGAACGATCTGATCGGCGGCCACATCCCGATCATGTTCGATACGCTGCCAACGGTGCTCCCCGCAGCCCAGGCCGGCAATATCCGCGTGCTCGCGGTCACGAGCCTGCAGCGCGCGGCGTCGCTGCCCGATGTGCCGACCCTCGACGAGGCCGGCGTGAAGGGGTTTGAGGCGACCTCGTGGTTCGGCATGTATATGCCGCAAGCGAACGGCAACCCGATCTACAGCAAACTGGTCGCGGCGATGCAGGAGATCCTGGCGGCGCCGTCCACCCGCGAAAAGTTCGCCACGCAGGGCGTTGAGCCCGGCAAGCGAACAGGGCGTGAATTCGCCGCCTTCGTGGATTCGGAGATCACCAAATGGAGCGCGGTGGTGAAGGCCGCAAACGTGCCGCAAGAATGACGCTGTGTTGCCGCACCGAATTTGGCGCGTGACGCGATAAATGGCTGCAAATGTCCCCCGTAGGGGCCGCGATTTTGCCCGTTCCGATTGACAGTGGGATCGGTGGTGGCTAGAAACCGCGGGTCCCGGGCGGCTCGGCTGCCAGCGGGTTAAAGCCCATTTTCGCTGATTTTGGAGCCTGCAACGCGCGGCTTTTGAAGTCACGATCGCAAGTACTCAGGATTGACCGATGAAAGTCCGTAACTCGTTGAAGTCGCTGCGCGCTCGCCACCGCGACAACCGCCTGGTCCGCCGCAAGGGCCGCGTTTACGTGATCAACAAGACCCAGCGCCGCTTCAAGGCTCGTCAGGGCTAAGTTGTTGCTCGGCTGGCATTTTGCTGGCTGACGTCACGATATCACAGGTCTTTGACGCGCTGCCGCTTTGCAGCGCGTTTTTTCGTGTCTAGACTTCACGAATGGCATCGCGAGTCCGGACCACAGGCTTTGGCGTTCTGCTCACCACCCTTTTGGTGGCAGGACCGGCGTTCGCGCAGGTCAAGGATCCCAAGTCGGTCCAGCCCAGCACGCCAAAGGCCATCCCCCAAGCCCCTGAAAAGCTTCCGAAAATCGGTGCGGACAAAGTCCGCGGGCTGGATTTTCTGTTCGGCGCGCTGAAGGCCGCGCCGGATGAAGCCAGCGCCAAACATGTGGAAGGTCGAATCTGGGCGCAGTGGTCGCAAACCCAAAGCGACACCGCGGCTTTGCTGATGACCCGCGCGAAAACGGCGCTGGATGCCAAGCAGATCGACGTTTCGGTGAAATTGCTCAGCGCTGTCATCAAGTTAAAGCCCGATTACATCGAGGGCTGGAACCGGCGTGCGACGCTGTATTACCTGCAAAACGACTACACCCGCGCGCTTGAGGACATCGAGCAGGTGCTGGCGCGCGAGCCCCGGCATTTCGGGGCACTGGCCGGTCTCGGCATGATCATGCAGGAATTCGGCGATGATAAGCGGGCCTTAGAGGCCTATCGCAAGGCCCTCGCCGTCAATCCGCATCTCGAAAAGGTACCGGATTTAGTTAAATCGCTGACCGAAAAGGTCGAAGGCCGCGACATCTGACGCGTCCCGCCCAGCGCAGCTCTGCCGTGCTTTAGCAGTTTTTCGCACCATTCGGCGCCAGGAACCAAACTTCCGACACATGACATGGGCGAAAAGGGCGCTTTCCAGGATTCTGTGAAGGGGCCCGTTTTGGCGAAGAAGTCTTTCCCGCTTTTCGCATTGCTATGTCTTTTGCTGGTTGCGCCTTTCAGCGCGCCTGCGCTGGCGCAGAAGGCCGACGCGCCGGCGGCTGCCGCAGCACCGACACTGACGCCCGAGCAGGCCAAGGCGGCGCTGGAGACGCTGCAAAACGATGCCAAGCGCAAGGAGATGATCGACACGCTGCAGGCGATCGCGCAGGCGAAGCCCGCAGAGCCCGAGAAGAAGCCCGCGATCCCGCTCGATGCCGACAGTCTTGGCGCGCAGCTGCTGGTGACGATTGCGGACCAGCTTGGTGACATCTCGCGTGAAATCTCGTCCGCGGTGCAATCGGTCACCCGCTTTCCGGCGCTTTGGTACTGGCTGCAAAGCGCGGCCAACGATCCCGACACCTATCATCTGCTGTTCGACATCGCCTGGAAGCTGGTTGTCGTGTTCGGTGGCGCGCTTGCGGCCGAGTGGCTCGTGGTCTGGCTGCTGCGCAGGCCACAGGCGGCGCTCGAGGCACGCATTCCGTTTATCGCGCGCGCTCCTTCGGCATTGATCGAACGCTCCGATCCGCCATCATCGACGGCGGATGTCACCGAGGTGCCTGACCTCAACACGCGCCGGCGCAGCCTGACTCGCGCCTGGCAATCGCTGCTGCGGCTGCCGTATGTGATCGGCCGATTGTTGCTCGAATTGTTCCCGATCTTCGTCTTCACCGGCACCGTCTCGTTGCTGCTCGGCACGCAGATCGGTGACGCCGGCACCACGCGTCTCGCGATCCTCGCGATCGTGAACTCTTACATCGTGGCACGCGCCATCGTCTGCGGCATGCGCGCCTTGTTTGGCCCGCTCGCTTTGTTCCGGGTGAAGGAAGAGACGGCGGCCTATCTCGAAATCTGGACGCGCCGCATTGTCGGCGTCGGCGCCACCGGCATCGCCATTGCCAATGTTGCACTGATGATGGGCCTGTATCGCTCCGCCCATCTCGCGCTGATCAAGCTGGTGATGCTGGTCGTGCATATGTTCGTGGTCGTGATCATCCTGCAGTGTCGCAAGCCGGTGGCCGATGCGCTGCGTGGTCCGGTCGGTGCGACCGGTTTCCTGAATGGCATGCGCAACCGTTTTGCGAGCCTCTGGCATGTATTCGGCATCGTCATCGTGATGGCCGCCTGGGGCATCTGGGCGCTCAACATCCGCAACGGCTATGCACTGCTGCTGCAATATATTGTTGGCACCGTGATCGTCGTGCTGATCACGCGCCTGGTCTCGATGATGGCGCTCAGCCTGATCGACCGCGGCTTCCGTATCAAGCCGGAAGTCCTGAAGCGCTTTCCGGGACTGGAGACACGCGCCAATCGCTATCTGCCGCTGCTACGCAAGGTGGTCGCTGCCACCATCGCCGTGATCGGCTTTGTCGCTTTGCTGGAAGTCTGGGGCGTCAACGCCATCGTCTGGTTCTATGGGGGCCAGATCGGCAGCCGAATGGTCTCTGCCGTCGTCACTGTCGCGATTGCGGCGATCGCTGCAGCCGTGGTGTGGGAAGGCACAAATGCGGTGATGGAGCGTCAGCTCACGTCGCTCACGCGTGATGGCCACTACGCACGCGCGGCGCGGTTGCGCACGTTCCAGCCGATGCTCCGCACCACCTTGCTCGGCGTGATCATTGCGGTGATCGCGCTCACTGTGCTCAGCGAAATCGGCGTCAATGTCGCGCCGCTACTGGCCGGCGCCGGCATTCTCGGCGTCGCCATCGGCTTCGGCTCGCAAAAGCTGGTGCAGGATGTCATCACCGGCCTGTTCCTGCTGCTGGAAAGCACGGTGCAGGTGGGCGACACGGTTGCCGTGTCGGGACTGAGTGGCGTGGTCGAGAACCTGTCGATCCGCACCATTCGCCTGCGCGCGGGTGACGGCTCGGTGCATATCATTCCGTTCAGCGCAGTGACGACCATCACCAATTCAAGCCGCGGCGCCGGCAATGCGGCAGTCGCTGTCAGCGTCGGTTTCAAGGAAGACACCGATCGCGTCGGCGAGATCCTCAAGGAGATCGCGGTCGAGATGCGCAAGGAAGATGCGTTCCGTCCGCTGATGCGCGGCGATCTCGAATTGTGGGGCGTCGACAAAGTCGATGGGTCGATGGCGACGCTCGCGGGTCAGATCCGTTGCACGGATACCGGCCGATGGGCTGTCCAGCGCGAATTCAATCGCCGCATGAAGATGCGCCTGCAGGAAGAGGGAATCGAGATCGCCTCGCCGGGCAGTCAGACGGTGATCATGCAATTGCCGCCGCCGGCGAAGGAAGAGGCTGCGGGCGAGGGTGAGGCGGTCGATTCGAAACAGGAAAAGCGCCGCGCCTGATGCACGGCGATACCGACCAATCG
Source organism: Tardiphaga sp. GW821-FHT12E02 (assembly GCF_058807155.1). NCBI lineage: Bacteria > Pseudomonadati > Pseudomonadota > Alphaproteobacteria > Hyphomicrobiales > Nitrobacteraceae > Tardiphaga > Tardiphaga sp. GW821-FHT12E02. The sequence goes on from NZ_JBXAQK010000001.1 coordinate 1,380,895, forward strand.
TAGGGCGGATGAGGCGAAGCCGTCATCCGCCGCGGAGTTTCAATTATAAAACCGGCCGGCGGATGACGCTGCGCTTATCCGCCCTACGGACTGGATTGCCCGGTCGAGCCGGGCGATGACAGTAAGAGTAGCATTAAAGCTACCTAATGCACGGCGCCCGTACCGGGACGGATCGCGCCACCGCGAACAGACGCTGCGTAAAGTTGCTGCAATTCCGTCTCGAGCTGTTCGTTGACAAGCAACAGAGCCTTCACGGCGCCGCGCAGATCTCCGTTACAGGTCGACACGATTTCGTCGATATCGGTTTCGATCAGATCGGGCGCCATTTTCATTCTCCACCTTCGATCATTTGCGATCATGGCGGACATTCCGCATCGCGATCGTGGCAATAACCTGCCCAATTGCGTCCTGTTCCTGTGGATAGCGTGGACAGCTCCTGCTGACTTTGTGTCGCAGGCAATGTGGCGAAGGCCCGCGCAAGCCCCATATCCACACTGATATCCCCGCTTTCTTCCGCTTCCGGGTCATTTCGGTGAGAAAAATCGTGCTCATTCTGCTCGCGCTGCTTGTCGTGCCCATCGGCGTATCGGCCGCAAAATATTTTGCGGGCGATCGTTCGGTGAATTGGCAAAGCGCGGATCGCTCCAGCGCGGGCTTGTTGCCGCCGGCTGCAGAACATCCCGACGCACTGGTGCGTGTCTTCGCTGCCCGCACGGTACGTTGGCGCGGTATTTTCGCTGTCCATAGCTGGGTCGTATTCAAGGAGAAGGGCGCAACGCGCTACACGCGCTATGATTATACCGCCTGGGGCGATCCGATTCGTCTCAACGGCTTTGCTGCCGATGGCCGCTGGTTCGGCGATGAGCCGATGGCAATTGCGGCGGCCGAAGGCGCGTCCGCGGAGGCGATGATCCCAAAGATCAAGGCGGCGATCGCCAGCTATTCCTGGCGCGCCGATGGCGACTACCGAGCCTGGCCGGGGCCCAATTCCAATACATTCGTGACGGCCATTCTGGCTGCCGTGCCGGAACTGCAAGTGACGCTACCGCCGACTGCGATCGGCAAGGATTTTCCTTACGCAGGCAATGCGTTCGGCTGGACGCCTTCGGGCACCGGGGTGCGCGCGACGCTTGGCGGCTATCTCGGCCTGACGGTCGGCTGGATCGAGGGCGTGGAGTTGAATGTGCTTGGCGCCGTACTTGGTTTCGACATCAGGCGTCCTGCCATCAAGCTGCCGGGCCTGGGCCGACTTGGAATGGACGCGTGACAGGCTGGGATGCGAAACCTGCCCGGCGCCCATGCGTAGCTGATGCGTGCACAAAATCTCCCGGACATTTTCAATGATCGCCGTCGCGCTGGTTGCCATGCTTGCCGTGTTGGCGCTGGCCACGCAGGTGGGCGTGTTCTTTCTTGAGAGGCAGTATCCGCCGACTGGCCAGTTCTTCGATGTGACGGGTGCGCGCCTGCATGTCCTCGATCTCGGCCCGCGCAATGCGAAGGGGCCGCCGATCGTGCTGGTGCATGGCGCCAGCTCCAATCTCGGTACCATGCGCATGCCGCTCGGCGACATGCTGGCGAACAGGCATCGCGTCATTTTGATTGATCGCCCCGGCCATGGCTGGAGCACGCGCAGCGAGAATCTGTCGCCGGCACTTCAGGCCAAGATGATCGATGATGTGCTCGGTCAGTTGAAGATCGAGCGGGCGATCGTCGTCGTGCATTCGCTGGCCGGTGTGCTCGGCCTGCGCATGGCACTCGATTATCCGCAGCGCGTGGCAGGTCTCGTATCGCTCGCCGGCGTGGCCTATTCCTGGCCAGGTGGTGTCGGCACCTACAATGCTGTGGTGACGACGCCAGTGATCGGGCCGTTGCTGGCCTATACGATCACATTGCCGCTCGGCCTGTTGCTGGCCGAACCCGGCACACGCGGCGTGTTCGCGCCGCAAGCCATGCCGGATGATTACGTGGCCAAAAGCGCGGTGCCGCTGTTGCTGCGGCCGCGCGAATTTCTGGCCAATGCCTGGGATCTGGTGACACTAAAGGCCGCAGTGACCGAGCAGTCGCCACGCTATGGCGAATTGCAGATGCCGGTGGTTGCCATCACCGGCGATGCGGACACCACCGTCTCACCCGAGATTCATTCAAGACGGCTGATTGAGACCGTCTCGAAAGGCAAACTAATTCTCCTGCCGGGCGTTGGTCATATGGTGCAGAATGCGGTGCCGGATCTGGTGGTCGGCGAGATCGAGAAATTGATCTCCGCTGACACAAATCCGACGGCTGCGTCGCGCTAGGATCATATCTGATCGATTTCACAACCAGATGAGGACATGAGCATGACCACGACATTCGGATCGGCCAAATGGCAGGGCGGAATCAAGGACGGCAAGGGATCGATCTCGACCAAGAGCGGTGCGCTCGCGGACTATCCCTACGGCTTCGCCAGCCGCTTCGAGGGCAAGCCCGGCTCCAATCCGGAAGAACTGATCGGCGCCGCACACGCCGCGTGCTTCACCATGGCGCTGTCGCTGATTCTCGGCGAAGCCGGGTTGAAGGCTGATGCGATGGAGACGAAGGCGGATGTCACGCTGGAGAAGCAGGGCGAAGGCTTTGCGATCACCAAAGTCCATCTGACGCTGTCAGCCAAGGTGCCGGGAGCGGATCAGGCGAAGTTCGACGAGCTCACTGCCAAGGCAAAGGCGGGATGTCCGGTGTCGAAGGTGCTGAACGCCGAGATCACGCTGGACGCGAAGCTGGAAGGCTGAGGCTTCTAACCTCTCCCCGTTCTTTACGGGGAGAGGTCGACCCGGCGCAGCCGGGGCGGGTGAGGGGCGGGGCACCAGGCCAGCACCTTGCTCTGAACTATCGATACGAAGAATTTTGTCGGACGGTGTTTGGATCTCTGAGAGATCCGATGGCGCATGCTTGCGGCACGCGCGTGCCATGCCCCTCACCCGCCGCTAAGAAGCGGCGACCTCTCCCCGCAAAGAGCGGGGAGAGGTTAGAAAAAAACTACTCGCCCGTATCGTTCGAACCAACATACGCAATGCGCAGCATGTTGGTCGCGCCCGGCGTGCCCAGCGGCACGCCCGCCACGACGATCACGCGCTGGCCGGCCTTGGCAAATCCATCGCGAAACGCGATGCGTCCTGCGCGGTCCACCATGTCGTCCTGATCCTTCGCATCCTCGGCCACGACGCAATGCACGCCCCACGCGACGGAGAGCTTGCGACCGCCGGCGAGGTTCGGGGTGATGGCGACGATCGGCGGCTTGGGCCGTTCGCGGGCGACGCGCATGGCGGTCGAGCCAGAGCTGGTCCAGCAGATGATCGCCGACAATTCCAGTGTCTCGGCAATCTGCCGCGCAGCATCAGCGATGGCGTCGCCGACGGTGGCTTCGGGGCCGGGGCGCTGCGCCGTGAGTACGCTGCGATAGGTCGGATCGCGTTCGACCTCTTCGCCGATGCGGTTCATGGTCGCGACCGCTTCCACCGGGAATTTTCCGGCGGCGGATTCCGCCGAGAGCATCACGGCATCCGCGCCTTCATAAATGGCGGTGGCGACGTCGGAAACTTCGGCGCGGGTCGGCACCGGGCTCTGGATCATCGATTCCAGCATCTGGGTTGCGACGACCACCGGCTTGCCGGCACGGCGCGCCATGCGGGTCATGCGCTTCTGCAGGCTCGGCACGCGCTCCAGCGGCAATTCGACGCCGAGATCGCCGCGCGCGACCATCAGCGCGTCAGAGGCTTCGAGAATGGAGTCGAGGCGCTCGATCGCCTGCGGCTTTTCGATCTTCGACATGATGGCGGCGCGGCCGCGCACCAAACGCTTGGCTTCGTGCACGTCCTCGGCGCGCTGCACGAAGGAGAGCGCGACCCAGTCGATGCCGGTTTCCAGCGCTGCTTCGAGATCGCTGCGATCCTTCGGCGTCATGGCCGAGACAGGGAGGTCAGTGTCCGGGAGGCTGACGCCCTTGCGGTCCGAGATGCGGCCGCCGACGACGACGCGGGTCACGGCGCGATCGGAGGAGGTCTCCTCGGCGATCAGCTTGAGCTTACCGTCATCGATGAGCAGCGCGTGGCCGGGGCGGAGCGCTGCGAGAATTTCCGGATGCGGCAGGTGCACGCGGGTGCCGTCGCCCGGCTCCGGATTGGAGTCGAGCGTAAAGGCTTCGCCGTTCTTGAGCTGAACACCGCCATCGGCGAAGGCGCCGACACGCAGCTTCGGACCCTGGAGATCGACGAGAATGCCGATCGGGCGGCCATAGCTGCTCTCGACATTGCGGATCGTTTTCACGAGCTCGCGCATCTTGTCATGCGGCGTGTGGCTCATATTGATGCGGAACACGTCGGCGCCGGCCTCGAACAGCTTGCGGATCATCGCGCTGTCGGAGGAGGCGGGGCCGAGCGTGGCCAGAATCTTGATTCGGCGTTGTCGTCTCATGTCGCAGCTCGTCTTATTGCTTGGCCGGCGGAGCGGGAGCCGGCCCGGCGGGGGCATTGCCCGGATTGTTCGGCAAAGCAGGGAAGCCGGCACCCGGTGCCCCCGGAGGCGGTCCTCCAGGACCGGGGCCCGGCAGGCCCGGCAACTTCGGCGGTTGTTCGTTGGTCTCGGTCAGTTGCACCGTCCAGGCCCGCTGTTCACCGGTATCGACTTCGAAGAAGCCTGTCCGGTCAAAACCGCGCGCCAGGCAGTTTTCGGTGCCCTTGATGGTGAATTCCTTATCGCGCGAGCACATGAAGGCCTGACCCGACCATTCACCGCCACGGTCATAGTCAATGGCATAGATGTAATAGTACCGGGCCACCAGAGTTCCACGCAGCAGGGTCTCGCAGGCCCGCGACGAGACGTTCCACCAGCCCTCGGTGGTCCAGCCGTCGGCGTCCTTGTAGCCGAGCGCAATGCCGACCCGGCTCGACGTGTTGTTGCAAAGCCGGAAATCCGCCGCCGCAGGTGTCGCCCACATGCAGGCGAGCATAACCGCCAGAACTGGCAGCAGGCTGGCCCAGCGGATGCGGGTGGAGTGGTGGGGATTCGTGATGATCATTCGCCGTCGATATATATCAGTTCCTTGACGGTTTCGCGTGGCATGACTTGCCTGTCAATGTCAGGAACCGAAAGCGGCGGGATTGCGCAGTTTGCACTGCGTTATGGCGAAATCTGGTAAAGAACCCATCTTACGAGCTTACCGGATCAATGGATGCAGTCATGGCGATCGACGACAAGACACAAACCGAACTGGAGGCCGCAGCGTTCCGCCGGCTGGTGGCGCATCTGCAGGGCCGCACCGACGTCCAGAACATCGACCTGATGAATCTCGCCGGCTTCTGCCGCAACTGCTTGTCGAACTGGCTGAAGGATGCCGCGGACGAGCGGGGCGTCGGGCTAAGCAAGGATGAGAGCCGCGCAGCGGTCTATGGCATGCCTTACGAGGCCTGGAAGCAGCTGCATCAGGGCGAAGCCAAGCCGGACCAGCTTGCGGCTTTTGAGAAGGCGAAGCCGGCGCATTGAGGTGGCCTGCAACCACGGCGCGCCATCAAAGCTGTGGGGGCGCTGTGGATGACATTTCTCGCGGCTTGACCCTGCCGGGCATCGCCGCGAGTGTCGAAATAGAGACAAGTTTTTAAGAGACTGGTGCCCATAACCGGCGCCTCTCGCCCACGACATCACATCCCATCAGTTCAGGAGTTTCCGATGGCCACCAATGCTGCGTCCGTGCTGGACGATCAGGCAACGCATTCTTTCGCCAAGGACCAGCTCAAAGCCATCGTCGAGCGTATCGAGCGTCTTGAGGAAGAGAAGAAGACCATCTCGGACGACATCAAGGATGTCTATGGCGAAGCCAAGGGCAATGGCTACGACGTGAAGGCGCTGCGCACCATCATCCGCATGCGCAAGCAGGACGCCAATGAGCGCGCCGAGCAGGAGACGATTCTCGAAACCTATCTGCAGGCACTCGGGATGCTGTGAGGCTTGAGCCTCGTTCGCTGACTGTCATCCCCGCGAAAGCGGGGACCCAGTAGACACTGACTTTCCGATTTCATTACTGCCGTCGCCGGTTACCGGATCACCCGCTTTCGCGGGTGATGGCAGACGGTACGTGTTGGCAGAGGCGGTGACTAGCGCAGCGATGCAGTCCGCATCGCGAAGCTCGTGGTCACCAGCTTCGCCGTCGCCGAGCCGGTGAACTGATCGCTCACCAGGCCCGCCTGCGGATCATCCGAGAAGCTCATCGCCACCACCGTCTGTGGCTTGGCGAAATGGGCGCGCAGCACGGTGAGATCGCCGTCGCCGATCGATGAGACCGACATCGTCGTCGTCACGCTCGGTGCGACGATCATCGCGCGGGTCCAGATATGGTTTTCTGGAATGTAGGCTGCCGTGAGACGCGTTGAAATCGCCACCGGGCCGGACTGGCCAAGGCTCTTGCCGATCACAGTCGTGACTTCGTTCACGACCATCGAATTCCTGTTCGGCACATTCGGGCGTATGCTGCGCGGGATCGGCGCGCTGGCGGCGACCACATGCGAGCGATCAACCGGCGAGCTGCGCGGCGGCGCATAAGCCAGCGCCTTGGCGAAGGTGGATTCTTTGACGCCCTGTTCCTGCTCGGCAATGCGATCGAGTGCCTGACGGGCGGTGAGGGCGGCAACCTGTTGCGGCGTCGCCTGCTTCGGCTCGGGGATGTCATCCCAGAACCCGCGAGCATTGATGATGTCGCTCGGCGTCTGCGGGCGGCCGTCATTTTTCGGCGCAGCAGTGGCCGGGATCGGCATCTTCGGACGCGGCAGCGGGATGGTCTCGGTGTCAGCCGAGGCGAGCTGCACATTGGCCGCCGGCGGCTTGGCGCGCGGCATCGGCACCGGATCGGCGGATGGCGCAGGCGCAGGCGCAGCCGCAGCGACGACTGTCGGCGCAGGCGTGGGCTTGCTCGGCGCGATCGCTGGTGCTGCTGACTCGTCCTCATCCTCGGACGAGGACTTCCGGCCGAACAGCGAAGCGAGCAGGTTGCCCGGCTTGCTGCTGGCGAGGCTCACGCTGTCGCCGGAGCCGCGCTTCTGGATCTCGGCGGCCGCGAGCTGATAGCCCGGCATGGTGCCGCCGCTGGCTGGCAGATGCACCGTGCGGCCATTCGGGAAAACGCGCTCGAGCTGCGCATAGGTCATGCGCGGCCAGTGGCGCACGCTGCCGGTGTCGAGATGTACGAAAGGCGAGCCGGAGGTCGGATAGAAGCCGACGCCGCCGCGCTGCAGACGCAGGCCGGCGATGCGGACTTTCTCGAGAGCCACGCCTGGAATGAAGAAGTCCATCGCGTGGCCGAGCATGTGCTGGCTGTGGCGCGCCACGCCGGATGAGCGACGGCGCAGCATGGCGTTGGTGGCCGGCGAACGATAGGCGGAAATAATCTGGATCGGCTGCGTGCCATCGACGTCGCGATAGACTTCCCAGACGATGTCGAACAGGCGTCGATCCATCGTGGTCGAGTCCTGGTTGCGCCAGTCGCGCAGGAAGTGATTGAGCTTCTTCAGGCCGTCTTCGTCATAGCGCCCGTTGCGCTTGAAGGTGACGGTGACGCTTTCGCGCGAATGGGTGTGGTAGAATGAGAGGGTGCGTGTTTCACCATTCGCCGTCGCATTATGGACGGAGCTCGCGCTGGCCATCAGCACCAGCGAAGCCAGACCGGCGTTCAAGCCGGCGCGCGAAGGGCGCCATGTTACTCTGCGTGCGAAGCCAAGCGGCACGTCAAACCCACCCAAGTTACTCAAACTCTCTCGTTACCCCGTGTGACGAAAGAGGGTGAATCGAGTCTTAAAACGGGAGGGTTAATCGACATTTACACCCATCCCCCCAAAGTCGGCATTTCTGCCACTGTCAAGATTAACCCGCTGACTATGGCGAAAACTAGCCCTTTGCCGCCTTGCAGGTGGACGATGGTTAATGTTGCAACCGGGCAGAAGGTAAAAAGGGCTCCGTCCGAAGACGAAGCCCTTGATCTATTTGCGTTTTTAAAACGGTTGGCGATTAACGGGTCACGGTCCGGCGATTCTGACCCTGCGCCATCGGCTGCGGCGCCGGATTGCCGCCGCCGAACAGGCGCTCAAAGAAGTTCGGCTCGCTGCTGCGCGAGGAGGCGCCCTCGAAATTCACGCCCTGCGGGATGTTGGCCTTCGGGCGCGCATAGCTCGGCTGGGCGCGGGCAACCACCTGCTCCAGATCCTTGCCCTTGGCGTTCTTCAGGATCGCCAGCATCTGCGAATCGCGGCCGTAGACGTCCCGGCGTGTCTGCAGCTTGCCGGCGTCGTCCACGAAGGCGGTCTGATAGGTGATGTTGACCGGGATCGGCGTCGGGAATTTCAGGTCGATCTCGCTGCGTCCGTACATGCCGCGCACCTTCTCAGGTGAGTAGCGCTCGTTCGGCATGGTGATGTTGAGCAGCGTCGCCGCGTATTGGTCCGGGTTCTGCACGCGCATGCAGCCATGGCTGAAGGCACGCTCCTCGCGCGAGAACAAATTCTTGTCCGGCGTGTCATGCTGATAGACGAGGAACTTGTTCGGGAAGTTGAAGCGGATGCGGCCGAGCGCATTGGCTTCACCGGGCGGCTGCGAGACGTGGATGCTGCCATCCGCGTTGCGCGACAGCTTCAGGCCCATGCGATCGAGCACGGTCGGGTCCTGCTGCAGGGCTGGCAGATATTCGTTGTAGATGATCGAGGGCGGCACATTCCAGGTCGGGTTGACCGTGATGTATTTCATCGTCTCGGTCATCAGCGGGGTGGCGTGCTTGCCGACTTTGCCGACGACGACGCGGGTGGTCCAGACTTGGCCGCCGTTCTGCATCACCTTCAGCGTATAGTCGGGAATGTTCAGCATCACATAGGCGTTGCCGAGCGAGGAGGCGCCGAGCTGGCGGGGCAGCCAGCGCCAGCGCTCCAGGTTGACCAGCAGCGTATCGATCTGCCGATCGCGCTTCGGTGCATTGATGGCGCGCACGGTGGCATCGTCGAGGATGCCGGTGACCTTCACGCCATTGCCCGACTGGAATTTGCGAACGGCTTCGGCGACGTCGGCATCGTATTTGGTGTCATTGGCGTTGGCGACATGAAGACGCGCGCGCACCAGCGGCACGCGGTCATCAGCCATCACGTCGGGGCTCGGATTCTTCTTCGTCGCCTTGACGAATTTCAGCGCCGGACCTTCGGCGATCGGCTGCACCGGCATGTCGCTTTCGCCGCGCAGTTCTGCCAGCTTCGCCTTCAGCTTCTTGTAGCCGTCATGGGGCGGATTGTAGCTGGCAAGCGCAGCGGAGGCGTCCTTGGCCGCCGAGATATTGGCGAGCACCTGGGCCGGATCGGTCGGGTGTTCGGGATACATGATGTCGCCATCGAGCTGCGACCAATGCATGCGGCCGCTTTGCGCCTGACGGGCATAATCGAGCATGCTGGCGGTGAGTTTCAGCTCGGCTTCGGCAAGCGCATCCGGCGTGCTGGCGGCAGTGAAGTCCGGCACCGGATAGTCGGCAGTGTCGAGGCCTTCGCTGCCAGCGTCCTTGAGGCGCGCAATCACGCCCTTGGCGGCGGAGCTGGCGATACCGCCCTGGGTCCAGAGCGGCGCGTAATCGCGGCCGGCATAGAATTTCTCGACGGCCGCGCGCTCGCCCTTGCGATCGAACTGGCGCAGCGCCTTGTTGCCAAGCAGGTCACGCAGTTTATCGGCGACGGGCTGATCGGCAGTGGCGATCGTGGAAGCCGGCTTGGCGATGTCCTTGGCGACATCCTTCGGCGGCTCGGCTGCGGGGGCAACTGGCGCAACGGCGGTTGCGGCCGGTGCCGCGGCAGGCGCTGGCGCGGCCGGAGCAGTCGCAGCCTCGGCGGGCTTGGTCTCTTCGGCAGGCTTCGGTGTCTCGGCGACCTTCGGCACCTCAGTCGATGTCGCGCCGACGGTCTTTTCCGATGCCTTGCTCGCATCGGGGACCGATGCGGTCGTGTCGGTGGTGGTCTCGGCCTTGACGTCGCTCGCGGTGAGCGGCGGGACATTGACAGGCTCGGGGCGCGGCACGGCCGCATCGATGGCGAGTTCGGAGACGCTGTCGCGCGGCGATGCTGTCTGCTGTGCCGCAGCGGCGCCGGCGGAGACCGTCAGGAATGTCGCAGCCACGGCCAGCAGCACGCGGTCGAATCCAGAACGGCTCTTGTTGAGGTCTCGCATTCTCGCTCCTCTCCAGTGAAGCTGCTCCAGTCGTTTGGAACAGTTCTCATCTCATCATCAAAGCTTCGGCTGAAGCACGCGTATGTCGCGATTCAATACGCAGACGATACATCGACCCGCCCCAGGTTCCAGCACCCGGCGAGTTTGTTTCAATACAAACTGACCCCAACCCACATGGTTTGCAACGCCGCAGCCCTAGCCAAGCGCTGCTTTTGACTTCGTGTGTCACCACACCGCAACGGTTCAAGTTCCCCTGCCGCAACAAGGACATGTTCGGTGCGCGCGGGACAATAAATTAAGGCGGCCCCGCGGCAGGCCGTAGCCACGCTGTGCGCTCATGCTGAGGAGGCGCGAAGCGCCGTTTCGAACCATGAGCTGGCTTGGCTCCGAGCTCATGGCCATCCTTCAAGACGCCGCGCGTTGCGCGGCTCCTCAGGATGATAGGGAGAGCGCTGATCAGCTAAGTTTCGTCCGCTGATGCTGCGCTCTTCTCCGAGGCCTCATCGAGCTTCCGATACAGCGTCGAACGCCCGATTTTGAGGCGACGCGCCACTTCCGACATCTGGCCACGGTAATGCGAGATGGCGAAACGGATAATTTCCGATTCCAGCTCGTCCAGCGGCCGGACCTCATGGTCCGATGAAAGCATGCTCAGGCTACCGGCAGCGGCCAGCAGCGGCGCTGCGTCCGGGACCATGGTCGGTGCGCTGGCGTGATAGACGGGCTCGACGATCAACGGGGCGGCCGCGTGGGATTGTATCGAAGCCGACGATGTGGCTTGCGGAAAATCGGCGAGGCCGAGCTGGTCGCCCTCGCTCATGACCACGGCGCGGTACACGGCGTTTTCGAGCTGCCGAATGTTGCCCGGCCAGTCCAACTGGGTGAGCACTGACATGGCCTCGCCCGAAATGCTGGTAATCGGCCGGTTCTCCTCGGCGCAGAACCGCGCCAGGAAGTGACGCAGCAGATGCGGGATATCCTCGCGGCGCGCGCGCAGCGGCGGCACCGTCAGCGGCAGCACGTGCAGGCGGTAGAACAGATCCTCGCGGAAATGGCCGGCTTTGACGAGATCGAGCAGCTGCCGGTTGGTGGCCGAGATGATGCGGACATCGACCTTGACCGGACGGCGCCCGCCGACCGCTTCGACGGAGCCTTCCTGCAGCGCGCGCAGCAGTTTGACCTGGGCGCTCAGCGGCAGTTCGCCGACTTCATCAAGGAAGAGAGTGCCGCCCGAGGCCTCAACGAATTTGCCGGCATGGCGCTCGGTGGCGCCGGTGAACGCGCCCTTCTCGTGGCCGAACAGGATGGACTCGACGAGATTGTCGGGGATGGCGCCGCAATTGACGGCGACGAAGGGCTTGCTGCTCCGCTCGCCGGAGCCATGGATGGCGCGGGCGATGACTTCCTTGCCGACGCCGGATTCGCCTTCGATCAGGACGGGGATCGACGAGGTGGCGGCCTTGCGCGCGGATCGGAGGACGTTCTCCATCGCGGCGCTGCGGGTGACGATGTCGGCGAACGTCAGCTTGCCTTCGCGGGCATGGCGGATGCGCTGCAATTCGCCTTTCAGGGCGCTGGTGTTGAGGGCGTTGCGCAGGCTCACCTGCAAGCGCTCGGCGCTGACCGGCTTGACGACGAAATCATGGGCGCCGGCGCGCATGGCCGAGACGACATTGTCGATGCCGCCATGGGCGGTCTGGACGATGACGGGAATGGTGAGGCCGGCATCGCGGATGCGCTCGAGCACGCCCATGCCATCGAGGCCGGGCATCACGAGATCAAGCAGCAGGGCATCGATGGCCGGAGCATCCGGATCGATCAGGCGCGTTACGGCATCTTCGCCGCTCTCGACCACGATGGCCTCGTAACCGCAGCGCTGAACCATGTTCTCGACAAGGCGGCGCTGAACCGCATCGTCATCGGCAATCAGAATTCGTTCGGCCATGAGTGCTCCGGACGGGCACCCCAAGAATGGAGTGTCCCGAATTGAGCCAAAATGGCGGGCAGAGTTTAATGCTTTGATAATATCCGCAGGGCGGACACGGCAAACCGTGCCCGCCCCCGGGGACTTAGCTCTTTTGCAGATAGGCCGTTGCGTGCGGCCAGACTTCGAGGCCGCCGCGATAGATCATGTCGCCGGCCACATAGAGGATGATGGCGAGGCCGACATAGGCGATCCAGCGGTGCTTCTGCAGCAGTTTAGCGATGAAGCTGGCAGCCAGACCCATCAGCGCGATCGACAGCACCAGGCCGAAGATCAGGATGGTCGGGTGCTCGCGGGCGGCACCGGCGACAGCCAGCACGTTGTCGAGCGACATCGAGACGTCGGCGAGGGTGATCTGCCAGATCGCCTGGCCCATCGTCTTGCGCGGGGCGCTGTCGTCGGCATTCATCTTCTCGATTTCGTCGAGATCATGCTCATGGCCGGCGCGCAGCTCGCTCCACATCTTCCAGCAGACCCACAACAGCAGGAGGCCGCCGGCGAGCAGAAGACCGATGATCTGCAGCAACTGGACAGTGATGCTGGCGAAACCGATACGGAGCAAAGTGGCGGCGATGATGCCGACCAGGATCGCCTTGGCGCGCTGCTCCTTGGGAAGGCCGGCAGCGGCAAGACCGATGACGATGGCGTTGTCACCGGCGAGAACCAGGTCGATCATGATGACCTGGAGCAATGCGGATAGGGCTTCGGGCGTGAACAGTTCCGACATACGGGCCTCTCTGTGTATGAACGTCCAGTCCGACATCACAGCTTGTGAGAGCTGCCAGAGGGGCCCGGTCCAGGACGTCTAAAATGCGGGGACATTCCCGCGGGTTGATCCAGTTGTTAGTCAGGTTGATCCGACAGCGTGACCAAGCGGACCATCTGGTCCGGATCGATCACGATCGAAATGCCGACGCCGATGAAGGTCAGGACGCCGGCGACATCGAGCCAGGCAGCGCGGCGTTTGCGATTGCGCGGAATCAGCGCGCCACCAGCGATCGATGCTGCAAGTGCGAATAGCAAAGTTGCGACAATCGGCGCCAGAGCATCGAGCGAGACAAAAGCGCGCAAGGCGAGGCCGGCGGCCAGGGTCAGGAGCAGAGTTGCGGCAAACAGCTCCTTGACCCCACCCGGGGTGGCGGGCGCATCATTGCGATCCGTGAAGCTGCGATCGGTAAACGCCATGACCGTCTCACTGCGCCTGCAACGTTTTCGTGCGCCTCCAAAGCTGCTACGAAAAGTCGTCAGTTCGGGCAATTCATCTTGAGTAGTTTCGTAAACATGAAACTTGAAAAAGATCAAGACGTTTCAGGCGGCGCGGTCGTGAGCAAAGCCGCGTCACAAACGCGTGCACTGCGGAAAGAAGCGGGCAATTGGCTGAAGGCACGGCGGACCGAGGCGGGGCTGTCGCAGGTCGATCTCGCGGCACGACTGGGCCTCAAATACTACACGTTCATTTCGCAGGTTGAGAACGGCTTCAGCCGGGTGCCGACCGAGACCATGGAAGCCTGGGCGCTTGCCCTGAAGCTCGACCCTGCAGATTTCGCGAAACATTTGCTGGTCTATTACGAGCCGGAATTGCACCGGCTGCTGTTCGGAGCATCCAAATGAACATCGTCGCATTTCGGAAGCCGCAAACGGGCGCCTGGAGCGAGACGGAGCTTTGCACCCTTGGCGAAAGCCTGAATATGGGTCGGCGCGGGGAGGGCTGGGACACCGGTCTGACCGAGTCCGGCGATGCGCAGTTCTATCTGCTCGGGCGCGACGGAGCCTGCACTCTGTGCGTGTCGCGGATCGGCGGGCTCTACGTGCTGGAGGACGGCAAGGGCGTGCTGCTGTTCGAGCATCGCAGCCTGCCATTGGTGGCGATGCATGCCCGCGGCGCGTTGCGGACAACCCGCTGGCCGCTTGTCGCACGGATTGTCATGGTGTGGTGTACGATTCGTCATATGATGAATGACCGGGTCGAGCCGCTCCTGCTTGAGGGTGAAGAGTTGCTTGTCCATGTCGCCCCGCAGCTAGCCGCCTATGTGTGACCGCCGCTGCATCTAGCCGAAAGTTTTCATGCCGAAATCTGTTCCTGCCAAAGCTGCTCGTAAGTCCGTCGCCAAGAAGACCGCTGTTGTGAAGAAGCCGGCTCGCAAGGTCGCGCCGAAGGCTGCGGCCAAATCGCCGGCCGGCAAGCTGCCCGAGTGGAATTTGGCCGATCTCTATACGTCGATCACCGCGCCGGAGATCGCGCGCGATCTCGACAAGATCGATGCGGACTGCGCGGCTTTCGAGGCTGCCTACAAGGGCAAGCTGGCGGAAGAGACGGCGAAGCCGAATGGCGGTGTTTGGCTTGCAGAGGCCGTCCGCAGCTATGAGGCGATCGATGATCTTGCCGGCCGGCTTGGCTCCTATGCCGGCCTCATCCATGCCGGCAACACCGTCGATCCCGCGATTTCGAAATTCTACGGCGATGTCTCCGAACGCATCACCGCCGCTTCGGTGCATCTCCTGTTCTTCGCGCTCGAACTTAACCGCATCGACGACGCGGTGATCGAGCGTGCGATGCAGGCGCCGGAGCTTGGCCACTACCGGCCGTGGATCGAGGACAGCCGCAAGGACAAGCCATATCAGCTCGAAGACCGCGTCGAGCAGCTGTTCCACGAAAAGTCGCAGACCGGCTACGGCGCCTTCAATCGCCTGTTCGACCAGACCATAGCGGGCCTGCGCTTCAAGGTCGGCGGCAAGGAGTTGGCGATCGAGCCGACGCTGACGCTGCTGCAGGATCGCGATGGTGCGAAGCGCAAGGCAGCCGGACAGGCGCTGGCGAATACGTTCAAGGCCAATGAGCGCACCTTTGCGCTGATCACCAACACCTTGTCCAAGGACAAGGAAATTTCCGACCGTTGGCGCGGCTTTCAGGACGTCGCGGATAGCCGCCATCTGAACAACCGCGTCGAACGCGAAGTCGTCGATGCGCTGGTGACCTCGGTGCGTGCAGCTTACCCGAAACTGTCGCATCGCTATTATCAGCTCAAGGCAAAATGGTTCGGCAAGAAGAAGCTGCCGCATTGGGATCGCAACGCGCCGCTGCCTTTCGCGCCGACCGGCAGCATTCCGTGGTCCGACGCGCAGGACATGGTGCTGACCGCCTATGGTGCGTTTTCCCCAGAGATGGCGGGCATTGCCAAACGTTTCTTCACCGATCGCTGGATCGATGCGCCCGTCCGGCCGGGCAAGGCGCCTGGCGCTTTTTCGCATCCGACCACGCCCTCGGCTCATCCCTATGTGCTGATGAATTACCAGGGCAAGCCGCGCGATGTGATGACGCTGGCTCATGAACTCGGTCATGGCGTGCATCAGGTGCTGGCCGCCAAGAACGGTGCACTGATGGCACCGACGCCGCTGACGCTCGCCGAGACGGCCTCGGTGTTCGGCGAGATGCTGACCTTCAAGCGGCTGCTTGCCCAGACCAAGAGCGCCAAGCAGCGTCAGGCGCTGCTCGCCGGCAAGGTCGAGGACATGATCAATACGGTGGTCCGGCAGATCGCGTTCTATTCATTCGAGCGCGCGGTCCATACCGAACGCCGCAATGGCGAACTCACCGCCGAGCGGATCGGCCAGCTATGGCTGAGCGTGCAGACCGAGAGCCTGGGTCCGGCGATCGAGATCAAGCCGGGCTACGAAAATTTCTGGATGTATATCCCGCACTTCATCCATTCGCCGTTCTATGTCTACGCCTATGCCTTCGGCGACTGCCTCGTGAACTCGCTCTATGCGGTTTACGAGCATGCGCAGGAAGGCTTTGCCGAGCGCTATCTCGCGATGCTCGCAGCCGGCGGGACGAAGCACTATTCCGAACTACTTGCGCCGTTTGGCCTCGACGCGAAGGACCCGACCTTCTGGGACGGCGGCCTGTCGGTCATCGCAGGGATGATCGATGAGCTTGAAGCTATGGGATAAGGCAGCCTGCAATTTCATTGGGCAAATGCCGGCTGGTGGGTGAAACATCCACCGGCCTGATGCACTGCATCATTCAAACATTGCCTTGGCATGCCAACAGCCGTTGCCGTCCAAATCCAATTGCGCTAATTCCGTGGCAACAGATCATAATAGGGCGGGAGAGACTGAATGGCTGATCATAGCGAAGTTGCCTACACCACCGCGGATGGCAACGATTACCCCGCCCATGAGCAGACCTATGAAGGTTTCCTCGTGCTCGTGAAGTGGGGGACGATCTCCGTCGTGGCGATCGTCGCACTGATGGGCATCTTCCTCACCTGATCCTGCCTTTTGCCGCAGCGCCGCGGCGTTCATCCCTGCCCTGATTGCCCACGCGCGGCGCGATGCCGCCGGAGGACCCATGAAGATTGCCGTTGCCAAGGAAATCGATCCGCTCGAACCGCGCGTTGCGGTCTCGCCGGACACGATCAAGAAGTTCAAAGCGCTTGGTGCCGAAGTGGCAATCGAGCCGGGTGCCGGCATCAAATCGGGCCTGCCGGATACCGAATATACGGCTGTCGGCGCGACCATCGCTGCTGATGCAGTGAAGGACGCTGATATCGTCATCAAGGTGAAGCGTCCAGAAGCCTCCGAGCTCGCGAACTACAAGCGCGGTGCGCTGGTGATCGCGATCATGGACCCCTATGGCAATGAAGCCGCGCTGAAGACCATTGCTGATGCCGGCGTGTCCGCCTTTGCCATGGAACTGATGCCGCGCATCACCCGTGCGCAGGTGATGGACGTGCTGTCGTCGCAGGCCAATCTCGCCGGCTACCGTGCCGTCATCGAGGCTGCCGAATATTTCGGCCGTGCTTTCCCGATGATGATGACTGCGGCCGGCACCATTCCGGCGGCAAAAGTGTTCGTGATGGGCGTCGGCGTTGCCGGCCTGCAGGCGATCGCCACTGCGCGCCGTCTCGGCGCTGTTGTGACCGCGACCGACGTGCGCCCCGCCACCAAGGAGCAGGTCGAAAGCCTCGGCGCAAAGTTCCTGGCCGTCGAAGACGACGAGTTCAAGAACGCGCAGACCGCCGGCGGTTACGCCAAGGAAATGTCGAAAGAGTATCAGGCCAAGCAGGCCGCGCTCACCGCCGAACATATTAAGAAGCAGGACATCATCATCACGACAGCGCTGATTCCGGGCCGTCCGGCGCCGCGTCTGGTCACCGCCGAGATGGTCGCCTCCATGAAGCCCGGCTCGGTGCTGGTTGATCTCGCCGTCGAGCGCGGCGGCAATGTCGAGGGCGTCAAGGCTGGCGAAGTCGCTGACGTCAATGGCATCAAGATCGTCGGCTTCACCAATGTGGCCGGCCGTGTTGCTGCTTCCGCTTCGAGCCTCTATGCGCGCAACCTGTTCTCCTTCATCGAAACGCTGGTGAATAAGGAGACCAAGGCGCTCGCGGTAAACTGGGACGACGAACTGGTGAAGGCCACCGCGCTGACTCATGACGGCGCCGTCATCCATCCGAATTTCCAGCCGAAGACTGCTTAAGGAGACCCATCATGGATCATGCTTCGCTGGTTTCTCCTTTCGTTTTTCAGCTTTCTATTTTCGTGCTCGCGGTGTTCGTCGGCTATTTCGTGGTGTGGTCGGTGACCCCCGCGTTGCATACGCCGCTGATGTCCGTGACCAACGCGATCTCCTCGGTGATCGTGGTCGGCGCGCTGCTCGCGGTGGGCGTCAAGCTGGCCGGCAGCGGCGGCGTGCTCGCCCGTGGCTTCGGCTTCGTGGCGCTGATCTTTGCCTGCGTGAATATCTTTGGCGGCTTCCTGGTCACCCAGCGCATGCTCGCGATGTACAAGAAGAAATCCAAGTGAACGGCGCATCTCGCGATCACACTGACAACGGGGCTCTGAGATGAACGCCAATCTGTCTGCACTTCTGTATCTTGTTGCCGGCGTGCTCTTCATCATGTCGCTGCGCGGCCTGTCGAGCCCGGCCTCGAGTCGCCAGGGCAACTTTTTCGGCATGGTCGGCATGGCCATCGCCGTCGGTACCACGCTGGCCGCGCATCCGCCGGCCGATGCGCTGGGCTGGATACTGGTCATCCTCGGCATTGCCATCGGCGGCGGCATCGGTGCCGTCATCGCCAAGCGCGTGCCGATGACCTCGATGCCGGAACTGGTCGCCGCCTTCCACTCGCTGGTCGGCATGGCCGCGGTGCTGGTCGCCGCCGGTGCCTTCTACGCGCCGGAAGCTTTCGGCATTCTCGATCCTGCGACGAACAAAATCGTGGCTGCGAGCCTTGTCGAAATGTCGCTCGGCGTCGCCATCGGCGCGCTGACCTTCACCGGCTCGGTGATCGCTTTCGCAAAACTGTCTGGTCGCATGAGCGGCGCACCGATCATCCTGCCGGCGCGCCACATCATCAATATCGTGCTCGGCCTGGCATTGATCTTCTTCATCTACGGCCTTGTGCATTCGGGCTCGGCGATCGACTTCTGGATCGTCACCGTGCTCGCTCTGGCGCTCGGTGCCCTGCTGATCATCCCGATCGGCGGCGCCGACATGCCGGTCGTGATCTCGATGCTGAATTCCTATTCGGGCTGGGCGGCGGCCGGCATCGGCTTCACGCTGGGCAATTCGGCACTGATCATCACCGGCGCGCTGGTGGGCTCGTCTGGCGCGATCCTGTCCTACATCATGTGCCACGCGATGAACCGCTCCTTCATCTCGGTCATCCTCGGCGGCTTCGGTGGCGAGAGCGCTGTCGCCGGTGGCGGTTCGGGTGAGCAGAAGCCGGCCAAGCTCGGTTCGGCGGATGATGCGGCCTTCATCATGAAGAACGCGCAGAAGGTCATCATCGTGCCTGGCTACGGCATGGCGGTGGCGCAGGCCCAGCACGCGCTGCGCGAAATGGCCGACACGCTGAAGAAGGAAGGCGTCGAGGTGAAATACGCCATCCACCCGGTCGCGGGCCGCATGCCAGGCCACATGAACGTGCTGCTGGCGGAGGCCAATGTGCCTTACGATGAGGTGTTCGAACTCGAGGACATCAATTCGGAATTCGCCCAGGCCGACATCGCTTTCGTCATCGGCGCCAATGACGTCACCAATCCCGCGGCCGAGGACGACAAGACCTCGCCGATCTACGGCATGCCGGTGCTGCAGGTCTGGAAGGCCGGCACGGTCATGTTTATCAAGCGCTCGCTGGCTTCGGGCTATGCCGGCATCGACAACCCGCTGTTCTATCGCGACAACACCATGATGCTGCTGGGCGACGCGAAGAAGGTCACGGAGAACATCGTCAAGGCGATGTGATCATTCTCGATCCCACAAGGGCTCCGCCCCTCATTCTGGGGAGCCCAGTAGCGGCGTCTCGAAGGATGGCTGCAAGCGCGGCGCCAGGCCAGCTCATGGTTCGAGACGCGCGCGAAGAGGCGCGCTCCTCACCATGAGGGACGGAGTGGAATGAAAATGCCCGGCGACAAGCCGGGCATTTTTGTCTGGCGCAGCAGTCTCTTGCCCTCATCCTGAGGAGCCGCGTAGCGGCGTCTCGAAGGATGGCCGCAAGCGCGGAGCCCCGCCAGCTCATGGTTCGAGACGCGCGCGAAGAGGCGCGCTCCTCACCATGAGGGACGGAGTGGAATGCGAATGACCGGCGACAAGCCGGGCATTTTTGTTTGGGGCAGCAATCTCGCCCTCATCCTGAGGAGCCGCGTAGCGGCGTCTCGAAGGATGGCCGCAAGCGCGGCGCCAGGCCAGCTCATGGTTCGGGACGCGCGCGAAGAGGCGCGCTCCTCACCATGAGGGACGGAGTAGAATGAGAGTGCCCGGCGACAAGCCGGGCATTCTTGTTCGGCGCAGCAATCTCTTGCCCTCATCCTGAGGAGCCGCGTAGCGGCGTCTCGAAGGATGGCTGCAAGGGCGGAGCCCCGCCAGCTCATGGTTCGGGACGCGCGCGAAGAGGCGCGCTCCTCACCATGAGGAACGGAGTGGAATGCGAATGCCCGGCGACAAGCCGGGCATTTTTGTTTGGCGCAGCAATCTCTTGTCCTCATCCTGAGGAGCGGGCGTCTTCGACCGCGTCTCGAAGGATGGAGCCGGAGCCCCGCCAGCGCATGGTTCGAGGAGCACGCCAAGTGCCGCGCTCCTCAGCAAGAAGACGCTGCAGGGCTCAGCCCGTCGCTTCCTCTTTCGGCATCCTGTGCAGTGCGCACAGCTTGTTGCCATCCGGATCTCGCAGATAGGCCAGATACATCTTCACGCCGCCTTCGCGGATGCCGGGCGGCTCTTCGCAGGTCGTCGCGCCATTGGCGATGCCGGTGGCGTGCCAGGCGTCAGCCTCTTCTTTCGACTTGGCCAGGAAGCCGATGGTACCGCCATTGGCGGGGGTCGCCGGCTTGCCGTCGATCGGCTTCGATACCGAGAAAGTCCCGGTCTTGGTGCGGTAGAAGATGCGGTGGCGATCAACCACGGCGGGCTCGACGCCCAGTGTGCCGAGCAGCTTGTCGTAGAAGGCTTTTGCCTTTTCCAGGTCGTTGGTGCCGATCATGACGTGCGAAAACATCTCGTTCGCTCCCTTTGTTCTTTTTCGAACTCACCACACGGTGATGCCCGACTATAAGCAAGGCGTGTGATGGTTGGCGAGTGGGGTCAGCTTGACGCAGCCCTGCAACCTGACGCCGGGGTCGGCATTGTCATATGTTGCCCCTCCCGTTTCTCGAATCCCTCAGGTTATTGCGCGATGTCTGCACACCCCGTGCCCCGTTCGTCATGGATGTTTCCGGCTGCGGCCGCGGCATTCGTTGCTGTCACCGGAGCGCTGGGCATAGGCTTCACGCCGTCCGCGTTTGGCCTCGTCTTCGCAGTTGTTCTGCTGGCGATCCTGTTCGGGACGGTCTTCGCGGCCGTGCACCATGCCGAGGTCATCGCCCACAAGATCGGCGAGCCCTATGGGACGCTGCTGCTGACCCTGTCCGTTATCATCATCGAGGTGGCCGTCATCGCCACCATCATGATCGGCGACAAGTCGGCCCCGACACTCGCGCGCGACACCGTGTTCGCCGTGGTCATGATCGTCTGCAACGGTATGGTGGGCCTCTGCATCCTCGCGGGTGGGCTGCGCTACAGCGAGCAGGAATTCCAGGTCTCGGGCGCCAAGATCTATCTCAGCGTGCTGATCGTGCTCTCCACCATCACGCTGATCCTGCCGAATTACACGCTGACCACGCCCGGTCCGTTGTTCTCTGCCCTGCAGCTGGCGTTCGTCAGCGTCGTTACCATGATCCTGTATGGCCTGTTTCTTTACACACAGACCGTGCTGCACCGGGATTACTTCATCAATGACGATGAAGACGATGACGGCGAGCCACCGAAACATTCGATCACCATGAACGCCGTTCTGCTGGTGGTCGCGCTGGTCAGCGTTGTGGCGCTCGCCAAATCATTCTCGGTGGTCGTCGATGCCGGCGGTGCCGCCATCGGCGCGCCGGCAGCCTTTACCGGCATTGTCGTGGCCTTGCTCGTTCTGATGCCAGAAGGCGTCGCGGCATTTACCGCGGCACGCCACAACAAGCTGCAGAAGAGCATCAATCTCTCGCTGGGATCGGCGCTCGCCACCATCAGCCTGACCATCCCGGCGGTCGCTTTGGTCGCGACGCTGCTCGGCCAGCCGCTGGTGCTCGGCCTGCCGCCGAGCGAGACCACGCTGCTGATCATGACATTCGCCATCAGCATGCTGACATTCGCCACGGGCGTGACGAACATCCTGTTCGGCATGGTGCACATGCTGGTCTTTGCTGTATTCCTGCTGACGGTATTCGCACCGTAATCAAGGAAGCCCAGATGCTCGCTGCCCAGTCTGACGTCCAGCAGGACACGCCCGAAGTTCGCGTCACCGAATGGCGCCTGGCGCCGGGGGCAGCAACCGGCCACCACACCCATGGCATGGACTATGTGATCGTGCCGGTCACCACCAGCACGATGACCATCGTCGCGCCCGACGGCACCCGCTCGGCCTCCAACATCGTCGCCGGCAAGTCCTATTTCCGGAAAGCGGGCGTCGAGCATGACGTGCTCAACGAGACCGACAAGGAAATCGTCTTCCTGGAAGTCGAGATCAAGCAGAAGTAGGGGCGTAGTCGCAGGACGGGTTGAGCGAAGCGATACCCGTCACGGCCGGGCGCCTGCGGTGATGGGTATCGCTGACGCCCAACCCATCCTACGAGACCGCGCTGTCATCTTCCGAAACATTCGCGCGCGACGGATTGGAACTTGCCTTTGATCCGTCGCGATTGATCCCTGAATCAGCCTCAAATTTCCAGCATGTACCAGCCGGGGAATGAGGCCGGGTTCATGCTGAAGAAATATCTCTCGAAATTCACTATCGATATTTTGCCGTCGGTTTTTGCGACGGTCGTCGGCGCCTACATCGTCAATTACTACATCATCCCGAAAGCGCGTGAGGATCGCCCGCCTGCGGCCACCGCTACTACTGTTTCTGCCAAGCCGCCGGAAGCGTCCCAGGTGAAGCCTGTAGATGCCAAGCCGGCCGAGACCTCCACCGATGTGGTGGATGCGCCCGAGCAGCCTGCGCCGGCACCTGCCAGGAAGCCGGTCGAGAAGGCCAGCACTGAGAAAGCCGACAAGGCCGCCGAATCGCGTCGCCATACGCCTGCCCGTGAAAAGGCCGTCGCTAAAGCCGAGCCGACAGTGGTCGTTCCCGCGCCGACGCCGGTTCTCGCCACTGTCGGCACCGCGCCTGCAGGCGATGCCAATGATCTCGCACGTGCCGCCATCGAGCGGCTGAGCCGTGGCGAGAAGGCGGAGGCGCCCCGCGCGCCTGAAGTCACACGTGCACCCGAGCGTACCGCGTCAGCACAGCCGCAGACCGCGCCAATCGTCCTGCAGCCGCCGGTCCAGCAGGCGCAGCCGATGCAGCAACTGCCGCCGCCGATCGTTGTCTCAACTCCGAATATCGAGAATCCGCAAGCAGCCGATCGCGCCGAGCCATCGCGCGGTCCGCGCCCGCCCGGCAGCGTCCCCGTTCCGATTCGCGGCGACATGCAGGCGAATGCAGACGATCGCGGTGGCCGCACCAATGTCGTTGAGGACGTGCTGAGCGGCGCCAAGTCGATGTTCGACAAGGTCATCCCACGGTCGTTCGAGCGGTAGGGGCTAACCCGCCCGTCCGCCGTTTCGCGTCATGCCGTTGCGTGCGGCATCGTCGTCCGGCCGCAGCAGCACGGCGCGGCTGAATGAATCCGCTGCTTTCTCGCGATTGCCGAGTTTCTCATAGATATTGCCGCGGGTGATCCAGATCTGCGCATTGCCCGGCGCCACGCTGGAGGCTTCGTCAAGGTCTGCAGCGGCTTCCTGGTTCTTACCGAGCGCGAGATAGCATTGCGCGCGGCCGAGCAGGGGATCCGCTTGCTGCGGCGTCAGGCCATTGGCCGAGGTGAAATCGGCGATCGCGAATTCGTATTTCTGTTCGGACTGATACAGCAGGCCGCGCTGATAGAAGGCCTGCGCGCTGGATGGATCCAGATCGATCGCCGTATTGTAGGCTGCGAGCGCTTCACGGCTTTGGCCGGCTTGCGCAAGACTGGCGCCGCGTGCCGCCTGCACCTTGGCCTCCTGCGGATTGGCCTTGGTCGTAAGGCTGCGTGTCTGCGGCGCGGCAGCGGCGGTCGCTTTCGGTTCGTCCTTGTCGGAGCCGGGCGAAAGCGATGCGAGATTGAACGAACAGCCGCTCACGCACAGGCCCGTCAGTAGCAGAGCCAGCGCGAAGGAGGTGCGCTTGCCGATGCAGGATGGCGATGTGGTCGGCCGTGGGTCCATGCAGGGCAAATCTCTCGCAACATCGATGCGGATTCCTACCGCGTCAGCCGGCGAATTGCATCCGGACAAAGCGGCGCGCTTTTGTTCATGAGCGCAAAAAAATAACGCGGGCTTGAGGCCCGCGTTATCGAAATCGAATGTCTGTTGCTTAGCGAGCCGGACGCGGCGCGCCGGCACCTGGGCCGCCAGCACCGGGACGGCCACCGCGCTCGCCGCCGGGGCCAGCGCCGAACACCGGCTTCGGCTTCATCGGCAGCAGGCCTTCGCGCTG
The DNA here is from genome assembly GCF_058807155.1 of Tardiphaga sp. GW821-FHT12E02. Classification (NCBI taxonomy): domain Bacteria; kingdom Pseudomonadati; phylum Pseudomonadota; class Alphaproteobacteria; order Hyphomicrobiales; family Nitrobacteraceae; genus Tardiphaga; species Tardiphaga sp. GW821-FHT12E02. Next base: position 1,405,132 of record NZ_JBXAQK010000001.1, read on the forward strand.
CAGCTTCTTGCGGGCGAGCTTGCGTGCACGGCGCACGGCTTCAGCCTTTTCGCGGGCCTTCTTCTCAGAGGGCTTCTCGTAGTGACCGCGGAGCTTCATCTCGCGGAAAATGCCCTCGCGCTGCATCTTCTTCTTCAGCGCCTTGAGAGCCTGGTCAACATTGTTATCGCGAACGAGAACCTGCACGCGGCATCCTCTTCTTCAATCGGATCGGAATTTCCGGAATTTCGGGTAAGTTAAAGGGCCGACGAAGGCCATGCCCTTAACCTGTAAGGGCGCTCATGTATCAGACGAAATAGTGAATGTCCACCTCGCGCCGCGGCAATTAGATCGATTTTGCCGCGGAAAATCGCAGGTTTCTGCATGGCCTGTGGGGAAAAACCGGACGGGTTCCGGACCTCTCAGGCCGGAACGGCGTCCGCAGCCTCAAACCTGCGGTTTGACCTCGACCACGTGGCCCATCTTGCGGCCGGGGCGGGGCGAGCCCTTTCCGTAAAGATGCACGGTCGCGCCGGGGACCGTCAGCCATTTCGGATAATCGAGGATGTCGTCGCCGATCAGGTTGGTCATGGTGACCTGTCCGTGACGCACCGGCTTGCCGAGCGGCCAGCCGGCAATGGCGCGGATATGCTGCTCGAATTGCGACACCGAGGCGCCGTCCAGCGTCCAGTGGCCGGAATTGTGCACGCGCGGAGCGATCTCGTTGACCACCAGCGTTGGGCCGTCCTTGCCCGGCACGACGAACAATTCGACGGCGAAGGTGCCGACATAACCGAGCGCGGTGCCGATCTTTTCCGCGATCTCGCGGGCCTTGGCAGCGAGTGCATCGGGAATGCGAGCGGGCGCGTAGGAGAATTTCAGGATGTGATCGCGGTGCTCGTTTTCGGTGACGTCGAAGCTCTCGACATTGCCGTCGGCGCTGCGGGCGGCAATCACCGAGACTTCGCGCTCGAAAGGTACGAAGGCTTCAAGAATAGCTTCCTTGGTGCCGAGATCGTCCCAGACCTGATCGAGATCGTCGCCTTCGCGGATCATCGCCTGGCCCTTGCCGTCATAGCCGAAACGGCGTGTCTTGATGACCGCGGGCAGGCCGAGCTTCTTCACAGCGTCGCGCAATTCGCCGGCGCTGGACACGCCGGCATAGCCGGCGGTGGCGATGCCAAGGCCGGTGACGAAGTCCTTTTCCACGAGGCGATCCTGCGTTGTCTGCAGAATGCTCTGTGCCGGCAAAACAGGACGTCGCGCATCGAGGATCAGCGCAGTCGCAGCAGGCACATTCTCGAATTCATAGGTGATGACGTCGCAATCATTCGCGAACAGTTCGAGCGCTTCGACATCGGCATATTCGGCACAAGTCGCGTTCTGCACCACATCAAACGCTGGTGAATCCGGATCTGGCGAAAACACCTGGCACTTCAGACCAAGCCGCGCAGCAGCAAGCGCGAGCATACGGCCGAGCTGGCCGCCACCGAGAATGCCGATCGTGTCGCCGGGCTTCAGCACTTTGATCGCAGGAGCCATTACGCCGCGCCTTCCGGCTTCTCGGCCACGGCATCGGTCTGAGCCTTGCGCCAGGCCTTGAGGCGGGTCGCGAGGGCATCGTCATGCAAAGCAAGCACGGAGGCTGCGAGCAGCGCTGCATTGATCGCGCCGGGCTTTCCGATGGCCAGCGTTCCGACTGGAATACCGCCGGGCATCTGCACGATCGAATAAAGGGAATCGACGCCCGACAGCGCCTTGGATTCAACGGGCACGCCGAATACCGGCAGCTCCGTCAGCGCGGCGGCCATGCCCGGCAGATGCGCCGCACCACCGGCGCCGGCGATGATGATCTGGAATCCGGCCGCTTTGGCGCCTTTCGCGAAAGCCACCAGCCGGTCGGGCGTGCGATGCGCCGAAACGATGCGGGTATCATGGGCAATGCCCAGCGCCGTCAGGGTTTCGGCGGCGTGGCGCATGGTTTCCCAGTCGGACTGGCTTCCCATGATAATGGCGACGGGCGCGGGCATTCCGTGATTTCTTTCGCGAATCCAGAAGGATAGCTGGAAATACCAAAATTCGCCCCCTGCCGGGCAGGGAGCGTCGAACGAATAATCGCGTCAATGATGACGGGACAGCCTTGTAACAAATCCGATGCAAAAGAAAACCCGACGGACGGGCACTGCTCGACTGCATTTGGCGCAGTTTGGCGAGATTTCAGCGCTAATCGGTGCGGCAGCACAGCGGCAGACTTGCGGCGATTATGCGGCAGCGTTTTTCAGGCCGGGTGGCGCACGTGACTCGTTGTCTCAGGCAATGATGTCGGGGGTAATCTGATCCGAGATCACCGAGATGCGATCGCGCAATTGCAGCTTGCGCTTTTTCAGCCGCTGCAACTGTAACAGATCGGGTGCGGGCGATCGCTGCAAGGCATCGATGGCGGCGTCGAGGTCGCGGTGTTCTTGCTGCAATCGGGCCAATTCGGCAGGGAGTTCGCGATCTTCGTCGTCGTTCATGATCTTCGCTGAATCTTCGCTGACCTGGCCCGCCACCGAACGGGCGGGAATCCTCAACACAACTATCGCCGGTGGGCGCGCACCACGCAAGCCGGACGGTTCCGACATTTTTGCACTGCATTCGTTACGATTCGTTTTTCACGATGTGCGGAGCGCGGCGGTACAATTTTCAAGACCCATCGACAGATGTCCACTGTCATGTAGACTTCATCGTCCAACCGAATCCGAAATGTGGTTTCTCAACCTACCGAGGAGTTTCGAATGGCACTTCAGGCGCATCTGGTCGAACTGGAACGCAAGCACAAGGTTCTCGAAACCGAACTCCACGATGCCTTGCTGCATCTCTCCACGGATGATCTTCGCATCGTGGAACTCAAGCGCCGGAAACTGATGGTCAAGGACGAGATCGAACGCCTTCGACAGACCCGCGCAACACTCCACTGACATTCCCCAAACCACGCCTGACATGATGCCTCATTCCATGGCGTTGTCAGGTCTGCGTGTCCGCATCGCGCAATCATGATGCGATACGCCTCCGCCTTGCGACGAAGCCATCTGAGAGTATGGTTGGACCAGATTGCTTCGGACGCAGGCGCGGATCTTCAAGCGCATCATGACTGCGCTCAGACCCCCGCCACCTCCGCCACATAATCCGCGATCGCCAGCGACGACGTCAGCCCCGGTGACTCGATGCCGAACAGGTTGATCAGGCCGGGCACGCCATGCAGCTGCGGGCCCTGGATCATGAAGTCCTGTGTTGCGACGGCCGGCGGCACGATCTTCGGTCGCATGCCGGAATAGCTGGGCATCAAGGCGCCATCCGGCAGCGAGGGCCAGTAGCGGCGGATGGCGGGATAGAACTTCTCCCCGCGCGCAGGATCGACTTCGTAGTCGATGTGATCGACCCATTCCACATCGGGGCCGAAACGCGCCTGGCCGGCGAGATCGAGCGTGAGATGCACGCCGAGGCCGCCGGGCTCGGGCACGGGATAGATCAGGCGCGAGAAAGGTGCCTTTGCATTACAGCTAAAATAACAACCTTTGGCGAGATAGGCCGGCGGGATCAGATCCAGCGGCATGCCTTCGAGCAGGCGTGCGATCATCGTCGCTGACAAGCCGGCGGAGTTGATCAGCATGTCGCAGCCGAGCACCATCGGCGCATCGCCGCCGACTTCCACTTCGAACCCGTCTGCCGTCACGCGGCCGCGCTCGAAGGGCGCGAGGAAGGCGAAGGCGGCGCCGGCAGCTTCGGCCTCGCCGCGTAGCGACAGCATATAAGAATGGCTGTCGATGATCCCTGTGGAAGGCGACAGCAGGGCGCCTTCGCAGGCCAGCGCCGGCTCCAGCGCGCGCGCTTCATCGCCCGACAGCACCTGCATGTCGGCAACGCCATTGGCTTCAGCATGGGCCTTGATCGAGGCGAGCTTGGCCATTTCCTCCGGCCGGGTCGCGACGATCAGCTTGCCGCAATTGCTGTGCGGGATGCCGCGGCTGCGGCAGTAATCATAGAGCTTGTGCTTGCCCTCGACGCAGAGCTTCGCCATCAGGCTGCCGGCGGCATAATAGATGCCGGCATGGATCACTTCGCTGTTGCGCGAGGAGGTGACGGTGCCGATGGCATCGGCGGCTTCGAGCACGATGACTTCGCGGCCAGCTTCGGCCAGTCGGCGGGCGATGGCGAGGCCTACGACGCCAGCGCCGACGACGACGCATTCAACCCTGTCCATTCGCTCCAGCCCCGTGTTGTCCTGCGATCCCGCATTTTAGCAAATTATTAAGCATCGCAGCTATTTACCCATCAATTCGGCAATTTGGTCAGGCTGCATTCAGACGCATTTACCTGATCCCAATACCTGGAATTGAAGACTTGCACTCTGCGAATACGCGGGTGCGCAATGACTGGCAAGATCGAGCAAGTGACGAAGAGGGCGATCGGGTGCGTCAGCGCCGCCGCTTGGCTCTTCGCCACGCCTGGCCGGGCGATCGCCGAAGACGTCACCGCCGTCACGCAGAGCGCCGATCCCTATTTCATCTGGCATGTCGTCATCGGCGGACTGGTCGTCGGTGCCTTCACCACGGCGATCGTGTTCTGGGTCGCATCGGCCTTGCGCAGCGTCCAGCGCCAGCAGCAGCAACGCAATGAATTCGTCGGCTCCGCGCTCAATCATCTCGGCCAGGGCATCGTCATGCTCGATGCGCAGAAGCGCGTCGTCTTCTGCAATGATCGTTACCTCGAGATCTACAGGCTTGCGCGAGCCGATATCACCCGCGGGATGACCGGGCCCGGTCTCCGTGAGTTGCGCCGCCAGCGCGGCTCGGCCGACGTGAATGAGGATATCCATTTCGACAAGGCGTTGTCGTCGGGAGGCTATGTCGCTGAGCTGCCCGGTGAGCAATTCGTCCATGTGAAGTTCAATCGCCTGCCCAATGGCGGCTGGATCGGCATTCACGAGGACTGCACGCAGCAGCGCCTGATGCAGGATGAACTGGCGAGCACCAAGCAGTTCCAGCAGACCGTGCTGGATAATATCCCGGTTTCGCTGATGGTGCAGGAAGTGGCCACCGGCCGCTATCTGTTCGCCAATCGCAATTCCGAGGTGATCCTCGGCCGCCGTCGCGAAGATGCGATCGGCAAGACCGTGCCCGATATGCTGCGGCCGGAAGAGGCCAGGATCATCGTGGCGCGCGATCAGGCCGCTATCAATAGCCGGACGCCCATTGCCGAAGAACACCCGATTTCGACACGCGACGGGCTGCGCCTGTTCCTCACCCGCCGTGTCACCGTGATGGATGAAGACGGTGAGCCGCAATATCTCATCAAGACCCATGAAGACGTCACCGACCGCCGCCAGACCGAGGCGCGGATGGCGCATATGGCCTATCACGATGGCCTCACCGATCTGCCGAACCGCGCGGCCTTCCTGCAGGCGCTGACGCAGATGATTGATGCCTGCACCGAGGCTTCGGAAGAATTTGCGGTGCTGTCGATCGATCTCGACGGCCTCAAGGAGATCAACGACGTCTTCGGTCACGCCATTGGCGACAGGTTGCTGAAGGACGTGTCGCGCCGGATCGAGGCTGCGGTCGGCGGCGGCGTCGTCGCCCGTCTCGGCGGCGACGAATTCGGCGTCATCATCGACGGCGCGCAGCCGAAGGTGGGACAGGCACTGGCTGAGCGCATTGCGGCCTCACTGGCCGAGCCGTTCCCGATCGACGGCAAATCCGTGCGTATCGCGGTCACCACGGGTCTCTCGCTGTTTCCGCGCGATGGCGGCGATGCGGCGGCGTTGCTGGCCAATTCCGGGGCGGCCTTGTTCCGTGCCAAATCGCGCTCGCGTGGATCGATCAGCGTGTTCGAGCCGGAAATGGATCGCCAGTTGCGCGACCGTCGCGTGCTGCATCAGGATCTGTCGACGGCCATCCGCAATGGCGAATTGTCGCTGCATTACCAGCCGCAGGCGCGTGCCAGCGAGAATGTGCTGGATGCCGACATCACCGGCTTCGAGGCGCTGGCACGCTGGATCCATCCGACCCGCGGCTTCGTCTCGCCGGCCGATTTCATTCCGCTGGCGGAAGAAAGCGGCCTGATCGTCGAGATGGGCGAATGGATCTTGCGCCAGGCGTGTCGCGAGGCGGCGTCATGGACGGTGCCGCTGCAGGTCGCCGTCAATCTCTCGCCCGCGCAATTCATGCGCGGCGACGTGGTGGGTGTCGTGCATGCGATCCTGCTGGAGACGGGCCTCGCGCCCGGCCGGCTGGAGCTGGAAATCACCGAAGGCGTGCTGATCGAGGATTTTGACCGCGGTCTCGCCTTGCTGCGCCGGCTGAAGGCGCTCGGTGTGCGCATCTCCATGGACGATTTCGGCTCCGGCTATTCGTCGCTGACCTACTTGCAGGCCTTCCCGTTCGACAAGATCAAGATCGACCGCGCTTTCGTCATGCATCTCGGCCGCAATCCGCAATCGGCCGCCATCGTCAAGGCGGTGATCAATCTCGGCCATGGTCTCGATGTGTCCATCGTCGCCGAGGGCGTCGAGACGCAGGAGCAGCTGACGTTCCTCGCCAATGAGGGTTGCGACGGCGTGCAGGGCTATTTCATCGGTCGCCCCGCGCCGATTGCCCAATATGCCTCGCTGGTGGGCAAAGCGACGGGTGTGCGCAGGGCTGGATAAGTTGTAGGATGGGTTGAGCGTAGCGATACCCATCACCACCAGCGCCCGGCCGTGATGGGTATCGCTGCGCTCAACCCATCCTACGATCGCGCAATGACGGTGAGTGTTGAGCCCGCCCGGTTCCGCCGCTAGTTTGCGGGCATGACGAATCCTGCCGCCACCATCGATCTCGCGACCGAGGACAATCTCGCCGTCGCCTATCCCACGCCGCTGCTCCGGATCGACGCCGTGTCGAAGCGCTTTGGTGCGCATGCGGCCGTCCATGAGCTCTCGCTCGATATCAAGGAAGGGGAGTTCTTCGCGCTTCTCGGACCATCGGGCTGCGGCAAGACCACGCTGCTGCGCATGCTGGCGGGTTTCGAGACGCCGGACAGCGGCCGCATCGCGCTGAATGGCGAGGACATCGCTGCGGTGCCGCCGCATCAGCGGCCGGTCAATATGATGTTCCAGAACTATGCACTGTTTCCGCATCTCAGCGTGCGCGACAATATCGGCTTCGGGCTGAAAAATGCGGGCCTGACGCGCCCCGGCATCGATGCGCGGGCGGCGCAGATGATCTCGCTGGTCAAGCTGAACGGGCTGGAGAAGCGCAAGCCGCACCAGCTCTCTGGTGGGCAGAAGCAGCGCGTGGCACTGGCGCGCGCATTGGCGCGGCATCCAAAACTGCTGCTGCTCGACGAGCCGCTGGCGGCCCTCGACAAGAAGCTGCGTGAAGAGACGCAGGTCGAGCTGATGCGGCTGCAGCGTCAGCTCGGGCTCACTTTCGTGATCGTGACCCATGATCAGGACGAGGCGATGTCCATGGCGGACCGCATCGGCGTGATGAAGGACGGCGGCCTGCAGCAGGTGGCGACGCCGCGGCAACTTTATGAAGCGCCGGCGTCGCGCTGGGTGGCGGAATTCGTCGGCGACATCAATCTCGTCGAAGGCGATATCCGCGTGCGCGATGGCCATCGGCTGACCGTCGAAGGCCGCGGCACCGGCACGCTGTTTGCGACGCTGCCCAAGGAGCCGATCGATAGTCTCGCGATTTGTGTCGCGATCCGGCCTGAGAAGATCCGACTGTCACGACGTGGGCTGGCGGCGGGACTCAATCACTCCGGGGGCATGAACAGCCTCGAGGGCATGGTCGATGAGGTCGGCTATCTCGGCGGACGCTCGATCTACAAATTGAAGCTCGATCACGGCGCGACCCTGCGCGTGGCTCTGGCGAATACGGCACGGCTCGATGTCGATGCCTATGGGATCGGCGAGCGCGTCACCGCCTGGTTCACGCCGGACGATTGCGTGGTGCTGCCGCGATGAACGCAAAGCGCCTGTTCACTGCACCGGCACGGCGGATGGCGATCCCGCCTTATGTCTGGATGGTGCTGTTCTTCCTGCTGCCCTTCGCCTTCGTGGTGAAGATAAGCCTGTCGCAGACCACATTGGCGCAGCCGCCTTATCTGCCGGTGTTCGGATTGGCCGATGGCTTTGCGGGATTGAAGGATGCGTTTGGCGCGCTGTCTTTCGATAATTTCCGCTCGCTGCTGGCGGACCAGCTTTACATCTCGTCCTATCTCCGCAGCATCATCGTTGCGCTCACCTCGACCTTGCTGTTGCTCATCATCGGCTATCCCATCGCCTATGCGATGGCGCGGCTGCCGGCGCGCTGGCAGGGCATCGCCATGATGCTGGTGATCGTGCCGTTCTGGACCTCGTTCCTGATCCGCATCTATGCCTGGATCAACATCCTGCAGCATGACGGGCTGCTCAACCAGATCCTGATGGCGCTGCATATCGTCAGCGCGCCTGTGGTGTGGCTCTCCACCGATACCGCCATGTATCTCGGCATCGTCTATTCCTATCTGCCCTTCATGATCCTGCCGCTCTACGCCACGCTGGCGAAAGCCGATCCGTCGCTGCTGGAAGCCGCCGCCGATCTTGGCGTATCGCGCTTCGATGCGTTCTGGGTGGTGACGGTGCCGCTGTCCTGGCGCGGCATCTTTGCCGGTGCGCTGCTGTGCTTCATTCCGATCACCGGCGAATTCGTGATCCCGGACCTTTTGGCCGGCTCGGACTCGATGATGATCGGGCAGACGCTGTGGCTGGAATTCTTCACCAACAAGGACTGGCCGCTGGCCTCGGCACTGGCCGTCGTGCTGCTCGCGGTGCTGCTGGTGCCGCTCGTGGTCTATGACCAGGTGCAGCGCCGCCAGCTGGAGCGCCGCTGATGACATCGCATCCGCTGCGCCTGTCGCGCTTCAATCTCGTCTCGCTCGTGCTCGGCTTTGCGTTCCTGTATCTGCCGATCGTCATTCTCGTCATCTATTCGTTCAATGCCTCGCGGCTGGTGACGGTGTGGGGCGGCTGGTCGACGCGCTGGTACACCGAATTCTTCAACGACCGCGCGATGCTGGATGCCGCTTGGATGAGCATCCGCGTCGGCGTTGCCTCGGCGACCTTGGCGACTGTGCTCGGCACGCTGGCGGCCGTGGCGCTGAGCCGCGGCGGCGGCTTTCGCGGGCGTGCTGCCATGTCCGGCATGCTCTATGCGCCGCTGGTGATGCCCGAGGTGATCACCGGCCTGTCGCTGCTGCTGCTGTTCGTCGCCATCGACGCCGGCCGCGGGTTCTGGACGGTGACCATTGCGCATACGACGCTGACTATGTGCTTCGTCACGGTGGTGGTGCAGTCGCGTCTGGCCGCGCTGGATCGCAGCCTGGAGGAAGCTGCGATGGATCTCGGCCGCGATCCGTTTCGCGCGTTCGTCTCGGTGACGCTACCGCTGATCTGGCCAGCGATCGCCGCTGGCTGGATGCTGGCTTTCACCCTGTCGCTGGATGATCTGGTGATCGCGAGTTTCACGACAGGTCCGGGCTCGGCGACCTTGCCGATCAGGATCTATTCGGAGGTGCGCCTGGGCGTGAAGCCGGAGATCAATGCGATCTGCACGCTGATCGTGGGGTTCATCACGGTGCTGATCGTCGCGGCCTCGCTGGCGACGAAACTCTCAAGCAGCAAAGGCGGCAGCGCGGCGCCGCTGTAAAACGCCGTCATTGCGAGCGCAGCGAAGCAATCCAGAAAGCCAAGGGCTGGATTGCTTCGTCGCTGCGCTCCTCGCAATGACGACGGAGGCTAATTCGCCTTCTCAGGCTCCGCTGGCGCTGCGGCTGCGGGAGCCGCCGGCGCCTCGTCCTTCTTCTCCGCATCCGGCTGCAGCGCCTTCGGTGCTGTCGTGAAGCGCTCGATCACCGAACGTACGGCGTCCTTGGTCTTGCGGTCCTTCACGGCATCCAGCAGCGGGGCGGCGCCAGGCGAGCGGCGGATCAGGCTCTCCGGGTCCGGAAAGATCAGCGGATCGTCCCACGGGCCCTGGATGACAAAAGGCAGGTCAAAGCCGCCGGTGCCGTTGGCGGCGGCTTTCAGACTGGCGGTGCCCTTCATGTCGTATTCGCGGGCCGGGACCGAGGCGGTGCCGGTGAGGGTCAGTTTCGAGGCGGGGCCGTCGATGCGGATGTCCTGCGCCGTGGCGATGCCGTCCTGGAATTTCAGTTGCATCACCAAATTGGAGAACGGCGTCGAGCCGGAGCGGAAATTGCCGGCGCCGGAGAGCGGACGGCGCTCCAGACGCTTCAGCAACTGCTCCACATTGAAGCCGGTGATGGCGCCGTCCTGGCCGATCAAGGTGGCGGAGCCGTCAAGGGACTGCGCGAGGCCGAAGGGTGAGGAGCCGGAGGCTTCCAGCATCATGTTCATGGTGCCGCGGCCGGTCAGGCGGGTGACGCCGAACAGGTCGCTGGCGCAGGCGAGCAGATCGACATCGCTGAATTGCACCTGCGCCTTGATGTCGGCGATGGTGTCCGAGCGCGCAATATTGAAGGAGCCGCGGGCGATGCCGCCATAGATCTGCGCTTCGCCCACCGACAGCGCCAGCGTGCCGCCGCGCAGATTGGCGCCGAGTGCCGTGCGGCCGAGCACCGACGATCCGACGGTGACTTTGGCGGCCGACAGGCGCATGTCGAGATCGACGGAGGAGAGGGCATCGAGATCGAACAGCTGGCGGCTCCAGTCGCGCTGGCCGGAGGCGAGCAGGCGGACGGTGGAGACATAAGGTGTGAAGTCGATCGCGCCGGCAGCCAGCGTTGCCTGCAGGGTCTGGCGGCCCGAATTGCTATAGGTCATGACGCCTTCGGCGGTGTTGCCGTCGAGCTCGACATTGACATTGGTCAGCGCAATGGACGGGCCGACCAGGCTGGCGCGCGCTTTGAGGGCAAACCGGCCGAAACCGCCGGAGCCGGGTGGCGCCTGGCCGACCCAGCGCAGCGCATTGCGCAGCGACAGGCTGTCGGCGGTGAGCGTGCCTTCCATCACCAGGCTGGCCTTGTTGGCGATATTGCCGTCGAAAGCGAGCTTGATGGGCGCGCTGGCGAAACGCGCTTTCAGGCCGGAGCGTTCGCCGGCCAGCGCCGCGAGGAAATCGCTGACGCTGAGGCTGGCATCGACGCGCTCGCCGCGCCAGTCGAACTGGCCGGTGGCGGCGAAGGACCGCGAGATCGAGGGCCAGGCCAGCGCGAGGTCGATATCGTTCAGGCGTTCGTGATTATGCGGGTCGCGATAGTCGAGCTGGCCGTCCTGGATGCGGATTTCTGAGAAGGAGAGCTGTTCGCCGCCGGGCTTGGTCTTGCGGGCAATGGATTCGATGAAGGGCGACCAGTTGCTGTCGCCATTGGCCTCGCGGATCACGCGGATGCGCGGGCGCAGCATCACCATGTCGGCGATCTCGAAACGCTGCAGCAGCAGCGGCAACAGGCGCAGATTGGCGGTGAGGACATCCACCGTGAGCGCCGGATCGATGGCGCCGCCATTCTTCAGCCCGACATCGTGAAACGACACATAGCTGCCGGGGAACACGGAAATATCCACGGCGCCGTTGACGACGAAATCGAGCCCGGTGACGCTGCGGATCTGGGCTTCCACGGCATGGCGCAGTGCATCGCGGCTGAGCAGCCACGACATGGCGAACAACCCGATCACGACAACGCCCAGGAGCGCCACGATGGGCATCCCCAGGCGCTTAATTCCTTGGGCTTTCGTCAATGATCTATCCGGGTTTGGCTATTGGTCTAAACGCAGCCGGGGCGCAGCCACATTTGTGCTCGCCCCGTCTCCAAGACCCTCAATTTGATCGGTTTTCTTGACGCTTTCAAGGCCGGAACGCGGGCGAAGGGGTCGCATCCACTGCGATTGACGGGCTTTGAGGTTTGCGCCTAATACTTCGTCGCATTGCGGCATCAGCCGGACCTCCGCACTCTCTTCATCAGGTCGATTTCCCCATGGTCAACAAGGTCTACCCCGACGCCAAATCGGCACTCGACGGCATCCTCAAGGACGGCATGATGATCATGTCGGGCGGCTTCGGCCTCTGCGGCATCGCCGAGGACCTCTCGGACGCGCTGCGCGACAGCGGCGTCAAGGATCTCACGGTGGTCTCCAACAATGCCGGCGTGGACGGCATCGGCCTGTCGCGCCTCCTGGAAACCCGCCAGATCAAGAAGATGATCTCCTCCTATGTGGGTGAGAACAAGCTGTTCGCCCAGCAGTATCTGGCCGGCGAACTGGAACTCGAATTCTCCCCCCAGGGCACCCTGGCCGAACGCATCCGCGCCGGCGGCGCTGGCATTCCGGGCTTCTACACCAAGACCGGCGTCGGCACGCTGATCTCCGAGGGCAAGCCGACGATGGAGTTCGACGGCGAGACCTACATGATGGAGCGTGGCCTGTTCGCGGACATCGCCATCGTCCACGCCTGGAAGGGCGATACCGCCGGCAACCTCGTCTACCGCAAGACCGCGCGCAACTTTAATCCGATGATGGCGACCGCCGCCAAGATCACCATCGCTGAAGTGGAACATCTGGTGCAGCCGGGCGAGATCGATCCGGACCACATCCACACGCCCGGCATTTTCGTGCAGCGCATCGTCGAAGTCGGTACCGGCAAGAAGCGCATCGAAAAAGTCACCTCCCGTCAGCGCCCCGCTTAAGCTTCAGAATTCAGCAGGAGAGCCACAATGGCCTGGACCCGCGATCAGATGGCAGCCCGTGCTGCAAAAGAACTGCGTGACGGTTACTACGTCAACCTCGGCATCGGCATCCCGACCCTGGTGTCGAACTACATTCCGGAAGGCGTGGACGTTCAGCTGCAGAGCGAGAACGGCATGCTTGGCATGGGCCCGTTCCCGTATGAGGGCGAGGAAGATCCCGACCTCATCAATGCCGGCAAGCAGACCGTCACCGAACTGCCGAGCACGAGCTATTTCTCGTCGGCGGATTCGTTCGGCATGGTCCGCGGCGGTCACATCGATCTCTCGATCCTCGGCGCCATGCAGGTGGCCCAGAACGGCGACCTCGCTAACTGGATGATCCCCGGCAAGATGGTGAAGGGCATGGGCGGCGCGATGGATCTCGTCGCCGGCGTCAAGCGCGTCATCGTCGTGATGGAGCACTCGGCCAAGGACGGCGCCAAGCTGCTCAAGAAGTGCGACCTGCCGCTCACCGGCGAGAAGGTGGTCGACATGGTCGTCACCGATCTCGCAGTGTTCACCATCGACAAGCTCGGCGATGGCGGCATGGCGCTGATCGAACTGGCCGATGGCGTGACGCTGGACGAGGTCAAGGAAAAGACCGAAGCCGAATTCCGCGTGGCGCTGAAGAACACGTGATCTGTAGTAAGGTCGTAGGATGGGTTGAGCGCAGGCGCGAAGCGCCGGAGCGACAACCCATCAGCCGAGCTTGCCGCGCTGACGGAATGATGGGTTTTCGCTTCGCTCAACCCATCCTACAATTCTCATGCCCGGCCCGTGCCGGGCATTCGCATATTTGAAGGACATTGCATGAGCGCCCGTCTCGAAGACCGTACCTTCATGCTGCTGCTGATCGCGGTGTCGCTCGCGTTCTTCTGGATCCTGTCGTCCTTCACCAGCGCGATCCTGTGGGGCGTGGTGATGGCGATCATGTTTGCGCCGGTGCATCGGCGCCTGCTCGCGAAGATGCCGAAACATCCAAATTCCGCGGCGCTGCTCACGGTCGGCCTCATCGTCTTCATCGTCATACTGCCGCTTACGCTGGTCGGGGCCTCGCTGGCGCAGGAGGCGGCGGTCGTGTTCGGCAAGATGAAGTCGGGCGAATACAATCTCGGCACGTTCATGCAGCAGATTTTCGATGCGCTGCCGGCCTGGCTCAAGGGCCTGCTCGACCGCTTCGGCATTTCCAGCCTCGGCAATCTGCAGGAAAAGCTGTCCAGCGGGTTGATGCAGGGCAGCCAGTACATCGCCTCGCAGGCGCTGAATATCGGCCAGAGCACGTTCGACTTCATCATCCAGCTCGGCATCATGCTGTATCTGCTGTTCTTCCTGTTCAAGGATGGCGATGCGCTGGCGGCGCGTTTCAAGGATGCGATTCCGCTCCGGCCGTCGCTGCGCGATGACCTGCTGGAAAAATTCACGGTGGTGATCCGTGCCACGGTGAAGGGCGGCATTCTGGTCGCGCTGGCACAGGGCGCGCTGGGCGGTCTGATCTTCTGGGTGCTCGGCATCAGCGCGGCACTGCTCTGGGCGGTTCTGATGGCGTTCCTGTCGTTGCTGCCCGCGGTGGGCGCAGGCCTGGTCTGGATGCCGGTCGCGGTTTATCTGCTGGCGACGGGCTCGGTCGTGAAGGGCATCGTGCTGATCGCCTATGGTTTCCTTGTCATCGGCCTCGTCGATAACATCCTGCGCCCGATGCTGGTGGGCAAGGACACCAAGCTGCCGGATTATCTCATCCTGTTGGCGACCATTGGCGGCATCAATGCGCTGGGGCTGAACGGCTTCGTCGTCGGCCCCGTGATCGCGGCGATGTTCGTGGCGGGCTGGGCGATCTTTGCGAAGTCAAGGAAGGGTGGGGATGTAGGGCGGATTAGCGAAGCGTAATCCGCCGTTCTTTGTCCCATACGCTCGGCCGGCGGATTACGCCTTCGGCTAATCCGCCCTACACCGGCCCCTGCGGCGCGTCGGAAAACCTTGTCAGCCACATCACCGGACCGATGCTCGCCGCAACGATCAGCAGCGCCGCCAGCGCGCCTTCCTCGAAACTGCCGCGGCTCGCATACTGATAGATCGAGGTCGCCAGCGTCTCGACATTGAGCGGACGCAGCAGCAGCGTCGCCGGCAATTCCTTAAGGCAATCGACAAAGACGATGATGGCCGCGCCGAGCAGCGCCGGGCGCAGCAGCGGCAGTTGGATCACACGCAGCGATGTCATCACGGGCGCACCGGCCGCGCGTGCGCTGTCGTCGTAATCGACAGGGATGCGCTCGAAGCCCGTCTTGATGAAGCCGGTTGGCACCGCAAGGAAGCGGATGACGTAAGCGATGACCACGGCAGCGCCGGAACCGACCATCACAAGGCCGGGCGCGGCAAGGCCGAACCAGCGCGCAATGGAGTTGAGGCCGTTATCGATGAACAGAACGGGTGTGAGCAGGCCGAGCGCCAGCACGAGGCCGGGCAGGGCGTAACCCATCTGCGCGACGGCGAAGGAGGCATTGGTGATGCGCGAGGCACGCCAGCGCTGGGCGACCACCACGATCAAGCCGAGCAGCAAAGCGAAACCCGTTGCAATGGCCGCGAGCATGATCGTATGGCCGGCATCGCGCCAGACCGTCGTCTCGTTCGCGAACAGCCCGCGACGGACGCTCTGATGGAGCAGATATAAAAACGGCACGGCGAAGCCGAGCAGCCCGGGCAACAGGCAGGCGGTGAATGCGAGGCAACCGCGCAGTCCATGCAGCGGCGTGCGCGGTGTCAGCCGTGGATTTTCTGCCGAGAGTTCGAAATGGCCTTCGCGGCGCCCAGACCGTTCGATGGCGATCAGCACCGCAACGATGGCCAGCATGAACAGCGAGAGCTGTGCGGCGCCGGCCAGGCTGCCGCGATTGAGCCATGTGGTGAAGACGGAGACGGTGAGGGTGCGCACGCCGAGATACTCGCTGGCGCCGATATCGTTCAGCGTCTCCAGCGCGACGAGGGCGAGGCCGACCGCAAGTGCGGGGCGCGCCATCGGCAGCGAAATACGACGGAAGGTGGTCCAGCGGCTCGCGCCAAGCATCTTGGCGGCTTCCGCAAAGTCGGCGCTGCGATGCTGGAACATGGCGCGGGCGGAGAGATAGACATAGGGATAGAGCACGAGGCCGATGATGAAGATCGCGCCGGGCAGCGAGCGCATCGCTGGCAGCAGTTTTATTGCATCGGGCAGCGGCATGGCGGTGGCCAGCGCGCGGTGGACGAGGCCGAGCGGCTCGAACAGGTCCACATAGACGTAAGCGGCGAGATAGGTCGGGATCGCCAGCGGCAGCGGCAGCAGCCAGAGCAGCAACGTACGGCCGGGGAAATCATGCGCCGAGACCAGCCACGCCGTACCGGCGCCGAGGATGAGCGCGACGATGCCGACGCCGAGGAGCAGGGCGGCGGTGTCGCGCAGCGCCTGAGGCAGGACATAGGCGATCAGATGTTGCCAGAGCTCGGTTTCCGGCTGCAGCGCAAGAACAGCGATACTGATCACAGGCGCCGCGACGAGAACAGCGGTCGCGGCGGCGAGCGTAATGGCGGCGAGTTCGGTCCGGGAAGGTGTCACGCGCGGTTGACGTCGAATGTGTGGCTGGCGCCTACACTCAACCCCTCATGGTGAGGAGCGCGCCACAGGCGCGCGTCTCGAACCATGAGTGTGGGGCACATCCTTCGAGACGCGGCTAAGTAGCCGCTCCTCAGGATGAGGGCGGAGTATGGCTCAATTATCAAAGCCGACCTTGTCCACCAGCGTGGAGGCGGCCTTGCGGTTGGTCGCGATCTTGGCGATCGGCATCGGGTCGGCGTTCAGCTTGCCATAGCCGGCAATGGTCGGATTCACATCCACGCCGGCGCGGATCGGATATTCGTAATTCGTATCCGCATAGATCTTCTGCGCCTGTTCGCCGGCCAGCCAGTCGATCAGCTTCATCGCATTGGCCTTGTTCGGCGCATGCTTGGCGAGCAGCACGCCGGACAGGTTCACATGGGTGCCGCCGCCAGCAAAGGTCGGCAGGATCACCTTGGTGGCTTCGGCCCATGGCTTCTTGTCGGGATCGCTGTTCATCATCAGCGCCCAGTAATAGGTGTTGCCGATGCCGATATCGCATTTGCCGGCCGCGACGTCGCGGGCCTGCTCGCGGTCGCCGCCGGATGGCTTCTGCGCAAGATTGGCCTTCACGCCGCGCAGCCATTCCTCGGCCTTGGTTTCGCCGTGCTTGGTGACATAAGCGGCGAACAACCCGTTATTGTAGATGTGCTGGCCGGAGCGGATGCAGATCTTGCCCTTCCACTTCGGATCGGCGAGCTCTTCATAGGTGATCGCGTCCTGCTTCACGCGGTCCCTGGAGGCATAGATCACGCGGGCGCGCATGGAGATGCCGGTCCAGTTGCCATCGGGATCGCGATATTGCGCGGGCACGGTCTTGTCGATCACCTCGGATTTGATCGGCTGCGTGATCTCCGCTTTCACGGCGTCATCGATGCGACCGAGATCGACGGTGAGCAGCACGTCGGCCGGACTGTTGGCGCCTTCGGTCTTGATGCGCTGCTCGAGGCCGGAGGAGGCCGAGATCACGTTGACCTTGACGCCGCTCTCCTTGGTGAACGCGTCAAACAGCGGCTGCACCAGTTTCGTCTCGCGATAGGTGTAGACATTGACCTCGCCGGACGCCTGCGCGGCGGCGGCGCTGACGATGAGAGCGAGGGCTGTCCCGAGGGCATAACGCTTGATCATGGATGGGCTCCGGCAGGGGCGTTGCAATGGACTGATGACGTAGCGCAGCGCGCGCAGTTGCGTCAGTGACGCAACGTCGCGCCGCGCTGTTAGAATGATTCAAAATAGCAGGGGCCGCAGGTACGAAATACCTGCGGCCCCTGTGTCGTGTTTAGAAGCTGGCGGTGACCGACGCGCGGAAGGCGCGGGGCGAGCCGGGCGTGATGTTGTTCGGTGCATCCGCTGTGGCGAAATAGCGGGTGTCGAACAGGTTCTCGATGTTCAGCTGACCGCGCCAGGTCTTGTCGAGGCGGAAGTAAATCGCCGCGTCGACGCGGGTGAAGGCCTTGAGGTTCACCGTGTCATCCGAGGTGGCGAAGAAGTTGTCGTAATGGATGACGCCGAGGCCGGCGCCCCACATCTCGGTGAACTGATACTTATTCCACATGGTGAACGTGTTGTAGGGCACCAGACCGACGCGATTGCCGGCGACGATGGTGGCCGACGACGCATCGACGATGCGCGAGTCCGTGTAAGCGTAACCGCCCGTCACCTGCCACTGGTCGGTGAGATAGCCGGTCAGGCTGAGCTCGGCGCCCTTGGTGTTGGTCTTGCCGAAGGCGACGACCAGGCCGTTCTGGATGAAGCGCTGGTTTTCACGATCGAGGTCATAGACTGCAACAGCTGCCTGCAGGCGCGGGTTGATGTCCCACTTCACGCCGACTTCGTTGTTGATGAACTTCTCCGGCACGGTGACGGCGAGGCCCGGCGTCAGCGACGAGAACTGGTCGCCGGCGCTCGGCAGGTAGGAGATGCTGTAGCTGCCATAGACCGAGACATTGTCCACCGGCTTCACGATGACGCCGGCGCGCGGCGAGACGAGATTGTCGGTGCGGCTGTCGCGGGTGCCGCCGGGATTGAGATTGGTGGCCGTCAGATCGAAGCGGTCATAGCGCACGCCGCCGATGAATTGCAGGTAGCGATTGAACTCGATCTGGTCCTGGACATAGACCGAGGCGAGGTTGAGCGTCGCAGTGGCGTTGTTGTCGGAGGCGTTATTGTGCGGGAAGATCCACGGCGCGAAGGTCGTCGGGTTCGATGCCGGCACCAGGAGCGTGGAGGCGCCGCCATTGATCGTGCCGCTATTGCGCAGGCTGAACGTGTTCTGCTGGCCGAATTCGGTGCCGAACGTGATGGTGTGCTTGATCGGGCCGGTATGGGTCCGATAGGTCCAGTCGGTCTGGTTGAACAGGTTCTCGCGCTGGACGAGATTGTTATAGGCCGAGATCGACGCGATGCCACCGGGGGTCACGAATGTGCCGGTGGTCGGGAAAACGTTCTGGTAGAACTTGTCGTAATTGGCATAACGCGACGAGTTCTTCACCGTCAGGCCGTTGTTGAAGTCGTGGTCGATCACCGCATTGGCGATATGCACGTCCTGCTTTGAATAGCTCTGGTCGGGATTGCCGAAGAAGGTCGAGGGGCTGGTGTTCACCGGTACGGTCGGGCGTGCGGGCGTCGGCGCCGGCACGGTGCCCTGGGCCGGAATGCCGCGATCGGCGGTGCGGTCGTCGTGCAGATATTCGTAGCTCAGCTTGACGCTGGTGTCTTCGCCGCGGACCGTCATCGTCGGGTTGATGCCGTAACGCTCCAGATGCAGGAAATCGCGGTAGGAGCCGGAATTCTCGTACATCGCATTGATGCGCGCCGCGACGTTCTCGTTGACGGCACCGCCGGTATCCACCGTGACGCGCTTGTTGTCGAACGAGCCGCCCTGCACGGTGACTTCGCGGATCGAAACGCCGTCGGCCTCCTTCTGCACGCGATTGATGACGCCACCGCCGCCGCCGCGGCCGAAGATCATGGCATTCGGGCCCTTCAAGACCTCGATGCGCTGGGTGTTATAGAGATCGCGGAAATACTGCACGTCGTCGCGGACGCCGTCGATGAAGAAGTCGGCATTGGTGCGCTGGCCGCGGATCACCACGTCGTCGCGATTGCCTTCGCCCTGATGCGGCACCACACCCGGTACGTAGCGAATGGCTTCACCGATGCTGCGGAAGTCCTGGTCGCGGATGAATTCCTTGGTCAGCACCGACACCGACTGCGGCACGTTCACCAGCGGGGTGTTGGTCTTGGTGCCTGACGAAATGCTGGTGGTGATGTAGCCAACCTGGCCGGTGCGGGCATCCTGGCTGCGCACGCTGAGCGGCTGGGCGACGACCGGCGCGGTTTGCACTGCACGCTGGGTGCGGGCAGCGCGGTTGGTCGCGGCGCGCTTCGGCTGGGCGCGACGCACGCGGGCGCCGGGCGCCTCGACCTGAACCGGAGGCAGCGAAGCGGCGGGCGCCGCGCTCTGCGCGATCGCCGTCTCCGTGATGCACAGGCTTGCAGCCAGCACAGCGGCTGCACTCGTGGAGATCAAAAATGCCCTGTGTGCACGGAGGCCGTGGCCCCCGATCTTGGTCTGGTCAGTCATATCGATAACGCCCCTGAATTCTCTTGCGCCGTCCGCGACGGCGAATGGCCGCGTTTCTCCCCGGAAACACGCGGACACACTTGCGGTCCGGAAAATTAGGGGCGAATTAGATGGCGATTAGAATTACTCGAAGTGCGATTGATGGCGCCGGGCGTGTTGCGCCTGCGTCACCATTCGTACGGAGCGGATTGAAATCGCTCTAAACATCGGTCTATTGGCTGTCGGCTGCGGAATGAACCGGCCTGCACCGGCGTTCGTATTGTCGAGCGCGCATCCATCATCGGCGGGACGTCTCGTTTCACTGCGCGCTCGCTTCGACTTTTGTATAGCCCTCCATTGCCAAGGCGACATTTCGAATCATGCGGGTCCTGTTGATTGAAGACGATGCGATGCTTGGCAAGGCGCTGGTGCGCGGGTTGAGCGAGAACGGCATGACCGTCGACTGGACGCGCAATGGTGTCGATGGTTTTGCAGCACTGGATCGCTCCGACTATGCGATGGCGCTGATCGACATCGGTCTGCCGAAAATGTCCGGGCTCGATGTGCTGAAATCCAAGCGCCAGGCGGGGCTGATGACGCCGGCACTGATCATCACGGCGCGCGATGGCGTGTCCGACATGGTCGCCGGGCTCGATCTCGGTGCCGATGATTACATCGTCAAGCCATTCGAGCTGCCCTTGCTGCTGGCCCGGATGCGCGCCGTGATGCGCCGCACCAATGGCCGCGCACAGTCGCTGATGACGGCGGGCGACATCACGCTCGATCCATCGACCCAGGTGGCGACGTTCCGGGACGTCAAGCATCTGCTGTCGGTCCGCGAATTTGCCGTGCTCAACGCGCTGATGGAGCGTCCGGGTCAGATTCTTTCGCGCAGCCAGATCGAGGGTCGAATCTATGGCTGGGGCGAGGAGGTGCAGAGCAATGCAGTTGATGTCGTGATCCACGGGCTGCGCAAGAAATTCGGCAAGGAGATCGTGCGCAATGTGCGCGGCGCCGGCTGGACCGTGACCAAGGAGGGAGCATGACCTCGCTGCGCAAGACTGTGATGAACCATGTCACGGGTCTCCTGATGGTTATCGGCGTGGCTGCGGCTGTGACGTCGTATTATTTCGTCAAATATGAAGTGAACAGTTTTCAGGACAATGCGCTGCACGAGGTGGCGATGGCTGCAGGCATGGTGTTCCGTCACGATATCGAGCCGCGGATCGATGCCGAGTTGGAAGATCAGCTCGTGATTCAGATGTGGGATGAGGCGCACGCGCCTTTGCATCACTCCGGCCCGTCAGTCGATATCCCGCTCCAGCCCGAGCTCGGCTATTCCGATGTTACTGCCGGCGGCGAGCGCTGGCGGGTGTTCCGATCGCGCGACGGCGGTCACGCCATCCAGGTCTCGCAGCGCTGGAGCGCGCGCGAGGAAGTGGCAGCCTATGCGGCGGCCGGCGCGTCGGTGCCGCTGATCGCGGCGATCCCCATTGCGTGGCTGTTGATCTCCTGGGCCGTTAAACGTGTGCTGTCGGGGCTTGGCAAGCTCTCATCGGAGATCGGCGAACGCAGTGCCGACGCCAAGGATGCGCTCGGCTTGCAGGGCGTTCCGCTCGAAGTGGTTCCCTTGGTCACTGCCATGAATTCACTGATCGAACGGCATCAGACGGCATTGGAGACACAGCGTCGTTTCGTCTCGGATGCCGCGCATGAATTGCGCACGCCGCTTGCCGCCTTGCAGATCCAGATCGATAATCTGCGGGCGCGCGAGCTGAGTGGCCCGTCGCGCGAGATCGCGCAGGATCTGCTCGACGGCATCCGCCGCGCATCCTATTCGGTCAATCAATTGATGACATTGGTGCGCGCCGATGCGTCGATCGAGAGCGACGCGGAGACCGTGGATGCGCAGGACCTGATCGGACTGATCGCCTCCGGCTTTGCGCCGGTGGCGGAGGCGAAGGGCGTGACGCTGACAGTGGTGCCGCAGCCGGGCTGCGACCTCCATGTGCGTGCCGACGATCTCCGCCTGATCCTGTCCAATCTGATCGACAACGCCGTGCGCTATACGCGGGCGGGCGGCACGGTCAGCATTGGCACACAGAGGTTCGACGATCGCCTTGTCATCGAGGTGCTCGACACCGGCTGTGGTATTCCCGAGACCGCGATCCCGCATCTGTATGATCGCTTCTTCCGGGCTGCACCGGTGGATATCGATGGCACCGGTCTTGGGCTTGCGATTGCCAGGAGTGCGGCGGACCGTAGTGGCTTCACCTTGACCGTCGAAAACCGCGGGGACGTGACCGGTGTCCGCGGGCAGGTGGCAATCCAGCTCAGTGCGATGCCGAGCGAGGCGCTGGCCCCGAAGGCTGCCTAGTTCTTTCCGACGGCGCGCTTGTCTTCGCCCGGCACCGTCTCCGCCAATGCGCGCAGCACAT
This sequence comes from Tardiphaga sp. GW821-FHT12E02, assembly GCF_058807155.1. Taxonomy (NCBI): domain Bacteria; kingdom Pseudomonadati; phylum Pseudomonadota; class Alphaproteobacteria; order Hyphomicrobiales; family Nitrobacteraceae; genus Tardiphaga; species Tardiphaga sp. GW821-FHT12E02. The sequence goes on from NZ_JBXAQK010000001.1 coordinate 1,427,486, forward strand.
CGGGCTCGCGCAACACGATGCGCTGGCGGTCGCTGTCGATCAGGCCGCGCTGCTCCCAATTGCTGAGGGTGCGGCTGACCGTGAAGATGGTGGCGCCGGTCATTTCGGCGATGTCCTGCCGGCTGAGCGGGAAGTCGATGGCGATGCCGTGCTCGTTCTTGCGGCCGGATTGATCGGCGAGTCGCAGCAGGGCATGGGCGATGCGCTGCTCCACCTGCTCGGTGGACATCTCGACCACGCGGCTGTGCGCTTCCTGCAGCCGCCCGCCGACGGTCTTCAACGTGTTGGCAGCGAGAAGCGGATACTGGGCGGTGAGCCGTGCCCAGGCAGTCACGGGCCAGGACAGCACCACGCTATCCTCCACGGCGGTCGCCGTCGCGGGATATTGCATGAGGCCGATCGCCTGGGCGACGCCAAAAATCTCGCCGCTGGAGACATAACGCACGATCACCTGCTCGCCGGCCGGTGTCATCTTGGCAGCGCGGATATGGCCGTGGAGCAGGAGGAAGAAGGAATGCACCTCTCCGCCCTGTTCGAACGCGGTCTTGTTCCTGGCGATCCTGAGTGAATGGGCATCGCGCAGGATCGTCTCGCAGGCGTTCGTGTCGAGACCCGCGAAGAGCGGCAGATGTGCAACCAGTGAAGGATCGATCGACATGGCTCTCGGTCTCGTGTGCTCACCTTCTAGACCGCGCCCGTTGACGGCGATCAAGCAGAAGTTTGCGCTATAGCAATGAGGGGCTGCCAGCCGGCGCCTATTTTCCAGCATCCCGCTGACTGTGCGGGTAACTGGAGAAAGTCCGATGCGCAAGGCTGTCATGCTTGCAACCGCCGCTGTCCTGATCTCGCTTGCAGGCGCCGCCGCGGCTGCGGAAGTCGAGGTCAAGATGCTCAACAAGGGATCCGATGGCACCGCCATGGTGTTCGAGCCGGCGCTGGTCAAAGTACAGCCGGGTGATAGCGTGAAATTCGTTGCCACCGACAAGACGCATATGGCCGAATCCATCAAGGGCATGATGCCGGCCGACGCCGCGCCATTTGCCGGCAAGATGAACCAGGATGTCGTCGTGACCTTCGAGAAACCGGGCGCCTACGGGATCAAGTGCATGCCGCATTACGGCATGGGCATGGTGGCGCTGGTGATCGTCGGCACGCCAGCCAATCTGGACGAGGCGAAAGCCGTGACACATCCGGGCAAAGCCAAGCCGGCTTTTGCTGCGCTGCTCGAGAAGGCTGCTGCGAAGTAACAGATCCATGAGGAGGTGACGATGTCATCGCGTCTCCGTGCCATCGCCGATACGCCATTGTTCTCGGCCGGATTCCGGCCGTTCTTCCTGCTCGGCGCGCTCTATGCGGGCCTGTCGATTCTGGTCTGGATACCGGCGTTTCACGGTCGGCTCGAGATTGCATCGGTCTTCGTGGCGCGGGACTGGCATATCCATGAGATGCTGTATGGCTTCCTGCCGGCCGTGGTGACAGGCTTCCTGTTCACCGCTATCCCGAACTGGACCGGACGATTGCCGATCCGCGGCCTGCCGCTGCTCGGTCTCGTGCTGCTGTGGATCGCGGGGCGTCTCGTCGTCACCTTCTCCGCACATACCGGGTGGCTCATCGCCATGCTGGTCGATACCAGTTTTCTGGCACTGGTCGTCTTCGCCGCCGCGCGCGAAATCGCGGCGGGCAAGAACTGGCGCAATCTGGCGGTGGTGGGCATCGTCAGTTGCCTGCTGATCGGCAATGTCGCGTTTCATCTTGAAGCGCGTTACGTCGTGATGGCCGATATCAGTATCCGTATCGGCGTCGCCGTTGTCGTGCTGCTGATTTCGCTGATCGGCGGCCGCATCATTCCAAGCTTCACGCGCAACTGGCTGGTGCGGGAAAATCCGGGGCGGCTGCCGGTGCCGTTTGCGCGCTTCGACAAGATGACGCTCGTCATGAGCGCGGCTGCACTGCTGCTGTGGATCGCACGCCCACTCGATGTCGTGACGGCCCTGTTCCTCGGTGTCGCGGGCCTGCTGCATATCGTACGCGTCGCGCGCTGGGCCGGCGATCGCACGCTGCGCCAAGGGCTGCTGCTGATCCTTCACATTGGTTATGCCTTCGTGCCGATCGGCTTCCTGCTCGCTGCGTCCGCCTATGCCTACGACTTGCCTGCCAGCGCGGGGCTGCATGCGTGGATGGCGGGCGCGGCCGGTGTGATGACGCTGGCGGTCATGAGCCGCGCAACGCTCGGCCATACCGGACAGGCGTTACATGCATCGAAGGCGACAATGCTGATCTATGCGATGATTATTCTGGCGGCGTTGCTGCGGATCGGCGCGGTGCTGATGCCGGGCCATGTGCCGTTGCTGCACACCGCAGCACTTGCCTGGGCACTGGCGTTTATCGGCTTCGCGGTCGTCTATGGGCCGGTGTTGATCGGGTATCGGAAGCGGCGCAGGGCCGTAGGGCGGATTAGCGAAGCGTAATCCGCCGCCCTTCGTCCCATGCGTTCGGCCGGCGGATTACGCCTTCGGCTAATCCGCCCTACGGCCTATGCATTGATCGCCGAACTCGCGGCATTCGAGAACACCACTTCGATCAGCGTACCGGAACTCGGCGCGCTCTTGATCTGGAAGCGCGCGTGATTGGCTTCCACCAGCGCCTTGGTCAGCGACAGGCTGACGCCGGCGCTCTCCGTATCGCTCGGGCCGGAGCTGCGGAACGGCTCCAGTGCCGCCGCCACTTCGTTCTCGTTCAGCCCATGGCCGGTATCGCGCACGCGCAACACCACGTCGCCCTGGTCGGACAGCGCGGTGGAGACGATCACCTGTCCGCCGGCATTGGCGAGGTGGATCGAATTGCCGATCAGGTTGAGCGTGATCTGACGGAGCGCGCGGGCATCCGCCACGATGGTCGGCAGCAGATGCGACAGCGACGTGCGGATGATGATGCGGCTGCGATTGGCCTGCGGCTGCATGACTGCGACGCATTGCTCCACCATCTCGTTGAGATTCTGCGTGGAGAAAGCGAGATCGATCTTGCCGGTCTCGATGCGCGAGAGATCGAGCAGGTCGTTGACGATGGCAATGACGCGCTCGCCGGAGGTGCGGATGTCGCGCAGATATTCGCCGTAACGTTCATTGCCGAGCGGGCCGAAACGCTGGTCGATCATCACATCGGCAAAGCCGATGATGGCGTTCAGCGGCGTCCGCACCTCGTGGCTGATGCGCGCGAGCACATCGGCCTTCGCGGTGGCCGAACGATCGGCCTGGCGACGCGCGTTGAGCAGTTCGGTTTCGGTCTTCTTGATCTGGGTCAGATCGCGGAACACGGCGAAGAAATTCGGGCCGGCTGCGCGCGTGCGGCCGATGATCATGGACAGCGGCACGAGCCCACCGGCGCGCACCTGGCCAAGTGCCTCGCGGCCGTGATCGAGCAGGCTGGCGGCGCCGGCCTGTTTCACGCTGTCGAGATAATCGGCGACGTTGCGGCGGCTCTCATGGGCGAACAGGTCCACCACATTGCGCTGGGTGAGCAGTTCGCCGTCATAGCCGAACAGCGCTTCCGCGCTGCGGTTACAGGAGTTGATATTGCCTTCGGCATCGAACATCACGACGCCCTCGGCCATGGTGTCGAGGATCGCCGCGAGATCTTCCGCATCGATATGGCCGGCGGGCAGAGGTTCTGCGACCACGGGCTCTGGCGTGGCAACAGGTGCCGCTGGCTCGGCCTTTGTCGGCGCGAAGATCAGCGCATGGGCGGGCTCGTCGTTCCAGTTGATCGCATGCAGCCGCGCCGATGCCGGTGCGCGCAGGGCGCCATCGCCGGCCTTGTCATTGGCCGAGATCGTCACCGTCGTGCCGCCATCGGAGGCGCTCGACGTCGTTGAGACGTCCGGCTCCACCTGCAGCGTGTCGAGGCCGCCGGCGTCTTCCAGCGCGGCGAGCGTCGGATAATTCATGTGAGCCAGGAAAGCGGGATTGGCATAGATCAGACGATCGAGGCGATAGATCAGCACACCCGCCGGCATCAGATCGAGCAGCATGCGGTCGCGCCCCATCTCGCCGCGCGGGGCGGCGGGCGGCGTGGTCAGCCAGGCCGCTGCGGCTTCGCCTTCGTTCTCTGAGGGATCGAGCGGTTGATCGGCTGCCACAGAAGGTGCAGCGATCAGGCCGGTCTCCGATTCCAGGCGCGCCGAAAGCTGGCGTGCGAGTTCGTTGAAGGCGCTGTTCTCGCCCGGCGACAAGGCCGGCGATTTCGGGTCGCCTGGTCGGAACTGAACAACGTTTTCGGGGGGCTGCACGGTGGGGATCGCTTCGTTTGTTGAGATCGGTTCTGTCGGTGTCGGCTCTTGGATGTTGTCGTCGGGTGGAGTGATGAGTTCGTCGATGACGTCGTCCACCGGGCCGGCCTGTGCCATGTCGGCGGAGAGCGGCCGTGGCGGTGGATCGTTTGGCGGCGGATCGTTCGGCTTGGCGTGTCGCCGTTCGATCAGCCGGTTCATGCCATCGAGATCGCGGCAGATGCCGAAGCCGCGATAGCCCGCGGGCTGCCGGTTTCGATCCTGCAACGGCAATCCGGACAATTCGACGGCAAGCCGGCCGCCATCATCCACCGGCCACAGCAGCGTCACGCCGCTCCAGGTCTGCCGGGTCGCCAGCGCCTGGGCGAAGCGATGATCGGGATCGAGGGTGAATTCAGCGGAAATGTCGCTCCACTTGCGGCCGGACAGCGCCGCCGCATGCGGGCCGATCAGCTGTTTGAAGTCGCCATCGTCGATGCTGAATGTATCGTCGGCATCGAGTTGCCAGACAAAGCGCAGCGGCATGGTGCGTGGTGCAATCGTCAATGCGTCAGGCGCAGGCTGAGGGACGATGCTTTGCACCGGAGCAGGATCCGTTGCGGCGGGCTCGGGCTCTGCGGCCTGAGGAGCTACAAACAGGTCTTCATGCGTATCGTCGTGATGATCTTCGTGCGCCTGTCCTGCAGGTGCGAGTTCAGGGTCGACTTCGACGACGTCTGTCAACGAAACGGCTATGGGTGTCGGTGCCTCGATCTCCTGATGCGGCGCTTCTGCCGCCAGTTCTTCCTCGCTCGGCGCCGGGTGCACCGCGCCCGGTGCGATCAGTGCGACGAGGCCGACATCGCTGCCGCTGCCGACGCGCTGCAGCACCATGCGGCCGAAGCCGATCGGCGTTTCCGCGCGGCCATCCTTCAACGCGTGATCGCGCGCATCGTTGAGACCGGCGTCATTGAGGTTACGGAAACCGAGCAGCGCGCGCGCGGTGTCGCTGGCGCCGACAAACAGGCCGTCGCGCGCAAAGGCGGCGATCGGCGTGTCGATGCCATCGGTGAGATTCTGCAGCCGCTCCATCAGCGGCATGCCGCGGCCGGCAACGGTGTCGGCGGCGATGACGAGCAGGCCGGCTTCGCCATCGGCAAAATCCAGCCGCGTGCAGGCGCAGGTCATCAGCCCGCCAAGCGAAGCTCCGAACCCACGCAGCCGTTCGAGGCGCGTGGTGTCGCTCACCTGCATGCGATGTGCGAGCTGTGCGATCTGGCGACGATGCGCATCGGCGGCGCCGAATTCGCGCGCGGCGAGTTCAGCCGCATTGCGCGCGCCAAACAGTTTTGCGCCGACCGGGTTCGCCCACAGCACCTTGGTGCCATCGAGCGACCACAGCCAGACCGGCTGGGCGCTGATGGCATGCATGGCGAGCCGCGCATCCCCCACACCCCGCAACTGACTTTTCGCACTGCTCATTGGCACTTCATGGCTGAGTCGCCTGGGGTCTGCCTCGGTCGAACGGTATTATCCGGCGGGCAAACGGCAACATGCTTAATACTTCGTTAGTATCGCGCGCGGGCGCAGCGAGGTCCATGTCTGCGGGCGCTTCCCACAGGCCTAAGCGACAACAACGTTAATTTGAGGCCCGGGTTCTTGATCAAGTTCTTGAGGGTGCTGAACCAATCGCCGCAGCCCGGCATTGAATGTTGCAAAAGCATGACAAAGGTTCACGATGGCCGCGGCCATGACTGCGCGTTGCGTCATAACGGCGATGCCAAGCGTGGCTAGGCTGCGAGTGGATGCACGAAGGCGAGGCTGTATGGGTCTCGTCCGTGACCAGGGAGAGGGACATGACCGAGAACAAGTTCGAATTTCCGAAAGAAATGCGTGCGATGGCCGAGGCCAGCTTCGATCAGGCCCGTCAGGCCTTCGAGAAGTTCGTGTCGAGCGCCCATAGCGCTGCCGCCACCATCGAAACCCGCGGTGAAAGCGCGCGAGCGAGCGCCAAGGATGTGAGCGCGAAAGCCATCAGCTACGCCGAGCAGAACGTGGCAGCTTCGCTCGATCACGCCCAGAAATTGCTGCAGGCCAAGGATCTCGGCGACGTCATGCGCCTGCAGAGCGAATATGTGCAGAACCAGATGAAGTCTCTGGCCGAACAGGCGAGCGAGATGGGCCAGATCGTGAGTCGCGCGGCGATGGAAGCAGCGCAGCCTAAAAGCTAAAGCTAAAAACTGAAGCCAAAAACTGAAGCCAGGAGTTGAGTTGGCAGCCGGTCCGCTTATTCCGGTTGCTGGTATAAAACTGGGCAATTTCGGTATCTGACTACAATTTTTAATTGAGCGCGCAGTCGTTCCATGACGATTGCGCGTTCTTTTTTGACCACTTATGCATTATTGCATCGCAATATTCTGTTGCATTGCACAAAACAGACATGATATTGCTGTAACTACGTTCAGACGCCGCCCAGATTTAAGGCGGCATGCGATGCTTCCCGCTGGTCCGTTTTCGGCAACGATGCCGTTCTCCGACCCGCGGTCTGTGACTTCACCCCATTGTTGTTTGTTACGAAGGATGCACGTTATGGCCGACCAGATCGATCCGTTCTCCTCTTCCGTTATCCCGTTCCAGCTGCCGGAGCAGGTCCGCGCTTTCGCCGAAAAGGGCGTCAGCCAGGCTCGCGAAGGCTATGCCAAGTTCAAGGATGCGGCCGAGACCCACAACAGCACCGTGGAAGCCGTGTTCAACACCGCGACCAAGGGCGCTGCTGAAGTGTCGACGACCCTGCTCGACATTGCCAAGACCAACACCAATGCCGGCTTCGATTTCGCCCAGTCGCTGATCGGCGTGAAATCGCCGTCGCAGGCGTTCGAGCTGTGGTCGGGCTTTGCCAAGAGCCAGTTCGAGGTCCTCACCGGCCAGTCGAAGCAGCTCGCCGAGCTCAGCCAGAAGATCGCGTCGGAGACCGCCGAGCCGATCAAGACCGGCGCCAACAAGCTGTTCCAGCCCGCTGCCTAAGTGCTGCGACTGATGTAAGCATCGAAAACCCGGGCCTTTGGCTCGGGTTTTTTTGCGCTTAATTCCCGCATCGCGGCTTGCCAAAGCGAAGCGTTGCACCTAGTTTCCCGCCTGTTCGGGCACCCCTGTTTCGGGGCCGGCAAGATGCAGTTGTAGCTCAGTTGGTTAGAGCGCCTGTTTGTGGAGCAGGAGGTCGCTGGTTCGAGGCCAGCCAACTGTACCATGCATCAAAATTAACCTTTAGTATCAGACTGATACCGGTCGACTTCGGGCAGTCGCGCGGCCACAATGAGCCGGCGTCCCGAACTCCCGTGGTTGTATGGCCGTGCTGCGTCATTCCTGCAAACATTTGAGCGTTTAGAACCGTCACGGCGTTTTTTGCCGGGCATGGGGCGTTGTTGCTTCCGCTCTATTTTTGTTGGTTTTTTCATGCTGCCTTTTGATCTCGAGCGAATTTCTTCGTCTCTTGCGACAGCCGCCATCGATCCGGCCAGTTGGTCCAAAGCCCTTGAGGATGTTGCTGCAGCGACGAATTCGCGGGGCGCGATCCTGCTGCCGGTCGTGGGGGCTCTTCCACTGATGTGGAATACGCCGTCACTGGATCAATCGGTCGAACTCTATGTCAGCGGCGGCTGGTTCAATCGAGACGAGCGCTATCTCGGCATGCAAACATTTCTCAAAACCGGTGTCATTACCGATGATGACTGCATGCCGGCCGAGGCCCGCAAGAAGTCTGCCTTCTATCAGGAGTTCATCCAGCGCAGCGGATTGCGGGAATTCGCCGGCGTTCGGATAGGACGCGGCGATCACGTCTGGAATATGAGCCTGCAACGCACGGCAGGCTCGGAGCCATATTCGGAGCAGGAGCTGTCGTTTCTGGCAAAACTGTCCGATCAGCTCGACGTGGTCGTGAAAACAAGCCAAGCGCTGCATTTGCAAAAAGGGCTGTCCGCTCTCGATGCCTTTGCGTTTTCGAGTCAGGCTGCACTGCTGCTCGACCGAGCGGGCAAAGTCGTATCCGTCAACGCCACCGCGCAGGCCATTCTCGGTGACGATCTGCAGATTACAGGCGGACGGCTGGTTTCGCCTGTGCCGCAAGCGGCGGAGCGGTTGAATGGTCTGTTCAGGGATCTGTTCTGGCAGATGAAGAGTGCCCTGGTGCCCCCGCTCGTGCTTGCAAAGCGGAATGGGGGACGGTTGATCATCTATGCGATGCGGCTCCCCGGCATGGCGGATTCGCCACTGACAGCATTCCATTCGATTCTGGTGATCGCCGATAGCGACGCCATGCAGCCACCGTCCGCCGCAACCTTGCGTCTGGTCTATGATCTCACCCCGGCTGAGGCGCGGTTGGCAATGGCGCTGGGAAGTGGAACGGACCTTGCCGCCTATGCGGCAACCGCGGATGTCTCGAAGGAAACGGTTCGCAATCAGCTGAAGGCCGTGTTCGGGAAAGTGGGAGTCAGCCGGCAAGCCGAGCTGGCAGCCGTATTGTCGGCGCTGATCCCAGGCCGCTGAACCGGTCCGGCTACGACCACCACGAGCCGTCCGGAAATCTGGGCCAGCTCGACGGCGCCAAGCGGGCAACGGTCAGACGCTGCGCCCAGTAACGGGCCTCGTTCTCCCAAAACATCCGACTTTCGGCTTCGATCTTGGCCCGCTGCAGGCAGAACCCGCGCATGGCCTGATAGTAGGTCGCATCATCCACGAACACCTCCATCTGTGTCGTGGAAGGCTAGCGCTGGCATCGAAATCGTCGTGACCCGATTGGGTTACGCAACGCAAAAACGGAGCCGGTTTTTAATTCCGGAACCGCGGTGCCTTGCTCCACGTTTGCTCACAAACGGAGGAGGGCGCCATGGCGACGATCGAGATCAGCGATACCGGGATTGCGGTCATGTGCGACATCGCCCGCACGGCCGGATTCGACCTTGATGCCAACAAGCAGGCGGTGGTGGAGCGGCTGATCTCCCAGGGGCTGGTCGCCGAGACCGGAAAGCACGAGCCCGATCCCAAATACGAGGTGACTGCGAAAGGGCAGCGCGAACTCGATGCGCGTGGTGTCGGCGTCAACGAGGCGTGAGGTTTTCAGCCATTCGGGCAGAGTGTGGCCGTGACGCCGTCGCTGACCGCCTTTGTCCAGATCGCCGCGCCGCTCGCGCTCAGGTGAACGCCATCGCTGGTGAATCCCCTCGGCAGGGCCGGCATGGCGATGAGCGAGGCGCCGGCTTCGCGGGCGATGTCGGGCAAGGCAGCGTTGTAGCCGTCGATAATAGGCTGCGTGCGATGGCCGACTTCCTTGCCGGTTTCCAGCGGTGTCACTGCGACGATGGTCAGGCGCGACGTCATCGTCTTCAGCGCCGTCAGCAGTGCTGCGTAATTCTTGCTGTAGCTCTCGACGCTGTCCATGGTCTCCGCATCGTTGATGCCGAGTGAGACGACGATCAGCGCCGCCTTCTTGTCGCCGATGGCTTTCTTCAGCATGCCGTCGAGGCCGCTCGATGTGGCGGAGCCATCAATGCCGGCATTGATCACCGGGCGCTTGCAGAGCGAGCGGGGCAATTGCGCCTGACGCACGATGCTGTCACCGAGCACGATCACGGGATCCTTAGCATCCTTCAGCGCCGACTTGATCAGCAGCGGGCGCGGCGGCGCGCTTTTCTCGCTTTTCGGCCAGACGATCCAGACGCAGAGGAGCAGCGAAGCAATAATGCCGATGCGAACGCCGTTCATGCGACAGCTGCCGTGTATGTCCGTCCTGCGATCATCGTTCCGGGAAACCGTGTGAGACAAGGATGGTCAGCAGAAACTACAGGAACGCCGGCAATACAAGCCCGCCCGGTGCGGCATCCATGCCGCAGGCCACCGGCTGCTTGCCAAGTTGGCGCCGGTCGCCGACACTTCCCGCACAATCATCAGGGAGGATGCGATGTCCGGGAGCGCGAAGGCGACACTGTTGGTGGTGATGCTGATGGCGGGATGCGGCGCCGCGCATGCACAGGGCTACACTGCCAATGAGCAGGCGCTATGTACCGACGATGCCTTCAGGCTGTGTAGCTCGGCTATACCCGATGTCGATCGCGTCACCGCCTGCATGGTGCGCAAACAGGCGCAGTTGAGCCCCGGCTGCGCACAGTTCTTCCGGCCGGTGCCAGCGAGCGCGCGCAAGGCGACAGCCAAGCCGCGCAAGACGAACGCCGCGAAGCGTGCGAATTAAGTCTTTCTCCGCCGTTGCGATGAACCCGTGACAAACTGACACGTTGGGAGCAAAGCAGGGCGTCACATCTCCCTGCTTTGAGGAGACGCGCTTGAACGATACCGATATCGACTACAAAGCCGAGATCGACCGGCATTTTCTCTGGTTCGAGACAAAACTGCCCGCAGGGCCGGCGCGCTTCGTGAGCTGGCTGCGCAAGCCATCCTCGCGCCTCGTCCGTTTTCCATTGGCTATTTTGCTGGTGATCGGTGGCATTTTCAGCATCCTGCCGGTTCTCGGGCTCTGGATGCTGCCGCTCGGACTCATTCTGATAGCTCAGGATATTCCGCCATTGCAAAAGCCGGTGGCGCAGCTTCTCGGCTGGATGGAGCGAAAATGGCTGGAGCGGCAGGCCGCGAAAGCAGAAAAACGGTCACAAACAGAGCAAGCTTCGCAAAAGCATCCTCAGGCTAAGTAACATTTAGAAATGATAGTTGGATGCGACAATGTGGCGGCAAGCGTACTAACAATGACTCACTTTTAGCGCTGTTGCGCCGCACTCTGTGACTCAAAAGCCAACATTTGAGGAAATACAGTCAGATAAATCTATCGCCGGCAAAGTTTTGGCTTTAACGAATCAGAGGACTGATTCATTTTCGCCGCCGGGGTCAATCTGGAGGCCAACATATGAACGTGATTGTTTTCGCTTCGCGTAAAGGCGGTTCAGGAAAGAGCACTCTGGCTGCTCATCTTGCCGCGCAAGTCCATAAGCCCAATAAGCCGTGCTTGCTGATCGATGCCGATCCGCAGGGTTCGCTCACTCTGTGGCACAAGCTGCGCGGAACAAATGAACCCGCGCTGAAGGTCGCCAATCGCAGCGTTTCCGAAATCATCGCTGCTGCAAAGCGCGATGGCGTCGAATGGGTGTTCATCGATACGCCGCCAAATACGTCCGCCGTCGTCGATGATGCCATCAAGAATGCGACCATGGTGATCATCCCGGCGCGTCCCGGCGTGTTCGACGTCGATGCCGTGCAGGCAACGATTCAGTCCTGCCGTGCGGCCCGCAAGCCCTATGCGGTGGTCCTCAACGGCGCTCCGGCTCGTCGCGATACGAGTGAAAGCCGCATCGTGTCGCTCGCCCGTGAAGCACTCGCCAAGTTCAAGGCGCCGGTGTGGTCGGGGCAGATCACCAATCGTGCGGATTTGCTGCTCGCTCTCGCCGAAGGCGAAGGCGCCCGCGAATATTCTGCGGATGGTCGTGCGGCCAACGAGATCGGCAAGCTGTGGACGGCGATCGAGCGTTCGATCAAGGCCATTCGCGGTCAGGCATCAGCCAACGGCGCAATGCACAAGCAGGCGGCGTAAACCATCCGTGACTGAGACTTCAGAAAAACGCGCGGCATGCCGCGCGTTTTTTGTCGTCTGATGTCGGCTAGGCAACCCGGACGTCGTCGGTCATATCGGCCAGTGACGGCTGCAGCGTGATGCCCTCGGTCACATGCACGAAGTGATCGATGGTCGCCGGCTTGCCGAGCAGATAGCCCTGCACCTCGTCGCATTTCTCGTCATGCAGGAATTGAAGCTCGGCTTCTGTCTCGACGCCTTCGGCCAGCACCGGCAGGCCCAGCCCGCGGCCAAGCCCGACCACGGCACGGACGATGGTTGCTGCCTGGCCGTTATTGTTCACCGACTTGATGAACGAGCCGTCGATCTTGATCTTGTCGAACGGGAAGGCGCGCAGATTCGACAGTGACGAATAGCCCGTGCCGAAATCGTCCATGGCGATACGGACGCCGAGCGCCTTGATCCGCCGCAGCGCCGACAGCGCGCGGTTGAGGTCGCGGACCAGCGCCGTTTCGGTGATTTCGATTTCCAGCCGGGCAGGCGGCAGGCCGGTTTCGAGCAGGATCTGATGGACCATGGGCACGAAATTGTCGTGATAGATCTGCACCGCCGAGACATTGACCGCGATTGTCAGTGGCTGCTTCCAGGTCGCAGCTTCCGCACAGGCGGTCCGCATCACCCATTCGCCGATTTCCAGGATCGCGCCGGTGTCTTCTGCGATCGGAATGAAGATCGCAGGTGACACCGAGCCGCGGGTCGGGTGGGTCCATCGCAGCAGCGCCTCGAAGCCGATCACCGTGCCGCGCTGCATGCCTTCCTGCGGCTGGTAGACGAGGTTCATCTGGCCACTCGCGACGGCACCGCGCAGGTCATGCTCCAGCATGCGGCGGTCGCGCACTGCGTCGCCCATGCCAGTCTCATAGAAGCGATAATTGGCACGACCGTCGGTCTTGGCGCGGTACAGTGCCGTGTCCGCATGGGCCAGGGCGGCTTCGCGGTCGTTGGCGTCGTCGGGATAAAGCGCGATGCCGATGCTGGTCGAGACGCTGCCGAGTTCGGATGCATCGTCGCGGTCTCGCAATATTGCGAGCACGCGCTGGGCCATCTTTTCCGCCGCAGCGTTGTGCCGGATGTTGGGCATGAGGATTGCGAATTCGTCGCCGCCGAGACGGGCCATCACCTGGCTATCGTCGAGCAGGCTGCTGACGCGCGCTGCGATGGTCTGCAAGACCTTGTCGCCGGCAGCGTGCCCGAACAGGTCGTTGACCTCCTTGAAGCGATCAAGGTCGAGGCACAGCACCGCATGCTTGCGCCCTGGCTGCATGTTCGCGATCTCGTTGTCCACGCGATCGTTGAAATGGCTGCGATTGGGCAGGCCGGTGAGTGCGTCGTGATGGGCGAGGAAGCGGATGTGCTGCTCGGCCTCCTTGCGCGCGCGCAGGTCGCGCACCGCGATCACCTGATGCGGCCGACCGGCAAAGTCGATCTGGCGCAGGATGAGCTCCACCGGAACGGCGATGCCGTGATGTGGGCGCAGATTGGCCTCGACCGGCAGATCTGGTCTTGCAAGGAGGGCTGCACGCGGCAGGTCGTCGGGGAAACATTCATCCAGGCTTTCGCCGATGAAGCTCTCCGCAGAAGCGCAAGCCAGCGCTGCAAAACTGTGATTGACGGTAACGATGGTGTCGCCGTCGCAAACGATCAGGCCTTCGATTGCGGCATTGGCCAGGCCGAGCATGCGGTCGGCTTCGAGATCGGTACGCCGATGATCGCGAATGTCGAGCACGATGCCGGCCACAGTCAGGCCGATGATGGCGAATGAGATCAATGCCACGCCGAGTGCGAGCCAGCCGGCCGGCACGGACAGTTCGGAGACGACAATGCTCGGATCCGGCACGATGGTGACGGCGCTCATCGCGGTGAAATGATGGCTGCAGATCGCAAGCGTCAGCAGTAGCGCGCCGCCGATCCGCCATGCCTGGGTGTCGCGACCCAGGCCAACGGGAAGTGCCAGTGCGCCCAGCACGGCGCCGGCCACGATCGATGCGATCACCAAAGTGACGTCCCAGTGCATCGCCGCCTGAACTTCAAAGGCCGCCATGCCCGTGTAGTGCATCGCCGCGATGCCGCCAGCGACGACGGCGCCGCCGATGGCGGGGGCCGCGCGAAAATTGGGGATCAGCGCGATGGCGAGGCCGGCCCCGGTGAGCAGGATCGCCGCGACCAGCGACACCGCCGTGAGGACGATATTGTAGCCGCTCGGAATACCTGGCGAAAACGCCAGCATGGCGACGAAATGCGTGGCCCAGATGCCGAAACCCGTCGAGATGGCGGAGACCCCGAGCCAGAGGTAGCGCATCCCGCTTTTCGCGTTGCGTGCATGGCGGAGCAGGTTGATGGCGGTAATCGATGCGATCGCGCAGATAATGGCTGCAAGGCCAACGAGACGAAGATCGTGGGCATAGGCGATGCAGTTATAGATCGTAAGCATGAAACGCATACCGCAGGTGAAATTCCAAACCTGCACGCGACGCTACATATAAGTATGTAAGGACACGTAAATACCTAGCGGCTCCCGTGTGTCCGCCAGCAGACTCTTTCGTATGTGGTGGGTAAGGCCACACGGCAATCGATGTGGTTGCTGGCGATCTCTACGTGTGTATGAAAACGGGTCTGATCCCTGCGGGCAAAGCTGGTAACCCGGCGTCAACCGTGCTCGCAAAGTCGCAGTGCACCATCCTTGCGCCTTATCGATCGGCGCGGCTCACGACATCCATCAGCTCGGCGATCTTGCGGCGCTGATCGGCCTTGTCGCCGGACGAGATCGCGTGCTCGACGCAATGGGCCACGTGATCGCGCAGGATCTCTTCCTCTACGCGGCGCAATGCGGCACGAGCCGCCGCGATCTGCGTGACCACATCAATGCAATAGCGATCGTCCTCGACCATACCGGCAAGGCCGCGCACCTGGCCTTCGATCCGTTTGAGGCGTTTTAAACAGGACGTCTTGATCTCTTGGCGCATGGGGCTCATATACCCCCCAAGGGTATATGTTTCAAGAGGCGACGACGTGACCGAAACGACGCATCCACACGCCCATGGCGGGCACGATCACACCCACGGTTCGTGCTGCTCCCATGGCGATCACGCGCCAGCGCCGGAGAAGGTGCTGGATGTCGTCTGCGGCATGACGGTCGATCCGGCCACGGCCAAGCAGCGCTTCTCCTATAAGGGGCAGGGTTACTTCTTCTGCGGGGCGCGTTGCCGCGAGCGCTTCTCTGCCGATCCCGAAAGCTTCCTGAAGCCGCGCGAGCCGGCGCCGCCGATGCCGGCGGGCACGATATATATCTGTCCGATGGATCCGGAAATCCGCCAGGAAGGGCCGGGCACCTGCCCGATCTGCGGCATGGCACTGGAGCCCGAGACGGTTTCGCTCGACGACGGCCCCGATCCCGAACTGATCGACATGACCCGGCGGTTCTGGATCGCGCTGGCGCTGACACTGCCGGTGTTCGTGCTCGAAATGGGCAGCCATCTCGGCCTGATGCAACTGGTGCCGCAGGCGACGTCGAACTGGATTTCCTTCGCGCTGGCGACGCCGGTGGTGCTGTGGGCGGGCGCGCCGTTCTTCGTACGCGGCTGGCGGTCGGTCGTGTCCGGCAATCTCAACATGTTCACGCTGATTGCCATGGGAACGGGCGTGGCGTGGATCTATAGCGTCGTCGCGACGCTAGCGCCCGGCGTGTTTCCAGCCGCGTTTCGCGATCATCACGGCGCCGTCGCCGTTTATTTCGAAGCGGCTGCCGTTATCACCGTGCTGGTCCTGCTGGGCCAGGTGCTTGAGTTGCGCGCGCGTAACCAGACCTCCGGGGCGATCCGTGCTCTGCTCGGTCTTGCGCCGAAAACGGCGCGTCGCATCGGGCCATCGGGCGACGAGGACATTTCCTTCGACGACATCCGCATCGGCGATGTGCTGCGCGTGCGGCCGGGCGAGAAGATCCCGGTGGACGGCGTGGTGCGCGATGGCCGCTCGTCGGTGGATGAATCCATGGTGACCGGCGAGTCGATGCCCGTCACCAAGCAGAAGGGCGATCGCGTCATTGGCGGCACCGTCAATCAGAGCGGCGGTCTCGTGTTCAAGGCGGACAAAGTTGGCCGCGATACGATGCTGTCGCGCATTGTCGACATGGTCGCCAAGGCGCAGCGTTCGCGGGCTCCGATCCAGCGGCTGGCCGATCGCGTGGCTGGCTGGTTCGTGCCGCTGGTGCTTGCGGCGGCGGTGATTGCCTTTGTGGTATGGGCACTGCTCGGGCCGGAGCCACGGCTGACTTACGCGCTCGTTGCGGCCGTCACGGTGCTGATCATCGCGTGCCCGTGTGCGCTTGGTCTTGCAACGCCGATGTCGATCATGGTTGGCGTTGGACGCGGCGCACATGCCGGCATCCTGGTGCGTGATGCCGAGGCGCTGGAGCGGCTGGAAAGCATCGATACGATCGTGATCGACAAGACCGGCACGCTGACCGAGGGCAAGCCGACATTGGTGGGCATCACGCCGGTGGATGGCGGTGATGAAGCGGCGCTGCTGCAACTCGCCGCCAGCGTCGAGCGCGCGAGCGAACATCCGCTGGCGCTGGCGATTGTGGCCGCCGCCAAGCAGCGCGAGATCGTCTTGAAGGATGTGGTGGATTTCGCTTCGCCTTCAGGTAAGGGCGCGTCGGGCGTGATCGATAGCAAGCGTGTCGCGCTTGGCAATGCTATGCTGATGGGCGAGCTCGGTGTCGATACCACGCGCTGCGATGCGACGGCCGAGACGGCACGTCAGCAAGGCGCAACGGCGATCTTCGTGGCCATCGACAGCGCGGTTGCCGGCGTCATGGCGATCGCTGATCCGGTGAAGCCCTCCGCACGTGAGACGCTCGACAAGTTACGCGCTGAAGGACTTCGCGTCGTGATGCTCACGGGCGACAATCGCACCACGGCCGAAGCCGTGGCGAAAACGCTGGGCATCGATGATGTCGAGGCTGGCGTGCTGCCGGAGCGAAAGAGCGATGTCGTCACGCGTCTGCGCGGTGAGGGACGCCGCGTCGCTATGGTCGGCGATGGTGTCAACGACGCGCCGGCGCTCGCCGCTGCGGATGTCGGTATCGCAATGGGCACGGGCACTGACGTCGCCATCGAAAGCGCTGGCGTCACGCTGCTGACCGGCGATCTCGCAGGACTCGTGCGTGCACGTCATCTGTCGCGGGCGACGATGAGCAACATCCGCCAGAACCTGGCCTTTGCGTTCATCTACAATGCCGCGGGCGTGCCGATCGCGGCCGGAATTCTGTATCCGGTATTCGGAATCCTGCTGTCGCCGATGATTGGCGCTGCCGCGATGGCGCTGTCATCGGTGAGTGTGATCGGCAATGCGTTGCGCTTGGCGAAGACGCGATTGGACTGAGGCAACCACACACGTTCCGTCATCCTGGGTGCCGGCGTGCAGCGCCGGCCTCGAAGGATGGTGTGGCGCACGTGGCCGCATCCTTCGAGGCTCGCTCTGCGAGCGAACACCTCAGGATGACGATGTTTGAGTTTGTTGCTGAGCTCAGCACACAAAAAAAAGCCGGCCTCTTGCGAGTCCGGCTCTGAGGTATTGGCCTTTGAGAGGCCGACACAATCACCTTCCAAGAGGGATAACTGAGACCCGCACCACTGGAGGAGGGGGACAAATGCGCGGCACGAGCCTCAGCGTTTGAATAGTATGATCCCCGCAGATGCTCTGCAGCAACGCATGACTTGTCATGTCAGACATGCCGCTAGCGTGGACATGCCTGACCTCACAAAAATGCGGCCGCTTTCATTTGCGGGTTACGATGGCCAGCGCTGCGCCTTGCTGACGATGAAGTCGCGGAATACCTGCACACGGGCGACAGTCTTCAGCTCTTCCGGATAGACAAAATACGTGTCGAGCTGAATTGAATCCGACTCGCTGAAGAGCTGAACGAGGCGGTCGTTTTCTTCCACCAGATAGTCCGGCAATGCTGCGATGCCGAGGCCCTGCTGGCAGGCGCGCATCAGGCCCAGGATGTTGTTGACCTTGAAGTAAGCCTCGCGCGGGCCGTTGCCATTGCGGCCGGCATCGATCAGCCAGCTGCGGTTCTGCAGGTGCGGTGACACCTGCGCGTCGCTCAGCATGATGATGCGGTGGCCGTCGAGTTCATCGAGCGTACGCGGCGTGCCGAAATGCTTGATATATTCCGGCGCGCAATAGGCGTGGAAGCCCATGGCGAATAGCTTGCGCTGGATCAGGTCCGGCTGGGTCGGCTTGCGGGTGCGGATCGCTACATCGGCCTCGCGCATCGAGAGGTCGAGTTCCTCATCGGTGACGATCAGCGAGATGCGGATTTCCGGATAAAGTGCTGTGAATTCGCCGAGGCGGGGGATCAGCCAGTTGATGCCGACGCCGGGGGTGGTGGTGACCTTGAGGTCGCCGCTCGGCCGCTCGCGGCTGTCGGTGAGTTTTGCGCGTGCCGCCTGCAGCTGCATGAACACGTCATGGGCGGTGCGGAACAGGAGGTCACCCTGTTCGGTGAGGATCAGGCCGCGGGCATGGCGGTGGAACAGCGAGACCGCCAGTTCCTGCTCCAGCGCGGAGACCTGGCGGGACACCGCCGACTGAGACAGCCCGAGCTGCTCCCCTGCATGCGTGAAGCTTCCCGCTTCCGCCGCCGCGTGAAACACCTTGAGCTTATCCCAATCCATATCCGTAGATCCGTTGCGGGTTCGTGGCATTGATTATTCGGCGGCTATGCGGTCATGGGCGTGAGCCGCAATGAAACGTTCGGCTTCGAGCGCGGCCATGCAGCCCATGCCGGCGGCCGTGACTGCCTGGCGATAGGTTTCGTCGGCGACGTCGCCTGCAGCGAACACGCCGGGCACCGACGTCGCGGTGGAATTGGCAGCAACCTCGACATAGCCGGAGGGCTTCAATTTGAGCTGGCCTTTGACCAGTTCGGTCGCAGGTGCATGACCGATAGCGATGAAGACGCCGTCGGCGGGTACGTCCGTGGTTTCGCCGGTTTTCACGTTCTTCAACCGTACATGCGTGACCTTGGCCGGCGCTTGCGTGCCGCAGATCTCGTCGATGGCGCTGTCCCACACGACCTTGATCTTGGGGTGCTTGAACAGGCGATCCTGCAGGATGCGCTCGGCGCGGAAATGGTCGCGGCGATGCACGATGGTCACCTGCGAGGCGAAATTGGTCAGGAATAGCGCTTCCTCGACCGCGGTGTTGCCGCCGCCGACCACGATTACTTCCTTGCCGCGATAGAAGAAGCCATCGCAGGTGGCGCAGGCCGAGACGCCGCCGCCCTGGAAGGCGTCTTCGGAGGGCAGGCCGAGCCAGCGCGCCTGGGCGCCGGTGGCAAGGATCACAGTGTCGGCAATGTAGGTGTCGCCGGAATCACAGGTCAGCCGGAACGGGCGCTGCGACAGGTCGAGGTCGGTGACCAGATCGGTGACAATCTTGGTGCCGACGTGATGCGCCTGCTTTTCCATCTGCTCCATCAGCCACGGCCCCTGAACCACATCCGCAAAACCCGGATAGTTCTCGACATCGGTCGTGATGGTGAGCTGGCCGCCGGGCTGGATGCCCTGGATCAGGACCGGCTCGAGCATGGCACGGGCGGCATAGATGGCAGCAGTATAGCCGGCCGGGCCCGAGCCGATGATGACGACTTTGGCGTGAGTGGTGGCGGCCATGGTCAAGTCCCCTTCCGCAGGGCAGTTACGTCAATGCTGGTGCGAAATGTGCCGGCGAAACGGTCGCAGCGGCGCGAAGTCGTTGAAAGGAATTCTAGAATATCTGGTGAGCTATGCAAGAATTGCAATTCGGACTCCCAGATTTTCCCCCGGAGACGCTTAATTTCCGCAGTGCACGCGCAATAAAATTGCGCAACTCGAGCGTCTTGCGCTAGACAGACTGCGAAGAAGACATGCTTCGAATACCAGCAGGACCCGGCGTGCCGAAAAGCCTCGACGAAATCGATCTCAAAATCCTTGCCGAGATTCAGGCCGACGGCCGAATCACCAATGTGGAACTCGCCAAACGGGTCGGCATCTCGCCGCCCCCCTGCTTGCGCCGGGTTCGGGCGCTGGAGGAGGCCGGCTATATCCAGGGCTATCGTGGTCTGCTCGATCCGCGAAAGCTGGGCTTCGACGTCACGGTGTTCGCTTCGGTGCATCTGTCCAGCCAGGCCGATGCCGATCTCAAGGCGTTCGAGGATTTCGTCCGCAAGGAGCCGCTGGTGCGTGAGTGCTGGATGCTGTCCGGCGAGATCGACTTCATCCTGAAATGCGTCGCGCCGGACATGGCGACCTTTCAGGTCTTCGTCAGCCAACTGACCGCAGCGCCCCATGTCCGCAATGTGCGTACGTCGCTCGTGCTGCACAATTCGAAATTCGAGGCGGCGGTGCCGCTGGAATTGAAAGACGCGGATTGACTTCTTTTCCGTCCCCGGAGCGAAGCGAATGGGGATCGAAGCGAGCGTCGAGACGGGTGGCTGTCTCCCACACTCTGACGTCACGGGGGGGGCCCCCACCCCCTATCGGCGGACCCTCCCCACGCGACGACGCGGGGGAGGGAAAGCAAATTACTTCTTCATTGCCGCATCTGCGCTGACCGGGCCGCCGCCGGCGGTCGCGATGTAGAGGCAGGTGAAGCACAGCGCGATGGCCAGCGTGCCGCCGTTCAGCAGCGGCAGGAACACCGGGTCGGCACCCTTGAACATGTGGCCGATGAAATAGGCGCACGCCATCTGGCCGGACAGGATGAACGCGACCGGGCGGGTGAACAGGCCGAGCAGCAGCAGTGCACCGCCGACGAGTTCGATGGTGCCGGCCACCGTGATCAGCGGCGGGATATTAGCAAAATACGGTACGACCGGAAATTTGAAGATCTTGGCGATGCCGTATTGCAGCAGCACGAGGCCGGTGATGAAGCGCAACAGGCTGAGTGCGTAAGGCTGAAATTTCGAGAAAGTCTGGTCCATGTCATTAGTCCCCCTGTGAATGACGGATCACTTCTAGCATCGGAACTACACAAGTCATCGGTCACTCTCATGTGAGAAACGCCGTGATCCCGAGAATTATTCCAGCTTTGTGTGATCCAGGTCACGGCGCGAAAGGCAGCGTTCTGCCTGATCTGCCTGCAGGTCACCGGTCCGCGTTGATCTTCACCTTGATCGGTTGCGGCATGTCTTTGGCAGGTGCGGGCAGGATCAGGCCCGGGGGGAAATCCGGACCAGCTATCGCATTGGCGGCGGGGGTGTTGGACGCTTCGGTGACGCGTGTGCGTATCACGCGTCCATTCGGATCGATCCAGACTTCGACGTACAGGTCCGACCTGAACTTGAACTTGTCGCGGTTGGCGCGGAGATGTCTTTCGATGCGCCGATGAGTCTCGATCGCATAGGCACCCCATGACGATGCGACCGGCCGGATGGGCTCGGACGATGGCGCGCTTGATCGAGTTTCGAAGGCCAGCGGCACAGGCATGTCGGTCGCCGGTGTTTGGGCCATGGAGGTGCAGCTGAAAGTCATTACGAGGGCGATCATTCCGACCGGTGCCGCCCTGTCGATCGTCCTGTGAGATCGGTAGTCCATGGCGGGGGTGCATCCTCTGGGTGCGCTCGCTGTCTTACTATGGTACCGAGGTTGCGCAAGGCTGACGCCAGCTTTCGGAAGGGCCGTCAGCATTAAAAAAGCCGCGCTGTGAGCGCGGCTTTTGATCGGTCGGCAGGTTGCAGAGCAGGCTGACTCAGCGCCATTCCACCTTGGCGATCTCATAAGCCTTCGAGCCGCCAGGCGCGATCACTTCGACGGAGGTACCCTTGCTCTTGCCGATCAGCGCACGCGCCAGCGGCGAGGTGATCGAGATGCGGCCCTTCTTCGCATCGGCTTCGGGCTCGCCAACGATCTGCCAGACCGTCTTCTTCTCGGTGTCCTCATCGATCAGCGTCACGGTGGCGCCGAACTTGATGGTGTCGCCCGAGAGCTTGCTGATATCGATGATGTCCGCGCGCGCGAGCTTGTCTTCGATCTCGCTGATGCGGCCTTCGTTATGCGACTGCTCTTCCTTCGCCGCGTGATATTCGGCGTTTTCGGACAGGTCGCCATGGGAGCGCGCCTCGGCAATCGCCTCGATGATGCGCGGACGGTGCTCCGTCTGGCGCTCCTTCAACTCGACTTCGAGGGCAGCGAAACCGCCGGCGGTCATCGGGACCTTCTCAACCATTCTCTTCGTCCTTTAACGTCATGCCGCACGCTGGCGCGTGCGACGAAACTCTTCAGTCCGTGAAATCGGCCTGCAGGGATATGCGGGGCTGTCCTCGCAGCCGGCGCAGATGCAGGATTCAGGCGCCGAAACAGAACCTGTTCATGACCGGCTGGTTCCGGCCATGACCCGTTCTTGACCAACCTCAATCCGGATTGCCGCGCCGGTTAAAGTCAGACTTCGGAAAAGTAGCTCTGCAATGTGCGAACCTCAAGGTCGCCGTCCATATTGGCACGGACACCCTGGGCAGCCGCCACGGCACCCGAAAGAGTGGTGTAATACGGCACTTTATGCAAGAGGGCAGCCCGCCGCAGCGAGCGGCTGTCGGCCAGTGCCTGCGGTCCGTCGGTGGTGTTGAGCACCAGCTGGATCTCGCCATTGGTGATGGCGTCCACGATATGCGGACGGCCTTCCAGCACCTTGTTGATCTTCTCGGCAGCGACGCCGTTATCGACCAGGAAGCGCTGGGTGCCACCGGTGGCAACCACCTTGAAGCCGCTGGAGGCCAGCAGCTTCACCGCATCGAGGATGCGGGTCTTGTCGTTTTCGCGGACCGAGACGAACACCGTGCCCTTGCGTGGCACGCGGGTGCCGCCGCCAAGCTGGCTTTTGGCGAAAGCGATCTCGAACGAGCTGTCGATGCCCATCACTTCGCCGGTGGAGCGCATCTCCGGGCCGAGCACCGTATCGACGCCGGGGAAGCGGGCGAACGGGAAGACCGACTCCTTGACGCCGACATGGTTCAGCTTGCGCTTGGTCAGCTTGAAATCGGCGAGTTTTTCGCCGGCCATGATGCGCGCCGCGATCTTGGCAACGGGCATGCCCATCACCTTGGCAACGAAGGGCACCGTGCGCGAGGCGCGCGGATTGACTTCGAGCACGTAGACGTCGCCATCCTTGATGGCGAACTGAACGTTCATGAGGCCGACCACGTCGAGGCCGAGCGCCATTTCTCGGGTCTGGCGCTCAAGTTCGGCGATCATCGCATCATCGAGCGAATGCGGCGGCAGCGAGCAGGCGGAGTCACCGGAGTGAATGCCGGCCTCTTCGATATGCTCCATGATGCCAACGACGAACGTGTCCTTGCCATCCGACAGGCAATCCACGTCCACTTCGATGGCATCTGCCAGATAGCGATCGAACAACAGCGGATTGGTGCCGAGCACGGTGTTGATCTGGCCGGTCTTGTCGTTCGGATAACGCGCCTTGACGTCGCCAGGCACCAGCTCCGGCAGCGTGCCGAGCAGGTAGTCGCCGAGCTGGCTTTCCTCGCGGATGATCTGCATCGCGCGGCCACCCAGCACGTAAGACGGGCGAACTACCAGCGGCAGGCCGAGATCGGCGGCGACGAGACGTGCCTGCTCGACTGAATAGGCAATGCCATTCTTGGGCTGCTTGAGCTTGAGCTTGTCGAGGATGCGCTTGAAGCGATCGCGGTCCTCGGCGAGGTCGATGGCATCCGGCGAAGTACCGAGGATCGGCACATCGGCGGCTTCCAGCGCACGCGCCAGCTTCAACGGGGTCTGGCCGCCGAACTGGACGATCACGCCATGCAGCGTGCCGTTCTGGCGCTCGGTATCGATGATCTCGAGCACGTCTTCCGCGGTGAGCGGTTCGAAATAGAGGCGATCCGCAGTGTCATAGTCGGTCGACACGGTTTCCGGATTGCAGTTGACCATGATGGTCTCGTAGCCGGCATCCGCCAGCGCGAAACAGGCGTGGCAGCAGCAATAGTCGAACTCGATGCCCTGGCCGATGCGGTTCGGACCGCCGCCAAGGATGATGACCTTGTTCTTGTCCGACGGCTGGCTCTCATCGGCGAAGGTGCCGGCGAAAGACGACTCATAGGTCGAATACATGTAGGCCGTGGGCGAGGCGAATTCGGCGGCGCAGGTGTCGATGCGCTTGAATACCGGACGCACATTCAGCGAGCGGCGCAGCGCCTTCACTTCCGCATCGGTCTTGCCGGCGAGTACCGCGAGGCGCGCATCCGAGAAGCCCATGGCCTTGAGCGAGCGCATGCCGAAAGCATGCGTCGGCAGACCGTTGGCCTTTACCTTGGCTTCCATCTCCACGATGCCGCGCATCTGGGCGAGGAACCACGGGTCGATCTTGCAGGAATTGAAGATTTCTTCATCGGTCCAGCCGAGGCGCATGGCCTGGCCGACCTGCAGGATGCGGTCGGGCGTCGGCGTGCCCAGGGCCGCGCGGATGGCGTTCTTGTCGTCGCCGCGGCCGAGGTCCTCGATCTCGATTTCGTCGAGGCCGGTGAGGCCAGTCTCGAGACCACGCAGCGCCTTTTGCAGCGATTCCTGGAACGTGCGGCCGATGGCCATGACTTCGCCGACCGACTTCATCGAGGTGGTCAGCGTGCGCGAGGCGCCGGGGAATTTCTCGAAGGCGAAACGCGGGATCTTGGTGACGACGTAGTCGATGGTCGGCTCGAACGACGCCGGGGTTGCACCGCCGGTGATGTCGTTGGCGATTTCGTCGAGCGTGTAGCCGACGGCGAGCTTGGCCGCGACCTTGGCGATCGGGAAGCCGGTGGCCTTGGACGCCAGCGCCGAGGAGCGCGACACGCGCGGGTTCATTTCGATCACGACCATGCGGCCGTCGGCAGGATTGACGCCGAACTGCACGTTGGAGCCGCCGGTTTCGACGCCGATCTCGCGCAGCACCGCCAGCGAGGCGTCGCGCATGATCTGGTATTCTTTATCGGTCAGCGTCAGCGCCGGTGCGACAGTGATGCTGTCGCCGGTATGCACGCCCATCGGATCGAGATTCTCGATCGAGCAGATGATGATGCAGTTGTCCTTTTTATCGCGGACGACTTCCATCTCGTACTCTTTCCAGCCGAGCACGGATTCTTCGATCAGCACTTCGTTGGTCGGAGAGGCATCAAGACCACGCTCGATGATGTCCAAAAACTCTTCGCGATTATAGGCGATGCCGCCGCCCGTGCCGCCCATGGTGAAGGACGGACGGATGATCGCGGGCAGGCCAATCTCGGACAGTGCCATCAGCGCTTGGCCGAGGGCATGCTCCTGATAGCGCTTGCGGCGGTCGCCTTCGTGCAGCACCCACTGGCGCTCATGCTCGGCCAGCGCGTCGCCGGTCAGCTTCTCGCGCTCGGCATTGTGCCTGTCGCGATACTGCTTCTTGAGGTCCGAGGCATTGGCAAGACGCGACTTCGGCGTCTCCAGGCCAATCTTGGTCATCGCCTCGCGAAACAGTTGGCGGTCTTCCGCCTTGTCGATGGCTTCGGCGGTGGCGCCGATCATCTCGACGTCGAATTTCTCCAGCGTGCCCTGCTTGCGTAGCGACAGCGCGCAGTTCAGCGCGGTCTGGCCGCCCATGGTCGGCAGCAGCGCGAAGCCGCCGGGAATGACGTGGCGTTCCTTCTCGATGATCTTGGCGACGATCTCCGGCGTGATCGGCTCGATATAGGTCGCGTCTGCCAGATCCGGATCGGTCATGATCGTGGCCGGATTGGAATTCACGAGAACGACGCGATAGCCCTCTTCCTTCAATGCCTTGACGGCTTGCGTGCCCGAATAGTCGAACTCGCAGGCCTGGCCGATCACGATAGGACCGGCGCCAATGATCAGGATGGTGGATATGTCGGTGCGTTTTGGCATTACGTCTCGCGGTGGTGACAAATCGGCACAAAAAAAGGGCGCGCAGTCGCGCGTCCCTCGGGCCCGGGCGCCAGACCAGTGGTTGATCCTCGCGCGCGGCTGTCTTTAGACCAGTATAACGGGGCAGGGAAGGCTTTTGAAGATGCCGTCAACTGTTGATGTCGTCCCCGCGAAAGCGGGGGACCCATAACCGCCGCAGTAACGGTCGAAACGCGACAGGTGCGATTTTCTGGCCAACCACGCGGACGGTGGTTCTGGATCCCCGCTTTCGCGGGGACGGGGGTTGGAGGCCCAGCCTGGACTTGAACCAGGATATGAGGCGATGCACTCGCCCCCGCGTAGACATTTCCGCCACCGGGCCGTTCACACTGTGATCGATCACAGACGCTTGATCTACCAGCAGTTTTGCAAAGGTTCGCTTAACCCTAACGTTTCAAATCTTAATTAACCGATCGGTTGCGCGAGGAAGGTCATGCGGGCCTGGTTGTGCCCAATATTGATCTTTGCGCGAGAGGCTCGGTATCCCGCTGCCTCAAGCTTCGCAAGCATGTCGGCTGCGCCATAATGCTTCAGACCGAGCGTTGTCCTTAACTGTCGGTAATCAGACAGCGCGGTTTTGACCAGACTGACCAGCGCGTCCCACAGGAAGCCGTGTTTGGCGGCGAGTCGCAGCAGCGCCATGACATCGGTCATCATGCCGAGATCCGGCGGCAGGATGTCGCCGACCACCAGTTGACCGTCCGGCTTCAGAAGGCGCTTCACCACGGCAAAGGCGTCTTCGAGTTGGGCCAGGGTCATGTATTGGGCCACCGAATTCATGATGGCGAGATCAACCGAACCCGCGGGCAGGTCGCGGAGTTCCTCGAGCGAATGCACGGCGATTTTCGTATTGGTCGCAAAGCGGGCCGCCACCCGGCTGCGCACCTTCGGCGCCGGTTCGGCCAGGATCAGTTTGGCGCAGGCCTCGGTGACCTTGCTCGCCGACAATGCTTCGCCGCAGGCATAGTCGAGGACGGTGGCGTCTTTTGACGGGATATATCCGGTGATGTCGCGGGCGATCAGTTCGAAATGAACGTCACGATGCAATTTGCTGGCGTAAATCGTGTGGGTGGAATCGTAATAATCGATCCAATCTTCCATGCGGCAGCCGGCCCTTCCTTGTTCCCGCTTGGGGAACCCCTACATTCACTCTGCGTTTAAACCGTCTAGAGCGTTTTCCGGCGAGTTGGAAACGGTCTTTCACCCCAAGGACCTTGAACGGCCTCTTGAACGCTGCGGAGTAAGTGACAGGACGGACGTCCAAGACAGTGGGCCCTTCGTCGCAGACATTCGCACGTGATCATCACCCCAACCGAAACACGGCAACCCGCCGAGCCGCAAACCCCAGCGTTTAAAGGAAGGTCTTTCTCGTGAGCACCAAATCGAAAATCGCCGCCGATCTGAACACCCCCACCGATCTCGCCGCCGATGGCGTGGAGAAGGTGACCAAGGCGCTGAACGGCCTCGTTGCCGACGCCTTTGCGCTCTATCTGAAAACCAAGAATTTCCACTGGCACATTTCGGGCCGCCACTTCCGCGACTATCACCTGCTGCTCGACGAGCATGCGGACCAGATCTTTGCGACCACCGACCCGCTCGCCGAGCGCGTGCGCAAGATCGGCGGCCGGACCGTGCATTCGATCGGCGAGATCGCCAAGCTGCAGTCAGTCAAGGACAACAACGAAGATTACGTGCCGCCAATCGAGATGCTGCACGAGCTGATGGAAGACAACAAGAAGATGGCCGCAGCCCTGCGCAAGGCGCACAAAGTGTGCGACGATGCCGATGATGTCGCCAGCGCGAGCCTGCTGGAAAACTATATCGACGACACCGAGCGCCGCACCTGGTTCCTGTTCGAAGCCAGCCGCCAGGAAGGCGCGAACGAGAAGTAAGTGAAGCTGTCTTAGGGCGGGCGAGCGAAGCGTCATCCGCCGCGGAGTTTCATCTGTGAACTCGGCGGGCGGATGACGCTTCGCTCATCCGCCCTACGATTCTTCGTTACTTCGGCAATTCAAACACCAGACACGTCGTCGTCGCATGTGCGAGCAGACGTCCCTTGTCGTCGGTAATACGCGCTTCTGCCGTTCCTGCGCGACGACCGACATTCAGCACCTTGCCCTCCGTCCGCACGGTGCCCGACGTCTCGCTCATACCGCGGATAAAACTGATCTTGAATTCCAGCGTGGTGTAGCCCGAGCCTTGCGGCAGCGTCGAATGCACCGCGAGGCCCATCGCGGAATCCAGCAGGATCGCCGCGTAACCGCCATGCACCGAGCCGATCGGATTGTAGTGCCGGATGCCGGGAATGCTGTGCATCACCACATGGCCGTGATCAGCGGTGCAATCGAACGGCCCGACATTCTCCATGATCGGCGGCTGCGGCAGTTCACCGGCGAATATCTTTCTTACGAAATCGAGGCCCGACATCGAGGCGAGAACTGTCGGGGAGACGACGCCGTAAGGTGAGGCTTGATCGGTCATGGCGTTTCCTGTTTTGTGATGATGGGTATCATACAAAAAGAAGCGGCGTGCGCCAGCCTGTAGGCTGGGCAAAGGAGCGCTGCGACATGCCCACCACCAAGTGCCGTGACCGCGGTGGTGGACACGCTGCGCTTTGCCCGCCCTACAGCCCAAGCCTTCATTGCGAGGAGCGTAGCGACGAGGCAATCCAGAAAATAAAAAGCGCAGCGAAGCTGGATTGCTTCGCTGCGCTCGCAATGACGATTGAGGAACCTGCGTGTCTTACGACGCCTTCTTCGCCCGCATCAAATCCGCGAATCGCTTGAACAGATAGTGCGAGTCCTGCGGGCCGGGTGACGCTTCCGGGTGATACTGCACGGAGAACACCGGCTTGCCCTCGATCTCGATGCCGCAATTCGACCCGTCGAACAGCGAGATATGAGTCTGTTTGGCGCCCTTCGGCAGCGTCGCCTCGTCCACGGCAAAGCCGTGATTCATGGAGGTGATCTCGACCTTGCCGGTGGTCTCGTCCTTGACCGGATGATTGGCGCCGTGATGGCCCTGATGCATCTTCTTGGTCTTGGCGCCGACGGCGAGGCCGAGCATCTGGTGACCGAGGCAGATGCCGAAGGTCGGCAGGCCGGAATCGATCACCTGCTTGATGACCGGGACGGCATATTTACCGGTCTCGGCGGGATCGCCGGGGCCGTTCGACAGGAATACGCCATCCGGCTTCAGCGCCAGAATGTCTTCCGCCGACGTCGTGGCGGGCACCACGGTGATCTTGCAGCCTTCGCCGGCAAGCAGGCGCAGGATGTTGCGCTTGATGCCATAATCGATGGCGACCACGTTGAATTCCGGCTTGTCCTGGCGGCCAAAACCTTCGTTCCAGACCCAGGGGGTCTGGTCCCAGTCGAAGCGCTGGCCGGAGGTGACCATGGGCACCAGGTCCATGCCTTCGAGGCCGGGCCATTCGCGCGCTTCTTCCTTCAGCCCGTGCAGGTCGAACTGGCCGTCCTTCGCATGGGCGATGACGGCGTTCGGCATGCCCTTGGAGCGGATCAGCGCGGTGAGGGCGCGGGTATCGATGCCGGAGATGCCGATAATGCCGCGCGCTTTCAGCCAGGCGTCGAGATGGCGTGACGAGCGGAAATTCGACGGGTCGGTAATCGCCGAGCGCAGGATCACGCCGCGCGCGCCGGGCGTCGCCGCCATGTTCACCGTCTCGATATCCTCGTCATTGGTGCCGACATTGCCAATGTGAGGGAAGGTGAAGGTGATCAGCTGGCCGGCATAGGAGGGATCGGTGAGGATCTCTTCATAGCCGGTCATGGCGGTGTTGAAGCAGACTTCACCGACGGCCTGGCCTTCCGCGCCGAGGCCGAAGCCTTCCAGCACGGTGCCATCGGCGAGCACGAGGAGCGCGGTCGGTTTGTGGTCCGGCCAGGCTGAGGATGTTTCTGTGGGGGTCATGAGAGGACTACATAGTCCGGCCGCTTTGCGGCGTCAAAGCCTGTGAGCAGGGATTCACATGCGCCTCCGCGGTGGGGCAGCAGGGGACGAGACACATAAACAATAGTTATTGGGTCATAATCACTCGAAACTGCGACAGATCGCTTGCCGGAACTGCCAATCACCGTTAGCAAGCTGCAATTCCGCCATATTTCCGGATGTTTCCGTGCTGCTTGACTACTTTGCCGCGAAGGCCCTGCAGTCGGATACCAGTCCGGCGCGCTGGCGACGCCCCTTTCTGACATGGCTCGACGGCATCGAGAAGGGCTGGGCGATCCCACTCCTGATCGCCGGTTTTGCCGCGGCGTGGTGGCTGTTTCTCATCGTCGCCTATCAGAGCGGCGACCTCCATGCCGACGCGCTGGAAACCTGGACCCTCGGGCGGGATTTTGCCTGGGGCAATGCCAAGCATCCGCCGCTGATGGGCTGGGTGGCCTGGCTGTGGACCCGGGTTTTTCCGCTCACCGACTGGTCGTTCCAGTTGCTGTCCATGACCAATGCGGCTGTGGCCCTGTTTGCGGTCGACCTGATTGCGCGCCGGTTCGTGCGCGGCGATGCCCGTGCGGTCGTGCTGATGCTGTTGATGCTGACGCCGGTCTATCAATTCTACGCCCAGCGTTTCAACGCCAATACGGTGCTGCTGGCGATCTGGCCGCTCGCCGTCTATTGCCATTTGCGCTCGTTCGAGACGCGCGCGGTCGGCTGGTCGATCGCGGCCGGCGTGTTCGCAGCGCTGGCCATGCTCGGCAAATATTATTCGGTGTTTTTGATCGCCAGTTTCGCGCTGGCCACCTTCGTGCATCCGCAGCGCGCGGCCTATTTCAAGTCGTGGGCGCCGTGGCTGTCCACGCTCGCAGGTCTGGTCGTGCTCGGTCCGCATCTGCACTGGTTGGCCATGAATGACGGCGAGACTCTGACCTATCCGCTGAAGCAGCAGGGTGGCTTCGGCCTGCGTCATTCGCTTGGCGAAGCGACCATGTTCGTGCTCGGCATCGGCGCGGCACTGGCCATTCCGGCGATCGCCTGGATCCTGTCGGCAGGGCAACGGCTCAGCCGTTTCACTGCCGATTTCCGGGCGATGCCGCCAGGACTGGTTCTGTTATTCTGGGTGTTCGTCGGCACGCTCGTGCTGCCGCCGGTCACAGCCATCGCGCTCGGCACCAACATGCCCTCGCTCTGGGCCGCGCAGGGGCTGTTCCTGCCGGTGGTGCTGATCGTCTGCGGTGCCAGCTATGTGCTGGAGCGCTTCTTCATCGTCAATCTCGCCACATGGGTGGCAGGGATTGCGATCATTGCCGTGGTGGTGGCCGCGCCCATACATGCGATCCAGCGCAACAGTGTCAGCCCCAACGAGCGAACTTATTATCGCCTCGCGGCGCTCGAACTGACAAAACGCTGGCGTCAGGCGACGGACGTCCCGATGGTTCAGGTCAGCGGCGACGACGGTCTGGCATTTGCCACCGCCTTCTACAGCCCCGACCATCCGCGCTACAGCCGTCCGTTCCGTCTTCAATATAGCTGGGGGATGCCCCCGCCAACCACGCTCTCGCGCGGATGGGTTGGCGCCTGTTTCGCGTCCGATTCGGCCTGCATGGACTGGATGGCGAAAGTGTCCGCCATCGAGAGCCGGAACATTCGTGTCAATTTCGATGTCCAGCCGACGCTGTGGGGCACCTCCGGCATTCCGACCACGATTGCGGCCCTGATGGTGCTGCCACGCGGGCCGCAGACCGGGGGGCCGGCTGATCTCCGTAGCGACGCCGCCGAGGAATTTAGCTCCAAACGTCGCCAGCCCGCGCAGTGATGTGCTGCCTGCCGTTCCGCGGGCGTGTTGTGCCGCCCCGGCAAAGCGCTTAGATCGTCCCAGCAGAAATTCGGGCGCCCGAGAGGCCGCCGCTAAGGAGACGCAAATGCTGCGCGAAAGCATCAACACCGCCGTCAAGGAGGCCATGAAGGCCAAGGACGAACGCAAGCTGTCCACCCTGCGCATGGTCAATGCCGCCATCAAGAATGCCGATATCGATGCCCGCGGCCAAAGCAAGCCGCCGCTCTCCGATGGCGATCTGCTCAGCCTGCTGCAGAAGATGATCAAGCAGCGCCAGGAGTCGGTGGAGCTCTATGAGAAGGGCGGCCGCCCCGAACTCGCCGCCGGCGAGCACGAGGAGATCGCCGTGATCACCGCCTATCTGCCGCAGCAGATGTCGGAAGACGAAACCAAGGCTGCCATCGCCGCGGAGATCACCGAACTCGGTGCCGCCGGCATGAAAGACATGGGCAAGGTGATTGCTGCGCTGAAGGCGAAATATGCCGGTCAGATGGATTTCGGCAAAGCCAGCGGTCTGGTGAAAGCCGCGCTGAACGGATGATTTTTCTTAACCTCTCCCCGTCCTCTTGCGGGGAGAGGTCGCCGCGTCTTCGCGGCGGGTGAGGGGCACGGCACGCGGCTGCCATATACGCGGGCTCTCGGATCGATGAAGCGCTAGTTGCTTTCCTTCAGCGCCACCTCGATGGTCATCGCCACACCCTCGATATTCGATAATATGTCGTTATTCCAAAACCGCAGCACGCGATAACCTTGCTCGCGCAAATATCGATCGCGCACCACGTCGCGTTTCGAATCCAGATGCTGTCCGCCGTCTGCTTCGACGACCAGCATCTTCTCCCGGCACACAAAGTCGCAGATGTGATGCCCGATCGGCTCCTTGCGCACGAGCTTGAAGCCCGCGATCTGACGATTGCGCAGGGCATTCCAGAGTTTCGTTTCAGTGTCAGTGGAATTGGCGCGAAGTTCGCGCGATTTGAGGGTTTTGAGTATGCGGCTCCGCATGTGCCATGCCCCTCACCCGGATTGCATCTTCGATGCAATCCGACCTCTCCCCGCGCAAGATGCGGGGAGAGGTTAAGAAACGTCAAGCGGCCGCGGTCGGTAGCGTATATTCCTTGAACTGATCGCGCAGCGCCGTCTTCAGGATCTTGCCCGTCGCCGTATGCGGGATCGCATCGACGAACACCACGTCGTCCGGCATCCACCACTTCGCGATCTTGCCATCCATGTATTTGAGCAGGTCCTCGCGCGATATCTGCTGGTCCGGCTTCAGCTGCACGATCAGCAGCGGGCGCTCGTCCCACTTCGGATGGAAGACGCCGATCACGGCCGCTTCCGCCACCTGCGGATGGCCGACCGCGAGATTTTCCAGATCGATCGATGAGATCCATTCGCCGCCGGACTTGATGACGTCCTTGGAGCGATCAGTGATCCGCATATAGCCGTAGGCGTCAATGGTCGCGACGTCGCCGGTGTCGAAATAGCCTTCGTCGTCGAGGATGTTCTTGTCGACGCGGAAGTAGCCCTTGGCGACGGCCGGGCCGCGCACGAGCAGTCGGCCGAACGTCTTGCCGTCATGCGGGATCAGCTTGCCGTTGTCATCGACCAGCTTCATCTCGACCATGAAGGGCGAGAAGCCTTGGGTCTGCAGGATGTCGAATTTCTCGGCGCCATCGAGATCCTTATACTGGCCTTGCAGCGTGCACACGGTGCCGAGCGGTGACATTTCCGTCATGCCCCAGGCATGGCGCGGCTCGATGCCCATATTCGCAAAGGTCTCGATCATCGAGCGCGGCATCGCCGAGCCGCCGCAGACAACGACCTTGAGATCGGGCAGGGTCAGCTTTTCCTTCTGCATATATTGCAGCAGCATGAGCCACACCGTCGGCACGCCGGCAGTGTAGGTCACCTTCTCGGTGCTCATCAGCTCGTAGATCGATGCGCCATCCATCTTGGCGCCGGGCATGACCAGCTTGGTGCCCATGGAGGGCGCCGAGAAGGCGATGCCCCAGCTATTGGCGTGGAATAGCGGCACCACCGGCAGCATCGTGTCCTTCGATGTGGTGCCGAGCGAGTCGCCATTATTCGCCATCAGCGCATGCAGCACATTGGAGCGGTGCGAATACAGCACGCCCTTCGGATCACCCGTCGTGCCCGATGTGTAGCACATGGCAGCGGCAGTGTTTTCGTCGAACTCTTTCCACTGGAAGTCTCCATCGACCTCGTTGATCCAGTCTTCATAGGCCACCGCGTTCTTCAGTGTGGTCTGCGGCATATGCGCTTTGTCGGTGAAGACGATGTAGCGCTCGACGCTCGGGAGCTGGTCGGCGATCTTTTCCAGGACCGGAATGAAGGTCAGGTCGGTCATAACGATGCGGTCCTGCGCATGGTTGATGATCCAGGCAATTTGATCCGGGAACAGGCGTGGGTTCACCGTGTGGCAGATGGCGCCGATGCCCATGATGCCATACCAGGATTCGAGATGGCGCCAGGTGTTCCAGGCAATGGTGGCGACGCGGTCGCCGAGCACGATGCCTTCCTTGTCGAGACGCTGCGCGACTTTCAGCGAGCGCTTTCGGATCTCGCCGTAAGTGGTGCGGTGGATCGGCCCTTCCACGGAGCGGGTCACGACCTCGCGCTCACCGTGGTTCTTTGCTGCGTGATCGATGATCCGATGACACAACAGGGGCCAGTCTTGCATCAAGCCGCGCATTCTCGTTCCTCCGCATTTCTGTTCTGCTCGCGACTCCTCTAAGGAACCGCAGCGCCCAAGATGGGTTGGCCCATCACTGGGGAATTAGGTCTTGCCATGAAGTCTAGCGCGGGGAAAGCGGCCGGAAAATCGACTTTTGGTCTATCCCGCTGCGGCCAAACGACAATCGGAGCAGTGCTGACATTGCTCATGATTTCGGCAGTGCCGGCAGACGCCTATCTCACCACCACACGTGTCCCGTTGCCCAAGGCGCGCCCTGCTGACGCGCCGGCGCCACCAGCAGACGCCGGGCCGGCCGAAAAGCCGGATCAGCCCGCGGAGAAGACGGCCGCCGAGCCGAAGCCGCCGGAACCGCCGCCGCCTTCGGCCTGCCGGCTCGCACTTACCGAAGATATCGCCATCGCGCCGAGCATCCCTGACATCAAGGGGCCGGGCGCCTGCGGTGGCCCCGATATGGTCCGGCTCGAGGCTGTGGTGCTGGCGGACAAGACGCGCGTGCCGCTCAAGCCTGCGGCCACCATGCGCTGTACGATGGCGACGGCCGTGGCAGATTGGCTGCGTACCGACATGGTGGCGCTGGCGGGCTCGCTGAAAACGAAGCTGGTAGAGCTCGACAATTTCGATTCCTTCAACTGCCGCGGCCGCAACCGGGTGCAGGGCGCCAAACTGTCCGAGCATGGCCGCGCCAATGCGCTCGATATTCGCGGTTTCAAGCTGG
Organism: Tardiphaga sp. GW821-FHT12E02; assembly: GCF_058807155.1. Classification (NCBI taxonomy): domain Bacteria; kingdom Pseudomonadati; phylum Pseudomonadota; class Alphaproteobacteria; order Hyphomicrobiales; family Nitrobacteraceae; genus Tardiphaga; species Tardiphaga sp. GW821-FHT12E02. The sequence continues at coordinate 1,462,536 of NZ_JBXAQK010000001.1, forward strand.
CCAATGGTGAGTCGATCGCACTGACCGAGCGCGCGACGCCGCGCGTCTTGCGCGAAACGGTGCTGCTGTCGCTATGCTCGCGTTTTCCCACCGTGCTCGGGCCGGGCTCGGACGGTTATCATGAAGACCATATCCATTTCGATCTCGCCGAGCGCCGCGGCAATTATCGCATCTGCCAATGGGACGTCTGGGATGCCTGGCCGCAAGTCGCGCCCTTGATGCCGGCCCCGCGCCCGGCCGAAGCGCCGCCGCGCGAGGTCGTGGCGAAAGAGGGGACGCCGCTCAGACGAAGCCAGTAGAGCCACCTCCGGAGGCACAAGCCGAACCGGAGCATGAGCACGTCGAGGAGGCGAAGCCGGAAGAGCCAAAGGCGCAACCGGCGCCAAAAGCAAAGGTGAAAGCCAAGAAGCCGCGCAAGCAACGTGCACAGGCGCCATTTCCGTTAAATTTGTTGCGATAATGGAGCGGATAGCTGTCGCAAAGAGCTTGTGGCCATCCTTCGAGACGCGACCAAGAGGCCGCTCCTCAGGATGAGGGGGTGAGTTTGCGGCGCCGTAGGAGACCCTCATGGTGAGGAGCCCGCGAAGCGGGCGTCTCGAACGATGCAGGCCGAGCAATCTCCTCAACAGCGTTCAGCAATATACGAGAACCCCTAGCGCCAGGGACTGTTTGGATCGTCTTCCAAATCATAGAGCTCACGCAGATGGACGCTGAGCTCCATCAACCTGTCACGAAAGGGTGTATGTGCGGCGTCGGAATAGCCGACGGTGATGCGCCAGCTGCCGTCAAGCGGATAGATGATCAGCCGCACATTCGCGGGCCACGGCCCCATGCTTTGGAAGCTGGTCTCCCGAAAGATCTTTTCGAGTTCGGCGGCACTCTTCTTCGGCTTCCACATCACGGTGAACAAATCCAACTTGCCGGGCATGGCATCGTGGCGGCCATGCACTAGGTGGTCACTTATTGGAATGGTTCTAATCAGATGTAAACTGCTCGTTTTGGCGCGGGGCACCAAGCAGCGGCGCTCCGCTTCTCCCTCCCCCAAGCCGCAAAGCGGCGCAGCGCGGAGGGGGGCACGAGCCTGACGAAGCGAAGCCTCGTTATGGCGAGTGACGGGTGGGGTGTTTCAACAAACTCGCACGTCACGTGGGGAGAGACCCCACCCTGCCCCTCCCCGCTGCGCCGCTTTGCGGCTTGGGGGAGGGGACACTCCGGCCTGAGTTTACCCAACAAAAAAGCGCCGGTTGCCCGACGCTTTCTCAATTCCGATTTTGTTCGCCTTAGTACGGCGTACCGCCGCCGCCCTGCAGCGCCAGCTTCGAGTTGTACGGCGAGTCACCCGCCTTCGGCTCGAGCACCACAACCAGTGCACCCGGCTTGACGCGGCTATAGAGGTCGATGACGTCCTCATTGGTCATGCGGATGCAGCCCGAGGAGATCGAGGCACCGATATATTCCGGCTGGTTGGTGCCGTGAATGCGGAACAGCGTGTCCTTGTTGCCCTGATAGAGATACAGCGCGCGGGCGCCGAGCGGATTGTCCACGCCGCCGGGCACCTGGGCCGGCAGGCCCTCGATGCGGGCATGGATGTCCTTGGTCGGTGTCCACTTCGGCCATTCAGCCATGTTGCCGACGCGGGCGACGCCCGAGAAGGCGAGGGCTTCTTCACCCACGGTTACGCCGTAGCGGATGGCCTTGCCGCCGTCCTGCACGAAATAGAGATAGTGGTTGTCGGAATCGACCACGATCGAGCCCGGAAGCTCCTTGCGATGGAAGTCGACGATGGCGCGGCGGAACGGCTCGGCCGGCTTCACATTGGCGTATTTCGCCTTGGCGAGCTGGGCGCGGTCATTCGGCTTGATGCTCGAGTCCGGCGCCGGCTGATACATGGCGGTGGTCGTGTTGCACGCCGACAGCATAAGGCCGGCCGCGACGATCAAACCCAGTCGAATCTTGAGAGACATAACTTTGTTCCAGTTGCTAGGCCCGGACGTGTGTTACGTCCCGAGAATAGGGCCCCAAACGCCACGATTCCGTTAAGCGCAGTATCGCTGAATTCTCCCCTGATTCCAGCGGCGAGATGCGCGCTGCAGCATGCGGGTTGTGACCTGTGTCATATTTGCCGCAGAAATTTCCCAGCTGTGGGCAAGGTTTACGCATTCTCACGGTTTGCTCCCCAAGCTGTGATCGGCGGAGCACATGTTCGGCTGGTTGAGCGGCGCTGCACTGCCGATGACGTTTCGCGCATGCGCGGGGGTTGGCGCGGTGCAAGAAGGCTGTCATGAGGGCTGCATCCGTGTCGGGCATGGTCGCCCTCCCGCCGATTCGGTCTGGGCCGTCGTTTCGGCGGATCCCTTCAATTTGCATCTTCAACCATTGCGGAGTTGCCATGCTGGCTGTCTTCACCCCCGTCGATCACGCCCTCCGGAAATCCGAGCCGACCGATCTGTCGAGTTTGCCGGACAATGCGGTGTGGATCGACATGGTGAAGCCGTCGCCGGGCGAGGACAAGGCGGTGGAGAAGCTCGCCGGGGTCGAGATCCCGACCCGCGAGGATATGCAGGAGATCGAGATCTCCAGCCGGCTCTACATCGAGAACGGCGCCCGCTACATGACCGCCAGCTTGATGTGCGGTTCCGACACCGAGAATCCGCGCGTCACCGCCGTCACCTTCATCCTCACCCGCCAGCGCCTTGTTACGGTGCGCTACGACACGCCGCGCCCCTTCGCTTCGGTGGAACTGAAGCTCGGCCGCACCGCGCCGTCCAATGCCAATGGCGAGACGGTGCTGCTCGAACTGCTCGACGCCGTGATCGACCGCGCCGCCGATATTCTGGAACGTGTCGGCGCCGATATCGACCAGGTGAGCCACGATATTTTCGAGCCGGATGAGTCCCAGCGCACCGGCCATGCCAAACGCTATTCGGAAATCCTGATCGCCATCGGCCGCAAGGGCGACCTGACCTCGAAAGTGCGTGAAAGCCTGGTCTCGATCGGCCGCCTCGTCACTTTCGTCACGGCGGAAGCGGACGGCGTGAAATGGTCGAAGGACATCCGTGCGCAGCTCAAGACCATGCAGCGCGACGTCGTCTCGCTGACCGATCACGCGTCCTATCTGTCGAGCAAGATCACCTTCACGCTGGATGCCATGCTCGGTGTCGTCAATCTCGAGCAGAACAACATCATCAAGCTGTTTTCGGTGATGGCCGTGGTGCTGATGCCGCCGACCCTGATCGCGTCGGTCTATGGCATGAACTTCAAGCTGATGCCGGAACTGCAATGGGATTTCGGTTATCCCATGGCTGTCATGATGATGGTCTGCGCGGCGGTGGTTCCGTATCTCTTCTTCAAGTGGAAGAAGTGGCTGTAGCTGGAGCCGCGTCTCGTTTCCGGGTCAGAACACCGATTGCGCGCTGCGCGAGATCGAGAAGCCGTGGCGGTCGGCATTCAAGCAGGTCACGCCTGATTGTTCCGATTTGCAGGTAAAACCGTCGCGCTGGAAGGTCTGGCCGTAAGCCAGCACGGGCAGCTTCGAGTCCATGATGGTGTCGCCATGGCAGATGCGAATGCCGCTTTGGCCGGTCTTGCTGATCTCGAAGGCGCGGCCCCATTCCAGTTCGCAATCCTTGGGCTTCGGCACGCTGACCGTCGCCTCCATGATGTCGCATCGGATGTCGGCATTCTTGCCATCGGCGAAATATTGGCAGGCGATATTCTTGGAGGGTGACAGGAAACCGGAGGGCGCGCTCTGCGCGAGGGCGGGCAGCGGAGCGATGAGGAGCGCAACAGCAAGCAGCGGTGATTTCATTGCAAGAGACTTTCCGGACGAGGCATTGCAGCGCCAGTCTAGTCGGTCTCGTTTCACAAACCTATGACCGCACGCGCGCCGAAGCCCGTGGTTTCCCTCCCCGGAGCGAAGCGAATGGGGAGGGGCCACCGATAGGGGGGCTCTCCCCACGATAGGGCGGAGTTTGGGGCAGCACCCCACCCGTCTCGATGCTCGCTGAACGCTCGCACCGGTCCACCCTCCCCACGGCGCGGCTTCGCCGCTTGGGGGAGGGATAAAAGGACGCTTACTTCGCGCCCACAGCCTTGCCGCGATACATCAGATGCACCGCGCAATTGCAGCCGGGCGGATGCGAGGCGATGTCGGCTGGCGTCTCGTCATTGGCCGGCGTCTGCGCAGCCAATTTGTCGGCAGCTGCTTTCTCCTGTGCGACGGCACCCGGAATATAATTCAGGATCGGCGCAAGCCAGCGCTCGACCTCGGTCACATCCATGCCCTTGCGCGCGGCATAATCTTCCGCCTGATCGCGCTCGATCTTGCCGACGCCGAAATAGTAGCTCTCGGGATGGCTGAAATAGAGACCGGACACCGACGAACCCGGCCACATCGCATAGCTCTCGGTGAGCGACACACCGGCCGTGTTCTCCGCATCGAGCAGCCTGAACAGCGTTGCCTTCTCGGTGTGGTCGGGCTGTGCGGGATAGCCAGGTGCTGGACGAATGCCCTGATATTTTTCCAGGATCAGGTCATCGACCGAGACATCCTCGTCCGGCGCATAGGCCCAGAACTCCTTGCGCACGCGCTCATGCATGCGTTCGGCAAAGGCTTCGGCGAGACGATCGGCCAGCGCCTTGCACAGGATCGACGAGTAATCGTCGTTGGCGTTCTTGAAGCGATCGGCGATGACGTCCTCACCAATGCCGGCAGTGACGACGAAGGCGCCGATATAGTCGGCCACGCCCGTATCCTTCGGTGCGATGAAATCCGACAGCGCGGCATTGAAGCGGCCCTCGCGCTTCACCAACTGCTGTCGCAGCGTGTGCAGCGTTTCGATCTCGGCCTTGCGGCTGTCATCGGCATAGACGCGGATGTCGTCGCCCACGGCATTCGCCGGCCAGAAGCCGACCGTCGCCTTCGCAGTGAACCACTTCTCGTCGACGATCTGCTTCAGCATTTTCTGCGCATCGGCATAGAGCGAGGTGGCGACTTCGCCGACGACGCTGTCAGTCAGGATGCCCGGGAAACGTCCGGCCAGTTCCCAGGTCTGGAAGAACGGCGTCCAGTCGATATAGCGCGCCAGCTCTTCCAGCGAGTAATCGCTGAATGTCTTGATGCCGAGGAAGGTCGGCTTGCGCACGGTCTTGCTGAAATCCGCCACATGCGCATTGGCCCGCGCGGTTGCAAGCGACAGCCGCTTCTTGTCCTGCTGCGCCTTGAAATGTGCCGCCGAAATCTTGGCATAATCGGCGCGGACGTCGGCTGCGTAAGCCGCGCGCTTCTCCGGCGACAGCAGCGATGACGCGACACCGACCGCGCGGCTGGCATCGTTCACATGCACGACGGCGCCGGCACGGTAGTTCGGATCGATCTTCACGGCCGTATGCACACGGCTGGTCGTCGCGCCGCCGATCAGGAGCGGCATCTGCATGCCCTGACGCTCCATTTCGCCGGCGAGGAAGGTCATCTCATCCAGCGAGGGTGTGATCAGGCCCGAGAGACCGATGATATCTGCGCCTTCGGCCTTGGCGGTTTCGATGATCTTTGCGGCCGGCACCATGACGCCGAGATCGATCACCTCGAAATTGTTGCACTGGAGCACGATGCCGACGATGTTCTTGCCGATGTCGTGGACATCCCCCTTCACGGTGGCGAGCACGATCTTGCCGGCATTCTTGCGGCCGTCGCCGGCGATGCCCGCAGCGAGATTGTCGGCCTTTTCCTTCTCCATGAACGGCATCAGATAGGCGACCGCCTGCTTCATCACGCGGGCGGATTTCACCACCTGCGGCAGGAACATCTTGCCGTCGCCGAACAAGTCGCCCACGACATTCATGCCTGCCATCAACGGGCCTTCGATCACATGCAGCGGGCGCGCGACGGTGAGGCGTGCAGCTTCGGTGTCCTCGTCGATATATTGCGTGATGCCGTGAACGAGCGCGTGGCTAAGGCGCTTCTCCACCGGCCATTCGCGCCAGGACAGATCCTGCTCCTTGGCCTGCTTGGTCTGGCCACGGAATTTCTCGGCCAGCTCCAGCAGCCGTTCGCCGGCGCCGGGATCACGGTTGAGGATGGTATCCTCGCAGACCTGGCGCAATTCCGGATCGATGTCGTCATAGACGATCATCTGACCGGCATTGACGATGCCCATGTCCATGCCGGCCTTGATGGCGTGATACAGGAACACGGAGTGCATGGCTTCGCGCACCGGCTCGTTGCCGCGGAACGAGAAGGAGAGGTTGGAAACGCCGCCGGAAATATGCGCATGCGGCAGGTTCTGGCGGATCCAGCGCGTCGCCTCGATGAAGTCGACGCCGTAATTGTTGTGCTCTTCCAGGCCGGTGGCGATGGCGAACACATTGGGGTCGAAGATGATGTCTTCCGGCGGGAAATCCAGTTCCTTGACCAGGATGTCGTAGGCGCGCTTGCAGATCTCGATCTTGCGCTCATAGGTGTCGGCCTGGCCGACCTCGTCGAAGGCCATCACGACCACCGCGGCGCCGTGGCGCTGCGCGATCCTGGCCTCGTGGATGAATTTCTCGATGCCTTCCTTCATGGAGATCGAATTGACGATCGGCTTGCCCTGCACGCATTTCAGGCCGGCCTCGATCACGTGGAACTTCGACGAGTCCACCATCACGGGGACGCGCGCGATATCCGGTTCGGAGGCGACGAGGTTCAGGAACTCGACCATCGCCTTCTCGGAATCGAGCAGGCCCTCATCCATATTGACGTCGATGACCTGCGCGCCGTTCTCGACCTGATCGCGCGCCACCTGCAGTGCGGCGGCATAGTCGCCTTCGGTGATCAGGCGGCGGAATTTCGCCGATCCGGTGACATTGGTGCGCTCGCCCACATTGACGAACGGGATCGACGCCGCCAATTCGAACGGCTCGAGGCCGGAGAGGCGCAGCAGTGGCGCGATCTCGGGGACCGCGCGCGGCTTGTGCGGGGCGACGGCTTTGGCAATGGCAGCGATATGCGCGGGCGTCGTGCCGCAGCAGCCGCCGACGATATTGACGAGGCCGCTGGCCGCGAATTCGCCGACGAGGCCAGCCATGAATTCCGGGCTCTCGTCATACTGGCCGAATTCATTGGGCAGGCCGGCATTCGGATAGGCGCAGACCAGCGTGTCGGCGACGCGGCCGATATCGGCGATATGCGCGCGCAGGTCTTCGGCGCCGAGCGCGCAGTTGAAGCCGATGGTGGCGGGCCGCGCATGCTTGACCGAATTCCAGAATGCTTCCGGCATCTGGCCCGACAGCAGGCGTCCGGATTTGTCAGTGATGGTGCCGGAGATCATGATCGGCACGTCGATGTCGCGCGCCTCGCAGATTTCCGCAATGGCATAGAGCGCCGCCTTGGCGTTCAGCGTGTCGAAGATGGTCTCGACCAGCAGCAGATCGGCGCCGCCGTCGAGCAGGCCGTTGATCTGCTCGCTATAGGCGATACGCAGATCGTCGAAGGTCACGGCGCGATAGCCCGGATTGGCGACATCCGGCGAGATCGAGGCGGTGCGGTTGGTCGGGCCGATGGCACCGGCGACAAAACGCGGGCGGCCGTCCTCCGCTTCCACCTTGATGGCGGCGTTCTTGGCGAGGCGCGCGCCGTCGCGGCTCATCTCGTAAGCGAGATCGGCCATGTCATAATCGGCCTGCGCGATCGAGGTCGAGGAGAAGGTGTTGGTGGCGACGATGTCGGCGCCGGCGCGCAGATAGTCCGCGTGGATGTTTTCGATCGCGTCCGGCTGGGTCAGGATCAACAGGTCGTTGTTGCCTTTGACGTCGCGATGAAAATCCTTGAACCGCTCGCTGCGGAACGCGGCTTCATCGAACATCAGGCCCTGGATCACGGTGCCCATGGCGCCGTCGAGCACGAGGATGCGCTCGGAGGCGGCTTTGAGCAGGGCGGCACGCTTCGGTGATACTGGCACGGTCATGATTTTATGCAGCCTTGCGCGCGCCGTTCGGGCGGAAGCCCAGAAGATGACTGATCGCGAAGACCAAATCGGCGCGGTTCATGGTGTAAAAGTGAAAGTCGTTGACGCCGGCCTTGGCGAGTTTCTGCACCTGGCCTGCGACCACGGTGGCCGCAACCAGCTTGCGGGTTTCGGCATCGTCGTCGAGCCCGTCGAATTTCTCGGCCAGCCAGGCCGGCACGGTGGTGCCGGCACGGGTGACGAAATTGCGCGCCTGCTTGAAATTGTGCATCGGCATGATGCCGGGCAGCACCGGGATCGTGATGCCGCGGGCGCGCACCTTGTCGAGATAACGGAAGTAAAGATCGTTGTCGAAGAACACCTGGGTGATGGCGCGCGTCGCGCCGGCATCGACCTTGGCCTGCAGGGTGTCGATATCAGCGCTGAAGTCGGCGCTCTCCGGATGCTTTTCCGGATAGGCGGAAACGGTGACGTCGATGTCCGAATAGCGCTCACGGATGCTGGCGACGAGATCGGCGCATGTCTGGTAGCCATCCGGATGCGCCACATATTGGGTGCCGATGCCAGTGGTCGGGTCGCCGCGCAAGGCCACGATGTGGCGGACGCCGGCGTCGTGATAGCGGGCCACGACATCGTCGATTTCGCTCTTCGGCGCACCCACGCAGGTCAGGTGCGCGGCCGGCGTCAGGTTGGTTTCCTTCAGCAGGCGGACGATGGTGGCGTGGGTGCGCTCGCGGGTCGAGCCGCCGGCCCCATAGGTCACTGACACGAAGGAGGGGGAGAGGGGCGCCAGACGCTCAATCGTCTCCCACAGCGTGCGGTCCATCTCCTCGGTCTTCGGCGGGAAGAACTCGAAGGAGATATTCGGAAGGTTAGGGGTGGCCGGGGTCGTCTCGGTCATCTCGAACTCCACCGCCGCGACTGGCGGCACCGGTTGCTGGGTCGTCACAGGCTGTTTGGCTGCACTGCACAAAATATGCTGATGTGCAGGAATTAAATAGCCCATCGCAAAGCCATATAGGGTGGGAAATGGCCCATTGTGTCTACGGAGGATGGGTTTGGCTCGCCCGTTGAAATATGAGTGGGCAGGCTAGTGACGCCAGTCTAACGATTCTTGATTCTAGTTAATCATCTGAAATAATTAGGAAGTTATGCAATTTTGGTGGCGTGTTAGCCTTACGCTGTCGGTGGGCAATTAATTGCGTGATTTGCGAGGCCTTAATTTTCGCCCATTGACGATGGCGTGCTCGGGCCCGCCCGTCACGCTTGCTGTCCCGTCCCCACGCATTAGCCTGCCGGTATGATCCCGCTCTCCATTCTCGACCTGTCGGTCGTCACAACAGGCACGTCGCCCTCAAAGGCGCTGCGCAACAGCATCGATCTTGCCAGACATGCGGATGGCCTCGGCTATGTCCGCTACTGGCTGGCCGAGCATCACAATCTGGCGTCCGTCGCGAGCCCCGCGCCGGAAATCATGATCGGCCAGATCGCAGCCGTGACGTCGCGGATTCGCGTTGGCTCCGGCGGCGTGATGCTGCCGAACCATGCACCGCTGATGGTGGCCGAGCGCTTCAAGATGCTGGAGGCGCTGTTTCCCGGCCGCATCGATCTCGGCCTCGGCCGTGCGCCAGGAACCGATGGCGCAACAGCCTATGCGCTGCGCAATCGCCTGGCCGGTCGCGAAGGCGACGACTTCCTCGAGCGGCTCAGCGAATTGCTGCTGTGGGAGACGCGGCGCTTTCCGGAAAACCATCCCTACAGCAATGTCGTCGCCATGCCGAACGATGTGCCGCTGCCGCCGATCTGGCTGCTCGGCTCCAGCGATTTCAGCTCCGATCTCGCAGCGCAAGTCGGGATGGGCTTTGCCTTTGCCCACCATTTCGCATCTCACGACGCGGCTGATGCGATGGTGCATTATCGGGCCCGCTTCAAGAGCTCGTCGTGGCTGCAGGCGCCGCAGGCGATTCTGGCGGTCGCCGTGATTTGCGCCGAGACTGATGACGAAGCCGAGCGGCTCGCGTCATCCGCCGATCTCAACCGCCTGCGCCGCGACCGCGGCGAATACGCGCCGCTGCCGAGTGTCGAGGAAGCGCTGGCCTATCCCTATAGCGATGCGGAGAAGACCAAGATCGCGCGCAATCGCGCGCGCCTGTTCGTTGGCAGTCCGACGACGGTGCGCGAAAAGTTGCAGCCGCTGATCGGACAATGCCAGCCCGATGAACTGATGGTCGTCACCGCGATGTATGATCATGACGCGCGCAAGCGATCCTACAGCCTGCTGGCGGAGGCATTCGCGTAGCGAAAAATCGCATGATGCGATGTCGGAACGAGCTGATGGCAATCGTCCTTGAGGCGGCGCCACCAAGAACCAGAGAATGATCCATGCTCTATGCAATCCTCGCTTATCACGTCGAAGAGGTCGTCGTGTCCTGGACTCCCGATCAGGACACGAACGTGATGGCCAATCTTCACGAAATCCACGAGCGGCTGACGGATGACGGCACGATGGGGCCAGCTGCGCGACTCGGCGGCACCAAGGGCGCGTTCACTTTGCGCGGCCCCGGCGCAGGTGTGATCATCGATGGGCCGTTTGCCGAGACCAAGGAGCAGTTACTGGGCTTCTATGTCGTGGATTGCGCGACGCGCGAGGCCGTGATCGCTGTCGCACGTGATCTGCGGAAGGTGAATCCGTCAGCGGTGTATGAAATCCGGCCGGTGCAGCTATTCCTGCCCGGCGCGGCGAAAGAGGCAACGCATGCGCTATCGGATCATGTGCGCGGGAATTCGTAGGATGGGTTGAGCGGAGCGAAAACCCATCCTTCCGTTATTGCGGCGGGCTCCGCCGATGGGTTTTCGCGAAGACGCTCAACCCATCCTACATCTCAGCCCTGCTGCTCGCCAAAAGTCTGACGGAACGGATGTGCGGGATACACGCCCACGATCCTGAATTCGCGCGAGAAGAACTTTAGCTCTTCCAGCGCGAAAGCCAGATTGCGGTCATCTGGATGACCGTCGACATCCGCATAGAACTGCGTGGCGAAGAATTCACCATCGACCATGTAGCTTTCCAGCTTGGTCATGTTGACGCCGTTGGTCGCAAAGCCGCCAAGCGCCTTGTAGAGCGCGGCGGGGATGTTACGCACGCGAAATACGAAAGAGGTGACCAGCGGCTCCTTGCCTTGATCGGCCCATTGGGCGTCTTTCGACAATATCACGAAGCGCGTCGTATTGTGGCTTTCGTCCTCGACGTCTTCGGCCAGAATATCCAGGCCGTAGATCTCGGCGGCGAGGCGCGGGGCCAGCGAGCCGCAGCTCTTGTCGCCGCGTTCGGCGACGATGCGTGCGGAGCCGGCCGTGTCGGCGGCGACGATCGAGCGGACCCCCAGTTTGCGGATCAGGCGGCGGCACTGTCCGAGCGCATGGACGTGGCTCTCGATGGTCTTGAGATCCTCGATCTTCGCGCCGCGTGGCGCCATCAACTGGTGATGGATCGGGATGAACCATTCGCCGATGATATGGAGGCCCGACGCCGGCAGCAGGTGATGGATATCGGCAACGCGGCCGGCGATCGAATTCTCGATCGGGATCATGCCAAGATCGGCCTCGCCGGACGAGATCGCCGCGAGCGCATCCTCAAAGGTTGCACAGGGCAGTGGCTCGGCGTGCGGAAACGCCTCGGCGATCGCGTTATGGGAATTGGCGCCGGGCTCGCCCTGGAAGGCGATTTTCATCGGAATGGTCATGGCGGGCCTTGTATCAGTCGCTCAGGTTTTTGCCAGCAGCCAGCAGCCGGCGGGCGGTTTCGAGGTCGTGGGGCGTATCGACGCCGAGCGGGACGGACTGCACGATGGCGGCGTCGATCCGCATGCCGGCTTCCAGCGCACGCAGCTGTTCCAGCTTTTCGCGCTGCTCCAGCGTCGAGGGCGGGAGTTTCACGAAGCCTTCGAGCGCGGTGCGGCGATAGGCATAGAGCCCGATGTGGTGATAGCGCGGGCCATCGCCATACGGTGCGGTGGCGCGGGTGAAATACAGCGCCCGCAACCGGTTGGTGCCAGCCGGCGAGCCGATCAGCTTCACCACGTTCGGATTGGTGTGTTCTTCATCCTTGCGGATTTCCGCGACCAGTGTCGCGATATCGACCTTGGGATCGTCCAGTACGCGCACGGCGGCGGCAATGTCGCCCGGCGGAATGGTGGGCAGGTCCCCCTGGACGTTGACGACGGTTTGGACCGTCCCGGTCGGGTCGAGCCTGCCGAGCGCCTCAAAGATCCGGTCCGAGCCCGACGGATGGTCCGATGAGGTCATGACCGCCTCGAAACCATGGGCGGTCACCGCATCGGCGATCTCGGCGGTATCGGTGGCAATGGCCACGCGCCCGATGGCGGCCTCGGCTGCGCGGCGGGCCACATGCACGATCATCGGCAGGCCGGCGATGTCCAGCAACGGTTTGCCGGGCAGGCGGGTCGCGGCCATTCGGGCAGGAATGAGCACCAGGGTGCGAGGGTCGGTCATGTTTGATTGGCTTGGCAAAATCGGCTCGAATTCCGTCTCTCGGACCTGGAAAACCATGATGTAGATCAAGGGCAAGCCGGACGGCGCGGCGTTTATACGGGTTGCCAGAACTAGGGCAAACCGTTATCTCGATTGGACAGGCTCTAAACAGCCTGCAGACGTGATTCATGGGCGCGTCGAGGCCGTGGGAGCGGCCTTCCAATGACCTGAAACGGGCGTGGGGCTTACGGAATATGGACTCTTTCGAACTCAACAAGATCATGGGCGCCATCCTCGGCACCTGCCTCGTGCTGATGGCGACGAACTTCACCGCCCAGGCGGTGTTCGCGCCCAAGCACATGGAAAAGCCCGGTTACGACATCGCCGTGAAGGAAGAGGCTGCCGGTGGCGGCGCCAAGGCTGCGGCCGCGCCCTCCGAACCCATCGAAAAACTGCTGCAGACCGCCTCGGTGGAAAAGGGCGCGACGGCCGCCAAGAAGTGCGCCTCGTGCCACACCTTCGAGAAGAACGGCCCGAACCGCGTCGGCCCCAATCTCTATGGTGTCATCAATGACCATGTCGGCCAGGGCCGCAACGGCTTCAACTTCTCCGCGGCCATGAAGGCCAAAGGCGGCAGCTGGGGCTTTGAGGAGCTGAACAAGTTCATCTCCAATCCGAAGGGCGCCGTGCCCGGCACCGCGATGGGCTTCGCCGGCATCCAGAAGGACAGCGAGCGCGCCGACCTGATCGCCTATCTGGCGACGCTGGCCGACACGCCGGTGCCGCTGCCGACGGCTGCCAAGTAGAACAAACGCACCGCGTTTTCGTCACATTCGAACCGTCACGGCCGGGCCATCAGCCCGGCCGTTGTCGTTTGGCGCATTACCAAAGCTTAAGCGGGACGTTTGGCCGCAACGCGTTAGGATGCAAGCAAGGCGTCGGGTGGTATCTTGCGGAAAAGCCGGCATAATCGGTCGAACCCTCGCCTCATATGACCGTTCTACTCAATTGCTCCGGTTCACAGGATTCAGCACATTGACGATCTCCCGACGCCGCCTTCTGAAGACCTCCGCTTTCGCCGCCCTCACCCCCGTGCTCGGCGGGATCGGCAGTCTCCCGGTGATCGGAGCAGCCTCCGCTCAACCGGCCGCAGCAGGCGCCGCGGAATGGCGGCATGCGCTGTCGCTGTTTGGCGAGATCAAATATCCCGCGAACTTTAAGCGCTTCGATTACGTCAATCCGGATGCGCCGAAGGGCGGCAGCGTGCGGCAGATCGCGGTCGGCACGTTTGACAATTTCAACATTGCGGTCGCCGGTGTGAAGGGCAACATCGCCGGCGCCGTTGGCCTGATCTACGAATCCCTGACCACGGCATCGCTGGACGAAGTCTCGACCGAATATGGCCTGCTCGCCGAATCCGTCAGTCACCCCGAGGACTATTCCTGGGTGACGTATCGCCTGCGTGCCGAAGCCAAGTGGCATGACGGCAAGCCGGTGACGCCCGACGACGTCATCTTCTCACTGGAGGCCTTCAAGAAATATTCGCCGCAATATGCCGGCTATTATCGCCATGTGGTGAAGGCCGAGAAGGCCGGCGAGCGCGACGTGAAATTCACCTTCGACGGGCCCGGTAATCGCGAATTGCCGCAGATCGTCGGCCAGCTCACGGTGCTGCCGAAGCACTGGTGGGAAGGCACCAATGCCTCCGGCCAGAAGCGCGACATCGGCAGCACGACGCTCGAATTGCCGCTCGGCAGCGCGCCCTATCGCATCAAGGATTTTGCGGCCGGCCGCAATGTCGTGGTTGAGCGCGTCAAGGACTATTGGGGCGCCAAGCTCGCCGTGAATGTCGGCAAGCACAATTTCGATGAGATCCGCTACGAATATTTCCGCGACGGCACGGTGGCGCTCGAAGCGTTCAAGGGCGATCAGGTCGATTGGCGCACCGAGAACAGCGCGAAGAACTGGGCGACCGCCTATGACTTCCCCGCTGCCAACGAAAAGCGCGTGATCCTCGAAGAGTTCACCAACCGCTCCTCCGGCGTGATGCAGGGCTTTGCGCTGAACATCCGTCGCGACAAGTTCAAGGACGCGCGTGTTCGCCGCGCGCTCAACTATGCGTTCGATTTCGAGGAGATGAACAAGCAGATCTTCTTCGGTCAGTACAAGCGTATTGGAAGCTATTTCGAAGGCACAGAACTCGCATCGTCCGGCCTGCCGGAAGGCCGCGAGCTCGAGATCCTGGAGACGGTGCGCGCCGATGTGCCGCCGGAGGTCTTCACCAAGCCCTACACCAATCCCGTCGGTGGCAATGCCGAAAACGTGCGCGCCAATCTGCGCGAGGCGACGCAGTTGCTGAAGGCGGCTGGTTACGAAATCCGTGATCGCAAGCTCGTCAATGCCAAGACCGGCGCACCATTCGAGATCGAATTGCTCGGTGAAGACCCAAGCTCCGAACGTATCGCTTTGTTCTTCAAGCCGTCGCTGGAGCGACTCGGCATTGGCGTGAACGTGCGCACCATCGATGCGACACAGTACGAGAACAGGCTGCGCAGCTGGGATTTCGATGTCGTCGTATCGGTGTGGGGGCAGTCGCTGTCGCCCGGCAACGAGCAGCGCGAATATTGGGGCTCGTCGGCTGCCGATCAGGCCGGGTCGCGTAATATCGTCGGCATCAAGGATGCAGCCATCGACAAGCTGATCGAACGCGTGATCTTCACCAAGGACCGCGCCGATCTGGTTGCCGCAACCAAGGCGCTGGACCGCGTGCTGCTGTGGAATCACTTCGTCGTTCCACAATTCACCTACAGCAAGGTTCGCACTGCGCGTTGGGATCGCTTTGGGCGGCCACCCGAGCCACCGAAATATGGCCAGTCCGGCTTCCCGACCATCTGGTGGTGGGATGCCGCGAAGGCAGCGAAGACGGGCGGTCGCTCTTGAGGAGGCTGTCGCGCATGGCGCAGCTCAATCGTCGGCACGTGCTCGGCCTTGGTCTCGGCGCGATCGCTGCGACGCGTTTCAGCCCGGCGCTTGCGCAAGGTGCGAGCGAGGCGCATGGCATGTCGGCCTTCGGCGATCTGAAATATCCGGCCGACTTCCCGCATTTCGACTATGTGAATGTGAAGGCGCCAAAAGGCGGGGTGTTCTCGACCATCCCGTCGGTCAAGGCTTTCAATCAGTCGTTCCAGACGTTCAATTCGCTGAATGCCTATGTGCTGAAGGGCGATGGCGCGCAGGGGATGGGGCTGACCTTCACCGCGCTGATGGCTCGCGCCGTCGACGAGCCCGATGCCATGTATGGGCTTGCAGCCAGGTCCGTGCAGATCTCCGCGGATGCCCTGACATATCGTTTTGCCGTGCGCCCGGAAGCGCGCTTCCACGACGGCAGCAAGCTGACAGCGAGGGATGCAGCCTGGTCGCTGACGACGTTGAAGGAAAAGGGCCATCCGATCATCACGCAGCAGATGCGCGATGTCGCGAAGATCGAGGCCACCGACGACGCCACGCTGGTGGTAACTTTTGCAGAGAAGCGTGGCCGCGACGTGCCGCTCTTTGTCGCCAGCATGCCGATCTTTTCGCAAGCCTATTATGCCAAGCGCGCCTTCGATGAATCGACGCTGGATACGCCGACTGGCAGCGGTCCTTACAAGGTTGGGCGCTTCGAGGTTGGGCGCTTCATCGAATTCGATCGCGTCAAGGATTGGTGGGGCGCGGATCTGCCCGTCAGTCGCGGCCTCAATAATTTCGACACGGTGCGCTTCGATTTCTACCGCGACCGCGATGTCGCTTTCGAAGGGTTCACGGGGCGCAATTATCTGTTTCGCGAAGAATTCACGTCACGCATCTGGAATACGCGTTACGATTTCCCCGCCATCAAGGACGGGCGCGTCAAGCAGGAGATCCTGCCTGATGATCGTCCGTCCGGGGCGCAGGGCTGGTTCATCAATACGCGCCGCGCCAAGTTTCAGGATCCGCGCGTGCGCGAGGCGCTGGGCAATGCGTTCGATTTCGAATGGACCAACAAGTCCATCATGTATGGCGCCTATGAGCGCACGGTCTCGCCATTCCAGAACTCCGACCTGATGGCGACCGGCGCGCCGTCGCCGGAAGAACTTGTTCTGCTCGAGCCGTTCCGCGGTAAGGTGCCGGCCGAAGTGTTCGGCAATCCCTATCTGCCGCCGGTGTCTGACGGTTCGGGTCAGGATCGCACGCTGCTGCGCAGGGCGATCCAGTTGCTGAACGACGCCGGCTGCGTGATGAAGGACGGCAAGCGCATGACAGCGCAAGGCGAGCCGTTCAAGATCGAGTTCCTGCTCGATGAGCCCAACTTCCAGGCTCATCATATGCCTTACATCAAGAATCTCGGCACGCTGGGTATTGAGGCCAACTTGCGCCTCGTCGATCCCGTGCAAGAGCAAGCGCGACGCAATGATTTCGATTTCGACATGACGATCGAGCGTTTCAGTTTTTCCACCGTGCCCGGAGATTCGCTCCGTCCGTTTTTCACGGCGCAAGCGGCGACCACCAAAGGCTCGAAGAATCTGTCGGGCATTTCCGATCCCGTGATCGATGCGCTGATTGAGCACGTGATCGCAGCGGAGAGCCGCGCCAAGCTGGTTTTCGCGGCACGTGCACTCGACCGCGTGATCCGCGCTGGTCGCTACTGGGTGCCGCAATGGTATTCGAGCAAGCACCGGCTGGCTTATTGGGATGTGTTCAAGCATCCCGCGCAGCTTCCCAAATATCTCGACATGATCGCGCCCGATCTCTGGTGGGCTGCGGACAACAAGACGGCGACCGAGCAGGCCAAATAGAATGACCGCATATATCGCACGCCGCGTGCTGCTCATGTTTCCCACTTTGCTGGGGATCCTGCTGGTGTCCTTCGTCGTGGTGCAATTCGCGCCCGGCGGTCCCGTCGAGCGCGTCATTGCGCAGATGAGTGGCGCCGACACCGGCGCTTCGCGCGCGACAGGAGGTTCATCCGGCGGCGACTTCGGTAATCGCGCCCAGCCGGGCGCGGGCGCTGATGCCGTGAACTCGAAATATCGCGGCGCGCAGGGCCTCGATCCCGCTTTCATCAAGAATCTCGAAAAGCAGTTTGGCTTCGACAAGCCGGCACCCGAGCGATTTCTGCTGATGGTGTGGAATTATGTTCGCTTCGATTTCGGCAAGAGCTATTTTCGCGATACGTCGGTGGTGCAGCTGATCAAGGAGAAGCTGCCGGTCTCGATGTCGCTCGGAATCTGGATGATGCTGATCAGTTACCTCATCTCGATCCCGCTCGGCATCCGCAAGGCGGTGCAGGATGGGACGCGCTTCGATACCTGGACCTCGGCGATCATCATCATCGGCTTTGCGATCCCGGGCTTCCTGTTCGCAATCCTGCTGATCATCCTGTTCGCGGGAGGCTCGTTCTGGAGCATCTTCCCGCTGCGCGGCCTCACATCGGACGGCTGGAGCCAGTTTCCGTGGTACTGGAAGATCATCGATTACTTCTGGCACATCACGCTGCCGCTGGTGGCCATGGGGCTCAGCGCTTTCGCCACCACGACGCTGCTGACCAAGAACTCGTTCCTGGATGAAATCCGCAAGCAATATGTGATGACGGCGCGTGCCAAAGGCTGCACCGAACGGCAAGTGCTCTACGGCCATGTGTTCCGCAACGCGATGCTGATCGTCATTGCCGGTTTCCCCGGCGCCTTCATCGGCGCATTCTTTTCCGGCGCGCTGCTGATCGAGACGATCTTCTCGCTGGATGGGCTCGGTCTGCTCGGTTTCGAGAGCGTGCTCAATCGTGATTATCCCGTGGTGTTCGGCACGCTGTTCATCTTCTCGCTGATGGGATTGGTCGTGGGCCTGATCTCCGATCTGGCTTATATGTGGGTCGATCCGCGGATTGATTTCGAGGCGCGGGAAGTCTGATGACCGTCACAGCACCCATGCCCGTCGAATCCACCACGCAGACGCCGCTCGGCGAAGCCGTGCCACCGTCGCGTCGCCCGCTCGGCCTGTCGCCGCTCAACAAGCGCCGCTGGCAGAATTTCAAGGCCAACCGGCGCGGCTACTGGTCGCTCTGGATCTTCTCGGCCCTGTTCCTGATCTCGCTCTTCGCAGAGCTGATCGCCAATGATCGTCCGTTCCTGATCAAGTTCGATGGCAAGCTCTATTTTCCCTCGGTCGTCACCTATTCGGAAACGACCTTCGGGGGCGACTTCGAAACCGCTGCCGATTATCGCGATCCCTTCCTGCAAAAACTGATCGCTGAGAAGGGCGGCAGCGTCTATTGGCCGTTGATCCGCTATTCCTACGACACCCATAATCTTGACCTGCCGACGCCGGCGCCGTCGAAGCCGACCTGGATGCTCACCGAAGAGCAATGCAAGCCGGTGGTCGAGAAGAAGGGCCTGAAGGGTTGCAGCGATCTCGAATATAACTGGCTCGGCACCGACGATCAGGGCCGCGATGTTGTCGCGCGTTTGATCTATGGCTTCCGCATCTCCGTTTTGTTCGGCCTCACGCTGACGATCCTGTCCTCGATCATCGGCATCGCGGCAGGCGGCGTGCAAGGCTATTTCGGCGGCTGGGTCGATCTCGCCTTCCAGCGGTTTATCGAGATATGGAGCTCGATTCCCTCGCTCTATCTGCTGCTGATTCTGTCGGCAGTGCTGGTGCCGGGTTTCTTCGTGCTCCTTGGCATCCTGCTGTTGTTCTCGTGGGTGTCGCTGGTCGGCCTCGTCCGCGCCGAATTCCTGCGCGGCCGCAATTTCGAATATGTCACCGCCGCCCGTGCCCTCGGCGTCTCTAATCGCAGCATCATGGTCAGGCACCTGCTGCCCAACGCCATGGTCGCCACCATGACGTTCCTGCCATTCATCGTGTCGTCGTCAGTGATGACCCTGACAGCGCTGGATTTCCTCGGCTTTGGCCTCCCGCCTGGTTCGCCATCGCTCGGCGAGTTGCTGTCGCAAGGCAAGGCCAATGTGCAGGCGCCTTGGCTCGGCTTCACGGGCTTCTTTGCAGTGGCGATCATGTTGTCGCTGTTGATCTTCATCGGCGAAGCGGTGCGCGACGCTTTCGACCCGCGCAAGACGTTCAGGTAGGGCTGCGATATGGACGCCATCAATCAGCCACTGCTCGACGTTCGGGATCTGTCTGTCGCCTTCCATCAGGGCGGCAACACGTCAGTTGCTGTCAACAAAGTCTCTTTCGACATCAAGCGGGGCGAATGCGTTGCGCTGGTCGGCGAGTCCGGATCGGGCAAATCCGTCAGTGCACTGTCGATCCTGAAGCTATTGCCTTACCCGATGGCCTCGCATCCATCGGGCGGCATTCGCTTCAAGGGGCACGAGTTGCTCGGCATGTCTGAGAACGACATCCGCGCCATCCGCGGCAACGATATCTCGATTATCTTTCAGGAACCGATGACCTCGCTCAATCCGCTGCACACGATCGGTGCGCAGATTGGTGAAATCCTGCAGCTCCATAACGGCATGCGCGGCGCGAAAGCGAAGGCGCGGGTGATCGAATTGCTGACCCAGGTCGGCATTCCCGATCCCGAGACGCGGCTCGGCAGTTATCCGCATCAGCTGTCCGGCGGCCAACGCCAGCGCGTGATGATCGCCATGGCGCTTGCCAATGAGCCGGACCTCCTCATTGCTGATGAGCCGACCACTGCGCTCGATGTCACCGTGCAGGCACAGATCCTCGCGCTGCTCGCCGATATTCGCCAGCGCCTCGGGATGAGCCTGCTGTTCATCACCCATGATCTCGGCATCGTTCGCCGGATCGCCGAGCGCGTCTGCGTGATGAAGAATGGCGAGATCGTCGAACAGGGGCCTGTCGAACAGGTTTTCACTTCGCCGCAGCATCCCTACACCAAGGCATTGCTCGCCGCCGAGCCGAAACCGGATCCGGCGCCGCCGCAGCCTGATGCGCCGGTGGTGATGTCCACCGATGATCTGAAGGTGTGGTTTCCCATCAAGCGCGGCTTGTTGCGCAAGACCATCGGTCATGTGAAGGCGGTCGATGGCGTCAGCGTCAAGATCCGCAAGGGCGAGACGCTCGGCGTCGTCGGCGAATCCGGCTCGGGAAAGACGACCCTTGGCCTTGCGCTGCTACGCCTGATCTCGTCGCAGGGGCCGATCGTATTTCTCGGCAAGGATATCCAGGGCCTGCAGTTCAAGCAGATGCGGCCGTTTCGGCGCGACATGCAGATCGTGTTCCAGGATCCTTTTGGTGCACTCAGCCCGCGCATGTCGGTCGGCGACATCATTGCCGAAGGGCTCACGGTGCATCAGCGCGAACTGTCCGACGACGAGCGCGAGGCGCGCGTGGTCAAAGCGCTCGTGGATGTCGGCCTCGATCCGGCGACGCGCTTCCGCTATCCGCATGAATTCTCCGGCGGCCAGCGCCAGCGCATCTCGATTGCGCGCGCCGTGGTGCTGGAGCCGAACTTCGTGGTGCTGGACGAGCCAACCAGCGCACTCGACATGCTGTTCCAGGCGCAGATGGTCGATCTCCTGCGCGAGCTGCAGCGCAAGCGTGACCTGACCTACATGTTCATCTCCCACGATCTCCGCGTCGTCGCCTCGCTGGCGAGCCATCTGATCGTGATGCGCCATGGCAAGGTGGTGGAAGAAGGACCCGCCGCCGAACTCTTCAAGAATCCGAAATCCGACTACACCCGCGCGCTGTTTGCCGCCGCCTTCCGCATCGAGGCGGTGCCGGGCGGCGCGGCGGCGCAATAACGCCATGGCTGTCGAAGACAAAAGTGCGATCGCCGACCGCGTGATGGATGTCGCGGTCTCGCCGCCGGTCACGGTGGCGAAAGGCTATCTGCCTTACGAGCGTTATGACGTGGCGATCATTCGCGACGACGACGAGACGCTGCGACAGCAGCGCGACGTGTTGCGGGCCGGCCGGGTTGCAGCTGTGCTTCCCGTCGATCTTCGCCGCGGCGAAATCGTTCTGCTCCGCCAGTTCCGCTTGCCCGCGCATCTGGCCACGGGGCGCGGCGAGATGGTCGAGATCGTTGCCGGCCGCGTCGATGGCGATGAGAGCGCCATCGCGGCTGCTGCTCGGGAATGCCATGAGGAAATCGGTGTTGCGCCGGATCGCTTGATCGAACTCTATAGCGTGTTGCCGACGCCGGGCATCACCGATGAATTCGTCACGTTCTTCCTCGGTTTCATTGATAGCAGCAAAGTGCCGTTGCGCGGCGGTCTTGCCGATGAGCACGAAGACACCCGCCCGTTTATCGTTACGATCGATGCCGCCATCGCTGCCCTCGATCAGGGGCAGATCTTCAACGGATTGATGGTCAGCGCCCTGCAATGGCTGGCGTTGCACCGGGATCGCTTGCAGGATTATTGCGAACGGGCGGTCAGTCCAGCCGCTTGATGCTCGTCACGTCGCTGCCGGTCGCGGCGATCCGTGCGATGGCGCTCTTGGTGTCCTCGATCGCCGTCATCATGTGATGCGCATTGGCATGTACGATCGTATCGGCATCGCGGACGATGGCGACATGACCTTTCCAGAAAATCAGGTCGCCGCGCTTGAGGCTTTGCATCTCGGTTGCGTTCAGAGCACGTCCGAGCCCGCTCTCCTGCATATCGCTGTCGCGCGGGCAGCCGGTGCCCGCAGCTGTGAGCGCAATCTGCACGAGGCCGGAGCAGTCGATGCCGAGGCTGCTCTTGCCACCCCACAGATAGGGCGTGCCGACAAAGCGTTCGGCCACGGCGACGAAATCTGACTCGACGAATGAGAGTTCGGTCACATGCTGCTTCGGAATGTGATGGCCATTGCTGGCCACAGCGAAGGCATCGGTCATTTTAACAATGGAGAGGTGCGCCCCCAGCGGCAGCGTATCCATTGGCGGAATTTTGATCGACGGACCGGGAAAGGCGAATGTGCGCAGTGCCGTCACCTTGTGCGTCGGCGCAGGACTGGGCGGATACAGTGCAAGATCGGAGATCCAGCCCACATAACCATCGGCATTGAGCTGTCCCCAGGCCCAGCCTTCCTCATTGCGGTCATAGATCGTGAATCGTTCTCCGCGCAGCGCCTGCGTATCCAGCATTGCGCCAGCGAATGGATCGCGCCGCACCGAGGTGACGCCATCGGAGATCTCGCATTCCTCGCCGGTCACGAATCGTGCGGATTCGACCTTGCCTTCGAGATATTTTGCGGCGACATCCGGCCGCGCGGGCGTCAGGCGCTTATCCATAGCGCTGGCTCAGCAGAGCATAGATCGCACGCGCAGCCTGGCATTCGCCGCCTTCGGGGCGCGCCGGCTTGGCCGAGGGCGTCCAGCCATAGATGTCCACATGCAGCCAGCTCTTTGCCGATTCGACGAAGCGCTGCAGGAACAGCGCGCAGGTGATCGAGCCGGCAAACCCGCCCGACGGTGCGTTGTTGATATTGGCGACTTTCGAATCCAGCCACGCGTCATAGGGCGCCCAGAGCGGCAATCGCCATAGCGGATCATTCTGCTCCTTTGCAGAGCGTGCGACATCGAGGGCGAGGTCTTCATCATTGGTGTAGAATGGCGGTAGCTCCGGCCCCAGTGCGACGCGTGCAGCACCAGTGAGCGTGCCGAGATCGATCAGCAGATCCGGTTTCTCTTCGTCGGCGAGCGCCAATGCATCGGCGAGCACGAGACGGCCTTCGGCATCGGTGTTGCCGATTTCAACCGTCGGGCCTTTACGAGACTTGAAGACATCGAGCGGGCGGAAGGCATTGCCGGCGACGGCGTTCTCCACCGCCGGGATCAACACGCGTAACCGCACCTTCAGCTTCGCATCCATGATCATCAGCGCGAGCGCGAGGACATTGGCGGCGCCACCCATGTCCTTCTTCATGATCAGCATGCCCGACGACGGCTTGAGATCGAGGCCGCCGGTGTCGAAGCAGACGCCTTTGCCGACCAGCGTCACTTTCGGATGTGCCGGATCGCCCCAGGAAAAATCGATCAGGCGTGGCGCGCGAGTCGAGGCCATGCCGACCGCGTGGATGAGCGGGAAATTCTGGGTGACGAGATCGTCGCCGGTGATGCAGTTGAAATTGGCGCCGAACCGGGTGGCGAGGTCCTTCGCTGCCTGCGCCAGTTCTTCGGGGCCCATGTCGTTGGAAGGCGTGTTGATCAGATCGCGTGCCAGGGCCGCGGCTTCGGCCATGCGGCTGATTTCGGCGATGTCGATATCGGTCGGTGGCACCAGCTTCACCTTTGGGGCTTCATTGGTGCGATAGCGGCCGAAGCGATAGCTGCCGAGGGCGAAAGCGAGGACCGCGAGGCGTGTATCATGGGGCGCATTGGCGAAGCGGTAGCTGCCGGCTGGCAGCAATCCCGGCAGCGTGCCGGGCCGGAACAAGTCGCGATGCGTCGCGCCTGCATCTTCAAGCCCGAACAGCACCTGTGCGATCGCGCCATCCACATCGGGCAGAGCGAGCCAAGCGCCGGGCTTGCCGCTGAAGCCATTCGCGGTGGCAAACGCCTTCGCGGCGGCGGGCAGCGTCGCCAAGATCTCCGGCCATGTGCTCTTGGTCACGAACGTGATCGGGATCGCAGGCTTGGTCGGGGAGGCGTCGAAGGCTAAATGCATGACTTGGCTCGCAACTGAAGGGAGGGCCGTTATGCGGCCGCACGCGTCAAGAGGTGGTAACCGGGGATATGGCACCGGATGGTCCGATTAACCAGCCATTAGGGTTAACACTCTATTGCTGGCGCATTCGGTTCGTCCGTTCGCATCATCGTTGAGTCAAAGTGCCATGCGTCAGCCCTTCTGTCTTGCGCGGTTTCTCGCGACTGCGGCCACCACGGCAATTCTGGCCGCAGGCCTCGCCGGCTGCAAGACGACCGGCCTGTCGGATGTCACCGGTTCCGTGAGCCCGCGCGCTGAAGCGCCGCCTCCGGTGAGCCAGGCTGCCGATCCACGCGACATCGAGGCTTATGGCGAGCGCTTCCGCGCCAATCCGCGCGATCCGGACGTGGCGTTACGCTATGGCCAGGCGCTGCGCGCCAATGGCCAGCGCGCCCAAGCTGTTTCGGTATTCGAACAGGCAACGCTCAACAATCCCGGCAACAAGGCGCTGGTGGCTGGCTACGGCCGCGCCCTTGCTGATGCCGGCAGCTTCGAACGTGCTTTCGAGGTGCTCGGCACGGCGCACACACCGGCCAATCCGGATTGGCGGATTCTGTCGGCGCAGGGCGCTGCCCTGGATCAGATGGCCCGTCACGACGAAGCCCGTCGCTATTATGCCAATGCGTTGAAGATCCGGCCCGAGGAGCCTTCGGTACTGTCGAATCTCGGCCTGTCCTATATGCTGTCGAAGGATCTGCCCCAGGCTGAGGCTGCGCTGCGTCGTGCGCAACAGGGACGCGGCAATGTCGATCCGCGCGTGCGGCAGAATCTTGGTCTCGTTGTCGGTCTGCAGGGCCGCTTCAGCGAAGCCGAAACCATCGTGCGCGCCGATCTGCCGCCGGACGAAGCGGCGGCCAATGTGGCTTATCTCAAGCAGATGCTGAACAATCGTGGCGGAGCTAAGTTCAGCGGCCAGGACGACGCGAAGCGCTCGTAAGCGCTTCATCGTTACTGCATTGCCGCGACCTTGATGCCGGTCGGTCCGAGAATGACCACGAACAGCACCGGCAGGAAGAACAGTATCATCGGCACGGTGAGCTTCGGCGGCAGCGCTGCGGCCTTCTTCTCCGCTTCGTTCATGCGCATGTCGCGGTTTTCCTGGGCCATCACGCGCAAGCTCTGGCCGAGCGGCGTGCCGTAGCGCTCCGATTGCATCAGCGCGAGACAGACCGACTTCACGCCTTCGAGCCCGGTGCGCTTGGCGAGATTCTCGTACGCCACCTTGCGGTCCTGCAGATAGGACAGTTCTGCCGTGGTCAGCGTGAATTCTTCGGCGAGGGCCACCGATTGCGAAGCGATCTCGATGGAGACGCGGCGGAATGCGACTTCGATGGACATGCCGGATTCGATACAGATCAGCAGCAGATCGAGCGCATCAGGAAACGCACGGCGGATCGAGAGCTGGCGCTTGGTGATGGCATTCTTGAGGAAGATCATCGGTGCCTGCATGCCGAACCAGGCGGCGCCGACGCACATGCCGATCTTGATGGGTAGCGATTGCTCCATCCGCGAGATCACGAACACATATAGAACCGCCATGACCAGAAAGACGATCGGCGTGACGAGGCGGAAAAACAGGAAGGTGACATAAGGCGCCTGGCCGCGATAGCCGGCCATCACCAGCTTGTCGAGCGCAGCCTCCTGCGCCAGCCATTTGGTCAGGTTGAAATCACTGACGACCTTGGAGACGAGTTGCTTCGGCGTCTGCCGCAGCGACACTTTTCCGCTATTGGCCAGGCGATCGCGCTCGCGCTGGCGCAGCCGCTCGCGTTCGCTGGCGACAGCTTTCATCCGCTTGGTGAGGCCGTCGCTGACGAACAGCGGCACCAGCAGCGTATAGGCAGTGGCCGTCACGGCAATGGCCGCCATGAGCATCATCATGAAGCGGGTGTCGTGCAGCTTTGCGATCAGCAGATCAACCATGTTGCACCATCAGAAATCGAAATTGATCATCTTCTTCATGACGAAGATGCCGCAGGACATCCACACCACGCAGCCCGCCAGCATCAGGCGGCCGGTTTCATGAGTCCACAGCAGCGAGATGTAGTCGGGCGTGCTCATATAGACGAGCAGCATCACGATCGGTGGCAGCGAGCCGATGATGCCGGCGGACGCCTTGGCTTCCATCGACATCGCCTGGATCTTCTCTTTCATCTTCTTGCGGTCTCGCAGCACCTTTGACAGGTTGCCGAGCGCTTCCGACAGGTTGCCGCCGGACTTTTGCTGGATCGCGATCACGATGCCGAAGAAATTGGCCTCGGGCAGCGGCATGCGTTCGTAGAGGCGTGCGCAGGCCTCGCCCAGCGGCATGCCGATGGTCTGGGTTTCGATGATGGCGTTGAACTCGCTGCGCAGCGGCTCCGGCGCATCGGCGGCCACGACTTTCAGCGAATCGAACAGCGGCAGGCCGGCCTTGATGCCGCGCACGACGACGTCCACGGCATCGGGCAGCGCCTTCAGGAAAGCATCTTCGCGGCGCTTCTTGAGGAAGCCGAGCACCCAGCGCGGCAGGCCGAAGCCAGCCGCAAAAGCGAGACCGGCGCCGGCCAGCAGGCCGCCGCCGAACATCACGGTCATCGCGAATGCAAACAGGCCCAGGATGCCGGAGATGACGAGAAATTTCTGCTCGCTCCAGTCAAGCCCGGCCTGGGTGATGCGGATCCCCAGTGGAACCTTGCTCTTTTCCTTGTTGCGGGCTTCGACTTCTTTCAGCGACGTTTCGACCTGATCGCGCTTGGAGCGCTGCGCGCGATCGGCGGAGCGGATCTTCGGCTCCGGCCGCGCGATCGAGGAGCGGCGCTCCTCGGCTTTCTTTTCGCCGGACAGCTGCGGATAGAGGAAGACCCATGCGAGTCCTCCGACCGCGACGGTGGCCATGAAGGCCAAAGCGAGCGCCTGCATGTTCATCGGCTGCTCCTCTAGATATTCGCAGCGACTTCGGCGGCATCGAGTGCCGCGGCGAGCCGCTTTTCTTCACCGTAATAGCGTGCACGCTCCCAGAATTTCGGCCGGCCGATGCCGGTCGAGCGATGACGGCCGATGATGCCGCCATTGGCGTCCTCACCGACGATGTCATAGAGGAACACGTCCTGGGTGATGATGGTGTCGCCTTCCATCCCCATCACCTCGGTGATGTGCGTGATGCGGCGCGAGCCGTCGCGCAGGCGGGCGGCCTGCACGATGACGTCGATAGAGGCGCAGATCATCTCGCGGATGGTGCGCGAGGGCAGCGAGAAGCCGCCCATGGTGATCATGGATTCGCAGCGCGACAGCGCTTCGCGCGGATTGTTGGCGTGCAGCGTGCCCATCGAGCCGTCATGGCCGGTGTTCATGGCCTGCAGAAGGTCGAACGCTTCCGGGCCGCGGACTTCGCCGACGATGATCCGCTCGGGGCGCATACGCAGGCAGTTGCGGACGAGCTCGCGCATGGTCACCTGGCCCTCGCCTTCGATATTCGGCGGGCGGGTTTCGAGGCGCACCACATGCGGCTGCTGCAGCTGCAGTTCCGCGGCGTCCTCGCAGGTGATGACGCGCTCGTCTTCGTCGATATAGTTGGTCAGGCAGTTCAGCAGCGTGGTCTTGCCGGAGCCGGTACCGCCGGAGATCAGGACGTTACAGCGCACGCGGCCGATGATCTGCAGGATCTGCGCGCCTTCCGGCGAGATGGCGCCGAATTTGACCAGCTGATCGAGGGTCAGCTTGTCTTTCTTGAACTTACGAATGGTCAGCGCAGGACCATCGATCGCCAGCGGCGGGACGATGGCGTTGACGCGTGAGCCATCGGCAAGACGGGCGTCACAGATCGGCGAGGATTCATCGACGCGGCGGCCGACCTGGCTGACGATGCGCTGGCAGATGTTCAGCAGCTGCTGATTGTCGCGGAAGCGGATGCCGGTCTTCTGGATGCGGCCGGCGACTTCGATGAACACCGTGCCGGCGCCGTTGACCATGATGTCGGCGATGTCGTCGCGCGCCAGCAGCGGCTCGAGTGGGCCATAGCCGAGCACGTCGTTGCAGATATCGTCGAGCAGTTCTTCCTGCTCGGCGATCGACATCACGATGTTCTTGATCGCGATGATCTCGTTGACGATGTCGCGGATTTCCTCGCGCGCGGATTCGCCATCGAGCTTGGCGAGCTGCGCAAGGTCGATCGCTTCGATCAGCGCGCCGAAGATGGTCGCCTTGACCTGATAATAATTGTCGGAGCGACGCTCGGCGACCGGCGGCGCAGGCGCGCGCGCCGGCGACAGCGGCGGGGACGCGACGGCAGGCGCAGGCGCTACGCTCGGCGCTGCCGGCGGAGGGCTGGGCCGAGGCGCACGAAGATCGGGCTCTGTTCCACTACGCTTACCAAACACGACTCAACTCCTTGCAGGTCGTCACTTCGACCGCAACTTCTCCAGCAGCGGGGCGAGGAAGGATCCTCGCGGCTTTTTCGTCTCGCCGCGGCCGGTGAGCCGTTGGGCGATCTGCAGGAACATCTCGGTGGTGCGATGATTGGCGGAAACTTCCGCAATCATCTGTCCGTTATTGGCAGCAGCGCCAAAAATCTGCGGCTCGAACGGGATCGTCGCAATCGGCGGCGTCTCGATGGCCTTGGCGAATTCAGCCGCGCTGATTTCCGGGCGCTTCGGCACGCCGACCTGGTTGAGGCAATAGAGCGGCGGCCGATCATTCGGCCGCGCGGCCTTGATCAGGTCATACATGTTCTTGGTGTTGCGCAGATTGGCGAGATCCGGCGAAGCGACGATGAGAATGTCGTCGGCGCCGATCAGCGCACGCTTGGTCCAGCCGGTCCATTGATGCGGCACGTCGAGCACGATGCAGGGCATGGTCGAGCGCAGCGTGTCGAAGATCGAATCGAACGCCTCGGTGCCGAAATCATAGACGCGCTCCAGCGTCGCCGGCGCAGCCAGCAGGCTGAGATGGTCGGTGCATTTCGACAGCAGGCGGTCGATGAAGGCGGTGTCGATACGGTCGGGCGAGAATACCGCATCCGCAATGCCCTGCGGCGGATCCTGGTTGTAATCGAGGCCGGCGGTGCCGAAGGCAAGATCGAGATCGGCGACGACCGAATCCAGTGCCAGATCGCGCGCGATCGCCCAGGCGACGTTATGCGCGATGGTGGATGCACCGACGCCGCCCTTGGCGCCGACCACGGCGATGATCCGGCCGACAGCCTTGGCTTCAGGGGCCGAGAACAGGCCACAGATTGAACGGACGACGTCGATGGTCACGACCGGCGCGATCACGTAATCGCTGACGCCGCGGCGCACCAGCTCGCGATACAGCGTGACGTCATTGACCTTGCCGATCACGATGACACGCGTGCCGGCATCGCAGACGGTGGCGAGATGGTCGAGCCCGCCGAGAATATCGGTGCGCGGCTCGGCTTCGAGCAGGATCACATTCGGCGTCGGCGCCGTGCGATAGGCCTCGATGGCGGCGGCCATGCCGCCCATCTGGATCTTGAGATGGGTCTTGCCCAGCCGGCGGTCTTCACCGGCGGCCTGCACGGCGGCGGCGGTTTCGACGGTTTCGCAGAATGCCTGGATCGAGACCCGGGGCGCTGGCGCGATATGCTCGTCCGCGGCCGTGGTCGGCGTGGCGGAGGGCAGTTCGTCGTCGGTCTTTTGCGCGTAACTGATCATTGGCCCACGCTGCTGATCTTGCCCTTATCCGCATCGGGATAAGTGGTGGCTGTGCCCTGGCCCTGGCGATACTTGTCGAGACCGAAGGTGCGGCGCGCGGCGTAGACAGGCGTCTCAGCGCGCGGTTGCACCAGATCGGACGGATTCGACACCATGGCCGCGAGATTGCGCTGCGAGGCGCAACCGAGATTGTAGTAAGGCCGGTTCGACATATAGCTCTTGTTCTTGATCGAGGCGCTGAGATCCTCCGGCCAGGTGCCGCAGGGACCAGCGGTCGCTCCGATCAGGGGATAGCCCACGCGGATCGTCGCGAACTGGCGTGGGTCGTTCGGCGTATAGTTGCGGCTCGCGATGGCATTCGGTGGCACGCCGGCGGCAGCGAGCAGCGAATAGACTTCGCGCCTGGAATCCTGCGCAGCGCGCGCGTTCGGCGTCTGCGCCGGCACCTCGACGGTGATCACGCCGGTGCCTTCGCGCAACCAGTTCTGTCCGAGGGCGATGACGTCGGCGCGCTGCGGCGCCGTCAGGCCGCCGCGGAAGCTGCCGACAAACACGTCGATGCTGTGCAGCCGCTCTTCCACCACGATCGGGTGGCGCTGGCGATAGTCGAAAGGAACACTTGTTGCGAGGTCATCCTGTGCAACGGTCTTGCAACCGCCGAGCGCGGCGGTGACACCGACGATTGCGGTCAGGATGGCGAGGCGTGAGTTTCTTTTGCTCTGGGTCATCTGTTTTCCCGCCTCAATCCGTGATGAAGCCGAAGGCGCCGCGATAGCCGCGGGCCGGCTCGGGCTTGCGGCCCGGTACGCCATAGATGCGATTGACGGTGCCGAGGAAGTCCGCCTGCGGATCGGACGCATCGACGAAGCCGTCATCCGGCCGCGACAGGTCTTTCTGCGCCACGGCGCGGACCACGTAAGGGGTCACGATCACCATCAGCTCGGTATTGTTGTTGACATAGTCGCGGCTCTTGAACAGCGCACCGAGCACCGGCACCTGTGCCATGCCGGGCAGGCCGCTCATCGCCTGCTTGGTCTGCTGCTTGATCAAGCCCGCCATGGCCATCGAACCGCCCGACGGAATCTCGAGCGTGGTATCGGCGCGGTTGGTCTTGATCGCGGGGATTTGCGTGCCGCTGATGGTGACCGAGTTTTCCTGCGACAGTTCCGAGACTTCGGTGGAGACGCGCAGGCTGATGCGGCCCTCGCTCAGCACCACCGGCGTGAAGCCGAGCGAGATACCGAACTTTTTGAAGGAGATCGAAACGGTACAGATACGGGTGGTGGGATCGCAGGTATTGCCGCCTGGGATCGGGAATTCACCACCCGCTAGGAAGTTTGCGGTTTCACCCGAAATCGCGGTCAGGCTCGGTTCGGCCAGCGTGCGGATGACGCCGGCATTCTCCATCGCCTTTAATGTTGCGGTGATTGATGGGCCGCTGCCGAAAGAGGCAGCAATCGAATTGCCATCGACCAGGGTCTTGCCGCTGGCTGTGAACGGATTGGTGTTGTTGAAATTGACGACCGAGGTGCCGTAGCTCAGCTTGCCCGACAGATCGACGCCGAGCTGCTTGACGATGTTGCGCTGAACTTCTGCGACCGTCACCTTGAGCATCACCTGGTCGCGGCCGCGCACCGAGATGTTGTTGACCACCTTGTCCATGCCGCCGGCAAGCCGCGCGGCGAGATCGGCAGCCTGCTGGGCCTCGACCTGGCTGGCGGCCGAGCCCATCAGCATGATGCCGTCGCCGAGACCTTCGACGCGGATATCAGCGGTCGGCATTGTTTGCTTCAGCGCGGCACGGATGCCGTTGAGATCGCGTGTCACTGCGATGTCGTAGGCAGCAATCTGCTGGCCGGCGCTATCGAAGAAGATGATATTGGTCTGGCCGACAGTGGCGCCGATGATGTAGGCACGTTGGGCCGAGCGAACCACCGCATTGGCAATCTTCGGATCGGCGACGAGCACGTCCTTCACGTCGCGCGGCAGGTCGATCACCACCGACTTCCCGATGCCCAGCGGCAGGAAGCGTGCGTTCAGCTGCCCCGCACCTGCAGCCTGGTCGAAGCTACGATCTGCCGCATCGGCGACAGGCAGCGCAGAGCCGAGCGTCAGCGCGGCGATGGCTGTCACCGAGAGCGCGCGTGCCATCAGGCTCCGCATCGATCCGCTCGTGGTTGTCATCGGCTTCATCGTCTGCGCCCTCGTCACTTCGTGACCGTCGCGGTCGACGAAACGCCGTACCGGACGATGTTGATGGTGCTACCGCGGCGGCGGGTAGCGGGATCCTCGCTGGGTGTTTCCGGCGCGTTGGCGTCGGCAAGCGCGCGCAGCGCGAGCGAAAGCGTGCCGCTCTGGCGGGCGCGTGCCAGCAATTCAGCCTGTTCCGGCTTCAATTCGAGCGTCGCGGTCTTGCCGACGACGTTGTTCTGCCCGTCCTTCTCCTTCGGCGCCTGATCGATGGCGAGCACGCGGATATTGCTGAGAATGATCTCGGACATCACATTGTCGGCGCCACCGCTGTCGGGGCCCTTGTCGCGCTTGGACAGGATCACATCGACGCGGTCATTCGGGAGGATGAAGCCGCCTGCACCGGTTTCCGGTGAGATTTCAGTGGAAACGGCGCGCATGCCCGAGGGCAGCACGGCGGCCATGAAGCCGGAGCCATTGGCACGCACGAGCTTCGCTTCTCGGATGGGTTCACCTGCGATGAAAGGCGAGCGCGCAATCGCGCCGGCCATCTGCGTCATCGCTTCAGGGCGTGTGTTGCGGGCGATCACATTGGCGCTGGCGGCGCTGCTCGGCCACGACTGCCACTGCATGTCGTCCGGGCCGATCGGCTGGCCCAGCGCGATATCGCCCTTGGCGACGAGGACGTCGGTGGTGGGGAGTTGTGCGACCTGCGGAGGAGGGGGCGGAGCGTCCGATGAGCTGGCGAGGTATAGCGCCACGCTGCCAGCACCGAGTGCAATGGCGAGGACCACAATACGTGCGGTATTCATACGCTTCACTTTCCACATTACGCTGCGACGCAGGCGCCGCTGTAGGGTGGAGTTGAGCAGTTATTCGTCAAAGCATGGTTAATGAGCGGTATCTAAATCGAGTTAACGATTTCTGGTCGGTATCAACCTAACGCGAGGCGGCTGAGATCGACGGCTTTGATCCACTGGGTTTCCGGATAGACCAGCAGCGCGCCGAGCGCGAGTGCGACGCCATAAGGGATGCCGCTGTCCTTGTGATGCAGGCGCAGCAGCCATTCCTGACGGCTCAGCGGGGACGGCAGCGGCCATTGCCTGGCCTGCAGCAGCAGCAGCGTCAGCGCGCCACCGAACAGCGACGCATAGACGAGATATTCCAGCAGGTGATCGAAGCCGAACCACAGTCCGGCGCAAGCGGCGAGCTTGGCGTCGCCGCCGCCGATCCAGCCGAACGAGAAACATGCGAAGGCGATGACCAATACGAGGCCGCCTGCGCCGAGATGCAGCAGGGCCGTGGAGGAGCTCATGCCGCCGAAAAAGGCGAGAAAGGCGAAGCCGGCGATCAGCAGCATCGAGATCCGGTTCGAGATCGTCATCGTGAAGAGGTCGCTGATCGCGGCATAGGCCATCAGGCCTGGAAACAGCAGGAGACGCGTCAAATCGAGGATCATGGCTTTAACGGTCCGTGCGGCAACGACGGCAAAGCGTAGCCTGCAGAAATGAATAATCGGAAAACAAGAGATTGTTTACCAAACCGCCGCGATCCGCACGATCACGGCAGCCAGCGCCAGCACGAGCGCGATACAGACAAGTCCGGCGGGCTCGCGCAGCGACATCTCGATCGCGTCGAGCAAGGGGCGTTGGGTCGCATTGTGTCTCATCGGCACGGCCTGGTACGCATATTGAAACTGTCCAACAAAAAAGGCTCCGGAAATCCGGAGCCTTTCTTGCAATCACGCCTCGAGCTTACTTCAGCGAGGTGTTGATCGAGCTGAACTTGCCGTTCAGGTTGGTGCCGAGGCCGTTGACGACGGCGATGATGGCGAGCGAGATGCCGGCAGCGATCAGGCCGTATTCGATCGCGGTGGCGCCAGACTCATCCTTCAGAAAACGCGAAACGAGGTTCTTCATAATACAAAACTCCATATGTGCACGTGGCTGTCGATCTTAGATGCCTGGTCTCCCCGGCGTTCTCAGCACCGTGACCATGTGCAGACCCTAGAAGTTTCGGATTGCAGTGCGGTTAATTCGATTGATGAAAGTCGATAGCATTTGTCTCTTCTTGTGCACGGTAAATGTCTACTTAAGACCATTCTAGAATGACTTAGGTGTCATCACACCACGCTTTCCCAACTTGGTTTATCGGTCCTTAAGTATGCGCCGGTAACTCTGAGGCGAGAAAACTGGTGAGATTCGAAAATGTCTTCATTGCCCATGGAAGTGCTGCACATGTTCGGCGACACCCTTCTGAAGGTGGTGCCGATCACGATCGCTATCGCTCTGGTCTTCACGGTGCTCACGCATTTCTGGGCATGCAATCCTGGCAAGCCCTGGTGGCGCAAGACCGAGATCGTCACCGACATCTGCTATTGGTTCTTCGTTCCGTTGATGACACGGGTGGTCCGCATCGGCCTTCTCGTGCTAGGAGCGGCCGTGGTGTTCAACATCCACGATCCGGACGAGCTGATCGCCTTTTACGAAAATGGCCACGGGCCGTTGGCGCAATTGCCGCTCTGGGTGCAGGCGATCCTGTTCCTCGTGGTCTCGGACTTCCTGCTCTACTGGTTCCACCGCATGTATCACGGCGGCGAGTTCTGGAAGTACCACGCCATCCATCATTCGTCGGAAGAAGTCGACTGGATCTCGGCGGCGCGCTTCCACCCGGTCAATCTCTTCCTTGGTACGGTCGCCGTCGATGTGGTGCTGCTGATGGCTGGCATCTCGCCCAACATCATGCTGTGGGTCGGTCCGTTCACGACGTTCCACTCGGCCTTCGTCCACGCCAATCTGAACTGGACCCTCGGGCCGTTCAAATATGTCCTCGCCACCCCGGTCTTTCACCGCTGGCATCACACTTCGCTGGAGCAGGGCGGCAATACGAATTTCGCCGGCACTTTTCCGCTCTGGGACATCCTGTTCGGCACGTTTCGGATGCCGGAGGGTGTGCTGCCGGACAATTACGGTGTTGATGGCGAGCCGCTGCCGAAGGAAATCGGAGGCCAATTGGCCTATCCGTTCCGGCAATTGAGCTCTGCAGCCAAGCAATAATGTGATCGAGCCCGGCGCCTTCGCCGGGCTTCGTCGTTAGGGACGACGCAATCGATACCGTCGTTTCCTGTTCCTTCACCAATTAACGGCACATTTGCCATGTCGGGCGCCGGCACCGCTGCGTATCTGCTTAGGCCGGCTCGTATCGTCCCGGAGTACAGGATGTCTTTTCTTTCGTTGCGTAGCCGCGCCTCTGCGGCCTTGATGATGCGGGCGCTCGCCGCCGGTCTCGTTCTCTTCCCCGTTGCCGGCCTGCCGGCGGCTGCCAATGACATGATCTCGGTCAATGTCGATCAGGCCAAGCTGGTCAAATTCCCCGAAAAGATCGCCACCATCGTGATCGGCAATCCGCTGATCGCCGATGTCACGCTGCAGCCAGGCGGCATGGTCGTGGTGACCGGCAAGGGCTATGGCGCCACCAATGTGATCGCGCTGGATCGTGCCGGCTCGGTTTTGATGGACCGCGTGGTGCAGGTGGAAGGGCCAACGGACAAGGTGGTCACCGTCTATCGCGGCACCGCGCGCGAGTCGTATAGCTGCACGCCCAATTGCGAGCGCCGTGTCACGCTGGGTGATGCGGAAAACTACTTCAAGTCGACCATGGATCAGGCCGGCGCCATCGGCGGGCAGGCGGCGACCACGGGGGCTGCAAGCGGCACGCCTGGCAAGGTCAACTGATTTCGCATGACGTTGTGTAGCCGCGCGAGAACGCGCGGCTCCATTGCCGTGACGGACATGGTTAAGCGATTGTTAACGGATCGGTCCATGTTGTCGCGATCCGGCGAAACACTTCTACAATCAGTTTTCGCTACAGCCTGACGGTAGATATTTCCATCCCGTCCGGATTCTGCAGATGCTGATACCGATCATTTCCTTTGTCGCCGTGATGAAACGGTTGCGATCTTTCCGGCGAAGCCAGGATGGTTCAGCCGCGGTCGAATTTGCGATGATTGCGCCGATGTTCTTCGCGCTGATCTTCGCTGTCATGGAAACCGGCATGGTGTTCATGGCCGGGCAGGTCCTGGAGACCGGCGTGGAGGATGGCGCGCGGCTCGTCTATACCAGCACCAGCGCCAGCGCGACCGATTTCAAGGCGGCGATCTGCGGCCGCGTCTCGGTGCTGATGGACTGCACGAAGCTCGATGTCGATGTCCGCTCCTTTGATCCCGGCGCGACGATCACCATCAATGATCCGATCGATGCCAGCGGCAAATATGTCTCCAACGGTTTCGTCTACCAGCCGCCGGCCTATTCTTCGAGCGGTCCGACCAGCAAGACGGTGGTTGTCCGCGCCTTCTATCAATGGCCGCTCTATGTGACGGGCCTCGGCTACAATATCGCGAATATCGATCGCGGTACGACGACGAACAAGCGGTTGCTCGCGGCGACCGCCGCGCTTGGCCCGCAGTAGCGAGAGGATCACGGGATGCCCATACTCGCTATTGCGCGCAAGCTACGATATCGCGCCGCCTCTCTGCGGCGTGATGACAGCGGCATCGCGGCGATCGAATTCGCCATGATCGCGCCAATGCTGGTGCTGATGCTGTTCGGCATCACCGATGTCGCAAATTATTTTGCGGTCGATCGCAAGGTCAGCCAGATCGCACAGACTGTTTCGGATCTCACCTCTCGCTACACGACGGTGCAGGAAAGTGATGTCACGAACTTCTTCACAGTCGCTGGCGCCATCGTGAATCCCTACGACAAGAACGCGTTGAAGACGACGATTCACCAGGTCTATCTGGATCCGAGCAGCAAGACGGCAAAGGTCGTGTGGAGCCGCGGCAGCGTGCCGCTCTCGAAGAATTCCGTTTATTCGGTGCCGGCCGGGCTCGTCAGCAAGGATGCGTCGGGCAACTGGTTGGCGAACCAGTATCTGATCGTCGGCGACGTCAAATATAATTATGTGCCGACCATCGGCTGGGTGCTGTCGAAAACGGGCATCACGGCGTCTGAGATTGCTTTCACCAAACCCAGGCAGATGACATGCGTGATGCTGGGCTCGACCTGCACGCCGAGCGGCGGCTGATCGCGACGATCGTCACGCGAAAGAGTTTCCGAAGAATGGGTTCGCCAAATAAGAAAGGCCGCGTCCGGGGACGCGGCCTTTCAAATTTTGCACGATCATCTGCAAGCGGCTGCTTGCGGAAAATCGTTAGCCGGCTGCGCGGAGGTTATCCGCCGACGACTTGCCCGAACGGCGATCGGCCACGATTTCGTAGCTGATCTTCTGGCCTTCGCGCAGCGTGCCGAGACCAGCGCGTTCGACGGCGCTGATGTGCACGAACACGTCGTTCCCGCCTTCGTCCGGCTGAATGAAGCCATAACCCTTGGTGGCGTTAAACCACTTCACGGTTCCCATGCTCACGAGGTAGTCCCTTCTCAAAGATAGTAGTAGTAACCCACGCCCTGGACGCAGGTTGGTTGGCATCGAATTTTTGGAAGGGTCGTCAGTCTAGACCGGCTGCACCGGGGTATAGAGAAGTCGTCCGGCCGAAAATCGATAGCAGTTACATTAGGGGAAGCTATTCCCTAAGACAATCCAGCCGCGCACGATTTTTTGATAGTATACGAATAAGCGAATGCGCCCCCGGTCCCGCGCATGACGAGTAGGTCATGCGCGGCGAGGGTCTATATTGCAGTGCGAACTGTCGACAGAAATAAAAGTCCGGACGCTTTAGCGGCGGCGGAAATTGCCGCGCGGCGGGCCTGACCGCGGCGGGCCGCCACCTGGACGTTCGTCCTTGTGACGGAAGATCAGTCGGCCCTTTTCCAGATCATAGGGCGACATCTCGATCGTCACGCGGTCGCCCGCCAGCGTCTTGATGCGGTTCTTCTTCATCTTGCCCGCCGTGTAGGCAATGATTTCGTGTCCGGCATCCAGCTGCACGCGATAGCGTGCATCTGGAAGGATTTCGGTCACCAGTCCTTCGAACTGGATCAGCTCTTCTTTAGCCATTCATTAGCTCCAGATCGGTCAGCGCTTAGCGCGGACGCTGGCTGCGGTTAGGGGTGGTGTTAGGTCGGCTCGGCCGATGAAGGAAGGCAACGCCTTGCATGCTTCCTTCTTTTCCAGCGGCTCCGCCCTGCTGGGCGGGACGTGGCTTCGACTCGTGCCGTGCATTTTCATGCCTTACGTTCTCGTGCCTTGGTCCGCTCTCGGTCCGCGCATGATCGCGGTTCGGTTGCGATGCGCCGCCACCGCCGCCGGGGCGGCGCCGATTGCGCGCGTTCTTGTTGCCGGGGGCTCCGTCCTGGCGATGAGCGTGCTGGGCGGGGCGACCGTTGCGCTGACCACCGCGATTCTGGGAAGGCGGCGGACCCACGTCATTCTTGCCGGGGGTGCGACGGTCTTCCTTCGGAAGCGCAACGCGGATCAGCTTTTCGATATCGCGCAGATACGCCATTTCCTCGCCGGCGCAAAGCGAGATTGCGATGCCTTCGGCGCCTGCACGGGCCGTACGGCCGATCCGGTGGACATAGGTTTCCGGCACGTTCGGCAGGTCGAAATTCACCACATGGGTGATGCCGTCGACGTCGATGCCGCGGGCGGCAATGTCGGTGGCGACCAGGGTGCGGACTTCGCCGGTGCGGAATTGGGCCAGCGTGCGCTCACGATGGTTCTGCGACTTGTTGCCGTGGATGGCGGCAGCAGCGATGCCGGCGCGCTCGAGGCCCTTCACGACCTTGTCGGCGCCGTGCTTGGTGCGGGTGAACACCAGCGCGCGGTTGACCTGTTCGGTCTTGAGGATGTGCGACAGGATCGAGGGCTTGGCCGAGTGATCGACCAGCAGGATCTTCTGGGTGATGCGCTCGACGGTCGAGGACACCGGGGTCACGGCGACGCGGGCCGGGTCGCGGAGCATGTGCTCGGCGAGATCGGCGATATCCTTCGGCATGGTGGCCGAGAAGAACAGCGTCTGGCGCTTGATCGGGAGCTTGGCGACAACCTTACGGATGTCGTTGATGAAGCCCATGTCGAGCATGCGGTCGGCCTCGTCGAGGACGAGGAATTCCACCATGTTGAGCTTCAGCGCATTGCCCTGCACGAGGTCGAGCAGGCGGCCCGGGGTCGCGACGAGGACGTCCACGCCCTGCATCAGCGAACGGACCTGGCGGCCCATCGGCACGCCGCCGATCGCCAGCGCCGAGGACAGGTTCATGTGGCGGCCATAGGCATTGAAGCTGTCGAGGATCTGGCCGGACAGTTCGCGGGTCGGGCTCAGCACCAGCACGCGGCAGGTCTTGGGCTGCGGCTTGACGCGGTGTTCGAGCAGGCGATGAAGAATAGGGAGTGCGAAAGAAGCGGTCTTGCCGGTGCCGGTCTGGGCGATGCCGATCACGTCCTTGCCGGTGATGGCAATGGGGATGGTCTGGGCCTGGATCGGGGTCGGCGTGGTGTAGTTTTCTTCCTTGAGCGCACGGGTAATGGGATCGGCGAGGCCGAATTCCTGAAAGGTGGTCAAAAGATGTGTCTTTCCATAAAGGCGTATCGCACCCGGCCGATATGCCAGAGCGGCAATATCAGAGGCGCACGCGAGTGTGTCTTGGGGACACCCGCGTGTTTGGGGCGTCATTCTGGTTAGCTGAAAGAGGCAAGCCAGAAACCGCTGGTGCTCTGGACGTCAGAGTGAGGCGGGATCAGAACACGCGGCTCGCAAGGACCCGATGATTCTCAAGGTCGTATCGGATCATATGGAACACGATCCAGGCTTATTCAAGGTGAAACCGTCGCGAGCCGGAACGATGACAAAATGCCGCTGCGAGAAATTTAGACAGTTACCGACTTTTGCACTCGTTTTAATCTGCTTGCCGCGGGTGTGATCAAAAATTTTGCACATAAAATAAGCTAGCTGATTTTGTGATCATGACGGCGATTTAAAATGATGCAGACTTACCAATAACTTAACGAGTAAAAGGTCGCTGGCACACTTCTTGCGATTCCTTGGACGTCCGGCCGTGGGGCCGTTCGCAGTGAATTTCGTCTGCGTCCAGGGAGAGACCGCACATGATCCGCCACTTCACCAATTCATTTTCCAAGCCGCTATCCCGGCGCAGCGTCATGGCTGCAGCTGCCGGGCTGGCGCTCGGCCTGTCGGCTGTGTCCGCAGCCCGGGCCGCCGACGACACCATCAAGGTCGGCGTGCTGCATTCGCTGTCCGGTACCATGGCCATTTCCGAGACCACGCTGAAGGACACCGTCCTGTTCATGATCGATGAGCAGAACAAGAAGGGTGGCGTGCTCGGCAAGAAGCTGGAAGCCGTCGTTGTCGATCCCGCCTCGAACTGGCCGCTGTTCGCCGAAAAAGCCCGCGAGCTGATCACCAAGGACAAGGTCGCCGTCGTGTTCGGCTGCTGGACCTCGGTGTCCCGCAAGTCGGTGCTCCCCGTGTTCAAGGAGCTCAACAACATCCTGTTCTACCCCGTGCAATATGAGGGCGAAGAGTCCGAGCGCAACGTGTTCTACACCGGCGCCGCTCCGAACCAGCAGGCGATCCCGGCGGTCGATTACCTGATGAAGGACGAGAAAGTGAAGCGCTGGGTGCTGGCCGGCACCGACTACGTCTATCCGCGCACCACCAACAAGATCCTGGAAGCCTACTTGAAGTCGAAGGGCGTCAAGCAGGAAGACATCATGATCAACTACACGCCGTTCGGTCATTCCGATTGGCAGACGATCGTGGCCGACATCAAGAAGTTCGGCTCGGCTGGCAAGAAGACCGCGGTGGTCTCGACCATCAATGGCGACGCCAACGTTCCATTCTACAAGGAGCTCGGCAACCAGGGCATCAAGGCGACCGACATTCCGGTGGTGGCATTCTCGGTGGGTGAAGAAGAACTCGCTGGCATCGACACCAAGCCGCTGCTCGGCCATCTCGCTGCCTGGAACTACTTCCAGTCCATCAAGGATCCGGAGAACGAGAAGTTCATCAAGTCCTGGCAGGCCTATACCAAGAACCCGAAGCGCGTGACCAACGACCCGATGGAAGCCACCGTGATCGGCTTCAACATGTGGGTGAAGGCGGTGGAGAAGGCCAAGTCCATCGAAGCCGACAAGGTCATCGACACCCTGCCGGGCATCGAGGCCAAGAACCTCACCGGCGGCACCTCGAAGATGCTGCCGAACCACCACATCACCAAGCCGGTCTTTATTGGCGAGATCAAGGGCAACGGCCAGTTCGACGTGGTCTGGAAGACCCCGGCGCTGGTGGCTGGCGATGCCTGGTCGAAGGAGCTTGATGGCTCCAAGGACCTGATCGGCGACTGGGTCGGCAAGAAGTGCGGCAACTACAACACCAAGACCAACAAGTGCGGCGGTCAGGGTTCGTAAGTTCGGTCGCTACATCCCCGTCATTGCGAGGAGCGTAGCGACGAAGCAATCCAGTTCTGCCTTTGCTTTGCTTTCTGGATTGCTTCGCTGCGCTCGCAATGACGACACGTTTTCCTCCCGAGACTGGAGAAGGCGGTTTACCGCCGCCTTCTCCCCCTTTTTCCCGCCGGGGACTTTAGAGTGATCCATCTCTTTGAACGCTGCCGCGCGATTGCGCTCGCCTGCCTGCTTCTGGCCGCGACCGCCATTCCCGCACTGGCCGGTCCTTTCGAGGATGCCGTCGCCAAATTCGCCAATGACGATTTTTCCGATACGGACGAAGCCGTCGGCATCATCGCCACATCGGGCAATCCGCAGGCCTTCGCGATCATTAGCGCGCTGCAGGAAGGCCGGCTGTTTGCCGACGCCGACAGCAAGAAGGTCTATGTCACCGGCGCCGACGGCAAAAGCGCCGATGCCGCGACTGGCACCGCCGTCTCCGAAGTCCCATCCGGCGCCGCCGCGGTCCGCCTGAACAACCGTCTCCGCCGCAATATCGAATCCGCCCTCGGCGGCCTGACCCTGATGTCGCCCGATCCCGCCAAGCGGATCGCCTCGGCGCAGTCGGTGTTCAAAAGCCACGAGACCGCGATGCTGCCGGTGATCGACACGGCGCTGGAGAAGGAAACCAACAAGGCCGCAAAGCTGGCCTTCACCGAGGCTCGCGCCGCCATCATCCTGTTCAAGGAAGACGCGACCGAAGCCGAGAAGATCGCTGCGATTGCCGTGATCAAGGCCCGCGCCGATCAGGACGCGCTCGCGATCCTCACCGGCCTGCCGGCCGACCAGACCGTCGGCGTCACCCGCACCGCCGCCAGCGCCATCACCGCCATCAACAGCCGCCAGACCCTGTGGTCGATCGGCCAGAATGCCTGGTATGGCCTGTCGCTCGGTTCCGTGCTGCTGCTCGCCGCCATCGGCCTCGCCATCACCTTCGGCGTCATGGGCGTCATCAATATGGCCCATGGCGAGATGGTGATGATCGGCGCCTATGTCACCTTCGTGGTGCAGGACATCATCCGCACCTCCTATCCCGGCCTGTTCGACTATTCGCTGCTGATGGCCGTGCCGCTCGCCTTCCTCACCGCCGGCATCCTCGGCATCATCATCGAGCGCACCATCATCCGCTTTCTCTATGGCCGCCCGCTGGAGACGCTGCTCGCCACATGGGGGCTGTCGCTGGTGCTGCAGCAGGCGATCCGCACCATGTTCGGTCCGACCAACCGCGAGGTCGGCAATCCCTCCTGGATGTCCGGCGCTTTCGAACTGGGCCAGATCACCATCACCTATAACCGCCTATGGATCCTCTGCTTCACGCTCGCCGTGTTCGTGATCCTGCTGGCCATGCTGCGCTACACCGCCATGGGCCTGGAAATGCGGGCCGTGACCCAGAACCGTCGCATGGCGGCCTCCATGGGCATCGCGACCTCGCGTGTCGATGCGCTGACCTTCGGTCTCGGCTCCGGCATTGCGGGCATCGCAGGCGTGGCGCTATCGCAGATCGACAATGTCTCGCCCAATCTCGGCCAGAGCTACATCATCGATTCATTCATGGTCGTGGTGTTCGGCGGGGTCGGCAATCTCTGGGGCACGCTGGTCGGCGCGCTCTCGCTCGGCATCGCGAATAAGTTTCTCGAGCCGGTCGCTGGTGCCGTGCTCGGCAAGATCGCCATTCTGGTGCTGATCATCCTGTTCATCCAGAAACGCCCGCGCGGCCTGTTCGCACTCAAGGGCAGGGCGATCGAAGCATGATGATGTTGAACCCCATGCTTCGCAGCATCCACAAAACTCCATCCCTCATCCTGAGGAGCCGCGCAGCGGCGTCTCGAAGGATGGCCCCACACTCCCCCGTGGTTCGAGACGGCGCTGAAGAAGCGTCTCCTCACCATGAGGGTCTCGGTGTGTGTGGCTCGATCCAGAGGGTTTGCCCATGACCCCGTATTTCCTCACCCGCACCCTTGATCGCAGCGCGACCATCTTCATCCTGATTGTCGCCGCCGTCGGCATCGTTTTGCCGCTGCTCAATCTGCTGCTGCCGGCGGATTCGCCGCTGCAGGTGCCGACCTATCTGATCTCGCTATTCGGCAAATATGTCTGCTACGCCATCCTCGCGCTCTCCATCGATCTGATCTGGGGCTATTGCGGCATTCTCTCGCTCGGCCACGGCGCCTTCTTCGCGCTCGGCGGCTATGCCATGGGCATGTATCTGATGCGCCAGATCGGCGCCCGTGGCGTCTATGGCAATCCGGTGCTGCCGGATTTCATGGTGTTCCTGAACTACAAGGCGCTGCCCTGGTACTGGTACGGCTTTGACATGTTCTGGTTCGCCGCGTTGATGGTGCTTGTGGTGCCGGGCCTGCTCGCCTTTGCCTTCGGTTGGCTCGCCTTCCGCTCGCGCGTCACCGGCGTGTATCTGTCCATCATCACCCAGGCGATGACCTATGCCCTGCTGCTCGCCTTCTTCCGCAACGACTTCGGCTTCGGCGGCAATAACGGCCTGACAGATTTCAAGGACATTCTGGGCTTCGCCATCCAGACCGACGGCACGCGCGCCGCCTTGTTTTCGCTCAGTTGTCTCGCTTTGATCGGCGCTTTCGTCCTGTGCCGCGCGATCGTCACCTCAAAGCTCGGCAAGGTGCTGATCGCGGTGCGCGATGCGGAATCGCGGACGCGCTTCCTCGGCTATCGCGTCGAGAGCTATAAGCTGTTCGTGTTCACGCTGTCGGCCTGCATGGCCGGTGTCGCCGGCGCGCTCTATGTGCCGCAGGTCGGCATCATCAATCCCGGCGAATTCGCGCCGGGCAATTCCATCGAAGCCGTCATCTGGGTCGCCGTCGGTGGCCGCGGCACATTGGTCGGCGCTGCTCTGGGCGCTGTCGTGGTGAACTATGCCAAGACGTTCTTCACGTCGGGCGCGCTCGC
This sequence comes from Tardiphaga sp. GW821-FHT12E02, assembly GCF_058807155.1. Lineage (NCBI taxonomy): Bacteria > Pseudomonadati > Pseudomonadota > Alphaproteobacteria > Hyphomicrobiales > Nitrobacteraceae > Tardiphaga > Tardiphaga sp. GW821-FHT12E02. The sequence continues at coordinate 1,506,801 of NZ_JBXAQK010000001.1, forward strand.
GCCGTACTGGCTGTTCATGCTGGGCGCGCTGTTCATCCTGGTGACACTGCTGCTGCCCAAGGGCATCATCGGCACCATCAATGCCTGGCAGGACGGTCGCAAGGCACGTGACACCGCAAATGCCGACAGCGCCGCCGCGGAAGATGGCATCATCAAACCCGATCTGGAGAAGGCATGATGGTGTCAGCCGAACTCACCGCGGTCGATCCGCAGGTCGCCGCCCGCGAGGCCGAGGCGCGCCAGAAGCGCATCACCTCCGCGCAGCTCTATCTCGACGGCGTGCATGTCTCCTTCGATGGCTTCCACGCCATCAACAATCTCTCGATGGTGCTCGCCCCCGGCGAGATGCGGGCCATCATCGGCCCCAACGGCGCCGGCAAGACCACGATGATGGACATCATCACCGGCAAGACCAAGCCGGACGAGGGTGATGTCTATTTCGATGGTGTGCACGACCTCACGCTGCTGGACGAAACCGAAATCGCCAAACTCGGCATCGGCCGCAAATTCCAGAAACCGACGGTGTTCGAGAGCCAGACCATCCAGGACAATCTGTTGCTGGCGCTGAATGTCGATCACAGCGTGCGTGGCACCCTGTTCTGGCGCGGCAGCCGGAACGAGGCCGAGCGCATCGACAAGGTGCTGGAGACCATCCGCCTCACCGATGCCCGCGATCGTCTGGCCGGCAATCTCTCCCATGGCCAGAAGCAATGGCTGGAGATCGGCATGTTGCTGGCGCAGGATCCAAAGGTGCTGCTGGTGGACGAGCCCGTGGCGGGCATGACCGATGTGGAAACCCATCAGACCGCTGAATTGCTGAAGGCCATCAATCGCGACAACAAGACGGTGATGGTGGTCGAGCACGACATGACCTTCGTGCGCGAACTCGGCGTCAAGGTCACCTGCCTGCATGAAGGCACGGTGCTGGCCGAAGGCACCATCGACGATGTGTCGACCAATGACCGTGTGGTCGAAGTCTATCTGGGGCGGTGACGATGTGCGCCACACCCACAGTTGTCATCGCCCGCGAAAGCGGGCGATCCAGTAGACACTGGCCCCGGTGCTTGAACCGAGACGCCGAGGTGTACTGGGTCCCCCGCTTTCGCGGAGGACGACAGGCAGAGATGAGGTTACCATGCTGAACGTCGACAATATCAGCCTTCATTACGGCGCCGCCCAGGCGCTACGCGGCGTCACCGTGGCGGCGGAGCCCGGCAAGGTCACCTGCGTGCTCGGCCGCAACGGCGTCGGCAAGACGTCGCTGCTCCGCGCCATGGTCGGCCAGCAGGCGATCTCCGGTGGCTCCATCACCTTCGACGGGCAGGATATCTCGAAGCTCAAGCCATTCGAGCGCGCCCGCCGCGGCATCTCTTTTGTCCCGCAGGGCCGCGAGATCTTTCCGCTCCTCACCGTCGAGGAAAATCTCAAGACCGGTTACGCCCCGCTGAAGCGCGCCGATCGCAACATTCCAGATGACGTGTTCTCGCTATTCCCCGTGCTGCAATCCATGCTCGGCCGCCGCGGCGGCGATCTCTCCGGCGGCCAGCAGCAGCAGCTGGCCATCGGCCGCGCGCTGGTGATGCGGCCAAAGCTGCTGCTGCTCGACGAGCCCACCGAAGGCATCCAGCCCTCGATCATCAAGGATATCGGCCGCGCCATCTCCTATCTGCGCTCGCTCGGTACCATCGCCATCGTGCTGGTCGAGCAATATCTCGACTTCGCCTGCGAACTCGGCGACAATTTCGCCGTGATGGACCGCGGCGCGGTGAAATACAGCTGCGACCGCGCCAATCTCGATCCCGCCGAGATCAGCCGCCAGATGGCGCTGTAAGGCGCTGTCGCTGGAGACTTTATGCAGGACGCCCTCGCTTCATCCGCGAGCTTTGCCGCCAACCGCGCCCGCGGTGCGGTGGCGTTCGACGTGCATCTTGTCGATGGCCGCACGCGCCGTCGCCAGCTCCATGAATCCGGGTCACTCCGTGTCCGCTTTCCCTCGCCGGAGGATGACGGGCTCACTTCGATGTTCGTCAATACGGCCGGCGGCGCCGCCGGTGGCGATCGCTTCGATATCGATATCACCGCAGGCGAGGGCACCCGCCTCACGCTGTCGACGGCCGCCGCCGAGAAAGTCTATCGCTCCCACGGGCCGGCTGCCGAGATCAACATCTCGTTGCGCGCCGGAGCTGGTGCCCATCTGAGCTGGCTGCCGCAGGAGACGATCCTGTTCGATCAGGCCCGCACCACGCGCAGCATCGATATCGATCTGGCCGATAGCGCCTCGCTGCTCCTGTGCGAGATCGTCGTGTTCGGCCGCACCGCCATGGGCGAGATGATGCGTACGGGCTCCTTCATTGATCGCTGGCGCCTGCGCCGCGGCGGGCGGCTGGTGTTTGCCGAAAATGTCCGCCTCGATGGTGACATCGGCGCGAAACTGGCCGCGCCCGCAATCGCCAATGGCGGCCTTGCGATCGCGACTGCACTGATCGTGCCTGGCGATGAGGCACTGCTGGAACGGCTGCGTGCCGTTGCCGAGCAGGCCGGCACGGAAGTCGGCGTCTCCTGCTGGAACGGATTTGCAATGGTCCGCATCTGTGCGCAAGATGCCGCCAAATTACGGGCCGACATGATGGCGCTGCTGTCGCAATCGGGTGCGATGCTGCCGCGCATGTGGCTGAACTAAAGCTCAGGAAATTGCGATGAACCTGTCCCCTCGCGAGAAAGACAAGCTCTTGATCTCCATGGCCGCCATCGTGGCGCGCCGCAGGCTGGAGCGCGGCGTCAAGCTGAACCATCCCGAAGCGATCGCCATCATTTCCGATTTCATCGTCGAAGGCGCCCGCGATGGTCGCACGGTGGCCGAGCTGATGAAGGCCGGCGCCGAAGTCATCACGCGCGCCCAGTGCATGGATGGCATCGCCGAGATGATCCACGACATTCAGGTCGAGGCGACGTTCCCCGATGGGACGAAGCTCGTCACCGTCCACGAACCCATTCGTTGAGGCCCAGCATGATCCCCGGCGAACTCTTCATCCAGGACGGCGAGATTGAGCTCAATGCCGGCCGCAAGGCGATCACGCTCACGGTGTCGAACACTGGCGACCGGCCGATCCAGGTCGGCTCGCACTATCATTTCTCCGAGACCAATCCCGCGCTGAAATTCGACCGCAAGAAAGCGCGCGGCATGCGTCTCGATATCGCTGCCGGCACGGCGGTGCGTTTTGAGCCCGGCCAGTCCCGCGACGTGCAACTGGTCGAGCTCGCCGGCAAACGCACGGTCTATGGTTTTCGCGGCGATGTGATGGGGAAGCTCTGAGATGCCCGTAAAGATCAAGCGCTCCGTCTATGCCGACATGTTCGGCCCCACCACCGGCGACAAGGTGCGGCTGGCGGACACCGATCTCATCATCGAGGTGGAGAAGGACTTCACCATCTATGGCGAGGAAGTGAAGTTCGGCGGCGGCAAGGTGATCCGCGACGGCATGGGCCAGTCGCAGGCGACGCGGGCGCAGGGCGCGGTAGACACAGTCATCACCAATGCGCTGATCGTCGATCACTGGGGCATCGTGAAGGCCGACGTCGCCATCAAGGATGGCATGGTCCATGCGATCGGGAAGGCCGGCAATCCCGATATCCAGCCCGGCGTCACCATCAATGTCGGTCCCGGCACCGATGTCATCGCGGGCGAGGGAAAGATACTCACCGCCGGCGGTTTCGACAGCCATATCCATTTCATCTGCCCGCAGCAGATCGAGCATGCGCTGATGAGTGGCGTCACCTCGATGCTCGGCGGCGGTACGGGCCCGTCGCATGGCACCTTTGCCACCACCTGTACGCCGGGCCCGTGGCACATCGCGCGGATGATCCAGTCCTTCGATGCCTTCCCGGTCAATCTCGGCATTTCCGGCAAGGGCAACGCGGCCAAGCCTGCGGCACTGGTGGAGATGATCAAGGCCGGCGCCTGTGCGCTCAAGCTGCATGAGGACTGGGGCACCACGCCGGCCGCCATCGACAACTGCCTCAGCGTCGCCGACGACTATGACATCCAGGTGATGCTGCATTCCGACACGCTGAATGAGTCCGGCTTTGTCGAAGATACGGTCAAGGCCTTCAAGGGCCGCACGATCCATGCCTTCCACACCGAAGGCGCCGGTGGTGGCCATGCGCCGGACATCATCAAGATCGCCGGCCTCAAGAACGTCTTGCCGTCATCGACCAATCCGACCCGGCCGTTCACGCGCAACACCATCGACGAGCATCTCGACATGCTGATGGTGTGCCACCACCTCGATCCGTCGATTGCGGAAGATCTCGCTTTTGCCGAAAGCCGCATCCGCAAGGAAACGATCGCGGCGGAAGACATCCTGCACGATCTCGGTGCGCTCTCGATGATGTCGTCGGACAGCCAGGCCATGGGCCGGCTGGGTGAGGTCATCATCCGCACCTGGCAGACCGCCGACAAGATGAAAAAGCAACGCGGTTCTTTGAAGGAAGAGAAGGGCAGCAACGACAATTTCCGCGTCAAGCGCTACATCGCCAAATACACCATCAATCCGGCCATCGCCCACGGCGTCTCAAAGCTCATCGGCTCGGTCGAGAAGGGCAAGATGGCCGATCTCGTGCTGTGGTCGCCGGCCTTCTTCGGCGTGAAGCCCGATCTCGTCATCAAGGGCGGCTCGATCGTGGCAGCCCCCATGGGCGATCCCAACGCGTCCATCCCCACGCCGCAGCCGGTGCATTACCAGCCGATGTTCGGCGCCTTCGGTCGCGCGGTGACGCAGTCGTCAGTGGTGTTCACCTCGGGCGCGGCCGCGGCTTCGGGGCTTGCGAAGAAGCTCGGTATCCAGAAATCTTTCTACGCCGTGGAAAATGTCCGTAGTGGCATCTCTAAGAAGAGCATGATCCATAACGGCGCCACGCCAAAGATCGAGGTGGATCCCGAGACCTATGAGGTGCGTGCAGATGGTGAGCTTCTGACCTGCGAGCCGGCCGAGGTTCTGCCGATGGCGCAGCGCTATTTTATGTATTAGCCGTCATTGCGAGGAGCGAAGCGACGAGGCAATCCAGTCCGTCGCTTTCCGGATTGCTTCGCTGCGCTCGCAATGACGATGGAGATGGCCTAATGTCCCGCCCGGCATCCTTAGCCACAACAATAAACCGGGAGGACTCCCCTTGATCTACGTAATCGCCACGCTGTCCGTGAAACCCGAAGCCCGCGCCGAACTGATCGAAGCTGCCAAGGCCTGCATCGAAGCCACCCGCAAGGAGCCGGGCAATATCGCCTATGATCTCCATGAGAGCGTCACCGATCCGACCCGCATGGTGTTTGTCGAGCAGTGGGACAATGCTGAAGCCCTGGTGCCACACCGGACCCAGGAGCACATGAAGACCTTTGGCCGTGTTGCGGTCAAATGCTTCGCCGCGCCGCCGAAGATCGAAATCATCACGCCCGCCGACGTGGTCGTGCGTTAAACCATACGAGAGACTTCATGATCCGCGCGACCACAGTCAGAGGCCAATATCACTGGATCGATGCGGCGGTGGATACCGTCGTGCTCGATTTCGATGACCGTCATCGCCGTCGCATGGCGATGACGGGGACGCGCGGACTGGAATTCCTGCTTGATCTCGAAACCGCCGTCGCCTTGCGCGGCGGCGATGCGCTGATGCTGGAAGACGGCCGCCTCATTGAGGTGGTCGCAGCGCCCGAGCCGCTGATCGAGATCCGGGGCACCGATCCCGGTCATCTCGTGCGGCTCGCCTGGCATCTCGGCAATCGTCATCTGCCGACACAGATCATGGCGAAGGGGCTTCGCATCCGTCGCGATCATGTCATCGAGGAGATGGTGAAGGGCCTCGGCGCCCGCGTCATCGAGATCGAGGCACCGTTCGATCCCGAAGGCGGCGCCTATGCCGCGCCGCATGAAGCTCCGCACGCCCATGGCCATGGTCACGACCACAGCAGTTGTGGTCACGATCATCACGGCCACGCCCACGGTAAGCACGATCAAGCGCATGACCATGGCCATGTGCATGATGAGCATTGCGGGCATGATCACGGTCACGTCCATGACGAACATTGTGGTCACGATCACGGGCATTCCCATGCTCATGGCCACAAGTAAGCCGATCGACGACACGTCATTGGCTGATCCGATGCAACTCCCCGCCGATGACGGCGCGGCGCTGTATCGGCTGATGACATGGCTGTCGCCGTCTTTCCCTGTCGGCGCGTTCTCCTATTCCAGCGGAATCGAATGGGCGGTGGAGGCTGGTGACATCACCAATGCTGCCTCGCTGCAGCACTGGCTGTCCGCGATGCTGTCCGACGGCGGCGGCTTCTGCGATGGCGTCTTCCTCGCGCATATCCATCGCGCGGCGATGACAGGCGACGACAAGGCATTGCGTGATGTCGCCGAACTCGCCAGCGCTTTTGCGCCATCGAAAGAGCGACTCCTTGAGACCTCCACACAAGGCAAGGCCTTCATCGAGATTTCGCTGAATGCATGGCCACATGAGGCTCTGCAGCAGCTCATCGCCGCCTGCGATGGTCCCATCGTCTATCCCGTCGCGGTCGGCCTCGTCAGCGCCGCGCATGGATTGCCGCTGGCGCCGACGATGCACGCGTTCTTCCACGCGGTCGTCTCGAACTGGATTTCTGCCGGCGCGCGTCTCGTGCCGCTCGGCCAGACCGATAGCCAGCGTATGCTTGCGGCGTTGGAGCCCGTCGTGGTCGCCACCGGTCATCGCGCCATGACGGCATCGCTCGAGGATCTCGGCAGCGCGACCTTCCGCGCAGACATCGCCAGCATGCGGCACGAGACGCAATATACGCGGCTGTTCCGATCATGATGGTGATTGCCAGGCATTCGTCTGTCGTCACCCGGCTCGACCGGGTGACCCAGTACACTCTGGCACTTGTGTTATATCACCGGAGCCGGTGTCTACTGGATCCCCGCTTTCGCGGGGATGACAGTCGGAGCTTTGACATCGCTACGCCACTTCCTCTCAACCCAGCGAGCAACTGACATGTCCACCTCTCACGGTCCTCTCCGCGTCGGCATTGGTGGTCCGGTCGGCTCCGGCAAGACGGCGCTGATGGATCTGCTCTGCAAGACCATGCGCGAGCGCTATGACATCGCGGCCATCACCAATGACATCTACACCAAGTGGGATGCCGAATATCTCGTGCGTTCCGGCTCGCTGACGCCGGATCGCATCGCCGGCGTCGAAACCGGCGGCTGCCCGCATACGGCGATCCGCGAAGATGCCTCGATGAATCTCGCCGCCATCGCCGACATGCGCGCGAAATTTCCCAACCTCGATCTCGTGCTGGTCGAATCCGGCGGCGACAATCTGGCCGCGACTTTCTCGCCGGAGCTCGCCGATATCACGATCTACGTCATCGATGTCTCGGCCGGTGACAAGATCCCCTCCAAGGGCGGTCCCGGCATTACGCGCTCCGACCTCCTCGTCATCAACAAGGTCGATCTCGCGCCTTATGTCGGCGCATCCCTGGAAAAGATGGATACCGACGCCAGGCGCATGCGCGGCACCCGGCCATTCGTCATGACCAATATGAAGATCCAGTCCGGGCTCGATACCATTATTGCCTTTATCGAGGCCAAGGGCGGGCTCAAGGCAAAGGCCGTCGCCTGACTACGCGCATAAGTTGGCGTCGCGACACGCAGGGATTGCGCTGTGAGCAATCTCTTAAGCCTGTTTGCGGCCATGGCGCGGACGTGTAAGAAAGTTCCATATTTCGGGAACCAATTCGTCCCATCGTGATTGGCATACTCCTAGGCCGCTGAACCGGCAGTATTTCTCACATTCCGAGTGGGCGCGTGGTCCGGCTGGGTTTCATTATCGCTTTACTGGCACTGATCGGGGTCGGCTTGTCCGGCTTCGCGGCCTATCGCGTGCACGATCAGGAACTGGCGATCGAAAACATCGCGCTGGCGCGCGGGGTCGATATCCATGCCAGCCTGGTGCAGGAGCGCCTGACCGAGCGCGAATTGCTCGCGCGTGTCGCCGCCGGCCTGTTCAAGTCGCCCACGGTGATGAAAGCGGACATGCTGAAGCCGCTGCGGGCGTCGATCTATGCGTTCAAGACCGATTTCGTCATTGCCGCCTGGATCGCGCGCCTGCAGCCGAATGAATTCGCCGGTGCCGCTGCTGATCTGGCCGCGGCCGGCTATCGCAATCCGACCATCCGCAATTTCGACGACAAGCCGCTTGATGCCGAGATGCGCGACAAGACGCTCGACGTCTTGATGGATCTCGAGCCGCGCAATTCGGTGACCGAGGGCTTTGCCGGACGCGCGCTCAACAATTCACGCGTCATGGGCCCGACGATCACCCGCGCCAATGATGAAGGCCGTCCGGTCGCCTCGGATCCGACGCCGCTGCAGCGGGAGAATGGACCGCTCGGTGTCGTTCTGGTGACGCCGGTGCTGCCGGAAGGCTCATCCACCGCGGCAGGCTTCGTCTCGTTCTCGTACGAACTCGGCTCGTTGATGCTGGCCAATGACGAAATGTCATTGTTCTCGGTGGCTTTGAAAGATCCGCGCGTGCCCGATGGCGAGATCGTGGCTGATGACGACGGCAGCGTCCGAGCGCGCCCGCTGGTCGCCAATGGTCCGTCGCTTGCGATCCTGCGCACCGTCAGTTTCGGCGGCCGCGATTGGTCGCTCGGTTACTATCCGAAGATGGACACCGATCTGCGCGCGCGCCGCACGGCCATGTTTGTCGGCGGCCTGGGTCTTGCGCTCACCGCCATCATCTGCGGCATGTTCGCTTATGTGTCCTACAGCAATATCCGCCTCCGTCGCGAGGTGGAGATGCGGATCGGCTTCGAGCGTCGCCTCACCGATGTGATCGACGAGCTCAATCATCGTGTGAAGAATATTCTGGCGGTGATCCAGTCCATCGTCACGCGCACGCTGCGCCATGGCTCGGATATGGATAGCGCGCGCGATCTGCTGATCGGTCGCATTCACGCGATGTCGCATGTGGTGTCGCTGCTCAGCGAGAGCCAGTGGCAGGGCGTGCCGCTGAAGGGCCTGTTCGAAGCCCGCGCCATTCCGCATGCGGATCGGATCGCAGTGGAAGGGCCGGACATCAGCGTCAGTTCACGTGCAGCACAGAGCCTCGCGCTGCTGTTCTTCGAGCTTGCCTCGCATTCGGACGAAGGCCTGTCGCTGGTCGGCAAGCATCCGAACATCGTCGCCCATTGGGAGATCATCCCCGGCGACAATGGCGGCCAATTCCATTTCCGCTGGGAGGAGTTCAACACCAGCGAGAAGACGCGGCGCAGCGATTCAGACTTCGGCGTGGTGCTGCTGGATCGCGTCGCCCCGGAAGCGCTCGGCGGTAAGGCGAAGCGCTATTTCACCGAAGTCTCTTATGTCTATGAACTCACCGCGCCGCTGGAGACGGTGATCGACATGACCGAGCGCGGTCGCACGGAAGCGCTGGCAAGGCCGGTGCGGTAGTATCGATCTCCGGATGTCATCACCCGCGAAAGCGGGTGATCCAGTAAACACCGTTTTTCCGTCTCGATCTTTCTTGCCAGCGTTTACTGGATCGCCCGGTCAAGCCGGGCGATGACAGCAGTTTGGAAGGCAACGTGCCAACAAAAAAGCGGCCGCCTGACGCGACCGCTTTTAGTTGATCGGATTCAACTTCAGGCCTAGCCGCCCGAGCCGCCGATGACGGCACGCACTGTATCGTCCGGGCCGAAATCTTCCGCGCCATCCACATAGAGCAGTGCGCTGAGCTTGGAGCGCGCGCGGTTGACGCGGCTCTTGATGGTGCCGACGGCGCAGCCGCAGATCGTGGCCGCGTCTTCGTAGGAGAAGCCCGATGCACCCACCAGGATGAGCGCTTCGCGCTGGTCCTGCGGCAGCTTTTCGAGCGCGCCGCGAAACTCCTCGAATTCCAGATGCGCATTTTGCGCCGGCTGGGTCTTCAGGGTCTTGGCATAACTGCCATCGGCATCTTCCACCTCGCGGCGGCGTTTGCGATAGTCGGAGCGAAACAGGTTGCGCAGGATGGTGAACAACCATGCCGGCAAATTCGAGCCGACCTGAAAGCTGTCGATATTCGCCAGCGCGCGCAGCAGTGTTTCCTGCACGAGATCGTCGGCACGATCGCCGTTGCCCGAAAGCGAGATGGCGAAGGCGCGCAAACTCGGAACTGACGCCAGAATATCGTCACGGAGTTCATTTGTGAGAGGCATTATTCCCCTCCTTCTTTTTTGCCGGCATCACCGGCGAGCTGGGCCTGGGCATCCGCCCCGTCCAGTTTTCGAATCATGTCCGCGAACCGGTCCGGCACCCCTTGGCGCACGACGTCGTCATACATCGCGCGAAGCTGGTGCCCGATCCGGGACTGAATTTCGGCGTTCAATCCGCCCTTAGGCTTCACATCTTTCATGACCCGTTCCACATTCCCCAGAAGATCTTGCCCCTGGTTTTTGAGAAATTTTCTTGATTTTTGAAGCCTTTGCGGCGTTTCTTGCCATTCTAACGGGGAGCGCCGCTGAAAGTTCCGGAGCGATGGAACTTTTCTCGGTGGCAGGCGTAGACTGGTCGTAATCAGGCGCCGGGGCGCATGACGGTACCTCTTGACCGCGTAACGGCAAGAGACCGCGCTAAGAACAGGATTGGAGTGGGGATGTCCCGATCACAGCTCGTTGCTGAACATTTGCCGCTGTTGCGGCGCTATGCCCGTGCGCTCACGGGTAACCAGGCATCCGGCGACGCCTATGTCGGCGCCATGCTGGAAGCGCTGCTGCAGGATGGTTCGCTGCTTGACGAGCGTCATGGCGCGCGCGCCGGCCTGTTCCGTCTGTTCACGCAGATCTGGAATTCGGTGGCGATGAATGACGACGCCGAAGTGGTGCCGGTGCAGGCGTCGGAGAAACGGATCTCCAACATCACGCCGCTGCCGCGTCAGGCGTTCCTGCTGCTGTCGCTCGAAGGTTTCTCGGAAGAGGAAGTCGCCTTCGTTCTTGACGTCGAAGTCTCGGAAGTGCGCGCGCTGGCCGACACCGCCGGCCGCGAAATGGCGGCGGAGATTGCCACCGACGTCCTCATCATCGAGGACGAAACCTTCATCGCCATGGACATCGAAAGCCTGGTGAAGAATCTCGGCCACAATGTCATCGGCGTTGCCCGCACCCATGCGGATGCCATCGCGCTGGCACAGAACAAGAAGCCTGGTTTGATCCTCGCCGACATCCAGCTCGCCGATGGTTCGTCGGGTCTCGATGCGGTGAACGAGCTGCTGCGCACGTTTGAAGTGCCGGTGGTGTTCATCACTGCCTATCCGGAGCGCTTCCTCACCGGCGAACGTCCCGAGCCGGCCTTCCTGATCTCGAAACCGTTCCAGCCGGCGATGGTGTCGGCGGTGGCGAGCCAGGCGCTGTTCTTCCAGCGCAACTCGAAGAACCGCGCCAAGGCGTCGTAAGCGCACCTTCAATCAGGACGAAAACGGCCGGCGATATCGCCGGCCGTTTTTTGTGATCACGTGGGCTTGTACCCCACCGCATCCATCACCTTCTGCCACTGCACCATGTCGCTGTTCAGCCGCTCGGTGAATTGCTTCGGCGTCGATGTCTCGACCTCCAGCCCAAGCTCGGCCATCCGCTTTTTGATCTCCGGCAGCTCCAGCACCGGCCGCAATTCATTGCCCCAGGTCTCGACGATGTTCGGCGGCGTCCCCGCTGGCGCAAAGAAGGCGTACCAGCCTGACAACTGCAAATTGGGAAAGCCGAGGCTCGTGCCTGTCGGCAGCTCCGGCGCCGATGCGGTCGGCCGGCTGCCCGATGTCACGAGAATCTTCACCACGCCCTGGCGATGATGATCGATGAAGTCAGTGATCGATCCGCAGCCGCCGGTGATGTGCCCGCCCTGCAGATCCGACACCAGCGGCGCTGCGCCGCGATAGGCCACGGCTTCGAGCGGGCGGCCGACGGCCTGGCCGATCATCAACCCGAAGAAATGCGTGCTCGATCCCATCGCCGTGGAGCCGAACGACGCCCGTGTCGGATTCTTCTTCAGCCACTCCACATATTCCGCCAGCGTGTTGACGCCGATGGTCGGCGACACGCAATAGACGGTCTGCAGCGTCCCGGCCATGGTGATCGGCGCCATGTCGGCCTGCGGGTCGAATGGCACATTCACCATCGAGAGTTTTTGCATCACGGTGGCGGAGGGCATGTAGCAGATCACGCTGCCATCGGTCGGGCTGCTCTTGAGCGTGGCGCCCGCGACCGTGCCGGATGCGCCGACCTTGTTTTCGATCACGATATTCCGCCCGGTGCGCTGCCGCAGCGGTTCGGCAATCAGCCGCGCCATCACATCGGTACCGCCGCCGGCAGGAAAGCCGACCAGCAGCCGGATGGGTTTGTCGGGAAGGGCGGTCTGGGCGCGGAGTATTTGCGGTGCGAATAGCGCGGATGCACCGAGGATCAGAGACGTTCGACGCGTGATGGTCTTGCTCATCATAGTCCTCCCGTTTGTTTTTATGATTGCCGCCCGCGCGTCTATTGCAGTGCGAAGGCGTGCGCAGTCGCAGTCTCTTGCTGCGATCTTCGCGATCGGAGGCTAGCGAGTGCAGCCTGTGCGAACAAGCGTCGTCGTGGCGCGGATTGGCCGCAGGCGTCATCCCCCTACGGTCGCAAAATTCCGTATGAAGCGTCAGGTTGAGTTTTTGGCTTTATTACAAATCAAATCTCGAAACTGGAATTCATTCAACACGATCGAATTGAAGCGTCCGCGCATGGACGCGCCATAGCCCTTGCTGCAAACACGCAAAATACCTTTTGCGTGTTTGGTGGGCTGAAGAGATCATGAGTGAAGACAAGAACCTGCGGCGTCGTCTTGCTGCCGACCCCTTTGACGTGTTTCGGCGCGTGCCTCTGCTGGGGCGCATCATGATCGCCGTTCGCGATGAAGGTGTCGTGCTCGAGCGCATCGGAGTCGTCGAGCGGGTCGAGCGCGATGGCAGCATGCTGTTCACCGTTGGCAAGGCGCATGACAGCGAGATCGATATCAGCCGGGTCTCGGCCGTCGTCGTCGATTATTCCAGCCAGATGAAAGGCAAGGTGCTGCCGCGCATCGAATTCCAGGATGCATCCGGGAAGATCATCTTCAGTGTCGTCGGCCTTGAAGGCGCAGATCCCTTCGATGCCGGCCTGAAGATTTTTGAAGGCGCCGGCGTGCCACCATTATTGAAGCCCGCAGGCGGTGATGAACCCGCCAAGCTCGATGCAGCCGATGCCGGCATGCAGCCACTGAAGGCGGCGCGCGAAGCCGAAGCGGAGATCACCATCGAGATGCAGCGCCCCGGCGTCACCCAGCGCTGGCGCGGCCTGGTGCCGGAAATCAATCCGGCCATGGGTTTCGTCAACATCATCACATCCGACTTCCATCTTCATCTGCGCGGCGGCGATGTGAAGCATTGGCAACGCAGCGCGCCTGCGGCGAATGGCACTGTCGAACTGACCGCGATGGATGCCGGCAATGCGTCGCTCGGTCTCTTCCTGCGTGGTCCCGCCAACGCATTCGGTGCGGCGTGACGGACGCGACGACGCAGTTCGCTCACCCGCGCGCCAGCTGGCTCGATCCCGCCGACGGACGTATCCGCGACGAGCGCGAGCTGTTGACCGCGATGGCGGACAGGCAGGTCGTGCTGCTCGGTGAAACTCACTCGGTCCTCGAAATCCATCGCTGGCAATTGCATGTGGCCACGGTGCTGCGCTTCTTGCGCCCGCATATCGCCGTGGGATTCGAGATGTTTCCACGCCGGGTTCAGCCCGTGCTCGATGAATGGATCGAAGGCGGGCTCAGCACCGCGGCGTTCCTCGACAAAGTGGAGTGGGGCGCAGTCTGGGGCTTCGATGCGGAGCTCTATCTGCCGCTGTTTCATTTTTGTCGTCGCCATCGCGTCCCGATGCTGGCGCTGAATTGTCATCGCCCGCTGGTGACACGCGTCGGCAAGGACGGCTGGGACGCCGTGCCGGAGGACGAGCGCGACGGTCTCACGCCATCGGCTCCGGCCACGCTGGCCTATCGCCGCTATCTCGCCGGGCTGCGCTTCGATCGTCCTGCCACGGGCGAGGTCGATCCATCCCTTGTCACAGATCGCTTCATTCGTGCGCAGCAGACATGGGATCGCGCCTTTGCCTGCAACATCGCGAAAGCGCTCGACGTCGCCGATCCCCCTCTGGTGATCGGCATCATCGGCCGTGGCCATCTCGAATACGGCCATGGCACGCCGTATCAGCTGCGCGATCTCGGCGTCTCTTCCATCGGCGTGTTGTTGCCCACGGCGCGCGATCACCACGATGCCGCTTCGATGGTGGGGCTTGGTGATGCCGTGTTTCGGCTGGATGAGCCCGAGCCGGAAATCGTGCCGCCCGGAATGGCGCAGATGATCGCCGGTGCCCGTCGGAAAGCTGCGAATACTTAGATCAAGAATAAGTATAGAAAAGTATCTGTATGTATTCTTGCTCCAAATAAGTCTGATATAGGTCAATATTGAGGCGATATATTTGACTCTGTGACTACTTATTTCGAAAAGCCGGCATCGAATACCTAGATTGATGCCGGGGGTTATATGAGGATCAGAAATTCAACGCAGAAGATCGCCAGGCGCGGAACTGCACTACTTGCGATGTCATTGCCCTGGATGCTCGCTGGCACTGCTTATGCGCAAAGCTCGGATGAGCAGAAGCGCCAGCAGGCAGCGGAGCGGATCGCGGCCAGCTACGGCGTGATGCTCGACGAAGTCAGTGTCTATGCCGATCGTAACGCCCGCCAGGTGCTGAACCTGCCGCAGAATGTCACCGTCATCGGCCGCAAGGAGCTGGACGAGCGCATGGTCCGCGATGTGCAGGATCTCGTGCGCTATGAGCCGGGCATCACTGTCGGCAAAACCACGTCATCGGTGGATCCGTTCGGCAATCTTGCCGGCTTCACCATCCGCGGCGTGTCCAACAACCGCGTGCAGATGCTGATCGATGGCACCCGCGTGATCGAGAGCATCGTGGATGGCAATCGCGATTTCATCGACATGTCGAATCTCAAGGCCGTGGAAATCATGCGCGGTCCGGCCGGCGTGATGTGGGGCGCCGATGCGCTCGGCGGCGTGGTGGCCTTCGTCACCAAGGATCCCGAGGATTATCTCAAGGGCCGCAACTTTGGCGGCCAGCTCGATACGACCTATGATTCCTACGACAAGAGCTGGGTGAAGACCGGCACCACCGCGTTCCGGTTCGGCGACTTCGCCGCAATGATCAGCGCGTCGCAGCGCAGCTACAGCGAAGGCACGCTGTCCAAGGCACGCGCCGATGGTGGCATCTATGGCTGTCCGCGGCCCGCGGAAGCGATCCGCTGCAACCAGCTCAACCCGCTCGATGGCGATGATGTCAGCGTATTGAACAAGCTGGTCTGGACGCCGGACAACCAGAACGAGGTGAAATTCACCGCCGACTTCTTGCGCAAGAATGCGGATGTCGATCAGCGGCTGGATCTCGGCCTGCAATCGACAGGCATCACCAATCTCAGCTATTTGCGCAACCAGATCCAGAGCCGTGAACGCTATACGCTGGCGCACAAATACACGCCGAATGCCGGCTGGATTGATCAGATCAAATGGCAGGTCTCGCATTCGGATCAGGAGCGTTACTTCACAGGCGATCGCCGGCGGCGTCTCGCCAATGGTCAGTTCGACAAGCTCGATTTCCTGCTGGACTACAAGGAGCGGTTCACCGAAGGCGATCTCCAGTTCAATTCGTCCTTCGACACGCCATGGGCTCGCCATGCCTTCACCTATGGTGTCTATGCCAGCGTCGCCGAGACCGACTATCAGCGCCGCGATACGACGACCAATCTGAACACCGGCGTGGTCACCGTCGCCAATGCCGGCGGTTTCAATTTCGCGAATGCGACCACCACGCGTATCGACGGTTTCATTCAGGACGAAATCTCGCTGCTGAACGATCGCTGGAAACTGACGCCCGGCGTTCGTTACGCGACCTATCACCTCGATCCCCGGCCGGACCCGTTCTACCGGGCTGTGACAGGCAAGGAGCCACGCGAGGTCCAGAGCGAAAAACTGGTCAAGCAGTTTGGCTCGGTGTTCAAGCTCGACGAGAATTTCTCGGTGGTCGGCCGTTATGCGGAAGGCTTCAAGATGCCGACCTCGCAACAGCTCTACACGTCGTTGCCGGGTGGTGCTGGCACCAATATGGATCTGGTGCCGAACCCCACGCTGCGGCCTGAAGAGGTCAAGAGCTATGAAATCGGCCTGCGCGGCCAGTTCCAGCAGGGCTTCTTCACCGTCACGGTGTTCAAGTCCGACTACACCGATTTCATCCAGAATTTCGTCAACACGCCGAGCGTCAATTTCCCCGGCCTGTTCGATCTGACCTATGCCAATCTGTCGAAGGTGAATCTGCTCGGTTTCGAATTCGCGACCGAATATCACTTCACCGATTACTGGAGCGCCAATCTCGCGGTCGCGTATACCCAGGGCACCCAGAAGGCGACGGCGACCAGCGCGGAGACCGCCTTCGACGGAACGACGCCGTTCTCCGGTGTGATGGGCGTGCGCTACAATGATCGCCCGAACGGCTTCGATGCGCAGTTGCTTTCGACCTGGTCGGCCGGCGCATTGTCGCGCAGCGATCCCACCTATTATCGCCCGGACAGCTACATCGTGTTCGATGCGATCGTCGGCTATCGGCCGCAGATGGCGCCGGGCCTGACGCTGCGTGCCTCGGTCCTCAATATCGGCGATACCCGCTATTTCCCGTCGCTCACGGGCAACACCACCTACACGAACACGGCGTCGGCAGCTGTTGCCATGGGTAATCCGATCGAACTGCGCACGGCTCCGGGCCGGACGTTCAAGCTGGGTGCCAGCTACGCGTTCTGATCGATCGACTGACAGTATGAGCCGGAGCGGGCAAGCGAGCTCGCTCCGGCTTCGCCATTACAGACGCACTGGGAGCGGATCCACGTCATGCGCGATATTCTGAAGCAAATCTGGCGTTTCGTCTGGATCGCCTCCACTGGGCCGGGACGTTACTTGAGCCTGTTCCTGCTTGCTGTGATCATCGCGTGTCAGCTCGCAGCCATTCAGGTGACGCTGCGTCAGGTGCAGTGGAGCGCGGATTTCTTCAACGCGCTGCAGAAGATCGACGGGCCCGCCGCCATCACCCAGATCGGCGTCTTCGCCATTCTGGTCTGCATCTCGGCCAGCCTCTATCTGATCGCGCGCTACTGCAAGCGCCTGCTGCAATTTCGCTGGCGGCAGCGATTGTCGGAAACATTGCTGCATCGCTGGACTGTCGGCAAAGCCTACTGGTTCCTGCATCCGAGCCTGCGCTCGGACCACAGCATCGACAATCCCGACCAGCGCATCGCCGAAGATTGCAGCATGTTCCCGGAATTCATCCTTGGCGGCGTGGATGGCGTCGGCCGCACCGGCGTGCTCGATTTCATCATGAGCCTGATCGGGCTCGTCTCCTATGTCATGCTGCTGTGGCAGCTCTCGACCTTCGCATTGCAGGTCTCGCTGTTCGGGGTCGATATCGAGATCCCGCGCTACATGGTCTGGGCCGCGCCGATCTATGTGCTGCTGTCCACCGTGCTCACCCATCTGCTTGGTCGCCAGCTGCCGGGCCTGTTGATGGAGGAGCAGCGGCGCGAGGCGGACTTTCGCTTCGCACTGGTCAACCTGCGCGAAAACGCGTCGGCCATCGCATTGTCGCATGGTGATGCAGCCGACCGGAAGGTGATCGCGCGCCGGTTCGACGATCTGTTCGGCGTCTGGCGTCGCGTCATCCGCCGCGAATTCATCTATGGCATGTTCACGCGTCCGTATTTCCAGAGCGTGCTGCGCATTCCCACATTCCTGGCGCTCCCCGCATTTCTCGCCGGCAAGATCACGCTGGGCGGCCTGACGCAGCTCGCGGCAGCCTTCGGCAATGTCGTGACCACGCTGTCCTGGCTGATCTTCAACTATAAATTCATGTCCGACCTGGTCGCGACCACGCGCCGTCTACAGGGCTTTATGACGGCCACCGACGGTGCGGCGCATCCGGCCGGATCGCTGCAACGGCAGGTCTCTGCGGGGACTGACCTCGACATCCGCGATCTACATATCCGCGCCCCTGATGGCCGAACCTTGCTGGAGATCCCGGCGCTGTCCGTTGCACAAGGCGAAACCGTATGGCTGAGCGGCGCCTCGGGCCTCGGCAAGAGCACGCTGATCAAGGCGCTCGCCGGCCTGTGGCCGCAGACCGATGGCCGCATCACGCTGCCCGCGGGCCATCTCGTCTTCATGCCGCAGCAGGTCTATATGCCGCTGGGATCATTGCACGATGCCGCGGTCTATCCCGCCGATCCCGGCAGCGTTGCCGCGGAGACGGTGGAGCGGTTGCTCCGCGCGGTCGGCCTCGGCGCCCGGCTCGATGCGGGCGATGACAATGCGAACGGTCTGTCGGTCGGCGAGCAGCAGCGCCTCGCCATCGTCCGTCTAATCGTGGCGGAACCCGACTGGGTGTTCGCCGACGAGGCAACGAGCGCGCTCGATCTGGAGACCGAATGCAATGTGATGGCCCTGCTGCGCAGCGAGCTGCCGCAGGCGACCATCGTGCTGATCGCCCACCGCAGCCCGCAGGGATTTGGACATATCCGCCGCATCCAGCTCGGCGAGGGCGGCCCGGTGCCGGACGGCGAGCCGGCCTGGGAGCCGCGTCTCAGCGTTGGCTGATGGCGCGGTGAATGCAGGCGGTGAGGTCGGAGGCCTCGAACGGCTTGCCGAGCACGCACAGCTCGCTGCCAAGGCGCTGGCGCACCTGCTGCTCGGATGCGGCGGTGATGAAGATCACCGGCGTCGTGTCCCGGCCCGCCCGCATCGCCTCATAGAGATCGATGCCGGTCATGCCCGGCATCTCCACATCGGTAACGACGCACGACACCCGCGTCCCCGCGGCGAGGAAGGCCTGCGCGGACTCGAAACTTGCAACCGCGAATCCCAGCGAGCGCAGCAGGCTTTCGAGGCTGCGGCGGACCGAAGCAGAGTCGTCGATGATCGCGATGGATTGGTCTGATGGCAACGTCATCTTCACCCGGCGGCTGTGACAGCGACCCCAGTGTCGAGCCGTTTCGAGAGTGTATGTGCCAAAATCCGCGGGCCTGCGGAATCATACTGTGGTTTATCGGGCGGTACCGGGGGCCGGTTTGATGCCCATCGCCTCGGCCATTTTGACCAGGGAGGCGAAAGACCGTGCCTCCATCTTCTTCATCATCTTGCCGCGATGGATTTTCACGGTGATCTCGCTGAGCACGAGTTTGGCCGCAATCTGCTTGTTCAGCAGCCCCGCGGTCGCCAATCCCAATATCTCGCTCTCGCGCGGGCTGAGCGTCGCATAGCGCGCCTTGATGTCGGCGATGCTGTCACGCGCCTCGCGCGCCACCCTATCGCGCTCGACGGCGCCGGCCACCGCATCCAGCATCTCCTGGTCGCGAAACGGCTTTGGCAGGAAGTCCACCGCACCCGCCTTCATGGCGCGCACGGTCATCGGCACATCCGCATGGCCGGTCATGAACACGATCGGCACCGCCTTGCCGAGATCGGCAAGCTTCTTCTGGAAATCCAGCCCGCTGACGATGGGCAGCCGGATGTCCAGGACCAGGCAACTCGCCCGCTCGAGATCGTCGCTCTCCAGCAATTCCACTGCGGAAGCGGCATGCGCCACCTCATAGCCCACCGAACGCAGCAGGCTGCCCACCGCGGTGCGGATGGCGGCTTCGTCATCGACGATGACGACCAAAGGTGCTTCCTGGTCTTTAGGCAACGGCCACGGATCCTGTTTCGTCCGCCGTCGGTATCATGAAATGGAAGCTGGTTCCACCTTCGGGGCGCCGCTCCGCCCAGATGCGCCCGCGATGGGTCTCGATGATCGAGCGTGAGATCGACAGGCCGATGCCCATGCCCTCGCTCTTGGTGGTGAAGAACGGCGCGAACAGCCGTTGCATGTTGTCGTCCGAGATTCCCGCACCACTGTCGCTGACAGTGACGCGGATGCCGCCCTGGGCTTCGAATGCCGTCTGGATGCGTAGCTGTCGTGATGCAGAGCCCGTCATGGCGTGCATGGCATTGTTGACCAGATTCATCGTCACTTGCTGCAATTGCACGCCGTCACCGGAGATGTCGGGCAAGCCCGGCGCCAGATCGAGCGTCACGGCGATCTCCTGATCGGCGAGATCGCGCCGCGCCATCGCATGCACCTGGGAGACGATGTCGTTGAGATCGACCGGGCTGCGGGTGAATTCGCCTTTCACCGACAGCGAGCGCAGCCGCTGGATGATCTCGGCGGCCCGGCGGCCTTCATGCACGGTTTCCTCGATGCAGGTGCGCACCTCGTCGAGATCGGGCTCGTCGCGTCCGAGCCAGCGCAGCGCCGCTTCGCCATTGGTGACAACGGCCGCGAGCGGCTGATTGACCTCGTGCCCGATCGACGCCGTCAGCGCGCCCAGCGTGGCGATGCGCGACACCCGCGTCAGTTCGGCCGCACTCTGCTGCAGCGCCTGCTCGGCTGTGATCTGCGCCGTGACATCGAGCGCGCTGATCAGCACCGAACGTGTGCGATCGCTTGGGAAGGTCGCGGTGATGATGATGTCGCGGCGCGAGCCATCGGTGGCGCGCAGTGCGCTCTCCATCGTGTAGGAGGTCTGGCCATCCAGATAAGCGAGCAGGATCTCGCGGAATGCCACCTGCGATTCCGGCACGCGTGCCGCTTCCCATGAAGCCGGTGCATGCGCCTCGCTGAGATCGCCGATCAGGAAGCGCGCGGCGTCATTGGCGTCGATGGTCCGCAGGCTCAGCAGGCAGCGCTTGAGGAAGTCCTCGTTGCGCGTCAGGTGCTCGCGCAACTGCGGCAATCCCTGCGCGAGGATCGGCGCACAGATCTCGGCCGCCGGCGTATAGTCCTGCTCCCACACGGCAACGCTCGTGCTCTGGAAGATGTTGCGATAGCGCTCCTCGCTGCGGCGAAGCTTGGCATCGGCCATGCGGATCTGCACGCAGAGCAGGGCGGCGATGGCGATGGCCAGCACGCTGACCACACAGCGCAGCAGCGGGCCTTCCTCGGTGTCGTGGGCGTGCCCGATCAGATAGCCGGCGATGGTCAGGATCACGCAGCCGATAGCGATCAGCACGATGCCTTTGAGATTTGAAAACCGCAGCGACATCAGCAGCACGACGATATAGAGCGCAGCGACCGCGATGCCGAGCGGGCTGAACACGTCGAAGGCGAAGATCACGGCGGTGAGGATGGCCGTCGTCACCATCATGATGGTGCGCGTTGGTCCATGGGCCTCTTCGAGGCTCGTGACGCCCGCAAAGCGACGTTCGGACATGGGCGGATGGGCTGTCGGCGCGGGCATCGTTGCGTCCATAAACCTTGGTATAGGCGGTGCTAACTTTCGTTTCCTGAATTGCTATCCAGGTAGAATAGTCGGCCCCGCCAAAATCACTCACCTTCGACCCATCGAAACAACGGCGTTTCGACTGCATCGAAGGAGAGATCGACATGCTTCTCAATTCTCAGCCTGATCACGTCAACTGGACATCAGTCGAGGCGACCCGCAATGTCGCGAATTCTATGGCGCTGTCGCAACTCCTGCTAGACGCGCAGCGGGCCATCGGCTCCGATACAGGTGCGGCGCTTCGCTGCATCGAGCAGGCGGTGACACTGCTCGGCAAGCCTGCGGCGGAGCCCGTATCGGCCCCGGCCCGCGGTGGTCTGGCTCGCTGGCAGATCGAGAAGATCAAGCGTCACATTGAATCGAATCTGGACGACACGATCCAGGTGGCAGATCTGGCCAGCATCGCGCGTCTCAGCGCCGGCTACTTTTCGAATGCTTTTAAAGTGAGCTTCGGCCAGTCGCCCCATGCCTATATCGTCGCCCGCCGGCTCGATCGCGCCAAGGCGTTGATGATCTCCAGCGAGCTGTCGCTTTGCGCCATTGCCTTCGATTGCGGTTTCTCCGATCAGGCGCATCTGTGCCGTCAATTCCGCCGCGCCACCGGCGCCAGCCCGAATGCCTGGCGCCGCAGCCAGTGCAACCATGCCGCGCAGGCGCCGGCCCAGCTGCAAGCGGCGTGATCGTCATGGATCAGCCAGCTTCGACCACGGAGGTGCCGCAGCCGCATGCAGGCGCGGTGTGGCTGCGCCTTGCGCCATCCATCGTGGCCATCGCCATCGCGCTGTCCTGCGTCGTGGTGGCGGCGCTGAGCTGGGATCGCTGGACCGGCGAGTGGCCGATCCAGGCCACCGACGATGCGTATGTGCGCGCGCAGATGACACAGCTGAGCAGCCGCGTATCCGGCGCCGTGAAGGCGGTGCCGGTGGATGATTTCCAGCATGTGAAGGCCGGTGATCTCCTGCTGCAGATCGATCCCGCGGATTATCTCGCCCAGGTCGCTCAGGCCGAAGCCAGCAAGGCTGCCGCCGCGGCCACGCTCGCCAATCTCGCCAACCAGATCGATGCACAAAAGGCACTGGCGGCGCAGGCCGAGGCGCAGCATGTCTCGGCCGTGGCGCTCGCCGTCGAGGCCGGGCAGGAGCAGCAACGCCAGCAGGCGCTGGTGCAGACCCAGTCCGGCACTGTCCAGAAGCTGCAGCAGGCCACGGCCGCCTATGACAAGGCCCAGGCCGATGTGAAAGCCAGCGACGCCGTCATTTCCGCGCAGAACCGGCAGCTCGCCGTCTTGCAAGGCACGCGGCAACAGCATGTGGCCGAATTGCAAGGCGCAGGTGCCGCGCTCCAGGCTGCGCAGTTGCGCCTTGGCTATACGCGCATCACCGCCCCTTTCGATGGTGTCGTCAGCGAGCGGCAGGTGCAGCCGGGCAATTACGTCAATATCGGCAGCAATCTCATCGCCGTGGTGCCGCTGCCGAAAGTCTATGTGATCGCGAACTACAAGGAGACGCAGCTGCGCCGCGTGCGTCCGGGACAGCGCGTCGATATCGAGGCGGACACGTTTTCTGGCAACAAGCTCGCCGGCTATGTGGAGCGCATCGCGCCGGCCTCGGGTTCGCAATTCGCATTGCTGCCGCCGGACAATGCGACCGGCAATTTCACCAAGGTCGTGCAGCGCATTCCCGTCCGCATCCGCTTCGACGACAAGCAGCCGCTGGTGGATCGCCTGCTGCCCGGCATGTCGGTCACCACCCGCATTCATGTCACCGATGCGGACGAGTCCGATGGCGCAAAGTAACGCCATCGAGTCCGGGCCGGTCTCCACCGGCGCCCTCGCGCCGCGACCGATCTTCGCCGTCGGTGCCGTGCTGCTCGGCTCGTTCCTGGCGAATTTCGACAGCCGGCTGTTTCTCGTGGCGCTGCCCGATCTGCGCGGCGCCTTCTCGCTTGGCTTCGACCAGGCATCCTGGCTCGGCACCGCAACCACGGCCATGCAGATCCTGATCGCGCCCGCGGTGGCATGGCTCGCCACCGCCTTTGGCCTGCGCCGCGTGCTCGGCATTCCCAGTCTCGTCTATGCGACCGTCTCGCTGCTGATGCCGCTGATGCAGGATTACAGCACGCTGATGGCGCTCAACATCCTGCGCGGGCTGCTGCTCGGCACCTTCGTGCCGGCGACGCTGATGATCATCTTCCGGAATCTGCCCATGCGCTGGTGGCTGCCGGCCATCGCCATCTACGGCATCCGTGTCGGCTTCAGCCTCAATTTCGGCGTCGCCATGGTCGGCTTCTACGAGTCGCAGTGGGGCTGGCAGTGGCTGTTCTGGCAGGATGTGGTGATCGCGCCATTGATGGGCCTGTTCGTCTATCTCGGCACGCCGGCCGAACCGATCGATCGCGCACTGGTCCGCAATGCGGATTGGGGCGGCATGCTGCTGCTCGGCGCCGGCATGGCGATGATCTATGCCGGGCTCGATCAGGGCAACCGGCTCGACTGGTTCTCGTCGGGCACGGTCACCGTGCTGCTCGGCGGCGGCGCATTGCTCGCGGTGCTGTTCCTGATCAACGAGGCGGTGGTCGCCCATCCCTGGGCCGAAGCCCGCGTGATCCTGTCGCGCAATATCGGGCTCAACTTGGTGATGATCGTGCTCTATGCGCTCACCGGTCTCTCCAATGCAGCGCTGGTGCCGAACTTCCTGCTCGGCATCGCCGGGCTGCGTGCGGAGCAGATCGGTCCGCTGTTCCTGTTCGCGGCGGCTCTGCCGATGCTGATCATGCTGCCACTATCGATCATCGTGGTGCGCATCATTGATGCCCGCTACGTGTTGATGATCGGGCTGCTGGCTTTCTTCGCGGCCGGATTACTCGGCACGCGCCTCACGCATGAATGGGCCGCAGTCAATTTCATTCCGCTGCTGTTGCTGCAGGCGGTCGGCCAGACCTTCTCATTGCTGCCGATCATTCTCATCACGCTTGCGAATTCCAATCCGCAGCACGCCACCGCGTTCGCCGCCTATATCCAGGTGGTGCGTCTTGGCGGCGCGGAGATCGGCGTCGCACTGATGGCCACCTGGCTGCGGGTGCGCGAGCAGGTTCACTCGAATTTGCTCGGCCAGCACGTCGCAAATGGCAGCAACCATGTCACCGATCTGCTGGCGCGTCTCACCGCAGGCTTCACGCCGCATGGTGTGGGCGAGGCCGGTGGCCGCGCGATGGCGACGCTCGCGGGCCTCGTGCAGCGCGAGGCCAATGTGCTCGCTTACATCGACGGCTTCTGGCTCACCACCTGGTGCGCGGTTGTCGCATTGATCGTGCTCGCCGGCATCACGGCGGCCCCTCCCGGACCATTCTCGCCGCACAGCCAGAACCGCTGACGGCATCGCATCGCCACGCGCAAGGAGCCCGCGATGAATCCGTTTCTGTTCGATGTGATCATCACCTTCGTCGCTGGCTTCCTCGATGCGGTCGGCGTCACCTATCTGTCCGGCATCTTCGTCTCCTTCATGAGCGGCAACAGCATCGGCTTCGGGATCGCCGTCGCGCATGGGCGCACGGCGGTGGCGATCCCGATCGCATCGGCGATCACGAGTTTCGTCGTGGGGGCCTTCATCGGCTCGCTGATCGCGCAGCGGCGCATATCGGCGACGATGATCGTGTTGATGCTCGAAGTCGCGATGATTGTCCTGTCCATCTTTCTGGTCGGCGAGATCAACGGCTTCATCGCGCTGCTTCCCGTCTGTCTGGCCATGGGCATGCAGAATGCGATTCCGCGCCCGGTGTCCGGCATTGCCATCGGCCGCAGTTTTGTCACCGGCGAATTGTTCGGCATCGGTCATTCGCTGGCGTTCGCATTGCAGGATCGCCGCCAGTTCAGGCAAGCCGCACTTCATGCGGCGTCATGGCTCACCATCGTGCTCGGCGCGATCAGCGGTGCCGTATCGCTCGCGCAATTCGGACTGGCGCCATGTCTCGGTGCCTGTGCCGTGGTGTTGTTCGCGCTTATGGCCATCGATGCCTGCGCGCAATTTGCGGCACTCCGCAAGATCATCAAGGTGCCCCCGCGATAGCACCACGCATTTCGCCAAATCGGCATCCGGCGATCCAATCATTCCGGCTACGGCGTCGCTAATTTCTCACCATACACAACAGGAGGCTTCCATGAAGGCGACGACCAATCTCTCATTCCGCTATCAGCTGGAAAAGCAGACGCCCCGCACCAGTTCCGGTGGCACCACCCGCGGCGCGTCGGTGCATGAATTCCCGGCCAGCATCGGCATTGCCGGCGTCTCCATGCGCCTCGAGCCCGGTTCGATGCGCGAGTTGCACTGGCATGCGAATGCGGCTGAGTGGGGCTATGTGATTTCCGGCCGCTGCCGCACCACGCTGCTTAATCCCGATGGCTCGTCGGAGATCGACGTGTTCGGTCCCGGCGACATCTGGTATTTCCCGCGCGGCTGGGGTCATTCGATCCAGAGCATCGGTCCGGGCGAGTGTCACTTCGTTCTGATTTTCGACAATGGCGATTTTTCCGAAGATCACACCTTCAGCATCACCGACTGGCTTGCGCATACGCCGCAATCCGTCGTCTCGCAAAATCTCGGCATCGATGCCGACAAGCTGAAGGCCTGGCCGAAGGGCGAAGCCTATTTTGCCGCAGGCTCCGTGCCGAACGAGCGCTCATGGGATGCCGCCGTGCGAAAATATCCCGAGCTCGTCAGCGCCCACCGCTATCCGCTCTTGGCACAGCAGCCGCGCCAGATCGCCGGTGGCGGCGTGCAATATATTGCCTCGGTGAAGGAATTCCCGATCTCCACCACCATGGCCGGCTCGGTGCTCGAAATCGAACCCGGCGCAATGCGCGAACTGCATTGGCATCCGAATGCCGATGAATGGCAGTACTATCTCACGGGTACGGCCGAGATGGCCGTCTTCCTCGCCGAAGGTCAGGTTGTCACCGAGCAGTTCGAGGCAGGCGATGCCGGCTACGCGCCGATGGGCTCGGGCCACTACATCAAGAATACCGGCAGTGATGTGCTGCGTGTGCTGATCGGCTTCAACAGCGGGCAGTACCAGTCCAACGATCTCAGCGCCTGGCTCTCGACCAACCCGCCGGATGTGCTGGCCACCAATCTCGGCCTGTCGCGTGACGTCGTGAAAGACCTGCCGCATGGCGAAGCGATCATCGTCGCCGATACGAACCAGCGCGACGTCATCCGATAATTTGATGGGATGAAAAAGAATGCGAGGCGCAGCCGGCATCACCACGGCTACGCCCCGCGTCGCCGGTCTTTGGGGCAGGGGGACGACCGGCTGTCTTGATGACGCCGGCGCGCGAAAAGCGTTCCGCGGAACCCAAAATATTTAAAGCACGGTTAAGTGAACGCCAGTCGTGAACCTCAGGGCTTGACTGACGTTCTAATGCCATAGCGCCACGCGCAGACGTGGGCAGGGTTAGCGTCACACAGAGCGTTACAGCGAGGCTCAGATGTCAAAGATGTCCAGTCTGGTCTTGGGTTTGGTCAGCGGTGCTGCCATGTTCGGCGCCATCCAGTACGCCTCCGGTAACGATCTTTCGGGCAGCAGCCTCCGTGGCACGCTGACAGACCGCGATACCGCCATCTCGACCGCCTCGTTCACGCCCGCCGTCAATCGCACCGCCAAGGGCGATCGTGACACCACCCCTGCCAAGCTTGATGCCGGACAGACGCTGTCCTTCCAGGTCCACGGCCTGACCGATACGTCGGTGCTGCTCCGTCTGGCCGGTCCCGCCCCGAAGGCTCAACAGGACAAACCGGCGAGCACCAAGGCCATCCCCGTCGATACCAAGCCGCGCAAGGCCACGGTGGCCTGCGAGCCGCCGGTCAGCATGCTCACCGAAGTCGCGCGTTCGTTGCAGCCGGGCCGCTGCGTGACCTGACGTCTTGAGGCAAGCCTTGCCGCTGGGCTGCCACAGAGTTGCCGCAAGAAATCTCGGAAAATCAGTCGCCGGCAGCCTCATCGGGGCCGTCGGCGCTGTCGTCTTCATCTTCGTCCGAAGAAGTGCTGCGGTTCGCCATATAGCCCACCGCGACGCCCACCAACGCCAGCAATGGTACGAGCTTTTTCAATCCGACCGCGCGCGCGATCTGGATTCCCGTTGCGACCATCATGGGGTCGATCAGCGGCGCACTGGCGGCAGCCCGTGCCGCGGCACGGGCCGCCGCAGCGGCCCGCTCACGTGCGCGCTTTTGCTTGATGGCATAAACCTGCGCGAAAATGCCGGCGACGACCAGGAAAATGCCTGCAATCGCAAGGCAGGCGGTGATCGCGCCATAGGCCTGCAGCACGGCAATGAAAATGGCGGCGCAGGCAAAGCCCAGCGCGATGAAGCCGGCGAAACCTGCGATCGCCACCAGCGACGTCATGCGCAGGCTGGCGCCGGTCGAGTGTTTGAGATCGTCGATGTAACGCTGCAGCATCAAAGCCCCCGGATCGATTGCTTTATCATAAAGAAAACCGGCGGCGCCTTGCGGCCCCGCCAGTGTCGTATGTCACGATTGTCGGCGCCGTGGTTAACGCTTGCGCCACGCCATGCCGATCAACACGCCGAGGCCGAGTGCCAGACCGACACTGGCCAGCGGACGCTGGGTGATGCTGTCTTCCAGCGTCTCTTCCAGTGATGACGCGGCGTCATAGGCGGCGCTGCCGCGTTCGCGCAGGTCGTCATAAATAGCGCTGCCACGATCCTGCAGGTCGGAATACACGTCATCGGCACGCGAGCGCGCTTCCTTGACGCCGCGGCGGGCCTGCTTGCCGGCCTGGCCGGTAAAGGCATTGAGGGCGTCGGTGATCTGGTCGGTGAGGGCGGAGACGTCGTTTTTCACGGCAGCAAGATCCTTCTGCAGGCGGCTATAGGTTGCTTTGTCCGTTAGTTTCTTCAATTCGCTCAAGGCATCGTCGTCGGACATGCGAAGCTCCCTTAGAAACCAGAACCGGAATTGCAGCAGAAACGCGCCGTCAGATCGTAAGTTCCATCGATAAACCCGGATTACTCCTGCGGCAACTGGGGCGAATTGAGCGGCATCAAATGCTCTTTCAGGATCAGCCCGACGATCAGGATCGGCGCCGCGAGGAAGCCGCCCATGGGTCCCCACAGCCAGGTCCAGAAAGCGAGGCCGATGAATACGGCCAGCGCATTCAGCTGCAGCCGGCGGCCGATAATGGTGGGCGTAATGAAGTGGCCCTCCATGAAGGTGAGCCCGACAAACAATGCCGCAGCAATCAGGCCGGCGCCGAGTGTGGAGGCCGAGATGATGCCCACCACCACCAGGATCACGAACATCACCACCGGGCCGATAATAGGAAAGTAATTTAGCGTTGCCGCCAAGGCACCGAGGCCTGCCGGATTGGGCATGCCGGTAGCGGCGCAGATGATGCCGGTGCCGATGCCGACCCCGAAATTGATCACCGTCACCATGATCAGGTAATCGCCGAGCCGGGTTTCGATGGCATTGAGAATGCGCAGCGTGCGCAGTCGCCATTCGTGATCGGCGAAATTCATCACCATCGCGCGGCGCAAGTCCTTCCAGCTCGCGATAAAGAGCACGAGCGTCGCGAAGAACAGCAGGAATTCGGTGAAGGTCGGGGAGAGGAATTCGACCGTAGGCTGCACCCACTCGATCTTCGGCAGTTTGAACTGCGTATTGGCCAGCGGTTCGGCGTCGCCGAACAGTCCCTGAATCTGATGCCACAGCGCCAGCGGCCGATCGAGGATCTGCAGCTTATCCTTGAGCCGCGCGCCGAGCTCGGGAAGGCGGTCGCTCCATTCCATCAGCGGCGCCGAGATCAAACCAATGATGAACACCGCGACCGCACCAACCGCTAGCACGATGAGCACCGACGATACCGAGCGTGGGATGCGGCGCTTTTCGAGAAAGCTCGCAGCCGGTGACAGCATGGTGCCGACGATAAAAGCTGTGACGACGGGAAGAAAGAACGCCTTGGCGAAATACAGCACCACCATCACGGTGATGACCAGCAGCGACACCAGCGCAAAGGCCACGACTTCGGCGCGCCGGATCACCGGCGGCTGTTCGATGCTGCTTTCGGAAACGGGAGTGCCCGGAGGCTTTTCAGGGAAAGCGCGGACCTTACTCATGATCTGTCACGGCACGCCGCCTCCATTGGTGAAGCGCAAATTGCAGCTCCACAAGGATCGCCCGACAACACGGGACTACCTTACAAGTTCCGTCGCGAAAGCGTGATGGTCGCTTGGTTGACAAATCGCTGTTGTGATGAACCCGCGACGGAACCAGTGCGACCGAGATGATGTTATCCGCGCGTCAATCACACGGGGCAGTCACATGTCAGACGCATCTTCTCGCAAGCTTTCGCTCCGCAGCGTTGGCGCGTTTGCGCTTGTCGCGGCCATGTCCCTCGCGCCATGCTTGATGACCAGCGCATCGGCGCAGGTCATGAGCTATGCGCCGACATCGCAGGATGGCTTCCTCGAAGATAGCATCATGGTCACGCCGGAGCAGCAGCAGGATGCCGCGTCCTACGTGATGCCGGAGCGCCTGCGTCGTACCGAAGTCAGCTATGCGAGCAATCAGGCGCCGGGCACGATCGTGATCGATACCGGCAATACCCAGCTCTATTACATCCTCGGCAACAACCGCGCGATCCGTTACGGCGTCGGCGTTGGCCGGGAAGGTTTTACCTGGGCTGGCACCGAGACGGTGACGCGGAAGGCGGAATGGCCGGATTGGCACCCGCCGGTCGAGATGATCCGCCGCCAGCCATATCTGCCGCGCTTCATGGCCGGCGGCCCCGGTAATCCGCTCGGCGCGCGCGCGATGTATCTCGGCTCCAGCATCTATCGCATCCACGGCACCAACGATCCCACCACGATCGGGAAATTCGTGTCGTCGGGGTGCATCCGTCTGACCAATGAAGATGTGCAGGACCTTTTCAGCCGCGTGAACGTTGGCACCAAAGTCGTTGTATTGCCGAAGTCGGGTGTATCGCGCGAAATCGCACGCAACGCACCGACCTCGCGGACAGTGACATCCGCGCAGCCGCTACGGGTGCAGGCGACGGGACAGCAGGCCATGAACCTCTCGGCGTCGTCGCTGTACTGAGTTCGAGACGGATCATTTGAAAGTTGGAGGGCCGGGCCCCATGACCCCTATGTCGGGACGACGGCTCTTCGGAGCAGCTGCATTGGCGTTCGGCGTAGTTGTCGTCGCCATCCCTGCTGCTCACGCACAAGATTTCTTCTCTGAATTGTTCGGCGGTATCGCGCGCGGTCGTATGCCGAGCATGCAGATGCCGTTCGACGACGGTCCGCCGATGCGGGCCGAGCGACCACGTGTTGCCGGCGGTGGCGCGCAGGCTTATTGCGTGCGGACCTGCGATGGCCGCTATTTCCCGATTACGGCGAATGATAGCCAGAGCCGGGCCGCCTCATGCAACAGCTTCTGCCCTGCGAGCAAGACTGAGATCGTCTATGGTAGCAGCATCGATCATGCAGCGACCGAGAATGGCAAATCCTATTCGGAGCTGCCGAATGCCTTCAAGTTCAGGAACGAGATCGTGGCAGGCTGTACCTGCAACGGAAAAGACCAATTCGGTCTCGCGCAGGTCAAGATCGAAGATGATCCGACCTTGCGAAAGGGCGATATCGTGGCCGGTGCGGATGGGCTGAGATCGGTAACCCGTACTGACAAACGCGGTGCTTCGCTCAACATGACACCGGTCCCGGCCTCGGTGAGCGCAAAGTATGAGCGGGTGCCGGTTGTGGCGCGGGAGTAAATTGTCGCCTTGAATGTCGCTCGGCTTGACCGGGCGATCCAATAGACATCGGCGATCGTGATTGATCTCTTCGGCAGTGTGTCCTGGAACGCCCGCTTTCGCGGGCGATGACAGTTCGGACGTGTTTTACGCCGCCCGGATCTTTCCGATAAAATCTGTCACCTGCGATCCCAGCTGGCGCGTCTGTGTTGCCAGCGTTTTAGACGCCATTTTCACGTCCTGTGCCGCTGCACCGGCTGCATCGGCATCGGCGCTGACGCCGGTGATGTTGTCTGAAACATTGCGTGTGCCATCCGCAGCCTGCTGGGTTGAACGCGTGATCTCCTGCGTGGCAGCGCCTTGCTCTTCGACGGCCGCAGCAATCGCCGTGGCGACCTCGTTGACCTCACCGATGATGCCGCCGATGGCCTTGATAGCCTCGATGGCGTCATTGGCTACGCGCTGGATGTCCGCGATCTGCTCGGAAATGTCGTCGGTGGCCTTGGCGGTCTGGCTGGCCAGCGATTTCACCTCAGAGGCGACCACGGCGAAGCCACGGCCGGCCTCGCCCGCGCGTGCGGCCTCGATGGTGGCATTGAGCGCCAGCAGGTTGGTCTGCGAGGCGATATCGTTGATCAGGCCGACCACTTCGCCGATGCGGTTCGCGCTCGCTGCGAGGCCCTGCACGGTGGTGTCGGTCTGCTGCGCCTGGTTTACCGCGCGGCTGGCAATGCCGGCCGCATGCGATGCCTGGCGACTGATATCGTTGATGGACGTGCTGAGCTCCTCGGCGGCAGCGGCGACGTTCTGAACATTCGCCGAGGCGTCGCTGGAGGCACGCGCGGCATCCTGCACGCGCGCATTGGTCTGGCTGGAGACAGCAGCCATGCCGTCTGATGTCGTATTCATCTGGTCGGAGGCGCTGCCCAGGGTGCCGAGCGTGTCCTGCATCTGGACTTCGAACTGGCCGATATATTGCTCGATCGCCTGCTGACGGTTCACGGTCTGCGCGTTCCGCTCGCGTTCCTGCCGCTCGATGTCAGCCTTCTCGATGGCCTGTTGTTTGAAGGTTTCGAGGGCGCCGGCGAGCGCGCCGATTTCATCATGACGATCCTTGTAGCCGGACTCGACAGCGAGATCGCCGCCGGCGACTTTCAGCATGGCATCGCGAATATGATTGAGCGGCACGATGACCCGACGCGTCACGGCGAGCATGCTGGCCACGGCAACTGCGATAGCGATCAAGAGGAGCGCGGCTTGCACGAACAGCGCGCGCTGCGCGACGCTAATCTGATCGACGGCGCGCTCGGTGGCGAGATCGAGCGCGCGTTCGGCGACGATCACCGCAGTGCTCATGCGTTCGACGGAATATGGGCTCCAGGCGAGAGCGGACATTTCCGGCTTGGTGCCATTGGCGAGGGCTTCGACAAGGCCGTCACGCAGCTTCAGCAGAGCGGGATCGAAATAGGTCTTCTTGGCCGTATCCATTGCAGCGCTGAGCGTCGGCGGCATCTTCATGCCCGTGGTTGCCAGATCGAGTGCGGTCCATGCGACCTCCGTGCCGCCGGCCAGCTTGGCATAGGTTCTTTGACCATCCGCCGGCAGCTTGCCATTGCCAAGCGAGGTGGTGATCAGGACCGACGCTTCGCCGGCGGTCTGACGCAGCAGCCAGGCCATCTGCTTGATGGAGAGCAGTTGATCGATGACCGCGTCGCTATTGTTGACGGCGCCTGAGAGCACCGATGAAATCTTGTCCAGCACTGGCAGCAGCGCGTCGTTATTGGTCGCATAGTCCTTGGCGAGCGTCGGGCGGCGGTCGGCCTTCGGCTTGTTCATGGCCTCCCAGGATTCCGCTTGAAGTTTCGCCAGCTCATCGACGAGGCGGGATGCTTGCGGCAGCAGCGTAGCCTTGTTCTCGAAATCGATATTGGCCAGCACCTGAACCGACTTCTGCATCGCCGGCAGTTCGGCGTCGCGGATAGCACGCGCATATTTTGCGAAATCGGGCTGCATGATGCTGTCTGCATTCAGCGAACGAACCGTCGATGCGCGGTCAGCGCGCAGATTATGCATAGCCTTGAAGATGTATCCGGAAGCTTCGGCAATCGAAGATATGCGATTGGCAGTCTGCAGTCGTTGCCATGACGTCCAGGCGCCGGATGCGAGCACGACCACGACGCAGGCCGCCATCACGGCAATCACTGATTTCAGCAAAGTGGAAACGCTTAAACGATTCATCGCAATGTCCTCAGTCAATGCGATGACCTAGCCGCAGAAAGGTAAAAATTTCTTGCAGCGCAATATGCGGCCGTTCCGCACATGGAACCCAAAGCCGGCTTTTGCGTTCTCATCTGTAGTGGTGCTGCTCAATCGCACTCATCTGCGCGTTGTTGCGCGATGTCATGATTTCAAGCTGGGGAACTACAAATGGGCATACTTATCAGCGCTTTGATCACGTTTCTCGTCGTCATCCTGATTTTGTATTTGATCAACATGCTACCGCTCGACGGTCGCGCCAAGCAGATCTGCCGTGTGATCGTCATCATTCTCGGTGTGATTTCGCTGCTGAAATATATTGCGGTGTTTTAGGGGCGCGCTGTCATCGCCCGGCCTGACCGGGCGATCCATTAGACACTAGCGACCGTGTTTACTGGATCACCCGCTTTCGCGGATGATGACAAGCTAAGGGCAACAAAAAAGCCCCGGTGCGAACCGGGGCTTTTGCTATTTGGTGATCCGTCGATCAGCCCGCCGCCTTCGCCTCGCGGCGGCGTGCCGTCAAAATATACTCCGTATAGCCGTTCGGCTGCGTACGTCCTTCAAAGATCAAATCGCAGGCAGCCTTGAACGCGACGCCGTCGAAGCCGGGCGCCATGTTCTTGTAGATCGCGTCGCCCTTGTTCTGCTCGTCGACCACCACGGCCATGCGCTTCAGCGATTCCATCACCTGATCCTTGGTGATGACGCCCTGATGCAGCCAGTTGGCGAGATGCTGGGCTGAGATGCGCAGCGTGGCACGGTCTTCCATCAGGCCGACACCGTGGATGTCCGGCACCTTGGAGCAGCCGACGCCCTGGTCGATCCAGCGCACCACATAACCGAGGATGCCCTGGCAGTTGTTGTCGATCTCCTGCTTCACATCGTCCGGCGCCCAGTTCGACTGCGACACCGGGATGGTGAGGATGTCGCTGAGCTTGCCGCGGGCACCGCCCTTGGCGAGTTCTTTCTGCCGTTCAATCACGCCGACCTGATGATAGTGCAGGGCATGCAGCGTCGCGGCGGTGGGCGACGGCACCCAGGCGGTGGTGGCGCCGGCCTGCGGGTGGCCGATCTTCTGGGTCAGCATGTCGGCCATCTTGTCCGGCGCGGCCCACATGCCCTTGCCGATCTGCGCGTGGCCGGGCAGGCCATCGAGCAGGCCCGTGTCCACGTTCCACTCTTCATAGGCCTTGATCCAGGGCGTGGCCTTCATGTCGTTCTTGCGGATCATCGGACCCGCTTCCATCGACGTGTGGATCTCGTCGCCGGTGCGGTCGAGGAAGCCGGTATTGATGAACATGATGCGCTTCGACGCATTCTGGATGCAGGCCTTGAGATTCACCGTGGTGCGGCGCTCCTCATCCATGATGCCGACCTTCATCGTATTCTCAGGCAGCGACAGCATCTTTTCGACGCGACCGAAGATCTCGCAGGTGAAGGCGACTTCGTCCGGGCCGTGCATCTTCGGCTTGACGATATAGATCGAGCCGGTGCGCGAGTTGCGCAAGCTACCGGTGCTCTTGACGTCGTGGATGCCGATCAGGCCGGCCACGGCAGCGTCGAGCAGGCCTTCCGGGATTTCCTCGCCCTTGCTGTCGAGCACAGCGTCGGTGAACATGTGGTGGCCGACATTGCGCATCAGCATCAGGCTGCGGCCATGCAGCGTGAGGTCCTTGCCCGATGGCGTCTTGTAGGTGCGATCGGCGTTCAGCGCGCGGGTCAGCGTCTTGCCGCCCTTGTCGAAGTCGGCCGAGAGCGTGCCGTTCATCAGGCCGAGGGTGTTGCGATAGACCAGCACCTTGTCGTCGGCGTCCACGGTGGCGACGCTGTCTTCCATGTCCAGAATGGTGGAGACGGCGGCTTCCATCAGCATGTCCGACACGCCGGCTGGATCGTCCTTGCCGATTGGGCTCGCGCGATCGATCTGCACTTCGATATGCAGGCCGTTATTGACGAGCAGGATTGCATTGGGCGCTGCGTGGTCGCCGAGATAGCCGGCGAGCTGGGCTTCGTTCTTCAGCGCGGTGAGATTGCCGCTCTTGAGCTTGGCCGAAAGCTGGCCGGACACGATGCTATAGCCGGTCACGTCTGTATGGCTGCCGGTGGCGAGAGGGGCGGCGGAATCGAGGAAGGCCTTTGCCTTCGCGATCACCTTGTCGCCGCGGGCCTTGTTGTAGCCCTTGCCGCCTTCGCTCGGATCCTGCGGGATCGCATCGGTGCCGTAGAAGGCGTCATACAGGCTGCCCCAGCGCGCATTGGCTGCATTGAGGGCGTAGCGCGCATTGGTCAGCGGGACGACGAGCTGCGGACCACAGATCTGGCCGATTTCCTCGTCCACATTGGTGGTCTCGACCGTCTTGGTCGCGGGCTCGGGGAGGAGGTAGCCGATCTCTTTCAGGAATGCGGTATAGGCGGCGAGGTCGAACGCCTTGCCCTTGTTGGCGCGGTGCCAGTCGTCGATCCTGGCCTGCAGGGTGTCGCGGATCTTCAGCAATTCGCGGTTCTTCGGGCCGAGATCGTTGATGATGCCGGCCAGGCCGGCCCAGAATGCATCGGGCGCGATCCCCGTCTTCGGGGCGGCTTCCTTGGCGATGAAGTCGTACAGAACAGGGGCGATCTGCAGACCATGGGCGTCGATGCGTTTCATGATGCGTTTCTCTCGGGCAGGCGGCAATTAAGCTCTGATTTTGGGATTATGCAGACGAAGACTGCCGAAAGAACGGCGGCCTTGGGACGTTTTAGCGCCAAGCATGGGGGCGGGATAGCCCCCCGCGATTGCTGCTATGGTTGGGGGAGAAGGCCGAAAAAATCAGTGCCCGGGCGCGCGGCCGTGCGTATCCGGCGAGAACCGTTCCAGGATCACCTTGATCAGGATGGTGAACAGCGCCACGGCGGTCAGCATGGTCGCGGCGGCAAAGGCACCGGCGACATTGTAGTCCTGATACAAAAGCTCAATCTGTAGCGGCAGCGTGGTGGTCTGGCCGCGGACATTGCCCGACACCACCGAAACTGCACCGAATTCACCCATCACCCGGGCGTTGCACAGGATCGCGCCATAGAGCACGGCCCAGCGGACATTGGGCAGCGTGACTTTGATGAAGGTCGCAAAGCCGGAGGCGCCGAGCGTCACTGCGGCTTCTTCCTCGTCGGTGCCCTGCACCTGCATCAACGGGATCAGTTCGCGCGCGACAAAGGGCGCGGTGACGAACATGGAGGCCAGCACGATGGCCGGCGTGGCGAACATCACCTTGATGCCGAGGATCTCGATGATCGGGCCGAACAGGCCGGTGGTGCCATAGACGAAGAGGTATGCGACGCCGGCGACGATGGGCGAGATCGAATAGGGCAGCTCGATCAGCGCGATCAGCAGCGTGCGGCCGGGGAAGGTGAACTTGGTCACGCTCCATGCGGCGGCGAGGCCGAACAGGATGTTGACCGGCACGGCGATCAGCGCGGCGATGACGGTCAGGAAGATCGCGTGCTGGGTGCCGGGCTCGGCCAGATTGCGGAAGAACACTGCGATGCCCTGCGACAGCGCGGAGGAGAAGATCAGTGCCAATGGCGCGATCAGCACCAGCAGCGTCAGCACGAGGACGACGCCGAGCACCACGCGGCGCGCCACAGGTCCGGCACCGACCGGCGTCACCATCCATGCGCCATTGCTGCGCTTGTCGGCCATCACGCGTCTCCCCGGCCGAGATAGCGCAGGTTCCAGGCCTGTACGGCATTGGTGATGATCAGCATGGTGAAGGCCATGGCCAGCATCACCACGGCGATCGCCGCGGCGGCTTCGTAATTGTATTCTTCAAGGCGGATGTAAGTGAGCAGCGCCACGATCTCGGTCTTCATCGGCTGGTTGCCGGCAATGAATATCACTGCGCCGAATTCACCGAGGCTGCGCGCGAAGGACAGTGAGCAGCCCGCGAGGAAGGCCGGGAAGATCGCAGGGAAAATCACGCGCCACAGGATCTGCAGATCGCTGGCGCCGAGCGAGCGGCCGGCTTCCTCCACGTCGGTGCCCAGATCCTCGATCACCGGCTGCACCGTGCGCACCACGAAAGGGATGCTGGTGAAGGCCATCGCAATGGCAATGCCGAGCGGCGTGTAGGCGACCTGGATGCCGAGTTCGGCCAGCGGCGCGCCGAACCAGCCATTCTTGGACAGGAGTGCGGTCAGCGCGAGACCGGCGACGGCGGTGGGGAGAGCGAAGGGCACATCGACCAGCGCATCGAGGATGCGCTTGCCGGGGAACTGGTAGCGCGCCAGCACCCAGGCCAGCAGCAGGCCATAGACCGCGTTGAAGGCGGTAGCGGCGGCGGCCATGGTGACGGTGACGCGGATGGCCGACAGCGTGCGCGGCGACGACAGGATGCCCCAGAGCTGCGTCAGCCCGACGTCGGACGCCTTCAGGATCAGCGCGCACAGCGGCAGCAGGACGATGACCCCGAGATAAAGCAGGGTGATGCCGAGCGAGAGCCTGAAACCTGGAATGACGCTACGTCGCAAAGGAAGGTCCGTGGGTGAAGCTGTTTGCGCGCTTCATAGACGATTTGCGGGGAAATGGAATGCGAGGGGCGTTCCATTCTCAAACTGTCATCGCCCGGCCTGGCGCGCAATTGCGCGCTTGGACCGGGCGATCCAGTACACTCTGAAGCTGCGGTGTTTACTGGGTCACCCGGTCAAGCCGGGTGACGACAGTCGGCGCCTTATTTACCGCCGAACAGCTGATCCAGCTTTGCGCCGGCATTGAGATGCTCGGCGTTCAGCTTGTCCCAGCCGCCGAACTCGTCCTCGACGCGATACAGTTTGACGTCCGGGAACTTGTCCTTGTTCTTGGCCATCAGGTCCTTGTCGACCACGCGGTTATAGCCCTTGAGCTCAATGGCCTGGCCTTCCGGCGAATACAGGAATTCGAGATAGGCCGTCGCCAGTGCCTTGGTGCCGTGCTTGTCGGCATATTTATCGACCACGGTGACCGGGAATTCGGCGAGCACGCTGGTCGGCGGCACCACGGATTCCACCTTGTCCTTGCCGACGAGGTCGCGGATCGACGCGGTTTCGGCCTCGAAGGTGATCAGCACGTCGCCGGTGCCGCGCTCCACGAAAGTCGTGGTCGCTGCACGGCCGCCGGTGTCGAACACCGGGACATTGGCGAACAGCTTCTTGATGAAGTCATCAGCCTTGTCGGCGCCGTACTTGTTCTTCGCGAAGGCATAGGCAGCCAGATAGGTGTAGCGCGCATTGCCCGAGGTTTTCGGGTTCGGGAAGATCACCTGCACGCCCGGCTTCACCAGATCGTCCCAGTCCTTGATATTCTTCGGATTGCCCGCGCGTACCAGGAAGGCCGGCAGCGAGTAATAAGGCGACGAATTGTTCGGCAACCGCTTGGCCCAGTCGGCCGGGATCAGCTTGCCGCGATCATGCAGCACCTGCACGTCGGTGACCTGGTTGAAGGTGACGATATCCGCCTCGAGCCCTTCGAGGATCGAGCGCGCCTGGCGCGACGAGCCGTTATGCGACTGATTGATGGTGATGTCCTGACCGGTCTTGGCCTTCCACTGCTTGATGAAAGCGGCATTGATCTCGACATAAAGCTCGCGCGCGATGTCGTAGGACACGTTGAGCAGGGTGGTCGGCGTCTGCGCCTGAGCGGGCGCGGTGACGCCCACGGCGAGAAGGCCGAGGCCGGCGGCGAAAGTGGTCAAAAGGCGGTTCACGAATAGTCCCCTGCGTTGAGCGGATCGGTGATGGATAGCTGCGGCACTTTGTCCGCCGGGCGGTCCGAAATCTGCCCTGCAACGATCGTGTGCGGTTGCGCGTTTTACTGCAGCAACCCGCTGATGCGATCGTCCGAGAGAAGAACCATCTCCGGCATCTGGTGTTCGAGAGTAAAAAGTTCTACAATTAGAACGGCTCAAAGAAGAAAAAATCTTCTCTTTGCGTGCTGTAATCGAGAGATATATAGAATATAATTCCAGTCAACCCCGAAGTTCGGGGCGTCGGAGTTTGCATGCGCTTTCTGCCTGTCTTCCTGGACTTGCAGGCCGGACCGATCCTTTTGATCGGTGCCGGTGAGCTCGTGCGCGCCAAATTGCGGTTGCTGCTGGCAGCCCATGCGCGCATCCGCTGGCATGCGACCGATGGCGATCGCGACCTCGCCGGGCTCGATGCCGCAGCTGTCGATGCGATCGAATTTGCCGAGGGGAATCCGCTCAGTGCGGACCTGACCGGTGTCATCGCCGTGATGTGCGCAGGCGCCGGCGATCTCGGGCCGATGATGGCTGAGCGCGCCAGGGCGGTGGGATTACCCGTCAATGTGATGGACGATCTCGCCAACTCCACATTCATATTTCCGGCCATCGTCGATCGCGGCGATGTAGTCGTGGCTGTCGGCACTGGCGGGACATCGCCAGTGGTGGCGCGGCGTGTGCGCGAGATGATCGAGAGCGTGCTGCCGGCGCGCATCGGCGATCTCGCGACCTTCATCGGGCGCTGGCGCAAATCGATCAATGACAGGATTTCCGAGGCGCCGCTGCGCCGCCGCTTCTGGGAGCGCGTGGTCGATGGCGACATCGGCGCCAAGGTTCTGGCCGGTCGCGGTAGCGAGGCCGAGCAGGCGCTTGGTGCGATCAGCGATCTCGCGGCCTTCGCCGGTGCCTCGCAGACGGGTGCGAAGGGGCATGTCACTCTGGTCGGCGCCGGTCCCGGCGATCCCGATCTGCTCACCATCAAGGCGCTGCGCGCGCTGCAGGATGCCGACGTCGTTTTCTATGACGAACTGGTGTCGTCCGAAATTCTCGATCGCATCCGCCGTGACGCGTCACGCGTGCCGGTGGGGCGCCGTATCGGCAAGCCCGGCATCGGGCAGGATGCCACTAACAAGCTGCTCGTTGAGGCCGCGCAAGCCGGCCAGCGCGCGGTGCGTCTCAAGGGCGGCGATCCCTTCATTTTTGGCCGTGGCGGCGAGGAGATCGAATATCTCCGCGATGCCGGCGTGTCCTACTCCGTCATTCCCGGTATCACGGCTGGTCTCGGCGCTGCTGCGATGTTCGAGACCCCGCTCACCTATCGCGGCGAGGCGCTGCGCATCACGTTCCTGACCGCGCACAAAGAGAAGGACGCCGACAAGGTCGACTGGTCCGTGCTCACAGACGTGAAGATGACCGTGGTCGTCTATATGGGCATGACGGCGGCGCCGGCGATCCGCGAAGGCCTCATCAAGGCCGGCCGCTCGCCGCAGACGCCGGTCGGCGTATTCGCGCGCGTAACACGGCCCGATGCGCAGGCGGCTGTCGGCACGCTCGACAATCTCCCCTCGCTGGTCGCGCAGATCGATGGCGGCCCGGCCGTTCTCATCATCGGCGATGTCGTGGCGCATTCCGCGCCATGGCGCGCCGCCAATATCAACGCCTTCGTCTCTGACATTTTGGTAGCTGCCGAATGACCTCTCCCCTGCAACAGAAAATCAAGATCGCCGGTCCTTCAGTGGTGACAGCCAACCGCACCTGGGATGGCATCGTCATCTATCGCGATACCAAGGAGGGCTGGACAGATGATCTTGCCCAGGCGGCCATCGTGCGCACGGCCGATGATGCGCGTGCGCTGCTTGCCGAATCCGCCGCCGATGATGTCGGCGCCATCGGCCCCTATATCGCCCCGGTGATCGTCAAGGACGACGGCGCCGTCGAGCCCGGCAATTTGCGCGAACGCATTCGCCGCCAGGGCGTCACCATCGATCTGCCGATCTCGGCCTGAAAGTTCTCGACATGTATGCTTATGATGAAATCGATCGCACGCTCGTCAACGAGCGTGTCGCCGAATTCCGCGATCAGGTGAAGCGTCGTCTCTCCGGCGAACTCACCGAAGACGAATTCAAGATGCTGCGCCTGATGAATGGCGTCTATCTGCAGCTCCACGCCTATATGCTGCGCGTCGCCATTCCCTATGGCACGCTGTCATCGCCGCAATTGCGCAAGATGGCCCATGTGGCGCGTAAGTATGACCGCGGCTACGGCCACTTCACCACGCGGCAGAATATCCAGTTCAACTGGATCAAGTTGTCCGACCTGCCGGACGCGCTGGAAGATCTTGCTTCCGTCGGTATCCACGCGATGCAGACCTCGGGCAATTGCGTGCGCAATGTCACCACTGATCAGTGGGCCGGCGTCGCGCCGGGCGAGGTCGAGGATCCACGCATCTGGGCGGAATTGCTGCGGCAATATTCGACCATGCATCCGGAATTCACGTATCTTCCACGCAAATTCAAGATCGCCATCACGGCGTCTGATCATGATCGCGCGGCGATCAAGGTCCACGATATCGGTTTGCGGATTCTCAAGAACGAATCTGGCGAGACCGGCTTCGAAGTGCTGGTTGGCGGCGGTCTCGGCCGCACGCCCTTCATCGGCAAGGTGATCAAGCCCTTCGTGCATGGCGCCGACATCCTCAGCT
The DNA here is from genome assembly GCF_058807155.1 of Tardiphaga sp. GW821-FHT12E02. Classification (NCBI taxonomy): domain Bacteria; kingdom Pseudomonadati; phylum Pseudomonadota; class Alphaproteobacteria; order Hyphomicrobiales; family Nitrobacteraceae; genus Tardiphaga; species Tardiphaga sp. GW821-FHT12E02. Next base: position 1,548,785 of record NZ_JBXAQK010000001.1, read on the forward strand.
ATGTGGAGTCGATCCTGCGCGTCTACAATCAGTATGGCCGCCGCGATAATATCTACAAAGCGCGCATCAAGATCCTCGTTCATGAACTCGGTATCGAGAAGTTCTCTGCCGAGGTGGAGGAAGAATGGCAGGCGATGCGTCACAGCGCGCTGCAGCTCGATGACGAGATCGTCGCCGATATCCGCTCGCGCTTCCAGTATCCCGGTTATCAAACCCTGTCCGACACACCGGACGAGCTGAAAGCGGCATCCGCCGATCCGCAATTCGAACGCTGGCTGAAGAACTCCGTCGCGGCCCATCAGCACCCGGGCTATTCAATCGTTACACTGTCGTTGAAGCCGATCGGTGGTCCGCCCGGCGATGCCACGGCCGAGCAGATGGATGCCATCGCCGATCTCGCAGACAAATATTCGTTCGGCGAGATCCGTGTCGGCCATGAGCAGAACCTGGCGCTGCCGAATGTCGCCAAGCGCGATCTGCCGGCGCTGTGGCGACAGCTCGACAAGCTCCAGCTGGCGACGCCGAACGTCAATCTGATCACCGATATTATCGCGTGCCCCGGCCTTGATTATTGCTCACTGGCCAATGCGCGCGCGATCCCGGTGGCGCAGGAGCTGACGCGGCGCTTCGCCAATCACGACCTTGCGGACATGATTGGCCGGCTGCACATCAATATTTCCGGCTGTATCAATGCCTGCGGCCATCATCATGTCGGCCATATCGGCATCCTCGGCGTCGAAAAGAACAACGAGGAATTCTACCAGATCACGATCGGCGGCCGTGCTGATGAAGGTGCTGTGGTCGGAACGTTGATCGGCCCTGCGGTGCCTTATGATGACGTGGCCAATGTGATCGAGGACATCGTCGAATCCTATCTGGCGCTGCGGGCGCGGCCGGATGAATTGTTTTACCAGACCGTCGAACGTCTCGGCGTCGAGCCGTTCAAGGAGCGCGTTTATGCCACTCGTTAAGAAGGGCGCGATCGTTGCGGACAGCTTTACGCATGCGGTGGATGACAGCGAGATTCCGGTTGAGGGCGCAGCGCTGATCCCGGCGGTACGGTTTCTGGCCGATCCAGAAGCGCTCGTGGCGCGTAACAGCCCGACCGGCGTGATCTGGCCGAACAACCGCGATCTCGACGAGCTCGTGCCCTATCTCGACAAACTTGCGGTGGTGGCGCTGGTGTTTCCGACCTTCCGTGATGGTCGCGCCTATAGCCAGGCGCGGTTGCTGCGCGAGCGTTATGGTTACAAGGGCGAGCTACGCGCGACCGGGCAGGTGCTGCGCGACCAGTTTGTGCTGATGCTGCGCGCGGGTTTCGATGCTTTCGAGGTGAAGAAGGACGCAGACGCGGAAGCGTTTGCCGCCACGGTGAAACGCTACACCGTGTTCTATCAACCGACAGGCGATGGCCGCATCACCGCGCTGCATCGACGCATGCAAGCACGGCACGCGGAGAGCGCGCGCTGACGTCAATCAAGACCGACGGAATGCCGCATCCCAAATGCGGCAAATCCGTGGGAGATTGCTGCCGTCACTGTAGAAACATTGAAATGTGGTTTCGTTGACTTCGACCTGGTTGTTCACGATTTTGTCCGCCTTGCCCGAAAGCATTTGAGTCTTTCGGTTCACGGAGATCCCACATGGTTCGTCGCATCGTTCCCGTTCTCGCTGGTCTGCTCTGGGCGAGTTCTGCCCTTGCCGCTGACGTCTCGCTGCTCAACGTCTCCTATGATCCGACCCGTGAACTCTATGTCGAGTTCAACAAGGCGTTTGCTACGGCCTATCAGAAGGACAGCGGCAAGAGCGTCGAAATCAAGCAGTCCCATGGCGGCTCGGGTTCGCAAGCGCGTTCGGTGATTGACGGACTGCAAGCCGATGTGGTGACGCTGGCGCTGGCCTATGACATCGATGCCATCGCGGGCAAGAAGCTGATCGCCGAAGACTGGCAGAAGAAATTGCCGCAGAACGCGGCGCCCTACACCTCGACCATCGTGTTCCTTGTCCGCAAGGGCAATCCCAAGGGCATCAAGGACTGGAACGACCTGCTCAAATCGGGAGTCAGCGTGATCACGCCGAACCCGAAGACGTCCGGTGGCGCGCGCTGGAACTATCTGGCGGCGTGGGGCTATGCGCTCAAGAAGTTCGGATCGGAAGACCAGGCGAAGAAGTTCGTTGGCGATCTCTACAAGAACGTCCCGGTGCTCGATACCGGTGCGCGCGGCTCTACCGTGACTTTCGTCGAGCGCGGCGTCGGCGACGTTCTGCTCGCCTGGGAAAACGAGGCGTTCCTTGCGCAGAAGGAATTTGGTAAAGACAAGTTCGAAATCGTCGCCCCGCCGCTGTCGATCCTGGCTGAGCCGCCGGTCGCGGTGGTCGATGCCGTCGCCGACAAGAAGGGCACCCGCGCCGCTGCGGAAGCCTATCTGAAATACTGGTACACCAAGGAAGGACAGGAGATTGCCGCTCGCAACTTCTATCGTCCGCGCGATGCCGACATCGCGAAGAAGTATGAGACCTCGTTTGCCAAGGTGGACCTCTTTACCATCGACGACGTGTTCGGCGGCTGGACCAAGGCACAGAAGACTCACTTCGCCGAAGGTGGCGTGTTCGATCAGATCTACAAGAACTGATCGTAGCGTCGATATACAGGGGGCAGCGTGAGCGCGGCTAAACAACGACGCACGCTGCCGGGATTCGGGCTCACCATGGGCCTGACCCTGACCTGGCTGTCGATCATCGTGCTGATCCCGCTGGCAGCGTTGGTGCTCAAGACATTCGAACTCTCGTTCGAGCAGTTCTGGGGCATCCTCACCAGCCGACGGACATTGAACGCGCTGAAGACGTCGTTCGGAATCGCGTTCCTCGCTGCGATCGTCAACCTGATCGCTGGCATGGTGATCGTCTGGGCACTGACGCGCTATCGCTTTCCCGGCCGGCGCATCTTCGATGCGATCGTCGATATCCCCTTTGCGCTTCCGACCGCCGTGGCCGGCGTCGCCTTGACCTCGCTGTTTGCACAGAAGGGCTGGCTCGGTGCGCCGCTTGCCGAACTCGGCATCAAGGTGGCGTTCACCCCGATCGGTATCTTCGTCGCCATGGTCTTCATCGGGATTCCTTTCGTGGTGCGCACGGTGCAGCCGGTGCTGCAGGATCTCGACAAGGAAATCGAGGAGGCCGCCTCCAGCCTTGGCGCCAGCCGCTGGCAGACGGTGTGGCGCGTGATCCTGCCGAGCCTGCTGCCGGCGATGCTCACCGGCTTCGCGCTCGCTTTCGCACGCGCTGTCGGCGAATACGGTTCGGTGATCTTCATCGCCGGCAACCTGCCCAATATTTCCGAAATCGCGCCGCTCCTCATCGTGATTCGGTTGTCTGAATTCCGCTATGCCGACGCGACGGCGATCGCCGTCGTCATGCTGCTCGCCTCCTTCATCGTCATCTTCGCGATCAACCGCATCCAGCGCTGGTCGCAGAGCCGCATGGTGTAGTCTCAAAGCCGCATGTCGATTTTACCGCCCCCATCCCGCCCCTCCGCCGCGCGCAGCCCGACGCTGACCGAGCCGCGCTGGATTCGTGCCATTATCATCACGCTGGCGATCCTGTTCCTGATCGTCTTTGTCGTGCTGCCGCTGGTGCTGGTGTTCAGCCAGGCATTTTCACGCGGCGCCGAGGCCTATCTTCGCGCCATCACCGACTCCGAGGCGCAAGCTGCGATCCGGCTGACGCTGCTGGTCGCCGCCATCTCCGTTAGTCTCAATATGGTATTCGGCCTGATCGCCGCATGGGCCATCGCCAAATTCGAATTTCCCGGCAAGACCGTGCTGATCTCGCTGGTCGATCTGCCATTCTCCGTGTCGCCTGTGATCTCCGGCCTCGTCTTCGTGCTGCTGTTTGGCGGGCAGGGCTATTTCGGTCCGTGGCTGCAGAGCCACGGCATCCAGATCCTGTTCGCGGTGCCGGGCATCGTGCTGGCGACGACCTTCGTGACATTCCCCTTCGTCGTGCGGGCGCTGATCCCGCTGATGCAGGAACAAGGCACCTCCGAGGAGGAGGCCGCGATCTCGCTCGGTGCCTCCGGTCTGGCCACGTTCTTCCGCGTCACATTGCCCAATATCAAATGGGGCGTGCTGTATGGCGTCCTGCTCTGCAATGCGCGCGCGATGGGCGAATTCGGCGCGGTTGCGGTGGTTTCCGGCCATATCCGCGGCGAAACCAACACCATGCCGCTGCTGGTGGAAATTCTCTATAACGAGTATCAGTTCATGGCTGCGTTCGCGGTCGCATCGCTGCTCGCCATGCTGGCGCTGATCACGCTGGCGGCGAAAGCGATCCTCGAACGGCATCTGGATCAAGGACAACCGACCCGTGGCGATTGAAGTCAAAAACATTGTCAAGAAATTCGGCAGCTTTACTGCCCTCGACGGCGTCGATCTGAAGGTCGCCGATGGCGAATTGCTGGCACTGCTCGGGCCATCGGGCTCGGGCAAGACGACACTGCTGCGCATCATTGCGGGTCTAGACTGGCCTGACGCCGGTGAAGTGAAGTTCGACGGTCAGGATGCGCTGGAGCGCGGCGCCGGCGAGCGCAATGTCGGCTTTGTGTTTCAGCACTACGCCCTGTTCCGCCATATGAGCGTGTTCGAGAACGTTGCCTTCGGCCTGCGCGTGCAGCCGCGCAAGATCCGCAAGAGCGAGACGCAGATCCGCGCCCGCGTGAAGGAGCTGCTCGATCTCGTGCAGCTCGATTGGCTCGCAGATCGCTATCCGAGCCAGCTCTCCGGCGGCCAGCGCCAGCGCATCGCGCTGGCTCGCGCGCTTGCCATCGAGCCGCGTATCCTGCTGCTCGACGAGCCTTTCGGTGCGCTCGACGCGAAAGTTCGCAAGGAGTTGCGCCAGTGGCTGCGCACGCTGCATGAGGAAATTCACGTCACCTCGATCTTCGTCACCCATGACCAGGAAGAAGCGCTCGAAGTTGCCAACCGCGTGGTGGTGATGGACAAGGGCAAGATCGAACAGATCGGCACGCCCGGCGATGTCTATGACAATCCGGCTACGGCGTTCGTGCATTCCTTCATCGGTGAGTCCATCGTCTTGCCGGTCGACGTGCGCGAAGGGCAGGTGAAGCTCGGCCATCGCCCGCTGAATATCGATGCCGGGAGCGCCGTCGGGCCATCGAAACTCTTCGTGCGTCGTCATGACATGCAAGTGGGGCCGGTGGGCGAGGGCGCCCTCGAAGGCGTCGTGCGTCGCGTTCGTACCTTCGGCCCGATCCAGCGTGCTGATATCGCGCTGAATGGCGATGACACGCTGGTCGAAATCGATGCACCGCGCGATCGTCCGCTGACCACCGGCGACACCATCAGTCTGCAACCGCGACGCTACCGGATTTTTGCCGGGCAATAGAGCAATCTTCTTTCCTCTCCGTTCACCATTCAGCCACTGTTCCTGTGCAACAACGGCCCCTCGATTTGAGGGGATTGCCGATGAAGCGGATGGCTTTGGCCAGTCTGGGTATGGTGTTGCTGGCGGGCTGCGGAACCACCGTGGAGCAGGCGCCTGATCAGCCGACCATGTATCTGTCGATGGCCAATGGCGGTGCCAAGCTGGATCCGCAGGCTGCTGCCTCGATGATCTCGCTCTATCGCCAGAACAACGGCCTCGGCCCCGTGGTGGTCGATCCCGCATTGATGGCGCTGGCGGAGGATCAGTCCACCGCCATGGCGAAGAAGAACAAGCTCGATCATGACGTGAAGGCGCCGCTTGCCAAGCGGCTCAATGCCGGTGGCTATCCTGCAACCGTGGCGGTCGAAAACGTCTCGGCCGGTTATCACACCCTGGCAGAAGCCTTCTCGGGCTGGCGCGACTCGCCGCCGCACCGCGCCAATATGCTGAAATCGGGTGTCACAAAACTCGGCATTGCCGCGATCTATGCTCCCAACACCAAGTACAAGGTGTTCTGGACCATGATCCTGGCCTCGACGGACAAATAGTCCCGTCGCATGTGATGGCTTCCTTGTGATGCTGCTCTGCAGCATCGGCAATTGACGCCACGAGGCCAGCGGGCCACGGTGCCGGTTCCCTCGCATCAGCGATCTCGGGTGGCTCACAGACATGTCCGCATCTTCGACCGATCAGGCAGCCAAAAAGCCGTCCCAAGCCAAACGTGTCTTGGTGCTGCAGGGCGGCGGCGCCTTGGGCTCCTATCAGGCTGGCGCCTATGAGGCGCTCTGCCATCATGATTTCGAGCCGGAATGGGTCGCCGGCATTTCGATTGGTGCGATCAACGCCGCCATCATCGCCGGCAATGAGCGTGAGAAACGCGTGCCCCGGCTGAAGGAATTCTGGGAGATGGCGGCGGCGCCCGTGCCGTGGAGCCCACTCCTGCCTGGTGATCGTGCGCGCACCTATTTCAACGAAGCGGGTGCAGCGGTGATCGCCGCCTTCGGCGTTCCCGGCTTTTTCGTGCCGCGTCTCCCGCCCGCGCCGCTATGGCCGCCGGGCAGCCCGCAGTCGCTGAGCTATTACGATACGGCACCGCTGAAGGCGACGCTGGAGCGGCTGGTGGATTTCGATCGCATCAACGACTGCAAAACGCGCCTCAGCGTCGGCGCCGTCAGCGTCACCACCGGCAACTTCACCTATTTCGACAACGAGCTCTTCAAGGCCAAAGGCAAGAAGATCGGCCCCGAACACATCATGGCGTCCGGCGCCTTGCCGCCCGGCTTTCCGTCGGTGGAGATCGACGGCGAGCATTTCTGGGACGGCGGCATCGCCTCCAACACGCCGCTTGATTTCGTGCTCGACGATGTGGCCAGCGATCTCCTGATCTTTCAGGTCGATCTGTTCAGCGCGCGCGGATTGTTGCCGCAGTCCATCCTGGATGCGCAGGAGCGCGAGAAGGACATCCGCTTCTCAAGCCGGACGCGCATGAACACTGACAAGAACAAGCGCATCCACAATATCCGCAAGGCGCTGCGCGATCTGATCGGCAAGTTGCCGGAGGAACTCAAGCAGGACCCGTCGGTGGCGCTGCTGTCGGACGCCGCCAAGGAAAACACCGTCACGGTGATCCACCTGATCTATACGAGCAAGGTCTACGAGTCGTCGTCGAAGGACTACAATTTCGCGCATATCAACATGGTCGAGCACTGGGGCTGCGGCGAGCGCGATGTGTTCCTCTCGATGCGCCACAAGGACTGGTTCGAGGGGCCGCAGCCAGGTGAATCCATGGTCACCCACGCGCTGACGCCCGACGATTACAACGAGCTTCCTCTCCATCTGATCAAATCCAACAGGAGTAAGTGAATGACCAATCTCACAGGCAAGACCGCGGTCGTGACCGGTTCGACCAGCGGCATCGGCCTCGCTTATGCGCGCGCTTTCGCCAGCGCCGGCGCCAATGTCGTGATCAATGGCATGGGCGCGCCCGCCGATATCGAGAAGGAACGCGCGGCGATCGAAAGCGATTACAAGGTCAAGGCGATCCATTCGCCGGCCGACATGACCAAGCCCGCCGAGATCGCCGAGATGATCGCGCTCGGCGAGAAGACGTTTGGCGCGGTGGATATTCTTGTCAACAATGCCGGCATTCAGTTCGTTTCGCCGATCGAGGATTTCCCGATCGAGAAATGGGACGCGATCATCGCCATCAATCTGTCATCGGCCTTCCACGGTATCCGCGCCGTTGTGCCGGGCATGAAGAAGCGCGGCTGGGGCCGTATCATCAACACGGCCTCGGCGCATTCGCTGGTCGCCTCGCCGTTCAAGTCGGCCTATGTCTCGGCCAAGCACGGCATCGCCGGTCTCACCAAGACCGTGGCGCTGGAAGTCGCCACCCACAAGATCACCTGCAACTGCATCTCGCCCGGCTATGTCTGGACGCCGCTGGTGGAAAAGCAGATTCCCGACACGATGAAGGCGCGCGGGCTGACCAAGGAGCAGGTCATCAACGATGTGCTGCTGGAAGCGCAGCCGACCAAGGAGTTCGTGACCTCGGAGCAGGTGGCGGCGCTGGCGCTATTCCTGTGCGGCGACGAAGCGGCGCAGATCACGGGCACGAACCTCTCGATCGATGGCGGGTGGACGGCAGCTTAAGCCGCGAAGTTCGATCCTTACCTCTCCCCGCATCTTGCGCGGGGAGAGGTCGACACGCGAGGCTCACTGGCCTTTCACCAAGTGCAGTCTCTCGGCTCGCTCAGTTCTGCAAGTCCGATCCGATAGTTCAGAACAATAGGCTGGCCGTGTGCCATGCCCCTCACCCGGCGCGAAGGCGCGCCGACCTCTCCCCGCGCAAGATGCGGGGAGAGGTTAAGAGGAGCGCTTCCCAAACGCCAGTACATGCAGCCCGAGCCGCTGGCGCACGATCCAGAACAGCAGCACAGTCTCAAACGTCAGCGCAATCGAGGTCGCTGCTGCGGCACCATGACCACCGAAATGCGGGATCAGCAGCAGGCACAGCACCAGGTTCATCACAAAGGCCGACGCATAGGCCAGCGCGCAGGCGTTCTGGTGGCCGAGCATGTTGAGCAGACGCTCCATCGGCCCGATCGCTGCGCGCACGACGAGGCCGATAGCAGCGATGAACATGATGTCATAGCCCGCCGTAAATTGCGGTCCGAACAGCCACAACAACGGCTTGCCAAACGCCAGCAGCACCAGCGTCGCCGCGAGCGATGGCCAGAACGTCCACTTGATGGAATGCATCACATAGGCGGCGAGCCGTTCCTTGTCACCGGTGGCGTGATACTCGGTGAAGCGATGGGCTGTGGTCGCCGACATCGCGTAGTGAATGAACGATACCAGTGCGAGCGTCTTAACCACGGCGAAATAGACGCCGACCTCCTCGGACGACACAAAGCGTTCGAGCACCAGCACGTCGGTGTAGGACAGCAGCAGATAAAAGCTCTCGACCAGCAGGATCGGCAGCGAAACTTTCAACCAGCCGCGATAGTCATGTTGCTTCGGTCCGGCTTCCACATGCGCGCCAAGCCGCCGGTTCAGCACGATCATCTGGCCGATCATCGCAAGCCAAACTGCTGCGGCACTCGCTCCCATCGCTACGACTGCGCCGAGTTGAAGACCGAGCGCAAAGGCGCCGGCGGTGAAGCCGATGATCAGGCCCTGCCGCACGATGAATTGCGGCATCAGGCCGAGCCGCATCCAGTCATGTGAACGCGCGATGCCATCTTGGGTATTGGCAACCACGAAAGCCGGAAGCGTGAGGCAGCCGAGATAGAGCGGCACAACGGTGTTGGCGTCGATCCAGGGCGACAGCAGCTTCACCAGGCCGGCGAGCAACAGCGCGACCGCCCCAGAAGCGAGGCCGGTGAACCACCGGCTGCCGGAGAGGAAGCCCCGCAGCAAGGCGTGATCACCGCTCAGGCGATATTCCGGAATGATCTTTTGCGCCGAGGCGGCGATGCCGAAATCGAGCATGGAGCCGAGCAGCAGCACCCAGGTCCAGACATAGACATAGACGCCGTAGTCGCCGGAGCCCATCCAGCGGGCGAGCAGGATCTGCGAGAAATAGGCAAGGCCTGCGGAAATGACGCGAATGAGGAAGATGGTGCCGGCCAGCCTGCGTGTCAGCGAGGCTTCGCCAGAGCCAGAGAACAGGCCGCGGAGACGGGCCATGAGCCCGGCCGGTGGCGTTGATTGTGCGGGGTCGGCATCCATCACGGCCACGACGGGCTCCTCCGCCGCAGGAAGGCGGCGAAGGTTTCGCGTAGCAGGGAGACGTTAATTTCGGGTGGCAGCCTCTACGGCAGCGTCACATTGTACTCATAGGCCTTGTCGGTCCCAACCAGCGTCAGCTTCAGCGTAGCGCCATCCGCGGTCGCGCCGGAGGGTAGGCCGTCGAGTTCAAAGCTGAACCGCTTCACACCTGCAGGGCTGTGCTTGTCGAGCTTCGGGATCGGCAGCGCCCAGTCCGCTGTCGGCCCCTCGGCATAGAGATTCGGCGTCTTGCCTTCGGGGGCCGTCACATCAACCAATACATTTTTACCTTCGCGCTTCACGTCGCGTACGGTGAGTGGGTTGTTGTCGCCGATAGTCGCAGGCTTCGGGACGGTATCGAGGGCGGCCGTCAATGCGCCATCCTCGGTGGACGCCACGCTGGTGAAGGCCAGCTCGGCACTGGCTTCGACCGGAATGCAGATCTTTTCGCACACCGCGTAGGAGATCGCAGCGCGGACCACGACCGGCTTACCCGCATCCTTGGCCACCACGCGCATCGGCAGCAGCACCTGCTTTTCGTAGCCGAGCGACTCGCCACCGGCGCCATCGTCGAATTTTACCGGGGCCGGCCAGAGAATTGTGACGCTGTCGAGATTGTCGGATTTCGAGAAATCGAAGCGCGGCGGTACACCGGAATCGCCGGGATTGCGCCAGTAGGTATGCCAGCCCGACTGCAACTGGATTGCAATCCCGCCGAGCATGACCGGACCACTACGCGAGCCTGCCACAAGCCTGATCTGCGAATGACTGTCTGTCTGCCAGGGCGACGCGTCGTTGGCATGCGCCGCTGGAGAGGCCAGCAAGAGGCCGAAAGCGCAGGCAGCGACAATGTGATGCGGAACCGAAACGATCATCAGACGTCCTTACAAGGGTAGCCTGTCATAACCCCAAACCTAACTTAAGCTATTGAACTGCTTGTGATGCCGTTCTGCTGTGCGCCGCCGAAGGCGGATTGACAGCAACCGGCCTCGATATCAGGATGAACGAATAACATGAGAGCGCCTTGCTGATGGAACCCACTCGCAAGCGAAGCCGTAAGAGCCCCGCCAAATCCCGCCCAGTCAGCCTGGGTGCCGTGGATGACGCTGGCAGCTATCTCGATGGCCAGCTCCTCATTGCGATGCCGGTGATGGACGACGAGCGCTTCGCGCGTTCGGTGATTTATGTCTGTGCTCATTCGTCAGAAGGGGCCATGGGCATCATTGTCAATCGTCGGGCCGGCAGCATCGACTTCCCTGAACTGCTGGCGCAACTCGAGATCATCGACGACGCCGACAATATCAAACTCCCGGAAAGCGCCGAAAGCATGAAAGTGCTGAAGGGGGGGCCCGTGGAGACGGGGCGGGGCTTTGTGCTGCATTCCAGCGATTTCTTCATCGATGATGCGACACTGCCGATCGATGATGGCATCTGCCTGACGGCGACCGTCGACATTCTGCGCGCCATCGCCAATGGCGGCGGGCCGAAGCACGCCATTCTCGCGCTTGGCTATGCCGGATGGGCACCGGGCCAGCTCGAGGACGAGATCCAGGGCAATGGCTGGCTACATTGCGCGGCCGACGATGACCTGATCTTCGGCACCGATATCGACGAAAAGTATATGCGCGCGCTGCAGAAGATCGGCGTCGCACCGGGCACGCTGTCGGCCGAAGCCGGGCACGCCTGACATTCAGCGCACAGCTGGAATCAGCGCGCAGGCGACATTGATTGTCGTCAGCTGCGGGCCTTCCATCTCCACGCACGGCCGTGCCACATCGATCACCAATCCATAAGTCGCCAATGCTTCGTTGCGCGGCGGTCTTCCCTTGATATGCATGGCCCAGACTCCGCCTGGCAGCGGCATAGTCATGGCCTCGCGGATGCGGCGATCAAACTTGCCGTTCGGCATGATCGGCATGGCGATGTCTGCGAGTTGATAGAAGCGCGAGCCCGCCGGTAGGAACGGCGCCATCACGGCGAGCGGCTTGTCGAGCAGTAAATAGGTGGCGGCTTGCTTCAGCTCGGCCGGAATGGCCGGCCGATACGGCGTCGACCACGGCCTTCGCCACCAGTCAGCGGGCTGCAGCCATAGCGCCGCACCGATCGCGATGGTGAGGCTTGCAAGCCCGGCAAACCGGACGGACAAGCCGAAGGCACTGCAGCAGCGCAGCAGGATTATCACGATCAGCGGCGCGATCAGCAGTTCGAGCGCCACGATGTAGCGATGGATCGCAAACAGGGCCAACCACAGGGCATAGGCGGCAGCGAAGAACAGGATCAGCTGCCATTCGCGCCGCGAGAACAATGTTCGCCCAGCCTTGAGGTGGGCAGCGATCGTGAGCGGGATCAGCAGCATGAGGATCGCGAAGCGCGCGTCACGGAACGGGAATTCCGAACTCCGGTAATCGCCCATCAGCCAATAAAACGGATAGGCCAGACCGTCGAGAAAACTGCGCGGAATGAATTGGCGATCGAGGATCGTCACTGACGGCAGTTCGGGCGATGGAAACAGGCCGGCCAGTAGTGGAAACAGCGGATTACCGAATTCCCGCCACAGCATCAGGCCCCAGGCGCCGCCGCCGAGCAAGGTGCCGATCGCGCCGCCGATGGCGAGATAGATCATCGCCGGCAGCGGGCGCGAGGCGGCCAATGCTGCTGCGCCGAGGCCGATGGCGAACACGATATTGGTGAGCTTGAGCCCGAGTGCGAGGCCGATCAAAAGGCCGGCGCCGATATAGGGCCATGGCCGGACATCGTCGTGCGCCAGTATAAGGATCAGGCCGGCGATGATCGGGATGGCGGTGAGAATATCGGCGAAGCTGGTGCCGGTTTCCGAAAGCGTCATCGGGCCGGACGCGGCCAGCAGCAAGATGGCTGCGATGCTCATGACACTCGCCGCATTGCCGAGCACGCAACGCGCCAGCCAGTAGATCAGCGCAAGATTGAGCCCGTGCACGGCGCCCATGATCATGCCGGCAGCAATCGGCGGCAGCATTTCGCGCAGATAGTACCAGGGGAAATAGATATAGGCGTTGAAATAGGTCTGAAAGCCCGGCGGAACCACGTCGTGGTCGTAGCGGCCGTTCAGCAAAGCCCAGACATTGTAGTGGTGATAGTTCTGCCAATCCCAGTTGACGTCTTCACCGGCAAAGCCGGCATAGGCCGCCCCGAGCGCCATGCTGCACGCGATGACAACAAAGGACACCAGCCATCTAGGATGCACACGCGCGGAGAGCGCGACAGGCCGCGGCCCATCGATGCCGATGATTGTCACGAAATCCCCCCGCAGCTCATGGATGAGTGCAGGAAGCTACCTACGCGCGTGCCATTAAGGATCTGCTAAGGTGATTGCGTGAACGGGACGGCGCTTTGCCGCATCCGGGCAATGCTTTGGCCGGCGCGTTTATCAGCTCGCCGTTTCCAACCGTTCTTCCGTCAGCAACCGCATCGCCGCATCGGCGTCCATCGGTTCGCCGAATGCGAAGCCCTGGGCGTATTCGCAGCCGAGCTGATACAGCTCCACCGCATCCGAATCCGTCTCGACGCCTTCGGCGACGACATCCATGCCGAGGTCGTGGGCCATGGCGATGATCGATTTCAGGATCACCGGACGAGTACCGCGCGAGGTGGTGCGGACGAAGGACTGGTCGATCTTCAGCGTGTCGAACGGGAAACGCTGCAGATAGGACAGCGACGAATGGCCGGTGCCGAAATCGTCGAGCGATAGGCCAGTGCCGAGTTCGCGGATCCGCTGCAGCATCTGGGCGGCGTGTTCCGGATTCTCCATCACCAGCGACTCTGTCAGCTCCAGCTTGAGCGTGCCGCGGGCGACCGAGGAGCGCGACAGCACGGTGCGGATGTCGTGCAGGAGATCGTGGCGCAGCAGCTGGCGTGAGGAGACATTGACGCTGGCAAAGATCGGATCGCGCGCACGCATGGCGCGCTGCCAGATCGCGAGCTGGCGCGCGGTCTGGTCGAGCACGAACATGCCGAGATCGATAATCAGGCCGATCTCTTCGGCAATCGCAATGAATTCCACCGGCGACATGCGGCCGAGTTTTGGATGATCCCAACGCGCCAACGCTTCGAAACCGGCGATGGAGCGATCCTCGAGACGCACGATCGGTTGATACAGGATGGTGATTTCCTGTCGCTCGATGGCGCGGCGGAGTTCGGATTCCAGTGTCAGACGATCGGTCTTGCGGGCGCGCATGGCCGGCTTGTAGACGTCGATGCGATCGCCGCCGATGCGCTTGGAGTGATACATCGCAAGCTCGGCATCCTTGATCAGCTCATCGGTGACAGGCGTTGTCGGATCAGACAGCGCGAGACCGATGGATGCCGTAAGGAAGATCTCACGGTCGTTGAAGGCGATCGGTGCGCGGATCGTCTTGCGGATCGTCTCGGCGAAAGCGGTGATCTTGGCCGAGTCCTGCTCGGACATCAGGATCAGGCCGAACTGATCGCCGGCGATGCGGGCCAGCGTGTCCTGCGGCTTGAGAATACGGGTGAGGCGGCGTGCCAGCGTCAGAAGGATGGAGTCGCCTACCGCGATGCCGACGGAGTCGTTCACCTGTTTGAAGCGATCAAGATCGATCACCATGATCGTCGGCTTCAAATTCGGCATGGTCTTGGCGAAATTGGCCAAAGCGTTCAGGCGGTCAATGAAGAGCTTCCGGTTCGGGAGGCCGGTGAGATTGTCATGGACCGAGTCGTGCAGCATGCGCTCCTCGGCATTCTTGCTCTCGGTGACATCGGTGAGCGTGCCGACCACGCGGGTTACTTCGCCATCGGAGCCGACTACCGGGCGCGCCTTCAGCGCGAACCACATGAAGTGGCCGTCGGGCGTGCGCAAGCGGAAATCCTGCACGAGACGGCCGCGGCGCTGATCCAGCACGCTGTCGAGGGCGGCGCGGAAACGATCCTGATCGAGCGGGTGGAGGATTTCGAGCCAGTCGGAAGCCGGGCCTTCCAGCGTGCCGCGTTTGAGTCCCAGCAGGGCTTCCGTCTCGGCGCTGGTGAAGACTTTGTCGGCGGAGACGTCCCAGTCCCAGATCAGGTCGCCCGAGCCGGTCAGGGCCAGCGCGCGGCGCTCGACGTCGGAGACGATGCCATTGCTGGCGCCGCCGCCAGCGAAAGCGTGCTGCATCACCGTGAACCCGATCAGCATCACGATGAGCACGAGGCCGCCGAGCAAAGCCGGGCCCACGATATCATTGGTGACGGCGCCACCAACGGCCATGCCCGATGCGACCACCCACACCACCAGCAGGAACCAGGTCGGGATCAGCAATACCGCGCGGTCGAAGCCATGGGTCGAGAGATAGAGGATCAAGCCGAAGCCGACGAAGGCGATCAGCACCAGCGAGATGCGCGCGATGCCTGATGCGACCGCGGGATCAAACAGCGCGAGACCGACCAGCGAGCCGAGGAAGACGAGCCAGGCCAGCGTGATATGCGAATAGCGTACATGCCAGCGGTTGAGATTGAGATAGGCGAACAGGAACACCAGCAGCGTTGCGGCCAATATCGCTTCGCCCGAAGCGCGCCAGACGCGCTCGGCGCCTTGCGACATGTCGAGCACTTTGCCCCAGAAGCCGAAATCGACCCCGATATAGACCAGCACGGCCCAGGCCAGCGCCGCGGCGGCGGGGAACATGATGCTGCCCTTCACCACGAACAGGATCGTCAGCACCAGCGCCAGCAAGCCGGAAATGCCGATGACGATGCCTTGATACAGCGTGAAGGAATTGACCTTGTCCTTGTAGGACTCCGGATCCCACAGGTAGAGCTGCGGCAGCTTGTCGGTACGTAGCTCAGCGACGAAGGTAATGACGGCGCCGGGATCGAGCGTGACGCGGAATACGTCCGCGGTGGCGCTGTCCTGCCGTTCCGGGCGATCGCCGGTGGACGGCGTGATCGTGGCGATGCGCGAAAGGCCAAGGTCCGGCCACAGCAGGCCCGAATTCACCATGCGGTAATGCGGCGCGACGATCAGGCGATCGAGCTGGTCGTCGGTGTTGTTGGCGAGCGCGAACACGACCCAGTTCTGGCCGCCTTCGCGGCCGCGCACTTCGACGCGGCGGACGATGCCGTCGGTGCCGGGCGCGGTGGACACCTGGATCCTGTCGGTCTCGCTATGCTGGAAATCGAGAACGCCGGTGAGATCGATGGCAGGCGCGTCGCCGCGGACGCTGACAGCATCAACCGCGCGCGCAGGAGCCGCGGCAACCATCATCATGAGGCTGAGCGCAAAGGGCGCAAGCCACCTGACCAAACGCATTGTCATGTTCCGCGATCACCAATCCGTGGACCGCGCCATCGCCCCGCGCGTGTCATTTATCGAAGGCTCGATAAATGACACGAAAGCATAACAAATCAAAGGGTTTAACACTCTTCTCCAGCGCTAAACCTGCAACACAATTTTGCCAATATGTGCGCTGGTTTCCATTCGCTGATGGGCGTCGGCGGCCTTCTCCAGCGGGAAAGTGCTGTCCATCAAGGGCTTGACCTTGCCAGCCTGGAGCAATGGCAGAACCTTGGCCTCGATGGCCGACACCATGGCGGCCTTGGCCTCATTGGTCCGCGGGCGCAGGGTCGAGCCGGTATAATGCAGCCGTTTTACCATGATCTTGGCGGGGTTGATGGTCGCCTTGGGGCCGTTCAGCACGGCGATCTGGACGATCCGGCCATCGACGGCGGCGGCGTCGAAGTTCTTGTCCACATAGTCGCCGCCGACCATGTCGAGGATCAGCTCGACGCCGGCCTTGTTGGTGATGTCCTTCACCCGCTCGACGAAATCATCGGTCTTGTAATTGATCGCATGATCGGCACCGAGCTTGAGGCAGGCATCCGCCTTGTCCTGGGAGCCGACGGTGACGATCACCTTGGCGCCGAAAGCCTTGGCGAGCTGGATCGCCATGGTGCCGATGCCGGACGAGCCGCCATGGATCAGCAGGGTTTCACCGGCGGTGAGGCCGCCACGCTCGAACACATTGTGCCAGACGGTCATCAGCGTTTCGGCGGTGGCGCCGGCTTCCAGCATGGAGAAGCCTTCGGGCACCGGCATCGCCTGGGCGTCCTGTGCGATACAATATTGCGCATAGCCGCCGCCGGCGACCAGCGACATCACCTTGTCACCGAGCTTGTGCTTGGTGGCGCCATCACCGAGCGCAACCACGGTGCCTGCGATTTCGAGGCCGGGCAGGTCGCTGGCGCCGGGCGGCGGCGGATAGCTGCCGGAACGCTGCGCCACGTCCGGACGGTTGACGCCGGCAGCGCCCACCTTGACCAGGATTTCACCGGGGCCGGGCTTGGGCACATCGCGGGTTTCCGGGATCAGGACCTCGGGGCCGCCCGGCTTGCTGATGGCGACGACGGTCATTTGCGCGGGCAGCTGTTCCATGATTTGTCCTTGCGGGTGATGAGGTGGTCCCACTGATTAGTGAGCCTCGGTGGGACTGGCAACCGGCGGATGCGTGTAGCCTGGGTGGAGCAGAGCGTAACCCGGCTACCGGTGCTTCAACTGGCTCGACATGTCCGGATTGCGATGCGCTTTGTCCGGGCTACGATTCTGGAGATGACGATGGCGATCCAAGATGACGAACGGCCGAAGAAGCAGGTCGGTCACGAGATCGGGCAGGACCTCTCGCAATTGTCTGTGGAAGAATTGGCGGCCCGGATCGAATTGTTGAACGGGGAGATCGCCCGTTTGCAGTCGAGCATGAACCTGAAGCGCGCCACGCGCGATGCGGCGGACCGGTTCTTCAAGTCGTGATGATTTTCTGAAACGACAATTTCCACTCCGCCCTCATCCTGAGGAGCACGCATCGCGCGCGTCTCGAAGGAGGGCGTCGAATTCCGGAGCCAAGCCATCTCATGGTTCGAGACGGCGCTTTGCGCCTCCTAATCATGAAGAGTGCGTGTTTATTGCGCCAACTATCAATCACACATCCGCGAGCGTCCCATTTCGGTACATGTTTCCACGCTGCGATAGCTAACAAATCCCCACAGATTTACGTGCAATTAAGCTTTCTCGCATATTACTCAAATTGTCCTTGTTTGGACACCGAGTGGCTCCTGTCCACTCTGTTTGACGCCTCCCTGTTATCAACTTTAAAGCCGCCGGAAACGGCGGCTCTTTTTTTGGCGTCACGCGCGCTCGCGCATTTAAACCATAAACCTTTCTTTAATTTTTCGGCCGCTGGACTCTCGGCGTTCCCTACGCAATGATTTGTTCATCATAAGACGACCGGCCAAAGAGTCGGTTGCTCAATCAATTGCGTGAGGCGTTAACCATGACGGATCGTCTGCAGAGCGAACCTGCTCTCGTCCAGTTCAGCGAGCGGCTGACCAACTCCGCCGCCTTCGGTGTGCTGTTCCGTGAGGGCATGGACCTCGTGGAAGAAACCGCCGCTTATCTCGATGGCATCGGCCGCACCGAAGCCAAGGCACTGGATCGTTCGGTGAGTCTCACTTATGCGACCGAAAGCATGCGCCTCACCACCCGCCTGATGCAGCTCGCTTCGTGGCTGCTGCTGCACCGCGCGGTGAAGGAGGGCGAAATGACGCTGTCGCAGGCCAATCGCGAAAAGACCAAGGTCAAGCTCAGCGCCGCGGATCCAAGCCCGGAAGACATGCTCTTGAAGCTGCCGGAACAGCTGCAGGTCCTGATCGCGCGTTCGATGACCCTGCAGACCAAGGTGCGTCGTCTCGACACAAATATTCACGCTGCCTCAGAGCCAGCACCGATCGGCAATCCGCTGATGCCGCAGCTCAACCGTCTGCGGGCTGCGTTCGAGCGCTGAAATATTGCTCAGCCGTAGGGCGGATCAGCCGAAGGCGCAATCCGCCGGCCGAGCACGTAGCTGAAACTCCGCGGCGCATTACGCTTCGCTAATCGGCCCTACGGTTCATCGAAATTTTACGCCCCTCTCTCCCGCTCATGCGCTAGACATGGACCGGCAGAGCAGGGGCTTTTTTCATGGCTGACGACATCAGGGCATTGACCGGCGTGCGTGGCGTCGCTGCTGCGGTGATTGTCGTCTATCATTTCGGTGACGTGCAGCTCGCCACCGGCGGCACCGGCTCGTTCTTCCGCATCCCCTACGGCTATCTGCTGGTGGACATGTTCTTCATGCTGTCCGGCTATGTGATGGCGCTGAACTATCGCGAGACGTTCCAGCATCTCACCGGCAAGGTGTTTGCCAATTTCATGCTGAAGCGCGTGGCGCGCTTGTATCCCGCTTATTTCGTCATTGGCCTGTTCTATGTCGCCAAGATCGCAGCCGACCTCTCCGGCGAAAAGCTCGGCATGTATTCGGCATGGGACTGGTTCGGCAATCTGTTCATGCTGTCCGGCTGGGGTCTTTATATTTTTCCGATCATCGGCGTGGCCTGGGCCGCAAGCGCGGAGATGGGCTCCTATCTGCTGTTGCCATTCTTGATGCCATGGACGCAGAGCAGGCATCGATGGATCGCGCTGCTCGCGGTGGTCGCCGCACTTGTCGGCATCTATGCGGTGAGCATCACGGGCCGTGGATCGGGCGGGCCGCTCGATGTGGTCAATGGCAATTCGCTGTATCCGATGTTGCGCGCCGTGTGCGGCTTCGCGCTTGGCCTCGTCATCTTCCGATTTGGATATCTCGTCGACCGCCTGTCGGCGTCGGTGCAGGACATGCTCGTGATCGCGCTCCCGCTCGCCATCATCGCTGTCGGTATCGCCGATGCCAGCGATCGCCTGATGTATCTGCTCTACATTCCGCTGGTCGCCGTGCTGTCGCGCGACGGCCGGATGGCGCAGCTGCTGTTCGGCAATGCGCTGGTCTACCGGCTCGGCATCATCTCCTATTCGATCTATCTCATCCACCCGCTCTTTGTGAGTTTTGCCATCCGCACCTGGCGACTGAATGGTCAGCAGGAGTGGGTCTATATCGCCGCCTCGCTGGTCGCCTTTGCCGTCATTCTGGTGCTGGCGGAGCTCAGCTACCGGCTGGTGGAGATGCCGGGCCGCCGGGCGCTGGTGAGCCTGTTCTCGCCGAGGCGGCCGGCTGTTGGGTCCTCATGACGCGCCGCCGTCACACCCTGTTGAGCGCCACCGATACCTTCGGGCCATTCTTGATGGTCTGGTAGACGACGCAGTAGCGCTCGGTGAGCTTGAGCAGCAGGTCGAGCTTGTCCTGTGGCGCGTCGGTCTCGACGTCGAAGCGGAGGCGGATTTCGGCGAAGCCGACCGGGGCTTCCTTATCGACGCCCAGCGTGCCGCGGAAATCAAGATCGCCTTCGGCAACGACATTGCCGGACTTCAAAGGAATCTCGACGGCGGTAGCGACGGATTTCAGTGTGACGCCCGCACAGGCGACGAGCGCTTCCAGAAGCATGTCGCCGGAGCAGAGTTCGAGGCCGGAGCCGCCCGTCGCCGGATGCAGGCCGGCGGCGGCGATCTGCCGGCCGGTTTCGACCTTGCAGGCGATGCCGTCATTGTCGATGGAGCCCTTGGCTTTCAGCGTGATGAAGGCGGCCTGCGGATCGGTCTTGTAGCGTTCCTTGATCGGCGCCTGGGTGGCGCGGAGCGTTGCGGCGTCCATGATGTCTCTCCCTGCGATTTATTAGTTGCAGCTTTTAGTCGTGCAGCGTGACGATGTCACCACCAGGCGCCGACGGCCTCGGCAGGGGGCTGATCTGGCACGTTGCGATCGAGCGAACGATCGAGTGCCGTCAGCACGCGTTTCTTCACGGCATCAAACAACGGCGAAGCGCGATCTCGCGGTCGGGCAAGGCCGACATCGATTTCGGCAAACAGTCTTCCCGGGCGCGGCCGCATGACCAGCACGCGATCGGCAAGCACCACGGCTTCATCCACATCGTGGGTGACGAGGATCAACGTTGGCCGCGTATCGGCCCACAGGTCGAGCAGATGATCCTGCAGATCACGTCGCGTAAAGGCGTCGAGGGCGGAGAACGGTTCGTCGAGCAACAACACTTCCGGCTGCGGCACCAAGGCGCGGGCGATGGCGACGCGTTGCGCCTGACCGCCGGAGAGTTCGCGCGGCCACGCTTTTGCCTTGTCGGACAGGCCGACGCGGGCCAGCGCTTGATCGACCTTCTCGCGGCGTTCGGATGTGGGCAGGTGGGCGAGGCCAAAACCGATATTGTCGGCGACGTTCAGCCAGGGGAGCAGCCGCGGCTCCTGGAAGATGATGCCGATCTTTTCGTGCGGCGCGGCGATGTTGATGTCGTCGATCCGGATCGTGCCATTGGAAGCGCGGTCGAGCCCTGCGACAGCGCGCAGCAACGTGGACTTGCCACATCCGGAGCCGCCGATGATGGCGATGATCTCGCCCTGCGGGATGCGTGCGTTGAAGCGCTCCAGCGCATGGACGCCGTTGGGATAGGTCTTGCCGACATGGTCGAGGGTCAGCATCAGGTTTCTCCACCCGGACGGAAGGAGTCCTGCCAGCGCAGCAGGGGCGCGGTGAGGCGCTCGATCAGCCAGTCGGTGGTCTTGCCGAGCAGCGCGAAGATGGTGATGGCGGCGAGGATCTGCGCGGGTTTGCCAAGCTGCTGGCCGTCGATCAGGAGATAGCCGAGCCCTTCGGAGGCGCCCATGAATTCGGCGGCGACTACGAACATCCAGCCGAGCCCGAGGCCGACGCGCAGCGCGACGACATAGGCCGGCAGCACCGCTGGCAGCAGGATGCGGCGGATCATGGCGGGTCCGGAGAGGCGGAACGTGCGGCCGACCTCGACGATCTTGCGATCGACCGAGAGGATGGCGCCCATTACGCCGAGATAGACAGGGAAGAACACGCCGACGGCAATGAGGGCTACTTTCGAGGTCTCGAAGATGCCGAGCCAGAGGATGAAGAGCGGCACCCAGGCGATGGAGGGAATGGCGCGCAATGCCTGGATCGAGGGATCGAGCAGGCGGCGGGCGATGCCCCAATAGCCGGAGACGGCGCCGAGCAGCGTGCCGGCGATGACGCCGAAGCCGAAGCCGGCGGCCACGCGGAATAGCGTGGTGGTGACGTGCTTGGAGAGCTCACCGCTGCGGGCGAGGTCGGCGATGGTGGCAAGCACACGCGAGGGCGGCGGCACCAGGCGGCCGTTCGACCAGCCGGCCCAGACAGCTGCCTCCCATGCGATTGCGAGGGCGAGCGGGACGACAATGCCGAGCAGGGGACGCACGAAGCGCTGCCAGCTCCGATCGGGCACGAGCTGCTCGCCCGGCTCGGCGTGTTCAATGGCGGGTGTTTCCAGCGTCATGGTCATGGGTGGCGGCGATCTCGCAGGGCTGTTTGCATCCTCTCCATGTCATCCCCGCGGAAGCGGGGATCCATACACACTGGAGAGATAGTCAGAACGCCGTGGTCGAAATCCCGTTTCAACTACGGCGTCGGAGGTTACGGGTCCCCGCTTTCGCGGGGACGACAACAGAGAGCCATCGCTGGCTGCACAGCTCAGCTCTTCGGCAACGGGATCTGGTCGTCGATCAGCGCATCCACCGTCGCCTTCACGTCCACCTTGGCGTCGATCACGCCCGCCTGCTGCAATGCGAGGCCTGCGGCGAGGATCGACTCGCGCTGCGGCGCGCCGATGCGGCTGTGGGTGAGCTCGGTGCGCTCCTTGAGCTGCTTGTCGACCACGGCTTCAGGAAGCTTGGTGACGCCGATAAAAGCCTTCTTCAGCTCCGGATAATTCTCCAGCGAATATTTTCGCGCGTCTTCATAGACGGCGAGTACGCGGCGGGCCGCGTCCGGATAGTCCTTCAAAAACTGCTCGCGCACATTCAGGATGCCCCAGGTATTGGCCTCGGGCTTGCGGAAGAACAGTTTTGCGCCGTCCTCGACCTCGGCCTGCGCCATCATCGGATCGAGGCCGGCCCATGCATCGACATCGCCGCGGATCAAAGCGGCCTTGCCGTCGGCATGCTGCAGCAGCACCGGGGTGATGTCCTTGTCGGTGAGTTTGGCGTCGAGCAGCGCGCGCACCAGGAAGATGTGCGGGTCGGTGCCGCGGGTCACCGCGACGCGCTTGCCCTTGAGATCGGCGACGGAGGCGATCCTGGAGTCCTTGGTCGTCACCAGCGCGGTCCATTCCGGCCGCGAATAGACATAGACCGACTTGATCGGATTGCCGTTGATCTTGGCGACCAATGCGGCCGAGCCGGCAGTGGAGCCGAAATCGATCGAGCCGGCATTGAGGAATTCGAGCGCCTTGTTGGAGCCCGCCGATTGCACCCAGGTGATCTTGATGCCGTCCTTGGCGAATTCCTTCTCGAGCAGGCCGTTCTGCTTGAGGATGATGGAGACCGGATTATAGGTCGCCCAGTCGAGCCGGATTTCCTTGAGCGGATCGGCGGCAAACGCAGTGGCGGGCAGCAGTGCTGCACCGGCAATCAAACCGGCGACAGCGCGCCGTGATAGGCTGGACATTCGAATCTCCCCTGACATGACATGCGTTCTGCGTGCCAACAACATCCGTTCAACGCGCCGGGAGCGCCCGGACATCATCGCGCTGCAATGCAAAAACTATGTGTAATTTCAATTGCTTATGTTCTTTCGTCAACGAGAAGATATGGCGTGCCAGAGCGCTCGCTTTGAGGATGCCGTTTCTTCGATTGCGCAAATGGCAGCATGAACTAACTGTTGGATGACAATCACCGTGACAGCGCTTGCGCCGTCCGATATCCGGGATGCCTATGGACAGTGCTGCGCTGAAGACCGAGACGGCCCCCGAAGTGAAATTCGATACCGTGCGGATCGCCGCCGAGATCGACGCGCTCGCCGCGGAGCATCGCGGCAAGAGCGACCTGTTTCGCGCTGCACTGGCAAAGCTCCTCAAAGCCGAATTGATGACGGCGCGCGAGGCGGCCGAGGCGGTGCTTCTGAAGGACCGCCACGGCCGGCGCTGCGCCGAGCGGCTCTGCGACGTGCAGGACGACATTATCCGCCTGCTGTTCAACGCGGCGATCAAGCACCTCTATCACGCGCCGCTGCCGTCGAGCGGCGAGCGCATGTCGGTGGTCTCCACCGGCGGCTATGGCCGCGGCCTGATGGCGCCGGAGTCGGACATCGATCTGTTGTTCGTGCTGCCCTACAAGCAGACCGCCTGGGGCGAGCAGGTCGCCGAAGTCATTCTCTATTGCCTGTGGGACATGGGGCTGAAGGTCGGCCATGCCACGCGCTCGGTGGATGAGTCGATCCGTCAGGCGCGGGGCGATATGACCATCCGCACGGCGATCCTCGAGACACGCTTCCTTGCCGGCGACAAGGCGCTGTACGACGAACTCGTCACGCGTTTCGATGAGGAAGTGGTGCAGGGCACTGCGGCCGAATTTGTCGCTGCCAAACTCGCCGAGCGCGAAGAGCGGCATCGCCGCGGCGGGCAGTCGCGCTATCTGGTCGAGCCGAATGTTAAAGACGGCAAAGGCGGTTTGCGCGATCTGCACACGGTGTTCTGGATCGCGAAATATGTCTATCGCGTGCGCGACAGCAAGGAGCTGGTGGCGCGTGGCGTGTTCGATGCGCAGGAGTACCGTACCTTCAAGCGCTGCGAAGACTTCTTGTGGTCGGTCCGCTGCAATATCCATTTCTTGACTAAGCGGCCGGAAGAGCGGCTGTCCTTCGATCTGCAGCGCGAGATCGCACAGCGGCTGGGCTATACCTCGCATCCCGGCATGCAGGACGTCGAGCGCTTCATGAAACACTACTTCCTGATCGCCAAGGAAGTTGGTGACCTCACGGCGATCCTATGCGCCAAGCTGGAAGACCAGCAGGCTAAGCCGGCGCCGGCGCTGACGCGCATGATGGCCAAGCTGCGGCCGGAGACCAAGCGTCGCCGCGTCCCTGGCAGCGATGCCTTCATCATCGACAACAACCGCATCAATCTTGCAGCACCCGATGTCTTCAAGGAAGATCCGGTCAATCTGCTGCGGTTCTTCCGCCTGGCGCAGAAGAACAATCTCGCCTTCCATCCCGATGCGATGCGCACGGCGACGCGCTCGCTGCGGCTGATCACCCAGGAAGTGCGCGAGGACGCGGAAGCCAACAAGATCTTCATGGAGATCCTGACCTCGGACAATGCCGAGATCGTGCTGCGGCGGATGAACGAGACTGGCGTGCTCGGCCACTTCATCCGCGCCTTCGGCCGCATCGTCTCCATGATGCAGTTCAATATGTATCACCACTATACGGTGGACGAGCATCTCATCCGCTGCATCGGCATCCTTCAGGAGATCGAGCGCGGCGGCAATGAAGAGTTCGCGCTGGCGTCGGACCTGATGCGCAAGATCCGCCCGGAGCATCGTGCGGTGATCTATGTCACCGTGCTGCTGCACGACATCGCCAAGGGGCGGCCGGAGGATCATTCGATCGCTGGCGCCAAAGTGGCGCGGCGACTGTGTCCGCGTCTCGGCTTCAATGCGGGCGATACCGATCTTGTCGCGTGGCTGATCGAGGAACATCTCACGATGTCCACGGTGGCGCAATCGCGCGACCTGTCAGACACCAAGACCATCGAGAATTTTGCGGCTGTCGTGCAATCGGTCGAGCAGATGAAGCTGCTGACGATTTTGACCACGGCCGATATTCGCGGCGTCGGGCCAGGAGTCTGGAACGGCTGGAAGGCGCAGCTGCTGCGCACGCTGTATTACGAGACCGAGCCGGTGCTCACCGGCGGCTTCTCGGAAGTGAACCGCGCCCAGCGCATCGCTGGCGCGCAGGCGGAATTCCGCCGCGCCTTCACCGAATGGCCGGAGACGCAGCTCAGTTCCTACATTTCGCGGCACTATCCCGCTTACTGGCTTAAGGTCGATATCGAACGCAAGATACGTCATGCACGTTTCCTGCAGGCGAGCGAAGAGGCCGGCCACAAGCTGGCGATCAATGTCGGCTTCGACGAAGCCCGGGGCGTGACCGAGCTGACGATCCTGGCCGTCGATCATCCCTGGCTGCTGTCGATCATCGCCGGCGCTTGCGCCGCGGCGGGCGCAAATATCGTCGATGCGCAGATCTACACGACTACCGATGGACGTGCGCTCGATACGATCGCCATCTCGCGCGAATACGACCGCGATGACGACGAAGGCCGCCGTGCGACGCGGATCGGCGACATGATCGAGGACGTGCTGGAAGGCAAGGTGCGGCTGCCTGAGACGGTAGCGAAGCGCGCGTCGTCGAATTCGTCGAAGAAGGCTGCGCTGAGGGCCTTTACGGTCGAGCCGGAAGTGATCGTCAACAATCAGTGGTCGGATCGCTATACGGTGATCGAAGTCTCGGGTCTCGATCGTCCGGGCTTGTTGTATCAACTCACTACGGCGATCTCGAAGCTGAACCTGAACATCGCCTCGGCCCATGTGGCGACCTTCGGCGAGCGCGCGCGTGACGTGTTCTATGTGACCGATCTGCTCGGCGCGCAAATCACGGCGCCCACGCGGCAGGCTGCAATCAAGCGGGCGCTGATCCATCTGTTGGCGAATAGCGAGGCGGCGGAAAAGCCGGCGGCTTAACTCCATCCTCATCCTGAGGAGCCGCGGAGCTTCGTCTCGAAGGATGGTGGTACACGCTGGAGCGCAGCCAGCTCATGGTTCGAGACGGCGCTTCGCGCCTCCTCACCATGAGGGGCTGAGTGTCACGCCACGTCCACACCCTCATGCCGCAGCAGCCAGCGCTTGCGCTCGATGCCGCCGCCATAGCCGGTAAGGGCGCCATTGGCGCCGATCAGTCGATGGCAGGGGATGACGACGCTCAAAGGATTCGATCCATTGGCGTGACCGACGGCGCGCATCGCTGCCGGTGAGCCGAGTTGCGCCGCAAGGGCGCCGTAGCTGAGCGTCGTGCCCGCCGGAATCTTCCGCAATGCTGTCCAGACATTGCTCTGAAATGTCGTACCAGGGATGTGGCACGGGATCGTGTCGAGTTGAGCGAGATCGCCGCCGAAATAGCGCGTCAACGCCTGACGAATCGATTTCGGGGCTGGCGTATCCACAAGCGGTGCCGCGCTGAGATAGCGGCGCAGCGAGGTATTGAGGCGCTCTTCGTAGTCTGTCCAGTCGAGCGCACACAGTGCGCCATCTGCATTCGTCACCAAAAGTGCCGTGCCGATCGGTGTGTCCAGTCGGTCGAGATGCATCGGTGTCACGGGCTTTGCCATCGGATCGGCTCATTGCATGAAAAAGCCGACCGTAGCTTGCCACGGTCGGCGGGTCGTCCCGATTTCCGATGCAGACTTATTCGCTCTTCGGCTCGTGCGACATGCGCTCGAGGCGGTCCTGCATCTCTTTCATCTGGCGGCGCAGGTCGTCGATATTGTCGCCGCCACCAGCTGCCGGCTCCGGTGCTTTTTCCGGCTCCGCTGCAGCGCCGCCGCGCGGGGGCACGAACGGCTTGAACATGGAGAAGGTCTGCTGAAACAGCTCCATGTTGCGCCTAACGGTTTCTTCCAGCGGTGCGAACGGCGTCATCGAAAACGTGTTCGTCATCTGCTTGCGGAATTTCTCCTGATCGCGCGTCAGCGAATCGATCGACTGTTCGAGATATTTCGGCACGACCATCTGCATGCTGTCGCCATAGAAGCGGATCAGCTGGCGCAGGAACGTGGTCGGCAGCAGATTCTGGCCGGCCTTGTTTTCCTGTTCGAAAATGATCTGTGCCAGCACCTGGCGGGTGATGTCGTCGCCGCTCTTGGCGTCGTAGACGAGAAAATCCTCGCCGTCCTTCACCATGGCGGCAAGGTCTTCCAGCGTCACATACGTGCTCGTTCCGGTATTATAGAGCCGACGGTTCGCGTATTTCTTGATGGTGGTGGGTTGATCTGATTTCGCCATGGCTCACTTACCTACCGGGAACAGGAAACCTTTCGGCACCGCGCCAAAAAGGCCAATCGGATTGGGTGGTCGAACAACGCAATGCAATAAAGTAAGCACTTTCAAACTGCCTCGGCTACCGTTTTGTGCGTCACGGTTAAAATCGCGGCATCTTTGTGCTATGCAATGCGACATTGGTGCCAATTTTGTTGCGCTGCGGCCGAAAATACCCGCAGGTTCAATTGACACATCGCTACCAGTTTTAAGAGGATGCGCGCCTTGCGGCTTAGCCGTTCTGGCGTGATCAAAGTCGAACAGGCCCACTTTCAAAACAACAAAACAGGAGATGTCCCATGTCAGACGATGTCGTGATCGTCAGCGCTGCCCGCACACCAGTCGGTAGCTTCAACGGCGCTTTCGCAACCACGCCCGCACATGATCTCGGTGCGATTGCCATCAAGGCTGCGCTCGAGCGTGCGAAGCTTGATCCGGCCCGCGTCTCCGAAGTCATCATGGGCCAAATCCTTACCGCGGCGCAGGGGCAGAACCCGGCGCGCCAGGCTGCGATCGCTGCCGGTCTTCCGGTCGAGACCTCGGCCTGGGGCGTCAACATGCTGTGCGGCTCCGGCCTGCGTACCGTGGCACTCGGCTATCAGGCGCTGATGAATGGTGACTCCGAGATCGTTATCGCCGGCGGCCAGGAATCCATGAGCATGGCCCCGCATGCGCAGTATCTGCGCGGCGGCGTGAAGATGGGCTCGACCGAGCTGGTCGACACCATGATCAAGGACGGTCTGTGGGATGCCTTCAACGGCTATCACATGGGCAACACCGCCGAGAACGTGGCCAAGCAGTTCCAGATCACCCGCCAGCAGCAGGACGAATTCGCCGTCGCGTCGCAGCAGAAGGCGGAAGCCGCGCAGAAGGCCGGTAAGTTCAAGGACGAGATCGTTCCGGTGACCATCAAGGGCCGCAAGGGCGATACCATCGTCGACACCGACGAATATCCGCGCCATGGCGCCACCATCGAAGCCATGGCCAAGCTGCGCCCGGCCTTCGACAAGGAAGGCACCGTCACCGCGGGTTCGGCTTCGGGCATCAATGACGGCGCTGCCGCCGTGGTGCTGATGACAGCCAAGCAGGCCGCCAAGGAAGGCCTCACCCCGCTCGCCCGCATCGTGTCGTGGGGCCAGGCCGGCGTCGATCCGAAGATCATGGGCACAGGCCCGATCCCGGCATCGCGTGCCGCGCTGAAGAAGGCTGGCTGGTCGATCAACGATCTCGACCTGATCGAAGCGAATGAGGCTTTCGCAGCGCAGGCTTGTGCGGTGAACAAGGATCTCGGCTGGGATACATCCAAGGTCAACGTCAATGGCGGCGCGATTGCCATCGGCCATCCGGTCGGTGCGTCAGGCGCACGCGTTCTCGTGACGCTGCTGCATGAAATGCAGAAGCGCGATTCGAAGAAGGGCCTCGCCACGCTGTGCATCGGCGGCGGCATGGGCATCGCGATGTGCATTGCACGCGACTAAAAGGGCAGCACGCGCGCTGAAAATGTCAGCGCGCGATTGCACTGCACACAGCGATTGACGTTGCATCGTCGATCAAATCAAAACGCCCGGCGCAATGCGTCGGGCGTTTTTTCTTGATGTTCATCCTATCGCCAGCTTAACTCGCTACTATAATTTCGAAGTGATTTTGTGGAGGGAACGATCATGGCGCGCGTGGCAGTGGTGACGGGTGGAACACGGGGCATCGGCGCAGCCATCAGCAAGGCTTTGAAGGACGCGGGTTACAAAGTCGCCGCCACCTATGCCGGCAATGACGCCGCCGCCGAGAAATTCAAGAGCGAGACCGGCATCCCCGTCTACAAATGGGACGTGGCATCGTTCGAGGCCTGTGCCGACGGTATCAAGAAGGTCGAGGCTGACCTTGGGCCAGTCGATGTGCTGGTCAACAATGCCGGGATCACCAAGGATGGCGCGTTTCACAAGATGACGCCGGAGTCCTGGCACGCGGTGGTGAACACCAATCTGGGCTCGCTGTTCAACATGACCAAGCCCGTCATCGACGGCATGCGCGCGCGGAAGTTCGGCCGCGTCATCAATATCTCGTCGATCAACGGCCAGAAGGGCCAGTTCGGCCAGGTCAACTACTCCGCCGCCAAGGCCGGCGATATCGGCTTCACCAAGGCGCTGGCGCTGGAGAACGCCAAGCTCGGCATCACTGTGAACGTGATCTGCCCGGGCTATATTAACACCGAAATGGTGCAGGCCGTGCCGAAGGACGTGCTGGAAAAGAGCATTTTGCCGCTGATCCCCGTCGGTCGTCTCGGCGAGCCGGAGGAAATCGCCCGCGCCGTGCTGTTTCTCGCTGCAGATGAGGCTGGTTTCGTCACCGGCTCGACGCTGACGGTGAATGGCGGACAGTATCACGCGTAAGCTGAAACACGCTCTATCCTCATCCTGAGCAGTCCACCCTTGCGGGCGTCTCATAGGATGTGCATGCATCTCATGGTTCGAGACGGCCGCTGAAGAAGCGGCCTCCTCACCATGAGGGCCGGAACTGGCCTGCGACACAGGGCCATGATGACCTCCCGCACTGCCACGCTCGTCGGCCTCACTGCCATTCTGATGTGGTCGTTGCTGTCCGTCATGACGGTGGCATCAGGCCGCATGCCGCCGTTTCAATTGACCGCCATGACCTTCGCCATCGGTGCGCTGGCGGCGGCGCTCAGCTGGATCTGGCGCCCCGACGCGATTCGCGCGCTCCGGCAATCGCCGCTGACCTGGGCGGTCGGTGTCGGCGGCCTGTTCGGCTATCACGCGCTGTATTTCATCGCATTGCGCTTCGCGCCGCCGGCTGAGGCCGGATTGCTGAATTATCTCTGGCCGCTGCTGATCGTGTTGTTTTCATCGCTGCTGCCCGGGGAGCGTCTCTACCCGCATCACATGCTCGGCGCGCTGCTCGGCCTTGCCGGCACCGTGCTGCTGCTCTGGGGCAATGTCTCGTTGGATTTTTCGTCCGGCCATGCCGGCGGATATCTGGCGGCTTTCTGCGCCGCCTTCGTCTGGGCGGGCTATTCGGTGATGTCGCGGCGGCTCAAGGCGGTGCCGACCGATGCAGTGGCGGGATTCTGTTTTGCCACGGCCGTGCTCGCCGCTATCACGCATCTCGCCATCGAGACGACGATCTGGCCCGAGACAGTGCTGCAATGGCTGTCGGTCATCGCGCTCGGCGTGGGCCCGGTCGGCGCGGCGTTCTACACCTGGGACATCGGCATGAAACGCGGCGATATCCGCGTGCTGGGTGCAGCCTCCTATGCGACGCCGCTGCTATCGACCGGTTTCCTGATCCTGGCGGGCTTTGCGCAGGCAAGCGCCAATATCGCGCTGGCCGCCGCATTGATCGCCGGCGGCGGGCTGATCGCGGCCAGGGATATGTTCTGGCGGCGCAACTCCTAACCCTCATGGTGAGGAGGCGCGAAGCGCCGTCTCGAACCATGAGATGCCCGGCTCTGCGTGTGCGGCCATCCTTCGAAACGCGGCTCCGCGGCTGCTCAGGATGAGGGGAGAGTGCGCGGTGCTAGCCGCCCGGCTC
The DNA here is from genome assembly GCF_058807155.1 of Tardiphaga sp. GW821-FHT12E02. Lineage (NCBI taxonomy): Bacteria > Pseudomonadati > Pseudomonadota > Alphaproteobacteria > Hyphomicrobiales > Nitrobacteraceae > Tardiphaga > Tardiphaga sp. GW821-FHT12E02. Next base: position 1,579,902 of record NZ_JBXAQK010000001.1, read on the forward strand.
CCAGCCCTTCGGCGCCAGTTCAAACGTCGCAAAGTCAAATCCTGGCGCCACCGTGCAGCCGACCAGAGTCCAGTCGCCGGTCGTCGATGCCGCCTGCCAGGCATGCGGCGGCACTATGCCTTGCGGCTGTTGGCCTGCTGCGAGATCCGGGCCCAGCGTGATCGCGCGCTGTCCGTTGTCGTCCGCGATCTCCAGCATCAGGGGCGCGCCGGCGTGATAGTGCCAGATCTCCACCGCATCGATACGATGCCAGTGCGATCGTTCGCCGGACGCCAGCAGGAAATAGATCGCTGTCGATGCCGCACGGCCATCGGCATCCGGACGGGCATCGCGAAACGTTTCCCGGTAATGCCCACCTTCCGGGTGCGGTTGCAGGCCGAGCGTTGCGATGATGTCGGCTGCGGTCGGCATCGTCACGACTTGTTCTTGCGCTCGCGCAACTCGCTGAACACGTCGTCCTCGCTATAGCCTTTGAGGCGCACGGCGGCGGCGATAGCGGGATCATCGGCGCGCAGGAACACATTGGTCTGCTTTTCCAGGCCGAGCAGCACGGGAATGGTCGGCTTGCCGGCTGCGCGCAGCTGCGTCACCTCATCGGAGCGCTTCTTCAGCGCCTCGTTATTGGCGTCGATGCCGAGGCAGAATTTCATGTTGGATGCGGTGTATTCATGGCCGCAATAGACACGGTAGTCGTCGGGCAACATGCGCAGCTTCTTCAGCGACTGCCACATCATCGGATAGGTGCCCTCGAACACCCGGCCACAACCGCCCGAGAACAGCGTGTCCGCAGAGAAGAGCGCCAGCTCGCTGTCGAACACGTAGCAGATGTGGTCCAGCGTATGGCCAGGCGTTTCAAACACACGCGCCACCAGCGCGCCGACCTGCACGGTGTCGCCTTCCGCGACACGGACATCCACATGCGGGATAGGAGTGCCCTGGTCGTGCGGCGCGGTCACCTTGCAGCCATAGGTCTTTTTCAGTTCGGCGATGCCACCGACATGGTCGGCATGATGATGGGTGACCAGAATATCGGTGAGCTTCCAGCCCTCGCGCTGCAGCACCTTCATAATGGGGCCGGCTTCGGGGGCGTCGATGGCCGCCGTCTTCAGGCTTTGCGGATCATGGATCAAATAGCCGAAATTGTCGGACAGGCAGGGGAACACGCGAATTTCAGCAGCCATGGTAACTCCGTTGACGTCTCTTGGACGCGCCCGCATCGCGGGGCGCGTGTCGTGATTGGCAGCGTTTTGCGCCTAGCGCGGCGGCGTCACGCATTGCCGTGAAGGTTGCTCGCCAATCTGCAGCGTAATCGTGGTCGTGCCCTTGCCGGCGATCAGGATATTGCCTTCGCCGTAACGAAAGCCCGAGCCGGAGCGCAGGATCGGCATGCGCAGCGATTCGCCATTGGGGTAGAATAATGTGATCGATTTGCCGCCAGAATTGTAATCCACCGAGATCTTGCTGCCGCCAGGCAGCGCTGGGTTGCACAGATAATCGACGGTCGCGGGGTTGGCGCGGGCCGGCAGCGCCGCCATCATCACAGCGGCCATGATCGCCGCTATTCCCGCGGATTTTTGAAGTCGCCGTGACACCATGCCGGTTCTCCAGGATTCTCGCCATGCAAGCTAGCCGCAGCCTGACGGGTTTTGTCAATTGCGCGCGCTCTGCGCCGCCATGTCGCCGACATAGAGCGTTAAGGTTGCGCCAAGCAATTCGCGATTTGAGGGATCGTGCACCAGATGTGGCATGGTAGAACGTATTCATGACCATTGATGTGATCGATCTCCGGGATTTCTATTCCCGCCGCCTCGGCATCGTGGCGCGGCGGCTGATCAATCGTGGCATCAAGGCGCATTGGCCCGATGCCGAAGGCCAGCGCGTGCTGGGCATCGGCTATCCCACGCCCTATCTCGGCCTGTTCCGGGAGAATGCCGAGCGCTGCATCGCGTTTATGCCAGCGGCGCAGGGGGTGCTGAAATGGCCCACGGCGAAGCCGGCCTTGGCCACCCTGGTGGATGAGATGTCGCTGCCGCTACCGGATGCGGCGGTGGACCGGATCATCCTCGTCCATGCGCTGGAAATCTCCGATGATCCCGAGGGCTTGTTGCGCGAAGTCTGGCGCGTGCTCGCCCCGTCCGGGAAGATGATCGCGATCATTCCGAATCGGCGTGGCGTGTGGACGCGCTCGGATTCGACGCCGTTCGGCCATGGCCGACCCTATTCGCGCTCGCAGATCACGCAGCTATTGCGGCAGACCTGGTTCACGCCGACCGCCTGGAGCGAGGCGCTGTTCATGCCGCCGGTCGGCATGGGTTGGTTTCTGCGCTCGGCGCTGATGTGGGAGCGCTTTGGCGCAGCGCTGTCGATGCCGTTTGCGGGGCTGCATATCGTCGAGGCCAGCAAACAGGTCTATCGCGCGCTCCCGGCGAAACGGGAACGGGCAAAACTTATTCCGGCGCTGCAGCCGGTGCTGGTGCCGAGTTCCGGGATGCGACGGGACAGTCAAGAATAGAAAACTCCGTCATTGCGAGGAGCCTCTTGGCGACGAAGCAATCCAGACCTTGCTTTGTGGCCCTCTGGATTGCTTCGTCGCTGCGCTCCTCGCAATGACGATCGGGGTCGATCAATCCTCGATCGACTTCTCGCTGGTGTCTGCCTTGCCGCGCGTCCAGTAACCAGCCGCCTTGGTCCACGACTTGTTGTGGCCGCGGGTGCCGGTGACATAGAGGCGCAGTTGGCGCGCAACCTGCGCTTCGGCGGCAATCCAGACAAAGCCTTCGCCTTGCGGGAAGGCGTAGCTTTCAAGTGCCGCCTGCAACTGAGCTGCATCGTCGCTCTTGGCGTCACGCGCGATCCATTGCGACGACCAATCGGCCTTCGTCGCAATGTTCTGCGCTTCACCGATGACAAAGCTCGCAACTGGTACACCCGGCCGTAGTTCTTCGAGCCGTCGTCCGATGGCGGGGAGTGCAGTCTCGTCGCCGATCAGGAGATACCAGTCGAAATCGTCCGGGATCACGGCGGAGCCGCGTGGGCCCCCGATTTGCAAGGTGTCACCGACCTTGGCGCTGGTTGCCCATGCCGTCGCAGGGCCTGCTTCGTGAAGGGCAAAGTCGAGGACGAGCGTGTTGTGCGCTGTGTCGAAGCTGCGCGGGGTGTATTCGCGCATTTCAGGCGTGTCGCCACTTCCCGGAAAGATCAGTTTGACGTGATCGTCGAATGACGCGCTGACGAAGTCGTGCAGCTCCGGTGAGGTCAGCGTGATGCGCTGCATCTGCGGGGTGAGGCGCTCGGTGGCGGAAACAGTGAGAAGGCGTCGGCGCAACTCGTGGCGGACGCGGGTAATTTCATGCTTGGTCAAGAAGGTGCAATCCATGGAGTGAAATCGAGGCAAGGCCTATGTGGCAATGATCCGGTTTCGCGCCAAGGCCGTCTCTTTAGAGACGCTCGACATTTCACGTTTCGCTTTATTGCTCGGCCAGCGGATGCAGGTCGCGGACCAGGCTCTTGAGCCGCTCTTCCACCACATGGGTGTAGATCTGGGTCGTCGAGATATCGGTATGGCCGAGCAGGGTCTGCACGATGCGCAGATCGGCGCCGTTGTGCAGCAGATGGCTGGCAAAGGCATGGCGCAGCACATGCGGTGATACCAGCCGCGGCGCGATGCCAGAGGCACTGGCGAGATCCTTCAGGTCGCGGGCGAAATGCTGGCGGGTGAGATGGCCGCTTTCGCCGGACGACGGAAACAGCCATTTTGACGTGGCACCTTTCTTCTCGCCCTTCTGCGTTTCGGCCATCACGGCAAGATACTCTGCCATGGCCGTCTTCGCCGTCTCATTCAACGGCACCAGCCGTTCCTTGTTACCCTTGCCGCGCACCACGATCATACGTGCATCGCGCCGCGCGGCCGTGATGGGCAGCGAGACCAGTTCGGAGACGCGGAGACCGGTGGCGTAGAGCACCTCCAGCAGGCAATAGAGCCGCGCATGGCGCAGCCGCTGCGGCAGCGTGGCCTCGGTGCTCTGGGCCATGCTGCGGCCCTGCACCAGCATGCGATCGACATCGGCGATCGACAGCACCTTTGGCAGGCTGCGGCCGCGCTTGGGGCCGGACAGGATGGCGGCGGGATCGTCGGTACGGATGTTCTCGCTCAGCATGAAGCGAAACAGGTGGCGCAGGGCGGACAGCCGGCGCGCCACGGTGGTCGATTTGAAGCCGCGATCGTCGAGGTCCTCAAGATAGTCGCGCAGCAACTGGGTATCGGCCGAACCGAAGCTGGATTTGGCACGGGCCGCGAACTCGGAAAAATCCTCGAGATCCCGGCGATATGCGTCGAGGGTGTTCGCGCCGGCGCCTTGCTCGGCGGCGAGCATGTCGAGGAACAGGGCGGACAGGCGGGCGTCGGACGGGATGCTCATGCGTGGGCCTCGAAGTGGACGCGCGGTTCTTTCCCTCCCCAAGCGGCACAGCCGCGCAGTGGGGAGGGTGGCGCGAAGCGCCGGGTGGGGCGCCCCACGTGACATCGGAGCGTGGGGCAGTCCCACCCTGACCCTCCCCGCTGCGCTTCGCTTGGGGGAGGGGACACGACGAGCGTGCCTAAACCCTATCCGCTATTTCTTGAGAAATTTGTCCGGCTGGACCGTGATCGTCATGTCCCGCGGCTTCGGATTGACGAAATTCGCCAGAGCGAAGATGGCGCCATAGATCACCCCGCCGATGACAGCGACGACCGTCAGGAAGCGGAACAGGCTGGGCATGGCTCGGGAACTCGGCGGATGGGGCGATTCGGGGCCGCCCGCGGTGGTCACCACGTTCGGATACAGATTGCACGAGGTGCTGGCAACGCTGCCTTCGGGGGTAGTATAAATGACAGGAATGGGGCAAATCGCTGCGATCCAGTGTCGCCCACTGATTTTACGAGTGTTTTTCTGATGTCCGAGACCGTTCTGCCAGCTCTGGCCGGCGCCACCCAGGAGGCCGCGATCGTCGCGGCGCTGGGCCGGCGCGCCGTGGTGCTGGTGGGCATGATGGGGGCGGGCAAGTCGACCATCGGCCGCCGCATGGCGATGCGGCTGCGGCTGCCCTTCATCGATGCCGACCACGAGATCGAGGCTGCAGCCGGCATGTCGATCCCGGATATTTTCGAGGTTCATGGCGAGCCGCATTTCCGCGACGGCGAGGCGCGGGTGATCGCGCGGTTGCTGGAGGGCGGGCCGATCCTGCTGGCCACGGGCGGCGGCGCCTTCATGCGCGATGACACCCGCCAGCGCATCCATGACAAGGCGATCTCGCTCTGGCTCAAGGCCGATGCGGATGTGATCCTGCGCCGGGTCAAGAAGCGCGAGAATCGTCCGCTGCTGAAGACGCCGGATCCGGCCGGCACCATCGCACGGCTGATCGAGGCGCGGCATCCGTTCTACGAACAGACCGACATCACCATCGATTCCCGCGACGTGCCGCACGAGAAGATCGTCGATGAGGCGATCGTGGCGCTGCATGAGCACCTGTTCCGCCCGCATACGGCATCCGCACTGCCGACCCCGGCCGGCGATCCCCTGAGCCCGAGTTTATGACCGCACCGCTGAAGAACGCCGATCTGATCACCGTCAATGTGGGATTGGGCGAACGCGCCTATGACATTGTCATCGGCCGCAACGTGTTGCCGTCTCTCGGCGCGCGCATCGCTGCGTTGCGGCCAGGCGCGCGCACGGCGATCGTCACCGACAAGACGGTCGCAAAACACTGGCTGAAGGGGACGGAAGAGTCGCTGGCTGCAGCCGGTATCCCGACTTCGCATATTGCAGTCGAGGAAGGCGAGGGCTCGAAGAGCTATGCCGGCCTCGAAACCGTGTCCGAAGCGCTGGTCGCTGCGAGGATCGAGCGCAACGATCTGGTGATCGCATTGGGTGGCGGCGTGGTCGGCGATCTCGCCGGCTTCGCAGCCTCGATCCTGCGTCGCGGCGTTGATTTCGTGCAGGTGCCGACATCGCTGCTGGCTCAGGTGGACTCGTCGGTTGGCGGCAAGACCGGTATCAACTCGCCGCAGGGCAAGAACCTGATCGGAGCCTTCCATCAGCCGTTGCTGGTGGTGGCGGACACGGCTGTGCTCGATACGCTGTCACCGCGCCAGTTCCGCGCCGGCTATGCGGAAGTCGCCAAATATGGCGTGCTCGGCGACGCCGCGTTCTTCGACTGGCTCGAAGCCAATCATGCTGACATCGTTCGCGGCGGTTCGGCGCGTGAACATGCCATCGCCACCTCATGTCGCGCCAAGGCCGGCGTGGTGTCGCGCGACGAGCGCGAGAATGGCGAGCGCGCGCTGCTCAATCTCGGTCATACCTTCGGTCATGCGCTGGAAGCCGTTACCGGTTTCTCCGATCGACTCTATCATGGCGAAGGTGTCTCCATCGGCATGGTGCTGGCCGCCGAATTCTCGGCGCAGCTTGGCATGATCGCGGTTGACGATGCTGCGCGCGTTGAACGCCATCTCATCGATGCCGGTCTGCCGACGCGTTTGCAGGACATTGCCGGCTTCACGCAGGAAGGTCTCGCGGACGCGGACCGGCTGATGGCGCTGATGGCGCAGGACAAGAAGGTGAAGCGCGGCAAGCTGACCTTCATTTTGCTCGAGGCCATCGGTCAGGCTGTCATCGCCAATGATGTCGATCCTGCTACGGTGCGCGACTTCCTGCATCGGAAGCTGACAGCGTAGAGTTTTTCTTTCCCGGGGTCGTCATTGCGAGCGTAGCGAAGCAATCCAGTCTTTCTTCGCCGCACTCTGGATTGCTTCGTCGCTGCGCTCCTCGCAATGACGAATAATTACGGAAGTTCCATGAGTTCGATCACCGTCAATATCCTGCTCGCTGTCTTCCTGCTCGCGGCCAATGCCTTCTATGTGGCTGCGGAATTCGCGCTGGTGAAAAGCCGCGGTTTTCGCGTCAAGGCGATGGCCGAGCGCAACAGTTTTGGCGCGCATCTGCTGCAGCGGATGATGAACAATATCGAGCCCTATCTCGCCTGCTGCCAGCTCGGCATCACCATGGCCTCGCTCGGCCTCGGCTGGGTGGGCGAGCCGACGGTGGCTGCATTGCTCAAGCCGGTGCTCGATCCGCTCGGCATGTCAGAATCGGCGCTGCACTTCACCTCGTTTCTGACAGGATTCCTCGTCTTCTCGTCATTGCATATCGTGATCGGCGAGCAGGTGCCGAAGACGCTGGCGATCCGCCAGCCCGAGCCGGTGTCGCAATGGATCGCCTATCCACTCTATGTCTCCTATATCGTTTTCTTTCCGTTGAACTGGTTGCTCAACGCGGCTTCGCGCGGCGTACTGTCGATGATCGGCGTCAAGGAAGCGTCGCCCCATGAGATTCTCACCGGCGTCGAAATCGAGGGGCTTGTCGGTCAGTCCGCCGAACATGGTGGCATCGAGAGCGGCGAGGCCGAATATCTGCAGAACGTGTTTCGGTTCGGCGAACTCGCCGTCTCCGACGTGATGGTCCATCGCACGGCGATGACCATGCTGAATGCCGATCTTCCGTCGGAAGAACTGGTGCGTGAGGTGCTCTCCACCGAATACACCCGCATTCCGCTGTGGCGCGAGAAGCCGGAAAACATCGTCGGAGTCCTGCATGCGAAGGATCTGCTCCGTGCAATCCGCGCCGCCGAAGGTGATACGTCGAAAATTGATGTTGCCTCCATCGCATCGCCGCCGTGGTTCGTGCCGGAGATGCGGCCGCTATCAGATCAGCTGAAGGCCTTCCGCCGCCGCAAGACACACTTCGCCCTCGTCGTCGATGAATATGGCGAAGTGGAAGGCATGGTGACGCTGGAAGACATCCTCGAGGAAATCGTCGGCGATATTTCCGACGAACATGACGACGTCGTCGCCGGCGTGCGCGCGCAGGCGGATGGCTCCGTGGTGGTGGATGGCTCGGTGCCGATCCGCGATCTCAACCGTGTGATGGATTGGCATCTGCCGGATGATGAGGCGGTGACGGTGGCCGGTCTCGTGATTCACGAGGCACGCTCGATCCCGGAGCGCGGCCAGAGTTTTACCTTCTACAACTTCCGCTTCCGCGTATTGCGCCGTGAGCGCAACCGGATCACGGCGCTGCGTATCGGTCCGGTGCCGGTCGAACCGCAGCAAGTGCCGGAAAAGAAGCGGCGCGCGGGTGCTTCGTTCTAACCCGGTCCGGTTCTTGCTTTTGAACCTGTGAATGCCGCGCGATGCGCGGGACAACGGGAGCGAGCGATGAACAAGTCTGTGCGATGGGCGTGCGTGCTGGCCGGTCTACTACTGTCGTCTGCGGCCGATGCCGACATCTATCCGTCAAAGCCGATCAAGGCGGTCAATCCTTTCGGAGCGGGTAGTGCCGGAGACGTCGTCCCGCGGCTGTTCTTCGAGCGCCTGAGCGCCGAACTCGGACAGCCGATCGTGATTGAAAACCGTGTCGGTGCCGGTGGTTCGGTCGGTACCGGTGCCGTGGCGAAGAGCGATCCGGATGGATACACGCTGCTGTCGCAGACCAATGCGATCGCAATCGCACCAGCCATTTTCAACAATCTCACATACGACACCACGAAGGATCTCACCTCGGTGGTGATGATCGGCTATGCGGCGAATGTGATGATCGTGCCGAATGAACGGCCGTGGAAGACCGTGCAGGACTTTCTCGCCGCGGCGAAGGTCAAGGGCACAGTGATCAATTACGGCTCGGTGGGCGTGGGCAGCGCCGTGCATATCAGTTCGGAAAAGTTTCGTGCGGCTGCCGGCTTCCAGGCGACGCATATCCCCTATCGCGGGGGCTCCGAAGTCATCACGGATATTATCGGTGGGCGCATCGATTTTTATTTCTGCCCGATCGCCACGGCCCTGCCGCTGATCCGCGAGGGGCAGGTGCGTGCATTGGTGGTGTCAACGCCGACACGTGCGCGCGATCTGCCTGAGGTGCCGACGCCCCTCGATGCCGGCCTCAAGGATGCCGATAGTTCGATCTGGTTCGGCGTCTTCGTGCCGTCGAAGACACCGCCGGCCATCGTCGAGAAGCTCTATCAGTCCGGGACCAAGGTACTCAATGCGCCGGAGACCCAGGCCAGCCTGAAGAAGATCGGCATCGAGCCGATGCCCCTGAAGTCGGCCGAGATGGATGCGCTGCTCGCCCGCGAGATTTTGGCCAACAAGGAATTGCTCAAGGGCGAGGCCGCAAAGTGACGGTGTGAAAGGCTCCCCGCGCGGTCTGCTTCTTGCATTGTATGCAAGATTGACCCGAAGATCGGGCTGCCGTCCAACCGGACGGCAGGATTGGAGCGCGTGATGAGAACGTTTCTGCGATGGTCCTGTGTCCTGACGAGCGTATTGCTGTGCTCGGCAGCCCAGGCCGAAACCAACTGGCCGAACCGGCTGATCAAGGCCGTCATTCCCTTCGGGCCGGGCAGCGCGACCGACGTGGTGCCGCGGATTTTCTTTGAACGGCTCGGGCCCGAACTGGGCCAGACCATCGTCGTCGAAAACCGCGTGGGTGGCGGCGGCGCCGTCGGGACCGCAGCGGTCGCGAAGGCCGAGCCTGATGGTTACACGGTGCTGGCGCATTCTTCGGCCCTGGCGATTACGCCGGCCATCAATGCGAACCTGCCCTACGACACGACAAAAGACTTGTCGTCTGTGATCATGATCGGGGCGAGCCCGCAGATCATGATCATTCCAAAGGATCGGCCGTGGAAGACGGTGGATGATTTCCTGAAGGATGCCAAGGCCAAGGGTTCGTCGATCAATTTCGGTTCGGTCGGCATCGGCAGCGCCGTGCATATCAGCGCCGAGAAATTCCGCCGGGCTGGCAACTTCGAGGCAACCCACATTCCCTATCGCGGCGGGCCGGAAGTGATCGCCGACATTCTCGGCGGGCGCATCGATTTCTACTTCTGTCCGGCGGCGACGGCCTTGCCGCTCATCCGCGAAGGGCAGGTACGTGCCCTTGTTGTCTCGACAGAGAAGCGTTCGGCTGAGTTGCCCGATGTGCCGTCGTTGGCCGAAGTGGGGCTCAAGGATGGCGTGAGCGATAGCTGGATCGGCGTATTCGTGCCGTCGAAGACGCCGCGCGAGATCGTGGACAAGATGCGCGATGCGGGCCTGAAAGTGTTGGCCAAGCCGGAGATGCAGGCGGCACTGAAGAAGATCGGCGTCGAACCGGTGCCGATGACGACGAAGGAGATGGACGACATGGTGGCGAAGGAAGTCGCCGCCAATCTCGTGCTGCTCAAGACAGAAAAATAGCGTGTTGTCCGGATGGAGCGCTGCTCCATCCGGACTGTCGGGCGGCTGTCAGGCCTCGATATCCATGCGAACGAGAATGCGCTCGGCGCTGTCGTTCCAGACATCCATCTTCACGATCTTGCCGTCGCGCACCACGAAGCGATCGACATAGCGATTGCCTTCGAAGGTGGTGCCGTCGTGCCATTCGCCATACAGCGTGCCGGTGTTGTAGACGACCGTCTCGCCGTCACCAGGCGCCACGTCGGTACGCTCCATCTTCTTCTTCACCCATTTGTAGCGCATGGCGTTAAAGGCGGTGGCGTCGCGCGGGTGCTTGAACTTGCGGCCGCCTGTGAATGTGATGTCCACATCGGCCGACATGAAGGTCCCGGCGGTTTCGGGATCTGGGATCATTGACGCGACCAGAAAGCGCTCGACCAATGCGGCGTCGTCGGTAAGGGGCGCGGTTGCTGATGGTTGCGACATCGGTTGTCTCCTGAAATCGAGGCTGGCGACATCCTAGCAAAGCAAGGAATAGATTGCATTCATTGGGCGTCCTAAATTGTATGCACTTCGTCCTGTAGCAGCCTGAAAAATGGGCGCCTCTAGCCGCTTGAAGTTCAATATCCCTTTAAATTTCAATCGATTGTGGCCTGTCCTGATCGCATGCGCATTGGCGTATCTCTTGCTTTCGGCTACACCGGGTCGGCCGTGAGATGGCCCACCGCGTGCCTTCAGGAGCCTCCATGACGTTCGACCTTATTCTACGCAATGCCCGCATCGTGGATCGGCCGGAAAGCCCTCTCGATATCGGCATCAAGGATGGCCGCTTCGCCGCCATCGAGGTCGGATTGCCCAGGGGCGAAGCGCCGGATCAGAACCTGCACGGCCGGTTGGTGCTGCCGGGCTTTGTCGAAACCCATCTGCATCTCGACAAATCTTGCCTGCTCGGCCGCTGCAATTGCGACAGCGGAACGGTGCAGGAAGCGGTGGCGGAGGTCGCCAAGGCCAAACGTGATTTCACCGAGGAAGACGTCTATCGCCGCGCCGCGCGCACGCTGGAAAAGGCGATCAGCCACGGTACCAATCTGATGCGCACCCATGTGGAGGTCGATCCGCGCGTTGGCCTCACCAGCTTTCGCGCGCTCAAAAAATTGAAGCAGGATTATGCCTGGGCGATTGATCTGCAGCTTTGCGTCTTTCCGCAGGAGGGACTGCTCGACGATCCCGGCTGCGAGGAGGTGATGCTGCAGGCGCTGCGCGAGGGTGCCGATGTGGTCGGCGGCGTGCCTTATCTGGACCGGGATGCCCATGGTCAGATCGCCAAAATTTTCCAAATGGCGCGGGAGTTCGACGTCGATATCGACTTCCATCTCGATTTCGATCTCGATCCTGCGCATGCCAATTTCGGCGAAGTGTGTCGTCAGGCCCAAGCCACCGGCTGGGGCGGCCGTGTCGCCATCGGCCATGCGACAAAACTCTCGGCGATGCCGCGTGCGGATTTCGAAGCTGCCGCGCGTCGGCTGGCTGATGCCGGCGTTGCCGTCACCGTATTACCGGCAACAGATCTGTTTCTCACTGGCCGTGATCACGATCATAACGTGCCGCGCGGCGTCACGCCGGCGCATCGCTTGCGGGCGCTTGGTGTGACGGCGAATATCTCCACCAACAATGTGCTGAATCCCTTCACGCCATTCGGCGACGTGTCGTTGATCCGCATGATCAATCTCTATGCCAATGTCGCGCAGATCGGCCGCACCGAGGAACTTGCCGCTTGCCTCGACATGGTGACGTCGGAATCGGCTCGGCTGCTGAACACGAAGGACTACGGCATTGCCGTCGGCCATTCGGCCGATCTCGTGGTGCTGGATTGCGAGACCAAGGCCGAGGCGGTATGCGAGATCGCGCAGCCGGTGTTCGGCTTCAAGAACGGGATCCGCACCTTCGTCAGGCCGGCTGCAAGCCTGCTGAAGCCGGTTTGATAAGGAACTACCGATGCCGACCAACGATACACTTGGCGCTTTTGTGGACCATGGCCGCATCGAGGTGCAGCCGACGCGAGAAGGTGCGCTAACGGGGCTGACCTTTGCCCTGAAGGACGTGTTCGATCTCGCCGGCGTGCCGACCGCGGCTGGCAATCCGGAATGGCTGGCGACGCATCCGGTGCCGACACAATCCACGCCCGCGGCCGATCGTCTGCTTGGTGCCGGCGCGAAGCTTGTCGGCAAGACGCATACGGACGAATTGGCGTGGAGCCTCAATGGCGAGAACGCGCATTACGGCACGCCGGTGAATCCGGCCGCGCCCGGCCGCATTCCCGGTGGTTCGTCGAGCGGTTCGGCCGCGGCGACGGCGGGCGGGCTCGTTGATTTCGCCATCGGCTCCGACACTGGCGGTTCGGTGCGTTTGCCCGCGAGCTATTGCGGCATCTATGGCATCCGCACCACCCATGGCCGTATTCCGCTTGATGGCGCCGTGCCGCTGGCGCCGAGTTATGATGTGCTCGGCTGGTTTGCGCGATCGCCCGAATTGATGCTGAAGGTCGGCAATGTGTTGCTCGATCGCGTCCGTGCGCCGCGCAAGCCGAAGAAACTGCTCATTGCGCGTGATCTGTTTGCTGCGGTGGATGTGACAGTGCGCGATGCACTGCAGCCGGCGGTCGATCGCCTGATCGCACTGGTGGGGAGCAGCGAAGAGGTCGATGTCATCGGTGGCGAACGCGACGCGTGGCGCAATGCGTTTCGCGTGTTGCAGTCGGAAGAAGCCTGGGCGGTGCAGGGCGAATGGATCACGGCGGTGAAGCCGTCATTCGGCCCCGGCGTAAAAGAGCGCTTTGCTGCGGCGGCGGTGATGGATCCGGCCGAGATCGCAGCGGCCAAACCGTTGCGTCAGTCCATCATCAACAGGATCAACGTACTGCTCGCGGATGACGCGATCCTCGTGCTGCCGACGGCACCGGGCATTGCACCGCTGCGACAGACGCCCGATGCAGTGCTCGATGTCTTCCGCGCGCGTGCGATCGAGCTGCTCTGTGTCGCCGGCCATGCCGGCACGCCGCAACTGTCGATGCCGGTGGCAACACTGGATGGTTGCCCGATCGGCCTGTCAATTATGGCCGCACGCGATTGCGACGAGGATCTGCTGTCGCTGGCGGTGGAGTTGGGCAAGGTCTGACGACCTCTCCGATGTCATCCCCGCGAAAGCGGGGATCCATAGACACCGTCGTCGTGTCGAATGATTGGCCTCTCGGTTCAGCGTGCCAGACCTCTTCGGAGGTCATGGGTCCCCGCTCCGCGCACGCCTTCGCGTGCTAGGCGGGGACGACAGGGGCATTACCGCCCCTTGCCATTTCCCTTTTCCGCCGCCCTGCGCATCGCTTCCGCAAATGCACCGCCGCCCGCTTCCGGCTTGCCGGGCGCGCGCGACGTCATGTTGCGTTCGCTGAAACGCGGTCCGCGATCAGCCTTCGGGCGATCTTCCTTGGCGCCGATCGGATCGTCCATGCGGAGCGACAGCGCGATGCGTTTGCGATCGACCTCGACCTCCAGCACCTTCACCTTGACGATATCGCCAGGCTTCACCACCTCGCGCGGATCCTTGATGAAGGTCCTGGACATCGCCGAGATGTGGATCAGGCCATCCTGATGCACGCCGACATCGACGAAGGCGCCGAAGGCGGCCACGTTGGTGACTGTGCCTTCGAGGATCATGCCGGGCTTGAGGTCCGACACCTTCTCGACACCTTCCATGAACACCGCAGCCTTGAAGGCGGGGCGGGGATCGCGGCCGGGCTTTTCGAGTTCTTTCAGGATGTCGGTGACCGTCGGCAGACCAAACGTATCATCGACAAAGCTCTTCGGTTGCACTTTTCGCAACACCTCGGCATTGCCGATCAGCGCGTGGATATCGCTCTTGGTGGCTTCGAGAATCTTGCGCACCAGCGGATAGGCTTCCGGATGCACGCCGGATTTATCGAGCGGATCTTCACTGTCATTGATGCGCAGGAAGCCGGCGCATTGTTCGAAGGCCTTTGGGCCGAGACGGGGCACATCCTTCAGTCCCTTGCGCGACTTGAACGGGCCGTTGGCATCGCGGTGCTGCACGATGCTCTGGGCGAGGCCGGAGCCGATGCCCGACACGCGCGCCAGCAGAGGGGCAGATGCGGTGTTGAGATCAACGCCGACGCCATTCACGCAGTCTTCAACGACCGCATCGAGCGAGCGGGCGAGCTTGCTCTCGCCGAGATCGTGCTGGTATTGGCCGACGCCGATCGCCTTCGGATCGATCTTCACCAGCTCCGCCAGCGGGTCCTGCAGGCGGCGCGCAATGGAGACGGCGCCGCGCAGCGTCACGTCGAGCTCGGGCAGTTCTTCCGATGCGAAGGCCGAGGCCGAATAGACCGACGCGCCGGCTTCCGACACCACGATCTTTGTCATCTTCAGATCCGGCAGCAGCTTGAGCAGATCACTCGCCAGCTTGTCGGTCTCGCGCGAGGCGGTGCCGTTGCCGATGGCGATCAGTTCGACCTTGTGCTGCACGGCCAGCTTGCCGAGCGTCGCCAGGGCCGCATCCCACTGCCGTTGCGGCTCATGCGGGAAGATCGCCGTCGTCGCGACGACCTTGCCGGTGGCATCGATGATCGCGGTCTTCACGCCCGAGCGGAAACCGGGATCGAGCCCCATGGTAACGCGCGCACCGGCGGGGGCTGCGAGCAGGAGATCGCGCAGGTTGGAGGCGAACACGCGCACGCCTTCCTCTTCCGCCGAGGTCCACAGCCGCATGCGCAGATCGATATTTAGATGCACCTGGATCTTTGTGCGCCAGGCCCAGCGCACGGTGTCGGTCAGCCACTTGTCGCCGGGGCGGCCTTTGTCCGACACGCCGACGCGCTGCATGATCTTCATTTCATACGAGCTTGGCGTGGTTGATGGCACCGGCACGGCTGGCACCGGCTCGGGCTGCATCGCGAGATCCAGCACTTCTTCCTTCTCGCCGCGGAACAGTGCCAGCACGCGATGCGACGGCAGCTTGTGCAGCGGCTCGGAGAAATCGAAATAGTCCTTGAACTTCTCGCCCTCGGCCTTCTTGCCGTCGCGCACCTTCGAGGCCATCACGCCATTCGACCACATCTGCTCGCGCAGCGCGCCGATGAGATCGGCGTCTTCGGCAAAGCGCTCGACAAGGATCGCGCGCGCGCCATCGAGTGCGGCGGTGACGTCGGCGACCTGCTTGTCGGCATCGACATAGGCTTCGGCCATCACCTTCGGATCGTTCTGCGGCTCGGCGAGCAGCACATCGGCCAGCGGCATCAGGCCGGCTTCCTTGGCGATCTCCGCCTTGGTGCGGCGCTTCGGCTTGAACGGCAGATAGATGTCTTCGAGGCGGCCCTTGGTGTCGGCAGTCATGATGGCGGTCTCGACGGTGGCATCGAGCTTGCCCTGTTCGCGCACCGATTCCAGGATCACCTTGCGGCGGTCTTCCAGCTCGCGCAGATAGGTCAGGCGTTCTTCCAGCGTGCGCAGCTGCGCGTCGTCGAGACCGCCGGTGATTTCCTTGCGGTAGCGCGCGACGAACGGCACGGTTGCACCTCCGTCCAGCAGTTCCACCGTCGCCGCGACCTGCTGTTCGCGCACGCCAAGTTCGTCTGCGATCTTTAGATTGATGTTTGCCACGCGTAGCCATTCCTTCGAAAGTCTGTGGCGGTCATCCCGCCGTCGTAACCGCGTTATTGACCGGCATTCGGCGATTCATCAACCCCGATCGCGGCGGCAGAATGTTCTGTGGATCGCCTGTTCCGCTTTGAAAATGCTTCCGGATTTCCGGATGATTGCGTGCCTTGCAGCTATGCGGCTGTGCAAAAATATAGTGCTGGATCGTCTGCCGCGAACTGTGTAGACGGACGCTCCTTTTGGAGCGGTCATGTCGATTTGCGGTCTGGATTTTGGAACGTCGAACACGACGCTCGGCACCATCAACAATGACGTCCCGGTTCTGGCTGCGCTGGAGGATGCGCATGTCACGATTCCGAGCGCCATTTTCTACAAGGCCGATAGCGGCGCCTTTATCGGGCGCAAGGCGATGGAAGCCTATGTGGAGGGCGTCTCCGGCCGCCTGATGCGCAGCCTGAAATCGGTGCTCGGCACCTCGCTGATCGACGAGACCACGCGGGTCGGGCGCGAGCGCATCGGATTTCGCAGCGTCATCGGCAATTACATCGGCGCCGTGAAGCGCCGTGCGGAAGCAGCATCCGGCGTTGAATTGCACAAGGTTGTGCACGGCCGCCCCGTGTTCTTCGTCGACGACAATCCGGCCGGCGACCGCAAGGCCGAGGATGTGCTGCTCGGCATCGCCAAGGACATCGGCTTTACCGACGTCTCGTTCCAGTTCGAGCCGATCGCGGCGGCGCTGGATTACGAACGCCAGATCAAGTCGGAAGAGATTGCGCTGATCGCCGATATCGGCGGCGGTACGTCGGATTTCTCCATCGTGCGCCTGTCTCCGGAGCGGCACCGCCATGCCGATCGCAAGGACGACATTCTTGCCAATGACGGCGTGCGCATCGGCGGCACCGATTTCGATCGGCATCTGAGCCTCGGCGTCGTGATGCCGCTGCTCGGCTATCGCTCGGCAATGAAGCGTGCGGGCCTCGACGTGCCGTCGGGCTATTTCCACGACCTTGCCACCTGGTCGAGCATCAACCGGATGTATGATTCCAAGGTGATGAACGAGATCCGGCAGGTGCGCTTCGAGGCTCAGCAGCCGGAATTGCTGGACCGTCTTGTGCGCGTGCTGGAGGAGCAGCGCGGTCACACCCTGGCGATGGAGGTGGAGGGGGCCAAGATCGGTCTGTCCGACAGTCCGAAATCGAGCATTCCGCTGAGCTGGCTGGAGCCAGGCCTCAAGGCCGGCATGGCACGCAAGGAACTCGTCAGCCATACTCAGACGTTGGCCGATCGCATCCATGCGCGGATCGGCATCTGTCTCGCGCAGGCGAAACTGAAGCCGGAGAATATCGACGCGGTATTCCTGACCGGTGGCTCGGTGCAGCTTGCGCATGTCCGCAAGGCGATCCTCGGCGCGCTTCCGGCCGCGCGCGCCATCGATGGCGATACCTTTGGCGCCGTCGGCAAGGGGCTGACCATCGAGGCCAACAGGCGTTACGGCTAATTCGCCGCCTGTGGCTCATGGGGCACAGGGCCTGTCGAAAGCTTGCTGCCACCGGCATATGCCGGTTATCGAACTCGCCGCAAATCTCGCAATGATTCCGCCAAAGCCGTTTTGGGCTGTGCTTTGGGGAATTCGACATGAAACAGTTTCTGGTCGCCGCTTGTCTGGTGGCCTCCATCGCTGCGTCCGCTCAGGCCGCCGATCTGGCACCACGGCCCTATACGAAGGCGCCGGCCTATGTCGCGCCTATCTATAACTGGACCGGCTTTTATGCGGGCGCGAATGTCGGCTACGGCTGGGGCGGCCGCAGCGGCAATGTCACGGGCAATAGCGCTAATCTCAATGGCTCCGTGGGCCCGCTGGAATTCTACACCGACGCTTTCGGCAACAAACATGACGGTGTGTTCGGCGGTGGCCAGATCGGCTACAATTATCAAGTGAGCCAATATGTGTTCGGTTTGGAAACCGATATTCAGTGGGCCGATCAGCGCAGCAATACGTTCCTGTCGCGACCGACGCCATTTCTCGGTAACTCATTTCTTGCTGATCACACGCAGTCAGCATCCGATCGTGTGAAGTGGTTCGGCACGGTGCGTGCCCGCGCCGGCTTCACGCCGGTCTCCACTTTGCTGCTCTATGTCACCGGTGGTCTGGCCTATGGCGAAACCGAGAGCAGTGTCACCAATACGTTCCCTGCCTTGCCGAACGTGTTCCCCATCGTGACCGGGCGACCGGCTTACGCCAATGCGGGATCGGTGAGCGGCACCAGTGTCGGCTGGGCCGCAGGCGCCGGCGCGGAATGGATGTTTGCCGCCAACTGGTCGGTGAAAGCGGAGTACCTGCATGTCGATCTCGGCAGCACCAGCCTCACTCTGGTCGATCGCTTCGATCCGACCACTTTCCAGACCTATGGATTCCGGCACCAGCAGGACACGGTGCGCGTCGGCATCAATTACAAGTTTGGCGGCTAGGCGGTCCTAGAAAGCCAGTCGCGCGGTTCTGAAATTCCCTTGGGGCTGGCAGCGATGCCGGCCCTGTTTGCTTGTGGACCGTCCTTTCTGGCGCTGCACCGAACCTCGTCCCGATAGCAAGACCCGTTGCCAGCCGGGGTGTTGGCGGCTAAACGGCTCACATTCAAAAATGTGCGGCCAAAGGTCGCTGCGAACATTAGGCTACTGGGAGCGAACAATGAGCCAGACCACCATCGGCACGCGTGCAGAGCAGAGCGCGAAGACCGATCTCGAAACATCGACCATCCGTGCCATCTCATGGCGGTTGATCCCGTTTCTGATCCTGGCTTACTTCCTCGCCTATCTCGACCGCGTCAATCTCGGCTTCGCCGCGCTGACCATGAACGCCGATCTGAACTTCTCGCCCACGGTGTTCGCCTGGGGCGCCGGTATCTTCTTCATCGGCTATTTCATCTTTGAGGTGCCCAGCAATATCGCGCTGGAAAAATTCGGCGCCAGCCGCTGGATCGCGCGCATCATGGTGAGCTGGGGCATCATCTCGGCGCTGATGGCGATCGTCAGCGGCTCCACCAGCTTCTATGTGCTGCGCTTCCTGCTCGGCGTCGCCGAAGCCGGCTTCTTCCCCGGCATCATTCTGTATCTGACCTACTGGTATCCGGCCGAGTATCGCGCCCGCTTCCTCGCGGCCTTCGCCATTGCCGTGCCGGTCTCCACCGTGATCGGCGCGCCGATCTCCGGCATGCTGCTCGGGCTCGATGGCATGATGGGCCTGAAGGGCTGGCAGTGGCTGTTCATCATCGAGGGCATTCCTTCGGTGCTGCTTGGCATCGTCACCTGGTTCTATCTCACCGATAAACCGGCCAAGGCGGACTGGCTGACGCCGGACCAGAAGATGTGGCTGGCGGACAAGCTGGAGAGCGAGCGCACCGTCAAGGAAAGCGCGCATGGCATGTCGCTCGGCCAGGCGCTGACCTCGCCAAAAGTGCTGATGCTCAGCGTGATCTATTTCGGCTTTGTCGCAGCACTCTATGGTATGCAGTTCTGGCTGCCGCAGATCGTCAAAGCCTTCGGCTTCACCAATGTGCAGACCGGCTTCGTCACGGCGATCCCCTATGCCTTCGGCTCCGTCGCGATGATCCTGTGGGCGCGCCATTCGGATCGGACGCACGAACGCGTCTGGCACGTAGGCCTGCCGTTGCTGCTGATCGCCGTGGCGCTCGCCGCGTCGGGTGTCGTCACCAATCCTACGGTGACCATGGTCATGCTGACGGTCGCCGCCATCGGCGTGTTCTGCACCTTCGCACTGTTCTGGACGCTGCCGACGGCATGGCTCAGCGGCACCGCTGCGGCCGGTGCCATCGCCATGATCAATTCCATCGGCAATCTTGCAGGCTTTGGCGGGCCGTATCTGATCGGTTTCGTGAAGGAAGCCACCGGCAGCACCTCGACAGGGCTTCTCGTGCTGGCGGCGATGCCGCTGATCGCGGGCATCCTTGTGCTGGCCGGCAATCACGGCACGGCGACGGAATTCGCTGCTGCCGGCAAGGCACCCCAGCCGGGCAAGTAATTCGCCTGTGCTTTCAGTCTGTTCGAAACGCCGGGGCGCTCTGCTCCGGCGTTTTTCATTGCGCGATCGTACAGAGATGATGGCGAGTTTGTGATCAATGACGAATATTGACAATCGTCAGTGATCATCCTTAGTTTGACTTACGTCATTCAAAGGAAACTCCCATGTTCCGCGCTTCTCTGTCCGGCGTCATCCGTAAACCGGCCGTCGCAGCCTTGCTGCTGGTCCCAGCGCTCGGTCTGGCCGGTTGCGGCAAGAAGACCGAGGCCGAAGCGAAGCCGACGCGGCCGGTTCTGGTCACCACCGTGCAGTACCAGCCGGAATCGCCGTCACGCAGTTTCGTCGGCACCATCCGGCCCCGCATCGAGACCGATATCGGCTTCCGCGTCACCGGTAAGGTCGCCAAGCGCCTCGTCGAGGTCGGACAGACCGTCCAGATCGGCCAGCCGCTCGGCACCCTGGATGAAGTCGATCTGAAGCTGCAGGCCGAGCAGGCCGCCGCCGAACTCAGCGCCGCGACCGGTGTGCTGGCCCAGGCCAGCGCCGCCGAGGGGCGGGCCAATGAGTTGAAGATCAAGGGCTGGGCCACCCAGGCGCAACTCGATCAGGCCAAGGCTTCCGGTGACGAGGCCCGCGCCCGCCTCAACCGCGCCGAACGCCAGGTCGAGCTCACCAAGAACAGCCTCTCCTACGCGACGCTTGTCGCCGACACCGCCGGTGTGGTCACCGCCACCCTGATCGACCCCGGCCAGGTCATCTCTGCCGGCCAGGCCGCGATCCGTGTCGCGCGCTTTGCCGAGAAGGAAGCCGTGATCGCCATTCCGGAAACGCTGGTCGGCCGCGCCAAGGATGGCAATGCCACCGTCAATCTGTGGTCGGAGCCCGGCAAGACCTATCAGGCCAAGCTGCGCGAGATCGCCCCGAATGCCGATATGGCCACGCGGACTTATCTGGCCAAATTCTCGCTGCCCGAAGCCGACGACAAGGTCGCGCTTGGCATGACCGCGACGCTGACGCTCGCGGATCCGAAGACCGAGCGCATCGCGCGCGTCCCGTTGTCTGCCCTTTTCAGCCAGGGCAACCAGTCCTCGCTCTACACCGTGAATGACAGCGGCGACATCACGCTGCGTCCGGTCAAGGTGAAGACCTATGAAAGCGCCGACGCGATCATCACCGGCGGTGTCGATGACGGCGCCAAGGTCGTCACGCTCGGCGTGCAGAAACTCGATCCCGCGCAAAAGGTGCGCGTGGTCTCGGCCCTGTCGTTCTAAGCAAACATAAAAGGACGAAGCCGATGCATCGCTTCAACCTCTCGGCCTGGGCCGTTGCGCATCCCACTTTGATCCTGTTCATGATCATTGCGCTGGGCTTTGCCGGCTTCTTCTCCTACGAAAAGCTCGGCCGCGCCGAAGATCCGTTCTTCACCGTCAAGGTGGTGAACGTCACTGCGATCTGGCCGGGCGCGACCGCCAAGGAGATGCAGGAGCAGGTCGCAGATCCCATCGAAAAGAAGATGCAGGAGCTGCCTTACTTCGACAAGGTCCAGACCTATTCGAAGCCGTCCTTTACCGCACTGCAGGTGTCGTTCAAGGACAACGCGCCGCCGAAGGATGTGCCGTATCTCTTCTATCTGCTGCGCAAGAAGCTTGCGGACGTGCAGGGCAGCCTGCCGACGGGCCTGATCGGTCCCACCGTCAATGACGAATTCAGCGACGTCGATTCCATCCTCTACATGATGACCGGCGACGGCGCCGACTTCGCGCAGATGAAGAAAGTCGCGGAAGGCCTGCGCCAGCGCCTGCTCAAGGTCGATGGCGTCACCAAGGTCAATCTCTATGGCACCCAGGACGAGCGCATCTTCGTCGAGTTCTCGCACGCCAAACTGGCGACGCTCGGCATCACCACGCAGGCGCTGTTCGACTCCCTTGCCAAGCAGAATTCCATCACGCCCGCCGGCACCGTCGAGACCTCGTCGCAGCGGGTGCCGTTGCGCGTCACCGGCGCGCTAGATGGCGTCAAGGCTGTCGCCTCGACTCCGGTGGAGAGCAATGGCCGCACCTTCCGTCTGGGCGACATCGCCAATGTGACCCATGGCTTCGTCGATCCGCCGGATTTCCAGATCCAGCAAAAGGGCAAGCCGGCGCTCGGCATCGGCGTTGTCACCGCCAAGGGCGCCAACATTCTCCAGCTCGGCGAGAATGTGAAGAAGGCCGCCGACAGCTTTATGGCCGCCGTGCCGCAGGGCATCGAGATCGAGCAGATCGCCGATCAGCCACATGTTGTTGAGGAAGCGGTCGGCGAATTCACGCGCTCTTTCGTCGAGGCGCTGGCCATCGTGCTGTTCGTGAGCTTCCTCGCGCTCGGCTGGCGCACCGGTATCGTCGTGGCGCTGTCGGTGCCACTGGTGCTCGGCATCGTCTTCATGGTGATGAATGCGATCTCGCTCGATCTGCACCGCATCTCGCTCGGTGCGCTGATCATCTCGCTCGGCCTGCTCGTCGATGACGCCATCATTGCAGTCGAAATGATGGTGGTGAAGATGGAGCAGGGCTGGGACCGCGTGCGCGCGGCGTCCTTCGCCTGGGAATCCACCGCCTTCCCGATGCTCACCGGCACGCTGGTGACGGCCGCTGGCTTCCTGCCCATCGGGTTCGCCAATTCAGCGGTCGGTGAATATGCCGGCAGCATCTTCTGGGTCGTTGCCATTTCGCTGGTGGCGTCGTGGTTCGTGGCCGTGATCTTCACGCCCTATATCGGCGTCAAGCTGTTGCCGAACATGGCGGCCCATGGTGCCGCGCATCACGATCCGCATGCGATCTACGAAACGCGCATGTATCGCATTCTGCGAAGCGTGGTGCAGTGGTGCGTGAACCATCGCATCAAGGTTGTCGTCGCGACTGTCGGCATTTTCTTTGCCTCGGTGGTCGGCTTCGGTCATGTCCAGCAGCAGTTCTTCCCGCTGTCCGAACGGCCCGAACTGTTCTTCCAGCTGCGTCTGCCGGAAGGCACCGCCTTCGACGTCACCAAGAAGTCGGTGCAGAAGGCGGAGACGCTGCTCAAGGACGACAAGGACATCGCCACCTATACGTCCTATGTCGGCCGCGGCTCGCCGCGCTTCTGGCTCGGCCT
Organism: Tardiphaga sp. GW821-FHT12E02; assembly: GCF_058807155.1. Taxonomy (NCBI): domain Bacteria; kingdom Pseudomonadati; phylum Pseudomonadota; class Alphaproteobacteria; order Hyphomicrobiales; family Nitrobacteraceae; genus Tardiphaga; species Tardiphaga sp. GW821-FHT12E02. The sequence goes on from NZ_JBXAQK010000001.1 coordinate 1,602,985, forward strand.
CAATCCGCAATTGCCCAATGAGGCCTTCGCCGAGATCGTGATCGTCTCGAAGAATGTCGAGGCGCGCGAGCGCATCAAGACCAAGATCGAGAAGGCGGTGGCGGACGGCCAGCTCAGCGAGGCCCGCGTGCGCGTCGATCGCTTCAATTTCGGCCCGCCGGTCGGCTTCCCCGTCCAGTTCCGCGTGATCGGCCCGGACACCGCGAAGGTGCGCGATATCGCCTACAAGGTGCGCGACGTCATGCGCGCCAATCCGAACATCATGGAGGCGCAGCTCGATTGGAACGAGCAGTCGCCTTACCTCAAGCTCGTCGTCGATCAGGACCGCGCCCGCGCGCTCGGTCTCACGCCGCAGGATGTCTCGCAGTCGCTGGCGCTGCTGATCTCCGGCACGACGGTCACCACCATCCGTGACGGTATCGAAAAGGTCGCCGTCGTCGCCCGTGCCGTGCCGTCGGAGCGTCTCGATCTCGGCAAGGTCGGCGATCTCACCATCATCGCACGCAATGGCGTTGCGGTGCCGCTGACCCAGGTGGCGAATATCGAATATTCGCATGAGGAGCCGATCCTGTGGCGGCGTAACCGCGACATGGCGATCACCGTGCGCAGCGACGTCGCCGATGGCGTGCAGCCGCCGGATGTCACCAACCAGATCTGGCCGCAGCTGCAGCAGATCCGCGACAATCTCGAACCGGCCTATCGCATCGAGATCGGCGGCGCGGTGGAGGAGAGCAACAAGGGCAATGCCTCAATCGCGCTGCTCTTCCCGCTGATGATGATCGTGATGCTGACGCTGCTGATGATCCAGCTGCAAAGCTTCTCGCGGCTCATCCTGGTGTTCCTGACGGCGCCGCTCGGCATCATCGGCGCGTCATTGGCGCTCAATGTCGCCGGCAAGCCGTTCGGCTTCGTCGCGCTGCTGGGCCTGATCGCGCTGGCCGGCATGATCATGCGCAACGCGGTCATTCTCGTCGATCAGATCGAGACCGACGTGGCGCATGGTCTGACCCGCGCCGAGGCGATCGTCGAGGCGACGGTGCGCCGTGCGCGTCCGGTGGTGCTCACTGCGCTGGCGGCGATCCTGGCGATGATTCCGCTGTCACGCTCGGCCTTCTGGGGCCCGATGGCGGTCACCATCATGGGCGGTCTGTTCGTCGCGACCTTCCTCACGCTGCTCTATCTGCCCGGCCTCTATGCGCTGTGGTTCAGGAAGAGCCTCGATGAGCGCGGTCCCGGTGAAGATACCGAGCATCATGCGCCGCAGCATCACGACAAACAGCTCGCCTTTCCGCTTGCCGCTGCTGCCGAATAAGAAGATAGCTTGCTCAAGATGACGCTTGTTTCCGACCATACCGAAACCGACGATATGCGCACCCGGATCGAGGTGACGGCTGAAAAGCTGTTCCGCGAACTGGGCTATCAGAAGACCACTGTCGCTGATATCGCGAAACTGCTGCGGATGTCGCCGGCCAATGTCTATCGCTTCTTCGACTCCAAGAAGTCGATCATTTCGGCCGTAGCCAGGCGGCTGATGGGGGAAGTCGAGGTTGCAGCAACGGCCATCGTGGCCAAGCCGCAGCCGGCATCACAACGGATGCGCGAGTTACTGGTCACGATCCACCAGATGAACACCGAGCGCTATGTCGGCGATGCGAAGCTGCATGAAATGGTGTCGATCGCCATGGAAGAGAGCTGGGACGTCTGCCTCGCCCATATCGAATGCGTGACCGGGGCCATCGGCCAGGTGATCGCCGATGGCGCCGCATCCGGCGAATTTCACGCACCGGATGTACCTCTGGCCGCCATGTGCGTCTGTGCGGCGATGATCCGCTATTTCCATCCCCAGATGATCGTCGAGGCTGCCGACAAGCCTGGTCCCTCCATCGACCAGATGGTCGACTTCGTCCTTGCCGGGCTGGCACCGCGGGGCTAGACCTCGAAGCGTCGGTCAATAAAGGGATATCCCGTGAGCGCTTTCGAACTTCACAGCTACGAGCCCCGCAACGGACATGGTCTGAAGCACGATCCCTTCAACGCCATCATCGCGCCGCGTCCGATCGGCTGGGTCTCGACCAAGGGCGCCGATGGCCGCGTCAATCTCGCGCCCTACAGCTTTTTCAACGGCTTCAACTACAAGCCGCCGCTGATCGGCTTCTCCAGCATGGGCATCAAGCACTCCACCCGCAACGCGCAGGAAACCGGCGAATTCGTCTGGAATCTGGCAACCATTGATCTGGCTCAGCAGATGAACGCCACGGCCGCCCATGTCGATGCGGATGTGAACGAATTCGAGGTGGCCGGCCTCACCCCGGTGCCCAGTACGCTGGTGAGCGTTCCGCGCGTCGGCGAGGCGCGTGTCTCCTTCGAATGCAAGGTCACCGAGATCATCGAGCTGAAGCGTGCCGATGGCCAGTCCGCCAATGCCTTCCTCACCATGGGCGAAGTGGTGGCGGTCCATATCGACAAGACCCTGATCGTGGATGGCGTGTACCGCACGGCCCTGGCCAGCCCGATCGTCCGCGCCGGCCGCCAGGGCGATTATTTCACGGTCCAGGACAAGGACCTGTTTGAGATGATCCGGCCGGATTGACACTCGGTGTCGTCCCCGCGAAAGCGGGGACCCATACCCTCCGAAGATCTGATCGAAACGCTGTCGTCGCCACCTGAACCGATAACTGTGCCGACGGTGTCTATGGGTCCCCGCCTTCGCGGGGACGACCGGTCGCGCGACCTCCTGCCACGCAGCCTCCATTCGCCATGATGGAACCGATGCGGTATCCTCACCGTTATCGATGGCTCAATGCTGGCCAATTTCGCTTAAATTTCAATGCGAAAGCTAAGCTGAATCCAACGCCGTCCCGCTAGAGCGAATGCCCTTGAGTGGCCCGTCTTCCGCCCGGAAGCCCGGCCGCGCCGATGAAGAGGACTTCCCATGAGCTCCCCAAGCCTGCGCAAGGACTACCTCACCAGGCCGATCTTCGGCTGGGCCAAGGGCGTGCTGCCGACGATGTCGGACACCGAGCGCGAGGCGCTGGAGGCCGGCGACGTCTGGTGGGATGCGGATCTGTTCACCGGCAATCCCGATTGGGACAAGCTGCTCACGGTGGCGCCTGCCACGCTGACGGCGGAAGAGCAGGCCTTCATGACCGGGCCTGTCGATCGTCTCTGCGAGATGATCGATGACTGGAAGATCAATTGGGAGTTGCGCGACCTGCCACCGGAGGTCTGGGATTTCATCAAGCGCGAAAAATTCTTCGGCATGATCATCCCAAAGGAATTTGGCGGTCTCGGCTTCTCGCCCTATGCCCATTCGGAAGTGGTGCGCAAGATTTCGTCGCGCTCGGTGGTCGCTGCCGTCACCGTAATGGTGCCTAATTCATTGGGCCCCGGCGAACTGCTGATGAAATTCGGCACCGACGAACAGCGCCAGCGCTGGCTGCCGCGTCTCGCCGACGGCCGCGACATTCCCTGCTTCGGTCTCACCAGTCCGGAAGCCGGCTCCGATGCCGCGTCGATGATCGACAGCGGCATCATCTGCAAGGGCACCTTTGACGGCCAGGACGTGCTCGGCCTGCGCCTCAATTGGCACAAGCGCTACATCACCCTCGGCCCCGTCGCGACGCTGATCGGTCTCGCTTTCAAGGCCTATGACCCCGATCATCTCGTCGGCGATCAGGACGAGCTCGGCATCACGGTCGCGCTGATCCCGCACGATCTTCCCGGCGTCGAGATCGGCAAGCGCCATTTGCCGTCGATGCAGGTGTTCCAGAACGGCCCGAACTGGGGCCGCGATGTCTTCATCCCGCTCGATTACATTATCGGCGGGCAGGAGCGGCTCGGGCAGGGCTGGAAGATGCTGATGTCGGCGCTCGCCGCTGGCCGCGGCATCTCGCTGCCGTCGCTCTCCGCGGCCGGCGCCGCTTATGCCGCGCGCACCACCGGCGCCTATGCCCGCATCCGCGAGCAATTCAACATCTCGATCTCGAAATTCGAAGGCATCGAGGAGCCGCTCGCCCGCATCGCCGGCACCGCCTATCTGCTCGACGCCGCGCGACGCCTGACATCGGCGGCGCTCAATCAGGGCCATCACCCCGCAGTCATCTCTGGCATCATGAAGCTGCATGCCACCGAGCGCATGCGCACTGTTATCGACGACGCCATGGACATCCACGCGGGCAAGGCCGTCATCGATGGCCCGCAGAATTACATGGGCAATCTCTATCGCGCGGTGCCGGTGGGCATCACGGTGGAGGGCGCCAATATCCTGACGCGTAATCTGATCGTGTTCGGGCAGGGCGCCATCCGCGCGCATCCCTATCTGCTACAGGAGATGAATGCCCTCAGCGATCCCGACAAGAAGAAGGGGCTCGACGCCTTCGACACCGCATTCTGGAAACATGTGGGCCATAGCGTCACCACGCTGTTCCGCGCCTGGGGCCGCAGCTGGACCGGCGGCGCTTTTGCGCCCGCGCCGGATGCGGGTGCCGCCACCCAGTTTTATCGCCAGCTGTCGCGCTATTCGTCGGCCTTCGCGCTCTGCGCCGACATGGCGCTGCTGACGCTGGGCGGCGCGCTGAAGCGCAAGGAGATGTTGTCGGCGCGCTTCGGCGATATTCTCTCCGAGCTCTATCTGCTCTCGGCCGCGCTGAAACGCTGGGAGGATGAAGGCCGCCAGCAGGATGATCTGCCGGCGCTCGAATGGTGCATGGCGACGGGCTTCAAGACCATCGAGAACCGCTTTGCTGAAATCCTCGCCAATCTGCCGAACCGCTTCGTTGCCGCGATCCTGAAATTCGTGGTGCAGCCGTTCGGTGCGTCGGTGCTCGGCCCGTCGGACCGCGTTGTGCATCGCTGCGCCCAGATGATTCTGGAGCCCTCGGCCACACGCGACCGGCTGACGCCGGACCTTGCGCATGTGGATGACGATCGCGGCCTGGCACGGCTGGAAAAGGCCTTCAAACTGGTGACATCCACTGACGATATTGCCAAACGCATCCGAACCGCGAAACTGAAGGACTGGAAGCAGGCCGTGGCGCAGGGTGTGATTACCCAAGCGGAAGGCGAGCGGCTGGAAGCTGCGCGCGAGGCCGCCAGACTGGTGATCGAGGTGGACGATTTCGCGCCGGAAGATCTGTCGCCACTGGCCAAGAAGTCGGACAACGTGCATCAGTTCTTCCAGGAACTTGGTGACCAGCGAGCAGCATCCTGATGGCAAGACCAGTCTATATCGTCGATGGCAGCCGGACGCCGTTCCTGAAGGCGCGCAGCGGGCCCGGCCCGTTCACGCCGGTTGATCTTGCTGTGCAATGTGGTCGCCCGCTATTGGCACGGCAGCCTTTTGCGGCGAACGCTTTCGATCAGGTCATCCTCGGCTGTGTTAATGTCATTGCGGACGAGATGAACCCTGCCCGTGTTGCTGCGCTCCGGCTCGGCATGGGCGAGCGCATGGTGGCCTTCACCGTGCAGATCAATTGCGGCTCCGGCATGCAGTCGATCGACACCGGCTATCGCTATATCCGCGAGGGCAACGCCGATCTCATTCTTGCCGGTGGCGCCGAAGCGCTCAGCCACGCGCCATTGGTCTGGCCGCAGAATGGCGTGCGCTGGTTTGCCGGCCTCGCAATGGCCAAGGGACCGCTTGCCAAGCTCGCTGCCTTTGCCAAGGCGCGGCCCGCTTATTTCAAGCCGGTGATCGGCCTCGAGCGCGGCCTCACCGATCCCATCACCGATCTCAATATGGGCCAGACCGCCGAGAAGGTCGGGCATCTGTTCGGCATCACGCGTTTGCAGGCCGATGCCTATGCCTCCGAGAGCCACAAGCGTCTTGCGCGTGCGCAGGAGAATGGCTGGCTGAAAGGCGAGGTCGAGACTGCCTTCGATCGCAAGGGCAAGTTCTACGATCACGACGATGGCGTGCGGCCGGATTCCTCGGCCGACAAGCTCGCGATGCTGAAGCCGGTCTTCGAGCGGCCATGGGGCCAGGTCACCGCCGGCAATTCCAGCCAGATCACCGATGGCGCGTCCTGGGTGATCCTCGCCTCCGAAGAAGCCGTGGTGAAACACAAGCTCACGCCCAAGGCTGTCATCCTCGATAGCCAGTGGTCGGCGCTCGATCCCTCGATCATGGGTCTCGGCCCCGTGCTGTCGTCGCATGACCTGCTCAAGCGCAACAACATGACCATTCACGACATCGAGACCTGGGAATTGAACGAAGCCTTCGCCACCCAGGTGCTTGGCTGCCTGGCCGCGTGGAAGGACGAGCAGTTCTGCCGCGAGGTGCTCGGTCTCGATGGCGCGGCCGGCGAAATCGACCGTGCCAAGCTGAATGTCGATGGCGGTGCTATCAGCCTTGGCCATCCCGTCGGCACGTCCGGCAACCGCATCGTGCTGCATCTCGTCAATGCCATGAAGCGGCTCGGCACCCGGCGCGGCATCGCCACCGAATGTATCGGTGGCGGGCTCGGTGGTGCGATGTTGATCGAGACGGTGTGAGGCGCGTCATGGACAGCAGAATTTTGGACGCCCTCAAGGACCGTGCGCTCGAACTCGGGCCTACTCCTGACACGAGCGACACCTATCGCAATTTCAAGCTGACCCGCGATGCCGATGGCGTGGCGTGGCTTCTGTTTGACCGAGCAGAGTCCAGCGCGAATACGCTATCAGAAGAAGTACTGCTGGAATTCGACATGGTGCTGACGGCGCTGGAAACCCAGCGTCCCACCGGCATCGTCATCCGCTCGGCAAAGATGTCGGGCTTCATCGCCGGCGCCGACATCAATGAATTCCGCGGCAGCGATGCCGGCGCCATCGAGGCCCAGATCGCGCGTGCGCATGCCGTGGTCGATCGCCTCGAGGCGTTGAAGATCCCGACGGTCGCCGTCATCCACGGCTTCTGTCTCGGCGGCGGTCTCGAAATCGCACTGGCATGCCAGATGCGCATCGCCATCGATGGCGCGCGCTTCGGCTTCCCCGAAGTAATGCTCGGTTTGCATCCCGGCCTTGGCGGCACCGCACGCTTCACGCATCTGGTCTCGCCGCTGCAGGCGATGCCGATGATGCTCACCGGCAAGACCATCGATGCCCGCAAGGCGAAAGCCATCGGCCTCGTCGATGCCGTCACCGAAGAACGCCATGTCCGCAATGCGGTGAAGGAAGCCGTGTTCGGCCGCCTCAAGCGGGCAAAGCCGTCGCCGCTGATCCCGCTGCTGAACTTCTCTCCGGTGCGCGGCATTCTCGCCTCGCGCATGGTGGCGGAGGCTGCCAAGCAGGCGCCGCGAGAACATTATCCCGCGCCTTACGCGCTGATCGATCTGTGGGAAAAACATGGCGGCGACCGTGCCGCGATGCTCAAGGCCGAGCAGGGCTCTTTCGCCCGGCTGATGGTGACGACCACCGCGCAGAATCTGATCCGCGTGTTCTTCCTGCGCGAGACGATGAAGAAGCTCGCCGGTGAGGGCGATGGTGGCATCAACCATGTCCATGTCATCGGCGCCGGCGCCATGGGTGGCGATATCGCGGCCTGGTGCGCGCATCAGGGCCTGCGCGTCACACTTGCCGACATGAAGGCGGAGCCGCTCGCCAGCGCCATCAAGCGCGCTGCCGATCTCTATGCGAAGATCATCCGCAAGCGCACCGATCAGCGCGATACACTGGATCGCCTGATCCCGGATCTCGACGGCGAGGGCGTGCGTGGCGCCGATCTCATCATCGAGGCGGTGTCCGAGAAGCTCGAGCTCAAGCAGAAGGTCTATGCCGCGCTCGAGCCGCGCATGAAACCGGATGCGATTCTCGCCACCAATACGTCGAGCATTCCGCTGCAGGACCTGCGATCGTCGCTGGCCCATCCCGGCCGCTTCCTCGGCCTGCATTTCTTCAATCCGGTGTCGCGGCTGCAACTGGTCGAGGTCGTCAGCCATGACGGCGTTGATCAGGACGTGCTGAAGCGCGCCACGGCTTTTGTCGGCGCCATCGATCGCCTGCCGCTGCCGGTGAAGTCGTCGCCGGGCTTCCTGGTCAATCGTGCACTCACGCCCTACATGCTGGAAGCGATGATGCTGCTCGACGAGAAGGTCGAGAAGGAAACCATCGACGCCGCCGCCGAACAATTCGGCATGCCCATGGGCCCGATCGAACTGGCCGATCAGGTCGGCCTCGATATCTGCATGGCCGTCGGCGACATGCTGCGCTCGAAATTCGGCGACCTGCTGCCGCCGACTCCCGCCTGGTTGCGCGAGAAGGTCAATCGCGGCGAACTCGGCAAGAAGACCGGCAAGGGCTTCTATACGTGGCGCGACGGCAAGGCCGAGAAGAGCTCGGCCGCTGCCGCTACCGCACGGCCGTCGCAGGAGATGATCGACCGTCTGGTGCTGCCGATCTCCAATGTCTGCGTCGCCTGCCTGCGGGAAGGCATCGTGGACGATCCCGATGTGGTCGATGGCGCCATGATCTTCGGCACCGGCTACGCCCCGTTCCGCGGCGGCCCTCTAAACTATGCCCGCTCGCGTGGCCCCGATAATGTCGCCGCCACGCTGCGCACGCTGGCCGCGAAATACGGCGACCGTTTCGCGCCGGACGAGGGCTGGGACACCTTCTCCTAATGACTCAACTTCAGGCACTCACTGCTCATGACTGAATCAACGAATCAGCCCGCCACCGGTCTCGGCACCGAACCCACCGGCGACCTGACCATCCGCACCGTCGCGATGCCGGCGGACACCAATGCCAATGGCGATATTTTCGGCGGCTGGCTGCTCAGCCAGATGGACCTTGGCGGCGGCATGGCAGCAGCCAAGGTCGCCAAGACCCGCACCGTTACGGTCGCGATCGAGGCGATGACCTTCCGCAAGGCCGTGCATGTGGGCGATGTCGTCTCCGTGCATGCCAATCTCGTGCGCATGGGCCGCACATCATTGACGCTGCATATCGAGGCCTGGGTGCTTCGCCGCAACGAAAGCGCCCCGATCCTGGTCACCGACGGCAATTTCACCTTCGTGTCCATCGACGAAAACGGCCGTCCGCAGGTGATCCAGAAGCCGGATGCGACGATTACGGCATAGGAATTCTAAAGAGCGCCGGGAACGATTTACCACCGTCCCGGTTAGTGGCCCGGAATATGCAAAGCGTATTCGCGAAACGGCGTATCGCGAAAGGGGCCGCCATGTCAGACACCTATATTATCGAAGTCTCGTCGCAGGCAGCCGGCATCGTGGTTCGCGATCCCGGCGGTTTTCGCTTTTTTGCCGCGTCTCACAAGTTCAACGGGATGGATGGCCAGATTTTCCGCAATGCGCGTGAGGCCGAGCGGGCTGCATTCCAGTTCGCTCAGGGCACGCCGGTCGCGGCGACAGCTGCGTAAGCACTGAACAGAGTTGTTATAACTCCGTCATGGCCGGGCCTGTCCCGGCCATCCACGCCTTCCTGCGACTGCCGCCAAGACGTGCGTGCCCGGGTATGACGAGCCAAGTTGACCCGCATCGCCAACATCACCACCATGGAATCATTCCATGAGGTGCTGATGTGACTGCCGGGCTTCCCCATCGCCAATCCGAAATTCTCAATCACGCCCGCGCCTTTGGCCGCGTGATGGTTGATGACCTGGTCCGCCGTTTCGAAGTCTCGGCTCAGACCATCCGCAAGGACCTCAACGATCTCTGCGACCAGCGGCTGCTGACGCGTATCCATGGCGGCGCCATCGTCGCCTCGGGCACGGAAAATCTTGCTTATGAAGCCCGCCGCTTCGTCGCTGCCGATGAAAAGAAGGCGATCGGTGCTGCCGCTGCGGCCGAGATTCCCAACGGCTCGTCGCTCTTTATCAATATCGGCACCACCACCGAGGAAGTCGCGGCGGCCCTGACCGATCACGAGAACCTGCTGGTCATCACCAACAATCTCAATGTGGCGATGATGCTGTACCGCCATCCGCATATCGAGGTGATCGTCGCCGGCGGCACGGTGCGCCGCGCAGATGGCGCGGTGATCGGCTCGACAGCCATCAAGCTGATCGGCCAGTTCAAGGTCGATTACGCCATCATCGGCGCCTCGGCGATCGACGAGGAGGGTGCGCTGCTCGATTTCGACTATCGCGAGGTGCAGGCGGCGCAGGCGATCATCGCAAATGCCCGCAGCGTCATGCTGGTCTGCGACAGCACAAAGCTGCGCCGCAGCGCCGCGGTGCGCATCGCGCATGTCAGCCAGATCCACACGTTCGTGACCGATACGGCTCTGCCGCCGGCGTTGCAGGAGATCTGCAGGAGCCGGGGGGTGAAGGTGATTGAGGCGCTGCCGGGCGCCGAGGATGAGGAGGCTTAACCTCTCCCCGCTCTGCGCGGGGAGAGGTCGCCGCGTCTTCGCGGCGGGTGAGGGGCGGGGCACACGGCCTGCCCAGACATGCCGGTCTCGCCCAGAGTTATTGCCCAAGATGTGGAAAGGCCGTGCCTGGCCCCTCACCCGATCGGCTCCGCTGCGCTCCGCCGCTCGACCTCTCCCCGCGCAGAGCGGGGAGAGGTTACGCGCGCCGTGGCGACGTGCGGAGACTTGTCTACAACCTCCAATCCCCATTGCTTTCGTTTTAACTTGTGATTTAATCCGAAACGAAAGCCAAATCGCTGAAAGCGAAGGTGGCGCGTCCATGTGAGGCGCCAGACTGTTGGCGCAGAGGGGAAGCCGGGTGGGTCAGATCTACGACCTCGCAATCATTGGTGGCGGTGTGAACGGTTGCGGGATCGCCCGCGATGCGGTCGGCCGCGGCAATTCCGTGTTTCTCTGCGAGATGAAGGATCTGGCCTCGGGCACCTCGAGCTGGTCCACCAAGCTGATCCATGGCGGCCTGCGCTATCTCGAATATTACGATTTCAAGCTGGTCCGCCACGCGCTGCTGGAGCGCGAGGTGTTGTGGGCGATTGCGCCGCATATCATCCGCCCGCTGCGCTTCGTGCTGCCGCATCACGCAGGTCTGCGGCCGGCCTGGCTGCTGCGCCTGGGCCTGTTCCTCTACGACCATATCGGCGGCCGCAAATTGCTGCCGGCCACGCGCACGCTCGATCTCGACAAGGACGAGACCGGAAAGCCGCTGACCCCCGGCCGCTTCCATCGCGGCTTTGAATATTCCGATTGCTTCGTCGACGACGCCCGCCTGGTCGTCCTCACCGCCCGCGATGCCGCCGATCGCGGCGCCGATATCCGTACCCGCTGCCGCGCTGTGGAGATCCGTCAGGCCGATGGCATCTGGCAGGTCACCGTCGAGAACGTGCTCACCCATGAGCGCGAGACCATCAGCGCGCGCACGCTGGTCAATGCCGGCGGGCCGTGGGTGGAGAATGTGCTGGCAACAGGCGCCGGGGTGAACGCAAAAGCGAAGGTGCGGCTTGTGCAGGGCTCGCACATCATCGTGCCGAAGCTTTATGCGCATGATCGCGCCTACATCTTCCAGAATGCCGATGGCCGCATCGTCTTCGCGATCCCGTATCAGAACGACTTTACGCTGATCGGCACCACCGATGTTGACTACCACGGCGATCCCGCCGACGTGAAAATCACGCCGGACGAGATCGCCTATCTCTGCAGCTCGGTCAGCGAATATTTCGCCAGGCCCGTGCTCGCCGATGATGTGGTCTGGACCTATGCCGGCGTGCGCCCGCTCTATGACGACGGCGCCAGCGATGCCAAGGCCGCGACGCGCGATTACGTGCTCGAACTCGATCTGCCCGGCGGCACGCCGCTGCTCTCGATCTATGGCGGCAAGATCACCACCTATCGCCGTCTCGCCGAGGAAGCGCTGGAAAAGCTCGCGCCTTACCTCAAGGGCACGAAGGCCAAAGAAGGCTGGACGGCGCATGCGGCGCTGCCCGGCGGCGATTTTGATGTCTCGTCGGTGGAAGCGCTGACGGCCGAAATTCGCCGCGATTATCCATTTCTGAGTGCTGCGCATGCGAACCGTCTCGTCCATGCTTACGGCACCCGTGCTGCAAAGCTTCTCGCGCATGCGAAGTCTGCCGCCGATCTCGGCCGCGACTTCGGCGCCACATTGACCGAGCGCGAGGTGCGCTATCTGATGGCCCATGAATGGGCCGTGAGCGCCGAGGACATTGTCTGGCGGCGCTCCAAGCTCGGCCTGCGATTGTCAGGGGAGGAGATCGTGGCGCTCGACGCATGGCTCTCTGCGAACCGAGATGACAGCGTCGCCGCACAGGCGGAGGCGCGTCCATGAGTGTAACGCTCGATCACGTCTCGCAGATGGTGGATGGCATCACGACCATCCGCGATGTCTCGCTCACTTTGGAGCGCGGCAGCCTCAGCGTGCTGCTCGGGCCGACACTGGCCGGCAAGACCTCGATCATGCGTCTGCTCGCCGGCCTCGACAAGCCCGCCCAGGGCCGCGTGCTGGTGGACGGCAAGGACGTCACCGGCATCGACATCCGCAAGCGTTCGGTGGCGATGGTCTATCAGCAGTTCATCAACTACCCCTCGCTCACCGTCTATGAGAACATCGCCTCGCCGCTGCGCGTGCAGGGCAAACCGAAAGCCGAGATCGAGCCGCGCGTACGTGAGGCCGCGGCGCTGCTCAAGCTCGAGCCGTATCTGAAGCGCACGCCGCTGCAGCTCTCCGGTGGCCAGCAGCAGCGCACCGCGATTGCGCGTGCGCTGGTGAAGGGCGCCGATCTCGTTCTGCTCGACGAGCCGCTCGCCAATCTCGATTACAAGCTCCGCGAAGAGCTGCGCACTGAACTGCCAAAGATCTTCGAGGCCTCCGGCGCGATCTTCGTCTATGCGACCACGGAACCGTCCGAAGCGCTGCTGCTTGGCGGCAGCACACTGTGCCTGTGGGAAGGCAAGGTGTTGCAGCATGGCGTGACCTCAAAGGTCTATCGTCATCCGGAAACGCTGAAGGTCGCCGAGGTGTTTTCCGATCCGCCGCTCAATCTGGTCGCGATCGAGAAGAAGGACGGACAGGTGCATTACGCCGGCGGCGCCAATGCGCCGGCCGCCGGCCTTTATGCGTCGCTCGCTGACGGCGCCTATCGCGTCGGGTTTCGCGCGCATCAGCTCGAAGTCGCCAATGGCATTGCCGGCCGTCACGCCTTTCCGGCCGAAGTCACGGTCACCGAAATCACCGGCTCGGAGAGCTTTGTGCATCTGAAGCGCGATGCGTCGAACTGGGTGGCCGTGCTGCAGGGCGTGCATGAATTCCAGCCCGGCCACATGCTCGACGCCGTGCTCGATCCCGCCAATCTGTTTGTCTTCGACGGCAGCGACCGTTTGGTCGCCGCTCCCGGCATGGCGAAGGGAGCGTAACATGGCCCGCATCGATCTCGTCGATCTCGCGCAATCCTATAGCGGCAACGATGCCGATCCGGAATCGTTTGCGCTGAAGCCGATCTCCATGACCTGGCGGCAGGGTGGCGCCTATGCGCTGCTCGGGCCATCGGGCTGCGGCAAGACCACGCTGCTCAACATGATCTCCGGCATCGTCACGCCGACCCGCGGCCAGATCCTGTTCGACGGCGTGGACATCACCCCGCTGCCAACCCAGAAGCGCAACATCGCGCAGGTGTTCCAGTTTCCGGTGATCTACGACACCATGACGGTGGGCGAGAATCTCGCTTTCCCGCTCAAAAACCGCGGCATGCCGAAGCCGCAGATCGATGCCCGCGTCGCCGAGATCGGCGAGCTGCTCGATCTCACGCCCTGGCTCAACCGCAAGGCGACGCGGCTGACGCCGGATGCCAAGCAGAAGATCTCGCTCGGCCGCGGGCTCGTTCGCAACGACGTCGCCGCCGTTCTGTTCGACGAGCCGCTGACGGTGATCGATCCCGCACTGAAATGGGAGCTGCGCTCGAAGCTGAAGGCGCTGCACCGCGCGCTCGATCTCACCATGATCTATGTGACCCATGACCAGACCGAGGCGCTGACCTTTGCCGATACGGTGGTCGTCATGCATGACGGCCGCGTCGTGCAATCCGGCACGCCGCAGGAATTGTTCGACAAGCCCGCGCATACCTTTGTCGGCTATTTCATCGGCTCGCCCGGCATGAACATCGTGCCGGCGGAAGTTAGCGGCCGGCAGGCGCGCATCGGGGGCCATGTCATCGGGCTGAACCGCAGCTATGACGAGCTGCCGCCGAACCAGAAGATCGAAATCGGCATCCGTCCCGAATTCGTCCATGTAGTGACACCGGCGCCGGAACTGCTCACCGCACAGATCGAGCGTATCGACGATCTCGGCCGCATCCGCTTCGCACGTGTCCGCATCGGCGGCGTCAAATTCGCGGCCCGCGTGCCCGATGGATTCTCGCCGGATGGTGATGATGTCGGGCTGGTGTTCGATCCCGCACGGGTGCACGTTTATGCCGACAGCCGCCTCATCGAAGGGGCCCAGTGATGGACAAGACCGTCAACAACAAGGCCTGGTTTCTCGTCCTGCCGGTGTTCCTCATCGTTGCCTTCTCGGCAATCCTGCCGCTGATGACGGTGGTGAACTATTCGGTGCAGGACACCTTCGGCAACAACCAGTTCTTCTGGAATGGCGTCGGCTGGTTCAAGGAATTGCTCGATCCGTCCAGCGATCTCGGTGGACGCTTCCTCGCCTCGCTCGGCCGCAACCTCCTGTTCTCCGCCATCATTCTCGCCATCGAAGTGCCGCTCGGCATTATCGTCGCCTTGTCGATGCCGCGCGATGGCTGGCGGGTGGCTGCCTGTCTCGTCATCCTCGCGCTGCCGCTGCTGATTCCATGGAATGTGGTCGGCACCATCTGGCAGATCTTTGGTCGCCCCGATATCGGCCTGCTTGGTTACACCCTTAATCACATGGGCTTCGACTACAATTACGTGTCGAACGAGTTCGATGCCTGGGCGACCGTCATCGTGATGGATGTCTGGCACTGGACCAGCCTTGTCGCGCTGCTGTGCTATGCCGGCCTGAAGTCGATTCCCGACGCCTACTACCAGGCGGCGCAGATCGATGGTGCCTCGCGCTGGGCGGTGTTCCGCGCCATCCAGCTGCCGAAGCTGAACCGCGTGCTGCTGATCGGCGTGCTGCTGCGCTTCATGGACAGTTTCATGATCTATACCGAGCCCTTCGTCGTCACCGGCGGTGGACCCGGCAATTCCACGACCTTCGTCTCCATCGAGCTCGTCAAGATCGCGCTCGGCCAGTTCGATCTCGGCAAGGCCGCGGCTCTGTCGCTGGTCTACAACATCATCGTGCTGATCGTCTGCTGGGTGTTCTACACCGTGATGACCAATGCCGGCACCGATCGCAAGGCGGAGGGCACGGCATGAACAATTCCATCCCCGGCCGTCGCATCATCCTGACGCTGTTTTTGATCTTCCTGCTGCTGCCGATCTATTGGCTGGTCAATATGAGCTTCAAGGAGAATGGCGAGATCGTCTCGACCATGACCCTGTGGCCGCACCGGCCGACGCTCGACAACTACATCCGCATTTTTACCGATGAGAGCTGGTATTCCGGCTATATCAATTCGCTGAAATACGTCGTCATCAACACCGTGTTGTCGATCAGTTTTGCGTTGCCGGCGGCCTATGCCTTCTCGCGCTATCGCTTCCTCGGCGACAAGCACCTGTTCTTCTGGCTGCTGTCGAACCGCATGGCCCCGCCGGCCGTGTTTGCATTGCCTTTCTTCAATCTCTATTCGGCGGTCGGCCTGTTCGATACGCCATGGGCGGTGGCGCTGGCGCATTGCCTGTTCAATGTGCCGCTGGCGGTGTGGATTCTCGAAGGCTTTGTCTCGGGCGTGCCGCGGGAGATCGACGAGACAGCCTTCCTCGATGGCTATTCGTTTCCAAAATTCTTCGTGAAAATCCTGATGCCGCTGATTGCTTCGGGCATCGGCGTCGCCGCGTTCTTCTGCTTCATGTTCTCCTGGGTCGAGCTTTTGCTCGCGCGCACGCTGACCTCGGTGAATGCCAAGCCGATCTCGGCGATCATGACGCGCACGGTGTCGGCCTCGGGGATGGATTGGGGGTTGCTGGCGGCAGCAGGCGTGCTCACCATCATCCCCGGCGCGCTCGTCATCTGGTTCGTCCGCAACTACATCGCGCGCGGTTTTGCGCTGGGACGGGTGTGATGATGAAGGCCACACACACCGCACTTTCGGTCACCTCTCCCCACCGGGGAGAGGTCGCGCGCTCTTGCGCGCGGGAGAGGGGGAGCCACAAACGCCGACCTCACGTGTGGCGCCCCCTCTCCCTAACCCTCCCCCCGGTGGGGGGAGGGGACCTTGCGGCGCGCTTGGTTTCTAAAGCGGCAAGAGCGGAGGCGTAAGATGGATCACATCGCCTGGATGGCCTGGACGCCGCCGACCGCGATCTTCTTTGCGGCCATCGCGCTCATGCTCGCAACCATGACCGTGCTCGCCGTGCGTTATCCCGAAGCCGAGCGCGTCGGCATTCTCCGCATTCCGACCACGCGCGGCGATCGCCTGTTCCTGTCGCTGATCGCGGCCGCTGTGATCCATCTCCTGTGGATCGCCTTCATCGGCTCCGATCCGGTCGCCACGCTGCCCATCGGCGAGGAAGGTTTTGAAGTCTCGAATCTCTGGTTCGCGACATTGATTTCGCTGGCCGCGGCGGTGGGAATTTTCCGCACCGTCTGACCAGTCTGGACTGCAGGCACGGGATAACCCGGCCTGAACATATGGGAGGAAGTTATGAGGCACCTGTCTAAGCAGGCCCGTCGTCCGACGCGCCACATCATGATGACCAGCGCCGCCGCGCTGATGGCCGCGAGCGCGCTGCTCGCCGTCCCCGCCAAGGCGGATGACGCCACGATCCAGAAGTGGATCGACAGCGAATTCCAGCCCTCGACGCTGTCGAAGGAAGAACAGCTCAAGGAGCTGCAGTGGTACGAAAAGGCGGCCGCCCCCTTCAAGGGCATGGAGATCAATGTCGTCTCCGAAACCATCACCACGCATGAATATGAATCGCGCACGCTCGCCAAAGCGTTTTCCGAGATCACCGGTATCAAGCTGAAGCATGACCTGATCCAGGAAGGCGACGTGGTCGAGAAGCTGCAGACGCAGATGCAGTCCGGCAAGAACGTCTATGACGGCTGGATTAACGACTCCGATCTGATCGGCACGCATTTCCGCTACGGCCAGACCATCCCGCTCACCGACTACATGAGTGGCGAAGGCAAGGATGTCACCAGCCCCTCGCTGGACATCAAGGATTTCATCGGCACGTCGTTCACGACAGGGCCGGATAAAAAGATGTATCAACTGCCCGACCAGCAGTTCGCCAATGTCTATTGGTTCCGGTATGACTGGTTCACCAATGCCGAGTACAAGTCCAAGTTCAAGGCCAAGTATGGCTACGATCTCGGCGTGCCGGTGAACTGGTCGGCCTATGAAGACATAGCCGAATTCTTCACCAACGACATCAAGACGATCGATGGCGTCAAGGTGTTCGGCCATATGGACTATGGCAAGAAGGACCCGTCGCTCGGCTGGCGCTTCACCGATGCGTGGCTCTCCATGGCCGGCAATGGCGACAAGGGCCTGCCGAATGGTCTGCCCGTCGATGAATGGGGCATCCGCATGGAAGGCTGCCGTCCGGTCGGCTCATCGATCGAGCGCGGCGGCGATACCAATGGTCCGGCGGCGGTCTATTCGATCGTGAAATATCTCGACTGGATGAAGAAATATGCTCCGCCGCAGGCGCAGGGCATGACCTTCTCGGAGTCGGGTCCGGTGCCGGCGCAAGGCAATGTCGCCCAGCAGATGTTCTGGTACACCGCCTTCACCGCCGACATGGTGAAGCCCGGCCTTCCGGTGATGAATGCGGATGGCACGCCGAAATGGCGCATGGCGCCGTCACCGCATGGTGCCTATTGGAAGGAAGGCATGAAGCTCGGCTACCAGGACGTGGGCTCGGGCACGCTGCTCAAGTCGACGCCGCCGGATCGCCGCAAGGCCGCCTGGCTCTACCTGCAGTTCATCACCTCGAAGTCGGTGTCGCTGAAGAAGAGCCATGTCGGTCTCACCTTCATCCGCGAAAGCGATATCTGGGACAAGTCGTTCACTGAACGTGCGCCAAAGCTTGGCGGTCTGATCGAGTTCTATCGCTCGCCGGCCCGCGTGCAGTGGTCGCCCACCGGCAACAACATCCCGGACTATCCGAAGCTGGCGCAGCTGTGGTGGCAGAACATCGGCGATGCCTCGTCCGGTGCGAAGACGCCGCAGCAGGCGATGGACTCGCTGGCCGCAGCCCAGGACTCGGTGCTGGAGCGTCTCGAGCGGTCGAAGGTGCAGGGCGAATGCGGTCCGAAGCTGAACAAGAAGGAGACCGCGGAGTTCTGGTACAACAAGTCCGCGAAGGACGGCAACATCGCGCCGCAGCGCAAGCTGGCGAATGAGAAGCCGAAGGGCGAGACGGTGGATTACGACACGCTGATCAAGTCGTGGCCCGCCACCCCGCCGCAGAAGCGCGCGTCGGCGAACTAGGCTCCATCCCTAACCTCTCCCCGCCTGCGGGGAGAGGTCGTCCGGCGAAGCCGGGCGGGTGAGGGGGCTCTTCCCTTGCTCCGTGCTTGCGGAGAGCCCCCTCATCCGTTGTCGCTTCGCGCCGACACCTTCTCCCCGCAGGCGGGGAGAAGGCACGACCTCACTTCTTCCCCAGTGCCTTCCTTGCAATGCTCGCCGCAAACAGCGGCGTCTCGCGGCTGTTGTGATCGCCGCCGGCAGCCTGCCGCGCTGCAGCCGCCTGCTCGAATGGCTGGCCATGCTCCGCAATAAACGCCATGAACGCATCTGTCGGATGGCAAGTGACGCGATTGGTGTAGCGCGTGCGACCGCCATCCAGCGGCTCCGCGATCAATTCCCAGATCACATTCACCTGCGTGCGCCCGCTTGCGGTGAACACATCCGAAATCGAATTCATCCTGCAATAGGTCGGCGTCGCCTCCTCGGCCACATAGTGCTGGATCACCAGCCCCGCGCCGATCTGCTCCACATTGATCGACATCCGCCGTCCGTCATCGGTGCTGGTCGTGCCCGCAGAGATATGGTCGGGCGGGCAGCAGCGTTGATATTCCGCCTCCGGCAGGTTGAACAGCCAGTCGGCGATATCGATCTTGTCGATGGCGACGTCGATGTCGCTCGAAAAAGCGGATTGGGAGAGGATCTGATCGAGGAGGATTTTCATGGCGATGTCCTTTGCAGTGGCTGTCTGCCAGCTGTCATTCGACGGGAACGACGCCATTGTTGTCGCAGCACGACGCGCGCGGCTCCATCACGCGAGAGCGTGCCTTGAGCATGCTTGCGTTTGCGCGGTCTGAACGAAGGTATATGCGCTCTCGCGCCGCATGCGCAGGAATGTGCAAGACAGCCGGGCTACAGGACTGTGCCTTACGGCAGCAACAGGATTTTGCCAAAATGCTCGGCGCGCTGCAGATAGCGATGCGCCTCGCCGGCGTCGCTCAGCGCAAAGGTCCGATCGATGATCGGCGTCAGCTCGCGCTTCACCAGCGCCGGCATCCATCGCTCGGCAAAGCGACTGACCATGTTGCGCTTCTCCTGCAGCGACACGGATTTCATCACGGTGCCCTCGATCCGCAACCGCTTGAAGAGAACGAGATCCAGCGGAAGCGTTCCTTGTGCTCCGCCGGAAATGCCGATCTGGATCAGGCGTCCGCCGGGACGGAGCGAGCGGATGTTGCGTTCGAGATAGGGGGCGCCGACGAAGTCCACGATCACATCGACGCCGGGCTCGCTCGGTAACTGCGCGATGACCTCGTCGAATTGCTCGCTGCGATAGTCGATCGCGCGATGAACGCCGAGCGATAGCAGTCTGTCACGCTTGGCGTCGCTGCTGGTGGTGATGACGGCACCAGCTCCGGCCAGAACAGCGAGCTGCACCGCCGCCGATCCGACACCGCCACCGGCGCCGTGGATCAGCGCGCGTTCGCCTTCCTGCAGGCGGCCGAGATGAAACAGCGCCTGATGGGCGGTGACAAAAGCTTCAGGGATCGCTGCGGCTTCGATATCCGTCAGCCAGTCCGGCACGGGCATCGCGAGGCCGGCATCCAGGCGCGCCAGCTCGGCATAACCGCCGCCACCGGTGATGCCCATCACACGGTCGCCCGGCTTATATGTCGTGACCGCGTCGCCGACGGCGATGACAGCGCCTGCAATTTCAAGACCGGTCAGATCGGAATCGCCGAAATTCGGTTGCTTGCCGTATTTGCCGAGCCGGTAGTTGACGTCAGCCTGGTTGATGCCGGCCGCAGCCACACGCACGATGAGGTCGTTCGACCGCGCGACCGGCGAGGGGACATCGACATAGCGCAACACCTCCGGTCCGCCAAAGTCATCGAAGGCAGCGGCCTTCATGGAGATGGGATAGGTGGATTGCGTCATGTTGAACCTGATTGCGATAGGCGCATCGTTTCACGAGTGAGTACGACATGATGGCGTGCGCCGAAAATTGCAAACAAAAAGCCGGGAGCGATCCCGGCCTCTTCATTGTGGCTAGCCATCTGCTTCAATCTCATCTGTCATCACCCGCGAAAGCGGGTGATCCCGTAAACCGAGGCGCCAGTATTCTTGCCGAGCTGCCGGTGTCTACGGGATCCCCGCTTTCACGGGGATGACAATCAGAGTGTGTGGAGACGCCTGCGTCCTACTTCGCCGCTGCCAGCGTGGGATAATCCGTATAGCCCTTCGCGCCGCCGCCATAGAAGGTCGCCTTGTCAGGCTCGTTCAGCGGTGCGCCGGCCTTGAGGCGCTCGACCAGGTCCGGATTTGAAATGAACGGCTTGCCGAAGGCGATCAGGTCGGCGGCATCGGCTGCCAGTACCTTCTCCGCCAGCGCAAAGTCAAAGCCGTTATTGGCGATATACGTCCCGCCAAAGCGCTTGCGCAGGCTGGCATAGTCGAACGGGGCGTTGTCGCGCGGGCCGCCGGTGGCGCCTTCCACCACATGCAGATAGACCAGCTTCTCGGCGCTGAGCCCGTCGGTGATGTGGTCGAACAGCTTTTGCGCATCGGTGTCGATGGCGGCGTCATTGGCGGGCGTCACCGGCGAGATGCGGATGCCGGTCTTGTCGCTGCCGATTTCCTTCGCGATGGCGGCTGCCACTTCGAGGATCAGCTTTGAGCGGTTCTCGATCGAGCCACCATAGGCATCGGTGCGCTTGTTGGTGCTCGCGCGAGCGAATTGCTCGAGCAGATAGCCATTGGCCGCATGAATCTCGACGCCGTCGAAGCCGGCTTCAACCGCGTTCTTTGCGGCGCGCTTGTAGTCGTCGATCAGGCCGGGAATTTCCGCAAGCTCGAGCGCGCGCGGTTCGGAGACGTCGGTGAAGGTGTTGTTGACGAAGGTCTTGGTCTTTGCCGCGATTGCCGAGGCCGAGACCGGCTTGCCGCCATTCGGCTGCAGGCTGGTATGCGAGATACGACCCACATGCCAGAGCTGGATGAAGATGTGGCCGCCCTTGGCGTGCACGGCATCGGTGACTGTCTTCCAGCCGGCGACCTGCTCCGGGGTGTAGATGCCCGGCGTGTCCTGATAGCCCTGGCCCTGCTGCGAGATCTGGCTCGCTTCGGTGATCAGCAGGCCGGCACTGGCGCGCTGGCTGTAATATTCGGCGGCCAGCGGGCCGGGCACGAAACCGGGCAGCGCGCGGTTGCGCGTCAGCGGTGCCATCGCGGTCCGGTTGGTCAGCGTGAGTTTGCCAAGCTTGTAGGGCTCGAAGAGTTTGGACGTGCTCATCAGGAAAGCTCCGGAAGGGGATCGATGAAGATGGAATTGCGCATTGCGGCGGGCTTTAGCAAGGCAACTGCGGGCGCACGGGTGGCGAAAGAATGTTCACGCTGAATGGATGCGGATCGCGCAATGGGTGTGTCGCGATCAAGGCTGCGAGCACTGGATTGTCCTCCCCGCATCACCGCTCAATTTGCGCCGAGGAAGTCGCGCTTGCCAATCTCGACACCGTTATGTCGCAGAATGCCGTGGGCAATGGTGACGTGGAAGTAGAAGTTCGGCAGGTTGAAGCTGGTCAGGAACTGCTGGCCCGACATGGTGGTGGTCTTGCCGGCGCCGATCGGGAAGGTGACGTCGCGGGAGTCGGCGCCCTCGAATTGCGCGGGCGTAAAGCCCTTCACATAGTCGACGGCCCTGGCAATCCGCGCTTTCAGTTCAGCGAATGTCGTTTCGGTGTCGGGCACCGAGAGTGGTTCGTTCTGGGTCAATCTTGCGCAGCCACGCATGGCCTGGTCGCAGGCAGTCTGCACCTGTTTGGTCAGTGGCAGCATGTCCGGAAAAAGCCGCGCGCTGAGCAGGACCTGGGGGTCGATTTTCCTGGCCGCCGCATGGGCTTCCGCCTTGTCGAGAATGGCGGACAGGCTGCCGAGCATCTGCAGATAGGCGGGAACGGCGGAATCGTAGAATGACATGAGGCTTCTCTGTGATGCGGGTCAACTTCGCAGCGGCGGAAACAAGAAAGATGCTGCTGCATGGACTTGGGGCGCGGTTGAGGGAATTCAACCGCCCCGGTATCATAAAAGAGAAGAAATTTGTCGTGGCTGTACACTCTCTTGTCATCTGTCGTCCCCCGCGGAAGCGGGCGATCCAGTAGACACTGACGATATTAATTAAGCCGCGAAGGTCGATGTTTACTGGATCGCCCGGTCAAGCCGGGCGATGACAGGTTACCGCCCGGATTTCAGCGCCCCCAGCAGCTCCGCCGTCGGCCAGGAATCCGCCGGTAATCCGAATTTCACCTGCATCGCCTTCACCGCGGTGCGGCTTTGCTGGCCGAGGATGCCATCCACCTTGCCGACATTGAAGCCGCGCCTGGCCAGCAATTGCTGCAATTCACGCAGCTCGTTATGCGACAGCTGTGCAACCGGCGCCGAAGGCTGGCGCATCTTGGAGGCCCCGGCAATGCGCGTCGCGAGATAGGCCGCCGTCGTGGAATAGATCAGCGAGTTATTCCATTCGGTGTAAGCCGCAAAATTCGCATAGGCCAGGAAGGCCGGGCCATGCCGGCCCATCGGCAGCAGCAGCGAAGCCGGCATGTCGTCATTGGGCAGCGGCCGGCCATCGGGATAGCTGACACCGAGCGACGCCCATTTGGCGCGCGGCAGTTTCACGGTGAGGTCAGCCTGATCCCATGGAAGGTTCTCGCCGACACGCACTTCCTGCAGCCACGGCTCGCCACGGCGCCATTTCAACCCGGTGGAAATGTAATGCGCGGTGGAGCCGATCACATCTGCGGGGCTACGCAACAGGTTGCGATGGCCGTCGCCGTCATAGTCGACGGCATAATTGAAGTAGTGCGTCGGTAGAAACTGCGTCTGGCCGAGTTCGCCGGCCCATGATCCGATCATCTCGGCCGGCGCCAGATCGCCGCGATCGATGATCTTCAGCGCTGCAATCGTCTCGTCCTGAAACATTCTTGAACGCCGGCAATCATAGGCCAGCGACACCAGCGAGCGCAGCGTCTGCAGATTGCCCATCTGCACGCCAAAATCGCTTTCCAGCGCCCAGAATGCCGCGATCACCGCCGGCGGCACGCCATATTCCTTCTCGGCACGCGCGAAGGCGGCGGCATGTTGCTTGATCTTGAGCTGCCCGTTCTGCATCCGGTAATCCGCCGCCATGCGTCCGGCAAATTGCGTGAACAGCTGCCCGAACACCTTTTGCCCACGGTCGCGATTGACGATGCCCTGGTCATAGACGAGGTAAGGCGCGGCTTCCGCCATCGCCCGCTGCGAGACACCGGCAGCGACGGCTTGCTGCTTCAGTCCTGCGAGAAACTGATCAAAACTCTGCCCGCCATGGCAGGATGCGCCGCGCTGGGCGGAGGCCGGGGAGGTGAGGATCGTGAAGCTTGCGATGAGAAGTGCCGTAAATCTGGCAATCATCAGAAGTCCAGGCATTGCAATCCCCACACGTCATGCCCGGGCCTGACCCGGGCATCCATCTTTGCTGCATGCACTAACCATCAAGATGGATGGCCGGGTCAAGCCCGGCCATGACCAAGCGACACGTCATCCGCGAAAATGTGACTCTGTCCCGTCCGCCCGTTAGTCTCCGGCGGCTTCGCACTGTGAGAGGGGATGACGGTTTGGATTTCCGGCAGTTACGTTACGCGCTATCGGTGTCGAAAGAGCGCAGTTTCACGCGCGCGGCCAAGCGGCTCAATATTTCGCAGTCCGCCGTCAGCGAACAGGTGCGCCTGCTGGAGGAGGAGATCGGCTTCGACCTGTTCACGCGCACCCCGCGCGGCATCGAGGCGACGGATCGTGGCCGCACGTTCCTGTATGAATCCGAGCGCGTGGTCGGCGACCTGCTCAGCCTGTCGGACACGGCGCGGCGGCTGCGCGGCGCCAAGCTGGATACGCTGACCATCGCCATGGGATCGGGCATGGCGCAGCTCTTCATCCCGCGGCTGTTCCAGGATCTGCACAAGAAGCTCCCGGATGTGCAGCTCAATATCCAGACCACGCCGACCCGCGCGATCTTCACCGAGCTGCATGAAGAACGCATCGATGCCGGCCTTGCGATCGAGTCCGATCCGGAACGGCTGCCTTCCGGTCTCGTATTCGATCGGCTGGCCGATGCGGAGATGGCGCTGATCGTACCGGTGAAACATGCATTGGCGCGCAGCAAGCAGCCGGTCGATATCGGCCGCCTGATTGCCGAGCCCTTCATCATGAGCGAATTGTCGGTCGGCTATGGCCCGGTGGTGATGTCGCTGTTCACCGATCTCGGCATGAAGCCGAATATCCGTGCGGTGGTGGACAATATCGAGACCATCAAGATCATCGTGCAATCCGGTGGCGGCCTTGCCGTCGTGCCGCGCCCCTGCGTGGCCAATGAAGTGGCGCTCGGCCAGTTGAAGGCGATGGCGATCGCGCCGGCGCGCAATGTCGCCTTCAGCTTCTATCGCCGCCGCCAGCCGATGTCGCGGCGCAAGGAGAGCGCATTGCAGACCGTGCTGGAGATGCTGAAGCAGTCTTGAGCGAGCCATCTGATTTTCCGATAGGTGTATCGGTAATCGGTTTTTGACTTGGAAGCAGCCGCCGACGGATGCTGGGGCACGTTCACACGGAATGGTGCGCCAATGTCCCAGCTCTCGACCCCCCGTTTTCGGATCGGCATCGATACAGGCGGCACCTTCACCGACATCGTGTCCGTCGATATGGAGTCCGGCGCGACCCAGGTCACCAAGGTGTCGAGCACGCCGGGCAATCCCGGTATCGCGCTGGTCCGCGGCGTCAATGCCATCCTTGAAGCCCATGGTGCCACCCATGAGGATGTCGCTGGTCTCGCCCATGGCACCACGGTCGCCACCAATGCCTTGCTGCAGGGCGCGATCGACTCGCTCGGCCTGATCGTCAATACCGGCTTCCGGCATATTCTGGAGATCGCGCGTCAGTCGGTGCCGGATGGCTATGGCAATTCGTATTTCTGGGTGAAGCCCGATCGCATCGTGCCGCTGCAATTCGTCCGCGAGGTCACCGGGCGCCTCGATTTCAAGGGCAATGAACTCAAGCCGCTCGACGAGGACAGCGTCCGCGCTGCCGCACGCTTCTTTCGCGCCAGGAACATCCGCTCCATCGGCATCTGCCTGCTGCATGCCTATGCCAATGACGCCCATGAGCGCCGCGTCGCCGCAATCGTCGCCGAGGAGTATCCGGAGGCGACGCTGTCGCTGTCCTGCGAGGTGCTGCCCGAATATCGCGAATATGAGCGCGCGGTCACCACGCTGGTGGACGCTTACGTCAAGCCGTATATGGACCGCTATCTCAAGCGCGTGCATGACGAGCTCGGCCGGGGCCTGCAGGACAAGCCGTTTCTGGTGATGCAGTCGAGCGGTGGCGTCGCCAGCGCCGAGCAGGTGGTGCGTAAGCCGATCACCACCGCGCTCTCGGGACCAGCGGCCGGCGCGCTCGGCAGCGCCGTCATTGCCGAGATCGCGGGCTTCCCCGATCTGGTCACCCTCGATGCCGGCGGCACCTCCACCGATCTCTGCCTGATCGAAGGCGCAAAACCGCAGATCACCAATGGCGGTTCGGTCGGCCCGTTCCCGGTGCGCATCCCGATGATCGATATCGAGACCATCGGCACCGGCGGTGGCTCCATCGCCTGGCTCAGTCGCGAAGGCCATCTCAAGGTCGGCCCGCGCAGCGCCGGCGCCGATCCCGGTCCGATGTGTTACCCCAATGGCGGCCCGGAGCCGACGATCACCGATGCCAATCTCGTGCTCGGTCGGCTGCCGGCAGCCTTGATCGGCGGCGGCATCACGCTGAATGTCGCGCGCGCCCGCGAAGGCATCGCGGCGTTGGCCGCACGATTGCCCGGCAATATGAGCGTCGAGCAGCTCGCCTCGGGCATCATCGAGATCGCCAATTGGAGCCAGGCCAATGCGATCCGCCAGATGACGATCCAGCGCGGCATCGATCCGCGCACCTTCGGCCTGCTGTCCTTCGGCGGTGCCGGGCCCGTGCAGTCCGCCGCGGTGATGGATCTGCTCGGCATGAAGGCCTGCATCGTGCCGCCCAAT
The DNA here is from genome assembly GCF_058807155.1 of Tardiphaga sp. GW821-FHT12E02. Taxonomy (NCBI): domain Bacteria; kingdom Pseudomonadati; phylum Pseudomonadota; class Alphaproteobacteria; order Hyphomicrobiales; family Nitrobacteraceae; genus Tardiphaga; species Tardiphaga sp. GW821-FHT12E02. The sequence continues at coordinate 1,629,512 of NZ_JBXAQK010000001.1, forward strand.
CCCGGCAATCTCTCCGCCTTTGGCCTGCTGGCGGTGGATTGGCGCACCGATCACATGGTCACCAAGGTGATGCATGAAGATGCCATCGATCTCGCCGATATCGCGGCGCGCTATGCCACGCTCGAGGGCGAGGCGACCGCCACGCTCAAACGCGACGGCATCGATCCCGCGCGCATCCGGATCGTGCGCGAGGCCGATATCCGCTATGCCGGCCAGTCCATGGAAGTGCGCGTGCCCGCGCCGTCGGGCGCCATCGATGCGGCCTTCTTGAAAGGGCTGGTCGACAGTTTCAACGCCGCCCACCGCAAGACCTTTGGCTATGACTATGCCGGCCGGCAGAAGATCGAGCTGGTCAATCTGTGCGTCTCCGGCTTTGGCGTGATCGATCGTCCGTCGCTGCCGAAGCTGGCGGCGCGCGCCGGCAATCCGGCGGCGCAATCGAGCCGCCCGGTCTATTTCGGCAGCGCCTTCCGCGACACGCCGGTCTATGACCGCGCCGCGCTGCCGCCGGGCGGGCGGGTGCTCGGCCCCGCCATCGTCGAGGAATTCGGCTCCACCACGGTGGTGTTCCCGTATCAGAGCGTCGAGGTCGATCCGCACGGCATTCTCGTCATTCGTCCGGTATCGGCAAAGGAGTCGGTGTGATGAACAAGCACAGCAAGCATCCATGGCCCACGGCCCCGCAGACCGATGCTACGATGGTCGATCCCATCGTGCTGCAGATCGTCGAGGGCACGCTGAATTCCATCGAGGCCGAGATCGAATATGCCATCGAGCGCACGGCGCGCTCGCCGATGATCCGCGAGGCGCATGATTATCGTGTCGGCCTGTTCGACAAATATTGCCGCAAGCTCACCGGCCGCTCCTATTCGGCCATGCCCAATGCCGTGGTGCGCGACTTTCCGCCGGAGACCATGAAGCCCGGCGACGTGTTCCTGATGAACGACACCTATCTCACCGAAGGCTCCATCGGTCATCTCCCCGATGTCTGCAGCACGGTCCCGGTGTTTCATGACGGCGAGGTGGTCGCCTATATCCAGGCCTTCGGTCATCACGACGACGTCGGCGGACGCGTGCCCGGCTCGATGCCCGGCACCGCCGCCACCGTGTTCGAGGAAGGCATCGCCATCCCGCCGGTGAAGATCTATAGCGAGGGCGTGCGCAACGAGGCGGTATTTACCATCATCCGCCGCAACACCCGCGTGCCCGAAATGCTGTCGGCGGATCTCGACAGCGAGGTGCAGGCCTGCCTGATGGGCGCGCGTCGCATGGCCGGCCTGTTCGAGCGTTTCGGTCGCGCGCAGGTCGAACTCTGCTTCCAGGCCATTCTCGACAAATGCCGCGATATCTTTCGCGACGAACTACTCAGCAAGATCGCCGATGGCGACTATGCCTGGGAAGACTATGTCGAACACGACGGTATCACCGATCCGAAGCTGCACAAGATCGCGATCAAGATGACCAAGAAGGATGGCAAGCTCATCCTCGATTTCAACGGCACCGATCCGCAATCCACCGGGCCGATCAACTGGCCCATCGACTATGCCGATGGTGCTTTCCTGATCAAATGGATCGCGCCGGTGCTGCGCAATCTTGCCGATACGCCTGAGCGCGCGGCAGAGATCCACGTCAATGAAGGCGTCTGCGATGTGTTCGAGATCATCTTCCCGCCCAAGGGCACGCTGATCACGCCGGAATGGCCGGCAGCGACCAATGCGCGCTCCTTCGTGCTGCTGCGCAGCCTCGGCCTGCTCGGCGGCGTCGTCGCGCAGGCCGTCGATGGCCGCATGCCTGCGGATCAGGAGACGATCCGCTATACCGGATTCTACGGCAAGGACCTCGAGGGCAAGTCATTCCTGTCGCGCGAGGTGCTCGGCGGCGGTTCGGGCGGTCGCTATTATGCCGATGGCAGCGACGTCATCCACATCGTGCCGGACTCGCGCAATCAGCCAGCAGAATTCACCGAAACCAAGTTTCCCTATCTCGTCGAGAAGCTCGCGCTCTCGACCGACTCAGGCGGTGTCGGCTATCGCCGCGGCGGCCAGGGCTACGAGAAACATTATCGCATGCTGGTCGATTGCCGCACCATCGTCACCGCCGATCGCGTCCGTCTCGGCTGCTATGGCGTCAAGGGTGGCAAGGCCGGGCAGCCGTTCTGCGTCACCGTCGATCTCGCAGGCGAAGCGCGCGATCTCGGCGGGCTCGTGGATGGCGATCCCGTTTTGAAAGGCCAGGTCGTCCGCGTGGTCACCACCGGCGGCGGCGGATGGGGCGATCCGCTCGATCGTGAGGTTGAACTGGTACAGCGCGACCTGATCGAAGGACGCGTATCGCCGGACAGCGCGCTGCGCGATTACGGCGTTGTCTTTGTGGCCGGCGACGATCCCGACGAGCCGCAAGTGGACATGGCTGCGACGGACCGCACTCGCATGGACCTCAGGAGCAAGCGCACCGCCGCGCTTCCGATGATCGATCGTGGCGAAGGCTATGAGAAGATGTTGCGTGGCGAACACCGGCCGCGCATGCGCTGATACCCGGCTCCGTGTGAGACGGAGGCGGCACGATACTTGCTCGTTAGAACGCAGAAAAGGCCCTGGAATTTCGGGGCGGGATCACAGCGGCGAGGGGGCTCGCTCGCGACACAGGAGATCGACGGATGAATGCGCTGAAGCGTTTGATGTTGACGGCAGTTGCGTGGGTTGCCGTGGCCGGTAGCGCGATCCCGATGGCATCCGCCATGGACAAGGTCGCCGTCGGCGTGTTTCCGCTCAGTTCGTCGCTGCCCTATTTCGTCGCGGTCGAGAAGGGCTTCTTCAAGGAGCAGAATATCGAACCGGACATGACCAAGCTGATGGGCGGCCCGGCTAATGTCGCCGCCATGATCACCGGTCAGATCGAGGTGTCCGCGGTGCTGGTGACGCTGGAAGGTCTCAACGCCAATATCAAGAAGCCGGGCGTCGCCATGTATATCGCGCTCAACAGCCAGACGCCCCAATACAAGATGGAACAGTTCGTTGTCCGCAACGGTGTCAAGGCTGAGAAGATTTCCGATCTGAAAGGCATGAAGCTGCTGTCCGCGCCGGGGCCGGCAAATGTCAACACCGCCAAAGGTGTCCTTGCCAAGAATGGTCTGAAGGACGGTGACTACACCATCGATCAGCTCGACATGGGCCAGCACGTCAATGCGATGCAGGCGGGAAGTTTTGATGGCGGTTATACGCTTGAGCCGAATGCCTCGATGATGATCAAGGCCGGCGTGGCGCGCACGCTGGAGGCTGGCGTGATCTCCACCTACATCCTCGGGGATGCCAAGGCTGACGCCTTTGCTGCCGGCTGTGCCATTACCAGCGACTTCATCCAGAAACGCCCGGATGTCGCCAAGCGCTTCGCGATGGCCTGGGCCAAGGCAATCGACTACATCAAGACCAATCCTGATGATGCGCGCAAATATCTCGTCAAGAACACGCTCACGCCGGAAAATGTCATCGATATGGTCGCGATGCTCGGCTACACGATGGCCAAGGACATGACGCCCGGCCAGGTCGGCGATCTGCAGAAGCTGGCCGATTTCGGCGTGTCGATCGGCGTCGTGCCGGAGAAGGTCGACGTCACCAAATATCTCTATAAATATTGATCGCCAGTTGGATATCATGCCGAGTGCCGCAATGACCGAACTTCCGGCGAATGCCCGCGAGGCATTGCGGCGCACGGCTCCTCATGTGACCATTCGTGGGCTGAGCAAGCGCTTCCCCGATGCTGTCATCTACGACAACTTCGATTTCGACATTCCGCGCGGCCAGCTGATGTCGGTGTTCGGGCCCAATGGCTGCGGCAAGAGCACGCTGATCAACATGATCGCGGGGCTTTATCCGATGGACCGTGGCGAGATCCTGTTCGATGGCCAGCCGCTCAACAAGATCAATTTCGGCTATGTGTTCCAGAACTATCGCGAGGCCATGTTTCCCTGGCTGCGTGCTTTCGACAATATCGCCTATCCGCTAAAGGTGCGCGGCGTGCCGAAGGCCGAGCGCATCCGCAGGGTCGAGAAGATTGTCGCCAATCTCAACGTCAAGATCGATCTCAATCTCTATCCCTATTACATGTCCGGCGGCCAGCAGCAGCTCGTCTCCATCATGCGTGCGCTGGTGGTGGATCCCGAGATCCTGTTTCTCGACGAGCCGTTCTCTGCACTCGACTATGAAATGACGCTGTTCATGCGCGAGCAGCTGCAGCGCGTCTTCATGGAGACGGCAACCACCACCGTGCTGGTGTCGCATGATCTGGAGGAGGCGGTCTATCTGTCCGATCGTATCCTGTTGCTTTCGCGTCATCCCGCCCGCGTGGTCGAATTCGTGCCCTATGATGCGCCGCGCCCGCGCAGCGACAGGACGATGATCGAGCCGGATTTCATCAGCACCAAGGCGCATTGTCTCGAAATCTTCCAGCGCGAAGTCCGCAAGGGGTGATGCGATGCTGAAGCGCCTCGAATTCCTGTTGCCGCTGATCGGTGTCGCCGGCCTGCTCGCGGTCTGGTCGCTGGTGGCATGGCTGAAGATCGTCGATCCCGTATTGCTGCCATCGCCATCGGCGACCTTCAAGGCGCTGTGGAACGGGATGAGTCACGGCAAGCTCGGCCTCGATTTCATCAAGACCGTGCAGCGCACGATCTACTCGACGGTGATCGCAGCAATCGTCGCCATTCCGCTTGGCATCCTGCTGGGCTCTTCGGAAAAGCTCTATCGCTCGGTGGAATTCGTGATCGACTTCTTCCGCTCGACGCCGGCCTCGGCGATGTTCCCGCTGTTCCTCGTCCTGTTCGGTGTCGGCGATCGCACCAAGATCGCAGTGGCGGCGTTTGGCGCGGCCTTGGTGATCCTGTTCAACGTCGCCTATGGCGTCATGAATGCGCGCAAGACCCGCATCCTGGCTGCGCGCGTGATGGGGGCCTCGCGCATCCGCGTGCTGTGGGACGTGATGCTGCTGGAGTCGCTGCCGCAGACCTTTGTCGGCTTGCGCAATGGCGTCTCGCTGGCACTCGTGATCGTCGTGGTGGCCGAGATGTTCATCGGCTCCACAGATGGCCTTGGCCAGCGCGTGTTCGAGGCGCAGCAGCTGATCGAGATGCCGGACATGTATGCCGCGATCTTCGCAGCCGGCGCCCTCGGCTACGGCCTCAATCTCTTGTTCCTGACCATCGAACGCCGCTTCGTGCACTGGTCTGGGAGGTGATCGTGCGCCTCACACTTCCCGTGCATTGCTGAACGCAAAGCTCGACACCCGCCGCGTATTCTCATCCAGAATCAGCGTTCGCGTGATCGGCGGCTCCGCGCGCTGGCTGCAATTCTCTCGTTCGCACAGGCGGCAGTTCACGCCGATCGGCGTGCCCTCGACCTTCTCCAGATCCATGCCCGCCGAGTAAACCAGTTTGCTCGCATGGCGGATCTCGCAACCGAGCCCGATGGCGAAGCGCGGCTGCTGGTGCGGATGCGGCGCCGGCGAGCGGCGCAGCGTCTGCGCGATGGAGAAATAGCGATTGCCGTCCGGCAGCTCGATCACCTGGCGCAGCAGCCGGTCCGGCGTGTCGAAGGTGGAGTGCACATTCCAGAGCGGGCAGGTGCCGCCGAATTTCGAGAACGGGAACGTGCCCGATGAGAACCGCTTCGAGACATTGCCGGCATTGTCCACGCGCAGCATGAAGAACGGCACGCCGCGCGCATTCGGCCGCTGCAGCGTGGTGAGGCGATGGCAGATCGGCTCGAAGCCGACATTGAAACGCTGGCCGAGCACCTGCATGTCATAGCTCAGCGCCTCCGCCGCCGCATGAAACGCCGCATAAGGCATCAGCACGGCCGCGGCATAGTAATTTGCCAGCGTGATGCGATAGAGCCGGCGCTGCGTATCGGCCAGCGGACCGGCGCGGCCGACGATGCTTTCGAAATGCGACGAGCATTCGACGAGCCCGATCTGGAAAGCGACCTGGAAGGCCCGGCCGGGCGCATCCACCATTTCCGAGATCAGCAATTGCCGCCGATGCCGGTCGAACCGCCGCAGCGTCTCGCGCATCACATCCACCGGCATGATGCGGGTCACGATCGAGTATTTGTCCCGCAGCCGCGCGCTCAGCGCTGCAAACAGATCCTGCGACGGCACATTGATCTCGTCGCGAAGAGTCTCCGCTGCCGTCTCCAGCTCCGGAAAATAATTCCGGTTGGCCTCGATCAGATCGCGCACCCGCTCGATTGGATTGCCTTCATAGGATGCGCCGTCATGGCGATCCGCCATCTGTGCCGCCACCATCGTCTCGCCGCGCCGCGCTTCGGTGTAGGCCGCGTAAAGCCGCTGCAGCGAATGCGTGACGCCGGGGCAGAGCTCGGCGAGATCGCGCAATTCCTGTTTCGGCAGATCGATCTGCCGAAACAGCGGATCGGAAAAAATCTCGTTGAGCTCGGCAAAGAAGCGATCTTCATCCGCGGTGGCGAGATCGCGCAGATCGAGGTCGTAGGTTTCTGCCAAACGCAACAAAAGCTGGGCCGTCACCGGCCGCTGGTTGCGCTCGATCAGGTTGATGTAGCTCGGGGAAATGCCGAGCCCCTCGGCCATCTGCGTCTGCGACAGGCCGAGCTGCTGCCGAATCCGCCGGAAACGGGGGCCTACGAACAGCTTCTTGTTGGTCTCGGATGCCATTATTTACAATCGTGACATTATGACATTTGTGACAAGTGATGATGTTACATCGCATCACCATTCAAACACAAGCCATATAGCCATTTTCCCGAGTTTGTCGTTATCTCTCCACACGGTGACTGCAGCGCGCATGTCACGAATGTAAGAGAAATACGAGCAGGAGAACGACATGTCACAGGGCAACAGCAATTTCTGGGTCATCGGCGGCGAGTTCGGTTCGATGAATTTTCATAAGCTGGTCGAGGGTTCCGCCCAGGTTCAGGGCCCGTTCAAGACCCGCAAGCAGGCCGAGGAAGCCTGGAAGTCGGTTTCGGAAGAGAACCGCCACCGCGCCGGCGTTCGCTTCTCCATCGTGGAAGAGCCGAGCCGCCAGGTCGCCTAAGCGCCTGATTGCTTGCCTCTGAGCGGCCGCAGAGCCGCCGCAAGTCTGCCTCAACGGAAACGCTCAAATCTGGTCTGTGGCCCCATCCGGAAAATCCGGCTGGGGCCGCAGTGCGTTTGACGGCAAGTCTCTGGAAACTAACGGCCTTTCCGCCGCTTATGGTTACTGATAGGTTAATTTACCGGCGTGCGGCAGTCTTGAGGCGGAGTTGAGATGGTTGTGGCAAATGGTGCAGCGAACGACGCCCAGCCCAAGCGGCTGCGCGATGCCCTCCGTCAGGCGCGTATCGAAGCGGCCGACCGCACCGGCGTCGTGGTCGATCTGCGCGATGCCGAGGTCGCCCGGCTCGAGATTCTCAACGAAGCACTCGATCCGCTGTTCAGCGAAATCCCGCACGATATCGAACTGTTCGATCGCGGCATCAGCCAGGGCGATACCCCGCGGCTGTGGATCGACATGATCGCCCATGTGGTGATGGGCCGCGACAAGCGCAGCTATCGCCTGGTGCAGGACAGCCGCTTCGGTCGCAAGGTGTTGGCCGAATCACATGATGTGCAGGCGATGGTGAAAGCCGTCACCGATTACATCGCACGCCGCATGATCGAGCGCGAACATGCGCTGGAAACCGCCGTGCCGCCGCAGGAGGCGAAGCCGGTGCCCGTGGTGAAACAGCGCAGCCGATTCTGGCCGTTTGTGTTCGGGATTGTTGTTGGCGTGGTCGGGCTGTTCGCGCTGGCGCTGTTCGTCGCGACGCGCGGGCAGTGACCTGTAGGATGGGTTGAGCGTAGCGATACCCATCACCGCCTGCGCCCGGTCGTGATGGGTATCGCTGCGCTCAACCCATCCCACCAACTACACCAGCATCTCCCGCTTCAGCTCATGTACCATATTGCCGTCGCCAAAGCCGCGCACCGTCTGTTCGCAGCGCCAGCGTTCGCCGTCCCGTTCAATCGCAAACAGATTGTAGGCCGCTGCCGGCTTGTGGCCATGCGCGAGCGATGAGGCGGACGGCACGCCGATCGCCGGGATACGGCGCTGCGGGCCTTCCAACCACATGGTCGAATGGATGTGATCATGGCCCTGCAGGATCAGCTCGACGCCATGCTGTTTGAGCAGCGCCTGCAATGCATCGGAATCGGTCAGGCGCTTCATCCATTTCTCCGACCGCAGCGGATGATGGATCAGCAGCACGCGAAACAGATGTGTGTCGGCAAGGCTTGCCAGCAGGCGATCGAGCGCCTCAAGCTGGGCGTCGCCGAGCCAACCGGTGGCCATGAAAGGCGCCGTTGGCACGCTCGATGAGACGCCGATCAGCGCGACCGGCTCGCGAATGCGCAAGTAAGGAAACGTTGCCACGCTGGCGTCGTCACTCCGCATGTAATCGCCAAACGTCTCAACGAATGTCTCCGCTGCGCCTTTCACATACGCATCGTGATTACCGGGCACCAGCGAGACGTGGTCCGGTTTGCCGACCACTTCGATCCATCGTCGCGCGCGCGGAAATTCGGCGGCCAGCGCCAGATTGACGAGATCGCCGGTCACGGCGATGTGGTCCGGTGCCTGCGCCTGCATGTCGGCGACCAGCACATCGAGCATGTCGCGGCGGTGATACTGATGCCGGTTGCGCTTCCAGTTGACATAGCCAAGCACGCGCTGGCTCATCAGCTCGCGCCATTCCGGCTCGGGCATCGGCGGCACATGCGGGTCGGACAGATGTGCGAGGGTGAATGCGGTCATGGTTTGCGTATCGTGTGTGACGGCAAATTGCATCCCTCATCCCGAGGAGCCGCGAAGCGGCATCTCGAAGGATGTCCACACGTCCGGAGGCTGGCGATCTCATGGTTCGAGACGCGCGCAAGGGCGCGCTCCTCACCATGAGGGATTGAGCTGGCGATGAGTTTGTTGTGCGGTGGCAATGCGTTCACCTGTGAAACCCTGTCCGTTTTTGGCAAGGTGACGGCGATGACGCAAGGACCAAGCCGCGTGCCCCGATTCGGACGAATGAAATGACCACGCCGACCTTGCGCCAGCGGCTGGAGCCAACCCTCCGCAAGTTCATCCATCTGTATTTCCGCTTTGCCCGCGGTATGACGCTCGGCGTGCGCGCGGTGGTTGTCGATGCCGATAAACGCGTGTTCCTGGTCCGGCACACTTATGTCACCGGCTGGTATCTGCCCGGCGGCGGCGTCGAGGTCGGCCAGACCTTTCGCGAAGCGCTGGAGATGGAGCTGCGCGAGGAGGGGCGGATCGAGGTTACCGGCGAGCCGGTGCTGCATGGCGCGTTCCTCAACAGCCATGTCTCGATCCGCGATCATGTGGTGGTCTATATCGTCCGTAGTTTCCATCAGGACCGCCCTCCGGAGCCGAATAGCGAGATCGCCGAAACCGGCTTCTTCGCGCTGGATGCGCTGCCGCCGGACACCACCGAGGGAACGCGCCAGCGGCTGGCGGAAATCTTCGACGGCCAGCCCGTGATCCCGACCTGGCGGGTCAAGGCGTGATCAGCCGGGTCATGGACCGCGCCGCCGCCAGATGCTATCCCGCGGGCCGACATGAGTGACCTCGACCTGATCATCGCGGCGGAAACCGCCAATGACGCCCAGCCGATCGAACGCCTGGTAGCCCGCACCTTCGGCCCCGGCCGTTTCGTGCTGTCCGCCTATCGCCTGCGCGAACATGTGAGCCATCTGCTCGATCTGTCCTTCACGGCGCGCATCGGCACGCTGCTGGTGGGGTCGATCCGGCAATTGCCGATCTGCGTCGGCGATACGCCAGCCTTGCTGCTCGGCCCGTTGACGGTCGAGCCACCCTTCCGCAGCCGCGGCGTTGGCCGCAAGCTGCTGGACCGCGCCATCAACGACGCGCGGGCCAAGGGGCACAAGCTGATCGTGCTGGTCGGCGACGAGCCCTATTACAGCCGCGTCGGCTTCAAGGCGATCCCGAAGGGCAATGTGACCATGCCCGGTCCGGTGGACCAGAAGCGTCTGCTGGTGCTTGAACTGGTCGATGGCGCCGCGGAAGGACTTGCGGGCGCTGTGCGTCCGGACTGGAACGCAGCGAAGTAACATCTCGCTCTCACTGTCATCGCCCGGCTTGACCGGGCGATCCAGTAATCGGTGAGAGTGATGTCTATCACTAGCTTATGCGTCTACTGGGTTACCCGCTTTCGCGGGTAACGACAGTAGAGCGTGTCGCCTTAGAACTTCACCGTCGCAAACGCCCGTACATTCAGCCCCGGCTGCAGCACGTTGTCCTTGTTGTAGGACACCGAGTAACGGATGTTCTCGTTCAGCAGGTTGTTGCCGACGAGGCCCACCGTCATTTCCTTCGCACCATAGATGCGCGGATCCAGCAGCGTCTTGTAGCTGACTTCGGCCTTCAGCAGGTTGTAGCCATTGGTCGGCGTCTCCGCGACATCGGAGATGTCGTTCTGCGCAAACGCATGCAGCATGTTGATGCGGGCGAACCAGTTCACGTCGCGCCAGAACAGGCCGCCACCCGCGCGCACCGGCGGGATGCGCGGCACATTGCTGCCATCGGCAAAGGTGGCACGCACCACATCGGCCTGGCCCTCGACACCGAAGGTGCCGCTGCCGAGTTGCGTCACATCGATCTGGGTCTGGAATTCGCCGCCGCGGAAGGTGGCGTCACGCTGGGTATAGATCGCCTGGTTCAGCTCCATGCCGGCGCCGATCATGCAGGCACCGCCTTCGCAGGTGTTGCCAGTGAGGTGGCGATAGATGAAGCCCTGATACTGCGTGTAGTAGCCGGTGAGTTCGAATCGCACCGGCCCTGCAGCGCGGCGCAGGCCCACTTCCACCGACTTCGCCGTCTCGATGCCGAGATTCGGATTGCCGATATCGAACGTCCCGGTGGCATCATGGCCACCGCGTGAAAACAGTTCGGCCGGCTTCGGTGCGCGCTCGGTATATTGCGCCGTCACGCTGGCCGAGAGGCCGCCCCATGGCAGGTCCTGGATCAGGCCGATGCTGCCGCTCTTCGGCGTGAAGGACTTGTTGATGCCGATCGCCGGACCGATCGAAGTCGGATCGGCATCGGTGTCGAATTCGTTGGGGATGAAGCTCGGTGCCGAGCCCGACAGCTCCACATGCTCGACGCGGCCGGCGATCTGTGCGCGCGTCCAGTCCGTGAACTTCAGCTCGTTGAACACATAACCCGCGACCTTGGTATTCCGGTTTGGATCGAACAGGCCATTGGTCGGGCTGCCGATGCCTTCGGGGCTTGGCGCGGTCAGCTCCTGGTGGCTCGCCTGAATACCAAAGGCGGTGGTGACAGCCGCGAAGCCGGCATTGAAGGGCATCATCTGCACTTCGACGCGGCCTTCCTGCTCCTTGTTGGTGAAGGTCTGGTGCACATGCGGCGCGCCTCCGCCACCTTCCTCCAGGCCGATTTCGTCATGCTTGTAGTCGGTCGCGCCGGCCCAGAAACGTATCGCTTCGATCGCTGCGGCATCCGGGCGATATTCACCCTTCATCGTGACCTTGGTCTGCTCGCCGACGATGCGCGTCTGCTGCTGCGCGCCTTCGACGCCGGGAATGCCGTAATTGGCCCGGTTATGCGTGATCGCTGCGCCGACATAGCCGCCATCGAAGAAATACGAGCCGCCGAGCGATGCACCGCCGCTCTGCGCCGCGGTGTTGTTTTGTCGGCCGTTGAAGGCGATGCCGGGCTCGGCATAGGGATAGGACGGCACATTGTAGTCGCCGACCTTGTTGCCATAGACGTCGGCATGCATGGCGAAATTGCCGCCGCCGGCATCCAGCAGGATGCCGCCATCGACACCGCGCGATGCTGAATTGATCGAGGTGCGGACTTCGGCATTCATGCAGCCCGGTGCTGCGAGACCGGCGGCAGGCGCCTTGGCGGGCAGGCCGTAGCTCATGAAGGGGGCTGCGACGGCGCAATTCGGCAGCGCGTCGGGAATGCGGTTGTTGGAGGCCGAGACCACGCCGCCGATGGACTGCGAACCGTAGCGCAGCGTTGCCGGGCCGCGGATCACCTCGACCTGATTGGCGGCGAAGGGATCGACCGGGACGAAGTGATCTTCGCCGAGATCGGATGCACCGCTGCTCGAGATGCCATTCTCGACGATGCCGACGCGATTGACGTCGAGGCCGCGAATGATCGGCCGGCTCGCCGAGCCGGGCGCATAGCCCGAGGTGGCGATGCCGGGCTTGTTGGCGAGGAGATCGCCGAGCGACGTGGCGCCGGAGCGGCGGATCTCGTCATTCGGCACCACGGTGACGGTGGCGAACTGGTCGGTGACGATGGGCAGCACGCCCTGCGGCGGCGCGCTCGCGGCGACGGGCTCCGCTTCCACCGGCACTTGCGCGCGGTTCGGCGCGGTGCGGGTCACATGGGTGTGGCCCTGCGGATGCGCGACCGGTTTGCGGCGCACGATCGGGCTCGGCGCGGTGACTTCCACGGCGGGGAGCTGCGTCTGCGCATGCGCGAAAGTGGGGAGGCTGCTGCATCCGATGACGGCGGTGGAGCCGAGCAGGAGAGCGCGCGTGAAGGAGATGGGCATGGGTTGGTCCTGACTTCACCGGCCGCGCATGGTTGCGCTGGAGCCGATGATCGCGGTGATGCGAAATTCACGTGGGTGGTGCCGAACGGACGGAATCCGGGCGGCGTTGGTCACAGGTGAAGTCAGATGCTTGGCGGTCCGCGTGGCTGCGGGGCGCCGCTGATGGATTCGAGATGGTTGAACTCGGCCTTGATGGCCGCGTAGGCGATGTCCGTGGCGCCCGGCAGCAGCAGGATCGGCGGTGCTGAGAACAACGCCGTGCCGGCCATCGCCATGACCGCGCAGATATCGCAGGGCACGCCGACGCGATGCTGCTGGTGGTGATCAATGTCCGGCGTCGATGGCGCCTGAATCTGCGTGATCGTCGACGCACCAATGGGCGCCGCATGGATGTCATCGAGATGGATGTGGCCGAGCGACAGGACGATCTGCACCGCCAGCGCGAACAGCGCCAGCTTTGCTCCATTCCTGATATGATCGCGAAACCACTTCATGCCCAAAGGCGCCCCGACAGCGGATGGCGGAGAGGTCAGCCAATACCGATGTTATAATGTAACATCGCGCGGTGAGGGGCGGAGTGTCAACGGGCGGAGGTGGGCTGGGTGTGGAAGGCTGTCGCGCTGTGGGATTTGCGCAACGTTCCGAGAGACCACCACACATTCGACCCTCATCCTGAGGAGCCGCGCAGCGGCGTCTCGAAGGATGGCGGCGAAGCTCAAGAGCCAGGCCATCTCATGGTTCGAGACGCGCGCAAGGGCGCGCTCCTCACCATGAGGAGTGGAGCGTGGTGCTTACCTGCTCTCCCTTAGCCACGTTGCGGCGAACGCGCCCAGCAGCAGCAACAGCCCGATCAGTCCGGCAAACATCGGCAGCACGCCCACGCCGCGCACCACGCTGGCGTCGCGCATGTGGACGCCCATCCAGCCATCGCCGCGGAATGTCGCACCGGATCGCACCGGCACCACGCGCGGCATGTCGAGGCCCGCGCCGTCGTTCAGCCGCCGTGCATCGCCACCGCTCGCCTGCGCCAGCGGGCGCAGCATCTCGGTGGTCGAGGTCACTTCCGAAAACTCCTTCGGATTGACCGGGCCGACATTGATCAGCGCCTTCAGCGTACCATCGCTGGCCTGCCAGAGGCCGAGTTCGTCTGCCGGCGTGGTCGCGCGCCACTGGCCGGGCTCGCCCGCGCTCAGCGTGAGCTCCCGCGTCTTGCCGGATGGGGAGGTGACGGTGACCGGCGCTACGGTGTCGCCCATGGTCTGGCGCAGCACCACCAGATCCTTGTTCGCGGTCTGCAGCTTCAGCGCTTCCTCTTCGAGATCCGGTTGCTTCATCAGCCAGTGCGACATCCGCCGGAGCAGATCGAGATGCGGCCCGCCGCCTTCATAGCCGCGCGCCCATAGCCAGATGTGATCCGACAGCAGCAGCGCCACGCGGCCTTCGCCGGAGCGCGACAGCAGCAGCAGCGGCTTGCCATCGGCCCCGGTCATCACCGGTGGCGTCGTGGTGTTACGTGTCTCGACCGTGCGGAAGAAGCGGCTCCACTTCGGTGGCTCGGAATTGGCGCCTTCGAGGCCGCGGGTCACCGGATGGCGTTTGCCGACATCCGAGAGATGCGCATAGAACGGTTTTTCGCTGACCCCTACCGGTTCGGCGGGCAGCACCGAATCCAGCGGCGTGCGCCAGATCGAGGTGCTCGACGCATAATCCGGTCCGGCCGAGACCAGCACCGCGCCACCATTCCTGACATAGCGCGCGATATTGTCGAAATAGGCGATCGGCAGCACGCCCTGGCGGGCATAGCGATCGAAAATAATCAGCTGGAATTCGTGGATCTTCTGCTGGAACAGTTCACGGGTCGGGAAGGCGATCAGCGAGAGTTCGTTGATCGGCGTGCCGTCCTGCTTCTCCGGCGGGCGCAGAATGGTGAAGTGCACGAGATCGATGGAGGCATCGGACTTCAGCAGGTTGCGCCAGGTGCGTTCGCCGGAATGCGGCTCGCCGGAGACCAGCAGCACGCGCAGTTTGTCGCGCACGCCATCGATGGCCACCACGGCGCGGTTGTTGACGAGGGTGAGTTCGTTGTCGATGGGCGAGGCCTCGATCTCGACGATGTTCGGGCCGGCATGTTTGATATCGACATCGACGGTCACGGTCTGGCCGGACACCATCTGGCGTTCGCCGATGGTGTCGCCATCGCGGCGGATGACCACGCGGGCGCGCTCATTGCTGACGCCCTGGTCATCGAGCCGGAAGGTGACCTTCTGCGACTGGCCGACAATGCCGAAGCGCGGCGCCGCGGTGATGGCAATGCGGCGGTCGCGCTCGTCCTTGCGGCCGGTGATCAGCGCATGCAGGGGCGCATTGAAGCCGAGGCCGGCGAGATTGGCGGGAATGTCATGCACCCGGCCGTCGGTGATCAGGAACGCGCCGGCAACGCGATCGGTGGGCACGTCGGACAGCGCGGATGACAGCGCGCCAAACAGCTTTGTGCCATCGGTCTCGCCATCGGCCTGACCGGCCTCGACGGTGCGGACCTCGAGGCCCTTCACCTGCTTGAGGCGATCGACGAGCTGTTTCTGCGCCTCTTCGGTCTCTTTGGTCCGCTCGCCGAAGGACTGGCTCGGGCTCTTGTCGATCACGACAGCGGCGACGGAGGACAGCGGCTCGCGTTCCTCGCTGGTGAAGGAGGGATTGGCGAGCGCCAGCAGGATCAGCGCCAGCGCCGCGACACGGATGGCCGCACCGCGCGCACGGCCGAGCAGCAGCAAGGCCGCGATGACGACGATGGCCGCGAGGCCGATCCAGAGGACGAGCGTCGGGACGAGGGGCGTGAAGGCGATGCCGTATTGCATTTAGCGTCTTTCTCCATCGTCATTGCGAGGAGCGTAGCGACGAAGCAATCCAGAGGCCGCGGGCGAAGACTGGATTGCTTCGTCGCAAGATGCTCCTCGCAATGACGGCTGAGCAATTCGGTGCAACTTCATCATTGCCCCAGCCGCTCGATCAGCGCCGGAGCATGCACCTGATCCGCCTTGTAATTGCCGGTCAGCGTGTACATCACGATATTGACGCCGGCGCGGAAGGCGAATTCGCGCTGGCGGGGTTCGCCGGGGACCATCGGCAGCATCGGCTGGCCGTCCGGGCGCATTGCCCAGGCACCGGCAAAATCGTTCGAGGTGATGATGATCGGCGACACGCCATCACCGCCGCGGGCCGGACGCGACGCAGCTTCATCGGTGTCCTCGCGTGGCAGCGCCTCCACCCAGGTCGGGCCGGAATTGAAACGGCCGGGGAAATCGCTGAGCAGGAAGAACGTTTTTGTCAGCACATGCGCCGGCGGCACCGGCTCGAGTTCGGGCACGTCAAGCGACGACAGGATCGTGCGCAGCGTCTGCATGCCCGGCGTCTGCGACTCGCCATTCGGCCCGGCCGGCGCCTCGACGGCATCGCGGGTATCGAACAGTACGGTGCCGCCCTGCTTCATATAGGCATCGATACGGTTGAGAGCTTCCTGCGCTGGCTTCGGCGCACCGGGGATGATGGGCCAGTAGATCAGCGGGAAGAAGGAGAGTTCATCCTTCGCAGGATCGATGCCGATCGGCTCGCCGGCTTCCAGCGCGGTGCGCTGGGCGAGAAACAGCGTGAGGCCGGTGAGGCCGGATTTCACGATGCCATCCACATCGGCATTGCCGGTAATCACATAAGCCAGACGCGTCTGCGACACTGCCTTGACGGCGAAATCGTCGCTGGCCTGATCGGCGCGCAGCTGCGTCGGCATGCCGGTGACCGCACCCAGCGCGAGCGCCATGGCGAGCACGGTCGATACCGCACGGCGGCGGAACAGCGAGGCGATGGCGCCCCCGAGCAGTGCGACGATGATCGCATCGATCAGGAACAGGGCGAGCGCGGTGGAGAGCAGGATGCCACGCAGGTCGCGCGGCTCGGCATTGGTGTAGCTGGCGCGATTGGCCTTGAGGGCAGAGAAGTCCAGCGGTGCGATCCGATCTGCAGAAGCAAGGGCATTGACGGCGAGCGGGCCGTCGGCGGGGCCGTAGAGGCCGGGCGGATGTTCTGACGTCGCGCGGTCACGATAATCGGCCGACAGCGGCTTCGCCGTCGACGGCGGCGGGCCGAAGGCGCCAAAGCCATCGAGCGTGCGCAGTGGTGCGACCGTTTCAGTGCCGGTCTCGCCGGCGACACCGGCGCCGGGCGTGGACGTATAGCCTGAGATATCGACGACCCTGCGCAGCATCTCCACGAAGGTGCCAGACAAAGGCAGGTCCGACCAGCGCATATCGGCACTGACATGGAACAGCGAGACGAGGCCCTTGCCGCGGCGTTCGCCGGTGACCAGCGGCGTGCCGTCTTCCAGCGTCGCCCAGCTCTTCGAGGCCAACGCCGCATTCGGCTCGGCCAGCACCTGACGATTGACCGTGATGTCCTTCGGCACCGGCAGGCCGGCGAACGGACCATCGGCCGCGAAAGCCGAGAGATGCTGCGGCTTCTCCCAGGTCAGCGAGCCGCCGAGATTGCGGTCACCGCGGCGAAGCTTCACTGGCACCAGATCGTCTTCGGCCTGCGCGAGGCGCGGGCCGGCAAAACGCACCAGCACGCCGCCATTGTCGATCCAGGCATTGAGGCGTTCGCGGATTTCCGGCGACAGCGTGCCGACATCGGCGAGCACGATCATCGGCAGTTTCTGGTCGAGGAACTGCGTGATCGCCTGCTGCGGTGCGCCGCGGTCGCCCTGGCGCACATCGGCGAAGGGGGCGAGCGCGCGGGTGAGATAGAAGGTCGAGGCCAGCAGCGGCTGTGCGGTGTCGGCGGTGGTTCCCGAGACGATGCCGATGGCGCGGCGGCGCCAGCGCTTGTCGAGCAATTGCACGGCGCCGGCGGAACGTTCCCCGGAAATTTCGAGCCGGGCAATGTCGTTGCGCAGTTCGACGGGGAGCTCGAAGGACGCGTCCGTCTCGCGATCGTTCGGCGTGAACAGGAACTTTGCTTCGCCAACCGGCGAGCCCTTGGCATCGAGGCCGCGCACGATGCCTGCATCAGGACCGCCAGCGCTGGCGCGCAGCACTTTGACAGTCATCTTGGCTGCAGCGTTTTCCGCAGCAACGAGCGCATGCGCGGGTGCCGCGCCGCCGTCATAGATGGTCAGCGTGCGGTCGCCGATGGTCCTGGTGAGGCCTTGCGTGAAATCGCTGCCGCGGCCGGTATCGACGCCATCGGACAGCCAGACGATCTCGCTGTCGCCGGTGGCGCGCAGGAAGCGCTCCAGCACCGGCAGCGCATCGACGCGGTCGATGGAATAGGGTTTTGGCGCGAGCTGGCGCAGCGCCACGCGCGCCGTACCACCCGGCAAAATGGTGATGTCGCGCGCCGGCTCCGACAGCGGCACGAGGGCGACGCCGCGGCGGTTGTTGTCGGCATTGGCGATGAGTTCATCGGCGGCGCGCACGCGGGCGTCCCAGCTTGCAGCGGCGGACCAGCCGTCATCGAGCAGGATGGTGAGCGGTGCGGTGGAGGCGGTGGGACCGTTCTGCGGATTCCAGATCGGGCCGGCCGCGGCGAAAATGATCAGCGCGGCGGCGAGCAGACGCAGCAGCGTCAGCCACCAGGGTGAGCGCGACGGCGTTTCTTCCTTGGGCGTGATGTCGAACAGCAGCCGTGTTGGCGGGAAGGCGATGCGCTGCGGGCGCGGCGGCGTCACGCGCAGCAGATACCACAGCACCGGCAGGCTGATCAGGCCGAGCAGCATCAAGGGCTGGGCGAATGCGAGCGGGAAGCCACCGATCATGCCGAGCGCCCCACCTTGACCATGCTGCCGCCTGCCGCGCGATTGACCGCCATGCCTGCATGCAGGAACAGCAGCAATTCGGCAGCGGAACGATCCGTCGTATGCGTCGAGAACAACCAGCCGAGCTTGCCGGTTTCGCTGCGGATTTCATCGCGATGCGCGGCGACGCGCGCGACGTAATCCTCGGCCCACATCTGCGCACGGCCGGCCGTGATCACGTTGCCGCTTTCCGGCTCGACGAATTCGACGCGGCCGGAATAAGGGAAGGTTTCTTCCGCGGGATCGACGATCTGCACGACGGTGCCATGGGCACCTGCAGACGACAGACCCGCCAGCATCGTCTTGATCTCTGACATCGGCGACCAGAAATCGCCGAGCACCACGACTTCTGACAGTGCCGACGGCACGAAGGTCGGCGGCAGGCTGTCACGGCCTGTCGTGTCATGCAGCATCGCCTGCGCCATCTTGTCGATGACACTGCGGCTGGAGGTCGGATTCATCAGGCCGGGCACGCCGACGCGTTCGCCGCCGGAGACCAGTAGTTCTGCCAGAGCAAAGGTGACGATCAGCGCGCGTTCAAGCTTCGAGTCACGCGCACCCTTCGAGGCAAACGCCATCGACAGCGAGCGATCCGGCCACAGCCAGATCGTATGCGCTGCTTCCCATTCCTGCTCGCGCACATAGAGATGATCGTCACGCGCGGAACGGCGCCAGTCCACATTCTGCGACGGTTCGCCGGAGACGAAGCGCCGATACTGCCAGAAGCTTTCGCCATGCCCCGCGCGGCGACGGCCATGCAAACCGTGGATCACGGTCGCTGCAATGCGCCGCGCTTCCAGCACCAGACGCGGAAGTGACGCGGCGAGCGAACGGCTTTCGCCATCGGCGCGGCGGACTGCGGTGATCTCTTGTGTGGCGTGGTCCGGCGCTGCGGCCATCAACCAATCCGTGACTTGAGCTGGGCGATCACATCGGCAACGGTGCGGCCTTCGGCGCGCGCGGAGAAGGTCAGCGCCATACGATGCTTCAGGATCGGTTCGGCGAGGTCGAGCACGTCATCGATGGACGGCGCGAGGCGGCCATCGAGCAGCGCGCGCGCACGCACCGCCAGCATCAGCGATTGCGAGGCGCGCGGACCGGGACCCCAGGCGATGAGTTTGGATGCATCGCCGGCATCGGGGCCGGGACGCGCCGAGCGCACCAAGGTGAGGATCGCTTCGACCACGCTGTCACCCACCGGCAAACGGCGTACCAGACGCTGCGCGGTGAGCAGCGTCTCCACATTCACTGCGGCCTTGGCGATGGTTTCCTCGGCGCCGGTGGTTTCGAACAGGATGCGGCGCTCCGCATCGCGATCGGGGTAATCGACGTCGATTTCCATCAGGAAACGGTCGAGCTGCGCTTCCGGCAGCGGATAGGTGCCTTCCTGCTCCAGCGGATTCTGCGTGGCCAGCACGTGGAACGGCTTCGGCAGATCATGCCGCGCGCCGGCGACGGTGATGTGCTGTTCCTGCATCGCCTGCAGCAATGCGGACTGCGTGCGAGGGCTCGCGCGGTTGATTTCGTCGGCCATCAGGAGCTGGGCAAACACCGGACCCGAGATGAAGCGGAACGAACGCTTGCCGGCGACGCTCTCGTCCAGCACTTCGGCGCCGAGAATGTCGGATGGCATCAGGTCGGGCGTGAACTGGATGCGCTTGGCGTCGAGGCCGAGCGTGGTGCCGAGGGTTTCGACGAGCTTGGTCTTGGCAAGGCCAGGGACGCCGATCAGCAGCGCATGGCCGCCGGACAGGATGGTCACCAGTGTGTTTTCCACCACGCGGTCCTGGCCGAAGATGACGGTCGCAATGGCTTCCTTGGCCGCGCGCATCTGGCCGGCCACCTGTTCCGCGGAGCGAACGATCACGTCTTCGAGTTTCTCGACACTGTCGGCGGCCATCAACTGCTCCTTCGGGTGAAACCGGATCGTCTCATTATTCCACGAACCTGATGCTAGACTTTAGCGAAGGCCATGTATTTGTTGAATTAAACTATCCCCACAATATCCGGATGCCGCTATGAACCGCATCACGTTGTGGCGAGTTGGAAATACGTGTTGCACGTTTCAAGACGTGCATAGGTCGTGCCAGAATGCTGGTGGTAAAGTCAGGGCAAACAATGGCGAAGCAAGGGCAGCAAACGGCGCAGGGACTGGATGGTTTGGCCGCCGCGGCAAAGGATGGCGCCAAAGAAGGCAAGGGTTTGCCGCCCGTCCACCTGTGGAATCCGGATTTCTGCGGCGATCTCGACATGCGAATCGCTTCGGACGGTACGTGGTTCTATTTGGGCACCCCGATCGGCCGGCCCGCGCTGGTGCGCTTGTTCTCCACGATTCTGAAGCGGGAAGACGGCAAATACTTTCTTGTCACGCCGGTGGAGAAAGTCGGCATCACCGTGGACGACGCGCCGTTTCTCGCCGTCGAGATGCAGAAGGAGCAGGATGGGTCCGGCATCGTGCTCAAATTCCGCACCAATGTGGATGACTGGGTCACCTGCGACGCCGATCACAAGCTGCGTTTCGAGCAAGCCGAGGATGGCGGTCTCACGCCCTATCTCCATGTGCGCGCCGATCTGTGGGCCAAGGTGACGCGGGCGATCTATTACGATCTTGTTGACATGGGCGAGGAGCGGATGGTCGATGGCGCCGACATGTTCGGCATCGCCTCGTCTGGCGCGTTTTTTGCGATGGCGGATGCCGAGCAAGTCAGGCAAGCTACGTAAGATTGTATTCGAGAGGCGGGATTGACGAATTCGATGCTGAAGACGGAAGCGCCCGCCGGCGTGGACTCGGCTGTGATGGATTCCGCCGAGTTCTTTGCGCGCGCCAAAGCGCGGCTGTCATTTGATGTGCCACCCGGGCTCAACGACGCCGCGATCATCCCGACCACCGGCGATGCCGGCAATGATCGCATGATTCAGATCGTGGCCCAGGAGCGGCCGATTCGCCCCGCGGCTGTGTTGATCGGCATCGTCGAGCACGAGCAGCCGACGGTGCTGCTCACCCAACGCTCCGCCCATCTCAATGATCATGCCGGCCAGATCTCGTTTCCCGGCGGCAAGATCGATCCCGGCGATGCCTCCCCGCTCGATGCAGCGCTTCGCGAGGCGGAAGAGGAAGTCGGGCTCGATCGCTCGTTCGTCGATCCCATCGGCTATCTCGATCTCTATGCCACCGGCTTCGGCTTTCGCATTCTGCCGACGGTGGCCCGGGTGAAGCCGGGCTTCAACCTCACCATCAATGAGAACGAAGTGGAGAGCGCCTTCGAGGTGCCGCTGTCCTTCCTGATGAACCCGACCAATCATCAGCTGCACAGCAAGGATTTCCGCGGCATCGAGCGGAGCTATTACGCGATGCCGTTCGCCGAGCGTTACATCTGGGGTGCCACAGCCGGCATCCTGCGCGTGCTGTATGAGCGGATCGTGCAGAAATGATCCGCCCCGTTCTCACCGAAGTCGGCATCTTCCTGATTCCGTTCGTCATCTATGCGCTGTTCCTGCTGGCGACATCGAAGGGCGTGACGGAATCGACATCATGGCCGGCGCGCGTGGTGCTCAAGCTGCTGATATCGGCCTTCCTGCTGGTGATCGTCTCCTTCATCCTGCTGTCCCATTTTTCCGGTGCCGCGCCGAGCGCGACCTATACGCCGGCGCATATGGAGAACGGCAGGCTCGTGCCGGGGCAGAATAAATGAACTCCCGGCGGGTCATCGACGCGCCGTGGCTGACCTCGGGGCCGGCGGGGCGTGTGCTGGCACTGCTCAATGGCGATGGCGAAGAAGCCCGTGCCGTCGGCGGCGCCGTGCGCAATGCGTTGATGGGCCTCGACGTCGGCGAGATCGATATCGCCACCACAGCTGTGCCCGATGAAGTCGTCCGTCGTGCCAGGGTCGCCGGCATCAAGAGTGTGCCGACGGGCATCGAGCACGGCACGGTGACGCTGGTGGTCGAAGGCACGCCTGTCGAAGTCACCACCTTGCGCGAGGATGTCGAAACGTTTGGCCGCAAGGCCAAAGTCATGTTCGGTCGCGACTGGCAGCGCGATGCCGAGCGGCGCGATTTCACGATGAACGGCCTGTCGGCCTCCATCGATGGCGTGGTGCATGATCATGTCGGCGGCATCGCCGATGTCGATGCGAAGCGCGTGCGTTTCATCGGCGATCCCGACCGGCGTATCGCCGAGGACTATCTGCGCATCCTGCGCTTCTTCCGCATTCATGCCGCCTATGGTGCCGGCGCACCGGACCGTGAGGGATATCTCGCATCGATCCGCGGTCGCGACGGCATGGCCGGTCTCTCCGCCGAACGTATCCGGATGGAGTTGCTGAAACTGCTGGTCGCGCCCGGCGCCGGAGCCGCGGCCGAAGCGATGATCGATGCCGGCCTGATGCTGCGCATTTGCGGCGGCGTCACTTATCTCGGGCCGTTCAGGAAGATGATCGGCATCGAGCAGGAGCTGGCGCTCGCCCCCGATGCCATGCTGCGCCTCGGCGCGCTCGCCGTTGCCGTGACGGAAGATGCAAAACGGCTGATGCAGCGCCTGCGCCTCACCAATGAGGAGAACAAGGCGCTGGATTCCATGGGCCATCGCTGGTGGCGGCTCAAGGGCATGAATGAGGCGCGCGCGAAACAACGTTTGTATCGCCTGGGCGCAGCGCGCTATCGCAATCGCATGCTGCTGGCCTGGGCGCGCGATGGCGGAAGCGGCGATGGCGCCGAATGGAAGCAGCTCATCGCATTGCCCGAGCGCTGGACACCGCCGGTGTTTCCGCTCAAGGCCGCGGATTTCATCGCCCGCGGCATCGCCAAGGGGCCGGGCCTCGGCCATGTGCTGGCGCTGGCAGAAGATGCGTGGATGGCCAATGACTTCCCGATGGAAGTCGATGTCATCACGGTGATCGCAGATCAAACGATCGCGCGGTTCAAGCACGATCATCGCTTGTGAAAGTGTAGGGCGGATGAGGCGAAGCCGTCATCCGCCGGCCGATGATGTGTGGCGAAGAACGGCGGATGACGCTTCGCTCATCCGCCCTACGATCGCGGCGAATCAGGCCGCTTTCTCTTCTTCGTCGTCTTCCTCGTCCTCATCATGCGGGATGACGAGCGCGATTTCGAGCACGGCGCGGGGCAGCGTCTCGCGGAACAGATCGCCTTCCTCGCCCAGCCACACGCATTCGATATCGTTGCCGTCGACATCGGCAACGGTGAGCGGCATGCCGCCCGACTTCAGCATCACGACGTCGCCTGCTTTGAATTCCATGACCTGCTCCTGAAATGAGTTGAACGCGCAAAGCCTAGGCGCGCGCCATGACAGTTCGAACGCGGGCGGATGACGGCTTGTTATTTTCGCTGGAGAAGTGTCGCGAGTTCCGCCGATAGGCCGGTGCTCTCCAGCGCCGGCGGTGGCTTAGTGCCATCGCGCCGTCGCTTGGCAGCGGCGATCACGGCATGCGTGCCGGTGGCGACCGAACAGAGCACGGGCACCGGCACGTCAGGCTGGATACGCTCGGCGAGCCCGGCCAGCGCCGCGCCGCCGAGGATCGCGACCTCGGCACCATCCTCCGTCGCACAAGCGGTGCAAGCTTTTGCCAGCGAAGCGAGCGCCGCATCCGGATCGGTTGCGATCTCGCCGCCGGTGGGGGCGATGGTGCGGACGCCGGTGAGCCTGTCGCCGAGGCCGATGCTGGCGACGAATTCCGTCAGCATCGGCCCCCACAATGCGCCGCCGGTGACGATGGCAAAGCGGCCTAGTTTGGCTGCCTCGCTACAGGATGCCTCGGCCATGCCGATCACGGGGACATCGGCCACTTCGCGCAGCGCCGTCAGGCCGGGATCGCCGAAACAGGCGAGATAGACGGCATCGCATCCGGCGCCATGCATCGCATAGGCATCGAGCGCTGCATGCGCCGCGATTGCCGCGGACGCGCGGGTCGAAATGTAACGGGCGCCAAATCGCCCAGTGACGGGGATGAAGGTCGCAGCGTCACCCGCGATTCCGCCGACATGCTGTGCGACCAGCGCGGTGACGCTGTCGGTGGTGTTGGGATTGATCAGCAGAATACGCATGATCGTATCCAATCATCCTGCGCGTCAGAATGCCAGCGCGCGCTATTGACCCCGCAACCGTGCAAGTTCGGGCAGCACGCGGTAGCGCGCGATCTCGTAAGGAAATTCACCGCGATTGGCGAGAACGACAATCCCCATCCGCTGCCGCGGCATCAGGCCGACATAGGCCGTCGCATTGTTCAGCCCGCCGGGCTTATCCACCACCTCGATGCCGCCCCGGTGCACATTCTCCCAGGCAGTGGCCTGGCCGAAATCGCCGCTCACGCGAAACACCTCGCGCTGGGTCATCTTCAGTGCCTCGCGCAATTGCCGATCAACGACATGGTCGTCGAGGCTGGCAGCAAGGAAGATACCGAGATCCTTCGGCGAGGAGAACATCTGCCCGGTGCCGGGGAAGTCGTAATAACCCTGCTGGGTGCCGGGACGACCGATGGTCGAGCCGTCGTCGTCATAGCCCTGGACTACGCGCGCCAGAACCGCCGGCGCCAGCAAGGCCTGATGGTCAGGCCCACGCTCGGGCAAAAATGTCTCCGTCATGCCGAGCGGCTTCAACACGCGCGCGGAGATCAGCTCGCCGATCGGACGGCCGTAGCGGCGTTCCAGCACCAGTTGCAGCAATACATAGCCGGCATGCGTATAGACGCGCTGCTTGCCAGGCTCTTCGCCGGCCTTCGGCGTCCAGCTGTTCAAGGTCTCGAAGAAGCGCGGCAGCGAATAGGTGTCCGTTGGCCAGGGTGGATGGTCGGTCGGCAGCAACAGCCCGGATGTATGGGTAGCAAGCTGGCCGATCGTGATGCGCCTCGCATAGTCGCCGGTCAGTTCGGGAATATATCTGCTCGCGGGATCGTCGAGGTTGAGCTCGCCACGGATCGCGCCGAGCGATATCAGCGTCGCCTCGAACAGTTTGCGCACTGACGCGAGATTGAACAGCGTGTCCGATGTGATCCGCCGCTGTGAGGCCTGGTCGGCAAAGCCATAGGTGAAGATCTGCGTGCCCCCGGCCGCATGGACGGCGACCGCGAGGCCACCGTGATCATGGACCTTAGATGCCAGCTCGGTGGTGACGATCCGTTCGATCTGTTTGTTGACCGCGCCATCAGCGGCGGCCGGTGATGGTCCGGTGGCGAATGCCAGATATGCCAGCATGCCGAGCAGGCGGAAAGGCCGGGACAATAATGCGTTCATTGTCACTCCATGATGCCCCCATGGTCACGACAACGCCGAACACTCGAATCCACATCTGCGACAAAGATGTGTCGAAAGGTCACGTTGGTGTGAGCCGTGCGACGCCGGTGCAAGGTTACACTTGGGGAAATGGCGGATCGGTCATGCTTCGGTTCCTTGCGTTAAGGCGCACGAGCCGATGCTGTGCTAAATGAGCGACTCGACATGCAATCCGCATCCTTGCCCCGGGCACCTCATGACCACACCAGCTGCAAAACCTCGTGCAACGCGCGCGCGAGTCAGCAACGTCGATCTGAAAAAACTCGATCCGTTCGATGATGCGCTGGCCCTGATGTATTTCGGATGGCGCGGCATGACGCGCGCGGCAGACGACTATCTCGCGACCATCGGCCTGTCGCGGGTGCATCACCGCATTCTCTTTACGGTGCTGCGGAGCGAGAATGTCACCATGTCGGATCTGCTGGCGATCCTGCAGATTTCGAAACAGGCGCTGCATCGGCCGATGAAGCAGCTGCAGGATATGGGCTACATGGCCGTCAAGCGCGATCCGGCGCGGCATCGTTTCAAGCTGCTCGAGCTCACGCCGGCCGGTCGCGCGATCGAGCGCACCGCCTCCGGCCTCGAACGCAAGATCATGGCGCGTGCCTTCAAGAAGGCGGGGGCTGGCAGCCAGGAGACCTGGTCCGCCGTGATGGCCGAAGCCGCGAGCGATTGAAGAATCTGTCAGGTCAATGATGTTGACTTGAATGGCTTGCTCTGCCATTTCCGTCTGACAAGGATGGTGAGGGATGGCGGAGACGAACATGACCAGTGCAACGGGTGACGCGGGCAGCGGCCTCAGGCTTGTGCAGCAGGCTTTCGCCGCCGGCGGTTTTGCGCGCGGCATCGGCCGCACGCTCGGCATCGCGGGCGAATCGGCCGAGCAGGGCAAAGTGGTGCTGGTCGCCTCGCCGAACGAGGATCACTACAATCCGCTCGGCACCGTCCATGGCGGATATGCCGCGACCATGCTGGACGGCGCGATCGCATTGGCCGTGCAGACGGCGCTGCCGGCCGGCACGCCCTATGCGACGGTGGATCTCAAGGTGACCTATATCCGCGCCATGACAGCGGCGTCAGGGCCGATCCGCGCGGAAGGACAGATCATTCACATCGGGCGCCGCATGGCTGCGACGGAAGCCACGCTCACCGACAAGGACGGCAAGCTCTGCGCGCATGCGACGGCGACATGCATCATCACGCCGAAGGAATAACAGCTTGGCTGCAGGGCGGATGAGCGTAGCGTCATCCGCTGGCCGAGCGTATGTGACGAAGAACGGCGGATGACGGCTTCGCCTCATCCGCCGTACGATTCCTCTGCTACGTCTTCGGCCCGAAATACACACAGCTCTCATTGCAGCTGTCGCGGAACACGCCGACACGGACCAGAGGTGCCTTGTCGGCAAGGCGGTCCCAGATGTAGCGCGACAGATTTTCCAGCGTCGGAATGCCGATCGCCTCGATCTTGTTCAGGAACTTGTGGTCCAGCGTCTTGCGGAGATCATCGAGGCCGCGGTCGAGCAGGCCGAAATCCACCACCATGCCGGTGACGGGATCGGGCTCGCCGCGGATCGTCACTTCCGCGCGGAAGGAATGGCCGTGGATTTCCAGGCTCGCTTCGCCGAGCGTCGTATAGTTCAGCGCATGCGCTGCCTCGAAGCGAAACGATTTCGTCAGTTCCCACATTATCGAATACCCAGTGTCTTATGCGTCTGCACGCTCAGCCGCCACTGCGGATGGCGCAAACAATAGTCCACCGCCTGCGCGGTATTGCTGATCGCATCCGGCCCGTCCATCGGCTGCAGCGAGAATCGCTCGAAGGCGAGTTGCTCGAACCTGTCCGGCATGGCGGTGGCCTGCGGATAGACCAGCTTCAATTCGTGGCCGGCGCGAATGACGAGATCGGCGCCGGCTTTCGGCGAGACGCAGATCCAGTCGATGCCCGCTGGCGGCGCCACGGTGCCGTTGGTTTCGACGCCGATCTCGAAGCCACGCTCATGCAAGGCGGCGACCAGCGCGTCGTTGACCTGCAGCAAAGGCTCGCCGCCGGTCAGCACCACATAGCGGTTGTCGTTCGGCCCCACCCATTGCGCCGCGATCGTATCGGCCAGTGCGGCGGCGGTGGCGTAACGGCCGCCCAGCGTGCCGTCCATGCCGACAAAATCGGTGTCGCAGAACTGGCAGGTGGCAGTGGCGCGGTCCTGTTCGCGCCCGGTCCAGAGATTGCAGCCGGTGAAGCGGCAGAACACGGAGGCGCGGCCCGCATGGGCGCCTTCGCCCTGCAGCGTCAGGAAAATCTCTTTGACCGCGTAACTCAATGATTTCGCTCTGCAAACGTCCCACAAGCCAAAGCGGCCGGGGATCGGTCTCGGTTCCATATGGGGTGAGCGCCGGCTCTTAGCACGCGCAGCGGTGGATGTCCCGGTCGATCACCAAGTTGTCAATTGCAGCACTGATGTGCGACCGACATTGCTCGATGAGATCACGTCAAAATGTCGCATCCGGATACCTATGCAGGCTTCGCTCGTCACGCCAGACACTGCTGCCACCACCCGCGCCTGCGGAACCTGCACCATGTGCTGCAAGGTCTACCGCATCGACGAGGTGCCGAAAGTGGCCGGCAAGTGGTGCCAGCACTGCGCCATCGGCTCCGGCTGCAAGATCTACGACACCCGCCCGCAGCAATGCCGCGCCTTCGATTGCGTCTGGGTGCAGGATCATGAGATGGCCGAGGCCTGGAAGCCCGAGCATTCCAAGATCGTGTTCTCGGTCTATCCGACCACCGGCTTCATCTATGGCCAGGTCGATCCCGGCGCGCCCTCGGCCTGGCAGAAGCAGCCGATGCTGAACGGCCTGATCGCCTGGTCGGCCAGGCTGCTGGAGGAGCGGCGGCATCTCCTGATCTTCGTCGGTAGCAATGCCACGCTGATCATGCC
Organism: Tardiphaga sp. GW821-FHT12E02; assembly: GCF_058807155.1. Classification (NCBI taxonomy): domain Bacteria; kingdom Pseudomonadati; phylum Pseudomonadota; class Alphaproteobacteria; order Hyphomicrobiales; family Nitrobacteraceae; genus Tardiphaga; species Tardiphaga sp. GW821-FHT12E02. Next base: position 1,658,191 of record NZ_JBXAQK010000001.1, read on the forward strand.
GACAGGCCCGGTCCCGATCGGGCCGATGTCGCCGGCGGATGGTTTCATCATCCGTGAGACCTTTACGGCCAAGGGGAAAGATTACATCGCGACGCGGGTGGCGAGCGGGAAATCGTAGGATGGGTTGAGCGCAGGCGCGAAGCGCCGGAGCGAAAACCCATCGGCGGAGTTTGCCGCGACGACGGAACGATGGGTTTTCGCTGCGCTCAACCCATCCTACGTCTGCGCTTGACCGCTCGACCTCCATCCCCACAATGCCCTCCAACCACAAGGAGGAACATCCGTGACAAATCCATTCGACCTTACCGGCAAGGTGGCCGTCATCACCGGCTCCAGCCGCGGCATCGGTCGCGCCTCGGCGGAATTGCTGGCCCAGCTCGGCGCCAAGGTCGTCGTTTCCAGCCGCAAGGCCGATGCCTGCGAAGAGGTCGCCGAAGGCATCCGCAAGAATGGCGGCGATGCCCATGTCATCGCTTGCAATATCGCGCGCAAAAACGAGGTCGAGGCGCTGATCGACGGCACCGTCAAGCATTACGGCCCCATCGACATCCTGGTCTGCAATGCCGCGGTGAATCCCTATTACGGTCCGCTGCTCGATATCAGTGACGAAGCCTTCGACAAGATCATGGGCTCGAATGTGAAGAGCAATATCTGGCTCTGCGCCAAGGCGATCCCGGCCATGGCCGAACGCGGCAAGGGTTCGGTGGTGATCATCTCGTCGATCGGCGGCCTGCGCGGCTCCACGGTGATCGGCGCCTACGGCATTTCCAAAGCCGCGGATTTTGCGCTGTGTCGCAGCCTGGCCGGCGAATGGGGGCCGAAAGGCGTGCGCGTCAATTGCATCGCGCCGGGCCTGGTGAAGACCGATTTTGCCAAGGCATTGTGGGAAGACGAGGTCAATCTGAAGAAGCGCACCGCCAACACGCCGCTGCGCCGCATCGGCGAGCCGCATGAGATCGCAGGTGCCGTGGCCTATCTCAGCTCGGACGTCTCCACCTTCACCACCGGCCAGACCATCGTCATCGACGGCGGCGTGACCACGGCATCGGTGTAATCTCCGTCGTCATTGCGAGGAGCGAAGCGACGAAGCAATCCAGTTCTTTTTCGCTTGGTTTTCTGGATTGCTTCGCTGCGCTCGCAATGACGAAGGAGGAAATCTCCCGAAACCAAATTCCCGCGGTACCTCCTCACCACCCGCCGCAATCCTTTCCCGATTTTTAAGATTTCAGGTGCACGGATGTCGCAGGCGGAGAGGTCCCGTGCGGCAGACGGATATCGCGATCATTGGTGGGGGCCTGGCGGGCTCGACCGCGGCAGCGATGCTCGGCCGCGCCGGCGTGTCCGCGATTCTGATCGAGCCGCATCGCCTGCATCCGCCCGAACTGCGCTGCGAGAAGATCGGCGGCCAGCCGCAGATCGATCGTCTGTCGAAGACCGGCCTGCTTGATGCCGTGTTCAACGCCGCAACTCACGATCATGAAATCTGGCTCGCCCGCTTCGGCCGCGTCATCGACAAGCGGCCGAGCCAGCAGCACGGCTTCCTCTATGAGACGCTGGTCAACACCGTGCGCGGCGAGATCTCGTCTTCGGTGGAGACGATTTATGCAAAAGCCGTTTCGATCCGCACCTCCGATGATCGGCAGACCATCGGCCTGTCCACCGGCGAAGATATTTCCGCGCGTCTCGTGGTGCTGGCCAATGGCGCCAGCGTCGGCCTGCGCGATCAGTTGAAGATCGGCCGCCCGGTCATCTCGGCGTGCCACTCGATCTCGGTCGGCTTCGACATCGCGCCAAAAGATCGAGACACATTCGAATTCCCCGCGCTGACTTATTTCGCCGAAGCCACCCGCCATCGCACCGCCTATCTCACGCTGTTTCCCATTGGCGCGACCATGCGCGGCAATCTGTTCGTCTATCGCGAGGCGAATGATCCCTGGGTGCGCGCGATGCGCCGCACGCCGGAAGCGGCGCTGGATGAGTGCCTGCCGAAACTGCGTGCGCTGATCGGCGACTACACGATTTCGGGCGACGTCAAAATTCGTCCGATCGATCTCTATGAGAGCGACAATGTGGTGCAGCCCGGCATCGTTCTCGTCGGCGATGCCTTCGCCTCGCCATGCCCCGGCAGCGGCTGCGGCACCGACAAGGTGTTCACCGATGTCGTGCAGCTCTGCAATGTACATATTCCGAACTGGCTGGCGTCTCCGGGCATGGGTGCCGACAAGATCGCGCAATATTACAGCGACCCGCTGAAGCTTGACTGCGATGCCTGGGCGAAGAAAAAGGCGTTTACGTTGCGCGCGGTGACGCTGGAGAATTCGCTGTATTGGCGCATGCAGCGCTGGATCCGCTTCTTCGGCCGTCTCGGCGAAGGCATCGTCCGCCGCGCCCGCGAGACATTGCCGGGCGAACTGGCATTGGTGGGCTGTGCGCTGGTGGTGATGTCAGTGCCGGCGATGTGAATTCCGTTGTCGTCACCCGGCTTGACCGGGTGATCCAGTAAACACCGAGCGGTCCGAGTATACTGGATCGCCCGGTCAAGCCGGGCGACGACAGTTGGAAGCTCATAGCACCGGCTTGACCTTCTCCCCCCGATCCGGTTGCCTGCACGCATAAGCAACCACCCGGGAAGAAACCTCCATGTCATTCGTGATGGCCATCGATCAGGGCACCACATCGTCGCGCGCGATGATTTTTGCCGCGGACCTCTCGATCGCGGCCATCGCGCAGCAGGAATTCCCGCAGCATTTCCCGGCCTCCGGCTGGGTCGAGCACGAGCCCGAGGATATCTGGTCGTCGACGCTCTCGGTCTGCCGCGAGGCCATGGCAAAAGCCAAGGTCAGCGCCAGGGACATCGCCGCCATCGGCATCACCAATCAGCGCGAGACAGTGGTGGTCTGGGACCGCGTTACCGGCCATGCCGTGCATCGCGCCATCGTCTGGCAGGATCGCCGCACCGCGGAGATCTGCGCACAGATGAAGGCGGACGGACGGGAGCCCTTCATCACCGAGCGCACCGGCCTGATCATCGATCCGTATTTCTCCGGCACCAAAGTCGCATGGATTCTCGATCACGTCCCCGGCGCGCGCGCCCGCGCCGAACGCGGTGAGCTGATGTTCGGCACGGTGGATTGCTATCTGCTGTGGCGCCTCACCGGCGGCAAGGTTCACGCCACCGACGCCACCAACGCGTCGCGTACGCTGCTGTTCAACATCCATACCGGCGAATGGGATGACGAGCTCCTAAAGCTGCTCCGCGTGCCGCGTGCGATGCTGCCGAAGGTGCAGGACTCGTCATCCGATTTCGGCAGCACCGATCTGTTCGGTGGCAATATCATGATTGGCGGCATTGCCGGCGATCAGCAGGCGGCGACGATCGGGCAGGCCTGTTTTGCGCCGGGCATGATCAAGTCCACTTATGGCACCGGCTGTTTCGCGCTGCTCAACACCGGCACCACGCCGGTGGTGTCGAAGCACAAGCTGCTCACCACCGTGGCCTATCAGCTGGGGGGCGTCCGCACTTATGCGCTGGAAGGCTCGATCTTCGTCGCCGGCTCCGCGGTACAGTGGCTGCGCGATGGCCTCGGCATCATCAAGAGCGCCTCCGAAAGCGGCCCGCTCGCCGACAGGAATGACTCGTCGCAATCGGTCTATCTGGTGCCGGCCTTTGTCGGCCTGGGGGCACCCTACTGGAATCCCGATGTGCGCGGCGCGCTGTTCGGCCTCACGCGCAACACCGGCCCGGCAGAGCTCGCGCATGCTGCGCTCGAAAGCGTCTGCTATCAAACCCGCGATCTCTATGCGGCCATGCGCGCCGACTGGCCCGATGTCAGCACGGCCAATGTCGTGCTGCGCGTCGATGGCGGCATGACGGCCTCGGACTGGACCATGCAACGGCTCGCCGACTTGCTCGATGCGCCCGTGGATCGTCCGATGATCCAGGAGACGACCGCGCTGGGTGCTGCCTATCTCGCCGGGCTCAAGGCGGGCGTGTTCCCCGAGCCGGCCAAATTCGCCGACAACTGGCGCCTGGAGCGTCGCTTCAAGCCGGCCATGAGCGAAGCGACAAGGACGCGAAAGCTAAAGGGGTGGGCGCAAGCGGTGAGAGGCGTGTTGGCCAGCGATCCCGGGCAGGGGTGACTTGGTTTCCCTCCCCCAAGCGGCGCAGCCGCGCAGCGGGGAGGGTGGCGCGTAGCGCCGGGTGGGGTCTCTCCCCGCGTGACGTCAGAGTTTGTGGAAGCACCCCACCCGTCTCGAAGCTCGCTGGACGCTCGCTTCGATCCACCCTCCCCGCTGCGCCGCTTCGCGGCTTGGGGGAGGGAAAGAAAGCGAGCTATCTCTCTGTCGTTCCTTTTTTGTTCTTGACAAAATTCCTCACCCCTTCATACTCCCGCTCGTCTTTTTCGTGAGGGGGCGCTTCATAAGGCGTCTTGGAGCGGAAGGAGATGCGGCGCCTGCGGGTGAAGGTGGACGTAACCTTCGCACTCGGGTGGTCGGGGGTAACCGTCCGACCCCACTACGGGGGTCTGCCGCTATAGCGCGGCTGGACGTGGTGCGGGCGAAGGCAGGGAAACCTGTCGGATGGCTTCAATGGAAGCGCCCAGTACCCGGAAGAACGGTCCTTCGGCCAATAGAACGTCGCGGTGGCGCGCCGTAAGGCGTTGCGCGGCTTGGGCTTGCTGGCGACCCAGCTTGCACGGGCAGCGATCAGTCCACCCTTCGCGCCTTACGGCGTGCCGCCTCCCCTCATGTTGCGAGGGGAGAAATGCTCACACCTCGGACGCCCCCAGGGCGCCGCGAGATCGCGTATTCGTGCGTCACCACAAGGGGACAGATGCCTCAGGCTCCCGCGCTTCTATTTCGTTCGCTCAGGCCCGCGGCTATCAAGGCCACATGACCGTGTCCTCGATTCGCGCACCCGTTCGCATCATCGGCATCGATCCCGGCCTGCGCCGCACCGGCTGGGGCGTCATCGAATCCGAAGGCAACCGGCTGGTCTATATCGCCTGCGGATCGGTCGAGCCGCCGGAGAGCGCGCCATTGGCCATCCGCCTGCTCGGCATCCATGAAGGCCTCACCAAGGTGCTGCACGAATTTCAGCCGACGGAAGCCGCCGTCGAGCAGACCTTCGTCAACAAGGACGGTGCGGCGACGCTGAAGCTCGGCCAGGCGCGCGGTATTGCCATGATGTCGCCGGCGATGTTCGGCATCGATGTCGCCGAATATATGCCGAACCTCGTCAAGAAAACGGTGGTCGGCGCCGGCCATGCCGACAAGAACCAGATCCAGGTGATGCTGAAAATCCTGCTGCCCAAGGCCGAATTCAAACGCGCGGACGCGGCCGATGCGCTGGCCATCGCCATCACGCATGCGCATCACCGCACCAGCGCGATGCTGCGCAAGGCGGTGGGCGCATGATCGGCAAGCTCAAGGGCCTCATCGATTCCTATGGCGAGGACTATGTGATCCTCGACGTGCAGGGCGTCGGCTATCAGGTGCATTGCTCCGCGCGCACGCTGCAGGCTTTGCCGCAGGCCGGCGAAGCCGCTGTGCTCTCGATCGAGACCTATGTCCGTGAAGATCAAATAAAACTGTTCGGCTTCCGCTCCGACATGGAGCGTGAATGGTTTCGCCTGCTGCAGACCGTGCAGGGCGTTGGCGCCCGTGTGGCACTTGCCGTGCTCTCGACACTGCCGCCGGCCGAACTCGCCAATGCCATCGCGCTGCGCGACAAGGCTGCGATCGCGCGCACGCCAGGCGTCGGCCCGAAAGTGGCCGAGCGCATCGTCTCGGAATTGAAGGACAAGGCACCAGCCTTCGCCTCCGTCGATCGTGTCGTCGCCCAGCTCGCAGGCGCCGTCGCCGATGACAACGCGCCACGCGCGGTCAGCGATGCGATTTCCGCGCTCGTCAATCTCGGTTATGGCCAGCCACAGGCGGCAGCTGCTGTTGCAAGCGCGTCGCGCAGTGCAGGTGAGGGCGCCGAAACGGCGATGCTCATTCGCCTCGGGTTGAAGGAGCTGGCGAAGTGACCACGCCTCCTGATCGCCTTATCAGTTCCGAGCGCCGCTCCGATGATGTCGGCGACACCGCGCTGCGTCCGCAGGCGCTGTCCGATTTTGTCGGTCAGGCGCAGGCGCGCGCCAATCTGCAGATCTTTATCGACGCCGCCCGCAAGCGCGGCGAGGCGCTGGATCATACATTGTTCGTCGGTCCGCCCGGCCTCGGCAAGACCACGCTGGCCCAGATCGTCGCGCGCGAACTCGGCGTCGGTTTTCGCGCGACGTCAGGACCGGTGATCGCGAAGGCCGGCGATCTTGCCGCGCTCCTCACCAATCTCGAAGAACGCGACGTGCTGTTCATCGACGAGATCCATCGCCTCAGCCCGAATGTCGAGGAGGTGCTCTATCCCGCGATGGAGGACTTTCAGCTCGACCTCATCATCGGTGAAGGCCCGGCGGCACGCTCGGTGAAGATCGAGCTGGCGAAATTCACGCTGGTCGGCGCCACCACGCGCGCGGGCCTGCTCACCAATCCGCTGCGCGATCGTTTCGGCATTCCGCTGCGGCTGAACTTCTACACCATCGACGAACTCGAAAAGATCGTCACCCGCGGCGCCCGTGTCTTGCAGATCGGCATGACGCCCGAAGGCGCCAACGAAATCGCCCGCCGCGCCCGCGGCACGCCGCGTATCGCTGGCCGCTTGCTCCGCCGCGTCCGCGATTTCGCTTCCGCTGCCGATGCGGCCGCCATCGATCGCAAGATCGCCGATCATGCGCTCAGCGCGCTCGAAGTCGACAGCGCCGGCCTCGACGCGATGGACCGCCGCTATCTCACCACCATCGCCATGAACTATGGCGGCGGCCCGGTCGGCGTCGAAACCATGGCGGCAGCCTTGTCCGAGCCGCGCGATGCCATTGAGGACATCATCGAGCCCTATCTGATCCAGTGCGGCTATCTCCAGCGCACCCCGCGCGGCAGATTGCTGACATCGCATGCGTTCAAGCATCTGGGACTGGCGGAGCCGAAACGGGACATGGGACAGGCGGGGCTGTTTGGCGGCGAGGACGAGTAAGTGATGTGGAAGCCACCTGCAATCTATGTTAGTCTCTGCTCGTCCAAGGGATGATGCAGATGAAAACGACAGTCGCGATCGATGACGAGTTGTTTGCGAAGGCCCGTGAATTCACTGGCTTGGAGGAAGAGGCTGCCGTTATCCAGGAAGCGCTGCGGTCCTATGTCCGGATAGAAGCTGGGCGGCGTCTCGCCAAGCTCGGTGGCACGATGCCCGACGCATGGGCCGCACCCCGCCGCCGTCCGCCTTATTGATGTCACATGCTCATTCTGGCGGATACATCGATTTGGGTCGATCATATCCGTAAGGAAGATCCCTGGTTCGGTGAATTGCTCGGGGACGGTAGCGTTGCTATTCATCCTTTTATAATTGGTGAGTTGGCGCTTGGGCATGTGTCCGATTTTGACAATCTCATGAGTGATCTGCGAGACCTGCCGCAGGCACCCGTCGCAAGTTCTGAAGAGGTCCTGCAATTGATAAAACACGGTAATCTGTCGGGCTCGGGCATAGGCTATGTTGATGCTCATCTGCTCGCGTCGGTCGCGAAGATGTCCGAAACCAGGCTTCTGACGCGCGACAGGCGTTTGCACGATGCTGCGATGCGGCTCTCAATTGCAGTTGAACGGTAAGCGATGTTGCCTCCCGTGACTCATCTCGACGGCGCCATCGCCGATGGCGTTCACCGCATGCAGGTGCGGGTCTATTACGAAGACACCGATTTCTCCGGCATTGTCTATCACGCCAATTATCTGCGCTTCATGGAGCGCGGGCGGACCAATTATCTGCGACTGCTCGGCGCCGACCAGCATGCGTTGTTCGCCGAAGCCGAGAGCGAAGCGCCGGGCTTTGCCTTCGTCGTCCGCGCAATGCAGCTCGATTTTCTCAAGCCATCCAAGATGGACGACCTGCTCGACGTGCTGACGCGTCCGCTCGATGTGAAGGGCGCCTCTATCACGCTGCATCAGGAAGTGCGCCGTGGCGAAGACCTGCTGCTCGAAGCCAAGGTGAAGGTCGCTTTCGTTTCCGGCGGTCGCGCGCGGCCGATCCCGAAGGCGCTGCGCATCGCCATGAAGGCTGATCAGGTTTAGTGATCGGCCGATAGACGAAACGCCATCGACTCTTCGTCATTCCGGACTACACTTCAGTAAAAAATCGAACCTGAGGTGCCCGATGTCTCGCCCGCCATTCCCGCCCTTCACCCGCGAAACCGCCGCCCAGAAGGCCCGCATGGCCGAGGATGGCTGGAATTCGCGTGACCCGGTGAAGGTCTCGCTGGCCTATACCGAGGACTCGGTCTGGCGCAACCGCGGCGAGTTCTTCCAGGGGCGCCCCGCGATCGTCGAATTCCTCACCCGCAAATGGGCGAAAGAACACGAATATCGCCTGATCAAGGATCTCTGGGCCTTCAGCGACAACCGTATCGCCGTGCGTTTCCAGTACGAATGGCACGACGACGCCGGCGCCTGGCATCGCTCTTACGGCAACGAGCAGTGGGAATTCGACGAAGCCGGCCTGATGCGCCGCCGCGAGGCGAGTATCAATGACACCGTGATTACCGAGAAGGATCGCCGCTTCCTGTGGCCGGCGCCGGGCCCGCGTCCCGCGGATGTCCCCGGCCTCGGCACCGATCCGTTCTGATCAAATCTCGCTGTCGATCACGAATTCGACACGTTCGGCCACGAAGCGCGAATGCGTGAAATGCAGCGGCGTGCCGTCGGCATCCACATCGAGGGAATCGACAACAAGGATCGGCCGCCCCAGCGCGACGCCGAGCCGCGTCGCATCGGTGGCGTCGATGATGCCTGCCGTGACGCGGGTCGAGGCGCGGCGATAGTCCTTGATATCGTAATGCGCCAGCGCCTTGGTCATCGATCGCACGCGCTCATAGACCTTGCCGAAATCGGGAAACCGCTCGGCCGAGAGCCAGTTGGTGCCGACGCAGATCGGCGTCTTGTCGGCGAGACGCAGCGCCTCGAGGCGGATCAGCGGTGCGCCGGTCTTGAGGCCAAGCTGCCGCGCCAGTTCGCGCGTCGCCACATCGTCCCAGGCGCCTATCAACTGGCCAGCCGGTTCGCGGCCGCCGGCGCGCGCGTTCTCCGAGAAGCGGGTGCGCGAGCGCAGGGGATAAGCGAGCTTCGGCGCCTCCACATACGTGCCGCTGCCACGCTCGGCGCGCACCATGCCGCGCTCGGCCAAGGTCGCCAGCGCGCGACGCACCGTGTGGCGATTGACGCGGTAGGTATCGGCCAGCTCGGTTTCGCCGGGCAGTTTTTCGCCGGCGGTAAAGCGTCCGTCGGCAATCCCGCGCTCGATCCCGTCGGCCACATGTCGCCATAGAGCCACGCCGGTCGGCTTGTCTTGAATGGTCACAAATCAGTCCCTGAATGTCCGTCGCAACAGGGATACCCAAAAATCATGTCACTGTCACGAAACGGTCATTGCCTCCTCCTATAAAGTTGTCTAGTAAATCATACAACTTGTCGAGCGGCGGTGACATGATGCAGGCCCCTTCAAACGATCTACAGGCGCGGCGCCAGGAAGCGATGGGCGTGCTCGGGCACTGCCCGACGGCCGACATCGCCCGGCATTTCGACGATATCGCCGTGCCCGATCACGAACAGTTGCGCGCGCCGGAAAATGGCCTCGTGATGCTGCGCGGCCGGATCGGTGGCGATGGCGCGCCGTTCAATCTGGGCGAGGCGACGGTGTCGCGTGCCGCGGTGCGGCTCAGCTCTGGCGAGGTCGGCTTCGGCTACACGCTCGGTCGCGACGGCGCCAAGGCGCAGCTGATCGCGCTGTGCGATGCGCTGATCCAGACATCGCAATTTTCCGAAACGATCGAAGCGAAAGTCCTGACGCCGCTGCGTGCGCGCGTTGCGGCGGAGCGCAAGCGCAAGGCTGCGGAAACGGCGGCCACCAAAGTCGATTTCTACACGCTCGTGCGCGGGGAGGGATGATCATGACGACGATTGCAGAAATGCCGGCCGGCTTTGCCGACAAGGTGATCGCGGCGCAATCCACGTTCCGTACCGTGATGGACGCGATGGCGCGTCCGGGCAGCGTGCAGCTCATTCGTGCCGTGTCCGGCGTGCCGGCGCCGATGATGCGCGGCGCTGCAGCCATCGCCCTGACGCTGTTCGATCAGGATACGCCGGTGTGGCTCGATGAGAAGCTCGCGGCATCGGAAGATGTCGCCAAATGGATCAAGTTTCACACCAGCGCGCCGGTGATCTCAGACGCGGCGGCGTCCAGTTTCGCTGTGATCGCTGATCCCATCAAGCTTCCTGAATTCGATCGCTTTGCGCTCGGCACGCCCGAATATCCCGATCGCTCCACAACGATCGTGCTGCAGATCGCAAGCCTCAGCGAGGGTCCGGCCTATGAGTTGAGCGGTCCTGGCATCGATGGCGTGACGATCCTGCGTGCAGCCATCGGCGTGCCGGATATCATCGATCGGTTGGCCGAGAATGCGCGGCGGTTTCCGCGCGGCATCGATCTGTTGCTGGTGTCCGGCGAATCCATCGTGGCATTGCCGCGTACCACGCGCCTTGTCGCGCGGGAGGGCTGAGCATGTATGTCGCCGTCAAGGGTGGCGAACGCGCCATCGAGAATGCCCATCGATTGCTGGCGCATGAGCGTCGCGGCGATCGCGCTGTGCCGGAAGTGTCATTGGACCAGATCTCCAACCAGCTCGGGCTCGCCGTCGATCGCGTGATGACCGAAGGGTCGCTCTATGATCGCGAGCTTGCGTCGCTCGCTATCAAGCAGGCGCGCGGCGATATGATCGAGGCGATCTTCCTGCTGCGCGCCTTCCGCGCCACGCTGCCGCGCTTCGGTTCGAGCGAGCCGATCGATACCGCGAAGATGCAGGTTCGTCGTCGCGTGTCCTCGACCTTCAAGGACATGCCAGGCGGTCAGGTGCTTGGGCCGACTTTTGATTACACGCATCGCTTGCTCGATCCATCCTTGATGGGTGAGGGATCGCCGGAGCAGCCGAATGTCGTCGCCGACGCCGAACCAGGTATCATGCCGCGCGTCATCGATATTCTCGGTCGCGACGGTCTGATCGAGCGCTCGCCAGCGGAAAATCCTGAACAGCCCGTCGGCGATCTCACGCGCGATGCGCTGAACTTCCCGGCGGACCGCGATCTGCGTCTGCAGAATCTCGCGCGCGGCGACGAAGGCTATCTGCTCGCACTAGGCTATTCGACCCAGCGCGGCTATGGCCGCAGCCATCCCTTCGCCGGCGAAATCCGTCTGGGCGAGGTCGAAGTCGAATTCGCCGCCGAGGATGTCGGTTTTGCCGTGCCGTTGGGCTCGATCACCCTGACGGAGTGTCAGATGGTCAACCAGTTCAAGGGGAGTGAGACCGAAGCGCCTTGCTTCACGCGTGGCTATGGCCTGGCGTTCGGGCAATCCGAGCGAAAGGTGATGTCGATGGCGCTGGTCGATCGGGCGCTGCGTGCGCGCGAGCTCGGTGAGGACATCAAGGCGCCGGCGCAGGACGAGGAATTCGTGCTGTCGCATTCCGACAATGTGCAGTCGACCGGTTTCGTCGAACATCTCAAGCTGCCGCATTACGTGGACTTCCAGTCCGAGCTCGGCCTGCTGCGAAAGCTGCGCAAGGAGTTCGCTGACGCCAATGACGTGCCGACGCCCATGCAGGAGGCCGCGGAATGAACGCGCCGACATACAATTTCGCCTATCTCGACGAGCAGACCAAGCGGATGATCCGCCGCGCCATTCTGAAAGCGATTGCGATCCCTGGGTATCAAGTGCCATTTGCGTCACGCGAAATGCCGATGCCTTATGGCTGGGGCACCGGCGGCGTGCAGGTGACGGCATCGATCCTCGGGCCCAATGACCAGCTCAAGGTGATCGACCAGGGCTCAGACGACACAACGAATGCGATCTCGATCCGCAAATTCTTCGAGAAGACAGCAGGCGTCGCTGTGACGACGAACACGCTGGACGCAACCGTGATCCAGACCCGTCATCGCATTCCCGAAGCCAAGCTCGGCGAACATCAGGTGCTGGTCTATCAGGTGCCAATCCCGGAGCCGCTGCGCTTCCTGGAGCCGCGCGAAACCGAGACGCGGCGCATGCATGCGCTGGCCGAATACGGCCTGATTCATGTGAAGCTCTACGAGGACATCGCGCGCTTCGGCCATATCGCCACGTCCTATGCCTATCCGGTGAAGGTCAACGCGCGCTATGTGATGGATCCATCGCCGACGCCGAAATTCGACAATCCGAAGATGGATAATTGCCCGGCGCTGCAGCTGTTTGGTGCCGGCCGCGAGAAGCGCATCTATGCGATCCCGCCTTACACCAAGGTGGTGTCGCTGGATTTCGAGGACCATCCGTTCGAGCCCTATAAGCACAAGGCCTGCTGTGCGCTGTGCAACGCGGAAGATTCGTATCTCGACGAGATCGTCACCGATGACAAGGGCAGCCGCATGTTCGTCTGCTCGGATACTGATTATTGCGAGACACGGCAGGCGCAGGGCCATCGTGGCAGCGAGAACGCCTCGCCTTTCGCGGAGAGCCGTCATGCTTGATCGCACCACGACACTGCAGGACGACATGCCGATCCTGATCGCCGAGGGACTCGGCAAGACCTATGGCAAGCTGCAAGCCTGCCGCGATGTCTCGTTCAAGCTCTATCCGGGCGAAGTGCTTGCCATTGTCGGCGAAAGCGGCTCGGGCAAATCGACATTGCTGCAGCTGCTGTCGGCGCAGCTCGCGCCGAACACGGGCCGCGTGTCCTATCGCATGCGCGACGGCATCACGCGCGATCTCGCCACCATGGGCGAGGCCGAGCGACGTCTGCTATTCCGCACCGATTGGGGCTTTGTGCATCAGGATCCCGCGATGGGTCTGCGCATGGCAGTGTCCGCCGGCGCCAATGTCGGCGAGCGGCTGATGGCCGTCGGCCACAATCACTATGGCAAGATCCGCGCAACCGCGACGACCTGGCTGGAGCGTGTCGAGATTTCGGCCGAGCGTATCGACGATGCGCCGCGCACTTACTCCGGCGGCATGCGCCAGCGCCTGCAGATCGCCCGCAATCTCGTCACCGAACCGCGCCTCGTCTTCATGGACGAACCGACCGGCGGTCTCGATGTCTCCGTACAGGCGCGCCTCCTCGACATGATGCGCTCATTGGTCGGCGAACTCGGTCTGTCGGCCATCGTGGTGACCCATGACCTCGCTGTGGCGCGCCTGCTGTCGCATCGGGTGATGGTGATGCAGGGCGGCCGTGTCATCGAGACGGGTCTCACCGACCAGGTGCTCGACGATCCCCGCGAGCCCTATACGCAATTGCTCGTTTCTTCGATCCTGCCGGCGTGAGGACACCATGACTGCGATGATCGAACTTCGGAATGCCGAAAAGACCTTTGTGATGCATCTGCAAGGCGGCATTCATCTGCCGGTGATGCATGGCGTCACCTTCGACGTGAATGCCGGCGAGTGCGTCGTGCTGTCCGGCCCGTCGGGGGCGGGCAAGTCGTCGATCCTGAAAATGATCTTTGGCAATTATCGCTGCGATGGCGGCACCATCATTGTGCGTCATCTCGGCACATCGGTGGATGTCGCCAGCGCCGAGCCACGCCAGATCCTCAGCGTTCGCCGCGACACGATCGGTTATGTCAGCCAGTTCCTGCGCGCAGTTCCGCGCGTGGCGGCGATCGACGTCGTGGCCGAGCCGCTGCTCAACGCCGGCGTCGGCCGCGAGGAAGCGCGCGTGCGCGCCGGAGCGCTGCTGAAGCGGCTGAATATCGGTGAACGCCTGTGGCGGTTGCCGCCCTCGACCTTCTCCGGCGGCGAGCAGCAACGCGTCAATATCGCGCGCGGCTTCATCTCGGATCTGCCGATCCTGCTGCTGGACGAGCCGACCGCCTCGCTGGATGCGGCCAATCGCGCCGTGGTGGTGGATCTCGTCGCCGAGAAAAAACGTGCGGGTGTGGCCATGGTGGCCATTGTCCATGACGACGAAGTGCGGCATCTGATCGCCGACCGGTTGATCGACGTCACGTCCTTTGCCGCCGCTGCCTGAGAGGGAGACCATGAGCGCTTCATCGACTGAAACCGTCATCGGCAACGCCAAGATCATTCTGGCCGACCGCGTCATCGACAAAGGCTGGATCGCCTTCGCGAATGGCCGCGTTGCCGAATTTGGCGAGGGCGATGCGCCACGCGGTGCGGAGGACGCGCGCGGCGATCTGGTGATGCCGGGTCTGGTCGAACTGCACACCGACCATCTCGAGGCGCATTTCATGCCGCGCCCGAAGGTGTTCTGGGATCCGATCTCGGCCGTGGTGTCCTATGATGGCCAGCTCGCCACATCGGGCATCACCACGGTGCTCGACTCCGTGCGCGTCGGCTGCGAGGACGCCAGCCAGGGCATCGACAGCTATGCCGAACTGCTGGTCGATTCCATCGCCAATGCCGGCAAGGCCGATCTCTTGCGCGTCGAGCACTTCCTGCATCTGCGTTGCGAAATTCCGATGCCATCGGTCGTGGACGAAGCCAAGGCACTCCTCGGCAAGACCGAAGTGCGGCTGATGTCCTTGATGGATCACACGCCCGGCCAGCGCCAGTTCCGCGACGAGGAGAAGCTGCGCACCTATTATCGCGGCAAGGGCGGCAAGAATGACGCCGAGCTCGATATCCTGTTCGCCAATCGCCTCGCCTGCCAGCAGCAATATGCCGCCGGCAATATGCGCGCGATCGTGGCATTGGCCCATGCCAACAACATCCCGCTAGCGAGCCACGACGACACCACCCATGACAACGTGACCGAAGCCGTCGGCGACAAGGTCTCGGTGGCCGAATTCCCCACCACGCTGGAAGCGGCTGAAGGCCTGCACAAGGCCGGCATCGGCATCCTGATGGGCGCGCCGAATGTGGTCCGCAACGGCTCGCATTCCGGCAATATCGCCGCCATCGATCTCGCCCGCGAAGGCATGCTCGACATCCTGTCGTCGGACTATGTGCCGTCGAGCCTCCTGATGGGCGCGCTGCAGCTGGCGACAAAAGTGCCGACGATCGATCTTGCCAGCGCCGTCCGCACGGTGACCAAGCGTCCGGCGGAAGCCGTCGGCCTGATGGATCGCGGTGAGATCGCCGTCGGCAAGCGCGCCGATGTGATCCGCGTCCATGTCGCCCATGATGTGCCGGTGGTGCGCAGCGTGTGGCGGGAAGGGCAGCGCGTGGCATGACCGACCTTGCAGCGATGTCCGAGACTGACGCCAGGATCGGGCCCGGCCGGCTCGTGCTGGTCGTCGGTCCATCGGGGGCCGGCAAGGATACGCTGCTAGGTCTGGCGCAGGCCGGATTGGCTGACGACGACGATGTCGTCTTTGTCCGCCGCGTGGTGACGCGCGAGGCGTCCGCCCACGAAAATAATGTCCAAGTCACGCCTGAGGCATTCCGCGCCGCCAGGGAAGATGGCGCCTTTGCCATCGACTGGGACGCGCATGGATTGAGCTATGCGCTGCCGCGGTCGATCGACGACGAGATCCGCGCCGGTCGCAACGTGGTTGCCAATATCTCGCGCACGGTCATTCCGGCCCTGCGAGCAGCCTATGCGGATGTGGTCGTGGTCTCGATTACAGCGCCGCCTGAGGTTCTCGCAGCACGCCTGGCCGCGCGTGGCCGCGCCAGTGATGGACCGCTCAGTGATCGGCTCAAGCGCAGCGTCGAGACATCGGGTGCGGACGTGACGATCAGCAATGTCGGTGCGGCGGATGCGCATGCGGCCGAATTGATAGAGACGATCAAGGGCCGTAGGGCGGATGAGCCAAAGGCGTAATCCGCCGGCCGAGCGTATGGGACAAAGAACGGCGGATGACGGTTGGCTCATCCGCCCTGCGAAGGGGAAAACGGCCATGGCGGTGATCGACAGCATCGAGCAACTGGAAGCCATCTATGGCCGTTTCGATGCCATTGGCGAAGCCTCCACGGCCAAGGTCGGCGATCGCGTCACGGCGCAGTATCGCCGGCTGATCGAGGTGTCGCCTTTCGCGGCACTGGCGACATCCGGCCCGGAAGGGCTCGATTGCTCGCCGCGGGGCGATCTGCCGGGCTTCGTCCGCATCCATGACGACAAGACCCTGATGATGCCGGATCGCCGCGGCAATAATCGCGTCGATAGCCTCCGCAATATCGTGCGCGATCCGCGTGTGGCGCTGCTGTTCCTGATTCCTGGCTCCGGCACGACATTGCGCATCAACGGCACGGCGCATCTGTCCGACGATCCCGCGTTGCTGGAGTCCTTTGCCGTCACCGAGAAGGCGCCGCGGACGGTGATCGTGATGGCGGTCGGAGAAATCTATTTCCAATGCGCCCGCGCCATCGTCCGCTCCGATCTGTGGAATCCGGACAAGCGCGTCGATCCGAAAACCCTGCCGACGCCCGGCGAGATCCTGGCGGAAATGAGCGAGAGCCGCGTCGGCGGCGTCGAATATGACCGCGCCTGGCCCGAGCGGGCGCGTCAGACCATGTGGTAACCGCGGCTTATGAGGGTATTCGCGATGACCGGACGTTCGCGAATCCCTCAGCCCCTTTATTCATAGGAAATGGGCTTGCGCGATCCCCGAATCCCTGCCGTATAAGTCGAATCGGGGCCTGTGCGCCAAAAAACATCATTTTTTAAGGGAAAAACGGCGGCCGAGCCGATTGGAAGCCTGTTTTTTTCGGCGATTCCGCTAGTGTCTGTTCACCGAATCACTCCTGCAAACGCAAAGGTGCAACATGGCAGAACAACTGACGAAGTCGCAGCTCATCGAGAAGATCGCTGAGACCACCGAACTCACCAAGAAGGACGTCAAGGGCGTTCTCGAGAACCTCGCCGTCATCGGCTACAAAGAGCTGAAGAAGAACGGCGTGTTCCTCGTTCCGGGCTTCGCCAAGTTCGTCGTCGTCAAGAAGCCGGCCACCAAGGCTCGCAAGGGCACCAACCCGTTCACCGGTGAAGCCATGACCTTCAAGGCCAAGCCGGCCCGCAAGATCGTTCGCGCGCGCCCGGTCAAGGCTGCGAAGGACGCGGTCTAAGAATTTTTGGGACGGCCGTTCGGTCGTCCCGCTCTGATTTGCGCTCGGCGCGGCATTGCTCAGGCAATGTCGCGCCGATTGCGTTTGAGGCTAAGGGCCGCGCTAGGCTCGAAAGATCGTGATGCCGAGCACCAGCAGCAGGATGCAGATCACGAGGAAGATATAGAACAGGATCTTGGCGACGTCGGCCGTTGCGGCGGAGATGCCGGTGAAGCCGAACACGCCGGCGACGATCGAGACCAGAAAGAAAATCAGCGCCCATTTCAGCAGGGTCATGGCATGGCTCCGGATTGAATCAAATCGGGAACGCCAGCCTCCGGCGGTTGGTTCCATCGCCCATGGTCGGCGGCGATCGGTATGATCGAACGCGATGCGAGCAATGCGGTTCGATACTCGCGTATAAGTGTACCAATTAGGGTCATAAACGCGGAACGGTTGTATTTTAAACGAGGCCTTAACCAAGACATCCCTAATGAAGAATGAGCGACCGTTGCTGCAGCTTCCGCATGCGGGCCGCTACATAAGGGCTTGGAATGCGTATGGTGGCCGTTCAGGATTGGACCTGTGAAGTGGGTGTCGCGAACCAGCCGCGCGCTCGATCGACGCCCAGCGACATCGTGTGACACGCCATGTTCATCCGACGCCCCGCAAACGCATCACCATCCACTGACCTCGCAGCGAATGAAAATCCGCTGCAGAAAGTCTGGCGCCATCGCCAGATTTTTGGCGCGGTATTTTGTGGCATCATGATCATCACGGTGATCGCGCTCCTGGTCGTGCCGGTGCGCTATTCCGCGTCGGGCTCTGTCATCGTTGCCGAGCAGGAGCCCAGCAACGCCAATGCCTCCGCGGCATGGGCTGCCAAGATCGGCGATCCCGCGGATGTCGAAAGCCAACTGCTGATCGTGAAGTCGCCGCGCCTGATGCGCATGGCGCTGGATGCGCCCGGCGTTCGTGAGGCAGCGATCCAGGATTGCTTTGCGCGCAGCAGCATCGGCTCCAGCTGCGAGAAGGCGAAAGAAGACACCGGCGTGCTGGTCGATTACATCGCCGGCAACTATTCCATTGGCGGCACAGGCCGCTCGCGCGTCATCAGCATTTCCTACAGCTCGCCCATCGCCGACGTCGCGCAGAAGATGGCCAATGCGCTCACCAATGCGTTTCTTGACGATCAGCGCGTGACCGGCGCCAACAGCAAGGAAATCGCAGCATCCTATCTGTGGAAGGAAGCCAAGCAACTCGATGCCGAATTGCGCGATGCCGATGCCAAGATCCAAGCCTTCCGCCGCAACAAGGGCCTCGCCCGCGGCCAGCAGGCGCCGATCTGGTCGGAGCGCCTGACCAGCATCAGCCAGCAGCTTGCCAATGCCGAGAATGCCCGTGCCGAAGCGGCAGCGCGCCTGCAGGAAATCAAGAGCAACCAGGCCCGTGCCATCGACTCGCCGGCGGTGCAGTCGAACCGGACTGTCTCCGATCTCAAGCAGCAGATGATGGTGGTCACGGCACAACTCGCGAGCCAGTCGAATTCGCTCGGCCCGCGTCATCCGTCGATCCGGGCGCTCGAGCAGGAGCAGGGCGCGATTCGTGACCGCCTCAATGCGGAAGTCGCAAGCATCGTTGCGAGTGCGCAGAAGACGCTCGACTCCAGCGATACGCTGGTGAAGTCGCTGACCAAGCAGATGGACGCCGCCAAGGCCGAAGTCGGTTCGGCCACGTCGGATGAAGCCACCATCGAAAGCCTGGCGCGCAATACCGAGATCAAGCGCACGCAATATGCGGACCTCTATCGCCGCGCCAGCGAGCTCGAAACCGAGCGCCGCGTGTTGATCGGCAGCACGCGCCTCGTCAGCCTGGCCGAGCTGCCGGCCAAACCGTTCTTCCCGAAGAAGATTCCGTTCATTGCCGCAGGTGCGACGCTCGCATTGCTGCTAGCGAGCTTCGCGGCCTTCTTCGGCGACAATATGCGCCTCGATGCCTTGTCGCGACCGGCACGTCCAGCACCGAGCAAGCCGCAGGACAAGCCGGTTGCTGCTGCTGCACCTGTTTCCGCTCCCCCTGTTGCTACGGCCGCTGTGCCTGTTGCTGCGCCGCCTGTCGTGCCGCCAATGCCAATCACTGAGCCGATAGCGCAGCCCGCGCCTGTTCTCGCCGGCTCGTCGTCCGAACTTTCCGTGGTCACCGGCGCGCCGATTCTCGCGCGGCTGCCGGCGGTGAAGCGCGAAGCGTCGGAATCGACGATCGGTGCGATCCTGTCCGCGCAATCGGGCGCGGCGCTGGCGCGCAGCCTGCCGATCGCGCGTGATGATCGTCACTATCAGGATGCGTTGCGCGATCTCTCTGCCAATCTGCTCGCGCCCGGCAATAGCAAGCCGCGCAAGACCATCCTCGTGGCATCGCCATCCACTGCCGAAGGCAAGACGTTCCTGACGCTCTCGCTCGCGCAGCATCTCGCAGCTGCCGGCCGCAATGTGCTGGTGATCGAATGCGATCTTGGCGCACCGAAGCTCGAGACGGCGCTGGGCCTGCGCAGCAGCCTCGGCCTGCAGGGCATCCTGCGTGGCGAGATCACGCCGCGCGAGAGCGTGGTCAGCACCGGCGTGCCGAACCTCGATGCAATTCCGGCGGGCCCGGTTCCGGCTTCGGCGGAGCTGCTGCGCAAGCCGCTCGCTGACGTGCTGCAATGGGCGCAGATCTATGACGTGGTCCTCGTCGATGCGCCGTCGCCAGGCATCCAGACCGATATCGGTTTGCTGGCCAAGCAGGTCGATGGCGTGCTGCTCTGCATGCGCTCCGGCCGTTCGTCGATCGGCCAGGCGGTCGCGACCTCCAGCGCCATTCGTGTTGCCGGTGGCGAGCTGATGGGGATTGCCATCACCATGGTTCCGGATGCCGGTGCGACACGCACAGCCTCCGCTTCGAGTGATGCCTATGCCGGAGCGACGTGATGTCTGCGTCGCCGCGCGTTCTGTTTGTCTGTCATACAGGTTCGATCTCCGGCGCCGAGCTGGTGCTGCTTGATCTGGTCAAGCCATGGCCCGGACAATCGGCTTTGCTGTTCGAGGATGGACCGCTGCATGGTGCGCTCGCAGCTTGCGGATTGAATGTCGCGATCTCGCGTTGGGGCAGCGGCCTCAATGATGTCCGGCGCGACAGTTCGTTCATCAAGGTGCTTCCCGTCATCGGCGCGATGTATGGCATCACCGCGGAACTCGCACGCTTCGCGCGCAGGCATGACGTGGTCTATGCCAATTCACAGAAAGCGTTCGTGCTCGCGGCGATTGCCGCAAAGCTCGTGCGCCGGCCGTTGATCTGGCATCTCCACGACATCATCTCGTCCGCGCATTTCGGCAAGATGCAGCGGCGCGTGCAGGTTCTGCTGGCCAATCATTGCACGACCAGGGTTGTCGTCCCGTCAAAAGCTGCGGCCGATGCATTCATCGCCGAGGGTGGCCGTCGGGATCTCGTTGCCATCGTGCCGAACGGGCTCGACATCGCGCCCGAGACGCAATCGCCTGCCCAGATCCGCCACGAATTGGGCCTGCCGCAAGGCCCGCTTGTTGGTGTCTTCAGCCGCCTCGCCGAATGGAAAGGGCAGCACGTTGTGCTGCAGGCACTAGCGAAGACACCGGGTGTCAGCTGCATCATCGCCGGCTCGGCGCTGTTCGGCGAGGAAGCCTATGAGCAGCGGTTGCAACAGATGGTGAGAGACCTGGGTCTCACGGATCGCGTCCATTTTCTCGGTCAGCGCAGCGACGTGCCGCGCTTGATGCGCGCTGTCGATGCGGTGATCCATCCATCCATCGATCCCGAGCCGTTCGGCCGCACACTGGTCGAAGCAATGCTTGCCGACGTGCCGGTGATTGCCACCGATGCGGGTGCAGCAGCGGATATTCTCGAAGGCGGCAAGGCTGGCACGCTTGTGCCGCCGGGCGACGCCGATGCGCTGGCGCAGGCAATGGCTACGATCATGGCCCGATCCCCTGAACTGCGTGCGCAGATCGACTATGCCGCGACGCGTGCGCGTACACATTATGGGGTTACGCAGATGCTCGATGCGACTGCGCGCCTGATCCATCAGGCGGCCGGAGACAGAGCGTGACGGGGCGCCGCGTGAGCGCGTGGTGCGCGTTGTGAATGCGCCGCGGCAATCCTCGGGGCGTTTCGTCGCCAATCTGATCACCGGTGCACTGGCCAGCAAACTGCTCGGCTTCGCCCGCGAAATCGTAATGGCGACTGTGCTCGGCGCCACGCTGGTGGCCGACGGGTTTCGCGGCGCGATCACGGCCGTCATGCTGCCGATTTCCTTTCTGCAGAACGAGACCGTGCCGGCCGTGATGATCCCGATGCATCGTGATGCCCTGAAGGGCGACGATGCACCGCGCAAGCTCGCCGCGCTCGCTGTTGCGGCCACCAGCATCGCAATGATTCTGATGTTGGGGCTGCAAGCCCTCGGCGAAGTCGCAGTGCGTGCGATCGTTGGCGGGTTTTCGGCGGACGGGCGCAGCCTGACGCTCGATTTCATGCGCATCATGGCGCTCGGCATGCCGGGATCGGTGCTGGTCAATGTATTGGCGTCGGGCGAAATTGCCTTGGGGCGTACGCGGCTGACGAATATTCGCGCCAGTACACTCAACATCGCCGTGTTGCTCGGGGTTGCCTTGATCGCCGTGACCGGAAATTTCCGCACGCTGGCCTGGTCGTTCACGCTGGCTTTCGATGGCCTTGCGATCTGGGGGCTGTTCTCACTCGGCCGCGATGGCGTGATCAGCTTTCGCGGATTGTCGCTTGGTGATGTGACAGCATCGGCGCGCGAGTTCTTCGTTCGTCTGCGTCCACTGCTCGCCATTCCGATGGCCGAACAGGCCAATATCTGGGTCGAACGGATTCTGGCATCCCGCGTCGGCACGGGCGCTGTGGCATCGCTCGATTATGCCCGCACCCTGACCGAAAGCGCGTTGCTGCTGATCAGCCAGCCTGTCGGCCTTGCGGTGCTGGCCAATGAGAAGCCGAAGGAACTCGGTGAGCAGATCGAGGGTATCGCGCGGCCGATCCTCGCACTGTCGGTTCCAGCATCGGCGTTCCTGTTCATGTTTGCGCCCGATATCGTGCGGCTCATCTTCTTCCGCGGCGCTTTCAATGAGCACGCTCTGATCCTGACGAGTCAGGCTCTGCAGGGCATTTCCTGCGGTCTTTGGGCGGCGACCCTCGGCTGGATCCTGATCCGCATCATCAACGGAGCCGGTCGGAACTTCGTCGCCGCGGTCATCATTGTCACCGCCTATCTGGTTAATGTCGGAGTTAACCTTCTCACCTCTTATCTGCCGCATGTGCTGGACTCCGGGACGTTGCTACTTGGACTAGGTGAGGCCGCTCGTGGTATCATCCTGCTTGCAGGCGTCATGATGGTTCTGAAGTCGCGCAAGAGACTCCTGTTCTGGCTGTTCCTCGCGAGCATTCCGGCAATCCTGATGCTGCTGGCAGGCTGGCAGATCCACGAATGGCTCTCGGGAACCTGGCAGCGGCTGTTCGCCGGAGGTGCTGCTTTTGTCGCCTGTATCGCGCTGTCCTTCGCGATGCTGCTGCCGGGTATCTATGTTGCGGCATTCGCGCGCTTGCGAAGCCGGTTCTGATTTGAGCATGTCGCGTTTCTGTGCCGGGGTGGCTGGGGAATTTCGATGAAGCGATTACTGTCCGGCGCCGCCAGACGGATGGCTCGGTCCGAAGCGCTGGTCCGTCCGATCAGCATGCTGGCGGATCTGTTCGCGAGCCAGCGCGGCTGCCTGATGACATTTCATCGTGGTGCGCCCGCCGCGCTGTGGGAGCGCCTTCCCAATCGCGATTTCTATCTCGATACGACCTTTCTCGATCAGTTCCTGAGCTATCTTAAAAAGAACGCCTGGGATGTCGTGACCATGGAAGAGGCGACGCGCCGCGCCAGGAATGGACACGGGCGCTTCGTGAATTTCTCCATCGATGACTGCTATCGTGACAGCTACGAGGAAATCGTCCCACTGTTCCGGCGCCACAATGTACCGGTGACGTTGTTTGTTACCACCGGCATCCCAGACGGAACGCTGTCTCTCTGGGCCGCAGGCCTTGAAGACGCACTGCTCAACAATGATAAGATCACCCTTGAAGATGGTGTCATCGCGGTGCCGGACTTCGCTGCCAAACGGGCGGCGTTCTATCGGATCGCCGATAGCTGGGACGGGCCGCAGGCGGCAGACCATTACACGACGTTCTGCCGGCTGAATGGGATCGATATGGAAGCGATGCACTGGAAGCAAGCGATCAACTGGGAGATGCTCGCGGAGTTGCGCGACGATCCGCTGGTCGAGATCGGCGGGCATACGGTCAATCACTCCCGCATATCGTCACTGTCCCCCGAACGCGCGGCGTTGGAATTGCGGGGCTGCCGTGATCGGCTGATCGAGCAGCTCGGCATTCCGGCCCGCCACTTTGCATTCCCTTACGGCCGTGCGGGTGACTGCGGTCCGCGTGATTTCGCGATCGCGCGCGATGCCGGCTATGCGAGCGCATCGACGACACGCAAAGGGCTGGTGTTGCACAAGCAGGATCCGTATTCGCTGCCACGCTGCACCATCAATGGTGCAGACCGCAGTGTGGCCACCATGGAACTGCATCTCTCCGGCATGACCGGAATCGCTGCGCGGATGACCGGACGTGTCTAGCCGCGCGCGCCTGAAGATTCTGTCGATCGCGCATCCTGCCGTCAGCCGGGATGCGGGACGGTTGCGCTACTATCCTCTCGGCCGTCGCGACGACCTCGATGTGCATCTCGTCGTTCCGGCGGTCTGGCATCAATTCGGTCGCGATATCGTTGCCGACCCCTCCGATGATCCTGGCATCACCGTGCATGTGATGCCAATCCGGCTGCCGAAGGCTGGACCGATGAGCTGGTATCTGCATTTCTATCCCGGCCTGCGAAAGCTCATTCGCGAGCTCGATCCGGATGTCATTCATCTGTGGGAAGAGCCGTGGAGCGTCGTTGCCATGCAGGCGCGCCTGTTGAAGGGACGCGCGGCCATGGTGATGGAAGTCGATCAGAACATCTTGAAGCGATTGCCGCCGCCGTTCGAATTCATTCGCAAGCAGGTGCTCGTCAACACCGATCATGTGCTGTCGCGCAGCCCGGATGCGACGGCGGTGGTGCGCGCACGCAGCTATGAGGGGCCGGTCTCGTCGATCGGCTATGGTGTCGATCTCGCCAATTTCCGGCCGGACGTCGCGCCATTGTTGCCGCCGGTCGAGCGGCCGGCATTCCGGATCGGCTATGTCGGACGCCTGGTTGTGGAAAAGGGGCTGGATGACGCGCTGGACGCCATGGCGCGCGCGAAGGCACCGGTCACGCTCGCACTGATGGGCGAAGGGCCACAGGAAGATGCGCTGCGCAAGCGCGTGGCCGAACTCGGCCTGACTGATCGCGTCAGCTTTCGCGGATGGGGCAAGCCGGCAGAGGTCGCAGGCTTTTTGCGCAGCCTCGATGCCTTGATCCTGCTGACGCGTACGACTGGAGCAGTGAAGGAACAATTCGGACGCGTCATCACCGAGGCGCAGGCCTGCGGTGTGCCGGTGATCGGATCGACCGGCGGTGCGATACCCGATGTGACCGGTGAAGGCGGCTGGATCGTGCCGGAAGGCGATCCGCCCGCACTTGCGGCGTTGATTGATCGCATCGCGGTCGATCCTGCCGAGCTACAGAAGCGCGGTGCGGCGGCGCTGACGAATGTCGTAGATCGCTTCACTTATGAAGCAGTCGCCAAGGATCTCGCAAATGCCTGTTTCGCTGCCGATGCGCGGCGACGCGGACGCTGATCCGTCTCAGGCGCCTGCCGGCACGACGTCCTGCGGCCAAACACCTTTTGACGCCTGCACCTGTTCGAGCAGTTCGATATAGCGCGAGCCGACATAGTCCCAGCCGTAGTTGAGAGCCGTCTCATGGGCGCCGTTGCGCAATGCCGCATGCAGGTCGGGATCGGCAAAAGCAGCCGCGATCTTGTTGGCGATGTCCTCGCCATTCATCGCGATCTGATAACCGTTCACGCCATCGACCAGATAATCCTCGATGCCGCCGACAGGCGTCGCGAAAACCGGAGTCGAGCAGGCCAAGGCTTCCATGCAGACCAGCGAGAACGTCTCATAGGCGGTCGGCAGCACGAAAGCATCGGCCGCGGAATAGAGCGCGGGCATGTCGCTGCGCGATCCGGCAAAGACCAAGCGGTTCGCGGATGTGGTTGCCAGTTTACGATAGGGAGCCGGATTGTCGGAGCCCACGGCCAGCATCCAGACATTCGGCCCGAGGCGTTCAAGCGCGTCGATGGCGTGCGCGAGGCCCTTGCGACGGAATTCGTGGCCGGCAAACACCAGCAATTTGGCATCCAGCGGAATGTTAAATTCGCGGCGGATTGCGATGCCAGCCTCGATGTCGCGCTTGAAGCGCGTGAGGTCGATGCCGTTCGGGATCACGCGGATACGCGACGCCGGCACCCTGTAGATCGTCTGCAACTCCGTCGCGACGCGCGGCGAGACGGCGACATACATGCGGTAACGCAGCCCGCCGATCATCCAGCGATCGCGCAAGCTCACCCACAGATGCATCGGATTGAGCAACCATTTCCAGTCGCCGGCACTGCGCTTTTCGGCGAGGCTTTGCGCATTGACCGCATGCACCACGAGGACGTCGCCGCCCAGGCTGTCGCCATGGCTGACGACAACGGCCTTGTCGTGATGCTGGGCCGCGCGCGTGGCCAGCATCGTGAAGATCGGCACCACGAGAAACCGGCCGGCATAGCGCAGTACGCCACGCGTCTTGACGCGTGATAGCCAGGCACCGACACGCTCGATATGCGTGCCCGTCGTGGCGCGTTCGCCGACGGCACTGGCGAGAACTGTATTTGCGATCTTGGCGCGGCTGAATGCACTGGCGAGTTCGCTCGCAACACTCTCGACGCCGCCGACCGAGCTCAATTCCTGGACGATTTGCACGATCTCGATGGTCATGGCGCAGCGCTCGTAGAGAGGTGAATGGATCAGTCTTGAAATGTGCAGGTGGATCGCAATCCCGATCCATCCTGTTACTGGCAGGCTTTCACCTGCGACACAATGTCCGATTCCAAAACTGTCCGTGATCACAAAGCCGGGAAACATCGCGACACATCATGCAGGTACGGCTGTGCGGATATGCTGGCGATATGTATCGAATTGAACGACGTGGTCTTAAAAGGACACACGCGAGACTCGCGTTGGCCAGTCGCGACAAGGCGTTACGGTATCAGAGCGTGACGGCCGTATAGGCCTTGCTGATGATGTCCGCCGTCCGTCGAACCTTCTCGCGCAGCTTGATCTGCCCGGCCTTGGGCGTCCGAAATGCCGGTGCGACGAACGAGACGGTCGCGACAACGCCGCTGCCGTCACGGATGCCGGCAGCGACGGCATAGACATGCGGTGTGATCTCCGCATGCGATTCCGACCAGCCTTCGTCGCGGATTGTCGCCAGCTCGCGCATCAGCGTCCTGCGATGCATGCCGAAGCCGGGATCGCGCGCAACGACGTCATCGAGCAATTGCTCGATCTCGGCTGCAGGTTGATGCGCCAGCAGGAGCTTGGGGCCCGCACCACGATGCATGGGAAGTGCAGTACCTACTTCGAATGTGAGGCGAATGCGCGAGAGCGACTCGGACCGCTCGATACAGATGGCGCGATCGCCTGAGCGGCGCAGAAGAATGACGGTTTCACCGGCGTCCTGCGCCAGCCTTTTCATATGCGGACGCGCGATCGATGCCAGATCCGTTCCCGCCCGCGCGGCCTGTGCGAGGCCGATGACGCGTGGCGCCAGCACGAACGAACCGCGGCCGTCTTCATCGATAAGCTCGGCTTCGCGAAGAATGCCGATATAGCGATAGGTGGACGAGAGCGGCACGCCGATCTGCTCGGACAGGCTTTCGGCAGAATGCCGCGGGCGGTCTGTCGAGAAGGCGAGCAGTGCGCGCAGGATCTTGCGTGAACTGCCATCTGCAGGCTGCGGGCGGTTCGCCTCGTCGCGCGGGGCGCGTCTCTTGATGGCCAATGCGCTCTCCATTCGCTACAGGTTGCCGATGGAAAAGGCAGCTCACGTTCATCATTTGCGCACTAACAAACCTTGCCGTGCCGTGTAGTTCTTATAACATAAGAGAGTGTTCTCATCAATTGAGAAGTAGCAAGCAGCGCCATGAAGCTTCCTTCGTTGGACTATACTTGCCCTGCTACACTGAGCGAAGCGATCGCAACGCTCGCTGCCCATGATGGCGCGGCGAAAGTGATCGCCGGCGGCCAAAGCCTGATGCCGATGCTGGCCTTTCGATTGGCCGCGCCGAAGCTGCTGGTCGATATCGGCAGATTGCCTGATCTCAACCGGATCGATATTTCCGACGACGGTATCGATCTTGGTGCGCTGGTGACCTGGCGCATGATCGAGCGTGATACGCGCCTCGCGCGGGCTCATCCGCTATTGGCTGCTGCCATCGCGCATGTCGCACATTATCAGATCCGCAATCGGGGTACGGTTGGTGGCAGCCTCGCGCACGCCGATCCCGCAGCGGAAATGCCGGGAATCGCAGTGACATGCGATGCGGAGCTGACGATTGTCGGGACGAACGGAACGCGCATCGTGCCGGCGTCGGCTTTCTTTCTCGGCAATCTGGAAACGGTGCTGGACCCGGATGAGCTGATCGTCAGCCTTCGCCTGCCGCCATGGCGGCGCGAGCGACGCTGGGGCTTTGCCGAGTTCGCCCGGCGCCGCGGCGATTTCGCCATGGCTGGCGTCGCCGCCTATTATGATGTCGATCCGCAAGGCAACATCTCCGATGCCCATGTCGGCGTCATCGGTGTCGCCGATCGTGCCGTCCGGCTGACCGATGTCGAGAAGGCGCTGAACGGCCAGCGATCCGGCGTCGAATTGATCCGACAGGTCGCAGAACTCGCGCGCGGCGCAGTCGATCCACCCGATGATATCCACGCGGAAGGCGCCTATCGCCGCGAACTCGTTGGCGTCCTGCTCGAGCGCGTGCTCGCAAGCGCGGCTGACATCGCCATGCCGGAGGCCGCATGACAGCGGTGCCGGTTCATCTTCGCGTCAATGGATCATCTGCGACGATCACGGTCGAGCCGCGCATGACGCTGGCCGATGCGCTTCGTGAGGAACTCCGTCTCACCGGCACCCATCTCGGTTGCGAGCATGGGGTCTGCGGTGCCTGCACGGTGATCGTGGATGGTTCGGCCGTGCGCGCTTGCCTGATGCTGGGCATGCAGGCGGAAGGGCGCGAGGTGATAACCGTGGAAGGGCTCGGCGATGTCGCGCATCTCGGCCCATTGCAGCGCGCATTCCGAAAGCACCATGCCCTGCAATGCGGCTTCTGCACCGCCGGCATTCTTACGACAGCGCATGCGCTGCTCATGGAAGAGCCGAATGCGAATGAAGACCGGATTCGCGAAGTGATCTCCGGCAATCTGTGTCGTTGCACCGGCTATCTGCCGATCATCGCCGCCATCATCGAGGCGCGGGAAGCCTATCGCGAGATGCAACGCGAGGCAGCCCAATGACGGAGCCTGTTAAACCCCTGATCGGCAGTGCGGTCGAGCGCATGGAAGACGCGCGCTTTCTTGCGGGCGCCGGCACTTTCGCGGACGATCTCCACCGCGACGGCATGCTGCATGCCGTGATCCTGCGCAGCCCGATCGCCCATGCACGCATCGTCGCGATCGACGCATCGGCGGCTCTGGGA
Organism: Tardiphaga sp. GW821-FHT12E02; assembly: GCF_058807155.1. Lineage (NCBI taxonomy): Bacteria > Pseudomonadati > Pseudomonadota > Alphaproteobacteria > Hyphomicrobiales > Nitrobacteraceae > Tardiphaga > Tardiphaga sp. GW821-FHT12E02. Next base: position 1,687,105 of record NZ_JBXAQK010000001.1, read on the forward strand.
ATGAAGGGCGTCCATGCCGTGATCACGGCTGCCGATATCGGCGCAGATATCCCGCTGATCCCGCTCCGTCTGGCGCCATTGCCCGCGTTCGAGCCGTTTCGACAGCCGGTCATCGCCATGGATAAAGTGCGCTATGTCGGCGAACCCATCGCGGTGATCGTCGCCGAAAGCCGTGCTCTGGCGGAAGATGCGCTTGAGGTGATCGACGTGCAGTTTGCAGCATTGTCGGCCGTGACCGGATATGCGTCCGGCACAGAAGCCCTGTTCGCCGGTTCGGACGACAATATTGCCGCACGCTATGATGCAGGATTCGGAGACGTTGAGGCAGCTTTCGCTGCCGCCGATTATGTCCGCACCGAGCGCTTCAGCGTGCAGCGGCATACGGCCCTGCCGATGGAAACGCGGGGGCTGCTGGCGGAATGGGATCAGGTTTCGCATCGTCTGGTCGTTACAGGCGCGACCAAGGTCACCTTTTACAACCGGCGCACATTGGCCGGCATGCTCGGCATGCGCGTCGAGGACATCGACCTGATCGAGATCGATGTCGGCGGCGGGTTCGGGGTGCGTGGCGAGTTCTATCCCGAAGACTTCCTGATCGCTTTCGTCGCGCGCAAGCTTGGATGCCCGGTCAAATGGATCGAGGATCGCCGCGAGCATCTGATGGCGATCAATCATTCGCGCGATGTCGCCTGCGAACTGTCGATCGCCTGCGACAAGAACGGCATGTTTCTCGGCCTGCGCGGCAAGGTGTTCAGCGACATGGGCGCCTATATCCGCACCAATGGTGGTGTGGTGCCGGCCAAGGCCGCGCAGTTTCTGCCCGGGCCCTATCGCATTCCGCATGTCGGCGTTGCCGTCGAAGCCTTTCTCACCAACAAGACGCCGGTCGGGACGTATCGCGGCCCCGGGCGCTTCGAAGCCAATTTCTTCCGCGAACGGTTGATCGACATGATCGCCGCCGATCTGGGCATGGATCCCGCCGACATCCGTCGCAAGAATCTTATCACCGAAGAAGAGCTGCCATATCCCATCGACGGGCTCGTGCCCTATGAGGGACCGACGGCCTACGACACCGGCGACTATCTCGCGGCCTTCCAGCGCGCGCTGGACGAGATCGGCTGGCAGGAGAAAAAGAGCCTGCAAGGTAGATTGATCGATGGCGTTCGTCACGGCATCGGGCTCGGCTGCTTCGTCGAAAGCGGTGGCGCCGGCCCCAAGGAAAATGCGCTGTTGACATTGCATGGCGACGGCGCATTGACCGTGGCCGTCGGCTCATCGGTCCTCGGGCAGGGGTTGGAGACCGTGCTTGGCCAGATCGCCGCCGATACATTGTCGATCCCGTTCGCGCGCATCCGCGTGCTGCATGGCTCGACGACACTGCTGCATGAAGGTTTTGGCACCTATCATTCGCGCGCGGTGGTGATGGGCGGCTCGGCCGTGCTCGATGCCGGCAAGAAACTGCGCGAGAAGATAATAGAACTTGCGGCGGAGCGTTTGGGGCGACCGAACAGCGAGTTGATCATCCGCGATGGCGAGGTGATCGCTGCCAATGGCGCGACTGTCTCGCTGGCATCGCTCGCGCGGGACGGCGATATCTCGGCCGACGGGACATTCTCCAACACCGTGCGCACCTATAGCTACGGCACGCATGCGGCGCATGTGACGGTTGATCCTCGAACCGGGGCGGTGCAGATCCTCGATTATGTGGCCGTGGAAGATGTCGGTCATGCCATCAATCCGGCGATCGTTCATGGACAGGCGATCGGCGCCATCGTGCAGGGGCTCGGCGGCGTGTTTCTCGACCATCTGATCTATGATGATGACGGGCAGTTGCTCAATGCGTCCCTGGCCGATTATCTGGTGCCGACGGCGAGCGACTATCCGGCTTTGCGGGCGATCACGCTCGAACTGCGCCCGTCGCCGAGCAACCCGCTCGGCGCCAAGGGCGCCGGTGAAGGCGGCATCGTGGCCGTGGCCGCGGCGACGGCGAATGCCGTTGCGGCAGCCCTCGCGCCGCTGAATGTGGAGATCCATCATCTGCCGCTGACGCCGCCGCGTCTGTGGCGTCTCGTCAAGAACGCGCGTGACCGCGCTGCCGCTGCATAGGAACAACCGGTGCCCATCGATATCCATGCCCATTATGTTCCGCCGCAGCTGTTGTCCGCCATCGAGGGGCGCGGCGCCATGTGCGGCGTCAGGCTGTTGCCTGCCGGCAATGGTCGCCCGCCGGCACTGGGGTTTGATTATGGCTTCAGGGTCCGGCCGTTCTTCCCGCAACTCGTCGAGCCGGTCGCCCAGCGTCGTGCCAGCCTCGATCGTCAGGGGCTTGACCGGCAAATGGTCGCAACCTGGCCTGATATCTATGGCTACGGTCTCGAATCCGGCGCCTGCGCCCAATGGCACCGCATGCTCAACGACACGCTGGCGGAATGGAGCCACGACAATAGCGATCGCTTCTCATTCGTCGCCTCGGTCCCGCTTGTCGATGCCGAGGACGCGGCTGTCGAACTGGAGCGCGCCACCGGCCTCGGTGCCGTGGCGGTGATGGCCCCTGCCAATATCGAAGGCGTCAATATCGGCGAGAAAGCTCTCGACCCGTTCTGGGCCAAGGCGGAAGCGCTCGGTCTTCCCGTGATCCTGCATCCGGTTCTGGTTGATCCGGCGCCGCGTGCGGCAAAATTCGCGCTGACGCAGATCGCGCAATACACATTCGATACCACGCTCGGCATCGGCTCGATCCTGCTGTCCGGCGTGCTCGATCGATTTCCGTCGCTTGCGCTGGTGCTAAGCCATGGCGGCGGAGCCTTCCCATATCTGCTCGGCCGCTTCGATGTGATGCATGAGCGGATGGACAAGGCAGCGCAGGGCGATGTCGCACAGCTGGCGCCGTCCGCCTATGCGGCCCGCATCGGCTATGACACGATCGTGCATGCGCCGAAGGCGTTGCGATTTCTGGCCGATACGGTTGGTATCGAGCGCGTGGCGCTCGGCACCGACGAGTCCTTTCCACCTGCGGATCGCGATCCGGTCGCGAGTGTAAAAGCCGCGGGTTTTTCGCCGGCCGATGTCGAACTGATTACTGAAATCAATCCAAGGCGCCTGTTTCCACGTCTTCCCTGAAACCGCGGCGTGTCGCCGTTCATTGCATGTCAGAGGATCGATCAATGCTGAAACATTTGCTCGTCGTCGCTGTCGTCGCACTCGGATCGCTTGGCAGTTCGCACGCCCAGACGATGAAGACCGTCAAGGTCGGCACCACCAATCTGTCGTCGGATATCGGCCTATTTCTCGCGGAGAAGCGGGGCTACTTCAAGGATGAGGGGCTCAAGGTCGAGCTGATCCCGTTCGATGCCGGGGCCAAGATGGTGGCGCCGCTGGGGGCTGGTGATCTCGATGCCGGCGCGGGCGCTGCATCCGCCGGGCTCTACAACGCCGTCAATCGCGGTTTGAAACTGAAAATGGTCGCCGACAAGGGCACCAACATTGCCGGCTATAGCTACAAGGCACTGATGGTGCGCAAGGACCTGATCGATTCCGGTGCGTTCAAGTCGCTGGCCGATCTGAAGGGAAAGAAGGTTGCCATCATTGCCAATGGCGCGGCTGATGAATCGGTGATCAATCAGGCGCTGAAGAAGGCCGGCTTGAAAGACGATGATATCGAGAAGGTGTTCCTGCCATTTCCGCAGCATCTGACCGCTTTCGCCAACAAGGCGATCGATGCCTCGATCTCCGCCGAGCCCGGCATCACCGCCATGGTGCGCAACGGCGCCGCCGTCCGTTTCGTCGGCCTCGACGATTTCTATCCGGTGCAGCAGACCGCGATGTTGCTCATCAACGGCAAATTTGCCGAGGATCGCAGGACGGTGACGGCTTTTCTCAAGGCCTATCTGCGCGGCGTCCGTGATTACGCGGCGACCTTGAAGGACGGCAAGATTGCCGGACCGGGTGCCGAGGCGATGATCAAGGACATCGCCGAAATGACAGGGATCAAGGACGTGTCCCTGCTGCATCAGATGGTGCCAGTCTTCATCGATCCCGACGGGCAGATCAATCGCGCGAGTGTCGAGACCGATCTCGCCTACTTCAAATCCCGTGGTCTGGTCGCCGGTGATATTTCGACCGAGGGCGTCATCGATCTCTCCTTCGTCAATGAATTGAAGCCGGTGCTGGGGCCATTCAAGGCGTCGAACTGAATGGCCTGAAGGGATTCCTGGCGATGCAAGCGATCACTCCGATGCCGTCATTGGATCAGTCCGCAGCACCCAAGATCAGTCTGCGGGACGTGTCCAAGCGCCATGGCGCGCAACTGGCATTGGACAAGATCACTCTGGATATTCCGTCCAGCACGTTCTTCGTCGTGGTCGGCCCGAGCGGTTGTGGCAAGACGACATTGCTGCGCATGCTGGCCGGTCTCGACGCGCCATCCGACGGTGAAATACGCATCGGCGATCCGCAGCCCGGGCACCCACAGAATGCGATGGTGTTCCAGGGCGACTCGCTGTTTCCCTGGATGACGGTGTGGGACAATGCTGCTTACGGCTTGAAGATGCGCCATGTCCCGTCCACGCGGATTGCCGAGGTGGTCGGGCATTTCCTGAACAAGACCGGGATGTATGGCGCGCGAAGCCTCTATCCGCATCAGCTTTCCGGCGGCATGCGGCAGCGCGTCTCGATCGCGCGCGCCTTTGCAAACGATCCCGACATTCTGCTGATGGACGAGCCGTTCTCGGCGCTCGATGAGCAGAACAAGGTGCTGCTGCATGAGGAGCTGCTGCGGATCTGGGAGGAGACCCGCAAGACCGTGGTGTTCATCACCCACAGCGTCGATGAAGCCGTGACGCTTGGCGATCGCATCATGGTGATGACGGCGGGGCCGGGGCGCATCAAGACGATTGTGCCCGTCGATTTGCCGCGTCCGCGCAATGTGGTCGAGCTTCGTCACACGCCCGCCTATGGCGAACTGGTCTACGACATCTGGGCGCAATTACGCGAGGAAGTCGATCGCGCGCGCAGCCGCGAGCCCGGAGGCCGTGCATGAGCGTCGCGGGATCGAAGCCATTCATGAACGATCGCGTCATCAGCATCCTGTCACCATTGATCCTGCTCGGGCTGTGGGAAATTTGCGCGCGCACGGGGATCGTCGATGTCCGGTTCTTCCCCGCACCGTCGAACGTCATCCGGCATCTGGTCGAGATGATCGTATCGGGCGATCTGTGGCGACATCTGGCGGCCAGCGTCTATCGTCTCGTCGTCGGCTTTTTTGTCGGCTGCATACCGGCGATCGTGATCGGTCTCGCCATCGGTCTCTATCGGCCGGTGCGCGCGGCATTCGATCCGTTGATCTCGGCCACCTATCCCATTCCGAAAAGCTCGCTGCTGCCGCTGATCCTGCTCATCTTCGGGCTCGGCGAAAGTTCGAAGATCGCCATGGTTGCGATTGGTGTCTTTTATCCGGTGGTGATCAATACGGCGGCCGGCGTGCGCCAGATCGCGCCGATCTTTCTCGATGTCGGGCACAATTTTGGCGCCAGTCGTTTCAACATGTTCCGCACTGTGGCGTTGCCCGGCGCGCTGCCGCTGATCATGACCGGCGTGAAGCTCGGCGCCGGCATGGGCCTGGTGCTGATCGCCATCGCCGAGATGGTGGGCGCCAAGAGCGGCCTCGGCTACATGATCTGGAATGCCTGGGAGCTGTTCGACGTCCAGACCATGTATGTCGGCCTGTTCGTCATCGCGATCATCGGCTTCCTGCTCAATGCGGGCTTCGACATGCTGGAGCGTGTGATCGTGCCGTGGCGCAAGGGCTGAGGCGGGCTAACAGCTCGCCGTCTGCCTGAGCGTATCGGCAACATGCAGGATCTGCTGACGGATATTGGTCGCCGCTGTCACTTCCCAGAACGCGCCGCGCGTCGCATGACCGATGGCATAGAGTCCGGGCTGAACAGTCCCCGAACCATCCTTGATCTGGCAGGTCGTATCGACATCCAGCCCGAGGCCGTTATTGCCAGTCCGGGCGATGCCAGTCGCAAGCAGGGATCTGACCAGCGGATTGTCGATGCGATCGTAACGTTCTTCGGGGCCGGTACAGTTCAGGATCCAGTCGGCCGTCATCTCCAACGATTGTCCGCCGCGACGACGAAGCTTCAGGTCATAGCCCGTCGGTGTTGCCTGTGCCTTGACGATCCGGCCAGCCAGCACGGTGAGACGTTGTTCGCTCTGCAACTGGTTCAGCAATGTTGCGACATCCGGCGCAAGCCGATGTCGGTGTACCAGCCAGATCGCGCGCAGATGGCGTGAGAAGCGCTCACGTTCATCCTGCGACGCATCTGTCCACAAGCGGGCGATCTGCAACCGGAACGTATCGACCGATGTCTGCCACGGAATGCCGGCCGCCATCTTGCGTCGCGCATCCGCGAGCAAACGTGCAAAGATGCCGCGCGTGGTTGGTTCGGGCCACGTTTCGAGAGGGGCAGGATCGGTCTGGCTCGGCGCATCGATGAGCGGCAGCAATCCGCGCCGCGAGATCATGGCGATGGGCTGCTGCAAGCCGCGACGATGCAGGTCGATCACCACATCGACGGCTGTCGCACCGGTGCCGATCACCAGCACGCGATCATTCATGCCGATCGGATCGAGCGCTCCTGGTGCCCAGACATCGGTGATCGAGCGCGATGACGGCGCAATACCAGGAAATGGCGACGGTGGCGGATTGCCGAGACAAAGAAAGACCAGATCGAATGTCTGGCGATCGCCGGCTGCATTCGTCAATTCATATGCAGATTGTTGGCGGCTGATATGCGTGATGACATCGGTCCGCATGGCGGCTCGGCCGCGCGCGACAACATCAGAGAGTTGCGCGGCGATGTAGTCGCCGTAAACCGAGCGCGACACGAACGAGTCTGAATAGTCGCGCCAGTCCGCCTGTTGGGTCGCGGTGAGCCAATCGACAAAGCCCTCCGCGTCCTCTGCACCGACGCCGCCCATTTTATAGGCGGGAACATTGATGCGGTGCCACGGCGACTTGGCGGAATAGGCAAGGCCGCGGCCAAATGCAGCGTCTCGATCGAAAATCGCGATGGATTCGATCCGCGGGATGGTTGCAAGTGCGATTGCTGCGAGTGAACCCGCAACGCCTCCACCGACAATGGCGACACGCCATCGCCCAGCATTCGGTATCAATGCGTTGTTGTGTTGTAAAAGAATGATCGGCTCTTTAGTGGCGTCAAGGGAGCCGATTTATTCCACGTGGCGCTATCCCTGCACAAGCCCCCCACACGACAGCTATCCGGATCGCGTGAGGGATGATGTGCTCAACTTCAATGCAGGGATTGCTCGGCAGCCCGCAAGACGTCAATCGGGCTCCAGGGTTTGGCCATAAAGAGGGTGCCGTCGGGGAGCCTGCGAACACGCGGTGCCCCGGACGTGACCACGACTTGCAGATTCGGATAACGCTGCTTGGCGAGATAAGCGAGTTCGATGCCGTCCATCATGCCCGCGAGTTCGACGTCGGTGAAGACCATCGAGACATTGTCGCCTGATTCTTCGAGAACGAGCACGGCAGCCTCCGCGCTCTCGCATTCGATGACGTCCATCTCGCTTTCTTCGAGCAGCAGGCTGACGAGCGTGCGTTGCGCCTCGTCGTTCTCGACCACCAATGCAGTTGACCGGTGTGCATATCCCATGGGGAACCTCCGTGGTTGTTGCGACAGGAGGGCAATGCGCCAATTCATCTGGAGTTCATCAATAAGGCAGGGTTCCCGCAAGCAATATTGCTGGCATGTTTGCAGCGGGATGGCCGATATGCGCGTGGTTCAATCCGCGATCCGGATCTCTGATGCCGTGATCGCCTGCATCGATTGCGGCAGCAGATAGGGTGTTCCGTTGTCAGACTGAGCAACGGCAACATCGATATGGAACACGCGCCGCAATACGTCACTCGTGATCGTTTCGCTCGGCGTGCCTTCTGCGGCAATAGCACCATCGCACATGACGATGATGCGATCGGCGAAGCGGATGGCGAGATTGAGATCGTGCAACACGGCAATAACTGCCGTGCCGTTACGCGCGCGTTGTTTGGATGTCTCCACCAATGCGATCTGGTGACGGAGGTCGAGGCTCGATGTCGGCTCATCCAGCATCAGCACGCCGGGGCCGCGCGCGGCCTCACCGCACGCGAGCTGCACGAGGATACGGGCAAAATGCGCGCGCTGCTGTTCGCCGCCGGACAGTGTCGGCAATTCGCGATGCCGGAATGCATCGAGACCGACTTCGGCGATCGCGTCGTCGATCAGTTTTTGCGTCGCTGCAAGCGGACGATTGCCGCGCCCCATGCGAACGACTTCCTCGACCGTGAAGGGGAAGCTGACCGTGATGTGCTGCGACAGCATCGCGCGTTGCAGAGCGAGATCTGAAGGCGACCACGCGTCGATGTTGCGTCCGTTCAGCGCGACCGTGCCGCGCGACGGGCGCAGGTCGGCGGACAGCAACCGCAGCAAGGTTGATTTGCCAGCACCATTCGGGCCGACGATCGCGACCATTTCGCCGCTGCGGAGCGACAGATCGACATGCCGGAGCAATGTCGCTTGCCCGAGCGACAGCGAAACGCCGGATGCTGTGAGCAGCGCCGTCACAGCCCCACCAATCCGCGCTGGCGCAGCAGGATGAGCAGGAAGATTGGAGCACCAACTGCCGCGGTGAGAATGCCGATCGGCATTTCAGCGGGGGCCACGATGGTGCGGGCGAGCGTATCGGCGCCGACCAGCAGGCTGGCGCCGAGCACGATCGATGAGGGGAGTAGGAGGCGATGGCCGGGGCCAATCATCAGCCGCAACAGATGCGGCACGACGATGCCGACGAAGCCGACCACGCCGCAGACGGAGACCGCGACCCCGGTCATGGCGGAGATGATGACGATGCAGGTGCGCTTGAGGCGTTCGACATCGATACCTGAGTGAAATGCTTCAGATTCGCCGAGGATCAGCACATCGAGGCCACGATGGATGAAGACCATCCCGATCAGCCCGATGGCGAATACCGGCACGATGGTTGCCGCCTTGCTCCAGGTGGCGCCGCTGAGCGAGCCGAGCAGCCAGAAGGTGATGTCGCGCAACTGGCGGTCGTCGGCGATGAAGACGAGCAGGCCGATGCCCGCATTGGCGATGGCCGCAATCGCGAGGCCGGCGAGCAGGAAGATCGCGATCGATGTGCGGCCGCTGCGCGTGGCGATCCGATAGAGGATGATGGTGGTGAGCAGCGAGCCAAGAAAGGCTGCAAGCGGCAGCAGGACCGGCTGCATGAACTGCAGATGGACGGCATAGCGGCTATCGCTGATCACGATGGCGCTGGCTGCGGCAAAGGCGCCGCCGCTGGAGACGCCGACCAGCGCCGGATCTGCAAGCGGATTACGAAACAGCCCCTGCATGATGGCGCCGGCCGCGCCAAGGATGCCGCCGATCATGGCCGTCACGGCAATACGCGGCAGGCGGATCGACCACAGGATCAATTGATCGCGGGCATGAAACGCATCGCCGGCACCGGGCGCTGTGAGCCCAAGTGCGGCCGGCAGGCGCGCAACGGGAATGCCGGCTGCGCCGATCGTGGTGGCAACAACGGTGGTGAGCAACAGGAAGGCAACGAGACCGCTGACGATGAGCAGGGCAGACGGCCGTCGCACATGTCCCTTGGCCCGGACAAAGGCGCTCGGCTTGATCTCGGCGAGGCTCATGTCACTGGCGGCAATTGGCGGTCGGCGCGGCCGGCTGGAATGCGGCGGCGTCTTTCGACAGCGCCGGATCGATCTTGAGCGCCAGATCGCGCGCTGCGGCGGCAGTACGCGGGCCGAAGCCGAGAAGATAGAGACCATCCATGGCGGCAAAGCTCTTGCTCTTCGCCGCCGGAGTCAATGCAAAACCGGGACTGGCGAAGATCGCATCCGCCTGAACCGCGTCCCGGCTGCGCTCCATGGAGAGGATATGATCGGGCCGGGCGGCAGCGATCGCCTCGTCGCTCATCACCTTGTAGCCATCGAAACCGTCAGCGACATTGACGGCGCCTGCCAGCTTGATGATCTCGTGAGCGGCCGTCTTCTGTCCGGCCACCATGGCGCGGCCATCGACAAAGGACATCACGAACATCACACGCGGCGGTGTCGTCACCTTGGCGCGCAGATTGCGCAGCGAAGCAAGATCGGCCTCGACGGATCTGGCGAGGCATTCGCCACGTGCCTCCAGCCCGGTGACCTTCGCCACCATCCGGATTTTCTCGATTATGCCGGCTTCGGAATGGGCATCAGGCACGAGGATCAGCGGAATTTTGGCGGCATCGATGACGTCGATGGTTTCTTTCGGTCCGGAGCCGGCAATCGCCAGCACCAGCTGCGGGTTAAGGCCGAGCACGCCTTCCGCCGAAAGTTGCCGCATATAGCCGACATTGGGTTTGTCAGCCGTCGCCTGTGGCGGATAGAGGCTGGTGGTGTCGATGGCGACGATCCGGTCCTGGGCGCCAAGTGCGTAGAGGATCTCGGTGACGGCCCCGCCGATCGAGACGATGCGGGTCGGGTGTCCGATGGTGACATCGCGGCCGCGGGCGTCGCGAATGACGACATCTTCAGCCGCCGCTGCAGCCGATAGAGCCAGGCAGCCGCTCAGCGCTGCGCATTGCAGCATGCGCGTGAGGAGGCCACGGCGCGGGCGCAGTGAGGCGGTCATTTGGTTAGGATCAACTTGTTCTGGAATGTCAGGCGCAGCCGATAGGTGTCCTCGCCATGCGTGATCAGCAATTCGCGCTGGTCGGCAAAGAGCTCTTTGCTGTCCATGCGGTCGCCATTCACGAAGATGCTGCGCTGCGCTTCAGCTTTGATGCCAGCGGCATTGCGGCCGTCGTGAGAACCCGTGTCCATCGTGTCAATCTGCCCGGTCGATGAAAGTCGTCAGGCAGTTATAGGTTTCGACGCCCGGCATCGCCAAGCGTTGCAGTCTATAATCAATGTAAACAGCCGGGCGATCGGTTGACCGTTTCGTAACAGACCCTTAATCGAAAGTGGCGGTTTGGTGGCGGGGGCCACCGACTCATATGCGTTCGCGAGCCAGCAAGCCTGCCTTTTGTGCAGCGTCAGCCAGCCAAGATCATCGTCTTTTTTACTTGGGGAAGTTTTCATGGCTCTCGCGGGCAGGACGAAGTGCGCCTTATTGCTGGGCGTGTCGGTCGTGGTTTTGGGGACGTTCAGCGCGCAGGTCGCATTTGCGCAGACGGCCGAGACCGTGCAGCCGGCGAAGCCAAAGCCGAAGAAGAAGCGAGTGGCCGCGCCGCAGGCCGTTTTCCCGGAGCCCGTGCGCAATGCCAATGCCCAGGTCGGGCGCCAGACCACGCAATCCCTCGATGAAATCACGGTGACGGCATCGAAGACGCAGGAGCGCGCGATCGACGCGCTGGCTCCGGTCAGCGTTGTCACGCTGCAGCAGATCCAGGGGCGTCAGGCCTCGACCGTCGGCGATCTCATTTACAACATGCCCGGTGTCTGGCTGCAGGATCGCGGCGATGAGCCGTCGACCTCGATCAATATCCGCGGTCTGCAGGATTTTGGCCGCGTCGCGGTCGTCGTTGATGGTGCCCGTCAGAATTATCAACGCACCGGCCACTTCGCCAACGGCTCGTTCTATCTCAACCCAGAATTGATTGGCGGCATCGACATCACACGCGGCCCGACTGCAAATATCTACGGATCCGGCGCCATCGGTGGTGTCGCGTCGTTCCGTACAAAGGATATTCAGGACGTCTTGCGTCCTGGCGAGGTCTGGGGCGTTGACGTCAACACGGTGTTCGGCAGCAATACTGCGCGCTCGATGAATTCGGCTTTCGGTGGTGTGCGCATCAACCCGAATGTCGACTTCTTCGCCGGCGGCACCTATTCGACCCAGGAAAACTATCGCGACGGCAGCGGCGTCGAGGTCTCGAACACCTGGAATAGGCTGTCGAGCGGTCTCGCCAAACTGACCATTCGTCCCGCTGACGGGCACGAGGTCAAGCTCGGTACCGTCATCCAGCAAGACATCTACAATGTCGGCCAGCCGGCACGTCGCGCCGGTCTGCCTAATTCGGCAGGCGGTGCCATTGGCACCGGTACGTCTGTCTTCGCTACCAATGTGAAGAACTATATGACCACCCTGGGGTGGACCTATTCGCAGCCGGACGACAAGCTGTTCGACTGGGATGCCAAGGTCTACTGGAACCGCACTGAAAACAACCAGGTGAAGGTCTCGCATAACGGCACGACTGCGCTTGGAAATTGCGTCGGTGTCGGCCTCGGAAATAACATCACGGGCTGTGTCGGCGACCAGCGTGGATACGAAATCGATACGTTCGGCTTCGACGTGCACAATACGTCTCGCTTCGAGTTCGGCGACTGGCGACATGCATTGACCTATGGCGCGGACGGCTTCCGCGACGAGGTCAAGACTTCCGACTCGCACGGCAATTCCAATATTACGACCCCAGGTGGCGAACGGACCGTCACCGGTGGCTTCGTGCAGTGGAAGGCCAATTACACCTCGCTGCTGGAGGTCGTGGGTGCGCTTCGCTACGATAACTACACGCTCTCGTCGGTGTTGGGCAGCACGAGCGGCGATCGTCTCTCGCCAAAGATCACGGTGGGCCTGCTCCCAACAGGCGTCATCACGCCTTATGTAAGCTATGCTGAAGGGTACCGCGCGCCGTCCATCACGGAATCGCTAATCTCCGGCGCGCATGTGGCAACCAGCACCGGCGCCGGTGACTTCAATCGCTGCGCCGACGGCACCCGCGGTTACTTCTGCTTCATTCCGAATACGGCGCTGCGTCCCGAAGTCGGCAAGAACAAGGAGTTCGGTCTTAATATCAAAAAGGATAGCCTGTTTGTCGCCGGCGACACGTTCCGCGGCAAGGTCAATGTCTTCCGCAACGACATCGAGGATTACATCAATCCGACGCTGTTTACGGGGGCACCCTTCAACAGCTTCCCGCCGGTCCCTGGTTTGTTCCCGACCACCTACTATCAATATCAGAATATCCCCAATGCCCGCATCCAGGGCGTGGAAGTCGAGACCATGTACGACGCCAGCGCGTACTTCGTCGGCGTGTCGGCCAGCTTCCAGGAAGGCAAGAACACGCAGACGAATGTCGGTCTTCTGACTATTCCGTCGCAGAAGGTGACGACGACGGCTGGCGTGCGCCTGTTCGAGAACACCGTGACGCTCTCCATGATGTGGACATCGGTGAAGGCGAATACCGACCTTCCGGCGGGCAGCATCGCGGCAACATCGTATGACCTCGTCAATCTGTATGTTGCCGCCAAGCCGACGCCGAATTTGACGGTGACGGGATCGATCGAGAACCTGCTCAATTCCTACTATCGTCCCTATGCCGTTCCTGGTCCCGATCTCGGCTCCGGCCTCGCGCAGAACGACGTGCTGTGGGCCAGCGCCGGTGCAGGCATCGTGTTCAAGGGCGGTCTGAAGTACCACTTCGGTGGCTGAAGATCAGGGATGATCACGGCTGCTGCGGCCTGATCAAAACCTCCGAAGCCGCGTCGATGTCCCGACGCGGCTTCTTCCATGTTTGATCAGCATCACAAAACGGCTAGTAGTCTTGGGTTAGACAAGCCGATCATCAGGAGAAAACCCATGTTCATCGCCATGAACCGCTTTCAGGTCAAAACCGGCTCGGAGTCTGCCTTCGAGAACATCTGGGCATCGCGTGAATCCTATCTCAGCGAATTGCCGGGTTTTGTCGAATTCCATCTGCTGAAGGGGCCGGTGGCCGAGGATCACACGCTGTATTCCTCGCACACGGTCTGGGCGGCCAAGGCGGATTTCGAGAACTGGACCAAGTCCGAGCAGTTCCGCAAGGCGCATGCGCGCGCCGACAACAAGTCGGAAGGTGCGAGCCTGTATCTTGGCCATCCGAAGTTCGAGGGCTTCGAGGTGATCCAGACCGAGAAGAACAGCAAAGCAGCCTGATCGCGCTGCGCCTCACGATCGATCACGGAGTTCCTCATGTCGAATGCCGATGTCGCCGCTCTCAAGGCTCATATGGCGGAGAATCCCGGCGCCGTGATCGAAACCGTCGCGCGCGAGCGTGGCGTCACGCCGCGTGTGGTCATCGAGGCGTTGCCGCCGGAGATGGTGAAGATTGGCGGCGGTGCGGATGCGTTCGTCAGCGCGATGCAGGACATCGCCGAATGGGGCGAGGTGACGCTGATCGTCCATACCGACGACGGCATCTTCGAAACCACGGCGCCGCTGTCGCCCGGCAGCCTCGGCCACGGTTACTATAATCTCACCGAGCCGAAGGGCCTGCACGGCCATCTGCGCCATGAACGCTGCGGCGGCGTCGCCTTTGTCGAGCGGCCGTTCATGGGCAAGTCCTCGGCTTTCGTCGCCTTCCTGAATGTGGACGGGGGCGTGATGTTCAAGGTCTTTGTCGGGCGTGATGAGACACGGGCGCTGAAGGCTGACCAACTCGCGCGGTTTCATGCATTGGCGGCGAAGATCGCAGCCTGAATCAATCGTCGAGCTCCTTCATCCGCGCCATCAGCATCTCGGCCACGAGCCGGGTCGAAGGCGAGGCGATCCGTGCCGCGAGCTGGACGAGGGTGACCTGGGTCGCCTCCAGCCGCTTGTCGCGCAGCGGGACTGCGATCAGGTGGCCCGCATTGATCGATCCCATGGCGGAAACCATTGGCAGAAAGGTCGCCAGATCGGTTCGTGCCGTGATGGTCTGGGTAAAGGCCAGCGAATTGGTCTCGCTGCACATGTCCAATTGAATGCCCGCCTGTGCGCAGGATTTGTCGAGCTCCTGACGAATGCCGAATGACGTGTCGGGCAGGATCACGCGCAGGCCTGCGAGATCCTTCATGCGCAATGACGGCTGACCTGCCAGCGGATGCCTGGGCGAGACGATCAGGCAGACCGGCTGCCGCATGCGGCCGAGTTCGTTGAGGTCGCGCCGGTTGGCGCGACCAAAGATCAGGCCGAGATCGACGTCGTTCTGCCCGACCAGCTCCACCACATCGCGAGAGCCGACAGCTGTGACGGACAGCGCGATGCCGGGATAGCGTTGCGATAGATCGGTGAAGACACCCGGCAGGAAGTCCGACAGCATGCCCTCAACCGTTGCAATCTTCACCTGGCCGCGACGCAGCGATGCGAATTCCTCGACCTGGCTGCGCAGGCCCTCCAGCTGGCTGCGGTTCTCTATTGCATAGCGATAGAGCACATGGCCGGCATCGGTCAGGTTCATGCCGCGTGCGCCGCGCTCGAACAGTTTGACGGCCAGTTCTTCCTCGAGCCCCTGCACCTGTCGGCTGATGGCGGACGGAGCAATCCGCAGCGCTGCGGCGGCCTGTTTGATCGAGCCGCATTCGGTAACCACGCGAAAATAGCGGATGGCAGTGGATTCGATCATCAGGCGGCCCTCTCGCGGCGTGCCCGCTGCGGCGGCAGGGACTGGCTAGGGTTCTGATTTTCAGATCGGCTGCGTCGAAATTCAATGCTTTTATTCGATATCTAAATTTGACAGTCTTTCCGTCAGGTCAAAGTCACCGTCCCTGATGGAGAACGTGAATGTTTCGCCTCCGGTCTGCCTTCCCGACACGCATTTCAGCCTCTCTCGCGCTGGCGGTGGCCGGCTTCGCCGCGGCGACCACGGTCGCCTCGGCCCAGGATGTCATCCGCTTCGGCGCGCCGCTGCCGATCACCGGACCGCTCGCGCCGGAAGCGGTGAAGCAGCAGCAGGGCTACGATCTCTGGGCCGAGCAGGCCAACAAGGCGGGCGGCATCAATGTCGGCGGCAAGAAATACAAGGTCGAGATCGTCTATTCCGACTACCAGTCGAACACGCCGCGCTCGGTGCAGACCACCGAACAGATGATCACCCAGGAGAAGGTGAACTTCATGTTCGGCCCGTTCGGTTCGGGCGCTGCAAAAGCTGCGAGCACGATCGCCGAGAAATACAAGATGCCGATGCTGGCCGCGACGGCGTCGTCGGTGCAGGTCTATGACCAGAACTACAAATATCTGTTCGGCACCTTCACCCCGAATGACACGCTGACCACGCCGCTGACCAAGCTGGTCAAGGCGAAAGCTGCTGACGTCAAGAAGGTTGCGATCCTCGCACGCAACGATCTGTTCCCGCTCGCCATCGCGCAGGAGATGGAGAAGTCGGCCAAGGAGAACGGGCTCGAAGTCGTCTATTTCGAGAAATACGCCATCAACACGCTCGATCACTCGGCGACGCTCTCGCAGATCAAGTCGCTGGCGCCGCAGTGGATCTTTGTCACCGGCTATACCAATGATCTTCTGCTCGTTCGCAAGCAGATGGCCGACCAGCAGATCAAGGCTGGCGTCGTGACCATGATCGCCGGCCCGGCCTATCAGGAGTTCATCGATTCCGCAGGCCCGACTGCCGAGAATATCTCGAGCGCTTCCTGGTGGCATCCGGCCGAAAAATATGACGGCAAGGATATCTTCGGCTCCACCGCGAATTTCGTGAAACTGTTCAAGGACAAGTACAAGGCCGAGCCGGACTATGCCCATGCATCGGCAGCGGTCTGTGGCGCGCTGTTCCAGATGGCCATCGAAAAGGCCGGCTCGCTGGATCGCGACAAGGTGCGTGATGAACTTGCCAAGATGGATGTCGTGACCTTCTGGGGTCCGGTCAAGTTCGGTGCCAACGGCCAGATCAACTCGCTCGAACCGCCGGTCTTCCAGATCCAGGGTGGCAAGCCGATCGTGCTGTTTCCTGAAGCGATCAAGCAGGGCGACTTCAAGCTCGGCGTGAATTGATGTCGTCATTGCGAGCGCAGCGAAGCAATCCAGTTCTTTCTTCACTTGGCTCTGGATTGCTTCGTCGCTTCGCGCCTCGCAATGACGACGGATGTTTCTGAGACGTTTCGGAGAGACATACTGACATGCTGGCCATCCAGGTTCTCATCAACGCACTCGTGCTCGGGTGCCTCTATGCCTGTATCGCCATCGGCTTCTCGCTGGTCTGGGGCGTTCTCAACGTCATCAACCTGATCCACGGCTCATTCATCGTGCTCGGCGCTTATCTGGCCTGGGGCGCGTATAATTCGCTCGGGCTGTCGCCGTGGTATTCGCTGCTCATCGCAGCGCCAGCCTTCTTCATCTTCGGCTATGTGCTGCAGCGGTTGCTGCTCAATCGCGTCATCACCGCACCGGTCCTGGTGACGCTGACGCTGACCTTCGGGCTCGATCTGATCCTGAACAATGCGATGATCTATTACTTCAAGGCGGATTACCGGAAGCTCATCCTTAGCCCGCCGACCGGCTCGATCTCGATCCTCGATGTCGTGGTGCCAATTGATCGCCTGATCGCGACCGGCGCTGCGCTGTTCCTGACATTCCTTTTGTATCTGTTGCTGCGACGTTCAAAGGTCGGCCGCGCTATCGTGGCCGTCCGCCTCGATCGCGATGCCGCCGTGCTGATGGGCGTCGATGTCAAATCCATCTATGCCGTCGCCTTCGGTCTCGGCGCGGCGCTTGCCGGCTGCGCTGGTGTGCTGATGGCGCTGATTTTCCCGATCTCGCCGCTCACCTCATCGGCCTATCTCGGCAAGGCTTTCGTGGTCTGCGTTCTCGGTGGTCTTGGCAGCGTCTCCGGTGCGTTGGCCGGCGGCATTCTGCTGGCCCTGGTCGAAGGCATCGGTTCGGTCTATCTCGGTCCTGCCCATGCGGTGACCCTGTCTTTCGTTCTGTTGATCGTGTTCCTCATCGTCAGGCCGCAGGGCCTGCTTGGCCGGAAGGGCTTTGAATGACCCGGTCTCACATCGCCCTGTTCGGTTTTCTCGCCTGCGTCGCGGCGCTGCCGCTGTTCGGAGAGGCCTATGCGCTCAGGCTCGGCACCATCGCCTGCATGTATGCGGTGTTCGCGCTGTCCTGGAACATCGTCGGCGGCTTCGCCGGTTATCCGTCATTCGCAACGGCCGCCTTCTTTGGGCTTGGCGCCTACACGACCGGGATCCTCATGAACAAGGGCGCGCCCTTGCTCGTATCGGTCGGCGTGTCGCTGGTGTTCTGCCTGCTGCTGGCAGCTGCGTTCGGCGCCGTGCTGCTGCGCTTGCGCGGGCACTACTTTGCGATCGCCTCACTGTCGCTCGTCGAAGTGTTCCGCGAACTCGTCAACAATGCGACCGATCTCACCGGCGGCGGCATGGGGCTCAACATCCCGCTGATGTCGGGGTCGAGCGTGATGTCGGATGCGACATTCTTCTTCTACGCCATGTGGGGCCTGCTGCTGATCACGGCGATCACCGTCACCATCGTGGCGACCTCGAAGCTCGGCTTCGGGCTTAACTGCATCCGCCAGAACGAGACCGCGGCCACGATGGTCGGTCTCAATGCGACGCTCTACAAGGCGATTGCCTTCGGTCTCTCGGCTTGTTTCGTCGGCGCCGCCGGCGGGCTTTATGCCGCCTGGGTGCATTACATCGATCCGTCCGATGTGTTCGACATCCTCTATTCGGTAAAGCCGATCGTGATGGCGCTGATGGGCGGGCTTGGCTCGCCGCTCGGTGTGGTGTTCGGCGCCTTCCTTTATCTCGGCCTCGAAGAGGTGGTCTGGCGCAACTATATCCAGATCCATTCCGGCGTGCTCGGCGTGCTGATCATCCTGCTGCTGCTGTTCCTGCCGCATGGTCTGGTGTCGTTGCGGATCGAAAAAATCCGGCAGGCGCTGTTCGGACGAAAGGCCAGCCATGTCTGAGCCCGCGCACGAAATCCTGCATCTTAGCAATGTCTCCCGCCATTTCAGTGGCCTGAAGGCGCTCAGCGACGTCTCGCTGTCGGTCAACAAGGGCGAGGTCGTCGGCCTGATCGGCCCGAATGGCGCCGGCAAGACCACGCTGGTCAACACGATCTGCGGTGTGACGCCTGCGTCGTCCGGTGTCGTGACGTTCGACGGCAAGGACATCACACGCATCAAGACCTACCAGTCCGCGCGCATGGGCCTGTCGCGCACGTTCCAGATCGTGCAGCCCTTCGCCGAATATTCGGCGCTCGACAATGTCGCGGCGGCTGCCTTGTTCTCGCAGCCCGGCGAAAGCCTGAAGTCGGCGCGTGAAGCCGCGCGCACGCATCTCTCATTCGTCGGCCTCGATGCGCAGGCGGACCAGCCGGCGGCAACGCTAACGCTCGCCATGCGCAAGCGGCTGGAACTCGCCAAGGCGCTGGCGATGAAGCCAAAGCTGCTGTTCCTCGACGAGGTCAATGCTGGCCTCAACAGCGCCGAAGTCGAGCGCGCCACCAAGCTCATCCATCAGCTCGCGGCCGACGGCATCACCATCGTGATGATCGAGCATCTGATGAAAGTGGTGCTGAATGTCTGCACGCGCATCGCGGTGCTGCATAACGGCCGGCTGATCGCCGACGGCGCGCCGCGCGACATCATCAAGGATCCCGCTGTCGTCGATGCCTATCTCGGCCAGCAATATGCACAACGGAATGCCGCCCGTGGCTGATCATCCGATGCTCGAACTCAAAGAGGTCTGCGCCGGATACGGCGAGATTCAGGTGCTGTGGGGCATCGACATGGTGGTGCGCTCCGGCGAGATCACCGCGCTGATCGGCTCCAACGGTGCCGGCAAGACCACGCTGATGCGCGCGCTGTCCGGCCTGATCAATCGGCAATCGGGCAGCTACGTCTCCGAAGGCGTCGATCTCTCGAACGCATCGGCCGCAGCAATCCTCGCCCATGGCATCGTCCACGTGCCCGAAGGCCGCCGCCTGTTCGGCGCCATGAGCATCGAGGATAATCTCCTGATGGGCGCCTATTCGCGCAAGGCGAGTAGCGTCGAACTCAAGCGCGACATCGATCGCGTCTACACGACATTTCCCAAGCTGCGCGAGCGTCGCAACCAGGCGGCCGCGACACTCTCGGGGGGCGAGCAACAGATGTGTGCCATCGGCCGCGGCCTGATGAGCGCGCCGCGCCTCTTGATGATCGATGAACTCTCGCTTGGTCTGTCGCCATTGCTGGTCGAGCAGCTCGTGGCAGCACTGCGCCAGTTGAATTCCGAGGGCATGTCCATCCTGCTGGTCGAGCAGGACGTCACCACCGCGCTCGATCTCTGCCATCACGCCTACATCATGGACATGGGCCGCATCGTGCGGGCCGGGCAGGGCGCCGAGCTTCTCGCCGATCCCATCATCCGCGACGCCTATCTCGGCGTTCTCGAAGACTGACCACCGTTTCATCCGAAAGAGGCCATCATGACCGCAACTGTCGAAGCTCCCAATAGCGGCTACCGCTACATGCCCGGCGTATTCCAGTATTCCTGCGGCGTCGGCGCGCTGCCGGGCTTCACGCTGGAGCGCGTCCGCTTCTCGAAAGTGGTGCCGCTGAAGGAGGGCTTTGCGAAGATCGCCGAGATCATCAAGGCCGCAGGCCGGCCGCTGACCTCCTTTGCAGCCTGCGAACTCCGCTCGCCCGCGCCCTTCACCGAGCAGGGGTTTATCGATTTCAACGAGATCTACATCAAGACGCTCGAAGACTGGGGCATCATGAAGGACCGCGTGAATCCGATCGCGCGCAGCAATGTCTGTCCGAAGATCGATCCGCCGTCGGCGCCGGGCTTCTACGCCTTCTCCTTCACGACCGTGGCACCGGATGCGCCGCCGTCCTTCGTCATCGCCGGCAGCGGCGAGGCGACCGAAGGCAAGGGCAATTATCGCGACCACACGGTGCGGTTCGGCGACACCAGCCCGTCCGGCATGCTGGAAAAGGCGAAGTTCGTGCTGAACGAGATGGAACGCCGGATGAGCGCCTTCTCCGGCGACTGGAGCCAGACCACGGGCGCCCAGCTTTATACGGTGCAGGACGTGTACCCGATCCTCGAAAGCGAGCTCGGCCGCCGCGGCGTGTTCCGCCACGGCCTGACCTGGCATTTCAACCGGCCGCCGATCGAAGGGCTGGAATATGAAATGGACTGCCGCTGCGTTCATAACGAACGCGTGGTCGAGGTCTGACGATCGTCTTTCCGGATGACCTTGTGATCCGGCTCATGTAAAAGCCCTTCACATGAGCTGGCACAAGGACCGTCGCGGCGAACGCGGCTATCACCACGGCAATCTGAAGGAGGCGCTGCTGCAGGCAGCGCTTGGGCTGATCGCCGAGAAGGGGCCGGCAGGCTTCACCTTTGCCGATGCCGCGCGCACGGCGGGCGTGAGTGCCGCCGCGCCATATCGCCATTTCCGCGACCGGGACGATCTGCTGGCTAATATCGCCCAGCGCGGCTTCGAGCAGTTCGAGCAGACGCTGGCGCAGGCCTGGGATGACGGCCGGCCGAACACGGTCACGGCCTTCGAGCGGTTGGGAAAGGCCTATCTCGCTTTCGCCCGCAATGAGCCCGCTTTCTATTCAGCCATGTTCGAGTCCGGCATTCCCGCGGATTCCAGCCCTGAATTGACGGCTGCCGGCGAACGCGCCTTTGGCGTCATCCGCGCCGCGGCCGAGCGTCTCGCAGCGCTTACGCCGCCTGGCGTGCCGCGTCCACCGGCGCTGATGATGGCGTTGCATATCTGGTCGATGTCCCACGGTATCGCCTCGCTGTTCGGCCGCGGCGATGCCGCGCGCCGCAAACTGCCGATGTCACCGGACGATCTGCTGGAAGCGGGTGCGCTGATTTATTTGCGCGGACTGGGTTTCCCGACCGACCAAAAGCCGTCCGAAAACGACAAAGCATCAGTGCCGAAATCCGGCCCCTGGGGCGCGGCGCCCAAATAGTCGCAGGCCACCTCTCGATTATGTGAGCGGCTGGCCCGGTGCCCGCCTTGACAAAAACGGGCCGTGCTTTACGTATGTAAATGTTATTTACATTCACAAGCGGCATGGTGCCGCTGATGGAGAGGAAGATGTCCGACACCGCAGATCTCAATCGCTGGGGCCGTCGCCCTTACGATGAGCGCGTGACCTATGGCCTTCGTTCGCCATGGAGCATCGTGCTGGTTGTTCTTGGTTTCATCGTCTGGTGGCCGATTGGCCTCGCACTTCTCTTCTTCAAACTCGGGAGCAGAAACATGGGTTGCTGGGATCGTCAGGGTCGTTTCGAACACAAGATGCAGCGGATGCAGGACAAGATGGAGCGCATGCGCGGCCGCATGGAGAGCCGCGGTTTTGGCGGCTTCGGCTTCGGCGAGCCGACCTCGGGCAACCGTGCCTTCGACGAATATCGCGTCGAAACGCTGCGCCGCCTCGAAGAGGAGCAGCATGAGTTCAAGAGCTTCCTCGAGCGCCTGCGTCATGCCAAGGACAAGGAAGAGTTCGACCAGTTCATGGCCCAGCACCGTCAGCGTCCGACCCCGCCGCCGGCGGACAACAACCAGCCGCAGGGCTGATGTAAGCAGGATCAACATACCGGAGCGGGGCAGTTCGCTGCCTGGTTCCCCTCGAGCCGCCCGCCTGTCCCCCACAGGCGGGCGGTTTCGTTTAAAAGCGCCTCGTGTTGAAATGGCGTGCGCTCCACGAACTCTCCCTCGTGGTGAGGAGGCGCGCAGCGCCGTCTCGAACCATGAGATGGCCGGGCTCTGAGCCTGCAGCCATGGTTCGAGACGCGCGCCAATGGGCGCGCTCCTCACCATGAGGGCAGGGGCTCAATCAAAAAAGGCTCCAGATGTCACGTGGTGTTCACGAACAAGCGAACGGAGCTTCATTTCTCTGCGAAACAGCCCGTGGTAACGCAACATTAACCATAGCCGGGCTCTGGTAAGAGCCGCAGAAATGCGCGCGAAGCCCTTGTTTTGACATGTTGGCAGGGAATTGAGGGCCCGGCCTCGGACGGGTCATCCATGCACTGAACAAGGATATGCCCAGGCGCTATCGCGCCCGGTTCAGCGCGTGACTGCATGATCGATTGGCGGGATGTCGGTCGACAGGGGAATTTGCGTTGAGAGGATACTACTCATGAATCCGGATGTCGCACAGTCAGCCATGCCGCTGGTGTCGACCGACGTGTCGCTGATCGCTCTGTTCCTGCAGGCGCACTGGATCGTCAAGGCTGTGATGCTCGGCCTGATCGGTTGCTCGGTCTGGGTCTGGGCCATCGCGATCGACAAGATTTTTCTCTATTCGCGTACCAAGCGCGCCATGGATCGGTTCGAGCAGGCCTTCTGGTCGGGCGAGTCCATTGAGGATCTCTATCGGGCGCTGTCCGCCAAGCCGACCCAGTCGATGGCCGCCTGTTTCGTCGCCGCCATGCGCGAGTGGAAGCGCTCCTTCGAGAGCCAGGCGCGGTCCTTCACCGGCCTGCAGATGCGCATCGACAAAGTGATGAACGTCTCCATCGCCCGCGAGGTCGAGCGGCTGGAGCGGCGGCTTCTGGTGCTGGCAACCGTCGGGTCCGCCGGTCCGTTCGTCGGCCTGTTCGGTACCGTCTGGGGCATCATGTCGAGCTTCCAGGCGATCGCTGCCTCGAAGAACACATCGCTTGCCGTGGTCGCGCCGGGCATCGCGGAAGCGCTGTTCGCCACCGCCATCGGCCTTATCGCCGCCATCCCGGCGACCATTTTCTACAACAAATTTACGGCAGAAGTGAACCGGCAGGCCCAGCGCCTGGAGGGATTTGCCGACGAGTTCTCGGCCATCCTGTCGCGCCAGATCGACGAGCGCGCTTGATGGATAGTGAATTGAACCTTGCGATGAGCGCCCGATCATGGGGATGAATGCAGCAGCAGGCGGTGGGGGCGGTGGCCGGCGGGGACGCCGGCGTGCTGCTGTCATGGCCGAAATCAACGTCACGCCGATGGTCGACGTGATGCTGGTGCTGATGATCATTTTCATGGTCTCGGCGCCGCTGATGACCTCGACCATCGATATCGATCTGCCCATCGCCAGCGGTGGCAAGTCGATGTCGCAGAACACGCCGCCGCTCACCGTTTCGGTGAAGCGTATCGGCGGCAGCTGCAATTCGGCCGTCGAAACCTATATCGGCGACGCCCTGGTGCCGCAGAGCGAACTGGCTGCGAAGATCACAGCACTCCGCACGACGCGTTCGGAAACGGATAACACCGTATTCCTGCGCGGCGATCGCGACGTTTGCTACACGGATATGATGAAGCTGCTCGGCACCGTGCGTGCCGCCGGTTTCAAGGCCAATATCGTGATCTTGCCGGAGCAGGGATCGTAAGATCGTGGAGCAGCAGGAGACAAGCAGGTTCAGGGATCTGATGGCGAGAGTCGACAAGACGCTCATCGCATCGATCATCCTGCATGCGCTGGTGTTCGGCTGGGGCCTGTTCACCTTCTCCTCCAAGGCGCTCGAAGTGATGCCCGAGGATTCCGTCGCCGTTGACGTGATCTCCGACGATCAACTGGCCAAGGCCATGGCTGGCGCCAAGACCGGCAAGAAGGACAACCCGAAGCCGAAGGTCGAGAAGATCGCCGAAGCCAAGCCGCCGGATGATGCGGTGGGCAAGATCGATGACAAGAAGGCGCCGGTGATTACCGAAGTCGCGCCGAAGGAACAGCCGAAGACCGAGGACAAGGCCGCTGCCGAAGCAGCAGCCAAGGCGGAGGCGGCTGCCAAGGCCGAGGCTGCAGCCAAAGCTGCGGCAGATGCCAAGGCCAAGGCGGAAGCGAAGGCCGCTGCTTTGGCCGAGGCCAAGGAGTTGGCTCAGGAAAAGGCCGAGGCCGACGCGAAGGCTGCTGCGGAAGCCAAAGCAAAGGCTGAAGCGCAGGCCAAGGCAAAAGCGGAAGCCAAGGCAAAGGCCGAGGCGAAAGCCAAGGCCGACGCGGAGGCTAAGGCCAAGGCGGAAGCAAAAGCTAAGGCCGAAGAGGCGAAGAAGGCCGAGCGGGTGTTCGACCAGTCGAAGATCGCAGCCTTGATTGACAAGCGCGATCCGACCCGGACGTCGGCGACGGGTTCCGACCTCAATCCGAACGAGGCGCTGGGGCTTGCCAAGGGCAATGCCGCGAGCAACGTCGCCACTTGGGGCGCGATGTTCAAGTCGCAGGTCGATCGCTGCTGGAAGAAGCCATATGGTGGCGTCGAGGCCCAGATGGTCGAGGCCGAATTCAGCATTCGGCTCAAGCAGGATGGCACTCTGGAAGCTACGCCGACGGCGATTGGACGCCCTTCGACGCCGTATCAGCGCGTCTATCAGGAGAGCGGCTTACGTGCGATCATCGATTGCCAGCCCTACAAGCTGCCGCCGCAATTCTTCAACGAGTGGAAGTCGTTCAACCCGTATTTCACCGAAAAAATCACGTGACCCGCGCATTGCAATTTGAAGCCCGCAACATGAAAAACCCGGTAGAGATGACCTCAGATAACGAATTTCGGGAGACACTGTTGCGCCCAAGCCGCCGCCAGATCCTCACGGGCATCGGATCGCTCGGCCTGCTCGCGGGCACCGGCGCGCGCTCAGCCTTCGGCCAGGCCCGCGTCACCATCACCGGCGGCGACGTCGCGCCGATGAAGATCGCGATCCCGACTTTCAACGCCGGTACGGGGTCCGACAACGAAGTCAGCAACGGCGTCTCCCAGGTCATCACCAACAACCTGAAGCGCAGCGGCTTGTTCGCGCCGATCGATCCGGCAGCCTTCGTCGAGAAGACCGTCAATATCGACGCGCCGCCGAACTTCCAGAACTGGAAGACCGTCAATGCGCAGGCGCTCGTCACCGGCCGCATGACGCGACAGGGCGACGGCCGCCTCAAGGCTGAATTCCGCCTGTGGGATGTGGCCACCGGCCAGCAGCTCGCCGGCCAGCAATATTTCACCTCGCCGGAATACTGGCGCCGCATCGCGCATATCATTTCCGATCAGATCTATGAGCGCCTGACCGGCGAAAAGGGCTATTTCGACAGCCGCGTCGTGTTCGTCGATGAAAGCGGGCCGAAGGAGCGCCGCGTCAAGCGTCTGGCGCTGATGGATCAGGACGGCGCCAATGTGCGCTACCTCACCCGTGGTGCCGATCTGGTGCTGACGCCGCGCTTCTCGCCGTCCACGCAAGAGATCACCTATATGGAGTTCGGCCAGGGCGATCCGCGCGTCTATCTGTTCAATATCGAGACCGGCCAGCGCGAGATCGTCGGCAACTTCCCCGGTATGTCGTTCTCGCCGCGCTTCTCGCCGGATGGCCAGCGCGTCATCATGAGCCTGCAGCAGGGCGGCAATTCCAACCTGTTCGTCATGGACCTGCGCTCAAAGTCCACCACGCGCCTCACCGATACCCCGGCGATCGATACCTCGCCGTCCTATTCGCCCGATGGCGCGCGCATCTGCTTCGAGTCAGATCGCGGCGGCAAGCAGCAGATCTATGTGATGGGCGCCACCGGTGGCGGCGCGCAGCGCATCTCGTTCGGCGAAGGCAGCTATTCGACGCCGGTCTGGTCGCCCCGCGGCGACTATATCGCCTTCACCAAGCAGGGCGGCGGCCAGTTCGCCATCGGCATCATGAAGCCGGATGGGTCGGGCGAGCGCATTCTCACCTCCGGCTATCACAATGAAGGCCCGACCTTCGCGCCGAACGGCCGTGTCATCATGTTCTTCCGCGATACCGGCGGTGGCCCGTCGCTCTATACGGTGGACGTCTCCGGCCGCAACGAGCTGAAGGTCCCGACCCCGGGCTTTGCCTCCGACCCCGCCTGGTCGCCCCTGTTATCGTAAAGGCTTTGTTGAAAGCCTTATGCGGATTGCCGGTGTTTACCGGCAATCTTTGCCCACTGCGCTGAATCTACAGGCAGATTCGCTGTTTATGCCGAGCCGTAAACAGTTCGCTAAGGATGTTCCCTCAGAAAGAGTTCATCAGGACCCGGTACCAATGTGCGCTGAAATGGACGCGCCAACTCCCGATGCAGCTCGCCGATCATAGCCGGACGAATAGCAAGTCGATGTCGCCGTCGATCTATACGGCGCTTGTCGACTCCCTGTTCGAAAATCCCATCCCGATGCTGGCCGGCGCCGTCTGTGCCGGCACTGGCGCCGTCATGACTGCGGTCAAGACCGGCAACCCCCTGCTGTGGCCATGCGCCGGGCTGATCATTCTCATCGGCGCGCTGCGCGCGTTGCAACTCAGCAAATACGAGAAGCGCGAAACCGCGCTGACGCCGGACGAGGCGGTCCAGTGGGAACGCAACTACATGATCGGCGGCTCGCTCTATGCGGCGTCGCTCGGCCTGTGGTGCTGGGTCGTGTTGCTCGGCAGCGACGATCCGGTCGCGCATATGCTCGGTACCGCCGTCACCGTCGCCTATATCGCTGCCGGTGCAGGCCGCACCTATGGACGTCCGAAGATCGCGCAGCTGCAGGTTCTGCTCGCCTGCGGACCGATGGCCGCGGCGCTGATCATCCATGGCGACTTCTATTATGTCGGCTTCGCCTTCCTGAATGTGCTCTTCTTCATCGGCCTACGCCGCATCACGCTGCGGCTGCACGACGTCTATGTGAAGGCCCTGCTGGCGACGGAACGGGTGGGCTCGATCGCCAGCCAGTTCGACACCGCGCTGAACAACATGCCGAACGGGCTCTGCATGTTCGGTCCGGACGGCCGCCTGGCCGTGCTCAACAACCGCTTCGCCGAGATGATGGAGATCACCGGCAATCTCGCCGTCCGCAGCGGCATCAGCATGCGCGAAATGGTCTCGCTCTGCGTCAATGCCGGCACCGTCTCGGCGGCGAGCGGAATGACCATCGTCGCCGAAATCGAAAGTTCGAAGGCGGCTGAGATCACCACGCTCGATCATGCCCATGATCTCGAGCGCGCGCTGTCGTGGAAATTCCAGCCGATGTCCGGCGGCGGCACCGTGGTGCTGCTCGAGGACATCACCGAGCGCCGCAATTCGGAAGCCCGCATCAGCCACATGGCGCGCTTCGACGAGCTGACCGGCCTGCCGAACCGCATGAGCTTCCGCAACGAGATCGGGCGCTTGCTGAAGATGGGCGACAGGGCGACCATGTCGGCGCTGCTGTTCGTCGATCTCGATCAGTTCAAGCAGGTCAATGACACGCTCGGCCATCCCTGCGGCGACCAGCTGCTCTGCATGGTGGCGGAACGTCTGCGCGAAATGCTGCGGGCGGACGATTTCGTCGCGCGTTTTGGCGGTGACGAATTCGTCGTGTTCCAGCGCAACATCAAGGCCAATCACGACGCGGCGGATCTCGCCATGCGAATCGTGGAGCGGCTCAGCGAGCGCTACGAAATCGACAATCACCAGGTCGAGATCGGCGCCAGCATCGGCATTGCGCTCACCGAACCGGGCGTCAGCGCCGACCATCTGCTCAAGAATGCCGACATGGCGCTTTATCGCGCCAAGGCATCCGGCCGCGGCACCTTCTGCTTCTTCCGCGACGAGATGGCCCAGACGGTCGAGGCGCGCCGCGTGCTTGAGCTCGATCTGCGCAAGGCGCTCGCCGACGAGGAATTCGAGATCTACTACCAGCCGCTGGTCAATCTGAAGTCCGGCCGTATCTCGACCTGCGAAGCGTTGCTGCGCTGGAATCATCCGGTGCGCGGCACGGTCTCGCCGGCAGATATCATTCCGATCGCGGAAGATATGGGCCTGATCGTCGATCTCGGCCGCTGGATCCTGCGCAAGGCCTGTATCGAGTGCATGAAGTGGCCGGACGCGGTCAGCGTCGCCGTGAACTTCTCGTCGCAGCAATTCCATCAGCGCGATGTGCTGAGCGAAGTGCGCTACGCACTGGAAGTGTCAGGCCTGCCGGCTCATCGCCTGGAAATCGAGATCACCGAATCGTCGCTGCTGCGCAACACGCAGTGGACCCACGACGCCCTGTCGCAGCTCCATGCGGCCGGGTGCCGGATTTCGCTCGACGATTTCGGCACCGGCTATTCCAGCCTCAGCTATCTGCATAACTTCCCGCTGCAGAAGGTGAAGATCGACCGCTCGTTCCTGGAAGGCATCGATACCCAGCGCCCGTTGACGCTGCTGCGCGGCGTCGCGCGCCTCAGCACCGATCTCGGTATGACTGTGGTGGTCGAGGGCATCGAAACCAACGAGCAGCTCGAACTGATCAGCGCCGACGGAACCATCAGCGAGGCCCAAGGCTATCTGTTCAGCCGCCCGGTGCCTGCCGCGCGCATCCGCCAGTTGCTGGACGCCTCGCATGGACGCCGCGTCGAGCAGGAACCCGAGCTGAACGCCGAGACCGCCCGCACCACGGCCTAAAATTCTCCAAGCACAGATAAAGCCGGCACGATTCATCTCATCTGCCGACCGTTGGTAAAAGGTTAACCAAGTTACGGCAGAACCTTTGACAACTTTTAAGAAAGCTTTAATCTTTACCTTACTCAAATACTGGTGGCGTTTCGTGCGCGTGGAGATGGAATGATGGCTGCGGCCGATCAAGTGACGGAAATTTCCTCGCGCCATCAAGATATTCTGGACAGGGTCGACTACCGCCTAGCCGAAACCGAGGCCGAAAAAGAAGCGATCTATAGCCTCCGCTACCGGGCCTATCTGCACGAAGGCGCCATCGAGCCGCGGACCGAGCGTCGGCTGAAGGACCGCTTCGACGACATGCCGAATTCCTGGACGTTCGGCATCTATATGGACGGCGAACTGGCGAGTTCGCTGCGCATCAGCGTCGGCTCCCCGGACAATCCGGACACTCCGGCGGTGGACGCCTTCGGCGATATGCTGCGTCCGCAGATCGAGGCGGGCAAGACCATCGTCGATCCCAACCGTTTCGTGGCCGATCCGTCCAACCGCACCAAGTTTCCAGAACTGCCATATCTGACGGTACGCCTTGGCTACGTCGCCTGCGCCTATTTCAATGCCGATATCGGCACCGCGACCGTTCGGGCCGAGCACCGGGCCTTTTATCGCCGCGTGTTCCTGCAGACGCCGCTCTGTGAGCCGCGGCCTTATCCGACGCTGGTGAAGCCGCTTTGCCTGATGGCGGCGGATTTCAACATGGTTCGCGAGAAGATCTTCGAGCGTTACCCGTATTTCCGCTCCAGCCAGTTCGAGCGGCGGGCGCTGTTCGAGCGCCAGAGCGAGCCGCTCGCGCCGGATCTGCACAGCTCCGAGTTCCAGCTCCGCCACGCCACGTCGGCGCATCAGCAGTAAACGACGCCTGCCACGGATCCGGTTGTCGACACCAGGCGGTCGCTACAGAGATGTGGCGGCCGTTTTTCGTGAATTCTCGCGAAAAATCAGACGCATCCGCTTTCGCTTCACCGTCGCGCCATATTTCCAAAGCATTAACCACGTCGGTGCTTTTTGGCGGCCTGTGGCTTTTGATCGGTTTTGGCAACACCTCGTCAAGGTTGACGGAACGTTCGCTTAACCAACGCCCTGTAGACCGAATGACAGTTGGTTAAAGCGTGAGCGTGGAGGCTCCGGGAATGGTTCAGCAAATGCGTATCCTCCAGGGATTGAAACTGGCTGCCGTGTTGGTTGTGGCGCTCTCGATGGGTGCCTGCGCCAACAAGAACGGTCTCGGCGGCGCCGATGGTGCGATGGCAGGTAATGCCGCGCCGGGCAGCCAGCAGGATTTCGTGGTCAATGTCGGCGACCGCGTGTTCTTCGAAAGCGATCAGACCGAATTGTCGCCGCAGGCCATGGCCACCCTCGACAAGCAGTCGCAGTGGCTGCAGCAGTACAACCGCTATTCCTTCACCATCGAAGGCCATGCGGACGAGCGCGGCACCCGTGAATACAACATCGCGCTTGGCGCCCGCCGCGCCCAGTCGGTGCGCAGCTATCTCGCCTCGCGCGGCATCGATCCCGGCCGCATGCGCACGATCTCCTACGGCAAGGAACGTCCGGTGGCGGTGTGTAACGACATCTCGTGCTGGTCGCAGAATCGCCGCGCGGTGACCGTGCTCAACGCCGGCGCGTAACGCTGCCGGATGTGATATCAATGACGGCGTCTGCCTGATCGGGCAGGCGCCGTTTTTGTGTCTGGTTATTTGTGTCTGTAGGCGGCTTTGTCGCTGCCCTCAGTCACAATTCTGGCGTAGTGCAGCACTCATCGTTTTGAGCGCCAATCAGGCGCGTTTCAGTCATCGCTCAGGCCAAGATGTCATTCAAATTCCAGTCGCTCGCCGGTGCCGCGTTTGTCGCTTCAATCCTTGCTTCGGCGTCGCCGGTCTCGGCGCAGTTCTGGGGACAGCAGCAGCAGGAACAGCGGCAGCCGCAGACCTATGGCCAGCAGGATGGCGGCGTCGATCCGGAAATGCGGATCGAGCAGCTCGAAAACCAGTTGCGCAAGCTGACCGGCCAGAACGAAGAGCTGCAATATCGCAACCGTCAGCTCGAGGATCAGCTGCGCCAGTTGCAGGCCGGCGGCGGTGCGCCGCCTGCCGGGGGCGCCCGTCCGAATATCGCCGCAGCGCCGGTCGCGCAGCCGGGCCCGCAGCAGATCGCGCCGCAGGGTGGTTACGCGCAACAGCCGCCGATCGCTGCTCCCGCTCCGATCGCACAGGACCCCGCGCCGGCGCCGCGTGGTGGCCGTCGCAACGATGCATTCGATCCGGGCGCCAATCCGAATGCGCCGGGCGTGCCGCGCGCGCTCGGCGGCGGACAGCAGCCGATGCAGGCCAATGCGCCGGCTGGCGTGCCCGGTGGGCGCGAAGCGGGCGAACCGCTGCCGCTTGGCAATGCCGGGCAGGGCGCCGCGCCGGCTCTGACCACGCTGCCGCCGGGGGCGACGCCCAAGGACGAATTCGATCTCGGCCTCGGCTATATGCAGCGCCGCGATTATGCGCTGGCCGAAGAAACCATGCGCAATTTCAGCCAGAAATATCCCAACGATCCGATGATCGCGGATTCGCAATACTGGCTCGGCGAAAGCTACTTCCAGCGCCAGAAATATCGCGATGCCGCCCAGTCCTTCCTCGGCGTCACCAGCAAATATGACACCTCAGCCAAGGCGCCGGATGCGCTGCTCCGCCTCGGCCAGTCGCTGGCCGCGCTGAAGGAAAAGGAAGCGGCCTGCGCTGCCTTCGGCGAAGTCGCCCGTAAATATCCGCGCGCCTCCACCGGCGTGAAGCAGGGCGTGGACCGCGAGCAAAAGCGCAACAAGTGCTAATGCTCGTTCTGCAGAGCTGAGGAGATGCGGCGGCGCTCGTTCACCTCTCCCCACCGGGGAGAGGTCGGCGCGCAGCGCCGGGTGAGGGGGCTTCCGCAAGCGACGTCATGCGTGGCGCCCCTCACCCGCCCGGCTTCGCCGGTCGACCTCTCCCCGGTGGGGAGAGGTGACGATCACCTGCTCTTTGGTGTCGCTGGATCGTGCTTGATGTCCGATGACGATCATCTCCCCATTTCTGCCCTTCAGGCGAAGCAGTTATTCGCCCCCTGGGCAAGCGCGCCGGCATTGGTTCTCGCCGTATCGGGCGGCCCGGATTCGGTCGCCCTGTTGTGGCTCGCCGCGCGCTGGCGGCGCAGCCTGAAGCGCGGTCCCGTGCTGACGGTCGTGACGGTCGATCACGGATTGCGCCCGGAATCGGCACGCGAGGCGCGCGACGTGAAGCGCCTCGCGGCGTCGCTCGATCTGCCGCATCGGACCCTGCGCTGGACCGGCGACAAGCCCAGGCGCGGAATTCCGGCCGCAGCGCGCACGGTGCGTTATGCGCTGCTCGCCGATGCCGCGCGAAAAGCGGGGGCTGCTCATGTGATGACGGCACATACGCGTGACGATCAGGCCGAGACCGTTTTGATGCGGATGGCCCGCGGCAGCGGCCTGGCCGGTCTTGGTGCCATGAGCGTGGAAACCGAGCGCAACGGCATCCGCATCGTGCGTCCGCTGCTGCAGGTGTCGAAATCCCAACTGATCGCGACGCTCGGCAAGGCGAGGCTTGGCTTCGTCGTCGATCCCACCAATGCAGATCCGAGCTTCACCCGGCCGCGGCTGCGGGCGCTGATGCCTGATCTTGCCGCCGAAGGCATGGATTCCCGCACTCTGCAGCGCCTTGCGACGCGGATGGCGCGCGCGGATGCCGCGCTCGACCTGATGACCGATGGGGCCGAGCGCTTTCTGGCCCTCCGCAATCCCGGCCGCTCGCCGGAGGCCATCGATGCGGAGGCGTTTCTGGGCCTTGCGGAAGAAATCCGGGTCCGCTTGTTGCTCCGCATGCTCAATGAGGTCGGCCATGAAGGGCCTGCCGAGCTTGGCAAGGTCGAAAGCCTGTCATTGGCCATGGAACAGGCGATGCAGCAGGGCGGAAACGGTATTCTGCTGAAACAAACCCTCGCTGGTGCGGTGATTTCGCTCACTCGCACGCGGCTGAAGATTGCGCCGGCGCCGCCGCGGCGCGTGGTTGCGCGCAATAGGCCTTAACCACCTGCGAAGATGAGGGCCGCCGCCGCCATCATTTCAACCGGAAATAGGCCTAGATGCGCTAAATAGTCCGTCCCAGTTCCCTTGGCATCGGCGCCGGTCGCACTTAAATTGCATCAGACTGACCCAGGGTGATCGCCTTGTGGCGTATCACGGGAAGAGAGCCGCGCATTTCAGCGGTGACGAAGGAAGATCGATGAACGCGAATCTGCGCAATTTCGCCCTCTGGGTCATTATCGTGCTGCTGTTGCTGGCGCTGTTCACGCTGTTCCAGAATCCGGGCCAGCGCGCTGCTTCGCAGGATATTCCGTTCTCGCAGCTCCTGACCGATATCGATCAGAACAAGGTGCGCGACGTCGTCATCCAGGGGCCGGAGATCAACGGCACCTATGTGAACGGCTCAACCTTCCACACCTACGCGCCGTCGGACCCGACGCTGATCAAGCGCCTGTATGACGCCAAGGTCTCCATCACCGCGAAGGCGCCCGGCGATAACGTGCCGTGGTTCGTCTCGCTGCTCGTCTCGTGGCTGCCCTTTATCGCGCTCATCGGCGTCTGGATCTTCCTGTCCCGGCAGATGCAGGGCGGCGCCGGCAAGGCCATGGGCTTCGGCAAGTCGCGGGCGAAGATGCTCACGGAGGCGCATGGCCGCGTGACGTTCGAAGACGTCGCCGGTGTCGATGAAGCCAAGCAGGACCTGCAGGAGATCGTCGAATTCCTGCGCGACCCCGGCAAATTCCAGCGCCTCGGCGGCCGCATTCCGCGCGGCGTGCTGCTGGTCGGCCCTCCCGGCACCGGTAAGACCCTGATCGCGCGTGCGGTCGCGGGCGAAGCCAATGTGCCGTTCTTCACCATTTCGGGTTCGGACTTCGTCGAAATGTTCGTCGGCGTCGGCGCCAGCCGCGTCCGCGACATGTTCGAGCAGGCCAAGAAGAACGCGCCCTGCATCATCTTCATCGACGAAATCGACGCCGTCGGTCGTCATCGCGGCGCCGGTCTTGGCGGCGGCAATGACGAGCGCGAACAGACCCTCAACCAGCTGCTGGTCGAGATGGACGGTTTCGAGGCGAATGAAGGCGTGATCCTGATCGCCGCCACCAACCGTCCCGACGTGCTGGATCCCGCATTGCTGCGTCCGGGCCGCTTCGACCGTCAGGTCGTGGTGCCGAATCCGGATGTCGTCGGTCGCGAGCAGATCCTCAAGGTCCATGTCCGCAAGGTGCCGCTGGCGCCGGATATCAACCTCAAGACCATCGCCCGCGGCACCCCCGGTTTCTCCGGCGCCGACCTGATGAACCTCGTCAACGAAGCCGCTCTGACCGCCGCGCGCCGCAACAAGCGCATGGTGACCCAGAGCGAGTTCGAAGAGGCCAAGGACAAGGTGATGATGGGTGCCGAGCGCAAGTCGCTGGTGATGTCCGAGGAAGAGAAGATGCTGACGGCCTATCACGAGGGCGGTCACGCCATCGTCGGCCTCAATGTCCCCGCCACCGACCCGATCCACAAGGCCACCATCATCCCGCGCGGCCGTGCGCTCGGCATGGTGATGCAGCTGCCGGAACGCGACAAGATGTCGATGTCGCTGGAGCAGATGACCTCGCGCCTCGCCATCATGATGGGCGGTCGCGTGGCTGAAGAACTGATCTTCGGCCGCAACAAGGTCACGTCTGGCGCTTCGTCGGATATCGATCAGGCGACCCGTCTGGCGCGCATGATGGTGACCCGCTGGGGTCTCTCGGAGGAGCTCGGCACGGTCTCCTATGGCGACAACAATGACGAGGTGTTCCTCGGCATGCAGATGAACCGCACCCAGGCCGTCTCCGAAGCCACCGCGCAGAAGATCGACCAGGAAGTCCGTCGCCTCGTCGAGGATGGCTACAAGGAAGCGACCCGCATTCTCACCGAGAAGCGCGGGGATCTCGAAACGCTGTCCAAGGGCCTGCTCGAATTCGAGACGCTGTCCGGCGACGAGATCAAGGACCTGCTCGACGGCAAGAAGCCGAATCGCGAGTCGGTGCTGGAGCCCTCCACCCCGCGTTCGTCCGCCGTGCCTCCCGCCGGCAAGCAGCGCCCGCGCCCGGACGGTGGCCTGGAGCCACAGCCGCAGGCATAAGCTTGCAGCGAACAGACATGCAAAACGCGGCCGAAAGGCCGCGTTTTTTGTCTGTAGGATGGGTTGAGCGAAGCGATACCCATCACCACAAGCACATGCGGTGATGGGTATGGCTTCGCTCAACCCATCCTACGTTCCCCACTTAAACCTTCCTCAAACTTCCCTCGGCAATGTCCCTCGCAACTTCACCCGTCGCGGGGACCGCATGACGCCGTTACATCTGACGCCCTCTGATCGCGGCCCGATTCCACCGGCGCTGGTGATGGTGTGCGCCATCCTCGCGATCCTGCAGATCGCGTTCTTCCCGCTCTATTACGGCCATGGCTGGATTGTCGAAGGCAACGGCCTTGGTGTGCCCACCGACTTCATCAATGTCTGGTCCGCCGGCCGCCTTGTGCTCGATGGCCATCCGGCCTCGGCCTATGACTGGGACATCCAGAAGCAGGTGCAGGTCGGCGTGCTCGGCCAGACCTATCCCGGCAATTTCGCCTGGCACTATCCGCCGCCATTCCTGTTCGTCGCGGCGCTACTTGCCAAGCTGCCTTATGCGGTCGCCTTTGCAGGCTGGGCGTGTATCAGCGTCGTGCCTTATCTCGCCGCCATGCGCGCGATCGTCGGGCGCCCGTTCGGCATGCTCCTGGCGCTCGCTTTCCCGGTCGTCTTCACCAATGTGCTGGTCGGACAGAACGGCTTTCTCACCGCATCCCTGATTGGCGGCATGCTGGTGTTGCTGCCGACACGGCCGATCCTGGCCGGCATTTGCCTCGGCTTGCTCAGCTACAAGCCGCAATATGGCGTGCTGTTTCCCCTGGTCCTGATCGCTGCTGCGCAATGGCGCGCTTTTGCCAGTGCTGCCGTCACGACGATCCTGCTCGCTGTCGCCTCATGGCTGGCCTTCGGCACTGAAAGCTGGGTCGCTTTCTTCAAATGGATGCCGATGTTCTCGCAGGCGTTCCTGGTCGAAGGTCGCGCACCGTTCGGCAAGATGCAGAGCATCTTTGCGCTCGTCCGCTATTTCGAGGGCGGCGAGACGCTGGCCTGGACGCTGCAATGGATTCTCGTGGCTGCTGTCGCGGTGTCGCTCGTCGGGCTGTGGCGTAGCCGCACGCGCTACGAATGGAAGGCCGCCGGGCTTGCCATTGGCGCCTTGCTCGCAACGCCCTATCTGTTCCTCTATGACGTGATGGTCTTGGCGATCGCGGTCGGCTTCCTCATTCGCGTCGGACTGTCCGAGGGCTTTCTCGGTCACGAATTGCCGGCACTCGGTCTCGCAGCGGTCATGCTGGTCAGCTACCAATTTATCGGGCCGGTGCCGACGGGATTCGGCGCCACATTGCTGGTCGCCGCCCTGATCGGCATTCGCATCCGTGAGTCCTGGCCCGCCAGGTCCGTTGCGGCCACGCAGCCGGACGCATCGGCAGTTGTCCACGGTACTAACAGCCTGATCTGATTTCTCGCCGGGAACAGCAAAGCGCGCTTGACACTTTGCCGCGGGTCACACCAAATGTAGGCGTCACGGTCCGCCATGTCGCAAGATTTGGTGGCTAAGAGGGAAGCCGGTGAGAGCTGCGCGTAACTGCGCTTGATTCCGGCACTGCCCCCGCAACTGTAAGCAGAGAGTTTGTTTCGATTGACGTCACTGGAGCTTCACCGCTCCGGGAAGGCGGAAACAAGCGCTTGATCTGCGAGTCAGGAGACCTGCCGCGACACCAGAAACGTCCATGGGCGGGGTGTCCCAGCGGTCGCTTGCAGGCTTTGCCGCGCGTTCGCTCGGCATCGTTGCTCGCACCTTCGGCCCCAGCCCCCTTTAGCTTGATGCATCACACGGGGTCCTGCCGATGCCTTCCACGTCCCACGCTCTCTCCAACGGCCATGATGCCGTGCTCGCCCACCCATCCGAATCGAATGTCGTGCCCGCGCACGCGCCGTCCATGCAGGTGATCCGCCGCAATGGCACGGTGTCGCCTTTCGATGCCGGCAAGATTTCGGTGGCCATGACCAAGGCGTTTCTCGCCGTCGAGGGCAACACGGCAGCGGCCTCGCGCCGTGTCCACGAAGCCGTCGAGCAGCTGACCGGCGAGGTTTTCGCCGCACTGACCCGCCGCATAGGCGAGGGCCGTACCTTCCATATCGAGGATGTGCAGGATCAGGTTGAACTGGCGCTGATGCGCAGCGAGCACCACAAGGTGGCGCGCGCTTATGTGCTGTATCGTGAGGAGCGGTCCCGCCGCCGCGCCGAAGAAGCTGCCGCCAAGCCCGCCGCCGTGCCGAGCGTGCCTGCGCTCCATGTCACGCTGTCAAACGGCACGCGCGTGCCTTTGGATGCCGCACGCCTGGCGCTGATCGTCAATGAAGCCTGCGCGGGCCTCGATGGCGTCGAGGCAGCACCCGTGCTCGAAGAGACCAAGCGCAATCTCTATGACGGCATCACGCTCGATGAACTCGCGCTGGCCGGCATCATGGCCGCCCGCACGCTGGTGGAGCAGGAGCCGAACTACACCTATGTCAGCGCCCGCCTGCTGCTCGACAAGCTGCGCACGGAAGTGCTGACCTACGTGCACGGCGTGCCAAGCGCGGCCTCGCAGGCCGATATGGCGTCGCGCTATGCGGACTATTTCGGCGCCTATGTGAAGGTCGGTATCGAAGCCGAACTGCTCGATCCCGAACTCGCACGCTTCGATCTGAAGAAGATCGCCGCAGCATTGAAGCCGGAACGCGATCTCCAGTTCCAGTTCCTCGGTCTGCAGACGCTCTATGACCGCTACTTCCTGCACGTACAGGGCAACCGCATCGAGCTGCCGCAGGCCTTCTTCATGCGCGTCGCCATGGGCCTCGCGCTGCGCGAGATCGACCGCGAAAACCGCGCCATCGAATTCTACAATCTGCTGTCGTCCTTCGATTTCATGGCCTCGACGCCGACGCTGTTCAATGCCGGCACCCAGCGCCCGCAGCTGTCGTCCTGCTTCCTCACCACGGTGCCGGACGATCTCGACGGCATTTTCAAGTCGGTGAAGGACAATGCGCTGCTGGCCAAATATTCCGGCGGCCTCGGCAATGACTGGACCCGCGTCCGCGGCCTCGGCGCCCACATCAAGGGTACCAATGGCGAGAGCCAGGGCGTGGTGCCATTCCTGAAAGTCGCCAACGACACGGCGATCGCCGTCAATCAGGGCGGCAAGCGCAAGGGCGCCGTCTGCGCCTATCTCGAAACCTGGCACGTGGACATCGAGGAATTCCTTGATCTGCGCAAGAACACCGGCGACGACCGCCGCCGCACCCATGACATGAACACCGCCAACTGGGTGCCGGACCTGTTCATGCAGCGCGTCGAGCAGGATGGCGATTGGACGCTGTTCTCGCCGGATGAAACGCCGGACCTGCACGATCTCTATGGCAAGCCCTTTGCCGAGCGTTACGCCGCCTATGAGGCCAAAGCCGCACGCGGCGAGATGCGCGTCTACAAGACGGTGCGCGCCACCGATCTGTGGCGCCGCATGCTCACCATGGTGTTCGAGACCGGCCATCCCTGGATCACCTTCAAGGACCCGTGCAACCTGCGCTCGCCGCAGCAGCATGCCGGCGTCATCCATTCATCGAATCTCTGCACCGAGATCACGCTCAACACGTCCGATGACGAAGTCGCCGTCTGCAATCTCGGCTCGGTCAACCTGCTGCATCACGTGACGGAGCAGGGCATCGATCACGCCCGCCTGCAGCGCACGGTGACCACGGCGATGCGCATGCTCGACAATGTCATCGACATCAATTTCTACACCATCCCGGAAGCGCGCCGCTCGAACCTCAAGCATCGCCCGGTCGGCCTCGGCCTGATGGGCCATCAGGACGCGCTGCATACGCTGGGCCTTGCGATGGCCTCGGATGCGGCCGTCGCATTCGCCGACACCAGCATGGAGGCGATCGCCTATCACGCCATCTCGGCCTCGGTGGATCTCGCCGCCGAGCGCGGCCGCTATCCGTCCTTCGACGGCTCGCTGTGGAGCCGCGGCATCCTGCCGATCGATTCCATCGACCTGGTGGCCGATGCCCGCGGTGGTCTGGAGATGGACCGCGCGCAGACACTCGACTGGACCGCATTGCGCGAGCGCGTGAAGACCACCGGCATGCGCAATTCCAACGTGATGGCGATCGCGCCGACGGCTACGATCTCGAACATTTGCGGCGTCGCGCAGTCGATCGAGCCGGCCTATCAGAACCTCTATGTGAAATCGAACATGTCGGGCGATTTCACCGTCGTGAACGCGTTCCTGGTGCGTGATCTCAAGAAGCGCGGGCTGTGGGATGAGGTGATGGTCTCGGATCTGAAATATTTCGACGGCAGCGTTGGATCCATCGACCGCGTGCCGAGCGATCTCAAGGCGCTCTATGCGACCTCGTTCGAGATCGACAGTGCGTGGCTGATCGAGGCGGCCTCGCGCCGGCAGAAGTGGATCGATCAGGCGCAGTCGCTCAATCTCTACATCGCCAATCCCTCGGGCAAGAAGCTGGATCAGCTCTATCGCCTGGCCTGGGCGCGCGGGTTGAAGACGACCTATTACCTGCGATCGCGCAGCGCGACCCATGTGGAGAAATCGACGCTGAAGGGCACTGACGGCAAGCTCAATGCGGTGTCCGCAGGCGTATCGGCAGCGCCGGTGAAAGCGAGCGCGACGCCGATTCTGGTGAAATCGTCGGATCTCACGGCACCCGAGCTCGATGTCGCGATGGCGTGCTCGATCGACAATCCCGAATGCGAGGCGTGCCAGTAAGGCGCACCCTCCGTCCCCTCACTCCGTCCCTCATCCTGAGGAGCCGCGCAGCGGCGTCTCGAAGGATGGCGCCAAGCTCCCATGGTTCGAGACGCCGGCCAAGCGGCCGGCTCCTCACCATGAGGGCTGAGATTGATCTTCGAAGGAACTATAAAAATGCTCGACTGGTCCGACACCGCCTCCGCTCCAAAAACCCCCGCCTTCATCCCGCTCCCCGAAGCGCCCACCGACGCCACCGGTCTCGGCACCATCGACCGCACCGGCGGCCGCGTCTCCGTCGATGAAAAGCGCATGATCAACTGCCGCGCCGACGTCAATCAGCTGCTGCCGCTGAAATACAAATGGGCCTGGGAGAAATATCTCGCCGGCTGCAACAATCACTGGATGCCCACCGAAGTCTCCATGCAGGCCGACATCGCGCTGTGGAAGTCGCGCGACGGCCTCACCGAGGACGAGCGTCGCGCCATCAAGCGCAATCTCGGCTTCTTCGCCGCGTCCGAGTCGCTCGTCGCCAACAACATCGTGCTGGCGATCTATCGCCACCTCACCAATCCCGAATGCCGGCAATATCTGCTGCGCCAGTCCTTCGAGGAGGCGGTGCATACGCATACGTTCCAGTACATCGTCGAGAGCCTCGGCCTCGACGAGGGCGAGCTGTTCAACATGTATCGCGAGGTGCCGTCGATCACCGACAAGGCGGCCTGGGCGCTGAAGCACACCCAGCATCTCGACGATCCCGACTTCAAGACCGGCACGCCCGAAAACGACCAGGCTTTTGTCCGTGACCTCGTGGCGTTCTACGTGATCTTCGAAGGCATGTGGTTCTATACCGGCTTTGCGCAGATCCTGTCGCTCGGCCGCCGCAACAAGATGGTGGGGATCGCCGAGCAGTATCAGTACATCCTGCGCGATGAATCGATTCACCTGAATTTCGGCATCGATGTCATCAACCAGATCAAGATCGAGAACCCGCATCTCTGGACCCGGCAGTTCCAGGACGAGATCCGCACCATGATCCGCGAAGCCGCGGAGCTCGAAGCCTCCTATGGCCGGGACACCATGCCGCGCGGCTTCCTCGGGCTGAATGCAGCGCTGTGCGAGACCTATATGCATTTCATCGCCAATCGCCGCTGCGCCCAGCTCGGCCTCGCGCCGGTGTTCAACGAGACGGAAAACCCGTTCCCGTGGATGTCGGAGGCGATGGACCTGAAGAAGGAGAAGAACTTCTTCGAGACCCGCGTGATCGAGTATCAAAACGGCGGTGCACTCAGCTGGGAATGAGCATGATCCCGAAAAGTGGAAGCCGGTTTTCGGACAGGATCATGCGCCACTACAAAGATCTCAGCCTTTCGTCTCACGCGCCGCTGCATGGCGCGCATGAGGCGGCGATGACTTGACCCGGTCGTGTGATGGCAGCACCCATGCTGCCAAAACACGGATCGCGCCATGCACGCCACCCATATCCCGAAAGCACCGGCCTACTGGTCACGCGCCGCCATTCTGCCCGGCATCGTGGCCATCGGCCCGATGTTGCCGGGTACGCTGGCTTTCGGCATGGCCTTCGGCGCGCTGTGTGCGCAGAAGAGTTTCTCGCTGGCCGAAGTGGTGGTGATGGCGG
This sequence comes from Tardiphaga sp. GW821-FHT12E02, assembly GCF_058807155.1. Taxonomy (NCBI): domain Bacteria; kingdom Pseudomonadati; phylum Pseudomonadota; class Alphaproteobacteria; order Hyphomicrobiales; family Nitrobacteraceae; genus Tardiphaga; species Tardiphaga sp. GW821-FHT12E02. The sequence continues at coordinate 1,728,894 of NZ_JBXAQK010000001.1, forward strand.
GCACCGTCTATGGCGGCCTGTCGCAGTTTGTTGCGGTGCAGTCGTGGCCAGGTGTGCTGACGCCCGGCGCCATCGCGACATTGGCACTGCTCACGCTCACGGTGAACATTCGCTTCTTCCTCATGAGCGCGACCCTGCGGCCGTGGTTCGGCACGCTGCCGGCCTGGCAGGCCTATCCGGCGATGCTGCTGGTTACCGATGGTGGCTGGCTCGCGGCCATGCGCTATCGCGATCACGGCGGTGCCGATGCGATGTTCTATCTCGGCGGCGGCGTCGTGCTGTATTTCACCTGGATGGTCGCGGCGGTGCCCGGCTTCCTGCTCGCCGAGCAACTCGCCGATCCCCGTAAATACGGCGTCGATCTGGTGATGCCCGCCTTCTATGCCGCCATGCTCGTGCCGGCCTGGAAGGGGCCCCGCCGTGCGATCCCGTGGGTCGTTTCCGGGGTCGTCGCACTCATCGTTCACTGGTTGGCTGCCGGCTGGTGGTTCATCATCGCTGGCGCATTGTCGGGGGCGATCACGGCCGGCTTCATGGATGAGCCCGAGACGCCGGGAGCAGCGGCGTGACTGACCTTTTACGCAGCGACGTGATGCTCGCTTTCGCCGTCATGACGGCGGTCACGGTGGCTTCCCGCCTCGGCGGCTACTGGCTGATGGGCTATGTGAATGTCACGCCCCGTGTCCGCCGCATGCTCGACGCGTTGCCCGGCTCGATCATCGTCGCCGCCGCATTGCCGGTGGCCGTAAATGGTGGCCCCGTCGTCATTTTCGCCATTCTGGCCGCCATGGCCGTCACCATCATCCGCCGCAACGATTTCATCGCCGTCATCGTCGGCATGGCTGTCGCGGCAGCGGCCCGCGCGCTGGGATTCGGCGGCTGAAAGCCCCCCGAAAAGTTGAATCCCGCTATGCGCAAAATGCCTTGTCAACGACTCTGAACTGGTGTTCATCTCTTCTCGCGGCCGAGCACTCGAATCCGCGCAAAACCTTGAACTCACGGTTTTTCCTTGATCGGCCTCGGGCCAGACAGGGATGCCGGACGCGGGACAAGCTCATGGTCTATCGACGTACCCAGCAGGTCGTGAAGCGGCTTGCGGCTCGGCGCAACGCCATTCTGGCGGCGGCGCGGGAGACCTGCGCCGAAGGCGGCATGGCGGCGGTGCAGATCGCGCCGGTGGCCGTCCGCGCCAATGTGGCCGCAGGCACGGTCTATCGCTATTTCCCGTCCAAGGCTGACCTGATCTCCGAACTGATCGCCGACGTGTCGCGGGACGAACTGACGGCGATCCGCCGCGCTGCCGATGCAGCGCCAGGGCCGTCCTCAGCACTGGCGGCGGCCGTCACCACGGTGGCCGTTCACGTCGTCTCCAACCGCAAGCTGGCCTGGGGCATCCTGGCCGAGCCGGTGGAAGTCGACGTCACTGAATCCCGACTCACCAGCCGTCGCGAGATCGCCGGCGAGATCGAAATGCGCATCGATGCCGCGATCCGCGCCGGCCATCTGCCGGCGCAGGACACGGCATTGGCCGCGGCCGCCTTGCTCGGCGCGCTGCATGAAGCGCTGGTCGGCCCCATGGCGCCCGACAGTTTCGATGATCCCAACAAGCTGCGCGACGCTGTGCAGACAGTCACGCTGCTGGCCCTGCGCGCCGTCGGCGTCATGGACGCGCGCGCCCGCGGCCTCGTGGTGCAGGCTGTGCTGCCCACCAAGATGGCGGCGACCGTCTGATCGCCGCCGCGCCTGATGGCGCTTATTGCTTGATTTTGCCGTCGGCGCCAAACTGCGCCAGGAATGCCCAGAGATCGTTGATCTCGGATTCCTTCTTGATCCCCGCAAAGGCCATCTTGGTGCCGGGGATCTTTGCCTTCGGATCCTTGATGTAATCCTTGAACGTCGCTTCATCCCAGGTGAGGCCGGAATTCTTGTTGGCGTCCGAATAGGAATAGCCGGCAGCGGCGCCGGCTTTGCGGCCGTTCAGCCCGTTCAGTTCGGGGCCGACCTTGTTCTTCGCATTTTCGCCCACCGCGTGGCAGGCCAGGCATTTGTTGAAGGAGGATTTGCCGGCGGCGACGTCCTGCGCGAGGGCAAATGAGGAGATGGCCGAGGCCGTGACGGCGATCAAGGCGCCGAATGTCAGTTTCGTCATGGATGGCTCTTCTTGTTGGCTTTCCGTCCACGATGTTCGCATACGCGTTGCAGGCTGCACAAGCGGATACCGCCCGGCATGGCCCTCATGCTTTCGTTACCTGTTCAAAGCCACGCGGACGTGATTGATTCCCCCCCAAGCGGACAGCGGTTTCATATCGCGGTTGCGAAAGGGAAACGCTCGATGACGATCATGATGCCGGCAAGGGATGAAGCCGTGCTCGCCAGACGCGATGCGATCATCGCGGCCTTGCGAAAGCTGGTGCCGGGCGAGGGCGTGATCTCCAGCGCCGCTGAAATGCTTCCCTACGAGTCCGATGGCTTCACCGCCTATCGGCAGCCGCCGATGGTTGTCGTCTTGCCGGATACGACGGAGCAGGTGTCCAAGGTTCTGAAGTATTGCCACGACAACGGCATCAAGGTGGTGCCGCGCGGTTCGGGCACCTCGCTCTCCGGTGGCGCATTGCCGCTGGCGGATGCGGTGCTGCTTGGCCTCGGCAAGTTCAAGCGCGTGCGCGAGATCGATTTCGATAACCGCGCTGTCGTCGTCGAGCCCGGCGTCACCAATCTCGCCATCAGCCAGGCGGTCGCGCATGCGGGCTTCTACTACGCGCCCGATCCGTCGTCGCAGATCGCCTGCTCCATCGGCGGCAATGTCGCGGAGAATTCCGGCGGCGTGCACAGTCTCAAATACGGCATGACGACGAACAATCTGCTCGGTTGCGAGATCGTGCTGATCAATGGCGAGGTCATCCGCATCGGCGGCAAGACGGCGGAGCCGTCGGGCTATGATCTGCTTGGTATCATCACCGGCTCCGAAGGCCTGCTCGGCGTGGTCACTGAAGTCACTGTCCGCATCCTGCAGAAGCCGGAGACGGCGCGTGCCTTGATGATCGGCTTTGCCGAAGTCGAAGCCGCCGGCCAATGCGTGGCCGATGTGATCGGCGCGGGCATCATTCCCGGCGGCATGGAGATGATGGATCGGCCCGCGATCCACGCGGCGGAAGCCTTCGTTCATGCCGGCTATCCCCTCGATGTCGATGCATTGCTGATCGTCGAACTCGATGGTCCCGCGGTCGAAGTGGACGAGCTCATCAAGCGCGTCGAGGCGATCGCGCTGAAATGCGGCTCGACGACGTGCCAGATTTCGGAGTCCGAGCAGCAGCGTCTGCTGTTCTGGTCCGGCCGCAAGGCGGCATTCCCGGCGGTGGGCCGCATCTCGCCGGACTATCTCTGCATGGACGGCACCATCCCGCGCGCCGCATTGCCGCTGGTGCTGCGCCGGATGAAGGAGATGTCGGCCAAATACGGCCTCGGCGTCGCCAACGTCTTCCATGCCGGCGACGGTAACCTGCATCCGCTCATCCTTTATGATGCGAACAAGGAGGATGAGATGGAGAAGGCCGAAGCTTTTGGCGCCGATATTCTGCGGCTGTGCGTCGAAGTCGGCGGCGTGCTCACCGGCGAACATGGCGTCGGCATCGAGAAGCGCGACCTGATGCCGGAAATGTTCAACGAGATCGATCTCAACCAGCAGCAGCGCATCAAATGCGCGTTCGATGCGCAGGGGCTGCTCAATCCCGGGAAGGTGTTCCCGACGCTGCATCGCTGTGCGGAGTTGGGTCGCGTGCATGTGCATGGCGGGAAACTGGCGTTTCCGGATTTGCCGCGGTTTTGATGATGGCTTGCTGTTCAACTCTTTCTGTCGTCACCCGGCTTGACCGGGTGACCCAGTACACACCGCCGCTGTTGAGTTTACTGGATCGCCCGGTCCTGGCGCGCTCGCGCGCGCGGCCGGGCGATGACAACAGAGTTTGTTGCTGCGCGATCTTTTCGAGGCCATCGTGGACACACTGAAAGTCAGAGACGCCGCCGACGTCGAGCAAGCCGTGCGTGCGGCCATTGCCAGCGAGCAACCGCTCGAAATCATCGGCCACGGCTCCAAGCGCAGCATCGGTCAACCGATCGCGACCAATGCGTTGCTCGATCTGTCCGCGCTCAATGCCGTCACATCCTACGAGCCGAACGAACTCATCCTCACCGTGCAGGCGGGCGCCCCATTCGCCGATGTGCTGTCACTGCTCGATACCAAGAACCAGCAATTCTCCTTCGAACCGATGAACACGTCGCGCCTGCTGGGCACGCCCGATGTCGGCACTGTCGGCGGGACCATCTCGGCCGGCCTCGCCGGTCCACGGCGTATCCAGGCCGGCGGCGCGCGCGATCATCTGCTTGGCGTGCATGCGGTGTCCGGCTTCGGCGAAAGCTTCAAGGCCGGCGGTCGCGTGGTGAAGAATGTCACCGGCTATGACGTCTGCAAGCTGATCACCGGCGCCTGGGGCACGCTCGCCGTCATGACCGAAGTGACGCTCAAGGTGATGCCGCGCGCGGAGGCCGAGCGCACGCTGATCCTGCGCGGGCTCGATGACATCGCGGCCAACAGGACGATGACCGCGGCACTTGGTTCGCCCTATGACATCTCCGGCGCCGCGCATCTGCCGGGCTCGGCCCTGCGCACCGTGCAGGGGCCGCTCGGCGAGATCGCGGCCGAGGATCAGTCGGCAACGCTGATCCGTCTCGAAGGCATCACCGCATCGGCATCCAGCCGTGCGGCGTCGCTGAGCACGCTGCTGCAGTCCTATGGCACAGCCGAGATCATCGAGGACAGCCAGTCTTCGGCACTCTGGGCCGACATCCGCGACGTCGTCCCCTTCGCTGCCAGCGGTCCGCGCGCCATGTGGCCGGTGTGGCGGATCGTCTGTCCGCCGGCCTCGGGCGGCAAGCTCGGGCAGGAGATCGCCAAACGCTCGCAGGGCGAGGTGGTCTATGACTGGGGCGGCGGCCTGATCTGGGCGGCGCTGCCGCCATCGGCCGACGCGCAGGCAGCGCAGCTGCGAAAACTCGTCGATGCCGCCGGTGGCCATGCGACGCTGATCCGCGCGTCCGAAGACATCCGCCGCGCCATCGATGTGTTTCATCCGCTGGCACCCGGCGTCGCCGCCCTCGGCGACCGCGTGCGCAAGAGCTTCGATCCAAAAAGCATTCTCAATCGCGGCCGGATGGCGCGGAGTTTCTCGACATGAAAACCGAATTCTCGCCGACCCAGCTGGCCGATCCCGATATCGCGGAGGCCGACAAGATCCTGCGCAAATGCGTGCATTGCGGTTTCTGCACGGCCACGTGCCCGACCTATGTGCTGCTCGGCGACGAGCTCGATAGTCCGCGCGGCCGCATCTATCTGATCAAGGAGATGCTGGAGAAGGACCAGAAGCCGACCCAAGAGGTGGTGAAACATATCGACCGCTGCCTGTCGTGCCTGGCCTGCATGACCACCTGTCCGTCCGGCGTGAACTACATGCATCTGGTCGATCAGGCGCGGGTCAAGATCGAGAAGGACTATGTGCGGCCGCTGCCCGAGCGGCTGCTGCGCGACGTGCTGGCCTTCGTGCTGCCGCGCCCGGCGCTGTTCCGTCTCAGCATGACGGCGGCCCGGCTGGCGCGCCCGCTCGCGGCGCTGCTGCCATCCACGCAAAACCAACCCAGCCCGAACATCTTCAGCCGCGTAAAGGCGATGCTGACCATGGCGCCGGCGCAATTGCCGCCGCCTGGCCCCGCCGGCGGCAGCGTATTCCCGGCCATCGGTCCCCGCCGTGCCCGCGTGGCACTGCTGCAGGGCTGCGCCCAGCAGGTATTGGCACCACGCATCAACGATGCCGCGATCCGGCTTTTGACCCGGCACGGCGTCGAGGTCGTGCTGGTGCGGGACGAACAATGCTGCGGTGCCCTGACGCATCATCTCGGGCGCGATGGCGATGCGCTGGCGCGGGCCAAAGCCAATATCGGCGTCTGGCTCGGCGAGGCCGATCGCGGCGGGCTCGATGCGATCCTGGTCACGGCGTCCGGTTGCGGAACCGTCATCAAGGACTACGGCTACATGCTGCGCGAGGATGCGGAATTCGCAGCCCCTGCCGCCAAAGTGTCATCGCTGGCCAAGGATATCAGCGAGTATGTGACAGCGCTCGACCTGCCGATACCTGAGCAGCAAAGCAATCTCGTCGTCGCCTATCACTCGGCCTGTTCGCTGCAGCATGGGCAAAAAATCACACAGGCCCCCAAAGAATTGCTTTCCAAGAATGGATTCGTGGTGAAAGATATCCCGGAGAGCCATTTGTGTTGCGGTTCGGCGGGGACTTACAATCTGCTCCAGCCTGATATCGCGAGCCGTTTGCGTGACCGGAAGGTCGCCAACATCGCGAGCATCAAGCCGGATGTCATCGCTGCCGGCAACATCGGCTGCATGGTCCAGATCGCCGGCGGGACGGATGTCCCGGTCGTACACACGATTGAGCTTCTCGATTGGGCGACGGGCGGTCCCAGGCCAGGATTGAACTGATCGATCCAATCCGACGAGAGATGGTTGTTGCGGACGCATCGCGCCCGTATCCGCTCGCGTTGATATCATTTGGTCTATGGCCCCGCCTGGCGCGGAGACGTGAACGCCGATCCTGATGGGTCGGTGGCAACAGGAGCACCACGATGGCTAAAGACAAGAAACCGAAGAAGGACAAGAAAGACAAAAAGAAGCTGAAAAAGCTCAAGCAGGCTGAGACGGCTGCGAAGAAGGTAGCCAAGAAGGCGTCGAAGAAGACCGCCAAGAAAGCTGCAAAGAAGGCGGCTCCCAAGAAATCCGTGACGAAGGCCGCTAAGAAAGCGCCGAAGAAAGCCGCCAAGAAGGTCGCGAAAAAGGCTGCCAAGAAGGCCGTGAAGAAGGCGGCTGCGAAAGCGCCGGCCAAGAAAACAGCCAAGAAAACGGTCAAGAAAGCTGCGCCGAAGAAGGCCGCCAAAACTCCGGTTGCGAAGACACCGGTAGCCAAGGCGCCTGTCGCCAAAGCGCCAGCCAAGAAGGCGCCGGTGAAGAAGGCCCCGAAGGCCAAGGTTACCGTCTCGAACGAATTGCTGACGAGTGCGGCGATCGCGCCGGTCGTGCTGGACGCTCCGGCGCCCGCAGCATTGCCGCCGAAGCCGCCGCGCAAGCCGCGCGCGCCGAAGCCGAAGGCCGAGCCGAAGCCGCTGGCACCGCAGCTGCCGCTTGCGGAAGACAGCAGCCCGAGCTGGACGCTGCCGAGCCCATCGCCGGCGTCCGAGCCGGAGCCCGATCCGGTGGAAGGACATTCGTCCGGCGAGACCCCTGCGGTCGAGTCCCCCGATCAGGACGAACCGAAGTAACGCTGGACCTTTAGGTCCGTGACAACAAAAGGCCGCAGCTCCGTCTGCGGCCTTTCTGGTTTTCGTGGCTCTAGGGTTTGACTGACACAGATGGAAAGCGAGCAACGACGCGCAGACACCTCTCCCCCGGTGCGAAGCTTTGCTTCGCTAGAGGGGAGAGGTCGCGCGCTTTTGCGCGCGGGTGAGGGGGCTCTTTGCTCTGGAGTGCGTGGCTCCCCTCACCCGCTCCGGCTTCGCCGGATCGACCTCTCCCCGGCGGGGAGAGGTGTCCGCGCGTCGCTGCTCAGTTCTATCGTCGTGGATCCAGCTCTATCCATCCACAATCCGCGTGTCCGCGATCGTCTCGGCAAATCCGCGGCCGAACAGGCCGGCGGGCGTCTGAAAGCCCGAGCGAGCGTCCCCGGCGAGGACGCGCCGAGCCGCCTCCGCAGCTGCGATGGCCGTAAACGTATAGCCGTTCACGGTGTCGAGCACCGAGCGCGTGATCGCGCCATCGGCGCCCACCACCTCGACAGCCGCCTGATATCGGTTGGCCGCACGCTCTTCCGCAGAGGGCCCATCGGGCAGGGCGGAAAGCGCGCCTTGCGGAAAGGCATTTCCGGAGACGTGGACGAAGCTCTCGACGTCGGGAATGGCAAGCGTGTGTCCGATCGTTATGAGATCGGGCAGGGTCACCGGGAAACAGGGCACGGCTCCCTGACCGTTGCCGAAATCGAAGAGCCGCGTGTCACCCGATGTCCGTTCGGACAGTTGATCTCCGATCCTGACCAATGTCTTCGTCGTGACGTTCTCGCTCGCACTGACCGCGGAGCCGCGTGACATTCCCCCGGTGACATGGAGTGCGATGCTCACCTTGCGCGGATGCCTGACACGGGCGCCGGCGTGGCTGGCGAGGCAGCCCAGCATCGCGACGCTTCCGCCGCTGCCTGGAAGCAGCATGACGCCGGCGGATGTCGCAGCTTCGTGCAGGCTCTCGGCCAGCTGATAGCTGTCCAGCTCCGCTGCGATGTCGAGATAGTGCACGCCGTTGCGGATCGCCGCCTGCATCAGCGGCCGGGCCGTTCGTGGAAACGGGCCGGCGCAGTTCAGGACGACCGCAACATCCGCAAGTGCCGCATCGATGACCGTGTCGTCATCGAGGGCGAACGTCCTGAATTCGGCATCAAGCCGATGCGCAAGTGCGGCGAGAGGTCCGGCGGAACGGCCTGCTACAATCAGTGGCAGCCTGCTTTGCCGGGCGTGCTCTGCCGCCATGCGCCCGGTGTAGCCGGTCGCGCCATAGATCATCACTTTCGTCATGGTTGGTGCTGCCAGTCCTTGTAGACGAATTCGAGACTATGCCCGTCGGGGTCGCTCACCTGGGCTGCGTAGTAGCGGGAGTCGTAATGAAGCTGGGCGCCGGGCGGATGGATCTCCGTGGCACCGGCAGCGAGCGCAGCCGCATGGGCGGCACGCACCATCGCTTCGGAACTGGCGACGAAGCCGACATGCACCGAGCCTTGCGAAGATGGGCCGGAGCGAAGCCAGAAGAACATGCGGCCATGGGCACCGAATCCCTTCAGGTCGGGGTGTCCGGGCGGACCGTCCTTGCCGTCGTAATCCACGCGCTGCGTGATCCCGAGCGGCGCGAGTATGCGCGTGTAGAAAGCGATCGATCGCGCGATATCGCCGACCGTGAGAAAGATGTGGTCCAGCATGTTGCCTCTCCTCAGATGATGTAGCCGCCGGCGACTTCGATGTTCTGCGCGTTGATCCAGCGATTGTCGTCGGACAGCAGGCTGGCGATCATGCAGCCGACATCGTCGGGTTCGCCGACGCGTCCGAGCGCGGTCTGGCCGGCCAGCATGGCCTCGAATTCGTCATTGAGGCCGCCGCCCAGTTCGGTCCTGATGGCGCCCGGTGCAATCGAATTTGCGCGGATGCGGCGGTCGCCGAACTCCTTGGCGAAATAGCGCGTCAGCACTTCGAGGCCGCCCTTGAAGGACGCATAGGGGGCAACGCCAGCCGTTGCGACGCGGCTCGTGGCGCTGGTCACATTGATGACATGACCGCCATCGGCCATCACCGGCAACAGGGCCTGGGTGAGAAAGAACGGGCCCTTGAGGTGGACCTTGAACAGGCCGTCGAACTGCTCTTCCGTGACGGTCTGGATCGGGCCGTAGATGCCATAGCCGGCATTATTGACCAGGAAGTCGAAATCACTGCGGCCCCAATTGGTCATCAGGGTCGCGCGAACCTCCTCCGCAAAGGCTGCAAAGCTTCCGCTGTCACCGACATCGAGCTTCAGCGCGACGGCCTTGCCACCCGTGCCCGCGATGGCGCTCACGATGTCGGCCGCGGCTGCGGGATTGTTGTTATAGGTGATGATGACGCCCATGCCGCGCCTGGCGCATTGGATGGCGGTGCTGGCTCCGAGACCGCGGCTGCCCCCGGTGATGATGACGATGCTCATGTTGTCTCTCCGTGACTGGATGATCATGAGTAGCCATGGACGCCGCGGGACCGCGCGCTCGATCCTCTCCCAATCTTGCCTATTCCTGCTTTGCGGTTGAGGTGCACGCGGGTGCGTGAAACAGTGGCGGGATGGAAGACCAACTGCGAAAACTGAGACAGCTGGCCGCGCGCGCCGAGAATCGACGCACCGACACCGGTGTTCCGCGCGTCGCCATGGTGCAGGGAGCGATTCCGGAACATCAGCTCGCAGCCGTCTACGAGCCCATGGTGAACCTGATCCTGACCGGATCGAAGACGATGTCGGTGGGAGACCGCACGTTCCGATACGATCCGGCGACCTATTTTGTCATGTCGGTCGATCTTCCCGCAGTGGGCGCCGTGCATTCCTCGGAGGCCGGCGATCCCTATCTCGCGATCAGCCTCACGCTGCAGCCGACGATCGTCGCCAATCTCCTGGCCGATCTGCCCAAACCTGCCGGAGGCGATCTGGACAGTTCCGGATTCTCGGTCGCGCCGGTGACGCCCGAACTGCTCGATGCGTGGCTACGCATGCTGCAGCTGATGGACCGGCCGGGGGAAATTCCCGCTCTCGCGCCGGCCTATGAGCGCGAGGTCCTGTTCCGCGTGCTGCAGGGGCCGCTCGGCTGGATGCTGCGCGATATCGCGACCCCGGATACGACGCTCTCCCGTGTCAACGTGGCGATCCAGTGGATCCGGGAGAATTTTGCCAGGCCGCTTCGCGTCGAGGCGCTGGCGGATATGGCGGCGCTCAGCGTCTCGACATTCCATCGTCACTTCAAGGCCGTGACGGCATTGAGCCCGTTGCAGTACCAGAAGCATGTGCGGCTGTTGCATGCGCGCACCCTGCTGATCGCCGGCGAGGGCAACGCGACGTCGATTGCGTTCGGTGTCGGCTACGAAAGCCCGACCCAATTCAGCCGTGAATATGCCCGCCAGTTCGGGCTGCCGCCGTCGAAGGACGCTGCGCGCATCAGGCACGCGTGAGTGCCCCTCCGTCCGCGACTCGATTCGGAAGAGGATTTCGATCGAGCAGCCAGATACCGAATTTTGGATCGGCTCGGGGCGGCTGCGGGAAAATGTCATTCCGCCCTGCGGTTGAAAACTACCTGGAAACCCTCAAAAAGCGTGCTGGTTTTGCAACACCGCGCTACAACCGCTCACGGAAACGTGCAATCGCCCAAATAGGCGGCATTTGCTCGTTTTTTCTCCTTCACCGTGTACCGCTTACGTCTCAAAGTTGCGTCAGGTTTACGGATTTCGCGGTTTCGCCGTCTTGTCGACACGAAGCTGCTCGGTTTCATAAGTGATGGGGAATGTCATGAAGAAGGTAATTGTTGCCGCTTCCGCGGTTATGGCGATGGGGATGACCACCGCTTCGGCAGCTGATCTGGGCGCCAAGATGTACAAGAAGGCGCCGCCGATCGTGGCTGCCTATGATCCCTGGGATGTCGCCTTCGGCGCCTCGATCACCAACAACTACCTGTTCCGCGGCGTGTCGCAGTCGAACAACAAGCCGTCGGTGACCGCTTACTTCGAGCCGCGCTTCAACGTGAACAAGGACCTGCAGCTCTACATCGGTACCTCGGCCTCGAGCATCTCCTTCACCAACCGCGCCGCTCTCGAAATCGACGGCTACTTCGGTATCCGCCCGACCTTCGGCGCGGCCGCCTTCGACTTCGGCTTCTGGTACTACGGTTATCCCGGCGGCGAGTGCATCGACGGCGTGGTCGGCGGCGGTGGCGTTTGCCCGGTCGGCTCGAATGCCGTTGGTCCGGCCTTCAACGTCATGAAGCGCGACGTGTCGTTCTACGAAGGCTATGCCAAGTTCAACTACACCTTCAACGACTACTTCACGATGGGCGTGTCGGACAACTACTCGCCGAACTTCCTGAACACCGGCGCATGGGGCAACTACGCTGCCGTGACCGCCAAGGCGATCGCGCCGAGCACCTGGTTCGGTTCGTCGGGCGTCGGCATGTACGCGTCGGGTGAGTTCGGTCGTCAGTGGCTGGGCACCTCGGATGCCTTCTACGGCACCGGCTTCACCAATCCGGGCTTCGCTGGTCCGTTCCCGGGCGGCATCAAGTATGCCGACTACAACACCTGGAACATCGGCATCGGCTTCACCTACAAGGTCTTCACCCTCGACCTGCGCTACTCGGACACCAACCTGTCCAAGGGTGATTGCAACGCCTTCACCTCGGACTTCACTGCTTCGGGCACCACCAACATCACCGCGATCAATCCGGGCGGCGCTGGTTCCAGCTGGTGCGGCGCGACCGGCATCGTCAAGCTGTCGGCTGACCTGACCGCGATGCAGAACCTGAAGTAAATCTTTCCGACCATCGGTTGGATGCGAACGGGCAGCGAGCAATCGCTGCCCGTTTTTCTTGGCGCAGATCTGCCCTCTCATTGCCGCCATTGCCGGGGAAGGTCAGACCTGCAACACCCCCGTGCAATGAAAACGCGCCGCTATCTCGCTCATTTCGGCCTGCGCTCCCGCCTCGCGCGCAAGCGCTGGACTCGCCACATGCTGTTCCTGGCGGGAGGGATTTGTGTCGGCCTCGCCGCCATCGCGATGGCCTGGCTTGCCGACCATGCCCAGCATCTGTTCGGCACATTGCTGATGCGATGGCCCTATGCCGGCCTGTTCGTGTCACCGATCGGCTTCGGCATCTGCATGTGGCTGGCCATCGCGGTCTTTCCCAACGCACAGGGCTCCGGCATACCGCAGGTCATCGCGGCCTTGCGGCTGCCGCAGCAGCGCCGCGGACCGCTGGTTTCGCTGCGCGTCGCCCTCGGCAAGGTCGTGGTCATGTCGCTCGGCCTGCTTTTCGGCGCCTCGACCGGGCGCGAGGGACCGACCGTCCAGGTCGGCGGCGCCATCATGGCAGCGCTGGGTCGCTTCGCGCCCTATCGCCAGCCGGGCTTCCTGCTCGCGGGATCTGCAGCCGGTGTCGCGGCGGCGTTCAACACACCGCTCGCGGGCATTGTTTTCGCCATCGAGGAGCTCAGCCGTTCCTTCGAGATGCGCAGCCTGAGTCTTGTCATCGGCGCCATCGTTGCCGCCGGCCTGACCTCATTCGCGCTGCTTGGCGAGTATCACTATTTCGGCTCGCCGTCCGCCGTGTTGCCGCTCGGTGCGGCGTGGGTCGTGGTGCCGGTCTGTGCGATCCTTTGCGGTGTGCTCGGCGGCGTCTTCAGTCGCATTCTGATCCGCTTCGCGCTGGGACTTCCCGGCCGCTTCGGCCGCGCCATCAAGACGCATCCGGTCATCTTCGCAGCCGCCTGCGGTCTCGGCGTCGCGCTATGCGGTCTGGCCAGCGGCATCCATGTCTACGGCACCGGTTATGAGCAAGCACGCGCCATCATCGATGACGGTCCGGCTGCCGTGGCCCATGGTTTTGGTGCCTGGAAATATGCGGCCACGATGCTGTCGGCGATCTCCGGCATACCCGGCGGCATCTTCGCGCCATCGCTGGCGATTGGCGCAGGTATCGCGTCGGATCTGGCGCCTCTGCTTCCACCGGTGCCGCTCGATGCGCTCGTTCTGATCGGCATGGTCTCGTATCTGACCGGCGTGGTGCGCGCGCCGATCACCGCTTTCGTCATCACATCGGAAATGACCAACAACCACGCCATGGTCATTCCGTTGATGGCTGCAGCGCTGATCGCCAACGGGGCATCGCAGCTTGTGCTCAGCGAGGGCCTCTATCATGCCCTCGCCAGGATTACGCTGGCGCGCTTTGCCGTCGATGAACCAAAGCCGTCCTAGCTGGTCGCCTCGGTCAGCGCGAAGCTCTCGCCGGCCTTCGCCAGCGTCACGTTGCGCTGATGGAATGCGTGCAGCGTGCCGCGATGGCCGATGGAGATCACCGTCGTATCCGGCAGCCGCGCTTCGATCAGCTGATACAGCGCCGCCTCCGATGGCTCGTCGAGCGAGGCGGTCGCTTCATCCAGGAACAGATAGTCCGGCCGGTGCAGCAATGCGCGGGCGACGCCGAGGCGTTGCTGCTCGCCGAGCGACAGCATCCGGTTCCAGTGCGCGTCCTCATCGAGCCGCCCGGCCAGCGCCGGCAGCCCGACAGCCGTGATCGCCTCGGTCATCGCTGCAGCATCGAACGCGTCATGCTGGCCGGGATAGGCGATCGCGTCTTGCAATGTCCCGACCGGGAAATACGGCCGCTGCGGCAGCATCATCAGCGACGCATCGGCGGGCAGGGCGACCTCGCCCTTGCCGAACGGCCAGATCCCCGCAATGGCGCGGAACAGCGTCGACTTGCCCGCACCCGACGGCCCCGTCAGCAGCGTGCGCTCACCCTTGCGGAAGCTGAAGCCTGCCGTCTGCAGCAAGGGCGCGCCGTTCGGCAGCGCCACGGTGAGATCGGACAGCGCAATGGTGCCATCGGCGCTCGCCGCCGTGTGGATGATATCAGGCTTGGTCACGAGCGCCTGGCCATTGGCGATCGCCTGCTCGAACCCGTCGAGACGCGCCACCACCGACTGCCATTCCGCCAGCGTGCGATAGGCGGTGACGAAAAACGACATCGCCTCCTGCACGCTGCTGAAGGCCGACGACGTCTGCGTCACGCTGCCAAGCTGCACCTTGCCGGCAAAGTAAGCCGGCCCGATCATGATATAGGGAAACAGCACCGCAGCCTGATTGTAGCTGCCGGTGAAAGCCGTGAGCTTCTTGGTGCGGTTCATCAGGTCGAGATAGTTGCGCACCACCAGCCCGAAGCGCGCCGACAGCCGTTGATGCTCCGCAGGCTCGCCCTTCAGCAGCGCGATCTGCTCGCCATTCTCGCGCGTGCGCACGAGGTTGAAGCGGAAGTCTGCCTCGAAGCGCTGCTGGCGAAAATTCAGCCCGACCAGCGGCCAGCCGATCAGATGCGTCAGCAAGGTGCCGACGATCGCATAGATCAGCGCGGCCCAGATCAGGTAGCCGGGAATGTTGAGGTCGATGCCGAACAGATGCAGCGGCGCTGCTGCCGACAGACCCCACAGGATCACCACAAAGGATCCGATGGTCACCACCGAACTGAGCAGGCCGACGCCGAGTGCCAGCGTCTGATCCACGAACAGCTGCGCATCTTCCTCGATGCGCTGGTCGGGATTGTCCGCAGTCTCGCCCTGCAATTGCATGCGATAGTGGTTGGCATTGGCGAGCCAGCCGGTGAGATAGTGTTCGGTCAGCCAGCGCCGCCAGCGGATGCGCAGCCACTGGTTCAAATAGAGCTGATACACCTGCACGACGACGGACATCGTCGCCAGCACGGCGAAGTAACCGAGCAGGTAGGTGAATGATGAGAGATCGCGCTCCTGCAGCGCGTTGAAGAAATCGCTGTTCCAGCGGTTCACCAGCACGGTGATGGCGACATAGCCGAGCTCCAGCGCAATCACCGCCGCCAGCAGGCCGCGCCCCGCCCATTTGTCCTCGGAATTGAAATAGGGCAGCGCGATCCGCCAGACGGCTTTGAGGGTGGAGCGGATATTGTTCACAGCAGATCTCCGGGAGAGGGGCGCTAAGCCCTTGAGGCGAGAGAAGTTTGAAGCGTTTAGACGAAAGTCGCTGACAAGATGACGTGCGACGCCTTGTCGCGAAACTGTGATTCACCCTAGCATGCGGTAAATGGGGGTGGAGGCTGCCGGCTGTCGCCCGATGCTGTCGGCTTTGGCCGATCACAGCCACCCCCGCAAGTGAACAATCAGCAAGTTGCCGATCCCTGCGGGGGGCGGTCGCACCACACGCTGCTAACAAGAACAACAGGGGAAACGGCCATGTGGAATCAGGTCTACAATCCATTCAACAATGCGACGCTGTCGACGCTGGTCGCCGCCATTCCCGTGGTCATCCTGCTGGTGCTGATCGCCACCAACAAGGTGAAGGCGCATATCGCCGCCGTCATCGCCTTGGTGCTGGCCAATCTCGTCGCGATCTATGCCTTCACGATGCCCGCCAATATGTCGATCCGCGCCTCGGCGCTCGGCATCGTCACCGGCTTCTTCCCGATCGGCTGGATCGTCCTCAACGTCATCTTCATGTATCGGCTCACCGTCGATAGCGGCCGCTTCGAGATCCTGCAGCGCGCCATTGGCGGTGTCACCAATGACCGCCGCCTGCAGATCCTGCTCATCGCCTTCTCGTTTGGTGCCTTCTTCGAAGGCGCCTCGGGCTTCGGCACACCCGTTGCCGTCACCGGCGCCGTGCTGATCGGTCTCGGCTTCTCGCCGCTGGCCGCCTCCGGCCTGTCGCTGATCGCGAACACCGCGCCCGTGGCTTACGGCGCATTGGGCACGCCGATCCAGGGCCTCGCCACCGTCACCGGTTTCGATCCGTTCATCCTCGGCGCCATGGTCGGCCGTCAGTTGCCGGTGTTCTCGATGATCGTGCCGTTCTGGGTGGTGTGGGCCTTTGCAGGCTGGAAGGGCATGAAGGAAGTCTGGCCGGCGATCCTGATTACTGCGTTGTCCTTCGCGATCCCGCAATTCGTGATCTCGAACTACATCAATCCCTGGATCGTCGATATCGGCGCCTCGCTGATCTCCATGGCCGCACTGATCCTGTTCCTGAAGGTCTGGCAACCGAAGACGATCTGGACCTCGGCGAAACTGCGCCAGCGCGACGACAGCGCCGCCACCGCACCGCCGGCCAAACCGTTCGACACCACGCCGCTCACCTCGGCGCAGGTCTGGAGCGCGCTGACGCCATGGATCATCCTCTGCGTCATCCTGCTGATCTGGGGCACCAACTGGTTCAAGGGGATCGTCAATCCGATCTTCACCTGGAATTATCCGGTGCCCGAGCTGCACAACATGATCAACAAGGTGCCCCCGGTGGCGGCCAAGCCGACGCCGGAAGGTGCCGTGTTCGCCTTCACCTATGTGTCCTTCACCGGCACCGGCATGCTGCTCGCCGCCATCATTTCCGGCTTCGTGATGGGCTTCTCGCCGATCAAGATGATCAAGGAATATGGCAGCACCATCAAGCTCTGCGCCTATTCGCTGATCACCATCTCGGCGATGCTGGCCATCGGCACGCTGACGCGCCTGTCCGGCGTCGATGCCACGCTCGGTCTCGCTTTCGCCGCCACCGGCGTGCTTTATCCGTTCTTCGGCACATTGCTCGGCTGGCTCGGCGTCGCGCTGACCGGTTCGGACACCGCATCGAATGTGCTGTTCGGCAATCTGCAGAAGATCACGTCGGAGCAGCTCGGTCTCAACCCGATCCTGATGAGCGCTGCAAACTCGTCCGGCGGCGTGATGGGCAAGATGATCGACGCGCAGTCCATCGTGGTGGCGTCCACCGCGACCAACTGGTTCGGCCACGAAGGCTCGATCCTGCGCTTCGTGTTCTGGCACTCCATCGTGCTGGCCTGCATGGTCGGCGGCTTCGTGATGCTGCAGGCCTACGTCTATCCGTTCACCGAAATGGTGATCGCCGCGCCGAAGTAGTTCTCAACCTCTCCCCGTTCTTTACGGGGAGAGGTCGCCGCGTCTTCGCGGCGGGTGAGGGGCATGGCACGCGCGTGCCTCATGCGCGCGCCATCGAATCTCTCCGATAAACTCTCAGAGCTTCCGACGTTCGTCGATCCGAGAGCTGTGTGCTCGGCACTTGCCGCGTGCCATGCCCCTCACCCGATCCGGCTTCGCTGCGCTTCGCCAGATCGACCTCTCCCCGCAAAAGAGCGGGGAGAGGTTAAGACCGCCGCGATTTTCTTCACCCCGCCACATTGTGTCCCGACCTTTCTGGTCAAGTCCCGCCGCCTCGCCTAGAACGCGCGAGGGCCGCTGACATCCATCCACGCCGGGACCTCACATGATTTCCAAGACGACATCTTTGCGCGCTTTCATGGCTGGCGCAGCACTCCTCATTTCGCTGCCGGCGCACGCCGCCGATGATTTTCCGTTCGGGATGGAAATGACGCTGGATGCGCAGCGCATGCCGGGTAACAAGCGCATCCCCAATCTCGAAATCGGCGATGCCGGCGAGGCGATGGTGGAGCTGTGGTGCAAGGGCGGGAAGGGGCAGTTCTCGATCGCCGGCAACACCGTGGTGTTCGTGCCGGGCGTGATGGCGACCCGCAGCTGCACCGATGCGCAGGTGGCGCTGGACGATCAGCTGCTGGCGGATCTCGGCGCGGCCACCAACTGGCAGCGCCGCGGGGATACGGTGACGTTCATCGGGCCGAAGTCGCTGCGGTTTCGGTTGAATACGAATTGAGAGGCATTCACATTCTGTCGTCGCCCGGCTTGACCGGGCGATCCAGTAGACACCATCAGTCGTGATTGAACAGATCCGTCGCCGTGTACTGGATCACCCGCTCCAAGCGCGCAATTGCGCGCCAGGGCGGGTGATGACAACGGAGAGTGTATCTCACTTCCACCCCGTCTTCTCCGCATCCCAGCGCTGCGCCTTGAATTCCGCCGCCACGGCCGCCACCGCGCCATTGTCGTCGCGCGGGTCGCTCTCTTCATCCGTGGCCGGCGTTTCCGCCAGTGCCAGCTTCGCGCCCGAGGCTTCATCCACCGTCGTCACCGACGGTGTCGAGATCCACAGAATGAGCTTGTCGGTCGTGCCCGGTTTGTCCGGCGACACCACGGCGCTGACCTCCACATTCTCCGTCAGCTCCAGCGCCGGCATCACCTGGCTCGGGCGCTTGAAGGTGAGCTTCAGCTTGCCGGTCTCGTCATCCCACGCGGTCGTGGCGACCTTTGCCGACATCGCCTTGGCGAGCACGGCAGACAGTGCATTCGCGACCTTGCTGCGATCGATCTTGTCGCCGCTCTTCCAGTCCGTCGCCGCAAAGCGCACGGTGCGCTCCATGTCGATGGCGCCTGCCGTCCAGCCGACAGTGACGACGCCGGGATAGGCCTTCGCCTTGGCCACGAAGTCCGCCGCGCGTTCCGGATCGACCGCGAGATTGATCACCTGTTCGCCGGCGCGCAGCGCGTCGCAGCTCACCGACAGGCTCGACAGGGAGACCTCGACATTCTGCCCGCGCAGCGAGCGCACGAAATCGAGCGCGGCTTCCAGCTTGATCTTCACCGCGATGGATTCCGGCGAGACTTCGCTGAAATCTTTTGGCGCGGCGGCGATGCTCTCATCGCTGCCCTGGTTCTCCTGGAATTCCTTCTCGCTCTGGTCGGCATTGTCCGCCGAGGTCAGGCTGGTGGTGGTCTGGCCGACGATCACCTGGCCCTTGAATTCGAATGTGTCGCCGGTGGGCCGGCGATTGATCTTCACGGTCACCGGCAGCTTGTCGATCTGCGTCTGCGTCGCGCCGGAAAGCGTCGTGCCGCTCACGGTGAGATTGGCAACGAAGCGATCCTTGCGGTCGCTGCCCTTCTCGGCGGGATAGCAGACATCCAGCGTTGCCGCGGTCACCGTCTTGCCCTGCCGCGTTTCCTTCAGGATCACGTCGGCATTGCCATCCATGAGGCCGTCGATGGAGGTGAAGTAGCGAATCTCGGGGCCGGCTGCCTGCGCTTTCGGCGCGGCCTTCATTTGCGCAGTGGCGACATTGATGGTGGCAACGGAGGCCGTTGCTGCGAGGCCGAGCAGGCCGAGGGAAAGCGCGCGCATGGAAATGCCTTTGGACGTGTCTGGAAACAGTGACGCGGAAGAATGATTCCGATCACCGGAGAATAGGCGCGGATTGAATCAGAACTATGCCAAAGGGGGAAGAGCCAGGATCGATGCTCTGTCTTCACCTCTCCCCGCCGGGGAGAGGTCGCCGCGCCTTCGCGGCGGGTGAGGGGGCTTCCACAAGCGGCGTCACCTGTGGCTCCCCCTCACCCGAAATCTGCGCTGCGCTCCGATTTCGACCTCTCCCCGGTGGGGAGAGGTGAAGCAAGCAAAGCAAAAAAGAAGGCCGCCCGGAGGCGGCCTTCGATGTCTTGGTGATGTCGGTGAGCGCCGGGCTTAGAAGCCCATGCCGCCCATACCGCCCATGCCACCCATACCGCCGCCGGCCGGCATCGCCGGGGCTGCTTCCTTCGGCAGCTCGGCGACCATGGCTTCGGTGGTGACGAGGAGGCCGGCAACCGAGGCGGCGTCCTGCAGTGCAGTGCGCACCACTTTGGCCGGATCGATGATGCCCTTGGCGACCATGTCGACATAGGTTTCGTTCTGGGCGTCGAAGCCGAAGGTCTCGGACTTCTCTTCCAGGATCTTGCCGACCACGATCGAGCCTTCAACACCGGCATTCTCGGCGATCTGGCGGATCGGAGCTTCCAGCGCCTTGAGCACGATGTTGATGCCGGCCTGCACGTCTGCGTTTGCATTCGTGATCTTGCCGACGGCCTTCTTGGCGCGCAGCAGAGCGGTGCCGCCGCCGGGGACGATGCCTTCCTGAACGGCCGCGCGCGTTGCGTTCAGCGCGTCATCCACGCGGTCCTTCTTTTCCTTCACTTCGACTTCGGTCGCGCCGCCGACCTTGATGATGGCAACGCCACCCGCAAGCTTGGCCAGACGCTCCTGCAGCTTCTCGCGGTCGTAGTCCGAGGTGGTTTCCTCGATCTGCGCCTTGATCTGGCCGACGCGGGCTTCGATCGCCGGCTTCTTGCCAGCGCCGCCGACGATGGTGGTGTTTTCCTTGTCGATCACGACCTTCTTGGCGCGGCCGAGCATGGCGAGCGTCACGCTCTCCAGCTTCATGCCGAGATCTTCCGACACCAGCTGGCCGCTGGTCAGGATCGCGATGTCTTCCAGCATGGCCTTGCGGCGGTCGCCGAAGCCCGGCGCCTTGACGGCCGCAACCTTGAGGCCGCCGCGGAGACGGTTCACGACGAGGGTGGCGAGGGCTTCGCCTTCGACGTCTTCCGAGATGATCAGCAGCGGCTTGGTCGACTGCACCACGGCTTCGAGCACCGGGAGCATCGCCTGCAGGCTGGAGACCTTCTTCTCGACCAGGAGAATGTAGGCATCCTCGAGCTCGGCGGTCATCTTCTCGGCATTGGTCACGAAGTAGGGCGACAGGTAGCCGCGATCGAACTTCATGCCTTCGACGATGTCGACTTCGGTCTCGAGCGACTTGTTCTCTTCGACGGTGATGACGCCTTCATTGCCGACCTTCTGCATCGCCTGGGCGATCATCTTGCCGATGGCGGCATCGCCATTGGCCGAGATGGTGCCGACCTGCGCGACTTCAGCCGAGGAGGCGACCGGCTTGGCGCGCTTCTCGATATCCTTGATGACGGCGGCGACGGCGATATCGATGCCGCGCTTCAGGTCCATCGGGTTCATGCCGGCGGCAACCGACTTCGCGCCTTCACGCACGATCGCCTGGGCGAGCACGGTGGAGGTGGTGGTGCCGTCGCCGGCATTGTCATTGGTCTTCGAGGCGACTTCGCGCAGCATCTGCGCGCCCATGTTCTCGAACTTGTCCTCGAGCTCGATCTCCTTGGCGACGGTGACGCCGTCCTTGGTGATGCGCGGGGCGCCGAACGACTTCTCGATCACGACATTGCGGCCCTTCGGACCGAGCGTGACCTTGACGGCGTTGGCGAGGATGTCGACGCCGCGCAGCATGCGGTCGCGTGCGTCGCCGGCGAATTTAACGTCTTTGGCTGCCATGTGAGATGACTCCTGAATGGGGAAACTGGAAGGTTGCGCTCTCACTGTCGTCGCCCGGCTTGACCGGGCGATCCAGTACACGGCGCCGCTGCGGTTCAATCACCGGCGACAGTGTCTACTGGACCACCCGCTTTCGCGGGTGGTGACAATCAGAGAGTGGGGAAAGTGAGCCTCAGCCCACCACGCCCATGATGTCCGACTCCTTCATGATGAGGAGTTCTTCGCCGTCGAGCTTGATCTCGGTGCCCGACCACTTGCCGAACAGGACCTTGTCGCCAACCTTGATGTCGATCGGGATCAGCTTGCCGGCTTCGTCGCGGCCGCCCGGGCCGACGGCGGTGACGAGACCCTCGGAGGGCTTTTCCTTGGCGCTGTCCGGGATGATGATGCCACCCTTGGACTTTTCTTCAGCGGTGATGCGCTTGACGACGACGCGGTCGTGCAGCGGGCGGAACTTGGTCTTGGCCATAGGGAAATCCTCTGGTTGGTTGTAGTGTACACGGCCTTGGCGAGGGCGCCTTAGCAATCCCGCGCCGAGAGTGCTAATCAGGCGGCTCGGAAATATGGCCGAACGCCGGATGAGTCAAGCAAGGCCCGCATCGGCCTCAGGCCTTAAGCCTCTGGCGAATAAAGAGGGTTAAGGCCTTGGTGAGGCCAATATGCAATGGTCTGGAAACCATGTCGGCATTACGCCGTAATGACAGTGCGGTCCGGTGAGATCGCTGTTTTGACAGGTATTTTACGCTTCGCTGCTTGGGACGGGCAGTCGGGGATGTTGTTCAGGGGATGATATGATCAAGTCACGCACCACCCGCCCGGTCGCCAAGCTGGCGGCCATTGCCGCCATGGCCCTGATGCTGGGTGCCTGTTCCACCGGCGGAGGCATGGGTGGCGGGTTTGGCGGCATGTTCGGCAGTTCGGAACCGCCGCCGCCGGCAGAACCCCCGCCGGCACCGGAACTGCCGGCCTCGATCCGCTCCGAGGAGATCGTCGGCCGCTGGGGCCTCGCCTCCTACATGAACCCGAACGACCGCGTCCGCACCGAAAACGCCGCCCGCGGCCAGTGCAAGAATCCCTATATCATCGGCGCCGGCGCCTCCGGCGGCGTCATGATGCATCTCGCCGACGAAGCCACCCCGCAGGAACTGCGCCTCAAGGGCTCGCCCAGCGGCAAGAACTATATCGGCCCGCCCGGTCCCGCCGCCGGTCCGCAGGACCGCGAGATCGTCTCCTTCGATGGCCGCATCCTGGTGACCAAGTTCATCGACAAGGATGCCGCCGTTCGTTACGGCAACATGGTCTATGTCCGCTGCGCGCCGCGGGCGTAAGCGCAGGATGTAGGATGGGTTGAGCGCAGCGATACCCATCACCACATGCGCCCGTCGTGATGGGTATCGCTGCGCTCAACCCATCCTACGAATGCCGCGCCCATTCATGGCGTCAACGCAAAACGCCGGGCCCTGGGCCCGGCGTTTTTTGTTTCGGCTCCGCGCCCTTAATTGAACAGCGCGTCGATATCGTCCTGCGAGGCGTGGCCGACATCGCCGTCGAGCTTCGGGCCGTTGAGCAGCTTGTCGTCGTCGCTGCGGTCATCGACCTTCGGCGGCGCATGCGCCTTGATCTCGTCGACGCCACCCCAGATGTCCATCATCGCGGTGATGCGATTTTCGATGAACTTCATGGTGGTCATCACCTTGCTGATGCGCTGGCCGGTGAGATCCTGGAAGTTACAGGCCTCGAAGATCGACACGACATTGTCGCTGATCTCTTCCAGCAGCTGCTTCTGCTGCTCGGGCGAATTCACCTTGCCGGCGGCCGCCGCGGCATTGTCGATGGCTTCGGCCGCAGCCAGGATCTGCTGGGTGGCTTCCTCGGTGCCGCCGACGACCGCGCCGAGTTCGCCATTGACCTTGGCCATTTCGTCGCCATCGAAGCTCTTGCCATGCAGGACAGCAATTTCCTGCTTGGTGCGGGTGATGGCGTCGTGGATCAGGTCGAGCTCGATCTTCAGCTTCTCGCACTGCTCGATCTGCGCGCGATAGGTCGCGAGCAAAGCCTGTGCTTCTTCGATCTGTTTCTGTGCGGCAGCGCCGACTTCTTCCGTCACGGCATTATGTCCCGATGCAGCGGCGGGGGCTGCCATCTGTGCGCGGATGGCGCGCAGTTCGGTCATGATTTCGCGATGCATCGGCATCGGCTCACCACCGTCATTCTCAGCAACGGGTGAAGGCGTGCCGAATACTTCTTCAATACGAAATCGCTTGCGACGAACAGACATCATGTCCCCCAACTCAACAAATATTCCAACTGTCTTATATCAACGAGTTTTAACGCGGAGTTCACGCGGAACATCTGGTTGTGTAGTTCGGATCACCGCGCGCGAACCACTGATTAACCATGGCCGCCCGGCATTCATGCAAAAGTAACGCTACGGACGAGAACCGCTGCCATTGGCGACGTGGTGAATCCAAACGGCGATTCCGTTTACCAAAGCGAGGCGATTTTAACCTTAACTCGCCGCGTGACAGGCGCCGCTCCGGTGAGGGCGCACGACGAAACAGTAAGAGTACGTCGATGTTCAGACAGTTGACCTGCGCGTTCCTCGCGAGCGCATCCTTTGTCGTTGTGAATGCAACTCCCGCGGCGGCGATCGATGCCGTCACGCCCTATGCCCAGCCCGAAGTCATCTATGGCGCGCCCGCACAGCGTCCTGCTCCGCAACGCGTCGCTTCGGCGCAGCGCGGCGGCAATATGGGCGGCGGCTTCATCGAATTCCTGTTCAGCGATGGCGCGCAAGGCTCGAACTATGGCCCGAGCTATCGGCAGTCGGATGAGCGATCCTATGATCCGCGCCGCCGCATGCTGCCGCCGATGGAGCCCGAGCAGCGCGCTGCCTATCAGCGCGACGAGCCGATCGATCCCGCGCGTCCGGCGATGGATCCGAAATTTCTGCCGCAGACCGTGGCCTATGACGGCAAGGAAGGCGCCGGCACCATCGTCGTCGATACGTCGAACAAGTTTCTCTATCTGGTGCAGGATGGCGGCAAGGCGATGCGCTACGGCATCGGCGTCGGCCGTCCCGGCTTCACCTGGCAGGGCGTGAAGACGATCACGGCCAAGAAGGAATGGCCGTCATGGACGCCGCCCAAGGAAATGCTGGCGCGCCGTCCGGACCTGCCGCGCTTCATGGAAGGCGGCGAGTCCAATCCGCTCGGGGCGCGTGCGATGTATCTGGGCTCGACGCTGTATCGCATCCATGGCTCGAACGAGCCGTGGACCATCGGCACCAACGTGTCGTCGGGCTGTTTCCGGATGCGGAACGAGGACGTGATCGATCTGTATGGCCGCGTGAATGTCGGCGCGAAAGTCGTGGTGATCTGAGGATAGACGCAAAAGGCTCCATCGTCCCATCTCCCGCTTGCGGGAGAGGGGCGCATATGAGCGCGTATGCGGATAATGCTCGGCCTGCATGGTTCGAGACGCCCGCTTTGCGGGCTCCTCACCATGAGGGTCTTCTACAGAGCTACACTCAACCCTCATCCTGAGGAGCGGCCTTCTTGGGCCGCGTCTCGAAGGATGGCCACAGGCTGCTCACGAAATCACATGCGCTAGCGCTGCCCGCAAAGAGCGGGCAGAGCCGCCTCACGCATAATCGCCGTCGTCCGAATCCATATCCATGTCGTCATAGTCGTTGCCATTGTCGGCATACTGGTCATGACCGGAATACTGGTCGCCGTCATTCTGCGGCTGATCGAAATTGCCGGCGCCCTGTTTGTTCGACGAGCCGATATCGTTCAGCCCGGCCTGATTGGAGAGGCTGTCATTGGAAGATGAATTTGAATCGCCGCCCCACGGGCTCTTGCCGCCGGCATTGGCCGCATCGGTGAGGCCCTGCTGATGGTTGCCGCCCATCATGCCTTTGATGCTGTTGAGCAGCAGCGAACCGCCGACCACGCCGGCCGCAGCCGCCGCCGCGGTGCCGAGAAACGATCCGCCACCGCCGGCCTGCGGAGCCTGCTGGCCCATTGGCGGCTGGCCGTAGCCACCCTGCGCAGGGCCGCCCTGACCATAGCCACCCTGCTGGCCATAACCGCCCTGACCGTAACCACCCTGCGGCTGGCCGATCACCTGGCCCGTATTCCAGGCCGCACGGCTGGGCTCGCTCGGGCGTACATTCGGCACCGAGCCGCGCGGAGCATTGGGATTCTGGCCCTGCGGGGCGCCGCCAAACAGCGCATCGCGCATGGAATCCAGGAAGCCGCCCTGCGGCGCCTGATCGGGTGCGCCGCCATGCTCCAGTTCCTGGATACGGTCATGGGCGCGCTTCAGCGCCTCGTCCTGCAGCAGCACGGTCTGCACCAGCGCGTAAAGCGCATTGGGGGCCTTGCGCTGGCCCTGGGCAATGGCGTCCGCCGCGTCGGGATCACGTGGTCCGCCTTCGACCTTGCTGAGCCGGTCAAAGAGTTCGTCAACCAGTTGGCGTTCTTGCGGTGTCATGGCGTCCTCTGTCCTCGCGCACGCATCCTTGGGGTGCGTGGAGGATGTAATGACGCTTTGTGTCGGCAATAGTGCCCGCCGGATTAAATTTAGTTATGCGACTTTTCACCTCTCCCCGCTTGCGGGGAGAGGTCGCCGTTCACATGCGAAGCATGTGGGCGGCGGGTGAGGGGGACTCTCCGCGAACTCCGTCGCCAGAGGAGAGTCCCCCTCATCCGTCCCGGCTTCGCTGCGCTACGCCGGGCCACCTTCTCCCCGCAGGCGGGGAGAAGCTAAGAGAGCGTCACCTTCGTCTCATCCAGCAACTGCACGAACGCGTCGCTCGCCAGATACGCATATTCGCGCTCGCGCTGGTCGGTGAACGGATCGAGATCGATCAGCACCTCATCCACATAGCCGGGATGACACATCACCAGTCCGCCATCGGGCAGGCCGTCGAGAAACCGCGCCATCAACGCGCCGAAGTCCGGCGCCCTGGTGAAATCATACGCCCCGGCAAAGCCCGGATTGAACGCCACGCCAAGCTTCGCCGCACGCTTGCGAAACGTCGCGCTCAGCGTATCCAGCAGCAGTGCCTTCGGTGCATCGAGCCGCTTCGAGAGCGGATGCACGCGGCCGGACTGCCGCACCCAGGCATCGGGCGCGCCGCGCTTCACCGCGCGCAAAAAGGGATCGCGCACCTGCGGAAAGGTCTGCACATGCTGATGGCCATCCACATAGGCGGGCGCCTGCCCGAACAGCGTAATGAACTTTGCGATCTGTGCCGACACTTCGCCCTCGATCATCTCGGCATCGAGCCGGCGCAGCGCGCCCGCACGCAGCATCTTGCCGAGCGGCAGAAACAGGCCGTCCAGCAGCGGACGATAATGCATGGTCAGCGGATGAAACGGCGCCGTCAGCGTCACATGCAGCCCGATGGCGCAATCGCGATTGAGTGCGACGGCGCCCTGCAGCGCGCTCACATCCTCGCGGGTGATCGCAGATCCCACCACCATCACCGATGTCGCATTCAGCCGCTGGCGCGCGATCAATTCGCGGATGCCGCGATTGACGCCGGGGCTCATGCCGTAATCGTCGGCGCAGAGCGTGATTTTTCGCAGGCTGCCGCCGCTCATTCGGCGGCGGTCCGATCAGGCGCAGGCGTAGCTGCGCCGCCCGACGTCGGCGTAGCCGCCGCCTCGGGAACTGCATGCTTCACACTATGCTCGGCGATGAAATAGACCGGGCGTCCTTTCAGCTCCGACAGGATCTTGCCGATATACTCGCCGAGCACGCCGATCATGATCAGCTGCACGCCGCCGATGGTCATGATGCCGACCATGAGCGAGGGATAGCCGGGCACCGACTTGCCATCGACCAGTGTCTCCCACAGGATCGAGATGCCGAACAGGAACGCGGCGCCCGCGAACAGCAAGCCGAACAGGCTGGCGAGGCGCAGCGGCGCGACGGAGAACGAGGTGAGGCCTTCGATCGACAGGCCGATCAGCGCCTTCGGATTGAACGACGACACGCCATGGGCACGCGCCTGCGGCTCGTAATCGACGCGCAACTGGCGGAAGCCGATCCAGGTGGCGAGGCCCTTGAAGAAGCGATTGCGCTCGGGCAGTTGCCGCAGTGCTGCCGCGGCGCGGGGCGAGAGCAGACGGAAATCGCCGGCATCTTCCGGAATCTTCGTGCGCGCGCCCCAATTGATCAGCGAATAGAAACCGCGCACCGCGAGGCGCAGCGGGAAACTCTCATTGTCGCGATGCGCCTTGGCCGTGAACACCACGTCATAGCCATCGACGATCCAGTGATGCACCAGCTTCTCGACGAATTCCGGCGGATGCTGGCCGTCGCCGTCCATGAACAGCACGGCGCCTTTCCTGCAATGATCGAGGCCGGCCATCAGGGCGGCTTCCTTGCCGAAATTGCGCGACAGCGAAATCACCTGCACGTCGATCTCGTCGGCGGGAAGCGTCTGCGCAATCTTCAGCGTGTCGTCGCGGCTGCCGTCATCGACATAGACCACCTCGCAAGCGAGGTCGTAACGCGCCTTCAGCGTGCGGGCGAGATCGACGAGCTTGTCATGCAGTGCGACAAGGCCCGGCGCTTCATTATAGCAGGGCACGACCAGTGACAGGCCCTTTGCGGCGGCTGTCTTGGAGTCCGTGGAGAGGTCGGAAACGTCGCTGCCCAGCATCATGAAGTCGGAGTCCCAATCAATCCAGTATGCCATCTACTCTGTCTGTCATCCCCGCGAAAGCGGGGATCCAGTAAACACGAACTGCAGTGATAGACTGCTCTTCCAGTGTTTACTGGATCGCCCGGTCAAGCCGGGCGATGACAACTGAATGTGTTGCCTCGCTTCACTCCGCGCAATGACGAGCTGCTGCTTCGTCTTACCGCAGAAACGCCTCGAGCTTCGCAAACAGCGGATTCTCGCGGTCCAGCACATAATCCAGCGATGCAACCGACACCGTATCCGCGCCATGATTGCGCAGGAAGCTGCCCAGCGCATAGATCTGCGCCGGCGGGCAATGCAGCGTCACCATGCCGGACGACGTCGGCCCGCCGAACGGCGACACCACACCGAAGCGATTATGCGCTTCATCAAGCAGCGCCTGGTTGCAGCCGGCAAAGCGCGTGCGCACTTCCTTGTATTTGCTGGCGCGCGCACGCGCGGCGATGTGATCGAGAATGACGCGCGCTGTTTCGCGCGCGGCGGGCGACCAGTCCGCGCTGCGCGAGGCGACGAGATTGGCCTGGCTGCGCAGCATCACGCCGTCATCGAGCACCTTGAGGCCATTGGCCGCCAGCGTCGCGCCAGTGGTGGTGATGTCGACGATCAGTTCCGCCGCACCGGTGGCCGGTGCGCCTTCGGTGGCGCCGGCGCTTTCGACAATGCGATAATCCACCACGCCATGCGCTGCGAAATAAGCGCGCGTGAGGTTGATGTATTTGGTGGCGACACGCATGCGGCGATTGTGCTGCTCGCGAAAACCGGTGGCGACGTCGTCGAGATCGGCCATGCTGCGCACGTCGATCCAGGCCTGCGGCACGGCGACAACGACATTGGCATTGCCGAAGCCGAGACCCTGGATAATCGCTACACGCTTGTCGGTATCGACGATGTTTTCGCGCAAGAGATCTTCGCCGGTGATGCCGAGATGCACGGCACCGCGCGACAGGTTCGCTGCGATCTCGCTCGCCGAGAGATACGCGATCTCCACATTGTCGAGGCCCGCAATCGAGCCGCGATAATCACGCGCACCGCCGGCCTTGGTCAGCGTCAGGCCGGCGCGGCTGAAGAAGGCTTCGGCATTTTCCTGCAGGCGTCCCTTGGACGGAACGGCGACGACGAAAGGAGTGCTCATGACGCGGCTCCCGCGCGGGTGGAGAACGCGTCGATCCAGATCGAGAAGCCGACGGCAGGAATGGGATTTGGTGCGCCGAGTTGCGACAGCAGGCGATCATAGCGCCCGCCCGCCACTAGCGGCGGTTCGACGCCGTCGCCGATGCCATGCAGTTCGAATTCGAAGCCGGTGTAGTAATCGAGCCCGCGGCCGAAGGCGGTGGCGAATTTGATCGCGGACGTATCGATGCCGCGCGCAGCCATGAAGCCGATGCGCTGTTCGAATTCATCGATGGCCGATGTGAGATCGAGCTTCGCATCGGACGCAAGCTTGCGCAGTTCAGCGACGGCTTGATCCGGCGTACCGGAGATCGCGAGGAAGCGCTTGATCAAGGCCAGCGCATCCTTCGGCAGTGCGCCGCCCTTGAGCGTCGACTGCTCGAGGAAGCGATCGGCGATTTCTGCGACCGAGCGACCGCCGAGATTGGTGGCGCCGGCAATCGACATCAGGTCGGTGACCAGCGCCAGCGCGGCCTTGCGGTCGGAGCCGGCGAGGGCGGCGAGTACGCCCTCATATTCGTTGCGCACCGGCGACTCGGCGAGTGTGAGCCGATCGAGATCTTCCGCCAGGTTCGCCTGACGGTTGAAATCCTTCACCAGGCGACGCTTCCAGACCGGGTAGAGATCCAGCGCATCGATCAAGGCCGCGAACAGCGCGACGTCGCCCGTCTTGATTTCGACGCTGGGCTGCCCCAATGCGGCCGCTGCATTCAGTGCCAGAACCAGCATTTCTGCGTCAGCAGCCGCGCGATCGGTGCGGCCGAAGGACTCGATCCCGGCCTGCTGGAATTCACTCGGTTTTCCATGACGATAGCGGAAAACCGGGCCGAGATAGCTGAACCCCGCGGGCTTTCCGGCTGCTTTGGAAGCAAGGTAATCGCGCGCCACCGGGATCGTCAGATCCGGCCGCAGGCACAATTCCTCGCCCGTGAGGTCCGTGGTCAGATACAGGCTCTTGCGGATGTCCTCGCCGGAGAGGTCGAGAAACGGCTCGGCCGGCTGTAAAATCGCCGGCGACGCATGGACATAGCCTGCCTCGGCAAACGAGTGCAGCAGGGTGTCCGTCCAGGCGGCGGGTTTGGTCATCTCGAAGTCCAGCGATTCCAAATGAGGGGCGATGGCGCAGCCCTTAGCATGGCGCTTGCGACGTTTCGACCACCTTTGGCTAAGTGACTTAACGGTTCCCGCGGGCCCAATCGCCCAAAACAGCCTGAATCACCGCCAAAGCCGCCACCGCCGCCGTATCCGCCCGCATAATCCTTGGTCCCAAAGCTAATCGGAGGATGCTCGGCTGCTTCAGCAGCAGCGCCCGTTCCTCCTCGGCAAAGCCACCTTCAGGGCCGATGATCACGTCAATTCCGCTCCCGGCGGCTTCCCGAGCCCCACCCAACGCTGCGATGGGATCAGCCACGTCCGCGGCCTCATCGCAGAAAACCAGCAGCCGCCGGCCGTCGCGCTGATCGAGAAACTTCTGCAAATTCAAAGGCTCAGCCACTTCGGCAATGCTCAAAATCCCGCATTGCTCGGCCGCCTCCACCACATTCGCCCGCATCCGCTCGGTATTCACCCGGCTGGTCTGCGTATGCCGCGTCACCACCGGCTGCAGTTTTGCGGAGCCCATCTCGATGGCCTTCTGCACCATGTAATCCAGCCGCGCATGCTTCAGCGGCGCGAAGGCGTAAGTGATATCAGGCAGTTGGTCCTGCGGGCGCATCTGCTTGAGAACCAACAGCTTGTCGGCCCGCTTGCCGGCCGCCACCGCAGCCTGCCACTCGCCGTCGCGGCCGTTGAACACCAGCACGGGATCGCCGGCTTCGAGGCGCAGCACATTACCGAGATAATTGCTCTGGCTGCGATCGAGGGCGATCGTCATGTCGATCGCAAGGCTTGCATCGACATAGAGGCGAGGGCTGCGGAAATCGGATTGCGGCATGGTTCAGGTCCCGTTCAGAGCCGGTGATTTAGCGTAGATGCGACGAAAAACCATGCGCTAACGCGACCCAGCGCCGCGCTAACGCCAAAATCCGGGCCTTATTGGTGGGTTGTTAAGGCTTGGCAGGAATCGTAGAAGTGCCTGAATTCAGGAGAGCTTCTGCTCCGTTTACGGGGCACATGCTGCCGGAGGAAAATCTGTGATCAGCCGTCGTTTCATTGCGCCACTCGCCGTGGCCGCCTTCGCCGTGCAAGTGGCCGGTGCCTTTGCGCAGGGCGCATTTCCCGCGCCATTGCCGAACCAGAGCGCCGCGCCTGCGAGTTCGTCGCCGTTTCCGCCCGTGAATGGCGCACCTGCGGCCGCATCGCCATTCCCGCCGGTGGGCGGCGCGCCCGTTGCGGCCGCGCCCAGTGCTTTTCCCTCGGGTGGCACAGCGCCGATCGGTGGTGGTGGCTTCGGCGCACCTCCGCCGCAACAGGCGGGTCCTCCCGGCGGCGACGACTGCATGAAGGGCTTTCTGCCGCTGCGTCAGGAAGCCGAAAAGCGCGGTGCCGCCATCAAGGCCGCGAGCGATCGCAAGGCGCCGCCGGATGAAGCCTGCAAACTGATCTCGGCCTTCTCGCAGAGCGAAGTGAAGATGCTCAGCTACATCAAGGCCAATGCCACCAAGTGCGGCATTCCCGACAATGTCGCCTCGCAGATGCAGGCCGGCCACAAGAACACCGAAGGCATGCGCCAGAAGGTCTGCGCGGTCGCACGCGGCGGGGGCGGTGGCGGCCCCGGCCCGGTTGCAGCGCCGCGCCTCAGCGACGTGCTCGGCTCGTCCGCGTCGCTGCCTGACGCATCCGCTGCACGCAAGAGCGGCGGCACCACCTTCGATACACTGAACGGCAACGTTCTCACCCGATGAGCGACGCGGCTGCCCGCGTTGCCGACGCGACCGCAAATAACTGGGTCGATCGCGTCGCGCCGCTCTGGACGCGTCCCTATCTGAGGCTGTCGCGATTCGATCGCCCGATCGGTTCGTGGCTGCTGCTGATGCCATGCTGGTGGTCGGCGGCGCTGGCCTCGGGGGCAGCGCAGGATCTCCATCAGTTGCCGAAGATGATCGCGCTGTTCTTCATCGGCGCCTTCGTCATGCGCGGCGCCGGCTGCACCTGGAATGACATCACCGATCGCGATCTCGATGCCAAAGTCGAGCGCACGCGTTCGCGGCCGATCCCTGCGGGTCAGGTAACGGCCAAGAAGGCGCTCGCCTGGCTGGTTCTACAGGCGCTGATCGGCCTCGTGGTGCTGCTGCAATTCAACAGTTTTGCGATCACGACAGGCATTGCCTCGCTGGTGATCGTCGCGGCCTATCCCTTCATGAAGCGCATCACTTATTGGCCGCAGAGCGTGCTCGGTCTCGCTTTCTCGTGGGGCGCGCTGATGGGCTTTGCCGTCGTGTTCGCTCGCATCGATGCGACGGCGTTGCTGCTTTATGCCGGTGCGATCTGCTGGGTGATCGCCTATGACACGATCTACGCCCATCAGGACACCGAAGACGACGCGCTGATCGGTATCAAATCGACGGCGCTGCTGTTCGGCGCGCGCACGCAAACCGCGCTGGTCATCTTCTATGGCCTGGCCGTGTCGCTGATCAGCGTCGCGTTGCGACTGTCTGATGCAGGCTGGCCGGCCTGGATCGGCCTGATTGTCTTTGCCGGACATCTCGCCTGGCAGATCACGCGCATCGATATCAAGGATTCCGCGCTGTGCCTGCGGTTGTTCAAGTCCAATCGCGATGCAGGCTTGCTGCTGTTTGCCGGTCTGTTGCTCGACGCGATTTTGCGGGCGTAGGATGGGTTGAGCGAAGCGATACCCATCACGGCCAGGCGCGTGCGGTGATGGGTATCGCTTCGCTCAACCCATCCTACAAAATCGAACCAACGCATTCCTGCATGCGGGATATCCGCAGCTCTGCTGCACTGCGCACAATAAATCTCGGCATACCTCGTCACACAAATCGACACGCGATGGATCGGCTCGTCTAGGTTACGCTCTGACAAGCGCAATCAACGAGCGGAGACTTGGATGAGCGATGCGGGGGAGGGGCCTGGCGCCCAGACCGGGTGGCGGCAGGATGTGTTCGACATCCTGAAGGCCGCAGACGTCAAGCACATCGTCTATGTGCCAGATGCCGGACACTCGACGGCGATACGCCTTGCCAACGAAGACAATGCCATCAACTCGGTCGTGCTCACCACTGAGGAAGAAGGCATCGGCTATCTCGCCGGTGCGTGGCTCGGCGGTGAGCGTGGCGCGCTGCTGATGCAGTCCAGCGGTGTCGGCAACTGCATCAACACACTCGCTCTGCAGACCTGCACGCGATTTCCGCTGCTGATGGTCGTGACCATGCGTGGTGACTGGGCCGAGTTCAACGGCTGGCAAAATCCCATGGGACAGGCGACCGAGCGTGCGCTCAATCTGATGGGCGTGCTGACCTGGCGTGCCGATGAACCGCAGGATGTCGCGCCGCTGCTGCGCGGCGCCGCCTCGATGGCGTTCAATGGGGATGCGGCCTGCGCCTTGCTGCTCGGACAGCGCCTGATCGGAGAGAAGCAATGGGTGAAGTGAATGCAGGCGGCGCGCTCGATCGCCGCGAGGTCGTGAAGACGTTGCTGGCCGGGCGCGAGAAGCTCCTGGTTGTCACAGGACTCGGCTCGCCGTCTTACGATGTGATGGCGGCCGGAGATCACGACAACAACTACTATCTCTGGGCGGCAATGGGCAGTGCTGCCATGGTCGGCCTGGGTCTTGCGACGGCGAAGCCGGGTCATTCCGTACTGGTCGTCACTGGCGACGGCGAGATGCTGATGGGCCTGGGCGCGCTGGCGACTATCGCGACGCGCCGGCCGGCCAATCTCACCATCGCCGTGCTGGACAACGGGCATTTCGGCGAAACCGGCATGCAGGTGAGCCATGCCGGCATGGGCGTCAATCTCGACAAGGTTGCCCAAGCCTGTGGCTTCGGCTGGACGAAGGAAATTCGTGACATGGCCGGTGTCGAGGACCTGCGCATGCGCCTGTCCGCGCGCGATGGCGTCAGGCTCGCCACCATCAAGGTGAAAGCGGAGAACCCGCCGCGCGTGCTGCCGCCGCGCGACGGCGTCTACGTCAAGAACCGTTTTCGTGCGGCGCTTGGCCACGCACCTCTTTGAACAAGACGAAGGGGCGCCGCGGCGCCCTTTTGCAAGATAACCGGCGGACATCGGATCAACCGATGCCGACCTTCAAAAACATCAGGGATGGAAACAATGACGACAGGACTCACGCGTCGACATTTCGGCACGACCGCCATCGCCGCGGCGGCCATGCTCTCGTTGCGACAGGGCGCATGGGCGCAGGAGGATCTCCCGAAAGGGCCGATCACCCTCGTCGTGCCCTTCGCGGCCGGCGGCGCGACCGATGTGGTGAGCCGTCATGTGGCGAAGAAGGTCTCTGAGCAGATCAACCAGACGATCATCATCGAGAATGTGACAGGCGCGGGTGGTGTCGTTGGTGCAACGCGCGTGGCAAAGGCCAAGCCCGATGGTCAAACGCTGCTGATGGGCACGATCTCGACCCACACCATCAATCCGCTGATGGCCAAGCAGTCGCCTTACGATCCCGTCGTCGATTTCACCGCGGTTTCGATGATCGTCACTGTGCCGAACGTTCTGCTGGTGCCCGCGCAGTCGAAAGCGACCAATGTCGCAGAACTGGTTGCCATGCTGAAGGCCGAGCCCGGCAAATACAGTTATGGTTCTTCGGGCGTCGGCACACCGCCGAATCTCTCGGGCGAACTGTTGAAGTCGATGGCCGGCGTGAAAATGGAGCATGTGCCCTATCGCGGCGGTGCGCCGGCGATGAACGATCTGATCGGTGGGCAGATCCCGATCCTGTTCGACGTCCTCAGCGGCGCGGCGCCTTTCATCAAGGCCGGAACGGCGCGGGCACTTGCCGTCACCACCAAGAAGCGCGCAGGCTCCTTCCCCGATATTCCTACAGTGGCGGAGTCGGGGTTGCCCGATTACGAGACCTATACATGGAATGCGATCTTTGGTCCGCCCGGCATGGCACCGGCGATGACGGAACGCTTGAGTGCCGAATTTCGCAAGGCCACGCTGGATCCCGACGTGAAGCAGCGGCTGATCGAGCTCAGTGGCGAGCCGGTGGGATCGGCACCGGCTGAACTCGCGGCGCAGGTCAAGGCCGAGATCGCCAAATGGGGGCCGGTGATCCAGGCCGCCGGCCTCAAGGCT
The DNA here is from genome assembly GCF_058807155.1 of Tardiphaga sp. GW821-FHT12E02. Classification (NCBI taxonomy): domain Bacteria; kingdom Pseudomonadati; phylum Pseudomonadota; class Alphaproteobacteria; order Hyphomicrobiales; family Nitrobacteraceae; genus Tardiphaga; species Tardiphaga sp. GW821-FHT12E02. The sequence goes on from NZ_JBXAQK010000001.1 coordinate 1,764,428, forward strand.
GAATGACACGAAAGGATTTTTGCGTGCCTCTTCCGGAATCAGACCGCGCCGCTTTTCGTCGCGCATTGGCTGACATCATCGGCGAAAAATATGTGCGCACCGGCGTGGATGCAGAGCCTTATGAGCAGGACTGGCGTGCGCGCTATCGCGGCGATGCCGTGGCGGTCGTACTGCCCGGAAGTACGGAGGACGTGTCTGCGGTCGTTCGTCTCTGTGGTGAACGCGGCGTCGTCGTCGTGCCGCAGGCTGGCAATACCGGCCTGACCGGAGGGGCCATCGTGCCGGATGGTGTCGCAGGGCTGATCGTCAATGTGTCGCGGCTCAACAAGGTGCACCAGGTTGATCTGCTCAACAACACGATGACGGTGGGCGCCGGCTGTATTTTGGCGGACATGCGCGCGCTCGCCGATGAACATGACCGGCAGTTTCCGGTGCTGCTCGGCAGCGTCGGAAGTTGCGAGATCGGCGGGCTGCTCTCCACCAATGCCGGCGGCACCGGTGTGCTCCGCTACGGCAATATGCGAGAGCAGGTGCTAGGGCTCGAAGTGGTGTTGCCCGATGGCCGGATCTGGAACGGGCTGAAGGCGCTGCGCAAGGACAATACGGGCTACGATCTCAAGCAGCTCTTCGTTGGTGCAGAGGGAACGCTCGGAGTCGTGACCGCTGCAGTGCTGAAGCTCTATCCGAAGCTCGCCGTATCGGCGACGGCGATGGTGGCGCTGGAGCGCGTCGATCAGGCGATTGCACTGTTGCGCGAGTTGCAGCGCGTGACGGGCGGGCGCGTGGAAACATTCGAGCTGATGTCGCGCAGCCAGCTGCAGATCGTGTTGCGCCATGGCATGTCGAGCGGCAGTCCGATGGCGGAAGATGCGCCGTGGTATGTGCTGCTGGAACTGGCGGACAGTTCGCCGGACTGGAATGCAAATGAGAGCATGGAGATAGCGCTGGGCGCGGGGATGGAGAATGGCCTCATCCTCGATGCCGTCATCGCCAGCGATCAGGCCAAAGCCGAGCGTATCTGGACGCTGCGGCATACGATCTCGGAATCCAACAAGCGCGAAGGTTTTACGGTGTCGAACGATACCTCGGTGCCGGTGTCGGCCCTGCCGGAGTTTCTCGATCGCGTGACTCGGCGACTGGAGAGCAGCCTGCCGACAGCCCGGGTGGCGCATTGCGGCCATGTGGGCGACGGCAATGTCCATGTCATTGTTATCTTCCCCTATGGCATAGGCGACGCCGCGGTGCGCGAAGCAGCCGCACATGAGGCCAATACGATCGTGCATCAGGAAAGCGTCGCCTGCGGCGGCAGCATCAGCGCCGAGCATGGCATCGGCCGCATGCATATCGATCGCCTGCCGCTTTATACGTCGGAGGTCGAGATGGATCTGATGCGGCGGGTGAAGCTGGCGATTGATCCGGAGCGGATCATGAATCCGGGCAAGGTGTTGCGATTGCCGTAAGACGAGTTTGGCTTTCCACGAACTCACTTGTCATCCCCGCGAAAGCGGGGATCCAGTAAACGGCAGCGGTGCGGTTTTATTACTGAAGTCGGTGTCTACTGGATCGCCCGGTCAAGCCGGGCGATGACAGTGAGTGGCCGCTCAATCTCTTGCAATAATCTCGCGCTCGCCCTTGTAGCTGCCAGCCTCATTCAGCAACGCACCGACGCGCCGGCGCATCAAAAACCGCGGGCGACGCGCACGAATGGCATTGCGGCGACGGCGACGCTGGGCCGGCTCGATTGCTTTCTCTTCCGGCAATTGCGGAAGGGCAAAAATTTCGCTCCACATCGGCCAGGCCATCTCGATCTCCTCGATGTCCGAACTCACGAGCAGCGGGATCGACAAGGACGGATCGCGATGCTTCAAAACGAGCATCTTGCCGTCATCGAGCCCGCGCAACGCAACGCCCATGAAATCGCTGACGCGCACATTGATCGACATGCGCATGCCGCTGACGGCACGGTGCAGGACGACACGTTCGCGATGCAGTTCGACGCGCCGGACGCTGCCGTCGGCGCGGGTATCATGCGCCTCGAAACGAAGCGGAAGTGAGTGGGGATCGAGTCGCACATTGCTGCTCGATCCCAAGGTCGAGGCCGAAGCCTCAGCTGCTGTTTGATGCCCCACGGCTTTTTATCTCCCCGCCGGACTTATGCGTCCGGTCGATGGGAGGACCTTGGCAGAGCGGGTCCCGAATTGGCTTAAAAAGGCTGGTTAAGAGAATCCGACCCGAATCGCATGCTTGACGAAAGCCAAAAAGAGATGCTTGACGACTCCTTGCCGGCAGCGCGAAAATTCGACGCAACTGGTGCGGCAAATGCTTGAAATCCCTGCAAAACAGGCACATCTGTAGAGCTTCGCCGCAGCCGCCCGGACCGGGTCAAATTCAGGGATTTTGTTTGTGATCTCTTCACCAAACGCGACCGTTACCCGATCTGATAATTCCGACCTGCTCGATCAATCCGCATTGTCCAATCTGGCGCAGCGCCTCGTCGAGGCCGCGAAGCGCGCGGGTGCCGATGCGGCGGATGCGGTCGCGGTGCGCGGCGTCTCTCATGGCGTAGAGGTGCGCGACGGCAAGGTGGAAGCGTCGGAACGTTCCGAGGGTGATGATGTCGGCCTGCGCGTGTTCGTTGGCCGCCGGCAAGCGGTGATCTCGACCAATGACATGTCGGGCGACAATGCCGCGCAACTGGCCGAGCGCGCGGTGGCGATGGCGCGTGTGGCGCCGGACGACAAATATGTCGGCCTCGCCGATCCTGAATTGCTGGCGACAAATTTTCCTGATCTCGATGTGCTCGATCCCGTCGTACCGTCGGTGAGCGAACTCGAGCGTCGCGCGATCGAAGCGGAAGCTGCGGCACTTGAAGTGAAGGGCGTCACCAAGTCCGGCGGCGCATCCGCCTCGACGGGCATCGGCGGCATGGTGCTGGTGACATCGACCGGATTCCACGGTTCCTATCTGCGCTCCAGCCACGGCGTGTCCATGACCGCCATCGTCGGCGACGGCACCAAGATGGAGCGCGACTACGCATTCACGTCAGCGCTGCATGCATCCGACCTGGAAGCACCTGCAGCGGTCGGTAAACTCGCCGGTGAGCGCACGGTGGCGCGCGCCAATCCGCGCAAGGTCGCCACTTGCAAAGTGCCGGTGGTCTATGATCCCCGCGTGTCGAACTCGCTCGTCGGTCATGTGATCGGCGCTGCGAATGGCGCGTCTGTGGCGCGCAAGACGACGTTCCTGAAGGACAGTCTCGGCAAGCAGCTGTTCAACAGCAATATCCGCATCATCGATGATCCTCTGCGCGTGCGCGGCCTGCGTTCGCAGAGCTTTGACGCCGAGGGTGTTGCGACGGTGAAGCGTGCGCTGATCGATGACGGCGTGCTGACCACCTGGCTGCTCGATTGCGCCACGGCTCGCGAACTGGGACTGCAGACGACGGGCCATGCGCATCGCGGTGTGTCGTCCTCGCCGTCGCCGGGCGCGTATAACCTGCATATGGAAGCGGGTGATGTCTCGCCGGAAGATCTGATCGCCGACATCAAGGAAGGCTTTTACGTCACCGACCTGATCGGCTCCGGCGTCAATGGCGTCACCGGCGATTACAGCCGCGGCGCTGGCGGGTTCTGGATCGAGAACGGCAAGCTGACTTATGCGGTGAGCGAAATCACCATCGCGGGGCATCTGTTCGAAATGTTCAAGTCGCTGACACCGGCGAATGATCTCTCGTTCAAATACGGCGTCAACGCGCCGACCGTGCGCGTCGAGGGGCTGACGATTGCCGGGCGCTGACACATCCCATCAATTGGCGCGTGACTTCGCGCTGATGGAGGCGACCGTGCGCGAAGCCGGTACGCTCGGTCTGTCGATGTTCCGCACGGCCCTGCGGACATGGACCAAGGGCGAATCGTCACCGGTCTCGGAAGCTGACATTGCGGTCAACGACCTGATCGAGAGCAGGCTCCGCAGTGTCACGCCGGATTATGGCTGGCTGTCGGAGGAAAGCCTCGATGGCGATGCCCGGCTCGGCAAGCAACTGACATGGATCATCGATCCCATCGACGGCACCCGCAGCTATCTGGCCGGCCGCGAGGACTGGTGCGTTTGTGTCGCACTCGTGGAAGACAACCGGCCGATCATGGCCGCGGTCTATGCGCCGTCCACAGATGAATTTTTCCTGAGCCGGCTGGGGCAAGGCACCACCTGCAATGGTCGGCCGGTGCGGGCCACCACGGGCACCGAACTCGATTTCACGCGGATTGCCGGCCCGAAACCTCTGGTGGAGCGTCTGCCGCATCTGGAAGAGCTGGTGCTGCATCCGCGAATCGGGTCGCTAGCGCTGCGGTTGTGCTGGATCGCCAATGGTCGTCTCGATGCCGGCTTCGCCGGCGGGCAGAGCAAGGACTGGGATCTGGCGGCTGCGGATTTGATCGTGCATGAAGCGAATGGTAGAATGAGCGAGCTTTCGGGCGATCCCATTCTGTATAATCGCCGGGAAGTCACGCACGGGTTGCTGGTAGCAGCGGGGGCCGATCGTCATGCCCATATCGTTGAGCAGTTCCGGACCAACCGGGCGTAACCAGCCGCACCACCATTTTCTGGACATCTGATCGCAGCCGGCCGCTGAAGGAAAAACCTATGCCCGACACTCAACAGCAATTGCTTCATCTGGTCATCGGCGGCGAACTCACCGACCTGAAGGGCTTTACCTTCAAGGATCTCGATCAGGTCGATATTGTCGGTGTTTATCCGAACTATGCGTCCGCGCTGGTGGCCTGGCGGGCCAAGGCGCAGTCGACCGTCGATAACGCGCATATGCGCTACTTCATCGTCCATCTGCATCGGCTGCTCGATCCCGGCCAGGACGCGAAGTCCGGCACTTGAAACGTCTGCTGAGAAACACGCTGCGCAGCAGTGGGGTGCAACGAGCCGCGGGATTTCTCGCGGCCGAATTTTTGCGCCTGGTGTGGAAGACCAACACCTTCACGTTCGATCCCGTCGATGTCTATGACATCGTCGAGCCGGAGATGCCGGTCATCCTCGCCTTCTGGCATGGCCAGCATCTGATGACGCCCTTCATCAAGCAGAAGGACTATCGCGGCGCGGTGCTGATCTCCAAGCATCGCGATGGCGAGTTCAATGCTTTGGCGGCGGAGCGGCTCGGCATCACCACCGTGCGCGGCTCCGGCGATCACGGCGGCGCGTTCCATCGCAAGGGCGGCGTCGGCGCCTTCAAGGAAATGGTGCGGGTGCTGGAGAGCGGCGTCAATATGGCGCTGACCGCCGACGTGCCGAAGCGTTCGCGCATCGCCGGCCTCGGCATCATCATGCTGGCGCGCGAAAGCGGGCGGCCGATCATGCCGTTTGCGATGGCGACCAGTCGCTTCTACCAGCTCGATAACTGGGACCACACCACCATCAATCTGCCCTTCGGCCGCGGCGTGCTGGTGGGCGGAGAGCCGATCAGCGTGCCCGCCGATGCCGACAGTGCCATGATGGAAGAACTGCGCCAGCGGCTGGAAGCGACGCTGAACGACGCCACGCAACGGGCCTATGAAGCTGTCGGCCGCCCGGATGGCAACCGCCATGCCTGAGACCCTGCCGCTCACGCTGCGCGCCTATCGCCGCCTGTCGTTCGCGCTGACGCCGATGGTGCCGCTGCTGATCAAGCGGCGCCTGCGCAACGGCAAGGAGGATCCGCAGCGCGTGGATGAACGGCGCGGCATCGCCGCGATCGAGCGTCCGGCCGGGCCGCTGGTCTGGGTGCATGGTGCGAGCGTCGGCGAAGTGCTGGCGGCGGCGACATTGATCGAGCGGCTTCGCGCCGCTGGCATGCGCATTCTGCTGACATCGGGGACGGTGACTTCGGCAGGCATCATCGCCAAGCGATTTCCGCCCGATATCATCCATCAATATATCCCCTATGACTCGCCGCGCTATGTCGCGCGCTTCCTCGATCACTGGCATCCGAGCCTGGCGCTGTTCATCGAGAGCGACCTCTGGCCAAACCTGATCCTGTCTGCGGCGAAGCGGCGGGTGCCGATGGCGCTGATCAATGCGCGGATGTCGCAGCGCTCATTTCCACGCTGGCAGAAAATGTCGAAGACGATTGCCGCTTTGCTCGGCCGCTTCGAGATTTGCCTCGCGCAGTCTGACACCGATGCCGAGCGCTTCGGTGCGCTTGGTGCGCGCAGCGTGCTCGTCACCGGCAACCTGAAATTCGATGTTCAAGCACCGCCGGGCGATGCAGCCAGGCTGGAAGCGTTGAAGTCTGCGACGCGTGGGCGACCGATTGTCGTGGCGTCATCGACGCATCCCGGCGAAGAGGAGATCATCCTCGAAACGCACAAGGTGCTGGCTAACTTCTTCCCATCGCTACTCACGGTGATCGTGCCGCGCCATGCCCATCGCGGCGAAGCCATTGCGGACATGGTCAAGACAAGCGGCACCAGCGCCGCGCTGCGCTCGCGTGCGGAAATGCCCAACGCGACGACTGATGTCTATGTCGCTGACACCATGGGTGAGCTTGGCGTGTTCTATCGCCTCACGCCGGTCGTTTTCATGGGCGGCTCGCTGGTGCCGCATGGCGGGCAGAACCCGATCGAACCGGCCAAGCTCGGTGCGTCCATCGTGCATGGTCCTCACGTCTTCAATTTCACTGATGTCTATGAGGCGCTCGATCGCGCCGGCGGCGCGCGGCAGGCGAATTCCTCCGAGCAGCTCGTCAAGCAACTGGGCCAGATGCTTGGCGACGTCGCGGCGCGCGATGCGGCCATCGATGCTGCGGGGCAGGTGGTGACGCGCCTCGGCGGCGCGCTCGATCGTACGCTTCACGCGCTCGAGCCTTATCTCATGCAGTTGCGTTTCGAGATGGGCGGCCATCATGCGTGAGCCGGCGTTCTGGCAGCAGCGCGCGAGCTGGCTGTCACGCCTGCTGACGCCGCTTGGCGCCGTCTATGGCGAGATTGCCGCCGCGCGGATGATGCGGCAGGGAACGGTGGTCGGCATTCCCGTGATCTGCGTCGGCAACTATCACACCGGCGGTGCCGGCAAGACGCCGACGACTTTGGCGCTTGTGAAGCTGCTGCGCGAACTCGGCGAGACCCCGGTGGTGCTCAGCCGCGGCCATGGCGGCAAATTGCGCGGGCCGGTGAAGGTGGAGCCGGGCAGGCACAGCGCTGCCGATGTCGGCGACGAGCCGCTGATGATGGCGCGCGATACGCCGGTGGTGATTGCGCGCGATCGCGTTAACGGCGCGGCGCTGGCCCGCTCCACCGGCGCCAGCGTGATCGTTATGGATGACGGTTTCCAGAATCCGGCGATTGCCAAGGATCTGTCGCTGATCGTCATCGACGGCAATCGCGGCCTCGGCAATGGCCGCATCTTTCCGGCGGGGCCACTGCGCGCGCCGCTCGATCGCCAGATCCCGCGCACCGATGCGCTGGTGGTGATCGGCGATGGCATTGCGGCCACCGGCGTCGCCGCATTGGTGCATGGTCGCGGTGGCAAGGTCTTTACGGCGCGCTTGAAGCCGGACGCGACGTCGGTGCAGGCGCTACAGGGCAAGCGCGTACTCGCTTTCGCAGGGATCGGCGATCCCGGTCGCTTCTTCCGCACGCTGCGTCATGCAGGTGTGGATGTGGTCGTCGAGAAAGCGTTCGGCGATCATCATCCGTACACGACGCAAGAGATCGACGCGCTAGTCGTGCAGGCGGGAAGCGCGGGGCTGACATTGGTGACGACAGAGAAGGATCTGGTGAAGCTGCGCGGCATGCCGGCGGCAGCGGAGATTGTCGGCTTCGCCGTCGTACTCGATGTCGAGGATAAAGATGGGCTGCGCAGTTTGGTGCGCGAGAGCGTCAATCGGGCGAAGGCGGGGATCAAGCGCTGAGCCGTAGGGCGGATTAGCGAAGCGTCATCCGCCGGCCGAGTTTATGTGGCGAAGATCGGCGGATTGCGCCTTCGGCTCATCCGCCCTACGGTCGGACTACTTCACCTGTTCCGGATAATGCCGCTTCAGCACCGCCGTATGCGTGGCATAGGCTTCCTGCCGATCAACGCTCCAATATTTCAGCTCGTCCAGCGGGATGCGTTCGCCGGAAATGGCGCAGGTCACATAAGTGCCGGGCGCGATCACGCGAAAATCGCCGTCGAGATATTGCAGCTTGGCTTCGCCATTGCCGGATGGGCCGAATTTATTGAGCACGGCTGGTCTCCTGGATCGATGTCGTCATTTCAAAGCATAAATAGGGCCTCGGCGCCACGAATGGAAGCGCCACCCGTGGACTAGAACAGGTCGCCCTGATCCACCTTGGCCTTGCGCTTCGGTATTGCGGGCTTGGGGGCCGCCTTCGTTTCACGCAGTGTCGCTGGAATGTCGCCATCCGCCAAGACACCCACGCTGCCATCGGCAAATTCGATGGTTAGCCGGGCACCGGCATTGATGCCGGCCGCTGCATGCAGTGCCGCGCCCTGTTCGTCGCGCACCAGCGCAAAGCCACGGGCGAGCACGCTGCGATAGGAGAGGGCGGCGAGCAGCTTGTTCGAGGCCTCCACGCGCGCTTGCTGGCGCTGCAGCAGTGTCGTCAGTGCGCGGCGGGCGCGTTCGATCAGACGCAGCGTGCGTTCGCGATCCCTTGTGATCGCATTGCGCTGCGCCTGCGCATTGGCGGATTTCGACGTCTTGAGGCGCAATGCGAGATTGGCAAAACGGTCGCGGCGCTCGCGCAGCAGTGCGCGGGCCGCGAGTCTCAGGCGCTCGCCGTACACCGTCTCGCGCTGCGTTGCATGCGCGATCTGTGCGCGCAGCACGCGGAGCGTCAGGCCGGAACTGGCCTCGACGAAGCGGCGATGATGCGCATGGGTGTTCGCCTTCAGCGCGCGCGGCAGTGAGGCGCCGGCACCGTCGAGGCGCTGGCGCGGAATGGCAAGCAGGTCACCCGCATTCGGCAGAGCGCGTGCGGCAGCGCGCAGCTCGTTGCGGCGGGATTCCTGCGCGCGCTGCCAGCACAGCATCACGCGGCGTTCGAAGGTGCCGATCTCGACAAGCAGTTCCGCACGCACCGGCACTGCCATTTCGGCTGCCGCAGTCGGCGTTGGCGCGCGCTTGTCGGAAGCAAAGTCGATCAGCGTGATGTCGGTCTCGTGGCCCACGGCGGAGATCAGCGGGATCATGCTTTCGGCCGCAGCGCGCACCACGATTTCTTCGTTGAACGACCACAGGTCTTCCAGCGAGCCTCCGCCGCGGGCGACGATCAGGAGATCAGGTCGCGGAATCTTGCCGCCAGGCTCCAGCGCGTTGAAGCCGTGGATCGCGGCTGCGACCTGTTCCGCGGAGCCTTCACCCTGCACGCGCACGGGCCATACCAGCACATGCCGTGGGAAGCGGTCTTCGAGCCGATGCAGGATGTCGCGAATCACGGCGCCGGTCGGCGAGGTCACCACGCCGATCACTTCCGGCAGCCATGGCAGCAACTGCTTGCGCGCGTCGTCGAACAGGCCCTCAGCGCCGAGCTTGCGCTTGCGCTCCTCCATCAGCGCCATGAGCGCGCCGACGCCGGCCGGCTCCAGCGCCTCGATGACGATCTGGTACTTTGACGAGCCGGGATAGGTGGTCAGCTTCCCGGTCGCGATGACCTCGAGACCCTCTTGCGGCCGGAACCGCATCCGGCCGTGGACGCCCTTCCAGATCACGGCCTCGATCTTGGCGCTCTCGTCCTTGAGCGAGAAATAGCAGTGGCCGGAGGAGTGCGGACCGCGAAAGCCGGTGATCTCGCCACGCACCCGCACATTTCCATACGCATCCTCCACCGTCCGCTTCAGCGCCGAGGACAGCTCTGAGACGGTGAATTCGGTGGAATTCGTGAGGGGAGCAGCGGCAGTTTTAGGCATCGGGGTCTCGGGCTGTTGCGGCAGCGGATTAGCATGCTAAACGCTGGCAAAACCATCCAAAACCCGGCCAGGCAGTCATCCCATGAACATTCTTCTCATCGGTTCCGGTGGCCGCGAGCACGCGCTGGCATGGAAGCTGGCGGCGTCACCGTTACTGACGAAGCTCTGGTGCGCGCCCGGCAATGCCGGCATCGCGCAGGAAGCCGAATGCGTGGCGCTGGATGTCGCGGACCATGCGGCGGTAATCACATTCTGCCGTGACAACAAGGTCGATTTCGTCGTGGTCGGCCCGGAAGCGCCGCTGGCCGCCGGCATTGTCGACGATCTCGCCGCTGTCGGCATCAAGGCGTTCGGGCCAAGCAGGGCAGCAGCCCGACTCGAAGGCTCCAAGGGATTCACCAAGGATATCTGCAAGGCGAACAATATCCCGACCGCTGCCTATGAGCGCTTCAGCGATGCTGACAAGGCCAAGGCCTACATCCGCGCCCAGGGCGCACCGATCGTGATCAAGGCCGATGGTCTCGCGGCCGGCAAGGGCGTGGTGGTGGCGATGACGCTCGCTGAGGCCGAGGACGCCATCGACATGATGCTCGGCGGCGGGTTTGGCGCGGCTGGCGCGGAAGCCGTTGTCGAGGAATTCATGGTCGGCGAGGAGGCGTCGTTCTTCGTGCTGTGCGATGGCGAGAATGCGCTGCCGCTGGTGGCTGCGCAGGACCACAAGCGCGCTTATGACGGCGACAAGGGGCCGAATACCGGTGGCATGGGCGCCTATTCACCGGCACCGGTTTTCACGGATGCGATTCAGAAGCGCACCATGGACGAGATCATCCTGCCGACGCTGAAGGCCATGAAGGACATGGGTTGCCCCTATAAGGGCGTGCTGTTCGCGGGCCTCATGATCACCGACGAAGGCCCGAAACTGATCGAATACAATGCCCGTTTCGGCGATCCGGAGACCCAGGTGCTGATGGTCCGCCTGATGTCGGACCTGCTGCCGGCGCTGATCGCCTCGGCCGATGGCCAGCTGAAGAATTTCGACTTGCGCTGGTTCCCGGACCCGGCGCTGACGGTTGTCATGGCGGCCAAGGGCTATCCCGGCGATTACGACAAGGGCACCCGCATCGGCGGCATCGACCGCGCCGAGCAGATCGAGGGCGTCGAGGTGTTCCATGCCGGAACCAGGGCTTCCGGCGACTGGATCCTGGCCAATGGCGGTCGTGTGCTCAATGTCACGGCCTCCGCCAAAACGGTCGGGGAAGCCCAGCGCCGAGCTTACGAGGCCATTGGCCTGATTAACTGGCCGGAGGGCTTCTGCCGCCGCGATATCGGCTGGCAGGCCGTGGCGCGCGAGCGCAAGGGCAAGTGACGGTAGCCGGAGGTTCTGCCTTCTGCGGAACCAAAGGTTGTGTGCGGCGTTGAGGGCCAAGAGGTTCCTCATGGCGCATTATTATTTTGACCTGAAGAACGGCATGACTGAGCGCGATCACGCAGGGCGTGACCTCGATAACGACGCTCAGGCCATTGCAGAAGCCTATGCAATTGCTGATGAAATCTCATCTCGGCCACCAGCCAATCGCGAGCATGCGCGCCACGTTTGCGTTGTTCACGAAAATGGCCACGAGGTCATGCGCGTGCCGGTGATTACGCGGATGCAGCGAACGTCAGCGGCGGGCGCGAAAAAAATCTCGTAAAATCTTCGCAGATTCCATTTCGCCTACGGCGGAATAGACCTCCGGCGCGTGATGGCAGGCCGGGGAGGCGAAGAACCTGACCCCGGATTCGACGCCGCCGCCCTTGGGATCCGCTGCGCCATAATACAGCCGGCGGATGCGGGCGAATGAGATCGCCCCGGCGCACATGGTGCAGGGCTCCAGCGTGACATAGAGATCGCAATCCACCAGCCGCTCGCTGCCAAGCTGGGCGGCGGCCTGCCGGATCGCCAGCACTTCGGCATGCGCCGTAGGGTCTTTGTCGGTCAGAGTGCGATTGCCGGCGCTGGCAATCACCTCGCCGTTTCGCACGATCACGCAGCCGATAGGTACTTCCCCCGCCTGACCAGCGGTTTCGGCGGCTTTCAGGGCCAAATCCATGAAAGAAGGGGCGGTCAAAAGCTCGTTTCCTGCGCAAAACTCTGCTACGGAGTGGCCTTCAGCAAAAGCGGTCCTGTTTCGCCTTGATGCGTCGCCTGTCGGCGACCCTGCGAAACCGTCTCCGTGCTCAACCCAATTCAGCTTCCGCTGCAGCGAGACCTTTCATGCCCCGCGATAACGATAAAAACAACGGCCCCTCGCGCGGCCGGCCGCCCGGCGGCAAGGGCCCGGCCAAAGGTGGCCGTTCCGGCGCGGCCCGCGGCCCGGAGAAGAAATTCGCCAAGCGTGATGGCACCTACACGCCGCGCCCGCCGCGGGACGGTGATGGCGAGAAGCGCCCTTATGCCGGCAAGCGTGACGGTGAGCGCGCGCCGCGCCGTGACTTCGGCGATGCGCCGCGTCCGCGCTTCAATCGCGACGAGCGTCCCGCGCGCAGCGACGGCGATCGTCCGCGCGGCCCGCGCAAGGATTTTGGCGGCGGCGAAAAGCGCAGCTACGCGCCGCGCGGCGATCGCCCGGATTTCAAGCGCGATGATCGCGCACCGCGTGGTGACCGCGGTGATTCACGTCCGGCGGGCCGTTTCTCCGACAAGAAGTTTGGCGACAAGAAGCCCTATGCATCGCGCGATGGCGGCGGCGAGAAGCGCAGCTATGCACCGCGCGGTGATCGCCCGTTCAGCGCGCGTCCGCCGCGCGATGGTGATCGTCCCCGCGGTGACCGCCCGTTCGGCGACAGGAAGCCGCGTGATGGTGACGGCGAGAAGCGCGCTTACGCGCCGCGCGGCGATCGTCCGCAGGGTGATCGGCCGTTCAGCCCGCGTCCGTCGCGGGACGGCGACCGTCCACGTGGTGATCGGCCGTTTGGCGACAAGAAATTTTCGCGTGGCGCACCGGATCGCGGCGGTCCGCGCAAATCGTTCGGCAAGGATCGCGATTTCGAGCGCGGCCCCGACCGCAGCGACGAGAAGCCGTGGCAGAAGCGCGAAGGCGGCGATGACCGCAGCAGCCGTCCGGCGCGTGCGCCGCGCGATGGCGAGCGCAAGTTCGACCGGCCGAAATTCGACAAGCCGCGCTTTGAACGTTCGCGCGATGATCGCCCCGAGCGCAGCGGTGATGGCGAGCGTCCGCGTTTTGAACGCGCGCGCGAGGACCGTCCACAATTCGAGCGCTCGCGCGAGCCGCGTGGCCGGTCGGACTGGCAGGAGCGTCCCCGCCGTGGCAGCGAGGGCGACGAACGCCCGCGTCGCGAGAACGAGGACGACAGCCAGATCTTCCGTCAGCGTCCGGCTTTTGGTGGCCGCGGCGAATATCGCCCGCGCGATCCCGATGCGAAGAAGGCGCCGCGCAAGCCTGTCGAGAAGAAGGGCGCCGAACGTGTCGCCAAGGTCGTGGCGCGCGCCGGTCTCTGCTCGCGCCGCGATGCCGAGGAGTGGGTGACACAGGGCCGCGTGTCCGTGAATGGCCGCGTGATCAATTCGCCGGCGCTGGACGTGACCAGCAATGACGTGATCACCGTGGACGGCAAGCCGTTGCCGGCACGCGAGCGCACGCGGTTGTTCATGTATCACAAGCCACGTGGCCTGATGACGACCCATGCCGATCCGGAAGGCCGCCCGACGGTGTTCGATCATCTGCCGGAAGACCTGCCGCGCCTGATCTCCATCGGCCGTCTCGACTTCAACACCGAAGGCCTGTTGCTGCTCACCAATGACGGTGGTCTCGCCCGCACGCTGGAACTGCCCGACACCGGCTGGCTGCGCCGCTATCGCGTTCGCGCCCATGGCAATGTCACCCAGGCGCAGCTCGACGAGTTGAAGAACGGCGTCGAGGTCGATGGCGTGAAATACGGTGCCATCGATGCGACGCTGGAGCGCGACCAGGGCGCCAATGTGTGGCTGGTGTTTGCGATCCGCGAAGGCAAGAACCGCGAAGTGCGCAACATCTGCGCCCATCTCGGCCTTGAGGTAAATCGCCTGATCCGCATCTCCTACGGCCCGTTCCAGCTCGGCGAGCTGGAAGAGGGCGAGGTCGATGAGGTGAAGACGCGCGTGTTGCGCGAGCAGCTCGGCGAGAAGATCGCGGAAGCCGCCGGTGCCGATTTCGGCCGTCAGCTGCCGAGCAAGGGCGACACCTCGCTCGATCCGGTGATCGTCAAGAAGCCGGTGCTGAAGCGCTCGACGGTGGAGGACCGCAAGGGCCGCCGCGTCGTCGTGCAGCGATCCGGCTCCGAGGACACCCGTGCGCGCAAGGAAGCCGATGCCATGTTCGGCGGCCCGAAGAAGCCGCCGAAGCGCGGCTACAAGGGCAAGCGCGATATCAAGCCGCGGGACGCGTAGCCGATGCGCGTGATTGGTGGCCGGCTGAGGGGCCGCAACATTGCAGGCCCCTCGACGCAAGCGATCCGTCCGACGCAGGACCGGCTGCGTGAGTCGCTGTTCAATATCCTGATGCATGCCTACGAGAATCCGATGCTCGATGCGCGGGTGCTCGATCTCTATGCGGGCACCGGCGCGCTCGGCATCGAGGCGGTGTCGCGTGGCGCCAAGTTCACGCTGTTCGTGGATAATGGCTCCGAAGCGCGTGCGCTGCTGCGCGACAATGTCGAGAGCCTCGGCCTTGGCGGCGTCACCAAGGTCTATCGCCGCGATGCCAGCGATCCCGGCCCGGCGCATCCGGTGGAGCCGTTTGCGCTGGTGTTCATCGATCCGCCCTATCGCCAGAAACTCGCGGAGAAGTCGCTAGTCGCCTTGCGGGATGGCGGCTGGCTGGTGCCGGACGCGCTGGTGGTGGTGGAAGAGGCGAAGGATGCCGAGTTCTCAGCGCCCGAGGGCTATGAAGAGCTCGAGCGCCGCGCCTATGACGACACCGAGTTTACGTTTTTGAGATTCCGATGAGGCGTAGGATGGGTTGAGCGGAGCGAAAACCCATCGACCACATGCGTGAAAGATGATGGGTTATCGCTTCGCTCAACCCATCCTACAAAAAAGAGGAAATTTCCGATGACGCTCGCCTGCACCTGGGATCACGTCCATATCCGCACGCCCGATGTCGAAGCCACCGCACAGTGGTTTGCGGACAAGCTCGATGCCGAGATCCTGCGTGCGCCCGGCCGCGTCGATATCAAGCTCGGCGGCGCGTTGATCTTTCTGGCACCGGTCACACCGGAGATGGGCGTCAATCCGCCGCCGGTGACGCCGTATCAGGGCCTCGATCATTTCGGCCTGAAGGTGAAGGACATCGATGTGGTCGCCGCCGATCTCAAGGCCCGCGGTGTCGAGTTCACCAAGGAGCCGCATACGTTGAAGCCGGGCCTGCGCATCGCCTTCATCCGCGCGCCGCAGGGCGTGTCGATCGAGATCCTGGAACGCGATCCGAAATATACGTGAGATGAGACTTCTCAAACGTCATTGCGAGGAGCGCAGCGACGAAGCAATCCAGTCTTTCTTCACTTGGCTTTCTGGATTGCTTCGCTGCGCTCGCAATGACGGCGCATTTATCTCCGCCCGAACAGATTCTCGATATCGTTGAGCTTGAGCTCCACATAAGTCGGGCGGCCGTGATTGCACTGGCCGGAATTCGGCGTCTCTTCCATCTCGCGCAGCAGCGCGTTCATCTCTTCTGCGCGCAAACGCCGCCCGGAACGGATCGAGCCGTGGCAGGCCATGGTGGCTGCCACATGCATCAGGCGGCGCTCCAGCGGCAGCGCTTCGTCCCATTCGGCCATGTGCTCGGCGAGATCGCGCAACAGCGAAGCCGCATTTGTCTTGCCGAGCAGCGACGGCGTCTCGCGCACGGCGATG
The DNA here is from genome assembly GCF_058807155.1 of Tardiphaga sp. GW821-FHT12E02. Classification (NCBI taxonomy): domain Bacteria; kingdom Pseudomonadati; phylum Pseudomonadota; class Alphaproteobacteria; order Hyphomicrobiales; family Nitrobacteraceae; genus Tardiphaga; species Tardiphaga sp. GW821-FHT12E02. The sequence continues at coordinate 1,780,212 of NZ_JBXAQK010000001.1, forward strand.
GCGCCGGGGCCGAATGAGTCGATCGCAAGCCCATAGCTCGCCAGCTCTTCGGCGCGCTCCACCAGCTTCTCGACGGTGGCTTCGTCCATCTCGACAATATCGGGGATCAGCAGGATCTGCCGCTGCACGCCATTCTTCGCGAGCGACGCCTTCAGCTTCTCATAGACGATGCGCTCATGGGCGGCATGCTGATCGACCACGATCATGCCATCGCGGGTCTGGGCGATGATGTAGTTCTCATGCACCTGCGCGCGCGCCGCACCCAGCGGTCGATCGAGCAGGTCCGCCTGCGGGGCTTCCTCGAACCGCACATCGGCGGTCGGCGTGCCGACATCGAAGGCGGCCTGTGGCGCTTCGGCAAACGCGGTCGCACCGCCGAACGCGGGCGCAGGCGCCACCGGATAGGACGGTGACCGTTGCCAGTCCCAATTGGCATTGCGCGACGTAAAGCCCGGCGCGCTGTTCGGCCGGAACGAGGACAGCACCGCACCGGCATCATTGTTCGCCGCCGTGCGCTTGCCCTCGCGCGCGAGGCCGTCCTTCAGCGCATGCACGATCAGCGCGCGCACGAGGCCGGCATTGCGGAAGCGCACCTCGGTCTTGGCGGGATGCACGTTGGCATCGACCTCCTGCGGGTCGAGGGTGACGAACAGCGCCAGCACCGGATGGCGGTCGCGCGGCAGATAATCGGAATAGGCGGCCCGCACCGCGCCGACGATCAGCTTGTCGCGCACCGGGCGGCCATTGACGAACAGATACTGGCCCAGTGCATTGGCCTTGGTGAGCGATGGTGAAGCAGCGAAGCCTTCGACCACCACACCTTCGCGTTCGCTGCGCACGGCAATCGCGCTGGCGCGAAACTCCGCGCCGAGAATATCGCCGAGCCGCGTGAGCTGGCCGGGCGCGCCGGGCAGCGCTGCGGCCCAGGTGATCGGTGCGCGCTCTTCACCGGACAGGGTGAAGGCGACATCGGGCCGCGCCATGGCAAGCCGGCGGACCACTTCGCGGATCGCCTCCGCTTCGGTGCGGTCGGTCTTGAGGAATTTCAGCCGCGCCGGTGTCGCATAGAAGAGATCGGCGACCTCAATGCGGGTGCCGTGGCCCAGTGCCGCCGGCATGATCGGTTCCTTGGTGCCGGCATCGACCGTGAGCGACCAGGCATGCGGCTCGCTGGCATGGCGCGTGGTGATGCCGAGCCGTGCCACCGAGCCGATGGACGGCAGCGCCTCACCACGAAAGCCGAGCGTGCGGATCGCCAGCAGATCCTCATCATCGAGTTTCGAGGTGGCGTGACGCTCCACGGCCAGACCGAGATCGGCATGGGTCATGCCATGGCCGTCATCGGTGATGGCGATCTTCCGCCGGCCGCCGCCATCGCTGAAGATCTCGATCCTTGAGGCGCCGGCATCGATGGCGTTCTCGACGAGTTCCTTGACCACGCTTGCCGGTCGCTCGACCACCTCGCCGGCGGCGATGCGGTTGACGATGGTTTCTGGCAATTGGCGAACGGGCATGGGTCTCGGCGCGCGGTGGATGAGTCGAGGATATGTAGGGAACTTAGGGCGCCATTCTAAGCCCCGTAAGGCGATGTGTCCCGATCGGATCGAAGCTGTCCCCGGCTGGATGAGCCGATTCGTAGGGCGGATGAGCCAAAGGCGTAATCCGCCGGCCGAATTCATGGTTGAAGCTCTGCGGCGGATGACGCTGCGCTAATCCGCCCTACGGCGGCGCACCTATGCGAATCGGCCGCCCTTTTCGATGACCTCGATCTTGTAGCCATCCGGGTCTGTGGCGAAGAAGAAGCGCGCCAGCGGCTTGCCGTCATGCTTGAGCTCGCGGAGCGGGCCGGGTGCGAGCTTCTCCTGCTCGAACCGCGCATGTTCCGCCGCCAAGTCATCCACCACCACGGCGAGATGGCCGTAACCATCGCCGAGCGCGTAAGGCTCGGTGCGGCCTTTGTTCACCGTCAGCTCCAACTCGAAGGGCGAGGAGGGGTGGCGCAGATAGATCAGCGTGAAGTCGTCGAAGGCCAGCCGTTCGGCAATCTCAAGTCCGAAAGCGCGCTTGTAGAAATCAAGTGAACGGGCTTCATCGATTACGCGAATCATGGAGTGAACGGGTTTGGCCATGGGGCAGTCCTTGTAGTCGTGGTGGCAGGTGGAATCAGTCGGTGAAGCGGCCGCTGCGGCCAGCCTTGACGTCGCCACGGCGCTTCTTGCCTTCCAGGCGGCGTTTCTTTGAACCGAGCGTCGGCTTGGTCGGCCGCCGCGGCGGCTCGCGATAGGCGGCTTCCTTGATCAGCTCCACCAGCCGTTCGATGGCATCGGCCTTGTTGCGCTCCTGGGTGCGAAAGCGCTGGGCGTGCATGACGATCACGCCGTCCTTGGTCATGCGCTGGCCGGCGAGGGTGCGCAGGCGGATCTCCATGTCCTCGGGGATCGTCAGCTTCTTGCTGTCGAAGCGCAATTGCGCGGCGGTGGAGACCTTGTTGACGTTCTGGCCGCCGGGGCCTGACGCGCGTACATAGACGATCTCGATATCGTCTTCCTCGATGGCGATGGCGCGGGTGATCCGGAGCAGCATGCTGGGTTCGTAGCATATCAATTGCTCGTCGTCCCGGCGAGCGCCTGGACCGTCGCATATGGCGTTTGAGCGATGGGGGATAGTGCTCGGCCTGCATGGTTCGAGACGCCCGCTTTGCGGGCTCCTCACCATGAGGATCTTCTACAGAGCCACGCTCGGCCCTCATCCTGAGGAGCGGCCGCTTGGCCGCGTCTCGAAGGATGGCTGCGGTGCGGTATGCTCCTCGCGATTCATATGCGGTAGCCCTGCGGCGAACGGAGCCTAGCGCCCCTGCCGCGACCCCGAGCGCTCCACCAGCTTCACCATCACCTGCAGCGCATGATTGGTCGGCGTGGGAATGCCGTGTTCGATTCCCTTGCGGACAATGAAGCCGTTGAGGAAGTCGATTTCCGAGGGCTTGCCACGGCCGAGATCCTGCGAGGTCGAGGATTGCTGGGCCGGCATCGACGCAGGGAGGCCGAGGGTCTTGTCGAGCAGGTCGCCCGGCAGCGACACGCCGCAGGCTTTCGCTACTGCAAGACATTCGGTGACGGCATTGGTCACGATCTGGCTGGCGCCCTCGACCTTGACCATCTCGCCATAGGCGATGCCCGCCACCGCGGATAGCGCGTTATAGGCGCAGTTATTGATGAGCTTCGACCATTGCACCGCATCGATATCATTGGCCACGGTGGTCGGCACATGGGCTTCGGAAAGGAGCCTGGCCAGTTCAGCGCTGTGCGGCCCGGCGCCGATGATCAGCTCGCCACGGCCATTGTGTTTCACATGACCCGGCCCGGGCATCTCGGTCGCGACATAGACGGCTGCAGCGATCACCGGCTGGCTCAAGATCTTGCGCAGGCGCTCGGGATTATCGACGCCGTTCTGCAGGCTGAGCACGATCGAGTCGGGATTGAGTATCGACTTGAGCGTCCTTGCGGTTTCGTCGGTGTCGCCGGATTTGACAGCGAACAACACCAGATCAGGCGGCGTCAGCTCTGCGATCTCCGTCACGGCCTTCGCCGGGATGAAGCCGGTGAAAGCCGCGCTCTCGAAATGGAGGCCATGCGCATTGATGGCCTCTGCATGGGCGCGACGTCCGACCAAAGTGACGTCATGGCCCGCGCGCAGCAGCATGGCGCCGTAATAGCAACCGACGGCGCCGGCACCGATGACGGCGACCTGCATCAGTTCGCTTTCGGCGCCGGAGCCACCGGCGCTGCGGCGGCCTGCGGCGCGCGGCCAACCACGACGCTGAGCAAGCCATCGGCCCAGAGCCGCTTGGCGGCTGCCTTGGCCTGATCCAGCGTCACTGCATCGACGATCGAATTACGCTTCTCGATATAATCGATCGGCAAGCGGTCGAGCTGATACTGCAGCAATGCGCTGGCGAGCTTCGACGAGGTATCGAGTGCCAGCATCTGCGAGCCCTTCAGATAGGACTTGGCTTCGTCCAGCTCCTTCTGGCTCGGGCCTTCGTCGGCAAGGCGCTTCACCTCGGCAGTCACCGTGTCGATGGTCTCGGTGGCGCGGTCGGCGCGGGTGGCGGTATTGCCGATCCACAGGCCGGAGCGCTGCATCCAGATCAGCGAACTCGAGACGCCATAAGCGAGGCCGCGCTTCTCGCGCACTTCGTGATACAGCCGCGAGGACAGCGTGCCGCCGCCGAGGATGTGATTGACGATATAGGCGGCCATGAAGGTGGGATCGTCACGCTTGAGGCCGGGGGTGCCGAACGTGATCACGGTCTGCGGCACGTCGAGCGTGACGAATTCTTTCTTCGGCGGCTTGGTGACGGTGACGTCGGGTATCGTCACAAGGTCGGCCTTGGCAGGCAGCGCGCCAAAGGTCTTGTCGAGGAGCTTGGCGAGCGCGTCCGGATCGATGTCGCCGACGACGGCGATCTTCAGCGTATCCTTGGCAACGATGCGGTTCTTGTAGGCCTTGATGTCATCGACGGAGATCTTCGGCACGTCGACCAGATTGCCGTTGGACGACCGGCTGTAGGGATGATCGCCGAACGCCACTTCCAGGAATTTGCGCGTCGCCAGCGCATTCGGATTCGTGGTTTCGCGGCGCAGGCCGGACAGGATCTGCGTGCGGATGCGCTCGATATCGGGCGCATCGAAACGCGGCGAGGTCAGAGCGAGACGGGCGAGATCGAAGGCTTCGTCGCGATTCTCCTTCAGCATGCGCAGCGAGCCGCGCAGATAATCGCGCTGGGCGTTGAAGCTCAACTCGATGGCGCGGCGCTCCATGCGTTCGCGGAATGCTGCGGAATCCAGATCCCCGGCCCCTTCATCCATCAGGCTGGCGACCATGTTGGCGGTGCCGGACTTGTCTTTCGGATCCTGCGCCGCGCCACCGCCAAAGGCATATTCCATGGCGATGACGGGGACGGTGGCATCCTGCACGAACTGCGCTTCGATGCCGCCCGGTGTGACCAGCCGCTGCACCTTGGCTGCGGCGAATGAGGGCGTTGTCATCAGCGCGACAAGCGAGACGGCGGTGGCGACGGCGATGCCGAGACGGCGTGCGTTAAAGATCATGCTCACGACCGCTTCTCCTCGCGCTTCGCCGTAGTATCTTTGATCAGGTAGCCGGTAACCGAGCGCTTCTTGTCGAGCCAGGTCTGTGCTGCGGCACGGACCTGTTCGGCGGTCACCGCCTTGATGCGGTCGGGCCAGCTGCGAATGTCCTCGACGCTGAGGCCGGTGGTGAGTGCTGCGCCATACCAGCGCGCCAGTGCGGCCTGGCTGTCCTGCGCGTAAACCGCTTCGGCGACGAGCTGCGTCTTGACGCGTTCGAGATCGGCGGCCGGCACCGGATTGGCGGCGACGTCGGCGATGACGGCATCGATGACCTTCTCGATGTCAGCGAATTCAGTGCCGGGCTTCGGCGAAGCCGAGATCATGAACTGTGCGCTGTCGAGGGCGGTGCCCTGATAGCCTGCACCGGCATTGACCGCGAGCTGCTTGTCGATGACGAGCGCACGATAGAGGTACGAATTCGGACCGCCGCCGATCAGTTGCGCCAGCACGTCGAGCGCCTGGCTTTCGCCGGCCGCGGCGGTGGTGGCCGAAGGGACAAAATAAGTGCGGCGCAGGTTGGTCTGCTCGACGCGCGGATCGGCGAGCGTCACCGTGCGCGGTGCAGCAGGTGTCGGCTCTTGCGGGCGGATGCGGCGCTCGGGGATCGCGGGCTGCGCCGGGATCACGCCATAGGTGCGCTCCACCATCGGGCGGATTTCCTGCGGATCGACATCACCGGCGATGATCAGCGTCGCGTTATTCGGGGCATAGAAGCGCTTGTAGAAAGCGAGCGCATCCTCGCGGTCGAGCTTCTCGATCTCCTGATGCCAGCCGATGATCGGGCGGCCATAGGGATGATTGAGATAGAGCGCGGCCATGATCTGTTCGCTCAGCCGTGCCTCGGGACTGTTAGCGACGCGCATATTGTATTCTTCCAGCACAACATCGCGCTCGGGCAGCACGTTTTCGTCTTTCAGCACAAGGCCGGTCATGCGGTCGGCCTCGAATTCCATCATGCGGCCGAGCTGGTCCTTGGTGACGCGCTGATAGTAACCGGTGTAGTCGGTGGAAGTGAAGGCGTTCTCCTCGCCGCCGACGCGCTGCACGGTCTGCGAGAATTCGCCGGCCGGATGTTTGGCCGTGCCCTTGAACATCAGATGTTCGAGGAAATGCGCGAGGCCGGATTTGCCGGGCGTCTCATCCGCGGAGCCGACCTTGTACCAGATCATCTGCGTGACCACCGGCGTGCGGTGATCCTCGATGACCACGACCTGCATGCCATTGTTGAGCTTGAAGGTGGTGGGCGGCTTCGGGCTGTCGGCCTGCGCTTGCGCTGCGAAACTGCCGGCGAGCAATAGAGCGGCGACGGTGGCAGAGCGCGCGGCACGGGCGAATGATGTTGTCATGGCTGGGCTAGCTGCTCCTTGGCGCAGGCGAGCAATCGCGCCGGCTGCAGTTGCAGCCGGCGCGATGCGATAAAACAGTCTTTGAAAAATGGCGAAGCGCGATGTGCGCTGCAAGTTAAGTCGCGGTAACGTGGCAACCGCGGCGCCGCGATCAATACTTACCCGTCATCGGGTTGATATTGTATTCGTTGCGCATGACTTCCTTCGGGCCGGTGCCATAGGCATAGCCCTGCGCCGGGGTCTGGTAGCCGACTGGCGGTTGGGTCAGCGAATCGCGCGTCGGTTCGCCTTCGAACTTGGCGACCTCGCCCTTGTTGCCGCCGAACATGTTCTTGAACATGCCGCTGGAGACACCAAGCTGCGACGGGCTCAGCACGATGTTCTTGTTGGGATCGCCGGGATGCGAGTTATCGACGCCCGAGGACGACACCCGCGCGCGCTTCGGCGCCATTTCGGACGGCGTGAGCGGACGCGAGGCTTCCAGCACTTCTTCCGGCCGACCACGCTGGGAAGCAGCGGCGGCTTCGCGCGCGCGCTTGACGTCCGGGTCCTTCGGCCAGTTGGCGACATTGGAGGTCTTGCTCGTAGCAGCCGGCTGCGGCAGGTCGATGCGCGGCGGAACCACCAGCGGCGAGCGCTCGCGATAGTCGATGCCGGAATTTTCCATATTGGTGCCGCCGAGGCCGGTCATGATCGACTTGATGGCCTTTTCCTCGAAGGTCAGGTTGTCATCGTCATCGTCGGCGGCATGGGCAATCGTCGCGGACATCGCAAGGCCGAGGCTGAGCGCGACTGTGGCCAGTCGCAAAGAGCGCTTCAGAGCGCCCGATGAAAGGTGCAGAGCCCAACCGGTCCCGGTCTCGCGCATCGTGTTCATCCTGTTCAAATCTCTGGCGGCAAATCTGTGCCAAAACGCCCAAACTGGCGCAGTTCCACCCGCATCGCCCATGGCCTCGCGTATCGGCTGGGATCAGGGCGCTTTTACGGCGGGTGCGCCGAAGAAGGAGTCATACAGCAAGGCCGCCACACCGGCAACGATGGCGACATCGGCAAGGTTAAACACGTACCAGTTGTAGGTCTTGCCGCCGAATTCGGCGTGAAGCAGCGCGAAATCGACCACGGCGCCATAGGCGAAGCGATCGATGGCATTGCCGATGGCGCCGCCGATGATCAGGCCGAGTGCAATTGTCGCAACGCGCGTCTGCGCGCGGACCATCCAGACGGTGAGGGCGATCACGGCCACGATCTTGAAGCCGATCAGGAGGATTTGGCCGGTCGGCCCGGAATCCGAAAACCAGCCGTAGCTGATGCCCGTGTTCCAGGCGAGGATCAGGTCGAAAAAGGGGAGTACCTTCACAAGTCCACGCCGGCCAAGATCGAAGCCGTGGAGCAGCCACAGCTTCGAGGCCTGATCGAGGATCAGGGTGCTAACGGCGACGATCAGGCCGGAACGGGCGGCGGGGGTCATTGGAGCACCGTCCGCTGATCCAAACGCGATGTCGTCCCCGCGAAAGCGGGGACCCATAGCCTCGGTCGGAAGTGTTTGGCTGAGTCGAAGGGCATGGCGACCTTAGAGCGCATCATGGAGTCGGAGGGTATGGGTCCCCGCCTTCGCGGGGACGACAACTGAGTTATCCGACTCCCAGCGCCTTCCATTCCCGCAACGCCTGCGCATCGCGCGGGGTCACGTCCGGATACTCCTTGTCCTCACCGACGGTCGGCAGGATTTTCCAGGACCGCGCACACTTGGTGCCGACGGCCTTCTCCACCACTACGGCAACGCCGGGGACGTCGCTCAGCGTAAATGCGCCGGCCGGTGCATCGCCATTGGTCAGCATCGCATTGGACGTGATGCAGATCTCGGCGAGATCGATATCGGCGAACAGCATGAAGACCGCCTTATCGCTGACATGCACCAGCGGCGACGCTTCCAGTGACGAACCGATATTCTTCGCAGCGCGCTCGACTTCCAGCGCGCCGGTGACGACGCGGCGGACATCGCGGATGGTCTCCCACTTCGCGGCGAGCGCGTCGTCCCTGAACTGCGCGAGCCCTTCCGGAAACACCGTCAGATGCACCGACGGCTCCGCATCCGGGCGATACATCCGCCAGGCTTCGTCCATGGTGAAGGAGAGGATCGGCGCCAGCCACTTCAGGATCGCATCACAGATCGTGTCGATCGCCGTCAGTGCCGCCTTGCGCGCGAGCGAGGAGGGCGCGTCGCAATACAGCGTATCCTTGCGGATATCGAAATAGAACGCCGACAATTCGGTGTTCATGAAAGTCGCGAGCGAGGCCACCACGGTCTTGTAGTCGAAGTCCTTATAGGCCTGCTGCACCTTGGTATCGATCTCGGCGAGCTGATGCAGCATCAGCCGCTCGAGCTCGGGCATGTCCTTGAACGCGACGGCATCGGTCTTGTCATAGTGATGCAGCGTGCCGAGCATCCAGCGCACGCTGTTGCGCAGCTTGCGATAGGTCTCGATGGTGTTCTTGATGATCTCCGGGCCGATGCGCTGGTCGTCGGCATAGTCCGTGGCGCAGACCCACAGGCGCAGGATGTCGGCGCCGGAATCCTTGATCACCTTCTGCGGCTCGATGGTGTTGCCGAGCGACTTCGACATTTTTCGCCCGTTCTCGTCGAGCGTAAAACCGTGGGTGAGCACGACGTCATAGGGCGCGCGGCCGCGCGTGCCGCAGCTCTCCAGCAGCGAAGAGTGGAACCAGCCGCGATGCTGGTCCGAGCCTTCGAGATACATCACGGTATCGGTGCCGCCATCGACCTTGCGCTTGATGCCGGCAAGACCCGGGAAGTGCACGGGGTCTTCCAGCACGAAGGCGTGGGTCGAGCCCGAGTCGAACCAGACGTCGCAGATATCGTCGACTTTCTTCCACGCTTCATTTGCCAGCGAGCCGAGGAAGCGCTCGCGCGCGCCCTCCGCATACCAGGCGTCAGCGCCTTCCTTTTCGAAAGCATCAGCGATGCGCTTGTTGACGTCGGCGTCCTGCAGGATCTCCGCCGAACCATCGCCGGTCTCGCGCACGAACACGGCGATTGGCACGCCCCAGGCGCGCTGGCGCGAGATCACCCAATCGGGCCGCCCCGAGATCATGCCGGTGATGCGGTTCTGGCCGGCGGCCGGCACCCATTGCGTGACCTTGATGGCGTCGAGCGAGCGGGCGCGCAGCGTATCGCCGGGCTTGGCCTTGCCGTCGTCCACGATGTCCTTGTCCATCGCGATGAACCATTGCGGCGTGTTGCGATAGATCACCGGCTTCTTCGAGCGCCAGGAATGCGGATACTGGTGCTTGAGACGTGCACGCGCCACCAGCGCGTTGCGCGCGATCAATTCCTTGATCACGGCCTCGTTGGCGTCGCCCTTCTCGCCCTTGTCGTTGAGCACGCGGGTGCCGGTGAAGCCCGGCGCCTGCTCGGTGAGCGCGCCGTTTTCATCGACGGTGTAGGGGATCGTGGTGGCGATGCCGCGTTCGGTGAGCTGGCGGCCATTCACCATCCAGATGTCGAAGTCGTCGCGGCCATGGCTGGGTGCGGTATGCACGAAGCCGGTGCCGGCATCGTCGGTGACATGATCGCCGTTGAGCAGCGGCACGATGAACTCATAGCCGCCGGCAAAACCCTTCAGCGGATGACGGCATTCGAGATCCTCGAGGATGTCGGAAGACAGCTCGCTGCTCTTCTTGAACGAGGTCACGCGCGCCTGCTTGAACACGCTCTCCGCCAGCGCATCGGCGAGGATCAGCAGATCGCCGGTCTTCAACCAGTTGTCCTCGGGCGCGTCGGTCACCTCATAGAGGCCGTAAGAGATCTTGGAGGAGAACGAGATCGCGCGGTTCGCAGGCAGCGTCCATGGCGTGGTGGTCCAGATGACGACCGATGCCTTGGCGAGGCGACCGAACTCCGCGGCGACCGGGAATTTCACCCACACCGCATCCGACGTGTAGTCCTCGTACTCGACTTCCGCTTCGGCCAACGCAGTCTTCTCGACCACGCTCCACATCACCGGCTTGGAGCCGCGATACAGCGTGCCATTGGCGGCGAACTTCATCAGTTCGCGCGCGATCTGCGCCTCGGCGAAGAAGTCCATGGTGGCGTAGCGGCCGGCCCAGTCGCCGACGATGCCGAGGCGCTTGAATTCCTCGCGCTGGATGTCGAGCCACTTGCCCGCATAGGCGCGGCATTCCTGGCGGAACGCGATCATCGCCGCGCCGTCCTTGAAGTTCGGCTTGGTCTTGCCCTTGGAGCGGTAGTTTTCTTCCTCGATCTTCCACTCGATCGGCAGGCCGTGGCAGTCCCAGCCCGGCACGTAGTTGGAATCGAAGCCCAGCATCTGCTGGCTCTTGGTCACCACATCCTTGAGGATCTTGTTGAGCGCATGCCCGATATGGATGTTGCCGTTGGCATAGGGCGGGCCGTCATGCAGCACGAATTTCGGCTTGCCCTTCGCGGTCTCGCGGAGCTTGCCGTAGAGGTCGATCTCCTTCCAGCGCTCCAGCATCTTGGGCTCGCTGGTCGGCAGACCGGCACGCATCGGGAACTCGGTCTGCGGCAGATACAGGGTCTTGGAATAGTCGTTGGTCGCGGGCTTATCGGACATGAGATGGGACTCGGGGGCTCTGGCTAGCTCGAATGGCGCAAATACGCGTCGAAAACGCGATGAAACAGGTCAGTCCCGGTCTTGCGCCGAGCAAAGCTCAGGCGGAAGCCGGGCCGATAATGCTTATGATGGGGCGCCGTGCAGACATCGGCCATTCCATAGCAGGGGGAACAGGGATCGCAAAGGGGGCGTCTCGGAACTCGCTTACCGTAGCCGTCACCCTGAGGTGCCGGCGCGAAGCGGAGGCCTCGAAGGGCGGCGGCGGGCACTCCCGAGCCTGTGTCCATCCTTCGAGGCTCGCGAGGGCTCGCACCTCAGGATGAGGCCGGAGATTTAGGCGGCAAAGTTTTGGCCGGATTACCCACCACGGTGGCTCCCTCTGGAACATCCCGGGTCACGACCGCCCCGGCACCAATCAGTGCCCCATCGCCGATCGTCACTCCCGGCAGGATGATCGCCCCACCGCCGATCCAGACATCGGCTCCGATGTGCACCGGCCGGCCGAATTCCAGCATCGTCCGCCTCGTGGCGGCGTCGCGCGGGTGATCCGCCGCCAGGATCTGGACGCCCGGCCCGATCTGGGTGCGGTCGCCGATGGTCACGCTCATGATATCGAGAATGACGCAGTTGAAATTCATGAAAACGCCGTCGCCGACGCTGATATTGTAGCCGTAGTCGATGAAGAACGGCGGACGGATCACGACGCCTTTGCCGACATGCTTGAACTGCTCGAGCAGCAGCGCGTGCCGCTCGGCATTGGTCGCATTCATGGTCGCATTGTAGCGCGCCATCCAGGCCTTGGCGGCGGCCTCGTCCGCGGCGATTTCGGCATTGCCGGCGGGATTGTAGAGTTCGCCGGCAAGCATCTTCTGTTTTTCGGTTTTGGTCAGGTCACGTCTCCCAGCTTCGGAAACGCATCCGGCGCAGCTGCCAAGGCAGCGCGCGCGTTCGCGCTGTCATTGTTCATCTGAACAATCAGCGCGTCGACTCCGTCGAATTTAAGTTCATCCCTGATGAAGGCGATGAACGCGACATCGAGCGTCTGCCCATACAGATCGCCCTTGAAGTCGAACAGGAACACTTCCAGCAGCGGCGCGCCGTTGTCGAAAGTCGGGCGGCGACCGAATGACGCCACGCCATCAAAGCGCTCGCTGCCGCGGCCGACGCGCACGGCATAGATCCCGTGGCGAAGCCCACAACTGGCCGGCAGGCGGATATTGGCGGTGGGATAGCCGAGGTCGCGGCCGAGCTTCTTGCCGTGGATCACTTCGCCGGTGATGAACCACGGTCCCTGCAACATCTCGGTTGCCTCAGCGATCTGGCCCTCGGCAAGCGCCATGCGGATGGCGGTGGACGACACCGGCCGTTCGTCGATGTCCACATGGGGCTGGATATCAACCTCGATGCCCAAACGCGGCATCTCGGTGGCGAGCAGGCTCGGGGAACCAGTGCGGCCCTTGCCGAAATGGAAATCGTAGCCGACCGCGATGCCGCTGATACCGAGGCGCGCAATGAGATCTTGGTGAATGAAATCATGCGCCGTGGTGCCGGCGCGGCCCTTGTCAAATGTCATCACGACAGCTCCGGCAAGGCCGGTTCCGGCTAGCAGCCGTAGCTTCGCAGCTTCGTCCGACAGCCGGAATTGCGGCGTGTTCGGGCTGAAAAACAGCCGCGGATGCGGCTCAAAGGTTACCGCCAGCGCGCGGGTCTTGTGCAGTTCCGCCATGCGCAGCGCCGCACCGATCACGGCGCGGTGGCCGAGATGCACGCCGTCGAAATTACCCATCGCCACCACGCATCCCCTCGGGATGTCGCTCGCGGCGGTGGTGTCGCGGATCACGGTAAAGCCAGACGTCATGATTGGATTCGTTGATGGTTTTCAATGCGTGCGGGACCGTGACGCGGCGATGGCAGGGGAGTCAAGCCAGAGGCAAGCTCCGCCGCGTATCGGTATTCCATTCGAATTTGACGGATTTACCGCCGCCTCCCGGTTAACGGGAAATTTAACCGATGCTGCTAAATCTCAACCCGGATCGGTTTGCCGTTCGGCGAACATCATTTTTTGCAATGCGCGTATCGTGCCTGAGGGGGACTGAAGATGGCGGTTGATTTGTCGATGTCGGTGCTGGTGGTGGATGATTACAACACCATGATCCGCATCATTCGCAATCTTCTGAAGCAGCTTGGCTTCGAACATATCGACGATGCCAGCGACGGGTCGATGGCGCTCGAGAAGATGCGCCAGAAGAAGTATGGCCTCGTGATCTCCGACTGGAACATGGAGCCGATGACCGGCTACGACCTGCTCAAGGAAGTCCGTGCCGACCCCAACCTGTCGCAGACCCCGTTCATCATGATCACGGCGGAATCGAAGACCGAAAACGTGATCGCCGCCAAGAAGGCCGGCGTGAACAACTACATCGTCAAGCCGTTCAACGCGGCGACGCTGAAGACCAAGATCGAAGCCGTGTTCCCGGACGCCGTGCCGGCGTAAGAACTGATTTCAGTCGAGAGAGTTTTGCGAATGCCCGGCCGATGTGCCGGGCATTTTTGCGTTTAAAGAGCTAGATCCGCTTGTCATCCCCGCGAAAGCGGGGATCCAGTACACACAGGCCTTTCAAAAGAAACGCTGACGTTCGTGTTTACTGGATCGCCCGGTCAAGCCGGGCGATGACAAAATGAGCCTTTGATCACCACTTCAACTCCCGCATCAGCGCCTTCGGCGGATGCCCGAACAATTCCTTCACCTCAGCCGCATTCATCTGCTCCACGCCGTCAAAATCTCCGGCATGGATGCCGCGGGTGACGAACAGCAGGTCGATGCCGTAGCCATGCGCGCCGGCGAGGTCCGTGCGCACGCTGTCGCCGATCGCCAGCACGCGGCCGAGCTCCGTGTCCTTGCCGCGGCTCGCCTTGGCCAGCGCCATCGCCCGGTCATAGATCGGCCGGTGCGGCTTGCCGTAGAAGATCACCTCGCCGCCCATCTCGCGATAGAGTTCGGCCACGGCACCGGCGCAGTAGATCAGCCGGTCGCCGCGCTCGACGATGATGTCCGGATTGGCGCACACCATGGTGAGCTTTTTCGACAGCGCCTGCTGCATCATGTCGCGGTAGTCTTCGGCGGTTTCGGTCTCGTCGTCGAACAGGCCGCTGCAGACGATGTAATCGCTCTCCGTGAGCGGCACGAGCTTCACATCCAGGCCGCGATGGATCGACGAGTCGCGATCGGGGCCGATCAGGTGCATGGCCTGGCCCGGCCGGTCGGCGACGAAATTGCGGGTCAGGTCGCCGGACGAGACGATGGCGTCATAGCAGTCGTCGGGCACGCCCAGCTTGCGCAGCTGCCGCTGCACCGAATCCGCCGGGCGCGGCGCATTGGTGATCAGCACAACGGTGCCGCCCTGGCCGCGGAACGTATGCAGCGCTGCGCAGGCATCCGGGAACGACTCCAGCCCGTTATGGACGACGCCCCAGATGTCGCTGAGAACGACATCAACCTGGCCGGTGAGGTCGCGCAGACGCTCGGCGAAACGCAAAGTGGTCATGGATTAAGGTGCCGATCAGTTCGGACCGGTGGCGCGGCGGGCCAAGGCAGCGAGGCCGCCATTGCGCGGCGGTTCGCCCCGTGGGGCGGCGCTGGCTGGCCGTGCCGGGCTCACGGTTCCCGTGGGAGCCTTGGCAGGCGAAGTTGCCGCGGCTCCGTTAGCAGCCGGGGTTTCCGGGCGCAACGGCCGCGGGGCTGCGAACAGGAAGCCCTGGCCGAAGCGGACGTCGAAATCGAGCAGGTCCACCACGGCGCGCTCGCCCTCGATGCGGTCGGCGATGAGGTCGATGCCGAAGCGGCCGAGCAGATCGGAGAGATCGCCGGCATGGATATCGGACAGCGAGGCCTGTTTCGGATCCAGCAGCAGCGCCGCCGGCACCTTGATGAAGCGGACGCCGCGCTCGGCCAGTTCGCGCGGCTCGATGCGCAGGTCGGTCACATGATCGATGGAGAAGCGGTAGCCGCGCTGGGACAAAGCGGCGAGGTGCTCGCTTTCCACCGCGCCGAGATGGCGGAACGTGCTGTGCTTGAATTCGAGGATGAAGGAGGGCGCCAGCGCGCGATTGGCATCGAGGAAATCGATGAACTGCGCGAAGGCCACCGGGTCCGACAATGTGGACTTGGCCACATTGCAGAACACGCCGACATCCTTGTTGCGCACCATCAGGCGGCGCAGCACCTGCATGCTGCGCAGGAGCACGCTGTGGTCGATCTCCTGCATCAGGCCGGCGGCTTCCGCCGGGCCGATGAAATCGTCGGCGACGATGATCAGGTCCTGCTCGTCGCGCAGCCGCGAAATGGCCTCGTAGAAGCGCACCTTGCGTTGCGGCAGCGTCACCACGGGCTGCAGATAGATGTCGATACGGTTCTCGTTGATGGCGCGGCGGATGGTGTTCGCGAACTGGATGTCGTCCTGCGATGGCGAGGTCACGGCCGGCTTGGCCGCAGGCGTCACTGTATCTTCGGCAACCTCGACCGCGAGCGGCATGGGGGGCGGCGTATTGATCACCTTCACCGGCGGATTCGGTGGCGCGATGGCTGTCGGCATCGGTTCTGGTGCCGGCGGGATCGCGGTCAGCATGTCTTCATGGGTGGCGACCGAATGGGCGAGCTGCCGCATCATCGAACCGAGTTCGCCGATCTCGCCCATCACCCCCTGGATGCGGTCCTGATGGGCCGTATTCGACGTGTTCAGCTTGGCTTCGAGCGCGGCAAGACGGCGACCATATTCGGCGACCTGGCGGGCGAGGTCGGTGGTGCCGCGGGAGAGGTCGGAGATCTGGCCCGAGGCCTCTGCGCGGTCTTTGATGCGCAGCGACACGGCATTGTAGAGGATCATGATGGTGAGCGCGGCGAGGCTGGCGATCGCCGCCTCCTGGCCGGAGACCTTCGCGACCATATGCAGCACGGCGCCGAGCGAAGCCGCGATCAGCACCATGCAGATGCCGACGAATATCGTAGAGATGCGAATCATGACGCGCGCGGCACCCTGGTCCAAATGTCCTTGTGCGGCAGGCGCGCTCGATGGCCGCCGCTAAATATTGGACCAGCTTACCATTATTGCTGATTCGGACACGAGGCCCCGCCGCCATGCCGCGGGTGCTTTTGCACCGCTTAAGTGCTGGCCCGGCCCAGCGTATCCGCCATGGTGGCGCCGCGGGCGCCCATCGGGCGGCCTGGGCCGACGGTGGTGTCCGTGGCGGTCTGATGCTCGATCTCGGCATTCAGCTCCGCCCCGCACAGCACGATGATGGCCGACATCCACATCCACATCATCAGGCCGATGGCCGCGCCGAGCGAGCCATAGGTGGCGTCGTAATTGCCGAAACTGGACAGGTACCAGGACAGTAGCAGCGAGCCGGCGAGCCACAGCACGGCGGCGGCGATGGTGCCGGTGCCCAGCCATTCCCACCGCGCGCCGGGCCGGCTGGGCCCGAACCGGTAGAGCAGGCCGAGGGCAAGGATCACCACCAGCAATAGCAGCGGCCAGCGGGCCAGGCTCACCAGCAGCTTGCTGTCCTGCGCGAGGCCGATGCTGTCCATCGCCAGCGGGAAAGCGACCACGGCGCTGATCATCAGCAGCAGGGCTGCGATGCCGCCGGCGGTGAAGGCGAGGGACAGCGCATTCAGCTTGATGAAACTGCGCTTTTCGCGCTCGTCATAGACGACGTTGAGCGCATCGATGACAGCCTTTACCCCGGCATTGGCGCTCCACAGCGCCAGCGCGATACCGAGCAGGAAGGTAAAACCGAGGCTGGCCGGCCCCTTGGCCAATACGCGCGCGATCTGGTCCTGCACGATCTGGAACGAGCCGGCGGGCAGCACCATGGCCAGGGTCTGCAGGTTGTCCGAAATGGTCGAGGTGTCCGCGAACAGGCCGTAGCAGGAGACCAGTGCTGTGATGGCGGGAAACACGGCGAGCAGGCCGTAGAACACGACGCCTGCGGCGATGGCGAGCAGGCGGTCCTCGTTGATCTGCTCATAGGTACGCCACAGGATGTCCGTCCAGCCGGCGCGGGGGATTTCGAGGGGGGTGGTGGAATCCCGGCCGCGACCGGGTTGCGCGAGCTCGACAGGAGCGGGCGGCGGTTGGCGATCGCGGCGCGATCGTCGTGGCGCCGTCAGGCTCTGCACAGCCAGCACCGTGGCCGTGGTGGCGGCGACCAGCCACAGGCTTTCGGCATCGATCCGGCGACGGCGCATCAGCTGTCTGCTTTGGCCTGCTTGCGCGGCGGGGTGATGTCCTTGGCGAGCTGGTGACGGCGGGTCAGCGCCCAGCCTGCCAGTGTCGCGGCCAGAAGGAGCCCTGCCTTGACCGGGCCATTACCGCCGGCCGTGGCCACGCGCGAGCGCGGCTGCGTGCTCGGCTTGAATTCGGCAGGCTGGTTCGCCCGCTGCGCAGGTGACCCAGATGGCCGTGCGGGGGTCGCATGGACGGCCACGCGCAGCCGGCTGCCCAGCGTGGGAAACTGCCGCGCCGGCTTTTTCAGCCGGGCGGCGGCTAATCCGGCGAAGATCGCAGCGAGCAGGAGCAACAATCCTCCCGTGACGCCAAAGGCCGGAAACAGCCCGTATTTGATCTCCACCCAGCGAAACAGCGCGGCAGCGCCCACCAGCAGCGTGGCGATCAGGAAAATTCCTGCGGCGGCATAGAGCCCGGCCGCGGTGGCATAGGACACGGCCATGCTCGTGCCCTGTTCGCTCCGGTCGCGCAGATAGGACGATGTCGCGCGTTTGACCTGATCGAGCTTGAGCGTCAGGCCGGTACGGGCGAGCGCGCTGACGAGCGGTGACATGGGGATGGCCTCGTTGCTGGCCCGGCCGATGCAGCCGGTATCCAAAAAGGAACTAGGACCAAAAAGGATGGTTCCGCCGCCTGCATGGCTGCCAATGCGTCGCATGCCGGTTCTTGCCGGTTCCTGCCCGCGCTGGTACCACGCGCCCATGGCTGACAAACCCAAAAAACCGCAAAAACTCCGCGCGCGCCTGCCGCGTGGCCTTGGCGACCGTGGCCCGGCAGACATCGCTGCCACGCGCCGCATGACCGACACCATCCGCGAGGTCTATGAGCGCTACGGCTTCGAGCCGGTCGAGACGCCGACCATGGAATTCACCGACGCGCTCGGCAAATTCCTGCCCGATCAGGACCGGCCGAATGAGGGCGTGTTCTCGTTCCAGGACGATGACGAGCAGTGGATCTCGCTACGTTACGATCTGACGGCGCCGCTCGCGCGCTATGTCGCCGAGCACTGGGACGCGCTGCCAAAACCATATCGCAGCTACCGCGCGGGTTACGTCTATCGCAACGAGAAGCCGGGTCCCGGCCGCTTCCGTCAGTTCATGCAGTTCGACGCCGATACGGTGGGCTCCGGCTCGCCGGCAGCGGATGCCGAGATGTGCATGATGGCAGCGGATGCGATGGAGAAGTTGGGCATTCCGCGCGGCTCTTATGTGGTGCGCGTGAACAATCGCAAAGTGCTCGACGGTGTGATGGAGAGCATCGGTCTTGGCGGTGACGATCAGGCCGGCCGTCGTCTTACGGTGCTGCGCGCCATCGACAAGATGGACAAGTTTCCCATCGACGAGATCAAGAAACTGCTCGGCCCCGGTCGTTGGGATGGCGGTGAGGAAGGCAAGGGCGACTTTACGAAGGGCGCCGGGCTTTCAGCAGACGATTCCGAAACGGTGTTGCGCAGTCTCGACGCGACGAGTGCGCCGACCGCAAAGCTCGATAGCTCCGAAGCCTACAAGCAGGGCCGGGCTGAACTCGACGAGATCGCAAAGCTGATCACCGCAGCCGGCTATGGCGAAGATCGCATCAAGATCGACCCCTCGGTTGTACGCGGTCTCGAATACTATACCGGCCCCGTCTACGAAGTTGAGCTCACGCTCGAGACCAAGGACGAGAAAGGGCGCCCGGTGCGCTTCGGCTCGGTCGGCGGCGGTGGTCGCTATGACGGCCTTGTCTCGCGCTTCCGCGGCGAGCCGGTGCCCGCCACCGGCTTCTCCATCGGCGTCTCGCGCCTGCAGGCCGCGCTGACGCTGCTCGGCAAGATCGACACCAAGCAGCAGCCCGGTCCCGTTGTCGTCACCGTGTTCGGCGGCGAGATCGCGGATTATCAGGCGATGGTCGCAAAACTGCGCAATGCCGGCATCCGCGCGGAGCTGTATCTCGGCAATCCCAAGCATGCGCTTGGTCAGCAGATGAAATATGCCGACAAGCGCAACTCACCGCTCGCGATCATCCAGGGTTCGGATGAGCGCGCCGCGGGCAAGCTGCAGATCAAGGACCTGATCGCCGGCGCCGGTCTCACCGAGATCAAGGATCGCGAGGAATATCTTGCGAAACAGGCCGAGGCGCAGATCGAGATCGCGGAAACGGATCTGGTCAGCGCCGTTCAGACGCTGCTTGCCAAGCATGGCGTGAGCTGGAGCGCGTAGGGCGGATGAGGCGACTTGTCCGCCATAGCTCGAAGAGCGACGGCGTAAGCCGTCATCCGCCGGCCGAGCTTGTGGGACGAAGGGCGGCGGATTACGCTTCGCTCATCCGCCCTACGATGAGCGTGAAATGAAAAAGGGAGACACCAATGCCTGAGATCACCGTGAGCATGGCCGCCGGCCGCACCGACGAGCAGAAGAAGGGCATGATGCTCGACATCACCCAGGCGCTGGTCAAAAATCTCGGCGTCGCCGCCGATGCCGTCACCATCCAGATCAACGAAGCGCCGCTACATCACAAGATGAAGGGCGGCAAGACGTTTGTGGAACGCGCCGCAGAAGCTGCAGCAGCGGCGAAGAAGTAGTTTTGGTCGTTGCGCTCTTGTGTGAGCGCCTGCATTCATCTCGAAATGTCATCCCTGCGAAAGCAGGGATCCAGTAGACACCAGCGTCTCGGCTTGAAGCGCTGGTGCTGGTGTTTACTGGATCGCCCGGTCAAGCCGGGCGACGACAGGTTGAGTGTCGTCGCTCGCCCCCATCACCCGAACACGGCGACATTCTGCCGGCTCGCCATGATCGGCGTGCCGCTGCGATTCCACAGCGTCATCGCCTGGCTCGAATAGCCACTCGCGATCTGCTCGGCCACGTTATGGATCAGCCACCAGCCATCGTCAGTCGCGATTTCGTCCGTCAGCATGTCGATCGCCCAGGTCATGGTGGAGATCGGCGACGGCGTTTTTGATCGCGCGGAGGCGGCCGGCGGTGGCGCATCGGCGAGCGCCAGCAATGCCACGAGCGATGGCGCGATGCCCGCCTCCTTGTGGCGCAGCCAGAGCGACATCTGCGGATCGTCGCTGCCGCTGAAGGGCGGCGAGCCCGAGACGAAACGCCCATCGATATGCTGCGCGAAGCTCAGGCTGGCCGGCGCGTTGCGGAAGAAGTTCGGGCAGGTGTCGGGATCCTTCAGCTCCGGCGTGCCAATGGCCACATGCTTGAATGCGGACTCGCGCGCGGCGCCAAAACAGAACATCGCGCGCGTCGCGAGGCCGGCTTCACCAATGAGATCGACGCTCGCGAACAAGGTCGATTTGCCCCGGCGCAATACGCTGGCCTTGAGCTGCAATGCGCCCGCGGCCGGGCCGATAAATGCAATCTGCGCCGAGCGCAGCGGCGGCACAGCACCGAATTCATTGAGTGCGGCCTGCATGCAGAGCGCAGAAGCGAGTCCGCCATAAACGGTGCGGCCCTGCAGCCAGTCGTCGCTGACGCTGACGGTCCAGCCGTCGCCGGCGCGCGCCATGCCGGCCATCAATGCGGTAAATTCAGTCATGCGTCGTTTCCCCGACCGTTCCTTGTTGGATGATTGCCATCATCTATAGCGGGGAATGCGGGGAGGGGGAATATGGCAGAGGTCGTAGGGCGGATGAGCGAAGCGTCATCCGCCGTTCTTCGCCACATACAGTCGGCAGGCGGATGACGGCTTCGCCTCATCCGCCCTACAAATCCGCAAGC
Organism: Tardiphaga sp. GW821-FHT12E02; assembly: GCF_058807155.1. Lineage (NCBI taxonomy): Bacteria > Pseudomonadati > Pseudomonadota > Alphaproteobacteria > Hyphomicrobiales > Nitrobacteraceae > Tardiphaga > Tardiphaga sp. GW821-FHT12E02. Next base: position 1,801,321 of record NZ_JBXAQK010000001.1, read on the forward strand.
CGCTTACTTCGGCTGCCCCGCGCGCATCTTCTGCATGTCCGAAATGTTCATCTTCATGCCGCCGGGCATCACGATATCGCCGGGCTTCTGGTCGGCCTTGCAGGCGCTGATCCATTTGGCCTGGATCGTGGTCACCATGTCCGGCGGCAGGTTGCCGCCGGTGGATTTGGCGGTGGTCTTCACCGTATAGGCAGAATTGAAATCACCGGTGGCGTCGATATGGCTGGTCACGGTGGCGTCGCCGATCGTGCAGACGCTGTCGCCGATATAGCTGTTGCCGGACTTCGTCATCTCCTGCCTGGAGCATTTCGCCGCGTCCGACGACATCCTGTTCATCTGCCGATCGACCGTCTCATCGGTGCATTGCTGCATCACCATCGGCGGTGTCACGGTCTTCGACACGCCGGTGATCTGCGTGGTCAATTCCCACAAGCCCGCTTTGCGGATCGGCATTTGAACGCTGTCGGCAAATGCCGGCGCGGTGCTGCACAAGAGGGTGAGAGCGATCAGGCTTGCGCGCTGAGTCATGGGATGCCTCCGATATCCTGTTGCGATGACGCATGGGACCGGCTTTACGGCATCCGATTATGTCTTTTGTGTTATCGCGCGTTTGTACGCGTTGTACTTGCAGGACTTGTAGGATGGGTTGAGCGTCAGCGATACCCATCACCGCAAGCGTCCGGCAGCGATGGGTATCGCTTCGCTCAACCCATCCTACAGCCGCGGAGTTTTAGTACTTCACGCTGAGCGGACGCTCGTTTGCGCCATAGGGCACCCAGCGGCAGGAGAACGAAAAGTAGCCGCCATATTCGTTCTGCGCGCCGAGGAATTTAACGACCTTGCCGTAGCGCGCACAGTGATCGATGGCGAGCGCACGAATGTCGGTCTGGTTGATCAGCGAGGTGGAGATGATGCCGCCGGTGTCGTTGCCCTTGAAGGAGGGCACCCATTGGGCCGAAGCACTGCTAACGGCCGCGCCGCTCATCGCTGCAGTCACGCCCATCGCCAAAATCGCCAGCCGAATCGTCCGCATCACCGTCTCCTTATTCTCGAAGCGGCACCTTAGAGCCCCAAGGCGACGGTGGAAAGAACGCGCGGCATGATCTGACGGAGTTGTGCGCAGGGTGTTGCAGCGGTGCACTTGACCCCGCACGGCCTTCGCGGCACGGTCCCGGAACCTTTTATCCAGCCGGCGGATTCCCCATGCGCACCCTCAACTCGATCCTGAAGAAAGCTGCTTTCGCCGCTGTCGCCGGCATGGCGTTGTTCAGCGCCGCGCCGAGCGCCCAGGCTGCCAACCTGCTCGAGATGAATTTCGGCCTGTTCGGACCGAATTACGAAGGCAAGGTCGGCTCCTGCGAATCCGCACTGTGGAAGATCACCTACCAGTTCAAGGACAAGGAAGCGGATTTCTGGAATTCCTCGCTGCAATTCACCGGCTTCACCCATGTGCGCGAGACCGCTTTCCGTCCGTGGGCCTCCGATAACATTCCGCGTCGTTTCTGCAGCGCCGATGCCACCTTCACCGATGGCAAGCAGCGCCAGGTGCATTATTCGATCATCGAGGACGGCGGCTTTGCCGGCTATGGCGATGGCGTCGAATGGTGCGTCACCGGCCTCGATCGCGACTGGGCCTATAATCCGAAGTGCCGCGCGGCGAAGTTCTGAGATTTCGTATTTGGCCCGGATGGCGCGGCCGTCCGGGCTATTTCTTTCGCACTATTGTTCTTGAATTGTTCTTGAGGCCTGACTAGGCTCGCGCCAGTACAGGGGTGGGGCGCGTCATGGTTCAGGCATTTCGGTCGGTCGTTTCGCTCGGCATTTTTCTGCTGATCGCACTGGTGGGCAGCAACGCGTCGGCGCAAGACCGGCGGCAAAATGCCCCCGGCGAATTCGACTTCTATGTCCTGTCGCTGTCCTGGTCGCCGTCCTTTTGCGAAGCGGCGCAGGAGCGCGGGAATTCCGGTCGCAATCAGCAGATGCAGTGCGGCGGGCGGCCCTATGCTTTCGTGGTGCATGGCCTCTGGCCGCAATATGACCGCGGCTTCCCGAACTATTGCGAGCGCCCGGCGCCGAGGTTGCCGCGCAATATCATGACCTCGATGCTGGACCTGATGCCGGCGCCGGGCCTGATCTTCAACGAATGGGACAAACACGGCACCTGTTCCGGCCTCGGCCCTCGCGCCTATTTTGAAACCACGCGCAAGGCGCGTGCGGGCGTGAAGATCCCGGATGAGTTCATCGACCTGCAACAGGCCAAGACCATCGCGCCCGAGGCGGTGGAAGAGGCCTTCATCAAGGTCAATCCCGGCCTCAGCCATTCCGCCATCGCCATCACTTGCGAGCGCAATCGCCTGCAGGAGGTGAGGATCTGCATGAGCAAGGATCTCCAGTTCCGCGCCTGCGAGGAAACCGACCGCCGCGCCTGCCGCCGCGACAAGGTCGTGATGCCGCCGGTCAGGGGCGGGTAGGTCTTTTCCTGTCGTTGCCCGGCTTGACCGGGCAACCCAGTAAACACCGGCAGAAGTGCTTGAGCCGCGCATTCGGTGTCTACTGGATCCCCCGCCTTCGCGGGGGATGACAAGTTGAGGGTTGGCGTGACATGGCGTACTCCATCTCCCATGAATTATCGCCACGCCTTCCATGCCGGCAATTTTGCCGACGTCATCAAGCATCTCGTGCTGGTCCGCATCCTGACCCATTTGCAGGAGAAGGCGACGCCGTTCCGGATCATCGACACCCATGCAGGGGCCGGCCGCTATGACCTCACCGGCGATGAGGCGACGCGCACGGTCGAATGGAGCACCGGCATCGCCCGCATGATGCAGTCGAGCTTCTCCGAGGCGGCCGAGAAACTGATTGCGCCCTATCTGGACATCGTCCGCTCCTTCAATCCCGACAGCGATCTCACCACCTATCCCGGCTCGCCGCTGATCGCCCGCGCCTTGATGCGCCCGCAGGATCGGATGGTGTGCTGCGAACTCGAGCCAACCGCGCGCAAGCAGCTCATCTCGGCGCTGCGCCATGACGAGCAGGCGCGCGTGGTGGATATCGATGGCTGGGTCGGCCTGCCCGCTTACGTGCCGCCGAATGAGCGCCGCGGCCTGGTGCTGATCGATCCGCCGTTCGAGGCGAAGGACGAGTTTTCGCGGTTGGCGACGGTGTTTGCGCAGGCTTATGCGAAATGGGCGACCGGCATTTACATGCTGTGGTATCCCGCCAAGAGTCGCCGCGGCACCGACGATCTCGCGCGCAGTGTTGCCGCGACCATTGCGTCATCGGCAACACCGGGCAAATGCCTCCGCCTCGAATTCAGTATCGCGCCGCAAACCGCCGATGGCCCGTTGACCTCCACAGGGCTCTTGATCGTCAATCCGCCGTGGAAACTACAGGACGAGTTGCGGGTGATCCTGCCGCAGCTGGAAAGGCCGCTCGGCGTTGGCGGCGTGGCGCGCTTCCGGCTCGAAAACGTCAAGGCCTAGCTACGTCCTCAACTACCCAAACGACAACTCTCAGGCCGCGTTTCCAAAAACGGTAGTCACCTCAATGGAACCGTACTAAGCTGGTTGCATGACTGGCTTTACGTTCCGCTTCCGCGAATGGTTGCGGCGGAGTGACGTGGCCCAAAAGACCATAATAAGAAACGGCCAAGTTTTCTGAGGGGTGAATGTCCGGTCGGTCGCGGTGCAAGTGCACCGCGGCGGAGCAATGCGGGGAGGGAGTTTCCCGATGGGCATGAGTGGTACGGTCAAGTTCTTCAATGGCGAGCGCGGCTACGGCTTCATCAAGCCGGATGATGGTGGACGCGATGTGTTCGTCCACATCACCGCCGTCGAGCGCGCGGGATTGAAGGATCTGACTGAGGGACAGCGGATCACATTCGAGGTCGAACCCGACAAGAAGGGCAAGGGCCCGAAAGCGGTCGACCTGGTGATAACAGGGTGAGGCGCGCAGCGCGTAGGATGGGTTGAGCGTAGGCGCGCAGCGCCGGAGCGACAACCCATCGGCGGAGACAGCCACATCGTAAGGCAGATGGGTTTTCGCTTCGCTCAACCCATCCTACGGTCGCGTGACGGCAAGAAAAATCCCGGCCGCAGAGCGGCCGGGAGTGGGTCGTCATGGTTTCTTCTAACTTGGAGCTTGCGCTCCGATCCGTGCGTTCGGATCAGAAGTGATAGTTCACGCCGATGCGGACGGTGCCGAAGGACAGAGCATTGTCCGTGGGCAGGGTACCGGTGAGCGTGTAGGTGTTCTTGGACAGATCGACATAGAGATATTCGATCTTGGCGGTCCAGTTCTGATAGATGCCGACTTCGGCGCCGACACCGGCGGTCCAGCCGACCGAGGTCTGCGACTGCTGCAGGCCGTTGGCTTCCGCCTCCAGGCTGCCGAATGCGAGACCGGCGGTGCCGTACAGCAGCACATTGTTGAAAGCATAACCGAGGCGGCCGCGCACGGTGCCGAACCACGGATTGGAGAATTTGTAGGTCGCGAAACGGTCATCGGCGCCGGTGGCAGAAATGTCGCCTTCGAGACCGAACACGACCGCGCCGCTCTGCATGTTGTAACCGGCGGTCGCGCCGCCGACGATGCCCTTCGGCTTGGTCGGGCTGTTGGAGACGCTGCCCCATTCATAGCCAAGGGTGGCACCCAGATACGGGCCAGCCCAGCTATAGGCGTTCAGCGGCTGCTGCACGGTGTACGGCGCGCGCGACCGGTAAGGCAGGTCCGCCGCCTGTGCCGCCGTCGTGCCAGCCACCATGACCGCGACTGCCGCGAACGCAAACTTGCTCATCTCAACTCTCCAACACGCGTTACTGCCGTACCCCAGCGGTGCGCTGCACAAAGGCTTAGGGTTACGAAATTCCATCATTTATCGAGACGATTTATCGAGAGTTTTAGATTAAGCGGGTCTTAACGCGTGTGGCCGGCGCTGTATTGGCGTTAAAAAAGTCTTACTTGGGGCAATCGGCGTGGTCGCAAGACTGCCGCAAGTCTGCCCCCGTGCTGCCGCACCAAATGCCGCCGCATGCTGGCAGCAGGCCGCCGTAACGCTTAGATTGGCGGCATGATTCAAGACCCCACCGATCCCCTGACGGCGCCGGATGAGGCGGTGACCGAGCCCGGTTCCACGCCTGCGGACAGGCTGCAGGTCCAGTCCGGCCTGCAGGCGCCGCCGGATGTGGAAGCCGATCCGGCAGAGGATGAGGACGAGGCAGCACTTCCCGACGAAGCCGAGGAAATCGCAGAAGAAATCGTCGAAGGCACGCTGGCTGTCGGCCGCGCGGCCATCGAGCAGGCCGTGCGCCTGGCGCCGACCTCGCCGGGCGTCTACCGCATGCTGAATGCGGCCCATGACGTGCTTTATGTGGGCAAGGCCAAGAACGTCAAAAAGCGCCTGTCGTCCTATGCGCGCCCGACCGGTCAGGTGATGCGCATCGCGCGGATGATTGCCGCGACGTCGGTGGTGGAGATCATTTCGACGGCGACGGAGACCGAGGCGCTGCTGCTCGAAGCAAACCTCATCAAGCAGCTTCGTCCGCGCTTCAATGTGCAGCTCCGCGACGACAAGTCGTTCCCTTATATCCTGATCACCGGAGATCACTGGGCGCCACAGATCGTCAAGCATCGTGGCGCGCAGTCGCGGCCCGGTCGCTATTTTGGTCCGTTCGCCTCGGTCGGCGCGGTGAACCGCACCATCACCGCCTTGCAGCGCGCGTTTCTCGTGCGCTCATGCACGGACTCGTTTTTCGAGAGCCGCACGCGGCCGTGCCTGCTCTACCAAATCCGCCGCTGCTCCGGTCCCTGCACCAACGAAGTCGATTTCCCCGGCTATACCGAGCTGGTGCGCGAGGCGACGGACTTCCTGTCGGGCAAGAGCCGCGCGGTGAAGAAGCTGCTCGCCGACGAGATGGAGAAGGCGTCGGAGGACCTCGCCTTCGAGACCGCGGCGCTCTATCGCGACCGTCTCGCCGCGCTTTCGGCCATCCAGTCGCAGCAGGGCATCAATCCGCGTACGGTGGAAGAGGCGGATGTGTTCGCCATCCATCAGGAGGGCGGCTATTCGTGCGTGGAAGTGTTCTTCTTCCGGACCGGCCAGAACTGGGGCAATCGCGCCTATTTCCCGAAGGCCGAAAAGTCCTTCACGGCGGAGGAAGTACTCGGCTCATTCCTGGCGCAGTTCTACGAGGACAAGCCGCCGCCGAAAATGGTGCTGCTGTCCCATGTCATCGAGGAAAGCGATCTGCTCGCCAGCGCGCTCAGCGTCAAGGCCGGGTTCAAGGTCGAGGTGATCACGCCGCAGCGCGGCGAGAAGAAGGAGCTGATCGTCCATGCGCAGACCAATGCGCGCGAAGCGCTCGGCCGCAAACTCGCCGATACCGCGACGCAGACGCGCCTGCTCGAAGGACTGGTGACGTCACTTCAACTACCGAAAGTGCCGCAGCGCATCGAGGTCTATGACAACAGCCACATCCAGGGCACCAATGCCGTGGGCGCGATGATCGTCGCCGGGCCGGATGGTTTCATCAAGAATCAGTATCGCAAGTTCAACATCAAGTCGGCCGAGACCACGCCGGGCGATGACTTCGCGATGATGAAGGAGGTGCTGCAGCGCCGGTTCAAGCGCCTGCTCACGCCGCCCGCGGAAGGCGAGGCGCCGAAGCGCAAGGATGACGATGTGCCGCTGTGGCCCGACCTTGTCATCATCGACGGTGGCCGCGGCCAGCTCAATGCGGTCAAGGAAATTTTCGACGAGCTGAAGCTGACAGATGTCACTTTGATGTCAGTGGCCAAGGGGCCGGATCGCAATGCCGGTCGTGAGACGCTGTTTTTGCCCGGCCGCGAGGCCATCAAGCTGGAGCCGCGCGATCCCGTCCTTTATTTCATCCAGCGGCTGCGCGACGAGGCGCACCGTTTCGTGATCGGTTCGCACCGCACCCTGCGCAAGAAGGACATCAGGGAGGCCGGCCTGCAGGAAATTCCGGGCATCGGCCCGACCCGCAAACGGGCGCTGCTGCATCACTTCGGTACCCTGAAAGAGATCGAGCGGGCGTCCGTCGGCGATCTCGGCAAGGTTCCGGGCATTTCGACCGAGAATGCGCGCAAGATTTTCGACTTCTTCCATCCCCAGCCGGGCGCCCGATAAGCATGGCGCTCTCCAGGACGTGGCATCTCGTACGCCCTGTTTTGAGGTAAACTCGCCTGCACCGCTTCGCACCGGTTGACCTTCGGGCACCGGCAGTATTGGTAAGACGCATGACAGTGACCACACGACGGGCCGCGACCAAGGCGATGACCCTGCCGAACATCCTGACCTATTCCCGGATTGCCGCCGTCCCGGTGGTGGTCGGCTGTATCTATTGGCAGTCGTCGATGGATGGGCCGCTCTGGCTGCGCTGGGTGGCTGTCGCCATTTTCATTGCGGCGGCAATCACCGATTTCCTCGATGGCTATTATGCCCGGATCTGGAATCAGCAGTCGTCCTTCGGCCGCATGCTGGATCCGATTGCCGACAAGCTGCTGGTGGCATCCTGCCTCTTGATGCTGGCCTCCGACGCCACCATCAACCGCTGGACGCTATGGGCGGCCATTGTGATCCTGTGTCGCGAGATTCTCGTCTCGGGTCTGCGCGAATATCTCGCAGGCCTGCGCGTCAGTGTCCCCGTGACGCAGCTGGCGAAATGGAAAACCGCGGCACAGCTTGTGGCGATCGGCTTCCTGCTCGCCGGCGAGGCGGGCGATGTGCTGTTCGGCTATGTGACCTTTACGGGCATCGTGCTGCTGTGGATCTCGGCGATCGTCACGCTCTATACCGGATATGACTATTTCCGCGCAGGCGTCCGCCACCTCTTCGAGGAGGATGCATGAAGCTGATGTATTTCGCCTGGGTCCGCGAGCGGATCGGCAAGGCCGAAGAAGTGATCGAGCCGCCGGCGACGGTAAGCACTGTTGGTGATCTGATCGCCTGGTTGTCGTCGCGCGGCGAGGAATATGCCCATGCCTTCGAGACGCCGAAGGTGATCCGTGCGGCGATCGACCATACCCATGTGCAGCCGGGCACGGCGATCGCCGGCGCGCGCGAGATTGCGTTCTTTCCGCCGATGACCGGCGGCTGATGCCGATGTCGTCATGACCGACAACGTCACCATCCGCATCCAGACCGCCGATTTCGACGTCAACAGCGAGATCGCTGCACTCACGGCCAGCCGCACCGATATCGGCGCGGTCGTGACGTTCAGCGGCATCTGCCGCGGCGGCGGCAGCGATGCGACGACGGCGCTGACGCTCGAACATTATCCGGGGATGGCCGAAGCCGAGATTGGCCGCCATGCGGCGGAGGCGATGACGCGCTGGCCGCTGACAGGGGTCACCGTCATCCATCGCACCGGTCGCATCCTGCCGGGCGAAAATATCATGGTGGTGCTGACCGCTTCGGCGCATCGCCAGGCGGCGTTTCAGGCCGCTGAGTTTCTGATGGACTACCTCAAGGCGCATGCTCCGTTCTGGAAGCGCGAGGAAACCGCCGGTGGCAGCGACTGGGTCGCTGCGAAAACCGACGATGACGACGCTGCGGCGCGCTGGGACAAATAATGGCTAGGAAGACTGTGCAGACCGTTGCGAAGAAGGCGAGCAAGACGCCTGCGAAGAAGACGACGGCAAAGGCCAAGACGAACGCCAAGGCTTCGGTGAAGAAGCTCGCTGCCGCAACGTTGCCAAAGGTCGGCGCAAGCGAACTGGTGACGCTGCTGGATTATGTGCGCTACGCCACCAGCCGCTTCATCGAGGCTAAGCTGGCTTTCGCGCATGGCACCACCGATCCCGTGTCGGAAGCGGCCTTCATCGTGTGCGAACTACTGCATCTGCATCCCGACCAGTTCGAGAGCTTTGCCATGGCGCGGGTGACCGTCGCCGAGGGCAAAAAGATCCTCGACGTGATCCATCGCCGCGTGACGACGCGGAAGCCGGCCGCTTACCTCGTCAACAAGATCTATATGCGCGGCCTGCCGTTCTATGTGGATGAGCGCACCATCGTGCCACGCTCTTTCATCGGCGAATTGCTCGATACGCATTTTGCCGGCGATGACGGCGAAGGCGCTTCGCTGATCGACGATCCCATGGAGGTCGAGAGCGTGCTCGATCTCTGCACCGGCTCTGGCTGCATCGCGATTCTGGCTGCGCAGTCATTCCCGAATGCCCAGGTCGATGCCGTCGATCTGTCGCCTGCAGCGCTCGCCGTCGCGATGCGCAATGTCATCGATTACGGGCTCGATGAGCGTCTCACGCTCTACAAGGGCGATCTGTTCGAGCCACTTGGCGACACCACCTATGACCTGATCATCACCAACCCGCCTTATGTCGATGCGCAGGGTATGGCCGATCTACCGGATGAATGTCTGGCCGAGCCGTCGATGGCCTTCGATGGCGGCTTCGATGGTTTGGATATCGTGCGAAAAATCATCGATCAGGCCGGCAATCACCTCAATCCGCATGGCGGCTTGCTGTGCGAGGTTGGCCGCGGGCGCGACAATGTCGACGCAGCGTTTCCGGATCTGCCGCTGATCTGGCTGGATACCGAAGACTCCGAAGGCGAGGTGTTCTGGATTTCGGCGGCTGCGCTGCAGGGGCGGGGCGGGGTCTAACATCGCGCTTGCGGCGCCCCTCACCCGCCGCGAAGACGCGGCGACCTCTCCCCGGTGGGGAGAGGTGAAAGCGACGGCGCTTCTTCTTACCTCTCCCCACCGGGGAGAGGTCGGATCGCTTTTTTGCGATCCGGGTGAGGGGGCTCTTCATTCAAGGTTTTTACACCCATGCTGCCCGCCGAGCAGAACACATCAGCACGTCACCTCTGGCTCGCCGAACTCCGCGCCACGCTTGCGCTTGGCTGGCCGCTGGTGCTGACCAATCTTGCGCAGATCGCGTTGACCACCATCGACGTGATCGTGCTCGGCCGCGTCAGCGCGGAGGCCCTTGCAGCATCCGCGCTTGGCGTGAACGTCTATTTCGCGATCCTGATTTTCGCGATCGGAATTGTCACTGCGACCTCGCCGATGATGGCCGAAGCGATCGGACGCAAACTGCATGCGGTGCGCGATGTGCGCCGCACATTCCGGCAGGGCCTATGGTCCGCCGTGATCATCGCGATCCCGGCCTGGATCGTATTGTGGCACACCGAGGATATTCTGCTGCTGTTCGGCCAGCAGGCGCAGGCGGCTGCCGATGCGCAACGCTTCATGCGCATGCTGCAATGGGGTTTTCTGCCGGCGCTCGGCTTCATCGTGCTGCGCTCCTTCGTGGCCGCTGTGCAGCGGCCGCTATGGGCGCTGCTGGTGACAGCGGTCGCGATCCTGTTCAATGCCGCGGCGAATTGGGTGCTGGTGTTCGGTCATCTCGGCTTTCCCGCAATGGGACTGGCAGGCTCGGGGCTTGCGACCACGCTGTCGAACACGTTCCTGTTCATCATCTTCGTCGCTGTGGTGCTGTGGCATCCGAAGTTTCGGCGCTATCGCCTGTTCGGCAATTTCTGGCGCGCCGACTGGCCGCGCCTTGCAAAATTGTGGCAGATCGGCCTGCCCATCGGCGCCACGCTCGCTTTCGAGATCACCGTGTTCAACGCTGCGGTGTTCCTGATGGGACAGTTCGGAACGGCAGCAATTGCAGCGCATGCGATTGCGATTCAGATCGCGTCGATCTCCTTCATGGTACCCATGGGATTGAGCCAGGCGGCCACCGTGCGTGTCGGCCTTGCCAGGGGCGCTGCCGATGGCGATGGCATCACGCGCGCTGGCTGGACGGCTTTCGTGCTGGCGGTTGGCTTCATGGCCTCGATGAGTTTGCTGCTGCTGGCGGTGCCGCGTGTGCTGATCGGCGCCTTTATCGATCTTGGCAATCCCGCCAATGCCGTCGTCATCGACACGGCGATGTCGTTCCTGTTTTGCGCGGCGGTGTTCCAGATCGCCGATGGCGCGCAGTCGGTGGGCGCCGGCATGCTGCGTGGCTTGCAGGATACGCGCGTGCCGATGATCATCGCCGGATTGGGCTATTGGGGCTTTGGCATGGGGTTGAGCTTGTTGTTCGCGTTCAAGCTCGGTTTTGGTGGCGTGGGAATCTGGATCGGGCTTGCGGCGGGGCTCGCAGTGGTCGCGCCGGTGATGCTGTGGCGCTGGACGCAGCGGGAGCGACTGGGGCTGGTGCCGAAGGGGCTCTGACTGTCATCTCCGCGAAAGCGGGGATCCAGTCAACACCTGCGTCACGGTTCTAGAACTGCTGCCAGTGTCTACTGGGTCACCCGGTCAAGCCGGGTGACGACAAGTGATGGCAGGAGCAAGCCCATTAAAAAAGCCGCAGCTGCCAGCTGCGGCTTTTATTTAGAACACCTTGCGGATCCAGTTTTGCGGATCCGGCGCGCGACCATACTGGATATCCACGAGCTGCTTGCGAAGACCCATGGCGACCTTGCCGGCTTCGCCGCCATTGATCAGGAATTCACCCGACGTGGTGCGCACCTTGCCGATCGGCGAGATCACTGCGGCCGTGCCGCAGGCAAAGGCTTCCTTGAGCTTGCCGCTGGTCGCATCGGCGCGCCACTGCTCGAGTGAATACAGCTCTTCACGCACGGTCACGCCGGCGGCCTTCGCGAGCGCGATGATGGAGTCGCGCGTGATGCCGGGCAGGATGGTGCCGAGCGGCGGCGTCGAGAGCGAGCCATCGTCGAACACGAAGAACACATTCATGCCGCCGAGCTCTTCGATATATTTGCGCTCGACCGCATCGAGGAACACGACCTGATCGCAGCCGTGATCCATCGCCTCCGCCTGCGCACGCAGGCTGGCCGCATAATTGCCGCCGCATTTCACGGCGCCGGTGCCGCCGACCGCTGCGCGGGTGTAGTTCTCCGACGCATAGATCGAGACCGGGGCCGGACCGCCCTTGAAGTACGAACCAACCGGCGAGGCAATGACGCCGAAGATGTATTCCGACGATGGCTTCACGCCGAGGAACGTCTCGTTCGCGATCATGAACGGGCGCAGATAGAGGCTGCCTTCACCGCCGGGGATCCAGGCGCGGTCGATGCGGACAAGCTGCTCGACGGCTTCGATGAAGACCGGCTCCGGCAGCGGCGCCATCGCCATGCGGGTGGCCGAATTCCAGAAGCGCTTGGCGTTCGCATCGGGGCGGAACAGGTTCACGCCGCCGTCTTCGCGGACATAGGCTTTCAGGCCCTCGAAGATTTCCTGGGCGTAGTGCAGGACGGCGGCGGCCGGATCGAGCTGGAAGTTCGAACGTGCCTCGACGCGTGCGCTGTGCCAGCCCTTGTCCTGGCTGTAGCGCACGGTCGCCATGTGATCGGTGAATACACGGCCGAAGCCGGGGTCCTTGAGCTTGGCCACGCGCTCCGCCTCGGGAACCGCGTGGTGGCTGTGGTGGATCTCGAAATCCAGCCAGATTGCGCCATCGACCTTGTCGAATGAAACGCCCATGGACCTTACTCCTGCTTGGCACCCGCCTTGCGTCGGCGACCGCGTGTGCTGTTCTACGTCGTGTCCGGATCGGCCGCAAAAGCTGATTTCGCCTGGCGGCCGGTTACCCCATGCTGGGCTATGGCCGTCTGCGGAAGTCCGGTATGGTTCTCAAATCGGACCTATATGGTCCAGCCCGGCAAAGTTATAAAATTTCGTCGGGATGGCCAAGTTTGTAAGATTGAACCCAAAATATGTCAATATGGCTGACGTAAATTTCAATGCTGCCATGTCGCGGCCGGTGGAGGCGCCCGAGCGGGCGGCTGCTGCACCGCTGCGCTGGGACATCATCGAGCTGCTGTTCTTCGCCTATCGCGATTTCGTCGGTGATCCCGACCATGTGCTGGACCAGTTCGGCTTCGGCCGGGCGCATCACCGGGTCGTGCATTTCGTGCACCGCTATCCCGGGCTGAAAGTGGCCGACCTGCTCGATGTCCTGCGCATCACCAAACAGTCGCTCGGGCGGGTGCTGAAGCAATTGCTGGACGAAGGCTATATCGTGCAGAAGTCTGGCGAGGTGGATCGTCGGCAGCGGCTTCTTTTCGCCACCGCCAAGGGCGAAGCTCTGGTGGCGCAGATGGCGGGACTGCAGACCACGCGCATCGAACGTGCATTAAAGGATTTTTCGCCGGGTGACGTCGCAGCGATCAAGCGCTTTCTCGGCGGCATGATCGATCGCGACGATCCGGACAAGGTGCTGCAGGTGATCCTCGGCACGGATAACGGGACCAACAGATGATACTCGCCCAGGCCGCCAAGAAGATTCCGGTGCAGCCGGCGGATGATGCGCCGCATCTGCTGCTGGTGGATGACGATCGCCGCATCCGCGATCTCCTCTCGCGCTTCCTCGCCAGCGAAGGCTATCGCGTCACGACCGCGCCCAGCGCGAAGGAAGCGCGGGCAAAACTGCTCGGGTTGCATTTCGACCTGCTGATTCTTGATGTGATGATGCCTGGCGAGACCGGCTTCGATCTCGCGCGCTTCATCCGCACCTCGTCGCATGTGCCGATCGTGATGCTGACCGCGCGCACCGAATCGAATGATCGCATCGAAGGCCTGCAGATCGGCGCCGACGATTATGTGTCGAAACCGTTCGAGCCGCGCGAGCTGGCTCTGCGCATCGCCAACATCCTGAAGCGCAGCGCGCCGGTGGTGGTCGAGCGCGCGGAGCAGCTGCAATTCGGGCCTTACATCTATCATCTCGCCCGCGGCGAGTTGCGGCAGGGCGAGGAGATCATCCATCTCACCGACCGCGAGCGCGACATGCTGCGGGTTCTCGCCGAGACGCCGGGCGAGACGGTGCCGCGTGGCGCACTGACCGGCGATGGTACGGTGAACGAGCGTGCGGTGGACGTGCAGATCAATCGCCTGCGTCGCAAGATCGAGGTCGATCCGGCCAATCCGCTGTTCCTGCAGGCCGTGCGCGGGATCGGCTATCGTCTGGTGGCATCGCCATAGCATGAGCAGCTTCGACACAGGCATGACCGTGTTGCGTTCCGCCTCCGAGCGGATGGCGTCGGCCAATCGCGTGATGGGCCGGCGCTTCAACGAGCTGATGCCGAAGGGCCTCTATGCCCGCGCGCTGCTGATCATGATCGTGCCGATGGTGATCCTGCAGTCGGTGGTGGCTTTCGTGTTCATGGAGCGCCACTGGAACACGGTGACGCGGCGACTGTCGGCTGTCGTAGTGCAGGACATTGCGGCGCTGATCGATGTCTACAAGACCTATCCGCAGGACAAGGATCGCACCCAGATCAAGGCCATTGCGCAGCAGCGCCTCGGCCTCGTGGTGGACTTCCTCCCGCTCGGCGACATGCCGCCGCCAGGGCCAAAGCCATTCTTCTCGCTGCTGGATCAGACACTGTCGGTGCAGATCGGCCGGCAGATCCCGCGGCCGTTCTGGATCGACACCGTCGGCCGATCGAATCTCGTCGAGATCCGCATTCAGCTCGACGATGCCGTGATGCGCATCTTTGCGCAGCGCAGTGCGGCCTATGCGTCGAATTCCGAAATCTTCCTGTTCTGGATGGTTGGCACGTCATCGATCCTGCTGATCGTCGCCATCCTGTTCCTGCGCAATCAGATCCGGCCGATCCTGAAACTCGCCGACGCGGCCGAAAGCTTCGGCAAGGGCCGCGAGGTACCCAACTTCCGGCCGCGTGGCGCGCGCGAGGTGCGGCGTGCGGCGAACTCCTTCATCGAGATGAAAGCGCGCATCGAACGCGCCATGGAGCAGCGCACGGCGATGCTCGCCGGTGTGTCGCACGATCTGCGCACGATCCTGACGCGCTTCAAGCTCGAACTGGCGCTGCTCGAGGACGGGCCGGAAGTGGAGGGCATGCGCAAGGACATCGACGAGATGCAGGCGATGCTCGAGGCCTATCTCGCCTTCGCGCGCGGCGACAGTGGCGAGCCGTCGCAGCCCACCGACATGTCCTCGGCGCTTGAAGAGCTGCGCAGCGACGCCGAGCGCAACGGCCACAAGGCGACGGTGACATTCCATGGCTTGCCGATCGTCACCGTGCGGCCGGCGGCGTTCAAGCGTTGTCTCGGCAATCTCGTCAACAATGCCGCGCGCCACGCCCATGACATCGCCATCACCGGTCATCGCGATCATCGTTATCTCACCGTGACCGTGGACGATGACGGACCGGGTATCCCGATGAACATGCGCGAGGAAGTGTTCAAGCCGTTCCTGCGGCTCGACGATGCGCGCAATCAGGACGAAGGCGGCACCGGCCTTGGCCTCGCCATCGCACGCGACATCGCGCGCTCCCATGGCGGTGATATCACGCTGGCGGATAGTCCGATGGGTGGGCTGAGAGCTGTGGTGCGGGTGCCGGTGTAACTATTGGTCGTCCCCGCGAAGGCGCGGACACCGTAGGCGTAGTCCAGGTTCGAGAAGAGCCAATCTGGCGTTGCCATGATCTCAGACGTCCGTGTGTATGGGTCCCCGCCTTCGCGGGGACGACACGGAGTATGTTGCGCTTACTTCGCGAGCTCTCGCGACCTCGCAGTTGCCGCTGCAATCGCCTTCGTCAGCAGTGGTTCGAAACCGTCCTCTGCCATCAGCACATTAAGCGCGGCCGCCGTCGTGCCGCCCGGCGAGGTCACGTTCTTGCGCAGGGTTGCCGCATCGAGGTCGGACTGGCGCAGCAATTCGCCCGAGCCGGAGACCGTCTCGCGCGCGAGTTTCATCGCGAGCTCCGGCGGCAATCCGGCCGCGATGCCGGCGCGGGCCATTTCTTCGGCCAGCAGGAATACATAGGCCGGTCCGGAGCCGGACACGGCGGTCACCGCGTCGATCAGGCTTTCATCCTCGACCCATTCAACTGAGCCCGTAGCACGCAGCAGCGCGTCGGTGAGATCGCGCTGGCCCGACGTGACGTCGCTTGCCGCAACAGCGACAGTGATACCGCGCCCAATCGCAGCCGGGGTGTTCGGCATCGCGCGCACGATCTTGCCGCCGCAGGCCTTCGCGATGCCGGCGATGGTGGTGCCTGCCATGATCGAGACGACCAGCGAGTCGCCGGCGATAGCACGTAGCGTCGGGCCAACTTCGGCGAACATCTGCGGCTTCACGGCGAGGATGAGGGCGGCGACCTTGCCGATCTCGTGCACGTCCGGGTTGAGACGCGCGCCCTTGGCGGTTAGCGCCTTGATCTCATCCGAGAGATAGGGATCAAGCACCACGACACGCTTGGGATCCAGCCCGCCAGCGAGCCAGCCCATCAACATTGCGCCGCCCATCTTGCCTGCGCCGGCGAGGATGATGTGGCCGTCGAGGGAGTGGAGGGCTGATGAATTGGTCGTCATGGTTGAGTCCCGGCTGTCTTGGAGGCGCAGGACATTAGCATCGGGTGCCTCGGGCGCAATGCAGCCGATCAGGCCAAACTCTTTTTCAGAAAATACCTTGGCCCGCCCTGCGGATAGTCCGGCAGTTCGCCGAACACTTCATAGCCCTGCTTTTCGTAGAAGCTGCGAGCCTGAAACCAGTAGGTATCGAGCCAGAGCCCGGTGCAACCGCGCTGTCGCGCGATGTCTTCCGCAAGCTTCAAGACCTTGGTGCCGATGTCCTGGCCGCGGAATTTTTCCGGCACCACGAACAGTTCGACGAAGCACCAATCATAGGCGGTCTTGCCCCAGATGCCGCCGGCGGGCTCGCCGGTCTCGGGATCGTGGATCAGGATCGACAGCGGTTGATAGTTGCTCGGCCCAACCGACTTTTCGTTATAGGCAAGCAGCGCATTCCAGACCGCGAGGCGCTCGGTCTCGCCGGGCGCGTCTGGAACAGTGATCTGTGGCGTCGCGCTCACGCTTCGCCTGCAGTATCGAACATCGCGGCGCTCATCGCTTGCTCGGCAGTCTTGCCGGCCCAGACGACGAACTGCATGGCCGGGTAATAGCGTTCGCAGGCATGGATCGCGGACACGAGCATGGACTCGCATTGCGCTGTCGTGGCGGTCATGCCGTCCGGCAGCGGGATCGCCTGCCGGTACATGATCATGCCGGATGCCATCCAGATATCAAAATGGCCGACCCACATCTGCTCGTTCACCGCAGCGATCAGGCGCTGTACTTCGCTGCGACGTGCGGCTGGAATCTTCATGTCGAAAGCGCAAGCCAGATGCAGCGCTTCGATTTCGCCCATCCAGGTGAAGGAGAGTTGATAGTCGGTCCAGTCGCCCTTGGAGACGATCGTGACTTCGTCTTCGCCCGAGCGCTCGAACGCCCAGTTGTGATCGGCAGCAATGTCCTCCACGACCGCGAGCGGATTGGCGCGTGAATCGATGGTGCCTTCGAGAAGTGACATGCGGTCGCGACCTTGCCTTGGGAGTCTGTGATGCAAACGACTGGCCGGGTACGCGAAATGTCGGAATGCCGTTGCGGGGCTTTAGACTTAAATCGTCCAGAACTTGCGAGACCGAAGTGATGTGATTTGCGGAATCCGCGCAACGCCGCCCTGACTCAGTCCACAGACAATGGCTCTTTCATCCACAGGTCATCACGTCGCAACGAGAACAAACCGGAATCGGATTCCCGGAATGCGAGTCTGGCGGAATCCGATGCGCGCAGGGAGAGTCCGGCGACGCGGTTCGGCCTCAATTATTAACGGCCGCCCGCCCTTGCTGGCGTCCAGGTGCTTCGGCATAGTTTGGCAACACACGGAAACAGCCATCATGACCGAAGCGTCCCAGCCCATCAGCCATCCAGTATTCGCCAAGCCGCAGCGCGTGGCCTTTGTACAATCGTCCTGGCATCGCGACATCGTCTCACCGTGTTGGGAATCCTTTCACGCCGAACTCGCCGCGCGCAACGTTGATGCCTCGCAGATCGACCTGTTCGAGGTGCCGGGCTCGTTCGAGATTCCGCTGCATGTGCAGGTGCTGGCAAAGACCCGGCGCTACACGGCCATCGTGGCGGCTGGGCTCGTCGTCGATCATGGCGTGCACAGCTATGTCGCCGATACGGTGATCCGTGCGTTGATGGATGTGCAACTCCGGACCGAGATCCCGGTGTTCTCCGCGGTGGTGACGCCGAATGATTTCCGTGAGACGGACGAAGGTGTCGCGTTCTTCCGCAAGCACTTTGCGCAGAAGGGGACCGAGGTCGCCGCAGCGTGCGCGGAGACCCTGTTCAGCCTCGAGCGGCTGCGCGGTCAGGTCGCGGCGGGGATTGTTTAGCTCTCTTCCCCTCTCCCCTTGTGGGAGAGGGTGCATCGAACGCGAAGCGTTCGAGACGGGTGAGGGGTAGCCGCAAGCTCCGAGCCCAGCATCGCCCCTCATCCGTCTTCGCTTCGCGAAGCCACCTTCTCCCACAAGTGGAGAAGGAAGATGCGGCGTTTAGTCGAACAGGCTCGACACCGACTCTTCCGCTGCCGTGCGCTCGATGGCTTCGCCGATCAGGCTCGCAATCGAGAGGGTGCGGATGTTCGGCGTGTTGATAACTGCCTCGGTGGGCTGGATCGAATCCGTGATCACGAGCTCCTTCAGCTTCGATCCGCCGATGCGCGCCGCGGCGCCGCCGGAGAGCACGCCGTGGGTGAGATAGGCGTAGACATCCTTGGCGCCATTGGCGAGCAAAGCGTCGGCCGCGTTCACCAGCGTACCGCCGGAGTCGACGATGTCGTCGATCAGAATGCAGGTATAGCCGGCGACGTCGCCGATCACGTTCATCACTTCGGACTCACCGGCGCGTTCGCGGCGCTTGTCGACGATTGCCAGTGGCGTGTTGATGCGCTTGGCGAGGCCGCGGGCGCGGACCACGCCGCCGACGTCGGGCGAAACCACCATCACCTTGGTGAGATCGAATTTCTCCTTGATGTCACGCACCATCACCGGCGAGGCAAAGAGATTATCGACGGGAATGTCGAAGAAGCCCTGGATCTGGCCGGCATGCAGGTCGAGCGTCATGACGCGATCGACACCCGCATGGGTGATCAGGTTGGCGACCAGCTTGGCCGAGATCGGCGAGCGCGATCCGACTTTGCGGTCCTGGCGGGCATAACCGAAATAGGGGATCACCGCAGTGATGCGGCGGGCTGATGCGCGACGCAGCGCGTCGGTGATGATCAGCAGCTCCATCAGGTGGTCATTGGTCGGGAACGACGTCGACTGCAGCACGAACACGTCGGAGCCGCGGACGTTCTCCTGAACCTCGACGAAAATCTCCATATCGGCGAAGCGCCGGACGCTGGCTTTGGTCAGCGGCAGCTTTAGCCAGTCGGCAATCTCCTTGGCGAGGGCTGGATTGGAATTGCCTGCGACGAGCTTGATGGATCCGTTTTTGCCCGACATCGACGCGTCTCCCCGCGGTTTGGTGGATACAACGTTCAGCATATCGGGTTACCCACAAGAACTAGTCTAGCTGAGCGAGGTGATATCGCGGGGATGTCACAGTTTGCAACCCGCAGATGACGGTTTTCCTGCGCAAAATCGGGTCGCTGCTTAACGCGCGCTAAAATCAGCGCACGTCCGCGAAGGCAGTGGCCTGCGACGGCAACTCATCGGTGCTGGCCATGGCTGGACCGCGTTGCACAGGAGCTGGCTCAGGCGCGCTTTCTCCGGGCGCTGTGCCGTTGATCATACCGCTGAGGCCGGTGAGGCCCGCCTGTGCGATTCGGCGCAAAGCGAGGTCGTCCGCCGTGCCCCAGGCGTCGCGGCTGCCGCCTTTGCCGGTGGCTTCTTCACCGCTGAGGCGGAAGGCGCGGTTCTGGTCGCGGTCATAGACGTCCCAGACCCAGGCAATGGAGGTGTTGTGCCCGCGGACCTGTGCCGACAGATAACTGCGGATCCGGAAGGCGGCGCTGTCCTTGCGCGAGACGATGGCCAGGCTGCGCAGCTTGGCTTCGCTGTCGAGGACGTTGACCATGCGCTCGAACACCTGCGGCGGCGGACCGTCGATGGATTCGAAGGCGACGGTCGGGCCGCTGGCGGGCGACATGCTGGCCTGGGCGTTCATCGGGCCGCCGCCGGAATTGCTGACGCAGCCCCCGAGGCCGAGCACGACACCGAGCAGCAGAACTGCCGGCAGCAGCTTCGATCGCGAGGCAGGAACGGCAGGAAATCGCATGCGAGAGCGTCCGACGTGAGGCGGCAGCGCGTCGGCTGCCGGACACAGGAGCGATATCGTTAAAATGCGTTAAGGTCTAGGGCGGGCGCGCCGCAGATCTTACCAAGGTGCATGCACCGATGCCGCGTTTCTTGCAATTTGCCTTAAATTTTAGAGGGTTACGCCAGCGGTAGAATGGCGGCTATGGTTAATCGCCGAGCACGATGGCGTGGATCTGGCGGCCGTAGTCGCCTTCCTTGCGATGGACAGTCCGGCGATACGAGAACAGTTGTTCGTTCGGATAGGTGTCGATTCCCGTGTCGTTGACCGCCGTGATGCCGGCGCGTTCAAGCCTCATGCGGATGAAGCCGGCGAGATCGAACATCGAATGATGCTCTTGCGCCGACGGGATGAAGAAGCGCGCGAAATCCGGATCAGCATCGACGAAGCGGGTGACGAACTCGGCGCCGACTTCATAGCTCGGCTGGCGGATCAGCGGGCCGATGGCAACGGTGATGTCGGGTTTGGTGGCGCCGAGCTTTTCCATCTCGGTAATGGTGTTTTCGAGCACGCCGGTGAAGGCGCCCTTCCAGCCGGCATGTGCTGCGCCGATCACCCGTGCTTTGGGATCGGCAAACAGGATCGGGCCGCAGTCTGCCGTCGTGACGCCAAGCGCGATGCCGGGTGTCGCCGTTACCATCGCATCGGCGCGCGGGCGCGTCTCGACAGTCCATGGCGTGGTTGCGACCGCAACGTCGGGCGAATGGATCTGATGCACCGTCAGGAAATGATCGATATCGACCCCGATGGCCTCGGCCATGCGCCGACGATTCTCGGCAACATCGGCTGGGTTGTCATCAGAGCCAAGTCCGCCATTGAGGCCGGCATAGATGCCTTTGGAAACTCCGCCATCGCGGGTGAAAAAGGCATGGCGCAGCTCGGGAAGCGCAGCGAGAGCAGGGGAGGTGAAGGTCTTCATGAAGGCATCTCCGGCGTATCGCTGAGTGCCACCAGCGTTTCGATTTTGGGATCGGAAATGCCGATCACCTTGAACATCGAGCCCATGCCGCCGCGGCCGCTATCGATCAGGCGCTTCAATGCGCTCGATACGGTGTCTGACACTTGCGGCGTGGCCTTGGCCATCAGCGTGAGCGCGCGCGTCTCGATGCCGAGGCGTTTGAGGAATTCGCCTTGCGTGACTGGTCCGTGAACGCGCGCGCCGACATCCTCGGCTGCGCGGGCCAGCGCCTGGAAGTCTACATGCGCGGTGATATCCGCATGGCCCGGATTCTTCAGTGGATCGGTGTAGCTGTGTTTTGCGACGGCCTGGAATGTATCGCCGGCATCGCTGCGCACATGGCCGTAATCGATGATGACGGCCGCGCCGCCATGGTCGCGCAATCGGCTGGCGATGGTCATCATCTCGCTGTCCGGCCGCCATTCGAAGATCGCGCCCGTCGGCGCTGCGCGCACCAGAGGTGGTAGGAGCAATTCGAACCGCGGGATCGGCTCGGCGGAAGCGCCGAAGATGAGTTGATTGTCCGCGCCGATATCGACGGTGCGCTCATGCCAGCCGCCGTCGCGCTTGATGGCCTGATGGATCGGCAGCACGTCGAAATATTCATTGGCGAAGATCACGCTCGGGCCGTCCGGCACGGTGGCGAGGCTGTCATGCCAGGTGAGATTCCGCAGCGCCGGCAGCGAGGCCTTTTGCTTCTCGCGCAGCACCGGATTGATTTCGACCAGATGCACATGGAGCGCCTGATACAGATCCGGCAGCACGCGTATGGCGCGCAGGGCATCGGACATCATGGTGCCACGGCCGGGGCCGAGTTCGATCAGGTGCAATTCCGATGGCGAGTCCATCTCGCGCCAGACCGAGGCTGCCCACAGGCCGAGCAATTCGCCGAACATCTGGCTGACTTCCGGCGACGTTGTAAAGTCGCCCTCACGGCCGAGCGGATCGCGCGCGATGTAGTAGCCATGGCGCGGATGCGTCAGACACAATTCCATATAACGCCACACCGGCATCGGGCCGGTGGCGCGGATCAGGCGCTTGATCTCGTCGAGCAGGGGCGAAGTGTCGGTCACGGTCATGCCTTACCCGGAGTGAGTTCAGTGCGGTCCGGCAGGCGCGAGGCGCGCACGATCAGCACGAGGCCAACGACGATCATCGGCACCGACAGCAACTGCCCCATGGTGACCTGGCCAATGACGAAACCGGTCGGTGCGTCGGGTTCGCGGAACAGTTCGCCGACAATTCGCGCGCAGCCATAGACGATGGTGAAGGCACCGAGGATCAGGCCCGGGCGTTTCAGCGCATTCATGCGGACCATTACCGCGAGGACGACGAACAGCAAAAGGCCTTCGAGGCCGGCTTCATAAAGCTGGCTCGGATGCCGCGGTTGCGGACCGGCATGCGGGAAGATGACGGCCCATGGCACGCTGTTGTCGGTGACGCGGCCCCAGAGCTCGCCATTGATGAAATTGGCGACGCGGCCAAGAAAAATGCCGATCGGCGCGACTGCGCAAGTGAGGTCGCCGAGCGACAGGATCGAGATGCGCTGCGACCAGGCGAAGGCCATGACGGCGACGACGCAGCCGAGATAGCCGCCATGAAAGGACATGCCGCCATTCCAGAGCTGGAAGATTTCCAGCGGGTGTGCGGCGTAATACGGGAAATTCCAGAACAGGACTTCGCCGGTGCGTCCGCCGATGATGATGCCGAGCGTCACCCAGAGAATGAAATCGTCGAACTGGATCAGCGAGACCGGCGCCGGGCCGCCCCAGAGCTTTTCGCGCTTGATCAGCGCGCGGGCATAGACCCAGCCCAGCACGATGCCGGCGATATAGGCCAGCGCATACCAGCGAATGACGATCGGGCCGATCGCAACGGCAACGGGATCGAAGTTTGGAAATTGGATCGCGAGGAATGGCATGGCGTGGGCTTACGGCTCCCGATCACGGCAGTAAAGCACAAGGCCATGACGAATTAAGGGATATTCGCGTTTGTGACTGTGGAAGCCAAGCGAGGCTTGAAGTAAATGCGCGGGATCGCCATTGTTTGCCGCGCCGCCCTGCGGCTCTTGAGTTTATCCGACCGGAGTTCTTGCCATGACCCAGACCAACAATCGGTTATTCGACGAGATCGGCCGCTTGATGAACGAAGCCGCCGGTGCCGCCCAGGGCGTCAAGCGCGAGGTGGATACGGTTGTCCGCACCCAGGCCGAGAAGATTCTCCGCGATCTGGATCTGGTGAAGCGCGAGGAATTCGAGGCGGTGAAGGATATGGCCCGTCTTGCCCGGGAAGAGAACGAGACGCTGAAGGCGCGGATCGCGGCGCTGGAGGCCAAGCTCGGCGGCTAATCGGCGCCTCAAGTCGATAATTTATGTAAATACGCTAATGCTTGACGGAAGTCATTTATGTATTTACGTTTATAGCTGTGAAGGTCACCCTCGACCCGCAAAAGCGCCTGAAAACGCTCCGGGAGCGAGGGATTGATTTCGCGGTCGATGCGGAGAAGGTGTTTACTGGCAACCACCGGACCGTCCGTGACGATAGATTTGACTACGGTGAAAAGCGGTATTCGACAATTGGTTGGCTAGGAAACCGGATGGCGGTGGTGATCTGGACACCGCGTCCCACTGGTCATCACATCATTTCGATGAGGTTTTGCCATGGGCGGGAAATCAAGAAGTTCAGCAAGCGCTTCGGCGAAATCTGAGGCTTCGACATCCGAGCCTTGGGTCGATCCGGATGATGGTCCGGAATGGACCGAGGAAATGTGGCAGCGTGCTGAAATCCGAGAGGGTGACAGGATCATTCGTCCCGGCCGCCCTCCGCTTGATGAACTCCTGAAGAAATCCACCGTCACCATTCGCCTCGATCCCGACGTAGTAGCGTCCTACAAGGCCCTCGGAACCGGTTGGCAGACCAAAATCAACGACGATCTCCGCAAAGCCCGCAAGCTCCGCCCCAAGCGCAAGACCGCCTGATCCCGGCCTTTTTGCCTGACATTTCCTTGTCATTTCGGCCCTTTGGCGCTACAAGCCCGGCACGTCCGCAGCCCCCGCACCCCTGGAGGCTTGCTGCAGCGTGACCAATGAGGCCGCCTAGCGGCCTTTAATTTTTCAAAAACAAGGACTTAGACAATGGCGACCGTGAAGGAATTCAAGGCGACCGCACGTCCGGTGAGCGGCAAGGGGGCCGCACGGGCAGAGCGACGCGCCGGCCGTATCCCGGCTGTGATCTATGGTGACAACAAGCCCCCGCTGGCGATCTCGGTGGACGACAAGGAACTGCGTCTGCGCATTCAGGCCGGCCGCTTCCTGACCACCATTTTCAACATCGATCTCGATGGCCAGAAGCACCGCGTGATTCCGCGCGACTATCACCTCGATCCGGTCAAGGATTTCCCGATCCACGTGGATTTCTTCCGTCTCGGCGAAGGCGCGACCATCCGCGTCAATGTCCCGCTGCACGTGAACGGCGCTGAAACCGCGCCGGGCGTGAAGCGCGGCGGCACGATCAACATCGTCGCTCACACGATCGAACTCGAAGCCGAAGCCGACAGCATTCCGCAGTTTCTGGAAGTTGACGTCTCGACCCTCGATATCGGTTCGTCGCTGCACATCACCGACATCAAGCTGCCGAAGGGCGTGAAGACGCTGGCGCGCGATGCCGACCTCACGCTGGTCACCATCGTGCCGCCGTCGGGCTACGGTGAAGAAGCTCCGGCTGCTGGTGCAGCGCCTGCCGCTGCTGCTCCGGCCGCTGGTGGCAAGGCTCCCGCCGCAGGTGCCAAGGCTCCGGCTGCTGGTGCCAAGGCTCCGGCCGCCGCTCCGGCGAAGAAGAAGTAAGCCAGCGCGGGAGACCGCGTCATGCGCCTCTTTGTTGGCCTCGGAAACCCTGGTGCGAAATACCAGGGCAACCGGCACAATATCGGGTTCATGGTTCTCGACGAGATCGCGCGGCGTCACGGTTTTGCACCGTGGCGCCGTCGCTTTCAGGGCGAGACATCGGAAGGCACGCTCGCTGGCGAGCGCGTCATTCTGCTGAAGCCCATGACCTTCATGAACGAATCCGGTCGCTCCGTGCAGGAGGCAGCCTCGTTCTTCAAGATTTCACTCGGCGACATCGCCGCGTTTCACGACGAACTCGAACTGCCTTTCGCCAAAGTGCGCGTGAAGGTCGGCGGCGGCATTGCCGGGCATAACGGCCTGCGCTCGATCTCCGCCCATGTCGGCAACGACTATCGCCGTGTTCGTCTCGGCATCGGACATCCCGGTGCCAAGGAGCTGGTGCATAATCACGTGCTGGGCGATTTCGCCAAGGCGGAACGCGCGCAGCTTGATGCGTTCAACGATGCGGTGTCCGACCATGTCGGACTGCTCATCGGCGGCAACGACTCGTCGTTCCAGAACAAGGTGCATCTGACGATGCAGGCCAAGGGTTTCACGTCGAAGGACGACAACGGCTCCGCTGAGAAGCCGTCGAAGAATTAGGACAGGGTCATGGGATTCAAATGCGGGATCGTCGGGCTGCCGAATGTCGGCAAATCGACGCTGTTCAATGCGCTCACCGAAACCGCTGCCGCGCAGGCGGCGAACTATCCGTTCTGCACCATCGAGCCGAATGTCGGTGAAGTCGCGGTGCCGGACAAACGGCTCGACAAGCTGTCCGAGATCGGCAAGTCGCAGCAGATTATCCCGACCCGCCTGACCTTCGTGGACATCGCCGGCCTCGTGAAAGGCGCGTCGAAGGGCGAAGGCCTCGGCAACCAGTTCCTCGCCACCATCCGCGAAGTGGATGCCGTCGCCCATGTGGTGCGCTGCTTCGTCGATGACGACATCACCCATGTGGAAGGCAAGATCGATCCGCTCGCCGATATCGAGATCATCGAGACCGAGCTGATGCTCGCCGACCTCGATTCCTGCGAAAAGCGCATCGACAACCTGACCAAGAAGGCCAAGGGCAACGACAAGGACGCCAAGGAGCAGCTTGAGCTCGTGCAGCGCGCATTGGTGCTGCTGCGCGACGGCAAGCCGACCCGCTTCCTGGAGCGCAAGCCTGAGGAAGAACGCGCATTCAGCATGCTTGGCCTGCTGACGTCGAAGCCCGTCCTCTATGTCTGCAATGTCGAGGAAGGTTCGGCCGGTGAGGGCAACGAGTATTCCAAGCGCGTGGCCGAACACGCCGCGAAGGAAGGTGCTGTTGCGGTCGCCATCTCGGCCAAGATCGAATCCGAAATCGCGACCCTGTCACGTGCCGAGCGCACCGAATTCCTCGAGACCCTCGGTCTCGAAGAAGCCGGCCTCGATCGCCTGATCCGCGCCGGCTACACGCTCTTGCAACTCATCACCTATTTCACGGTGGGCCCGAAGGAAGCGCGCGCCTGGACCATCACCAAGGGCACCAAGGCGCCGCAGGCTGCAGCGGTCATTCACACCGATTTCGAAAAGGGCTTCATCCGCGCCGAAACCATCGCCTATGACGACTATGTCAGGCTGAATGGCGAAGCCGGCGCCCGCGATGGCGGCAAGCTGCGGCTGGAAGGCAAGGAATATGTCGTCAATGATGGCGACGTGCTGCACTTCCGGTTCAATACGTAAGCTCTTGCCTTACACTCCGCCCTCATGGTGAGGAGGCGCGAAGCGCCGTCTCGACCATGAGTTGGCCTGGCTCGGAGCTCCGCCATCTCATGGTTCGAGACGCGCGCAAGATGCGCGCTCCTCACCATGAGGGATTGGGCGCGCGGCACGAAACAAGGGTTTCATCGCCGCCGCTACTACAAGCCCCGCTGCTCGCCCTGATCGCGGATCGCGCCCAGGTGCTCGTTGATCCGGAATACGATCAGCACGAACTCCGCGCTGATGCGCGCCGCGATGATGCCGACCACCACGCTGGCGAGGCTCGACAGCAGGATGATGAAGCCGCCGAACGGGCTGATCGCCATCGTCGCAAGCCCCGAAAAGATGCCGGAAATCCCGAACAGGATGATCAGGGCAATCACCAGCCAATAGAAGGTCTTGATGATGGTGGGCGTGATGAAGCGGTCCCACTGGAACAGGTCGCGGAATTCGAACATTTGGAAAATCTCCCCCGGCAGTCAACGTGACGTTCAATGTCGCTGGCGTCCAGAGCCTGTTCCCCTTCCCGTCAGTGACGGGCAAGCCATGCAAGCGACCGGGTTGAGATTGCCGCAAATAACGGCCACAATCAGGCTCCTTTGACGGCATTCCCCAACATGACCCTGACATTCGAAGACTTTCAGCCGGGCCATTTCGGCAGTTTCGGGCCGCGCCTGATCAGCCGCGATGAAATCATCGCCTATGCCAAAGAATACGATCCGCAGCCCATGCATCTCGATGAAGAGGCCGCCAAGGCCTCGATGCTGAAAGGGCTCGCAGGTTCAGGCTGGCATATATGCTCGCTGATGATGCGCATGATCTATGACGGCTTCCTGCATAAGACCACGTCTTTGGGATCGCCGGGGGTCACTGAGATGAAGTGGCTGATGCCGTTTCGGCCCGGCGACGAGCTGACGCTCGATGTCGAGGTGCTGGAAGCACGCGCCTCGCAGTCGCGTCCATCGATGGGCGTCGTGACCTTTCGCTGCAGCACGCGCAACGCGAAGGGACAGACGGTGTCCGACATGACCGTGCCGATCATGATCGGTCGCCGCGCGACTGCGGAGCAGGTGTGACATGCCTTTTCTCGACGACATGAAAGTCGGCCTCCGCCGCGAGCTCGGCACCTTCACCTTTACGGCCGAGAATATCAAAACCTTCGCGCGCGAATTCGATCCACAGCCGTTCCATCTCGATGAAGAAGCCGGCCGCAATTCCATCTTCGGCGGTCTTGCGGCATCCGGCTGGCATGTTGCATCGGTCTGCATGAAGCTGCTCGTTGCTGCGGGCGATCGTGCGCGTCAGGAGGCCGAAGCGCGGGGCGAGGAATTTGGAACAGGCGGACCTTCGCCCGGTTTCCGCGATCTGCGCTGGCTCAAACCGGTTCTCGCCGGCGATACATTGACCTATTCCAGTGAAGTCGTCTCGGCGCGCGCTACAGCATCGAAGCCTGGTTGGGGTATCGTTCAATCCAAGAATATTGCGGTCAATCAGCGGGGCGAGGAGGTCTACTCTTTCCTCGGCTCGGTATTTCTGCCACAGCGCAGCGACCGCAATTAACCCAATCCAATTTTGTCGGTGGAACCGACCCAACGTTAATGTGTTTTGAACTTTGTGAGCGTGATGTGCGACTCACGCTCAACGAATGCTTAGGCATCTCAGGCTCGCGCGAGCGAGACCGCCTAAGACGAGAGATCACTGGGGACTACAATGGCTGATCGCGCCGGATTGAAATTTGTCGGGTTCATCTTTGCGAGCATCACGCTTGCGGTGATGTTCGGGACCTGCATGGTTGTGAAGGGATATGCCGACGGCGCCTATACGCTGGATAACAGCGTGGCCGTTAGCGAGTAATTGCTTACGAGGCCCTCGCGCCAGATGCGCGAGCGGCAGACGAGATCGCCGAGCGATCGGCCGTGAAAATCAGCGGCTCCAGGCGAAGGCCATCAGGGCTACCGCTACCAACAGCAAACCTGAAAATCGGACGATGATGGTGCCCATTTTGGGCGCTGACGCGCGTGCCGGAATCGGCGCGGCGGTACTCGGACGAATCGTTTGCACGGATGTCTCCCCAGACCCCAGACAGTTTTTTCTGCCTGTATCCTTGGTCAGGGACAGGTCGTTAAAGTTCAATTGAAATTTTGTCGAAGAATCTGAAATTTCAATGAAAAACGCCGCCCTGGGCCAGGGCGGCGTTTGAAATCACTAGCTAATTACCGATCAGTCGTGGCGGAGGTTGTCCGCGGCGCGCTTCCACTGCGCGACATTGTCGGCAATCAGGCGGGTTGATTTCATGGCCGCCTGGCTCAGCTGCGCGTAGCCCGAGATCTCGCGCTGGACGCGCTGGCCTTCGGCATGAAGCAGATCGCGCAGGCTTTCCAGCTCACCGATCAGCTTCTCGATCTCGGCCAGCGAGGTGCCGGCGACGCGCTGGATCAGCGAATTGACGCTGTTCACGGTCGCCTCGGTCGAGGAATCGAGCGGAGCCGCTGCATCGGTGGTGGCAGCAGGCGTTTCGGCCGTCGCGCCATTCGCGCCGGGACGACGCAGATAGGCAATGTCATTGCGGACGAAGTCGCGGATCCCGGCTTCGACTTCGGAGACGGCAGCGAGGTTGCTGTCTTCGGCGGTGGCGGCGGTCTCAGTCTGCTCGGGGCGAGTCGCGTTCATAGGTTTTCTCCTGATCGACGCATGACGCGCGGACTGTCCCCCGCACGGCGTAACAACATTGTCATCTGCGCAGTCGATTCTGACAGGATAGCGGCCAATATGCGGCGAGTGGTCGTTCTTTGCCTGAAATTCGCGGATAAAGTGTACGCAAACTTAAGCTACCAGCTGTGCTTAAAGCCCGCGGTAAGACTCTTGTTCGTCACGCCGGTCGTTGTCTCGCTGAGCGAGCCGGTGACATTGATACCGCCGAACAGCTTCTGCTCGGCGCCGAACTTGCGCAGCCATTTGTCGTCGGTCGTCGCCAGCGTCTGGCCGGCAAGGAAACTGGTGCCGGTTTCCGAGATGTTGAAGCGCGCCAGCTGATCCGTCTCATAGCTGCGCGTCGGACGGCCGTTATAGCCGACCATCGGAATGCTGCCCTGCTGGATGACGTTGTAGCCACTCTGCAGCGTCAGCGAATATTGATTGCCGGCGAGCGGCACCGACTTGCTGATCGAGGTGCCGAACTTGGTCTGGTCCGAATACGGATCGACGCGCGCTTCGATGGCGGTCTTGTCCCAGATCGAACCGACACCGGGCGCTGTCATTGCTGCCCATGCGGTGCCGTTCGATGTTGCCTGCGTGCCATCGCCGAACTGGTTGCGGTAGGAATCCTGCATGCTGGTCGGCCCGCTTTGCCGCGCGACAGTCATGTCGGCGCCGATGCGCGTATCCCAGAATGGCAGCACCGATTGCTTGACCGAGACGGCGGACGCGCCGTTGCTGTCATTGGCCGTCCAGGACGAGCTTTGCTTGCCGACGATCAGCGAGGATTTGCGTTCGCGCAGCGAGCCTTTTGCTGTTGGCGAGTCATTGGCGCCGAGCGAACTCCAGTCGGGTTCCGCCGGATTTTTCTGCGCCATCGGCGACGTATCGACCGGTTCGATCTCGCCAGGCGGCGGCGCGAGATCGTGGGTTTCGACATCATTGATGCCGGCCCACGGATTTTGCGCGGTAGCCGGCGACGCCAAGACGCCTGCGCAAACCGTCGCAGCGAAGCAAAGTCGAAAAAAAGGAACCGTCATCGCAGCCATCATGCCCATGCCCAGCAGATCGCGTTGGTCCGCAGATCATACCGTCGCGACTGGCAAAATTATGGCATTGCAGCAATCAGCCGCAAATGACGATCACGCGATCTTCGGCAGATGGATTGCGCGGCCCAATGCCTGCTCGACCAGATCGAACGTATCGACGACAACGCGCATGCTTGTCAGCCGACCGCCGCGGAATTGCGCGAATTGTGCGAGACGCAGGCTGATCGGCCGATTGGTGTCGAGCGCCGTCAGCGAGAAGCGCATCATCGCCGAGCCGGAATCCTCGCTCAGCAACACGTTCTCGCGCTCATAGCGATGCACGCGCACATTCTGCGCGATCTGCCTGCAGACCTCGAGAACGGCAGCCTTGCCGTGCCGAGCGCCGAGAAATGGAAACATGTCGATCGGACCGAACACGGCCCACTCGATATTGTCGTCAATCATGGCGGCGAGATCGTCGAAATGCTGATCGTTGATCGCGCGGTGCAACGCGCGCGACAAACGCCAGAGGCAATGCTCTGTCATTTGATATGGATCCTGGATGGCTGAAACTCAAAAGCCCGGGCAGCAAAATGGGCCCGGCAAAGTCGTGTAATCAATTGAAGCTTAAAGTAATATAATTTCGCGTGCATTGCAATGAATATTTTTGCAATGCACAAATGCTGATTGACTCATCAATCGCGCCAATTGCTGGCGGCCCTAGCGGGGGAGGGTATCCCGCTCCCGATTCTGGAGATGTTCGACGCTGAGCTCCACGGGACGGGATGCAGCGATACCGAACAAGATGGCCCCGGCGACCGCGCCGAGCAAGGCGCCGATCGGCATGAAGGTGAAGAACACCAGCATGGCGCTATAGCCTTCGAAATTCGTGGTCTTGAAGAATTCGACCCAGGCGACACCGGCACCGATCCCAAGCGCGCCGCCGCCGAGCAGTCCGAGGACCAGGCCCAGCAGGATCAACAAGACAACTTTCATGCAAATTCCCCGACCACTCAAATTGCGTCAAATCAACGCGACTGAAGGTTCAAAGGTTCATCGCTTTTTGGCGGTGGCGATCACGGGAGCCAAATGTCGGAACGTGGCTCATCGCGCAGCGTTGATTCCGCGTTCACGAACGGAGGGTCTGATGACCAAACACATCCAGCCGGTGCCGCCAGAGAACCGCAGCGACAAGGGGCCGTGGAACGTGCCGAAGGTGCAACTCGACGACACCAAGGGCCATCGCGACGACGAGAAGCACAATATCCGCGAACAGGCCGCGCACGGCAATCTCGTGCAAAATACGTCCAACCGCCGCTCCGGGTGATCGCAATCGGGAGCCGGGCGTCTATATAGACGTGATGGCTCCCAAACCCGTCATTTCCGCAAGATTGCGCCGTGCGCCGCCGATCCTCGTCTGCAAGAAATGCCTCGGCCGCATCGATGACGGCAAGAAGCTGCGCAAGGCGCTGAAGTCGGATTCGAAAACCCGCAGCCGGAACCAGGATGTGAAGCCGCCGCGCGTGGTGATGACGAGCTGTCTCGGCATCTGCCCGAAGCGGGCGGTGGTCGTTGCAAGTGCGGCGACACTGCAGGACGGGAAGTATCTGTTGCTATCGGAGGCCGAGGCAAGCGGCGAGGCGATTGAAACGCTGATGCCGGATTGATTTGTCGTTCCCGCGAAGGCGGGGACCCAGAACCACCGTCGATGTATTTGAAACGGTGGCACTGATAGGTGAGTGCGATTAGATCGACAGCGTGTATGGGTCCCCGCCTTCGCGGGGACGACATGAGTTCATGCCGCCGGCTTCACCGGCTCTTCATCCAGCGGCACATGCTCCATTTCCTCGCCGAACGAAATCGGATGCGCCATCGCCTCGTGCAGCTTGTGGGCATCGAGTTCGCCCTCCCAGCGGCTGATCACGATGGTGGCGACACCATTGCCGATCAAGTTGGTCAGTGCGCGGCATTCGCTCATGAACTTGTCGATGCCGACGATGATCGCGAGCGACGTGATCGGGATATCGGGAATGATCGACAGCGTGGCCGCCAGCGTCACGAAGCCCGCACCCGTCACGCCCGAAGCGCCTTTCGAGGTGAGCATGGCGACGCCGAGGATCGCGGCCATCTGGCCATAGGAGAGATCCGTATTGGTCGCCTGCGCCAGGAACAGGATGGCCAGCGTCATATAGATATTGGTGCCGTCGAGATTGAAGCTGTAGCCGGTCGGGATCACCAGGCCGACCACGGGCTTCGATGCACCGAGCGCTTCCATCTTGGTGATCATGCGTGGCAGCACGGTCTCCGACGATGAGGTGCCGAGCACGATCAGCAATTCATCCTTGATATAGGCGATGAAGCGCAGGATCGAGAAGCCGAAGGCGCGCGCGATGCCGCCCAGCACCAGCAGCACGAACAGCAGCGATGCCGCATAGAAGGTGACGATGAGATAGCCGAGATTGACCAGCGCACCGAGGCCGAACGAGCCGATGGTGAAGGCCATCGCACCGAACGCGCCGATCGGCGCCAGCTGCACGATCATGCCGATGATGCGGAAGAACATTTTTCCGGCGAGGTCGATGCCATGCGCAATGGCTTCGCCGGGCTTGCCCATATGAGAGATCGCAAAGCCCGACAGGATCGCCACCAGCAGCACCTGCAGCAGATCGCCCTTGGCCAGCGAGTCGAAATAGGAGGTCGGGATGATTGCCATCAGATGGCTGACAAAGCTCTCTTCCTTGGCGCGCGTCACATAGCTTGCGACCGACTTCGCATCGAGCGTGGCGGGATCGATATTGAAGCCCGCGCCGGGCTGCAGGAAATGACCGACCAAGAGGCCGATCAGCAGCGCCACCGACGACACCACTTCGAAATAGAGCAGTGTCTTGCCGCCGATGCGGCCGACCTTGCTCATATCGCCGATGGAGGCGATGCCATGCACCACGGTGCAGAAGATCGCCGGTGCGATCATCATCTTGATGAGCGCAATGAAGCCATCGCCGAGCGGCTTCAGCGCCTTGCCGGCATTGGGATAGAAGTAACCGAGCGCCACGCCGATGATGATGGCGATGATCACCTGGATATAGAGGATCTTGTACCAGGGTTTTTTGGGCATCGTCGTTTCCATCCCACTAGAGGCGCTTGATGTCAGGCGCGTGCGTGCGGCCCGCTGCCTGCAACACTATCCGGTTTAACTGCGACGGAACATCGCAGCTTGTACAGGCCTATGATAAAAATCAGGCGCAGCCCCGCCATGTGCGATGCGCATGCGGGAGCCAACTGTGCAGGTGTCGCGGTGCCGCAAATGTGAGTTTGTCAGGCAAGGCGTGTCCGAACCTGTAGGATGGGTTGAGCGCAGCTGCGCAGCGCCGAAGCGATAACCCATCGGCGGAGCAACCCGCAGGCGACGGCCGATGGGTTTTCGCTGCGCTCAACCCATCCTACGGGCCGGCGTTTGCCGATCGACCATGTCAAACAGCCACGTCCTGGAAATTTCTTGCGCGCACGCGCCGTCCTTGTCGCGTCCGCGGCGCGAGGTGGAGGTCCCTGGTTTCCCCCTCGACAGGTGAGGGGAATGACGCGCCAAGAAGCGCAATTTGGGTAGTCCATGCGATGTGCTCGGGCTGAAACGTCAGCCTCCGCCCATCGCAACGCCTCTCGGCGCGCCATCACGGGACTTTTGGCTGGAGGACCATTCTTTTTATGCACCGGCGCGTCCCTTACTCCCTGCCGTAGCAGGTTTCGGTTTCGCTGATCCCGACGGATTTCTCCGCCGTTCGCCTGTGCCGTCTCAGCCGAACTATCGGCAGCCCCTCGTAATGGGGGCGGACGGTGACCCCCGGCCTCCCGAGTCCTGCTTGCGAGGCAGGCCGCGGGCTCCGTATCCTGCCCCACCGCTCAAGACGCCCTCGAGAAGCGCCCCTCGTGAACAGGACGGGAAGAGGTATATTATCCGTTAGGAATTATGTCAAGCGCCTGTCACTGCCGTGCACGCAGGCGATCAAGTCTTAATATCGCGCGACTGTCTGCATGGCTTCGTCGCTGCGCTTCTCGCAATGACGACCGTGTGAGAGCCATCGACTACTCGGCGTAACCGATGCTCCAACTCACCAGCACCGGCTTCACGGCCAGCAGCTTCGCGTCCGATGACGACAACTTCTTCTCGCCGATCAGTCCCGCATGTTTCTTCGCGTCCAGCGCCATGCCGGGCGAGAAGCGGAGCATCAGGCCGCAGCCGCCGGGGAGGCTGGCGAGCTTGCCTTTGAGATCGACGACATAGCCGCCATAGTCCCATTCGAATCCGTTCAGCCTGAACGGCTGGCCGTTGAGTTTAGCGACCTCGTCCAGCGTCATGCCGATGCGGATGCCTTCGGGGCCGGTCCAGGTCGAGGGCTTCTTCGCGCTCGCGGAGGAGAGACCGCTGCGCTTCTTGTCGTCGATCCATGTCACTTCGAGACGGCGCGACGGATCCGCGCGATAGAGCACGCTGGCTTCGAACGTCTCGCCCTCGGCGCCGTCAACTTTCTGGATCGCAACATTCGGCGCGCCAAAGGCCTGCTGCAGTTTGGCGTGCGAGGAATCTTTTGCGAAGGGGCCGCTGCAGGCGAGGGTGAGCGGCGCGGCGCTGGAGAGCGGTGCGGATTGCTGGGCATGTGCAGCGGTGGTGGCGAGCAGGAGCGCGGGCAAAGCGAGCAGGCGAAGCGACATCAGGGTTCCCCAAGATTGGTATCTGCATCTGTCGCGGAACTGGGCGTTTATGTTCAATTCCGAACAGCGACGCGCACTGGTTTCGGGCAGTGTCGCGCGTGACGCGGTTTCGCTGCGCATGGGGATCAGCGAGCGCCGCGGCGGGCGTTGCGGGTTCAGCCGCCGCCCGCCGTGGTCGTCGCGTGTCCGTGAATGGAACTGCGGGTTCCTGTGTCCTGTCGTGTAGCCAGCCTGTTGCCGGTAGCGTAACGTGACTGCACCGGCTGCGAG
Organism: Tardiphaga sp. GW821-FHT12E02; assembly: GCF_058807155.1. NCBI lineage: Bacteria > Pseudomonadati > Pseudomonadota > Alphaproteobacteria > Hyphomicrobiales > Nitrobacteraceae > Tardiphaga > Tardiphaga sp. GW821-FHT12E02. The sequence continues at coordinate 1,836,719 of NZ_JBXAQK010000001.1, forward strand.
CCGATCGCTGCAAAGGACATCATGGACATCGACCATATCGCGCGCGCGCAATTGCTCGAAGGCATCGAGGCGCTGGCGGGAGCGCGCAGCATCGACGCCGTGGTCGACGTGCTGCGCCGCTATGCCCGCGATATCGCCGGGGCCGATGGCATCTGCGTGATCCTGCGCGATGGCGATCTCTGTCACTACGCCGCCGAGGATGCCACGGGGCCATTGTGGACCGGGCAGCGCTTTCCCATGGCCACCTGCGTGTCCGGCTGGGTGATGCTGAACCGGCAGGCGGCGATGATCCCCGACATCTATGTCGATGATCGCGTGCCGCATGATGCCTATCGGCCGACATTCGTGCGCAGCATGCTGATGACGCCGGTAGGATCGCCCGAGGTGACGGCGGTGATCGGCGCCTATTGGGCGGAAACGCTGACGCCGCAGCCGGCGACCATCGAACGGCTGGAGACCCTGGCGCGCGCCGCCGCCATCGCCTTCGAGAGCGCAAAGCTGCTCGACGCGCTCACGGTCAGCGAGCGCCGCTTCGAGGGCATCGCCGACAGCATCGACCAGATGATCTGGTCGACGCGGCCGGATGGTTTCCACGACTACTACAACAAGCGCTGGTACGACTACACGGGCATGCCATCGGGCTCGACCGATGGCGAAGCCTGGAACGGCATGTTCCATGCCGAGGATCAGGAGCGCGCCTGGGCGCGCTGGCGCCACAGTCTTGCGACCGGCGATGTCTATGAGATCGAGTACCGGCTGCGGCACTGGAGCGGCGAATATCGCTGGGTGCTCGGCCGCGCCTGGCCGGTGCGCGACGATCACGGCGTGATCACGCGCTGGTATGGCACCTGCACCGATATCAACGAGCTGCGCATGGCCCAGGACGATCTGCGCGAGCTCAATGCCTCGCTGGAAAGCCGCGTGGCGGAGCGCACCACCGAATTGCAGCGCCAGATCGACGAGCGCGAGCGGATGGAGACGACGCTGCGGCAGATGCAGCGGCTGGAAGCCGTGGGCCAGCTCACCTCGGGCGTGGCGCATGATTTCAACAATCTGCTCACGGTGATTCTCGGCAATCTCGAATTCCTGCAGCGCGACGCCGGCCAGACCGCCGATCCGAAATTCGGCCGCCGCGTCGCCAATATGAAGCAGGCGGCCGAGCGCGGCGCCAAGCTGACCGCGCAACTGCTCGCCTTCTCGCGCCGGCAGCGGCTGGAGGCGAAGCCGATCGATCTTAACGACACCGTGTCGAGCATGCAGGATCTGTTGCGATCCTCCATGGGCGGCAGTGTCGGCATCGAACTGGTGCTGCATCCGCAATTGTGGTCGGCGCTGGTGGACCAGACCCAGCTCGAACTCGTGATCCTCAACCTCGCCATCAATGCGCGCGACGCGATGCAGGTCGGCGGCGCGCTGGCGATCGAGACGGCCAATGCCACCGTCGGCCCGCCGCAGCGGCCGGAGGAGCCGGCGGCCGGCGATTACGTCGTGGTGTCGGTGGCCGATACCGGCAGCGGCATGTCCGAAGCGGTGCTGGCGCGGGCATTCGAGCCGTTCTTCACCACCAAGGAAGTCGGCAAGGGCTCCGGACTCGGCCTCGCGCAGGTGTACGGATTTGCAAAGCAGTCCGGCGGCGGCGTGCGGATCGAGACGCGGGTCGGCGAGGGCACGGTGGTGAAAGTCTATCTGCCGCGCGTCATCGACGCCTCGCCGGCGCTGGCTGTCGATGATGGCGCGATGCTGGACCTGGTGCCGGGCTCGACGCGCGTGCTGGTCATCGACGACGACAGCGCGGTGCGCGAGATCACGGTCTCACTGCTGCAGCAGATGGGCTGCAGCGTCGAGGACGCCGGCAGCGGCGGCGCCGGGCTCGATCTGCTCGCGCGCTCCGAGGCGGCATTCGATCTGGTGGTGCTGGACTTTGCGATGCCGGGGATGAACGGCGCGGAAGTGGCGCGCGAGATCGCGAAGGATTTTCCCGAGCTCCCGGTGCTGTTCGTGACCGGCTATGCGGATCTTACGGCGCTGCGTGAGGTCGGCGAGGATCGGATTGCGCAGAAGCCGTTCGATCACGCGGAGTTCGCCGCGAAGGTGAAACGGCTGCTGGGTGTGGAAGCGGGCGCGAGCAATGTGGTGGCGATGCGGCGGTAGATGCTGTCGTCCCCGCGAAGGCGGGGACCCATAGCCTCCGACGATGCAATCGAAACGGCAGAGCCTATTTCAACTATCTCGACAGCGTGTATGGATCCCCGCCTTCGCGGGGATGACAAACTACTTCTTCTTCCACCCGCCCCGTTGCCCCGGCGCGCCAGCCGTCGATCGCGGCGATGGCCCGAATTCCGGTCCCGACTCCCGCGAGTTCTTCGGCTGGAAGATCTTGCTCTCCATGCCCGGACCCATTTCATCCAGCGTCGGCTTGCGCGCCTTGCTGCTGAACTTGCCGCGCGCCTTGCCCTGGGCGGCCTTGTCGAGCTGGGCCGGCAGATTGGCGGCGCTGCCGTATTTCTTCTCGCCCTTGTAAGCACCGCCGCGTGCGGCGACGCCACGCTGCTTGATGGTGGGATCGTCCACGACAGCGAGCTCGGTGGCGCGCAGACGCTTCACCTCGTCGCGCAGGCGCGCGGCTTCCTCGAAGTTCAGGTCGGCCGCAGCCTCGCGCATGCGCACTTCGAGATCGGCCAGCACCGCCTCGAAATTGTGGCCGATGGCAATGGCATCATCGGCCATGCCACCACCGCCGATATCGACTAGCACGCGGTCGCCTTCATAGACCGAGCCGAGAATGTCGCCGATCGACTTCTTCACGCTTTCCGGCGTGATGCCATGAGCGGTGTTGTATTCGACCTGCTTCTCACGGCGGCGATCGGTCTCGGCAATGGCGCGCTGCATCGAGCCGGTCATCTGGTCGGCATAGAGAATGACGCGGCCATCGACGTTGCGCGCGGCGCGGCCGATGGTCTGGATCAGTGACGTTTCCGAACGCAGGAAACCTTCCTTGTCCGCGTCGAGGATCGCGACCAGCGCGCATTCGGGAATGTCGAGGCCTTCGCGCAACAGATTGATGCCGACCAACGCATCGAACGCGCCGAGGCGGAGATCGCGGATGATCTCGATGCGCTCGATGGTGTCGATGTCGCTGTGCATGTAGCGCACGCGAATGCCCTGTTCGTGCAGGAATTCGGTGAGGTCTTCGGCCATGCGTTTGGTCAGCACGGTAATCAGCGAGCGATAGCCCGCCGCGGAGGTGGCGCGGACTTCGCCGAGGAGATCGTCGACCTGCGTGCGCGCGGGACGGATATTGACGGGCGGATCGATCAGGCCGGTGGGACGGATGACCTGCTCGGCAAACACGCCGCCGCTTTCCTGCAGCTCCCAGCCCGACGGCGTCGCCGAGACGGCCACGGTCTGCGGGCGCATCATGTCCCACTCCTCGAAGCGGAGCGGGCGGTTGTCCATGCAGGAGGGCAGGCGGAAGCCGTATTCCGCCAGCGTTGCCTTGCGGCGGAAGTCGCCTTTGAACATGCCGCCGATCTGCGGCACGGTGACGTGGCTTTCGTCGGCGAAGACCAGCGCATTGTCCGGCACATATTCGAACAGGGTCGGCGGCGGCTCGCCGGGGCGGCGGCCGGTGAGATAGCGCGAATAGTTCTCGATGCCGGCGCAGGCGCCAGTGGCTTCCATCATTTCGAGATCGAAGGTGGTGCGCTGTTCGAGCCGCTGCGCTTCCAGCAGGCGGCCCTGATTGTTGAGCTGGTCGAGCCGCCACTTCAGCTCTTCCTTGATCGACTTCATCGCCTGGATCAGGGTCGGGCGCGGCGTCACGTAATGCGAATTCGCGTAGATCTTCACGAATTCCAGCTCGTCCTGCTTGTGGCCGGTGAGCGGGTCGAATTCCTCGATGCTCTCCACGGTGTCGCCGAACAGGTTCACGCGCCAGGCACGGTCTTCGTAATGCGCCGGGAAAATGTCGATGACATCGCCGCGCACCCGGAAGGTGCCGCGCGTAAAATCGTGCTGGGTGCGCTTGTATTGGAGCGCGACGAGGTCGGCGATCAGCTGGCGCTGGTCGATGCGCTCGTCCTTCTTCAGCGCGAAGGTCATGGCGGTGTAGGTCTCGACCGAGCCGATACCATAGATGCAGGACACCGAGGCCACGATGATGACGTCGTCGCGCTCCAGCAGCGCGCGCGTTGCCGAATGGCGCATGCGGTCGATCTGTTCGTTGATCGACGAATCCTTCTCGATATAGGTGTCGGTGCGGGGGACGTAGGCTTCGGGCTGGTAGTAGTCGTAGTAAGAGACGAAATATTCGACGGCGTTGTCAGGGAAGAAGTTCTTGAACTCGCCATAGAGCTGGGCGGCCAGCGTCTTGTTCGGCGCGAGGATGATCGCCGGGCGTTGCGTTGCCTCGATCACCTTGGCCATGGTGTAGGTCTTGCCGGAGCCGGTGACGCCGAGCAGTACCTGGGTGCGGTCGTTGCGGTCGATGCCCTCGACCAGTTCCTTGATGGCGGTGGGCTGGTCGCCCTTCGGCTCATATTGCGATTTCAGCTCGAAGCGCACGCCGCCTTCGGATTTCTCCGGGCGTGGCGGACGGTGTGGCGTCCAGACTTTCTGGTCCTTGAATTCCGGGCGGCCATCGCGCACCAGCGCTTCCAGCGCATCGGCGGTCGCCTGCACGCCGAGCGCTTCCATCTTGTTGCGTGGCGGGCGTGCCGTCAGCGCTTCAGCGTCTTCCTCCTCGGTGGTGAAGCCGAGCTGCTTGGCCAGTTCCGGATCCAGCGTCGGGATCGAGGCCGAGGTGTTGTAATTGGCCTGCGGCGCCTCCTCCAACCCCTTCTGCTCGCTCAGGCGTGGCGCATAGGGCGCGACCACGGGCTGCGGGAACGGTTGCAGCGGCGTCGGGCGCATGCCCTGATCGCCTTCGAATTTCTTCGGCGTTGATTTGCGGGCGCGATGAACCGCGGCCTCACCGCCGGAACGACGCTCGAAGGAATTGCTCGGCGGCGGCTGCAGGCCGGTGCCCGAGCCCATGCCGGCATCGCCGCGATTGATGGCGGGATTCAGCAGTTCCGCCAGCGCCGGTCCGATTGGTTTGACCTCGGGACGTCCGGCGCCCGGCTTCGCCTTGGGCGTCTTCGTTGATTTAGCGGGCTTTTTCGGAGTGTCGGGTTTCTTCGCCATGGCCGGAATATGGGATGGCAGAGGTGGCATGACCAGTGTCAGATCAAGATGCAATTTTAGATTGAATGATAGTTATCCTTCGTCTTTACTGGGGTCTTTCAGGGAGGTCGGGATGGCATTTTCGCCGACATGAGCCCGACATTTTTGGTCATGGCCGATTTTCAGATCACCAAGGCTCCGCCATTGCGTTTCGATGGCGATTTTCAGCTGAAGCCGAATGACGGCTACGAGCCCAGTGACGCCGAACGACAATATGTCCAGCGCGTCCGTGGCTTTCTCGATCGCCTTGCACTGGAAGACGGTGCCGACAGAGCGGCCAACTACCCAAAGCCGCCACTGACGGTTCGCATTGATGCGCGCAGGGCCGCTGCGGCGGCGCTCGAAGCCGACGCGGAGAAATTCGTCAGCGGCATGAATTCCGCGGGTGATGGATCACGTCTGGATGCGATTGCGACCGCCTATGATGCGACGGTTCCCAAATTCGGATCAGCCGATCCTGCCGTGCCGCGATTCGAGGGTGACTTCGACCTCATCGTCATTCCGGGCTATCAGCCCACCCAGGATGAGGCTGCGTTCTTCGATAGTATCAAGCGCGCGGGGCAGGAGTTCGCTGCGGACAAGCGTCTCGATCCCAATGGCGGGTTCACGCAGAACGTGATCAACGCCAGGGAAATACAGCGCAAGTCGAGTGCCGACGCCTTGCGGCGCCAAGTGGACACCTATTGGAGCAATCCGCTGTTGGCAAAGGATGCGGCTGAAAGCGTGATGCTCCTGCGCGGCCGCTATCAGGCGCGTCGCGACCGGCTTACACGCTTGCTGTTCAATGTCCGGCTGACGCCGGATGTCGATCAACCGATCGACGAGACGACGGAACGGGCCCTGGATATCAGCCTGTTCGGTGGTCTTGCGGCGCCACAGGACAAGCCTTCGGCGGAGAAGCAGGAACTCTACGTCCAAATTCACAAGACCAATACCGTCATCCGCACCGTGTGCGAACGTCTTCGCGAGCGCGCGCAGACGGGATTGCGTGCCCGGACTTTCGGTGCCGACAGCGGGGCGGAGCGGCGCGCGCGCATGCTGATGAACGAATTTCTCGTGAAGCTTCACGGCATCGCCGTTATCGGCCTTGAACTCGAATTTCCGGAGCTCGCGAAGCTGACCTTGGCCGAACTGCAGAATGAGTTCTACACGCTTGAAGCCGGCCGCATCAAAAACATGTATGTGCGCCGGCTGGGTCTATGGGCAGGTGCCGCGGCGCTATGCTTCATCGGCTACTATGTCTTTCTTCAGTCGCGAGCCGAAAGCTGGCCGTGGAGCTATGATCACAAAAGCTTTTTGCTTGCAGCATGCGGAGCCGCCATCGGGACGTGGGCATCGTTCTCGGTACGTCGGGACAAATTTGCGTTCGATGATCTCGTGATGGCCGAAGAAAACGCACTCGATCCTCCGCTGCGGATCGCATTCGTCACCGTGCTGACGATGGCCGCGTGCCTGCTATTCTGGAACAACGCGATCAATCTCGAAATCGGTGGCCTCAAGACTCATCCGGAGCACTTCAAGCTGGCCGGCTCGGTGGCGCTATTGATTGGCCTGTTTTGCGGGCTCTCGGAGCGCGCGCTGGCCACGGCGATCGCCGGCCGCGCGGCGTCCTTCGTGAAAGGCGTTGGCGGAGGCTGAACACGAAACAAAGGTGCGTCGGATTTGCGCTCGGACATTTCTGCGAAGGATATGTGCGCATCACTGTCGGACGAAATATCGGTGTCGAACCAAGTTGCAGGATTGTCGGGAGATAATTCGCGGTTGCTAATTCTGGACTAATTCCAGTTCACCAAGCTCTCTGGCCGCTTCTGGCATTTCAGGTGTCCAGATACTCTCTCTCGTTCTTGGGGAGAGTCTGGAATGCAATCGAAATTTGTGTGGGCTTTATCGACGACCGCATTGGTCGCCATCGGCGCGTCAGCTGTCGTCACCGCCGGCCATGCGCAAACAGCACCCGGGACGGTGCTGCCTGGCGTGACAGTGGATGCACCAGCGCCGCGGCGTGCTGCAACGACCGCGAGACCTCGGTCGCGCGATGCGCAAGGCCCGCAAAGCACAGCAAATCGTCGCCCGGCAACGCCGCCTGCGCCCGCGGCGGTACCGGCGCCCATGCTCGAGCGCGCCGATGGTCCGGTCTCCGGCAATGTCGCCACCCGTAGCGCGACCGGCAGCAAGACCAATGCGGCGATCATCGAGATTCCGCAGACCGTCAATGTGGTCACCGCCGACCAGATGCGCTCGCAGGGTGCGCTCAGCGTCAGCGAGGCACTGCGCTATACGCCGGGCGTCACCGTCGAGCCCTATGGCGCGTCGGGCGTCTATGACGTGTTCACGCTGATCCGTGGTTTCCGCGCCGATCTCTATCTCGACGGGTTGAAACTGCCGAAAGGCGTGGTCGACGGCCTGTCGAGCTCGGTTGTCGATCCCTGGATGCTGGAGCGCGTCGAGGTGCTGAAGGGACCGGCGTCGGGGCTGTATGGCGCGGGTTCGCCGGGTGGCATCATCAATATGGTGAGCAAGCAGCCGACGACGGAGCCGATCCGCGAAGTCGAATTGCAGGGCGGCAATTTCGGCCGCGTGCAGGGGGCGTTCGATCTCGGCGGTCCCATCGATGCGCAGAAGGAATTTCTGTATCGCGTCACCGGCGTGGTCGGCCGCGCCGATGCGCAGACCGATTTCACCAATAACGAGTATTACTGGGTCGCGCCGTCGCTCACCTGGCGGCCGAGCATGGATACCAAGTTCACGATCAGTGGCGGCTACAAGCATGACGAGGGCGTGTGGTCGTTCTTCAACTATCTGCCGGCGCAAGGCACCATCACGCCGATCAACGGTCGCAAGATCTCGACCGATCTCTTCACGGGCGAGCCGAGCTTCGATCGCCGCCGCTCCGACCAGGGCTGGATCGGCTATCATGTCGAGCACCGCCTGAACGACACCGTGACCCTGACGCAGAACCTGCGTTTCAACAGTTCCGAAAGCCACATTCGCGCGGCCGCCACCGGCCGCTTTCCGCCCGATGTGGATGGCAGCCTGACGCGACTGCCGATCGATGTGGCGTCCAACACCACGACCTTTGCGATCGACAACCGGGCGACCCTGAATTTCACCACCGGACCGCTGCAGCATGACGTGGCGGTCGGCATCGACTATCTGCGCGAGGACATCGACTACAAATTCAAGGCGAGCTTCGACACGCTGCCGCTCAATCCGTTCGCGCCGGTCTATGGATTGCCGGTCAGCACGCCGGACATGTTCGTGCAGAATTTCGCCTCGACGCTGGACCAGGTCGGCATCTATGCGCAGGATCGCATCCGGCTTGGCGGCTGGCTGCTGACGCTGGGCGGCCGGTTCGACAGCGCGACGTCGCAGATGCGCGATCGCGGCGATGGCACCACCGATCCGGTCCGGACCACGCAGAATGATACGGCTTTCACCGGCCGCGCGGGGCTGACCTATCTGTTCGATAATGGCGTCGCGCCCTATGTGAGCTATTCGACCTCGTTCCAGCCGGAAAGCGGCATCGACGGCGTCACCGGTGTCGCATTCCGGCCGAGCACCGGCCAGCAGATCGAGGGCGGCATCAAATATCAGCCCTTTGGCACCAAGACGATGCTGACCGCGGCCGTGTTCGACCTCACGCAGCAGAACCGGCTGACCACGGACACCAGTTTCCTGCAGCGGCAGATCGGCGAAGTGAATGTCCGCGGTGCCGAATTCGAGGCGAAGACGGAGATCGCGAAGAATCTCGATCTGATCGCATCCTATGCCTATCTCGAACCCTATATCACGCAGAGCGCAAATCCTGCCGAAGTCGGCTTCCGGCTGAGCACGATCCCGACCCATCAGGCCGCGATCTGGACGAACTATCTGTTCGACGGCGGCGCGCTGGCGGGCCTCAGCCTCGGCGGCGGCGTGCGTTACAATGGCAATACGACAGATACGGCCAATGTGGTGCCGGTACCGTCCTATACGCTGGTGGATGCCCGCATCGGTTATGATTTCGGCTATCGGACACCGCAGCTCAAGGGCGTTCGGTTGGCGCTCAATGTCAGCAACCTGTTCGACAAGACCTATGTCAGCCAGTGCGATGGCGAGCTGATGTGCACCTATGGTTCGCGGCGTCGGCTGCTGGCGACGCTGAGCTATCGCTGGTAGGACCGTCAGATGGCAAGAGAGAGGCGGTTAAAGCGCCCGCGCGGTATTGCCCTTGAACAGGATCGGCCCCGTCGGCCGGCCGATGGGTGAGCCGCCTTCCGGCTCCAGGGTGATCTCGAACAGCTGGTCCACCACTGTCTCTGGAAGCGTATCGAGGTCGAGTTGCAGTGTGCGCGACTGGCCGGTCAGCCCGATGGACTTTGGTCCGATCGCACGATCCCACAAGGTCCAGACCTGCAGCGTGCGGCCGGCGGGGACCTCGATGTTCTGCAGCGGGATCAGTTCGACACGGCCGTTGGAGAAAGCATTGACGATGGCGCCGGCCTCCTTGGTCGTGTCATTGACCAGCACGGCGACATAGACGGGCTTGCTCTGCGCCAGCGCGATCAGTTCGTTGCGGAGCTGCCGCGAGGTGCCGAGCGCGCCGATCAGGATCACGGCGAGCAGCAAAGCGGCGAAGGCGCTGCCGATGCCGGCGCCGCGCCAGAAGCGGATATTGTGCCACAGCGTGGCGCCACCAAGCGCGGCACGCGCGCCGGGCAGCGGGATGGCGGGTTTCACTTTGGTGGAGTCGGCGATGCGGCCCCACAGGTCCGAGCTTGGTTCGAGTGCCTCGGCTGTTGCGTCGAGATCGGAAAGGCGCTCGCGCCAGACATTTACGGCTTTGGCAAAGACGATGTCCGTCGTCATGCGCTGCTCGGCGGTGGCGAGCTCGGCGCCTTCCAGCAGGCCCATCACATAATCGGCAGCGAGATCGTCGTCGGGGCGCGCGGTGTCGTCGTGCATGCTCATCCCATGCACTCCTGCAGGGAGAACAGGCTGCGGCGCACCCAGCTCTTCACGGTGCCGAGTGGCACCTTCAATCGCCCGGCGAGTTCGCCATGGCTCATGCCATGTGCATAGGCCAGCACCACGACGTCGCGTCGCGGCCGGTCGATGCGTTCGAGGCATTTGCGCAATGCGGATGTCTCCGGCATCTGCGTCATGGTCGCCTCGCAATCGATATCGAGGGCGCTTTCGTCCGAGGCATCATAGCGATGTTCGTTGCGGTGGATGCTGAGCGCGCGGTTGCGCACCACCGCATAGAGCCAGCCGCGCGCCGCGCCGCGATGCGGATCGAACGAGGCAGCGCTGCGCCAGATCCGCACGAAGGCGTCGTGAACGGCTTCTTCGGCCAGATCCTGCCGGAACAGGATGCGCCGGGCGACGCCGATCATCCTTGGCGCTTCGCTGGCATAGATCATCTGCAAGGCGGCCCGATCGCCTGCGGCGCAGCGCGCCAGCGCGGCGGCGAGCTGCGCTTCGCGTGCGAACGCATCGTTCGCCTCGTCGCGCGGCACCTCGGTGATGGCTGCAGTCCCGGTCATGTTCATGCTCTTGCATAGTCACTCTACCGTGGCTGTGCGGCATTTGGATGCACCGGTCCCGGATTTATTCGCAAAAATTATTTTCGGGCGCGTGCATCCGTTTGGCCGGTGCCGCCGGTAGTCCTTGTATCGGTCCCACCGGGATCGCGGAAACACAGGGAACACGACATGACATTTCGTTCGCTTTTCGCCGCCTCCGCCGCATTGCTGATGACCACCGCCGCCGCCAATGCCGCGCAGGTGGCTGCCCTTGTCGGTGGCGACACCATCGCCACGGTCGATACCGCGCAGAAGAAGGCCACGGGGTCCGTCAAGGTCACCGGTATTTCCGGCGCACTGGTCGGCATCGATGTGCGTCCGGCCGATGGCCTGCTCTATGGCCTCGTCGATGACGGCACCGTGGTCACCATCGCCAAGGACGGCAAGGCGACCATGAAATCCAAGCTCGAAACCACGCTGGCCAAGGGCGTCACCGCCACCGTCGATTTCAACCCGGTCGCCGATCGTCTGCGCGTGATGGGCTCGGATGGTGTAAGCCTGCGCGCCAATGTGGATGACGGCAAGGTCACCAAGGATGGCGATCACAAATATGCGGAGACCGACATGTACAAGGGCGAGAAGCCGAATGTCATCGCCGGTGCCTACACCAATTCGGTGAAGGGCACCAAGGAGACCGCGCTGTTCAATATCGACGGCACCATCGGCGCGCTGGTCAAGCAGGCACCGCCGAATGACGGCATTCTCGGTGCTGTCGGCAAACTCGGCATCAAGCCGACGGCAGCCGCTTTCGACATCTGGTCGGATGGCACCAAGAACGAAGCCTGGCTGATGTCCGGCGATACGCTGTATTCCGTCGATCTGGCCACCGGCAAGGCGACTGAAGCTGCGAAGATTGCGGGTGTCACCGGCAAGGTGACCGATATCGCGATCCTGGGCATGTAACCGCCAATCGAGCTCTCCATGACAAAGAATGCCGCGCGAAGTTCTGCGCGGCATTCGCTCGTTGCAGGGCGGCCCTGCATGGGGTGGCAGCCCCGCGATTGACTTGCATCAGCGTTCTGGCGAACGTGTCCCATCCGCATCGCCAGCGGGACGTCAATCCTATTGATGAGCAGGACCGCCGCATGATCGATCTCTACTATTGGAGCACGCCGAACGGTCACAAGATCACAATCTTTCTCGAAGAGACGGGGCTGCCCTACAAGATCGTGCCGGTGCAGATCGGCAAGGGTGAACAGTTCAAGCCGGAATTTCTGGCGATCGCGCCGAACAACCGCATTCCGGCACTGGTCGATCATGAGCCGAAGGGCGGCAGCAAGCCGATCTCGATGTTCGAATCCGGTGCAATGCTGGTCTATCTTGCCGAGAAGACCGGCCAGTTCCTGTCCGCCGATCTCTATGCGCGCTATGACGCCATCCAGTGGGTGTTCTGGCAGATGGGCGGTCTCGGGCCGATGGCCGGGCAGAACCATCACTTCCGCAATTATGCGCAGGAGAAGATCACCTACGCGATCGATCGCTATGTGAACGAAACCAACCGCCTCTATGGCGTGCTCAACAAGCGCCTCGCCGATCGCGATTTCATCGCGGGGGAGTATTCGATCGCGGATATGGCGAGCTATCCGTGGATCGTGCCCTTCAAGAACCAGGGGCAGGATATCGACGATTTCCCGCATCTGAAGCACTGGCTGGAGCGCATCGCCCAGCGGCCGGCTGTGCAACGCGCTTATGCGCTGGCGAAAGAGGTCAATCCGAATTTCGGACAGCCGCCGGTCAGGACCGACGAGGAACGCAAGATCCTGTTCGGGCAGACGTCGAGCGTGGTGAAGAGCTGAGAGATCGCGGCCCATCATCGCTGCGTAAAGATGGCTAAGGCTTCGGAGGACATCAATGGCCCTGCAACTGTTCGAACTCGTCGGGACCGAGGACGATCGTCCCTTCAGCCCCTATTGCTGGCGGACGCGGATGGCGCTCGCGCATAAGGGGCTTGAGGCGACGTCGATTCCGTGGCGCTTCACCGAGAAGGACGCACTCGCTCGGCATCAATCGGAGAAGGTCCCCGTTCTGATCGACGGTGAGCGTGCGGTAAACGACTCTTGGATGATCGCCGCCTATCTCGAGGATGCCTATCCGGATCGTCCGTCGCTGTTCGGGGGTGACGGTGGCCGGGCGATGGGCCGGATGATCAATTGGTGGGGCGATGCCGTGGTCATTCCAGGTCTGGTCCCGCTCATCATTACGGACATTCACGCCCATCTGCGGCCGGCCGATCAGGCCTATTTCCGGCAATCGCGGGAAGCGCGTTTCAAGAAGACGCTGGAAGAGGTCGCAGCCACGCGCGAGCAGGATGTATTGACATTCCGCAAGTCGCTCGATCCGCTCCGTCTGACGCTGCGATCGCAGCCCTTCATCGGCGGCGAGCAGCCGAACTATGCCGATTACATCGTGTTCGGGCCATTTCAATGGGCTCGCGCGATTTCCAGGTTCCCATTGCTGCAGTCGGACGATCCCGTTTACGCCTGGCGCGAAAAGTTGCTCGATGCATTTAATGGCATGGCGCGGAAGTCGGCAGGTTACAACGTATAGGCTCAAAGCAGCGCTGCAGAGTGCATCGGTTGTTTTTTCGCGGGGGCAGTTGAACTAAATTACCGCTGAAATTCACGCGATTCTATTCGGCAGGATGCCATGACTTCTCAACCCATCGTCGATAGCGACGCCCTGATGTTCGACCTCGCCCCGGTCTCGCTATGGATCGAGGACTTCAGCGACGTGAAGGCGTTGTTCGAGCAGTGGCAGAATCAGGGCGTCGATGACATCGAGACATTCCTGCTCGCCAATCCCGAGCGGGTGCGGCAGTGCTCGCAATCGATCCGCATCCTCAAGGTCAACCAGAAGACGCTGTCGCTGTTCGGCGCACGCGATCTCAATCACCTGATGGTCAGCCTCAGCCTGGTGATGCGCGACGACACGTTCAAGAGCCATGTCTCCGAGCTGTCGCAGCTCTGGAGCGGCAAGACCTCGTTCTCCAGCCACACCGTGAACTACACGCTGCAGGGCGAGCGTCTCGACGTGCAGCTGCATGGTCGCGTGTTGCCGGGCTACGAAGACAGCTGGAAGCGCGTGATGATCTCCATCGAGGATGTCACCGAGCGCGAAAGCGCGCGGCGTCGCCTGGCGGTGAGCGAGAATTACGCGTTCGGCCTGTTCGCGCATTCGCCGGTGTCGCTGTGGGTCGAGGATTTCGGCGGCGTGAAGCGCCTGATCGACGAGGTGCGTGCGCAGGGCGTCGAGGATTTTCGCGTGTTCACCGATGTGCATGCGGAATTCGTCGAGCGATGCATGAGCGAAATCCGCGTGCTTGACGTCAATGCCCGCACGCTCGACCTGTTCGGCGCGCCGGACAAGCAGACGCTGTTGCTCAGCCTGTCCGATATCTTCCGCGATGAAATGGGACCGCATTTCCGCGAACAGCTCATCGATCTCTGGGAGGGGCGCCTGTTCCAGCAGCGCGAGGTCGTGAACTACGCGCTGGACGGCACCAAGCTGCATCTGCTGCTGCAATTTTCCGTGTTGCCCGGCCATGAGCGGGACTGGTCGCAGGTGCAGGTGGCGCTCACCGACATCACCGCGCGCAAGAAAGCCGAGGCCTATCTCGAATTCCTCGGCACCCATGACGTCCTGACGCGGATCTATAATCGCGCCTTCTTCGTCGATGAGCTCAATCGCATGGAGCGACGCCGCAAGAGCTCGCATCCCGTCACCATCATCATTGCCGATCTCAACGGGTTGAAGGCGGCCAATGATCAGAGGGGGCACAATGCCGGAGATGCGCTGCTGCGGCGCGCGGGCGAAGTGTTCACCTCGCTGGTGGAGAAGCCGGCGACGGTCGCCCGCGTCGGTGGCGACGAATTTGCCGTGATCCTGCCGCTCACCGATGCCACGGGTGGCGATACGGTGCTGGCGACGCTGGCGGAACTGATCGAGCTCAACAACCAGTATTACACGGACACGGCGCTCACGATGTCGGTGGGCATCGCCACCAGCGCCGACGATGAAAAACTGGAAGAGGTCGTGAAGCGCGCCGACATCCAGATGCTGCATGCCAAGCGTGGCTATTACGAGCAGCCCGGCCGCGATCGCCGCAGCCGCACCTCGCGCAATCTGTAGCTTTGTCTTTTGAGCATGATCTGATCCGAAAACCGGAAGCCACTTTTCGGGATCATGCTCTGTCAGACGGCGCGGCTATGCACCGCCGTCGATCGCGCCAGATGGGCATCGAAAGCGGATGCCACGCTGCGGACGAGGAATTCGGCGCCGCTGCTGACTGACAGCCGGTCGTCGAGAAGCATCACAGCGCCGTCCGCCACGAGCCTGTCGATCCGCGCGCGATCGATGATCGCCGAATGTGGATCCTTGCCGTGCAAACGGGAGACCTGCGGCAGATCCACCGCCATGTCGCACATGACGCGCTCGATGAGATCGGCGCGGAAGCGATCGTCTTTCGTCAGGAGGTAGCCTTTCACTGTTGAAAGCCGGCCTTCGGCAATGCGCGCGAGATAATCCCGCACCGGCACCGCATTCTGCACGAATCCGTCAGGCATGCGTCCGATGGCGCTGGCGCCGAGACCGATCAGTATGTTGGCGCTATCGTCGGTATAGCCCTGGAAATTGCGATGCAGACGTCCAGCCTGCTGGGCGATGGCAAGATTGTCTTCGGGCAATGCGAAGTGATCGAGGCCGATGCGCATATAGCCGGCATCGATCAGGGCTTCGGCAATGGCTTCGGATTGCAGGTGTCGCTCGGGACTATCAGGCAGCGTGTCGTCCGCGATCTTGCGCTGATGCTTCTTGAAGGAGGGGATATGCGCATAGCCAAACACCGAGAGGCGATCGGGCCGCAGCGCGATGCATTTGGCAACCGTGTCGAGGCATGAGTCCACGGTCTGCAGCGGCAGGCCGTAGAGCAGATCGAAGTTGATCCTGCCCATGCCGGCATCGCGCAGCGATTGGACGGCGGCGGCGGTCTGTTCAAAACTCTGCAAGCGGTTGATGGCGCGCTGCACGGCGGGATCAAAGCTCTGTATGCCCAGGCTGGCGCGGTTGACACCGCACTGTCCGAGCGCCTCGGTCATGTCAGCGGTGAGCGTGCGCGGATCGATCTCGACGGCGATCTCGGCGTCGGGCTGCACGGCATAGGAAAAACGCAGCGCGCCCATGAGATCAATGAAGGATCGCGGCGACATGATCGTCGGCGTGCCGCCGCCAAAGGCGATATGCGAGATCGGCTGCCGATGGCCGATGGTCTGTGCCACGATCTCGGCCTCGCGGCGCAAAGCGGCCGTGTAGATGGCGATCGGCTCGTCGCGCTTGGTGAGCGATGTGTGGCAGCCGCAATACCAGCACATGGCGCGGCAGAACGGGACATGCGCGTAAAGCGACGCCGGCTGCGAGGCCGGCAGTGCCGCCAGCCAGTTTGCGTAATGCGCCTCTGTGATCGACGGGGAGAAATGCGGCGCTGTTGGATAGCTCGTATAGCGCGGCAGCCGGTCCTGCCCGTAGGCTTTCGCCCAGTCTGATCGCATGGTGTTCGTCCTCTTGCTGAGGACAGCCTAGAACCGGTCGAAGGACGGGGCTTTGCGATATCTCAATTGCTCAGCCTGATGCCTATCCCTGTCGGCCCCGCATATGCGCCTCGATCGCCAGTTCAGGAGTGCCGAAGCGGGCACGATAGACCTGCAGGTTTTCCAGCACGCGTTGCACGTAATTGCGTGTTTCCGCATAAGGAATGCGCTCGACCCAATCGACGACATCGACATTGGGCCGACGCGGATCGCCGTAACGCTCGATCCACTGTCGCACGCGGCCGCGGCCGGCGTTGTAGCCGACGAAGGCGAGCACATGATTGCCGTCATAGTCGCTGAGCAGGTTGGCGATTTCCGCCGAGCCGAGTTGCAGATTATAGGCGGGATCGTTGTGCAGGCGGTCATTGCTGAAGGTGAAGCCCATGCGCCGCGCCAGCGTCTGGCCGGCGGCGGGTGTCACCTGCATATAGCCGGTGGCCAGCGCGCCGGAGGTGATGCGCGGATTGAAGGCGCTCTCGGTGCGGCTGATGGCATAGACCAGGCTTTTGTCGGTCTTTGCGCCGATCGGGGCAAAATCGGGCAGGCCGGTGGCGGGAAACGCGTAGCTGTCGAAAGCGAGCCCACGATTGAGCGCGGCGCGGCCGACGGACAGCATGGCGCCGGGATCACGGTGCTTTCGCGCGGAATCGCCCACCATGGCCAGCAAGGCGATGTCGTTGCTGCGCTGAAGATCGCCAACGAAGGGCACGACGAGGCGGCGGTTGCCGGACGCATAGAGAAGCTCGACGGCGCGCAAGAGCTCGCGACTGGCAGGCGTGGCGGGCTGAGACTGAGTGATCGTCGGCGGGCTGCGCAGCCGGGTATGGCGGCAACCGATCCTCGCACAAGCGAGCTGGCCGTAATAGGTGGTGCCGTGCTGGGCGGCGAGGGCGTAGTGCTGCTGCGCAGACGCGCGATTGCGGCCGGTGTCAGCAGCGCGGCCGAGCCAGTATTGCGCTCGTGCGAGCGCGGTGGGGCCGCTTGTGAGCGCCGGGATCTCGTTGAAGTGACGCGTCGCCGTCTGGTGATCGCGCAGGAAGCGCAGCGCGATCCAGCCCGCCATGAAAGCGCGATCGACGCGATAGGTTTCCTTCTCGGGTGCTGCATCATGCGCCAGGCGATAAGCGAGCTTCGCCTTGCCATCGTCCAGCAGCGAGCGCACGAGCGCGCGGCGTTCGACCCACCAGATGTCCGGGCTGTTGATCACGCTCTGATCGCGCGGCGCCGACAGCATGAGCTGCGCCGCCTCGCTGTCACGGCCGCTGCGGCGCAGCCACTGGATACGGGTGAACTGATAGGCGGCATCGCTGCGGACATTGGCGGGTACGGCGGTGAGCAGCGCGGCGGCGTTGGGCTTCTTGCCGATCACCGCGGCACGTGCCGACACGATGGCGACAGCGCCAGGACCGAGATGTTTTGCGGCGCGCATCGCGGTGCCGAAGTCATTGGCATAGAGCCGGCTATGCATGCGGGCAGCGTGATCAGCCTGAGTCAGCCGCGATCCGAACAGTTTCAGCACCTCGGCTTCAGTGCTGGTGGAGAAACCCTCGCTGCGCCAGGCCAGGCTCGCATGGCGCACGGCTCGGGCATCGCCGAGCGATGCAAGTGCGCGGGCCATGGCCAGTTGTCCAAGCGCGGTGCGTGGTTCGCGCCCGCTGAAGAAGGTGCGCACGGTGGTCGCGTCTGAACGCTCGATCCACAGCCGCGCTTCGGCGCGCCGCTGCATCAATGTCATGCCGGGCCAAACCGGATTGGCGTGGATGAAATTGGCGTAGCGCGAGAATTCGGTGCCGCCATCGGCGCGCAGGATCACCCATTCCGCCAGCTTGCGGCCGAGCGGATCGCGGATGTGGTCGCGCGCCGTCGTCGCCGCATCGAGCTTGCCGGCATTGGCGAGGCGCGTCGCTTCCGACACGGCTTTCAGATCGTCGCGCGACAGCAGATGTTGTGTGGCATGCGAGGTGCGCGCATCGGCGGCGAGGAAGATGCCGACAGCGATGGTCGCGAGAAGCGCGCGGCGAATGGAGACAGGCAGATTGATCACAGGGCTTTCCGATGCAGGCGGATGACATCCGCACGTCTGGCTTTCGCTCAACCTCGACGGAAAACCTTCATGAAATGCAAAGCATCCGACGCCGCAATGTCAGCCAAGATGGGGGATTTGTAATGTTGCGTCGTGGTTGGAAGATATGGCCGCGCGGCGCGTCATGACACGCAACATTTTGCGGTGGTCCCTGCGCGCGCAGCGTCGATATGTCCGATCACGGACGAGGCTGGATCACGCCGATGTGGCGCGCGCATGCGCGGCCGCGGCCTTGCGCAGGCAGTCGCGGCACAGGCAATCGCCGCCGGTGGTCGGCATCGGCAGTTTCGCTGGCTCTTCGGCACACCAGCAATTGCCGGAGAGGTCGCAGCCGAATTCGGTGCCGCAGGCCGAGCAGGTCAGGCTGCGGCTCAGCGCGGCATCGCCGGGCAAGCTGTCGGTTCCTGTCCGATTTGTCATGCAAACGGCCTCAATTTCCGTGCGATCTTCATGTGGCATTCATGTGCCGGAACCGCATATCCGGATCAGACCATCGCCGCCACGCCTGCATCATAGGGCGGCGATGCGCGAAGGAAACCCCGATGGCTCGCGACCCGCGAGGCGCGTTGATTGCGCTTAATCGTTTCGGCTTCGGCGCCCGTGGCGGGGCATCGGGCGATATCGTCAATGCCGCGTCCGATCCGCGCGGTTATGTGAAGGCGGAACTGGCGCGCCCGCAAGCCGCGATGCTGGAACTGCCGGGGCTGCAGGCCACGCCGGAACTGGCCCAGGCGATGTTTGCCTATCAACTGGAAGTGCGCACGGCGCGGGAAGCGGCTGCCAAGGCGGCTCCCGTCGAGGCGGAGAAGAAACCGGAAGCGCCGGCGATGACCGGCAACACGACCATGACGGTGCAGCCCGATGCGCCAAAGCCTCCGCCGGCACCGATGCCGCAGAATGTGGTGCAGAAGACGTATCGTGCCGAGGCGCTGGCCCGCATCCAGCGCGCAACGATTGCGGAAGGCGGCTTCGTCGAACGGCTCGTGGTGTTCTGGTCGAACCACTTCTGCATCTCGGCGAGCAAGGGCGAGCCGGCGCGGATGTGGGCGGGCTCGTTCGAGCGCGAGGCGATCCGGCCGCATGTGCTCGGCAAATTCGCCGATATGCTGCGTGCGGTGGAGCAGCATCCGGCGATGCTGTTCTTTCTCGACAACCAGCAATCCATCGGCCCGAATTCGCGCGCCGGCCAGAACCAGAAGCGCGGCCTCAATGAAAACCTCGCCCGCGAGATCATGGAGCTGCACACGCTGGGTGTCGGCGGCGGCTATACGCAGACCGATGTGACGTCGCTGGCGCGTATCATCACGGGGTGGACATATGTGGGCCGCGAAGGCCGTCTTGGTGCGCCCGGTACGTTTGCTTTCAATGCCAATGCTCATGAGCCGGGCGCGCAGCAATTGCTGGGCAAGACCTATGACGACACTGGCGTTGCGCAGGGCGAGTCGGCGCTTGCCGATATCGCGCGGCATCCATCGACGGCAAAATTCATCGCGCTCAAACTGGCGCAGCATTTCGTGGCGGATGCGCCGCCGCCTGCGCTCGTGGCGCGGCTGGAAAGCGTGTTCAGGAAGACCGATGGTGATCTGAAAGCGGTGGTTTTGGCTCTGCTGGACTCGAATGAGGCCTGGCAGGCGCCGGTCACGAAGCTGCGCACGCCCTATGAATATCTCATTGCCACCGGGCGATTGCTGGCGCGTATTCCCGAGGATCCCAATCGCTACTTTGCCGGCCTGCAGGCGCTGGGTCAGCCGCTGTGGACGCCGGCGGGGCCGAATGGTTTCCCGGACAGCAATGCCGCATGGGCCGTGCCGGAAGGCATGAAACTGCGGCTCGATCTGGCGGCACAGGTGTCGTCGCGGATTCCCGACAGCATGGATCCACGCGAATTGCTCGAGATCGTCGCAGGCGACGCGGCCTCCACCGAGACGCGCCAGACCGTCGCGCGCGCGGAGACGCGGCAGCAGGCGCTGGCGCTGTTGTTGATGTCGCCGGAATTCCAGAGGAGATGACGATGGAATGTTGTGAAAGCCGGACGCTTGCGCCGACGCGTCGCTCGTTGCTGCTCTCCGGCGCGGCCTTTGCGGCCTGGGCTTACTTGCCGAAATTCGCACGCGCGGCCGATGCGCGCGATCCACGGCTGATCGTTGTGATCCTGCGCGGCGCGCTGGATGGGCTCGCAACGGTCGCGCCCTTGGGCGATCCTGATTATGCGGGGCTGCACGGATCGATCGCGTTGCAGAAGGATGGCCAGAACGCCGCCATCGGGCTCGATGGTTTCTTCGGTCTGCATCCGGCGATGCCGGAATTTGCGCGGATGTATCGCGACAAGCAGGCGGTCATCGTGCATGCGGTGGCGACCTCCTATCGCGAGCGCTCGCATTTCGACGGGCAGGATGTGCTCGAAAGCGGCTATCCCGGTCCTGGTCGCGTGCAGTCCGGCTGGCTCAACCGCGCCATCGAGGCGCTGCCGCGTGGTGAACGCGTGACTTCCGGTCTCGCAGTCGGGCCGGCCACGCCGCTGGTGCTGCGCGGCGCGGCGCCGACGGTGGGCTGGTCGCCGGTCAATCTGCCCAATGCGGCGGATGATACGGCGATGCGGCTGCTGCAGCTCTATGGCGATCGCGACCCCGCTTTGGCTGCGGCACTGTCGCAGGGCTTGAAGCTCGACAAGCTTGCGGTTGGCACCGACATGAAGCCGAAGGGCGGCAACGGTGTCGATGCCATGAAGCAGGTGGCGCGCGGTGCTGCGAAGCTGATGGCGGCCGATGACGGACCGCGCGTGGCGGCTTTGGCCTTCGACGGCTGGGATACGCATGCGCAGGAGGGCGGGCCGGTCGGGCGCCTCGCGCAATTGCTGGGTGGGCTCGATGCGGCGCTGGCGGAATTCCAGAGCGGGTTAGGTGCGCATTGGCGCGATGCGGTGGTGGTGGTCGCGACGGAGTTCGGGCGGACCGCAAAGATCAACGGCACCGCCGGCACCGATCACGGCACGGGCACGATCGCGCTGCTGGCCGGTGGTGCTGTGAAGGGCGGGCGTGTGATTGCGGATTGGCCGGGGCTGGCGAATGGCCGACTGCATGATGGCCGCGACCTGGCAGCGACGACAGATTTACGCGGGGTGCTGAAAGGCGTGCTGCACGATCATCTCGGTCTTGGTGAGCGCGTGCTGGCGGAACGGGTGTTTCCGGATAGCGCGCTGGTGAAGCCGGTGAAGGGACTGGTCGGGTAGCCACCGGCCTCTCCCCGTCATTGCGAGGAGCGAAGCGACGCGGCAATCCAGTCTTTGGCAAAGAGCTGGATTGCTTCGCTTCGCTCGCAATGACGGCTAGCCCAACGTGATCTTGTCGATCTCCGCCATATCTTCCGCACTCAGCGTCCAGCTCGCCGCTTTCACATTCTGCTCGATCTGCTCCACCCGCGTTGCACCGGCAATGACGCTGGAGACCTGCGGCCGTGCGGCGAGCCAGGAGAAGGCGAGCTCCAGCAGCGTGTGGCCACGCTCCTGCGCGAAGGCGTCGAGCTTCACCGCCATCGCCTCGTTGCGCGGCGTTGCCGAGCGGTCACGCAGTGCCGGTGCCTTGGCGAAGCGGCTGTCGGCGGGTGGCTCGACGCCGGGCTTGTATTTGCCGGTGAGCAGGCCGTTGGCGAGCGGGAAGAACGGCAGCAGGCCGAGATTGTATTGCTGAGCTGCGGGCAGCAGGTCTTTCTCGATGCCGCGGACGACGAGGCTGTATTCGTCCTGGCTCGACACGAAGGACACGGTGCCGAGTTGCCGCGCGGTGAATTCGGCTTCGGCGATGCGCCAGGCCGGGAAATTTGAATGGCCGATATAGCGGACCTTGCCTTGGCGGACGAGGTCGTCGAGGGCGCGGAGCGTTTCCTCGATGGGCGTGCGGTCGTCGAAATCGTGCTGCTGATAAAGATCGATGTAATCGGTCTTCAGCCGCTTCAGGCTGGCTTCCACGGCGTCGACAATGTAGCGGCGCGAGGCGCCCTGTTTGGTGCCGTCAGTGCTCATGGGCTTGGCGTATTTGGTCGCCAGCACGATGTCCTTGCGACGGTCGCCCAGCACTTCACCGAGCACGGTCTCGGAGCCGCCCATGCCGGCATAGATGTCGGCGGTGTCGAACAGCGTGATGCCGAGATCAATCGCCTTGTGGATCACCTTGCGTGACGTTTCCAGATCCGTTCGCTGGCCAAAATTGTTGCAGCCGAGGCCGACGGCCGAGACGCGCAGGCCGGAGCGGCCGAGATTGCGGATTTCCATGGGAGTGCCCTGTGAACGAAGCGAGGGCGCGGACTATTGCGCGACATGGGCGATGCTGCAAGGCAGGTCGCAGCCGTAGGGCGGATCAGGCGAAGCCGTCATCCGCCGCGGAGTTTCTGCTATGAAGTCGGCCGGCGGATTGCGCTTCGCTAATCCGCCCTACGGCAATCACGCGATTGCCGGCGCCGCTTCTGCAACCGGTTCGGCCGCGGGCTGCACCGCTTTCTTCGGCGGGCCAGCGCGCAGCGCGGCCGTGGTCATTTGGCGCACGGCAGTCTCGGCGTGGCGTGCGATCTGCTTGCGGTCCGTGGTCATGTCGTAAGCCACCGCATCGCCCCAGGTGACGGTGACGTCGATGGCGCCGGAGGTGAGGATGCCGATCAGATGCGGCACCAGCTCGACATCGCCATACCAGGCGACACGCTGATTCAGCGCACGGCCCACGGGCAGGCCACCGAAGCCGACATAGGCGATGGACATCGGCTGCACCATGACCTTGTCGTCATGGGTGGATTCGCCAAGCGCGTGATGCACCGAGCCGACCAGCGCCGAGCGGAATGGCAGCACGCGGATGCCGTCGCTCGACGTGCCTTCGGCGAACAGCACCACGGCATCACCGGACACCATGCGGTCGCCGATCTCGCGCGCGGTGGCGCCGGTGGTCTGGCGGCGTTCGCGTTCGACGAAGATCGTGCGCTGCATCTTCGCCAGCCAGCCGAACAGCGGCCATTTGGCCACCTCGCTCTTGGCGACGAACACCACCGGTGTCCTGGCGCCGATGACGAGGATGTCGAGCCAGGAGGCGTGATTGGAGAGGATCAGCAGCGGCGCGGTCTTGCTGCGGGTGCCGACCTCATGGATGCGGATGCCGATCACCGCGCAGAGCACGGTGTGGAAAATATGCGGGATGACCTGCTGCAGGCGCCAGCGAAAGGCGATGCAGGCGAGCTGCAGCGGCGCCAGCACCAGGATCATCGTGAGCATCGAGACGGCGACGGCGACGAGACGGATCATGGGGCTCTTATACCGATGCGGACGCCGCAGGTAAAATCGGCAAAAAGAAGCGGTCCCGGTCAGCGCGGCAACTGACGGAGACCGCTGGGAAACAGCCTGTCGGCGACGGGGGGAAGCGACCGGCTGCAGGGAAAACCTAGCTGCGCCGGGTGACATCGCCATGACAGCGTTAACTATCCACAGGCTGCAACTTGGGCTAGGCCCCAGATTTACTCCGCCGCGTCTAATCGGCTGTCGAACACATCGCCGCCGCGCAGCGCGAGATAGTAGTCGCGGTCGGTCCTGGCGTCGTTATGGCGGATCAGGTCGGTGACCGGTGTGTAGCTCAGCATCCGCCCGCCATCGGGGAGCACGGTGCAGCTCAGGCGCAGCACGCGGCCGCTGGCAAGGCGCAGCGTTTCCGGGGCCGGATTGCCGCCGCGGATCTGCTCGATGCGGCGGGCGATGAAGTGATCGACCTCATCATCGGGGATCGTGTAAGCGCGCGTATCGCGCGCATGATACATCAAGGCGATCAGCGGCGGCTTGCTGTCGGCCTTGGCGTCGGGGAGCCCGAAATAATCGCGGAAAGCGCGGTTGATGAATTCGGCGCGGGTGTCGGCATTGAGCAGCACGATGCCGATATCGATGCGATCGAGGGCGGCGGTGAGGCGTTCGGCGGTGGCGTGTTGTTCAGCTGCGCGTTGGCGGGCCGCATGGCGCTTGCGATGCAGGCGGACGCCGAGCGTGATCCCCAGGGCCGCGATCACGATGATTGCGGTCTCTATTCCCGGATCGAGAAACATGCGCCAGTCGATCTGCATCGGGCTCACCCGTGTCCGTACAGAGGTATTAATCGCACAGTGACGCGTGGTTGCGTCTTGGCCCACAGTTTCCCGGTGCCATCGCTAAAGCGGTGTGGATGGCGGTGGCGGCATTTTCCCAATGTTCGGTTCAAATGCTATCGAAGCCGTGGGAACCGGCAGCGGCCGCCGGATGTTAGCGCCGCGCTTTGACAGGGATAATCACCGGATGCCGACTTTCATTTCGCCGCTGCTGCTGCCGATCCTGATGCTGCTGGCCTCGAACATCTTCATGACCTTCGCCTGGTATGGCCATCTGAAATTCAAGGAAGCATCGCTGCCGCTCATTATCATGATCAGCTGGGGCATCGCTTTCTTCGAATACTGGCTGGCGGTGCCGGCCAATCGCTGGGGCAGCGAGGTCTATAACGCCGCGCAGCTGAAGACGATGCAGGAGGTGATCACGCTGATCGTGTTTGCCGCGTTCTCGGTGCTGTATCTGAAGGAGCCGCTGGGGTGGAATCACGCGCTGGGCTTCGCGTTCATCGCGCTCGGGGCGTTTTTTATTTTTCACAAGTGGTGAGCTGTTGTAGCGTTCCGTATGTCGTCGCCCGGCTTGACCGGGCGATCCAGTAGACACAAGTGGGCATGATGATCACTCTTGCCAGTGTTTACTGGGTTACCCGCTTTCGCGGGTAACGACAGGACGAGCGGTGTCACTTCCCCGCTGGCGTAATCCGCAGCAGGCGACCCGCTGAACTATCTGTCAGCAGCCATAGCGCGCCATCCGGTCCTTGCCGGACATCGCGAATGCGCTCGTTTAGATTCTGCAGGATGCGCTCCTCTGACGTCACCGCATTGCCATTTAGTTGCAGCCGTACCAGGAACTGTCCTGCAAGGGCGCCGGTGAACAGGCTGCCGCGCCAGCGGGGAAACAGGTCGCCATTGTAGAAAGCCATGCCGGACGGCGCGATCGATGGCACCCAGTTCTTGATCGGCTGCTCCATGCCGGGCTTCGATGTGCTCTCGTGCAGTTTGGCGCCAGAATAGTCGATGCCGTAGCCGATCACCGGCCAGCCGTAATTCTTGCCCTTGCCGATGATGTTGACCTCGTCGCCGCCGCGCGGGCCGTGTTCGATTTCCCAAAGCTCGCTAGTCGCGGGATTGATAGCAAGGCTCTGCGGATTGCGGTGGCCGTAGCTCCAGATCTCCGGCTTGGCATCGCTGCGGCCGACGAACGGATTGTCCGGCGGCGTCGCGCCATCGGTGGTGATGCGGACGATCTTGCCGAGATGATTGGCGAGATTCTGTGCTTCATTGCGGCCGCTATAGTGCTCGCCGAGCGTGACAAAGAGATTGGTGTCGGCGGCCTGCACGATACGGCAGCCATAATGGTTACCAGTCGAGAGCGGGCCGTCCTGACGGAAGATCACTTTCAGATCGTCGAGCCGGGGTGCGGCGCCATCGACGAGTTTCGCGCGCGCCACAGCAGTGCGGCCGCCATTGCCGGCGCGTTCCGAGTAGCAGAAATAGATCGTGTTGTTCTGGGCAAAGCCCTTGTCGGTGATGACGTCGAGCAGGCCGCCCTGGCCGGTGGCCATGACGTCGGGCACGCTCTTCACAGCGGTCGACAATTGTCCCTGCGGGGAAACCACGCGCATGCGGCCCGGTCGCTCGGTAACCAAAATGCGGCCTTCGGGCAGGAAGGCGAGCGCCCATGGATAGGACAGGCCGGAGGCAGCCGTCTGCACGTCCAGCCGGCCGGCCGACGAGCCGAACGAGGTCGGTTCGCCGCGGCTGGTGGTGGCGATCAAAAATGTCGTCGTCACCACGATTGCAATCATCAGCGAGGTCGTGACCCAAACCACCGGCCGTTTCATCGGGCACTCTTCATCACACGGGCTCCATCACGGAGGCGTCGTTACGGTTTATGCTGCGATGCGTAACGGCATCGCGATGTGCTTTTGTGCTTGTTGCGACCGTCAGAGCGGCATCGCGGATACGCCGCGGGTCGATAGCATCGTGAGAGCGAGAATGACGCAAAGTGACAGGCAGCCGACCGCCAGCGATGCCGCGACGGCATTGATCAACCTGACAGATGCAACGGGCGCGGGGCGCACCTGAAAACCAACAACCCCGCGAAGCGACCGGATCATGGCCGTAAATCCTTCAAATCGCGAACGAATCATCCGCGTACTAAAATTTACTGCGGCGACGGGCGAGATTGCGGCGCGAAATGGGGCAACTGTGGCGGGAAAGTGGCATTTGAGCTTTTTATGCTCACGAATGCGCGAGTTATGCCCCTGCGATCACGTCCAGGGTATCATATTCCGTCGAGACCGGATGCCAATCCATAGTGACGAAGCCGGGCTGCTGCTCCACATGTCGTAGCCAGCGGCGGATTGACGGGAAGCTCGCCAGGTCGAAATCGCACTGCTCGGCCACGTGGGTGTAGGCATAGAGCGCGATGTCGGCGACGGTCAGCTGGTTGGCGGCGAAGAATTCGTGGGTCTTGAGGTGATTCTCCATCACCTGCAGCGCCGCATAGCCGCGCTCCATCCAGTCATCGAGGGCGTGGGTCTGCAGGTCGCGGCCGCCGCGCACCAAGCAGAGCCAGAAATAGGCGGCGCCGATATTGGGCTCCAACGCATGCTGTTCGAAGAACATCCACTGCATCGCCTCGGCGCGGTCCATGCGCGATTCCGGTGCCAGTGACGTGCCCACGGCAACATACCACAGGATGGCATTGGATTCTGCGAGATAGCGGCCTTCGGCAATCTCGAGCAGCGGCACCTGGCCGCTCGGATTCTTCGCGAGGAATTCCGGTGTCCGGCTCTCGCCGCGGAGAATATCGACTTCGACGGCGCGATACGGCGCATCGATGAACGCCAGCGCAAGGCGGACCTTGTAGCTGTTGCCGGAGCGCTGCATCGAATAGAGCTTGTACATTCGCCGGGGTCGATCTTTCGGGTGATGCGGGGCGACCTCAGCGTCGCATTGCGCCTAGACAATGATGCCCCGAGCGTCCGCTCGCAAGGGTCGGATACTGGAAAAAGTCGAAAACCACCAAGGACTTTCGACATCCGAAAAATTGAATCTGCCTAGCTTCGCGCGTGCGAAAGATCACGCTGTCGCGACTTTGTCGTGATGGTGCAATGCTCTTTGATCGATGGCGGCGCGCCTTACGATGATGACGTAGAGCGCGATCATCGTGAGCAGGCCGAGAGGCAGATGGATCGCGCCGGCAATGCTGCGCGTGAGCAGGGGCATGATCCAGGCAAGAGCCAGCATCGTGATCTCGTAAGGCCTGAAACCATGCTGGAGGCCGTGGCCGGCACAATAGGCGATGGCGATGGCCAGGACCATGAGATCGTAGTCGAGGACGTAAGGCGTGGCGAGCAGGCTGGCGATGGCGAGGGCCGATGCCTTCAATGCGAAAGCAGCATCGCTGCGCCACAGCCAGGCCAGGCTGATTGCGAGACCTGCAGCGAGCAGGCCTTGCGCGGCATAAGCGACCGAGAGGCCGGCGCCCCACATGCGCATCGCTGAGAAGATCGACTGGATCTTTGGCCAGCCGGTGCCGCCTTGTTCGAGGACGACATCGCGTGTGAACGCAGTGGACTCTGCGAAGGCGTGCCAGATGCCGGTGCCGAAGATGATCGTGCTGAGCGCGACGAGCGCGATCACGGTGAATGCGGCGCCGGCGATGCTGCGCCAATATCCGCCGGCCAGCAGTGCGAGCGGAATCAGTACGCCGAATTGCGGCTTGTAGGCGATGAGGCCGATCAGAATCCCCGCAAGCCATGGGCGTCGATCCAGCAACAGCAAGGCGCCGCCGAGCAGTGCGGTGGTCAGAAAGCCGTTATGCCCGTGGCCGAGATTGACGAAGACCGCAGGAAAGGCGGCTGCGACCAGCAATGTATCCCGCCGCGGCAGGATCGCGCCTATCGCAACGCAATAGGCGGCGAAGCTCGTGATCTGCCAGAGTGCCAGGCCCCAGAGATAGGGGACGAGGGCGACCAGGGCGGCGATGACAAGGAAGAAGGGCGGATAGTGCCATCCATAGAACGGCACATCACGGCCGCCAAAGACGGCGATTTCGGCGGCATGCTGCAAGGCCGGATCATACGCATCCGCGGCCTTGCCCTGCCAGACGAGTGTTCCGGCTGCATAGACATTCGAGAAGTCGGTGCCGAGCGGCTTGCCGTTGCGATCGATGGCGCCATCCGCAAGGGCGGCCCATGCGAGGATGGCCAATACACCCATGGCGAGCACGATCACGCTATAGATGCGGATGCGTTCCGAGGTCAGCCAGGTGCCGCTGATGATCTGTTGCCGGATACCGGACATTTTCACTCAAAATCGCCGATTGCGGCTGCGGGTTAACCTACCCCGCTCACTTTAAATTTCCCTGAAATTGCATGGCTTCCAGATGCGTTTGCAGCCCAACTGCCTTGCGATGCCAGGTCGCACGCACTAGGGTGCGCCGATCCCAAGCAGGATCGTAATTTTATCGCCGCGGACCGCGGGTCTCCGGCTGTTTCCCCAAGGAGAAGATGATGTCGTTCTTGTCTAGCGCTCTCGACCGCGTGAAGCCGTCCGCAACGATTGCGGTCACGGATAAAGCGCGTGCGCTGAAAGCCGCTGGTCGCAACGTCATCGGCCTTGGTTCGGGCGAGCCCGATTTCGACACCCCGGCGAACATCAAGCTGGCCGCCATTCACGCCATCGAGGCGGGCAAGACCAAGTACACCGCCGTGGACGGCATTCCCGAGCTGAAGGACGCGATCATCGCGAAGTTTCAGCGCGAGAACGGCGTCACCTACAAGCCGAACCAGATCATCGTCGGCACCGGCGGCAAGCAGGTGCTGTACAATGCGCTGATGGCGACGCTGAACCCCGGCGATGAAGTCATCATCCCGGCGCCGTACTGGGTGAGCTATCCGGAAATGGTGGCGCTCGCAGGCGGCACGCCGGTGTCGGTGACCTGCACCGCGGAATTCGGTTTCAAGCTGCAGGCCGCAGCCCTGGAAGCTGCGATCACGCCGAAGACCAAGTGGGTTATTCTCTGTTCGCCGTCGAACCCGACCGGTGCGGCCTACAAGAAGGCCGAACTGCAGGCGCTCACCGATGTGCTCGTGAAGCATCCTCACGTTTGGGTGATGACCGACGATATGTATGAGCACCTGGTCTATGACGACTTCGAGTTCACGACCGTCGCGCAGATCGAGCCGAAACTCTACGATCGCACCCTGACCGTGAACGGCGTGTCGAAGGCTTACTGCATGACCGGCTGGCGCATCGGTTATGCCGGCGGCCCGGCGAACCTGATCAAGGCGATGTCGACCATCCAGTCGCAGTCGACCTCGAACCCGTCGTCGATCGCGCAGTGGGCAGCCGTGGAAGCGCTCAATGGTCCGCAGGACTTCATCGCGAAGAACAATGCCGTGTTCAAGGAGCGCCGCGATCTCGTGGTGGCCATGCTGAACCAGGCTTCGGGCATCGAATGCCCGCGTCCGGAAGGCGCTTTCTATGTCTATCCGTCCTGCGCCGGCACCATCGGCAAGACTGCGCCTTCGGGCAAGGTCATTGCCAATGACGAAGACTTTGTGACGGAGTTGCTGGAAACCGAAGGCGTTGCGGTGGTGCAGGGATCGGCCTTCGGCCTCGGCCCGGCATTCCGTATCTCCTACGCGACCAAGACGTCGGACCTCGAAGATGCCTGCAATCGCATCCAGCGCTTCTGCGGAAATCTTCGGTAACCAAGAAGCTGCGAAACTTTTGACGATTTCGGGGCTTAATCGCGGAAGCGCCATGTTTTTGACACGGCGCTTCCATCACTGTCCCACGCTATCAAAATCCCCAAGGTGGAGTTCTACTATGCGACTTTCCAAGATGATCGGCCTTGCGGCCGTGGCGCTCTCGGCGTCGGTTGCGACCGCGAATGCCCAGCAGCCCGGCCAGGTGCAGGTTGGCGTGCTCGAATGCCGTGGTGGCCAGAACGTTGGTTACGTGCTGGGCTCGAACGCGCATTTGAACTGCGTTTTCCAGAGCGCCGGTGGCCGCGCTGAAGGTTATGTCGCCAACATCCGCCGCTTCGGCCTCGATCTCGGCTTCACCGACAACACCACCGTTCAGTGGGCGATCTACGCTCCGACCACCCGCGTGCCGCGCGGCGGTCTCGCCGGTCAGTACGGTGGTGTCGGCACCAACGCCTCGGTCGGCGTCGGCTTCGGCGGCAACTTCCTCGTCGGTGGCCCGAACAATCTGTACGGCCTGCAGCCGGTGTCGGTGCAGGGCCAGACCGGCCTGAACGTGGCTTCGGGCGTCGTCCAGCTGCAGCTGGAATCGACCGGCCCGCTCAGCGGTCACCGCTACAAGAAGCAGCGCCGCAACCGCAACTAAGCGATCGCGCTGACTAAATGACAAGGTTAACGAAAGGGCTCGCGCAAGCGGGCCCTTTTTGTTGGGCGTGTGGCAGGCGGCCCGCTGTCATTGAGCGGTATCATTGGATATGGATAGTTCGTTGACGCGGATGTGATCGGGTTTGCCGCGTCGTCGATCCAAGCATCACACCGTCATCCGGAGATCATTCGATGAGCCGCCTCTCACTCTTTCTCGGCCTTGCTGCCGCAACCGTTGTCACCTTCAGCGCGCAGGCGCAGCAGCCCGTACAGCTTGGCGTTCTCAACTGTCGTGGCGGTGCCAGCGTCGGCTTCATCGTCGGTTCGGTGACCAATCTCGGCTGCGTGCTGACCGGTACCGGCCGTGCCGATCAGCCTTATGTGGCAACCATCCGCAAGGTCGGCCTCGATATCGGTATCACGCAGGAAACGGCGCTGGCATGGGCTGTCTTCGCGCCGGTGAACTATTCGGGGCAGGGCGATATCTCCGGCAATTACGCGGGCGCGCAGGGCTCCGCGTCATTCGGCGTCGGTCTCGGCGCCAATGTGCTGGTTGGCGGCTCGCAGAACTCAATCGCATTGCAGCCGCTGAGCTTGCAGGGATCCACCGGCATCAATATCGCCGCCGGTCTCGAAAGCCTGGAGCTGCGTCCGGGGCGGTAAGTCGTTCTGTAGAAACGATGTAAGGGCGGGCAAAGGCGCTGTTGCGCCGTGCCCACCACAGTCGTCTGTGAATGCAAGGGCGGGCACGCTTCGCTTTGCCCACCCTACACGACGCCAATTCTGCCATCGCAGCGCAGCGACGTTTCCGTCTTGCCAAATTGCCGAACCGGGCGGAGCATCCTTGCGCCGACCCAATCACGGGCCGAGCTCCAGATCAGGAGGCGGCGTATGGGACAAGACCTGAGAAGTCCCCCAATCCCTTTTAAACCCAGCGGTCCACGATGTATTGCACTCGTGGGCCCTTTCCAGAGCGGAAAAACCACACTGCTGGAAGCGATCCTCGCGCGCACGGGAGCGATCCCGAAAGCCGGGAGTGTCGAAGCCGGTAACACCATCGGCGATGCGACACCCGAGGCACGCGCACACAAAATGGGTGTCGGTCTCACCACGGTGACGACGACATTCATGGGCGATGACTACACCTTCATCGATTGCCCCGGCTCGGTCGAATTCGCGCAGGACATGCGTGCGGCGCTACCGGCCGTGGATGCGGCGGTGGTGGTCTGCGAAGCCGATGAACGCAAGCTGCCGCAATTGCAGCTGATCCTGCGCGAGCTGGAAGAGCTGCACATTCCGCGCTTTCTGTTTCTCAACAAGATCGACCGCGCGCATCAGCGCGTGCGCGAGACGCTGGCGACGCTACAGCCGGCTTCGCGCGTGCCGCTGGTGCTACGGCAGATTCCGATCTGGAACGGGGATCTTGTCGCCGGTTTCGTCGATCTCGCGCTGGAGCGTGCTTTCGTCTATCGTGAGCACAAGGCGTCCGAAGTCGTGAATCTGGACGGCAACGACCTCGACCGCGAGAAGGAAGCGCGGTTCTCGATGCTGGAGAAGCTCGCCGATCACGACGATGCACTGATGGAGCAGTTGCTCGACGATATCGCGCCGCCGGCCGACGCTGTCTTCGACGATCTCGCGCGTGAATTGCGTGATGGGCTGATCTGTCCGGTGCTGATCGGCTCGGCGATCCGCGAGAATGGCGTGCTGCGCTTGATGAAGGCGCTGCGCCATGAGGCGCCGGGCGTCGCAGATACCGCGCGTCGCCTTGGTGTGCCTGCCGGCAAAGACGCGCTGGCCTACATCTTCAAGACCAGCCATTTGCAACATGGCGGCAAACTGTCTTACGCGCGCATTCTGCGGGGGCAGATCGATGATGGCGCAACCGTCATCGCATCATCAGGCGAAAGCGGTCGCCTCTCCGGCATCCTCGCGCTGACACATGGCGGCGACAAACGGGGGCACGCAAATACGGGTGACACGGTTGCGCTTGGCAAGCTCGATGTCGTCAAGACAGGCGAAGTCTGTGCGACCGGAAAAGCCGCACCCGATGCCCTGCAGCTCGGCGCTGCTCCGTCGCCTGTGCTGGCGATGGCGCTGGCATCGATCGACCGCAAGGACGATGTGAAGCTCGGTCAGGCCCTGTTGCGGCTGACCGAGGAGGATCCGTCACTCAACTCCATCAATGATGCACAGAGCCATGGCGTCGTGCTGTGGGGGCAGGGAGAGATGCATCTGCGCGTCGCCGTGGAGCGGCTGCGTGATCGCTTCGGCATCCATGTGAAATCGCAACCGCCTGCGATCGGCTATCGTGAAACCATTCGCAAGCCGGTTACCCATCGCGGCAAGCACAAGAAGCAGTCCGGCGGCCACGGCCAGTTCGGCGATGTGCTGCTGGAGATCGGCCCGCAAACCCGCGGCGAGGGCTTTGCGTTTCACGACAAGGTGGTTGGCGGCGCGGTGCCGCGCAACTATATCCCCGCCGTGGAGGAAGGGGTCGTCGATGGGCTCGCCCGCGGGCCGCTCGGCTTTCCCGTCGTGGACGTCAAGGTGACGTTGACCGATGGCGCCTATCACAGCGTCGACTCCTCCGATCAGGCTTTTCGCACGGCGGCGCGGATCGGTGTCAGCGAGGCCTTGCCGCATTGCCAGCCGGTGCTGCTGGAGCCCATCCATGCGGTGGAGATCGTGTGCCCGTCCGACGCGACGGCGAAGATCAACGCCATCCTGTCCGGCCGGCGCGGCCAGATCATCGGTTTCGACACCCGCGAGGGCTGGACGGGCTGGGACGTTGTGCGTGCCCAATTGCCCGAAGCGGAGATCGGCGATCTCATCGTCGAACTGCGCTCGGCGACGGCGGGAGCAGGGAGCTTCACCCGCAGTTTCGATCACATGGCGGAAGTGAACGGTCGCACTGCCGACCAGATCGTGGCGGCGCATCGCGTGGCGGCGTAGTATCGGCGCCATGGCGCTTGGACCGCGGGTTGTGATCATCGGCAATAGCGGCTCGGGCAAGACCACGCTGGCGCGTGAGCTTGCCCGACGCGAAAACATGCCGGTCACCGACCTCGACCGCGTGCACTGGCAGGACGACGTCACGGTGAAGCGCGATGAGCACGTTGCGGCGTCGATGGTGGCCGAACTTGCTGCTGAGCCACTTTGGGTGATCGAGGGCGTCTATGGCTGGCTCGCCGCAGTCGCGCTGCCATCTGCGACCACGTTGATCTGGCTCGATATGCCGTGGCAGGTCTGCCAAGACGGGCTGACCGAGCGAGGCCCATGGAAGGGCGCCGCGGACACCGACCATGCAGCCTTTCTCGACTGGGCCGAGGCCTATTGGCGGCGCACGACCTCGACGTCGTTTGCGGGCCACCAGTCGCTCTTCGATGGCTTTACGGGTACCAGATTGAGATTTCAGAGCCGCGCCGAGCAGGCGGACTTCCTCATGAATTCTGCTCAGAGCTCTTGCCCTTCCGCCTCCGCTTTTGAATAAATGCGGTAACGCGGTGGGGAAGTCGGGCGACCATGCTGACTGTGAAAAGTAATCTCGCGCTGGCCTGTGCCTTGAGCGCGCTGGCTGGCTATGTCGATGGCGTCGGTTTCATCCATCTCGGCGGGCTCTTTATTTCCTTCATGAGCGGCAATTCGACCCGGCTTGGTGTGATGGTTGCCGAGCTCAACTGGCCGAAGGCGTTGGAAGCGCTCAAGCTGATCGCGCTGTTCGTGGTCGGCGCCGGCCTCGGCAGCTTGGTCGGTCATGGCCGTGGCAGGCATCGCCAATGGATGCTGCTGGTCACTGAGACCCTGCTGCTCGGTGCAGGCGGGTTGGCCTATCAGCTGGGGGCGCCCGACATCACCATCATCGCCATCGTGCTGGCGATGGGTCTTGAGAATGCGATGTTTCAGGCCGATGGTGGCACCACGGGCATCGCGCTCACTTATATGACCGGCACGCTGGTTCGGATCGGACAACTCCTCGCTGCTGCGCTGCAAGGCGGATCGCCTTGGGCGTGGTTTCCAAACTTTTTGCTGTGGAGCGCAATGGTGACCGGAGCGGCGATCGGCACGGTCGCCTATCTGCATCTTAACCTGGGCGCCGTGTGGCTTGCCGCAAGTGCAGCATTGTTGATCGCGGTGATCGTCGCCCTTGCAGCGTGGCGCAAGCCTGCCCGATGATCGCCATCAGCCCCATGCATGATTCTCATGCGACGACCGCTTCCGGTTGAAGCGAAGGAAAGACCATGTCCGACGCTACCAAGCCCCGTGCTGCCTGCCTGATCGGTTGGCCGGCCGCGCATTCGCGCTCGCCGCTGATCCATCATCACTGGCTGCGCCATATGGGCATCGAGGGCGGCTACACAATCGAGTCCGTGCCGCCGGAAGAGGTGGCTGACTTCGTGATGAATCTGTCGCGGCGGGGCTATATCGGCGCCAATGTCACTATCCCGCACAAGGAGCGCGTGCTGAAGCTGACAGCGCCGGATCGCCGCGCGCGTGCCGTCGGTGCAGCGAACACGCTGTGGTACGATCACGGCACGCTGCGTGCGACCAATACCGATGTCGAAGGTTTCATCGACAATCTCGATCACTGTGCCCCTGAGTGGGACCA
Source organism: Tardiphaga sp. GW821-FHT12E02 (assembly GCF_058807155.1). Taxonomy (NCBI): domain Bacteria; kingdom Pseudomonadati; phylum Pseudomonadota; class Alphaproteobacteria; order Hyphomicrobiales; family Nitrobacteraceae; genus Tardiphaga; species Tardiphaga sp. GW821-FHT12E02. Next base: position 1,872,247 of record NZ_JBXAQK010000001.1, read on the forward strand.
CGCCGACGATGCGCTCGTGCTCGGTGCCGGCGGATCGTCGCGCGCTGTCGTGTTCGGCTTGCTCGAACGCGGCATCAAGCATGTCTATGTCGCCAATCGCAGCATCGAGCGCGCGCAGGAGCTTGCAAAGTTGTTCGGCGAGCGCGTCATTCCGCTGGCGTGGCACGCTGCAGCGAGCAAGCTTCCGCAAGCCGCGCTGCTGGTGAACACGACGTCGCTCGGCATGAAGGGGCAGCCGGACCTTGTCATTGATCTCGGTCTGCTGCCTGACAATGCTGTGGTTGCCGATCTCGTTTATGTGCCGCTGGAAACTCCACTGCTCGCAGCGGCGCGGGCGCGCGGGCTGCGCACGGCGGATGGTCTCGGCATGCTGCTCTATCAGGCAGTGCGCGGCTTTGAATTGTGGTTCGGGCAGCGGCCGGAAGTGACGCCGGAACTGCGTGCCGAAGTGGAGGCCGATCTCACGGCGGCCTATTTGGCTGATCGTCTCACAGTGACGTGAGGCGGGAATAGCGCTGATGGCGCAGGGTTTCCATCTGAAGGCAGGGACAGCTTTCAAGGAAACACAACATGGTTCATCTGATCTCGACCTCGGCCCGCATGCTGGCGGGCGCGGCGCTGGCGGCAACTCTCACTCTATCCAGCGCTTCCGCACAGCAGCCGCAGTCACTGCGCATTCGCGGGACCATCGAGAGCGTGGATGGCGCGATGCTGACCATCAAGGCGCGTGACGGCGCCGAGCGGAAAGTCCGGCTGTCGGACAAAGCGACGGTCACCGGCATCACCAAGGCGGCGCTGACCGACATCAAGTCCGGCGATTATATCGGCGTCACCGGCATGCCGCAGGCGGATGGCTCGCAGAAGGCGATCGCGATCCATATCTTCCCGGAAGCCATGCGCGGCACGGGCGAGGGCACGCGACCGTGGGATCTCAAGCCCAACAGCAGCATGACCAATGCCACCGTCGATCAGAAGGTCGAGGCCAAGGACGGCCAGATGCTGACGGTGAAATACAAGGACGGTGAGAAGAAGGTGACCGTTGCGCCCGACACGCCAATCGTCACCTTCGTACCGGGCAGCAAGGACGAGCTCAAGCCGGGCGCTCAGGTGATCATCATGGGCGCCGACAAGAAGTCCGATGGAACGTTTGAGACGGCGCGCGTGAATGTCGGGCGGGACGGTCTGACGCCGCCGATGTGAGATAAAGCACGACGCTCTCGTCATGGCCGGGCTCAACCCGGGCATGACGGAGTTTTCGGTGAGCTCGCGGAGTTACTACACCAGCACGTGCTTGTCGATTTCGGCGATGTTGTTCACGCCGCAGAGTCCCATCGTCACGCTGAGTTCGTTGCGCAGGATGTCCAGCGCCTTGGTCACGCCGGGGCTACCGTAAGCACCGAGGCCATAGATATAGGCCCGGCCGATCATGCAGGACTTGGCGCCGAGCGCGAGCGCGCGCATCACGTCCTGGCCGGAGCGGATACCTGAGTCGAACATCACTTCGATCTCCGAGCCGACTGCATCGACGATGCCGGGGAGCACCGAGATCGACGACGGTGCGCCGTCGAGCTGGCGGCCGCCATGGTTCGACACCACCATCGCCTGGGCACCGACCTTCACCGCCTCGCGGGCATCCTCGATGTCGTGGATGCCCTTGATCACGATCTTGCCGGGCCAGATGCTGCGGATCCAGTCAAGGTCCTTCCAGTTCAGCGTCGCGTCGAATTGCTGGGCGGTCCACTGCGACACCGATTCCAGATCGTCCGTGTTCTTCACGAAGCCGGCGATATTGCCGAAGTTGCGGCGCTTGGCCTGCAGCGTGCGCACCAGCCAGGAGGGATGGCTGATGAAGTCGATCATGTTCTTGAGATTGTAGATCTGCGGCGGCACCGAGAGGCCGTTCTTGATATCCTGATGGCGCTGGCCGATCACCTGCAGATCGACGGTCAGCACCAGGGCGCTGCACTTCGCCTTGATGGCGCGCTCGATCAGCTCCTTGATGAAGCCGCGGTCCTTCATCACATAGAGCTGAAACCAGAATGGCTTTTCGACATTCTCGGCGAGGTCCTCGATCGAATTGATCGACATGGTCGATAGCGTATAGGGGATGCCGAAAGCCTGGGCCGAGCGGCAGGCGTGAATTTCGCCGTCGCCATATTGCATGCCTGTGGAGCCGACCGGCGCGCAGATCAGCGGCATGGTCGCCTTCTCGCCGAGGATCGTCGTCGAGGTGTCGCGATTGGCGATATCGACGAGGATGCGCTGGCGGAATTTCAGCTTTTGCAGATCTTCGGTATTGGCGCGGAACGTGTCCTCGCTATAGGAGCCGTGATCGACGTAATCGAAGAAGGCCTTCGGCACGTTACGCTTATGTTCAAGACGAAGGTCTTCGATGCAGGTGATGTGCTTCATGAAAGCTCCCAGCCGTTCTTGCAATTTCTTGTTGGACGGTCATCTAGCATGGTTGGATGTTCCGCCACATCCTTCTTGTCATCATCATGTCGTCGAATCCCGAGGGACAGCCATGACGCGTTCGAAATCGCACGACAGCAGCAAGTCGCATGACAAGGCCGCGGCTGACGCCGAGAAGCAGCAATTGGAGCAGGCCCTTGAAGAGGGGCTGGAGGAGACTTTTCCTGGCTCGGATCCCGTCAGCGTGACCCAGCCGGCCCATTCAAAGGCGGATGGTCACATCAAGCGCAGTCGATAAGACCTCCGGTTCCGTTGCGCCGGATGGCCGATGAGCCGATTTAGCTTATTGTGATCAGTATGTTACCTATTGTTGACAATTGCCGGCGCCGGTAATGATTCATCACATTTCTTGAAGGGAATTTAGCCAGTGCGGGCTTATAAGTCCGTCACATATGAGGCGACGCGCGCGAGCGAGTCGCCTGGACGGAGAATTGGCGCCTGCGACGGGCAGGCGTGACGGGGGTTACCATGAGCCGCAAATATTTCGGAACGGATGGCATTCGCGGGCGTGCCAATGGGCTGATCACGCCGGAGCTGGCGCTGAAGGTGGGGCAGGCCGCCGGCATCGTGTTCCAGCGCGGCGATCATCGCCACCGGGTGGTGATCGGCAAGGATACACGCTTGTCCGGTTACATGATCGAGAATGCCATGGTGGCGGGTTTCACCTCGGTGGGCATGGATGTGCTGCTGGTCGGCCCGATGCCGACACCGGCGGTGGCGATGATCACGAAGTCGATGCGCGCCGATCTCGGTGTGATGATTTCGGCGTCGCACAATCTGTTCGAGGACAATGGCATCAAGCTGTTCGGCCCGCTCGGCTTCAAGCTCTCCGACGATGTCGAGAAGCAGATCGAGGAATTGCTCGACGACAATCTCGATCGCAAGCTGTCGCAGAGCGCCAGCCTCGGTCGCGCCCGCCGCATCGATGGCGTGCATGACCGCTATATCGAATTCGCCAAGCGCACGCTGCCGCGCGACATCAGCCTCGAAGGGCTGCGCGTCGTGGTCGATTGCGCCAATGGCGCGGCCTACAAGGTCGTGCCGGAAGCGCTGTGGGAACTGGGCGCCGACGTCATCTCCATTGGGGTCGAGCCGGATGGCTTCAACATCAACAAGGAATGCGGCTCGACCGCGCCGGAAGCGCTGAGCCGCAAGGTGCGCGAGATGCGCGCCGATATTGGTATCGCGCTGGACGGCGACGCCGATCGCGTGATCATCGTCGACGAGCGTGGCCATGTGGTGGACGGCGATCAGTTGCTCGCCGTCATCGCGCAGAGCTGGAAGGATGACGGGCGCCTCGCCAAGCCAGGCATCGTCTCCACCGTGATGTCCAATCTCGGTCTCGAACGCTTTCTGCAAGGCCATGGCATCGAACTGATCCGCACCGCGGTCGGCGATCGCTACGTGCTCGAACAGATGCTGCAGCATGGCTACAATGTCGGCGGCGAGCCCTCGGGCCATATCATCATGTCCGATTATGCGACGACGGGTGACGGTTTCGTCGCGGCGCTGCAGGTGCTGGCCGTGGTGCAGAAGCTTGGTCGCCCGGTGTCGGAAGTCTGCCACCTGTTCGATCCGCTGCCGCAGATCCTCAAGAATGTGCGCTATCGCAGTGGCAAGCCGCTCGACGATGCGGGAGTGAAGTCCACCATCGCCGCTGCCGAGCAGCGCCTCAACGGCCATGGCCGTTTGTTGATCCGTCCGTCGGGCACCGAGCCGGTGATCCGCGTGATGGGCGAGGGCGACGATCGCGAGATGGTGGAAGAGGTCGTCGATACGATCGTGCATGCATTGGGACATGCGGCGGCGGCCTGATCGCCAGCCACGTCTAGATAGTTAAGAGATCGAAAACGCCGCGCTCATGCGCGGCGTTTTTGCTTGTCTGGAACTACACAATCGTAAATCGGCGTTAGGAGTTTGGGCGCTCGCGTGGCGGATGATGAAGGTCGTGCATTTTACCGTCATCAATTATCAACCTTAATTGTTAGGGTTAAGTGCCGCTTAAGACATTGGTGTCATCGTCCGTTTGTGAGTTTCCGAGTGAGAGGCCTCGTTTGTTTGCCTCTCTGGCCCAACAAGGATGAAGCCAATGCGTAGCGTGAAATTTATTTTGGCCGCAGGTGCGGCTTCTCTGATGTCGACCGCTGTTTTCGCCGCCGACATGGCAATTGCTCCTCCGCCCCAGATGTACGCGCCCCCGCCGGTCGAAGATTTCGGTGGCTGGTATCTGCGCGGCGATATCGGGATGACCAACACCAACCTCAAGTCGCTCCACAGCGACCTCTATGGCACGCTGCCGGCGACCGCAGTTGTCCAGCGCAACGGGCAGGGCTTCGCTAGCGGCGTATCTTATGGCGTCGGTGTCGGCTATCAGTTCAACAATTGGTTCCGCGCTGATATCACCGGTGAGTATCGCGGCAAGGTCAAGTTCAGCGGCTCGGATTTCATCACCTACAATCCGGGTGGCTTCCAGAGCAACACGTTCGATGGCGGCTACAAGAGCTGGGTCGGCCTCGTGAACGCTTACGTCGATCTCGGCACCTGGTGGTGCGTGACACCGTTCGTCGGCGCCGGCGTCGGCTTCGCCAATGTGACCACAACCGGCATCATGGATACCAGTCTCGCCAACGGCGCGCCGGGTACCTATTTCGCCGATGGCGCGTCGAAGACCAACCTTGCCTGGGCTGCCCACGCTGGTCTGGCCTACAAGGTCAACAACAACTTCACGGTTGAACTGGCCTATCGCTATCTCAACATGGGCACCGCGGTTCACGGCGTCGGTCGTTCCTATGACGGCACCAATGCCGGTCAGTCGTCGTTCCAGTACCGCGACCTGACCTCGCAGGATGTTCGCCTCGGCGTGCGCTGGAATCTGGATGCTGCGCCGGCCTACGCGCCGCCGCCGCCGCCGCTGATCCGCAAGGGCTAAGCGTCCTTCGACGTCGCTTCGACTTAATACTGCTTAACGGCGCGGGATCATCCCGCGCCGTTTTGTTTTGCGTGGGCGGTATGATGGCAACCAACGGTTAAGGTTAACCGGGGATGATCAACTCAGTTGGTGAGTTGAGGAATTTCGTGATGCGTAGCTTTCTGATCGCCGTTGCCGCTCTCTGTTTCGGGCAGGCCGCGCAGGCCGCCGATCTCCCGTTCCTCCGAGGTTCGTTTCAGGATGAACCGGTTGCGCCGCGGCGCATGTGGGACGGTTTCTACATTGGTGCACAGGCCGGCTATGGCTCCGGCGATACCAAATTCGGCGGCTCCAATTCCGACCTGACGTCGAGCATCGTCGCCAACACGCTGGTTGGCAGCGAGACGGGCGTCACCTCATGGCCGCTCAGTTTCTCCAATCAGTCCGGACATTCCGAAGTGTATGGTGGGTTCGCGGGCTACAACTCGCAGTGGGACGATATCGTCATCGGCCTGGAGATGAGCTACGTTCACGGCAAGTTTGGTGGCACGTCGTCCGGTGAAATGGCGCGCTACAGCCTGCTCTCCGACAACAACTATCATTCGGTCACATCGCGCGCATCGAGCTCGATTGCTATCAGCGACATGGGTACGTTTCGCGCCCGTGCGGGCTATGCGTTCGGCAACTTCCTGCCCTATGCGTTCGGTGGCCTCGCGCTGGGCCAGGCCGATATTGTGCGTACCGCGTTTGTCGGCGATTTCGTTACCGCAGGGCCGGGGTCCACGACGCCAGCTAGTCTGCTGGGGCGCCAGCTCAGCCGCTCGCTCGAGGACGGCAAGTATAGTCACCTGATTTATGGCTACACCGCCGGTCTCGGTTTCGATATGGCGATCGTCGGCGGCTTGTTCCTGCGCGGCGAGTGGGAATATGTCCGCTTCACATCTCAGGTGGACACGTCGATCAACACCGTGCGGGCAGGCCTCGGCTACAAGTTCTGACGCTGGATGGCGCGCAGAGTTCACCATGCCGTGCGACACGGAACGCGGCATGGTCGGCGTCGTTGGCTCTTCGTCAATCATGATGGGAGCCATCCATGAGAATACGTCTTCCGCTCGCTCTATCTGCAACCGCTGCCGTTCTGGTCTGCGTAACCTCTGCCGCATCGGCGCAGGGAGTCGGCGTCAATGGCGGCACGGCTGGCTCGTCCAGCATCATCGATACCCCGGTCGCGCCACAGCCATCACCGGGCAGCGGTGGGGTATCGTCGGCGCCGGGCGCAGCGACGGTCTCTCCGGGAATCGGTACCACCGGAATGGGTGGTGGGCGCAGTCAGCCGGGTGCGCCGAACACCACGGTACCGGGCACCATCGGCACCGGCGCGTCACCGAGCGGTCTACCTGGGGATAATCCGAGCGCGCCGGGCTTCCCCGGCAAGGTTGGGCAATAGCGCAATCGTTCGTCTGGTGATCATCACGCAAGGGAAAACGAAAGAGCAGCAACGCAATTGCTGCTCTTTTCCGTGTGATCGTCCGCCTAACAAGGATGTCTCGCAGCAGTTGGTATCATGCGACGGCGCGGTTCTGTGATCCGGTTAATGCGACATAAACCAGCGCGGCCCTGACGGGGTTTGTTTCGGAACGGCCCGGACGTAGCGACGTATTTATCTACGTCTGGGGCGTTGGAATGAAGCATGAAAAATTACTCCATTGAGAAGGTCGGCGCCGACTATGTCGTGAAGGTCGATGACCAGAGCGTGATGAAAATGGGCAGCCGGCGCAGGGCTGCGCAGCTTGTCATCGAGGCTCAGGAATTGCTGGAGGAAGCGCCTTTGGCGCCGCCGGAGTCACCGTCCGACGAAGGTGAGGCCGGTACGGCATCCTGCACGCATGACGATACGTGCAGGGGATCAGCCGAGAGCGCTGTCTGAGCGCATCATCAATCACCCGTGAAGGCCCCGAAGTCGCTTGACGCTTCGGGGCCTTTCCCATATTTGCGGATGCGGGACACCTCCCCCCAACGGGAGGCTTACTATCTGGAAGGATAGACGATGACTGTAGCGAAGCCCGCTTCGCGGCCTGCCGTGCCGCATTTCTCTTCCGGCCCCTGCGCCAAGCGCCCCGGCTGGACCCCCGAAAAACTTAAGGACGCCGCTCTTGGCCGCTCGCATCGTGCGAAGATCGGCAAGAACAAGCTCAAGCTCGCGATCGATCTGACGCGCGACGTGCTTGAAGTGCCTGCCGACTATCGCATCGGTATCGTGCCGGCCTCGGACACGGGCGCCGTCGAGATGGCGCTGTGGTCGCTGCTCGGGCCGCGCCCGGTCACCACGATTGCATGGGAATCTTTTGGCGAGGGCTGGGTTTCGGACATCGTCAAGGAGCTCAAGCTCAAGGATGTCGTGAAGCTGCATGCCGGCTATGGCGAGATTCCTGATCTCTCCAAGGTCGATCAGAATTCGGACGTCGTCTTTACCTGGAACGGTACGACCTCGGGCGTGCGCGTGCCGAATGCGGACTGGATCAAGGCTGATCGCGAAGGCCTGACCATTTGCGACGCCACCTCGGCCGCTTTCGCGCAGCCGCTGGATTGGGCGAAGCTCGATGTCGTCACCTTCTCCTGGCAGAAGGCGCTGGGCGGCGAAGCCGCGCATGGCATGCTGGTTCTCTCGCCGCGCGCCGTGGCGCGTCTCGAGAGCTACACGCCGCCGTGGCCGCTGCCAAAAATCTTCCGCATGACCAAGGGCGGCAAGCTGAACGAAGGCATTTTTGTCGGCGAGACCATCAACACGCCATCGATGCTGTGCGTCGAGGACTATCTTGATGCGCTGGATTGGGCCAAGTCGGCCGGTGGACTCAAGGGGTTGATCGCGCGTGCCGATGCCAACACCAAGGTGCTGTCGGATTGGCAGAAGAAGACGCCGTGGGTGGATTTCCTCGCGGCTGATCCGGCGATCCGCTCCAACACCTCGGTGTGCATGAAGGTGGTCGATCCGGCCATCACCGCGCTCTCGCCCGATGCTCAGGCCGACTTCGCCAAGAAGCTGGTCGCACTGGTCGAGAAGGAAAATGCCGGCTTCGACTTCGCGCATTACCGCGATGCGCCGGCCGGTCTGCGCATCTGGTGCGGCGCGACCGTCGAGGCAAAGGACGTCGAGATCCTGACGCAGTGGATCGACTGGGCCTTTGCCGAGACCAAGGCGACGCTCGCCAAGGCGGCTTGAGAACTATCTAGCCTCCCACTCAACTGTCGTCCCCGCCTGCGCGGGGACGACGGTGGAGAGGGATATTGCTGCGTTTGTCGCGCCTATACCGGCTCCCATTTCGAGGATCACATCCCATGACCGCCCCCAAAGTTCTCATCTCCGACGCTCTCTCCCCCGCTGCCGTGCAGATCTTCAAGGATCGCGGAATCGATGTCGATTTCCAGCCGAACCTCGGCAAGGACAAGGACAAGCTCGCCGAGATCATCGGCAACTATGATGGCCTCGCTATCCGCTCCGCGACCAAGGCCACGGCAAAGATCATCGAGAAGGCGACGCGCCTGAAGGTGATCGGCCGCGCCGGCATCGGCGTGGATAATGTCGAGATCCCCGCGGCCACGGCCAAGGGCATCATCGTGATGAACACGCCGTTCGGCAATTCGATCACCACCGCCGAACACGCAATTACGCTGATGCTCTCGCTCGCCCGCGAAATCCCGCAGGCCGATGCCTCCACGCAAGCCGGCAAGTGGGAGAAGAACCGCTTCATGGGCGTCGAGATCACCGGCAAGACGCTGGGCGTGATCGGCTGCGGCAACATCGGCGCCATCGCCGCCGATCGCGCGCTCGGCCTGCGCATGAAGGTCATCGCCTTCGATCCGTTCCTGTCGCCGGAGCGCGCCAAGGATATCGGCGTCGAGAAGGTCGAGCTCGACGACCTGTTCAAGCGCGCCGACTTCATCACGCTGCACACGCCGCTGACCGAGAAGACCAAGAACATCATCGACGCCGCAGCCATCGCCAAGATGAAGAAGGGCGTGCGCATCATCAATTGCGCCCGCGGTGGTCTTGTCGATGAGCAGGCGCTGGCTGACGCACTGAACAGCGGCCAGGTCGCCGGTGCCGCCTTCGACGTCTTCGTCGAGGAGCCTGCCACCAAGAACGTGCTGTTCGGCCATCCCAATGTGATCTGCACGCCGCATCTGGGCGCATCCACCAATGAAGCGCAGGAGAATGTCGCGCTGCAGGTGGCCGAGCAGATGTCGGACTATCTGCTGTCCGGCGCGATCTCCAATGCGATCAACTTCCCGTCGATCACTGCTGAAGAAGCGCCGAAGCTGAAGCCTTTCATCGAACTCGCCGAAAAGCTCGGCTCGTTCGCCGGCCAGCTCACCGACAGCGACATCGCCAAGGTGACCATTACCTATGAGGGCGCGGTTGCCGAGATGAAGATCAAGGCGCTGACCTCCGCCGCCCTGTCGGGCCTGCTGCGTCCGATGCTGGGTGATATCAATGTCGTCTCGGCGCCCAGCGTGGCGAGCGCACGTGGCATGGTCGTGGACGAAGTCGTGCGTGCCGCGCAGAGCGACTATGAAAGCCTGATCAGCATCGCTGTCACCACCGACAGGCAGGAGCGCGCGGTGTCTGGCACGGTCTATGCCGATGGCAAGCCGCGTCTGGTCGATATCAAGGGCATCCGCGTCGATGCCGAGTTCGGCAAGTCGATGGTCTACATCACCAATGAAGACAAGCCGGGCTTCATCGGCGCCTTCGCCTCGCTGCTCGGCGATGCCAAGATCAATATCGCCACCTTCCATCTCGGTCGCCAGAGCCAAGGCGGCGACGCCATCGCGCTGGTGGAGGTGGACGGCGCGGTGCCGGCCGATGTGCTGGCCAAGGTGCAGGCCTTGCCGCAGGTGAAACAGGCCAAAACCCTGGCTTTCTAAGCGCCCCGACAAAGGCTGACGCTCAACAAAATCCCCGCCCGAAAGGCGGGGATTTTTCGTTTCACGGAAAAATTTCCCGTTTAGATCGGTGTCGGCCTTTCGTCTCGTCCGGCGGCTGTAACGATTTGGGAACACTACCCCGGTACGTTTGACCGAGGAATCAGCGACTGAAGTCGCGCGCCTGGGGGAATGAAACCGTGAAGCTCGCCAATATCCGTATCACCTACAAGCTGGTCGTCCTGGTGGCTGTCACCATGATCGGCCTTTGCGCCTCCGGGATCTTCGCGGCCCAGATGATGAAGCGCGAGATGCTCGATGCGCGCATGTTGCAGCTGAAATCGATCGTCGAGATCGGGACGAATGTTGCCGCCAACATTCAGAAGGATGTTGCGGCCGGCAAGCTGACCAAGGAAGCGGCCGCGGCAGAGCTGGTGCGTCACATCGAGCCGATGACCTATGACAACGGCAACTATCTCTTCATCTACACCATGGATGGCGATGTGGTTCATCTGCCTGGTTTCAAACCGGGATCGAACCGGCTGAACACGCTGGTCAATGGCGTGGCCATCACCAAGGAATTCCGCGATGGCGTCGCGGCCAAGGGCTCGCACGTCCTGACTTACGAATTCCAGAAGCCGAATGAAACGGTGCCGTCGCGCAAGATGGGCTATGCCGCGGCACTTCCAGGCTGGAACATGTTCATCGCCACCGGCGCCTATCTCGACGATCTCGACGCGCATCTGAAGCCGATCATCTGGGCGCTCGGGCTTGCGATGCTGGCAATCGCCGCAGTGGCGGGTGTGATCGCCTGGCTGATCGGCCGCAGCATCACCGCACCGCTCGGCGAACTCGGCGCACGCATGGAGACGCTCGCGAAGGGAGAGTTGGACGCCGACATTCCGGGCGTCAGCCGCGGCGACGAAGTCGGTGCGATGGCGAAGTCGGTTCAGGTGTTCAAGGACAACGCGCTGCGCATCCGCTCGCTCGAGCAGGTCGAGGCGGATGCGCAGGGACGCATCGCGGCCGAGCGTCGTGCCGCCATGGAAACACTCGCAACCGACTTCGAACGCAGCGTGACCGGCATTGTTCGTTCCGTGTCCACGGCGGCTGCCGGCATGCAGAGCACCGCGCAATCGATGACGGCGACGGCCGGCGATGCCAGCGCACGCGCCGCCACGGTCAGTGCCGCGTCCAACCGCTCGTCCGACAATGTCAGCACGGTCGCATCAGCCGCTGAAGAGCTGTCGGCCTCGGTGAGCGAAGTGCTGCGTCAGGTCGCTGCCTCCAGCGAGATCGCCAGCAAGGCCGTCAGCGATGCCGAACGCACCAATGCGACGGTGCAGATCCTGTCCAGTGGCGCCGAGAAGATCGGCGAAGTGGTGCAGCTCATTCACAGCATCGCGTCGCAAACCAATCTGCTGGCGCTCAATGCGACGATCGAAGCCGCACGTGCCGGCGAGTCCGGTCGCGGCTTTGCAGTCGTTGCCTCCGAAGTGAAGGCGCTGGCGAGCCAGACCGCCAAGGCGACCGAGGAAATCTCGGCACAGGTCGCGGCCATGCAGGCTTCCACCAGCGAGGCCGTCGCATCGATCGGCGCCATCACCGGCACCATCGCCCAGATGAGCCAGATCACCACCACGATCTCGGAAGCGGTGGAGCAGCAGGGCGCTGCGACGCAGGAGATCGCCCGCAACATCCAGTCGGTCTCGACAGGTGCCAGCGAGATCAGCAATCACATCGGGGGTGTCAGCAGTGCTGCCGAGGCGACCGGCTCGGCCGCTTCGCAGGTGCTGTCGAATGCCAAGGAACTGGAAGGGCAATCCGGCCTGCTGCGCGCAGCGGTCGATGATTTCCTCGCCAAGGTGCGCGCCGCTTAGGGGGCGGGAACGAATCAAAGGCCCTCGGACGAGGAGGGCTTTTCAGCGTTCGCAGGCATTTCACTTTTCCCGGACAGGCTTGGCCGTGCGTCCTATCGTAGCATCGGCCGGCCATAGACGAATGGCTTACTATCAAATCGGTCGCTAAATACCTTTTTTGTATATTTTAGTTGAGCGGCTGGTATCGCGCCACGGTTCGGCGGCCGCTCACTTCATGAACTAGAAACCACCCGCTGCAATGGTGACTACATATTTCAGCATCATTGCACGGGTGACTTCATGCCGCCTATCCGGCTTTCCATCGGCCTTCGTCTTTACAGCATCATCGGTCTGAGTTTCTGCGGGCTCGCAGGCCTCGCCTGGATGCAGCTCAGCACGCTCAGTGAATCGCTCAAGCAGCAGCGCCAGGGTGAACTGACCCATCTCACCGAACTCGCGCTCGGTATCGCGCAGGAAGAACATGCGTCGGTGCAGCGGGGCGGCGTCTCCGACGAAGCTGCGCGCAAAGCGGCCGCAGCCCGTATCGGAAAGCTGCGCTACGGCAATGGCGATTATTTCTGGATCAATGACATGCATCCGAAAATGGTGATGCACGCCATCAAGCCGGAGTTGAATGGCTCGGACCTGTCGGCCAACAAGGATCCGAACGGCAAGCGCCTGTTCGTCGAATTCACCGATGTGGTGAGGAAGCAGAAGGCCGGCTTTGTCGATTATCTCTGGCCCAAGCCCGGCAAGGACGCGCCGCAGCCAAAGCTCTCTTATGTTGTCGGCTTCGAGCCATGGGGCTGGGTGATCGGCACCGGCGTCTATATCGACGACCTGCAGGCGCAGGTGTGGGAGAGCACGCGATCGGTGGTGATCGCAGCGCTGGCCGTGATTGCCGTGCTCGGTGTACTGGCCTGGATGATCGGCCGTAGCATCACGCTGCCGCTCGGTCGTCTGGGAGCGCGGATGCGCGGTCTCGCCGACGGCGCACTCGATGAAGCCGTTCCGGAAATCGGGCGCCACGACGAGATCGGCGCGATGGCCGCGACGGTTCAGGTGTTCAAGGACAATGCATTGCGTATGCGCGGACTCGAAAAGGTCGAGGCGGAAGCGCAGGCGCGATCAGTGGCCGAGCGTCGTGCGGCGATGGATAGTCTCGCCGACGACTTCGAACGCAGCGTCAATGGCATCGTGCGCTCGGTTTCTGCGGCTGCCGCCGGTATGCAGGGCACGGCGCAATCCATGACCGCAAGCGCCAGCGATGCAAGTTCGCGCGCATCGACAGTGGGCGCGGCATCGGCGCGTTCGTCTGATAATGTCGGCACCGTTGCAGCCGCTGCAGAAGAGTTGTCGGCGTCGGTCAGCGAGGTGTTGCGTCAGGTCGCAGCATCGAGCGAGATCGCCAGCCGCGCTGTTGGCGATGCCGAGCGCACCAATGCCACGGTGCAGCAGCTCGCCAGCGGCGCCGAAAAGATCGGCGAGGTGGTGCAGCTCATTCACAGCATCGCGTCGCAGACCAATCTGCTTGCGCTGAACGCGACCATCGAAGCGGCGCGCGCGGGCGAATCCGGTCGCGGCTTTGCGGTCGTCGCATCGGAAGTGAAGGCATTGGCGAGCCAGACCGCCAAGGCGACGGAAGAGATCTCGGCCCAGGTTGCGGCGATGCAGGCATCGACCAGCGATGCCGTCAGCTCCATTAATGCCATCACCGGCACCATTGCGCAGATGAGCCAGATCACGACCACGATCTCATCCGCGGTGGAAGAGCAGGGCGCGGCGACGCAGGAAATCGCCCGCAACATCCAGTCGGTCGCCGCGGGCTCGAACGAGGTCAGCAAGCATATCGGCGGCGTCAGCGCGGCCGCGGAAGCGACCGGGCAGGCGGCGGGCACCGTGCTGAACAATGCAAAGGAGCTGGATGGTCAGTCCGGCATCCTGCGCAAGGCGGTGGATGAGTTCCTGGCAAAGGTGCGGGCGGCATAGTTGTCCTTCCCTCCCTCAAGCCGCGAAGCGGCGCAGGGGGGAGGGATAAGAAAAAGCCCTCCCTTGCGGGAGGGCTTTCGCGTTTCGGGAGAGTCTCCGGGATTTGCTTACTTCGCCTTCAGAAAGTCGGCAACTTCGAGCAGCACGAATTCGTTGTCGTCGGCCTTGTTCGGATCGCGGCTCGACGAGAACGGCAGGTTGTTGTCGTTGCCGACGATGATATGGGTCGCATCGACCTGATCGACATTCTCGATGGTGAAGAACGGGAAGGCCAGCACGCCGTCATTGAGCGGCTTCTTCGCCAGCTTGTTCGGGTCCTGGATCTTCAAGAGATCGATATAGCCAACCTTGCGGACGGGCTTGCCGACATTGCTGTCGTTCATCTCGATCTTGTAGACGCGCTTCAGCTTCGGCAGGTCCGGAAAGCAGTCGGTGCCGCGCTTGCCGTCGGCGCAGGCCTTGTCCTTGGTGCCTTCGCCGTCGTCACGCTCGATGATCAGGCCGTTGTCGGCGGTGATCATGTTGAAGTCGCCAATGGCATTGCCGTTGGCTTCGAACACATAGTGCCAGAACCGGCCGGTGAACTTCTGGGCGGCGACGTCGAATTCCAGGATGCGCGCGGCTTCCTTGCCGTCGACCTTTTCCCAGTCCTTCTTCTCGGCGTCCCAGATCGGGCCTTCGAGCAGGCCGTACAGGAACTTGCCGTCCTTCGACGCCGCAAAACCTTCATAGCCCTTGGAGCGCTTCAGGTTCACATTGGTGTAGCTGGCGCCCGGTGCGCCCGGCGAGGCGACCTGCCAGTGATCCGGCGAGCGAACCGGCTTGCCGTCGGCCACGGTGTCGAACACTTCAAGCACCTTGCCGGTCTTGTCGGCCTTGATGATGTAGGGGCCGAATTCTTCGCCGAGCCAGAAATTGTCGCCGACGATCTGGAAGCCTTCCGTGTCGACGTCCGAGCCGGTCAGATAGCGCTTCGCGGTGTCTTCATGGACGATGCGGAACGGCACCTTCTTGTCGGGATCGTGCAGGAATACGGTTTCCTGCTTCTCGATCTTGCCGCTCTTCCAGTCGATCTTGTGACGGTTGAGATAGATCATGTAGTCGGGCGAGTTGGCGCGCGAGCCGGCGCCATTGTCGGTCAGCACCCAGAACGAGCCGTCGGGCATGGTCTTGATGCCGGAATGGCCCTGCAGTGGCTGGCCCTGCATCGGGAGCATGATGCCGGTGTCGCGCTCCTTGGACTTGCCCATCACGCTGCCGAGCTTCTCGACGCGCTTGCCGGTGGTGTATTTGCCCGAGGTCTTCAGATCATTCGGCGCATCGGCGGGGGCCTCTACGGTCGAATTGGCCGGTAGCACGGCATGGCCGGCGAGCTTGGCGGGGAATTCACCTTCCGACTGCGCGAAAGCGGTGGAAGACAGCAAGATGAGGGAAGCGACGGAGCAAAGGAACGTGTTGCGCATGGTTTTGTCTCCTCAGGGTGATCACGCGCGGTGTTCTGAAGAGTGGCGGTTACGATCAGGCGACGGTTCCATGAAGGCGGGATGACAGCGGTGGAAATCCCTGCGGCATCCCGTCGCCGTGGCTGCGGGTTAGGCCGGTTGGGGGCTGTCTCATTGGTCGTCCCCGCGTAGGCGGGGACCCATAACCTCCGTCTTCTCATTCTATACTCAGCGCAAACGACTGTGCGCCTTCGCGCTGACCGTGGTTATGGGTCCCCGCCTGCGCGGGGACGACGGGAGAGAAGGGCGTCAATAGCCCTGCACCAGCAGCGGCGACAGATCACTCCATTCAGGATTATCAGCCTCGATCAGCCTGATCTTCCAGTCGCGATTCCACTTTTTTAGTTGTTTTCTCGCGCGATCGCATCGCCGGGACGGTCGTAGCCTTCGACATAGACGAGGCGAAACACCTTGTAGGCTTGCGCGAATTTAGAGCCTTTGCCGGTCTTGTGCTGCGCAAGGCGTCTGGCAGGATTGTTCGTTACACCGATATAGAGCGTGCCGTGTCGAGCGCTGGCGAGGATGTACACGTAATACACCACGGCCCCCTCCACAGTCGTCCCCGCGCAGGCGGGGACCCATAACCACGGTCAGTGCGACGGCGCTCGAAGGCGCGTGCGGGCATTCCTGGACAGGACGGAGGCTATGGGTCCCCGCCTGCGCGGGGACGACGCACCATTACTGCTTCTCGATGCCCGCGCCCTCGATCAGCTTCTGCCATACGACCAACTGATCTTTCAGGAACGCGTCGAACTCTTCCGGTGTTCCGGAGAAAGCTTCCATGCCACGGCCGGCGAGTTCCTTCTGGATGTCGGGGCGCTCGACGATCTTGCGGATCTCGGCATTGAGCTTGACGACGATGTCCTTCGGCAGATTGGCCGGGCCAAGATAGCCCTGCCACGAGGTGACGTCGAACCCCTTCACGCCGGCTTCGTCCATGGTCGGCAGATCGGGCATGATCTTTGAGCGGTACTTCGTCGTGACCGCCAGCGCCTTCAGCGATTTGGCGTTCACATGCGGCAGACCCGTGGGCACGTCGGTGAACATCATGCTGACGCGGCCGGCGATGACGTCGGTCATGGCCGGCGGCGAGCTCTTGTAGGGAACATGCAGCATGTCGATGCCGGCGAGCCGCGCGAAGGTCGCGCCCGAGACGATCGCCGACGAGCTGCCGCTGGCATAGGTGTATTTGCCGGGATTCTTCTTGGCGAGCGCGATCAGTTCTTCCACCGTGTTGGCGGGGATTTCCGGATTGATCACCAGCATGAAGGGCAGGTCGCCGGTGCGCGCGATCGGCGTGAAATCCTTGATGGGATCGTAATTCATCGTCTTGAGCAGATACGGATTGGCCGAATGCGTCGTGTTGGTCGTGACGAACAGCGTGTAGCCATCGGCCGGCGCGCGCGCCACGAAGCTGGCGGCAATGGAGCCGTTGGCGCCGGCCTTGTTGTCGATCACGGTGGTCGTGTTCAGCGCGGTGCCGAGTTCCTTGGCAATCAGGCGGGTGGTCGTGTCTGTTCCGCTGCCGGCGGCGAAGGGCAGTACCAATGTGATCGGTCGGTTCGGGTAATTGGCCGTCTGGGCCATCGCGCCGGTTGCCGCGCCGATCAGCGCAACGGTCATCGTGGTGCGCATGACGCTGCGAAACACTCGAAGTCCGGTCATTCCATTCCTCTCCTGATAACGACCTTGGTGGCCGAGATTGTTGCGAGCAACCTAGCCGAGCCGATCGATCGGAGAAAGAGAAAAGGGCGATTGTAGTTCAGCGCATATGCGCGCGTTCGGTTGCCGGACGTATCAGGCCAGCGCGCATTCGATCGTGTAGACGACACCGGTGGGGAGGAAGTCGGCAGTCGCGCTGCCACCAAGCTGGTCGCGCGCACCGCGTTCGATCAGGCGCGAGCCAAAGCCCTTGCGGGTCGGTGCCGTCACGCGCGGGCCTCCGGATTCGACCCAGGTCATCTGCAGCTTTGGCGGCGATGACTCGGGCAATTGCTTCCAGTCGATGGTGATCTTGCCGCTGTCGCTGGACAGTGCGCCGTATTTGGCGGCATTGGTCGCGATCTCGTGCAGGATCATCGACATCATCACCGCACGCGGCGGCGTCAGCGGCAGTTTGGGGCCGGAGATCGTGATGCGTGGTGTGTTCAGAACGGAATAGGGCTCAAGCACGCGGTTGACGACATCGTGCACTCCGGCACCGGCCCATTTCTCCTGGCTGAGTAGGTCATGCGCTCGCGCCAATGCGCCGAGCCGGCCGTCGAACGTCTCGCGCTCGCTTTTGGAGGCGCTGCGGAATGTCTGGCTGGCGATTGTCTGCAGCACGGCGAGGGTGTTCTTGACGCGGTGATTGAGCTCTTCGACCAGCAAGGCCTGCAGTGTCTCGCCGCGCGCGATGGCGCTTGCCATCCGGAGCGCAAAGGCCACGCCGACCAGCATCAGCAGAATGCCGATGGCAATGGTGATGGCGAGATTGTGTAGCAGCGGAAGGACCAGAGAACTCGTCGGGATGCCTGACGCAACCATCCATCCCGACATCGGCGAGCGCGCGACGGCCGTGATCAGCGGCACGCCTTCGAGCGAAATGGTCTGGAACGTCGCCTCTTGTGCCTTGAACATTTCGGCGAGCAGCGTCGGCGACGCCTTCTTGCCGACAGTCTCCTGCGGATTTGGCACCCGGGCGAAATTGGTGCCCTCCGCATCGAATATCGAAACGGCCCAATCGGCATTGGGGCGCTGCTTTTCGATCATGCTCTGGAACATCGCGGTCGGAAGCATGAAGGAGATGTCGTAGACGACATGGTTATCGATCGTGACCGGGATTTCCACGGTCAGGATTTGCCGGTTGATGCCCGAGCCGACAAAGACGTTCGAGAATACAGGCTTGCCGGTGTCGAATACTTTACGCACCACGTCCATATTGTTCCGTGGCGGCAGTGCGCTCACATCGGTCGTCGTCGTCGAGAACAATTGCCTGCCGTTGCGATCGGCAATGATCATGGCGCCACCGGGCGGATATTGCGCGAGGAAGCCGTCGGCGATCCGGCGGAAGCGCTCGAAATCTCCGCTACGCAGGGAACTGGTCAGTGATACGATGTGCAGGCTGCCGGTGATGCGCTGCATCTCCGCGTCGAGGACGATGCGCAGGCTGCGTGCGGTTTCGAGCACGCGCGTTGCGGCATCTTCACGGTCCTTCTCGTAGCCGCGATAGATGACGACGCTGACGAAGATGATGAGCGGGAGCGTGGAGCCTGCCACGAGCAAAGCCAAACGAACCGGCAATGACAGTTTTCGCACGGTGGGTCCGGAGCTCTCTCTTTGGCGAAGCGGCGTCGATATACTAATGTTATTCGCGAGCCGCCGCCATCCCCCGTTTCTGCGGTCCGATGCCTCAACGACGTGAGGCGATGATCACGCCGGAGATCACGAGCACATAGCCGGCCAGGTGAAATGCTTGCGGCTGTTCGCCGAGAAAGACGATCGCCATCGCCGAGCCGAATACGGGCATCAGGTGCAAAAACGGCGCCGCCCGGTTCGGGCCGATCAATGCGATTCCCCGATTGAAGAACAGATAGGCCAGCGCAGACGGGAAGATGACTGCATAAGCGAGCGCGAGCAACGTCACACGGTCGAAAAACAGCGGCGTACCGGAATTGAGCTCCCACAGGCTGGCCGGGACGCTCATCAGTGCGCCGAAACCGGTGGTTGCTGCGATCAGCGACATCGGATGCGTCACCGGTCGTTTGATCATCAGGGCCGAATAGATGCCGAACACCAGCAGGGCGCCGAACAGCATGGCGTCGCCCTTGTTGATCTCGATGCTGGCAAGTGCCGTCAGATCGCCGCGCAGGATGATGACGAATACGCCGGTCATCGACACCACGATCCCGAGCAACTGCGCCAAGGTCAGCCGGACGCCGAACAGGATCAGCGTCCATAGCGCCACGCAGAGCGGGCCGGAGGACTGGATCAGGAGGCCGTTCAGGGCCTGCGTGTATTGCAGTCCCCAGTAAGCAAGGGCCGTGTTGGCCGCAAAGCCGGTGAATGCCAGCACGAGGACCAGAGGCAGGTGCTTGCGGATGACAGGCCAGTCAGAGCGCAGCGGCACCCATGCGAATGGGAGCAGGAGGAAGAAGGCACCGATCCAGCGCACACAGGACAGCGTCACCGGAGGAACGTGACCGGCGACATAGCGGCCGAGCACGATATTGCCAGCCCAGAACAGCGAGGTCAGGCTGAGCAGGAGATAGGGCTGGTTGGCGAACCAGCTAAGGGGGGAATGCTTTGGCGTGGAGGACATCGGCCCGACGAGATCTGTCCATCCATAGGCGGGCAATTCGGCCACTGGCACAAGTGACGCGGGTGCTTGGCCACCATGCGTCGGTCTGGCTGGTTGAGGTACCTGTGTCGAAAAGGCGCGGACCGAGGCTCTCCTGCTCGGTATCCGAAAACCGCTGGAAAGCAAGATTGATACCATTATACCAATTTCGCTGGGCGAACTTTAACCGATTTCCAACGGCCGGCACCTACGACTGGACGGTGTAGAGCCAAACCTTTTTCAGCCGCAGGACCCCGCCATCCGATCGCGATGGCAGCACTATTGAGTGCGGGACCTGCCACCATTGCAGCGCCAGCCGAGGGGTTTGCGCGCGCGAGGAGATTGCAGATGTCAGTGCCCGCTTCCCAGCCAAAAGCCAATGGTCGCGGCTTCAGTCTCGGCCCCAAGATCATCATGATGTCGGTGGCCGGTATTCTCACCCTCGGCGTTTGCGTGACCTTCGTCGCGAAATACGTGCTCGAACAGGGCGCGACCAAGTCTGCGACCGAGCGTGTGGACACCAATATGCGTGTCGCATGGGATGTGCTGCGCGAGAGCGGCGACAAGTTCAGCATCGCCGACGGCAAGCTGCTCGCCGATGGCAAGCCACTGAACGGCAATTTCGCGGCCGTGGACAAGATCAAGACGCTGGTCGGCGGCACCGCCACGATCTTCATGAACGATACCCGCATCTCGACCAATGTGATGAAGGCCGACGGCACGCGTGCCATCGGCACCCAGCTCGCCAAGGGGCCGGCCTATGAGTCCGTGTTCGATCGCAAGACCGCGTTCCGCGGCGAAGTCGCGATCCTGGGCGAGCCCTATATGACCGTCTATGACCCGATCTTCGATGCCAGCCGCAACGTCATCGGCATTCTCTATGTCGGCATCAAGAAGGTCGATTTCCTTGAGACCGCGCAGGAGACTCTGTGGACCATCGTCTATGCGACGATCGCGGTGATGCTGGTGTCGATCGTGCTCAGCTACTTCATTGCGCGCAGCACCATCGTGCGTCCGCTGAAAGCCAGCATTGCGGCCATGAACACGCTCGCAAAGGGCGACCTCACGGTGGATGTTCCGGCGACGTCGCGCGGCGACGAAATCGGCGAGATCATCACGGCGCTTGCGGTGTTCAAGGCGAACGGCCTCGAAGTCGAGCGCATGAAGGCGGAGCAGGTGGCGATGGAGGCGCGTGCCGCCGAGCAGCGCAAGGCCGACATGATGAAGCTCGCAACCGAATTTGAGGGCGCTGTTGGTCAGATCGTCGAGACCGTGTCGTCTGCCTCGACCGAACTCGAAGCCTCGGCGGGAACGCTGAGTGCCACGTCGGACCATTCGCAGGTGCGCGCGACGGCCGTTGCCGGCGCATCCGAAGAGGCCGCGACCAATGTGCAGTCCGTCGCCGCTGCGACGGAAGAATTGTCGTCGTCGGTGCACGAGATCAGCCGCCAGGTGCAGAGTGCGGCGCGCATCGCCGGTGAAGCCGTCTCGCAGGCCGACAACACCAACAACCGTGTCAGTGAACTGGCCGCCGCCGCCGCCCGCATCGGTGACGTCGTCGAGCTGATCAATACGATTGCCGGGCAGACCAATCTGCTCGCGCTGAACGCCACCATCGAGGCAGCGCGTGCAGGTGAAGCCGGTCGCGGCTTTGCGGTCGTGGCTGCGGAAGTGAAGGCGCTTGCCGAGCAGACCGCCAAGGCGACCGGCGAAATCAGCCTGCAGGTTTCCGGTATCCAGAAGGCCACCGAAGACTCGGTGTCGGCGATCAAGGAGATCTCCACCACCATCGGCCAGATGTCGGAGATCGCTTCGGTGATTGCCGCTGCTGTCGAGGAACAGGGCGCCACGACCCAGGAGATTTCACGCAACGTGCAGCAAGCCGCGGAAGGCACGATGCAAGTGAGCGCGAATATCACCGACGTTCAGCGCGGTGTCGAGGAAGCGGGGTCCGCATCGTCGCATGTGCTGAGCGCCGCACAATCGCTGTCGGGCGAAAGCGCGCGCCTGAAGCGCGAGGTCGGCAATTTCCTGCGCTCGGTCCGCGCAGCTTAAGTCGATTTGTCGTGACGATGCCGTCGGCCCATATGCTGGCGGTATCGTTATGTTGCTTTCAAATAGCACTCGCGACATATCCATACACAGAGTGCGGCGCTTAGGTCACAGCTCTGCCGATTGTGACAATTTTGGAATGGTTCTATTGGCGGACTCGTGCGCGCCCGAATAACCCCGATGCCTGAAATAGCAGATCCAGTGATCGCAGGAGCGGCATGGATCACGGGGGCCCATCTTGAACATCATCCATTTCTCGCGACTTGCACTGTTGTCGTCGGCCGGCGCGCTCAGCATCTTGTCTTTCGATTTGGCGCATGCGCAGTCGAATACGGCGCAGAGCGGCGCGCAGAACCTGCCGCCCGTCGTGGTGAACCAGCCAGCCCAGCGCCGCCGCGCGGCCGCCCAGCGCGCGCCGCGCGCGGCCCGTACCGTGGTCGCGCCGCGTCCGGTCGCTCAGCCGCCACGCAGCAATGTTTTCGTGGAAAGCCCGCGTGGTCCGATTCAGGGCTATGTCGCCAATCGCTCGTCCACCGGCACCAAGACCAATACGCCGATCAACGAAACGCCGCAGTCCATCACCGTGATCGGCGCCGAGCAGATCCGCGATCAGGCGCCGCGCAAGTTCGACGACATCCTGCGCTACGCGCCCGGCGTGTTTTCCGCGACTTTCGGCGCTGACAATCGCAATGACTGGTTCATCATTCGCGGCTTCAAGTCCGATGATAACAGCATGTTCCTCGACGGCATGCAGCTGTTCTACACGTCCTATGCCAGCTGGAAGCTGCAGCCCTTCAACATGGAACGCGTCGAGGTTCTGCGCGGTCCGTCGGCGATTCTTTATGGTGGCTCGAGCCCGAGCGGCATCGTCAATGCAGTCAGCAAGCTGCCGCAGGCCGAGCCGATCCGTTACATCGAGACGGGTGTCGACAATTTCGGTAATGGCTATTTCGGTTTCGACATCAACACGCCGATCAAGCTGGCGCCGGGCAATGGCGAGCTCTACACGCGCATTGTCGGCCAGTTGCAGAATGGCGGCACGCAGACCGATTTCACGCCGAACAACAACTATTTCATCGCACCGTCGCTCACCTGGAAGCCGGATGCTGACACGACGCTGACAATTCTTGGCTCGGCGTCCTACAATGAAACACGCGCAGCGCAGTTCTTGCCGTATCTCGGCACGGTCACGAATGCCCCGTTCGGTCGCATCCCGACCAGCTTCTTTGGTGGTGAGCCGAATTTCGACAAGTTCAAGCGCGAGCAGGAGATGCTCGGCTATCAGTTCGAGCGCCATTTGTCGGACAACATCACCTTCCGTCAGAATGCGCGTTATGCCCATGTCGATGTGAACTATGCGGGCATCACCGGCGGCTATCCCTATGCCAATGCCACGACCGGTGACTTCCAGCGCTATCCGTTCGTGACGCGCGGAATTGCTGACCAGGCGCAGATGGACAACCAGCTCGAATATCGCTTCACCACTGGCATTCTGAGCCACACGGCGCTGTTCGGGCTCGATTTGAAGCACTATTCGATCGGCGATACGCAGGCATTTGGTGGGACGATCACGCCGATCAATGTGCTGAATCCGGTCTATACCGGCGCCGCCCCTCTGACGGCTGCACCCTATCGCGACACCACGCTGACCCAAAGGCAGGCTGGTGTCTATCTGCAGGACCAGATCAAGCTTGATCGCTTTACGCTGGTGCTCTCGGGCCGCAATGACTGGGTCGATACCAACGAGACTGCCTCGGGACTCTCGCGCGATGTCAGCAAGTTCAGTGGTCGTGCCGGCTTGATCTACAATTTCGATAACGGGCTTGCGCCTTACATCTCGTATGCGACCAGCTTCAATCCGGTCATCGGTCTCGACGGCTCTAACCAACTGCTGTTGCCTGAAACCGGCCAGCAGACGGAAGTCGGCGTCAAGTTCCAGCCAGTCGGCTTCAATGGTCACTTCGGCTTCGCCTATTTCGACCTGAAGCGTCAGAACGCACTGACCACGGATCCCGCCAATATCCTGATCCCCACCCAGAGTGGTGAAGTCACTTCGCGTGGTCTGGAACTCGAGGCCGTTGCCAATCTGGCACCGGGTTTCAAGGTGGTGGGCTCGTTCACGACCTACAATCTGTTCGTCAGCAAGGACTTCAACCCTGCGCTGATCGGCAAGACCCCGACCAACACGCCGCAGCAAATGGCATCGGGCTGGGCTGACTACACATTCCAGGATGGCGTCCTGCGTGGTTTCGGTTTTGGTGGTGGCGTGCGCTATGTCGGCGGTTCTTTCGCGGACCAGGCCAATACGCTGGTGGTGCCGTCGCGCGTGCTGGCCGATCTGTCGGTGCATTACGACTGGCAGAACTGGCGCTTTGCGGTCAACGCCAACAACGTTACGGACGAAATCTATGTGGCGAGCTGTGCTGCGGAAAATTCCTGCTTCTACGGTGATCGCCGCCGTGTCGTCGGCAGCATCGGCTACAAGTGGTAAGCTGACCTGACATTGGCGGCGGGACGCTCTGCTTACCGCTCTTCCCGCCGCTGTCGCGTTTCTGGTCAATCTCGTTTATGTCGTCTCCGGTCGTCGGAGGCGACATTTGCATTTTCTGCGCTTGAGGGAGCGATCCGTTGAAAGCACGAACGGCCCGCGTCTGGTCGGTGATCCACACCTGGACCAGTCTGATCTCAACCGTCTTTCTGCTGCTGCTCTGTCTCACGGGGCTGCCGCTGATCTTCCATCATGAGATCGACGACGTGCTCGGTTATTCGCCACAGCCGGATGTGCGCCCGGCCGGCGCGGCGAAGCTCAGCCTCGACGACATCGGCCGCGCTGCGCTGGCCGATCATCCCGGCAA
This sequence comes from Tardiphaga sp. GW821-FHT12E02, assembly GCF_058807155.1. NCBI lineage: Bacteria > Pseudomonadati > Pseudomonadota > Alphaproteobacteria > Hyphomicrobiales > Nitrobacteraceae > Tardiphaga > Tardiphaga sp. GW821-FHT12E02. The sequence continues at coordinate 1,897,125 of NZ_JBXAQK010000001.1, forward strand.
TGTCATGCTCTATATGGGCTGGGACAAGGACGAGCCGTGGATGGTTTCGACCTTCACCAACAAGACGGTGACGTCGGATCCGCAGACAACGGTGGTCAAGGCCCTCGATGCCTATACGGCCAAGCCCGTGGGCCTGCTCGGCACCGGCCCCATGCTCGTGATGCTGCGGCTGCATACCGATATGTATCTCGGCCTGCCCGGCAAATGGTTCATGGGGCTGATGGGCTTCGTGTTCATGGTCGCCATTGTGTCAGGCGTGGTGCTGTATTGGCCATTCACCCGGCGGCTGAATTTCGCAGCGATCCGAAAGCAGAAGTCACGGCGGGTCTGGTGGCTCGACTGGCACAACCTGCTGGGTGTCGTCACCGTCGTCTGGGCACTGGTCGTGGGTGGCACCGGCGTTCTCAACGCCTATGCCGAATTGCTGCTCGGCGTCTGGCAACGCAACGAACTCACCGCCATTGCCGCGCCCTATGCGGGGCAGCCGACACCGACGAAGCTGGCGTCTCTGGATGCCGTGGTCCGCAACGCCATGACGGCGACGCCGGGCATGGAGCCGGCCTTCATTGCATTTCCGGGAACGCCCTTCACGTCGACGCATCACTTCGCAGTGTTCCTGCGCGGCGACACGCCGCTGACGTCGCGGCTAGTGAAGCCGGTGCTGCTCGATGGCGAGACCGGAACAGTGTCCAGCACCAGCGACCTGCCACTTTATTTGAAAGCGGTGCTGGTCTCGCAACCGCTGCATTTCGGTGACTATGGCGGCATGCCGCTGAAGATCATCTGGGCGCTGCTGACCGTGTTCACGATGATCGTGCTTGGGAGCGGACTCTATCTCTATATCGCGCGCCGTCGGAAGCAGCGACGGCCGGCGCGTGTTGCTCCAAATGCAGCAGCCATCGCACAGGCCTCGTCATGAGCGAGCCGGTGTCCTCGCAGCGCCCGCCATGGCTGCGCGTATTCGGTGCGCCGATCGTGATCGGCGTGCTCTCGCTGGTGGGGCTCCTGTCGGCGCTGCTCGCCGGCGATCTCGGCCGCTATTTCTCGTGGTTCGGCGTCGGCCTGCCGATCGCCATCGCCGCCTGGGCTTATTGGCGAAAGGGCTAAGCCGCACTGTTTACCAGCGCGGAGTCCAGCCGTTATTGTTCCAGTCATTGTGCTGTTCGCGATACTGGCGCCCCTTGCGGCGCGACTCGCGCTGCTCTCCGAACGCGATGAACGGGTTACGCATGCAGTCGCCGCGCTGGCCGCTGACGGTGGCCATGCATTGCGGGTAGGACGTGAAGGCGCAGTCCGGATTGAATCCGGTGGCCGAGGTGCGCGAGCACCATGGATAGTCGCGGGCTTCGGCGGAGGTCACGCCAATGCTGCTGAGGCCGCCTGCGGCGACGAGAAATGCGGTAGCGGCGAGGATTGCGCGCATGTCGATGCTCCCTTCGAGGTTCGACGACAACAATGCGAAGCCTATATCGGTGTTCCCGGACCACCCAGCGGTTCATTGCCGCGATGCCAGCAGTGTGATGCGCTTCAATCCGTCAATGTGGCGGTCGTCGCATCCAGTGCGGTCCGTGCTACGTCCGGAGCGATCTCGATCTGCAGCCCGCGCTGGCCGCCATTCAGATAGACGGTGGTCTCGGCCAGTGCGGCCTGTTCAATTGCCGTGGGCACACGCTTCTTCTGCCCGAATGGGCTGATGCCGCCCACATGGTATCCAGTGATGCGCTCGGCGTCGGCCGGCTTCATCATCTTGGCTGACTTGCCGCGAAAAGCCGCGGCAAGCTTCTTCATGCTCACTTCCTTGTCCGACGGCACCACCACGCAAACCGGCTTGCCGTCGACATCCGCCATCAGCGTCTTGAGCATGCGTTGCGGCGCGATGCCGAGCGCTTCCGCCGCCTGCAGCCCGATGCTCTCGGCATCGGGATCGTAGTCATAGGTATGCAGCGTGAAGGTGGCACCCAGTTTTGTGAGGGTCTGGGTGGCGCGGGTGGACTTGGACATCGGAAGCTCGTTGAAAGATCACACGACCTCGGTGACCGGCTGCATGTCGATAGCAAAGGTTTCGAGAAATTTCGAGGTCATGATGTAGAAGCCGACAGACAGCTGCAACTCCACCAGCGCACCCGGCGTAAGCCTGGCTGCGATCGCCTGGAAGGTCGCGTCGGAGGGCCGGTGCAGTTTCACGATCTCGTCTGTGAAGGCGAGCGCCGCGCGTTGAGTATCGTCGAAGCAGGTTGCGCTTTCCCAGTCGTCGAGGGCTGCATTCTGCTCGTCGCTGACGCCGACATAACCGCCGATCCGCTTGTGTGCGGCCACTTCGTACGGAGCTTCGCAGAGGATGCCCGTGCGCGTGATCGCAAGTTCGCGGATCACGGGATCGAGCTCGCCTTTGTTACGGATCGCGCCGCCAAGCCGGCAATATTGCTCAAGATAGCTCGGCGAATGCGCCATCATGCGGAAGATGTTGGCATTGCGGTTCTTGCCGAGCAGTTCGCGCGTGCGTTCGCTGGCGGTTGCGGGATCGCTGTAGTCGATGCGGGCCATACTGGTTCCTCGGGTCTGTTTCTTGTTCTTGGTGCGTGGGCTGCGGATCAGTCGCGCGATCCGTCTTTTGCGTAATTCATCATCCGCTGACCCGGCAATAGCTCGTAGGCCGGTTTATAGCCCGGCAACTTCGCCATGCGGTCCAGCCATCCGCGGATGGCCGGATGGCTCACCGCGAAGTCGAAGCCGTGTTCGTCAGCAGGAAAATGCAGATAGGCCATCATCGAGATGTCGGCGACGCTCGGCTTGGCGCCGATCGCGAAGGCATTGCTTTGCAGATGGGTGTCGAGAATGCCGAGAAAATCGCCGAGCCGCCTGCGAAAATAGGTCTGCACATGCGGGTCGACAGTCGGCATGAACGCGCGCTGGAAGCGATAGGTTGCCATATAGCCGGTGAGCTTGTGGTTGTCCCAGAACAGCCAGCGCAGGATCTCGAACCGTTCCGCATCGCTGTCGCCGCCGAACTGGCCGAATTGTTGCGCGAGCTGCAGCAGGATCGGCGCCGTTTGCGTCAGCTTCTCGCCGTCCACTTCGAGCACCGGAATCTCGCCCATCGGATTGACCGCGGCGCGCCATTCCTTGCTCCGCGTCACGCCGCCGTTGAAGTCCGTCCATACCGGTTCGAACGATTGCCCACACAGCGTGAGCATCAGCGCGAGTTTGAAACTGTTTCCGGATTCCGGAAAATAGTGCAGGCGGTAGGTTGGCATCGCGCGTGTCCTTCCAGTGTTGGTATTTTCGCCTATGATCGCAGGTTCAGGCGCTGATTGCCAATCGCAGCTTTGCCGCCACGAAGAAGGTGTGCCATGTCCGACTATGTGACCGTCGATGTTTTCACCGATACGCCATTCGGCGGCAATCCGCTCGCAGTGTTTCTGGATGCACGGGGGATTGCTGAGGCTGACCTCCAGAAGATTGCGCGCGAATTCAATTACTCCGAAACGACGTTCGTCTTTCCGCCTGACGACCCCGCTCACACCGCACGCGTCCGCATCTTCACGCCGACGGATGAAATCCCGTTTGCGGGGCACCCGAATGTCGGCACGGCTTTTGTGCTGGGAGGTCGCGGCGAGATCTTCGGCAAGCCGGTTGGCGCGCAGATGATCTTTAAGGAGAAGGCCGGCCTCGTTCATCTCGATCTCATGCGGGAGGATGGCCGCACGGTCGGCGCGGGCTTTGTCGCGCCGCAAGCGCTGGCAATCGGCAAGGTGGTTGCATTGGATGCCATGGCGGCATGTCTGTCGCTTCAGCCCAGCGCCATTGTCGTCGATGCGCATGAGCCATGCATCGTATCGGTCGGCTTGCCATTTGCGGTCGCCGAACTGGCCGGTCTCGACGCGCTGGCTGCTGCAAGCCCCGATATGGCGGCATTCACGCTGGCTGGGCGCGCCTATTGGCACCGCGATGATCGCTTCGCCACCTTCGCTTATGTCCGGACGGGCAAGGGTATCGAGCATTTGCGTGCCCGGATGTTTGCGCCGCTCAGCAATATCCCGGAAGATCCCGCGACAGGCAGTGCCTGTGCGGCACTTGCGGCCTATCTCTGCAGCCTCGACACGCGGGCTGACATGACGGCAAACATTGTCATTGAGCAGGGGATCGAGATGGGGCGGCCGAGCAGGATCGAGATCGACGTCGAGAAGCGCGGCGGAGAGGTGGAGCGTGTCCGTATCGCAGGTCGCTGTGTTCCTCTCATGCAGGGACGTCTTGCGATTCCTGCTTAGCAAGATGCGCAGACGTGCATCCAGTCTAGGAGCGGCCCGTCTGTCCAGGTTCGCTTTGCCAGAACCATACGTTGACGCCTGTGCGCCGACCGCGGATTTTGACCAGAGTAGGCCCGGATAGTATGCCCGTGTTCCGGATGGACGAATGATCGCCGGCCTTGCAGAGCAGGCTGTCGGTCATGGCAACGTGGGCGCCATGGCTCGCGGCGACTTCCATCAGGCGGCTCGCGATATTCACGGTATCGCCGGTTGCGGTGATGTGCTGGTAGCTGTCGCCGCCGAGCCGCGAGGCGACGATCTCACCAAAATGCGCACCAATCTTGAAGCCGGTCTTGGCGGATATCGACGCGGGCAGCGTTTCGAGCCATCGCTCGGCGCCACGCGTCAGATCGATGCAGCACTGCACGGCGCGTGCAGCGTCGTCATCGGCCGGCTGTGGTAATCCGAACAGGATCATCGCCCCGTCGCCCATGAAGTTGATGACGAGACCGCCATGGGCGACCGTCACGTCGTCGATCAATGCGTGAAACGATTTGAGCATCTCGCGCATCATGTGCGGATCGGTGGTCTCGCTCAGGGTCGTGAAGCTGGACAGATCGATGAAGATGACCGCGGCGTCCTGATGACGTGGATGCAGCAGAAAATCTGGATAGGCCAGGATCCAGTCGCGCAGACGCGGCGCGTGGAATTGGCGCATCAATGCGCTACGGGCATCCAGATCGGCTGCGTGTTTTCGGCCGATCCAGATCTGCAGGGCGCCGAAGGCAATCGTCGGTGGTCCGGCGGCAACCAGCGGCAAGGCGGCACTCATCCAGATGCCATGGGCATAGGCGATGGTATTCAGTATCGCCCATAGCGACACGACCGCAACAATGGCCAGCAGTCCGGCGGCATTGCGCCGCCATGCCAGCAATGCGACGCACAACATGGCAAGTGCGATGGCAAAGCCGGCGTCGAACAGGCGGATGGTCGCGTTGCGGATCAGTGTGTCTTTTGCCAGCAGATGCGTGATCGCCGTCGATAGCACTTCGACACCTGGCATAGCCGGGTCGAATGGCGTCGAAAAAGTGTCTCCACCGCCCGTCACGGTGACACCGAGTACGACAACGCGGCCTTCGATGTCGGACGACGTGATATCCCCCGCCACTACGCGTGACGCACCGATGGTCCGGATGGTGCCGCGCGGGCCGTAATAGGACATCGGCAGCAGGTGGCCGACATCGGTCGGCACGCCACGGCCGGCCAACCTGAACGTGTTGTTGTCGATGACCAGTTCATCATCGGATGCCGCGCTGGCCACGCGCAACGGCATCGACAGCATGATCCGGTCGGCGGAGTGGATCAGCATGGGCATCGCGCGCGGCGCGCCGCTGCTATCGGTGTTGAGGTTGACGATGCCGACCTCGGCCTGATCGGCAAACTGCTTTCGCGGCATCAGAAAATCCGACGCAATCGGGAGTTCGGCGAATGGACCGCCGTCCTTGCTCCCAACCGCCTGCCGGGTTTCGTTGAACGTCGCAGCTGCAGCGATCACAGACTTGGTCGTGCCGAGTGCCCTCGCTAGCGCTTCATCGTCCTGTGCCGGTCCGGCATCGATGAGCAGGACATCGAGGGCGAGCACTTTCGGTTTGTATCTGGCAATCTCCTCGACAAGTCGCGCCAGCGTCGCGCGGGGCAACGGGTAATGGCCTTGCTCGCGCACGACCTGATCGTCGATGGCAATGATGGTGACGAGATCCGGCGGTGCCTTGGGGCCGCGGATCTGCGTGCGCAGGTCGGTGAAGGTGGCCTCGATGCGATCAATGAAGCCGATGTCAGTCGAACCGTGCCCGAGCGTGAGCGCTGCAGCCCAGAGGCCGGCCACAACGACCGTCACCGGTGTCCATAGCCCGTGGCCTTTGATCATCAGCGTCAACGTCCGAGACGAGCCATCAGCGCGGCCACGCGCGCATCTGGCCACCGGCGAACCACGAGCGGCGTAGCCGTAGTGTCGACATCGACGCCGTCTCCGGGTCTGAGGGTGACGCTGCCCGGTTGCGCAGGCCGGCGGACGCCGACGCGCCCGGCCTGGACGAAGACGGAGGTCTTGTTGCCCTCGGCATCTACGGCCCATTCTGTCCCCCGCACGGCGGCAATCGCCTGCGGGGTCAGCACTTCGAAGCGACGTCCGCCCTTTTGTTTGGGTACGTTGACCAGCACCGCCTTGCTCTGCAGATCGACGGCATCGACGCGGCCATTGCGGTCACGGTCCAGCAAGGTGAACTGCGCGCCGCTTTCCACCACGATGGTGATGCCGCCATTGCAGGTCAGGGTCTGAGTCAGGGCAGGTGACGGTGATGCGGTGCAGCCGAAATTAGCCGGTTGCGCCACAGCCTCCCCAAGGCACGCAATAACGGCTGCGAGGGTCACAATGGATGCCCGGGTGAAAACGTTCATGGGACGGCTCCTGAAAGATGATGCGTGTACGTGCATCGATGGCTTTCTCTCAACGTGCGCGAGAGTTTGGCGGCGGTAGCCATATAGGGTGTGTGTTTTGCAGTGCGATAGAGCGCATAAGCCAGATCAAGCCAGCTCACGCTTAAGTGAGAATGCGACCCATTCGCAATCTTGCCGGACGTCGCCAGAATGTCGCCGTATTCTCTGAAATTTTCAGGGGATATCAAAGGTTTGCCGACGCTTGACGTGAGCGTTTTTCCGGCCCTTGCGCTTGTCTTCACCGCCTTCTTCCTTTATTCCCGGTTTGCATCGCAGACAGCGTCTTCTGGCGCGTTTGGGCGGATGCCTGGGCGTGGTCCGGTAAACGGCAGACCGTTTTCCGCAGCGATCACGCTTTGACGCGTGTTTTTTCAGAGGACTAGCGCCAAATGGCCAATGTTGTCGTCGTCGGCGCCCAGTGGGGCGACGAGGGTAAGGGCAAGATCGTTGATTGGTTGTCGGATCAGGCGGACGTGGTTGCCCGCTATCAAGGCGGCCACAATGCCGGCCATACGCTGGTCATCGATGGCAAGACCTACAAGCTGGCGCTGCTGCCGTCGGGCGTCGTCCGTGGCGGCAAGCTGTCGGTGATCGGCAATGGCGTGGTGTTCGACCCGCAGGCCTTCGTCGATGAAGTCGCCAAGCTCAAGGGGCAGGGCGTCGATGTCGGCCCGCACAATCTGCGTGTTGCCGAGAACGTCACGCTGATCTTGCCGCTGCACCGCGAACTCGATGCGCTGCGCGAGAATGCCAGCAAGGCGACTGCGATCGGCACCACCCAGCGCGGCATCGGCCCGGCCTATGAAGACAAGGTTGGCCGCCGTGCCATCCGTCTGATGGATCTCGCCGATCTGCAGACACTGCCGCACAAGGTCGAGCGCCTGCTGACACATCACAATGCGCTGCGCCGCGGCCTCGGCCTCGATGAATTCAAGGCGGCCGATGTGGTCAAGGACCTGGCCTCCTTCGCACCGGCGCTGCTGCCCTATGCCGAAACCGTGTGGCAGCTGCTCGACAACAAGCGCCGCGAGGGCAAGCGCATCCTGTTCGAAGGCGCACAGGGCGCGCTGCTCGATGTCGATCACGGCACCTATCCCTATGTGACGTCGTCGAACACCGTCGCCGCCCAGGCTGCGACCGGCACTGGCATCGGTCCAGGTGCGGTCGGCTATGTGCTCGGCATCTGCAAGGCCTACACGACCCGCGTCGGCGCCGGTCCGTTCCCGACCGAGCTCGACAACGAGATCGGCGAAGAGATCGGTCGTCGCGGCAAGGAATTCGGTGTCAACACCGGCCGCAAACGCCGTTGTGGCTGGTTCGATGCGGTGCTGGTGCGCCAGACCGTCCGCACCTGCGGCATCAACGGCCTTGCCATGACCAAGCTCGATATTCTCGACGGCTTCGACACCATTCAGGTCTGCGTCGGCTACAAGCTCGACGGCAAGGAAATCGACCATCTGCCGGCGGGCGAGGGTGCCCAGCAGCGGATCGAGCCGATCTATGAGACGATCGAAGGCTGGAAAGAGCCCACCGCCAATGCGCGCTCCTGGGCTGATCTTCCGGCCCAGGCGATCAAATATGTCCGCCGCGTCGAGGAACTGGTCGGTTGCCCGATCGCTTTGCTCTCCACAAGTCCAGAGCGCGACGACACGATCTTGGTACAAAATCCGTTTGAGGCTTAACGAACTATTACCGGTTGGCTTTCAAATTGAGGGACCCCGCGAAACTGAGTCGAGATGGCTGACTACTATCCCCTGATTGCCCGTGCCATCGCCGGCCTGGACCCCAGTGCCCCCGGTGAGCAGCGCCGTGCCCTCTATGAACGCGCCCGCACGGCGCTGATTGCACAGTTGCGCAGCGTCGAGCCGCCGCTCTCGGAATCCGAGATCACCCGCGAGCGGCTGTCGCTCGAGGAAGCCGTCCGCAAGGTCGAATCTGAAGCGGCACAGCGCGCTCGTGAAGCCTCGCGGACCACGGATGCCAATCGGTCGCGGGCCGGCGATGCGTTCCGCACGGCCAGCCAGCGCCCCGGTTCGCCGCCGATCGAGCCGTCGCCGCGTGGCCGCCAGCCGATCACGCCGACACCGCCGCGTGCGCCGGATGAGGCGCGCCCGCCACGAACGCTGCGTGTCGATCCGCCGCCGATTCCGCGTGAGCAGGGGACCAGCCGTCCCGTGCCGCCGCGCCGTCCGGACCAGCCGGCTGCACCGCAAGCCCGCGACGATCGTGGCGATGCCGCGATGCGTGGTTTCCGCGACGTCACCGCCGATGTCGATGATCTCGGCCGCGCCGCGGCGCAGGCTAATCGTGCGGCACGTAAAACCTATGCCAATGTGCCGTCGCCGACGCCAGAATTCGACCGGCTCGAGCCGAGCATGGAAGATCGCGGTTCTGTCTTTGGTTATGACGAGCATATCGACCAGCAGGACACGGCCGAGCCCGTAGCTCCGCCCGCGCGCGGCAAGGATGCCAAGAAGCAGAAGGCACCAAAGCCGAAACGCGTCAGCGGTGGTTTCCCGTTCAAGACGCTTCTCATCCTCGGTCTTGTCCTGATCCTCATCGGCGGCGCGTTCGTGGCGGGCCCGCAGATCATGACCTTCGTGCGCGGTCTCGGCGGCAGCAGCAGCACGCCGGCGCCGACCAGCGAAAACAAGGACGGGGCGCTGGCGCCGCGGCCGAAGATCACCGATCGCGTCGGCCAGCCATCCGATCAGGTTGCGCCTGTGGCGCAGCGCGTGGTGCTCTATGACGAGGATCCGTCGGAGCCGAAGGGTAAGCAGTTCGTCGGTACGGTGGTGTGGCGCACCGAGCAGATCAAGGGCAGCGGCGGTCGCCCCGGCGATGTCGCCGTGCGCGCCGACATCGACATTCCCGAGCGCAAGTTCAAGATGACCATGTCGTTCCGCCGCAACAACGATTCCACGCTGCCGGCGAGCCACACGGCGGAGCTGACTTTCGTTCTGCCGCAGGACTTCAATGGCGGCGGCGTTGCCAATGTGCCGGGCATCCTGATGAAGTCCAATGAGCAGGCGCGCGGCACCCCGCTGGCCGGTCTCGCGGTGAAGGTCACCGATGGCTTCTTCCTGGTCGGCCTCAGCAATGTGGAAAGCGACAAGGTCCGCAACCTGCAGCTCCTGAAGGAGCGTTCCTGGTTTGACATTCCGCTGGTCTACACGAACCAGCGTCGTGCCATCATCGCCATCGAGAAGGGCTCGCCTGGCGAGCGTGCATTCAACGATGCATTTGCGGCCTGGGGCGAGTAGCCCCCGGCCGTCGTCGCCGACGCTCAATGATGCGCCGGGGGACGATGACAAAAATCCCCACGCCAACGTGACTTGACCCGGTTCCCCTGCATTTCTATCGACGATTATCCGTTCGACGCAGGAACAACCGCCATGACCACGCGCCGTCAGGTGCTGAAACTCGCCGCCTTCGCCGCCAGCAACGCAGCGTTGCTTGGCGCGGTACGAGCCGAAGGAGGCGTGGTCGGCCCCGTCGCCGCGCCGCTTCCTTTTGCGCAGCAGACACCGATGCGGGTTGGCGCCGCGGCGTTGCGGGTGCGCGATCTTGCCGCGATGCGCCGTTTCTACACGGATCTCCTGAAGCTCACGACCATCAGCGAAAACGCCAGTGAAGTCGTTCTCGGCGTCGATGGCGTAGCTTTGCTGCATCTGATCCACCGGCCCACGGCGCCACTCGCCGGGCCGAGCGGGGCCGGGCTCTATCACACGGCCTTCCTGATGCCGAGCCGGGCCGATTTCGCGCGTTGGCTGGTGCATGCCGCGCTGATGCGCTTGCCATTCACGGGCTTTGCCGATCATCACGTCAGCGAAGCCTCCTATCTCGACGATCCCGAAGGCAATGGCATCGAGGTCTATTCCGATCGGCCGACCTCGGCGTGGCTGTGGGTGGGCGACAGCGTGAGCATGGGCTCGGACCAGCTCGACATCGACGATATCGTGAAGCTGACGGACACCACGCGCGATCAATATGATGTCGCGCCCAAGGCGCTGCGCATCGGCCACATGCATCTGCGTGTCGGTGATGTCGCGCGCGCGCGTGCCTTCTATGAAGGGATCATTGGAATGGAGCGCACGCGTGAACGCGCAGGCGCAGCCTTTCTATCGTCAGGGCGCTATCACCATCATCTCGGGATCAATGTCTGGCAAAGCCAGGGCGCACACACGCGAAACGTCGCTGAGACCGGACTTGCCTGGTTCTCGCTCGCGGTTGCCGATGATACTTTGCTGGCCGATTGCAAACAGCGCCTGACAAAAGCGGGCATGACGAGCGAAGCCATATCGGCCGGGTTCGCCGTTGCCGATCCATGGGGCACGCAGGTTCGCTTGTTAAAAGCGTAGCCGAGCCGTCTCGACCGAGTGACCCCTATGCGTGTGGGCGGTCGAAATAGCGTGGCGCGTCGCGCCAGCCCTTGGCGGCGGCGTGCACAGCTTTCGCACGATAATCAAGTTCGAGATCCGCCAGCATGCTGCGCATGTCGAGGTCGCTCTCTTGTTGCGCCAACCGGCTGCAATCTTCCGCGCGGTCGCGCAGATAATTTTCAGACATGATCATCGTCGCCTCCATCATGTCCCCAAGAAAAGCCACCACGTAAAAAAGACCCCAAGTCGTTGGCTTGAGGTTAAAAGTCGCGGCTTAATTTGGCGAAGACGTGGCGGCGATGCCGCGAAGCTGTGGCGGTAGCCTTTTATGCGTTGCAAACACGCTGAAATCGCAAGCAGTTACCTTCCGTGGCCGTTCGCGGGCCAGGTTCAGGGCTACGGCGCGCCTGCAGCACCGGCCTGGACGGCATGATTCACCAGAGCGCCGGTGTCGGTGATTCCATCGGCGGCGTGGCGGACGATGATCTGCGCCATCATGGCCTTGGTCGCCGGGGTGCGGTGCTGCACGGCAATCTGCTCCACGGCGATGTCCAGCACCTGGCGCAGCACGGCAATACGCTGCGCGTCGAACGGCGGCGTCTGCGATTGTGTCGTCGGGTTGGTCGTCATGATGCACTCCATGATCGAGGTGTGCGGACTGTGTAGTGGCGGTTTAGGGCGCCTCTGAGTCAGCGTGATGAAAGGTGGATGACACGCTCTGACATTGTGTTGATGGTCGCGATTGAACGTATCGATGTTTTGTGAGGCGGGCGCCACTGGAATATCTCGAAACGTAAAATGCGATGCATTCCTGTGGCTGGGATGTCCGCACATGCATGCGTCTACGATGCGTGTCATGCGCATGCATGGGTCGAACGAATGGCGGATCAGGTTCAGGCAAGGCTGCGTGTCGGTTTGCGCTGCGCCATGTGGCATCGGAGCGTCTTTCCACGCAGTTGCAGCATGTCTAGATGAAGACGGTGTTCGATTCGAGGCGCGTTGGTCGTCTCTGACAATTTCGAGACGGCGTCCGATGGCAGAACTTCCCGACAATGGTGCAGCCGATGCACAGACATGGCTGAGCCGCGCCGCAGCAGCGGATGCAGCCGGCGATGTCGCAACGGCAGAGCGCGCTTATCGGCAAGCGCTCGCGCATGATGCCAACCTCATCGATGCCCGCTTCGGGCTGGGCGTGACCTATTTCAGGTCGGCGCGATATGGCGATGCTGCCAGAGAACTGCAAGCGGTCGTCTCGGCAGGGGCTGCCGATGCCGCAGTCGGCCTGTTGCTTGGCAAGTCGCTTTATATGGTCGGCCAGTTTTCAGGAAGCGCCGAAGCCTTCGGGCTTGCTTCGCGGTCCATGCCGCTGCAGGGCGATAGCTTGCGCTGCTACGCACGCGCACGAACCTACGCCATGATGATCGCCGGCAAGACCGAGGACGCGCTGGCCGACTATCCGGCCCACGCTGGCGTGGAAGCCGAGCCGATCGATGTCGTGATCCGCGATGGTTTCGGTCTGTTGAGCGCCTATGGCCATCGTGCTGCTGCCATATATCTCGGAGAGCTGCTGATCGCAGCTAAGCCCGGTGATGCGGTCCAGCGCCATCTCAACGATGCGGTCGCCGGTCGCGCCGTCGATCACGTGCCGCCCGCCTATGTGGCGGCGCATTTCGACGCATTTGCCGAAGGCTTTGACGACAAGCTGGTGAATGTGTTGGGCTATCGCGTGCCGGAGCGCATGGCCGCTTTGGTGCAGCGCCATTGCGCTTCATTCGATCATGCACTCGATCTCGGTTGCGGCACCGGCCTTGCCGGCGCCCATCTCAGGCCTCTCGCTGGCAAGCTCAGCGGCGTCGATCTCTCCGCACGAATGCTCGAACAGGCTGAGCGTCGCCGCATCTACGACACGCTTACCCATGCCGAAGCGCTAGCGCATCTCGGAGCTCATCCGGTTGAGTTCGATCTCGTCTTCGCGGCGGATACGTTGATCTATTTCGGCAAGCTCGATGCCATCATGTCCGCTGTGGCGCAGTCGCTGTCATCCGGCGGCATCTTTGCGGCGAGCGTCGAGAGCACATCCAACGGTTTCGCGCTGCTGCCATCCGGTCGCTTCGCCCATGCGGATGATTATGTCGCCCGCTGTGCCTATCCGCATTTCGAACTGCTGGAACGCGAGGCTGTCGATATCCGCCTTGAAGCCAACGCGCCTGCCAAAGGCGCGCTCTATGTCTGGCAACGGCGCTAGTCTTGCGTCAGCGCCACGTGGCTGATGATACGAAAGCGCGTGTCTTTGCCATCCTGTTTGAACAGCGCCACGCTGTCGATCTTCAACTCATCGATCCCGAGCTCGGCAAAGCGGTGCTGCAGCAATGCCAGCACGGCTGCGCCGCGTTCTTCCGTCAGCCGGCCGGTCAGGGTCATGTGGAAGCGGAAATCCTCGAACACATGAGGGTAACCCCAATCGTCGAGATGCTCGGTCTGGCGTGGTGTCAGTCCGTCCGGCTTGCGGCGGGCGCGATCTTCCGCGGTCATCGGGGCGCGAAACGGCTCGAAATGACGGACGCAGGCTTCAGCAAGTAAATCCAGATCGTCGTCCGTCTCGTCCGGCACAATGGCGGTGAAGCCGCTGATGGTGCGAACGACCGGGGCGATGATCGGAATCTCACGCGGCTCTTCCGCGAATTCGACGAGGGCCGCGAGCAGGTCCTCTTCGCTCTGGTCGCCCGCGAGCGAGAAGGGGGCCTTCAACGTGCCATGAAAACCGTATTTCCGGGGATCGGCCGTGATGCCGGCCCAATCCGGAAAATCGGCGACGACGGTCTTGGGATGATCGATGTCATGGCCGCTATAGGCATCGTAGCCCAGTGTTTCGGCGCCGAACCGCGTCAGCGCGCGGTCGGCGTCGGGTGCGAAATAGATCGCATATCTCGGATATTCGCTCATGGTCCCAGCATAAAGCATGATCCCGGAAAGTGGATACCGGTTTCCGGATAAGGTCATGCGCGTGAGGAAAACCTCGTCTCAGGCGGCAGCAACCGCCTTTTGTCGCAGGGGCGTCGCAGGTCGCAGCCGCTGCGCATCTGCGAGATGCACCAGTTTGCCATTGGCGATCACCGCGACAATGCGCGGCCGCAGCGCCACGCTGTCGTCGATCAGCAGGATGTCGGCGCGGCGGCCGGTCGCGATGTCACCGCGATCGGTGAGGCCTGCGGCCTGCGCGGGCGCTGCAGAAATCAGCGACCACGCCTGCGGCAGCGCAAGAATGCCGTCATGCACGAGGCGGAACGCTGCGAGCAATTGCGCGGGATAATAGTAGTCCGACGCCAGCACCGAGCACAGGCCCTTGGCGATCATGTCGGAGGCCTTGGTCCAGCCGGTATGGCTGCCACCGCGCACCACATTCGGGGCGCCATAAATGATGAAGTCGCCGGCTTCGGCTGACGCGATGGCGGTTTCCTCGTTGATGGGGAATTCCGCAATGCGGACACCGAGATCGCGGAAGCCGGCGCGCATCGCCGGGCTGTTGTCGTCATGGGACAGCGTCGCGATGCCAGCGGCATTGGCCGCTTCGGCAAGCCGCGCGATCGATGCCGGCACCTGATCTGCGCGCGAGAGCACGCGATTCACCAATTCATCGAAGGCTTCGCTGCTGAGGCCGGTGCGCTCCACCATCTTGGCGCGCTTCGCCGGCTTGGTGATCCCGGTCAGGTCCATATGGTCGTTGAAGGCGAGCAGATCGATGCGGCGATCCTTGATCCAGCCGATGATCTCATCTTCGGCATCGAGATTGAATGTCTCCTGCCGCAGATGAAAGCGCGTGTCTGCCGCCAGATGCGGACGCAACGTTTCGATCGCCGACAGCAGGCCCCGGGCATTCTCGGCACCACGCAGGCCGGGTTCCCAGGACCAGGTGGTGCCGTGAAAAACCGTGGTGATGCCATTGGTGATCGCCTGCTTGTCGCTGTCGATCAGCGCCACATCGACAGGGAAATCGACGCCGGGGCGTGGCATCAATTGTCGTTCGAAGGCGTCGCCATGGATATCGACAATGCCCGGCATGACAAGAAGACCGCGCGCATCGAGGCCCAGCGCGCCCTGCGCGGTGCCAGCAATATCCGCGATGCTGCTGCCCGAGATGGTGAGCGAGGTTTCGCCGATCTCCTGACCGAGCAGGGTCCGTCCACCTTCGATATAGATTTCTGTCATATTTAGCCCATCTGCTGCGGCGGTTTGACGCCCTTATATTTGCTCAAGAAGTCTTCCACCGACAAGCTGCGGAAATCCGGCAGCACCTGTCGCAATGTGTCGTGATCCCAGTCCCACCAGGCGAGGTCCATCAGGCCCTGTTCCACGGCTTCGGAAAAGCGGCGACGGATCGGTCGAGCCGGATTGCCGCCAACGATCGTATAGGCCGGGACGTCCTTGGTGACGATGGCGCCTGCCGCGATCACCGCGCCGGTGCCCACATGCCGACCCGGCAGCACGACGGCGCCATGGCCGATCCAGACATCGTGGCCGAGTGTGCAGTGGTGTTCGCGGCGCCATGCGAAAAAATCGGCATCGTCGGCCTCACCCGGAAAATAGGCGCTGGCGCGATAGGTGAAATGCGATTGCGACGCGCGCTGCATCGGGTGATTGCCGGGATTGATCCGGGTCAGGGACGCGATCGAGCAGAATTTTCCAATCGTTGCATAGGCGATCTGGGCCTCGTGCTCGACATAGGAGTAGTCGCCCATCGACACTTCATGCAGCACGGTGCGGGCGCCGACTTCATTGTAGCGGCCGAATGTTGCGTCCTTCAACTTCGCGCTCGGCTCGATCGCGGGATCGAGCGACAACATCTTTCCAACCATGACACATCCATGACCTGTAGCGGGCGCGCACGTCATCAGACCGTTTCGTGACAGTGACGTGACGCGTGAATGAAATTGCATCTGCGTGCGGTGCAGGGCTGCGGGTTGGGCATTGTGACAGTCGCGTCACATCGCTGTCATCCGCCAGCGATAGGCGTGCATGGTTTGTTAACGCTGGAGTTACACATGCTTGCAGTCGAAGGCCTGACGTGCCGTTTCGGTGCCAAGGCGGCGGTCGATAATGCCAATTTCGAGATCGCGCCGGGCTCCTTTGTCGGCGTGATCGGGCGTTCCGGTGCGGGCAAGTCGACTTTGCTGCGCATGGTCAATCGCCTGGCAGAACCGACATCCGGCCGGATCATGTTCGACGGCCTGGATGTGACCGCGCTGAAGGGCCGCGAATTGCGCCAATGGCGTGCGCGCTCGGCGATGATCTTCCAGCAGTTCAATCTCGTTGGCCGTCTCGATGTTCTCACCAATGTGCTGATGGGCCGCCTCGCCGATATGCCGCAGTGGCGTTCGCTGACCCAGATGTGGCCGGAGCAGGATCGGGCGCTGGCGATGTCAGCGCTCGAACAGTTCGACATGGCGCAATATGCCTCGCAGCGCGCCGATCAGCTGTCCGGTGGTCAGCAGCAGCGCGTTGCCATCGCCCGCGCGCTCGTTCAGCAGCCGGACCTTATTCTCGCCGACGAGCCTATTGCCTCGCTCGATCCGCGCAACACCCGCATCGTCATGGATGCGCTGCTGCGCATCAACAAGCATTTCGGCATCACCGTGATGTGCAACCTGCATTCGCTCGATCTGGCACGCACCTATTGCGATCGCCTGATCGGCATGTCCGCCGGCCGTGTCGTGTTCGACGGCGCGCCTGCCCAGCTCACCGAACATATCGCACGTGAACTCTACGATCTCGAAGCCGATGAGGTGATGGGATCGGCACCGGTGCATGTGCCGGCTGGTGCGCGCGTGCCTGAATACGGGGCCGCTGCCGTCGCCTGAATGAATTGCCGCGAGGATGTCAGCCTGACTGTCAGGCGAGAGATGTCATCGCGGCGATAGACGTTTCGTCTACCCATAAGAAACTCCGTCACCTCTCCAGATCGCGCAGGGATTGCCATGATCAATCGTCGCTCCATCGTGCTCGGCGCCGCCGTGCTCGCTTTCGCCGCCGGCTCCGCCTCGGCACAGGACTACAAGGCCAAATATCCGGAACTCACTTTTGCGATCATCCCGGCCGAGAACGCCTCGGGCGTGACCGAGCGTTGGGGGCCGTTCATCACCTATCTCTCGAAAGAGCTGGGCGTGAAGGTCAATCTGCGTATCGCAAATGACTATGCCGCCGTGATCGAAGGCCAGCGCTCGGGCAATATCCAGATCGCCAGCTATGGTTCGGCCTCGTTCGCACGCGCCCGTCTCACCGGTGTGAAGACCGACGCCTTCGCCAACGACATCAATATCGATGGCTCCACCGGCTACTACTCGGTGTTCTTCGTCAAGGCGACGAGCCCCTACAAGTCGATCGATCAGCTGAAGGGCAAGAATCTCGGCCTCGTTGATCCGAATTCGACCTCGGGCAACAATGTGCCGCGCTTTGAGCTGGACAAGATGGGCATCACCGATGCCGACACCTATTTCAGCAAGGTCGTCTTCACCGGCAGCCACGAAAACGCGCTGCTGGCACTGTCGCAGGGCACCGTCGATGTCGCTGCCAATCAGTGGACAAACGATGCCGACTCCACCCTGCAGCAGATGCTCCACAAGGGCATGCTGAAGAATGCCGACGGCACGCCGATGAAGAAGGACGACTTCCGCATCGTCCACAAGTCGGCCCCGATCATCAACGGCCCCTATGCCTATAGCTCGGACCTGCCGGAAGATTTGAAGGTCGCGATCCGCAAGGCGTTCGAGGAAGCCCCGACCAAGGACAAGGCTGCCTTTGATAAGCTGTCGGATGGCCAGAAGAAGGGCTTCCATGCAGCGACCACCAAGGATTGGGACGCGACCATCGACCTGATCAAGTTTGTGGACGCCCTGCGCAAGAAGAAGGCGTCGTAAGGCCCAACTTCCGACAGGAGCCGGATCGGGTATGATCCGGCTCCTTTTTTATAGTCCACTCCATGTCGTCTCCGCGAAGGCGGGGACCCATACACGCTGTGGATCTAGTCGGATCTCGATGATGGCGGCTTTGTCGCTTCTATGAAATCGACCGTGATGATGGATCCCCGCCTTCGCGGGGACGACGAGTTGAAAGCCCACACCAGATGTCCGCCGCCGTTTCCATTCTGCCGAGCCAGCAGCTTGCCGCGCTGAACGACGCCTATCGCAAGGCAGTGTCGCGTCGCCGGCTGCGCACGCTGCTGTCGGTCGTGGCCTGCGCTGTCGTGCTGTTCGTCGCGGCCATCGGCGCAGAAGTGAACGTTTCCACCTTCGTCGCCAAGATCGGAAATTTCTTCAGCTATTTCGATCGCATCTTCACGCTCGATAGCGGCGTGCGGGTGTGGAGGGATGTCGGCGAATGGTTCTGGGGGTGGGACAAGTGGCTGAAGCTGCTCGGCGAGACCGTGCTGATCAGCTTCGTCGGCACGATCGTCGGCGCGTTGCTTGCATTCGGCCTGAACTTCCTCGCCGCCGAGAATACCGCGCCGTCGCGCTGGCTGCGTTTCGTCGTCAAGCGCTTCATGGAATTCTGCCGTACGGTGCCGGACATCGTGTTCGCGCTGATCTTCGTCATCGCCTTCGGCCTGGGCCCGATGGCCGGCGTGCTGGCGATCGCGATCCACTGTGTCGGCGCGCTCGGCAAGCTGTATGGCGAGATCGTCGAGAATATCGACATGAAGCCGGTGGAAGGCATCCGCTCCACCGGTGCCAGCTGGATCGACTGCATGCGCTTCGCGGTGCTGCCGCAGGTCTCCGCAGGCTTTGCCAGCTACACGCTGCTGCGCTTCGAGATCAATGTGCGCGGCGCCTCGGTGATGGGCTTTGTCGGCGCCGGCGGCATCGGGCAGGAGCTCGTGGTCGCCGTGCGCAAGTTCTATTACTCGGATGTCAGTGCCATCCTGCTGATGATCATCGTCACCGTCTTCGTGATCGATATCGGCACCGGCTGGCTGCGTGGCCGCCTGTTCGGCAAGGAGACGCGGTCGTGAACCAGCAGCCTGATGTCAATACCAGCGAGCTGCGCGGCCGCTATCCTGACGTGTTCAATCGCCCGCTGAAATCGCGCGCAGCGGCACCGACGGTCATCATGGCTGCTTTGGCGCTGTTGATCTTCGGTCTTGTCGAACTTGATTTCTCGCCGGCGCGCATGCTGAACGGCATCCAGCAGCTTGGCTGGATCACCATGATGATGATCCCGCCCGATCCTGGCGCCTCGCTGCCCGCCTATCTGCAGGCGATGGGCGAGACGCTGTCGATCGCGGTGCTCGGCACTACACTCGCTGCCTTGCTCGCTTTGCCGGTCAGTCTCCTCGCTGCCCGCAATGTCATTCCATCCGCCTGGCTGCGTTTCCCGGTTCGGCGTTCCCTCGATACGATCCGCGGCGTCGATACGCTGATCTGGGCGCTGGTGTGGATCAATGTCGTCGGCCTTGGGCCCTTTGCCGGCGTGCTCGCCATCGCGGTGTCGGATTTCGGCGCGTTCGGCAAACTGTTCTCGGAGGCGATCGAGGGCGCGGACAAGAAGCAGGTCGAGGGCATCCGCGCCTCCGGCGGCAGCCCGCTGCATGAAATCCGTTTCGGCCTGATGCCGCAGGTGCTGCCGGTGATTGCCGGGCAGGTGTTGTACTTCATCGAGTCCAACACGCGCTCGGCCACCATCATCGGCATCGTCGGCGCCGGTGGCATCGGCCTGCAACTGGCCGAGCAGATCCGCGTGCTGGAATGGCAGAAAGTGTCGTTCCTGATCCTGATGATTCTGGTGGCGGTGGCGGCCATCGACTGGATCTCCAGCCGCCTCCGTTTCGCGATCATCGGGCGACGGGCTGTCGCGTAACTCCGTCATTGCGAGTGCAGCGAAGCAATCCAGAACAAAGAATCGGATTGCTTCGTCGCTACGCTAGGAGGAAAGCCGAAGGCTTTCCTTGACCTCGCAATGACGGCGCAGATTAAGCCGCCACTCGGTGCCTTGCCTGCTCGGCCTTGAACAGCTCAAACTCCTCGCCGACAGCACGCATCACGCTGGGTCGCTCGCGCATCTTTGCATGATACGCCTTGATCGCCGGCCACTGGTCGAGATCCAGCTGCGGGATCACCAGGGTCCAGTTCAGCACCGTGCTGAGATAGGCGTCCGCGACGCTGAAGCGGTCGAGCAGGAAGTCGCGCCCTGCGAGATGCTTGTCGAGATAATCGAGCTTCGAACATCCGTTCTCCAGCGCATAGGCTTTCGCCTCCGGCGGCGCCTTCTTCGAAAGCAGCGGCTGGAACAGCGACTTGTGCAGCTCGGTACCGATGAAGCACAGCCATTGCTGCAGCCGGGTGCGTTCGATGCCGGTGCCGGCTGCGATCGGCGAGTCCGGAAATCGCTCGGCCACATGCTGGAGGATCGCCGCGTTTTCGGTGAGGATCAGGCCGTCATCGGTGCGCAAGGTTGGCACCAGTCCGAGCGGATTGACGCCGCGGAAGTCGGATCCATCCTGCAACAGGGTCTTGCTGGGCGGATCGATCTCGAAAAAACGAGCCTCGGCACCGGCTTCGTAAAGCGCGATGCGGGTAGCCATCGAGCAGGCCATCGGCGAGAAATACAGGTCCATGGGTGCCTCCTTCGTTACAGCGAGTGAAATGCGCTGTCGGTTGATTTTCGTACCGTCTCGCATAATAATAAGACGGTCAAGGAATAAATTGCGAAATGGTACAAAAAAAGAAGCCGACCTCCGACGTGGCGGGCGAAAAGGGGGAGGGCAAGCGCCGCGGCCGTCCGCGCGCCTATGACCCCGACGTGGCCATCGGCCAGGCGCTCGACCTGTTCCGCCGCACCGGCTATGCCGCGACCTCGCTGGATGATCTCAGCGCCGCCACCGGCATGAACCGGCCGAGCCTCTATGGCGCTTTCGGCGACAAGCGCGCGCTCTACATCAAGAGCTACCAGCGCTATCGCGATGACTACACTGCGAAAGTGATCGCGCTGTTCCAGGCCGATATCGACATCCGCGAGCGCTTGCGCCGCTTCTATGCGGCCGCGCTCGATATCTACACCACAGGCGCCGATGACCCGCGCGGATGCTTCGCGGTGATGACGGTGGCGTCCGACGCCATTGCCGATCCGGAGATCCGCGCCTTGATGCTTTCAAGCTTCCAGGAACTCGACGACGCCTTTGCCTGGTGCTTCCGCACCGCGATCGCGCGCGGTGAGCTGCCGGAGACCGCCAATGTCGATGTGCTGGCAAAGATGGCCTCCGCCTTGCTGAACCTGTCGTCGATCCGCGCCCGCGCCGGCGTGTCTCGCGCGGACCTCGAGGCCACCCTGAAGGGCGCCATCGACCAGCTCTGTCCCGTCTGAACCAGGAACCCGCCTGCGCGTCACGCCACAATAATTTCAGCTAAGCTGTCGGCATCGCCTTGCGCTGCGCGTCTTCCAATCAAGGAGCACCCATGCTGTACGCCATTCTCTGCTACCACGATGAGGCCGTTGTCGGCGGCTGGTCCAAGGACGAGGACGATACGGTGATGGCCAGGCTCGCCGTCGTGCATGGCAAGCTGGCCGAGCAGGGCCGTCTCGGCCCGGTGGCCCGTCTGTTGCCGACCACGGCTGCCACCACGCTGCGCAAGGACGATCCGCCGGTAGTGCTGGACGGCCCCTTTGCCGAGACCAAGGAGCAACTGCTCGGCTTCTATGTGGTGGAAGCCGAGAACCTCGATGGCGCATTGGAAATCGCGCAGGACTTGGGCCGCGCCAATCCCGGCGGCGCCTATGAGATCCGCCCGATCGGCGTCTTCCACGGGACCTTTGCGCCATGACCGATGTCGCCTGGATCGATGCGGCCCTGACCTCGGCGCGTCCCCAGGCGCTCGGCGCGCTGTTGCGCTATTTTCGCGATCTCGACACGGCGGAGGAGGCCTATCAGAACGCCTGCCTGCGCGCGCTCAAGACCTGGCCACAGAACGGCCCGCCGCGCGATGCGGCGGCGTGGCTGATCATGGTCGGTCGCAACACTGCCATCGACGACCTCCGCCGCGGCAAGCGCCAGCAGCCGCTGCCGGACGACGATCACGCGATCTCCGATCTCGACGATGCCGAGAGCGAACTTGCCGACCGGCTCGACGGTTCGCACTATCGCGACGACATCCTGCGGCTGCTGTTCATCTGCTGCCATCCGCAATTGCCGGCGACGCAGCAGATCGCGCTGGCGCTGCGCATCGTCTCTGGCCTCACGGTCAAGCAGATCGCGCGCGCCTTTCTCGTCAGTGAAGCCGCGATGGAGCAGCGCATTACGCGCGCCAAATCTGCCATCGCCAAAAACAAGGTGCCGTTCGAAGCGCCGGGCGCGCCGGAGCGCAGCGAGCGCCTCGCCGCTGTGGCGGCGATGATCTATCTGGTCTTCAACGAAGGCTATTCCGCAGGCGGCGATAGCGCAGACCAGCGCGCGCCGTTCTGCGAGGAAGCGATCCGTCTCGCGCGCCTGCTCCTCAAGCTGTTTCCGGCCGAGCCGGAGATCATGGGCCTCGCCGCGTTGATGCTGCTGCAATATGCGCGCGTAGCTGCCCGCTTCGATGCTGATGGCACGGCGGTCTTGCTTGAAGATCAGGATCGTGCGCTGTGGAACGGCAAGATGATCGCCGAAGGCCTGGCGCTGATCGACAAGGCCATGCGCCATCGCCGCACCGGCGCCTATCAGATCCAGGCGGCTATTGCCGCGCTGCATGCGCGTGCTGCCAAGCCGGAGGATACGGATTGGGCGCAGATTGAATTGCTCTATGGCTCGCTGGAAATCCTGCAGCCGTCGCCTGTGATCACGCTCAATCGCTCGGTCGCCGTGTCGAAGGTGCATGGTCCGCAGGCCGCGCTGGACATGATCGCGCCGCTGGCATCGAAGCTCGCGAATTACTTCTACTTTTTCGGCGCGCAGGGCGCCTATCTGAACCAGCTCGGCCGTCATGATGACGCGCGCGAGAGCTTTAACCGGGCGATTGCGCTCGCGAACACGCCCGCCGAAGCCGATCATATCCGCCGGCATATCGATCGATTGGAGGAAGACAGCAAGGTCAAGGCTGCCGGCAAATAACCCGCTCCCGCAGGGTGAACCAACACCATCTACAGGAAAAAAGATCTCGCTGGATGTCGGGGCGCGTCGATCCCGTCCGTCCTTGGCAAGACATCGACATCAGGAAGTGCCATGCCCGTCTCTCCCGTTGCCCTGTGGTCTGGCCGCATTCTCAGCGGCCTCGTCATTCTCTTCCTCCTGATGGATGGCGGCATCAAGCTGGTGCCGATCAAGGAGGTCACCGAAACCCTGCAGCAGCTCGGCTATGGCGGCTCGGTCGGGCAGGCGCGGCTGCTCGGCGTCATTACGCTCGCTTGCGCGGTGCTGTATGCGTTTCCGCGTACCTCGGTGCTCGGCGCGATCCTGCTGACCGGATTGCTCGGTGGCGCCATGGCCACGCATTTGCGGGTGGACAGTCCGCTGTTCACGCATCTGTTGTTCGGCCTCTATATCGGTCTGATGGCCTGGGGCGGGCTCTATCTGCGCGATCCCGCCCTGCGGGCGCTGATGCCGATCCGGAACTAGACACTCAACCCAAGGAGACGATCCATGCAGATCAATCCCTATCTCCACTATGACGGCAATTGCGAAGAAGCCTTCAAGTTCTATGAGGCGGCGATCGGTGCGAAAATCGACGTCATCATGCATGTCGAGGGCTCGCCCGCTGCCGAGCACATGCCGCCTTCGATGGCGAAGAAGGTCCTGCATGCACAGCTGTCTATCGACGGCGAGGTGATCATGGCCTCTGATTGTCCGCCGGATTACTTCGAGAAGATGCAGGGCTTTTCTGTCTGCCTGCAAGCCCAGACCCCGGCTGAGGGTGAAAAGTGGTTCAACGCGCTGTCTGATGGCGGTGTCGCCAAGATGCCGTTCGCTGCCACGTTCTGGTCAAAGGGCTTTGGCATGTGCATCGACAAGTTCGGCGTGCCATGGATGATCAACACCGCGCAGGACTGTCCCGACCAGTGACGCTGTGCCGGCGTCTTCCCGCGACGAGCGGGGAGACGCCGCGCCCGTGTTTCCGAACTGAAAAGTAGCTGTCATGTCTCCGTTCGCCCGCAACGCCATCGTGCTCGGCCTGCTCTGTGCCGTCGGCCCGTTCGCCATCGATATGTATCTGCCGGCGCTGCCGGATATCGAAAGCGATCTCCGCGCCACCACATCGGCGACGCAACTGACGCTGACCAGCTATTTCATCGCTTTCGGCCTGTGCCAGATCGCCTATGGCCCGTTGTCGGATGTCTATGGCCGCAAGGCGCCGCTTTATGCGGGACTGGTTCTGTTCGTTGTCGGCTCGGTCGGCTGCGCGCTGTCGCCGGGTGTGGAATGGCTGATCGCTGCGCGCTTCGTGCAGGGGCTCGGTGCTGCCGCCATGGGCGTGATCCCCCGCGCCATCATCCGCGATCTGCACACGGGTGTCGAAGCGACCAGGCTGATGTCGCTCGTGATGCTGGTATTCTCGGTCTCGCCGATCCTCGCGCCGCTTGGCGGAAGCGCGATGATCGTGCCGTTCGGCTGGCGTGCAGTCTTCGTGGCCGTCACGGTCGCGGCACTGATCGCGACAGTCCTGTTGGCGACGATGCTGCCGGAAACGCGGCCTGTACATGAACGCATCAAGGGAGATGTCCGCAGCGTGCTCGGCCATTTCGGCACGCTGTTTCGTGACTGGCACTTTCTCGGGCTCACCTTTATCGGCGGCCTCGGCATGTCCAGCTTCTTCACCTTCCTGTCGATGTCGTCCTTCGTCTACATCAAGACCTATGGCATGAGCCTGGCGGAATACAGCGTCGCCTTCTCGATCAATGCAGTCGGCTTCATTGGCATGTCGCAGCTGGCCAGCCGGCTCGGCGGGCGTTTTGGCATGGCGCGTGTGGTGATGGGCGCCGTCGCTGCCTACGCGTTCTTCGCCGTATTGCTGCTGGCGTTGACGCTGGCCGGGTTCACCAGCCTGTGGGTGCTGATGCCGCTCTTGTTCATGTCCTTCGCCTTTCTCGGCCTGGTCATCCCGTCGACCATGGTGCTGTCGCTGGAGGAGCACGGTCCGATCGCCGGTAGCGCCAGCGCGCTCGGTGGCACGTTGCAGATGCTGACCGGCGGCGCCGTGATTGCGATCGCCGGCCTGTTCTTCAATGGCACGTCGCTGCCGATGGTGATCACGATCGCCCTTGCCGCGGTGGCCGCACTGGTCATCACCATGGCGACGCTGCGTCCGCGCGAACTTTCGCCGCAGCTCGCCGAGTAGGCGACACTGCTAGGCTGGACCGATCGGGGACGAGGGATGA
Source organism: Tardiphaga sp. GW821-FHT12E02 (assembly GCF_058807155.1). Lineage (NCBI taxonomy): Bacteria > Pseudomonadati > Pseudomonadota > Alphaproteobacteria > Hyphomicrobiales > Nitrobacteraceae > Tardiphaga > Tardiphaga sp. GW821-FHT12E02. Next base: position 1,922,584 of record NZ_JBXAQK010000001.1, read on the forward strand.
CGCGCATGACATTCGGCCTGACCTTTGCCGCAGCGATCGGATCGGGCCTGATGGCTGGATTGTTCTTCGTTTTCTCGGTGACGGTCATGAGCGCACTCGGCAAGCTGCCGGCCCCCACCGGCATCGCCGCGATGCAGTCGATCAATGCCACGATCCTCAGCCCGCTATTCCTTGCGGCCTTCATGGGCACCGCGCTGATCTGCGTCGTGCTGGCGATCGTCGCGATGCTGAATTGGTCCGGTCCCGCATCGGGCTGGCTGGTGACCGGCGCGCTGTTCTATGTCGCCGGCACGTTTCTCGTCACCATTATCTTCAATGTGCCGATGAACGACGCATTGGCGGCGGCGACTCCCGACAGCAGCGAGGCTGCCGGCCTGTGGGCGCGCTATCTCTCGGTCTGGACCGGCTGGAACCATGTGCGCACGGTTACATCGACCGCCGCACTTGGGACCTTCATTCTGGCGCTGCGCCAGCTTTAGCCGTTGATGCCTTCACGCCGCAGCGTGGGCAGGCCGATGCCGGTGGCGTCGAAGCCGCCATCCACAGCCAGCATCTGGCCGGTAATGTAGCTGGCGCGCGCGCTGCACAGAAAGAAGATGGCATCGGCCAGCTCATCCTCGCCGCCGTAGCGGTTCAGGGGAATGGCATCGTGATAATCGGCGCGGATCGCCGGCGTATGCACGGCCTTGGCCATCGCCGTCTCCACCGGGCCCGGCGCCACCGCATTGACGCGGATGCCGAGCAGCGCGAGTTCGACCGCGCATTGCTTGGTGAAGTGAATGATGCCGGCCTTGCTGGTGCCATAGGCCACGCGAAGCGTCGATGCGCGCAGCGCCGAGATCGACGCGATATTGACGATGGCGCCGCCGCCATGTTCGCGCATCAGGGGGGCAGCCGCCTTGGTGCAGAGAAACGGGCCGGTGAGATTGACCGCCATGATGCGTTCCCATTCATCCAGCGTCGTTTCCAGCACCGGCTTGAAGTTCGCGATCCCGGCATTGTTCACCAGCGCATCGAGCCGGCCGAACCGGGCCTGCGTGTCCGCAAAGGCCTTGGCAACGGCTTTCTCGTCGGAAACGTCGGCATGCAGTGCGAGCGTATGATCGGGATCGTTCAGCGCCGTCACTGCGGCGGCGAGCAACTCACCCTCGATGTCCAGCAGCGCGACGCGATAGCCCTCGCCGAGAAACCGCTTCGCCACCGCAAGCCCGATTCCGCGCGCTGCGCCGGTGACCAGTGCGACCTTGCGGGTGTTTTGCGTGCCGTCCGTCTTGACCATTGTCCGTCCCGATCCGTTTCGTCATGTTTGCCGGCGTGTTTAGGAGAGTAACGGGAGCGCGACAACCCGGATTTTTGTGGGGAAGAGGCCGCGATCTTTGTCGGTAAGCGGAAGTCTCGTTCGTCCTGAATAAAACCACCGGATCGGGAGACTGCCCTTGTCGCTCACCCTTCATTACCACCCACTGTCGTCCTATTGCTGGAAGGCGCTGATCGCGCTGTACGAGAACGGCACGCCGTTCACGCCGCACATGGTCAATCTCGGCGATCCCGACCAACGCGCGGCGTTGCTCGGGTTGTGGCCGATCGGCAAGTTTCCGGTTCTGCAGGACGATGCCCGCGGCGAGGTTGTGCCGGAGTCATCCATCGTCATCGAATATCTCGATCGTCATTATCCCGGCGTCATGCGCTTCATTCCGGATGGCGATCTCGGCCTGAAGACCCGGTTGCGCGACCGCTTCTTCGATCTGCACCTCCATGCGCACATGCAGACGATTATCGGCGACAGGCTTCGGCCGGCAGGTGCGAAAGACCCGCATGGTGTGACCGAAGCGGAAAGCAAGCTGCGCATCGCCCTGGATATGATCGAAAGCGATATGGCTGATCACCAGTGGGCCATGGGCGACGGTTTCACGCTCGCCGACTGTGCGGCTTTTCCGCCGCTGTTCTACAGCAACAAGGTGCTGCCGTTCGCGAAGACGCATCCCGGCGCATCCGCCTATCTCGGCCGCTTGCAGGCACGGCCGTCGGTGGCGCGTGTATTGAAGGAGGCAGAGCCTTATCTCCACATGTTCCCGCAGGAATGATGCGGCCATGACCCCCGACATAATTTCAATGGCGCTGTCGGGCAGTCACATCCTCGATCGTCATTTGGACAGTCAACGCTGAAGGGGAAGAACCATGCGTTTCATGGTGATCGTAAAGGCCAACAAGGACACCGAAGCCGGCGTGATGCCGTCGATGGAATTGCTCACGGCGATGGGCAACTTCAACGAGGAGATGGTCAAAGCCGGCGTGATGCAGGCGGGCGAAGGCGTGCATCCCACCAGCAAGGGCACGCGCATTCGTTTTGGCGGGGGCGAGCCTGCGGTGACGCACGGTCCGTTTCCATTGTCGGGCGACCTCCTCGCCGGCTTCTGGCTGATCGAGACGAAGACGCGTGACGAGGCCGTCGCCTGGATGAAACGGGCGCCGTTCGAGAGCGGCGCCGAGATCGAGATCCGCCAGATTTTCGCGCCGGAGGATTTTGGCGACGCGTTCACGCCCGAACTGCGCGAGCAGGAAGAACTGATGCGTCAACAACTCGAAAAGTAGTCGTCCTCAGGCGGCGAGCGACATTTTCCGATAGAGCGACGAATAGCTCGCCGCCGAAATATTCCACGAGAACGATTTGGCCATCGCGCTGCGGCGCATGGAGTTCAGCCGGTCCTGCGAGCCGAAAGTCGCGAAGGCGCGCAGGATACCGCCGAGGAAAGACTCGGTGGAGGGCTTGTTGAACAGGAAGCCGGTCTCGCCATCGATGATGGTCTCGGCGAGGCCGCCGGTCTGGTGGCCGATCGGCAGCGAGCCGAAGCGCTGCGCATACATCTGGCTGAGCCCACACGGCTCGAAGCGCGACGGCATCAGCGTGAAATCGCTGCCGGCAAAGATACGACGCGCTTCACGGTCGTTGAAGCCGATAGCCACGCCGATGGCATCGGGGCGGCGGCGATGCGCTTCCATCAGCGCATTCTCGATGGCCGGCTCGCCGGTCCCCGTCACCACGATCTGTCCGCCAGCGGACACAATGGCGTCGGCCGCAGCGAGTACGAGATCGACGCCCTTCTGATGGACGAGGCGGGCGACCAAACCAAAAATGGGCCCGCGCGAGAGTGCGAGCCCGAATTGCTGGCGGACACCGTCGGCATTGGCGCGTTTGGCTTCCCAGTCGCCGGCGCCGAACGGACGCATCAGCTCCGAGCAGAAGCGCGGATCCCAGCTCTCGTCGATGCCGTTGAGAATGCCCGTCAGTTGCGACGCGTTGGAACGTTTCCGCAGCAGGCCTTCGAGCCCGCAGCCGAGTTCCGGCGTGGTGATCTCGCGGGCATAGGTCTCGCTCACCGTGGTGAGATGCGTCGAGTAGTTCAGGCCGCCCTTGAGGAAGGACAGCTTGTCGTAGAATTCCAGCCCGTCAATGTGGAACGAGTCCTCCGGCGCGCCGATCCGGCGCAGCGCGGTTTTCGGAAACAGGCCCTGATAGGCCAGATTGTGGATGGTCAGGATGGTTGGGACCGGAACCTTGTTCCAGGCGAGATAGGCCGGCACCAGCGCGCCGGGCCAATCATTGGCATGAACGAGATCGGCGCCCCAGTTCGGATCGAGCTGCCCGGCAGCCAGCAGAGCGGCGGCCGAGGCGAAGCGCGCAAAACGGATATCGTTGTCCGGCCAGTCGCGGGCGCTTTCGTCGCCGTAAGGGTTGCCCGGGCGTTCATAGAGCTGCGGGCTGAGCAGCACATAGATCGGCATGCCGTCCCGGGTTGATGCGAGGCCGAGCGTGCAGGCGGGCATTTCGGCCAGCGCCGGGCATTCGCCGACGATCTGGATCGGCCCGCATTGGGAGATCACGTCGCGATAGCCGGGAAGGATGACGCGGACATCGCTCCAGTTGCGGAGTGCACGGGGAAGAGCAGCAGAAACGGCGGCAAGTCCGCCGACGCGGACATAGTCGTCGATCTCAGGCGTGACGAACAGAACCCTCAACGAAGCCCCTCGTGCCCCAGGCGACGTAAGTAAGTGGAAACTGATCCGATGCCTTTGGGTGCATCATACCTAATGGTTTTGGAACTCAGTTTTATTACTTGCGACGCAAATCAACTCTCTCTGCACTGCAGTATATCACATCACTTAATGTGGCATTGCAAAAGGGAAATGTGACGCGCGCGATTTGTCGCTCATATTTTTACGCATCGTTAGGCTGCTGCACCACCAGCCGCAGGAAACTCATCACGCAGCCGATCGCCGCGAAGCCGGCGCCGAGCGCCAGTGCCCAGGTCGCGCCGGCATGGCCGAACAGGCCGAAGCAGAAGGCGGCGAGCGCTGCGCCGGTACTCTGGCCCGTCAGCCGGGCGGTGGCGACGATGCCGCTGGCGCCGCCGCTGCGACCGGCGGGGGCGCTCGACATGATGGCCTTCATGTTCGGTGCCTGGAAGAAGCCGAAGCCGGCACCGCAGATCACCATCCGCCAGACGATATTGGGGATGCTCGGCTCCGTCGGCAGGGTTGCCAACAGCACCATGCCGATGCCGAGCAAAGCGAGCCCGATGCCACCGAGCAGGCCGGCGGGATAGTGATCGGATAGCCGACCGGCGATCGGCGCCATGATGCCGACCACCAGCGGCCAGGGCGTTAGGAAAAAGCCGGTCTCGACCGCCGAGCGATGCAGGACTTCCTCGAAATAGAAGGGCAGCGACACGAAAGCGAGGCCCTGGACCGAGAAGGAGCAGACGGCGGTTGCGGCTGACAATGCGAAGAGCGGCCGCCGGAACAGGTCGATGGGCAGCATCGGCGCAGGGTGGCCAGCCTGCCGGCGCAGCAGCAGCCAGCCGAACAGCAGGCCGGCGATGAGTTCGGCGACAACGATGGGCACGGAGGTGTGATGCGCAGCGCTGTCGATGCCGGTGATCAGCAGGCCGAGGCAGGCGATCGCCAGTGCCGATCCGACATAGTCGAAACTGTGCGTGGCGCGCGAGGTCTTCGGCAAGGTCTTCAGGCTGATGGCGAGCGCCGCGAGGCCGAAGGGCAGGTTGATCGCAAACAGCCATTCCCAGCTGGCCACCGAGAGGATCGCGGATGCGATGGTCGGTCCGAGGGTAAAGGAGGTCGCTACGATGAGCGCGTTATGCCCGAGCCCGCGGCCGAAATGGTGGGGCGGATAGACGGTGCGCACCAGCGCCGCATTGACGCTCATGGCCCCGGCGGCACCAAGCCCCTGCAGCACGCGAGCGATCAGCAGCGTCTCCAGTGACCAGGCCAGCGCGCAGGCGACCGAGGCGATGGTGAACAGGATCAGTCCGAACAGATAGATGCGCTGATGACCGATGATTTCGCCCAGCGCCCCGAACGGCAGCAAGGTGGCGACCATGGCGATCTGGTAGACATTGACCACCCAGATGACGTCGGCCGGGGTCGCCTTGAGCTGTGCGGCGATTGTGGGGAGCGCGACATTGGCGATGGCGGTATCGAGCGAGGCCATGGCCAGTGCGGTAAAGATCGCGACCCGCGCCCAGCGCTGCTGCTGCGGCGTCAGGCCGTCCGTCGGCTGAGGGGCCTGTGCCGCGATACCGTCTGCCATCTCTGGGAATTCCTGGATGCGGCCGCCATGGTGGCCGATCCCGGCTATCTAGGCCAGTTTGCCGCAGCCCTGCAGGCGTTCAACTGCATGAGGCATATGCGTGCTGTGCCGTAGGGCGGATGAGGCGAAGCCGTAATCCGCCGGCCGATTTGATTGTTGAAACTCCGCGGCGGATTACGCTTCGCTCATCCGCCCTACAGCCTAACTCGCCTTCTTGAACCACGTCCCCGTCGCCACGGCGGTGGCAATGATGCTGCCATAAACGACCAGAGCAAAGGCGAGACAGGCGAACAGCCAGGTCAACGACCCGGTCAGCCGCAGCGCCAGCCAGCCGCCGCCGATCGAGATCAGAAGCCGCAATACGCCGGCGAGCAGCGGGAACAGCATCTTGCCCGCGCCCTGGGAGGCGAAATACAGCGACAGGCCGAGGCCGAAGAAGCCATAGGCGGGACCGACGATGCGCAGATAGGTGCTGCCGGTTTCGATCATCTGCGGATCCGAGCCGAACAGGCCGAGCCAGGCAGCGGGCCAGATCGCGGCTATGAGCCCGACGCTCTCGGTGATCGCAAACACCATGGCGCCGCCGATCAGTGCTGCGCGCAGCGCGCGGTCTTCCTGTCCGGCACCGATATTGGTGCCGACGAGCGCGACCAGCGGTCCGCCGAAGCCGAAGGCCAGCGGCACCATCAAGAATTCCAGCCGCACGCCGGTGCCGAACCCGGCCACCGCATCGCCGCCGGCAAAGCCGCCGACCAGCGCGGTGGTGAGCAGCACCGTCAGGCTCGTCTGCAGCGAGATCACCGCGGCAATGGCGCCGACGCGCAGGATGTCAGCAGACAGATCCCAGCGCAGCCGCGCCCATTTGAAATGCACGATGCAGCGGCCTGACAGGATGTAGCCGCCGAGCACTGCGCCCACCGTAAAGGTCGAGAGCACCACCGCCCAGCCGCCGCCGGCAATGCCGAGGGCCGGGATCGGTCCCCAGCCGAAGATCAGCAGCGGCGACAGCGGGATCAGGATCACCACGCCGATACAGATCGACAGCGACGGCACCAGCATGTTGCCGGTGCCGCGGATGATGCTGGCAAAGCCGTTCATCAGCCAGACCAGCACGCTGCCGCCGAACACGACATTGGAATATTGCATGGCGGCATCCAGCGCGCCGCCGCTGACGCCCATCGACGAATAGATGGCGCGGCCAAAAATCAGGAACACCGCCGAGCCGATCAGGCCGAGCAGGATGTTGATGAAGGTGGCGTGCAGCACCAGCGCCTCGGCATCATCGGTGCGGCGCGCACCGAGCGCGCGGGCGATCGCCGAGGAAATGCCGCCGCCCATGGCGCCGGCCGACAGCATCTGCATCATCATGAAGCCGGGAAACACCGCGGCCATGCCGATCAGCGCATCGCTGCCGAGATGCGACACCCACCAGGTCTCGATCAGCCCTGTCGAAGCCTGTGCCAGCATCACCAGCAGATTGGGCCAGGCGAGTTTCACCAGCGTGGAGGCGATCGGCGCCTGCAGCAGCATGCGGGTGCGCGGATTCATCTCGGGAATAGGCGCCGGATGAGCGGCGGCGATCGCCTGCGGCGTTTCGAGTTTCATTGGAGTCCGTCCTTCTGTGGGCGCGGTTTGTTGTAACGCCGCAGCAGGCGCGCACTGGCGGCGGGGCCGGGGGCATTGGTGTGAGTGGCTTCGGTGATCGGCTTGCCGGTGCGGCGGTCGACCAGAATCGGTTCGGCGTGCTCGCCGGTTTCCTTGTCGATCAGGACCACGCTTTCGCCTTCGGGCGCGAAATGCCGGTTGCCCCAGCTCTGCAATGACCACAGCACAGAGCGGAAATCGCGGCCGCGCGGTGTGACGATATATTCGTAGCGCGGCGGCTTTTCGGAATAGAGCCGCTTCTCCAACAACCCGGCATCGACCAGCACCGCAAGGCGCCGGGTCAGCATATTCGGGGCAATGTTCAGGTTCTTCTGAAACTGGTCGAAGCGCGTCAGCCCATAGATGGCGTCGCGCATGATGAGGATGCTCCACCACTCGCCCACCCGCTCGAGGCTGCGGGCGACCGGGCATTCCATCTTGTTGAAGCTCTTGCGTTGCATGACGACGAAGATAGGCGGGTAACTATCATCATGCAAGTAACTTGGCCAAAAGCAGCCCGGATGGAGTTGCCGGCATTCGACGCCGGTAACTCAATCCGGGCTGAAGAAATCTACCAGTGACCGCCGGCCTGCATGCCGGCGACATAGAAAACGGCAAAGGTCAGCGCCATCGCGGCGCCGACAAGCAATTGCTCGCGAAGCGGAAGCTGGAACCAGGACATGATGACCCCAAGTGGACGACAATGATTTCCGGTAAAGCATCGGCTTGCGCTTGAAAAGTTAAAACGCGGTTCCAACGCCGCAGGGGCCTCAGGGCACGCTCGGCACAGCAACAATTCCGCCCTCATCCTGAAGAACCGCGTAGCGGCGTCTCGAAGGATGGCCGCACACGCGGAGGCCGGTCAACTCATGGTTCGCGACGGCGCCCAAGAGGCGCCTCCTCACCATGAGGACGGAGCAGGCGGCGAAGATGGACCCACGCACCGGAGTGCCCGACAGCGTCACCCCACCATCCGCTCCCGCCCGACCCAGAAGCTTGCGCGCAGCGCTTTCTTGTCGATCTTGCCGACACCGGTCATGGGCAGTTCCGTGACGAATTTCACATGTTTCGGCGCATGGGCCGAGCCCTTTTGCGCCTTCACGAGATTGATCAGTGCCTCCGCATTCGGCTGCGCCCCGTTGCGCGTCACAACGACAGCCGTGACGGCTTCGCCCCATTTGTCATCGGGAATGCCGACCACGGCGCACATGGCGACATCATCATGCGCGGTCAGCACATCCTCGATCTCGCGCGGAAAAATGTTGAAGCCGCCGGAGACGATCATGTCCTTCTTGCGATCGAGGATGAACATGTAGCCGCGCTCGTCCATTCGCGCGATGTCGCCGGTGTGCAGCCAGCCGTTCTTCAATGTCTCCGCCGTCTGTTCCGGCCGCTTCCAGTATTCCAGCATCACATGCGGTGCGCGGACGCAGATCTCGCCGGGCTCGCCACGCGCCACCTCATTGTCGTCATCGTCGAGAATGCGGACATCGCACATGGCGATCGGGAAGCCGCAGGACAGAAACAGGTCGGGCTGCTTCACATCATGGTCCGCCTTGCGCAGCACCGACATCGGATAACATTCGGTCTGCCCGTAAAGCTGCGAGAATACCGGTCCGATACGCTCGATGCCTTCCACCAGCCGGCTCGGCGACATCGGTGATGCGCCATACAGCACGAGATCGAGCGAGGCGAGATCGGTCTTCGACAACGCCGGATGATCGAGCAGCACATAGATCATGGTCGGCACGAACAGCGTGAAGTTGATGCGCTCGCGCTCGATCGTCTTCAGCACGGCTTCGGGATCGAAGCCTTTCAGCATATGCACCGTGCCGCCGCGCATCAGCGTGGGTAGCACTTTTGTGCCGGCCACGTGGCTGATCGGCGCCACGGTGAGATAGCTCGGCGTGTCCGGGATCTCGAAATCGGCGAGAATGGCATTGGCAAAGCCGGCTGTTTCGCGGTGTCGCCGTAGCGCGCCTTTGGATTTCCCGGTCGTGCCACCGGTGTAATTCAGCACCGCGATATCATCGACCTCGGCGAAGTCGCGTGCGGTGGCAGTGCCGTTCTTGTCGATCACGTCGAGCAGATCGATGCCGTAATCCGCGCGGCCGAGCGTGAACACATGTCGCAGGCCCTGCGCTTTGGCCGCCAGTTCGCCGCCGCGCGGACCGAAATTGGCGGCGTCGATCACCAGGATCTGCGCCTCGGAATCCTCGATCTGGTCGATCTGATCCTGCAACGATCCCAAAGGATGCAGCCAGGTGATGGCGCAGCGCGACAATTGTGCGGCGACGCCGGTGCACCATGTCTCTGCGCGGTTTGCCGTCAGCAGCGCGACCCTGGTGCCAGGCCTTGCATCGAGTGTCATGAACACACTCTGCAGCCGCCCGATCATCTCGGTGGCGCCGCGATAGGTGAGGGAGCCGCCGGGCCAGCTGAAGGCGATGCGATCCGGATAGCGCGCCAGTGCACGCAAGGTTTGCAAGCCCAAGGTCGGAAACGTGTTGAGCACGTTCGTCATCGCATTCTCCCTTATGTCCCGGCCTCTGCGGGCCGATGATGACGGGCAGGCTAGCAACGATTCCGGTGCGTGCAAATACAATCCGATGCGCGCAGCGCAGCATGTTGCGTGCGAACTTGTGGCGACTCCCGGAGTTTGCCTGTGCTAGAAACCCGCCGGGTGTTCGGTTCGTCACAGGAGACAAAGATGCGCAAGTTTTTAACCGTGCTGGTGGCAGTCGCGACCCTCGGCCTGTCCGGTTGCGGTTACAACCCGATCCAGACCAATGACGAACAGGTGAAATCGTCCTGGTCGGAGGTCGTGAACCAGTATCAGCGCCGCGCCGATCTCGTGCCCAATCTGGTCAACTCCGTGAAGGGCTTTGCACAGCAGGAGAAGGATGTGCTGCTCGGTGTCACCAATGCCCGCGCCAAGGTCGGCAGCGTGCAGGCGACAGCCGATGTGGTGAATGATCCCGGCGCCTTGCAGAAATTCCAGGCGGCGCAGGGCGAACTCTCCAGCGCGCTGTCGCGCTTGCTCGTCGTGACCGAGAATTATCCGCAGCTGAAATCCGACGCGCTGTTCAAGGACCTGATGTCGCAGCTCGAAGGCACCGAGAACCGCATCACCGTGGCGCGCAACCGCTATATCAAATCGGTGCAGGACTATAACGTCGGCGTGCGCACCTTCCCGAACAACCTGACGGCCATGCTGTTCGGCTACAAGGAGAAGGCAAATTTCTCCGTCGCCAATGAGAGCGAGATCTCCACGGCACCCAAGGTCGATTTCAATCCGACGCCTGCGCCGGCAAAGTAGTGACGCGATGAGGCTGATCCAGGCCGGCCTGCTGGCGCTGCTGCTGTTCTGCTGCGGCGCGCCTGCCTCTGCGGACGTCGCCGTGCCGGCGCTGACCGGCCGCGTGGTCGACCAGACCGGCACGCTGTCATCCAGTGATCAGGCGGAGCTCAGCCGCACCCTTGCGGACTTCGAGACGCGGAAAGGCAGCCAGATCGCGGTGCTGATCGTGCCGACCACCCAGCCGGAGAGCATCGAGCAGTTTTCCATCAGCGTCGCCGAGGCTTGGAAGATCGGCCGCAAGAAGGTCGATGACGGCGCCATTCTTCTGATCGCGAAGAACGACCGCAAATTGCGCATCGAAGTCGGCTACGGTCTCGAAGGCGCGCTCACCGATGCCACCACCAAGCGCATCATCGATGAAGTGATCGCACCACGCTTCAAGAGCGGCGACTTTGCCGGTGGCATTACCGCCGGTGCCGAGCGGATGATCAAGGTGATCGACGGCGAGCCGCTGCCGGCACCGGCTGCGAAATCCGAATGGAGCGGGAATTCGGATGTGTTCGAGCAGATGTTCGAATATGCGCCGTTCTTGCTGTTCGGTGCGGTGTTCTTCGGCAGTATTTTGCGGACAGTTCTCGGTCGCCTGTTGGGTTCGCTCGCCTTCGGCGGGCTGATCACGCTGGGCATGTGGGTGGTGCTCAGCAGTTTCCCCGTCGCGCTGTTACTCGGCGTGATCGCGTGCATTATTAGTTTGATTGGTGACGCGTTCGGATCGAGTGGTGGCGGCGGCTCGTCAAGGAGCAGCGGTAGCTCGTGGTCGTCCGGCAGTTCGAGCTCATCCAGCAGCGGCAGCTTCAGCGGCGGTGGCGGCAGCTTTGGTGGCGGCGGCGCCTCGGGGAGTTGGTGATGAGCCTCAAACGCATCGGCAAGCATCTGCTCAGCAATCGCGCCCGTGTCCGCAAGGCCTTTCCGCCGAAGGCGATGGCAGCGATTGAGCAGGCCATCAAGACGAGCGAGGCCACGCATGCCGGTCAAATTCGCTTCGTGGTCGAGGGGGCGCTGGATGGCGCCCCGCTATTCCGCAATCAGGCCGCGCGCGACCGCGCCATCGACGTGTTCTCGCAACTGCGCATCTGGGACACCGAACACAATAACGGCGTGCTGATCTATCTGCTGCTGGCCGATCGCGACGTCGAGATTGTGGTCGATCGCGGCATCGACAGACGCGTCGGCACGGCGGGCTGGGAAGCGATCTGCCAGATGATGGAAGTGCATTTCCACGCCGGCCGTTTCGAGCAGGGCGTCATCGCGGGGATCGCGGCGGTGAGCGAGCATCTCGTGCTGCATTTCCCGAAAGACGGTGCGGCGGTGAACGAACTCCCCGACGCGCCGGTGGTGCTGTAGCGCCTACGCCTTTACCGACTCGCGCTGACCCACGCGTTCGAACCACGCCGCGATCTTCGTGTTGCCGCGGTCCCAAGGCTGGCCGACCTTGTCGGCGAAATCGAGCCAGCAATAGAGCACGATATCCGCCATGGTGAAGCGGTGGCCCGCGATGAACGGCTTGCCGCCCATCTGGCCTTCCAGCCATTGCAGCCGATCTGTCACGATCTTCTTGAGCCCAGGTGCGGCTTCCGGCACGCAGACGATCCGCGTCTGGAACCGCTTCAGCCCCTCGGCGAAACGATAGCCGTTGGCGATGTGCTGGCAGATGTTCAGGTCGACACGCTGCCGCCACATCCGCGCTTCCGCACGCTCGGCTGGCGTGGTGCCGATCAGCGCCGGTTGCGGGTGTATCTCCTCGACATACTCGCAGATCGCCACGGTCTCGGAGAGGAAGCTGCCGTCGTCGAGTTCCAGCGTCGGCATCTGCCCGTGCGGATTGCGCGCCAGATGCGCAGCCTCCCGATTCTCGCCGGCGGCGAGATCGACGGTCTGGGCGGGCAGGGTGATGCCCTTTTCGGCCAGGAAGATGCGGACGACGCGCGGGTTCGGGCCAATGGAATCGTAGAGTTTCATGGCGTTTCCTGTGTGTTTTCGTTGGCTCCGTTGTGCGGTGGGCTAGCGGCAGGGTCAAGCCGAGCAACCGCCCGAAACAGAGGTGAAATTTTCGTAACCGGGCGCGCCAGTAAGACTTTGGCAAGCAATGAAAGTTACCAAAAGGTTGAACGATCCTGGAGACTTTTACCGTGAGCGAGCACAGCGCCGATTTCACCCCTGACGCAAATGACCGCAACAGGCATGTGGATTCGCCAAATCTGGTGCCCGGCCAGAGCGACGCAAACCGCGCCAGCGGTGCGCGGAAGGAAGCGCCGAAGCTCGGCGCCCCCGGCCGCATCAGCCTGATGGGGCCGACGCTGGATGGCGCGCAGCGCGACGAGCACAAGCGCGAGCGCTCCTGGGAAGACATGGTCAATTCCGAGCCGCGCATCGAGCACGAGCAGAAGAACAGCACCACGCGCATGCTGGCGATTGCCGCCATGATCGCGGTCGGCATCACTGTTGGTGCCGTGGGCGGCACGATGGCGACATCGGGCCTCGGCAAGCTGCTGGCGTCTGATGATGGCAAGTCGGCGACGCATGCGCTGGAAGAACACATCACCCGTCTCGAAAGCGAAGTCGCCGCGCTGAAGGCCGATGCTGACAAGGCCAACAAGGCGACCGCCACGGCGCGCGCCCGGTTCAATGATCGTCTCGACAAGCTGGAGAAGGCGCAGGCCGAGCCCAATGCCAAGATCGCCAAGCTGAACGAAGCCGTCGAGAAGCTGCGCACCGCGCCGCCGCCGGCACCGGCTCCTGTCGCTGCTGCTCCCGCGCCGACCCCGGCTCCCGTGGCGTCTGCGCCCGCCAAGGAAGTCACCGGCTCGATCAACAACACCCCGACCCCGGCGCCGAAGCCCGAAGTCGCCCGCCTGCCGACGGTAGATGGCTGGCGCATCGTCGATGTGGCCGCCGGCGGCGCCACCATCGAAGGCCGCCAGGGCATTTTCGAGGTTTATCCCGGCGATCCCGTCCCCGGCCTCGGCCGCGTCGATGCCGTCCGCAAGCAGGATGGCAAATGGACCGTGGTGACCAGCCGCGGCCTGATCGTCGCGCGTTGAAACCGTCGGGCGGATGAGGCGAAGCCGTCATCCGCCGTTCTTCGCCACATGCGCTGGGCCGGCAGATGACGCTTCGCTCATCCGCCCTACGTTCTTTGTCTGTTTTGCGCTAGCCTTGCATCCTGACCTGTCGGGATTGTGCCGTGCGCCTTCGTTCTCGCCTGCTTGCCGTGTTGCTTTGCCTCGTGTCGGTGGATGCGCGGGCGGAGGGCAGTGGTTTGGCGATTGCTGATGCGCAGGCGCTGCATGCGCTCGAAGCGTCGCGCTTCGGCCTCGCGCAGATGCTTGCGCCGGCTGCAATGCAGCCCATCGCCAATGACAAGCTGTTTTCGCTGCCGGGCATGGCGCCGATCCATGCAGCTTTGGACGTCGCCTTCACCCGTTATCTCGCCGATCATGGCGCGCGATCTCCACATGAGAGCATCGGCGTCGGCGCGGGGCACGATGTGCTGTTGTTCGACAGGGCGATGCTCACATCGCCGGACACGCGTTTCGCTCTGGCTGGCATCGTCAATCGCATGGACCGCGCCTATGTGGCGCCGGAGAGTTGCGGCGAGATCCGGCTGATCTATCGGCTGGTCCGCAGCAATGCCGGCACCACGCCGCCGCGCCTGCCGATGACGCTCAATCTCATGCTGCATGCGAATACAGCGGATGAGAGCATCACATGCGCCGATCTTGCCAGGCGCTGGCTCGCCGCATCGACCTTCACGGAAACAGGCCAGGCACTCGCGGATCGTTTGACCGCAGCTGATGGACCGCTGGCGGCAGTAAATGCCGCGCAGATCGATCGCATCGAGACCAATCTGCAGATCGGGCATCGACCGAAGTCGGAGGCACAGGATTTCCGCACTGACTATCTGCAAAAGGTGTTTCACGTCGATGCGGCGACAAAGCAGTTTCGCGAAGCGCCGATGGAGAACCAGATCGATCGTGATCGTTTGCTCGCTGATCCCTCGCTCGGCCGCGACTTTCGCGACTGGCTGCTGGCGCCCGACAATTTTCGCGCGCTCGACCGCGGTACGCTGCTGATCCCGGAAAAATTCCTGGCCACCACGTCGCTGGCCGCGACGCCGGTCGGCTTTGCGCCATCGGCCCTGCAGCCGGCTTTCGGCCTGATGGCGGATGACAAGGGCAAGGGCGTTTTCACGGAACGCGACGTTGTCACCGCATTGGAGCGCGCGGCGGCGCAAGGCGGTGCGCTGGACAATATCCGCTCGCCGGCCGGCTTTGCGCGGCGCCTCAGCGATATCACCTGCGGCGGGTGCCACCAGATCCGTGGCATCGGCGGCTTTCATTTCACCGGCGCGGACACGTCAGGCGGGCAGGTCGTGCAGGGTGTTGTTCCCGCATCGCCGCATTTCGTCGGCGACCAGCCGCGCCGTCGCGCCATCGTCATGTCCATGCGCGATGGGAAGGCACCGGATTTTTCGCGCGGATTCGCCGACCGGCCCCAGGCGCGTGGCAGCGCGGAGCTTGCCGGCACATCCGTGCTCGATGGCTGGGGCGCGACTTGCTATCGTCGGGATAAGGGACGCACGGATGCGAGCTTTGCGTCCTGGACCTGTGCCGATGGGCTGAGCTGCCAGCGCGTAAGTGGCAGCGCAGACTCACGCATCGGCATGTGTTTTGTGAAGTGATAAAGGCTGGGCGATGAACGAGACTGAGAAAGAGATCAAGGATCGCGACGCTGTCATCAATGAGAACGAGAGCAAGAAACAGACGGTGAGCGACATCCGCGTCAGCGTCTGGGCGGTGGCGATCGCGGTGCTGCTGGGGCTCGGGTTCTTTGGGTGGCTGCTGGCGAGGTGAGGTTCTTAACCTCTCCCCGCTCTTTGCGGGGAGAGGTCGTCCGGCGAAGCCGGGCGGGTGAGGGGCATGGTTTGGTCGCGCGACCGAGCGCGGTCCATCGGATCTCACCGATGTCTCGCATGTATCACTCAGAGAGATTCGAGATCGATAATCTGGGGCTGGTCGCGTGCCATGCCCCTCACCCGGCGCGAAGGCGCGCCGACCTCTCCCCGCAAAGAGCGGGGAGAGGTTAGGTAACCGCTACTGCACCGCGCCCGCGGCCCGCAGCTTCTCGATCTGATGATCATCATAGCCCATCTCGCGCAGGATCTCGTCGCTGTGCTGGCCGATGGAGGGCGGCAGGCGTGGCTTGCGCTTGGTCTCGCCGCCGATCCAGATCGGGCTGTTGATGGTGAGGATGTCCGAATTCTCGAACGGCACCAGCACATCATTGTCCTTCATCTGCTGATCGTGCGGGATATCGTCGAGGATGCCGACAAAGCCGAACACCAGGCCTTTGCCATCGAGGCGATTGCGCCAGTCGGCAAAGTCGCGTTTGGCGAACACTTCGTCGAGGATCTCGATCAGCGCCACTGAATTGGCATGGCGGTCGGGCTTGGTGATGAAGCGCGGATCATCGCGCAGGTCTTCGCGCTCGATGCAGGTGGTGAAGGCCGGCCACATCTTCTCTTCGGCCAGCAGCGACAGCATGATCCAGCGGCCGTCGCGGCACTTGTAGTGATTGGTCACGGCGTTGAGCGCTTCATGGCGTCCGCGGCGTTTCTCGAAGGTGGCGCCGCACAGCTTGGCCTGGGCCAGCACGCTCGACGACCACACGCCATTGGCCATCAGGTTGGATTTCACCTGGCAGCCCTTGCCGGTCTTCTCGCGCTTGTAGAGCGCGGAGACGATGGCGCCATACAGCGCCATGGCACAGGGATGATCGCCCATGCCGGCGATGGAGCGCGCCGGCACTGTATCGTCATCCGCGCGGACGAGATCCATCATGCCCGAGCGTGCCCACCAGGCGGTCGAGTCGAAGCCGGGCTTGTCGGCCTCGGCGCCCTTGTCGCCATAGCCGGTGAAGCAGGCATAGATCAGCCGGTCGTTCAGCGGCGCAATGTCCTCATAGGCGATCTTCAGGCGCTTGCGCACCGGCGGCGGGAAATTGGTGATGAACACATCGGCTTCGGCGATGAGCTTGGTGAGCACCTCGCGGCCTTCCGGCTTGGCAAGATCGAGCGCGAGGCTCTTCTTGTTGCGGCTCTCCATCATCCAGGCGTAGTTGTGTTCGCTCTTGGGATAGCCGGGGAGGTTGGGCAGGTTGCGGTAGGGATCGCCGGCGCCGGGCGGCTCGATCTTGATGACGTCGGCACCGAAGTCGGACAGCACGGTGGCGGCCGCCGGCGCCGCGATGAAGCTCGCGCAGTCCAGCACCTTCAGCCCCTTGAACAAACCGTCTTCCATCGCATCACTCCCGTCGCATTTTGTTGGTCTTGCCGCCTGCCGGAATTTAATTCCATGGCGACTCCGGCGGGGCATTTGAACCATCTTGCAGGGGTGATGCAACGGCCGGAAATGGGACGCTGTGCCGCTGTTGCGTGCTCCGTCCCTCATGGTGAGGAGGCGCGAAGCGCCGTCTCGAACCATGACATGGGAAGCGCGCGTGTTTTGCAGCCATCCTTCGAGACGCTGCTACGCGGCTCCTCAGGATGAGGGGGAGCTTAGTCGTTCGCTGTCATCAATGCTGCATTGCCACCGGCGGCAGCCGTATTGATGCTGACTGTCTGCTCGGTTGCGAAACGCGTGAGATAATGCGGGCCGCCGGCCTTCGGTCCGGTGCCGGAGAGGCCGAAGCCGCCGAACGGCTGCACGCCCACCACGGCGCCGATCATGTTGCGGTTTACATAGACATTCCCGATCGGCAGCCGCGCGATGGTCCGCTCGATCATGTCGTCGATACGCGAATGAATGCCAAGGGTGAGGCCGTAGCCGGTGGCGGCGATGTCGCTCAGCACCTTGTCGAAATCGGCCGCGCGATAGCGCACCACATGCAGCACCGGGCCGAACACCTCTTCGGTCAATTGTCGCGCGCTAATGAGTTCGAAGACATGCGGTGCGACGAAATTGCCGGACGGCGCGCTGCCGGCGTGATGCAGCCGCGCATTGTTCCTCATCAGCGCGATGTGAGCATCGATCCTGTCCTTGGCTTCGGCGTCAATAACGGGTCCGACATGCACTGAGGGATCACTGGGATCGCCGATCTTCAGCTCGCGCGCAGCGCCGACGATCATCTCGATCATGCGGTCCGCAACATCGTCCTGGACGAACAGCAGCCGCAGCGCCGAGCAGCGCTGGCCGGCGGAGCGGAATGCGGACATCACGACATCGTCGGCGACCTGTTCGGGCAGCGCCGTGGCATCGACGATCATCGCATTGATGCCGCCGGTCTCCGCGATCAGGGGCACGATCGGGCCGTCCTTGGCGGCGAGCGTGCGGTTGATCGCGCGTGCGACTTCCGTCGATCCGGTGAAGACGACACCGGCGATTGCAGGATGTGCGACCAGCGCAGCACCGATGCGGCCGTCACCTTGCACGAGATGCAGGGCGTGTGCTGGCACGCCCGCTTCATGCAGCAATGCAATAGCCATCGTCGCGATGGTCGGTGTCTGCTCGGCCGGCTTGGCGACCACGGCATTGCCGGCCATCAGTGCTGCGGCGATCTGGCCAAGAAAGATCGCGAGCGGAAAATTCCACGGCGAGATGGCGACGAAGACGCCGCGACCACGAAGCTGCAGCACATTGCTCTCGCCAGTCGGGCCGGGCATCACCTCGCCATTACCGAACAGGTTTCGGCCTTGCGCGGCATAGTAGCGGCAGAAGTCGGCAGCCTCGCGGACTTCGCCGAGGGCATCGTCGAGCGTTTTGCCGCCCTCGCTCTGCAGAAGCGCGATGAACGCGGCGCGACGTCCTTCGAGCAGATCGGCGGCGCGCTCAAGCAAGGCGGCACGCGCATCGGCAGGTCCTTGGCGCCATGGCAGGCAGCCCGCCATCGCATTTGCGATGGCCTCGTTCGCCTGAGCGTGTGATGCATCTGAGATGGTGCTGCTCGCCGGCTTGCTTGCCGCAACATCCGCCAGCAGCCGATCCAGCGCCTTGCGCTCACCGAACTCGACCCCTGACGAATTGATGCGCGCATTGCCGTAGAGATCGCGTGGCAGCGGAATTCTGGCGTGGCTCGCATGATCGGCGCTGCCGATCAGATCTGCCGGCCGCCGCAGCAATGTCGCCACAGGCACGGTCTCATCAGCAGCAACCGCAACGAAGGACGAGTTGGCGCCATTCTCCAGCAGCCGCCGGACGAGATAGGCGAGCAGGTCGCGATGGCTGCCCACCGGCGCATAGGTCCGCCATCGAATATCCGGGTGGTCCTTGCCGAGTTGGGCATAGAGCGCATCGCCCATGCCATGCAGGCGCTGGAATTCGTAACCGCCGCTGCGCTCGGCCAGTTCGAGAATGGTTGCCACTGTCAGCGCATTATGGGTGGCGAATTGCGGGAAGATGCGCGGCCGCAGCGCCAGCAGTTTTTGCGCGCAGGCGACATAGTTCAGGTCCGTCATCGCCTTGCGCGTAAAGACGGGATAGCCGTCGAGCCCGCGCTCCTGCGCGCGCTTGATCTCGGTGTCCCAATAGGCCCCCTTCACGAGGCGCACCATCAGCCTGCGATCATGTTGTCGCGCCAGTGCATCGATATGATCGATCACGGCCATGCAACGCTTCTGATAGGCTTGGATGGCGAGGCCAAAGCCCTCCCAGCCTTTGAGCGAGGCATCGGCGATGGTCGCGTCGATCACATCGAGCGACAGTTCGAGCCGGTCGGCTTCCTCGGCATCGACCGTAAAATTGAGATCGTGACCTTTCGCCTTCTGCGCCAGCGCGATCAGCTTCGGCACCAGTTCGGTCATCACGCGGCTGCGGCTTACGGCTTCATAGCGCGGGTGCAAGGCGGAAAGTTTCACCGAGATGCCCGGCCTGTCGGGCAGGGACTTGGAGCCCGCTGCACGACCGATGGCGTCGATGGCCGCCGCATAGGAGTCGTAATAGCGCTGCGCATCCTCGGCCGTGCGGGCGCCTTCGCCGAGCATGTCATAGGAATAGCGCGGCGCGCGCTCGCTGGCTTTGCCGGCACGCCTCAAGGCGTCGTCGATCGTCTCGCCCAGCACAAAATGGCTGCCCATCAGCCGCATGGCCTGGCGTGTCGCGGTGCGCACCGCGGGCAGGCCGATGCGCTTGGCGAGGCGGCCAAGCGTGCCTTGCGGTGTCTCGCCGGGCTGGATCGCGCGAGCGGAAAGACCAAGTGCCCAGGCGGAGGCATTGACGAGGAATGCGGTCGATTTTGTTTCGTGATGGATGAAGTCGCCGTCGGCGAGCTTGTCCTCGATGAAGGCGTCGGCGGTGCGCGCATCGGGCACACGCAACAGCGCCTCGGCCAGCACCATCAGTGCCAGGCCCTCTTTGGTGGAGAGCGCATATTCGCGCAGCATGTCCTCGACGCCGCCAAAGCTGTCGTCGCGGGCGCGGATCGCCGCGATCAGCCGTGTCGCGGTCGCGTCGATGCGGGCGTCCTGTTCCGGCGCCAGCCGCGCCGTGGCCAGCAGCTTTGCGGCGATGGCGGTATCGTCGGGCGCATAAGGCGCGGAGAAAGCGGACATCATGCACAGCCTTGCGATGGCAGGGATTCGGCGGCGCTTGGCATCATAGGAGCCCTCGGCTAGTTTCGGCAAAGGCTTCCAACGTGTGGTGACGGATTGATGTCGTTCGGAAATTTGCAACGTAGTGCGCTTGTCGCTGCCGCTCTGGTCGGCAGCATGCTCGCCGCGCCGGCCGATGCCGTCGAGATGTCGCGCGAGGTTGCCGATCTCTACTCATCGGTCTCGATCTATCCGCCTTCGGCCAGTTCCATGACGGTCTGCTACGGTTTTGTCTGCCGTCGTCGCCACATCTTTGACCTCTCGACGGCGGATCGCGCGGCGCTTGGCAAGATCATGGCGTCCGGTAAGGCATCGGCCGCAGCAGAGCGCGCGGCGGCGCAGAAGGCCGTGGTCTGGTTCGATCGTCGCCTGGGCCCTGTGCTCGGCACCGACAAGCGCGTCGCCAAGGCGGATATCCGTCACCGCGATGACGCGCATAACTACGATTGCTGGGACACGACGCGGAACGTCACCAGCCTGCTCTGGATCATGCAGAACTGGGGCATGCTGAAGCACCACACGGTCGGCAATCCGCATTATCGCGGCAATGCGCTGGCGCTGCAGACGCCGCATAACACGGCGGTGCTGCGCGACAAGGTGACAGGTACCGAGTGGGCGGTTGATATGTGGACCCAGGCCTATCTGCAGCCCCCGGCGGTGATGCCGGTCGCGCAATGGGTCAAGGAAGATTGAGGGCAGTTGTCATTGCGTGATGCGCTCAATGCGCAAAACGCCCTGCACATGGGAGGCTCGCTCAAGCCGCCCTGCCGAATGTATTTCACGATAAAGGCGTATCGACTTCGCGTCCATTGGCCAAACTGCGATCTCGCCGCTGCTGACCACTGTCCCCCAAATCACGCCGTCTCGGGTCAGACCTTCAGATTCTCGGCCGAGGTCTTGCCGCGGTTGGCGACTTCCTCGAATTCGATCGTCTGGCCTTCGTTCAGCGACTGCAGGCCAGCCTTCTGAACCGCAGAGATATGCACGAACACGTCCTTGCCACCGGCCGATGGCTGAATAAAGCCATAGCCCTTGGTTGCGTTGAACCACTTCACAGTACCTTTAGCCATCACACGTCGTCTCCGCGGGATCTCATGCCAGAACGAATGACCAATCCCCGCCAACAGGTCGATCCGACCCACGTAGCTTACGCGCGGGTACCGCAGCTTGACAGCACAAAGGGTAGGCGGCAATCGCGAATTTCGCGCGCAGTTTGAAATCAGTCGCGTGCTTTGGTCGCGTACGGGGCGGTTTGACGCAGTCCAGTGGCGTCATTGGTAGCAGTGTCGCGCCATACTGCACTGCACGACAAAGCCCCGGCGGGCAGCCGGGGCCTGTCTGTCGGGACTACAGATGATCAGTAGCAGACATTGACCGTGCGCCAGCGCAGGCCGTACGGGGTCATCACGCGGCGGGTGACGTAGCAGCCCGGACCGACGCCGACATAGCCGACACGGAAGCTGGGGCCATAGAAGCCGTGATGGTGGTGGTGATGGCCGTGCCAGCCCCAGCCATGGGCGGATGCTGCGGATGGCGCCAGGGCTGCCGCGCCGAGAGAAGCGGTTGCGACGAATGCGAGTGCGAGTTTGCGAAACATGGTCTTACTCCTTCAGTGGTGCGCGATGCGCTGGTTGCGGGATCGGTGAAGTGATCCGTCACCAGTTCGTCGCACCCCTTTCGGAGCGGGTTCGAAGCGCAGTTGCAGGAATTTTCTGAACACGTGTTCAGGCGGGGCGCGTTGTTTCGCCTGCGGGCAATGCGAGTAGCAATCTGGTATCAGCGACGGCGCGCACCTTGATCGGCGCCATGCGGCCGCGCACCGGCAGATCGTGCGGCGCCAGTGTCCCGGCATCGACGCCGGCGCTGATGAACACATCCTCCGACACGATGGCGGCGCAGGACAGGCTCTTGGTCATGTCCTGCAGGCGTGCTGCGACATTGACGGGATCGCCGAGGGCGGTGAACACCATATTGTCGCGATAGCCGATATCGCCGACGATGACTTCGCCGCCATGGATGCCGATGCCGAAACGCAACGGTTCCGGCAGGTCGTGCTGCAAAGCTTGATTCAATTCATCGATATTTTCGGCAATCTGCGCCGCGGCCTTGAGCGCCTGCCGGCAGGCGGTCTGCGGATCGCAATTCAGCCCGAACAGCGCCAGTTCGCCGTCGCCGATGAACTGGTTCGGCTTGCCGCCCGCGGCGACGACGGCCTGCGAGACGGCGGCGAGAAAGCGATTGACGATGAACACGGTGTCGTAGGGCAGGCGCTTTTCCGCCAGCATGGTGGAGCCGCGCATGTCCACGAACATGCAGACCAGATAGCGCTCCTGGCCAATCCGCGCCGGATGCGCCGCGTGTGCGTTGGCGCTCGATCCATGTGGGGCCAGCAATTGCACGAAAGCGAGATCGGCTGTCGGATGAAGCTGGCAGGCGAGGCGGATCGCCGGATCGCCATCGGTTCCGAGCCGGTTGAGCACGAAGCTCTCGCGCGCCGATGGTTCGGGCAGCACCGTGAGATCGCTCGTAATGCGGATACGGCAGGTGGAGCAACGTGCACGGCCGCCGCAGACGCTGGCATGCGGCACCTTGTGGCGCAGGCTGGCCTCCAGCACGCTGAGGCCAACGGGCACCCGCACGGTCCGTCCCCCCTCGTAAGCGAGGCCATGCCGACGCGCCGTTCGACCACGATGCGGATGCCGCGCGCCGCCAATACGCCGATCAGCAGCACGGCATAACCGATGAGCAGGGCGTCGGTGATGCTCGCCAGCATGTCCTGCTGTTGCGGTGTGCCGACCTGGCCGGGGCCGAGATTGGCGGCCTGCCACTCCGGCCTGGTGATGTTCGCAGCGACGAAGCGTTGCCCCTGGAAGATGCCGAGCAGCGCCAGTGTCGGCAGCATCACGGCCGCGGCGAGCAGCCACGGCGCTATGCTCCTGAACCAGGTCTTCAGCCGCAGCCAGAAATACAGGCCGATACAGCCATGGGTCCACGCTACCAGCACCACGGTGTACATCGCCCAGAGCCGCAGCGATGATCCGAGCCAGCTCGAGAACACCTGCGGATAGCTGCGGTCGATGTCGTAGATGTTTTCGCCGAGGCGCACCGCCACCACATGGGCGACGATCAGTGCGGGAATGCTGAGGCCGAGCACCAGCTGCAGCGGTTCGATGGTCCGCCACAGAAACTGGCGCCGCTCATACAGCGCCCAGACGCCGAGCGAGGCGTGGATCAGCGCGGATGTATAGAACAGCACCGCGACCGGAAAGAACTGCCAGATGCCCGCATGGATGACCACGCCGGCCTGCAGCGCGTCCATCGAGATATTGCCGAGCGCGTGATTGGTGAGATGGCTGACCAGATAGGTGAACAGCACCGTGCCGCAGGCCAGCCGGATCTGGCGCAGGCCGATGCCGCGAAACGAAATGGCGGCGCGTGAGTGCGGGAGCGTTGTCATGTCATCGGTCGGATCATGCTGTATCGCGATCCCGGCCGTTCGGGAAGGGCCAGGCAGCCGGCTGTCCCGTGATGTCCGGGGCCTGCGGTCACGCATGGCCCCCGGATGATCGGTGTCGTGCCGGGCTCAGGCGGCCCGGATATTGCCTAGGAACGAGTTCACCTGATTGCCGAGCTCGCGGGTCTGGATGCCAAGCGCTTCGGCGGCGGTGCGCACGTCGCGCGCCGCATGGCCGGTGGCATCCGCGCCGGCGGTGACGCTGACGATATTGTCGGACGCATCCCTGGTACCTTGGGCTGCCTGCTGGGTGCTGCGATTGATCTCCGACGTGGCAGCGCCCTGTTCCTCGACGGCGGCGGCGATGGCGGTGGCCACTTCGCTGACCTCGCCGATGGTGCCGCCGATCGCCTTGATGGCCTCGATGGCTTCATTGGCGACCTTCTGGACCGCAGCGATCTGCTGGGTGATCTCTTCGGTGGCTTTTGCGGTCTGGGTCGCCAGCGACTTCACCTCCGATGCAAAGCCCTTGCCGGCTTCGCCGGCGCGCGCGGCTTCGATGGTGGCGTTGAGCGCGAGCAAATTGGTCTGGCTGGCGATATCGCCGATCAGCCCGATCACTTCGCCGATCCGGTTTGCGGATGCGGCGAGGCCCTGCACGGTGCTGTCGGTCTGCTTGGCCTGGTCCACCGCATGGCCAGCGATCGCCGCGGCATGGGCGACCTGGCGGCTGATATCATTGATCGAGGTGCTGAGTTCTTCCGAAGCAGCCGCGACGCTCTGGACATTGGTCGAGGCCGTGCTCGAGGCCTGGGCGGCGAGGCGCGCCTGGCTGTTGGTCTGGCTCGACACGTCGGACATGCCTTCCGACGTCGTTTGCATCTGGCCGGAGGCGTCGCGCAAAGCGGCGAGCCGCTCATGCATCTGCTGCTCGAAGGTCTTGATATGCGCCTCGACCGCCTGCTGGCGCTGCGCTGCGCGGGAATCCTGCAAGCGTTGCTCGGCCTCGATGCGCTCCTTGTCGATGGCGTTCTGGCGGAATGTGCCGAGTGCGTCGGCGAGGGCGCCGATCTCGTCCTTGCGCTGGGGCAGCGAGAGATCGCTGGTGAGATCGCCGCCGGCGACTTTCAGCATGGCGTCGCGGATATGCCGGAGCGGCCGGATCACCCGGCTGCGCAGCGCGACCATGCTGCCGATGGCGAGCGCGATGGCGGCGATCAGCAGTGCGACTTGCAGGATCAACGTGCGCTGTGCCGCGGCCGACCGGTCGGTCGCGTGCTTCACCGCCATATCGAGGGTGCGATCGGCGACATCGACCACGGCGGACTGGCGCGAGGTAATCATCGGTCCCCACTGGCTGATGGTGATTTCAGGTTTGCCGTTGGTGAGCACAGCTTCCGTCACGCGGTCGCGCTGGTCGGTGAATTGCTTGTCGAACAGGCCCGTATCGGCCGCCTTCATTGCCGCAGTGAATTCGGGCGACATCTGCAATCCCATCAGCGAGGCCTGCAGCGCCTGCCATGCGGTCTCGATGCTGCCGACCAGCTTGGTATAGACCTTGAGCGGATTTGGCGGCAGCGGCTGGCCGCTCAGCGCATTGGCCGTGATCAGGCCGATCTCGCCGACCTGAAGTCGCACCAGCCATGCCATCTGCTTGATGGTCAGCAATTGATCGATCACGGCGTCATTTTGCTTGATGCTCGATGCCAGCTTGATGGAATCCTGGTCGAGCGTGGCGAGCACGGTCTCGCTGACATCCATATAGTCTTTCAGCGTTGCGAGCCGCCGCGCGGATTTGGCCATCCCCATTTGCGCCCAGGTGTCTTTCTCCAAAGCGTCCAGCTTCTCGGTGAGGCGGGTCAACTCGGCCAGCATCCGGTCGCGATCGGGGAGGTCGAGCTCGCGCAGGGTGGCGAGCGCGCCGCGCAGCGCCGTCATCTCCCGGTCGCGGTAGCCCTTGACGTTGGTGGCATCGGATGCGGCCATGATGACGTCGGCATTCATTCGGCGGGTGGTGTTGGTGCGGTCGATGCGCAGATTATGCATGGCGGTGAACATCTGGCCGGATGCGGTGGCGACCAGCGCCACCCGGTTGGCAATCCGCTGCTTGGTGAAGGAATCCCAGGCATTCATGCCGAGGAAAATCACGACACAGCTCGCCATGATGGCAACGACCGAGGTGAGCAGGGCCGTTACGGACAGATGTTTCAACATCGAAGCCTCACTTCATGGCGCACCGGGCGCACGGATTCAAACAGCTTGGAGGATCGGTCGATCTCCAAGTAGAGAGGGGCGGCATGGCGACGCCCGGTCGGACATGCTGCGTCGCAAAATTTCGTTAGGTGCTGATATTAAACGCGAAAAATTATCGATGCCTTACCATGGTACAGTCATCAGGCGAACAAAGTTGCGGTGCAGCAACTGTTCCGCCCGAAGTCTTGCGGGTTCCATTCAGGCTTGCGTGCGCCTATCGATCTCGGGGAAACACCGCCCGTGACAAGCTGCGTCCTGCACCACATCGGTCGGCCATGACGGACCACACCGTCTTTCGCCTGGATTCGACCCGCGATCCCGCCAGGCGCGGGCAGCTCTTGGCCTTGCTCGCACTTGTCGCTGCGATGACCGCGATGCGGCTGGTCTATGCCGGGGTGTTCGAGCTGCGCACCGACGAGGCCTATTACTGGACCTGGTCGAAGGAGAGCGTGCTGTCCTTCCTCGATCATCCGCCGATGATCGCCTGGTTCATCCGTTGCGGCACGGCGCTGTTCGGCGACACCGCGTTCGGCGTTCGCTTCGCGGGCATTGTCGCGATGGCGGTCACCCAATTGCTGCTAGCGGATATCGTCCGCCGCGTCACGCGGGACTGGCGCGCCGTGATCGTCACCGTGCTGATGACGGAAGCGGCTTTGTATTACGGGCTGCTGATGGCCAAGGTGGCGCCGGATGTGGCGATGATCCCGTTTGCCACGGCCATGCTGTGGTCGCTGGTGCGGCTGGCGGACAGCGATGACGGCCGCTGGTGGCTGGCCGCCGGACTGTTCGGCGGGCTCGCGCTGCTGTCGAAGCTCACGGTGGTCCTCACCGTGCCGGCCATCCTCGTCTTCATGCTGGTGCCGGATTGGCGGATGCGCTGGCTGACAAGCCCGTATCCGTGGCTCGCGGTGCTGATCGCACTGGCCGTGTCGTCGCCGGTGTTAATCTGGAATGCCGGGCATGACTGGGCGTCGTTCAAATTCCAGTTCGTCCGCGTGACAGCGCCGCATGATGTCTCGCTGAGCACGCTTGGCGAGTTCATCGGCCTGCAATTCGCGCAGGTCGGTTTTGTCCTGTTCCCGGTGCTGGTGTCGGCCTGCGTGCTGACGCTGTGGCGCGGTGCGCGGCACCGCGATCCGGTGTCGCTGCTGCTGTCGCTCGCCGTGCTGCTGCCGTTTGCCTATTTCCTGTGGCGGTCGCTGACGTTGCGCGTCGGCGATACCTGGCCGATGTTCATGTGGCCACCGGCCATGGCCGTGGCGGCGATCAATGTCACGCGCCTTGCGCAAGACGGCTGGTCGGCGAGGACAGTGCGCGACTCCTGGCGCTGGATCACGATTTCGATCGCCGTCGGCATTCCCTTCGTCCTACTCGCATTCCTTTATTCCGTGGCGGCGCCATGGAATCTGCTCGGCCGCAACGACCCGATCGGCACCGAGGCTGGCTATGACGGCCTGGCCGCGCGCGCGGAGCAGGAACTGCGCGCCACCGGCGCCACCTGGATCGCGACCACCAACTACCGCGTCTATGCGATGCTGCGCTGGCACCTGAAGGACAGCGTCCCGGTGATCCAGGTCAACGAACGCTCGCGCTTCCTCGGCTTCCGCGATCCCGGCATGAATGGCATCAAGGACCACACGGGCCTCTACATCGCGCAGCCTGACGAGGAATATCGTGCGCTGTTGTTGAGCGCGGGTGCAAAGCTGCAGCCGCTGGCCCAACTCAACACGCTCTGGCGCGGCACCCCGATGCGCGCGTTTCAAATCGACAAACTCACCGACTGGACGCCGGACCTCAATCCGCCGCCGGATACGCCCTTCTATCGGCCGCCGTCGCTGGCCCTTCTCGTAGGGTGGATGAGCGCAGCGTAATCCGCCGGCCGAGGTTATGTGGCGAAGAACGGCGGATGACGGCTTCGCCTGATCCGCCCTACGGCTCTTCAGCGTCTTTCTTCCGCACCAGATCCTTCGCGAGATCCGCCAGTTGCGGGCGCGGCAGGGCCGTGAAGGGCAGCGGCCTTGTGACGTCGATCGCCGCAAGCCCGAGCCTCGCCGTCAGCAATCCGTTCAGAATGCCTTCCCCCAGCCGCTGCGACAGCTTGGCTGCGATGCCGTGGCCGAGCACCTGCTGGATCATGCTGTCGCTCGCCGCCATGCCGCCGGTGATGGCGAGGTGGCTGACCACATGGCGCAGCAGGGTGATCATGCCGAGCGCGCCGGGGCGGCCGCCATAGAGCTTTGCCAGTTGCCGCACCAGACGGATCGCGGCGGCGAAGACGAACAGCATGTCCACCAGCGCGCGTGGCGAGATCGCTGTCACCACGGATACCCGTTGGGCCGCGACCGAGACGAGCCTTCGCGCCTCGATATCCAGCGGCGACATCAATTCGCGTTCGGCGAGGCGGATCAGATCGGCGCCGTCGATAATCTCGCCGGCATGCGCCTGCAGTGCCGTGCGCGCGCGGGCCAAGCGGGGATTGCTGTGCGCGAGCCTGAGCAGATCGGCCAGCACGGCGCGGCTCTCGGCGCGATCGTCGCTGGCGATCACCGCGAGCGCACGGATATGCAGCTTCTCGATGGTGGCCAGCCGGATCAGGCCGAGCGCCTCGCGGGCGATGATCACGACGAGCGCCAGCGACATCAGCGCAGCGAGGCCGAGGCCGAGATAGCCGAGCGCATCATTGATGGCGAACAGGTCGTCGATCAGGTGTTTGGCACCGAGCCCGAGGCCGAGCAGCACCAGGCCGCTGAGTGTCGTCCAGAATAGCGTGCCCCAGCCAAAACCGTTTCGCGCGGGGCGCAGCGGTTCGTCGATGGTTACAGGCAGTTGCGGCTCGGGCTCCGGCGTGATGCGGATGGCGCCGCGGGCGAGGCGGCCGATATCGTCGTCGCCATCCATCACGGTGACGTGGGGATCGTCGAGCCGGAACGTGGCCGGGCGGCGCGTACGGTCGGTCATTGCAGGCGGTCTCCGATCAGGAACTGGAGCGCGCGGTCGAGGCGGATATGAGGCAGCGCCGGCTCCTCGTCGCCGATACGCGGCAGCAATGGCGGACGGAATTTGAGGAAGCGATAGTCCGCCTTGTCGGCGCTGGCGCTGGACAGGCCCGTGAAGGCACCGCCGGCGAACAGGCCATCGAGATCGGTCGGCAGATCGCCGGGAAAGGTCGCGACTTCGGTTTCGCCGTCGAAGATCTCGCCATTGGCGGATTCGCCGGCGACCGGCGTGCCGAGGATCGAGGGAAGCTTGTCGCGGCCGCGCTGCACCAGTGCTTCCTTGGTCGCGCGCACGGCGGCGATGGCGACGACATCGACGGCGGCGCCCGACAGTTCCGAGCGCGCCAGCGCCTTCCGTGTGATCTGCCGCAGCACGTCCTCGAGCCTGTCATGGCTGAGATGATGCAGATGATCGGCCTTGGTCGCCGCGAACAGGATGCGATCGACGCGCGGGCGGAACAGCGTGCTCAGGATCGAGCTGCGGCCGATGCGAAAACTGTCGAGGATGCCGGCGAGTGCCGCTTCCAGATCGCGCAGCGCCTCCGGCCCGGCATTGAAGGCGGAGAGTGCATCGACCAGCACGATCTGCCGATCCAGCCGCGCAAAGTGATCGCGATAGAACGGGCGGACGACGACGTCCTTATAGGCCTCGTAGCGCCGCTTCATCATCGCCCACAGCGAGCCATCCGGCGCGCTGCCATCGGCGGCGACATCGAGCGGCGCAAAGGTGAGTGCGGGCGAGTCCGCGAGATTGCCCGGCATCAGGAAGCGGCCCGGCGGCAGCAGGCTCATGGCGAAACGTTCGTCGCGGCAGGCGCGCAGATAGTCTGTGAACAGTTTTGCCGCGGTGAGCGTGAACAGCTCGTTCTCCGGCGCGGTCGGCGCCAGCGTCGCCAGATGCGCGAGAAAGCCGGCCGCGATCGCCGCCCGCGGCCCCTGCCGCGACAATGCGAGGCTCTCCGCCGACCATTCCTCATAGCTCTTGTTGAGCAGCGGCAGGTCCAGCAGCCACTCGCCGGGATAGTCGACGATGTCCAGCGTCAGTGTCCGCTCGGCGCCGCTCTTGCGCTGATAGTCGATGACCAGGCGCAGCTCGCTGATGTCCGTCGTCGAGCTCGGCCAGCGCCGCTCATCGATCAGCGTGGCGAGATGCTGCTCATAGGCGAAACGCGGCACGGCGTCGTCGGGCTGCGGTGCGAGGCGCGCCTTGGCGATGCGGCCCGTCGCCAGCGATTCAAACACCGGGAATTTGCCGCCGCGCGTCAGTCCATGCACCAATGCCGTGATGAACACCGTCTTGCCGGCGCGTGACAGGCCTGTGACGCCAAGCCGCACGGTGGGATTGAACAGACCGTCGCCATAATCGAGCAATGCGCGCGCGGACAGCCGGGCTTCTTCGACGAGTTCGGACAGGCTGGCCATAATGCGCGTTGGTACTCCCGATGCGTTCGCGGACATGATGGAACGCGATCACAAGGTGGCGATTATCAGGCTGAAATCAAGTTGGCTCACGGCGTGTTACAGCTTCGTCATTCAGCTTTCATTGACCTTCCGCACTGCATCATCTATCGCGGAATTAACGGGGAATTCCAAAGAGAGTTCATCGGCGTGCTTGGGGCGAGCGCGTCATCTGCATCACCAGTCGACCGGCCAGCTTTCGTCATGACCGTATTCCGCCTCAAGCAGCTCACCGCCAATTCCGCTCATATGGTCGCCGGCGCCATCCGTTGGAACTATGACCGCGCCGAGCTGATCGCCGATGGCATTGTTCACGGCCTCGGCGTCACCGCAGGCCTAGTCGCGCTGACGGTGCTCATCGTGCTCACCGCGGTATTTGCGACCGCCACCGAGATCGTCACCGTGTCGATCTATGCCGCCGGCCTTTTGGCCATGCTCGGCTTCTCCGCCGCCTACAATATGTGGCCGGTGTCGCCGCGAAAGTGGTTTCTGCGCCGCTTCGATCACTCCGCCATCTATCTGCTGATCGCCGCCACCTACACGCCATTCCTGGCGCAAATGCAGAATGGCTGGATGGCCGCAGGATTGCTCGCATTCGTGTGGAGCGTCGCCATTGCGGGTATCGTCATCAAGCTGCGCTATCCCGGCCGCTTCGATCGTCTGGCCGTGCTGCTCTATCTCGCTCTGGGCTGGAGCGGCATGATGGCTTACGACTCCGTGTTCACGCCGCTGCCGCCGCTCACCATGTGGTTCGTCGCCGCTGGTGGCACGCTTTACACAGCCGGCGTGATCTTCCACGCCTGGCGCAGCCTGCGCTTCCAGAACGCGATCTGGCACGCATTTGTCCTGCTCGGAGCTGCGTGCCACTATACGGCCGTGCTCGACATGGTGCTGAGCACGGCGGCGTAAGCCGGCATAAGAAAATAACCGGGAGTGAAGCATGCAGGTGGACGGCAAGATCGTCGTCGTGACCGGCGGCGCCAACGGCATCGGCCAGGCGCTGTGCGAAACATTTCACAAGGCAGGCGCGAAGAAGGTTGTCGTCGTCGATCTCGATGGCGAGCGCGCCAGGGCCGTGGCCGATGGCATCGGCGGTGCGTCGTTCAGATGCGATGTCGGTCGCGAGGACGATATCAGGCATGTGATCGACGAGACCGAGCGGCAGTTCGGACCCATCGCGCTGTTCTGCTCCAATGCCGGCGTCGGCGGCGGTTTCGATCCGCTGAGCCCGAATGCGGGCGGCAATTCGGACGAGCCGTGGATGAAGAGCTGGGCGATCCATGTGATGGCCCATGTCTATGCCGCGCGCCATCTGGTGCCGTTGATGAAAGAACGCGGCGGCGGCTATTTCCTCAACACGATTTCCGCGGCGGGCCTGCTGTCGCAGGTCGGCAGTCCCGCTTATTCGACGACCAAACATGCGGCCGTCGGTTTTGCGGAGAGCCTCGCGATCGCGCATCGCGCGCATGGCATCAAGGTCTCGATCCTGTGCCCGCAGGGCGTCGACACCAATATGCTGAAGAATATCCCGAAGGGCCCGCAGTCGAATGATGGCAATCTGTCGCCCGAGCAGGTCGCGGCGGATGCGCTGGCGGGGATCGCGGCCGAAAGCTTCCTGATCCTGCCGCATGCGCAGGTGATCGACTACATGCGCAAGAAGACCGAGAACTACGACCGCTGGATCGGTGGCATGGCCAAGATCCAGGCGAAGATGCGGGACGAATTCGGGAAGTAGTGTCTTAACCTCTCCCCGTTCTTTACGGGGAGAGGTCGACCCGGCGTAGCCGGGGCGGGTGAGGGGCATGGCACGGCCGTGCCCCAATCGCGCGCCATCGGATCGCGCCTCTTTTAGAGTTCAAATGCGTTCGAGAGATTCGAGAGTGCGCGTCTGTCTTTGATCGCGTGCCATGCCCCTCACCCGCCGCGAAGACGCGGCGACCTCTCCCCGCAAAGAGCGGGGAGAGGTTAAGAGCTACTCCGCCGCTTCCATCCGCGGCGGCTGCGGCCGCTCCACCGGCACCGGCGGGTCAAAGGCCTGGATCGGCGGCAGGTTGCCGGTGAATTTCTCCACCTGCACCACCGTCAACTGCCCCGTGCAGCCCTGCGCCAGCCGCGAGGTGCCGACGTCGCGCGTCAGCACGTTCGGGTTGCCGTGGACACAGAGCGGCTTGTCCTCATTGATGTCTTCCGGATCGTAATAGGCACCGGTCGGCAACTGGATCACGCCGGCCATCACATCCTCGGTGACCACCACCGAAGCGAGGCACGCGCCGCGCTCGTTGAACAGCTTGATGATGTCGCCGTCCTTGATTCCGCGTGCGTCCGCATCCACCGGATTCATTCGCGCCACTTCGCGGCCGCGGCGTTTCTCGGCCGCACTATGGCCGCCGAAATCGAGCTGGCTGTGCAGCCGCGACGCCGGCTGGTTGGCGACCAGATGCAGCGGCGCCTCGGCGCTCGGCACGTCCACCGGCGGCAGCCAGGCGGGATGGCCGGGGCAGTCGTCATAGCCGAAGCCGGCGATGGTCTTGGAATAGATCTCGATCTTGCCGCTCGGCGTCGGCAGTGCCTTGCCAACGGGGTCGTCCAGAAAAGCGCGCAGCGTACCGCCATCCAGCGGTTGCTGCGGCAGCGTGATCTCGCCGTTCTGCCAGAACGTATCGAAGTCCACGGCGTCGTAGCCCTTGGCCCTCAGCCCGTCTTCGGTGGTCTTGTAGAGATGCTGCAGCCATTCGCGGATGCTGCGGCCCTCGGTGAATTCGGCGCCGCGGCCGAGCCGTTCGGCAAGCCCCGAGAAAATATCGAAGTCGTTGCGGGCTTCGCCAAACGGCTCGGCCATCTGGTGCATGGCCGTCACCAAGGGATCGGTCTGCGAGGAGCCGATGTCCTCGCGCTCCAGCGACATGGTGACCGGCAGCACGATATCCGCATGGCGCGCGGTCGCGGTCCAGGCAAGGTCGTGCACCACCAGCGTGTCGATCTGGCCAAAGGCCTGGCGCAGCCGGTTGATGTCCTGATGATGGTGGAACGGATTGCCGCCGGCCCAATAGACCAGCTTGATGTCCGGATAGGTCATCTTGCTGCCGTTGTAGTCGAACGGTCCGTTCGGATTGAGCAGCATGTCGGCGACGCGCGCCACCGGGATGAACTCGCTGACGCCGTTTTTGCCCTGCGGCAGGCCCGCGATCGGCGCGTCATTGTAGCGGCGGCCGTAATTGGCGATGGCGCCGAGCGCGTAGCCGAAGCCGCCACCGGGCAGGCCGATCTGGCCGAGCATCGCGGAGAGCACCGCGGCCATCCATACCGGCTGCTCGCCATGCCGCGCCCGCTGCAGCGAATGCGCGACAGTGAACAGCACGCGCTTGCCCGGCATGCGCCGCGCCAGCTTCAGGATCGTGTCGGCGGGCAGCTTCGTAATATCAGCAGCCCATGCGGCATCCTTCGGCTGGCCGTCGGTCTTGCCCAGCAGATAGGCCTCGAACTCGGCGAAGCCGGTCGCATATGTGTCGAGGAATGCGGTGTCGTGGCTGCCGTCGATCACCAGCGTATGTGCCAGCGCCAGCATCAGGGCAACATCGGTGCCGGGAATCGGCTTCAGCCATTCCTGGTTCTCGACTTCCTCGGGCAGGTCGGTCTTCAGCGGCGAAATCAGCACGAATGCGCCGCCGCGCTTGCCGACGGCGACCATGTCGCCATGTTCGGTGTGCTTGCTGATGCCGCCGCCGGCCACGCGGGAATTCTTGGTATTCATGCCGCCGAAGGCGACCACCAGATCGGTATGTTCGACGATCTCGTCCCAGCCGACATTGCGGCGGGTGACGTCTTCGTAATTGCCGAGGATATGCGGGATGATCACTGTGGATGCGCCGGCGGAATAGGAATTGACCGAGCGCACATAGCCGCCGAGTGCCACATTCAGGAAGCGATGGATCTGGCTCTGCGCGTGGTGGAAGCGCCCGGCGCTCGACCAGCCATAGGAACCGCCATAAATGCCCTTCGCGCCGTGCTTGTCCTTGACGCGCTTCAGCTCGCCGGCGAGCAGGTCGAGCACTTCGTCCCATTCCATCTCGACAAAGCCGTCGCGGCCGCGGCGGTCGCTCGGGCCGGGTCCGTGTTCGAGCCAGCCGCGGCGCACCATCGGCTTGGCAATGCGCGCCTTGTGGCGGAGCGCCTCGGGGAAATTCTGGATGATCGGATTCGGATCGGGATCGATTGGATGCGGCGAGATAACGAGCTTGTCGTCCACCCACTCGCCCGAAAAGGCGCCCCAATGCGAGGAGTGGGACATCTTGCCCGAGGGGCGGAGTTCGTTGGGCTTGCCGTCCTTCGCCTGCGTCATGCGTTCCGTTCCGTCATTCCACCGTCATCAATGCTTTTGTCCATAAAGCACGGGAACAGCCGAGTCGACGACCACCTCGACAAGGCTGACGCCCGCATGGTGCAAGCTATGCTTGAAAGCCTTTTCAAGTTCCGAACATGTGCTGACACGGGTGGCATGCGCGCCCATTCCTTCGGCAATTTTGACGAAATCCAATCCAGGCAGATCGAGCCCCGGAACATTTCTGACCTGCATTACCTGGCTGAACGAGCGCATCGCGCCGTAGCCGGAATTGTTGATGACGACCACGGTGATGGGCAGCTTGCGCTGGGCGGCCGTCCATAGCGCCTGGATCGAATACATCGCCGAGCCGTCCCCGATCAGGCACACCGTGCGGCGACCGGGATGCGCCAGCGCGATGCCGACAGAGGCGGGCAGCGACCAGCCAAGGCCGCCGGAGGACATCGTGTAGAACGAATTGGCACCGCGCATCGGCAGATATTTATGCATCGCCGGCCGGTGCGAGGGCGCCTCTTCCACCAGCATCGCGTCCGCCGGCATCGTCTGCGACAGTGTGTGCAGTAGATAGTCGATCGGGATCGGATCGGCGGGCACTGGCGCTGGCGGCAGCACGCGGCCCCTGGCGACGTGTCGCTGTGTGTCCGGCAGCAGATCGCGCAGCATGGTCAGCGCGGGCTTCATGGTCGCGATGATGCTGGTGCCGATCGGGACGACGGCGGCGGCATCGATGTCGTCGGTAATCTGGAAGATCGTCGCGCCGCCATCGAAGATCGCCGCATGGCCTTCCACATGGAAGGTGAAGGCCGGCGCACCGATCACCACCACGAGGTCGTAATCCTTCAGCGCATCCGAGAGCTGCGCCGGCGACGCATGCAGGAATCCGTGGAATTGCGGATGCCGTTCCGGAAAGCTGCAGCGTGCGGAGAACGGCGCAACCCACACTGCAGCTTTCGTCTGCTCTGCGACGGCGACCATCTCATCGACGCAACCGGCGCGATCCACGCCGGGGCCGACAATGAGGGCAGGGTTCCTGCTCCGGCCGAGCGCCTCAACGAGCTGGTGCATCGCCGCAGGCTCGGGCCCAAGCTCGCGGCTGACATGGCGCGCTTCGACGAGCTGCGCAGGATGCGCCCAGTCATCGATCGGCACCGACACGAATGTCGGCCCGCAGGGCGGCTGCATCGCCACATAGTAGGCGCGCGCGATGGCAGCGGGCACGTCCTCGGCACGTGCCGGCTCGACGCTGTATTTGACGTAGGGCCGCGGAAACTCCGATGCACGATCGGCATAGAGGAACGCCTGCAGCGGCAGGATGCTGCGTGCCTGCTGGCCGGCGGTGATCACCATCGGCGTCTGGTTGCGATGCGCGGTGTAGATATTGCCGAGCGCATGACCGACGCCGGCGGCGGAATGCAGATTGACGAAGC
Organism: Tardiphaga sp. GW821-FHT12E02; assembly: GCF_058807155.1. Lineage (NCBI taxonomy): Bacteria > Pseudomonadati > Pseudomonadota > Alphaproteobacteria > Hyphomicrobiales > Nitrobacteraceae > Tardiphaga > Tardiphaga sp. GW821-FHT12E02. The sequence goes on from NZ_JBXAQK010000001.1 coordinate 1,958,707, forward strand.
TCGCATTGCGCGTCGCCTGTGCATAGCCATCGGCCATGCCGATCACAGAAGCTTCCTGCAGGCCGAGCACATAGTCGATATCGTCGGGCCAGTCGGACAGGAAGGGCAGTTCAGTGGAGCCGGGATTGCCGAACACCTTTGTGATGCCGAAGCTGCGGATCAGATGCAGCGTGGCGTCTTTGACGGTGGTGGTTTTGGGGGCGCTGGCCAAGGCGGTTTCCTCACGATGCGGGCAGTTGTCTGCCGTGTCTTGTTGACTCATCAACGGCGGAAAACTGCGGTGTGTCAACCGTGAGAAGGCGCTCCGCTTCTCCCTCCCCCAAGCGGCGCAGCCGCGCAGCGGGGAGGGTGGCACGAGCGAAGCGAGTGACGGGTGGGGTGCTTCCACATCCACGACGTCACGTGGGGACCCCCACCCGACCGGCCCAAGAGGGCCGGCCACCCTCCCCGCAAGGGGGAGGGATATCCGAGCTCTATCGCTTACTTTCTTTGGTAGTCTGCGATCAGCTTCTCCAGCTGCTCGCGCTCTCCGTCCGCCTTCTCGCCGGGATCAAACAGCACATTGCGCAGCAGATAATATTCCGTCTCGTCCTCGATCCGCCCGCGCTTGATCACGCGCGCATAGGCTCGCGAATAGTGCCTGCGCAGTTCGGAGAGCGACGGAATGTCATGGAGCCGCAGCTCGCTGTCGAATTTGGCGACTTCCATCGGCGTGAATTGCAGCGACATGTCCATGCAGTCGCTCACGGCCTCGCGCAATCCATCGCGGGTTGATGCCTGCCTGTCGGACAACAGCTTTTCGGCAGGGCGATATTTCGCTGCGAAAAAGGACAGAAAGTCCTTCAGTCGCGTGTCGTCGATGTCAGCCTGGTCTTGCATGTCGGTCCCTTGCGCCATCACTCCACCCCTCATCCTGAGGAGCGCGCTTGCGCGCGTCTCGAAGGATGGCCGCAAACGCAGCGCCTGGCCAGCTCATGGTTCGAGACGGCGCTTCGCGCCTCCTCACCATGAGGGACGGTGTTTTCGACTTACCAGCTCGCCGTCGCCTTCATGGTCGGCGCGCCCTTGTCATTGGCGGTCCAGACGTCATAGCCATCGGCGGTCTCGTTCGCATTGACCGTGAAGTCGGCGCCATCGAACAGCGGCGACACGCCGCGATAGGCGAATGTCGCCGGCGCCTTGCCGCCCTTCAGCCTTGCCGCAAATTCCACCAGCAGCGATGCCTGCAGCGGGCCGTGGAAGACCAGGCCGGGATAGAACTCGACCTTGGTGACATAGTCGCGGTCGTAATGGATGCGGTGGCCGTTGAAGGTCAGCGCGGAGTAACGGAACAGCAGCACCGGATCGGCATAATGCGTTTCCTGATGTTTTCCTGTTGGCACGTCCTTCGGGGCCGGTGCCGGCGGCGCCATGCCGGTCGGCATGTCGCGATAGACGATGTCCTGGCGCTCGCGGATGGCGACGCCGCGCGGCGTGGTGATCACATGCTCCACATTCACGAAGCACAGCGTGCCAGTAGAGCCGGTCTTCACATTGACGTCGAGGATTTTGGACGACCGCGTCACCTCATCGCCGACACGCAGCGGTTCGATGAACTGCACTTCGCCACCAGCCCACATGCGGCGCGGCAGCGGCACCGGCGGCAGAAACCCGCCACGTGCGGGATGGCCGTCGCTGCCCAGCTTGTCCATGGCCGCCACCGGCTGCGCCAGGCACCAATGGGTGGTGAAGGGCGCGGCATCGCCTTGCTTCGGCGTGCCGATATCGAGAAACAGCGTGGCGCGAAGGCCCTTCACGAGCTGCGCGGTGATCACGTCGGATTGCGCGTCGGTGCGGCCGATCCACTGCTTGAGATGATCGATGTCGAGCTGTTCGGTCATGGTCGGCTCCTTACGTCTGCACGCTTACTTCTGGACCTGGCCGATGCCCGGCACCGCGCCGTAGCTGTCGCGATCGGCATCCATCCAGATCGCGCCGGGCGCGGGATAGGCCACGGGACCGTTCGGCGTGTCCACGGTGATCCGGCGCAGATGCGGGTGCTTTGAGAGATCCGCCATCGTGTTCACTTCGGCAAACGCAATGTCCGCATCGCTGAGGCGTTTCAGCAATTCCTCGCGGGTGAGCGAGGCAAAGATGTCGCCGACGACCTTGTCGGTGTAGTCGCGGTGCTGCACGCGGGTGACATTGTTGACCATCTGCGCATCGACCGCGAGATCGGCATTGCCCAGCACCTTGGCGCAAAGAATCTTCCATTCGCGCTCGCTCTGGATCGAGATCAGGATGCCCTTGCCTTCCTTGGAACTGAACACGCCGTAGGGCGCGATCGAGGGATGGGCGAGGCCCATGCGCTTTGGCTCCTTGCCGTTCTCGGCATTGAGCAGCGGCACGGTAAGCCAGTCGGCCATCACGTCGAACATGGAGATTCGGATATCGGCGCCTTCGCCGGACACGCTGCGTCCGATCAGCGCTTCGAGGATCGCCGCATGCGCGGCAGCGCCGGTAGCGACATCGACGATGGAGACGCCGACGCGCGACGGGCCTTCCGGGCCGCCGGTGATGGAGGCAAGCCCGCTCTCGGCCTGGATGAGCAGGTCATAGGCCTTGCGATGCGCATAGGGGCCGGTGTCGCCATAGCCGGTGATGGTGGCGCAGATCAGCCGCGGATAGTCTTTCCGCAAACGCTCCAGCGTGAAGCCGAGCTTGTCCATGGAGCCGGGCTTGAGATTCTGGATCAGCACGTCGGCGGTGGCGATCAGCTCTTCCAGTTGCTTGCGGCCTTCCGGTGTGGAGAGATCGACGACAGCGGAATCCTTGCCGCGGTTGAGCCAGACGAAATAGCTGCTCTGGCCCTTGGCGGCGCCGTCATAGCCGCGGGCGAAGTCGCCTTCGGGGCGTTCGATCTTGATCACATGGGCGCCGGCATCGGCCAGGCGCGAACTGCAGTAAGGCGCCGCCACGGCCTGTTCGACAGCGACGACGGTGAGGCCTTTGAGGGGGAGCATGATGTTCTCCGGAAATGAAAACCGAAACGACGAACGCATCAGCGACGCGCGGTCACCTCTCCCCACCGGGGAGAGGTCGGGCGGCGCAGCCGGCCGGGTGAGGGGGGCTTGCGCCAGAGCGTGTGATCCCCCTCACCCGCCGCGAAGACGCGGCGACCTCTCCCCGGAGGGGAGAGGTAATGAGGAGCTTGGATTAATACGAGCGCGGCATTCCGAGCACATGCTCGGCGACAAACGACAAAATCAAATTCGTCGAGATCGGCGCCACCTGATACAGTCGCGTTTCGCGGAACTTGCGCTCGACATCGTATTCCTCGGCGAAGCCGAAACCGCCATGGGTCTGGATACAGGCATTGGCCGCCTCGAACGACGCGTCGGCCGCGAGCATCTTGGCCATGTTGGCCTCGGCGCCGCATTCGAGGCCCGCTTCATACTTGCGCAGCGCTTCCTTCACCATCAGTTCGGCCGCGCGCATGTTCGCGTAGGCCTTGGCGATGGGAAACTGGATGCCCTGGTTCTGGCCGATCGGACGACCGAACACCTGGCGTTCCTTGGCATAGGCGCTCGCCTTGGCAATGAACCACTTGGCATCGCCGACGCATTCGCTCGCGATCAGGATGCGCTCGGCATTCATGCCGGAGAGGATGTAGCGAAAGCCCTTGCCCTCTTCGCCGATCAGGTTTTCCTTCGGCACCTTCATGTCGGTGAAGAACACTTCGGTGGTCGCATGATTCATCATCGTGCGGATCGGGCGGATCTCAAGGCCGTTCTGCTTGGCCTCCTTCATGTCCACCAGGAACACCGACAGGCCGTCGGTGCGCTTCGCCGCCTGGTCCTTCGGCGTGGTGCGGGCGAGCAGCACCATCAGGTCGGAATATTCGGCGCGGCTGGTCCAGATCTTCTGGCCGTTGACGATGTAGTCGCCGTTGTCGTCCTTCTTCGCCACCGTCTTCAGCGACGACGTGTCGGTGCCCGAGGTCGGCTCGGTGACGCCAAACGCCTGCAGGCGGACTTCACCGGTGGCGATCTTCGGCAGCCACTGCGCCTTCTGCGCGTCATTGCCATGACGCAGCACCGTGCCCATCGTGTACATCTGGGCGTGGCAGCCGCCGCCATTGCAGCCGGCGCGCTGGATCTCTTCGAGGATCGCCGCTGCCGCCGACAGCTTCAGGCCCGAGCCGCCATACTCTTCCGGGATCAGCACCGAGAGATAGCCGGCTTCCGTCAGTGCATCGACGAAGGCTTTCGGATAGGCCATCTCGCGATCGAGCTTGCGCCAGTATTCGCCGGGAAACTGCGCGCACAGTTTGGCAACGGCATCGCGGATGTCAGCAAATTCGTCCGCTTCAGCGGCAGCATGTTTCGTCAAGGAATTGGCTTCTCTTCTTGAGGGGAAAGTTATGTAATCCTGACCGGCAAAGACTCGTAGCCTTTGACGAAGCTCGAATACACGCGCTTGGGTTCCCCCACAACTTCGATGTTTTCGAACCGTTTCAGTATTTCCTCCCAAACGATCTTCAATTGCAACTCCGCCAGGCGCATGCCCACGCAGCGGTGTATGCCGAAACCGAATGACAGATGAATCTTCGGCCGCTTGCGGTCGATGATGAATTCGTTCGGCCGCTCGATCACCTCGTCGTCGCGATTGCCGGAGACATACCACATGACGACGCGGTCTCCCTTCTTGATATCCTTTCCGCCCAGATTGGTATCCTGCAATGCTGTCCGACGCATATGGGCCAACGGCGTCTGCCAGCGGATCACTTCCGGCACCATGGTTTCGATCAGCGCCGGATTGTCGCGCAGCTTCTGATACTGGTCGGGATGCTCGTTCAGCGCGAGCACCGAGCCGGTCATCGTGTTGCGGGTGGTATCGTTGCCGCCGACGATGAGCAGGATCATGTTGCCCATCAGGTTGTCGGGCGCCATGAAACGGGTGGCGTCGCTATGCGCCATCATGGAAATCAGGTCATTCCGCGGTTCGGAATTCACCCGCTCATTCCAGAGGTTCTGGAATGTGGCAAAACACTCGCCCATCTCGCGGCGGCGCTCTTCTTCCGAAGACACGATGCCGCTCTTGGGGAGTGCCGTGGCGACATCCGACCAGCGCGTCAGCTTGCGGCGTTGCTCGAACGGGAAGTCGAACAGGGTCGCCAGCATCTGCGTGGTGAGTTCGATCGAGACGCGATCGACCCAATCGAAGGTCTTATTGCGCGGCAGTCCGTCGAGCACCTTGGCTGTGCGGGTGCGGATCAGCTTTGCGAGGTCGTCGAGATGTTCGGGCGTGAACATCGGCGTCACGGTCTTGCGCTGCGGCGTGTGCTTCGGCTCGTCCATGGAGATGAAGCTCGGCCAGCTATAGCCTTCCGGCTCGTCGCGAATGGCGATGCCGCCGAGCTTGCTATCGGACGAGAAGATGCCGTGGCTGGTATCCACCTTCATGATGTCGTTATATTTGGTCACCGACCAATACGGTTCGATCGGCGAGTTGGCGCAGTAATGCACCGGCTCTTCCGCGCGCAGCCGCTCGAAGAACGGCCACAGCGTATCGGTGGCAAACAGTTTTGGTGCGCCGGGATGGAAGTCCTTGAGCGGCATCGAATAGGCCAGTTCGCGCGCGATGCGGTCGCGCGTGGCGCGGTCCTGGTCGAAGGTCTTGCTGAGATTCATCGTGCCGTGCATGGCTATCCCCGTTCGTTTCCCGCACTCGTTTTTTGCGCCGACATCGTGTTGCTTTCCGATGTCTTTATTGCGTCTAATTAGACGCTGGAACGCGGCATTGCGCAAGCCGGGCTACAACCTTTGGACGAGGCGAAAAGCTTGATCTGCCTTCGCTTTTGCTGTCTTCAATGAGACAAACGCGCGTCTATGCGCAAGAAACCGAACCGACCGGAGGCCGCCCGATGATCGCCAACGCCCAACGCATGTTCAATTTCGATCTCGGCGAAACCGCGGAGGCGATCCGCGAAACCGTACGAGATTTCGCCCAGAACGAGATCGCCCCGCGCGCCGACGCCATCGACAAGACCAACCAGTTTCCCATCGACCTGTGGCCGAAGCTCGGTGAACTCGGCCTGCACGGCATCACGGTGGAGGAAGAATATGGCGGGGCAGGGCTTGGCTATCTCGAACACGTCATCGCCATGGAGGAAGTGTCGCGCGCGTCTGCGTCGGTAGGCCTGTCCTATGGTGCGCATTCCAATCTCTGCATCAACCAGATGCGCCGCAACGGCAATGAGGCGCAGAAGCGCAAATATCTGCCGGGGCTGATCTCCGGCGCACATGTGGGCTCGCTGGCGATGTCCGAGCCCGGTGCCGGCAGTGACGTGGTGTCGATGAAGACCCGCGCCGACAAGAAGGGCGATCGCTACGTCCTCAATGGCAGCAAGATGTGGATCACCAATGGTCCCGTTGCCGAGACACTGATCGTCTATGCCAAGACCGATCCCGCTGGCGGCCCGCGCGGCATCACCGCCTTCATCATCGAGAAGGGGATGAAAGGTTTCTCGACCGCGCAAAAGCTCGACAAGCTCGGCATGCGTGGCTCGGACACGTGTGAACTGGTCTTTGAGGATTGCGAAGTGCCCGAGGAGAACGTGCTCGGCGCTGTCGGCAAGGGCGTCAATATCCTGATGTCCGGGCTCGATTATGAGCGCGCGGTGCTGTCCGGTGGTCCGCTCGGCATCATGCAGGCCTGCATGGATGTGGTGCTGCCCTATGTGCATGAGCGCAAGCAGTTCGGTGAGCCGATCGGCCACTTCCAACTCGTGCAGGGGAAGGTCGCGGACATGTATGTGACCATGAATGCCTCGCGTGCTTATGTTTACGCGGTGGCGAAAGCCTGCGACCGTGGCGAGACGACGCGCGAGGATGCGGCTGGTGCGATCCTCTATGCGGCCGAGCGCGCTACCCAATGCGCGCTGGATGCGATCCAGTTGCTCGGTGGCAACGGTTACATCAATGACTATCCGACCGGGCGTTTGCTGCGCGATGCCAAACTGTACGAGATCGGCGCGGGGACGAGCGAGATCAGGCGGATGCTGATCGGGCGGGAATTGTTTTCGAAGAGCGGCTAGGCGGCACTCCCTTGTCGTCACCCGGCTTGACCGGGTGACCCAGTCATCTCTCACCTTTAGGATCGAGCAGCGTCGCTTGTGTCTACTGGATCGCCCGCTTTCGCGGGCGATGACAATTGGAGTAAATTCGTTCTTATTTTGTTCTTGACAAAATTCCCATCTCGGCCAATATCCCTCCGTCTCGTTCGCGAGGGGCGCTCTCATGAGGCGTCTTTTGAGCGGAACGTAGATGCGGCGCCTGCGGGCAGGGGGACCACGCATCCTCTTGCACTCGGGTGGTCGAGGGTCACCGTCCGGGCCCAATACGGGGCCCTGCCGCTAGCGCGGCTGGACGTGGTGCGGGTGAAGGCAGGGAAACCTGTCGGATGGCTCTCTTGCGAGAGAGCGCCCAGTACCCGGAAGAACGGTCCTTCGGCTAGCAAGACGTCGCGGTGGCGCGCCGTAAGGCGTTGCGCGGCCGGCCAGCACTGGCGATCCAGTGCGCACCGATCGCGTCCAGTCTACCTAAGTGCGCCTTGCGGCGTGCCACCTCCCCTCATGTCTTCGAGGGGAAAACGGCTCACACCTCGGACGCTCCGGCGCCGCGAGAATGCCGCGCTATGGCATGGCAAAGAAACCATCGCCGTTGTTCCGACACATCCGTCATGCCACAGTCTCGCGCCATTCCAGGTCACCAACCGGGCAGGATTTTCCATGTCGTTTCGTCTCGCCGCCATTGCCGCTTTGTCGATTGCCTCAGTCGCCATTGCCACGCCGTCTTACGCCGCCAAATGCGGTGGCGACTTCCAGGGCTTCGTGTCCGCGATGTCGCAGGAAGCCGCGGCGGCCGGCGTCTCCCAGGGCGTGATCCAGCAGGCCTTTGCCGGCATCACCCAGGACCAGGCGGTGCTGAATTTCGATCGCCGCCAGCGCGGCACGTTCAACAAGACCTTCGAGCAATATGTCTCGACCCGCGTCGGCGCCGGCCGCATCAAGATGGGCCTGCAGATGATGCAGCGGCATGCGTCGCTGCTGTCGCGCATCGAACAGCGTTTCGGCGTGCCGCCGGAAATCGTCGTGGCGATCTGGGGTCTCGAATCCGATTTCGGCAAGGGTGATATCGGCAAGATGCCGGTGATCCGCACGTTGACGACCATGGCGCATGATTGCCGCCGCACTGAACTGTTCCAGGGCGAATTGCTGGCTGCGCTGAAGATCGTGCAGCGTGGCGACCTGCCGCTGAAGGATCTGGTCGGCGCCTATGCCGGCGAACTCGGCCAGACCCAGTTCCTGCCGTCGAGCTATATCAAATACGGCGTCGATTTCGACGGCAACGGCCATGTCGATCTCCGCCACTCGGTGCCGGATGTGCTGGCCTCGACTGCGAATCTCTTGAAGACCGCAGGCTTCAAGGGCGGCCAGCCCTATGGCGAAGGCACGCCGAATTTCGACGCCATGCGCGAATGGAACAGGGCGACGATCTATCGGAAAACCATCGGCTATTTCGCCGATCGCCTCGCGGCTGGGGGCTAACCCCAACCGCCCAGCGAACCCACCGGGTTCCCGTGGTTAAAGAAGACTTGCTGCTTCGCCTTCATCCTTTCAAAACCACGGTGTGGATTATCCCGCGCCGGTGAGATTCCGTTAAGCGTCGCGGCTGCAATTTGCGGCCTCGACGGGAACGACGGGTCAACGGGATGACAGCGATCAAACTCAGCGTGCGCAAGCGCGTCGCAAAGCCAATGGAGGCAACTCCATGCTGAGCGTACCGACGCTGTTCACGGTGTTCGACGTCAATTTCCTGGCGCTCGGCGTGGTGTGGGCCTATGTGGCGCGCAGCTATCCGAACCTGCATGCCGCGCGCTACTGGGCGGCTGCGGCGTTCATTGCAGCGGTCGGCATGGCCATCTCGCTGCTGCGTGTCCTCGTCGAGATCAATCCGCTCGTCCCGATCCTGCTCGGCAATGGCCTGCTGCTGCTCGCCACCAGCCTTGCTGTCATGGGCGTCAACCGCTTTTACGGCCTTCCGCCACGTTGGCGTCTCGAATTGTCGCTGGCTGGTCTCGGTGTCGTCGGCCTGGCGATCTTCACCGTCTGGCATGACAGTATCGCGATGCGCATCGCCATCTATGCGCTGGTGCAGTCGATCTCGGTGGCCGGCACGATCCCGCTGGCGCTGTCGCGGAGCAATGGTGGGCGCACTGCCGGCGGCTGGCTGTCTGCCACGCTTGCGGTCCTTGTGATCGTTGCTCACGCTGTCCGCTCGCTCTGTGGCTTGCTGGAATCCGGCGGCACGATCGGCTTCGTTGAATTGAACCAGGTGCAGGCCGTGCTGTTGCTGGTGCTGGTCTTCCTCACCATGTCGTGGAATTTCGGTTTTCTGGTGATGGCCATCGACAAGCTGCGCGACGAGGTGGCCGAGCTTGCGCTGGTGGACGATCTCACCGGCGTCGCCAATCGCCGCCATCTGGTGCAACGCCTCACCGAAGAATGCGCGCTGGCGCATCGCACGCAAAAGCCGTTCGCGCTGCTGGCCGTCGATCTCGATGGCTTCAAGGAGATCAATGACGGCCATGGCCATGCGGCCGGCGACGACTGCCTGCGGCATTTCACGCTGATGACGCAGAGCAAGCTGCGCCCCGGCGATCTCCTGGCGCGCTCCGGCGGCGACGAATTCTGCATCGTGCTGCCATCGACCACGCTGTCGGAAGCCGCAACCATCGCGCATCGCATTCTCGAGGCCTGCCGCGCAGATGCCGCGGCCTGCATGCCGGGCGAGGTGCAGATCGCAGCCTCCATCGGCGTCGCGCAGTGGCAGCCGCGGATCGGCCAGTATCCGGAACGGCTGATTGCCGCCGCCGACCAGGCGCTCTATGTGGCGAAGAATGACGGCAAGAACCGCCATGCCGTCTGCGACGTCGATGCGCCGTCGATGGTGCCGGAGATCGACATGGACATGATGATCGAGGCCGCGCGCGCCCGCACGGCCTGATCCTCAGTTCATATTCTTGTCGTGGGTGATGTCGATCAGCGCGCCGGGCAGTCGCACCGGGCGGCCATGGCGATCCAGTGTGCAGCTGCCACGCGCCAGCACCCAGTGAATGCGATCATTCCTGATCAGCCGGTACTCGCATTCGAAAATGCCGCCGAGCCGCATGGAGGATGCGACGGCCGCCTGCAGGCGCGCGATGTCATCGGGATGAATGGCGTTGAAATAGTTCACATTGGGCATGCCGCGCGCCGCGCGTTCCGGATCGACGCCGAAGAAATGCGCCGCGCCGGCATCGAGGTGATTGCGGTCGTTGCTGATGTCCCAGTCCCAGATGCCCGCGATCAGCTCCCGCGCTGCGAATTTTCGCACCATCGGCAGCTCGAACGCATCTTCTTCTGCAGTGGATTTATAGGCCTCGGCGGCAGCTAGGCGGAGAATATAGGACAGGAATTCGTGCTTACGCTCGCGCGCAAAGCTCGCGATATCCAGGCAAACGTCTCCCAACGGCCGCCGCATTGTTTCCTCACGTCCTGTGATGGTTTGAAGTTCCGTACCCGCCGTAAAATCATACAGCGATCGTCTGCCGTTTCAACGTTGGCCAACGGATATTTCTGGGTGTTTCTGTCTTGCAACCCATGCGCGACGCGATGTCGCTTGCGTCGCCCGTCCAACGCTCCCATGTGAATGTCATGTCAAACGAACGCGTTTTCACGAAGTCCAGGGGCCCGGCAGGCCAAGGTCCGATCATCGATCAGGACGGGCACGAGATCCGTCCGGAAGAGCTCGGCTTCGGCGGCAAGGGTTTCAACGGCCAGGCATTCCGGTTCGATCTCGGGCAGGGCGGCGCCAACCCGTTTCAGCCGCTGACCCGCGAACAGCGCGTGGCGCGGCTGGAAGCCATTTCGCAGTTGCTGGATGTCGCGTTTGTCGTGCCGGGCACCAAGATCCGCTACGGCATCGACGGCCTGATCGGCCTCATTCCGGTGGTGGGCGACATCATCACCACGGCGATCTCGCTGTGGCTGGTGCGCGAGGCGCGCGCGCTCGGTGCGCCCTGGCACATTACGGCGCGGATGCTGGGCAATGTCGCAATCGATGGGGCGGTCGGCATCGTGCCGTTTGTCGGCGATGCGTTCGACGTCATGTTCCGGGCCAATGTCCGCAACGTCAAAATGCTGCGGACCTGGCTGGACAAGCAGCCGAGACTGTAGGGTCGCAAACGGACCAGTCTCGGCGGCTCTTGCGGACTGGCTTACGCCGCGTCGGCGTCGCTGGTCTCTTCCGGGCGCGGACGGCGCTCGAGCGGGAAGTGCTCGCTTTCATACAGCGTGCGAATGCCGCGCTGGTCGAAGCGGGCTTCGTCGACCTGCAGATAGGCGCCATTCAGCGAGTCTGCCGGCAGCTGCTCCATCGCAAACTGAACTGCGGCTGCAGCCGTATCGAACCGGCGATAGGCAAAACCCGCGCGCTTCTTCTTGCGGATCGCAGCGGGAAAGAGTTCTGCGGAGGCATTGTAGCTGAAAGCTGCCATGGTGGGAGACCTCATCTGTTACGCAACGAAAGGGGCTGTCACTCGCGAGGCGGCCAAACCGGACGGCAACGGGCGGACAAGATGTCAGGACAGGACCACATATAAGCACGTTTCGCGGAAAAGCGACACCCGGAACTGCGCATGGCGTCACCGGCGCATCCAATGGTAATCGCGTAATAGGCGTGCATCCGCAGCAGGTTAGGAAAATACGGCCGGAAAAGGCGTTAAGCCTGTTGGCTATTGTCCGGTCATGTCCGGCAGCGGAACAATCTTGAGTGGCGTTGTATAAGGCTCGACACGCAACGCCTCGTTGGAGAGCAGGCCGATCTGGCGCAGCGGCGCCTGTTCCAGCGCACCCGCCTCGGCCTTGCGCACGCCATATTGCCAAGCGGTCAGCGTGCCCTTGTTGGCAAGATGCTTGGCGACGCCACCGGCATTCTTGGCTTCGAATGTGGAGAGTTGATCGTCATCGAGGCCGATGACGATCTCGTCCTTTGCGGTGATCACCTTGAACAGCGAGACCTTGGAGGTCGCCAGCGCGGGATGCGACACCACGCTTTCGAGGATGAGACCCGCAAGCGCGAGGCCAAGCAAAAGACGGTTTGAGCGGACGGACATTGGAGGCTTCTTATTCTTAACAGCGTGCATGCCGAAAAGGCATGTTCAAGTTAAAGGCAGTAACTGTAGTTCAGGACAGAAACGCCCCGCGTCACCGTTTAGGTCACGCGGGGCGAACATCTCGTTCAATGATGTCTACGTAATTACTTCGGCTGAAGTTTCAAGGCTGCAGAGTTGATGCAGTAACGCAAGCCCGTGGGTCCTGGACCATCGTTGAACACATGTCCGAGATGTCCATCGCACTTGGAACACAGCACTTCCGTGCGCATCATGCCATGGGTGGTGTCGACCTCTTCATCGACATGACTTTCGCGTGATGGCTGCGTGAAGCTCGGCCAGCCGCAGCCTGAATCGAATTTGGCATCCGATTCGAACAGTGTCTGCCCGCAGCCGGCGCAGGTATACGTGCCGGGCGTCTCGGTGAATTCGTATTCGCCGCTGAACGGCCGTTCCGTTGCCTTCTCGCGCAGGATGGCGAATTGCATCGGCGTCAGTTCGGCGCGCCATTCGGCTTCGCTCTTCACGACTTTACCAGCGGTAGTTTTGGTATCGGACATCATGCCTCCAGTTCCGCCGCGCGATCGAATATGACTGCCACGTCAGTTCGTGGCTTTGGCCGCATTCACCAGCGTCGGCTTCTCGCTATAATTCTCCGCGAAGATCTTCTTCAGGTTCTCGATCTTCGGCAGGTCGTTATAGACAATATAGGGCTGATTGGGGTGAAGCGTCAGGTAGTCCTGATGATAGGCCTCGGCGGGATAGAAGGCCTGCAGCATCCCCAATTTGGTAGCGATTGGCTTCTTGTAGACCTTTGCGGCATTGAGCTGCGCGATATAGGCCTCGGCGACCTTCTTCTGTTCAGGCGTGGTGGCGAAGATTTCCGAGCGATATTGCGTGCCCGAATCCGGGCCCTGGCGGTTCAGCTGGGTCGGATCATGGGCCACCGAGAAATAGATCTGCAGGATCTTGCCGTAGCTGATCTTCTTCGGGTCGTATTTGATCTCCACGGCCTCGGCATGGCCTGTGGTGCCGGTGCCGATCAGGTTGTAACTCGCAGTCGCTTTGCTGCCGCCGGAATAGCCTGATACGGCGCTAACGACGCCATTGGTGTGCTGGTAGACGCCCTGAACGCCCCAGAAACAACCACCCGCGATGACGGCGGTCTGCAAGCCGTCGGCCGCCTGAACATCCGCGGCGGGGGCTGGAATGATGACAGCTTCCTCGGAGGCAAAGGTCGGCGCGATCAGGGCCGTGGTGACGGCAAGGGCGCCGGCTGCGGCGGTGAGCGAAAGACGGCGGAACAGGGAGCGCATGGGCGGATCCTCTCAGGTGTCGCGTGCCGATATCGGCAGTCTAGCCCGGCGATGGCGGCTGGCAATGACCGGGCCGGGCGGTCATTCGAGATACGAAGACCTTGCCTGCCTGTTACAGTCAGCGTCACACGACTTCGTGAGCTGGCAAAAGAAAAGCCGCGAGACACGCATCTCGCGGCTTTTTCAGATCGAGGCCGTGATCGCTTACGGACAGGCGATACGCTGGCCGTTCTTGCTCAGATAGGTGCCCGAACCCGGGTCGTAGGAGCGGAAACGCTGCCCGCAATAGGCGTGATTCTGCTGTTGCTGCGCGGCCTGGGCCTGGCTGGCGGCGATGGCACCGCCGATGATGGCGCCTACGGCCAAGCCGCCAACAATGGCGCCGGTGCTCGGGCCGCGACGATATCCGCCGTGATAGCCGTGGTGATGATGGTGGCGGCGATAATACTGCACCTGCTCGACCTCGGGACCATTATTGCCGACGGCCGCCTGGCTGATCGCGCTCTGGGTCATCAAGGGCGCCGACACGGCGGGCGCCGCGAAGGAAACGGCGGTGACACCGCCGAGAACGACGGCGGCGGCGGACTTCATCAACTGCATTTCGACTCCTGCCTCGGATGTAAGGAAGGAACTAACGCCTTAGCAGCGTGACGGTTTCAGGGCAGCGGTATTTGGTTCCTGCGGCATTCCCGCGCATGCGCGGAATGGTGGTCACACCACGATGCTCAACCGCTTCGCCGCGCGGGTGATGCCCGTATAGAGCCAGCGCGCGCGGCTGTCCTGAAAGGCAAAGCTTTCGTCGAACAGCACCACATCGTCCCATTGCGAGCCCTGGCTCTTATGGACGGTCAGCACGTAGCCATAGTCGAATTCGTCATAGGGCTTGCGCATGTCCCAGGACAGGCCTTCGACGCCGCCGGTGAAGCAGTCGGCGCGCACCGAGACCTTCGTGACTTTCCCGCCAAAATCCTCGTCCGGCATGATGCGCATGGTGACGATGGCAGATTTCGACGTCGCCCGCGCGCGCACGCGCCACAGGCCGCCATTGAACAGCGCCTTCTTGCGGTTGTTGCGCAGGCAAACCAGCTTGTCGTCGGCGACGGGCAGGGGATCGGTGAGGCCGAGCTTCTCGCGCACCCGCACATTATAGGCGCGACGGGTGTTGTTACGGCCGACCAGCACCTGATCGGCGGCCATCACGCGGTCCGGATCCAGCGATTTGCGCGAGACGACTTCACTGTCGCCGAACGTGCCGAGCGCGAGCGGTCGGCCTTCGCGCACATCCATGGACATCCGCACGATCGGATCGTCCTCGGCCTGGCGATGCACCTCGGTGAGCATGGCATCGGGCTCGCTCTCGGTGAAGAAGCCGCCGCCCTGGATCGGCGGCAGCTGCGCGGGATCGCCCAGCACGAGCAGGGGGCAATCGAAGGAGAGCAGGTCGCGGCCGAGTTCGGCATCCACCATCGAACATTCGTCGACGATGATCAGCTTGGCCTTGGAAGCCGGCGCGTCGTCCCAGAGTTCGAAATTCGGCGTTTCCTCGCCGGTCTCGCGGGCGCGGTAAATCAGCGAATGAATGGTGGAAGCCTCGTGGCACCCCTTGTTGCGCATCACCAGAGCGGCCTTGCCGGTGAACGCGGCGTACTTCACCTCGCCATCGACGTCTTCGGCGATATGGCGCGCCAGCGTGGTCTTGCCGGTACCGGCGAAGCCGAACAGGCGGAACACCTGCGGTGTACCATTCTCGCCGGGCTTGGCCTTCAGCCAATCGCCCACGGCTTTCAGCGCGGCGTCCTGATGCGGGGTAAAACGGGTCATGGGATCTCGGGAAAAGCCGGCATAGCGGCGACTCGGAGGGTGAAGCTAACCATTCGGGCGGCTGGTGCAAGCGCATCGGTTCCGGCGGCAATATGCCTGCCATGACGGGTTGCCCGACGGCGTTTGATGTTCCAGTTATGGGAGAGGTCAACGAGGAGACGGCTTTGGAACGCAGACTGCTTCAAATCGCGCTGGCGATCGTCGGCCTGGTCGCCATCCTGTTCGGCGTCACCGGCCTGTTTTTCGGCACCAGCCTGTCGGGCGTCACCCTCGGCGTCACGATGGAAGGCTATGTGCGCTTCATCAAGGGCGTGCTGATCGCCGCCGGCTTGATCTATTGGTCGGCGATCCCGCGGCTGGAAGTGCGTGGCGAGCGGATTGGGGTTGTCAGTTTTCTGCTGGTGTTCGGCGCGGCCGGCCGGCTGCTGGCGGTGGTCGGCCATGGTTTTCCGACGGTGGGGCTGATGGTCAGCCTGATCGGCGAGCTCGTCGTGGTGCCGCTGATCTGGCTGTGGCATCGCCGCCTGGTACGGCACGGACCGCCAGCGTGAATTTCATCATCGTCTTGGAGAATGACAGCAACTTGGATGTCTAAGAGATTTTCTCTACCGATGGCCATCCGTCAGTCAGCTTCATTTGAACGAAGTCGGAGAACAAGCTCGGCGCCTCGCGCTGTAAGGTCGATAAAAGGAGCGCGCTGACCCGACGCATCTCGATATCGCCCTCAGTCGACCCACGCAATTCTAGAAAATGACGCCACGAGCGGGCGTTCGCTGTCACTGCGATAGCGGCTTCTGTGCAGTTAGGTAGGATGCTTCTCGCAAGAGATCGAATTGAGCGCAATTGTTCGCGTGAGTTGAGTTCTTTCGACACATTCTCGGAGCGACGCAAGAGGTCGCTATAAGCTTTACGTTGAGCGAGAACGTTTTGCTTCCATGCATCTAGCAGATCGGGGGCATTGATGATTTCGGCTGGAATGACGAACCGTGTCTTCTGATGATCGACATATTGCTGCGATAGCTGGCTAAAGGAAAATCCCACTCGGTGACGTACTAGCTGATGCGTAAAGGCGCGCGAGACGCCTACGAGAATGAAGGTCCAGGAGGCATGCTCCAAAACACTGCCGTGTCCTTGGCGGATGAGGTTTTTATTGTATTCGGAAGTTGTCTTTCCCGACGGGTTTCTGAACGACAGATAGCAGGTGCGTCCGGCGATCTCGACCAGCCTTTCGGCAGGTAGACCTGTGCTCTCGCCTCGCCCATCGCTTCCGAAATGCGCGTATATCTGGTCGATCTCGTCGGAGAGTACCGATCTAGCCAGAATAAAAAGCTCCGGAGAAGCGACGAAGATTCGCTCATCAATCTCTAGGCTCGGCCTCGCTACATCGTAGTTCATGTCTATTTTCTCTGCTCTAATCGTTCGAGCCGGACTTTGAATTCTTGTAGTGCGATTGACTTTTCTACGCCTTCGATCTTCACTTTGAGATCGTTCAACCCTCCAAGATAGTTCACGAAAAGCGTGACGATTGCTGCTGCAACAGCGGTGATGATCGGTGTCGTGACCTGTATGCTTCTTACGGCTTGGTTTGCGCTATCTTTAGCTCTCTTTTCTATGCTGAGGAAATCTTTTGACAGCTTCCGAAGCAAGGCGCTTTCAGAGATCGGAGATGGCTTTTGCTCCTTCCCAAGCTGATCGTACGCGAAGTCAGGTTGTTCGATTGAGAAAAATAGAAGCGTGCAGATAGGTTTACCTGCCGACAATTCAATGGGCTTTTTTCCCAAGTTAATGACCGTAAATTTAAGTCGTCCGGCAAAACCGGGGTCGATATGTCCGGGATTGGTCATCAACAAGCCATCGCGCGAAACTGCCGCTGGGGGAAAGCCGATCGCTGCGATTGTTCTCGGTAAGCTGAGATATTCTAACGTTTCAACTACCGCGGTTTCGCCTTGCGATAGCGATAGGCTAGATTCTTCGCGTGGTTTGCCATCGCTATCGTTTTCCTCGATCGGCACCAAAATTCGCCCGACACTGAGATCAAAAGAAGTGGGCTGAATTTTCGAGTCCCACTTGCCGATTTCTGGGTCTGTGGCGCTTGCGAGCGGGGGAGATCCGGTTCCCCGTCCTGACAAAGCGGAGCCGTGAATCAAATTCTTGATGTCTCGGTCTACGAGAAAAGCCATATTGTCTCCCCGATCAAACGACTTTACCCAGCGTAGCATGTAGATACATATACCGTTAGCCGTTTGAGGCTGCCGATACGTTGCTACCGAAAGTGCTGAGAGTTGGAAGTCGATGAAACGTTTCGGCGTCTGGGTAATCTATATTGTCGGCGCGCTGTCGGTTGGCTATCTCGCGCTGTTCGCCTATCAGATGTGGCGGAAGCCGGATCTGACGCCGGGCGATCCCATCAAGATTTTCCGCAAGCAGGATGCGCCAAGTTATTCGTGAGCCCTAAGGTGTCATTCCGGGTTCGCGCCTTCGGCGCGCCCCGGAATGACCCGTGTGGTTACGCCGCGCCCATCATTCCGCGATAATCGCCCGAACCAGCACCTGCCGGCGTGATCGGCAGGCCACCATCGGCATATTCGTTCAGCTTGTTGCGCAGCGTGCGGATCGAGATGCCCAGGATGTTGGCCGCATGCGTGCGGTTGCCGAGGCAATGCTTCAGCGTTTCCAGAATGAGATCGCGCTCCACATCCGCCACCGTGCGGCCGACCAGCGCGCGGGTCACCGTCTCGGCAGCCATGGTCGCATGCGCCACGGCGGGTGAGGTTTTTGCAAGATCAAGACGATCGCCATCCGGGGTCAGGATCGCGTCCGCACCGATCTCGTCGCCTGACGACATCAGCACAGCGCGGTGGATCGTGTTTTCCAGTTCGCGCACATTGCCCTGCCAGCGATTGCTGGTGAGCACGCGGCGCGCCTCGGCCGAGATCGGCCGCACGGGCACGCCATTGGCCTCGGCATATTTCTTGGCGAAATGTTGGGCGAGTTCGAGAATGTCGGCCGGACGATCGCGCAGCGCCGGGATCTTCAGATTGACGACGTTCAGACGGAACAGAAGATCCTCGCGGAAGGTGCCGGCCTTCACGGCATCCGAGAGATTGCGGTTCGACGTTGCGATGATGCGGATATCCACCGGCACAGGCTTGGTGCCGCCGACGCGATCGATCACGCGCTCCTGGATCGCGCGCAGCAGTTTTGATTGCAGCCGCACATCCATCTCCGAGATTTCGTCGAGCAGCAGCGTGCCGCCGGTGGCTTCCTCGAACTTGCCGATGCGACGCGCGATGGCGCCGGTGAAGGCGCCTTTCTCGTGGCCGAACAATTCGGATTCCAGCAGATGCTCGGGGATCGCCGCGCAGTTGATCGAGATGAACGGCTTCTTGGCGCGGTTGGAGCGGCTGTGCACATAGCGCGCCAGCACCTCCTTGCCGGTGCCGCTCTCGCCGGTCACCATCACCGAGGCGTCGGAGCCCGCAATCTGCTGCGCCAGCTTGACCACGCGGCCCATATTCTCGTCGCGGAAGATCAGGTCGCGGGAGTCATTGGCGACGGCAGCCAGGACGGCGGCGATCAGCTCCGGCTCCGGCGGCAGCGGGATGTATTCTTTGGCGCCGGCATGGATCGCGGCGACCGCGGCGCGCGCATCATTGGTGATGCCGCAGGCGACGATCGGCACATGGATGTGCTCGGCCTCGAGCCGCATCACCAGGTCGCGGATGTCGAGGGCGACATCCACCAGCATCAGGTCGGCGCCCTTGCCGGATCGCAGCACGTTCATGGCCTGGTCGAGGCCTTCGGCATGGACCACCGAGGCGCCGTTATCCATGGCGATCTTGGTCGCGGTGGTGAGCTGGCCCTTCAATGTACCGACGATGAGAAGCCGCATGGTGATCTCCTATGGTGTCTTTGTCGCGCAGTGCGCGTCGATCCGTATGTTGACACTGGACACGTCGCCGTCATTGCGAGCGCAGCGAAGCAATCCAGTTCTTTTCTTCATTTGGCTTTCTGGATTGCTTCGCTACGCTTGCAATGACGAATGCGGGGCGATCCAGTCGAACTCAATTCTCGGCCTTGATGATTTCGGTCATGGTGACGCCGAGCTTTTCCTCGACCAGCACCACTTCGCCGCGCGCCACCAGGCGGTTGTTCACATAGATGTCGATGGCCTCGCCGACGCGGCGGTCGAGTTCGAGCACGGTGCCGGGTCCAAGCTTCAGCAATTCACCCACATCCATCTTCGAACGCCCGAGCACGGCCGAAACCTGGACCGGCACGTCGAATACCGCCTCCAGATCGGCGGCGATGCGCGTGACATTTTCCTCATCGGCATAGCCGACATCACCGCCCACCATCGGATCGCCGGCATTGAGGTCGGGAAGCGGCACCTGCGGATCGCTCATGATTTAGTCCTCATAGCCTTCAAGCCGTATTGCGGGACGCCATATAGCGTCCGACGAGTTCGTTGATCTTGACATCGATGGAAGCGCGGTCGAGCACCATGCCGCCATCGGCCCATTCGATCTTGCAGTCGCCGTTCTCGATATCCGGCTCGGCGAGAATGACGAGGCGTCCGGCAAAGCCGCTCTGTTTCGCCTGCTTCTCGATGCGCTCTTTCGCTTCCTCATAGAGCGCGTCATTGATGCGGATCACGAGATGCGGCGTGGCGACGAGATGGCGGAAGCAGTCATGCACCAGCGCCATGATCTCGGTAAGCGGCTCACGTGCCACCAACTCGCTGCAGAGTTTTCGGGCGACCGCGACGGCAACGTCTACCGCCTCGGTTTCCATCTTGTTCTCGATGCCGCCGACGCTCTGCGCGACGGTCGTGGCCGCGATGCCGATCTGCTCCAGCGCCAGTGCCATGCGGCGATCCGCTTCGGCTTTCGCCTCACGCTGTGCGGCATCGAAACCGGCGCGATAGGCATGCGCTTCGGCCTGGGCGATCTTCTCGGCCATTTCCGCCGGCGTGATGACCGGTGCGCGCGAGCGATCGGGCGCTGCGAAGTCGGTATCGAACAGGAATTTTGCCGGTGCTGCCATTAGTACACCAGCTCGTCGTCGGCGCGGTTCTTGGTCAGCACGATTTCGCCCTTGGCCGCGAGATCCTTGGCGAGATTGACCAGCAACGCCTGTGCCTCATCCACGTCACGCAGGCGCACCGGGCC
Organism: Tardiphaga sp. GW821-FHT12E02; assembly: GCF_058807155.1. Taxonomy (NCBI): domain Bacteria; kingdom Pseudomonadati; phylum Pseudomonadota; class Alphaproteobacteria; order Hyphomicrobiales; family Nitrobacteraceae; genus Tardiphaga; species Tardiphaga sp. GW821-FHT12E02. The sequence continues at coordinate 1,979,210 of NZ_JBXAQK010000001.1, forward strand.
GAGCGCTGCCATGTCGTCGGTCAGCATCTTGGCGGCGCGCGACGACATATTGCCCATGAAGAAGGCACGGACTTCCTCATTCGCGCTCTTCAGCGCGATGCCGAGCTTGTCCTTGTCGATATTGCGCATCAGCGTCTGCGCCGAACCGGCATCGAGCTTGATCAGGTCGTCGAAGGTGAACATCAGCGCCTTGATGCGCTCGGCAGACTCGCGGTTCTCTTCTTCCAGCGAGGTGATGAAGCGCGTCTCGGTCTGGCGGTCGAAGTTGTTGAAGATTTCCGCCATCACTTCATGGGCGTCGCGGCGGCGGGTCTGCGACAGGTTGGACATGAACTCGACGCGCAGCGTCTGCTCGACGCGCTCGATCACTTCCTTCTGCACCGCTTCCATGCGCAGCATGCGGTTGATGACGTCGAGCGCCAGATCTTCCGGCAGGATGCCGAGCACGCGCGCGGCATGCTCCGACTTCAGCTTGGACAGCACCACGGCCACGGTCTGCGGATATTCATTCTTGAGGTAGTTGGCGAGGACCTCTTCCTGCACGTTGGAGAGCTTCTCCCACATGTTGCGGCCGGCGGGGCCGCGGATCTCTTCCATGATGCCGTTGACTCGATCGGCCGGCAGATACTGGGTCAGCAGTCGCTCGGTGGCATCATAGGTGCCCATCAGCGCGCCGGAGGCCGACATGCGCGACACGAATTCGAGCATCAGGTCTTCGACCGTATCCGGTTCGATCGTGCCGAGGCTGGACATGTGCGACGACAATTCGCGGACTTCGTCGTCATCGAGCAGCGACCACACCTTGCCGCCGTATTTTTCGCCTAGCGCCAGCATCAGGATGGCGGCGCGCTTGGGGCCACTCAGGGGCTTGGATGGCGCGCGGCCGGCCTGGCGCGCGGCAAGGCCGGCAACCACGCTCTGGATGTCGCTGCTGTTGTCGCCGGTAAGTGCGGGAACTTCTGCCATCGGGATTATGCCGGTTCCTGCAGCCACTGACGAACGATGGCGGCGGTTTCATTCGGATTGCGGTCTGCCAATTCACCCACGCGATGCACCGACTGTGCGTGCACCTGGCCCTGGATGGTGGCGACATCGATCATGTTGGCGCCGGTAGCAGCGACCAGGGTCGTTCCATCGGGGCCGACCGTGACATTGTCGGGCAGCGCCATCATGCCGGGCGGTGGGGTCAGCGCGGCAGGCGGCGTTTCCGGCGTGAGGATGCGGCGAACCAGCGGACGGACGACCATGAAGACCACGACGAGGCCGAGCAGCATCATCACGCCGAGCTCGATGACGTTCATCACGTCATCCTTGGTGAATTGCAGATTGCCGAGCAGGCCGGTCGGCTCCGCATTCGGGGTAACGGCGGGACCTTCGGCGAATTTCAGGTTGACCACTTCCACCTGGTCGCCGCGCTTCTGGTCGAAACCGATGGCAGAGCGGACGAGGGCGGCGATGCGGTCGAGTTCTTCCTTCGGGCGCTGGGTATAGACCTGCTCGCCCTTTTCGTTCTTGCTGTAGCTGCCGTCCACCAACACCGCGACCGAGATGCGATTGACCCGGCCGGCTTCGGTCACTTCGGTCTTGGTAACGCGAGAGATCTCGTAATTGTTGGTCTCTTCCGACTTCTTGCTCTGGTCCTTGGCGTTTGCGGTGCCCTGGGCCTGATTGCCGGGAAGCTCGTTATTGACCGTGACCTGCCCGTCGCGTTCGCCGGTGACCGACTGTTCTTCGCGGCTCTGGCTGGATCGCAGCACCCGGCCTTCCGGGTCGAACTTGTCGGACGTCTGGGTCACCTTGTTATAGTCGAAATCGGCGGTGAGCTGGACCCGTGCACGGCCCGAGCCGACCACCGAGGAGATGATGGACTCGACCTGGTTACGCATCCGCTTTTCGAAAGCGGTGCGGCGCTCGTCGCCGGCGGCGGTTTCGGCATTTGGATCGGCAGCGCCATCGGCAAGGAGCTGTCCGGCTTCATCGACGATCGAGACCCGGTTCGGCTTCAGCCCGTTGACGGCGGAGGCGACCACATGGCGGATCGCCCGAACCTGCTGCTGGTCGAGCGTGCCGCGGACGCGGACCACGATCGAGGCTGACGGCTCCGGCATGGAGCGTGAGAACAGCGGACGCTCGGGAAGGACCAGATGGACACGGGCTGACTGGACGCGATCAATCGCCCGGATGGTCCGGGCGAGTTCGCCTTCCAGCGCCCGCAAGTGATTGATGTTCTGAACGAAACTGGTGGTGCCGAGGGCGTCCGACTTGTCGAAGATCTCATAGCCGACGCCGCCGCCCTTGGGCAGGCCGCCTTCGGCCAGCTTCATGCGCAGGCGGGTGACCTTGTCCTTCGGCACCATGATGGCGGCACCGTCATTCTTGATCTCGAAGGGAATGGCCTGGCGTTCCAGATCCTTGATGATCGCCGAGGAGTCCTCGGTGGTCAGATCGGTGAACAGCGTCGTCATCTGCGGCGTGGTCACGCGCATGATGATGAAAGCGAAAAAGCCGATCAACGCGACCGTGACGGCAAACATGGCCGCCAGGCGCGCAGCGCCGAGACTTTTGAAGAAACTGATCAGACCCTGCACAATCGGCCCCTGAGATTCGGCCTCAGGGACCGACTGGGCAATTTTTGCCGATCTATGGTTTCCAGTTGGTTAACGTTGGTTAACGGATCGCCATATATTTGGTAGACGGCAAAAACCGGCTTCCCAGGGGAAAGCCGGTTTTCATCAAACTTGAACCGTTAAGGTTTTGTTTACTGACGATACTGCTGGATGCGGGTGGTCCGCAGCCCAGCCAGACCGTGCTGGTCGATGGAGAACTGCCAGGACAGGAACTCGTCCACGGTCAGCGTGTAACGGCTGCAGGCCTCTTCCAGAGAGAGAAGGCCACCGCGGACTGCGGCAACAACCTCGGCCTTGCGTCGGATCACCCAGCGCTTTGTTCCCGGCGCGGGTAGATCGGCAATTGTTAATGGGCTGCCGTCAGGCCCGATGACGTATTTGACCCTCGGGCGATGGGGTTCTGTCATGGCGTACTCACACTACTCTCAACCACTGAACTCACTGAAACAAACTACGCCCGCCGGCTTAAAATTTGCCTAAGCCCACAACTCCAATGCGAATAGACTTTGTGAAAGGGTTTGTTGACGATTTGAAAAGGGGCAGAGGCGCTACGGATGAGCGGCATACTCTCGCCAGCAAGATAGGTTGAGCGCAGCGATACCCTTCACCGCATGCGCCTGGCCGTGATGGGTATCGCTGCGCTCAACCCATCCTGCGAAGTGGGGCGTCTTTCATGTCGGCCCGTGGGCCGTGGAATGGACAGTGGCGCGCAACGCCGTGCCCACCATGTCTCACTCAGGCGCGTGATGATGGGCACGCTTCGCTTTGCCCACCTGACGAGGCGGTATCAGGTCGTCGGTGTTGTAGGCGTGGTCGGTGTCGTCGGCACAGTCGTCGGGCGCACCACGCGCTTGATCTTGTCGACGGTGTAGTTCGCGCCGTTGATCGACAGCAGCGCAGGGCTTGCCGACAGATCGACGGAGTCCACGATGCCTTGCACTTCCGTGGACACCGCGACGTCGCGGCCATTGTCGTCTTTGGCCGTGGCAGAGATCGTGTAGGCGCCTTCCGGATACTGCACGCCGTCATTGCCCTTGCCGTCCCAGACAAAGGTGCCCTGACCTTCTTTCAGCGAATACTTGCCGCTGTAAACCACGTTACCGGCCGAGTTGGCGATGCTGATCGTGGCCGTCGATGCCTTGTCGGCCAGCAGATTCCAGGTCGCCGAGGTCTTGAACTGTGCGGTCGAGCCATCGACGGCAACATTGTTGCCGACATAGACGAGGGCCTGCGTCGCTTGCGTGGCTTTCTCCATCTCCACCAGCGACTTCAGCTGGTCGTTCTGCTTGAGCTGCTGTTCGACGCCAGCGAATTGCACCAGCTGCTGGGTGAACTGGTTGGTGTCCAGCGGATCGAGCGGGTTCTGGTTCTGCAGCTGCGTGGTGAGCAGCGTCAGGAAGGTCTGGAAGTTATCGGCAATGCCCGTCGTGCTGCTGCTGCTCGTGCTGGAGCTCGAGGTTGCCGTCGACGTGCCGGAGACGACGGGGCTGGAGATCGTTGCATCAACTGCCATGGTTTACTCCTCAGATGCTGATATCGACGCCGCCATTGGCACCGTACATGCGGCCATAGCCGCGTGCTGCTGGAGCCATGGTGACGGTGTCGTCGTCATTGATGGTCAGGCGGTGCATGTGGCGACCGGACTGATCGCCGCTCTGCTGCTGCTGTTGTTGCTGCGAGGATTGATCGCGCAGCGAGAACTGCATGCCGCTGTCATTGGTCTTGAAGCCGGCCTGTTCGAGCGCGCGCTGCAGCTGCGGCGCATCCTGGCGCAGCATGGTCAGCGTTTCCGGCTTCTCGACCGTGAGATGCGAGGTGACATTGCCGTGCTTGTCCATTTCGATGCGAACATCGATACGGCCGAGTTCGCCGGGATCGAGCCGGATATCGAAGGACGTCTTGCCGGCCTTGGCCGATTGCGCGATCTCGACGGCAACGCCGGACAGCGGCACCGGCGGATTTGCCGCGACCTGCGGCTGCAGTTGCTGGGCGGCGGCGGCGTTGTTGGTCGCCTGCAGATGTGCCGGCTGCGGCTGTGGTGTCGCGCTTTGCAGGGTCTGATCGAACGAGGCTGGCTGTGCGGCCTGTTCGGTACGATGCGCGTGGGTCTGCTCGGCGGCGGGCTTTGCGTCGGTCGTCGCAGTGGCATTCGCATCCGGCTTCGGCGCGTTTGCTGCAGCCTGATCGGTCTTGGCGTCGGTCGCGAGTTTTGGCGCGACTGGGCCATCGGTTGGCGCTGCCGTGACCGAAGCGTCGGTCTTGCCGTCCTGCTTTGCGCCATCGGTCGATGTCGCGGTCTTGGTCGCTTCGCCGCCTTCGATCTTCTTCGTGCCTTTGGCGGCGCCCGGCGTTGCGCCCGCGATCATCGCGGCGAATGTCGCTTCGGCTTCCGCGGGGACGTCGGTCGGCAGGGCGCCGGTCTCGGGCGCGGCGACTTCTCCGGCATCGAGCTTGGCTTTCAAGGCGGCCGCAGCGGCGATAGCCAACGGCTGCGCGCTGCCGCCGGCTTCGGACGTGTCGGTGCCGACAGCGGCATCGGTGGCAGCTTGCGCGGAGAGCGTCACGGCGACCGGCACCATGTCGACCTTCACCGTCTGCGTGGCAGCGTCGGAAGTGGCGCCATCGGCGGCGCCGTCGTCGCTTGCGGCATCTTTGTGGCCGTCGGCGGAATCTGCTTTTGTATCAGCAGCTTGATCGGATTTGGCGGGCTGGCCATCCTGGCGCGCGGTTTTGCCGGTTTGCGGCGCATCCGTTGCGGCATCACTGCGGCGATCCTGCGGCGGTCCTGCGGCACGGTCATCGCGGCGGTCGGCGGCCTTGGGCCGGTCCGTCGCGGGGCGATCGTCGCGGCGGGACGGGACAGGGACATCCGGGCGGGCGGCTTGGGTGGGAACCGCGTCCGCGTTTGAGCTGTTCTGTTCGACCAGCGAACCGAAGTGATCCGACACGGATGTTCCCTCGTCGCGCCCGGATTTGGCGCGCGCGGACTGCAGCGAGAGGGCAGAGGCGATATCGGACGAGACGCTAACCACGGGCAGCCTTTCGAGAACGGTTCCAGCTCTCGTTCAGCAAGGACCGGGCCAGCGCTGTGCCAGCATCCATAATCTATATATTTCAATATGTTAGCCGCGACCCGTAGCCTGCTCCCGGCGTACTTTCACCCCTCCGTTTCTGCCCGGCGGCAAGATTTGCCGTTCGTATCCGGCCTGTCGCGATTGATTGAGCGCAACGCCCCCTATATTAAAGTGCACTATCCCAGCCATCGTCGGACCTCTGTAAGTTCCGGGATTGCCTCGTGTTTTCCGATCGCGTCGGTTCTTGTCCGGGGCGATCACAGCCCATGGCCTTGAACCATGCTCAACAGTCTCGATCTCGAAGGTCGTCCGGAGGACACCCGCGTCGTCGTCGCCATGTCCGGCGGCGTCGACTCGTCGGCCACGGCTGCGCTGTTGAAGTCGCAGGGTTATGACGTCGTCGGTATCACCCTGCAGCTCTACGATCACGGCGCGGCCATGCATCGCAAGGGCGCCTGCTGTGCCGGACGTGACATTCACGATGCGCGCGATGTGGCGGAGCGGATCGGGATTCCGCATTACGTGCTGGATTACGAGTCCAAGTTTCGCGAGCAGGTGATCGACAATTTCGCGGCGAGCTACGCGCTGGGCGAAACGCCGGTGCCGTGCATCGAATGCAATCGCTCGGTGAAGTTCAAGGATCTGCTGTCGACCGCGCGCGAGCTTGGTGCGCAGGCGCTGGCGACCGGGCATTATGTAGCGTCGCGGCATCTCGGCAACGGCTCGCGCAGCATGGTGTGCGCGGCGGATAGCGATCGCGACCAGAGCTATTTTCTGTTCGCCACCACGCAGGAGCAGCTTGATTACCTGCGCTTCCCGCTTGGCGATATGAGCAAGCCGCAGACGCGCGAGCTGGCGCGGCAGTTCGGATTATCGGTCGCCGACAAGCAGGACAGCCAGGACATCTGCTTCGTGCCCACCGGCCGCTATACCGACATCGTCGAGCGGCTGAAGCCTAATGCCATGGAGCCCGGCGATATCGTCGATACCGATGGCCATGTGATCGGCCGCCACAACGGCATTGCCAATTTCACCATCGGCCAGCGCCGCGGCCTCGGCATCGCGTCGTCGGCACCGCTTTATGTGATCCGCCTCGATGCGGAAGCGCGCCGTGTCGTGGTCGGCCCGCGCGAGGCCTTGCGCATGCACAAGATCGCGCTGCGCGACGTCAACTGGATCGGTGGCGGCCATATCGATGCGGCCATCGGCACCGGCCTCGAAATCTTCGTTCGCGTTCGATCGACCCGTCCGCCGCAGCCGGCCTGGCTGCGCAAGACCGAGATCGGCTACGAGGTCGAACTGGTCGGCGGCGAGGAGGGCGTGTCGCCCGGTCAGGCCTGCGTGTTCTACGACGCGCAATCGGGCCAGGCCCGCGTGCTCGGCGGCGGTTTCATCAAGAGCGCTGCGGCGAAAAGCTCTGTCGGTTCGGCTGCACGCAATGCTAATGTGCCCGACGTCGCAGCGATGCGCGTCTAGGGAGTTTGGGCAGGGGCATGGCTGGCGATATCGACCGCGCGGGGGTCGCGAAGGCTTACGGGCGCTGGGCGCCGGTCTACGACATGGTATTCGGCAAGGTGTTCGATGAAGGTCGTCGCTCGACCATCGCCGAAGCCGATCGCATTGGCGGCCGCGTGCTCGATGTCGGTATCGGCACCGGCCTCTCGCTGCTGGACTATGCGCGCACCACAAAGATCTGCGGTGTCGATATTTCCGAGCCGATGCTGCGCCGCGCCCATGAGCGCGTGCGCAAGCACAATCTGACCAATGTCGAGACGCTGGCGGTGATGGATGCGAAACATCTCGCCTTCCCGGACAATCATTTCGATGCGGTGGTGGCGCAATATGTGATCACCGCGGTACCGGACCCGGAAGCGACGCTGGATGATTTCATCCGCGTGCTGAAGCCGGGCGGCGAACTGATCCTCGTCAATCACATCGGTGCGGAAAGCGGTCCGCGCAAAATCTTCGAGCTGGCCTTTGCGCCCTTGGCGCGCCGGCTCGGCTGGCGCCCGGAATTCCCGTGGGCGCGGCTGGTGAACTGGGCCGGGACTCATGGCGGCGTGTCGCTCGCCGAGCGGCGCCCGATGGCGCCGATGGGGCATTTTTCGCTGATCCGTTACGTGAAGGGCTGATCTTCTTTCCCTCCCTCAAGCCGCGAGGCGGTGCAGCGGGCAGCGTGGATCGAAGCGAGCGTCCAGCGAGCTTCTAGACGGGTGGGTCTTTCCTCTCGTGACGTTCTGCCGTGGGATAGACCCCACCTGGCGCTTCGCGCCATCCTCCCCATTCGCCGCGCTCCGGGGAGGGAAACCACTCGCCTCGGCGTGATATTGCGGAACATCCGGCGTTGCCGGCTGTTTTCCCTGCATGAGCATTCATCGCACACTTATCGTCGCAGGCCTGATGATCGCCGGTTCGGGCGCAGCCATTGCGCAGGCACCACCGGCACCTGCCACGCCGCCCGCACAGACAGCGCCGCCGGCGGCCGACCGCCCCAATGCCAATTGCACGCCAACGCAAACCAATGCGCAGGGCAATATCACGGCTGACACGACTGGAAAGAGTTCGGAGAACCTCGGCGACAAGCTGGCGAAGTCGGATGGCGTGCTGTGTCCGCCGAGCAATATCGATCCGGCCATGCGTTCGCCAGCACCGAAATCCGATAACAGCACTACGCCGGTGATCCCGCCGCCGGGCAGTCCGGGCGGTGACCCAAGCGTCCGGCCTAAATAAGCCTTCCCCATTTGATGCGACGCAAGATGAACGCAGGCGTGAGCCGTCATGCCTGCGTTATTGCTGTTGAGCTATCTCAACGGCATGCATTTGGCCGCGTTGGGCGATGATGTTGCTGTTATTATTACTAGCGGCGAAATGCGCATATTTCGGTATTTAGCAACTGCATCTGGAAATGTTGACACAAAATCGGCGCGCGGTAGGTAGGCTTCCACGCGGCCGCGATGCGATCGTAAGAAGTATGAATCAAATTTTACGAATTGGTCGTGGCCCAATTAACGCAAGTTGTATCGGCTCGATTGTAGAACCTCGGCATTGGTCTATTTAAGGGCCAATCGCTTGTTCACGATCCGATTCGAGGCTCGATGCGCGTCGCTGTCGTACATGATTGGCTCTACACATTGGGCGGCGCCGAACAGGTGCTGCGCGAAGTCCTGCAATGCTATCCGGACGCCGAAGTGTTCGCGCTGTTCGATGCGCTGTCGCCGGAAGATCGCGACAAGATCGGTATCAAGAAGAAGACCCATACGAGCTTCCTGCAACGGATGCCGTTCATCAAGACCAAGCATCGCAGCTATCTGCCGCTGATGCCGATCGCGATCGAGCAGTTCGATCTGTCCGGCTATGATCTCGTGATCTCGTCGAGCTATGCGGTCGCCAAGGGTGTGATCACCGGGCCCAATCAGCTACATGTCTCCTATGTGCATTCGCCGATGCGCTACGCATGGGATCTGCAGCACGCCTATCTCAACGAAGGCGGTTACACCGCCGGCATCAAGAGCGCGCTCGCACGCGCATTGCTGCATCGGATCCGCATCTGGGATGTGCGCACGGCACACGGGCCGGACGCGATGCTCGCCAATTCTAACTTCATCGCCAAGCGTATCAAGAAGGTCTATGGCCGCGATGCCAAAGTGATCTATCCGCCGGTGACCTTGTCGTCGCTGCCGAAAAACCTGCCGGTCGGCGATCACTTCCTCGCGGCCAGCCGCCTTGTGCCTTACAAGAAGATCGAGGCGGTTATTCAAGCCTTTAATGCGATGCCGGATCAGAAGCTGATCGTGGCCGGCGACGGGCCTGAAGCCGAACGGCTGAAGGCGATGGCCGGGCCGAATGTCAGCTTTGCGGGCTTTGTCAGCGACGTGCGCCTGCGTGAATTGATGGCGACGGCGCGGGCCTTTGTGTTTGCGGCCGAAGAGGATTTCGGCATCATCGTCGTCGAGGCGCAATCGGAAGGCGCGCCGGTGCTGGCGCTCGGCCGCGGCGGGGCGCGCGAGACGGTGTCGGCTTCGCCGGAGCTACGGACGGGCATGTTCTTCGATGCCAATGAACCGGAAGCGATTGCCGAATGCGTGCGGGCCTTCATTGCACGCGAGCATGAGTTCTCGCGTGATGTGTGTCGCGCCCATGCGCAGAAATTCTCGGCGGAGCGTTTCCGTACCGAGCTCATGATCTTCGTGAACGACAATATGAAGGGCTTTACGGGCGAGCGACGGCGCGGCCGCGGCTCGACGCCGGACGGCAGCAATTTCAAGCGCCGCTGGAGCGATACGCAGGAAGGCGGCAGCGTGCCGGAAGGCGGCGATCGCCGGGCGCGGGGGTAGGGCTGTGCGACACGCGCTGTCATCGCCCGACTTGATCGGGCGATCCAGTATGCGGCAGTGGTCGTGCTGAGGCAAAAAGCCAGTGTTTACTGGATCACCCGCTTTCGCGGGTGATGACAGGCGGAGATTGCTCCGGCTGTAGCGCTACGCATCCGCTTTCAGCGCAGACTTGTACTCCGGAAACCGCGACACGAAGGTGTCCTTCAGCGCTTTGTAATGCGCGATGGTGCCGGTGAGGTCACGGATGCGGCGTTGGCCGTTCTGGATCTCGGTCTCGAACAGATCGAGATGATGGCTGTCGAGGCTCTCACGCGTCAGATATTCGTCGTCGCCATTGCCGAACGTCACGGCGGCGCGGGCCAGCACGTCATCCACGCGCCTGGTCAGGCCGGCCTGCTCGGCCTCGGCGCTGGACAACGCCTGGTCGATGGCGCTCATCACGGCATCCAGGCGCTCGCGATCGGTCTCGGCGTCGCGCTCCGGCGAGCGGGCGCGGAATTCGCGTTCGCCGACGATGCTGCGCAGATAGGTCTGGGCGCGTGAACGCAGGAATGTCTGGAACATGGCATGCCCGTCCGATCCCGCGCAGCGGCATGCTGCGCGATGGCGCAGTGTGCCCGGCCATGGTGAGCAATCGGTTAAGAAATTGGGGCAGGGGTGGGGCGATGTCGGATGGATATCGCTGCGCTCAACCCATCCTACGTGTTCGGCGATCCCTCACAGAACACCGCGATCACCACGTCGATCCGCTTGTTGATGGCGCGCCGGTTGACCTGATGGGATTCATCGACCATTGCGCGAAAATGGTCGTGGCTGAAGACGGCGCCGATCATCATTTCTGCGACGGTTCTCGCCGGCAGGTCTTCGAGCGTGGATTTGAGCTTGATGCGTTTGATGCAGTCGACAACGCCGTTGTCGCCGCTCTTGAAGATGACGTCGGTGAAGATACCGGCCAGCGCCGGTGATTGCTTCCGTTCCGCGACGATCAGGCGGTGCAGGGCGATCTCGTCGGAGCTGAAGACCACGTCGGCGATATAGCGCATGGCGTGCCGGAGTTCGTCGATGACCGGCATGTCCGGCCGGGAAGCGACGCCGAACTGAAACCGCTGCAAATTGTTCATGAGCATGGCTCGGAACAGGTCGCTCTTGCTGTCGAACAGCTTGTAAAGCGTCTTCTTCGACATGCCGGCAGCGCTGGCAATGTCGTCCATGGTGGTCGCGGCGAAGCCTTTTTCGCCAAAGGTCCTCTTGGCGATGGCCAGCAATTGCAGAATGCGCTCGTCAAACGGGTCCGCAGCCGGTTCGGGCGTTGTCACGCGCTGGTCATTTTGCTGCGGCAAAACGCGCCCGCGCGGTTTCCTTGCGCCTGCCGATGCAACCATTGAACATGAACTCCGTTATATGAGCCGCTTCACAAACGCTTGAGTGGCATTGCCTGCCAGGCGCTTGACTTCGCGGGAGGAAACTAGCAAGTTTCCTGAGCGGAAACCAGAGAGTTTCCCAAAATTTCTCACGGCCACTTCAATCGCGCGGGATTGCGCGGTGTCGTGCGCCGTTTTTGCATTGGTGATGGTAATGACATCTGGAATTGCTCGCCCGCTGGCTCTGATTGCCGTGTTCGCCCTGGCCGGATGCGGCAAGCCGGCATCGGAGGCGAAGGCGCCGCCGCCGCCGGAAGTCGGCGTGATGGCGCTGAAGCCGCAGGAGGCCGCGATCTCGACCCTGCTGCCAGGGCGTGTCGTCGCCTATCAGGTCTCGGAAGTGCGTCCGCAGGTCACCGGCATCCTGATGAAGCGCGTCTTCACCGAGGGTGCCGAGGTAAAGGAAGGCGAGCTGCTGTATCAGGTCGATCCCGTGCAGTATCAGGCGGCGCTGGAAAGCGCTGAGGCCACGGTTCTGAAGGCGCAGGCCAATCTCGCGCTGGTGCGGCTGGTCGCAGAGCGCAAGGCGCAGCTGCTCAAGACCAATGCGGCGAGCCAGCAGGATGTCGACAGCGCCATGGCCTCCTTCAAGCAGGGCGAGGCCGACCTCAAATCGGCGGAAGCCAATCGCGACACCGCAGCCATCGCGCTGGATCGCACCAAGGTGCTGGCGCCGATCTCGGGCCGTATCGGCAAGTCGACCATCACGCCGGGCGCGCTGGTGACGGCGAGCCAGGCCAATGCAATGACCACGATCCAGCAACTCGATCCCGTCTATGTCGATCTCGATCAGGCGACCTCGGAGATGGATCGTATTCGCAGCGAGATCGCCAGCGGGCGGCTGAAGCGGCCGGCCGGTGGTGTCGAGATCGAACTGGTGCTCGAGAACGGCAAGATCCATTCGCAGAAGGGCAAGTTCGGCTTTACCGATTCCAGCGTCAACGAAACCACGGGTTCGGTCTCGACGCGCGCGATCTTCGCCAATCCCGATCGCAATCTGCTGCCGGGGATGTATGTGCGCGCCCGCGTGATTGCCGGTGTCGATCCGAAGGCGATCCTGATCCCGCAGCGCGCGGTGACGCGCAATCCGCGCGGCGAGGCGATCGCGATGTTCGTCGACAAGGACGGCAAGGTCGAACAGCGCACGTTGAAGGTCGCGCAGGCGATCGGGCCGAACTGGCTGGTCGATGACGGGGCCAAGGATGGTGACCGCGTCATTCTCGACGGGCTGCAGAAAGCGAAGCCGGGCGTGGTCGCGAAGACCATCGACGTGACCGTGGATCCGAAGACCGGCCTGACCAAGACGCCGGGCAAGGAAGCCAATGCGGCCGGCTCTGCCGAGCCGCGCAAGGACTGATCGACCATGTCGCATTTCTTCATCAAGCGGCCCATCTTCGCGTGGGTGCTCGCGATCCTGATCATGTTCGGCGGATTGCTCGCGATCCTCGGCCTGCCCATCGCGCAATATCCGCAGATCGCGCCGACGGTGATCACCATCACCGCGACCTATCCCGGCGCCAACGCGCAGACGGCCGAGAACTCGGTGACCAAGGTCATCGAGCAGAACATGACCGGCGTCGACTATCTGCAATATATGTCGTCCTACTCGACCTCGACCGGTGTGGTGCAGATCTCGATCACCTTCACCAATGAGGCCAATCCCGACATTGCCCAGGTGCAGGTGCAGAACAAGCTGCAGTTGGCCACGCCGCTATTGCCGCAGGTGGTGCAGCAGCAGGGCATCAAGGTCGTCAAGTCGTCGTCGAGCTTCCTGATGGTGCTCGGCTTCGTCTCCGAAGACGGCTCGATGAATGCGAGCGACATCGCCGACTATGTGGCGAGCACCATCAACGAGCCGATCAGCCGCGTGTCGGGTGTCGGTCAGGTGCAGTTGTTCGGCGCCGAATATGCGATGCGCATCTGGCTCGATGCCGAGAAGCTGACCAAGTATAATCTGATGCCGGGTGACGTCACCCAGGCGATCCAGGCGCAGAACACGCAGGTGACTGCGGGCCAGCTTGGCGGCTTGCCGTCGGTAGCGGGGCAGCAGCTCAATGCGACGATCACCTCGCAGAGCCGCCTGCAGACCATCGAGCAGTTCCAGGACATCATCCTGCGCACCTCGACCTCCGGCCAGACCGTGCGGCTGAAGGATGTCGCGCGGGTCGAACTCGGCTCCAAGAGCTATGACGCGGTGGCGCGCTACAACACCAAGCCCGCAGCCGGCATGGGCATCTCGCTTGCCACCGGCGCCAATGCCGTGGCGACGTCGGAGGGCGTGAAGACGCGCATCAACCAGCTGACGGCGAACATGCCGGCCGGGCTGAAGGTGATCTATCCCTACGACACCACGCCCTTCGTGAAGCTTTCGATCGAGAAGGTCGTGCACACGCTGTTCGAAGCGGTGGTGCTGGTCTTCCTCGTGATGTTCCTGTTCCTGCAGAGCTGGCGTGCGACCATCATTCCGACCATTGCGGTGCCGGTGGTGCTGCTCGGCACGTTCGGCATTCTCTCCATCGCCGGCTACTCCATCAACACGCTGACCATGTTCGCCATGGTGCTGGCCATCGGCCTGCTGGTCGATGACGCCATCGTCGTGGTGGAAAATGTCGAGCGCGTGATGGAGGAAGAGGGCCTGGCGCCACGCGAGGCGACCGAGAAATCGATGCACGAAATCACCGGCGCGCTGGTGGGCATCGGCGTGGTGCTCTCGGCGGTGTTTGTGCCGATGGCGTTCTTCTCGGGCTCCGTTGGCATCATCTATCGGCAGTTTGCGCTGACCATCGTCTCGGCCATGGTGCTGTCGGTGCTGGTCGCGCTGATCCTGACGCCGGCGCTATGCGCCACGATCCTGAAGAAGCCGGAAAAGGGCCATCACGAAAAGCGCGGCTTCTTCGGCTGGTTCAACCGCAATTTCGACCGCGCTTCGAGCGGCTATCAGTCCACCACCGGCAGCCTCGTGAAGCGGCCGGCGGCGGCGCTGATTGCCTTTGCGGCCGTGGTCGCCGCCATGATCTTCCTGTTCGTGCGGCTGCCGTCGTCGTTCCTGCCGACCGAAGACCAGGGCACCATCATCACGCTGGTGCAGCTGCCCGTCGGTGCCACGGCCGGGCGCACGCTCGACGTCATCCAGCAGGTCGAGAAGCAGTATATGGAGAACGAGAAGGACACCGTGCAGGGCGTGTTCGCCGTGCAGGGCTTCTCTTTCGCAGGCCAGGGCCAGAATGTGGGCCTCGCTTTCGTCAGCCTGAAACCGTTTGCCGAACGCGAGGATCACGCCAAATCGGCGCAGCAGATTGCCGCGCGGGCGATGGGCGCGTTCTCCAAGATCCGCGACGCGATGGCGTTTGCGGTGCTGCCGCCGTCACTGCCGGGCTTCGGCAATGCTTCGGGCTTCGACTTCTATCTGCAGGATAGCGGCAATGCCGGCCATGAGGAGCTGCTGAAGACACGCAACCAGCTGCTCGGCGCGCTCGCCGGCGATCCGCGCATCTCGCAGCCGCGCCCGAACGGCCAGGACGATACGCCGCAATTCAATCTCGATATCGATCAGGCCAAGGCGACGGCGCTGGGGATCAATCTCACCGATCTCAACACCACGCTCTCGGCGGCGTGGGGTGGCTCCTATGTCAACGACTTCATCGATCGCGGCCGCGTCAAGCAGGTCTATGTGCAGGGCGACGCCGCCTATCGCATGGACACCAACGACATCGGCAAATGGTATGTGCGCAATTCGTCGGGCGGGATGGTGCCGTTCTCGGCCTTTGCCACCAGCCGCTGGAGCTTTGGCTCGCCGCGTCTGGAGCGCTACAACGGCGTCGCCGCCGTGCAGATCCAGGGCCAGCCCTCGCCGGGCACCAGTTCGGGCACCGCGATGCTCGCTGTCGACGAGCAGATGAAGAAACTGCCGGCCGGCTATACGCATGAATGGACGGGGCTGTCGTTCCAGGAGCGCCTCACCGGCAGCCAGACGCTGTATCTCTATGCGATCTCGGTGCTGATCGTGTTCCTGTGTCTCGCCGCTTTGTACGAGAGCTGGTCGATCCCGTTTGCGGTGATGCTGTCGGTGCCGATCGGTATTCTTGGCGCGCTCGGTGCTGCGACCTTGTTCGGCCAGAGCAACGACGTCTATTTCCAGGTCGGCTTGCTGACGACGATAGGCCTCGCGGCGAAGAATGCGATTCTGATCGTGGAATTCGCCATCGAGCAGCAACAGAAAGGCCTGTCGCTGATCGATGCGACCTTGCATGCGGCGCGCCAGCGTCTGCGGCCGATCCTGATGACCTCGATGGCCTTCGTGCTCGGCGTGCTGCCGCTGGCGCTGGCCACTGGCGCCGGCTCCGCGAGCCAGAACGCCATCGGCATCGGCGTGGCCGGCGGCATGGTGGCGGCGACGGTGCTCGGCGTGTTCTTCGTGCCGGTGCTCTATGTGCTGGTCCGAAAAATCTTCCCGGGCGGCGCGAAGTCGAGCGCGCCGCAGCAGGCGCATCCGGCGGCAACGCCGGCGGAGTGACCGCAGCCGAACTTGGGTGTACATCATCCCGAACGCATTGGTTCGGGATGAGACATGCAGGGGCTGGACTGGGATCTGCTGCGCACCTTCTCCGTGATTGCGGGGGAGGCGAGCCTGACGCGCGCGGGCGCACTGCTGAAAGTCAGCGCACAGACGGTGAGCCGGCGGCTCGCCGAGCTTGAAGCCTTTACCGGCGTTCGTCTGATCGCGCGTTCGCTCGAAGGCTATTCGCTGACGCCGGCGGGCGAGCGGCTCAGCCGGCAGCTCGAGAACATGCGGCTGGAAGCCGTGCGGATCGAATCCGTGATCGCCGAGATCCGCGACAAGCCTGTCGGCACCGTCCGGCTGTCGATCACCGAGGTGCTGTCCGGCCCTTGGTTGATGGGCACGGTGGCCGAGTTCAATCGTCGTTATCCCGACATCATGCTGGAAATCCGCGTCGATGGCTGGCCGGCCTCGGTGCGGCGGCGCGAGGCGGATATCGTGTTGCGGCTGTATGGGCCGGGCAACGAAAATCTGGTTGGCCGCAAGGTGGGCCGCCTCGGCGTCGGCGTGTTTGCCTCAAAAGCCTATGCACGCGCGCACGGTCTGCCGAAAACGCGCGAGGAATGGGAGGGCCACAGCTCCATCGGCCTCGTCGGCGAGGGGCCTTTGATGGAGTGGTTCGACAGCGTCTCGCGCCATTCGCGCCGCGTGCTGCAATGTTCTTCGAATACGGATCTGATGGCGGCGGCGCGCGCCGGGCTTGGCTTCGCGCCGCTGATGTGTATTTCCGGCGATGCCGACAAGTCGCTTGTGCGCGTGCTGCCGGAGAAGCTGCGCAGCTCCACGGAGATCTGGATGCTGTCGCATCCGGATCTGGTGGATGCGCCGCAGATCAGGGCCGTGCTGGATTTTATTGCGGAGCAGGCGAAGACGGATCAGGCGCGGTTATTGGGGTGACATACACACTCTGCCCTCATCCTGAGGAGCGCGCTCTTGCGCGCGTCTCGAAGGATGGCCGCAAGCTCCGCAGCGCATCAGCTCATGGTTCGAGACGGCGCAAGTGCGCCTCCTCACCATGAGGGATCGAGTTCAGATACACCAAATCTGGTCGATAGTATCTCCACATTTGGATGCCTCCTCTCCTGCATTTCCCGCTATCATCCTTCCCAATCAGAACCGGGATGGAAACCACAATGTCTTTGCCGTCGATCTTCCAGAATCGCCTCTCCGTGCCCGTGATGGGCTCGCCGCTGTTTCTTGTCTCCGGGCCGGAGCTTGTCATCGCGCAGTGCAAGGCCGGCATCGTCGGTTCGTTTCCAGCGCTCAACGCGCGGCCGGTGTCGGTGCTCGGCGAATGGCTCGACCGGATCGAGACTGAACTCGGCGAATATGCCGCGAAGAACCCGCATCTGCCGGTCGCGCCCTATGCGGTGAACCAGATCTGCCATCCCTCCAATGATCGCCTGCATGCGGACATGGAGATCTGCGTGAAGCACAGGGTGCCGGCGATCATCACCAGCCTGCAATTGCCGCAGTCGATCGTCGATGCCGCGCATTCCTATGGCGGCAAGGTGTTCCACGATGTCACCACCATCAAGCATGCGCGCCGCGCGGCTGACATGGGCGTCGATGGTCTCATTCTCGTCTGCGCCGGTGCGGGCGGCCATGCCGGCACGATTTCACCTTTCGCGCTGCTGCGCGAAGTGCGCCAGTGGTACAGCGGCACGATCCTGCTGTCGGGCTCCATCGCCGATGGCTATGGCATCGCCGCCGCCCAGATGATGGGCGCCGACATGGCCTATATGGGCACGCGCTTCATCGCCACGCAGGAAGCCAATGCGGCGGAGGGCTACAAGCAGGCGCTGATCGACTATGCGGCGAATGACATCGTCTACACCAATCTGATCACCGGCGTGCATGGCAACTATCTGGCACCGTCGCTGACCGCTGCAGGTCTCGATCCCGCCAATCTGCCGGTCTCCGACAAGTCGAAGATGAATTTTGGCTCCGGCGGCAATACCAAGGCGAAGGCGTGGAAGGACATCTGGGGCGCCGGCCAGGGTCTCGGCTCCATCAAGGATGCACCGGCCGTGGCCACAGTCGTCGCGCGGTTGCGCGATGAATATGATCAGGCGATCGCCGACTTCGGCGGCAAGCAGGTGGTCGCGAAATCCGCGGTCGCCGCCTGATGGCAGAGCGCCCTGGCAAAGAGGCTGCCTCGCGTTTTGCGACGGCCATTCGCCCGCGTCTGTCGGTGCCGCTGATTGCGGCGCCGATGTTTCGCGTATCGGGGCCGGATCTCGTGATCGCTGCCTGCAAGGCCGGCGTGATCGGCGCATTTCCTACCGCAAATTGTCGGAGCGGTGCGGAGTTCGCGGAGTGGCTGCAGCGTATCTCTGACGCGCTGGGGCCGGAGGACGCGCCTTACTGCCCGAACCTGATCATCCGCCGCGAGACGCTGCAGGAGGATGTCGCTGCGGTGATCCGCCAGGGCTGCGAACTCGTGATCACCAGCGTCGGCCCGCCCGATGCGGTAGTGCCGCCGCTGCATGAGGGCGGCTGCATGGTGTTTGCCGATGTCGCCTCGATCCGCCATGCGAAGAAGGCGATCGCGGCCGGTGTCGATGGGCTGATCCTGCTCACGGCGGGTGCTGGCGGGCAGACCGGCTGGGTCAATGGTTTCTCCTTTGCGCGCGCAGTGCGTGCGTTCTGGGATGGGCCGATGGTGCTGGCGGGCGGCGTCTCCGATGGCGAGGCGGTGTTTGCCGCGGAAGTGCTCGGTTGCGATCTCAGCTATATGGGCACCAAATTCATCGCCACAGACGAGAGCATGGCGGAGCCCGACTACAAGGCGATGCTGGTGTCGTCGGAACTGGACGACATCCTGCTGTCGCGGGCCTTCACCGGCCTCGAGACCAATACGCTGATCCCCTCGATCGTCGCCGCCGGGCTCGATCCGAAGAACCTGCCGACCGACATGACCAAGGAGCGGGCCGACGCGCTCTATGGGCGCAATGGCAGTTCCGGGGTGACGCGCTGGCGCGATACGTGGAGCGCGGGGCATTCGGTCTCGGGCGTTCACGCCATCGAGCCGGTGGCCACGCTGGTGGCCCGGACGAGGGATGAGTATGCAGCCGCGCGCGCGGCGACGCTGAAGCGGTTGACGGCGTAGGATGGGTTGAGCGAAGCGATACCCATCACCGCACGCTCCGGAGATTGTGGTGATGGGTACCACTCCGGCTGTGCCTCCGCTCAACCCATCCTACGGGCTTCTCTCACGGCCCGCGGGAATGCTGCTTTGCGATGCAACCGGTGTCCGAGATTTGTTCGTCACCCTGCATTCACAAATGGTCACGCCGGATGTATTGGGGGCGGAGATTGCTGGTATGCCACCAAACTGACGAGGATCCCTCATGCGTGACTTCATGGCCGTTGCCCGTTCCGTCGCCGTTGCCGAGCACGGAATGGCCGCAACCTCACATCCGCTGGCGACGCTCGCCGCGGTGGAGATGCTGAAGTCGGGCGGTAATGCCATCGACGCCGCGCTGGCGGCGGTGGCCGTGCAATGCGTCGCCGATCCCGCCATGACGGGCATCGGTGGCGACTGCTTTGCGCTGTATTCGCCCAAGGGCGGCGCGCCGATCGCGCTGAACGGTTCCGGCCGGACCCCGGCCAAGATCGATTCCGAGAAATATGCCGGCGGCGACGCCCGCGACATTCCCGAAACCTGCGTCGAGACCGTCACCGTGCCCGGCGCCATCGATGCCTGGTGCACGCTGAGCAAGGACCATGGCTCGAAGCCGCTGGCGGAGGTCTTCGCAGCCGCCATCGATGCCGCGGAAAACGGGTTTATCATCACCCCCCGCGTCGCGGCCGACTGGAGCAAATGGCGCCGCAAGCTGGAATTGCATCCGGATGCCACGGCGCAATATCTGCCGGGTGGCCATGCGCCGGCGGTGGGCGACAAGCGCGTCCAGCCGGCACTCGCCGCCACGCTGCGCCGTGTCGCGCGCGAGGGCCGCAACGGCTTCTACCAGGGCCAGGTGGCGGACGACATCATCACCACGCTGCGTGCCGTCGGCGGCGCCCATGAGGCGGATGATTTCGACGCGCAGCGCTCGGACTACGTGACGCCGATTGCGACCAGCTATCAGGGGCATGACGTCACCGAGATTCCGCCGAACGGACAGGGCCTCGCAGCGCTGATGATCCTGCGCATGCTGGCCGGCTTCAATATCAAGAGCCTGAGTGAAGCCGATCGCATCCATGTGCTGGCCGAAGCCACCAAGGCGGCCTATCGCACCCGCGACGCTTACTTCTGCGATCCGGCGGTGGCGAAGACCGATGTCGAACGTTTCCTGTCGGACAAGTTCATCGGCGATCTCCGCGCCAAGATCGACATGAAGAAGGCGTCGCCGGAAGAGGAATGGGATTCCGTGATCCACAAGGACACGGTCTATCTCACCGTGGTCGATCGTGACCTCAATGCGGTGTCGTTCATCAACTCGCTGTTCGGCCCGTTCGGCAGCGGCATCTATGCCAAGAAGTCCGGCGTGCTGTTGCATCACCGTGGCTGGAGTTTCCGCGCTAAGCCCGGCCATGTGAATTCGCTCGGACCGCGCAAGCGGCCGATGCACACGATCATTCCGGGCATGCTGATGAAGGACGGTCGCGCCGTGATGCCGTTCGGTGTGATGGGCGGCCACTATCAGGCCACCGGCCACGCGCAATACATCTCCAATGTGCTCGATCTCGGCATGGACATCCAGGAAGCCGCCGAAGCGTCGCGCTCGTTCGCGACCAACGGTGTGTTGCAGGTCGAAAACACGATCCCCGAAGCGGTGCGCAACGAACTCGCCGCCCGCGGCCACAAGCTGCAGATGATGGATGCCGGCATCGGCGGCGCCCAGGCGATCCAGATCGATTACAAGCGCGGCGTACTGCTCGGCGCCTCGGATCATCGCAAGGACGGCATGGCGCTCGGGTTCTGAGTGCGTAGGATGGGTTGAACGGAGGCGCATAGCGCCGCAGTGATACCCATCACCGGATGCTCCGGTGCATCTGGTGATGGGTATCGCTTCGCTCAACCCATCCTACAGGCTAAGTTCCCGCGGGAACTTTTCTGCACAAGCCTGCGTTTGGTTGGGTATCCCAATCACGCAGGCTTGTTGTTGTGCATTCCACGGCCATCCTCGACAAAGCGCGTCCGCAAATGGACAGCATCATCGCGGAAGGCCGGACGGTCTGGCGCCATGTGGCGTGCCGGCGCGCCACCGTGCTCAACGATGCCGCCAATTACTTTCTCGCCCTGCGCCGCTGCCTGATCGAGGCGGAGCATACTGTCTTTATCGTCGGCTGGGATGTGCATAGCCGCGCCATGCTGGTCGGACCCGAAGGTACGGCGGCTGATGGCTATCCCGATGAGTTTGGCCCCTTCCTGCATGCGTTGCTGGCCGAGCGCCCGGAGTTGCGCATCCATCTCCTGATCTGGAATTCGCCGGTGATCTATGCCGGTGAACGCGAATGGTTTCCCTCTGCCAAATTCAGCGTGCCGAACAGCGACCGGCTGATCTTCTGCTACGACGACTGCCTGCCGACTGGGTCGGCGCAGCATCAGAAGATCGCCGTGATCGATGACAGTATTGCCTTTTCCGGCGGGCTCGATCTCACGATCCGCCGCTGGGACAGCGATGAACATCGTGCGCACGATCCGAAGCGCGTCGATCCAGATGGCAAGCCTTATCCGCCCTTTCACGACGTGCAGATGATGGTAGATGGCGAGGCCGCGCGTTGCCTCGCCGAACTGGTACGAGACCGCTGGGCCTGCGCCAATTGCGGCGTGGCGTCGGATATCGGTGTGGAACGCCGTATCTGGCCTGAGGGATTTGCCGCCGATTTCGAGCGTGTGAAGATCGGTATCGCGCGCACCGAGCCTTATGCAAGGGGACGGCCGGCCATCAATGAAGTCGATCGGCTGTTCATGGCATCGATCGAAACCGCCGAGCGCATGATCTATATCGAGAACCAGTTTCTCAGCGCGGAGCATATCGCGCGCAAACTGGCCGAGCGGCTCAAGCAGAAGCCGGAGCTCGAAGTGCTGCTGATCGCGCCGAAGACGCATGCGTCCTGGATCGAGGCGCGGACCATGCGCAATGGCCGGCTCGAATTCATGAAGGTGTTCGATGATGCCGGCGTCGCCGATCGTGTGCGACTGCTGCATCCGCAGGTCACGGAAGGCGCCACCGTCGAGGCCGTGATGGTGCATGCCAAGGTGACCATCATCGACGATCACCTGCTGCGCATCGGCTCCGCCAATCTCAACAACCGCTCGATGGGCGCGGATTCCGAATGCGATCTCGTGATCGAGGCGAGCAATGATGCGGAATGCAACAAGGTCGCCGCGATCCGCAATCGCCATCTCGGCCACTTTTGCGGCGTGTCGGAGCAAGTGGTCGCCGATGAGCTGGAGCGCAGCGGATCGCTGATCGAGACAGCTGCGACTTTGCGTGACAACGGCCACAGCCTCCATCCGGTCGAGGACGGCATCCCTGACGCCAAGGAGATCGTGGATTTCGTCACACCCGTCGCCGATCCCCTGCGCCCGCTCGGCCTCGAGCGCGCGGCGCGGGCGACCGTGCCGACCTCGATCAAGCTGCTGACACTGGTCGGTGCCATCGGTGCGCTCGCGGCACTGTGGCGTTTCACGCCGCTCTATGATTTCACCAATGCCGATACTCTGCTGGAGACGCTGCACTCCATTGAAGGCTCTCCCTGGGCGCCGCTGGCGATCGTGGCGGGCTTCATCATTGGCGGCCTGGTGTTGTTTCCTGTCACAGTGATGATTGCCGTCACCGCCGCGGCACTGGGGCCGTGGATAGGGCTAGGCTCGGCGCTGGTCGGTACGCTGGCCAGCGCATCGCTGCTCTATACGGTCGGACGCATTGTCGGCATCAAGCCGGTGCAGCGCATGCTGGGGCCGCGACTGCGGCGGATCCAGAACAAGATCGTCGGCAACGGCATCATCGCGGTGGTGCTGATCCGCATGCTGCCGCTGGCGCCGTTCTCGCTGGTGAATATGGCCGCCGGCGCCAGCGGCGTGCGGTTTCGCGATTTCATCATCGGCACCGTGATCGGCATGGCGCCGGGCCTGATCGCCATGTCGGTGTTCGGGGCACAGATCGCGGATCTCCTGCGCCAGCCGTCATGGGCTGATGTGGCGCTGCTGCTGTTCGGCATCATGGTCTGGGTCGCGTTTTCCATCGGCGCGCAATTCGTGGTCACCTGGTGGAGCCGCCGCCGGTGATTGCGCCAAGCATCCGCATCATGACGTGGAACGTGCATGGCACCTTCGCGCTCAATCCGAAATTTGATTTGCCCGGCGTCATCGCGCTGATCCAGAAATGGTCGCCGGATGTGGTGGCGCTGCAGGAGATCGACTCGCGTGGCGGCGGCAGCAATCCGTTTCTTATTCTGCAGGAAGCGCTTGGCGGGCACAGTGTGGGCGTCAAATCCATCGTCACCACCGATGGCGACTATGGTCAGATGCTGATCAGCCGCTGGCCCTGGGCCGCGCCACCCGAAATCCATGACATCTCGTTCGGCGAGCATGAACCGCGCCGCGCCGTGGTGGCCGATGTCGCGACCAAAGGCGGCATCTTTCGCGTCATCGCCACGCATCTCGGCCTCAGCATCGGCGAACGCCGCCAGCAGACGCAAAAGCTGCTGACGCTGGCGCATGAGCCGACGCATCCGTCCGTGATCGTCGGCGATTTCAACGACTGGTTCTGGGTCAATTCGGTGCGCAAGTCGCTGGCGCGGCAGTTTCCAGCGCGCACGCGCCATCGCACCTTTCCGTCGCGCTGGCCGCTGATGCGGCTGGACCGGATCTATGGGCGCGACATCCAGATCGTTGGGAGCTTCACGGATCCGGACGCCAAAGCGATCTCGGATCATCTGCCGGTCATCGCCGATATCGTGCCAACCTTGCCGTTGCAGTTGGTGGCACCTCGCGAGAACGGCGCGCTAGAGCCATCCGTTGCGGCGGAAGCGCCAGTATAGGCCAGCGCAGATGGCGCCGATCACGCCCAGCACGACGAAATAGCCGTACTGCCATTTCAGCTCCGGCATGTTCTCGAAATTCATGCCGTAGATGCCGGCAAGGGCGGTGGGTACAGCGAGAATGGCGGCCCAGGCAGCGAGCTGACGGGTAACATCCGTCTGCTGTGACTGGCCCAGCATCAGGCTGGTCTCGAAGGCGAAGGCCAGCACCTCGCGCAGGCTGTTGATGTCTTCCTTGACGCGGTGGATGTGGTCGGTGACGTCGCGGAAAAGCGGCTGCATTTCGGGATCGATCTGCACGACTTCGGCATGCTCGATGCGATGGCAGACTTCGGTGAGCGGGGCTGCGGCATCGCGCAGGCGCAGCAGGTCGCGGCGCAAAGTGTAGAGCCGCTCGATCTGGTGCGATGCCAATGTGCGCTTCAGCAGGCTGTCTTCGAGCTGCTCGACTTCCGATCTGATCTGATCGATCACTGGCGCATATTCATCGACGATGAAATCAAGCACCGAATAGAGGATGAAGTCCTCGCCATTGGCGAGCGTGGTCGGGCAGGCCTCCGCGCGCTCGCGTACGGCGCGATAAGAACTGGATGCGCCGTGACGAACGGTCACGACGTAGCGCGGCCCGACGAACATATGCGTTTCGCCAAAGGCAATGCGGCCGTCGATCAATTGCGCGGTGCGGGCGACAACGAACAGCGCCTTGCCATATTGCTCGAGCTTGGGACGCTGATGCGCCTTCTGCGCGTCCTCGATGGCAAGGTGATGCAGATCGAATTGCTGCTGGATCTCATGCAGGAGGTCGTCGCCGGGTTCGAACAGGCCGATCCAGACCACATGGCCAGGCTTCGTCGTCCATTTCTTGGCATCCGCGATGCTGTCGAGATCCTTGACCTTGCGCCCCTTGGCATAGACGGCGGCGCCGACGATGCCTGGCTTGGGGTGGGATAGTTCGGGATGGGCGGTGACGGGGGTAATTTGATCCATGAGAGTGATCATGCCGCAATTGTTCAACTCAGGGCAACGGCCGGCCCTGGCTCTCGTTCCACAGGGCATCGAGGCCGCTGCGGTAATTCGGATATCGCAGGCTGACGCCGAGTCCGGTCTTCAGTCTTGCGTTGGAGATCCGGTTGCTTGAGGCATAGAAGCTGCGGGCCATCGGGGTAAGGTCGGCGGTGTCGAAATCCTGTTCGGGGGGCGGCGGAATATCCATCCGTCCGGCAGCGTAAGTCACCACGTCCTGCGGCGGTGCCGGTTCGTCGTCGCAGACATTCCAGACGCCGCCATGCGGATGCATCGCTGCCGCGGCGATCGCCTGCACGATGTCATCGACATGAATGCGGTTGAAGACCTGACCGGGTTTGACGATGCGATGGGCGCGGCCGCGGGCGAGATTGACGAAGGCGTTGCGGCCGGGGCCGTAGATACCGGCGAGACGGAGGATGTGCAGTCGATCGCCGCAGGTGCTCCGCCAGGCGGCCTCCGCGTGCGCGCGCAGGCCGCGCCGCGTGTCATCGCGGACCACGGTCGCGGCCTCGTCGATCCACGCGCCCGCATGATCGGCATAGACACCGACGCTGGAGAGATAGATCACGCGGGCCGTGCTGTCCGCCAGTCCGGCTCCAAAATGTACAAGAACGGGATCGCCATTCTTGTCGGGCGGTACCGAGACAAGGATCACATCGGCGCGCTCAAGCCGCTCGTGGATTTCCGGATCGGCACGCGTGCCATCGAACAAGAACGGGGCAAGGGGCTCACCGGCCAGAGCCGCATGGCTGTCCGCGCTACGCACGGTACCACTGATCTCCGCAAAGGCGGCGGCATGAGAACGGATGAAATGCAGGCAGCTATAGCCGATGCCGAACACAAACAGGCTTTTGCGCATCATCATCCGGAGAACTTATCCGTGCCGGTCGATCTGTTCAACGTGGTGCGCTGCCTGTTTCTTTGACAAAACCAAGCAGAAGCCGGCTGACTTCATCGGCTTGCTCCTGCTGCACCCAGTGGCCGGCGCCATCGATAAGGTGCACGGCGCGCATGTCCGTGCACGCCGATGTCTGCATGGTCTCGATGGCGCCGGGGCGCTGATAGATGCCCCAGTCCTGCAGACCGGAAATGAAGACGGACGGTACATCGATGGTGCGGCCGGAGAACAGTTCATAGTCGGCGTTGAACAGCCCTGTCGTGTTGCAGCGATACCATTGCAGGCCTCCCTGAAAACCCGTGCGGGCATATTCGGCGCTGTAGTATGCGAGTTCGCTGTCTGGCAACCATCTATTCACAGCAATGGCGTCGCGCGATGGCATTTCCTTCGCCACGGTCTCGGCCATCGTCTCGTTGAGATCCATGACGTAATAAGTCGGCAGTTTGGCGAGTTCACCGGCCGTCCAGCCCTGCAGCGGATAGGGCTTGTTGTCGGCCCAGTCTGCGCTCTTGTGATGATAATAAGCACGCAGGAAATCATGCACGCCCTGCGGCGCATGCTGCATGTGATCGTTGGCTTCGCGTGTCGCGTAGTACCATTGATAGTGCTTTCGAGGACGCGGCAGGGCCGCGAGATCGCGATGGACGGGGTCTTCGGGCTTCGGCGTTGTCGGCCTGTCAGCCGTATCGAAAGGGATCGATGGCGGACCGGAGAATGGGGCGCTCATCAGCGCGACCGAGCGAAACACATCCGGCCGCGTCAGTGCACACCAGGCAGCGACAGAGCTGCCGAAATCGTGACCGACGACGGCATCCACATGGCGATAGCCGAGCGCTGCGACGAGGCCGAGTGCATCGCGGACGAGATTGAGCAGGTTGAACGGACGCAGGTCGCCGTCGTAATCGGCGCTCCAGCCGGTGGTGCGGCCATAGCCGCGCTGATCGGGCGCGATGACATGATAGCCGGCAGCGGCCAGTTGCGGCATCACCTTGCGCCAGCTGTAAGCGAGTTCGGGGAAGCCGTGCAGCAGCAGCACGCAGGGGCGGCCGGCGCTCTCATGGCCGGCTTCCAGCACATGCATGCGCAGTCCGTTGATGCCGTCGATGAAACGCGAGCGAATGCCGGGTGGCAGAATGTCGGAGCTGATGGGATCGAGAGCTGTCACGTTGCCTCCTGTGCTGCTCTTGCGTGGCAGCGTCATTGCCACTCCAGCGCAGTGCGGACGAAAAGACAACTACCTCGTGAAGCGGGCCACCAATTCGATATGCGGGGTGTGGCGGAATTGATCGACAGGCGTGACGTTGCCGAGCTTGTAGCCGCCATCGATCAGAATGCGCGCATCGCGGGCGAAGGTCTGCACGTTGCACGAGACGGCAACGACCAGCGGCACCTTGCTGGCCGCGAGGCGCTCGGCCTGCGCCTGTGCGCCCGCGCGCGGCGGATCGAACACGACGGCGTCGATATCGCGTAGCTCCTGCGGGACGAGGGGGCGGCGGAACAGGTCGCGGGCCTCGGCCTTGATGGGCTTGAGACCCTTCGTGTCTTTGATGGCCTGTTGCAGCGAAGCGATGGCTTTTGCGTCGCTGTCCAGCGCATGCACCTTGGCTTTGGCGGCAAGCCGCAATGCGAAGGGGCCGATGCCGCAGAACAGGTCGAGGATCGTCTTGGCGCCCTTGCAGTGCTGCAGGACGAGTGCGGCGAGGGCGTCTTCGCCGGCTGCGGTGGCCTGCAGGAACGAGCCCGGTGGCAAGGCGACGCTTGCCGTGCCCATCGCGACCACCGGCGGTGCGCGCATCAGCACGAGTTCGCCATGCCGCGTTAGCCGGGCAAGTTTGTGCGCGGCCGAGAGGGCGGAGAGTTTTGAGATCAGTGCCGTGGAGATCGGTCCGCTTCCGCGGACGTCGATGTCGAGGCCGTTGTCGGCAGCCGTGACCTGAATGTCGAGGGGCTTGTCCATGGGCTTCAAGAGCTCGGCAATGGCGCGCGCGGCTTCGAGCGCGCCTGACAGCGCGGGATCGAGGATCGGGCAGGCATCGATAGCGACAATGGCGTGGCTTGCGGCTTCGGCGAAGCCGACCTGGGTCTCGCCATCCTTGGTGCGCGCATGCAGCGTGACGCGGCGGCGGCCGGCGCCGTGGGCATCGACCAGCGCATCAACGGGGCAGTCGATATTCGCCTGGTTCAAAGTGTCGATGACGATCTGGCGCTTCCAGGCCTGATAGGGCGTCGGTTGCCAGTGCTGGATGGCGCAGCCGCCGCAGCGGGTGAAATAGGTGCAGAACGGATCGATCCGATCCGGGCTTTGTTGTTCGATCCGTGTGAGGCGGCACTTGCCGTCGCGGCTTTCGGCCTCGACGACCTCGGCGGGGAGCGTGAACGGCACATAGGTTGGCGGACGATCACTGCTGACGCCATCGCCGCGATGGCCGACATGATCGATGGTGATGCGCTCAGCCACGCCGCGCACCCATGAAAAATTCGATATTGCCATCGCCGCCCTTGATCGAGGACGGGAACACCTCGATGTCGGTGCAGCCGAGTTCTTTGGCGAATGTGGTGATGTCGTCGCAGATGGCCTGATGCACGTCGGCATGTTTGATGATGCCGCGCTTGGAGTGCTTCCGATCGGCCTCGAATTGCGGCTTGATCAATGCCAGCAGGCTCATCGGTGCGGCCGCGAGGGAGAGGGCGACAGGGAGAACCGCTTTCAGCGAGATGAAGCTGACATCGATGACGACAACATCGGGCCGCGCGGGCAGGCGCTTGTTTTCGAAGTTGCGGATATCAGTCGCTTCCATCGACACGATCTTCGGATGGCCTTGCAGCGAATGATGCAACTGACTGGTGCCGACGTCGATGGAAAACACCATGCTGGCGCCATTGGCGAGCAGCACTTCGGTGAAGCCGCCGGTGGAAGCGCCGACATCGAGGCAGACGTGATCCTCGATCTCGATCGGGTAATGCTCGAGCGCGCCGGCCAGCTTGACGCCGCCGCGCGACACCCAGGGATGCGCAGGCTCGGCTTCGATCGTGGCGTCGGGCAGCAACAGCTCGGAGACCTTGGCGACCTGTTTGCCATTGGCAATCACGAGACCGGCCTCGATGGCGGCCTGGGCGCGGGCGCGGCTCTCGAAGATGCCGCGTTCGACGAGGAGTGTATCGGCGCGCTTCTTCGCCGCCGCAGGTGCAGTCTGGGATTTGGTCATGATCAGTAGGATGCAGCGAGTTTCAGGCAGGCTTCGAAACTGGTGAGGTCCTGCCACAGGTCGGATGGTGCCTCATGCGGAACGATCAGCGGCGAGCCGTAGAGATCGAGCGCGTGCATCATCATGAGATTGTCGGTGAGGCTGAAATTCTCGACGCTGAGGCCGTCTTTGTCGGTCAGGTGGCCATCGCTGTCGGTGATCTCGGTCAAGCGGCGGACGCGATCCACATAAGGTGCGGGATCATTGCTGTAGCCGAAACAGAGCTTGCCGTGGCCGGCCATGTAACCGAGTTCGAACACGGTGCCGGCATCGGCGCTGGGGCCGCGGAACGGGGTGAGATTGGCGATGACGATGTCGCAGCGATTCATCATCGCTTCGTTGCCATGGAATATCTGGCGTGAGGCATCGGTCGCGCTCACGTCCACATTGTTATCGAGCGGGAAGAAGCCGTGGGCGCCATAGCGCTTGCAGAGCGCAACCTTGCGCCGGCCGATCTCGGCGGCGTTGGGCAGGAAGACGTCGGGGCCAGCGAGATAAATGTTCATGAAGTCCCCGTCGTAATCGCGAAGCGGGCCGACTTTGACGCGTCAATTCAGACGAGAGCGAGGCAATCCGGATTTCGAACTGCCTCGTTTTATCTTCCGCTTGTCGTCACCCGGCTTGACCGGGTGACCCAGTCAACGCGGGGAGTGCGGTGTGTACTGGATCGCCCGGTCGGGCCGGGCGATGACAGTGAGAGTGTGTCGCTTACGCGAGCTTGACGGTCTCGGCGGCAAAATCCTTGCCGAGGGTCTCGAACACCTTCTTGACGATGCCCTTCGAGTCCAGGCCGGCCTGGGCATACATCGCTGCCGGGGTGTCGTGGTCCTGGAACGTATCGGGCAGCACCAGGGAGCGCATGCGCAGGCCACCGTCGAGCATGCCGTGCTCGGCCAGGGCATTCATCACATGCGAGCCGAAGCCGCCGATGGAGCCTTCCTCGATGGTGAGCAGGATCTCGTGCTCGCGGGCGAGCTTGAGCAGCAATTCGATATCGAGCGGCTTCATGAAGCGCGCGTCGGCGATCGTCGCCTGGAGACCATGCGCTGCAAGCTCGTCAGCGGCCTTCTCGCATTCGGCAAGACGGGTGCCGAACGAGAACAAGGCGACCTGCTTGCCCTGGCGGATGATGCGGCCCTTGCCGACTTCGAGCGGGACGCCGACATCTGGCATCTCGACGCCGCGGCCTTCGCCGCGCGGGTAGCGCAGTGCGCTCGGGCGATCGTTGATGGCGACCTGGGTGGCGACCATGTGGACCAGTTCGGCTTCATCGGAAGCCGCCATGATCACCATATTCGGCAGACAGCCGAGATAGGCATTGTCGAACGAACCGGCATGGGTTGCGCCGTCGGCGCCGACGAGGCCGGCCCGGTCGATGGCGAAGCGCACGGGCAGGTTCTGGATTGCCACGTCATGGACGATCTGGTCATAGCCGCGCTGCAGGAAGGTCGAGTAGATCGCGCAGAACGGCTTGTAGCCTTCGGTGGCAAGGCCTGCGGCGAACGTCACCGCATGCTGCTCGGCGATACCAACGTCGAAGGTGCGCTTCGGGAAGGCCTTGTTGAAGATGTCGACGCCGGTGCCCGACGGCATCGCCGCGGTGATGGCGACGATCTTCTCGTCCTTCTCGGCTTCCTTGACGAGGCTCTGGCCGAACACGTTCTGGTAGGCCGGGGCGTTCGGCTTGGACTTCGACTGGGTGCCGGTGGCCACGTCGAATTTCACGACCGCATGATATTTGTCGGCAGCAGCTTCGGCCGGACCATAGCCCTTGCCCTTCTGCGTGACGACGTGGACCAGGATCGGGCCGGTTTCCATGTCGCGCACGTTCTGCAGCACGGGCAGCAGGTGATCGAGGTTATGACCGTCGATCGGGCCCACATAATAGAAGCCGAGTTCTTCGAACAGCGTGCCGCCATTGACCATGAAGCCGCGCGAATATTCTTCGACGCGCTCGGCACGATCGGCGATCAGTTTTGGCAGATGCTTGCCTAACTGTTTCGCCGCATCGCGCAGGCCGCGATAGGTCTTGCCCGAATACATGCGCGACAGATAGGCCGACATGGCGCCGACCGGCGGCGCGATCGACATGTCATTGTCGTTGAGGATCACGATCAGGCGCGAATTCATCGCGCCGGCGTTGTTCATGGCTTCATAGGCCATGCCCGCCGACATCGAACCGTCACCGATGACTGCGATGACATTGTTCTTGCCGCCCGACAGATCGCGCGCCACGGCCATGCCGAGACCAGCGGAAATCGAGGTGGAGGAGTGCGCGGCGCCGAACGGATCGTATTCGCTCTCGCTGCGTTTGGTGAAGCCCGACAGGCCACCGGCGGTGCGCAAGGTGCGGATGCGGTCACGGCGACCGGTGAGGATTTTGTGCGGATAGGCCTGATGCCCGACGTCCCAGATGATGCGGTCGCGCGGCGTATCGAACACGTAATGAAGCGCGGTGGTCAGCTCGACCACGCCGAGGCCGGCGCCGAAATGGCCGCCGGTGACGGACACCGTGTCGATGGTCTCCTGACGCAGTTCGTCGGCGACCTGGCGCACCTTCTCGACCTTCAGCTTGCGCAGATCTTCCGGGGTCCGGATGGTATCGAGCAGCGGGGTCTTACTAAAATTGGTCACGGCACTATTCCAATTTGACATGTCCGGGATTGCGGTAGTGTCCAGTTCGTCGCGCGAAGGCGGCAGACGGTTCGGACCAATCGCATTCCCCGGAACCGGGAAGCTTGTTTCGAGGCCTTATAATGGGCTTCGATTTTTCGTCGTGGTATCTAGCATGCTTGAAAACTTCGTCATCCGAACATTTTCGTCAGATGGTTGAAGCGCTTATCACCGTTAACGACCGGCCCAGCGCCTGGTTGCCTACGGATGAACCTTGTCCCTTTACACCAAAGCCACCGCCAAAGCCAACCATGGTGGTTAGGCCGGGTTCCCGCCTGCACATTCGCGCGGGACATTCAGCCGATGCGGCGGACCGCCGGTGACGCACCGCCAGAGGCGCCGGAAACCGCGCTTCTTTGACCCAAATCAAGCTTCTTCCATGCATTTTCGCGGGTTGCGAGGTCGCCATCGACCAGTGCGAGGGTTGTAACCGGCTGCGCCATCCGCTCGCGCAATGGAACCGGGCCGCAGACGATCATGAAAAAATCGTAGGCATGCGGCCGCTCATTGGCCATCACGAACTGGAAGTGGACCCGGAAAAACTTCCAGCGGAAGCTATTGTAGTGCTCGGGACGCACGATCTCGCGGAATCGCACCGGTATGATGGTCGGGTTCCGCTTCGCGCTGCCGACATCGATGCCATGGCCGGCGACCGGGTCGAACGGATAGAAATTCATCACGTCCTTGCGGGACTGGCAGTCGATCCAGTCGATCGACGGCTCGGTGGCCAGCAGGCGTAGATTGTCGCGGAAGTCCTGCGCGCCCTTGTGGAAGCCGACGATCGGCATATTGCCGCCAAGGGTCAGCAAGACCACGCGGGGTCCGCGGCGCCCGAGATCGGGATCGAGCTTCAGGGCGCGGGCAAGGATTTCCGAGCCGAGGAACGAGCCCGAGCTGTGGCCGACCAGCACGATCTCCTGCGCGTCGGAGTTTTGCGCCACCTTCACCAGATGCTGCGCGAAGCGATCGATGCGGGCGTCCCATTCGGGCCGGTTTCCGTGGGCGAATTGCCAGGTGAAGATGGTGTCGGCCATCAAATAGAGCAGGTAGGTCCGCTCTTCCGTGTATTTCATCAGCGAGCCAAGCACGGCGATGAACACGGCGGCTGCGGCGCAGCCGACCAGGAGGCCGTGGACGCCAAGCC
The DNA here is from genome assembly GCF_058807155.1 of Tardiphaga sp. GW821-FHT12E02. Lineage (NCBI taxonomy): Bacteria > Pseudomonadati > Pseudomonadota > Alphaproteobacteria > Hyphomicrobiales > Nitrobacteraceae > Tardiphaga > Tardiphaga sp. GW821-FHT12E02. The sequence continues at coordinate 2,012,208 of NZ_JBXAQK010000001.1, forward strand.
CCTTCAGCCCCCACGCCACCAGCCAGGCCGCTGCGGCCGACCAGATCGCTTCGTTGAGGAGCACGAAATGCGGCCAGCTGATGAAGGTGGCAAAGCGCCAATGGGCGCGCCAGAAGCGTCCCATGGTGCCGGAAAACACCAGCCCCCAATAGATCAGCATGCCGTGGATGGCGGTGCGCCAGATCGGGGCGGCGAGATCGCGCTGGATCAGGTCTTCCCAGCGCAGGAAATCGTAGTCGGTTTTGGTCTGCCAGCCGTCGCCGGTGGTTTCGATGGTCCAGCCGGCGGATTCGTGGGCGAATTCACCGGGGGCATGTTCCTTTGGGCGGCCGACCGTGGTGGTCAGGCCGTAAAGGCGCCCGAACTTGCGAAGCTCGGTACGGAACATACGGTAGTACTGCGCGAGGCCCCGTGGGTCGTATCCCTGCACATAGATGACATGACGGTGCTGGACGCGCACGCTGGTTCCCCGAACTGACAGCGGACTATAACAGGCCGCGCCGAGCGCCAAGCGCTAAAATCGACGCGCATACGCCGGTTATGGGTTGTGCCGTCGGGACAATGCGCCCGATTACTGGACGTCCAGCGGTTCTGTGCCGACGGGCTGACCGTTCGAATCTGTGGTGATCTTGTCGACGCGCGCTTCGGCCTGCCGCAGCAATTCGTCGCAACGGCGCTTGAGAGCCTCGCCACGTTCATAGATCGCGACCGATTCCTCGAGCGGCACCTTGCCCTCTTCGAGACGACGCACGATCGATTCCAGTTCTTCGATCGCGGTCTCGAAAGTCAGCTTCTTGACGTCAGCGTGGGTGTTCTCGGCCATTCGCTCTTCCGTGTGCGTTTGGGACGCATGATTCTATAGGGATGTTTGCGGGCGCAATGTGGCGGCCCGATTGCATTGCACGCAAGGTTAGACCGGTGCTTGCTTGCCCATCAGTTCGGTCACATGCGCCGCGACAGATTCCTGCAGGCCCTGCAGATCGTAGCCTCCCTCGAGCACTGACACAACGCGGCCGCCCGCGGTCTGATCGGCAAGGTCGAGCAGTTTTCGCGTCACCCAGCCGAAATCGGCGGCGTCGAGTTCGAGCGACGCCAGCGGGTCGCGGCGATGCGCGTCGAAGCCGGCAGAGATGATGATCAGCTCCGGCGAAAATTTCTGCAGCTGCGGCAAAATGAGATTATCGAAGGCCGCACGGAATTTTGCGCCGCCATCGCCATCGCGCAGCGGCGCATTGACGATATTGTCATGCTCGCCGCGCTCCTGCGTGGCGCCGGTGCCGGGAAACAGCGGCATCTGATGGGTCGAGCAATACATGACGGTCTTGTCGCCCCAGAAGATCTCCTGCGTGCCATTGCCGTGATGCACGTCGAAATCGACCACGGCGGTGCGGCCGATGCCATAGGTGCGCTGGGCATAGCGCGCAGCGATAGCAGCCTGATCGAAGAAGCAGAAGCCCATCGCCTTGTTGCTCTCGGCGTGATGGCCCGGCGGGCGCGTGGCGACGAAGGCGTTGGTGTGTTCGCCCTTCATGACCGCGTCGGTGGCTGCGATGGCACCGCCGACACCGCGCATCACGGCCTCCCATGTGCCGGGCGACAGCGACGTGTCGCCGTCGATATAAACGAGGCCGCTGGCGGGCGCGACATGCCTGAGCTCGTCGATATAGTGACTGTCGTGGCACAGGCTGACGTGATCAAGGCTGCCCTCCGGCGCATCGGCGCGCACCAGCGCGTCAAAGCGTGGGTCGCCAAGCGCCTGCGCCACGGCGCGCATCCGATCCGGCCGCTCGGGGTGGCCGGGCGGCGTCAGGTGATCGAATGAGGCCTTGTGGGAGAGCAGCAGTGTGGTCATGCAAATGATCCCGGCGCGGGAGATGTCTGTTGCGACAACCTAACGCGTCGGGGAGGGTTCCGATAGGTCTCTCGACCTATCTCGCACGCCTTGCGATGAGACGACCTAATCCGCCGGCAATTCATTGATCTTGCCGACCCAGACGCGGACATCTGCGAGGACTTGCGGCAGCACAGCGCGCACCTGCTGCACGGTCATGCCCGCCTTGATGCGGGGATCGTACAGGATGTTGAGCAGATACTGATCGTAAATGTCGAAGAAGCCCATCGAGACATTGTCGTTGAACATGGTCCACGGCACGGAATTGGTGTCGTTGATGGGGCCGAGCGACTGCAGCATCTCTTCATAGGCGCAGTCGTAGAAGGTGAAATCGCCGTTGTCCGTGGTCAGGATCACGTCGGAGCGTTCGATCTCGAACTGATCGTTCTTGCGGAAGCCGGACAGGCATTGCGGATCGAGCGAGGTGCGGATTTCGTTGGCGCGGTCCTCGCCGTAGAACGAAGCGAGGGTGGGGTAGAGGTCCCGGTCGCGCACCAGCTTGACCGTGACATTGGCTTCGTTGCCGTTCTCGACCATCGCGATGTTGAGATGCTGCACGCGTCGGCCGATATCGGCGACCACTTTGCCGATCTGCTTCTTGCGCGTTGCCGAGCCGCCGTCGGTGAAGACCCGCACCGGTATCTCATATTTGCGGATGCGATCGACACGCCCGGCCAGATGATATTCGGCGCCGAAGGCAGTCTTCAGAAAGCCGTCGATGATCTGGCTGTCGGTAAAGCTTTTCTTCTGGTGCTTCTGATGCGCGGCGATGATCGCAGGCTCGCTGGCGCCAGCAGGGATTGATACGAGCAGAGTGCCGGCCGCGATCAGGACGAGGCCAAGACGCTTGCCCGAATATGGAATTGGGGAGTGCATTTTGCGCAAGTTCGCGCACAAGGCGCAGCAGCGCAAGGGCTCTTTGGTCGCGCCCACGCAGAAGTGACGCAGGGAGTCGAAGGTCTCGCATGCGGCGAGACCTTCGGGGATCCGATCAGTTCTTGACGATGACCGTCGCGCCGACGGCGACGCGGTTATAGAGGTCGGTGACGTCTTCATTGGTCATGCGGAAGCAGCCCGAGGAGACAGCCTGGCCGATGGTCTCCGGCTCGTTGGAGCCGTGGATGCGGTATAGCGTCGAACCGAGATAGATGGCGCGGGCGCCGAGCGGATTGTCTGGACCGCCTTCCATGTGGCGCGGCAGGTCCGGCCGGCGGCGCAGCATCTGGGCCGGTGGGGTCCAGCTCGGCCATTCCTTCTTGGCGGTGACGCGGTGCACGCCGCCCCAGCGGAAACCGTCACGGCCGACGCCGATGCCGTATCGCAGTGCACTGCCGCCCGGCTGGACCAGATAGAGCCGGCGTTCGGCGGTGTTCACCACGATGGTGCCGGGGGCGTAATTGCTCTGGAAGCCAACGGTCTGGCGCGGAATTAAGCTCGCCCCATTGCCGCCGCCATTGCCGAAATTGGAGAAGAAGTTGGACAGCGAGGGGCCGTCATCAACGACGAAATCGGGCTGCGCCGGCTGATTGCGGACGCGGGCCTCAGCGGGCATGGCAACCGCGATCAGGGCGGCTGCGACGGACAGGGCGGCAACGATGCGCTTCATGGACTCCTCGCCAGATGGAATGAGCCGCAGACTGGCCACAATTCAAGCTGCTCCGCAACCCATAGCCTCTGAAGAAACGCCGCTTGTCGAGAACCGCTCGAAGTGCAGGGAGACGGCGGCGCAATCGCCTGACGGCGTTGGCCGCTTGCCACGCATGTCTTGCGACGAAGCGTTGCGCCTGCCCCCTTTGACGCGCTCCCCGAACAATGATTGATCAACTCCGCGATTTCGCAGAAAAAACTTGGAGCTGGATAATGAACGGTGCGGAGAGCCTGGTACGGACACTGGTGGCAGGCGGCGTGGACGTCTGCTTTGCCAATCCGGGAACGTCGGAAATGCATTTCGTTGCGGCGCTCGACCGTGTCGAAGGCATGCGCTGCGTGCTCGGCCTGTTCGAAGGCATCGTGACCGGTGCGGCGGATGGCTATTACCGCATGAAGGGCACCCCAGCCTCGACCCTGCTGCATCTCGGCCCCGGCCTCGCCAACGGCCTCGCCAACCTGCACAATGCCAAGAAGGCCAATTCGGGCATCGTCAACATTGTCGGCCAGCATGCCGTCTATCACATCGAGCATAATGCGCCGCTGACCTCGGACATCGAGGGTCTCGCCCGTCCGATGTCGCAGTGGGTGCGTACCTCGCCGAGCGCCAAGACCGTGGCCGCCGACGGCGCTGCCGCCATCGCCGCCGCCAGCGGTGCGCAGGCGCAGATCGCCACCCTGATCCTGCCGGCCGACACGGCCTGGAACGAAGCCGATGGCATTGCTCAGGTGCCGGCGCCGGAGCAGCGCGCCAACTTCCATGCCCCGGCTGTCGATGTCGCCGCCAAGCTTGCCAAGGAAGGCGAGACCACGCTGCTGCTGCTAACCGGCTCGGCGCTGACCGAGCAGGGCCTGGCACTTGCCGAGCAGATCGCCGGCAAGACGGGCTGCAAGGTGATCAGCCAGACCTACAATCCGCGCATGGCCCGTGGCCAGGGCCGCTTCTTCGTCGAGCGCGTGCCCTACGTGGTCGACTCGGCACTTCCGGTGCTGAAGAACTTCAAGAACATCGTCCTGATCGAAGCCAACGATCCGGTCGCCTTCTTCGCCTATCCGAACAAGCCGAGCGTGCTGAAGCCGGAAGGCTGCAACGTGCACCGCATGACCGCCAATGGCGAGAATTCGGTGGCGGCGCTCGAAGCGCTGGCCAGCGCCGTCGGCGCCAAGCCGTCGGACGTCAAGCCGCAGAAGCATGCCGAACTGGTCAAGCCGACCGGCGCGCTGAACCATGCGTCGATCGCTGCTGCCATCGCACTCGGCATTCCCGAGAACGGCATCGTCATCGACGAGTCGATCACCACCGGCCGCGGCTTCTTCGCCCCGACCGCTGCGGCCAAGCCGCATGACTGGCTGCAGAACATGGGCGGCTCGATCGGCTTCTCGACCCCGGTCGCGACCGGCGCTGCGGTGGCCTGCCCGGATCGCAAGGTGATCTGCATGGTCGGCGACGGCTCGGCCATGTATACGCCGCAGTCGCTGTGGACCCAGGCCCGCGAAAATCTTGACGTCACCACCGTCGTGTTCGCCAACCGCAACTATCAGATCCTAAAGGGCGAGTTCGACAATGTCGGCGCTGGCGCCATGGGCAGCCGTGCGCTCGACATGCTGACGCTCGATCGTCCGAATCTGGATTGGGTTTCTATGGCCAAGGGCATGGGTGTTCCCGGCGTTGCCGTGACCACCGCTGAGGAATTCAGCAAGGCGCTCGACAATGCCAATGCCTCGCAGGGCCCGAAGCTGATCGAAGTGATCATGTAAGCTTCGCGATCCCGCAGCAAACAAACGAAAGGCTCCGGAGCGATCCGGAGCCTTTCTATTTTAGCAGGGCGCGATTGCGTTCTTAGTTGCCGCCGCCGGCACCACCAGCACCGCCGCCTGCGCCACCGCCGCCACCCGAGGTGCGGCCTTCAGCGGAATTGTTGCCGCCCATCCCGGTCGTGCCGGTTGCTGCGTTGGAGCCGCCCATCGAGCTCGAGCTGTTACCTGCCTGCGAACCGGTGGCACTCGGCGCCATCTTGCTGCCGCTCCGCTCCGGCACGTCCACGGCGGTGCCGCGGCTATTGGTACCTGGCTGTGTCACGCCGGTGCCGGTGGAGTTCATCTGCGGAGCGTTTGGATTTGCGCCGCTCTGAGCGAAGGCTGCGGGCGCTGTCATCAGCATGGCGGCCGTTGCTGCAATCATCATCTTCTTCATAAGATCATTCCTCTGTTCGGTTTCTTCCCCTGCCTCGCCAACTGCGCCCTTCGCGACACGTTCCGACATTTCGGGACTTCGCATCGGTCTGTTTGTCGCAGCGCGATAGCTGGCCCGCGGAACTGGCGGCGAGAGGGCGTATAGCCGTCTCCGCCATAATTCGAACTCTGGTCACATGCGAAGTGAGGTGCGACCGCGGGCTGAAATCCGGCCGCGAAAGGAAAACTCACCGACGTGACCAGTGCTATCGAGGCGATCGTTGCCGCCTATGTTCAGACCAACCAGCTCGACGCCCTGCTCGATCTTCGCGCGCACCGCGAGCAGCTTGCTGCTTCGATCCGCGATCGCTCCGATTTCAACTTCGGCGTTCTGCTTGGGCAGCTCGAAGAGGACATCGATGCGATCATGACCGGTATTCGTCGCCTCCGCGCGACGGCCGATGCGCAGGCGGAAGACAACTCTTAGGCAGCGTCTGAGGCAGTCAGCTCAAATTCGAGCAATTCCACTGGGGCATGGCGGCCATTGCCAGCATCATTGCTGGCGATGATGCTGCGGCGCGAAATTTGCAAGTTCCTCCCCACTGGCCAGGGCGCACAACCGCGACGCTTTCCCTGGCGCCAATGCAAGGGAAGCGGGAATGAACAGACGTGAATTCGGGAAACTTCTTGGTCTGAGCGCCACGGCCCTGTCCGGTATTCCACTCGGGATTACCCGCGCTGTCGGCCAGACCAAGGGCGGCACGCTCAATACGATCATCCAGCCTGAACCGCCTATTCTCGTCACCGCGATCAACCAGCAGCAGCCGACACTCACGGTCGGCGGAAAACTCTATGAGAGCCTGCTGCGCTACGACTTCGACCTCAAGCCGCTTCCCGGCCTCGCCAAGTCCTGGGAGGTTTCGCCCGACGGGCTCGTCTATACGTTCAAGCTGTTTCCGGGCATCACCTTCCACGACGGCAAACCGCTGACCGCGGACGACGTCATCTTCACCATGACCAAGGTGCTGATGGAGACCCATGCGCGCGGCCGCGTCACCTTTGCGCGGATTGCGAAGGCCGAGGCACCGGACCCGCTCACCGTCGTGTTCACGCTGAAATCGCCCTTCGCGCCTTTCCTCACCTCGCTCGATTGCACCACGGCGCCGATCCTCCCCAAGCACATTTATGAGGGGACCGACTATCGCAAGAACCCGGCCAACGCGCAGGCGATCGGCTGTGGCCCGTTCAAGCTGAAGGAGTGGGTCAAGGGATCGCATATCCACTTCGTCCGGCACGAGGGGTATCACCGCCCCGGCGAGCCCTATCTGGATGAGATCATCTATCGCGCGATACCCGACGGCGCGTCGCGCGCCGTGGCGGTGGAGCAGGGCAAGGTGCAGCTGACGCAATGGGGCGACATCGAATTCTTCGAGGTGGCGCGGCTGTCCAAGCTGCCGAACTATCAGATGTCCACCAAGGGCTACGAATTCTTCGCGCCGCATCAATGGATCGAGCTCAACAACCGCATCAAGCCGATGGACGACAAGCGCTTTCGTCAGGCCATCGCCCATGCCATCGACCGCAAGGGGATGCTGCAGCGGATCTATTTCGGGCTTGGCAAGCTGGCGACCGGTCCGATCTCGTCGAAGACGCGGTTCTACGACAAGAACGTCAAGACCTATGACTATTCGATCGACAAGGCGAAGGCGCTGCTCGACGAGATGGGGCTGAAGCCGGGCCCGGACGGCAAGCGCGTGTCGCTCCGCTATCTGATCTCGCCAGTCAGCGAGGCGAATACGCGCGCCGCCGAATTCATTCGCCAATCGCTCGGCCGCGTCGGTATCGATGTGCAATTGCAGACCACGGACATTGCCGGCTGGGCCCAGAAGTTCGCCGAGTGGGACTACGATATGACCGCCAACCTGGTCTATCAGTTCGGCGATCCCGCGCTCGGCGTGGCGCGCACCTACATCTCGTCCAACATCAAGAAGGGCATCCTGTTCTCGAACACCGCCGGCTACTCCAATCCGGAGGTGGACCGCCTGTTCGAGGAAGCGGCGGTCGCGACGTCCGATGACAAGCGGCAGGAGCTTTACAGTCAGGTGCAAAAGATTCTGGTCGAGGACGTGCCGGTGGTCTGGACCTTTGAACAAGACTATCCGAACTTCATCGACAAGCGCCTGAAGAACGTATTGTCGACAGCCATCGGCGTGCACGAGACTTTCGGGGCGGTGCATTTCGGCTGAGCCGCCAAGCATCGAGAATGTCACTGTTGCGCAGCGATCGCGGTGCAGCATCTCAATTTACTGACTGTCTATCACTTTCGAGTATTGAATAGGGGATATAGATGAACCGACGTGAATTCGCGAAACTTCTCGGCCTCAGCGCCACCGCCCTTTCGGGCATTCCGCTCGGCGTCACCCGTGCCGTCGGGCAGACCAAAGGCGGCACGCTCAACACCATCATCCAGCCCGAGCCGCCGATCCTCGTCACTGCGCTTAACCAGCAGCAGCCGACGCTGACACTCGGCGGCAAGATCTATGAGAGCCTGCTGCGCTACGGCGCCGATCTCAAGCCGATGCCTGGTCTTGCGCAATCCTGGGAAATGTCGCCGGATGGTCTCACCTACACCTTCAAACTGTTTCCCGGCATCACCTTCCATGACGGCAAGCCACTGACATCGGAAGACGTGGTGTTCTCGGTGACCAAGGTGCTCACCGAGACCCATGCGCGTGCGCGCGGCACGTTCATGCGTATCGAAAAGGCGGAAGCGCCGGATCCGTTGACGGTGATCTTCAAGCTGAAGACGCCGTTCGCACCTTTTCTTGGCTCATTCGACTGCACCACGGCGCCGATCGTGCCGAAGCATATTTATGAAGGGACCGATTTCCGCAAGAACCCCGCCAATGCGCAGGCCATCGGCTGCGGTCCGTTCAAGCTCAAGGAGTGGGTGAAGGGATCGCATGTCCATCTCGTCAAGCATGAAGGTTATTACCGCAAGGGTGAGCCTCATCTCGACGAGATCATCTATCGGGTGATTCCGGACGGCGCGTCGCGTGCCGTCGCGCTCGAACAGGGCAAGGTGCAGCTGACGCAATGGACCGACGTTGAACTCTTCGATGTCGCGCGGTTGTCGAAGCTGCCCAATCTGGAGATGACGACAAAGGGCTACGAATTCTTCGCGCCGCATTTCTGGCTGGAGTTCAATCTGCGCGTGAAGCCGATGGACGACAAGCGCTTCCGCCAGGCGGTGATGTTTGCCATCGACCGCAAGGCGATGCTGCAGCGCGTGTTCTTCGGCCTCGGTAAGGTGGCCACCGGACCGGTGTCGTCGAAGACGCGGTTCTACGAGAAGGACGTCAAGCAGTACGACTACTCGCTCGACAAGGCGAAGGCGCTGCTTGACGAAATGGGGCTCAAGCCCGGTGCGGACGGCAAGCGTGTCACGCTGAAATATCTGGTGCCGCCCTATGGCGAGTTGTGGACACGCTGCGCCGAATATTTCAAGCAGTCGCTCGGTCGTGTCGGCATCGACTTGCAACTCGAAAATCACGACATGGCCGGTTGGGCAGAGCGTGTCAGCAACTGGAATTACGAGATGACGAGCAATCTGCTCTATCAGCTCGGCGATCCCGCTCTGGGTGTGGCGCGCAGCTATGTGTCGTCGAACATCCGAAAAGGTATCTTGTTCTCAAATGTCGCGGGCTATTCCAATCCTGAGGTAGACAGGCTATTCGAGGAAGCCGCCGTTGCGACATCCGACGCCAAACGCCAGGAACTCTACACGGCTGTGCAAAAAATCGTCGTAGAAGAAGTCCCGATCGCATGGATGGTCGAGCAAGACTTCCCGAACTTCATCGACAAGCGGTTGAAGAATGTCATCACGTCCGGCATCGGCGTGCATGAGACATTCGGAGCCGTCACACTCGGTTGAAATTGAAAGTCAGCATAGGGCGGCGATCGCCGGGCGTGCCAGATCTGATGGTACGCATCTGGCGATCGCTGTTGTGAAAAGGAAAGACTATGAATAGGCGTGAATTCGCGAAGATGATGGGCGTGAGTGCGGTGGCTCTTTCGGGCATTCCGTTGGGCATAACGCGCGCTGCCGGCCAGACCAAGGGCGGTACGCTCAACACCATCATCCAGCCGGAACCGCCGATTCTCGTCACCGCGCTGAACCAGCAGCAGCCGACGCTGGCGCTGGGCGGCAAGATCTATGAGAGCCTCCTGCGTTACAGCACGGACCTGAAGCCGATGCCGGGCCTCGCGCAGTCCTGGGAAGTCTCGCCGGATGGCCTGACCTATACGTTCAAGCTTTTTCCGAACATCACCTTCCATGACGGCAAGCCGCTGACCTCGGCAGACGTCGCGTTCTCCATGACCAAGATGCTGCCGGAAACGCATGCGCGTGCGCGTGCGATTTATACGCGCATCGAGAAGGCCGAGACGCCCGATCCGCTCACCGTGATCTTCAAGCTGAAGGCGCCATTCGCGCCGTTCCTCACCGCGCTCGATTGCACCACCGGCCCGATCGTGCCGAAGCACATCTATGATGGTTCGGACTATCGCAAGAACCCGGCCAATGCCCAGGCAATCGGCTCCGGCCCCTTCAAGCTGAAGGAATGGGTCAAGGGCTCGCACGTCCATCTCGTGCGCCACGAAGGCTACTACCGCAAGGACGAGCCGTATCTCGACGAAGTCATCTACCGCATCATTCCGGACGCCGCATCGCGCTCGGTGGCGCTGGAGCAGGGCAAGATCCAGCTCACGCAGTGGAACGACATCGAGTTCTACGATATCGCGCGGCTGTCGAAGCTGCCGACCTATGAGATGACCACCAAGGGCTACGAATATTTCGCCCCGCATCAGTGGCTGGAGCTCAATAATCGCGTCAAGCCGATGGATGACAAACGCTTCCGCCAGGCCATCGCGCATGCGCTCGACCTGAAGTCGATGGCGGCGCGCGTCTATTTCGGTCTGCCGAAGCAGGCGACCGGTCCGGTGTCGTCGAAGACCAAGTTTTACGAAAAGGACGTCAAGCGTTACGACTACTCGATCGAGAAGGCCAAGGCTCTGCTCGACGAGATGGGCCTGAAGCCCGGTCCGGACGGCAAGCGCGTTACGCTGAAATATCTGATCCCGCCTTATGGCGAGGTTTATCAGCGCGCCGGCGAATTCATCCGTCAGTCGCTCGGCCGCGCCGGTATCGAAATCCAGCTGGAAAACACCGACGTTGGCGGCTGGGCCGATAAGTTCAGCAACTGGGACTATGAGATGACGGGCAATCTCGTTTACCAGTTTGGCGATCCCGCCCTTGGCGTGTCGCGCACCTATATCTCGTCGAATATCAAAAAGGGGATCCTGTTCTCGAACACCGCGGGCTATTCCAATCCGGAAGTCGACCGACTGTTCGAGGAAGCGGCGTCCACCATCGACGAAGCCAAGCGTCAGGAACTGTACAGCAAGGTGCAGAAGATCCTGGTCGAAGACGTGCCGGTGGTCTGGATGTTCGAAGCCGCCTATCCGACCTTTATCGACAAGCGCCTGAAGAACGTCACGTCGACCGGCGTCGGCGTGCATGAATCCTTCAGCTCGGTGTATTTCGGATGAGCTCTGCCACACTCAACAGGGGTGGCCGCGCTGGCGCGGTCATCCTCGCCCTCGCAGGATGGGTCGTGAAATTCGTCGCGGTGGTGCTTGTCATCGCGACCTTTAACTTCATTCTCGTCCATGCTGCCCCCGGCGATCCCGCTCAGGTGATCGCCGGCCAGAGCGGTGCCTCCGACGAAAAATTGCTGGAACAGCTCCGGGCCGAATATGGCCTCGACAAACCTTATCCCGTGCAGCTCGCCACCTATCTCGGGCGCGTGCTGACCCTGGATCTCGGCTATTCCTATCGCCAGCAGCGCACGGTGTCGTCGCTGATCCTGGAGCGGCTGCCAGCCACGTTGTTGCTCACGGCGACAGCATTCATCCTGGCGTTGTTTGCAGGCATCTTTCTTGGCACGCTTGCCGGCATTCGCGCAGGCAAGTGGTCGGACACATTGCTCACGGTCGTCTCGCTGCTGCTTTATGCGACGCCGGTGTTCTGGCTCGGCCTGATGCTGGTGTTGCTGTTTGCCGTGCAGCTCGACTGGCTGCCAGCCTTTGGCTACGCCACGATCGGTGTGCAGCAGACCACGCTGCAGCGCATGCTCGATATCGGGATGCACATGATCCTTCCCGTGACCTCGCTGGCTGCCATTTATCTTGCGATTTACACCCGCCTGATGCGCTCGTCGGTGCTCGACGTCACCCATCAGGACTTCATCAAGACCGCCAAAGCCAAGGGCCTGAAGCAAGGCGCCATCATCATCCGCCACATCTTGCGCAATGCGATGCTGCCGATCGTGACGGTCGCCGGCATGCAGGCCGGCGCGCTGGTCGGCGGTGCTGTCGTGATCGAGACCGTGTTCGCATGGCCGGGTCTCGGCCGTCTCATCTATGATGCGCTGTTGCAACGCGACTATCCGGTGCTGCTCGGCGTGTTCCTGGTGATGTCGGTCATCGTGATCGCGCTCAATCTTCTGACCGATGCAATCTACCGGCTGATCGACCCGCGCGTCTCCGTGCGTGCGGCCTCGTGAACGGAAACTGGTGATGACGACTTTCAAAGCTTTTCTCCGTCACCCCACCGGGATGATCGGTCTGTTTATCCTGCTCTGCGTGGTCCTCCTTGCAGTGTCTGCGCCGTGGCTGTTCCCCGACGATCCCTGGGACATGGTCGGCGCGCCGTTCCAGCCGCCGCTCAGCGAAGGTCTCTGGCTCGGTTCGGACATGCTCGGCCGTGACGTTGCCGCAGGCATCGCCCATGGCGCGCGTATCTCGCTGATCATCGGTGTCGTCTCGACGCTGACCTCACTGATCATCGGCGTGACCATCGGCGCCACCGCGGGTTATTTCGGTGGCAAGGTCGATGAGGTCATGATGCGCCTCACCGAACTGTTCCAGACGATTCCGGGCTTCGTTCTCGCGATCCTGCTGGTGGCGACGCTGGGACCGAAGATCTCCAATCTGATCTTCGCCATCGGCATCGTCAGCTGGCCGCCGCTGGCGCGTCTGACGCGTGCGGAGTTCATGCGACTGCGCGGTCGCGAATTCGTCCAGGCCGCCGTGTGTCAGGGCCAGCGTGCAATCACTGTCGTGCTCGCCCGTATCCTGCCGAACGCAATCTCGCCGATCATCGTCACGGGCTCGCTGGCCGTTGCCAGTGCGATCCTGATCGAGAGCGCGCTGAGCTTCATGGGCCTTGGCGACCCCAATCTGATGTCTTGGGGCTTCATGATCGGTGCCGCGCGCACCGTGATCCGTCAGGCATGGTGGATGAGCGTGTTTCCCGGTCTCGCCATCCTGCTCACCGTGCTTGCCATCAATCTCGTGGGTGAAGGTCTCAACGACGTTCTGAACCCGCGCATCTCACGCAGGCGATAATCGATGACCGAAAATACGCTTCTCGCCATCGAGAATCTCGCCATCAGCCTGCCGTCGGGCGCGGACCGCGCCTTCGCAGTCGAGGGCGTGACCTTCAACGTCAACCGCAACGAGATCGTCTGCCTGGTCGGCGAGTCCGGTTCGGGCAAGTCGATGACAGCGCATGCGATCCTGCGTCTGCTGCCGGATCGCACCGGCATCGCACAGGGCAATGTCAAATTCGACGGGCAGGACATCGCCACGGTGGAGGAAGCCACCATGCGCAAGCTGCGTGGCGGCGCCATCTCGATGATCTTCCAGGAGCCGCTCAGCGCGCTCAATCCGCTGGCCCGCGTGGGCCAGCAGATCGCGGAGTCCATCGTCACGCACACGAAGCCGGCCTTGTCGAAGGAAGCCGTCGATGCCCGCGTGCAGGAGTTGATCAACGCCGTTGGTTTGCCGGACCCGAAGGCGCTTGCGCGCAGCTTCCCGTTCCAGCTCTCGGGCGGCCAGCGTCAGCGCATCATGATCGCCATGGCGATGGCCAACAATCCGCAACTGCTGCTGGCGGACGAGCCGACCACGGCACTCGACGTCACCACGCAGAAGCAGATTCTCGCGCTCGTGAAGAAGCTGCAGGCCGATCGCGGCATGGGCGTGCTGCTCATCACCCACGATTTCGGTGTTGTCGCCGATGTCGCTGACCGCGTCGTCGTGATGCGCAATGGTCGCGTCGTCGAGCAGGGTAGCGTCGATGAGGTGCTGCGCAATCCGAAGGACGACTATACCAAGAGCCTGATCGCTGCCGTTCCGGGCGGTCGCTCGCTGGCGGCGACTGATCGCAAGATCACCGGTGCGCCGATTCTTGATGCCGTCGGTCTCAACAAGACCTTCGTCACCAAGCAGGGCATGTTCCTGCCACCGCGTCGCACCGACGCCGTGCAGAACATCTCGCTGGCACTGAAGGCGCGTGAGACCGTGGCGATCGTCGGCGAGTCCGGGTCGGGTAAATCGACACTCGGTCGTCTCATCATGCGACTGGTTGAGCCGGACACAGGCTCGGTGAATTTCTCCGGGGCCGATCTGCTGGCTCAGCGCGGAGAAAGCCTGCGGCAGATGCGCCGCAAGATCCAGATCGTGTTCCAGGATCCTTATGCTGCCCTCGATCCTCGTCAGAAGGTCGGAGACGCGATTGCTGCTGGCCCGATCGCCTATGGCACGCCGGGCAAGCAGGCGATGGCGGATGCCAAGAAGCTGCTGGTCCGCGTCGGCCTGCAGGAGAGCGCGGCCGAGCGTTATCCGCACGAGTTCTCCGGCGGCCAACGCCAACGCATCTGCATCGCGCGTGCGCTTGCCCTGAAGCCGCTGGTGCTGGTGGCTGACGAAGCCGTCTCGGCGCTCGACGTGTCGGTGCAGGCGCAGGTGCTGAAACTCCTCGCCGACCTGCGCGAGGAGATGAACCTGGCGATGATCTTCATCACCCACGATCTCCGCGTCGCCGCCGAGATCGCCGACCGCATCGTGGTGATGCGTCGTGGCGAGATCGTCGAGCAAGGACCGACCCAGAAGATTTTTGAGGATCCCAGCGACGCCTATACCAAGGCCCTGCTGGATGCGATCCCCGGCCGCAGCCTGTTTGCGGGCCCAGGAAAGAAAGAAGCCGTGACTGCGTAAGCAGCCACGGCTCCATGATCTCGATCGAGAGGCCGGCTCAGTCCAGTTTGACGCCGGCCTCGGTGACGACCTTGCGCCAGCGCGCGACATCGGCCGACACCATCTTGCCGAATTCAGGACCGGCGACATCCGGTACGTCGGAGCCGTTGCGCTCCCAGGCATCCTTGATCGCTGACGACTGAAGCGCTGTCTTCAATTCCTTGGTCATGCGTTCGATGATGTCCGGCGGCGTGCCCTTCGGGGCAAACAGGCCGTACCAGGTGGCAACCTCATAATTGGCCAGCCCGGCTTCCGCGGCCGTCGGGATATCCGGGAAGGCCGGCACGCGCTTTGGTGCCGCAATGGCAAGAGCGCGCAGCTGTCCAGCCCGGATCGGCGCGGATGACGAGCCGAGCCCGTCGAACACGACCGGCACATGGCCTGCGATCAGGTCCTGCATCGCGGGGCCGGCGCCGCGATAGGGCACGTGCTGGATCTTTGTCTGGGTCAGGATCTTGAACAGTTCGGCGGCGAGATGGTGCGTGGTGCCGGCGCCGGCAGAGCCATAGGACAGCTTGTCAGGATTGGCTTTGGCGTAGGCGATGAACTCGGCCAGCGTCTTGGCCTGCACCTTGTCGGGATTGACCACGATCACCTGCGGCGGGCGCGACACCAGCGCCACCGGGATGAAGTCCTTCTCGATATCGTAATCGAGATTGGGATACAGCGACGGCGCAATCGCGTGATGCGCAGCACCCATGAAGAATGTGTAGCCATCCGGCGCTGCCTTGGCAGCCGCGGAAGCCCCGATGGTGCCGCCGGCGCCGGCGCGGTTGTCGATGATGACGCGCTTGCCGAGTTGCTGATCCAGCTGCGCGGCGAGGGGGCGTGCAAAGGCATCGGTGCCGCCGCCTGCAGCGAAGGGGATGATGAAGGTGATCTGCTTCTGCGGCCAGGCTTGAGCCTGTGCGCTGCTGCTGAGCGCTGAGACGCTCGCGAAAGCGGCGAGCATGGCAATGTGAACGGCTTTGATCCGCACGGTCGTCCTCCCGATTTTATGCGCCATTGACGCTTGGCTGCATGTTCGGCGAGTTTTCCCGCAGATGCAAGGTATCAGGAGGCGGTGCAACTTACACTTTAGGCGACGTGTCCCGACCAATCTGGATCGCATGCGGAGGGGCTAAACGAGACGTTTCGTCGCGCTGCCCCCTCCGAGTTTGGAAATCCGGTATCCCCAAATATGGCTCGACGCCCATATTCTCTTCGTGGCAAGGCAGCGGCAACAAGATCAATATGAGGGTGGATCATGATCATCAGCGGCGACCGCAGCATCAGCTATCCCGATATTATGCAGCGCATCGCCAAAGCGGCGACCGGTTTCAAGGCACTCGGTGCCGGCGAGGCTGCGCCTGTCGCAATGATGCTGCGCAACGATTTCGCGCTGTTCGAGACAGCCTTCGGTGCCGGCGCCATCGGCGCGCGGATCGTTCCCATCAACTGGCATCTGAAAGGCGAAGAAGTCGGCTACATCCTTGCCGATAGCGGGGCCAAGCTGCTCGTTTGCCATGCCGACCTGCTGCTACAGATCGCTGATGGGTTGCCGAAGGATCTCCCGGTCCTGATCGTGCGCACGCCGCCCGAGATTGCTGCTGCTTATGGCGTGGCAGAGGCGGCGACGGATGTTCCTGCTGGCGCGACCGACTTCGACCTATGGCGCGAGCAGCAGGTGCCGATCGACAATCCGCCCAAGCGCGCGCTGACCATGTTCTACACATCCGGCACCACCGGCCGCCCTAAAGGCGTCAAGCGCGGGGCCATGACGCCGGAGCAGGCCGCGGCATCCGAGCGCGTCGGCGCCATCGCGTATGGCCTCAAGCCGGACAACCAGATCGTACTCATGAACGGGCCGATGTATCACTCGGCGCCAAGCTCCTATGGCCTGATGGCCTTCCGCCATGGCAGCACCATCGTGCTGGAGCCGCGCTTCGATCCGGAAGACTTGTTGCAACTGGTCGAACAACATCGCGTCACCAATATGCATATGGTGCCGACGATGTTCGTGCGCCTGCTGCGGCTGCCAGACGATGTGAAGTCCCGCTACGATCTGTCCTCGTTGCGCAATGTCATCCATGGCGCGGCGCCATGCCCGGTGCATGTGAAGCAGGCGATGATCAAATGGTGGGGGCTGGTGATCAATGAGTATCTCGGCTCCACGGAGACCGGCGTGCCGATCTGGCATTCGTCGGAAGAAGCGCTGAAGAAGCCCGGCACCGTCGGCCGCACCATCGAAGGCGGCGTGGTACGCATCTATCGTCCGGACGGCACGCAATGTGATGTCGGCGAGCCCGGCGAGATCTATATGCGCCAGACCTCGGTGCCGGATTTCGACTATCAGGGGCGGCCGGAAGCGCGTGCCGAGGCTGGTCGCGACGGGCTCATCAGCGTCGGCGATGTCGGTTATCTCGATGAAGATGGCTATCTCTTCATGTGCGACCGCAAACGCGACATGGTGATCTCCGGCGGCGTCAATATCTATCCGGCCGAAATCGAGAGCACGCTGATCGGGATGGATGGAATCCGCGATTGCGCGGTGTTCGGCGTGCCGGATGATGAATTTGGCGAGCGTTTGGTGGGGTGCGTCGAGATCGAGGATGGCTTGACGATTTGCTCGGCGGATATCCAGGCCTATCTCAAGCAGCGCCTGGCGAATTTCAAGGTGCCGAAGGAAATCCACTTCCACGACGCGTTGCCGCGGGAATCCACGGGCAAGATTTTCAAGCGCAAGCTGCGCGATCAGTATGCGGCGAAGGCAGCTGCGTAGACTGCAGGGTGGGCAAAGGCACGCTCACGCCGTGTCCTCCCTACAGAAAAAGGGCGCGAGGCTGATTGCCTCGCGCCGTTTGTTTCAGGCCGATCGGATCAGGTGTTGATCCAGACCGACTTGATGTTGAGATATTCATCCACGTGATGAACGCCGGACTCGCGGCCATAGCCGCTCATCTTGTAGCCGCCGAATGGCACGGCCGGGTCCATCGCCTGATAGCAATTGATCCACACCGAGCCGGCCTGCAGGGATTTTGCGAGGCGATGCGCCTTGCTGACATCCTTGGTCCAGACGCCGCTGCCGAGGCCGAACATCGTGTTGTTCGCGCGCGTCACAAGGTCGTCCATGTCTTCGAAGGCAATAGCCGAAATCACCGGTCCGAAGATCTCTTCCTGTGCGATCTTCATGCCGTCCTGCACGTCGGCGAACACTGTCGGCTGCACGAAGAAGCCCTTGGCCAGATCACCATCGGTGAGGAGGCCACCACCAGCCAGTGCCTTCGCACCTTCGCCAGCACCGGTGGTCAGATAGCCACTGACGCGGTCGAATTGCTCCTTCGACACCAGCGGTCCGAGCTGGATCGAGGGATCGACGCCGTTGCCGACCTTCAGCGTCTTGGCGAATTCGGCGACCTTGCCGACAAATTCGTTGTAGATCTTCTTCTCGACGAAGAGGCGGGTGCCGGCGCTGCAGATCTGGCCGGAATTGGCGAACACCGCCATCGCTGCGCCCGGAACTGCGGCGTCGAGGTCGGCATCGGCAAACACGATGTTCGGCGACTTGCCGCCGAGTTCCAGCGACACGCGCTTGAGGTTACCGGCCGAGGCGCGGATGATCGACTGGCCGGTGAAGTGCGAACCGGTGAAGGCGACCTTGTTGACGTCCTGATGCGAGGCGAGTGCAGCGCCGGCAGTCTCGCCATAGCCTGGGACGACATTGATGACACCAGCCGGGAAGCCGGCTTCGAGCGCGAGCTCACCGAGGCGCAGCGAGGTCAGGGGCGCTTCTTCAGCGGGCTTCAGCACCACGGTGCAGCCGGTCGCGATCGCGGGGCCGATCTTCCAGACGCTGGCGCTCAGCGGCGAATTCCAAGGAATGATCGCACCGACGACGCCGACCGGCTCCTTTAGCGTGTAGGAGAAGATCTGGCCGGGCAGAGAGTTCTCGATGGTCTCGCCATAGATCAGCGTGGCCTGTCCGGCATAGAAACGCAGCATGCCGATGATGCGCTGCTTGCCTGCGAATGTGCGGCTGACCGGCGCGCCCATGTCGAGCGTGTCGAGCAGTGCGAGTTCATCGAAGTGCTTTTCGACGAGGTCGGCAAATTTCAGCAGCAGCGCTTGGCGCTCGAATGGCTTGGCCTTGCTCCACGGGCCTTCGAAGGCGCGGCGTGCGGCGGCAACTGCGAGATCGATATCCTTGGCATCGCCTTCGGCGACGGTGGCGAGCAGTGCGCCGGTAGCGGGATTATGCGTCTCGAACTTCTTGCCCGACTGCGCATCGACCCATTTGCCGTCGATCAGCATCTGCTTGTAGGAGCCGTTCGCATAGGGGTGCGAGGTGGCGGAGATTGGCTGCATCAAGCCCATGATGATCCTCCCGGAGCTTTTGAATTTTCTGCCGTTGTGGCGCGCGGAATATATCGTTTCCGCCAGATGGGTAAAGCTGCGGAACACCGGACGCACTGCATAGGAGGTCTACGCATGCAATTCATGACAGTGAATTCTCTCGCGGTGACGTGACACCGGATCGCACCGCCCTGTGTTATAGGATTAACCTGCTCCGATCGCGCGATCGGTGGCGATCCCTCTTAGACGATTTCCAATCCTGCATCCCTGGAGTGTGTCATGCCTCACGCCGCATTGTCCGCCGGCTCTGTCGCCGTCATCACTGGAGGGGCGTCGGGCATCGGCCTTGCTGCTGCACTGCAATTCGCGGGCCTTGGGCTGCGCATCTGCATCGCCGATCTCGGCGAGGATCGTCTCGCGGATGCAGCCGCGAAAATCATCGCGGTAGCGAAGGGCGGACGTGACGATGTGATGACGGCTGCTGTCGATGTCAGCGATCTCGCCGCAATGTCAAAACTGGCGGCCGATGTCCGGCAGCGCTTCGGCGGTTGCGATGTGCTCATGAACAACGCAGGCATCCAGGTCTCGACGTCGGCACTCGGTCCGCGCGATAACTGGGAGCGATTGATCGGCGTCAATCTGTGGGGCGTCGTCAATGGCTGCCAGGCCTTTGCGGCGAACATGATCGCCAGCATGAAGCCGGGCCTGATCATCAATACCGGCTCCAAGCAGGGCATCACCACGCCGCCCGGCAATCCCGCCTATAACGTCTCCAAGGCCGGGGTGAAGGCTTATACGGAAGCACTGGCGCACGAGCTGCGCAATACCGAGGGCTGCCAGGTCACCGCGCATCTGCTGATTCCGGGCTTCGTCTTTACCGGCCTGACTGCCGGTGATCGCAAGGAGAAGCCGGCTGCAGCGTGGACGCCGGAAGAGACTGTCGCATTCATGATGCAAAGCATCGAGGCCGGCGACTTCTACATCCTTTGCCCGGACAATGACGTGCCGCGCGCGCTCGACGAGCGGCGCATGTTGTGGGCGATCGGCGATGTCGTCGAGAATCGTCCGGCGCTGTCGCGTTGGCATCCCGATTATGCGGATGCTTTTGCCGAATTCGTGAAAACCAAATAATCAAACAGGGAGTGAACGCGTGGATTACGTCAAATTCGGAAATACCGGTCTCGAAGTGTCACGTCTGTGTCTGGGGGGCATGACCTATGGCATCTCCGATCGCGGGTCGCATGCCTGGACCCTGGACGAAGACAATAGCCGGCCGTTGATCAAGCAAGCCATCGAACTCGGCATCAATTTCTTCGACACCGCAAATGTCTATTCCGACGGCACGTCGGAAGAGATCGTCGGCCGTGCGCTGAAGGATTTTGCCAGGCGCGACGACGTGGTCATCGCCACCAAGGTCTTCAATCGCATGCGTCCGGGGCCGAACGGCGCTGGCTTGTCGCGCAAGGCGATCATGACCGAGATCGATCACAGCCTGCGCCGCCTCGGGACCGACTATGTCGATCTCTATCAGATCCATCGCCTCGACAAGAAAACGCCCATCGAAGAGACGATGGAAGCGCTGCATGATGTCGTGAAGGCCGGGAAGGCACGCTATATCGGCGCCTCCAGCATGTATGCGTGGCAGTTCGCCAAGGCGGTCTATACGTCGCGGCTGAATGGCTGGACGCAATTCA
This sequence comes from Tardiphaga sp. GW821-FHT12E02, assembly GCF_058807155.1. Lineage (NCBI taxonomy): Bacteria > Pseudomonadati > Pseudomonadota > Alphaproteobacteria > Hyphomicrobiales > Nitrobacteraceae > Tardiphaga > Tardiphaga sp. GW821-FHT12E02. The sequence goes on from NZ_JBXAQK010000001.1 coordinate 2,033,106, forward strand.
TCAGCATGCAGAACCACGTCAATCTGCTCAACCGCGAGGAAGAGCGCGAGATGCTGCCGTTCTGCGCCGATCAGGGTATTGCCGTGATGCCATGGAGCCCGCTCGCCCGCGGCCGCCTGACCCGCGCCTGGGACGAGACCAGCGAGCGCCAGAACACCGACGAATTCGGCAAGGGGCTCTATGTCCAGGCCGAGCAGGCCGACCGCAAGATCGTCGAGCAGGTCGCCGCCGTCGCAAAGTCCCGCGGCGTCCCGCAGGCCCAGGTCGCCATGGCGTGGCTGCTGCAAAAGCCGGGCATCACGTCGCCGATCATCGGGGCGTCCAAGCCGGGGCATCTGACTGATGCCGTGGCGGCGCTGTCGCTCAAATTGACGAAGGACGAGATCGCTGCGTTGGAGACGCCTTACGTTCCGCACGCGGTTGCTGGCTTCGGTTAGCAAAAATATTTACCTCCGTGCCATCGGCGTCGGCGCGGAGGTATTAAATTAGTGCGGTGCGATGGTGGCGCTAAATCTCTGGTGGATATCGATTATTGCGACAACTGGGGCCGCGCGCCGGTTTCGGCGCGCTTGGGCGATCGCAGAAAGTCGGCTGTGGATTCTGTGACGCCGGAAAGAGGCCCTTAACCGGTAATCATGCACGTTAGCGATGCCGCCTAGGACTCCAGTATTAATTAATATTGATGCAAGACCTCCCCGATAATTGAAGCCATCTGAAAGTTTGGCAGGAGATTTTTGTGACCCAACTCGATTCCGAAATCGATGACCTCGTTGCCGCCTGCCACGGTGATACCCGCGGTGTTGTGGGCGCGCTCATCATGGTCAACCGTCAGCTGGAGACCGAACTGGCCGACTTGAAGGCGCAGCTCGTGGCCGCACGCGCCGCCGAAGCGCCGGTTGCCCACGCCGTCCTGCACTGATCGCTTTTAGCCCCGACTATCCTGCTGATCGCTGAGCAGCAGGCGGCTGACCCGCCGGACCAGATCGTCCACCGCAAAAGGCTTGGTCAGCACTTCCATACCGTGTTCGATATGGCCGTGATTGAGTACGGCATTCTCCGCATAACCCGTGATGAACAAGACTTGCAGGTTAGGTCGTAGCCGCCGCGCGGCTTCGGCAATCTGACGTCCATTCATGCCGCCGGGCAGCCCGACATCGGTGATCAGCAGATCGATCGACGCATCCGATTGCAGGAACTTCAGACCGGACGGCCCGTCGCCGGCTTCGAGGCACGCATGGCCGAGGTCCGATAGCGCATCAGTCACCAGCATCCGTACCGTTGGCTCGTCATCGATCACCAGCACGGTCTTGCCAGAGCCAGTCTCGATCCGTTCGGCATTCAACGTCTCGTTGGCGACATCCTCCTCGCCATGGAAGCGCGGGAGATAGATGCAGACCATCGTGCCCTGGCCGACTTCCGAATAGATCCGCACATAGCCGTGGCTCTGCCGCGCGAAGCCATAGACCATCGACAGGCCGAGACCAGTACCCTGGCCGATCGGCTTGGTCGTGAAGAACGGGTCGAACACCCGCTCGATATTGACCTTCTCAATGCCGATGCCGGTGTCGCTCACGCAGACGCTGATATATTGCCCGGCATCGATCCCGCGTTCGCGCGCATTGCGGTCGTCCAGCCAGCGATTACCGGTCTCGATGGTGATCTTGCCGCCGTCGGGCATCGCGTCGCGGGCATTAATACAGAGATTGAGCAGCGCGTTTTCGAGCTGATTGGCATCGACCAGCGTGGTCCACAGGCTGGCCGCGCCGATGGTCTCCACCTCGATCGCCGGGCCGACGGTGCGGCGGACGAGTTCGGCAAAGTCCGGCAGCAGACGATTGACCACCAGTGGCCGCGGGCTCAGGGTCTGCTGGCGCGAAAAGGCGAGCAGGCGATGGGTCAGCGCTGCCGCGCGGCGCGCCGCGCCTTGTCCGGCGGACAGATATTTCTCGACATCGCCGTGCCGGCCCTGGGCGAGCCGTGCATGAATCATCTCGAAGGCACCGGAGATGCCGGCGAGCAGATTGTTGAAGTCATGGGCGAGGCCACCGGTGAGCTGGCCGACGGCTTCCATCTTCTGTGCCTGCCGCAGCGCGCCTTCCACTTTCTCGCGCTCGGATAGCGCCTCGGCGATGCGCGTCTCCAGCGTCTCCTGAAGATGTTTCTGTGCTGCCTCAATGCGGACTCGATCGGTGATGTCCTTGAACAGGACTGCGACCTGACGGTCCTCGAAATTGCCGATGCGGAATGAGCTGACTTCGAGGTGGCGGCCGGTCGCGACCAGCTCGCGTTGAAAGCGGATGACGTTGCCGGTGCGCAGCACGCCGCCATAGAGCTCCACCCAGCCGTCAGCCTCGTCGCCAACCATCTGGCGGAGTTTCTGGCCGACGACATTTGGGATGCCGGTGTGCCGCGCGTAAGCCGCATTGGCCTCGATATGGATATAGTCGCTCAGCGGGCCGTGTGGGCCGTCAAAGAATTCGATGATGCAGAAGCCTTCATCCATGGCTTCAAACAGCAGGCGATAGCGATCGCGCGCTTCGGCAGCGGTTGCTTGGCCGGTATTGTCGTCCTGATCGGCAATACTCATCGTGGGAGTTTCTTAGAAGGTCAGGTGGGCCATCACATCTCGCCCTCGATGCCGAGCAATTCAGCGATCCCGCGGGCGAGATTTTCCATCGTATAGGGCTTTTGTACAACGATCCGGGAGCGATGATCCATCGGCAGTTTGGCCTGCTCGCCATAGCCGCTGGCGAACAGGAACGGGACGTTCATTTCCAGCAACCGGTCGGCGATACCAAAGCTGTTCTGATCGCCCAGATTGATGTCAAGAATGGCGATCGCCGGAGTCATTTGCCCGAGATTGTCGAGCGCGGCTTCGACCGTCGAGGATGTCGCGACCGTCTCGGCGCCAAGCCGGCTGATGATGTCCTCGGCGTCGAGCGCTATGATCAGGCTGTCTTCCACCAGCATGACGGTCTTGTCCATCAGCAGGTTTGGCACCGGTTTCGGAGCGTGGCCATGGGTCGGGCGCATCAGCTTGATCGCCGGGCCGGCATGGTTTTTGGGCTCCGAGACATGGCGCGCCGGAATGTTGAAGCGGGCGCTGAAGCCGCTCTCTTCATATTTCGCCTCCGCGGTGCCGCCGAGATCGTAAGGCACCGAGCGTTCGATGATCGTCGTGCCAAAACCCTTGCGCGTCGGAGCCTTCACGACGGGGCCACCAGATTCTTTCCACGTCAGAACGAGATCGCGATTGCGTTCGCGATGCCAGTCGATATTTACGTGACCATCCGTCGTGGACAGGCTGCCGTATTTCGTGGAGTTGGTAACGAGCTCATGGACGACCAATGCCATGGTGGAATAGGCTGACGGGTTCAGGAGCGTTGGTGGACCGCTCGCAATGATCGCTTCAGGTCGGTCGGCAAAGGCGGCTGCTTCCGCATCGATCAGCGCCTGCAGCGGCGCGGGACCCCAGTGATCATCGGTGATCTGATTATGCGCGCGTGCGAGAGCATGAATGCGGCCATCAACGACCTTCACGAATTGCTTCACGGCGTCTTCATCGGGTTGCGATTGCCGGATCAAGCCGCGGATGACGCCGAGGATGTTGCGGACGCGATGATTGAGTTCGGCAATCAACAGCTCCTGTCGCGCACTCGCCTGGTGGCGTTCCGCTGCGGCTTCGTCGGCAAGGCGTAGCACAACCTCGATCAGCGTCGCGCGTAGCGTTTCAGCAACGCGGATCTCCGATGTCGTGAATGGCCGCGAGCGTCCCTCGACCAGCTCCTTCCATTCTGCAAAGGATTCACGTGGCGTCAGACGCGGACCGTTGGGGCCATATTCGACAGGCTTGTGCGGATCGCCGGCCCAGCGCACCGAGCGGATCAGTTCGGATCGAAACAGCACCACGTAATCGCGCGGCGAGCGCGAGATCGGGATCGCCAGCATGCCGGCGACTTCTGACGAATATTCTTTGGCGCCGTCGACAAGCGAGGAGATGCAATCGGTGGCGAATACCTTTCCTGCTGCGGTGCCATTGAGTGCGCGCACGATGCGGCGGAAACCGTCGGTCGGCGGCGTGACGCCGGAAAAAGCGTAGCTGCCATTGATCCAGACGGCCACGCCTTCGGCCGGAATGGCATGGGTCAGAATGTCCGCGAGCCAGTCGGGATCCTTCAGCAGTGTCTCATCGGATGCGACTGCGCCGAGCAACTGATCGGAGATGTCACGTGCCCGCCGCTCATATTCGATCGCTTCGCGGCGCTCGCGGCTCTCGAGACGCATCGCAAACATCTGTGCGAAGAGCTCGGCAACTGCGCGTTTCTGGAACGCCGGACAGCGCGCCGAATAATGGTGGCAGGCGAACAGACCCCACAATTCGCCATCGACCACGATCGAGATCGACAGCGAGGCGCCGACGCCCATGTTCTTGAGATATTCGATGTGGATCGGTGATACCGAGCGCAGCACCGATAGCGACAGATCAAGCGGGCGATTGTCTTCATCAAGAGTCGGTACCACCGGCACCGGCTTCGCGTTTACATCGGTAATGATGCGCAGCAGATTGCGCTTGTACAGCGCGCGCGCCTGTTGCGGGATATCGCTGGCGGGATAATGCAAGCCCTTGAACGTACCGATGCCGGAGCGGCACGCTTCGCCGACGACTTCGCCAGAGCCTTCCGGGTCGAATTTGTAGACCATCACCCGGTCATAGCCGAGCAACCCGCGGATCTGGCGCGCGCCTTCGCGGAAGAAGGCGGTCATGTCCGGCGCCTGATCGAGGCGACTGACCATGGATCGCACCATGGCGGTCGTATCGCCGGGATTTCCGGCCGCGGGCTCGGCTTCGATGACGATCTGTCCGCCCGACATATGCAGCGCGACGTCGAATGGTGCGGCACCTTTGACCAACTCACAGCCAAACACGCGCTCGACGGCGTCCGCTCCGCGCAGCAGCGCGACGCGATTGCGCAGATCGTGAATGGCGATGGAAGGCAGGAAGTCGGCAAGGGGGTGGCCGATCATCTCCTCATGCGAGCGCGTGATGAAATCCCGAACATTTTCGGACGCGCGAGCGACGATCCAGTCGAAGCTGACTGCGATAAGAAAGCCGATCGGCTGGATAGCGCCGAGAATATGGATGGGTTCGCGATCGCAATTGGTGAGATCGACCTTGAAATCGTGTCTGTTCACTCGGGCCTGTTATCTGATGCCAGAAACTGAGACTCTAAACCGGCTCAAACGCCAGAACGGGCGAAAGGTTCCATGGCGGCAGGGCGCTGAGGCCGCAGGACGTCAGAGCGGTTTGCCGTTCGATCTCTGTCAGGCCGTGTGGCGATCGGGGGCGGCTTACTTTTCGTGGATGTTGATGGCGCGCAGCCCTGCTTTGGTCTCGCGGACACCCGGAAAACGACGTCCGAGCTGGCGGGCCATTTTCTGCACCGAGGCCGTATTGCGGTTCAGGGCGCCCGCGGCGCGAATCAGGGACGATCCTTGTTCGGCGAGTGCGATCAGGCGGCTGATGTCGTCATCGGTCCATTTACGTGTGATGGGGCGAGCCATGGTCCTTCCTTGCGGTGTCTTGGCCGGGAACGTTAGGACATGCGCGCTCCAGCGTCGGTCCGCTAGCTGACACAAGATAGCAGTGCGAATAGCGGCGCAGTGCGGCGACCCGATTGCTCCGCGATCTCACCTTGAAGATGGGGAATGGCACCTCCTGGTGACGTTTGCGACTGCTTGCCGCACAGCACAGGCAAATCCGCGGTCATTGCGTGGAACGCAAAGCTCCCTGACGGATTTTGAATCGGTAGTGTCGGGTACCGGACCGACATGGTCGGAACGGACAAGTATCCGTTGTTCCAGCTGAAGGACGGGGGACGAGAATGGTCAGTGCTCCCAACGGGTAATTCGACTGCGCTCCCTTCGGTCTGCTTACGGGAGCAATTATGAGACAGCACGATAACAGCCTCCTATCGCGTATGGAGACTGCGATATATGAGGAGCTGGCCAAGCATGCTGTCGTGGTCGAGCTGTCTCAGGGCGATGTGCTTGCCGAGGCGCACGATACCATCGAGAAAGTGTATTTCCCCCACGCAGGCATCATCTCTTGCGTGGTCGAGCTTGCCGGCGGCGGTGCCATCGAGACCGGCATGATTGGCCGCGATGGTCAGTTCGGCGCGGGCCTTGCGCTCGACGACAAGATCTCGCTCAATCATGTTGCGGTGCAGGTCGGTGGCCCGGCCTCGAGCTTCGATGCCAAGTTCATCGTCCATCTGGCGGAGAAGCATCCGGCCTTTCGCCGGATGATGATGTCCTACGAACATTTCCATCTGGCGCAGGTGCAGCAGACAGCTGCGTGCAATGCAGTGCATTCGGTGCAGGCGCGAACCTGCAAATGGCTGCTGCGCATGCGCGAGCTCGCGGGAGACGAACTCACCGTCACCCAGCAGTTCCTTGCGCAAATGATGGGCGTGCGGCGCACCAGCGTCACGGGCGTCGCCATCGAACTGCAGAAGGCCGGCATGATCTCCCATAGCCGCGGCCGTATTCAGATATTGGACGTCGAGAAGATCCGGCGCTGGGCCTGTGAATGCCATGAAGACGTGCGCCACCACTACGATCGTCTTTTTCCGCCGAATGTCGGCTAGCGGACCGACGGATATTGATGAGCTGCTAGACTGTGATCTGGTTCAATGCGCGAGCAACGATCATGGACCGGCGAACGATTTGCGAAGCGCAGGCTGCGATCTGCCGAGAGCAGGCAGATCGTGATGATTCAGATCGCGCATTCTGGCTGGCTGAAGCGCGGCGGTGGCAGGAACTGGCGGGTGAGCATGTGCGCGCCGCCGTGAGCGTCGGACGGATCGATCGCGCCATGGATGCGCAGATGCGGGATCGTGTAGGCCAAATGCGAGACGCCCGCCCTTTGCAGCGAAACTAGTTACCCACAAGTAGCTTGTCCCTCATTGAAAGAGCGGCAGCCATGGCAAAATACTTTCTCCATCTCGTCGATGGCGACGATGTGATTTGTGATGCGGAGGGCAGTGATCTTCCGGGCATCGCGGCTGCGCGTGAGCAAGCGTTACTTTCGGCGCGCGAAATTCTGGCCGAAGCCATCAAACTTGGTCAGCAGCGTATCCCGCGCTTCGTTGTCGCCGTCTCGGAAGGTGGAAACGAAGTGGCTGTGATCGATGTGAAAGCGATCCTGCCGTCAAGCTTGAAGTAGCGAAGACTTTCGCAAACCTGCGCGCAGCTAGAGCGGGGCGTATGACTCCGTAACCGCACGAATGCGCTGCATGGCCTGCTGGTAATAGGCTTCCCGCTCGATTTCGAGGAAACGTTGCCTGTTGCGAAATGCCTCGAGGCGCGATCGCATTTCCTGGCGCAGGTCAGTCTCCGTGGCGTAGCGCGGCACTCGGGGAGCAGCCATCGCCGTAGCGAATGTTGACGGACTGGCAGTCTCGGCGGGCTGCTCCGCAAGGCGCTGGACGAAAGCCAGCGTATCGGCAACCAGACGCTCCTGCTCGTTTTGCACAGTCATAGTCCCCACTCCGAATCTCGCGATCAATGTGAGAAGAGTGGGCAATCATGGGTAATGAAACCTCACTGAACATGCGTCGCGGAGTGATGACCTCATCAGATTTCGTGTTTGTGCGAACTGCGGATGCAGGCGAGCGGCGAAAACGCAAATTGATTGACGTAACGCAAGTCTCTTTCAAGCATGGCCGCGCATAGTATCCATGGCTCGGACCACGGCACGTTGATTGGCGCTGTCAGGCTGTCCGCGGAAGGAGGATGCGATGCCCAGGCATTTCGGTTTGAAGCAATCATCGGCAGTCGCGCAGTCGGTCTTACCGGCAATGTCACACATTGCGCTGGACCTGCGCGTATCGAAGGGTCTTTCTTTGGATGGTCCTCGGGTACCAGAGTGCTCTGCATCGCGACTGGACCTGCCGTCCTCGCCGACGAGCTGGCGGGGATCGTCTCGCCGACAGTCGATCTCCCTCGATTGAAGATCGGCGTGACGCGAGATTTCGTCGCGGCGTTTGTAAAAAGGTGCAAAGCACTTCTTCCAGACAGATGAAAGCCCCGTCGGGGGAACGGGGCTTCCAGTCTGGGGATTTGTGGGCGCTTGGGGGACCACCCACGCTCAGTAGACGCGCGGCTGCCGGAAAGGTTCAGCCCTGCGACGAAAAAGCTTCTCTGGCTGAGCGGTGGTGTCATTCAACTCTCGCCTGACGATGATTCCTGTCTCTGAAGCGATTAGCGAACTCGCAGCGCGATGAACCTTGGCGGCGAGCCGCAAGACCATTGATCATGGCCAATCTGTTCGCAGACGTTCTGATCTCGATCATTCGCGTCGTGATATGGCGTTGGGCCAGCGTGCTCGTAATCAAGCTACTCACCTGGCTCGATACGAAGATCCCAGGGCGTCGGATGAAGTTCGCGATCGGCGGCGCGCTTGGGCTCGTGGCTTTCATCCTGGTGCCGGTGTTGGCCGGTCTGTTCGGGCTTTGAAGCGGACGTCCCGCGCTCTCCGTTCGCATATAGACCGCCGCGCCAGGACAAGCCCGGCGCTGCGTTTGGGCTATTTCTTCTTCACGGCGGAGATGTTCAGAACTCCCTTGGTGGAGGCATTGGCAGCGATTTCCTTCGGCTTCACCTTCTTCGGCTTCTTGGTCTCACGATTGCCGCGCTGCTCACCCTTAGGCATGGCTTGGTCCTCCGGCCCAGAAACGGGCCAGTGATGACGCTAGCACGCTGGCTCGGAAAGCCGGCATGGCTTGATGACGCGTTGGCTCTGGCCCTCATGCGCGGCGCCGACGCCAGCGCGATGACCAATTGATTGTTCTCGGATGACTTGAATGGTGGGCGCACAAGGGATCGAACCTTGGACCTCTCCCGTGTGAAGAGCCGTTTGCGGCTTTGTTGGATGTCGGTGATGTCTATAACGTGTTGAAATCATTTACTTCACAATCATTGTCATCACGGGCATCATACCCCTCTGTGTGAGACTTTTGTGTGAGATGAAGTATTGGCAAGCGCGATCGATACCGCCGCAAAGCGGGGCAAACTGCCATTTAGAAAGAATCCTTACTGGCAAGGTGTAAGCGGGGGCCGGGGAGGGCTTTCACTTGGCTTCCGTCCATCAAATCGAGACGCCGGGACTTGGATCGCGAAGATTGTGATCGACGGCCATCGGTTCGAGGAGCGGATCGGGGCGGTTGGAAATGGCGAGACGCCTGGTGCTCTGACTTTCACTGCTGCTTTAGCCGCGGTCCTCGAATGGGGAAAACGCCAAGCGTCTGGCATTGAGGCGGGGCAACTGACGAGCGCGGTCGCCAAAATTCCCACGGTTCGGTTAGTGGTTGAAGAGTATGCAGACGCTCGGAAGGTGCGAGCCGGCAGATCGGGATCTGAGCGCTCCCTTAAGTTGCATGTCTTAAACGACAGAGAGTTTGCCGGAGTAAAAATCGCGAAGCTGGTTGCAGGGGACATTGAACGATGGAGGTCTCGGCTGCCGATTGAGCTCAAAGCGACCACAAAAAATCGGATGCTGAACGACCTTCGTGCGGCCCTTAATGCAGCTGCGGTAAAGCACCGTCGCACCCTGCCTGCGTTTACGGTGAGCGAGATTAAAGTTGGCACAAAGGCCGAAATTGCGGGAAGCGCGCCGCGACGTCAGCTCTTGACCGATAAGCAGGTTCGCGCTGCGGTGGACGTAGCGTTCGAAATTGATCAAGATTTTGGTGAGCTGGTTATTCTGGCCGCTAGCACTGGTGCACGTTTCTCGCAATTGACGCAGCTAGATGTAGTGGATCTGCAATTGGTCCAGCGACGTATAATGATGCCCAGCTCAAACAAGGGCAAGAACCGGGAGCCAGGAACAAAAGTTGCCATCCCGCTCTCAGCATCCGTACTTGATCGCTTCGCTTCAGGATTCGCAGACCGGTCTCTCGACGAGCCTCTGCTCCAGCGGTGGTGGCACAAAAAAGCTGGTGGACCAGGAAAATGGATCAAAGAACGGCGTGATCGCTGGAAGTATGCATTCGAAATCAATCAGCAGTGGGCCGAAGTGGTCACGCGAGCATCACTCCCAATTGGGACGGTGATGTATGCGCTTCGCCATAGCTCCATCGTCCGAGGCCTGCGGGCAGGCTTGCCGGTGCGCCTCGTCGCAGCATTGCACGACACCTCTGTGGAGATGATCGAGAAGCATTACGCTGCCTATATTGTAGACATGACGGAAGACCTGGCGCGAAGAGCCCTTATGTCTTTTGGCAATCAATCGCCGCTCGAGACTGGACAATAATCATCGGCTTCGCGCTGGCTCATCGCGAGAGAGTGGGCGCAATGGTCTTCCAAGCGGAAGCGATCGTTTAAATGAAGCTCGCAATCGCAGCCGATCATACGCTGTTGTAAGGTCTCCGCTGCGGGATCGATGTCATCAAAAAGCGCCGCGCTCACTGAAAGATCTATTTTCATCGCGTTGCACGCGTCTATCGGACGACACCATCATGACACTCTTCCAGTCGCCTGCCACCGCAGCAGCACTTCGTGAATCAAATCGCTCATGCAGAGTGAGGATCGAAGTGAGGGCGTCTCTTTCAGCGACCTGAACTTCGCGTGATGTGTCGGGGGTCAAAGGCTCGGAGATTAGACAACGAGCCAAGTGGCGCGCCTTTTCCAGGGAACTGATGTTAGCGGTTGCTAAGACAGATCGGCAGTAGCGGGCCTTTAGGTAGCTGATTTCGTCGCTCATTCGGGCTCAGCTACCACGTTCTGCAGATTCGCGAGCGAGTTTAGAGACGAGAAACCAAACACTAGCGTTGGCCTTGAACCCTTTCAAAAACCCGGAATTGAAATAGTACGAGGGGGAGAGATTCATGTTTCGTATTGTCTATGTTAGCACCGCTGTCGCCGCGTTTTCAGAAGAACAGCTCCGTCACCTTCTACGTGTGGCACGTTCGAATAATGATGCGTCAGGTGTGACTGGCATGCTCGTCTATTCGAGAGGTCAGTTTCTCCAGGCCCTTGAGGGCGAACCGGGACCTGTTATTAGCACGTTCGATCGCATATCGGCTGACGTCCGACATGCCGAATTGAGAACGCTGCAGCGGGGGAATCATGCTGATCAATGGTTTGCCAATTGGTCGATGGGGTTCCATTCCGTCCACCAAGCTACAACACACGTATCGGTGAGCGACCGAATCAATCTCGGCGTGTTGGACGAATTCTCGGCAGTCGATTTCCTTAGATCATGCAGTCGTAACCAAACCCTATAGCACTTGCGGTGAGCGGCTCGACGACTGAGCTGGGGGCCGTGCACGTCGAGCCTAACCTCGGGTAGTTGGGACGCCCCGCGGCTAATGAGCCAAGCAGCACGAGGGTTACTCGTTCCAAAGGCCCTACGCGCAACCCGATTCCCACGCGCTCCAGCCCGCCAATGGTGGTGGAGAGCACTCCGGTCTCGAAATTTCTGAATTACCAGTGCAGGTCTATGAAGTGGCTTCTTGTGATCATCATTGCGGCTGTGCGCAATTTGCCGAGCCCGAATCTTAGTGTTTAGTGTCGGCCCGATTGCTGAGCATCGCGCCAGGCTCGTGCGTGAGCCATGCACCGAAAGTGCGCCGCCGCTCGCGAAATCGAATGGGCGGGCCGGCCTGGGTCATCGTCGAATGAGTGATGATCGCAGGAACAAGACACACCAGCCGCTGTTCGAATGGCAGTGAAATAGCAAACAGGTCATACAAAATGAAAACGGTCCTCACTCTCGGCGTTGCTGCGGTCATCGCCACGGCTGCACTGGCGACACCAGCGTCGGCCAAAAAGATGAAACGACATAATATGCAAGGGATGAAAACCAGTCAGGGAGTGACTACGGGTCAAGGGCGCGGATACACCGGAGGCAACGCCGCTATTCGAGGCAACAACGGCAACTCAGGGCAAGGCTCCAACTCGCTCGGCAACATCAAAGGCGGCAACATCGGAGCCGGCAAGTAACGCAATATGGTCGATTTGACAGCCGTCCGGTGCTGCGCCGGTCGGCTCTTTGCGGATTTAATCGACTTTGACCAGCCGTAGGGCCCAGCTGTTCAGCAATGACGACGTTGCGATCACGGCTTCGGGCTGAGCCTCGAAAGAGAGCTTCATGTCCTAGGCTCGGCGCTATATAGCGCCGTTATTGTCCGTCGCTACCAGCCGCCGGTCGATCTTATCTGACTGAATATGGCAGCGCCGAGATGCCCAACTAGTTCGAGCAGAATATCGGGACACCGGGGCAGCAGCGGCCGGAGCTATCGAAGGACTGAAATTCCATCACCGAAGCCTCAAGGGTGATTGTTCCTCGGGGCTCACGTGGCGGTGTACGAAGTCTTCAAGCCATGGAGAGATGTCTTCGTAGGCTAGGTCGCAGCGCGCCTGTATTTCCTGGGCAATGTCTGCCGTGACGTCGCGCGACCAATTCTCTGTAACGTTCAGAGCGACTACGCAGAGCGGATCAGCGTACTCACCCACCATCAGATCTTTGATCACCGTTTCGAGATCGGTGGCGCCAATGCCGGCCTCGCGCCAAACACATCCCGAGGCGCTGCAATCAACTACCAGATATACGGTGTCGTGCACGCCTGCAGGTACAACGGATGGGCTCCAATCCGAACGCATGATACGCAACTCCGCTACTGAACGGCGGACTCAAGTGGAATGCGGCTGATTCGTTCCTGATTGGGCCGCCCGGTCGCGTTCCGTAAGTACGCGTCAGGCGCGCAATCGGCCTCTTGGATAACAGCGCCGGCCTCTGCTGCACCGCTCGTTGACGAATCCAAGCCGTGAGCAATGATCACAGCATGCGTTACGAGGTGCGAATGTTGGACACCGGCTGGGCCATCTAGGATTTGGGCACGAACACGCCTGCTGCTGTGAATGGACGTTGGCAGACCAGCTTGGCGCTCGATAGCGCAGAGTTCTTGTTAAGCTGTCTAAACAAGCGCGATCAGGTCATCCGGGCGACGATGGCGCGCGTCGAGCCGCTTGGCTCATAAGTCGCATCGTCACGTTGAAAATCTCTCGATTGGCCGGCGTCGTAATCGCGAAAGGCTTCGAACCAAAGCAGCGTCGTCGAGGATCGTCGTCAGACGCTTCAGCGCTTCTGTCTGGCTCAGCCCTTCGGCGGTCGCGCGGCTTGCCACCATCCTCGCCTCTTCAAGTGTGGCCAAAACCTGCTCCATGTCATGCGACTCGCTCATTGATCGCGCACCAGCTTTCGGCGGCCCCAGTGAGGGCCCTTTCGACTGGTGTCGTAGACAGCGTCCTGCGGATGTAACGCCTGCATCATGCCTACCTGAGCATGCATCAGCGGGCCGCGATCGTCGGCTGCTAATAGCAGTGCCTCAGTGGCCGTCTGCCAAGCAGGCAGGTCAGCTTGGGATTTCGGCAGCTTTTGAATAAGCATGCCCGCGTCCCGAAGCGTCACCAATGGCTTTAAGCCGGGCAGGGGAATAGGGGCAGGCAACGGGGTGTCCCAGGACATACGCAACTCCACTAACTCACGGCGGACTCAAGCGGATTGCCACTTGTTCGTTCCGAAGCGTCAACGAGAGACCCGACCGCCGACCGGCACATAGCGGCCCGATCTCAGCGAGATGCGCCAGCGCCGGTCTTCGTGGAACCCCCGCAGTTTGAGAGGCTTATGCCTCAAACATGGAGGGCCAGTTGGTGAAGACTGAGAGAAACGGGACCGTTATTCCCGGAGCGGATCGAGCAAATCCAATCGAGAGCAAGGAATGCCAAGCGAGTTTTGATTTGCAGCCTGATCCAGCCGCCCTGCGGGACCTCGCGGCGCGTTTTCGACAAGATGCCGAAACTGCGAGGGGCACTGGGGTGAAGGAGCATTTCGTCACATCCGCGGAAGAGGCTGTAGCTAGAGCGGAGGCCATTGAAGCATCTGCGCTGTGGACGGCACCAGCTTTTCGGTAACGGCTCGCTGTATGGACGTTTGCTACCAAAAGTTTATCGAAACCTGCCGCTCATCGTCCCGTAGCTCTTCCCATCATTTGGGAAAAGGCGCAAATGCCGCAATCGAATATTCTAGGGTGCCCCGAGCGGCCACCGTGTCCCAATTGCGGGACAAACATGATCACCATTGGCCGGAAGATGAGGCGAGACGGGTGGGAGTGGTGCTCCTACCAATGTCTCAGATGTCGGCATTCCGAGACGTCTCAGCCTAGGCGGTATGGAATTGCCCTCACAGCAGCCCAGACGAGGAACTCATGTGAAATGTAGAGTTTGATTCAAACGCCCGGCTTTGACCACGGGCGCGGAGACGGCCTCGCCTCCTGTGCCTCCAGCCAGGGAGCGGGGCCCGCCCAACTGTTCCCTTGCCGTTCTTACTTTCGCTGCGGCCGGCGGATGGCAAGCATCTTCGTCATGTCAACGGCCGTGTCCAATTGGTCAGCTTGAGCAACCAATCGATCGCGCTCTTCTCCTGCCGGCAACTCCGCGGCTCGCTGTCGCAATTGACGGGACTGCTCTGCCCATGTGTCTACGGTCGATTGCATAAGGCATCTCAGAGGTGAAGGCGAATAGTACAGGCCCATAGCAAGCCTGCGCCTCTGGGTCTGTCCGTTATCCGACACTCGACAGAGCTGCCCGCATGTTCGCTTAGGAGCGCTGTCTCGTCGTCAGTCCATTGTCGGGTGAGGAGTGAGCGCGGCATGTTCAGCGGGTAGGTGGGCGGAGGTCGCCGTTGAGCCAGCCTTCGGCTTGCTTCAGCGGACCCGGCTCAACAACCGTTTGAATATAGCCACATCGTGGGCACTCGTATGCGTGCACAACGAAGTCTGGCTTTCCCGTCATCGAGCGAATCCAGGCGGTTGGGGCTTCGCACTTAGAGCAGGGTGGTGTGCAGGTTTTTGGCATGGCGAAAAAGGTATCTGTCGTCGCAAATTTACGCACCTGCCTCGAAATTGCAAGATTGAGGCCCGAGGGCTCGCTCGACGGTCGCTTACCAGCGCGAAGGAGGCCTTTCGCGTTTGGCCGCAGAAATCATTGCAGCGGCCAGGACAAGAAAGATGATCAGCGTCATGAGTTCGTGAGTGTGGTCGTCCATCGCGCATCATTTTTAAGAAAAAGCCCGGCGCGAAGCCGGGCTTGTGTTGTTCCTGGAGAATAAGCTGGTCGAGCTTAGAACGCGCCGGCGCCGAAGTTGCCCCAGTTGAAGCGATAATTCAGACCGGCTTTGACGGTGTGCTCGTCGTTCCGGAAGCCACCAACTGCGAACGTGGGCGTCAGGAAGGTGGTCGTGCCGAAATCATAGTACTGATATTCGATCTTGCCCGACCAGTTGCGGTTGAACAGGTATTCGATACCGCCGCCCACGGTGTAGCCGTTGCGACCTGCGTCGCCGGTGAAACCATTGGTGAAGCGCGAGTCAGCCCAGGCGTAACCACCCTTCACGTAGAGCAAGGTAGGGCCCCATGCCGAGCCGAGACGGCCGGTAACCGAACCAAGACCACGGTTGGCAAAGCTGCTGCTGGTATCGAGGAAGCTATAGTTGGCTTCCAGACCGAAAACCCAATTGCCGCCGAACTGGGTATCCCAGCCGATTTGACCGCCGCCCATGAAACGACCGTCATTGCCGCCGCCGACCAGGTTGTCGGAATTGCCGCGGAAGGCGCCGCCGACGTGACCGCCGATGTAGAAGCCGGTCCAGTCATAAACAGCGGCAGGAGCGGCCATCGGGGCTTTGGTGTAGGGGCGAGCGGCCATGTCAGCAGCGAAAGCGGAAGAAGCGCTCAAAACCGCGACAGCGGCCGAAGCGAGAAGGTACTTTTTCATGATAGTCTCCGTTTGAATCACCGGAGGACCTTAGAAACATTCTCGCCTCGAAGGTGTCACTGCTTTGCCACATATGTGTACAAACACGTTCGCAAATCTGCGATGCAATTTTTTGGAACGAAGCTGCAAGTTGTCGCAAACCTTTCGGCTTATGCGCATGAAGCCTCATTGAAATTGCTGATAAATCACTTCTCCGGAGAGTGCTCCGCCGCGTGTGCGAGGATAGCAGCTCCGATCGCCCGTGCCATCAAGGGAGGCACGGCGTTACCCACCTGCTTGGCGCGAGATGAGTGACCTCCCGAGAACGCATATTCTCTTGGGAAAGTCTGGAGGCAGGCGGCCTCTCTAAGCGATATAGCGCGGTCCTGCGAAGGGTGTCCAAATCGTCCATTAGAATAGCTGATACAGCGAGTGGTCAGGCCGGCGGCAGGCTTGTCCCACGCCAAACGGCCGTAAACTTCAGAATGCCCTTCGTGATCCTTATGGCAATCTAACCAAACACGTTTAGGCCACGAGTCTCTGCCTCCACCCTCGGGTGACGTCTGCGTATGGGCTTCCCGTTCGGCGTCCGTTGACTAGGACCTCGTAGTCGCCAAGATTGCGCTCCGCCATCACCGTAACCTCAGACAACAAACATGGTGGATCATCATTTCGGATGCCCAAGGAACTGTTTTAGGTCAATGAGAAGGTCGATTGCGGCATCGACCGAAAGGGTAAAGCTCTGATCGTTGTCAGTAGTTATGATACGTAGACGGCCGCTACCGTCAGGCTGCTTCGCGACCTCAGTGTCGCGTACGATGGCGGGAGGCACGCGATCAGCATCGTCTTCTCGGGATCTTGCATGTCCGGTCCAAAACTCGCAAGCCTCAGGATCAGGTGTCGTTGGCCACATTCGGATGCAACGCGAGCTTTTCTGCCCGTAAGTCTGCGAGCACCATCTTTGCCGCCCCCGCCGTCAATGGGTCCGGATCAGACGACAGGCCGAGATAGTGGTCAATCTGCCGCTCAATTTCGACGCAGCGGCTACACATTCGCGCTGGTCGTTGAACGCAACGCACACTGTCGGGCAAACGAGGACGCATCATTCTCAACACGGCAAGCCATCTGCTCGAGTCGAAGTCGTTCGCTCGGCTCAGGGTGCTCTTCCGCCATCGTTCTGAGCTTACGCGCGTAGGCGTGAAAGTCATTCAATTCAGAAGCCGGGTCTAAGATCATCATGAAACTCCACCCTTGTTTTGTCGCCTTTCACGAAGAACGGTAAGGCGCTGTCCGGGTTGCACCGCCGTAGAAATATGTTTCCGAGTTGGGCCCGGAGGCGATCGTTGGAGCTGATGCAAACTTCGAGGATGACCAGGTCAAACGCTGTCGTTCGACAAAGGGTGGGACATCGAGACAAGTCAGCTGTGCGTTGAGGAGCCTGGTGGCGTGATAAGGCTCTCGCGAAGGGAACGCAGTCGGGTGCGCTCGAGCGCTTGAACGACTTCTGGCCCGGCGAACAGCTCATTCAAGCGCCCAACAGTCGCTGATGCGTCCGCCGACAGCTCGACGTGAGCTCGGAGAAGTCGCTGGGCGTCATCGAATGCGTGCACGATAATCTTCATGTCCTCGGACTCAGCCATATTCCCTCTCAAGATGTCGCTATCCCAATCAACTCCGAACCTAGCTTGTTCCAGCGCTAAAGAGATTGGGAACGAGCTGGGGAACAGCCAGTTGTCGATGGCAACAATGGAGCGCTTATGTCCCGGACAATCTTTGCACTTGCCGCCGCCGTCCTCGCGTTCAACGCTCCTGCATCCGCCCAAGGCGCCGGGACCGGTGGCACCCCTGAAGATCGAGCAGCCTGCCAACCAAGTGTTCAGCGTTTCTGCGCGCAGGCAATCCAAGGTGGCGACATGGCGGTGCTGGCCTGCCTTCAACAGAACCGCTCGCAGATCTCCAAGCCATGCCAAGAGGTCTTGGTGAAGTACGGCCAGTAGGCTCGGCGATGCAACACAGGAGGCATCGATAACCACGCGAACACCCAATGCACCGCCCCGCAGCTCCCGGAAGTTCATCGTCATTGCGGGTGTGATTGTCGTGATGATGATTGCCGCCATTTTTATTGGAATGAACGCGCAGCACGCCAAAGACATGCAGGATAAGCAATCCGGTCAAGTTAAGCCTCAGGATCTGCCCCTTACCGAAAAAGATTTGGGACGCGCACCTCCCGTTAAGTAGGCGCCGAAAACCGGAGGGTTAAAAGCGGGGCCGCCATCTGAGAAATAGGCGGCCCCGCACGCGCCAAGGCTTGAGTGGGGGAAAGCCAAGTCAGCGGGATTTCTATGTCGCCGATTGCGCGCTACTTCGCACGTCGCAATTTGTCACAGCCTGCCCTCTTCGCACTGATTATTCGGCGCGGCTAGCCGGCGAAACCACCTGCACGTAGCTGATCGATCATCTGCATCATCTCTGACTGCCGTTGGCGGTATATCTCAGTTTGCTGATCGTGGGGGAGGGTGTCGGTCAGCCAACGTATGGTGTACATCAGAAAAGTCATGTCGTGCCTCAAGGCAGCAAATTGAGCACGAGTCTCGCCAGCGAACCGAAGATTCACATCCACGACGTCAAAGGGGGAGGGCTCGAATTTGCTCTAACTGATCGGCTTGATGGCTATAGAATCGGGCCGCTTCCCGAAGTTTCTCGATAGTGACCGTGTCGAGCATGTTCTTGGCCAATCGCTCAGCGCGGCGCGATGCTGCTCGGAGGTGTTCGATCTCGCTCATGATGTCCCTCATAATTTCCTGGACAAGTTGAACTAAATCCGATCGTTCCAAGCATGGTTAACTATGGATAATGCTCGGTTAACGCAGGTGTTTTGCAGGGCAGGTTATCGACTAGCAGTCTTCGATAGCGAACTCTGGGCCGTAAGAGGCGAGCAATGTATTTTCTTTCCAAAGCTCGATGACACAGCCTGTCGCTAGCGTTCTGGCATAGGCCAGTGCGTCTTCTCGACTAAAGCTCTCTGGGACCGGACGGCGACATGCGATGTGAGACCCGCCGACGCTAAACACCTGATGCATGTACATTTCGAACCCATCGTTTTGCTCTAATCACAAAATCTGGCGGGCGGTGCTTAGTTCCGAGGTGTCGAGCAGATCGCAAGAGGTACATAATACATCGTGTATCTGGCCCTGTTAGGCCCGCGCGGCTGCGGGCCATGCGTGGAGGATTTGATCTTCTTCGGCAATCTTGCGCCGATCCCGCTCGGCAGCATCGCACCTGTGGCAGATAAACTGGCTCGCCACAGCCTCAAAATTCATCGCGTGTCGGCACTTAGGGCAACGGGGAAGGGGCATTCGCGCCACTCCAGAAATAGAAGATTGCTGAGAATGCAACTCTGTAATGCAGCGAGCTTTAAAGATTTGTTTAAATGGATGCGCAGGCGCTCGTTCTTCGAGATCGGCTAACGTAGCGCGGCGTGGCCGGCGTCTGTAACGACAATGTCGTCGCCCTTCATCCGTACCCAGGCGAGCTCGGCCAGCTTTACCAGCTTCTCGTCGCTTACGCGCATAAAATGATGTCGCTTCGCTAGGACGTCACGGAGTGCCCAACGATGTGCGATTTCGCCGATGATTTCTGCCACGTCCACCCCCAAACGAAAGTCAGTCATGACACCTTACTTTATAGCGGGATGGCGTCACTGAAGGAACTATGAACATCAGGGCGGGTTGGCGTTGTATCACGAGAGGCATCGATGACCACGCGAACACCTAATCCACCGCCGCGCAGCTCCCGGAAGTTCTTTGTCATTGCGGGTGCGATTGTCGTGATGATGATCGCGGCCATTTTCATTGGAATGAACGCGCAGCACGCGAAGGACATGCAGGATAAGCAAGCCGGTCAGGTCAAGCCTCAGGATCTGCCGCTTACCGAAAAAGATTTGGGACGAGCACCCCCCGTAAAGTAGACGCCGTCAATCGAATCCATGCCGACAACTGGAATAGCATCAAGCGATGGCCGTTTGAGAAATCGACGACCCAACGCGCCAAGGCCTGAGTGGGCAAAAGCCGAGCTAGCGCGGACTTTATATATTTATTAACCAATGGATTGTGATCGGCGACAATTGTTGGAACGAACTGCATTTTGATATTCGGTTTCATCACTTATTAGACTTTGCCGGCGATGTTGACGGGCAGCCAAAAGAATTTGGCGTAAGTTTTGAACAGAAGGTTTCAAACATGTCCGGTATTACACTCTCGTCCTCCGTCCGTCAGAACCTGCTCTCGCTGCAGTCGACCGCTGATCTGCTCTCCACCACGCAGAACCGCCTCGCGACCGGCAACAAGGTCAACTCGGCGCTCGACAATCCCACCAACTTCTTCACTGCCCAGTCGTTGAACAATCGCGCCAGCGACATCAACAACCTGCTCGATGGTATTGGCAACGGCGTCCAGATCATTCAGGCTGCCAACACCGGCATCACCTCGCTGCAGAAGCTCGTCGACTCCGCGAAGTCGATCGCCAACCAGGCTCTCCAGGCAACCGTCGGCTACACCAAGTCGGCCGCTTCCAGCGCGATCTCTGGCGCAACTGCTGACAACCTGCTCGCCACGACCGCTCAGGTCACGAGCTCGGTGACCTCCAGCACCGTCTACAACAACGCCACCCAGACCTTCGTTGCGACCGCTGGCGCTGCCGGTGCGGCTCAGCAGAACAACCGCACCTCGACCGGTGGTACGGTGACGGGCTCTAACGTTGTCGACAACCAGGGTACTCCGGCTGCGATCACTGCCGCCACGACGCTCGACGATCTGGCGACCGCCATCACCGCGGGCAGCTCGATCACCGTCAATGGCACGACGATCTCGATCACCACGGCCGGTACCGGTGCCCAGAGCGCCAACCAGGTTCGCGCTGACGACACCGTTGGGGACCTGTTGGCCGCGATCGACGCCGCTTCCGGCGGTACGTCGAGCATCAGCGGCACTGGCGCGATCACGCTGACCGCTGCCGCGGGCACGGCGTTGACCATCGGCAACGGTTCGGGCACGCCGCTCGCTTCGCTCGGCCTCACCACCGGCGGTAACTACAATGGCACGTCTCCGTCGGCAGTAACTGCCGCCACGACGCTCCGCGGCGCGGCTTCGAGCAGCTCGAATGCTCTCGGCACGGCATTCACGACCTCCGACACCATCGTTGCCAACGGCACCACGATCCGCTTCTACGACTCGGGCGCCGGTCAGTCGGCTGGTACCGCTGCGAACTCCACCTATGTCAACCTGCAGGGTGGTACGGTCGGCGACGTCCTTACGGCGATCAACACTGCAACCGGCGGCACGTCTGCGTTCAACGCAACGACCGGCGCGATCACGCTGACCACCGGTACGCTCGCCGACATCTCGCTGTCGGGCACCGGCGTCAACAAGCTCGGCCTGGGCACGACCTACGCTCAGAACCGCACGTCTTCGCCTGCGACCGCAGCGACGATCAGCGGCGCCACCACGCTGAAGGGCAATGTCGGCACCAACTCGCTTGCGACCGCCTTCACCACGGCTGACACGATCACAGTGAACAGCAAGACCATCGCCTTCTTCGATTCGTCGACGGGTGGTGCAGCCGGTTCTGCCGCAAACACCAGCTATCTGGATCTCGCGACGGCCACCGTTGGCAGCGTTCTGACCCAGATCGACGCCTATAGCGGCGGCACCGGTTCGGCCGTTGTGAGCGGCAAGACCACGCTGAACGCTGGCACCACGGCCGATCTGCAGATCGGTGGTACGGGCCTCGCCAAGCTCGGTCTGTCCGCAGGCACCACGGCTGCGAGCACCCCGGCCAACGCTGGTCTCACCGGCCAGACGCTGACCGTCGGCAAGACCGGTACCAACGGTGTCGATCTGTCGATCACCTTCGGCACCAACGATGCCGCTGGCGAAGTGTCGAACCTCGACGAGCTGAACAAGGTACTTGCAACGAACAACCTGCAGGCCTCTATCAGCACGACCGGTGTGATCAAGCTGACCACGACCAACGACGCTGCTTCGTTCACGATCGGTGCGATCGGTGGTTCCGCCACCAACACTGGCAACCTGTTCGCTGCTTCGACGGTCTCTTCGGCTCAGGCCGATGCGGCTTCGCAGGCAACGCGTGCAAGCTTCGTCGCCCAGTACAACCAGGTGATCGACAACATCCGCACCACTGCTCAGGACTCGTCGTTCAACGGCGTCAACCTGCTCAACGGTGACACGCTGTCGCTGACCTTCAACGAAACCGGCAAGTCGAAGCTCGACATCTCTGGCGTCAGCTTCGGTCCGGACGGTCTGGGCCTGTCGTCGCTGACCGCCGGCACCGACTTCATCGACAACAGCGCGACCAACAAGGTTCTGGCGTCGCTGACCTCGGCCAGCTCGAAGCTTCGTTCGCAAGCTTCGGCCTTCGGTTCGAACCTCTCGATCGTGCAGATGCGTCAGGACTTCTCGAAGAACCTGATCAACGTGCTGCAGACCGGTGCGTCGAACCTGACGCTCGCCGACACGAACGAGGAAGCGGCCAACAGCCAGGCACTTTCGACTCGCCAGTCGATCGCCGTGTCCTCGCTCGCGCTGGCTAACCAGTCGCAGCAGGGCGTGCTCCAGCTGCTCCGCTAAGCGCAGCTCAAGAACCGAAACAGAAGGCGGCGGGGGAAACCTCGCCGCTTTTGCGTTTTGTTAACCAAGTCTGGGCGTAAGTGGCTTAGGAGAAGACCAGCGATGCCGTTAAAAATGATCGTTGAACCGCAAGAGTGGCTGATGATCGGCGGCACCAGGGTCGTCAATATTCATCCGGAACAAGCCACTTTTTTCGTTGACGGCTCGGGACCAGTTTTACGCCAAGCTCACACGCTTTCTGAACAAAATGCCGACACCGCTGCAAAACGTGCGTATCTAGCTGTACAGCGTCTATATCTTGGAATGGCGACCGACATAGGCGAGTACCAAGCTGCAGCAAGCGCGCTTCTGCGAGAGGTTCCTTCGTCGAAGGAGGTCGTTCTAAAAGCAAACGTGCAACTGGCAAAAGGATCGGCTTATGGAGCGCTGCGCGAATACCGTAAACTGCTAGTCGGTTAGGGACTGTTACCACGATTCGTCGCAGTCGAACCTGGAGCTTCGACCTGCTCAGGCGTCATCTACTGTCAGTCCAAAAGCAGATAAGTCAATTCAGCGCTTGACCTGCTTTGTATCACTACCAGATGTTCTGCGCGCGCTCGCGCCGGCCAGTAGCGACAAGATCATAGATTAAGAGTTCTTCGTTAGTGCCGGTGATCGGCGCATTGCTGCCGTCGCACTAGGGAGGGCGCAGGCATGGTCAGTCATCAAGGGAGCGCCAGGCATCTAGCGCCAGAACGTGAGGCGCTTGGGCGAACCGCTTTTCCAGCATTTCTAGCGTTCCGAGGAAGGCCTCACCATCAGAATCGCTCATGCTGGCGAATATGAACTGGTTCAGCGCTTCGCGCCGCGCGTCGATGGAATTGAGACTTCCTCGTGCACGATCGGTGAGGGCCATTAACATGACCCGACCATCCTCGGGAGACTGACGCCGGGTCAGGAACTCGCTCTTTTCAAGGAGCTTTGTTTGCGCGGTGACAAAAGACGGGTCGACGCGGCAGCGTTTCGCTACCTCTGCGACCGGCACGCCGTCGCCGCGGTCCATTTCGGCAATCGCGGACAAAATGCTCCATTGCGGGACGCTCACACCGAGCGGTTTGGCCCAGAATGCCTGCGTCTCAAACAGCAACTTACCGATTGTTTCTAGCGAGCGCACGGCTGCTTTCGCGGTACCGGTCTCAATCATTGTGCCACCCGACTGTCACCCTTGAGCTGAGAGGGATTCGCGCATACCGGACGAATCTCAATTGATTCAGACTGTTATCGCGCTTGCTCACAGAAACGTGTGTTGCGAGTTTGCCACGGTTCTAAACTTCTGAGGAACTGAGGCGGCAAAGTGTTTTGATAATGTGAGCTGCTCATGCATTCTGTTTTCGGCGGCGGGGCGACCCGAGTCGTCCCGTTAAGGTGGTTCGCTTTAGTGCCTCGCGTTATGCGGGTTTCCGAAAGCGCGAAGCACTGTAGCGGAGGAAATGGGGAGTTGGGGGACTATCACCCTCCCTTTTGTGAAAACTTGGAGGTTTTAACATGACGAATCTGAAGAGCCTGATCCTCGGCTCGGCGGCCGGTCTGATCGCCATCGGCGGCGCCCAGGCAGCTGACCTTCCGGTCAAGGCCAAGGCTGTTGAATACGTGAAAGTCTGCTCGCTCTACGGCGCAGGCTTCTACTACATCCCGGGCACCGACACCTGCATCAAGATCGGCGGCGCAATCCGCTTGGACGTTGCCTTCAATGGCAGCACCTACGACGTTCCGTTCTGGCAGGGTGGTGCTGGTGGTTCGGGCGCTTACACGCAGAACTACTATTCGACCCGTGAGCGTATCAACCTGACCACGGATACCCGTACCGCCACCGAATACGGTGTGGTCCGTACCTACGCGAACATCCAGTTCGACTTCCTGCAGGATCGTGAATCGATCGCCGGTGGTTACACCGAAGTCGACTACGCGTTCATCCAGTTCGCCGGCTTCACCTTCGGTAAGGCCGTTTCGCAGTTCGACCCGCAGTGGGCGCTTGCCAAGCCGTACATCTCGTCGGGCTTCAACGCTGGTTCGAACAACGCGACCGGTATCCCGCAGCTCGCCTACACCGCTTCGTTCGGTAACGGCCTGTCGGCTACGATCTCGCTCGAAAACGCTTCGCCCTATCGTAACGCTGGCCTCTGGAACACCGACACGGTGCTCATCGCTCCGTTCGGCGCAACTGCACCAGGCTACGGCACTGTGTCGAACAACTTTGCTGGTAACGCCTACGGCGGCAACCACATTCCAGACGTTGTTGGTAACCTCCGCCTCGATCAGGCATGGGGCACCCTGCACTTCGGTGCTGCGATGCACACCATCACCCCGACCTTCTACGCTACGGCTGCTGGCGCTGCGGGTAACACCAGCCTCGGCCACGCTGATGACTCCTACGGCTTCGCTGTGACGGGTGCTGTTGAGTTCAAGAACCTGCCCACCGGCGCAGGCGACACCTTGAAGCTCGAAGCCACCTACGCCAAGGGCGCTGCCAAGTACGTCTTCGGTGGCACCACCGACACTACCGGTGCTGGCCGCTATGCCAAGGCTGACTCCAACAGCATCGGCTTCGGCTACGTGCTCGACGGCGTGTACCAGAACAACGGCCAGATCATCCAGAGCGAAGCCTGGCAGGTCAGTGCATTCTACGAGCACTACTGGAACCCCGCCTGGCGCACCTCGGTGTTCGGTAACTACAGCCACATCTCATACGGTGACGGTAGCGCTATCATGCTTGCTGCATTCCAGGCTGGCCGCACGAGCACTGGTGGCGTCCTGTCTCCTGGCACGACCGGCAACTTCGACCTTGGCCTGGCTCAGGTCGGTACCCGTACCGCCTGGACCCCGGTTCGTAACCTGACCCTGTCGGCTCAGTTCACCTACAGCCGTCTGGAACAGAACCTCAACGGCGCCTACACCGGTGCTGTGACCGGTCGCGCAACCCCGGTTGGCGGCTACACGCTGTCGAACCAGAACGCCTACAACGGTTCGGTGCAGATCCTGCGCTCGTTCTAATACCGACCGCCTCACGGCGATCGATATCTGAAGCAGAAATCCCCGGCGAGAAATCGCCGGGGATTTTTTGTGCGATGTTTGACTAACTAATATGTTGCACTAATCTTCGTCGGTCATATACTTGTCGGACTAAAGGCTGAGTTTTATCAGAAGAACCTCCAAGAGCTCCCGAGAATGCCCTCTCGGGAGCTTCTTCTTTTCTAGATTATTACACGGTGATGCGTTTGATCGACGAACCTCGCCTAGATTAGGTCGATCACGGCTTGGCGCTAGTTACAGCAACCGTCAGCGTAGTTTACCTAGGCGGCTAATTTCTTTTTTGTTCGGTGACACCCGACGATTTCATTTCGGCACGAACTTCCCGGGCTCCAGGAAGATGTTTGCCGAGCTGACGGGCTTTCTTCTGAACGGCGCTATTTCGGCTAAGGGCGGCTGCCACCCGCGTGAGCGTAGCTCCCCCGTCTGCTAGCTCGACCAAGCGAGCGAGCTCCTGTTCTGTCCATTTTCGCGTGATCGGCTTTCTTGGCATCGCTATGGGGAAGGCGGCCTCAGCTCGCCCTTGAGCCATCCTTCAACCTGCCTGAGCGGATCTTGCTCTACTACTGTGTGGATGTAGCCGCACTTTGGGCACTCGTAAGCATGGACGACGTGGCCAGGCGTTCCCGGCATCGAGCGTATCCAGGCGGTCGCAGCTTGGCACTTAGGGCAGGCAGGAGTACGAGACTTTGGCATGGGAGAGATTGTGACGTGACGATAATCAAAATTATGCTCAAGTTTTCCCCGGAATCAAGACGCTCCAAGAAGCACCCGCGATCGCATCACGCAAGCTGCCGAGGCGGTGGCCTCGAACAGGCAGCCTCGCGTGATTTTTGGAAGAGAGGCAACATGGAATACCGCGAGATTGGCATAGCGGGTCGCACGGTGAGTATCGGTCTCGAGCAAGAGTTTTGGGATTGCTTGGAGGAAATCGCTTTGGCATCCAATGTTTCTGCTGAGAACCTGTTCACGCAGGTGGCAGAGCAGCATCCGAACGGTGTGGAATCAGCGCTTCGCGTTTTTGCCTTGTCCTATGTTTTGGCAAGGGCGTCGGTGAGCGAGTTGACCACTGGGTTTCCTGCGTGCGAGCGTGCCTCAAAATACCATTGAGGGAGTGATGAGCGCTATGGCAAAACCTGCGTCGCCAGTGCGAAAGCGTTCCGTTATTCTGAACGGTCACAAAACAAGCGTCAGTTTAGAGAGCGAGTTTTGGGACGGACTCAAGGAGATCGCCGATTTGCATGACGTTCCACTCTGCGAACTTGCGTCGAAGATAGATCAAGAACGCGGCAACGGTAACTTATCGTCCGCACTTCGGCTCTATGTGCTGGCGCACTACATGGCGCGTCGCGATCTAATGAAGCCCTAGTCCAATATTTGGTTTTCGCCGGAAACGTAGGTTCGCGGACGATCGTCCGTTTTGTCGCATACACGATAGAGGGCGTCTAGAGTTATCCAACTAGCCTAAAAGGGGCGAAGCAGGTCAGTGCCCGACAGCCATCTCCTTGAGTGCGTGCGCTGATTGGTCAAAGCAAAAAACCCGGCCGTGAGGCCGGGCTTTCTTTTAGGCATTCTTCTCGCCTTACCAGCCCATGCCGCCGAACTTGTAGTTCAGGCCGGCGCGAACGATGTGACCGTCGTTCTTGAAGCTGGAGATATAGCCGCCAGCGCCGGCCACGCCCGGCAGGATCGGAACGGTGACGTCATTGGTGCCGAGATCGTAATAGAGATACTCGGCCTTGACGGTCCAGTTGCCAGTCCAGGCGTGTTCGATGCCGCCGCCGACGCTGTAGCCGGTCTTGGTGTTGCGCGTGCTGCCAGCGAACTGCGGGACATTCGCAGCGTTGTTGAAGACAGCAGAATTCTCGATCTGGCCGTAAGCGAGGCCACCGGTCGCGAAGATCAGCGTGCGATCCCAGGCATAACCGAGACGACCACGCACCGTGCCGAAGTAGTCCATCTTCGAGGACAGCGTGTTGTTCAGCGGCGAACCACCGGGTGCAGCGCCGTTGAACGGAGCGCCGGGAGGCAGGATGGTCACGAAGTTCGCGGTCGTGTTCACATCCGTATAGGAGATGTCTGCTTCCAGACCCCAGACCCATGGCGAGTTTGACTGCCAGTTCCAGCCGATCTGACCGCCGCCGATAAAGCCATCGCGATCGAGGCCGACCGATGCGGCACGTGCGCCGGCGCCGACATTGAGGACGTTGATGGGCAGAATGCCCGAGGTCTCGACATTGGTGCGATCGCCGAACGTGTAGCCGGCATGGACACCGGCATAGAAGCCCGACCAGTTATAGATCGGCGCAACCACTGGCGCGGCCTTGGTGTACATCCGCGGCGCCATATCGGCTGCAAAAGCCGGCCCGGCAAGCGCCATTGCCGCGACTGAGCTCAGAAGAATCTTCTTCATTAGGGTCCCCATATTCCAACGCCGTTGTGGCAGGAGAACCCTAGATGCGTCGCATGTTGTTTGATGTTGCCGATTTATCGCACCAGCATTCGGCATATTCGCAAATCGAAGTGCTTTGGTAACATGCGGTTGGTTTTCGACGCTATCGGTATGCAGGTGTCATGCGACATTACCGCGCGTTTCGAGAGCTTAGTCGGTCGCCAGGCTGAAGTCTTAGTTAGGTCTGAACGTGGCAAGTAGGTTACTGCCACGCCAGAGTTCGACAACGCAATCGACCGCCAACCTCCGTGCCGAGATCATCGCCTCGTGAGCATCGACTTCAGCAGGTAAGTCTAGTCGATTAGACACTTTTCCCGCGTCATCGAGTTCGTATATTCGATAGACGAACATGTGGGCCTCCGGCTATCGGAGATCCAGATCGCGGCTCTCCTCATGGTTTCGTGGGCAAAAACGGGCGGTCCTCGTCGTTCGACTAATAAGAAAGAGCAACGTCGTGCTGCATCGGACTGTCAAGTACGACATTCAAGAGGTCGAACCGGGCTTGTGGTTTTGGACGATCTATCAGGGCAACCGAGTCATTCGCGGCCCCGACCAGTTTCACAGCTATGCCGCGGCCGTCACGTCGTGCAGAAACGAGATTAACAACGGCATCGAAAGGTCGCGAAATCCGTTTACTGGCACCGTCCGTTAGTTGTTCGGCTCGAGATCACGTATTCTAGCTTTCATTGCGCGTACCCCTGGAAGACTCTTCCCGAGTTCGCGTGCTTTTCTCGCCACGGAGCTAGATGGCCTATTGAGAGCGGAAGATGCTCTGAGCAGGGACGCACCTGCGTCAGCCAAGGCAATTAGCTTGGCGACGTCCGAGTCAGTCCAGAATTTAGTAATAGACCGTTTCACCATGTGCTTCTGGTAACACGAATGGGACTACAACTGTGTCCGGTGCGCGACATAGTGTCTGCATCTAGTCGAATAGGGGGCCGGCCTATTCTTGGCCAACACTCCGGAGTTTTCGGACAAATCAGTTGAGCAAATGTCGCACAGTGTGAGAGGCCCGCAACCATTGTTGGCACCAGGCGGCACTTCATATTCGATTAAGAAAAGAAGCGCAGGGTTGTCTGATTGCAAAATAAAATACCATTGGGAAGAACATGCCGGAAGAGAAGATCAAGATTAGGTGCACTCGCTGCACGGCGACGTTCCGCGAGCGTGGTAGCCGAATCAAGAATGGCTTTCAATTGAATTGCCCGCAGTGCAATCGGCTGATCACCTTCGATACAACATCAGAAGACGTGAATGTTCGTAAGGCATTTCAGGCCGCCAAAGCCTTACGAATTGCGCAGGAGCTTGAGACCCGTTCGGTGGTCGCCTCCAATCCAGCCTTTGAGCGACGTTAGACATGTCTTCTGTCGCGCTGCGGCTGATCGTGCAGTCATATGTCCGCGTTGGTCGTCAAGACGCACTTGTGGCAATGCGTGACCAATGGGCAAGCCGCATTCGATCAATCGAAGATCGATCCGACTTCGATTACGAGATGCTGCTCCAGACACTGACGCAAGATCTCGAAGCCATCGAGGCTGGCTTGGCTCAGCTTGCTGGTGACGCCACCATATCATCGCGCGAGTCCACTTCCGCCTCCTAGTCGGTCGACTTAAGCCGTCGGAATTGCCAATCAACTCACCTTTTACATACCGCGCACGAGGTAACGGGTAATTCTCCGTTTTCGCCGCTATGGGCCACCTATCGTATCGATGCTGGGAACGATGGCGCCGTGCCGCAGTTGTTGCACCGGCGGCGGAACTGGAAACAGCAGTCACCAAAAAGGCCGCTCGGTTTAAATCCCGGGCGGCTTTTCATATGGGAGGATGAGCAGCTATGAAGAACGAGAACGGCGTGGAAGTGAAGTCGGCGGTCAAAGCCCGAGGCGCTGAGCGCGGGCCGACGGTGAGGAACGTGTTGGTGTGGAGCGTGGGACTTGTCGTTGTAGCTTTCGCCGTGATCCTTGTGTTTTTTTTCAGAACTTGAAGCACTGGAAGTGCTCGCCGCGGCTGTTGACCGGCATTATAGGCGAAGCGTTTATCGTCAGTTGCTTCGACATCGGCGAATTCAACGAATTTGATGCGTTCTGCAATGCCGGAGGCGGCGAAAAGTAAGCGGGAGCGGCCATGGACAAAGCGAGTCTGATCGCCAGCGTGGTGGCATTCTCAATTCGCATAGGTTCAGCAGAGGACGTCTCCTGAGTCGCCATCTTCGCCAACAAACTCTGCCGCTCAGGGCGATAGCTCGCCGTGACGAGCAGCGCGGCGCATGGAGCGCCGTCGAACAATTGAACTGGCGGCGCGGCGAACGCCAGAGCTGTCGTTGGAGAATCCGCAGTTGCGGGCTCGCCGGCCGCGGTAGCGGTGGCAGGTAATCAGTCGTAAAACGTCGAGTAAGACAAGACCAAAGCTGCGCGCAAATTTTGCCGACAGCAATCGTGGAAGTAGTTGTTGTGGCCTAATTTATCGCCGGGTGGCGCGCACCAGCCCGGCAGCGGCCAACTAAATCGCGACGCCTGTGATCCCCGCACAGATCAGTCCAGCCGGCGTCACGCGTGCGGTACCCTTGAGCACCAGACCGCCGAAGTGAAGCTCCCCTGATGCCCGCATTTCCTCGGGGTGGGTGGCAGTCTCAGGAGTCTTGAGCTCGGAAGCAATGCTTGGACTGCGACGCTTTCGACTTGGTCGCTTTGGTTCCTGCGCCATCTGCGTCAGCGCCTAGCGACATTCGAATACTGCCGAAAACTGCTCTTCCACTCGCCCGTTTTCATGCACACCGATTTATAATCGCTACATTTTGCGAGGCCCGCTGGCCCAAGGGGTTGTGATAGTCGCTGACATTCAGTGAACGTAGATGAACATGTTCTGCCAGACGAGGGGTCCGGCTCGGCGGCTTGGCGCGACGATGGAGCTTCGCGTTTGACAGTTCTGTGTCTCGGTCCCTTTTGTGGATTGGCTGCTCGATTTGGTTCAGTCGGCGCTTGCGCTGCACCTGAAAGAGACTTGTTTACCTGACCAAGATCACCGCCGACGGCACCAGGTTCGGCTAAAGCAGGTGAAGCTAAGAGGAAAGCAACAGCAGTTGCACAGAACAATATGCGCACCAGAAACACTCCCATACCCGTATCAATCTGAGCGCAACTAGCGGGCGAGAGCAAGTGTCTTTGGTTTGTCATAAGCCATCTGGCTCGAGGAGCGCTCTTTATTCGTAGGTGCGGTGACCTACGCTGATTTCTGGCAGACTGCCTCGACGTTGACCCCGTCTGGATCGATTACGAACGCTGCATAGTATGAAGGATGGTAATGGTGCCTAATGCCAGGCGGCCCGTTGTCTCGGCCGCCTTGTGCCATCGCAGCCTCATAGAAGGCATCAACTGAAGCTCTATTCCCAGCAGCAAAGGCGATGTGGACACCCAACTCGCACGATCCGAATGGCGCGGCGCAGCGGCTGTCGCTGGAAAGCCAAAAACTCGGCTTTTCCCCAACGCCATAGCCTATCCCGTGGTAGCCGCCGCTTTGATCGGCAGCGACCTCCATCACCACAGAGATGCCAAGCGGGGTGAGCGCTGCATCGTAAAATTGCCTTGCAGCTTCAAGATCGCGGGGGCTGATCGCCATATGGTCAATCATGTCCAACTCCTCCACGTCAGTTATCATCAAGGCGAATAGCACAACCGCCATGTACGAGAATTGATCTGAAACAAGGGAAAGATAGCGCTGCGCTCAATTGCCAGCAGGCAACGGACGATGCCGGCGTTCGGCAAAATACACTTCGGTGGGCGCGTCAAATGCGGGATCAGCGAAGGCACCGACAGCGATCGCCACAAATTCCGGACGAAGGTCCGCTTCCCAGAAGATCGTTCCTCCGCAGTTCTGACAGAACCCGAAGCGTACCTCTCGCCCGCTGTTTGCTTTGCGTGAAAATCGACGCAATCCGAACTTCGGCAAGCGAACCTGGCTTATCGGAAACCAGGCATGCACGCTGAAGGTGCTGCCGGTGCGTCGCTGGCAATCTAGACAATGGCACATAGCCACAACTGAAGGCTTTCCTGCACAGGTTACCGTCAGTTGGCCGCACGCACATTTGGCTTCTCTTAAGTCCATCGAACGCTCCGGTATTTCTTTCGCGCAACGCTGGCCATTGAAGGCTGGGCGTCACGACCTTAGGCCGGTGCAAAACACGAGAATATGGCGCCCCGACAGTTAGGACGCGCGCTAACGGAACGGGGAGGGCCATAGTCTGTTGTTGAGCGCAACATTGGAGCGTTTATGACACGGCTGATCTTTACGTTTGTCGCCCTCGTCGCGTTTTCACACGGGGCCGTCGCTCAGGGCTCCAGCGGAACTCCAGAAGATCAAGCTGCGTGTCGAGCTAGCGTAAAGCGGTTTTGCACTCAAGCCATTCAAGGGGGAGACATGATGGTTCTGTCATGCCTCCAGCAAAACCGCCCGCGCATTTCCAGGTCGTGTCAGCAGGTGCTGATCAAGTACGGGCAGTGAGCGGTAGCGCAGAAAAGCGCGGGCTCTCGATGGACGTCTGCCTCATAACGAACGTAGAAGGGGGTTAGCGAGCTTGCGCATTCGCTAGTCCGATACATCAGCGTGTAACGTACATACGATGTGCTTTCGACATAGGCGGAGTAGCCTGCCGCCTAGAACTGGAGCGACGTGTCAGATTCGCCATGCGACCCCTCGATCCGCGGCGCTCGGTCTTCTCAAAAGGGGGCCGATGCTCGTGTCGTTGCAGTATCTGCTTCAGTGTCGTCCACTGCATTTTCCAAACTCGCATTGCCCAAGGGTGTCAAGCCTTACTGCGTCGATTGGGTGAATACCGCGGTTATCGGCGGCTTCCACGCGTTGGCGCTGCTGGCACTGTTTCCGTTTTTCTTCGACTGGATCGCTGTATTTGTTGCGATCGTTTCCGCACGGCTGTTCGGTTTGCTTGGCATCAATGTCGGCTACCATCGATTACTCACCCATCGAGGATTCAAATGCCGAAAGTGGCTTGAGCATGCGCTTGTTATCTGCGCCATTTGCTGCGCTGAGGACACGCCCTCGCGCTGGGTCGCGGTGCATCGCCGCCATCATGAAAAGGCTGACGAGCGACCTGACCCGCATAGCCCGCTGGCGGGTTTTCTTTGGGCGCATATAGGCTGGCTGCTCGTGAAGAACCCAGACCTTTCGCGGCTCGGCATCTATGATCGCTATGCCCGCGACGTGTTGCGCGACCCATTCTATGTCGCGTTGGAGCGGAATTACAGCCAGCTCAGGATCCTGCTGATCCAGCTCAACCTTTTTTTCGCTGCGGGCTTGATAACCGGATGGTTGCAGTATGCCAGTTGGGAGGCATCTGTGGTGATAGCGATGAGCTTCGTTGTCTGGGGTGTCTTCGCTCGCACAGTTTTCGTCTGGCACCAGACCTGGGCCGTGAACTCCATCACGCATCTATGGGGCTACCGCAACTACTCCACCAGCGAAGATAGTCGCAATAACGTTTTCATCGGACTCTTGGCTCACGGCGAAGGTTGGCACAACAACCACCACGCCGACCAGCGCTCGGCGCGCCACGGACATCGCTGGTGGGAGTTGGACACGACCTATCTGGTCATCCGCTTGTTTGAAAAATTGGGATTGGCGTGGGACGTGGTGGAGCCGAAGGCCGAGCAGCATACCCGAGCTTTTAGGTGACCCAACGCTCTGCGCCCGTAGGAACAAGGCATTCATGTTGCAATTGCATGCTTGATATCAGGAGTGAGTCATGAAGCGACCATGGTGCAGTGCCTCAACAACCTTTCTTGGGTTCATCGCCGTTCTGATGATGTCAGACGTAGCTGCTGCTAGAGGCGGGGGCGGCGGAAATGTGATGAATTCGCCTGGCTATCAACGGCGGTTACAAGAGTCGCGTGGCTTCGTTACGTCGTATTCAAACGGTTATCCGGAACGTGGGGCGCTTTATCGCTATCGCCACCCGTCTTCGACTGTCCAAAAGCCCCGCGCTCGCTAGTGGGGCTTTGCCGCGGCCAAGGCGCGATAATTTTGACAGAGCACTAGTGGGCATTTCGGTTCTTTGGGTCCGAACGTAGCGAATAATCTTCGCATAGTGCGCGCTGCTCATCATTCGAGAGCCTTGGACGCCGTCATGGCGAGACAAGGATGCACGCGTAAGACCAACGACTGCCAAGAAAAATTGTCTTTAAGCGTATGCCGAAGGTATTCAAACGTATGTCGTTTCAATAACTTACATCTCTTTTCCTTGACAAAGCACGGCTACTCTCCGTATCCTCCTCTCATCGTCGCGCTTTGATAGTCGCCAAGTTTTACAGTCAGCATGCATTCCTGAAAGCGACGCGTCCCGAAACCCTTTTCAGGAGGGCGGCCCCTTGGCACGCAACGATCAACCACACCCAATTGTATCGTCGGCAACGACACTTGCGGGCTCTACGCCTTGGCGAGAGCGCGCGTTTCTCAGTCTGAAGATCGCTGCCGAGGTCTCCAGCGTCTCAATCGCGACGCTTTATCGCTTCTCGGATGCAGGACGGCTCAAGCTGAGAGATTTCGGCGGTCGCACTCTCGTCGATACGCAGAGCCTGATTGCGCTCATCAATTCGGCCAGAGACTGGACGCCTCGCGACCGCGGCAGCGAAGCTCGAGCGAAGCGCAAAGAAATTGCTCTTGCGGGGCTGCGATCGTGAGCATTTCTAAATCGAAGCGATCTCGCAAACGCGCGCGCCAACTCTCGAAGGCGGCTGGACCTGCCGTCGTTGGGCCTTGCGTTGCTGCGGTACGTCAAGCCTGCTCACCTCACCAAGATAACCTGGCCGGCCTAGCTCCGATTTTCGATTTTATTGGACGGCACTTAGACGAAGCACTGTCGCAGCCAATCTCGGATGGCCTGCTCTACGGGCAAGGAGGCCGCCTGGTGATTGTCGTTCGCGATAAGATCTGGCGCAACGGCATGTCCACCAGCATGAGCGAACACGACGTTCATCACCTCGCAAGGCAAGGCGCGGCTTGCCTGAACGAACTGGCGGTTTCCGCACCGATGTTGGCCGACGTCACTGCAAACACAGTCTCGATCCAGCTCTGGGGGCAGTGGAGCCGTCATGCATCCGAAAGCTTCCGAACTGGTGGTATCGCCTGGAATGGCATCGCAAGCGCCGCTCTAGGCGTTCTTCTTTCAGCTATGCCTGATGCGCTACGTGAGATGAGCTCGATCTTAGCGGCCGGCAAGACGCCAGTCCTCGCAGTCGCCCTGAGCACTGGCGGCGTCAAGCACAGCCTACGCGCGGTCGTTTTCACAATGCCGAGCTGGGCGCGAGCCTCCGGTGTTGTCGCTGGTCGTGCGTGAGGGCCGAATGAACCATTTTAAAAGACTGTGGGACCTCGGGTATCGTGAGTTGGTGCCTGTCATTCCACCTACCGCAGAGATCAGCGAACGGTCTTCGCTTTACAGCCGCGTCGGCACCAAACAGGACGGTCGCGGCAAGACGCCCGGTCTGCGAGGGTCCGATGGGCACTGGTACTCAGGCGACTGGCTAAACTGGACCGCTGACGACAGCCTTGATCGTTGGAATGCGATGGGTGCGGGCGTTGGCGTGAAGATGGGAAACGGCCTTCATCTAATCGATGTCGATACGATGAATTCGAATTTCGCCCAAATCGCGCTTCAGCTCGTCACCGAGCATTTCGGCGTCCTTTGTTGCAGGATGGGAAATCCGCCGAAAGCTGGCTACCTAATTCGGGTGTCAGGCCCGATGGACTACATGCGGATCGATTTCGGGCCCTTGATCGATGGCAAGCTCGAACGCTGTGAAATACTTGGCAAGGGAAAGCAGGCCGTCTTCGAGGGCATTCATCCGAAGACTATGGCGCCATACTACTGGCCGTTCGCGCTAAAGCCGTTCGCGGAGATACCTGTCTTCACACCGCAGCAGGTGAAGGCGTTCCTCGAAGAACTAGCGACGAGGCTGCCAGCGGCGTCCAAAGTGATCACCGAGGGCGGCGGCGCCGATATCAATCAGGCCAGTCTAAAGGGCGACCTCGAAACCGTCAGTAAAGCTGTCAGAGCCACCCCGAATACCAATAAGGTTTTCGGCGCTCGCGAGGACTATGTCAGCTACGGCTACGCGATCAAAGCTGCGCTGCCCGACAATCAGCACGAGGCCTTCGAGCTGTTCAGTGACTGGTGTTCAAGATGGGAGAACGGCGCCAACGATCCGGCGGTCGTGGCTTCGGAATGGGCGCGGATGAAGCCGCCGTTCCGGAGGGGAGCGTCGTGGCTTTTCGAAATAGCCGAGCGTGAAAACCCGGTCGAATTTAAGAATATAGATCGGTTCTTCGATGTGATCCCCGACGAAGAACCGCTGTTCACACAGTCGGCTGAGACGAAGCCGACGGATGTCTACCAAGTCATACGGATCGACGGTCTCGTCAACAGGCCACCCCTTCAATATCTTGTCGACCGGCATGTGCCGGAAGTCAGCGTCGGCATTATCTACGCAGCACCCGGCGCGGGTAAAACGTTTCTTGCTCTCGATATGGGACTGCATATCGCTTACGGGCTGCCGACATGGCACGGGGATGCAGTCAATGCGGGTGCTGATACGGTTGTAGTCTATATCGCTGCTGAGGGATCTTATGGCTTCCGCAACCGCATTCTGGCGTGGCTAAAGAAGAGAGGCCTTTCAAAGTTCAGCGAGAGGTTCGTCATGATCGAACAAACGATCAACTTCATGACCGTGTCAGATGTCGAGCGACTGTTGCGCACAATCAAATTATCGATCGGGGCGCGGCCTGTTCTGATCGTCGTTGACACCGTGTCGCAGGCCATTCCCGGTGCGAAAGAGAACGCGCAGGAGGATATGTCGCTTTTCATAAGTGCCTGCAACCGCGTCCGCGATACGTTTAAGTGTGCGGTGCTTGGCATCCATCACGCCGGAAAGGACGGCAATATTCGTGGCTCCACAGTGCTGAGTGGAGCAGCGGATTACGTGTTTAGGCTTGATCGCGAAAAAGGTGCCAGTGTCGGCCACCTCAGATGCGAAAAGCAGAAAGATGGGCCGGACGGCTGGTCTGAGCCTTACCGCTTCGATCTGGTCGGCCTTGAGGATGGCCACAGTTCGTGGGTGCCGGAGCGATGTGAACAGTCGATCGGTCCGGACAGGGCATTGACGCCTGCGTTGGCGACCGACGTCTTCACGGCCATGGCAACAGCATGGGACGAAGGCAAGCCGTGGGGAGCAACATACCATTCGCGTGAACGGCGAGCTTCTGCAGTAATGTCCCGGGTTTTCGATATCGAGCCCGGAAAGGCAGAACAGCTTCTTCGAACGTGGGCCGACGCTGGTGACATCGTCGTCGATATTCGCGACAAGAAGAAACGCCTTTCCGGCTATCGGGTAGTTCGCGCGATCAACCCTAGTGCCCCGCCACAGGAAGGGCTTTTCGGATGATGGCATCAAAAACGTATGCCGCTTTCGTCGGCAGAGCAACGCTGAGCAACCTTCATAAGTCATTGATTTTGTTTGGCAGAGCAATAGCGCTGAGCAAGCGGCTGAGCAATGGCGGAGATGCTGAGCATGGCTTGCAACATGTTGATAATGCGACACGTTTTTGGGCTGAGCAAGATTGGCTGAGCAGCGTAGCAACGCCCTATAAGAGAGGCGGCTTGCTCCGCTGCCTGCCCGCATCGCCGCTCTCTCTCGCAGGAAGGATGGATCGGTCAGCATCCATTGTATGTCTAGGCGGAGGCCATCGCTCAGGCATACGTTTTGACGGTAAGCGCTCCATGCTTGAGCGCGCGTGTCGGTCGATCGCAACCGGATTACCTCACCAGCGCATATCAGCGAGAGTGTCATGAGGGCGCCACGCTCCAAAAATTCGCGCCGTGACGCATGGCGGAAGGGGGCCGACTTCCGGCAGATCGCTCGTGCGTCAGCGCGCGCCAATCTGGCGACCTTCGCTAAGGCGCCTCGCTGCGGTGCTGCGCGTAAGCGGGACGGAGAGCCGTGCGTCAATCCAGCCATGACTAATGGCCGCTGCGCAATCCATGGCGGGAAGACACCTGGCGGCGATCAGTGGCATGTCATGCAGCCTGTTGATTGCTCGACGCCAAAAGGGCTTGCGAAATTCAACGCGAAGCTTCGCCGTCAAGAAACGTATGCCAAAGAGCGGGCTATCCGCCTTGCGGCCATGACGCCTGAGCAGCGCGCGCGACACGAGGCATGGCATCGGACGCACAAGCCGGGCTCGGGGGGCGCCAGGAGCGCCGAGGGCGTTCGAGCGCGCAATGATGCCGAGATCCGGCTTTTGCTCTCTGGCGAGGCTCCCCGCCGACCTGACAGCCCGGAAAAGACGAAACTCCTGGCCGAGCGCGCTGCAGTGCTCGCCGAGCTCGCTCGATTGAATGCACAGACCGACCAACCCGAAAATGATAAGGAAGGGATTTTCTCGTGAGCGATTTCGATGACGGCATGGACGATGTACCGGACGATCAGCTGCGTGACGAACTCAACCACCGCTTGCGGACGGTGGGCGCCGTTATCGCGTACCGAACCGCTGTGGCGCTTTGCGCAGATTCAAAGGCGTCAGCGGCTGCCAAGGCATCAGCGGTAAATTCGCTTTTCCGTGCAGGCGGCTTTTTCAATGCGCAAGAAGCTGGTGCCGGTGCCGGCAAAGATCTGCACGAAATGACAGCCGACGAATTGCGGGCCGCGTCGCGGAAAGCGCATACTGAGCTGGCTGCGTTGCGTCGGCGGGGCGACCCAGGTGCAGATCACGCTGGCAAGGGCGGCCTATTTGACTGAGTGAAACACACCCCTTGCTATGTTGCATTCGGTAAATGTAACATAGCAACGTTCGTTGCAGTGTTTCAGAGCAGGGGCTGATCATGAAAACCGCCATCGCGTACACCCGGGTTTCGACCGCGCAGCAGGGCAAATCGGGCCTTGGGCTCGAAGCGCAGCAATCCGCCCTAGTGCGGTTCGCGGAGGCGGAAGGCTATGACCTGATCCAGACGTTCGAAGAGGTCGAGACCGGGAAGGGCGCCGACGCGCTCGATCGTCGACCCCAGCTCGCAGCAGCGCTGAAAGCCGCTAGGCAGCACAAGGCGCCTATCATTGTCGCGAAGCTCGATCGGCTTAGCCGCGACGTCCATTTCATCAGTGGCCTCATGTCGCACCGAACGCCGTTCATCGTGGCCGAGCTCGGTGCTGACGCGGACCCCTTCATGCTGCACCTTTACGCCGCCCTTGCAGAAAAAGAACGCAGCATGATCTCGCGGCGCACCAAAGATGCACTGGCTGCCAAAAAGGCGCAGGGTGTGAAGTTGGGCGGCCTCAACGCAAAGGGCATCCAGAACCGTGACGCCGCCGCCGCGCGCGCTGCAGAGCTGCGTCCGATTTTTGAAGAGTTGGCTGGAATGTCAGCTCGGAAGATTGCGGCCACGCTCAATGAGCGGAAGATCGCCACGCCAAACGGCGGCCCTTGGCACGCCGTGACCGTGATCCGAGTGCAGAAGCGTCTCAACTAGTAAAATGGCCGCAGGCCGCCGCGCTATAATCTCTTCGGCCTGCGGATAACAGTTATCAAATGGAGTATTTCGCCAAGACCGCTTCGCGGTCGATTTCGAAGTGTTCAATCAAGCTACTGCACATGCGCCGACGAATTCCGTTTTTAATAAATGTTTCAAGCCAGACGAGTTCGAACTGAAGGCGTAATTGTGTTGCCGCCAGGGTCTGGCGCTCAGCCGGCAACACGCTGCGTTTGACCAGCTTCTTCTCGATCGCAGTCAGATCGCCTTTCACTTCGCGAAGATAGTCAGCCTCGAACTTGGCGTCATCGGCGCGCTTTTTCGAGGAAGTCTCTGTGTCGGTTTCGCCTGCCGTGGGCCAGTCCCGTACGATGCCAAGCCTTTCGATCGTAGACGTGCAGAGATTTCGTAGCCTCTTACTGTGTGCATGCAGCTCAAGTGTCACGATTTCCGCTCCATGAAACATGACGTCGTCTTCGCGAGCCCGCCGATATCGAGGTAAGGACGAAGCATCGCACGCGGCGCGCATCGCGCGTTCAATGTCAGCCAGTATCGATTTATACTGCTTCTGTTCGTAGCTTTGGATCTTTCTCAACTCATACTTTGTTGCGATTGAAGCGTTAGGCATCTTCATCCTCTCCCTATGTTAGAGAATGTTAGAGACACTTAGCCAAAGCGTGTCTGGCAACACATTTTTTAAGCGACAAAATGCCTATCTGCGAGATACAACAAAGCTTATAGAAAACTGCGACTTATCGCGTTGTATGTCTTGCGTCTGTCATCCAGTATTGAACTTGAGTTTGGCAGTAGATTGCGAAATCGAGCAAATCACTCACCGGCTGGTGGCTGGACCTACCCCCCGGGTACGGTTTGACTCCATATTCTGGAGCCACGTCGAGTGGCGCTATAAAAATTTTTTAGCGCGGTATCTCGGGGGCTTGCAGACAGGCGCTTGCCTCGCAAATTTCCCACCACTCAGGCTGAAATCGTCGTACCATCCAACTCTAATCTGAGGGGAGCGGGAGAATGGGGCAGCTTTCGGAGCATTTAGTTACTGCGGAGACGAGGCTGCGCGTGCTGAAAGCGTCGCCGAGCAGGGGCGTCGTTTTGAACTGCACGGACGACGTTCTGTTTACGCTCTTCTATGCCGATGATTCTACGCCTTTCGCGAACCCAAACGAAGCTATCGAAAGCGCCATCGGCTTCTACTGGGACGCTCTAGAGCGCGCGTCTCGCTTGTTCGACCCTCTTGAGTGGCGAGCATTGGCCGGCGTTCATTCGCCACTCTGCGAGGACCGATACTCGAACATGCCGGCGCGGTTGGCCGCAGAGGCCGTCGCGACAGCGCTCGACGGCGATCAGTGGAGCGACGGAGTGTTGGCCGTCAAATCGCTGTTGCCGAGAATTGCTGCTCTCTCAGACACCGATTTCTCGGCGGTGGCGAGAATTCTGCGCCTAATCCGCGCCAGTTCGACTGAAGATCCAATCGGCGCAGTCGCGCTTCGTCTACCTGCGCTGAATTCTGCAAGATAGCGGATTGGGCGTTTCAATTCGCCGAACACCAAGCTAAGGTCTCCGCACCCGCCAACAGTGGCCGTCGGGCAGCCACATACGAACGATGAGACGTGCAACCTCATCGATGGTCTTGCAAAGCGCTTACTCGGCGCAGCGATCCGAATGGCGGTTATGACTGAAGAAATCGAAGCTAGGTCTCGCGCTGAGCATTTCGCCCGCGAAGGGGAGGCCGCGTTCGCTCGCGCAAGTCAGAGCATCGATGTCGCATATAATGCGGTGCTAGGCCTTCGAGCGGTTTTGCAGCTTACGGAAGTTGAAGGCGCGCGCTCTCTGTCAAAAGAAGTCGTGTTCAGACTAACTCATAGTTCAATGCGAGCTATGCCTGTTTTGGCGCAATGGCTGCAAGAATTTGTGCCAATTGAGCGTATCAGTCTCGGCGTGACTGCGGCGGCAATGTTGACCGAGCTTTTTGGCGAGCCAAGCCCTGATGTCATGGCAACGCGGTCTTTGGACTTGGTCCTAGATCAGATCGACCATGTCGCGCTGCTCGCGGCGGAGTTGGATGTAATTGTCCGCCGCCACAGCATCGTCGCGCGTGGCGATGTCTTCAAGCGCGCAGTGATCATGCATCAATTCGGACAGTATGCCGACGTCACTGGCGACCCCCTCAATTAGTCGGAGCGCCTGGCGCGCGTCACCATATCGGAGACTGTCATGATCGAAGTCGAAGCACCGGACGGCAGCATTGTTGAATTTCCCAACGGCACCGATCGCGGCGTCATGGCCTCGGCCATGCAGAAGCGCTTCAGCGGGCCGGCGAACGCCAATCCAGTTCAGATCAAAGCCCCAGACGGGACCATTGTGCAGTTTCCAGACGGGACGAGCGACGACGTCATCAAGGGCGTTATGGCGAAGAACTATCCGGCGCCGACGTCTGATCTTAGAAGTCTAGGTGAGACGGCTAATCGCGAGCTCATGACGCATCCGGACGTCGCGTCGATGCGAAACACTGCGGATCTTGCAAAGCTTTCGCCTGTTCCCGCGGAAGCGCCGACATCCTGGATGGATACGCTGAAAAATGCAGTGACCGGCTCGTTGAAGCCTGCCGCGGCAAGTGAGGCTGAGCGTGATAGGAGCATGATCGCTGTGGTCAACGATCAGGGCGCATACTTGGCCCGCGGCGCGCGTAAGGGCGTCGCGAACATCGTCGGCCTGCCGGTCGATATCGTGAACGCCGTCATGGGTGTGGCCGGCGTGCCCGTGAGCCAAACGCCGTTCGGCGGATCGAAGTCGATCGACAACGCTCTCGGCGGCTTTGGCGCCATTCCGGAAGTTCGGGCGCCGAGCACGACATTTGAACGCGCGTTGACCCGCATCGGTGAAGAGGTCGGTGCGGCCGCGCTGCCTGTCGGCGCTGCGGTGCAGGCCGGCAAAATGGGCGCGCAAGCTGCTCGCGAATTGAGCCCATTGTTGCGAACCTTCGTCGAGCCTGCCGCCATCAACCCAGCGCGGTTCGTGCGTAAGGAGATGAACACGGCGCTCGCGGCTGGTGCCGGCGCCGCCGCCGCTGGCGAAGTCTCGCATCTGGCCGGCGCGAAGGAGGGGAGCGCCACTCACAACACGCTCGACATCCTGGGCGCACTCGGCGGCGCCGGTACTCTTGGCGCCGCGCGCGTGGTCGGAAAGCCGCTCGGCGATATTTCACAAGTTCTGACCGCTGGCAGGCGTGAGCGCTTCAGCAACGAAAATGTGGTGGACGCTGTTGTCGATCGGATTGCGAACAACACGCAGTTGCTGCCGCGCGAAATCGGAAAGCCGATCGACACGCAGCCGCTCGTTGACGCCATTACTGGCGCCAAGCGGGTCGATGCCACGATCCCAGGCTTCAAGGAGAGCATCGCGGACCGCACCGGCGACAGCGGCCTCGCAGCGCTCGAATATGGCCGTCAGTCAGGCCCGAACGCGGGCAAGTTCGTCGAGCGGCGCGCGGAGAACACGTCGGCGATCGACAACGCGATGGACCGTAACGCTCCGGACGGCAACCCGGCCGAACTGCGTAACGAGCTGAGCCTCGAACGCGATCGGCGGCTCGGCGATGCCGGCGTGCAAACCGCCAACGCCCAGGACAACTTCGAACGCGCCACGCAAGCTTTGCAGCCGGCCATGACGGGGGAGGGCCGCGGCGCCAATATCCGTCAGGCGCTCGAAGTCGCCAGCGAAGGGGCGCGCGATGTGCTGCGGCGGGCGTGGGAGCCGCTGAACAACAGCGGCGCTCAGGTTGACATGGCGCCGCTCGATCAGTCGTTCGGTCGTGTCCGGCAAGGGCTTTCGACCGCGGAGGCGCGGCGCTTCCAGCCCGGCGAGGCGGGTATCCCCGGCGAGCTCTCCGGACAGCGGCCGGTCGATCCGCCACGCCTCGACGCGGACGGTCAGCCCGTCACCGAAGCGATCACGCAGCCGATCAACGAAGTGACAGGCCTGCGCAGCGCGCTCACGGATGCGAGCCGCGAAGCCATGACGGCGGGCCGCACCAATGAGGCGCGTATCATCAATCAGCATGTCGAAGCGCTCGACAATTATCTCGACAATGCCGTGCCGCCCGAGTTGCGGCAGAGCTACGACCAGGCGCGCGCCGCGACCGTCGATTTCCACGATCGCTTCACGCGCCCGCAGACGGCCATTGCTCAGACGCTGGATCGTCAGCAGGGCATGTATCGGCAGCCGGACAGCGCCGTTGCGAGCAAGTTCGTGCAGGCCGATGAAGGCCGCATCGCTGATTTCCAAGCTCTTATGCGGGAGACTGGCCACGATGATAGGACTGTTACGGCTGTTCGAGATCAGATCCTTGCCGATGTGCGAGATCGGGGCCTGCTCGATCGCCCTGACCAGCTTCGTGAATACCTTGGCCGCTACAACACGGTCCTGTCAGATCCGCGCTTCAACGCCACGCGCGGAGAGCTCGACAATGCCGCGGGCCTTCGCCGTTCGCTTGATGACGCGCGAACTGCAGAAACCGCACTGACGCGTGATCTCGGCACCGCCGAGCGCGCCGGCACCGGCACTGTCGGGAAATACCTGCAGTATGGCGACGAGCGCGCGCAGGACGCCTTGAAGACCGTCCTGACTTCTAAGAAGCCCGGCGAGGCGATGGACGAACTGTTACGCTTCGTCAACGATGCGCCCGAGGCGGTTGCCGGCGCGCGAAAGGCGTTCTGGGATTTGATGAATGGCCCAGAGAAAAAGGGCGGCATCCGCGCCGGTGGCAATACGACACGCACGATGGACGGCGCCCAGCCTATTTCAGCCGAGGCGTTCAACCGATTTATTGAAAACCCCGTCAACAAGGCGGTTGCCGAACGTTTGTATCGCGACGAGCCTGAGCACATTGGCAATATTCAGAAAATTGCCGGCGAGCTTAAAAATGTCGATCTGCGGTCGCGCGGGAAGGCGCCGAACACGTCCGGCACGACGCAAGGCATCTCGAACGTCTTGACGCCCGAGACGATCCAGAGCCGGTTCTACGCCTACAAGCGCGGGCAGACGTCGCTCGGTTTCATGCTGACCGCTCTCGGCTCCGTGGCGGCCCGCCGCGCTGTGCGCGGGGCGCAGGGGGAGGCCATCGAAAAGCTGCTCGACAAGGCGCTGCTCGATCCGGATCTCGCTGCTGAATTGCTGAAGAACGGCAACCCGGCGAACCGGGCCGCCCTGGCGCGGACCGCGAAGGCCTATTTGCCGAACGAAGCATCGCACCTGGCCGAGCTACTGGCCGGCGAACCGGAAGACGAGACGAAAAAAGCCATCATGCGATAGGGCGCGGTGTTGGCGAGGCTGATGTCGGGAGGGATGGCCAACAAAGGCAGCGAATGCACCGCCACCCTAGAGCTCAAAATTGATCAAGCGACAGCGGAATCAGCAACAAGATTTCGTTGACGTTAGGCCTCTGACAGGCAACTATCAATCAGCACGATCTA
Organism: Tardiphaga sp. GW821-FHT12E02; assembly: GCF_058807155.1. Classification (NCBI taxonomy): domain Bacteria; kingdom Pseudomonadati; phylum Pseudomonadota; class Alphaproteobacteria; order Hyphomicrobiales; family Nitrobacteraceae; genus Tardiphaga; species Tardiphaga sp. GW821-FHT12E02. The sequence continues at coordinate 2,078,093 of NZ_JBXAQK010000001.1, forward strand.
TCCGCGGATCTCGTGCGGCCGCTCATCTCAAGCGTAGGCGCATCTCATCGCGCCTGAGAGAGCTTTGCCGCCGTGCCATATCCCCAAATCTACGATGTTACTTTCAGCTATACAGGATTTCAGCAGTCTCAGGGCAACAACAGTTTCCCCGGCACGCAGCTGGATGCTGACCTCCAAGGCCTGAAAAGTTCGGTTTCCAGCCTCTCAACGTTCACGAAGAACGTGATCCGGTCGGACGGCGCGCTGAACAACGGGACCGTAACCTTCGACAGCCTCGCGCCTTCGCTGCAAACCGCGGGGCTTTCGCCGGCTGACGCGTGGGGCACCGCGATTACCTATTTGTCAGGAAAATCGGTCGTCCAGGATAGCGCGCTGTATCGGGCCGTTGTCGCGCACACCTCGGGCGTCTTCGCGACCGATCTCGCCGCCGGCAAGTGGATCCTCGTTGGTGAGCTTATCGCGGGGCCGGCGGGGGCTCCCGGCCCGACTTACAGTGGCGACAAAAGCATCGTTCTTACATCTGGTGCGTTCTCGCTGTCGGGCGATAATGACGCTCCAGATAACAATTGTTACTACGGGACGAACGACGTCGGCGCTAAGGGTTTTTATCCCGTGGCATCGTCTTCCGGCTACGCGAACGACTTTGTCGTCGCGAACTATCCTGGCGGCGATCCGTCAGGCGTCGGCGATAGCTCAGCAGCCGTGGCCGCGGCCATCGCAGATCTTCAGGCGGCAGGCTCGGGACGAATTCTATTCGGCCCCGGCTCGTTCCGCATGGATGCGAAAACTCTCATCGCCAACAACGATCCGAACATTCGCATGTCGATCGTCGGCGCGGGGCGAAATGCTACGCGGCTCGTTTTCAACGTGGCCACAGATTGGTGGTTCGATATCGGTCAGGCGCCCTCGGCAGTCACCTCGAATATCACATTCGAGAATATGACTTTCGTCGCCAATACAGCGCAGACAGCCGCGGGGGCGTTTCGCCTTCGAAAATCACGCTTCGTTCAGTTCCTGAACGTGAATGTCATCTCGCCATTCCGGTTGATGCAGCTCGGCAGTGACGCCGTCCCGAATGACTGCCTCGACATTATCGTCGACAACATGATCGCGCAGCCGGGCACATCGAACGTCCCGTTTTTCGATCTGAAATCAGGCGGCATCCTTGAAGTTCGCGGCGGCAAGTTCAACGGCGTCGGGCAGGCCGGCAATTATCTGTTCGGCCACTCGGATGCGAACTTCAATTGGGACGGCATCACGCTGAGCGATTTCACTGGCGAGCAGTGGAACAGGTTCATCTCGTCGACTGGCGCCGGCATTGCCAATCTGCGCTGTCAGGGCGTTATCGTCGACCGGCCGAAAGACTATTGGGTGCACGCCTATGCAGGCGTCGGCGGCATCAACAAGGATTGGATGTTCACCAATTGCATCATCGGCGGTGACCCTGGTTTGCCAGGTGTCATCGGCGCAAACGTGCAAAAAGGGAGTGGCGATGCTTTCAATTTTCAGTTCGTGAACAACCAGTTTACGGACCTGACGAGCACCGCAGTCTATGTCGGCACGGGCGTGCGCGGGTCTATCATCAATAGCAACATCTTCACCTCATGCGGCCGAGAAGGTCATTCCGTTATACGCGTCGATAGCACTGCAGAGACGACGGCGATCGGTAACATCATTCGTAAGCGGAACAGCAGCGACCCCGGTCCAAATTACTGCATGGAGTGGAGCGGCACCGGTGCAGTCGGTCAACGCATCGGATCGGGCAGCCAGAACTCCCTGTCAGGCTTCAACACTGCAGCCATCATTGGTACGCCCTGACAGGCTGCCAACCGCTCGAATGCCTCTCGGAGCCCGGGCAGACGTCGCTCGGCTTCATGTTGACCGCCCTTGGCTCCGTGGCGGCCCGTCGCGCTGTGCGCGGGGCGCAGGGGGAGGCCATCGAAAAGCTGCTCGACAAGGCGCTGCTCGATCCGGATCTCGACCTCGATCTGATCAAGATCGGCAACCCGGCGAACCGAGCAGCGCTGGTGCGCACAGCGAAGGCTGGCCTCCCGAGCGGCCCCACCAAAGGTTTGGCGCTACCGTCTTTCCTCGACGGCGCGCGTCAGGTAATCCGTTGTTTAAATCGCGCAGTAACCCCATCGTGAAACTCTGCTTTTAAGGTTATGATCACCCGGCAGGAGAGAGTGCAGCAGAGCCATGGCCCGCGGAGAGTTGATGAAAAAATTGCTGGCCAGTTACGGTCGGGACGATGAGTTCCGGGCCGTGGCGGAGCAAATTATCGACGAAGAGGAAAAGAAGAACAATCGCGTCTTGGCGCGCAGCCTGCGCAAGACCCTCGAAACGGGCCCGAGCCGGCCGGCTGGACCGAAGGCGCTCGCGCCCCTAATTCCGTTTCCGGAGGCGGCCGGGGAATTCGTCGAGCGCATTGAACCGCGCCATAGCCGAACCGACATCGTTCTCGGCGCCACGAACGTGCGCGTGCTGCTCGGCCTGGTCAAGGAGTTCCGCCGCGCAGATGAGATCCGCCGCCATGGCCTGAAGGTCCGCTCCAAGCTGCTGTTCTGCGGCCCGCCCGGATGCGGCAAGACGCTTTGCGCGGAGATCTTCGCCGCGGAGCTTGGTCTGCCACTTTTTCTCGTCAAGCTCGACCGGCTGATCTCGTCCTATCTGGGCGAGACGGCCAGCAATGTGCGCAAGACATTTGAATTCGCGCGCAAGCAACCTTGCGTGCTCTTCTTCGACGAATTCGATGCGCTGGCCCGCTCCCGTGACGACTCAAGCGAGCACAACGAGCTGCGCCGCGTCGTGAACAGCCTGCTCTTGTTCATCGACCATATCCAGCCGAAGGGCTTTTTGATCGCTGCTACGAACCTCGACCATTCGCTCGATCCGGCAGTCTGGCGCCGCTTCGACGAGGTCGTCTGGTTCGACAAGCCGGAGCGCGCCATGATCGCCCGCTTCTTGCGGCTCAAGTTCAAGAACGTCCCGACGGCGTTCGATCCGCAGGGGCATGCCGCAACGTTGGAGGGCTATTCCTACGCCGAGATCGAGCGGATCTGTAGCCAGGCGGTCAAGTCGATGATCGTCGATCGCCGCAAGCAGGTGCAAGCACGGGACTTCAATCGCGCCCTTGAAGATGAGGCGCGACGCCGGGCAGGACGGTCTCGTCTTGCGCCGCCGGGCTAGGGCGCGCCGTGGCCCGCTACGATCATCTCGAGCTCGTCCGTCTCCCCAAGCAGTTCGAGCGCCGCAAGCACGGCGGCGGCGGGCCGCCGCCGACGCGCGATCGCGACGAGCACACGACGAAACTGCGCGGCGAACTGGATGCGGCCACTTCGGAACAGCGACGTCGGCGCAAGCCCGAATTCGTCGATCCCTCGCTAATTCTGCGCGTGCAAATGTCGGGCCCGCTCCTAGAAGAGGATTGGCAACGGCTTGGGCTTACGGTCTTGTCCAGCGATCCGGATCGCACTCTCGTACTGTTCGCATCAAGTGAGGATATGCAGGATTTCCGTGCGCGCCTCGATGCCTACCAGGGCGGCCCGCTCGGCGGACAAAAGCACGCCCCTTACATCAACTTTGTCGCAGGCATCGACAGCATCGGTTCGGTCGAGCCCCGCGACCGGATCGGTTCTCGCTTACGTGAAGAGGGGGTCGCCGAGGTCGACGACTTCGCCGCGCAGGCATTTTACCTCGTCGACGTCGAACTTTGGGATCTTGGCGAGCGGCGCCTGCGCGAGCGGAAGATCGAAGAGGTGACCAGCTACGTCGAGGCGCGAGCCGGCGAGGTCTTCGATCGCTATGTCGGCCCTTCGATCAGCATGTTCCGAGCGCGCTTAACCGGCGATCTCGTTCGGACGTTGCTGACGATCGAAGAGATTGCCGCCATCGATCTGCCGCCGGCTCCGGACGTGACCACAGCGGAGGCGTTCGATCTGACACTCGCCGACGCCCCGGCGCTGAATGCGCTTGGCGACGACGCGCCTTTGATTGGTATCATCGATAGCGGCGTCAACGATCACCCATTTTTGGCGGACATTATCGCTGGTTCGATTGGTGTGCCCGCGAATTTAGGCACCGCCGACGTCTGGGGGCATGGGACCCGTGTCGCAGGGATCGCCGTATTCGGCGATCTGCGCGCGCAGCTCGATACGGGGGCTTTGCAGCGCGGCGCCCGCATCTGCGCAGCAAAAGTGGTGAACGACCGCGGGGATTTCGACGATCGCCGCTTGGTGCCGTCGCAGATGCGCGAGGCTATTTCGACGCTGAACCAGCGTTTCGGCTGTCGGGTATTCGTCATAGCGCTTGCCGATCGCAGGCGGGTGTTTGATGGCGGCAAGGTCGGCACATGGGCGGCGACGCTGGACGAGCTGGCGCGCGAGCTCAACATCGTCATCGTCCTGTCCTCCGGTAATCGCCATCCCCGCGGCGGCAACCGCCTCGAGCAGGCGGTCACCGAATATCCGAACTATCTGCTGGAAGACGGGAACCGGTTCTTCGAGCCCGCCGGCGCTTTGAACGTCATCACAGTTGGCGCGCTCGCGCACGGCGAAGGCCTTGATGCCGAACGGGCTGATGACGTGCGGGTGCGACCGATCACCCGCTTGCATGAGCCGTCGCCTTTCTCTCGGATTGGGCCCGGTCCTGGGGGCGCGACGAAGCCGGACGTTGTCGAGATCGGCGGTACGCTGTTTTTCGACCCAGTCGTCGCGCGGCTGCGCGGCGGGGAGGATATCGGCAGCGCCGGCGTGTTGACGCTGCATCACAGTTTCCTCGATCGGCTTTTCACGGCAGGATCGGGCACGTCCTATGCCGCTCCACGCGTTGCGTTCAGCGCAGCGCAGATTTTGACGCGCTTCCCGCAGGCGTCGGCTAATCTCGTGCGAGCGCTGATCGTCGGATCTGCGGAGGTGCCTGAGGCCGCGCGCGAGCGCCTTCAGCTCCTCGGCCCAGAAGCGACGCGGGCGGTTCTCGGTCATGGTCTCGTCGATCTCGAGCGCGCGGCGTTTTCCGACGACGCGCGGGTGACGCTCTACGCGGAGGACGAACTCGCTCTCGATCATTTCGCGGTCTATCGCATTCCGATCCCGGAAGCGTTCCAGGCTGGGAATGGCGAGCGCTGCGTCCGAGTGACCCTCGCCTTCGATCCACCAGTACGCCACACGCGCAACGACTATGCGGGCGTCGGCATGAGTTTCCGGCTCGTTCGCGGCTGCCAGCCCGATCTGATTTTTGATCATTACCGCAGGCGTGAGAAGGACGATGGTCCGTTCCCCGAACTCGCGGCGCGCTATAATTGCAACCTCTTTCCAGGCCCCCAGGCCCGGGAGAAAGGAACCGTTCAGTGCGCGACCGCGACGTTCAAGCGTGGCGTTGAGGAATATGGCGACGTCTATTATCTCGTCGTCCGCTGCGAGAGTGGATGGGCGACGCATATCGATCGCCAGCAATTCGCGCTCGTCGTCGAACTTCTCCATAAGGCAGAAGTTCACCTGTACGAACGGGTGCGGCAGCGGATCAGGGTGCAGGCCTAGCGCCGTCGAGCCTGTTAGCGCTCAGCTCACGACGGCTCGGCCCCGTCTTTCTTCGATCCGCGCGCGACGATCTGTAGAGACTGGTCCGGCAGCGGCCGCTGCAGCACTTTGGCTTCTTCCCATGGCGCGCGCATCCAGACGTCGACCTCCTCGGGCGTCGTCAGTATCACGGGCATCGCTTTGGGGTGAATGGCGCCGACCTCGGCGTTTGGCTCGGTGGTGAGGAAGGCGAAGATGTCGTTGGTGGTCTCACCCTCGCGGACCTTCCGCACGGACGTCCAGTTCGTCCATATGCCGGCGAAGCAGACCAGAGGCCGGCTCTCGTCGAGAGCGAACCAGATGTCGCCACCGGCAAGCTTGTTGAACTCCGAAAACGACGAGATCGGCACGACGCAACGGTTCTCGGCGCTCAGCCACCGCTTCCAGTGCTTGCTCGGGGTATTACGGATGTTGGTCGTCCCGCTGTCCGGCTCCATCCGCAGCAGCTCCTTGAAGTCGAACTGCTTACCCTTGGCCTCCAGCTTCGCCGCGCGCTTCACGGTGGCGTCCATGAGGGCTTTTGACGACGAAGGCATGCCCCAACGCGCCATAGCGAGCTCGCGGCCACCGTCGGCATTCCGGACGATCGGCGCCGAGTAGTCGGGGAAGATGCCAGGCATGGACGGCAGGTTACCAGCGATGTCGTTGGTGACGGCGAACAGCTGTCGGATGGCGGCCTGGTTCTTCGTCATCGAGTAGAGATTGCACATCGGCAAGGAGCACTCGGGTGGGGCGTCGGCGTCGCGAGCCTAGATGGCCGCGATGTCGCTCTCGAGGTCGCTGATAAGGCGTCCGATGCGCTCTTTCGAAGTGGGATCGAGTGTGGGGGTGACGAGCCTACGGGCCTGCTTAAGCCGCCGATAGAGCTCTTCCTTCCCATTCCCGCCGCTCACGTTCGCTACTCCGTTTTCGCTGCGGAGGTATACGAAACAAGGCGTTAATGGTTCGACCTACTTTTGAGTTTTAGCCGGCAGGACCGCGACCTTGCGGTCTAACAGCCAGACCTCTACCCCATCCTCGCCGACGAACTGGCCGGCGGCCTCAATCGCGGCCGCGTCGTCGGTCGCCGAGATGGTTTCCGAAGCTTTGAAGTGTCCGTCTGGACCGATGATGTAGGCGCGATAGTCGAGCATTGGCTTCTCTGCGGGCCGCCTCGGGGCCGGTGTGATGTGTTGATCATTAACATGGCCGCTCGCGCGGTAGGGGAACAATTTTTCCATCGCTGCTGTAAACCTTACTGGGGCGACAAATTTCGTATCTTCGGTGCGAGCTGCTGCAGCGTCGCCGCGGGTCGCTTGCCGGCGCTCTTGCACTTCTCGCAGCGAAGACGCGTCGCCAGATCGTGCACGCATGTGGTCGTCGGCGTCTTGAGCGCGGCCAGGTCGATGTCCCTCGGCGTCCTGCAGCGCGAGCACTCTATCTGCAGCCACGGGAAGCCGCCGTTGACGGCCTGGTCCACGGTCGGCGAGGGATCGATCGGCTCGCCGTCCGCCCACATGCGTTCGTTCCAGCTCTCGCAAGACAGCTTGTCAGCCTCACGGATCATCGCCTCGCCGCGAGCGCGCAGATCCTCGGACTGTCGGGCCAGCATCAGCGTGACGCCGCGCGCTTTGACGAGCTCCTTCCGTAGCGCCTTGCGGTCGCCGCCAGAGAGAGGAGTGGGGTGGTGCTTCGGCGACATCTCGGTTGCTCACGCCTTCACGATGTCCGGCCAGCAGCCGTCGTCGTCGCGGGATCCTGTGCGGCTCTGGCAGCCTTGTTCGAGCAGCTTCCGTCCAACGTCGTGCGTCGGCGCTTGGCCGCCGTAGAGCTTGATGGCGTCGCTGACGGTGACCTCGACGATGCGGAAGCAGCGCAGGCACTCGAAGCGGATAGCCTCGCGCCGGGCGTCTGCCAGGCGGCGTGGGTTCGATGACGGCGGCGGGCGGGTCGCCTCGGCGCGCGGGTCGGAGAGGATGCTGTCCCAGTAGGAGTCGGGCATCGGGTCGGCGGGGCCGACAGCGGGCGTCGGAGGCGGCGTGTCGTCGACGGGGAGACGGGTCTGGGCGGCGCGGGCCATGTTGCGGGCCGTCGCCTCGGCGCGGGCCTGCTTGTCGTTGGGGAAGCGCCACTCGGCCACGCGGCGACCTGCCATCTCAGGCATCCTCATTTCGCTATTTCGGACAATGGCGTCGCCCTATGAGGTGACCGCGGACAAAGGCATCCGGCCTATGTGATCCGCGCGGGCTGCGCTGTGAACGAATAGAGAACAATCGCCATGACGAGTCAACGCGATTTTTGCCGTCGTCGATAATTTGCAGACGAAGCTCGTCGCTGAACCGAACGACACCACTCGGCTCGCAAGAAAGTGAATTTAGACATGGCCGATCAAAAGGCGCCCATTGTGTGAGACGCATGTGTGGGACAAATCGACGAAAGCGCGAAAACCCTGTTAGAATGGTGGGCGCACAAGGGATCGAACCTTGGACCTCTCCCGTGTGAAGGGAACGCTCTCCCGCTGAGCTATGCGCCCGGACGTCGCGGCAGGTCCAGAACGGGTCCGGAAACCAAAAGGCCGGGCGGGAGCCCGGCGATGCGTGACGTCAGTGGCGCGATTTAGGGAATTGGGGGTGGGGGTGTCAAGCACGCCCTGCCGGTTGCGACCACATTGTTGCACTGACGGGCAAAACGGGCCGGTTCAGCCCGGCTGGCGGGCCCGCGACGCGTGGGATTGCAGCGCCCGGATACGGTCCGCGAGGGTGCTGTTGGGGGCAAAGCCGGCGTCATTGGCCGGGCGCGGCTGGCTGGCAGCTGGATCGGCGGCCAGAATGGCCTCGATCGGCGAATTCGGTCCTTCCAGCGCCATGGCCATTTTGGCGACTTCGGCGGCAATGTCGTTGATGCGCTCGCGCAGAAGGGCGTTTTCCATGCGCTCGGTGGCCCAGGCGCTCTCGGCTTGCTGATGGATGGTGTTGAGGTCGCGCTGCAGCTTGCTGCGCTCCTCGCGGGCAAGACGGAGTTCTTCCTCCGCGCCGGCTTTCTCCGCGCGAAGCTGCTCGACCAGCGGCGAGGACTTGCCGCCGGCATTGGCGGCGATCTCGACGCGCAGGTTGCGCGCCATCTGCTCGGTCGCCTCATGGGCCTGGCGCAGCTGCGCATTCTCGAAGTCGCGCTCGGCGAGCAGTTTGGTCTGTTCCAGCAATTGGGTCTCGAGCTGATCGACGCGGTTGCCGAGCAGCTCCGCTTCATGCACCTGGATCGCCAGCTGCTGATCGAGATCGGTGACGCGGTGATTGAGGCTCTCGACGCGGGCGCGCGCTTCGGCGAGGTCGCGCGTGGCAGACACGGACTCGCCGCGCTGCAGTTCGAGCTTGTGCTGGGTCGAGGTGAAATCCTGCTCGGCGAGGCCGAGGCGGCTGCGCAGCTCTTCTACTTGCGTGCGCACGGTGACCAGCTCGACCTGCCGGCCCTCGGCCGTCTGGGTGCGATCATTGAGTTCGGCCGTGATTCGCGCGAGTTCGGCCTGCTTGTCGGTCAGCGCCCGATCGGCGGCGGCCAGCGCTTCGGTCTTGGCGGCGAATTCGGTTTCAGTGGTGGCGAGTTTCTGCTTCACCGCGGTCTCGCGGTTTTCCAGATCGAAGATCGCAGCGGTTTTTTCGGTCAGCTCGACCTTCATCCGGTTGATGGCGTCGGTTTTCTTGCCGAGTTCGGCGAGCTGGTTGGTGGTCTTGCCCTTGAGCTGCTCGACGCTCATTTCCAGCCGCCGCGCCGACATGGCGAATTCGGCGCGCAGCTGGTCCTTGTCGGCTTGGATTTCCGCCATCGACAGTGGCGTTGCGGCTTCCAGGCGGCGGGTGGTGAGGCGCACGGCGCGGTTATGCACCAGCGGCATGATCAGTAGGCTGCACAAGATCGCGGCCAGAAAACCGATCGCCAGATACATGATCGGCTCTACCATGACATGCTCCCACGCGCTGAAAAGTCGCGGTTAACATGCCATGCGCGCGCAGGCAAAGACAGCGTAACGCTTCGTTAACCTTGATGCGCCGGCCCGTTCTGACGAATCAGAACGGGTTCCAGGTCGCTGACGGCGTGAATTTGAGATAGCCGATATTGGCCCCGAGGCGGAGCCCCAGGCCGGAGCGGATCGGCACCAGAACGATATTGTTGGCGGTCAGCGCCGTCATGCCGAAGCCGCCGACAATATAGGCGGAGCCATCGATGCCGCCGAAGCGCTGATAGATCGCCTGGGTCGCCGGCAGGTTATAAACCAGCGTCATCGTACGCGCGCCGTCGCCGCCCCAGTCGAAGCCGAGCGAGGGGCCCTGCCAGTAGACGCGCAGATCGCCGGCGTTCTTGGTGTAGAGCGTGCCTTCGCCATAGCGCAGGCCGGCAACGATGGCGCCGGAGCCTTCTTCGCCCAGGATGTAGCCGTTTGGCAGGCCCCATTGGCTGACGGCCTTTTCGATCACCGAAGCGAGGCCGCGCGACACATTGCCGAAGAAGCGGTGGCCGGCGCCAACCAGCTCTTCCGAGCGGTAGGTGTCGGGCGCCTCGCGGCCCCTCTGTTGGGCTAAGGCCGGTGTGGCGGCGAGTGTGATCGAGGCAAGCGCGAGCGCTGCCAGGCGTGATGCGAAGGTCATGAAAAGAACCCCTGGTATTCAATCTGAAGACCGCAGGCTTAACCTGATGCTGAGAAGCACCACGTTTAATCCGCGGTCAGTGTCCCCGAGTCTCCATAATATCGGTATGAACTATGACGGCACAACGGCGGGATTGGTGTGGGTTTGGCCGCGGAATTGCCTTGATCTGGCTGATTTCGAGCCTTTGCACCCCGATATGGGCCGGAACCAATGAGCGCGTGGTCACCGATCGCTACACCGGCCTGGCAATCGGCGGCTTCGATCCCGTCGCCTATTTCACCGAATCGAACGCGCTGGCAGGTCTGCCGGATTATGAACTGACCGAAGATGGCGCCGTCTGGCGGTTCCGCAACGAAGGCAATCGTGCGGAATTCGCCAAGCATCCCGAAGTCTATGGGCCGCAATTCGGTGGCTATGATCCCGTGGATATGGCGCGGGGCGTGACGATTGCGGGCAATCCGCGGTTCTGGCTGGTGGCCGGTCAGCGGCTCTATCTGTTCGGCCGCGAAGACACCCGCGCGGCTTTTGCTGCTGCGCCTGACAAATTCCTGCCGGTGGCGCGCAAACAGTGGCCGATCCTGCAGGAAACGCTGGCGCGTTAAGCCTGCGCTCCCCGCTCGCCCCAGGCGATGAATTCCGGGACGATGAAATCCTCACGCCGGCCGCCGAAATGCAGTGGCTGGCCGTGGCTGTCCCCCACATGGCCACCGGCAGCGACAACCACCGCATGGCCTGCCGCCACGTCCCATTCGCAGGTGGGTGACAGGCGCGGATAGATGTCGGCCTGGCCCTCGGCCACCCGGCAGAATTTCAGCGCCGAGCCAAATTCCTGACGCACAGCACCCGGCCGGCTGGCAATGAAGGCCTCGCTGCGGATATCGCCATGGGAGCGGCTGACCGCAGCGACCCAGGGCTGGCCCGCGGCAGGCATACGGCGTGCCCTGATGGCTGCCACTTTGCCGATGGAGAGGTCCGGCTTGATCTCCAGCCGTTGGGCGCCGCGCCCCACCAGGCCGCGCCAGATCAGTCCGAGCGCGGGAGCGCCGACAATGCCGAGCAGCGGCGCGCCATCGACGATCAGCGCGATATTGACGGTGAATTCCTGCCGCCCTGCGACGAACTCCTTGGTGCCGTCGAGGGGGTCGATCAGGAATAGTGCACCGGCATAAGGTGGCTGGGCGAGATGCAGCCGCTCCTCGGACAGCGTGGGGATGCCCGGAAACAACCGTGTCAGGCCCTCACAAATCACGCGGTCCGCAGCGAGGTCCGCCTGCGTCACCGGTGAGCCGTCGGACTTGTCATCCACTGTCATCGCGCTGCGGTTCACGGCGAGAATGGCGGCGCCAGCCTGTGCTGCGAGGTGTGTCAGCGGCTCCAGCAATGCGGCTGCACTGTCGATGTCCAGATGCGGAAGCGAATCGGCGGTCATGGCAAGCTTTCGTGTCTCGCTCGTAATTTTGGCTGTTTCCTCGCCCATTGAGGGCACAGGCCCGGCGGTGGCCGGCCTGATCTGTGCAGTGTATCAAACCAAAGAGCAAATGTTTGATTCGCCGTTCATTCGTGCGGCTTCAGGAGCCTACCTCATGTCTGATGCATCTACGCCCGGTCCGGCACCCGACGCACTCGAACTCGCAGCCCTGCTGTCGTCACGCGTCTGTCACGATCTGATCAGCCCGGTCGGCGCCATCGTCAACGGGCTCGAAGTGCTCGATGACAATCCCAAGCCCGAGGACAAGGAATTCGCGCTCGACCTCATCCGCAAGAGCGCAAAGACGGCCTCGGCGCGTCTGCAGTTCTGCCGTCTCGCTTTCGGTGCGGCCGGTTCGGCCGGTGCAGTGATCGACCTTGGCGATGCGCAGAACATGGCCCGCGGTCACCTGGAAGATAACAAGACCAAGATCGAGTGGAATCTGCCGCGCCTGCTGCTGCCGAAGAACAAGGTGAAGCTGCTGCTCAACATGCTGATCATTGCACAGCAGACGATTCCGCGCGGCGGCTTGCTCAAGGTCGATCCGATCGGCGAAGGCGAACCCACGGGCTTCCGTATCACCGCGACCGGTATGAATGCGCGCCTGCCGCAGAACATCGTCGACATGCTCACCGCCGAGCAGGTCGGCAATATCGATGCCCATGCCGTGCAGCCGTATTATACGCGCCTGCTCGCGCAAGGGACTGCACTGAAAATCACGATGGTGCTGGAGAACGAGGCGGCCGTGGTGACCGCGGCCTGATGACGCGGCGGCGCTGCTAACTTAACGAACTCTTTACGGGCTGCCCATTGAGGCGGCCCGTTTTCGTTGTTGTGGTTTGGTTCGAGCGGTGTCGTTCGGTCTTTCTCGGAATGCTCAACTAATATTAAACGCTTTGCGGCGAGAGTAGCACTACTTCGATAAGGGTCACGCGACGGCGCGGGCTCCGATTGTGTGAAGGCCTACTTTCATGGATGATCTCCTCCGCGAGTTTTTGACGGAAACCAACGAGAGCCTGGACACGGTTGATAATCAGCTGGTCCGCTTCGAACAGGATCCGAATAACGCGAAAATTCTCGATAATATTTTTCGTCTTGTTCATACGATTAAAGGTACTTGCGGCTTCCTCGGCCTGCCTCGTTTGGAGGCGCTGGCTCATGCCGCCGAAACGCTCATGGGTAAATTCCGCGATGGGATGCCCGTGACGGGAGAGGCGGTGACGCTGATCCTGACCACCATCGATCGCATCAAAGACATCCTCGGCCAGCTCGAGGCGACAGAAGCAGAACCGGAGGGGGTCGATGAAGACCTCATCGGTGAGCTTCATCACATGGTCGAAAAGGGCATGGAAGCGATGAACAACCCGGCTCCCGAACAGGCTGCGCCTGCACCCGTTGTCGACGCGCCGCTGGTTGTACAGGCCCTGGAGCGTGAACTGCGTCCGGGCGAAGTCTCGCTCGACGAACTGGAGCGCGCCTTCCAGGAAACCGAAACCGAACTCCATCCGGTCGTGGCCGCTCCGCCGGTGCCGCCAGCGCCAGCACCTGTGGTGGCAGCGGCTCCGGTGGCTGAGGTGAAGCCTGTCGCCAAGCCTGCAGCTGCGCCCGCCGCCAAGAAGAAGACCGCCGTCGAGGTCGATCATCCGGAAGGCGCCGACAAGGTTGCCAACCAGTCGATCCGCGTCAATGTCGATACGCTCGAACATCTGATGACCATGGTCTCGGAGCTGGTGCTGACCCGCAACCAGCTGCTCGAAATTTCGCGTCGTCACGAAGATACCGAATTCAAGGTGCCGCTGCAGCGTCTGTCCACGGTGACGGCCGAATTGCAGGACGGCGTCATGAAGACGCGCATGCAGCCGATCGGCAATGCCTGGCAGAAGCTGCCGCGCATCGTCCGCGATCTCGCCGGTGAACTCGGCAAGCAGATCGAGCTCGAAATGCACGGCGCCGACACCGAACTCGATCGCCAGGTGCTCGACCTCATCAAGGATCCGCTGACGCATATGGTGCGTAACTCGGCGGATCACGGTCTCGAAACCCCGGCCGAACGCGCTGCCGAAGGCAAGCCGGAGCAGGGCACGATCCGTCTGTCCGCCTATCATGAAGGCGGCCACATCCTGATCTGCATCGCCGATAACGGTCGCGGTCTCAACACCGAGCGGATCAAGGCGAAGGCGATCTCGAACGGTCTTGCGACCGAAGCCGACATCGAAAAGATGACGGAAGCGCAGATCCACAAGTTCATCTTCGCGCCGGGCTTCTCCACCGCTGCCGCTGTCACCAGCGTGTCGGGTCGCGGCGTCGGCATGGACGTGGTGCGTACCAATATCGATCAGATCGGCGGCACCATCGACATCAAGTCGGTGGCCGGCGAGGGCTCCAGCGTCACCATCAAGATCCCGCTGACGCTCGCTATCGTGTCTGCACTGATCGTTGAAGCCGGTGGCGATCGCTTCGCGATCCCGCAGCTCGCAGTGGTCGAACTGGTGCGTGCGCGCGCCAACTCCGAACATCGCATCGAGCGCATCAAGGACACTCCGGTGCTCCGCCTGCGCAACAAGCTGCTGCCGCTCATGCATCTAAAGAAGCTGCTGCATATCGATGACGGTTCGTCGGCCGATCCGGAGAACGGCTTCATTGTCGTCACGCAAGTCGGCAACCAGACCTTCGGTATCGTCGTGGACGGCGTCTTCCACACCGAAGAAATCGTCGTCAAGCCAATGTCCACGAAGCTGCGCCACATCAACATGTTCTCGGGCAACACCATTCTCGGTGACGGCGCCGTGATCATGATCGTCGATCCGAACGGTATCGCGCAGGAACTCGGCGCGCAGGCGTCGAACATGGGCGAGATCGCCGACGAGAACGCCGCGGCCCGCGCTCTGGGTGCCGAGCAGCTGACCTCGCTGCTGGTGTTCCGCGCCGGCTCGTCGCAGCCGAAGGCGGTGCCGCTCGGCCTCGTCACCCGTCTCGAAGAGATCGGCGTCGACAAGGTCGAACTGTCGAACGGCCGCTACATGGTCCAGTATCGCGATCAGCTGATGCCGCTGGTGCAGATGGAGAACGTCACCGTTCGCACATCCGGCACCCAGCCGATCCTGGTCTTCGCCGACGACGGTCGCTCCATGGGCCTCGTGGTCGATGAGATCGTCGATATCGTCGAAGAGCGCCTGCATATCGAAGTGGCTTCGGGCCGCGAAGGCATCCTCGGCTCGGCCGTGATCAAGGGCCTCGCCACCGAAGTCATCGATGTCGGTCACTTCCTGCCGATGGCTTTCTCGGATTGGTTCTCGCGCAAGGAAATGCGTGTCTCGGCATCCGCACAGTCGGTGCTGCTGGTCGATGACAGCGCCTTCTTCCGCAACATGCTGTCGCCGGTTCTGAAGGCGGCGGGCTACAAGGTCCGCACCGCCACCAACGCCCAGGAAGGTCTCACCGTCCTGCGCTCGGGTCAGGAATTCGATGTCATCCTCACCGATATCGAAATGCCCGACATGAACGGCTTCGAATTCGCCGAGACCATCCGCTCGGACCAGAAATACGGCCAGACGCCGATCATCGCGCTCTCTGCAATGATCTCGCCGGCCGCCATCGAGCGCGGCCGTCAGGCCGGCTTCCACGATTATGTCGCCAAGTTCGATCGACCCGGCCTGATTGCCGCGCTGAAGGAACAGACGACTGAAGTGCAGCAGGCGGCTTAAGGGGAATCGACATGACCACCACCAACGTGACCCACACCGCCGACGGCGCCGTTACCGAATACGTCACCACCATGATCGGGGGCCAGCTGTTCGGCATGCCGATCTCGCGTGTGCAGGACGTGTTCATGCCGGAGCGCCTGACCCGCGTGCCGCTGGCCTCCAGCGACGTCGCCGGCGTACTCAATCTGCGCGGCCGCATCGTTACTGCGATCGACATGCGCTCGCGTCTTGGCCTGCCGAAGAACACCGATGGAAAGCCGCCGATGGCGGTCGGCGTCGAGCTGCGCGGCGAATCCTACGGTCTGCTGATCGACTCCATCGGCGAAGTGTTGAAGCTTGCCGATGACAGCCGCGAAGTGAACCCCGTCAATCTCGATCCGCGCATGGCGAAGATGGCCGACGGCGTTCATCGCCTCGATGGCCAGCTGATGGTCGTGCTGGACGTTGATCGCGTGCTCGAAATTCCGACTGACAAGCTGGCCGCGTAAAGCATGATCCCGAAAAGCGGCTTCCGGTTTTCGGGGAAAGATCATGCATTAATAAAGATCAGCTATTGGACGATCCTGTCCGCGGAGGAAATGTCCCGTTAGGGACATGAAAGTGAGGCTCACATGAAGACATGTCTGGTTGTCGATGACTCCAGCGTCATCCGCAAGGTTGCTCGACGCATCCTCGAAGGTCTCGAATTCGAGATCACCGAAGCTGAGGACGGCGAGAAGGCGCTGGAAATGTGCAAGCACACGCTTCCCGATGCCGTGCTGCTCGACTGGAATATGCCCGTGATGGACGGCTACGAATTCCTGCGCAATCTGCGCCGGATGCCTGGCGGCGATGTGCCAAAGGTCGTGTTCTGCACCACCGAGAATGACGTCGCGCATATTGCACGCGCGCTGCATGCCGGTGCCAACGAATACATCATGAAGCCGTTCGACAAGGATATCGTCTCTGCGAAGTTCGCCGAAGTCGGCTTGATCTGATTTTTCGCGTCGGTACGGATTCAAGTACCGGCGCGATTCTTTTTAGTTAATGCCTTTATGATGAAGTGCATTTGTTGCGTTAGTTGCGTTTGGTGGGTTGATGAGTGTTGCTGTGATGAGTCCGGCTGCGGCCGAGTCGCGTTATGAGCCATTGCGTGTGATGGTGGTGGATGACTCCGTGGTCATTCGCGGCCTGATCTCGCGATGGATCGATGCTGAGCCGGATATGACGGTGGTCGGCTCGCTCCGAACCGGTCTCGATGCAGTCAACCAGGTCGAGCGCATCAGCCCGGACGTCGCCATCCTCGACATCGAAATGCCCGACCTCGACGGCATCTCCGCGCTGCCGCAGCTGCTGGCGAAGAAGCGCAACCTCGTCGTCATCATGGCATCGACGCTGACGCGCCGGAATGCCGAGATCAGCTTCAAGGCGATGTCGCTCGGCGCCGCCGACTACATTCCGAAGCCCGAAAGCACGCGTGAAATCTCCGCAGCCGATGTGTTCAAGCACGATCTGCTGCAGAAGATCCGCAGTCTCGGTGCGCGCGTTCGCCGCCTGAAGTCCGTGACCAGCCCATCGATCGCCCCGGCAACGCACGCTGCACCGGCTGCGCCCGCCGCGCGTCCCGCGCTGGCACCTGTCGCTGCTGCTGTGTCGTCGAAAGTGGCGACGCGTCCGTTCAGCCCGAGCATGCCGCGTGCGCTGTTGATCGGTTCATCCACCGGCGGTCCGCAGGCGCTCATGGCGCTGGTCGCCGAGATCGGTTCGGTCATCGATCGCGTGCCGGTGCTGATCACCCAGCACATGCCACCGACCTTCACCACCATTCTCGCCGAACATCTCGCCCGCGCCAGCAAGCGCCCGGCGCATGAGGGAATCGACGGCGAACTCGTCAAGCCCGGCACGATCTATCTCGCACCCGGCGGCAAGCATATGCGCGCTGCGAAGCAGGGCGCCAATATCGTCATCGCGCTCGATGACGGCCCGCCCGTGAATTTCTGTAAGCCCGCGGTAGATCCGCTGTTCACCTCGGGCATCGATGTCTGGCAGGGCGGCGTGCTCGCCGTGGTGCTGACCGGCATGGGCTCCGACGGCATGCGCGGTGGCAAGGAAGTCGTTGCTGCCGGGGGCAATGTGATTGCGCAGGATGAAGCCACCAGCGTTGTCTGGGGCATGCCCGGTGCGGCCGCCAATGCCGGCATCTGCTCCGCCATTCTGCCGCTTAATCAGATCGGCGCAAAAATTACCCGCCTGTTTTCTGGAGATCGTTCATGACCCCCGCCGATTACGATTTCCTCCGCAAGTTCCTGAAGGAAAAGTCCGGCCTGGATCTGTCGGCGGACAAGCAATATCTGGTCGAGAGCCGCCTGGTGCCGCTGGCCCGCAAGGCCAATCTCAACGGCATCGATGATCTCGTGCAGAAGATTAAGGGCGGCAACTCGCTGCTGGCCGGCGACGTGGTCGAGGCGATGACCACCAACGAGACCTTCTTCTTCCGCGACAAGATGCCGTTCGACCATCTGCGCGACGTGGTGCTGCCGGAGATGATCCAGGCGCGTAGCGCCCGCCGCAGTCTGCGCATCTGGTGCGCCGCTGCCTCGACGGGGCAGGAGCCTTACTCGATCGCCATGGTGATCAAGGAAATGAGCGCACAGCTCTCCGGCTGGCGTATCGAGATCATCGGCACCGACATCTCGCAGCAGGTGCTGGAGAAGTCGAAGGCCGGCATCTACACGCAGTTCGAAGTGCAGCGCGGGCTGCCGATCCAGCTGCTGGTAAAGTATTTCAAGCAGACCGGCGACCTCTGGCAGATCGCGCCCGAACTGCGCGCCATGATTCAGTACAAGCCGCTGAACCTGCTGACCGACTTCTCGCATATGGGCAAGTTCGACATCATCTTCTGCCGCAACGTGCTGATCTATTTCGATCAGGACATGAAGTCGCAGATCTTTGGTCGTCTCGCCAAATGCATGGAGCCCGATGGCTTCCTCGCGCTCGGCGCCGCCGAGACGGTGGTCGGTCTCACCGACGCTTTCAAGCCCCATGCCGACAAGCGTGGCCTGTATCGCCCGACCGCCATGCGCGCCGCGCCGTCGATCGTGCCGTCGATGGCCCCGGTGGGTCTGAAGACGGCGATGCCGGCGCGTTGAGCATGATGCGCTGACCTTTGAGGCTGTCGTCGCCCGGCTTGACCGGGCGATCCAGTAGACACGGGCGGCTGACGTTAATTACTCTGCATAGCGCTTACTGGACCACCCGCTTTCGCGGGTGGTGACAGATTGAGCTCACCCGATCTCACGTCACAAAATCGCATGCGGCACAAAGCGTGACGTATTGCCCGTGATCGGGTTCTCATCCTCGCGGATCGAGAGCCCGCACGGCACCTCGTCCACCAGCCAGCTGCCGATCACCGGATAGTTGCCGGAGAAATTCGGCAACGGCATCAACATCTGCCGGATATAGCCTTCCTCGCCATACGGCCCCGGCTGCTCATCGATGGCATTGCCGCCGCTCACCAGCGTCACATTTGCGCCTTCCCGCGAATAGAGCGGCTTGCGCACATAGGATGTGCCGAGTTCGCTGGCGGCTGCATCATCGTCGAAATAGGCCGGCAGCAGATTGGGGTGGTTGGGAAACATCGACCACAGCAGCGGCAGGATGCCTTTGTTGGAGAGGATCGCCTTCCATGGCGGCTCGATCCAGCGCGTTGATGCGCCCTTGAGCTTGCCGCCGAATGTTTCGCGGAACATCCACTCCCACGGATAGAGCTTGAACAGCAGCTCGATCGGCTGGTCCTTGAGATCGACGAAATGGCCGGCGTCGGTGTAGCCGATCTCGGTGATGTCGATCAGCTCCGGCGACAGGCCGCCCTGTTGCGCGACATCAGCGAGATACTGAACCGTGCCGCGATCCTCGGCGCTGTCCATGCCGGCCGCGAGATGCAGTCTCTTGCCGGCACCGATCTTGCGCCAGGCCTCGATCAGTTTTTCGTGCAGTGAATTGTATTGATCCGCGCGCTTCGGAATGATCTGCCGCGCGATCGCCTGTTCGAGCCATGTCCATTGAAACACAGCCGCTTCGAACAACGACGTTGGCGTATCTGCGTTGTATTCAAGCAGTTTCGCCGTGCCCTTGCCATCGAAGCAGAAGTCGAAGCGGCCATAGAGGCTCGGCTCGTTGCGCTGCCAGCTCGCCGCGATATAGGTCCAATAGGCTTTTGGAATCTTCAGGAGCTGCAGATAGCGCTCATCCTTCACAGCGCGTCCGACAAGCTCGCGGCACATGGCATTCAGCTCGGCCGTCGGTCCTTCGATCTGCTGCTCGATTTCGTCGAGCGTGAAGGCATAGTAAGCGCGCTCATCCCAATAGCGTTCGCCGGCATCGGTGTGGAAGGCGAAGCCCATACTGGCGGCGGTGTCCTGCCAGTCGTCGCGTTCGGTACAGGTGATCCGCTGCATCACCCACCGCCGGAGAAATGCGAGCCGAACGAGCCGAAGCCGCTGCGCGCCACATGATTGCTGCTCGATGATGCCGCCGAAAGACCGGAACTAGAGGATGAAGCACTACTGGCAAAATTACTGCGTCCGGACGACGAGCTGCTGCCCGAACTACCCCAGGACGAACCGCTGCCGGAATAGCTGTGCCCACTGGACGACGATGACGACCCGTTCCGCTGCACGCATTGCAGCCGCTCTTCCGATGTCATCGGCTGGGTCGTGTCGCATTTTTCGTGCGGCATCAGCGCATAGGCGCTGCCGCCGACGGCCATCGTGCCCATCAGCAGCAATGCGATATGATGCGACCTTTTCTGCGCCGGCTCCTCGACGGGCGGCCGCCGTGGATTGCGCTTCTTGAAGTTATCGATGCTCGCATTCGTCATGGCGAATACACCATGGAGGCGGCATTCAGCACGCCCGCCGCAAGCGAGGCGAGGCCGAGCCACAGGGCTGGCGCCATCTGTCCCTCGGCAATGCGATCGGACAGTTTCGGCACCGGGATGCGCAAAATGAAATAGACGGCGATCTGCACGATCAGCGCGATCACCGCCCAGATCAGGCAGTCGATCACATTGGCCGAATGCACGATCGCGCTGGCCACCGGCAGCACGAAGCCGAGCAGGCTCAATCCGAGCGCAATCGCGGCAGGCGCGCAGTCATTGCGGATGAGCGCGAATTCGTCATGCGAGGTCGCGCGCAGATAGACGAACAGATACAGCATCACGGCGACGATGCCGGTGCAGAAATAGACCAGGAAGGCCGGCAGCCCGGCCAGGGATTGCAGAACCATCACGCCCCCGAATGCATCTCACGCGACATCGTCCGATGCCATGCTTTGCATTCGTCGCGGCTGGTAGGGGGAGAGTTCATTACCACAAACAAAAACCCCGCCTTGCGGCGGGGTTTTCATGAGAACGTTCGGGGAGTGTCGGCTTACGCCGGGATGCGGATCTCTTCTTCGTGCGGCTCGCGGAGCACGTAACCGCGGCCCCACACCGTTTCGATGAAGTTGCGGCCTTCGGAAGCGTTGGCCAGCTTCTTGCGGAGCTTGCAGATGAAGACGTCGATGATCTTCAGTTCGGGCTCGTCCATGCCACCATAGAGGTGGTTCAGGAACATTTCCTTGGTGAGGGTGGTGCCCTTGCGGAGCGAGAGCAGCTCCAGCATCTGATATTCCTTGCCCGTCAGATGGACGCGCTGGCCGCCGACTTCCACCGTCTTGGTATCGAGATTGACCACCAGGTCGCCGGTCTGGATGACCGACTGGGCATGGCCCTTGGAGCGGCGCACGATCGCATGAATGCGGGCAACCAGCTCGTCCTTGTGGAAGGGCTTGGTCATGTAGTCGTCGGCGCCGACGCCGAGACCCTTGACCTTGTCTTCGATGCCGGCGAGGCCCGAGAGAATGAGGATCGGGGTCTTGATCTTCGACACCCGCAGCTGCTTGAGCACATCATAGCCGGACATGTCCGGGAGATTGAGATCGAGCAGGATAATATCGTAATCGTAGAGCTTGCCGAGATCGACGCCCTCTTCACCGAGATCCGTCGTGTAGACGTTGAAGCTCTCGGATTTGAGCATCAGCTCAATCGACTGCGCAACAGCGCTATCATCTTCAATTAGCAAAACGCGCATGCCAGTCCCCTTTAGTCGCCGCTGTGGGCGTCAGGTCGGCCGCCATACTTGCGGCACCAAAAAACGCCTACGAACAACTGATTCGGATCCTGACGGGATATGGTTAACAAATGCTGATTCTTCCGCGCAAGCTCTAATCGTGCAATTTTTGTCGAATCGCCGTAAGATATTGCGTCAAAGACTCTTTTCGTAACCGTGTCCGCTCAAGTTCCGCATAAGGAATCGAAGCTAACCGACCCCATCGATTCACGCCCTGCATTCTGCCGGCGCAAATGCTCTCAGTCATTCAAGACAGTGATCGAATGATTAACGATGCGGGTAAACACGGAGTTAAGGGGACGCCAGCAATAAGGCGAAACTTTAAAGCTTTCGCTACGAAGCGTTCACGTTGAAGGCGACCATAAGGCAGGGAAGGCCGATATTCCGTGAAAGCGCAGCTTCCGTGAAAGCCCAGATTCTTTGAAAGCACTTGCTGAACAACTCGCCGATATCGACGGCATTAATATCTACGGGCGCGTGGTCGGCGTGCGCGGTCTCATGGTGGAGATCGCCGGTCCCATCCATGCCATGTCGGTCGGCGCCCGCATCGTCATCGAGACCGGCACCAACCGCTTCATCCCGGCCGAGGTGATCGGCTTCTCCGGCGACAACGCCGTCGTGATGCCGTTCGCCGGGCTTGAGGGCGTGCGCCGTGGCTGCCGTGCCGTCATCGCCAATGCCGCCAGCATGGTGCGCCCGTCGATCGCCTGGCTCGGCCGCGTGGTCAATGCGATGGGGGAGCCCATCGATGGCAAGGGACCGCTGCCGCAGGGGCCGGCACCGATGCCCTACCGCGCCTCGCCGCCGCCGGCGCATTCGCGTAACCGCGTCGGTGCGCCGCTGGATCTCGGCGTGCGCTCGATGAATACCTTTCTCACCTGCTGCCGCGGCCAGCGCATGGGCATTTTCGCCGGTTCCGGTGTCGGCAAATCGGTGCTGCTGTCCATGCTGGCACGCAATGTCGATGCCGACGTCTCCGTGATCGGCCTGATCGGCGAACGCGGCCGCGAGGTGCAGGAGTTCCTTCAAGAGGATCTTGGCGAGGAGGGTCTGGCCCGCGCCGTGGTCGTGGTCGCAACGTCGGATGAGCCGGCGCTGATGCGCCGCCAGGCCGCCTATCTCACCATGTCGATTTCGGAATTCTTCCGCGACGAGGGCAAGGATGTCATGTGCATGATGGACTCGGTCACGCGCTTTGCCATGGCGCAGCGCGAGATCGGCCTGTCCGTTGGCGAGCCGCCCACCGCCAAGGGTTATACGCCCACCGTCTTTACAGAGCTTCCAAAGCTGCTGGAACGGGCAGGGCCGGGCACTGACGAAGGTTCCATCACGGCCATCTTCACGGTGCTGGTGGATGGCGACGACCACAACGAGCCCGTGGCCGACGCCGTGCGCGGCATTCTGGACGGCCATATCGTGATGCAGCGCGGCATTGCCGAGCGCGGCCGCTATCCCGCCATCAACATCCTCAAATCCGTTTCGCGCACCATGCCGCGCTCCTGCGATCCCGCTTACCTGCCGACCATCACCCGGGCCCGCCAGATCATGGCCACTTATTCCGACATGGAGGAACTCATCCGCCTCGGCGCCTATCGCGCCGGTTCCAGCCCGGAGGTGGACGAGGCGATCCAGCTGCACGAGCCGCTCGAGGCATTCCTGCGGCAGCGCAAGGACGAGGTGTGTGGATTGCTGGAAGGATACCAGCAACTGCACCAAATTGTTGGTACTTCAGCAACGGAACGCTAACTTTGTCGCGCCATCATGATCGCCAGACAAGGAATTCAGCCGGCCGCACCTGTTTGGGCGGCCGGCGTTGTCCCGCTGTGAGACAGGGACTTCTGGGGAGTATGAGTCGATGAAGTCACGTGACACACTGATCCGCCTGAAGAAATTTCAGGTCGACGAGAAGCGCCGCCGCGTTAATCAGATCGAAGGCATGATCGCCGACTTCCAGCGCATGTCGGTGGATCTGGAACGCGAGATCCAGACCGAGCAGGATCGCGCCGGTATCCAGGATCCCACCCATTTCGCCTATCCCACCTATGCCAAGGCCGCGATCCAGCGTCGCGAAAACCTGACCCGCTCGGCCGACGAATTGCGTGGCCAGCTCGAGGACGCCAAGGCACTGCTCGGCGAAGCCTTCGAAGAACTCAAGAAGGTCGAGCTGCTCGACGAGCGCGACCAGGCCCGTGCCCGCGAGGAGGAGAATGCCCGCGAGCAGGCCGACCTTGACAGCATCGGTCTGATGCGCGCCCGGATCGGCGCGGTCGCCTAAAACAGATCGCTTGATTGCAAAGCTTTCCAGCCCGGGCCGCAAGGTCCGGGTTTTTCGTGCGTGCCGTCCACAACGCGAACAGCGTCATGGCCTGCGCGCCGGTATTCATGTTACGAGTCGCGAATACCGCTGGGCGAACCCGATCGCGCAGCGAAAGGTAATTTGAGGTCGAGGAGACGGAATGCTGACGCCGGCAGAATTGGTTTGGCTGCTCGCCGCGGTCGCAAAGGGTGATGAAGCTGCATTCGAGCGGCTTTATACCGCTACACGCGCGAAACTGTTCGGCGTCGTGCTCCGTATCTTGCGCAGACAGGACCTCGCGGAGGAAGTGATCCAGGAGGTCTATATCAAGATCTGGAATAGCGCCGGCCAGTTCAATCCCGGTGTTGCCTCGCCGATCACATGGATGGCGTCCATCGCGCGCAATCGCGCGATCGATGTCGTGCGTAAGAAGGGCGAGACGTCGATAGAGGAAGAGCCGTCCGCCATGGATGTCGCCGCCGATACACCCGATCCGCTCGCGCGTCGCGAGATGACCGAAGAGTTGCGGCGTCTGCTCGAATGTGTCGGGCAGCTCGAACCGGAACGACAGAAACTCGTATTGCTCGCTTACTACAATGGCTGGAGCCGCGAACAGCTCGCGGTGAAATTCGAGAAGCCTGTGAACACCGTCAAAACGTGGCTGCGCCGGAGCATGTTGGACATCCGCGCATGTCTGGGACTCGCATGATGGACTATAGCGAAGACCATATCGCATTGGCTGCAGAATATGCGCTCGGCACACTGGACGCCGATGAGCGCGCGCAGGTCGAGCAGATGATGGCGGTCGACAAGGACTACGCCGTCGTCGTGGAGTCGTGGGAGCGTGCGCTCTCGGCGCTCAACCAGATGGTGGGCATGGTCGAGCCTGGGCCACAAGTCTGGGAGAATATCCGCAGCGCGATCGGTCTGTCCGGCGCGCAGCTATCGATGGTCCTGCCATCGGCGCCGGAGCCCGCTGCAGCGCCTGCTATCGAAGCGGCGCGCGAGCCATCGCCAGCCGACACTTCCAATGTCATCACGCTCACCCGCCGTGCGCAGCGCTGGCAGGGTTTGGCGACAGCGATGACGGCAATTGCCGCTGCTCTGATCGCTTTGGTCGGCGTGCAGGTGACGCGCCCCGATCTGCTTCCGGTCGCGCTGCGTCCGAAGGCAGAACAGGTTGCGCAGGCGCCCGTACAGACGCCGGTCCAGCTTGCTGCCGCACAGTCGCAATATGTCGCGCTGCTGCAGACCGACGCGTCGTCGCCGGCCTTCATTCTCACTGTCGATGCTGCGACCAAGAACTTTACGGTGCGCAAGGTCGGCGCCGAGCCGCAGGTCGGCAAGAGCTATGAATTGTGGATCGTGTCCGACAAATTCCAGGCGCCGCGTTCGCTCGGCGTGATCGGCAGCGATGAATTCACGACGCGTGCAGCGCTTGCGGCTTACGATCCGGACACGGTCCATCAGGCGACCTATGCTGTCACCGTCGAACCGGAAGGTGGTTCGCCGACCGGTTCTGCGACGGGCCCGATCGTGTTTACAGGCAAGCTGATCGAGACGGTGCCACCGCCGAAGTAATGTTTGGCGCCGTTACCAACTCCCCCTCATCCTGAGGAGCCGCGCAAAGCGCGGCGTCTCGAAGGATGGCGCCAAGCTCCAGCTTCACCGGCCCATGGTTCGAGACGGCGCTGCGCGCCTCCTCACCATGAGGGGCAGCGAGGCGAAAAGCCAACTACACAAACAGAAGTACAGACAAAAGAAAAACGCCCGTGGGGAGCGGGCGTTTTCCGTTTCGCAGTCCACTTGGGGGGAGTGGGATCTGCTGCGTTATCGCATGACGACCTTGGGGGACATCGGCATGCGAATTCGTAAAACTCGTTAGCGGACCATGCTGCTGTTCGAGGTCGCCGTCGTCACAGGGGCACCTGCTTTGATGACGCGCGCGGTCTGCGTGTAGCCTTGATCGGAATTCATGCGAGACGAGATACCCACACCGGCCACGAAGATACCGGCGATCAGGGCAACAACGACCACCTTGAGGTGGGTCATGCGGTCCGCGCTGTAAATCGAGTGGTTCATGAGACGCTCCTGCCGTCCGATGCCTGACTGCTCGTTGGTGTCGAGCTTTCGTCATCAGGTTCATCATCTGTGTGGCAAAGAACGTCAGTGCGAGGGCGTACGTTCCGGATTATCAATCACAAGACGGTGATATTCCGTGAGGCCTAGAGCCATTTTGGCCGTTTCAGGTCTGAAATTTACGAAATACTCATTTGTTTATAAGGCGATAGTCAGGATCGTCGCAGCTTGCGGGAGGCTTGCCGAAAAACATTACGAATTTGCAAGTCTCTTGTGTGTGACGAATTTGCACCGCCCCGCCGGCAGTGATTTGCAGGGACGGATCCGTGTTCCTGGGGCGATTTAACTTCGCCCCGCTTGCGGGAAGAGGTCGCCTGGAACATGCGCAGCATGTGGAAGGCGGGTGAGGGGGCTCTAGCTCTGCAGTGCGTGGAGAGCCCCCATCTGTCCCGGCTTCGCCGGCCCACCTTCTCCCCGCGAGCGGGGAGAAGGCACTAGACGCTGCCGACGGTCTTCAACCGGGCGCGGGGATGAATCTCGGCCTGCGACAGAACGGTGGTCTGTGAGCGGAACCGTTCCACCAAGGACCGCACGAACGGTCGGATACCGGCCGAAGTCACCAGCACCGGGGCTTCGCCTTCGCGGGCCGCCTGCTCAAAACTGTTGCGCACGGCGACCATAAATTCCGACAGGCGCGACGGCTGCATCGCGAGGCTGCGGTCTTCACCCTGTCCGATAATGGATTCCGCAAAAGCCTGTTCCCACTGCGCCGACAGCGCGATGAGCGGGAGATAGCCGGCATAGGAGGTGTTCTGCGCGCAGATCTGGCGGGAAAGGCGCGCGCGCACATGTTCGACGATGGTCGAGGGATTGCGCGAATAGGCCAGCGCGTCGGCAATGCCTTCGAGAATGGTCGACAGATCGCGCACCGAGATGCGTTCGGTGAGCAAGAGCTGCAGCACGCGCTGGATGCCGGAGACAGTGATGAGGCTGGGCACGATATCCTTGACCAGCTCGCCCTGTTCCTTCGGCAGATCCTTGAGCAGCTTCTGCACTTCGCCGTAGGAGAGCAGATCCGACATGTTGCCCTTGAGCAGCTCTGTCAGATGCGTGGACAGCACGGTAGCCGCATCGACGACGGTGTAGCCCTTCAACGAGGCTTCTTCCTTCAGCGCGGCATCGACCCAGGTGGCGGGCAGGCCGAAGGTCGGCTCCGTTGTGTGGATACCGGGCACGGTGACCTGCTGGCCGCCGGGATCCATGACCATGAACTGGTTCGGCCAGATGCGGCCGGTGCCGGATTCGACCTCCTTGATCTTGATGACATAGGTGTTGGCCTCGAGCTGGACATTGTCGAGGATGCGCACCGACGGCATCACAAAGCCCATCTCGACGGCCAGCGACTTGCGCAGCGCCTTGATCTGTTCGGTCAGGCGATCGGTGCCATCCGGGCCGTTGACCAATGGCAGCAGCGCGTAGCCGAGTTCGATCTTGAGGTCGTCGATCTTCAGCGAGGCGGAGATCGGCTCGTCCGCTGCAGCCTGGGCGGCCTGCGCGGCCGCAGCGGCGGCGGGGCTGCCGGGAGCAGGCACTGCTTGCTGCGAGTCGGTGGCCTTCTGCGACTTGTTACGCTTGCTGGCCGAGTAGGCGAGCCAGCCGGCACCGCCACCCAGGGCGAGGAACGGCAGCATCGGAATGCCCGGCAGCAGCGCCAGCGTCAGCATCACGCCGGCCGACATGCCGAGCGCCTGCGGATAACCCGAAAACTGCTTCAGCAGCGTCTTGTCGGCAGCACCCGTGATGCCGGCCTTGGAGACCAGCAAGCCCGCGGCGACCGAGACGATCAGCGCCGGCACCTGGGTCACCAGGCCGTCGCCGACCGTGAGCAGCGTGTAGGTGCGGCCGGCTTCGGAGAACGGCATGCCCTGCTGGGCGACGCCGATGATGATGCCGCCGATCACGTTGATGGCGGTGATGAGCAGGCCGGCGATGGCGTCGCCGCGGACGAATTTCGAGGCACCGTCCATGGCGCCGAAGAAGCCGCTTTCGTCTTCGAGGTCCTTGCGGCGCTTCTTGGCGGTGGCTTCGTCGATCAGGCCGGCGGAGAGATCGGCGTCGATGGCCATCTGCTTGCCGGGCATGGCGTCCAGCTGGAAGCGCGCGGCGACTTCGGCGATACGGCCCGAACCCTTGGTGATGACGATGAAGTTCACGATCACCAGGATGGCGAACACCACCACGCCGATGACGAAGTTGCCGCCCATCACGAAATGGCCGAACGCCTCGATGACGTGGCCGGCAGCGGCGGTGCCTTCGTGGCCATGCGACAGGATCAGGCGGGTCGAGGCGAGGTTCAGCGACAGCCGCAGCATGGTGGAGATCAGCAGCACGGTCGGGAACGACGAGAATTCCAGCGGCGTCTGGGTGAACAGCGCCGTCATCAGGATCAGCACCGACATGGTGATGGAGATCGCCAGGAACAGGTCCATGACGATCGCCGGCAGCGGCATGATCAGCACGACGAGGATGATCAGGACGCCGAGCGCCAGCGCGATATCGCCGCGCAGCACCGCGGTTTTAAGCCTGCCGAGATCGAAGCCGCCGCCTGGGGCTGTTGGGCCCTGGCTCACCGTCATGTCCGTCATCGTCAAAGCTTCCCCGCGCGCATGCCGGTCATGCGCGCCAAACGTATGCTTGGCAGCCGGAGGGCCGCCGATCCGCAAGTGAGGCACCGCACTGGCATCCACGGGCATTCCCCCGATCGGCTGACGAGACACGATTTCACTCGGCAATTTTTGCCGTGTGTATGGTTAGCAAAGGGTTAATTTTGGTTAACTGACGGTGAGTTAAGGCAGCGTGACGCAGCACAAGTGCTCCCTCTCCCGCTTGCGGGAGAGGGCCGGGGAGAGGGACCCCCACGTGACGTCGGAGTTTGCTCAAGCACCCTCTCCCTGTCCCTCTCCCGCACGCGGGAGGGGGGACACTGCGGCCAGTGCTCCATTCTCCACCCCGTCACTTTCGCATGCCTAATCCTTCAGCAGGCTGGCTTGACCCGGAAGGAACTGCCCTTCAGGTTGCCGCAGTGAATTCAGAAACGGCCCTCCCGGAAACGCCCGCCTTCCAGCCCGACTCGCGTCAGGCATGGACCCGCCTTGCCTTGGCACTCGTCGTAGGCTCGTTGGGCTCCGTCGGCATGTGGTCCGTCGTAGTGGTGCTCCCGGCCGTGCAGGCCGATTTCGGCGCCACGCGTGGCGCCGCGGCGCTGGCTTTCACGTTCACCATGGTCGGCTTCGGCATCGGCGGTATCATTGTCGGCCGGCTGACGGACCGTTTCGGCATCGTCGCGAGCATTGCGCTCGCCACCGTGCTGATGGCGATCGGCTATGTGCTGTCGTCCTTTGCAACGGCCCTCTGGCAATTCATCCTGCTGCATCTTCTGATCGGCGCCGGTTCATCTGCCACTTTCGCGCCATTGATGGCCGAAGCCTCGCACTGGTTCGAACGCCGCCGTGGCATCGCGGTCGCGCTGGCTGCGACGGGCAGCTATATCGGCGGCACTTTCTGGCCGCCGGTGGTGAGCTGGGGCATGCTTACTTTCGGCTGGCGCCCGACACAGATCGGCATTGCGGTCGTCACGACGGCTCTCACATTGGTGACACTCGCGGTATTGCGGTCGAAAATGGGCGCCAATGAGCGCCGCAGCCATGCCAATGCGCCGCCGCCGAAAGTCGATCTGCAGCTAAGTCACAATGCTTTGACAGCAATCCTTTTCATGGCTGGAATCGGCTGCTGCGTCGCCATGGCAATGCCGCAGGTGCATATCGTCGCTTACTGCAGCGACCTCGGCTATGGCGCCGCACGTGGCGCCGAGATGCTGTCGGTGATGCTGGCACTCGGCATCATCAGCCGCGTCGGCTCAGGCTTCCTCGCCGATCGCATCGGCGGGCTGCGTACGCTGCTGGTCGGTGCCATCGCGCAGGGCGTGGCACTGATGTTCTATCTGTTCTTCGACGGGCTGAGTTCCCTCTATATCATCTCGGCGATGTTCGGCCTGTTCCAGGGCGGCATCGTGCCGGCCTATGCGATCATCGTGCGCGAGGCGATGCCGGCCTCGCAGGCCGCGACGCGCGTCGGCATCGTCATTCTCGGCACCATCGCCGGCATGTCGCTGGGCGGCTGGCTGTCCGGCGTCATCTTCGATGCCACCGGCTCCTATCGGGCTGCCTTCATCAATGGCATCTGCTGGAATCTGTTCAACGTCGCGATCGTCACATGGCTGTTGATGCGAGCGCGCAAGCGGACGGCGATGACGCTACGCGCCGCCGCGTAAGCGCTACAGCCACGCTTCGTCGCTGGTGAACTCGATATTGAGCCAGTGGCTCGGCGGCACGGCGCCCAGCCGCTCCGCAATCTCCCGTCTAATGCCATCGAAGTAATCCACCTCGCGCGGCCCGAGATCGTCGGGCGCGAGAAACGTGATATCGACGAAACGTGCGCGACCCATCTTGGCGACATAGCTCGAAAAATTCTCGAAGCCATGGCGCTTCTGGATATCACGCGCGATCTCGCGCACTTCCTCATCCAGATCCACCGGCGCCACCTGGATGATATCCTTCACCGATCGCCAGCACGACCGCAGCGGCAGTGGCAGCAGCAGCACGCTGAGCGTCGCCAGCACGGCCGGATCGAGATAGGGCACGAGATGATCATAGCTCGTCCCATGCATCCGGGCCGCGACCCAGAAGCTGAGACCCAGCGCGACGCTGACGAGTCCCGATGCAAACCAGTTGCGCGCGTCCATCAGCAGCAGTTCTGAATTCAGCCGCTTCGCACGCGTCCCGACCAGATAGGCCATCACCAGCGCGATCAGTCCCGCGATGATGCCATAGGCGGCGCCGGGCCCGAACGACACCGAACGGCCGACGCTGAACAAGTCATTCAGCGCACCCAGCAGCGCATAGCCGCAGGATAGTGCCAGCACGACGCTGTTGAGGAGCACCAGCATCGGCTCGAACTGCCAGAAGCCGAACTGGAAGTAGCGAGTCGATCCCCGCGTCAGCAGCAGCGAGACGCCGACGGACAATCCGGTCATCGCCGCATCGATGACGGAATACACGCCATCGAACACAATCGATGACGAATTGATGACAAGTCCCACCGAGATACCGACGGCCGCGTCGAAGGCGGTGACGATGATGGAATAAACGAGGGCTTTGCGTTCCTCGCGGCTGTCGATGTCGTGCTGCAAGTCGGTCATGGTTTGGACGCAAGGAAGCCGCAAGAGAAATCGGAATTTGCGCTGGAAACAGCGCGTTTTGCTACGGCGTGAGGTCCTGTACCGGAGGCATTCCGACCGGTCCGTCAGGCGGCACAGATTCCCGAAGGCGCATTTCAGCACCAGCGCCGAACATGCATTCCATAGTCGGTTCTGCGATCGCCGTCATGGTGGTTTCGATCCGCGGCCACTTTTCTGCCTGCAGCCATGCGCGGTTCAGCGTCGGGACGCCCCGTTCGGTGACGCCATAGAGCAATGCGTCGAGCATTTCGACATCATCGACCTGATCGAACATCGCGTTGCGCACGCAATCGCACACGGCCTCCGGGCGTGCATAGCGCGGCGCCATGAAGGGGGCGCAGAGGCGAATGAATTCGCCGCGCGGATCCGGCATCAGCGACAATTGGCGGGGATCGGCGCGTGCGGGAGCCGTCACAAAACAGCTCAGCACGCTGCAAAGCAGGGCGCAGGTCGTGTAGGCGAAAAGGAAATGATATCGCGAAGTCACCAAGCACCAATCTGTCGGTGAAGCCGCGTGACTTTATCATGCTTCGCGCGCCTGCACACCCAGATCGACAGATGGCCTCGGCGTAGTGCGCCGAGGCCATCATTTCATCTGCAAGATCGCATATCACCTGTCACTACAGGATATGAGCACCGTGCAGATCGAGGAGGCCGTGGTCACCTGCCAGCGGTGCCGTGATCGTATCGGTGAGCGCAGCCACATCGAGCGGCGCGTTCACCGGAGCCGAGACGGTGTTGCCCGATGCGATATCGCCGCTCAGGATGCCGCCGGGAATTCCAGCGCCACCAAGCAATCCGCCGAGCAGGCCATTGCTGCCAAGCAGGTTGCCGGACAGGCCGTCCGTTCCTGCGCCGCCCAAGCTGGGAACGTCGAGGATGCCGCTGCCTGTCAGCACACCGAGATCTGCCAGCTGCGGCCCATCAGCACCGACATCGATCGCACTGATGCTCACGGCATGCGTCGGATCGGTATCGGGCGTCGATAGCAGATCGAGGCCCAACCCGTTTGGCGTCTGCGGCCCGACATCGAGATCGATCAGATGGCCCGTCGAAGATCCGTTGAGATCGCCGACAGTGCCGTTCAACAGCCCGCCCTCGGCAGTGAGAAGGCCGCCAGCCAACCCGCTGCCAAGGAGGTTGCCGAGCGGGTTGCCAGACCCGGTATCGACGATACCGGGCAGGCCAAGGCCGGAGGCCGGCGGCAGGCCGATATCGATCAGGTTCTGGCCGTCCCCGGTGTCGAGCACGTTCACATTGAGACCATCGGTGTCAGTCGCATCCTGCCCCGTCAGCGCATTCACTGATAGACCATTCCCGTCAGCACCGCTGGGGCTGATGCTCAGCAGGGAATTGAGATCGAGCGGATTGCCGGATCCTGGTTCACCCGTGCCGGGAAGGCCGATGCCGCCTGTGTTTGGAAGCAGGCCGATATCGAGCAGGTTCTCGCCGTTGCCGGTGCCGAGGACATTGAGATTGACACCGTGCATGTCGGAGGCATCGGCCGGCGCAAGGACGTTCACTGCCAGGCCTTGGCCATCACCTCCCGCATCGACCGAGAGCAGGGGACCGAGACCGAGTGCGTCGCCGGATCCGGGATCGCCGGTGCCAGGCAGGCCGATGCCACCGGTGTTCGGAAGCAGGCCGACATCGAGCAGGTTTTCACCAGTGCCATCGCCAAGCACATTCACATTGATGCCATGACTATCGGTCGCGTCCGGTGGTGTGAGGACATTGACCGAGAGGCCGTTGCCGTCTGCTCCGCCGAGACCAACCGTGAGCACGGGATCGATGCCGATCGTCAGGCCGCCAGTATCACCAGGAGGCGTTGATCCGTCGCCGCCACCCGAGCCTGGAGGTGTTGATCCATCACCACCGCCTGCGACAGGAGGTGTCGATCCGTCACCGCCGCCTGAGCCCGGAGGAGTTGATCCGTCGCCACCGCCCGAGCCTGGCGGTGTTGATCCATCACCACCGCCTGCGACAGGAGGTGTCGATCCGTCACCGCCGCCTGAGCCCGGAGGAGTTGATCC